>CAWJVT010000008.1:0-1276374 GCA_963846395.1 uncultured Actinomycetota bacterium | reverse complement strand
GGCGAGCAGTGGCCCGAGGTTGGGCTCGTGGCCGTACGTCTGGAATGCACGGAAGCGGTTGAACTGCCTGTGGCCTGGTCCGTGGTAGTCCGATGAGCCGGTTGTGAGGAGCCCAAGCTCATCTGCTGCCCGGACCAGTAGGTCGGTCTGCGCCTGCGTGTGGGTGACGTAGAAGGCCTCGACTCCGTCAAGGCCGACCGCGGCGAAGCGCTCGAGTGTGGCGAGCACCTCGGCCTCGGCCTCGACGTCCCAGAACGGGTGCGCCCACACAGCGACGCCGCCGGCACCGTGAATCAGGTCGATCGCCTGGCTCACCGACGGCGCCTCGCGGTCGCGAAACGCAGGCTTGCCCTCGATCAGGTAGGCGACCAGGAACTCCGTGGGGTTCTTGAGCTGTTCCTGCTCGAGACGAGCGGTGTTGCGTGCATCGCTGGCCACAGCCTCCGCCAGGTGGGGACGTCCGACCGTCAGGCCGGCGGCCACGCGCTTATTCAGGAACTCCTGGTCGACAGCCCAGCCGTTCTGCTCGAGCGCCTCGATCATGCGCCCGGCACGCTTCTCGCGGTCCTCGCGTGAGCGCTTGAGTTGCACTAGTAGACCTGGGTCCGCGGGATCCACCAGGTAGCCGCACACGTGCAGATCCGCCGCCACCGGGTCCAGAACCGAGACCTCGACGGCTGGGACAAGCGCCAGGCCGACATCGTCTGCAGCGTCGGCCCCCTCGCGGAGTCCCTCGACGCTGTCGTGGTCGGTCAGCGCAAAGAGCTCAACCCCCGCCTGCTTGGCCGCTCGCACGACTTCAGCGGGCGCCAGTTCACCATCGGACTGCGTGGAGTGGCCCTGCAGATCAAAGACAGGAGTCTGGATAATCGCCATGCGCGGCAGCCTACTGTGGTTCGCCCGTGGCAGATCTGCGGTGCAACAACGAGATGCAGGGTTGTTAGGGCACCCTAATGTGTGCTAGCTTGCGACACCGCGTGAGATTCCGACCGGGGCGATCGGATTAGCGCCGAGTACACCGAGCCACGATGGCAGCCACTACTTCCGACACAGCCAAGCCGTTGCGTAAGCGTGCGACCCAGAAGTGGAGCTTCTACGTCTGGGTCATGATCGTGTTGACCGTGGGGTCGCTCGCGGTCGTGCTCGGCTGGCACTCGAGCGGCGGCACGGTCGATCCCAGCGTTGCCGCGAACGCACGTCATATGAGCCCCACGACTGCGGTGATCAACAGCGCGATCCTTGTCTTCCGCGAGGGTTTGGAGACGATTCTCGTGCTCGCGGCGATCACCGCCAGCTTCCGCGGCGCCAACAGCGTCTACAAGCGACCGGTGGCTTTCGGGGGCGGCATCGGGCTGCTCGCGACCGTGGGCACCTGGTTCGCGGCGATCGGAATCATCGATGCCCTGGGTGGCAGCGGCCTCGGCCTGCAGGCCGCCACCGGCATCCCGGCGATCATCGTGCTCCTGGTGGTCATGAACTGGTTCTTCCACAAGGTCTATTGGACCGGCTGGATCTCACACCACCACAAGCGGCGCAAGGGCCTGCTGAGCGGTGATCCACAGACCCACATGCGCGCCACCCTGCTCGGCTTCGGCCTGCTGGGCTTCACCTCGATCTACCGCGAGGGCTTTGAGATCGTCATCTTCCTGCAGAACCTGCGCGTGACGTTCGGGTCGAGCGTCGTGCTCGAGGGCGTCACGCTCGGCCTCCTGTTCACCTCCGCCATCGGTGTGCTGACCTTCTCGCTACACCGGAAGCTTCCGTACAAGCGGCTCCTGATCATCACCGGCGGGATGCTGCTGGTGGTCCTGTTCGTCATGGTCGGCGAGGAGATCAATGAGATGCAGCTGGCCGGCTGGATCGGCACCACCTCGATCGGAAACTGGCCGGGCTGGCTCGGACAGTGGTTCTCGCTGTTCCCGAACGTGGAGACGATCGTCGCCCAGTTCGGGGCGATCGCAATCGTGCTGGGCTCCTATCTGCTCGCCGAGTACCTGCGCGTCTGGCGGCCCCGCCGCCGCGGGCTGCAGGCCGCCACGCGCGCCGCCCAACCGCCGGGTGCAGCCATGGCCGAGGTTTGTCAGACCGCCGAGACTCTCGCCGAGACAGCCGTCGCCGCCGATGCCGAGATGAACGCGAGGCTCGCCAAGGCGATGGACACGAAGCTCCCAGAGGCAGCCACGGAACGCCATGAGGCGGCGCAGCGCTCTGCGCCTGCTCCCCAGCGCGACTCCTGACAAACTCAGAGCCACGCCCGCTTGGCGCAATTGGTAGCGCACCTCACTTGTAATGAGGCGGTTGTCGGTTCGAGTCCGACAGCGGGCTTCTAGGAAATCCCTGGTAATCAGTTAGTTTTGGGGAGGCTGGCCGCGAGCTGACAGTCTGATTTGGGCCCGGGGTCAACGCTTGGGTCAACACTCCGCAATCGTGGAGTTGACCGGTCTCAAGAGCGCGAGCCCTGTGACGCCGAGGTGCCACGGGCTCGACGTTGTCCTAGTCCGTGTCCAAGAGATCGAAGATCTGCTTCGTGACCGCTGAGAGGTCATCGAGCGCCGTCGCTGCGCTCCTGCTTGCACGGACGTCTACCGCGGCAGCTTGGAGGTCAGGCCGGATCCGTTCCAGTAGGTCCCGCGCGCTGCTGGACAGCAGGTAATCGGAGGGCTCAGCTCTGCTCGCTTCTCGGATCCATCGGAGTGTGCGCCGGAGGCTGAGCAGGATCGGTATCCAGTCGACGTGCTCGATCGACTCGCGTATGCCGAGGAATTCCGCCCAGCGCTGATGATCGGTGCGGTACCGCAGCTCATATCCGGCTCCGAACGAAGACACCACGCCAGCAAGTTCAAAGGCTGAGAGCGCCTCATGCACGTTGCGCTTCGTGAACCCGGCGGCGCGTGCCAGAGTTGCGCTTGTCAGGCCCGGAGCTTCCATCGTGAAGAGCAGACGTGCAAGCTCTGCACGAGCAGTTAGGCCGAACAGGAGACGGAGGCGAAAGCTCAGGTTGATAGGCGCGTCGATGATCGGCGGCATTGACTTTCGGGTTCCTGTGAACGCGGGTCGTAGCCAGCCATGCTCCGCGAACGCCGGATCGGGGTGGGCGACGGGAAAGTCGTCTTGAAAGAAGAGCGGCCGCAGAGCCGGCGGCGGGTCAGTGGGTCTGGGTTGCGCGAACCTGGCCTTCGGTCGCTGCCGTCCCAGCCACGCGATGACTGCTTCAGTCAACGCTTGGTCTTCTGGATCTACCGCGAGCGAGCGTAGGCGCCGCAGATTGACGATCTGTTCGTTGGTGAGGAGCCAATCGAGAACTTCATCGAACAGCCGCGCGTCACCCCTGGCGACCTCGAACGTGAAGAGGAGCAATGCCTCTGGATCCTGCGCCCATTGGCGTGACGGCCCGGCGGTTGCGAAGATCCCCATCTGAGCCCACTCTTCCCAGGCAAAGCGGTCGAGCGCGTCCTCGAGCTGCGTACTAAGGTCGGAGATCGGCACCCTCAACTCCGAAGTATTTGAGAGCCTCGACGAGGGCACCCGTTCGGCAGCCCGAACCGCAGCAGCTCAGCCGGCTCGCTGTTGAGCCAGTCGTTCGGAATCTCAAAGTCCCGGGCGACCCGCTCCACCGCGGCGGTGAGCTCTTTCGGCAAAGCCACGGCTGACTGCAGCCCGTTGGGGCTGGCGATTGCGACCACGTCGACATCGCGGGTGGCACGCTCGACCAGGCCACGGGCGAGCAACGCCGATCCACCGATGACCACGAGGTCAAAGCTCGACCCCGCTCGCGTGAGCTGCTGACCCAACGCCTCGAGCAGCTCGTGTGCGGCGTCCGCAGACTGAATGTGTGCCCCGTCAGCTTGCATCGCTGGAGATTCTACAACCTAAGCTGAGAAGTTCTACATCTCGAATTAGGATGTATTACATCTTGCAACTCCGCCTGTTCGCTCGCTGTCGCATCTGCCGATAGGACGAGGATTGCTCTTCGAAGCCGCGCTAGGAGGAGCGCGAGCCGTAGATCTAACAGGACTAAGTCAGACACGCGGCGCAGCCGCAGTGAATGACGCTCCGTCGCCAAGGCTATAGCGGCACCGGACGATTCCGAAACACGGAAGCGATCGCGAGGGTCATGCGCCCTTCCCGGGCGAAGCGGGGGCGCCGCGAGCCGGATGAGCACGACGGGGAGGCCAGTAGCTTGAGGAGGCCGCCGGCGCACTGCACTTGGATCCGGTGGCCGGAATCGGGCCATGCGTCAATCGGTGGTTGCCCGCCGTGCGAGTTCAACCTCGATCGCTGTAAGCATGCGTTGGGCGATTTCATCTTGATCGCGCCAGTAGGTTCGGTCCGGCGTTGAGCCCCGAGCGCTACACAGACTTGTTCGAGCGCGTGCCGGCCTGGGTCGACTACGAGCCGAGCATCATCCGCACGCTCGGCAATGCTCGCTTCGATACCGACGACACGCCAGCCGGTCGCGCGCTACTCCCCGACTTGCTGCTTGCAGCCGGCGGGAAGCCGGTCGTCGGCGAAGTAAAGATCGCTGCCGACGAGCCGTTCGTAGCGCTGATCCAGTTAATGACCTACGTCGCGCGCACCTCGTGACACCGACGCAGTACGAGCGGCTAATTGCAAACTACCACGACACCGGCTGGGCGAGGACCGATCCACCACAGATTGACGCCTACCTCATTCTTCACCGGTTCGGTGCCGCGAAGGCCACCTACTCCGACGAGCTACTGAGCCTTGCCAAAGACCTCAGCGATCGGCTGATGCGCGAACCGGAGATCACGAAACACGTCGAGCGGATCGTCTGCCTGGATTCGAGCTTTGATGGTGACGGAACCCTGGTCGCTGACAAGCGCTGGCTCCACGAGCGATAGGGTGGCCTGCGACCATGCGAGGTAGTGGAGTGCTCGCGCCGCTTGTTGCTGACTGCGCCCAGATAGAGCCTAACCCCGAGACTGCACCGTCGAGGCGCGCGTCGGTCCGCGCGCCCGGCTTTCAGCGATGAACGGCAGCGAGGTCGATATGGTTCCCGACCTGCTCGTCGCCAGAAGCGCGCACCTCGCGAAGCACGCTCGGTCGCATTGCGCTAGCGCGGTTCGCGCCGCCTGAGACCCGGAAGCGATCGTCAGCGTCGCCCGAGTCCGCGTCAGGGAGGGGCCCGCGACGGCTTAGCCTGCCGGGCGCCGCATGCTGGTCACTGGCGGGCAGGCTCCGGCTTGCGAAATGCTGGTCACGACGAATCCGTGGCGCTGATAGAGCGGCACAGTCCGCGGGTTCGGCGTTTCTAGGAACGCCGGTAAGTGATCGGCGTCCACTCGGGCAAGACACTGCTTCAGTAGCTCCGCTCCGAGACCAACTCCCTGCCGAGCACTGTCGACACCCAGCCATGGAAGGTACCAGTGCAGATCCTTGGGATGAGCGGCATCCATCTGCTCTAGCACCGAGAACGCATCGGCCTGCTGCTGGGTGGGGACCGACTCGCTCAGGACCGTCACGATCGCATCTGCGTCAGCCTCAACCCCCGGCGGCATCCAGATCGCCACCGCCGCAAAGTCCCCGAGGCCAAACACTGTTTCGCTCTCAAAGCCGCCGCTGCCGAAGGCCGTCACGAACCGTGCGAATTGCGTCAGATACTGCAGCGGTTCCGCGAAGAGCCACCGCTCAACCGGATCGGCGATGAACGCTGACACCAGAGTTGCAATGACTTTGGCCTCGTCGCTCCTGTCCACCGATGCGATCGTTGCGGAGTCCATGCAGACATCCTATGCCGGACTCAGTCGCGGTGACGAATCGTCGCCAATCCACTAGCCGGTGAGATTGCGCCGTGAGCACGAAAGCAGTAGCGGCGAGCCTTGCGCTGCGCATGAGCCCGTGGCATGCAACGCTGCCTGGCATGGAGATCGAACTCGCCGCTACCGGGGACGCACAGGCGATTCGTGATGTGCATTGCGAGACGTGGGCAGCGACATATGCGGCTCTTGTCCCTGCTGAGTTCTTCGAGCACCGGTTGCAAGCTCACCGGCGCCGCGATTGGCAGGAGCTCCTTGTTGCGCAGCAGCAAGCATGCGGTGGGGTGCTCCTCGCGCGTAACGCCAGCTCCCGGCTGATCGGCTTCTGCCAGTTTGGGGCGACTGAAGATGAGGACGACGATCCTGCTGAGGTAGGCGAGATCATGCGTCTGTACGTGCTGCCCAGCGAGCAGCGAAACGGTGTCGGCCGAGCGCTCGTTCACCGGGCGCTCTCGGACTTGCGCGCGCAAGCCAAAACCTTCGCAACGCTCTGGGTTCTAGAGGCCGACTCGCGTGCGCTCCAGTTCTACGAGCGCACCGGATGGACCGCTGACGGAGCCCGACGGTTCGACGGTGCGACCGATGTGCGATACAGGCGGCCGCTTCAGGTCTGACTTCCCACCGCGACCGGCACGGATCGTCGCCGACGCGATAACGCTGGTCGAGACCTACGAGGACGGACTCATACGTAACGTCAGGCGATCTGATGCACACCTGACGTCAACATCTTCGGCTTATTTTTCTATTGGTGAGCGAACAGGACGTCTTATGCCGGGCTTGCGGTTGTCCCCAGCTGCGACAGGATATAAGCGCCGAATTCTGCCCCGACCATGAGTGGCAGATCCGCGGGTTCCAGCGCTGGCTAGCAGGTGCGCACAGAGTGGATTGGCGGGCCGGGTCCTCGTTCGACTCCGAGCGCCGGTTCTTGAGCGTTCGCCAACGACCAGCCTGATCGCGTCGCTGCGGTCCTCAACCGTTTGATCGTCTGGTTGAAGCACGGCGGAGCTGGATAGGCCGAGCCGTTCTTCGTCGCCAATCCACTCGTCAGCCTTGAGCCGGCGAGTTGGTCGAAGCAATGGTGCCGCCGCTCAGCCTTCGCAGCTGAAGCGTGGCTGAGCGATGGTAAGGCGAGCTACCGCGTCGCAAGTACTTTTCATCAAAGCGGACGTTGACGTTGGCAGGACAGCAGGCAGAAGCGCCTCCCGTTACGTCGCTGTAACTGGGTGATAGATACCGTTGAGGACGATCCTCATGATCAGTCGAACCTCAGCCGCCCTGAGGCAGCACCTCAAAGTCACGTTCGTGATCGCGAGCTTGGCGCTGATAGCAGGAGCCTGCGGAGCCTCCGTGAACACGGGCAACGCGGCAGCCGCCGACTCTCCCGTCAGGGAGGCTCAATGCATGCGCTCGCACGGGGTGCCGAACTTCCCCGATCCTAAACCGGGCGGTCCGAGCGTCATCCCCAACTGGATCAACCCGCAGTCCCCCGCGTTCCTGTCCGCTCAGAAAGCGTGCGCCAAGTTCCTCGATTCGGGCCCGACCAGTTCGGGTGCAGCCCGGCAGAGCGAGAAGGTCACGCTACTCAACCTCGCGAAGTGCATGCGGGCGCATGGCTTTACCAACTTCCCGGACCCGACCACCGCACCTCCGCCAGCCCCGCCACCGGGCAGCCACCCGGGTAATGCCATAGGCATTGGTGGGGTCTACCTTCAGTTCCCACCGCAGTCCCCGGCTCTAAAGCACGCTGAAGCTAAGTGCGGCTACAGAGTCCCCTGAGAGCAACAGCAGACAACATCCACGCCTTCTGCTTCGGGCTGGAAGCGCTCGCCAGCCGACAACGAGGCAGGACAATTGCTAAGCCACGAATGGGATGCTGCCGCACCGCGCTCGGCTCGCCTGAGACTCTGGCCATCGCGTTCGTGGGGCATTGCTCTAGTCCCGCTCGGTCGGCTCAGACGAGTGCTCTCGGTCTGAGCGACGGTCAGGAGGATCTGACTCATACCCACCAATCGAATAGGACTCGTCCTGCCAGAGCGAGCTGTCGAGGACAGGAGGTAGGCCGTGACGCTGCTTCAGCACACGCTGAGCTGCGCTTTGTGATTGGGATGCCACCAGGTAGGCGGCCGGACGTTGATGAAGCGGACCGTCACGGCGCGCGGTGCGATCGTCCCTTTTCCAGCGTCAAAGCCTGTCGCACCCACCGCGGCAAGCGGAGTGACAATGCCGGCAGTGCAGTTGTGGATTGCCGGCGAGGTGATGCGAATGCTGACGCTTGTCACAGGCTGGCTAAATGAGATCACGATCGTGTTCTCGACGTGTTTGGCCGTGTAACGAACGGGTTTGCCTGCGGTCAGGACCTGCAATCCCTTGCTGACTGGTCCGTACTGCAATCCGGACGGTGGGCCGAGGCTTAGTGACTTGATCGGCTCTGCGTCCTTCGACAAGTTCAGTGTGAACGATTCCTGCGCGAACCCGTCTCTCCGAGATTCATCCACACGCGCCGAGGCGCGAGTAATGGTCGCCCTCCCACTAGCAGCGGGGATCGCCAGTGCAGCGAAAGTCGCGGATAACACACACCCAGAAGCGATCCAGCTTCGACCCAGACTCATTGCAGCCAACCCTAACGCGACTTAAGCCGGCGGCGAAGAAATCTCTCATCCCAGCTCGTAGATCGAATCCGTGCACTAAACGCTGTGGAGAGAGTGTCGCTGCCCCGTGCTGCGAGCGACGTGTGGCGCGAGAGCGTCCTCTTAACTGTGTAGGCAGGATCTGCCCGGCGTTTCGGTGGAGGCCGTTTTCTGAGGTCCGGGGCAGGGAGGATCCTGCTTTATGCCTCGCAAGTACTCGCTGGAAGTCCGTCGTCAGGTGATCGAGCTCGCCCGCTCTGGGACGCGTGTCAAGCAGTTGGCAGCGACGTTCGGGGTTGCGGAGGTGACGATCTATAACTGGCTCAAGCAGGACCGCGTCGATCGTGGCGAGGCGTTGGGCAAGACGACCGAGCAGCAGCTCCAGTTGGCCGCCGCGCGGAAACGGATCAGCCAGTTGGAGACCGAGTTGGCGGTCTCGAGGAAGATCAACGAGGTGTTCCTGAAGGAGGGCATCACCCCAAAAGACTCTTCCCGGTGATCGACTCTCTGACCGGGCAGGGCATCAACATCGAGCACGCTTGCCGAACGCTGAGCGTGTCGGTGTCTGGCTATTACGCGTGGAAGGACAGACCAGACCCTCCGCGCAGGCTTCGCCGGATCTGGCTGGCCAGCGAGATCGTGGACGTGCACAAGGCCTCTGGCGGGACCTATGGGGTCAGACGGGTCACCGCCGAGCTGACATTCGGTCGCGACGTCGTTGTTAGCCGAAGCACGGTGGAGTCGATCATGCACGAGCTCGGGATCCGTGGTGTTCCGAATCGCCGCTTGCCGAAAGGCGCCAGGTTGGCGCAGGTCACCTCCCTTGACCTGGTCCGCCGGAGGTTCGCTCGTGACAGGCCCAACGAGTTGTGGCTCACCGACATCACCGAGCACCCCACCCACGAGGGCAAGATCTATTGCTCCGTGGTGCTCGACATGTTCTCCCGGCTGGTGGTCGGTTGGTCGGTCGACTCCACCCAGACCACCGCTCTGGTGCTCAACGCACTCGGGATGGCCACCCAACGACGCCAGAACCGCGACGGGCTGATGATCCACTCCGATCGCGGGATGCGGGCGGATTCAACTGGTCGTCGCAACGCTCGATGAAGGAGAGTTGCGATGGGCAGGCCGGCTGGTTGGATGAGGGAGTTGACGGGCCGCGATCCGATGCGGTCACCGGGACGGCCTGGGATCGCGTCGCGGACGGATCGGGTGGTGTTCTGGTTGGCGATCGCCGACGGGTTCACGACGACGGTCGCGGCAGAGTTGGCCGGAGTGTCGGAGCCGGTCGGCGTCCGGTGGTTCCGCAACGGTGGCGGGATGCCAGATGTCACCTTCGCCCCGCTGTCGGGGCGCTATTTATCGTTTGAGGAGCGGGAGGAGATTGCGCTGCTCAGAGCGCAGGGGATCGGGATCCGGACGATCTCGCGTCGGCTCGGTCGTTCGCCGTCGACGGTCTCCCGGGAGCTGCGCCGGAATGTGGCCACGCGTGGCGGCAAGCTTGAGTACAGGCCGTCGGTCGCGCAGTGGAAGGCGGAGATGCTGGCGCGGCGCCCGAAGACCGCGAAGCTCGCCGCCGATCCGCGGTTGCGTGAGTATGTGCAGGCGCGGCTCTCGGGCGAGGTGCGGCGGCCTGACGGGACTGTCGCTGGGCCACGGACGCCCGTGTGGAAGGGGCGGAACAAGCCTCGCCGCAAAGATCGGCGCTGGGCTGTGGCGTGGAGCCCGGAGCAGATCTCTAACCGGCTGAAGGTCGACTTCCCCGATGATGAGTCGATGCGGATCAGCCACGAGGCGATCTATCAGGCGCTGTTCATCCAGAGCCGCGGCGCGCTGAAGCGTGAGCTGGTCGCGTGCCTGCGCACGGGGCGGGCCCTTCGGGTTCCTAGGGCGCGTGTCGGAGCCCGTGGCAAGCAGTTCGTGACCGAAGAGGTGATGATCAGCGAGCGGCCCGCTGAGGCCGGGGACCGGGCCGTTCCCGGCCACTGGGAAGGCGACCTGATCCTGGGTCTTGGCCATTCGGCGATCGGCACGCTGGTGGAACGCTCGAGCCGCTTCACGATGTTGTTGCACCTCCCGCCACCCGAGGACCGTCAGCCACGGATCAAGAACGGCCCACCGCTCTCAGGTCATGGAGCCGAGCAGGTGCGTGACGCGATCGCTGAGCAGATAACGACCCTGCCAGAGCAGCTGCGCCGGTCCTTGGCGTGGGACCAGGGCGCGGAGATGTCCCAGCACGCCGAACTGCGGATCGAGACCGGCTTGCCCGTGTATTTCTGTGACCCGCAGAGCCCGTGGCAGCGCGGGACCAACGAGAACACCAACGGGCTGCTGCGCCAGTACTTCCCCAGAGGCACCGATCTTCACCGTCACCGCGCCGAGGACCTCGCCGCGGTCGCCGCAGCGCTCAACAGCCGGCCACGCAAGACACTCGGATGGAAGACACCCGCCGAGGTTCTGGACGAGTACCTCGCTGCCGCCGAATGAGGGCTCCGACGGCGCGCACGCGGCTATCGCCGCTACGGCACTCGCTCCGCTCGCGCCTCCGCGACGACAGCCGCGTTACTGTCACCACACTTGCACACTGTTGCGAGGACCGGTTGAATCCACCCAGTTCACCTCGTGGGCGTTCAGCGATCGCCTCCGGAGTGCTGGGATCGCGCCGTCGATGGGAGCGGTCGGGACCGCGGCAGACAACGCGATGATGGAGAGCTTCTGGGGTCGCATGCAAGTCGAGCTGTTCAATCGCCGGCGCTGGAAGACACGGATCGAGCTCGCCACCGGCATCCACGACTACCTGCAGTTCCACAACACCCGCCGCCGCCACTCAGCGCTCGAGATGCGCACCCCGATCGAGATCGAGGCGATCTGGCTGAAATCCCAGGATGAACGTCTTCCCGCTAAGACCCGCGCCCAACTCCTCAGCCGATGAAACGCTATCGGCTGGTCTCTTTGACACTCCGAGATCAGGGCCACCATCAAGACCATCTACAACTACTGAACAACAACGACCAAGCCGCCTGACCTCAGAAACGCGCCTCCACCGAAACCCGGGCAGATCCGGCCCTACACAGTTCGTCGGACACTCCCGCACCGCGTTGAATAGCCGGCCAAGTGGGCGTGTTGGCTGGAAGCTGGACTCTCGTCCAAGCTCCGAGCTCCCCCTCCTCGCCAGCAGGAGTGTCGACGAACCTGTCGTCGCCGAAGCGATCGTGAGCTCTGCGTCGCGTGAGAAGCGAAAGCGATCGGTGCAGGTTGTTGGGAGTCCGTCTCGCCGGGATTCCGGGCGGAGCGGTTGCCGAGACGACTGATTGTCCCGCCCCGAAGCTTTCGCTGAGCGATGTGGCGCTGCTATAGGCTCGTGCTCTCGTCTTTGGGGATTCCTGCGCGCGACTCGTTTGCGGCTGTGACCGAGATCGTGGCGCTGCATGAGTCGAAATGGATCCGTGCGGTATGGGCGACGCGGATCTTCACAAACGGAGGCATCCTGATGGCCAATGTCGCGAGCCCGGCTGGGGGTCTTGTCGGCAACTCAAACTACAACCTGTATTGCCGCGGCGATGGCGGGAAGCCCGAACCACTCACGGGCGTGACCGTAGAGATCGCTGTGACCGAAGAGATGGTCGCGGTGCCATCGGCCCCGTCGGTGGACGGGGAGCAGAGCAACGGCATCGGCTTCCAGCTGAACTGCTGTCCTGCCACCGGCGCACTCCCGCACTTGTGGCAGCAGTTCATGGTCACTCTATCCCGCACCGGCCAGAGTCTCAGGTGGTGGATCAACAACTGGGTGGACGACTCGCAGACACAGGTCATCAACAACGGCGGCGACCTGATGACGATTCCGTCCACGCTGGCTGCTGGGTACGCGCGCATTCCGGGGAGCTATCGGCTCGTCATGGAACTGATCATGGATGGGGAGGACCGCGTACATGGCGCGACGTTCGAGGTGTGGGACGGCGGCAAGGATCTGGTTCGTAAGACGGTCGACATGGCGGCGCCGGGATTCATGGATGTGAACGATCACCAGGTCACCGAGCCCGGGCTGGGTCAAATCGCAGACATCATGCTCGTCATAGTTGGTGGTGCGAACAGTGAGCAGACGCTGATTGCCTCAGGCCAGGGAACCATCAGATTCCAGGCCAAGAATGTCGACGGCCTGAGTGTGGACAATGTGTTTCCTGTTGGGGTCGACGGCTCGGGCACCGGGGAGTCATCAAACGTGACCTACGGCGCGTTGCCATCCGGGCCGAGACAGATCGTCCTGCAGACCTTTGACCACACGGTAACGCGCGTGCGTGGTGGCCCAGGGCTTCGGGGGTAGCGTTGACTTCCACTGTCAGCAGATCGGCGGTGGCTGGAGTTCCCAGTCCGTTGCTGCTAAAGGAGCCACCGTCTCCGCTCCGGCAATCACATTAGGCGAGATAGCGGTCGCGACGTGGGTCGCGCTCCGGGCGCCTGACGACACCCTCAATTTCTATTGGGCAGGCGATCGGCGCGCCGGGGTGGAATCCCAGCGCGGAGGTCGTAATCGAAGACAGCGCATTCTCGGCTCCTACGCTCGCGCAGATCGGAGACTTGATCTGCATCGCCGCTGGCCGCCGCTGGCCCGCCATCTGCTCCAGCAGGCGTGGGCGCGGACATCTGAAGTGGCCCCAGTGTGGACGCTTGAAGTGGCCCCACCTCCGTCCGACTCGCGGTCGACCGTTCGAGGCTCATCGAGCTCGGACGGAAGGCGGCGGAAGGGATGGGTTCACGCATGGAGCTGTTCGAGCAGATCAGACGGGATCGCGATCGGGACGGGCTCTCGACGCGGGCGTTGGCGGTCAAGCACGGCGTGCATCGACGGGCTGTGCGGCAGGCGCTCGCGTCGCCGGTTCCGCCGGTCAAGCGGCCGCCGGAGCATCGCCCGTCACCGAAGCTCGGCGCGTATCACGCGCTGATCGACGCGTGGCTTGAGGCCGACCGGGACGCGCCGCGCAAGCAGCGTCACACGGCCAGGCGGGTGTGGCAGCGCCTCGTCGAGGAACACGACGCTGTGGTTTCCGAGCGCCAGGTCTCCCGGTATGTCCGTGATCGCCGTCGGGAGCTGGGTGACATCGACGAGGCGTTCGTGCCGCAGCATCACCCGCCGGGTGAGGAGGCGGAGGTTGATTGGGGCGAGGCGGTCGTCACGATCGACGGTGAGCAGGTCCGCGTGCATGTGTTTCAGTTGCGGCTGTGTCACTCCGGCGCAGCGTTCGCTGGTGCGTTCCTGAGAGAGACGCAGCAGGCGTTCCTGGAGGCGCACGCCGACGCGTTCGAGTGGCTTGGTGGCGTGCCGGGCCTGGTCCGCTACGACAACCTGACCTCCGCGGTGAAGCAGGTGCTGCGCGGCCGTCAACGAGTCGAAACGGACCGGTTCATCGGCTTGCGGTCGCATTACATGTTCGAGTCGCAGTTCACCCTCGTCGGCCTTCGAGGCGCGCACGAGAAGGGCGGGATCGAGGGCGAGATCGGGAGGTTCCGCCGCCGGCATCTCGTGCCGATCCCGGACGTGGCGAGTCTCGCGGAGCTGAACGCTCGCCTGTTGGCTGGTTGCGAGACGGACCTCGCTCGGCAGATCACCGGCCGGCGCGGGACGGTCGGCGCGGCACTCGCGCGCGAGCGGCCGCTGTTGCGCGCGCTGCCCACGGACCGCGCGCAGACGAGCGAGCACACCAACCCGCGGGTGGATGCGAAGGCGATGGTCACGGTCCGTCAGAACCGGTACTCGGTCCCGGTCGGCCTGGTCGGGCTGCGCGTCAGCGCGGAGATCGGCGCCAGGCAGATCGTCGTGTCGCACGATGGGAAGCCGGTCGCGCACCATGACAGGCTGGCGGGCCGATTCGGGGTCGCGGCAGAGCTTGATCACTACCTCGATCTGCTGGTCCACAAGCCCGGCGCGCTCGCCGGGTCCGTGGCCCTGCATCAGCAACGAGCGCAAGGGCGTTGGCCGGATTGCTTCGACGAACTGTGGGCGGCGCTGACCGGCCGTTACGGACCCTCGGAGGCTGCTCGGCAGATGGTCGACGTGCTGCTGCTGGCACGCGAGCACGGCCCCGCGCACCTCGAGCTCGCCGTCCGCGGCGCGCTGACCGCGGGCGCGATCGACGGCCGCGCGGTCGGCGTGCTCGCCCGCCGCGTGGAGCGGCCGCCCGCGGCGGTGATCGACGACCTCCCCGACCGACTGCTCAGCCTCGGCTCGCCGGAGCCGACGCTCGATCAATACGACCAACTCCTGATCATCGGAGCGGGACGATGACCCTCCCGGCGCAGGTCCAAGCGATGGAGGCGCTGATCGACGCGCACGCCGTCGAGCTGAAGCTCCCGACACTCCGCCGCCGGTTCCGCGCTCTGGCGGAGGAAGCGACCCGCGACCAACAGACACCGACCGCGTATTTGGCGGCGTTGTTGGAGGCGGAGGTGAACGAGCGGGCGGAGCGCCGCGAACGCCGGCGGCTGATCGATGCCCGGTTCCCGCTGATCAAACGACTGGAGGAGTTCCGCTTCGAGGACAACCCGAAGGTTCCGCAGGCCACGATCGCCGCGCTCGCACACGGCACCTGGATCGATGACCGCGAGTCGATCATCCTGCTCGGCGACAGCGGCACGGGCAAGACACATTTAGCGATCGCGCTCGCTCTCCTGGCGTGCCAGCAAGGCCGACGCGTCAGGTTCACCACCCTCGCCGCGTTGGCGAACGAGCTGCAGGCCGCCGAGACCCAGCGGGAGCTTGGACGGGTGATCGCCCGCTACGCCCGGATCGAGCTTGTCTGCCTCGACGAACTCGGCTATTTGGCGTTGCCCGCCGGCGCGGCGGAGCTCGTGTTCCAGGTCATCAGCGAACGCAACGAGCGCGCGTCGATGATCGTCACCACGAACCTCCCGTTCGGCGAGTGGACGAAGGTGTTCCCCGACGCGCGGCTCGCGAAAGCAGTCGTCGACCGGCTCACCCACCGCGCGCACATCATCGACACCGGCAACGAGAGCTGGCGCTTCCGACACGGACTCGCGCGCAGGCAAGAAAGGCAGCCTGACCCCCCCGGCCAGACGCCGCACGCGCCGATCGCCGCTGCGCCGATCGCTACGCGCTCGGCTCCGCGACGACCGGCACAACTCGCTAACCAAGCCACGATCAGGGAACATCAATACCAACAACAACAGACGGCAGGTGGAGCCACTTCAAGCGTCCACGGCGGGGCCAGCGCAAACGTCCACGACGAAGGCGGCTGGTAGTGACCGAACGCACGGGACAAGTCGACCCGCAGGCCGGTGAAGGCAACACCGCCTACTCCACAGGCTCCAAGTAAAGCGACGGACCGTTAGCCTGGCAGATGGTCCGTCGCCAAGGCAACGCCGGCCACGCACGGAGACGTGGCGCGAAAGCAGTGGTCGTGCCCAGCACCGCGTCTCGTCGTCCGGGTGCGGATCGAGCGTGAGACGGAGGGGGAGTTTGTGGTGCGATTGGGTGCGGCAGAACTCGATCTGTTGAACAACGCGCTCACCGAGGTCTGCAATGGCGTTCAGATCGAAGACTGGGAGTTTCCGGCCCGTCTGGGAGCAGATCGCGGGACTGCATGCGGGCTCCTAGAGGGAATCGGCATCCTGCTCCAAGGCCGTTCGGAACACTGACACCTAGTCGCCAAAGCGGCGGCACGGCGGTTGGATCGGAACAGATAAGCACGATCGTGAGGCTTGCGACAACTGCGTAGACGAGACGACCTGGGATAGCCCCGCTGGTTGCGTGTCGCTCGGGGACGAGCGACACGCGGTGTGAAAGGTCTGACAGGATCCGCATGTGTCGGAGATCGTTACCGAGAGACTGATCTTGAGGCCATTCATGATCGAAGATCTGCCGGCCTTCGTGTCGTACCGAAGCGATCCGGAGGTCGCTCGTTTTCAATCATGGGAGACGCCATTCACGATGGATGCCGCCGAGCGGTTCTTGGCGTCGCAGCGCGACATCCGGCTCGGGACGCCGGGAGAATGGCTGCAGCTGGCAGCGGTCCACAGGCTCGACCAGGCGCTGGCCGGCGATTGCGCTGTCCGCGTCAGCGACCGTCAGCGCGCCACGGCCGAGATCGGTGTCACGTTCTCGCGCAACTACTGGGGCCTTGGGTTAGCACGCGAAGCACTGCGAGCCGTTATCACCGAGCTTTTGCGCGAACGCGCTGTGCACCGGGTTTATGCGGAGACTGATGAGCGCAACCATGCAGTTCATCGACTGCTCGAGTCTTTGGGGTTGCGATGTGAGGCGAGACTGATCGAGGCCGACTGGTTCAAAGGAGCATGGTCGACGTCGCGGATCTACGCGGTCCTCGACCGCGAGTGGGCACCCAGATCAGCCGAACGTCGGTCACAGCCGTAGCGGATCGGAACGCGCGGACTGAACGTCGCCAACGCGATGGCGAGTGATCTGCTGCCCTGGACGCTGAAGCGATCACGGCACTCGTAGACAGCTGCCCTTGTACCGTCCACGCCGTGAGCCGTCTCGAGGGACTCATCTGGCCTCTGCGGCCAATTTCTGAGGCGGATTTCGAATGGTCCTTCGCGCCTCACCGCGATGCGCTCGGGGAATACGTGACTGAAATCTGGGGCTGGGATCCCGAGACTCAGAGGAGGATGTTCTCCGACCGCTTCGTGGAGCAGTCCCGACAGGTCATCGAGGTCGACGGAGAACGCGTCGTGTGCTTGAGATCGATGAGCGCCCTGACGAGCTGTATCTCGCGTTGCTCGAACTCAGTCCGTTCTGGCAGGGGAAGGGTCTCGGGACGGAAGTCTTTCGCTCGGTCATCGCGCAGGCCAAGCGATCGAACAGACCGCTCGCCCTGCACGTACTACGCACCAACCCGAGAGCCCGCGCGTTTCAGAAGCGAGAAGGGCTGCATGTCGCGTGTGTCGAGCCGACGAAATTCCTGATGCGGACCAGGTAGCGCCCGCCCGCCACGATCTTCAGATCCGGATGAGCAGTTGGTCGCGCCGTTGCGATAGCGAGCGATGAGCGGGCTAGATAGGGAAAGCGATCGCGCTCGATGAGCGTGGTTTCCGCGCTGAGCAGGTGGCTGACCACACCCCTTGGTTCGAGATGGTCGTGGAACGAGCGAAGCAGGGCTGCGACGCATCGGTATCCGGGAGTTGGGTGCGATGAGATCTCGTGCCGTCAGCGGTCTAGAGTCGGTGTCGAGACGCCACCCGCGAGAGGAGCCAGCCGTGAGCTTGCCTGAGATTGTCAGCAGCGAGGATTGGGTTCGCGCCCGCCGCCGGCTGCTCGAGCGTGAGAAGGCTCTGACGAAGGCGCGCGACGAGCTGGCTGCGGAGCGCCGACGACTGCCGATGGTCGAGGTCACCGCGGACTACCGGTTTATCGCCGCCGACGGGGGCGCACGGACATTGTTTGACCTGTTCGAGGACCGCCATCAGTTGATCGTCGATCACTACATGTTCGACCCCGACTGGGAGGACGGGTGCATGAGCTGCGCCGGCCGGGTCGATCAATACGGGAACACGGCCCACCTGCACGAGCGAGACACGACGATCGCCGTCGTCTCTCGCGCGCCGATCGAAAAGATCGAGCGGTGGAAGCACAGGATGGGCTGGACGTTCCCCTGGTACTCGAGTTACGGCAGTCGGTTCAACTTCGACTTCGGCGTTTCGTTCGACGATACCGTCGACGATCCCCATTACAACTACTGTTCCGCCGCCGAGTTGAAGACCAAGTACGGGTTGGCCGAGATCCCGAGTGAGCTACACGGAACGAGTGTCTTCCTTCGCATCGAAGATCGCGTCTTTCACACCTACTCGACCTACGCGCGTGGCACCGAGCAGGTAGGCGGCACGCACTACTACCTCGACATGACAGCACTCGGGCGCCAAGAGGATTGGGAGGAGCCCAAGGGGAGGGCCGAGTCGCTCAGGCCACGCGCCGACCAAGCGGGAGCGGGAGCCGCATCAGGCGTGAGCTGAGGTCGCAGCCGGTCACCCGGTCGCAACGGCGAGCGGATATGAGCGAGGAGACAACGGCCACGTGCAGCACTCCCTCACCTGCCAGACCTGGTGGTCCGACCGCGGTACCCGCGCCAGCACGAATGGAGGGCTGGCTTCCGCCGCCCATCAGCGACCGGATCTCGGCAATCTCGAGCATCTTTGCTCGGACGGATCGTCGCCGATGCAATGACGCGCCGAGGCGGCCAAGAAATGACCAAAGCGATCGCTGGCGTGTCATTGGCTGGCTTATACGTTCGGCCGGCTTGATGGCGAACCGCCAGCTCTTTCAGACGGTTCAAAAGCAGGTTAGGTGCGCAGCTGCGGTTTACGGATGGAATGGGCGCTCGTTGACGGTCTTGATGACTTTGCCTGACGCTGACCGCCAGATTGAGCTGGTCGGCCAGTTCCGTTGTGCGGACCGACGCGATGCTGACAGCGCGAACACGTTGTTGATGACGTTGCCAGTCACGCTGAAAGCACGCATGCGATGCATTCGGTGACCGCTGGCAGCGAATCGGAGGGTTACGGTCTCGACTCCCGGCGGGACGATCCCGTACCAGAGACTGGGGTCAGGGCCACCAAAGCCCAGCACTCCCGTTTTTCGGATTGTGGCCGGGCTTTGACCGCCGGTGCCACTTCCGCCTCCCCCAGGCCGTTCGGCTAAGACGAAAACCCCGTCGTACACCTTGGAGGTCTCGAGGTTGTAACGGCCGACAGCAAACTCAGCGTCACCGTATCGGCGCGTGGGTGCACGTTCTGCGCTGGGAACAGTCGGGAGTTCGGCTTGTAGCGCCGCGACCGTGAGCCCGTAGCAGCGATTTGCCGCGGTCGTTGAGAGCGGGGGGTGCCCAAGTTTGTCGGCCGGCACGAGGTAAAAGCTGATTCCGTCCGCGACCCGCGCGCGGCGAACGTAGCGAACATAAACGGCGCCGGTCTGGATATACGGCAGCCACAGCCGACCGCTTAGACCCCGGTAAAGCCGGGACGGGAGTCGGTCAGCGCCTGTCGCGGCACGGCGCAACACCGGCAGCGTGGCAAGCATTACCTGGCTTGGGGCTCCTGTGATCGATTGGGTTCTGGTGAACAGTCCGCCGCCTGGATCACAGGTTCGATCTTCAGCCCAGGCGGTGTTCCAGGCTGACGCCACAGCGCTGTCGTCAACGTTGCGGGGGATTGGCCCGGGGTTCTTTGGTTTCGATACCACCAAAGTGACCGCTGCTGCAGCTACCGCCGACGTGGTGACTGCTACCACAAGGATCGTGAGTCCATGTGAGAACAGCCGCAAACGCAGGCGCGACCGCAGCGTTGCAGCTCCAGCTCGAACAACGCTTGCTCGCAATTGGCGTTCAAGTCGTTCGTGCGCGTTCATGAGGGCTCCCTTAGCCGTTCGCGGAGGTGAGTAAGACCGCGGTGCACCCGCTGTCGAACCACTGCCTCCGAGCACTCCATCTCACCAGCGATCTCCGGGTACGGGCGCTCATCAACAATCCGCGCTATCAGCGCGTCTCGTTGCTCGACGGGTAACCGCACGAGCAGTTTGTCGAGCCGACGGGTGGCGCCAAGTGATGCAAGTTCCTCGACCCGTTCGAGGTCACGATCGTCCACAGCAACCGGTTCGTGACCGAGGCGGGCGCGAGCCGAGTTCTCCACCCGCGCGCGACGCCAGCTGTCAAGCAGCTTGTGCTCGGCAATCTCGAACAACCAGCCCGCAGCAGAGCCGCGACCCGGATCGAAACGCCTGAGGTCGGTGACGACCGCTGCGAAAGTCTCAGCCGTGAGGTCAAACGCGAGTTCTCGAGACCGGACACGGCGCAGGTGATATCCCGTCACCACCGGCAACCATCGGCGATAGAACTCGGCAAACGCACGATCGTCCCCGCCCGCCGCGGCGAGCAACAACTCCGCATCATCAGCATTTCTGCGCCGCACAACACCTTCTTCGTACGAACCGCACACGTGTGACAACCAATTCCGCAACGAGGCGGTTTCTCGCCGGGCCGCGAGCTACGCCGAACGCTTTATCTTGTCGCAACCTCTCGCTGCGACAGTGCCCGAATCCGACTTCCGCCCGGCCACGAACCCGCAGTCGACCCGCCCTGACCAGACAGATCGATCGAGTCGAGCGGTGAGTTGTCGCCCAAGCGATGGCTGCGATATCGACGTTCAACTGGCGAAGGCGATCGTCAGGTACGCTTTGCTGGCTATTGCTCGATGCGGTTGAATATCGCGAGATTCGCGAGGGAGTGGATCAGCTTGGCTTCATCAACCCCGGGAGGGCAGCGATGGATCGGTTGAGTGCCAGGGCGCGTCGGATTGCGGCCTGCCGGAAATGGAAATCGATCTCTCTGGTCTGCGCGTCCATGGTCCTGCTCGTGGGCTACGGGAATGGCGGTCCTGCGAGTGCGTCAGCCCAGGCGCGACTCACGTCGGAAATCGGATCGGTCGCGAGTAAAACGCCGAACGGCATCCGACGCCGGCTGATCGACGGCCACGACCTCTCCGGCTTCACGCCTAGCGACACCACGACCTACTCCAGCGCAGCGGCCTGGGTATCCGGTCCGGACGATCAACAGGCCGCGGCTCAGACCGCCGCCGAAAAAGCGATGCTAATTCGCGAAGGGTTCAAAGCCGGCGCAAACGAGCAACTCACAAACGACAGTACTGGCGACCAAGGGCTCTCGAGCTTCGAGCAGTTCCGCTCCACCGCGGCAGCCCGCACCGCACTCGCCTACTACATCTCGAACCTCAAGAAGCCCGCTGTCCAGAAGACCGACGGCGCATACAAATCCTTCAAAGTCTCAGGGATCCCGAACGCCGTCGGTTATTCGCTGGGAGGCACTACCGGCGGAAGTGACATTTCGTTCGCCGACGGCGACTACTACTACCTTGTCGGCCGGGAAGGCGCCACCAGCCACGACATCGCCGGATTGGAAACCGCCGCCCAACATCTCTACCAACGAGTCCACTGATAATCGTGAACGTCTCGATTATCGGCAGCGGCGGCGGTTGGTCGCCAAAGGGCTAGGGCGATCATGGCGCGGCGGTCGCAGAAGCAATCGCGAAAACGGATCGGCGCTCACGGCTTACCGTCGGACTCTTGAATTCGGTCTGTTGACCTCAGACTGCTCAGTCGCCAAAACAGCTGGAACATCGCCGACAACGACCTTTGAATCGCTGCGACAGCAAGCGCTCGGGGTCACGCCCTGGCCACGTGTGACGCCGACCAAGCGCGTCTCGACCATCCGGGCCTAGAAGTTGTTCACCTCAGTCTTAGTGCCCAAGAGCTCAACCGATCGTGGACGCACGAAGCTGACGCCCACTTGCGACACACCGACAAGCCGCTCC
This sequence comes from uncultured Actinomycetota bacterium, assembly GCA_963846395.1. Classification (GTDB taxonomy): domain Bacteria; phylum Actinomycetota; class Thermoleophilia; order Solirubrobacterales; family Solirubrobacteraceae; genus Palsa-465. The sequence continues at coordinate 1,254,623 of CAWJVT010000008.1, read as the reverse complement.
CGGACGCTATTGACCCTTAGCTACCGGGGAGGGAGTGAGTAGCACCATTGGCAATTCTCAGGATGGCGTCGGCATACGACTTACACATGGCGTCGGCCGAGAACCTGCGTTTCTGTCGATCTTGAGCGGCCGCGCCGAGAGCGGAGCGCAGCGTGCTGTCGTCGGCCAGCTTGCCCAGAGCTGCGGCGAACGCTTTGACGTCCCGGGGCGGGACGATGATGCCGACCTCGGGGGTCACAACCTCCGGTAGGGCGCCCACGCTGGTGGCGACGATCGGCCGGCTGCCGGCCATGGCCTCGAGGACGATGTACGGGAGTGCCTCCTGGTCGCTGGTCAGCGCCAGCGCGTCCACTGCCCCGATGATGTCCTGCATGTCCTGGCGACGCCCAAGGAAGCGGACGTTGACCGCGGCGTCTTCAGCCTGCCTGCGCAGATCGGCCTCCAGTGGGCCGCTGCCAGCCACCAGGCCGACGATCGAGGGGTGCTCCTGCTGTGCGAGCGCGAGCGACTCGATGAAGAGGTCGACCCGCTTCTGCTTCTCCAGCCGACCGGCCAGGAGCACTGCCATTTCGGTTTCGGCCAGCCCGAGTTGGCGTCGAGTGTTGGGTCTATTCACGCATCCGTCCGCGAAGTCTGTGCCGTTGTAGATCACGTGAATCGAGTCTCGTCGCACGCCGTAATCCAGCAGCTCCGTGACCTGGCTATCGCTGACGGCTATGACCGCATCGGCCAGCGGCAGGATGCCGCGGAGGATCAGCACGCGCCTGCGCGCCAGCGGAAGCCCATCAGGGTGATGCCAGTTACTGACCCACTTCGTCGTCCTGCCCCGGGTCGCCAGCGTGGCGAGCCCGTCGGCGCTCGTCGCGGTGGTGATGATTAGATCGGCCTCCGCTGCCCGCAGTGACCTGAGTGCCGCCACCGATCGACGCCTTCCGCGGTCGGCGAAGGAGGTGGTCGGGATCCCTGCCCGCTGCAGGACGGAATAGAACTCGCCGCGACCGTCGAGGGTGACCAGGCTGACCTCGATCCCGAGGTCACGGAGCCCTGGCAGCAGGATCGACCAGTGGCGCTCGGCCCCCCCGCCCTGCAGGTTGGGGCACAGGAAGATCGCCTTCATCGACCAGCGAGCTCTGCATAGAAGCGCATCGTGGGCTTGGCGGCCGCGAGCCAGCTGAGCTCGCTGCGTGCCTTCTGATGCACGGCGTCACGCAGCTCGGGCCCGTGATCCAGATTCCTCACCAGGGCTTGCGCGAGCGCCTGGGGATCGCCGGGTGCGACCACCTGCGAGGAATCGATGACCAGGGTCGGGAGCGCTCCAACGTCGGTCACGATCGCTGGGATGCCGCGCGCACACGCGAGCGGAATGACGCCACTCTGACTGGCCTCGGTGTAGGGGGCCACGAGCAGTTGAGCGTCGCGGAAGAGCTGGCTCACCTCCGCTTCTGGAACGTAGCGGGCGAGCTTTCGTATCCGTGGGTCATCATCGGTCACCTCGGACTCCGCCTGTCCGCTCCCGGCGACAACCAACTCGGCGTCGGGCCGCACCTCCCAGACCAGTGCCATGGCGTCCATCAGCACTCGCAGACCCTTGTATGGCTCAAGGCGCCCGAAGAACAGGATGTTCGGCCGGGCGGGAACCGGATCGGGCCGCTGTTCGGGCCGGACACCATGCGGGACCACCGCAACCGGTCGATCACCGACTCTCGCCTCAAGCAGCGGGCGAAGGTCCTCGCCATGGACGATGAACCCCGACGCCTGACGCTCCCATGCGCGCTCCATCACCCTTCTCGGCACGTTTTTCGTTGTCTGACCCGGATGCGCGACCACATCATGGACGGTGAGCACCAACGGGACGCGAGGGGCAATCGCCACCATGAAGAGCGCCGGGGACACGTTGGGGTGGGCATGCACGACGTCCGGATGCCAGCGGCGCGCCTGCCGAGCAACGCCCACGGCATCCCGCAGCGCGCGGGGGCCGGTGCCGGAACCCTGAATGACCCACGGTGCCCTACCCGTCGTGACGGTCACCCGCTGAAGGCACTGATGCCATTCCGGCTCGTTGCCGGCGAACTCCTCCAAGTTGTCCCGACACACCACCCGCACATCCGCACCAGCCTCCGCCAGGCCCGCGGCCTGCTCGGTTACGTACTTCAGGAACCAATTGACGACGATTAGAACCCTCATAGCGGTGCAACAATACCCCGCGCGTGGCAGGGCGGGACTGTATGCTCGCCGGCATGCGGAGGGGAATCTCACGCACCGTGAGGGTTGGTCAGCCCCCTGCTTACACAGCTTCCACGTCAGTTGCTGTATCTGGCACCGCCAGCCAGACGAAGGTCCGGATCTTTGGGATAGGTATCGATGCTGTGAGCGGCGAGAGGGTGCTTGCTCACATAAATAGTCTGCGATCGGGCGCCCACAGCCGCATTTCTTTCGTTAACGCCCACTCGCTTAACCTGTCATATGAGGTGCCCGAGTTTCGAGCCGCGCTGGAGCGCTGCCACTTCTTGCTCAACGACGGGATCGGAGTGGAGCTCGCGGCCCGGTTACGGGGCGGTCACTTTCCTGAGAACCTCAACGGATCCGACTTTATCTTTCGGATTCTCACCCTTGCAGCCGAACGAGAGTGGCGAGTTTTCCTGTACGGTGGACGCTCGGGCGTTGCAGAGAACGCATCCCATGCTCTGAAGAGACGGATCTCCGGGCTCACCATCGTCGGCACCGCGAACGGGTACGCCGCGGCGGAGGTAGTCACCGAGGTTACGGCCACAGGCGCAGATCTCGTTTTAGTAGGTCTAGGCCAGCCCTTACAAGAGCTTTGGCTCGACGCCAACCTGGACCAAACCGAGTGCACGCTCGGGATCGGGGTCGGAGCGTTCTTCGATTTTGCGGCTGGTCGTGTTCGACGTGCTCCTGGGTGGATGAGTAGGTGCGGAGTTGAGTGGCTGTTCCGACTGTTACGTGAGCCCCAACGCCTCTGGCGGCGCTACCTGCTGGGCAATCCGGTCTTTCTCTGGCGAGCGTGGCGCCTGAGGGGGTGCGACCACATGTGATCTTGCGCCAGCCGCCGCTTTACTCCGGAAGCGGCTCCCGGGTGATCCCCGCCTCACGTAGGAACGCGCCGGCGGAGCGCATACAGATATGCCTCCCGGAGCCGCGGTGTGACGGCCTCTACGCTGCGGGTAGACAAATAGAACTGCCTCCCCAGCTCACCGCGCTTGGTGGCCAGGTCTGGGTCAGCCAGCAACTCACTTATCTCCGCGGCGAGCGCCAAATGGTCTCCCGGCTGAATGAGTGCCTGCACCCCGTGGGCTAGCTCTACAACCCCAGCGATACGAGTACCAACAAACGGCCTGCCCGCAGCGAGTGCCTCTGTTAGGACCATTGGCATCGCCTCGTGCCGAGACGGGAGCACAACTACGCGCGCGTCACGCATCAACGCAGCAACCACGATGGGACTAACTTCGCCGCGCAAGATTACCCCCGGTACGTCTCCGACGAACACGTCGGACGGTCGGCCCACCACGATGAGTCGGGCCTGAGGACGATGCTCCAAGACCAAAGGCCACGCACGGAGCAAAACGTCCACTCCCTTCCGGGTGCCTACCTCACCAGCGAAAAGCGCTACTTCTTCGGCGGCTCCAGCTGCAGATGACAGTGCGTGCGCAGGCGCTGGATTGGGAACGAGGGCATGCATAGCATTCGGAGCCAAGCTGCGGGACGTCTCCAGCGCAGCTGGCGACAGCGACAGAACTACATCCGCGCCTCCCAGCACCGCACGCACCAGCCTCTTATGCTCAGCCGCGAATTCCACATACTCCGCGCCATGATTCGTTACAACGATTGGCATCCGTTTGAGTCGCGCCGCCAGCAAAAACCCACCCTCCCGCACAAACGAGCCTCGCTCTGACAGATGCACATGAACCACCGACGCCCGCGAAAGACGCAACAGCGCTACGGCTGCCGCCACCGTCTGACGCGCCGTGACACCGTGACCGCGCCATGATCTCGTCGCATGCGCACGGACAACGTCGCCACCAACCGAGCGGGACACCAGCAGCCGGATCACGGCTTCGATGCCACCCGTCTCCGACATGTCGGGCCCAAAGTGGTGAACCACGATCGATCCGTCGGCATGCGGTGGCACCGCACGCGGGGGTCCCGGCTGTGCCGGTCCTCGTAAGCGTCTAATAGCCTGCGGTCGATTAGGAAACGAGTCGAACCAACGTGGGAGGTGCTCACGCATTTCGCCGACACCCATCACCAGCGAGCAGTACCATGCGCTGAGCCAGATGGGGTTCAGGGATGCACAGCAACGACTAACGATGCTGTCAGGACGCCGATCACGTTGAGACCCCGCAACCCCACCCAGGCGAGCGCCATGGGTTACGGTGGATGGTGGCTGACGTGGTCGGGCCATAAGCGTCAAAGCTAGCCGCGTCGGCAAGGCTGATCAAGAAATGACCAGGCATCGTGATGGCCCAGCGCCAAGCCGCTCGCGATACTCCGCAGCATGTCGCCGCCGATGCGATAGCGCTGTTCGCGCCGTCTCCAGCGCGGAAGCGATAGTGCGCGACTGACTTGAGTTCCGCGCGTTGCGGTTGCGGCGCGGACGTCGGCCGGACCGCATCGGCGGCGCGAAGCATTTGCCCCGCGAGAGTAGTGCACCTCGATCATTCGAGCACTCTCAGCTGCGCCGATCAGCGTGCTGGCTCCTACGGTCTTCGCCGTCGCGTGAGGTGGGAGGCTGCTGTTTGCTGGTTCCGCGCGGTGGGCTTTGCGTTTGGCATCAGGGATTAGGTTCGGTTGTTGTTTGGGGACTTGGACTGACGAACCTGGTCTCATATGCGAGGACGACTGCTTGGACGCGGTCGCGAACCCCGAGCTTCATGAGGATGCGGGTCACGTGCGTTTTGACGGTGGTCTCGCCGATGATGAGCTCCGCTGCGATCTCGCCGTTTGTTTTGCCGGTGGCGAGCAGGCGGAACACCTCGAGTTCGCGAGGGGTGAGCTCAGCGAGTTCGGGTGATGGGGCTGTGGGGGTCCGGGAGGTGGAGAATTCCTCGATTAGGCGGCGTGTGATGCTGGGTGAGAGAAGGGCGTCGCCCTCCCCAACTGTGCGGATCGCGGCGACGAGCTGACGGGCGGGCACGTCCTTAAGGAGGAACCCGCTCGCTCCGGCACGGAGTGCGTCGTACACGTACTCGTCGAGATCGAAAGTGGTGAGTATCAGCACGCTCGTCTTGGGCTCGTGGTTCTGGGCGAGGATCCGGCGGGTGGCTTCGATTCCGTCGAGGTCGGGCATGCGGATGTCCATCAGCACCACGTCGGGGCTTAGCTCGCGGGTCAAGGACACGGCTTCAGCACCGTTGCTTGCCTCGCCGACGATTTCGATGTCGGTCGCGGCCGCGAGGATCATCCGGAAGCCGTCGCGGATTAGTTGCTGATCGTCGGCGATCAGGACACGCACGCTCACGTGAGCGCTCCTTGCAGGCCACGGGGCATGCGGGCGACGAGCTGCCAGCCATCCTTGTTGAGTGGCTCGTCTTCGAGTGCGCCGTCACATAGTGAGATCCGCTCGCGCATCGCGTCGGTGGGCCATGCGTTCGGTCCTTGGCAGGGGGCGGTGAGCCGCAGCTCGAGATCCTCCTCGCGAAACCGCAGCGTGACCGCGACACTGGATGCTGGGTGGCGGCGGGCGCTCTCGAGGGCGTCCTCGAGGATCCGGTAGAGACCGACGTCGACCCCGGCAGCCAACGTTCCTGGCTCGCCTTCCACGTGCAGCTCGACCGGTTGACCGCGCTCGCGCGCTCGTTCGATCAATGAGTAGACCTGGGCGACGCCCGGTTGCGGCTCGCGCCCTCCTCGATCATTGCTGTGCCGCAGAACTCCGAGGAGGCGGCGCATCTCCGTGAGCGTCTGGCGGCCGGTGTCCTCGATCGCACCCATCGCGACGTCAGCTCGCTCGAGGTCGTCGGCGAGCATGCCGCGTGCTCCCTCGGCCTGAACGACCATCCCCGCGACGCTCCGCGCCACAATCGCATGCAGCTCGCTCGCGATTCGCGAGCGCTCGCCGGCGACGGCGAGCTGCGCTCGGTCCTCGCGTTCGGCCTTCAGCCGAGATGAGGTGCCTTGCAGCTCGGCAGTCAGTGCTCGGCGCGCGCGGATCGCTCGGCCGGCGACCCACGCGGCGCTGATCGTGAAGGCCGCGCCGGCCAGGTTGCCGAGCGGCTGATGGTGTGAGATCAGGTCACTGATGGTTGTGGTCCCCAGCAGAAACGCGAGCCCGAGCACCGCCTGGCGGCGTCCCAGGCAAGCCGCGACCGTGTACGCCGGAACGAGCAGAACATACGCTGCCAGCACCGGCACGTGATCGAGCGTCGTGAGGTACGCATTCATAACCGCGGCGAGCGCCCCGATGACGACCACGAACCACAGCGGCGAGCGTCGGCGCCACACGGCTGCCAGCGCGACTGCCGCCACAGCCAGCATGTTGAGGGCGAGCGGGCCGTGGCGGTGACTACCGGCGAGCACGCCGATCTCGAGCGCCACGAGCAACACTGCGGCGCACGCCGGGTCAAGCCAGCGACGGCTCATGCCCTTAGCCGGCGCTCTCGCGAGGCGCTCGCCGCTCACCGGCGAGGTCGACAGGAGCGAGGACGGTGCGAGACCATCAAGCGGGATGCGCGCACGAACCTCGAAGCCGTGCGTGTCGGTGCGCCGCCCGGCGTAGAGCTCGCCACCGTATAGCCTGACCCGCTCGTTCATACCGACGAGACCGTGCCCATGGTCCTGGTGGTTGCTGCGGTCGGGTGTCGCGCTATGCCCGTTGTCGGAGACTTCGAGCTCGAGGCAGTCGGTCGCGACCGTAAGGTTCACGCGTGCGCGCGCCGGGCCGGCGTGCTTGAGCACGTTAGTCAGCGCCTCCTGCACGACGCGGTAGGCGACCAGATCCAGGCCCGGCGATAAGCCCTGAAGGCGACCGTCTACGCGCACGTCTACCGGCAGGCCTGCGGCACGCGCGCGGTCGACGAGCGCGTCCAGCTGCGAGAGGCCGGGCGCAGACGCGGTCGCCAGCGCGTCGCTACCGCGGTGCAGCACGCCGACGATCCGGCGCAGCTCCACCAGAGCGTCGCGGCCCGCGTTCTCAACAACCTGCAACGCCGCTCGAGCCCGCTCGACATCGCTGGCCGCGATGCCGCGCGCACCACTGCTCTGCAACACCATCACGCTGACGTCGTGTGCGATCACGTCGTGCAGCTCGCGAGCCATCCGGTTTCGCTCCTCGGCTGCGGCGCGACCCACCCGCGCTTTCTGTGCGTCCGCCAGCCGCGCCGTGCTCTCCTGGAGCTCCTCCGTGAGCGCCCTGCGCGTCTCCAGCGTCCGCCCTACCGCGAACGGCAAACCACCCACCAACGCCCAGGCCCCGAGTACCGCGCCGACCGAACCGCCAGGTTGGGAGTAGGTGATCACCACGACCCCTGCCAGCCAGTAGGCGAACACCAGGATCGCGCCGACTATTGGCTCGCTGACCCTCGTGCGACGGCCGAGCGTATAGAGGTTCAGGGCGATCGCCGCCACCTCGAATGCGCCGCCCCCGGTGTAACCGCTCGCAACCTGGAATGTCGCGAAGGAGGTGACCGCGAGCGTCGTCGTCAGCCACGGGTTCAGTCGCCGCAAGGCCACGCTTCCCGTGAGCAGGACAAGCGGCACGATCGCCAGCTCGCCGGGCCCTCGGTGAAACTGGGAGGCGGCGTCCGCAAGCGCGCCGGCCGTGAGCAGTACTGCCAGCACCGCGTCGATCACGAGCGGATCGACCGTTCGTGCCCGTGCGATCAGGCTGTGTCCAGTGCCCACATGCGCACGCTAGCGCCACGGCCAGGACTGCGCATCCCACCAGGCGACGACTCGGGTCCTACGCGAGTAGGACCCCAGCACGGTCAGATCGACGCCCAGGCCACACCAGGTCCTACCGCCGGCCGACGACAGCCGCGCACACCGCTGACACGCTTTCGCCAACCAAATAGGAGGCCAGCATGTCGAACACTGCAAATTCACTGACAGCTCCCAGTCGCCGGACCTGGATCGGCCTGGTCCTGGCCGACGTGGCGCTGTTTATCCTCGCCAACCTCACGGCGAAGAACAGCAGCCATCCCGGCACGGTGAGCAACGTCATCTTCATCGCGTTCGTGATCGGCACCGTGCTCCTAATCACGCTCGCGATCGCCACCCTGGTCAGCGCACGCCGGGCAGCGTCACGATGAACCCGATCGGCAGAGCCATAGCCATCCTCGGGGCGATCGGATTGCTCGTCGGTGTCGCCGTCACGTCGGTGAGCAGCGCCGCCAGCTCGGGTCTGCCGACGCTAACGCTCGCTCTAAACGGACGGTCAGTTGCCGTCAGCGGTGCGCTCCAGTCCGGGGCCGTGAACGTCGTCTCACGCGTGAGCGTCCAGCACACCGAACCGGTGCTGATCCGCCTCAACCCGGGAGTGCCGTTCTCAGCCTTCGCCCACGCCGGAGCAGCAATCAACGCCCACCACGGCGACCTCAATTATCTCGCCCCGTACGGCTCGATCGTGTTCGACGTCAGCGCCGACAAGGGAAGCACCAGCGCACAGACGACTCTGCAGCCGGGCAACTACCTGGCGGTCGACCTGAGCAGCAGCAAGGCCGACCCCCCGCACACCACTTTCGTGATCGGTCACGCCCCGCAACCGCGGTCCCTCCCCAGGCCGGGCGCGACAATCACCGCAATCGACTTCGCCTTCCGCGGCCCGAGCACCCTCCACGACGGCGAGCTCGTGCGATTCCAGAACAGCGGCTTCCTCGTACACCCAGTCCAGGGGATCGGGGTCAAGAATGCAAGAAACGCCAGACGGCTAACCGCCCTGCTTCGTGCCGCCAACGACAAGGAGGCCCCAAAGCTTGCGATCAGCGCCCCGGAGTTCGCCGGCCCCCTTTCACGAGGCGGCGTCCAGCAAGAACTAATCACCGAGCCGCCAGGCATCTACGTCCTAGCCAGCATCCTGCCCACCCAAGACGGCCGCGAACAGACCCAGCTCGGCATGGAACGCACAATCGAGATCGTGAAGTAGTGCACGACCGTCATCCAGACCACGCGCACCTACCTTGGCCCAAGCCGCAGCACCTCGAAACTCGCCGACAGCACAATGACCAGCTGCGTACCGCACTTACGCCAGAGCAGGTGCCCCGGCAGGGCGGAGGGTCGGGACGTGCTCCACGCCACAATCCGGGACTCTCAGCGAAGTGACGTTCGGTCGCCAAACCACTCGTCAGCTTGAGTCGGTCGAAACGTAGAAGCGATCGTGCGCTCGTTGAGTCCGCGAGACCTGCGCTGGACGCCTCTAGCGCGACTGCGCGCGCCATCTTTCGGGCACGCGTGACAGCTCGTCAAGGGAATCGATCCGCGCGTCCGCCAGTGCGGCCTGCGGCGAGTGCGCGGGGACGTGTCCCCATGGCCCGCGGCGCACGAACACCGTGAACATGCCGGCATCTCGAGCGGGAAGTACGTCGTTGTCGAAGCGGTCACCGACATACGCGATTCGCGCGGCAGGGGCCTCTGAGCAGAAAGAACTCGACGCCCCAGATGCTTTTCGACAAGACGGCTTCATGGAGTCACGGCCGGTGCTGGTTGGTCGGTAGAGAACCGACAATTCGTTGGTCGAAGTAGGCGAGCAAAATCGTTCCCTGGGTGCCTGTTCCGGGGACGGTGATGTCGCTGTCGAGGATCAAGGATGTGGCCGGGTCAAATATGAGGCGGTAGACCTGACGGTCGGCGCGTGTGTCGTGAGGGGCGTCGGGCGAGTGCTGCGGGAGAGCGACCCCTGTGTCCCCGGTGGCGCGAATCTCCGTTCCCGTTCTTCCATAGGCATCCGTGACTCCTGTTCGCACGGTCACGTCGGGGAGGGTTCCGGCGAACCGGAAGAGGCTGCTGCGGACCGCGGGGGAGGTAAGCGGATCCCCGAGGGCAGATCCGATCAGTCCGAGCAACTGGGCTGAGTCAGCTTCACCGGCATTGGCACCTGGAGTGTTCGCATATTCGCTGGCCCATTGCTTCTGCAGCGCGATTTTGAGGGAGTGTTGGTTAGTGGGGAGCGATCTGACCCACGTCTCGACGTAGTCGCCTTGGAATCTGTAGAGCCCGCGCGGCCCGAGCCTGAAGTCGTTGATGATCATGTCGCCTGATGCCGCGCAGCTGATCGAGATGAAGCCCTTCGGCGGTGGCGAGGACGGGGGACACTGGCCACCGGGGAAAAGTGAACGGCGGGTACTCTGGCGCACGAGTCCCGAGCCGTCAGAACCGACCCAGTACTCGATATTGGTGTCGTTTATGACGGTAGGCCCGGACACGTTCCGGAAATCCCGCACGAGCATGTGGAAGTACTTGCCGGGAGGTAACGTGGTAACGGGCGGGCGGCTCGCGGCAACCTGAGCGACGGCGTTGACGAGCGAAAGCTCCCCTGACTGGTTGCCTGCAGGTAACGCGAGCAGGGCCACGGTCGCGGCTGCGGCCAGTGCCAGCACGGCGGCAGAGGCTCGCGTTGCCCGCCTGCGCTGGGATCCGCGGCGTGGCAACGGCGGCGCGGCGGCCTTGTCGTCTGGCCCGGCCGCGATCAGCTGCATCACTCGGACGTGCGCCGCGGCCAGTTCTTCGTGGCCAAGCTCGTGCAGTGACGTATCGCGATCGGTCGGGTTCGCGCGCGCGAGCAACGCCACCGCGCCGCGCGGGTCATCGGATCTGGTCATGACAATCCCTCCTTCGATTCGGCGCCCTCGCTGCGGCCGGCGGGTGGTTGAGGCGACGTGGTGGCGTGCATCTCGGCGCTCAGGCGGCGCCGCGCCCGATGCAGCCGGACGGCAAACGCGCCGCGCGAGCAGCCCAACACCGCTGCTGCACGTCCTGGGGTGAGGCCCTCCCAGGCGATTAGTCGCAGCACCTCCTGGTCGCGTTCGCTCAAGCGCCCCAGAGCGCGGAGCACATCGCGAAGCTCCTGCGGCCCCGGAGGCGACGCTTGAGCCGAACCATGCAGACCAGCGGACAAGTGCATCACGAGTCGGGTGCGACGGCGGTCCGATCGCTGTTCGTTGAGGATCAGATGACGCGCGATCCCTAACAACCAAGGCACCGCGTCTGCTGGCATCACGTCGAATCGGCGCCACGCGACCGCAAACGTCTCCGCTGCGATGTCTTCGGCTGCGGCTCGAGTCGGCGAGCGCCTCAACGCATACCGCAGCACACAGGCGTAGTTGGCTCGAAACACCGCATCAAACACACGCTCGGCGCCTGCGGCCCCGGCCCGGCTCCGTCCGCCGGCCATCGCTTGATCCTCGGGCACGCTTTCAGAACGATCTAGCACTCTGACCCTTAATGTCCGCATGCCGCCCCGGATTACACCCCACACAACCAAGTCATCCCCACGAGGGCCATCCCTCGGCCCGACCGCATCGGCACTATCGCTTCCTAGACCGGAGCCTCCCCGGAGCTGGCTAGTGGTTTGGCGACAAAATTTCGGTCGCGTTGCGCGGGCCAGCTCGAGTTGCCGGAAGCTAGTGAGCGAGAGCTCACGCGACTCTTCTCGAGGTGATGAAGCGGTGGATTGCCTCGTTTGCGTGGTCCTGAAACGACGGGTCGGCCAGGTCGGGGTAGATGTTGGTTTGGTCAACGACGGCCCCCTTCATCTTTCCGGCCGCGCTGGCGTAGAACACGCCGCTTGACAGGGTCGGGTCGGTGACTCCGTCGACCAGTCGCTTCGCGCCCACGTCCAGGCTGTGGGAGATGCCCAAGTGAGGCATGACGTATTTGGCCGCTAGACGGAACGGCAGTGCGAGGTCCTTGGGCGCTTCGGTGCCGGTGGTGTTGCCGGGGCTCATGGTGACGAATCGGCGGTCGCGGTATCGGCGGGCCAGGTAGGCCATCCACAAGGCCCCGAGCAACTTGGCCTGCCCGTAGGCGAGATTGACGTCGGTTTTGCGGTCGGCGAAATAGCTGCCGTCGATGACCGTGGCGAGTTCGTCGGCGGACTTTGAGTCAAACGACGGCCGTTTGAACCCCATCTTCGGGAGTCCCCTGGCTGCTTCACTTCCGGCGAAGACCGCGACCTCGTCAAGGCGGTCCTCGGCGAGGAGCGTCTCGAGCAGGACGACATGGCCGAGAATGTTCTGAGCGAACATGTACGTGGTCCCGTCGGCGGTCAGGGCCATGGGCGTCTTGCCGCCCATTCCACCGGCGTTCATGACCATCGCGTCGATCGATCCGTCGATGCCCGCCAGGCCGGCGCGAACCGCGGCCGGATCGGAGACGTCCATAAGAACGATCTCGAAGATGTGTCGGCCGGTCGCGGTTTCGAGATCGGCCTTTGCCGCTTTCGCCTTGTCTCGGTTCCGGCACGCCATGTAGATGTGTGCGATCTCGGGACGTGATGCCAGTTGCCGGGCTATCTCTTTGCCGAGCCCGACATTGGCGCCCGTGATCAACGCGGTCTTTCCTCGAAGTGCACCCATCAGAATTGCCTTTCATCTTTCGTAGGTCCAACCAGGGTTGGCTGAATGGAGTCAGGCCACCGGCCAGATACGACAGCTAGGCCCTGCTTGGCCTGGCCTACCAGAGCGGCTTCCTGCAATCCCGGCGGCAGTAGCTCCTAGAAGTGACTGTGCTGGACTGGAATCTATAATCCACTCTGGCAGATATAATCTGGATTGTCAACGCCATTCCTTTGGCTATACTTCTCCAGGTGTCTTCAGCCAGTTCTGATCGACCGCGGTTGACGCGCAAGGGTGAGGCAACGCGCGGGCGGATCGTCGACGCAGCCGCACAGTTGATCTTTCAGCAGGGCGTTGCCGGAACGACGATCGAGGAAGTGCGGGACGGCGCGCACGTGAGCAGCTCGCAGCTCTACCACTATTTCGACGACAAGCCGGCGCTGGTCCGCGCCGTCATCGAGCGCCAGACCGACAGAGCCATCGGCACGCAAGAGCAGTTCGACCTCAGCACACTCGACGGCTTACGGGAGTGGCGCGACTTCGTGGTCGATCACAACCGCGACACCGGCAGTCTCGGTGGTTGTCCGGTGGGCTCGCTGGGATCCGCGCTCGCCGAAACCGAGCCCGAGGCCAGGGCGATGGTTGCCGCGTCGTTCAAGCGCTGGGAGGCCAGCATCATGGCGGGTTTTCTGCGGATGCACGCGGTTGGCCGACTCGCACCGGAGGCCGATCCGCGGCACCTTGCGCTGGCCACGCTTGCCGCGCTTGAGGGCGGTCTTCTGCTCGCTCAGGTCCAGCGTAACCCCGAGCCGCTCGCGGCCGCGCTCGACGCGATGCTCACTCTCATCGCCACCCTCAGCAGTACCACGGGCACTTCGCTCAACGGCTGAGCCGACGGACTGACGTCAGTCGGTGCGCGGTGCGCACCAGCACGGCCTAGAGGTAAATCAGCCAAGGCGGCCGCGGCGGCGGGCGATCGAGGTTCTGGGTGGGCCTGTGTCCCAGTGACCACGGTCGTGGTGGACGCGGCCCGCGCCAACTCTTCAGAACACGAGCCTGGCCGAACCTCGCTGGCGTACGCGGAGCGGGCGATCAGCCGTCGGGGCTGCCTTCTGGGAAGGAGCGCGTACTGTCAGACCGCCCCGTAATGGATTAACTGAGCCAGTCTTATTACAGTCGGCTCCACTATGAGTGGATTGTTTGTTCCAACTACAAAAGGGGATGTCACCAATGGATCTGCAAGACAAGAAGGCTCTGATCACCGGTGGCACCTCGGGGATGGGTTCGGAGGCTGCGCTGTCGATGGCCGAGAAGGGCGCGTCGGTGATCATCACCGGCCGCGATGAGACCCGCGGTGCGAGCACCGTGGAGAAGATCCGGGCCGCTGGGCACGATGCGGAGTTCATCGCCGCTGATTTCTCGGAGATGTCCGAGGTGAGGCGCGTTGCCGACGCGGCAGGCGAGATCGATGTTCTTGTCAACTGTGCCGGTTTTACGAGATCGCGGTCGTACGTCAAATAGCCATCGCTCAGGACCGAACAAAATGACCCGGGCGTTCGGCGTCGCGTCCAAACTACTCCCCTTTGTCGACGATGCGACAGTCCGAGCGGACCGACCCCAAGGGGCTCCCGAACCAGACCACCAGCACAGCCGGCGCCAAGCACTCCACCTGAACGCCGAGGTCCGCCGCTGCCGCCAGCCAACTCTCGCTAAGCACCACAGCCTCATTCACACGGCGGATCCTCGCACTATCGCTTCCACCTCACAGGTCCTCGGCCCGACACAAGCGCTATGGCGACCAGCCGTAGCTTGTTGTTCGGATGACGTGGGCACATCGTGGCTCCGTGACGAGGCACCGATCGAGCAGGCCGACTGGAAGAAGGCCCGCCTGTACGCGCTTGGCTTCACCGTCGGCAGCGTCGCCGCCCCCAACCTGCTGATGCGCGACAAGAACAGCCGCTACAAGTTCACCGCCAAGCAGGTGGGCCGGCACAGCGGCGGGAACTAAAGCGCACGCATGCTGCCAATACCAGGAGCCACTTCCCCGGTTCGGCGCGAGCGCTCTCAAGCCGCGAGCGCAGGCTCGCACTGCCGGCCGATCCGGCTCAGCGCCACATCCAGCGCCCCGGCGCCGAGCAACGCATCCGTGGTCCGCGCGATGACGCGCCCGATCAGGCCACGTCCGCTCACCGACACCGAGGCACGCACATGGCTTCCGGCGGCAGCCGGGCTCAGGCGATACTCGACGTCGATCGAGATCGGGCCCGTGGCCACGAGCGCCACCCGCTCGTAGTCGGCGGCAAGTACCTCGACGTCGAACTCGAGCGGGCTTCCCGCGAGTCGTCCGCGAACCCGCGCGCGGGTTCCGCTGACGAGGCGGTCGGTATCGAGGTCGATGAGCTCGAAGGGAACCGGAGTCCACCGTGCGATGGCATCGGGCTCGGTGAGCAGTGCCAGCACGTCGTCTGGGGTTCCGGTGACGGTTGTCTGCGTCGTCCAGGTTCTCATGGCTGCTCCGTTTCCGTGATCCGGTGAGCTCGCAGGCGCTCTCAGCAGATGGAGCGCGTGTCGTCAGCCCACGGGGTCATGTCGCGTCGGCCTGCCAGAGACCTCAGGCTGTCCGCCGGCGATGGAAAGGCTGCACCTGCAGGCGCAACGCGTTCAGGTGGCGGCGGGCCGGCCGCGGCGCCGCTGGTTGATGCGTCTGACTGAGCTGCTGCGTCCGATATTGCCCTGCCCTCTCGTGAAGATCGGCGAGGTGTTGCTGGGCCAGAATCGGGGTGAGATTTGAATGCATCGTGTTCCTCCGTGGCGAAGACGTTTGACCGAATGCCTTTGCATGGAGAGAGCACGTTGGGTTCGGCTTGATACGTGAACTTCGCCGGTCCTCCGACACGGACTACGGTCGGCGGCGGTGTTGGCCTCGCTCTTGCTCCGTTCACGGATCTCCGTGAACAGGCCAGGCACCGCAAGACCGACCCTCTCAGGGGCCCGCCCCCACACCGGACCCACGGCCGACACCCGACCCGCATCCCGCACGCCGCCACCTGAACCTGCTGCGCCCGGTCACGCACGCTGTCCACCGCCGCCGGACGGCCCGACACCGGCGAAGCGGGTGCCAACCACATGATGAACCGAGCCCGAAGCTGCGGGCCGCGTGCCGGCACCCGCCTGACCCGCACTTCGGAACTGGCGCATCGTCCTGCGCGGACGATCGCTTTCATGCGACGAGCGCCGAGCTCGGACTATGCCTTTGGCGACCTTGTGCGGATTCGAGAGGCTGGACTGCGGCTCTGCCCTTGAGAGCCCGCGCCGATCAAGACACGCGAGGTGGCGATGACGGTGTCGTGCTGTCCTGCCAGATGCGTACACGGCGGATCCCAGCCGACACGGTGCTCTGGTCCAGCCTCTCGAGTCTGCGTACGCGCCGTGGCCATACTGAGCCGATGGGTGCTTCTGTGACAGACCGGCTCGCTGAGCTCGTGGGTCCCGGCGGCGTGTGTGTGCTGTCTGGCGCCGGGCTGTCGACTGAGTCCGGTATCCCTGACTATCGCGGGCCGAGCGGCGCGCTCCGCGCGCGGCTACCGATGACGATCGCGGAATTCCGCGGCTCGCGGACCGCTCGTCAGCGCTACTGGGCTCGAGCTCATATCGGGTGGCGGCGGATCAGTGCGGCGGAGCCGAACGCGGGGCACCGAGCGGTAGCTGAGCTGCAGCAGGCCGGGGCGGTGGGTGGAATCATCACCCAGAACGTCGACGGTTTACATCAGGCCGCAGGCGCCCGAGACGTCATTGAATTGCACGGCACGCTCGTTCGTGTTGTGTGCTTGGAGTGCGGCGCGCGTAGCGCGCGGGACGCCCTTGATGAACGGTTGCGCGCCGCCAACCCGGATCGGGATTGGGCGACGGTCGCGACTAGCAACCCGGACGGGGATGTTGAGCTGGCCGATGAACAGGTCGCGGAATTCCGGCTAGTCGGATGCGAGTCCTGCGGGGCCGATGTGATCAAGCCCGACGTCGTGTTCTTCGGCGAGAACGTGCCACTGCCCCGGGTGCAGCGTTGCTTTGAGCTCGTTGACGACGCGGCCTCTTTGCTGGTGCTCGGGTCGTCACTGAGCGTGATGTCAGGGTTGCGGTTCGTGCACAGGGCCAGGGAGAAGCGGATACCGGTAGCGATCGTCAACCGGGGCGCTACCCGCGGCGACCCGCTCGCCGAGCTCAAAATCGACGCCACGCTCGGCGAAGTGCTGCCCGCATTGGTCGGGACACCCAATGACCCGGACGGGCCGGCGAGATCTCGCCGGCCCGGCCCAGACAACCGGCGGTGACCCGCGGGCCATCGCTTTGACCATTCCGTAGGCGCTTTAAACGGCGAGCACAGGAGCGCGACGGGCATTGACCGTAAAGACCGTCACCCATCGCGCTTCTCGCAGGCCCGCTATGCGTCGGGGGTTAGCCTGGCGGTTGCCGGGATCATCGGTGTGGGTCGTTCATGGACGGTGTGGATGATCTCTGTGTTGTCGATGCCCCGCAGGTAGGCGGAGGTGACTCCGAGATCGGCGTGCCCGAGTTGGCGTTGGATGACAACCAGCGGGACGCCTTCTCGAGACATCTCAACGGCGTGGGCGTGGCGGAGTTGACGTGGGGCGAACCGGCGCCTGACTCCTGCGGCGGCTGCGGTGCGGTGTAGTTGCGCTCGGATGCTGGCAGGGCTGCAGCGTCGGCCGCGTGTGGATCCGTGCAGGATGCAGAAGAGCGATCCGACGGGCAGGGCCGTGCGCAGCTCGATCCAGGGTTGCAGCTGCTCCCACGCCCAGCGGTCCATCCCGACCTCACGACGTTTGCCGCCTTTGCCTTGGCGCACGAGGATCGCACCACGAACAGGGTCGAGGTCGGTCTCGGCGAGCGCGAGCGCTTCGCTGATCCTCAGACCGGCGCGCCACAAGACGATGATGAGCGCGCGGAGTCTGACACCGTCGGCATCATCGCCTGCTGTGCGCATGACCGCGATGATCTCCTCGACTGTCGGCGGATCAGGCGGATAGCGCAGCCCCTTGTTGTGGGGCGCCTGACCCTGGTGGAAGGTTGCGAGCGTGGCTGGTGATCGACGCCTGCCCGCGCGGTCCAGCGATGACGCTGGTTGCATGACGTCCTTCCTTCGGACGTTGATCGACACCACATCGTCAACCCACCAACACCCGCAGCGGGAGAAACACCTGGGAGCCGCCGCTTGGAACCATCAGAGCTCCGAAGCGATACTCCGACTAGCAACGCCGACAGTAGCGGTGCCGTGGCAAGGCGCTTGTCGGGTCCGACCGGAGGTCCCGCCAAAAGCAGTCGTGAGCTTGCCATCGAGAGCTGACTGCCGGCGTGGCCTTCCGATGGGTGTGCGAGTCCGCCGGCTAGTCAACTGCATCGACGAACCGCGCGACGCGCTCCAGGGCCACCGGATCGGCTTCGAGATGTGGAAGGTGTGCCACACCATCAAGTCGCAGAAACTCGGAGCCGGGCACCAGCGACGCGAGAGCTTCATCGATCCTCTGGATCCGTTCATGATCGAGGCTCCCCACCATCACCAAGGTCGGGCAAGCGATCCGGCCCAGGTGCGGCCAAGCCGGCCGAAGGGCGGCTGGCTCTCCGGGATCTTCAGCGTGCAAAGCACGGCTGTTCATCTCAAGAAAGAGTGCACGCGCATCGCCACCAACGCGCCCCTCCCGCGCGGACGGACCGTCGAGCCAAAGCCACGCCTCCAGACGGTTTACCCGCCCCAGATCGCCTGCGGACTCGGCAGCGTCGATCTGTGCAGCTAGGTCCGCAGTCCGGGCGGGGAGGTCGTCGGTCAGCGGGGCGCCACGCACGCCGCTCCCGATCAGCACCAATCCGGCAACCCGTTGCGGCTCAGCCAGCGCGAGATCGATTGCGCTTTGACCGCCTGCCGAGCAGGCGACTACGCACACACGCTCACAGCCCGCCGAGTCAAGAACCGCCAACGCATCGTCGACCGGCGACCACCCATCTTCGGGCTGATAACGGGTCTGGCCGTACCCACGGGCGTCATAGCTGATACAGCGGTGCCGACCTTCGAGCCGCTCGATCACGTGATGCCAGCTCCTGCGATCCGTAACGCCGGCGTGAATCAGAAGAACGTCGATCCCGTCCTGCGCTCCCACACACTCGTAGGCCAGTTGCGCCTTCCCAGAACACGCATACATGTCCCGGCACCGTACCGACCCAGAGGCAGCATCACGCCGATGATCCCGCTCTCCACTGCGTTCGCCGCACAATCGCTTTTCCCAACAGGCGCGCTACCGCTCCGCGAGCGCCTTGCCACGCTTCCGCTGCGAAGGCTGAGCGGCAGCACTATTGCTTCGACCAACTCGCCGGCTCAAGGCTGACGAGCGGATTTGGCGACCTTCGCTCATCCGGATAGACATTGCTCTGACCGCTCAAGTTGTTGCGAAGTGTTCGTCCGAGCTGCCTTGGCCGGGCCGGAACCAGGGCCGCGTCAGCCCAGCGAGTGGATCTTGTGCGGTTCGATCGTCAGGATCAGGCGTGTCTGGTCGCGCCCGCCGTACCACGGATAGGGGGTTCCGAGATAACGCTGCGCGAGTTGCTCGATATGTTCGCGCGCACCTTCGCTGGTGACATCTGTGACCTGGCCTCGAACCGAGAAATACCGGGCGGGGTTGCTCGGGTCTGACACAGCTACCGCGACACGCGGGTCACGTCTGACGTTCTTGACCTTCTGAAAGCCTTCGACGGTGTTGATCAGAATGCGCGCACCGTCGGTGTCGACCCAGGTCTGGGTCAGCTGCGATGAGCCGTCGGGCATCGTCGTGGATATGAAGCATGGACTCGCCCGCCGCATCAGGTCGACAAGATCCTCTGGAAGTCTGTCGGGCACTTGCGGCTCCTCTCTAGAGAACCCTAAGCTTACGCAGCGGTCGGCAGGCGCGGTCGATCGCACAGCATGGGCGAGCCGAGACCGGGCCGGTGGTGACCGTTGCGGCGTTCGGGCCAGGCTTCGTATGGACGACGACGTCGGCGGTGCCACAAGCCAGTCAGCTGACGACTGGGATCTGAGCCCTGACGCGATCACTTTGACCCGGCACCTACAGCTCACGCTGACGACCGCAATGGCGCACACGCGTCGCCCGGTTCCGCGGGCTGGGACTCGCTAGCTAAGGCGCTCTCGCGGTGAAGGTCTCTTATCTCTATGAGGTTCACCAGGCCGAGGACGCAAACCCCTCCAAGCCAGACCCACCCGTACCAGTGTCCCTCAACGGCCAGGGGTACGCCCGCTAGCCCGACGAGAGCCGTGCCGAGGAAACTGGCTTGTCTCCTGCCTAGGCGCTGCTCGGGGCTGAGCTTGGTTGGCGACTTCAGGTTACTCGTGTATCGCGCCAGGAAAAACCGCCATGTCGTCCTAGTCCGCTTTATTGACATGCGACCGTCCACGGTAGGGAAGCCGACCGTCCTCGAACGCGGATACCAGAAGCCGCACCGCGGGGCACAGGACTACTGCTTTGGCATTCGCTCGCGACCGAGCTGGCTATCGAGTTGGCGGCTTCTGGCGTCAGCCGTGCAAGATGTGAGGGGCGGTTTGGTGGATGCCTGTCCAAAGTTCCTCGCACCGGATGACGTCTCGAGATTAGGCTTCGATGGACTGTTGGGCGACCGGGGAGGCAGACGGTGAGAAAACCAGGCACAGGTACGGTGCTCGCGACGGTCGCGATTGTGGTTGCGACAGCGGGGACGGCTACTGCGGCGTCTGCACTCATCAACGGGCACGAAATCAAGAAGGGCAGCATTCCGATCACGGCGCTTAGCGGCAGCGCTCGGAAGGCGCTCATGGGGAGGACGGGAGCGGTTGGCGCACCCGGCCCACAAGGACCCCAAGGGGCCCAAGGAGTGCAGGGCAATCAGGGCATTCAGGGCGTGAAGGGAAACACTGGAAGCTCGGGCGTATCGGGATACACGGTCGTGCAGAACAACGCCACGGTTTTGACCGGAGCGTTTTCTGGCCAGATCAGCGTGACCTGTCCGGCAGGCGACAGTGTGATCGGCGGCGGCGGGGGCGCATCCGGTGCAGTGTTCAACGCAGATGAGCTCGTAGTTGGTGCGTCCTACCCGGTCGGCAGTAGCGGATGGGAGGTCGACCTCGTTTCGCCCACAGACACTGCGATTACGACGGATTACGGCATCTTCGTTCGGGCGGTCTGTGCGACGGTTGGCTGAGCGGCGCCGCGCCAATCTCCGCCCGGCGCCGCGGGCTCCGTACGAAGTGGTGTCGCTGTACCGAGGCAGAACCCGTCGACGGTTGCAACCCGGTGGATCGACCTCAAGAGAACCGATGGGACACACTGCACGATCTCGGTGAGAGCC
This sequence comes from uncultured Actinomycetota bacterium, assembly GCA_963846395.1. Lineage (GTDB taxonomy): Bacteria > Actinomycetota > Thermoleophilia > Solirubrobacterales > Solirubrobacteraceae > Palsa-465. Next base: position 1,233,735 of record CAWJVT010000008.1, on the reverse strand, counting down.
GCGACTGCTCGCGGGTCGCGAGCAGAGTCCACGATCCACAGAACCTGGCTGCGCAGCCTGTCGTCGTCCGGCGTTCTGGCAGGCGACCTTGGATCCACCGTCGGCGCTCCCTGACACCGCGCGAAGAAGTCACCCGGAACGGTCGGCACGTCGGAATCGTTGACGTCGGCCACCGGGCAAGACCCCCCTGCGACGACACGAGCGCTTTTGCCTCTCGGTAGTCGTCATCGCACACGATTGCAACGGCGACCTTCCAACGCTGCCGAGCGGCCTGGGTCGACGGCCGTGGCGGACGATTGGAATCCCGCCAGGGCTGCTCGCGGCCGCAGAGAGCCAGCTGACACGGCCCACTACACCTGGAAGCTGCTCCTCAATCGCCGGTGTCGTACTTAAACGAAAGTCCCAGCCGCACACGGAAATTCACGATCTGGCCGTCCTCGATCGTCACGCCCTGGCGGAGCACCTCTGCGACCCGCAAGTCACGAACTGACTTCCGGCCACCTCGACGGCATTGCGGGCGCCGCTTCCCCCGACTCGCTGCTGACTCCGGTCACCTCGGTCACCCGGTAAACGCTGTCTGCCATGGCACGCCTCCTGGCGTGAACAAGTTGAACGTCAACGACGGGCACGTCCAGGCGGCCCTACCGACTCGAGCGAGCCAACGGCGACCAATCTGCCGCCGTCGCGACCGCGACACCGTCAGCGACTGCAATCGATGGTGGTTGGCGCCTCGACCCTCGCTGCTGCAGCGGCTCGCAACCGTGTTCGCGGTCAATCTGAGCGTCTCAGCGGCGGTAGGCACGATCGCTTCGACTCCGGCGTTACCGCCGAGCCCACGATCGTGTTGGCGACGTGTGGATGCTCGAATTTCTCGCCGGCCTTGTTCTCAGGGCTCAGCCGTTTGCTCTTCACAAAGTCCCATCCGGCCATGGATGAGCTCGATACTGCTGAATCATGACCTGGAGAGCGCTGCACGTCTCACAGACGATTGATCGAAGCGTTGAAGACGTGGTCGCCTTCGCGGGTGATCCGCGCAACCTTCCTAAATGGGCGGCGGGGCTCACTACTGCTGAGCTGCGGCGAGCCGGCGACGAATGGGTTACCGACTCGCCGATGGGTCTGATCAAGATCAGGTTCGTGGGCTCCGTCGCTGCCGGCGTCCTCGATCATGACGTGACGACATCCGACGGGACCGTCGTTCACAACCCGATGCGCGTCCTCGCCAACGACGGCGGAAGTGAGGTCGTGTTCACGCTGTACCAACGAGACGACATGACCAACCAAGAGTTCGAGAGAGACGCGGGCCTCATCCGCGATGACCTCGCGCGGCTACGCGACCTGCTCGAGCCATAACAAGGTCGGGTGATCGCTTTCGTCCGATCGCCGGCTTCAGCGCACAAGCGCTTTGGCGGCGACTAGAGGATGACGCGGCACGGGCTATGCGGCGGCCGAATTCGGGCTAGCTGACGGGATCGTCGATCTCCACAAGGCTTCCGGTTTCTGTGGTTGCCCAGATGTGGCTTCCGTCGAAGGTCATTGAAGCAACGCCGTTGGCGAGGTTGATGCCGACGTCGTTCAGCACGAGCGAACCGGTGGAGGCGTTGATGCCGACCAGCGTGTCATCGCTGGCTACCCAAATGTTGCTGCCGTCAGAGAGGATGCCGGTTGGCACTACGTATTGGAGGTTCTGGGTTGCGATAACAGCTCCGGTCGCTGCACTCAGTTCTGTGAGGATGCCGTTCAGGCCAGATTCGGCGGCGACCCAGACATCACCGCCGGATACCGTGAGGTAACGCGCGGCACCGTTCGGGAGGTTGAATCTCCCGATTAGCGATCCGTTGCTCGCATCAAGCTCCGCGACCGAGTTGCCACACGTCACCCAGACGTTGCCGCCGGCATAGGCGATGTCCGTACCAGCGGGCCCTCCACAGGCGCCGTAGTTGCCGATCGCCGCGCCGTTTGACGCATTCAGTTCCGTGACGGTGCCGTCAGGGTTTGCTACCCACACAGCCCCGTTGCCGTAGGCCAGCGCCCCTGGCTGCTCGGCGCTCCCGTAGGCCCAAACCCCCCCGTAGCTGGCGGGGGAGGAGGTGTCGATCTCGGTAACCGTCGAGGAGTCGCCTTGGAAAGTGGAGTCGTTGCCTGAGACCCAGATGTCGGCACCGTCCGACGCGAGCCCCGTTTGGGGCGGCGCCTGACCCAAAACCTCCGTGGGGCCGAAGCCACCGAGACCCGCGCCGTCCGAGGGGTCGATCTCTGACACAAAGTTGGGGGAGGCTGCGGCCCACAGATGCGAGCCGTCGTAGACCACGCCATACCAGCTGCCGCTGATCTCCCAGGCAGGCATGTCGGCTGGTCCCACGCTCAGCGTCTGCATGACGTAGCCGGTCATCGATACATGCACGGTCACGGTTGACGACGCGGTCCGTCCAAAAACGTCGGTGACGGTGTATGTGAGCGAGTCGTCGCCGAGAAAGCCCTGGTTTGGTAGGTAGGTGAACGAGCCACCGCTGGTCAGGACTGCCTTACCGTTGGCCGGCTGCCCGAGACTCACAGTTGAGCCGAGGCCACTGGCGTAGTTGTCCAGCCCGGACCATGTCGGCACGGTGAGCGTGGTCTCGTACGTCGCCGGGAACGACACGTTCTGCGCGGTTGGCGCCGGGATCGCACCGGTGCTTATCGCACCAGTCGTAGTGATTCCGGTGATCGTCGCGCCGGTGAGATTGGCGTTGGTGAGATTCGCGTCCGTCAGGTTCGTCCCGCTGAGGTTCGCGCCTGTGAGATTCGCGCTGGTGAGATCGGCGTCCGCGAGGTTTGTCGCGCTGAGGTTCGCGCCTGTGAGATTCGCGCTCGTCAGTCCGGCCCCGCTCAGATTCATGCCGTGCAGGTTGGCTCCGCTGAGCGGAGCTGATTTCAGCGACACGTCCGGACCCACGAAGTAGCCATCGAGGATCACGTAGCCCGCGGTAAGGTTGTTCGGACTGCCGATAACACCGCCGGACACAGTTCCGTCGAAGCTCGCGCCCCCCAGGTTGGCTCCAGTGAAATTCCCGTCCGTGACCGTCGCTCCACTGAACGAAACCCCTGCCAGGTTCGCGCCTGTCCAGTTCGCATTCGTGGCAGTCACATCCGTCAGGGAGAGGCCCGCGAGGTCTGCGCCGGTGAGGTTCGTCCCGGTCAGATTCACGTTCGCCAGATCAACTCCAGCAAGATCCGCGCCCGCGAGGTCCAGACCGGATAGGTCCGCACCCTCCCAGTTGACCTGGGTGAGGTTCGCCCCGGTCAGGGTGGCCCCCTGCACGCGGGCGTTACTGAGCTGCGCGTCGGACAGGTTCGCGTCGGTCAGATTCGCGCTCGTCAGGTCGACCGACGCAGTTGTGGCTGTGTAGGCATGCCCGCGCAGCGACTTGCCGGCCTGCGGGGTAGCTGCCGGCTGATCGCTCGCGCTCCTCAACGACGCGTGAGACAGATTCGCATCATGAAAATCGGCTCCCGCGACGTTTGTGGCAGCGAGATCCGCCTGCCCGAAGTTCGCGCCACCGAGATCAGCCCCGGCGAGATCAGCGTTGCTCAAGTTGACGCCCGAGAGGTTGCTCCGGCCAAGGTCAGCATCGACCAGCGACACATCAGCGCCGATCAGGTAGCCGTGAACCAGCCGATACCCGTGAGGTAGCGATGCCGGCTTGCCGCGCAGACGCCCGGTACGAACACCAGACAGCTTGGCGTGTCCCAGCTTCGTTCCGGTTAGGTTCGCCCCGGCAAGGTCGGCGTCTGTCAGGTTCGCATCTGCCAGGTTCAGCCCGCGCAGACTTTTTCCTAACAGACTGCACCGCGCAAGATTCGCGTGCGCCCCCGCGTGCGTGTTGCACTTCCGGGCAGACGACTTAGCGCTGGCCGCAGGTGTCGCGGCCGCAAGACAAAGCCCGAGCAGCGACGTGCCGATCGCGACACGACCAGCAACCAAGCGAGAGACTCGCCCTGCGCAAAACATGGATTCCGTTCCCCCTATGACGCGATTGGGTTCCCCCGAACCCGGACGGGCAGTATAGATGGGTTGCCGCGCCGTCACGGAATCTTCCTTGCAGACATGCGACGTACCGTGACCCGCCGCCGAAGCGACACAACAATTCAAGCCAGAACCATCTGAGGTCCTCGCTCTGAGGCATAACCAAGCCGACGGGAGGCGTGCTTGACAGCCTGCGTGGCTCACGAGCACGATCGCGGCGCGTCGGTGACCATCGTGCTACGCAAAGCGCACCGTTTTCGAGGTAGGAGATAGGAGCCTAAGACCGGCCGCAGCCCGGCACGCCAGAGGATCACGATCAGGGCCCGGAGGCGCAGCCCGTCGGGAGACTCATCGGTCGCACGGCATCACGACAACGATCGCGTCGATTGTCGGAGGGTCGGCCGGGTAGCGCAGGCCTTTGTTGCGCGGCGGTCGGCCGACGTGGTAGCCGGGGAGCGTCGCGGGGGATCTGCGGTGCCCGGCCGCGTCCAAACATGTGGATGCCATCGTCTCGTCCTTTCTGTTGTTGCGATGGACGAGAACCAGCTTTTCGTATTACAATAAGCGTGTGGAGGTTCGAAGACGCTGGCGAAGACCCCGACCGATGGCTGCTCATCGGCCCCGATACTGCCGGAAATCTGCTCGAGGTCGTGATCACCACCGAAGGCACCCAGCTTGTGATCCACGCGATGCCGACGCGCGACCAATAACGCAGACCCCTCGGACTATGACCAAGCCTTCTAACCACGGCCGCACGAAATCAGGTCGCGAGATAACCGACGAGGTCGTGGAGCAACTCGCCGCCGAGGCCGAGACCGGCTACGACGTCGACACGTTGATCGCCCGGCGCGGCAAACGCGGCCGACCCACCCTCGGGGCATCGCCAGCGAGCGTAGAGTCCGTTCGGCTAGACCCCGAGCTACGGCAGGAACTGCTCAAACGAGCCGAGTCCGAAGGCACCACCACCTCCGAACTGATCCGCGAAGCGCTCCGGCAATACCTACACGCCGCCTAACACGCGACGTGCAGGAAAGCCAGCCCCGCATCCGTTGAAATGTGCGCATCTCGCCTGCGACCGTATTCGTGTTGCCGACGCTGCCCACCCGCTGCCAAAGATCATCGACACAGGCCGCCCGCGTCCAGAGCGATGCCTCCAGCCTTCCCTCGTGGCTCCGGGACGAGAGAGAGCCTGACCGCGAGCGAAGGCAAAGCGCGACGCTGGCCAGCGCCGACGAGGTGCACGCCGCTGGGCAAGCGGGTGGCCGTCCGGGCCCCGTCGGCGTTAGGCTGCCGTCCCTATTTCACGCTCAACAGCTCGATCCGGTTGCCCCAGGGATCTTCGGTGTAGAAGCGCCGATATTGAGGCAGCGCCTCGTCCCAACTGACCGGCGCGCCAACGGTCGACAAGCGTGCCGCCATCTGGTCGAGCCGTCCGGGTGTCACCCGCAGCGCGGGATGCGCTTTCCGCGCCGGCAAGAACGATTCTTCGACGCCGACATGCAACTGCTGGGAGCCGAGCGTGAACCACACTCCGCCACGCCCGTGCAACAGCGGCGGCTTCTGGATCTCCGATAGCCCGAGGAGTCCGCCGAAGAAGCGGCGCGCCTCGTCCTCACATCCGCTCGGCGCAACGAGTTGAACGTGGTCAAGACTGAGCACATCGCCGATGATCGGCGGCTCGGCAGAGACGGCCGCGTTCAGGAGCTCACTCATAGTGAACGCGGCGTGGAGCTCTAGACCTTCCGTGGCGAGATTCTCGGTCCCGCCGGATTCGCGGTCGATCACGCAGAGAACCGAAATGACTTCTGCGCCGCTGGCCCGTAGTTGTCGAGCCGCGTCGATGATCGCACCGCCCGTGCTCACGACGTCCTCGACGACCACCAGCCGGCGACCGGCGACCTCGCCGCCCTCCGCGAGACGACATGTGCCGTAGTCCTTCGCCTTCTTGCGGACGAATAGAGCGGGCATGCCGCTTAGCTGGGAGAGGATCGTGACCAATGGGATCCCGCCGAGCTCTAGGCCCGCGAGAGCGTCAGCGTCGGGCGGCAACAACCGCACGAGCGCCTCGCCGACAGCCCTCAGCAGAAGCGGATCGGCCTCAAAAAGGTACTTGTCGAAGTACTCCGTGCTGGTCTGCCCAGAGCGAAGCACGAACTCGCCAGACAAGTGCGCGGAGTCATAGATGTGCCGTGCCAACGCCGTGTCAAAAGATCCATCCAGCATTGGCTGGCAGCTTAGATAAGCGGCTCGCGGACGGCATCGGGGGGCGGTCGTCCCTTCGCGCAATCCGCTACGCAGGAGAGCGCGTGCGAGACCCTCACGCAACCCGCCAATAACGGAATCACGGTCACGTTAGGTGGATGCGAGGACATCCAATCCGCGTTGCGCTGGGGAGAGTTCGGAGTCTCGGGGGCTCATCCGGCCCCGCTGGCAGCGCCTACACACTGCACGGACTGGTGCGCGGCAACAAGTCAGTGAGGGCGAACGTGGTCTCAGGCGCCAAAGTCACCGTCGCAGTTCACGACAACATCGTCTACGCGACGTTTCAATCACGCCGAGGTCAATCACCTTCAAGAACGCCTTCGGCAACGTAAGCACCGCCCTGCCTGAGGCCTTGCACCCACCCCCAACGGACACCACGAACGCATCGCTCCGAGTCGCGCTGACCGCGCATTGCAGGCGCGAGGTAGCCGTCCGCCGAATGCTCGCCGGGGTAGCAATGCAGGTGCTGGCGCGGAGTGGCGCAGTTCGACGAACTCGGACTGGCGGGCGGGAGGTGTTCAAGCGCGTTGCGGGTCGTGCCGATGATTTGCTGGTGAAGAGCTCTATGCCTCCCGCGCTGGGATAGCGCGGTGCACAACGTGACAAAGCGGAGGACGGGATGACATCACCGGAAACGCCCGAGCAGGACAACGCCGCTCACGAGCCCGGCGCGACGCTCGCCGAGCACGTCGTACCCATGGCTGGCCACATCGTTCGTGAGATGAATGAGCTCGCCGATGAGATTGGCAAAGAGGGCGAAGCCGAGGACCGCTTGCTCGACGGCGTTAGACGCGCGGTCGCTGAACAGCCCACTGCGGTCGGCGACGGCGTCGACCTGACGGCGATCATTGCGGTCGAGCCCGACTTCGATCCCACGGCGTTCCGTGCGATCGCGCGTGAGTCGTTCCTTAAGATCCGGGAGGCCCGCGGCACCCACCGTGAGCAGGAGGACGACGGGCTGATGAGTCCCTCGCTCGAACACGAGATCGACGACCAGATTTTCAGCGATGCCGCCGCACGCCACCGGCACGTGCTCTCCGGGCTTGAGGTCGCAGAGGTCACGATCATCTCAGCCACCGTGTACGAAGGACGCGAAAAGCTCGGCGTACGCTTTATCGCCACGGCCGAGCGGATCGAGAGCGACGAACTGACGGGCAGCATCCTCTCCGACGATGGATCGCCACATCGCTTCACCGAGACGTGGCAATTCGAGCGCAACCCGGCAGTCGACAATTCCGCGACCGACGCGCAACACGCCGCTTCCTTCGGCCCTGACGGATGGCTGTTCGCACACCGCGGTTGGGTCGTGACCGACATTCAGGCGCCGGACGCCTAAGCGCGCGCACCTAGCCACGCATCGCCCACCCACCGATCGGCGACGTGCCGCCGACACGGGTGTCCCGTGCGTCGAGCACGAACGGCGCCTCTACCACGGTCACAGTCTCAATCGTTCGTGGTGGGCGCCGGAGACACCAAGGTCATCAATATCCCGCTCAACCACAAGGCCCGGGATCTGCTCGGTGCTCGAGGCAAGCTGCGCGTGTCGGTCGTCGTCACCCAAACCGCGAGCGGTACCAAAAGTCTCGTCTCCCGCCAGAGACTGGTCCTTTGAGCTTGGCAGCGGCTACTAGCCCCTCGCGTGAGCGGCTGCTGGTTCGGGCCGGAAGCACTCGTCCACTCCGCCCCAACGAGACGAGCGACTTGCTCCGCATACGATCGCGCGCGGGATCGGGCGATGAAGGCTGACCTGCACACCCGCTTCCGCGGAAGGATGCTTGCACGGTCAACCATCCTTCCGCGGAAGCGGCAATGTCAAGCTACCGCAGGCCCAGCAGTCCCTGCGCCCGCGATTGCAACAGCGATCTCCACTCGTCTCGATCGGCGCCCCCGGCGATTCCCGTCGTTGCCCTGGGATTGTGTCCGCCGCCCTCGGGGGTAAGGCGCGCTTGCGGCCATTTGGAAGACGGCGGCGTTGTGGGCTTGACGCTCAGGGCACGCACGAGCGGGTGAAGCTAGCTCCAAGCGATGGCATTCAGCCGATAGCCTCGCCGGCGTGGATCCTGTGAATATCCGCGATCTGGAACGCCAGGCGGAGGCGATCCTCGATCCCGGGGTTTTCGGCTATTTCGCCGGTGGCGCCTGCGACGAGCTGACTCTCAGCGAGAACGTTGCCGCTTTCTCGCGACTGCGACTACTCCCTCGCGTGTTGGTTGACGTTTCGACGGTCGACACCTCCACGAGCGTGCTGGGTGTCCCGTTGGCGATGCCCGTTGTCGTCGCTCCGGTCGCGTTTCAGCGCCTCGTCAGCCCAGACGGTGAACCGGGTATGGCACGTGCGGCCGAAGCAGCAGGCTCGATCTTCACGCTCTCGACGATCGCGAGCTCGCGCCCGAGCGAAGTAACCGCTGGAAACCGCTGGATGCAGGTTTACGTGTTCCGTGACCGTGGGGTCACCAGAGCGCTCGTCGAAGAGGCGGTCCAGACCGGTTTCCGAGCGCTCGTCGTGACGGTCGATGCGCCTCGTGCGGGCCGCCGCGAACGGGACCGTTATACCGGATTCGCAGTGCCAGCCGACCTAGGAGTGCCGGCACTCGGTGGGCGCTCGATGACCCCTGCGCAGGTCTTCGATCTGATCGATCGGAGCTTCACCTGGAACGACCTCACTGAACTCGCGTCCGAGAGCCCCCTTCCCGTCCTTGTAAAAGGCGTCCACACAGCCGAGGATGCGCTGCGCGCCGTCGAGCACGGCGCGGCCGGAGTCGTGGTCTCCAACCATGGTGGCCGCCAACTCGATGGCGTGCCCGCGACGATCGAGATGCTTCCGGCGATCGCCGACAGCCTGGGCGGCAGGACCACGCTGCTGATGGACGGCGGCATACGGCGTGGCACAGACGTCCTAAAGGCCGTCGCCCTCGGCGCGGACGCCGTGATGGCAGGTCGTGCCGTGCTCTGGGGGCTCGCGTGCGGCGGGCAGGCAGGCGCCGAAGCGGCACTCAGGATCCTCGCCGAGGAGATCGAACTCGGAATGACCCTACTTGGCGTCACGCACGTCTCGGAACTCAACCCGACGTACGTCTGCCAACCACATGAGCGGCGTATCTCATAGCGCGACGATTGCATTCCGTGATGCGTCTAGCCCCGAAGAACCACTCCCTTGGCAACGACAGCCGTCACGGGCTCGGTTTGTGAACGTTCGCGGATCGCGGGCCTGTATCAGTGCTGCGTGAGGCATCAGCTCACGCCGTCGGGGTGATCGCTGCTGGCGCGCAAGGCAGTGAGGATCGGCCCGCGCTCCTCGTCGGAGAGGAGCTCGGCGATACGCTCAAGCAGTGGCAGCGCGATGTGCGCACGCTCCTCACCGATCTCCTTCGAAAGGGTCATGTTCACCGGGACGGACGCTCGTTTGGCGACGCGGCGGCGGTGCGCAGTGGTGACGGTGGCGAGCGTTCGCCGTCGATCTTGCGGGTCGGGTGTGGTCTCCAAGATTCCGCGGTCGCGTAGCGCGGCGACCGATTCAGAGACATAGCTCTGCGGTAGGCCGGTGCGAGCGGTGATTGCCGAAACCGACGCGTCAGGGTTCGCGAACACATCCCTGAGCACCAAGGCACGCCCGTTGGTCATTTCCGATTGGCTACCGCCGCGCAGTGCGTGCTCGCCGATCCGAGTCAGTTGGCGGCCAAGGAGGATCAGATCAAGTGCGTCCACGCCGACACCATATCGTTACCGATGGATCGGCAGCGATATAGGTTGCCTACGCTGTTCAAACAATTGCTTTCATCGTCTCGGCACGCGCGATACGACAAGCGCTTCGGCCACGTAACCGCGGCCGCCCGGGAGAACCCAACCGCGCCGGCCGGACATCGCCGACCACACCTACAGGCCCGCCATGCATGGGACGCGGCTCAGGAAGTGGTTGAAGGATCGCTTCGAGTCCGACAGCGGGCTTTCAGAGAAGCGCTGGCGCGCCCCGTCGTTATGCTCTGCAATGTGCCTCTAGAAGGTGAGTACGCCGCCCCGGATCCGGCGGAATGGGTGCGGGAGCAGATCGAAACCTGGGAGCGCTCGGGCGGGACCGAGGGCACGACCCTGCGCGATACAGGCCTGCCGGTCGTTATCGTGATCAACCGCGGTATCCGCAGCGGCCAGCTGCGACGGACGCCGCTGATGCGGGTTGAGCACGCTGGGAAGCTACCTTGCCGTAGGTTCAAAGGGCGGCGCGCCGAAGAACCCCGCGTGGGTGGCGAACCTTCGCGCAGATCCGCATGTGGAGGTCTGGGACGGGCCCAGCCGCGGCGACTATCTCGCTCGCGAGATCAGCGGTGAGGAGCGCTCGACCTGGTGGGAGCGCGCCGTCGCTGCATACCCGCCTTACGCCGACTACCAACAGCGCACCGAGCGTCTGATCCCGGTGTTCTTGCTCGAACCGGTGGCGTGAGCGCCGTCGGCGCGGCCGCGACGGTTCTCACACCTGTCGCGGTGCTCCTGCGGGTATGACGCGCCGTAGGCTGCACGCATGACTCAGGGCGGATCCTCGATCCCCGAGGTACAGGCGCTGCTCGCGGCACTCGTGGCCTCTAAACCGCACGGCAGGATTGCCGAGCTTGGCACGGCGTTTGGTGAAGGCGCGAAGGCGATTGCCGGGTCCCTCGGAGCGTCGGCGACGTTCGTAACGGTCGAGCCCGACCCCGAGCGGTTTGCGATTGCGCAGAGCGTTCTTGACGGCACGCGACCTGTGCGAGAAGCTTTCCTGAACGACTCGCGGCTGGTGGGTGTCGAGCTGATCGCCCGCGACGACATGGCAATCATCATCGCCACACGCCGCTCCTAGGCCAGGCGCCGCAGCACAGGCGCTGTGCCCGCGTTCGGCGCGCGATAGTCGAGCAACGCGAGGAGTACGTTAGGGTTAGGGCACCCTAACGTACTGTTCAGGAGTCGTCGGATTCCGACTCCGAAGGAGCACATGCCTGAGCGCCGTAGTCTTTCCACAGTTGTCACCGAAGTTGCTTGGCTCACACCGAGCATGGTCAGGATCATCGTCACCGGGTCCGATCTTGAGGGCTTCGGTGCCGGACAGTTCACCGACGAATACGTAAAATGCAGGTTTGGAGACAAGACGCGCTCCTACACAGTCCGCGACTGGGATCCCGGGTCCCTGCGGCTGACGCTCGACTTCGTCGTGCACGGCGATGCGGGCTTCGCTGGACCGTGGGCCGCTCAGGCAAAGCCGGGAGACCACCTTGAGATCAGTGGACCGGGCGGCGCGTATGCACCGGACGCGGACGCTGACTGGCACCTCATGGTCGGCGACGACGCCGCCCTACCTGCCATAGCCGTGTCCGTGCAACAGGTTCCGGCCAGCGTCCCGGTCTTCGCTGTGATCGAGGTAGACGGGCCCGAGCATCAACAACAGCTCGACTCGCCCGGCGAGTTGCGTGTGACCTGGATCCACCGTACTCAAGGGCCAGGCGAAGATCCTTCGCTGCAGCTGGAGGCCGTTCAAGCGCTGTCCTTGCCTGACGGGCGGGGACAGGCGTTCGTCCACGGCGAGGCGACCGCCGTCCGCTCGGTCCGCCGTCACCTGGTGCTGGAGCGCGGTCTGCCGGTGGAGTCGTTGTCGGCCAGCGGGTATTGGAAGCTGCGTCGCACCGATGAGCAGTGGCGCGCCGAAAAACGCGACTGGATCCGCGGCACCGAAGCCGACCTCGCCCCAGACGCCGCCTAGCGTCGTACGCCGCCCAGCGCCGTACGGGACCGGCCGACCGTCTTCCTGCGTACGGTTTCGGTGGTGACTGTCCCCACTCGCATCCGTGCCGGCGGCTTGACCGACGATGTGGCCTTGCTGGACATGTGGGACAAGGCAATCGTGTGGATGGTCAGTCGTGGGCAGGCGCAGCAGTGGGGCACGGAGCCGGCGTCTCAGAACCCGAGGTGTCGCGAAATGGTTGGCCAATGGGTACAAGGCCCCGGTCTCAGAATCGCCGAACGTGAGGGCCGTCCGGTCGGCGCGAGCGTGATCGTCGACAGGCCGCCTGTCCACATCCCACCCACCTCACTGGATGAGACCTACCTACTGTTTCTCATCAGCGACCGTGAAGAGGCGGGACGAGGGATCGGGGCGGAGCTGGTGCGGCGCGCGGCGACCGATGCCCGCGCAAACGGCTCTGAGGTGCTCCGAGTCGATTGTTGGGCGGACGCGCCCGGCCTCGTGGCTTGGTATGAGCGTCAAGGCTTCGTCCGCTCGGACACCTTCACGGTCGATGTGCGCGGTGGCTGGAACGGCCAGGTGTTCGAGATGAAGTTGTGATCTGCTGGCCCAGCTGGACCGAGTCGCAATAACCCGCGCGTTACCGACAGGTCAGTGGACCGCAGGCATGAGGAGGTTCACCGTCCGGCGTCATCTGCTCAATGAGCTGCGCTGACTTTTCGTGCTCGGGTCAAGGCGTAGGTCGAGAGGTCCGAGTCGAGGATGCTCTGGGAGCCGTATTGCCCGGTATGGACGTAGACCACCTTTCCCGACTTGCCGATGAAGATCGTTGTGGGCAGTGATTCGATCTCGGCCAGTGGTGTGAGCTGTGTCGTGGAGACGCTGTAGCTCGGATAGCTGACCGGATGCTGTCGTAGGAAGGCTTTCGCGTCGCTGGTCGAGTCATCTGCGTTCGCACCGACGAACGCGACGCGGTGCCCGTAGCGTGCTGAGGCTGCGGCGAAGAGGTTGAACTCCGCTCGGCATGGGATGCACCACGACGCCCACACGTTCACGACGATCGGGTAGCCATGGAGCGAATGGATGCGGCGCACCAGCCCGGCGTAATTCCCGATGATGCGAGCAGCCTGCTTGTGCAGGGCTGCGAGCGGTGGTGGCGCAGCGGCGAGCTCGGCGGTGGTGTTGGTCGCCGGCACACGTTCCAAGGCTTCTCGGGCAAGGTGCGCCAGGCGGGATGTCGACGGCCATCCAAGAGCGGCCACCGAGTAATACATCGCTATGTGCCCGTCGGCATTGAGGACCATCAGCCAGGGCTGCCCATCGACCTCATAGCCGTCAGCCAGGCGCCCGGTCGTATCGATCCCGACCGGATAGTTCAGACGTGATGGCAGGCTCCCAAGGAATGCGTTCAGCGCTCCGGGAGGCTCGACAATGCCTTCATCGATGCTGGTCAGCCGCGGCAACCCATCACGCACAGCCAGCGACTGGTAACGCCTGAGTGATGCGAGTCCACCCGCCAGCCCGGTGATCTGGCGATCCCAGGTCGCGAAGAACAGCACCATTCGAGCACGGCCGGGGCCAAGACTTACCGTTCCACCACCGGCGCGCGGAATCGCGGTAGCGCTGGTCGGGGCGATTCCGGGGATGTGCGAGTAGGAGAGATGCGAGTGGACCCGTGGGTGACCTGGTAGCAGCTTCGAGGCCTGGGCTGCGATGAGTTGACCAAGCTGTCCGACGGCCGCGTATGACTGTTGTGTCAGGAACAGCCTGGCGATCCGGCCATGGATGTCGATAACGAAGATCGCCGGGGTGTGATCGACCAGGTTGCGCGTGATCTCGGCACCGACGCTGTACGCCTTCCAGACCTTCTTGAGTTGCAGCAACGAGCCGGTCAGGAAGTCCCAGGCGTGAACCATGCCGTGGACCTCTGAATAAGAGAGGACGTCCTCGATCGACGTCGCCTTCGGATTCGCGTCTACACCGAGCAGCTGCACCTGCTTGCCGGCCGACCCGAGCATGGCCTTGGCGTCGAGCATCGCTGTCGTGGTCAGCGGGCACATCGTGGTGCACTCTGAATCGTTGAAGCCGAGGATCACGACCTTCCCCCGGAAGGAGCGGAGGGAGATGCTGCGCCCGAGCTGATCGGTCAGATCGAAGTTCGGTGCGGGCCGATTGAGCGCGGTCCCCGGATCCAACACCGGGTTGAAAGCCAGAGCCAGAGGCGGTGCGCGAGTTGGCCGTGGCGAGTGTGCGTAAAGCACGCCCGCGACGATTATCGCTGCAAACAGACCGGCAACTAGCGAGCCGCGGCGGTGAGCGCGCAGAATTTTCACGACCCGGGCGATGACGGCATTCAGCGCCGGCCGCTTACGCGCGTAGATCAACCGTATGGCAACGATCGCCACAACCAGCAGCGCGAGCACGACGAACGCGAGAATGCGAGTGCTTGCGGGCGCCGAAGGCACCCTTCCCGTTGCTTGAGCCGAACTGGCACTCGAGCCGCTGCGCGGCTGTGCGCGTGGCCGCGGCCGCGCGCTCAGATGAACGCCATCGGACGTGGCGAGCGCGGTGATCGCCTGCTGCGTAGCGGCCGCCACGCTCTCACCGCCCACGGTCCTGCCTAAACGGTTCAGGATGCGGTAGCCGGCCGCGGACGAATGCCCGGCCCGGTTGAAGCCGAATCCATTGGGCATCACCACGAGCAGGCGACCCTTGTAGGCAAGCGAAAGCTCGAGCCCGAGGAAGTGTGCGTAGGCCTGCGGCTCTCGCCAGAGCGAGGTGACGGAGCCGAGGTCGTCAGGCTTCGCGATGATCGCCACGCGCAGCGGGAATCCTGCCTTGGCGGCTGCGTGCAACAGGTTCCCGAGTTGCACCTGCTCACCCACAGAGATGCCCGAATCGGAGGCCAGAAACAGTGGCTGATAGACGAGCACATCGCTGCCCGGGTCACCGTCCGCTTTGGCGGCGGCGACGACCGCCCCGCTGCAGCTCAGCGCGATCGCGCTGGCCAGCAATAGGCGGGCAAGCCCTCGGGCGCTACGGGTGGACAGGCGCCGGTGAACTCGGGAGCCCACCTTGATCAAGACGGCGACCGCCAGTGGAACATCGAGTTCGCCCGGTGCGGCTTGAGCCAGACGTTCTTGTACTCGACGTGGCGCGCCGCCTCCGGCGGCGATACCAACAGGCTCAGCTTGTATTCGCCAGAGCCGGGCAGCGAGACGTTATTGCCGTAGTGCGGTCCCATGTAACGCGAGATCATCGGCCAGAGCCGCTCGTTGTACACGAGCTTCGAGCCCTTGCTGATCGATGCCCACACGGACGAGTACGGGATCGCCACATGTGTCTGCGCATCTGTGAGCATCACCATCAGGTGAAAGCTGGTCTTGGGGGTTGGCTTGACCTCTTGTTCCTGTGCGCCATTGAAGATCACGAATGGCACAGCGGTCATTGCCTCCGCGGAGATGTCCATGCCCTGCCACCTGCTCGAGGAGAGAACCTGCGTCGGCACCGGTTTGAGGCCCTTGATCGTTGGTGCGACGGTCATCCCGGCCGTTGTGGCCGAACCCATGTCCATGTTGACCATCGCCGACTTGTGCCCGGAACTGGAGGCTGTGGTCGCGGTCTTGTCAGCCGCTGCGCAGCCCGCAAGCAGCACGGCGGCGCATCCGGCAACCAACGACCCGCGGAGCTGGCCAGGAACCGATGCCACCGGCCTGCGAATGATGCTCATTGACTTACCTCGCTTGGGTGGGCGACGAGCTCGGGACTCGGTGATGAACGAGCGTGAGCAGCGGCGCCGGCCCTGTCGGGAAGGAGGGCGTAGACGGCGCAGGCGAACACCACGAACAGTGGCCCTGAATTAGGATCGGTGGCGCCGCCCTGGAAGATCCCGCCGAAGCCCTGGCCGAAGACCCAGTAGGCGAGGTTCAGCACGATCGCCACCTTCAGCAACGGCCGTGCGTGCCAGTCGAATGCGACACCGAGGCCGATCACCAAGGACAACGCGGCCGCGAAGAGCGCGATTGGCAATCCGTGCCCAGCGCTGCCATTCGCAGCCCAATCCTGCACGGTCGTCAACCAGCTCATCCCGGATGGTGCAGCGTTGATCGCGCCGCTTATTGCCCCTGGGTTGCTACTCGGAGCTTCCAGCCACAGCCAGGCCATCAGCAGCCATACACTGGCCCAGGCGACGCGAGTGCCTGTGATCCCGAGTAACCCGCCCGGCCGCCCGTTCGGCCACGCGATGAGAGCCAAGAGGCCGTAGAGGCTGACCGCGCCCGGCGCCCCGGTGAGCGGACTGGCCATGCTCATGAAGAGCATCCCGAACGCCTCGCCGGACCACCACACGATCAGTGCCCAGACGATGGACAGGGCGAGCGCGAAGCGTGCTGTGGGCCGATAGAGCAACCCGAGTCCGATGGTGACCTGCACCAGTGCGAACGCGGTGTTGAAGACCGTCAGATCACCCCCGGCGGTATGAGCCGCCCACGTCAGGCTGCTGGACAGCCACGCCGGCTGCCCGGCGGCCATCGCGGTGAGCATGTTGATGAAGCCCTTCGAGTACATGAAGGACTGGAACTGCAGGCCCCCGTCCAGCAGCCACAGGAGGGCAAGGGCGGTCTGCAAACACCGGCTTACATCCGATGCGAAATAGGCCCGCGCGCTGGACAGGACGGATCCTTCCGCACGCGGGGTGGAAGCAGTGGCGCGCGCTGTCTGCGCGCCCGCGCTTGTAACCATTGTTCGGCGTTCCTCGTTAGGTGGACAGATGCAGCGTCAGTGCTCGCGCCTACCTCGGCGCTCGCCGGTCAGACGCTTACGAGGCGAACAGCGGGCGGGCCGCGATCACACCAGCCATCAACCAGTGGTGAGATCGGAACCCGTACGACCTCGGGCGGTGCAACCGCCAGTGGAATCCTTCGAGCCCGGCGCTCTATGCCCGCACCGAACCTTCGACCAACCTCGTCGAGCGTCCACCGCACCCCGTACATAACGACCGCGAGTACAAGCCCCACGCCTATCGCGCTTGGGATCGACCAGAGTCCGCCGAAGCCGAAGATCCCCTCGATCCCGGTCGGATGCCCCGTTGCGAAGAGCCCTTCCAGGGTTTCCTGGGTGCAGTAGATCGCAAGCAGACACGCGGCACAGACGAGCCACAGCTTGAGGAACGAGAGACCTCGGCCCGACGCCGAGTGCCGGCCGGACGCGGCACGACCGAGCGACCACAGAAATCCGCCGACCGAGAGCCCGACCACGAGCATGATCCAAGGCACCACTGAGTGGAAATAGGAGTGACCTGTCTCTCTCAGTTCCGCGCCCGCCCCACCGCCAAACGCAAGCAGGAACCGCAGTTGGTGCACGGCAAACGCGGCTATCGGAATCAGCCCGGCGCGTGTCACGAGCCGCGGCGGGCTCCTGAAAGATCCGCCGATCATGCGGGCACCAACATACCTTCCTCGCGCCGCAGCAGGCGAACGATTGAGAAGCCGAGTGCGATCGCGCCGCCCAGGCAGATGACGGTGGCGAGCCGTCCGAGCAATGGCGGTACCGCAAGCAGGACATAACCGTGCAGCAGGGTGGGGAGCAGCGAGATCCCCTCCCAAGCCGCCGCTACGGCGATCAGGAACAGGACCAGCGAGCCCGCTGAATGGCGAACGATCCGAGACAACGCCCAGATCGCGAACGTCAGGATGACCGCGAGTTCCACGACCCCGATTGCCGACAGGGCCGGCCGCCCGTGGAGGTCGCGGCCGACCGCCGCGAGCATGATCCCGAACACCGTGAGCACCGCGAGCGCCCGTCCCGTCGCGGCGTCGATCAGCGAGTCCTGCAGCCGCCAGCCGGCGAGGACGCAGAGCATGAGCACCGCGATTGGCCAGAACCACACAATCGACGGAGCGCCGCGATACGCAAGTGTTCCGGAAAGGGCGGTGGCACGACCGTTGACGACGAGCGGGATCCGCCAGGAGCCGACGAACGACGCGCCAGGGGCAAGCGCCACGGTTGCCAGGGCCTGCAAGCGCCCGTCGTGCCACTCATAGCTTGTGCCGGAGCCGACCGGAATCCAGCGCGGACGCGTGGTCCGGCGGAGCCAGGACGGCGGATTGATCGGCGGGCTCTGATTGAAGTAGTACATCTGCGACTTCTCGTTGGCCCAGATGTGACCGCCGGCGAGGTGCAGATAGGGGGCGCCCTGATAGTCGAGCACGTATACGGACTCGTGGCTTGGCACGTCGAGCCACATCCGCAGATCGCCGTCGACGACGGTCGCCTTCAGGCCCGGTGGAACGGAAGCGATGCGCGCCAGGTAGCTCGACGCCACGGGGTCGCTCGCGCCGTGCGCCTGGGCCGCGGTCGGCGACAACGCAAGGACCGCGAGTGCCACCCCGACCAGGATGGCCGCCCGGGCTCGAGCGGACCTAGACCTCTGCAACACCCGCACAGTCGTCGATGACATCGCGACCGACCTCTCGAACCCACACGATCGGGACTCTACGCGCATCCAGCTGAGGCGGTTGTCGGTTCGAGTCCGACGGCGGGCTGCGCTTGACTCATCAGTTCCTTGTCCCTGAGAGTCAAAGCCTTCTGCGCCTGGAGCGCCGCCGCGTTCGCGAGCCTGGCCCTGCAGGGAACCGCGCTCGCGGCGCCCTTCTACTACCGCCTCGTGCAATATCCAAGTGCCGGCTTCGGTGGCTTCTACGCGCAGATCAGCGCGGCCAAGCGCTCGATCGACATGGAGATGTACGAGCTGAGCGACCCGGTCGCCGAGCAGGATCTGGTCCGGGCCGCGAGTCGCGGGGTCGCCGTGCGGGTGCTGCTCGACCGCGACTACTCCGGCAGCTACGTGAACGCAGCCGCTTACGCCTACCTGCACAGCCACGGCGTGCAGGTGCGCTGGGCGCCGGCCCACTACATCTTCCACATCAAGGCGACGACCTTCGACGACCGCACCTCGGACGTCTCCACGGCCAATCTCACCGCCAACTACTACGCGACCACCCGCGACGCCGAGGTGATCGACAGCGACCCGGCGCAGGTCAGGGCGATCGAGAAGACCTTTGTCAACGACTGGGCCCCCGCGCCGGGCGGCGCGCCCCGCGGCCAGACGGTCCAGGCTCCGGGCCTGATCTGGTCGCCAAACACCGTCACCGGCTCGGCCGAGACCGCCATGGTCGCCCAGATCGAGGCTGCCAGGCACGCCGTCGACTTCGAATCCGAGGAGCTGAGCGACGTGCCCGTCTATGAGGCGTTGGCGGCAGATGCTCGCCGCGGAGTCGCTTGCCGCATCGTGATGATGGACTCGAGCGAGTGGGACCAGGCCTTTAGCGCGATCACACAGGCTGGTTGCAAGGTGCACGTCCTGCATGACAGCGCGCGCGGGCTCTACATCCACGAGAAGCTCGTGCTCGATGATCCCGGCACCGCCGCCGAGTCTTTGCTGATCGGTTCCCAGAACGCAAGCTGGGACTCGCTGCACGAGAACCGTGAGCTCGCCCTGCTGATCCATGCCGCGAACGGCGGTGCAAGCATGATCCGCAGCGTGAGCCGCACCTTCCAGAGCGACTTTCTCGCCGCCTCACCCTGGGGCTGATCGCCCGGTATACGGACTCGGCTTGTGCCGCCGCGTACAAGCCGCGGCGCCAGATTCGTGTTTCGCGGTGCTCGCGCCAGTTGCGATCATGCGCAGCCTGTGCCTTCGCCGTGGCTGATCGATCTGCCCAGCAGCGCCGACCGACTCGCGTTCGCGGACGCTGAGCGACGTCCCTACTGGCCCCAGACGCTGGACGAGCGTGAGCGACATCAACCGCTCGAGCAGGTGGTGGACTGTGAGCTGCTGATCGTCGGCGGCGGCTTCACGGGGCTGTGGGCAGCGCTGCACGCCAAGGAACAGGCGCCCGAGCGCTCGGTGGTCGTGGTCGAGGGGACGCGCTGCGGCGCCGGTGCCAGCTTCCGCAACGGCGGCTTCCTCAACTACTCGCTGACACACGGAATCGAGAACGGCCGCGGGCGCTTCCCGGATGAGATCGGCGCGATCGAGCGCCTCGGGATGCGCAACTACGAGGAGCTCTGCGCCGATCTCGGGCGCTACGGGATCGACGCCGAGCTCGAATCCACGGGCGAGCTGGACGTCGCCGTCGCCCCGCACCAGGTCGCCGACCTCGAGCTCGGAGCCCGGGTGCTGCAGGAGTTCGGCCAGCGGGCCGAACTCCTGGACAGAGACGCCATCCAGGCAGAGGTGCACTCGCCGCTCTACCTGGGCGGTCTGTGGCTGCAGACCGGCGCCGCGATCGTCAATCCGGCACGGCTCGCGGACGGACTCCGCGTGGCTGCGGTCGATGCGGGCGTCCGGATCTTCGAGCACTCGCGCGTGCGCAGGCTGAAGGAGCGAGGTGACGGCGTGGAGGCGATCACCGACGCAGGCATCGTGCGCGCCGCCAAGGTGCTGCTTGCCACCGGCGCCGATGACCCGCTACTGCCGACGATCCGGCGCTACGTGGCGCCTGTCTACGACTACGCCCTGATGACCGAGCCGCTGAGCGAGGCGCAGCTTGCTTCGATCGGCTGGAGGCGGCGCCAGGGGATCGGCGACAGCGGCAACCAGTTCCACTACTACCGGCTGAGCGCCGACAACCGCATCCTCTGGGGCGGCTACGACGCCGTCTACCGCTACGGCGGTCCGGTCGGGCCGGAACTGGACGACGACGAGGCGACATTCGCCCGCCTGTCGCACAACTTCTTCACGAACTTCCCGCAGCTCGAGGGCGTGCGTTTCACGCATTGCTGGGGCGGGGCGATCGACACCTGCAGCCGCTTCTCCGTCTTCTTCGGTCGCGCGCTCGGCGGCCGCGTCGCCTATGCGCTTGGATACACAGGCCTCGGTGTGGGCGCAAGCCGCTTCGGTGGGCGCACCGCCATCGACCTGCTCGACGGCCGCGCCACCGACGCCAGTGGGCTCGAGTTCGTGCGCCGCCGGCCGGTGCCGTTTCCGCCGGAGCCGCTGCGCAGCGCGGTGATCCAGCTCACGCGCAACCGCTTGGCGGCGGCGGATCGCACTGGGCAGCGGGGAGCCTGGCTTCGTGCCCTGGACCGGCTCGGTCTAGGGTTCGACAGCTGATCGAGGGGACCATGACCTGAGGGAGAGAGAAGTGAGAGCGAGGATTGGCGATGACTGACAC
Source organism: uncultured Actinomycetota bacterium (assembly GCA_963846395.1). GTDB lineage: Bacteria > Actinomycetota > Thermoleophilia > Solirubrobacterales > Solirubrobacteraceae > Palsa-465. Next base: position 1,212,587 of record CAWJVT010000008.1, on the reverse strand, counting down.
GGTGCGCACCTACGCAGTGCAGGAGAAGGGCCTGAAGACCGGCGCGATCGGCTTCTGGGCCAGCGTCGGCGTTGGGCTGGCGTCGACCGCCCCGGCGTACAGCCTCGCGGCGACGCTTGGCTTCGTGGTGATTGCGGTGGGAGGCGTGGCGGCGCCGCTGATCGTGATCCTCGCCTTCATCCCGATGTTCCTCTGCGCGTGGGCGATCAAGGAGATGAACGCGGTCGACCCTGACTGCGGCACCTCGTTCACCTGGGCTTGGCGCGCGATCGGCCCGCGCACCGGGTGGTTCGCGGGCGGCTGGGGCACCATCGCCTCTGACTTCCTGGCGATGGCAAGCTACAGCCAGATCGCCGGACAGTACTTCTTCCTGCTGATCGGGGCCAAGGCGATCGGCGTCGATCCCACCTCGGTCTGGGTGTTGCTAGTCGGCATCGCCTGGATCGTGATCCTCACATGGATCTGTTACATCGGCATCGAGTTCTCGGCGAAGATGCAGGTGGCACTCGTGGTGATCGAGGTGAGCATCCTGCTGCTGCTCGGCGTCGTGGCATTGGGGAAGGTGATCTTCGGTGGTGCTCCCAGCTATCACATCGATCCGAGCTGGAGCTGGCTCAGCCCCAGCTCGTTCCCCTCATTCAGCGCGTTCGCGTCGGCGATGTTGCTGATGGTCTTCATCTACTGGGGTTGGGACACGACCACGTCGATCAACGAGGAGACCAGTGAGCCCGGCCGCATCCCGGGCATCGCGGGGGTGCTCTCGACCTTCATTCTGCTCGGCACCTATTTCCTGCTGACGCTGTCGGTCCAATCGTACGCGGGCGTGAGCGCACATACGCCGCTCGGCCTCGCCAACCCGGCGAACTCGAATGACGTGCTCTCCGTCCTCGGCACGAGTGTCTTTGGGACCGGCGTTGTCGGCACCGTCCTGACCAAGCTGCTGCTGTTCATGATCCTGACCTCAGCCGCGGCCACGACCCAGACCACGATCTTGCCGAACGCGCGCACGATGCTCTCCATGTCGTTTCACAAGGCGCTGCCCAAGTACTTCGGACGCGTGCACCCGCGGTTCAGGACGCCCACGACCTCGACGATCTCGTTCGCGGTGGCCTCGATCGTCTTCTATCTGGCGCTCAACTTCGTCTCCGGCGGCGGCGTGCTTGCAGATGCGGTAACCGCCACCGTGTTCTTCGCGGCGGTGTACCTGGGCATCTCGAGCGCCGCCTGCGCATGGCATTTCCGCGACCGCGCGTTCGTGCACTGGAGGGACTCTCTACCCAAGTTCTGGGTGCCGCTGGCGGCCACCGTGATGCTCTACCTGCTGGTGCTCTACAACCTGATCAAGGTCGGCGAGCCGGACTACAGCTACACCACGATTCAGCTCCCGATCTTCGGTCAGGTCGGCACGGCACTGTTCATCGTGGTGGTCACCGCGATCATCGGGCTGATCTGCATGGAAACCTGTCGCCGAACCAGCCCGCAGTTCTTCACGGATAAGGCGATGCGCTACGGGCCATCGCTCACCGAGCTCGGTCATGTGGTGCCGGTGCGCGTCGAGGACGAGGGGCCGATCTAGCAGTCCTCGGGGCTGCTGGCTGGCTTTGCCAGCAGCCCCGCTGCAGCGCCCCGCGCGGCCCGCCTGCCAGCGTTCTGTCACTCCTGTAACGGCCCGGCCACGCGCGGGTACGGATTGCAGATGGAAAACACCGCCCAACACAGCCGCGCGCGCACCATCGGCGTCAATCCGATCGTCTATTGGCTGATCAGGACCCCGGTGCAGGTGTTCTTCCATGTCTACCTGCGGATGTCGCGGATCGGCCGCGACCACATCCCCAAGCAGGGGCCGGCGATCATCGCCGCCAACCACCGCAGCTTCTTCGATCCGTTCGTGATCGGCACCATGACGAGGCGCCCGATGTATTACGTCGCCAAGCGCGAGCTGTTCGAGATTCACCCGCTGCTCAGTTGGATCCTGACCGCACTGGGCGCCTTCCCGGTGGACCGCGGCCGTGGTGACCGCGACACGATCGAGACCGCCAAGGCGCTGCTCGCCCGCGGTGAGATCGTGCTGATCTTCCCCGAGGGCACGCGCACTCGCCCGGGTCCGCTGGGTTCACCCAAGCGCGGGGTGGGTCGGCTCGCGCTGGAGACAGGGGCACCGGTGATACCGGTGGCGGTCATCGGCACCGAGGCGATCCGGCGCGGCTGGCGGCTGCGGCCGCACAAGGTGCAGGTCCGCGCCGGGCGTCCGCTGCGGTTCCCGCACGTGGACGCGTCGACGCCGGCGGCTGCCGGGATCGTCACGGATCGGGTTTGGGCCCGCGTGAAGCTGCAGTGGGCATGGCTCGGCGGGGTAGTCGAGCCGGAAACGACGCCGGTGCGGGAAACGCTACATGCCGCCTGAGATCAGTAGCTCCAAGGTAGGCTCCGTGCCGTGGACCTCGAGATTCCGACGAGTAAGGAGGAGCTGGACAGACGCTTCAGCGAGCTTTACCGCGAGCACCTGCGCGACGTCTACTCATACAGCTTCTACCGTGTGGGAAACCACCATGACGCCGAGGATCTCACCGAGCAGACGTTCCTGCAGGCCTACCGCCACTTCGAGCGCGCGCTGCGCGAATCGGACGGCAGGCCGCTGCGCCCGTGGCTCATCCGCATCGCGCACAACCTGGCGGCCAACTTCTACCGGGATCGCTCGCGCAAACCGGAGTCCGCGATCGAGGACGCCGGCATGATCTCGACACCGCACACGACCGAGTCGCTGGTCGAGGGCCGCGAGGAGTTGAGGGACATCATCGAGGGCGTTCAGCAGCTGCCCGACGATCGCCGCGAGGCGCTGATCATGCGCTTTGCGCTGGGGATGGACAACCGCGAGATCGCGCGCGCATTGGGACGCTCGGACGGTGCCACGAAGGTATTGCTGCATCGCGCGATCCGTCAGCTCGAGGGAATCGTGGGATCGAGCGGTGACAATGGGGGTGAGCCATGACGGCGAACGTCGAAGCCCTGCTGCGGGAGGCGCTAACGCCGGTTGAGCCACCGGTGCGCCTGGCCGAGCAGCTCGAGTCCAGGCTGACGGCGCTGACCGAGGCGGCCCAGGATGAGCTGGACAGCTGGGAGCTCGCCGCGATGCGCGACCCGCGCAACTGGGTGCGCCCGGTGGTCGCAGCCGGGGTCACCGTCACCGCCGGCACGGCACTTGTCGTGCTGCGCGTACGCGGTCGCCAGCAGACCCGCCGCAAGCAGAGCTCAACCCTGATCGAGTACGCGGAGCGCACGCTTCACGACATCGCCGAGGAAGCCCGACGGGTCTTGCCGGATCGATAGCCCGTGCCGGTCTGTTACCGACACCCGAATCGCGAGACGGGAGTCTCGTGCTCGAACTGCGGGCGCCCGATCTGCCCGGACTGCATGACGCCCACGTCCGTGGGCATGCGCTGCCCGGAATGCGCCGGCGAGCGCACGAAGGTGCGGCGACTGCAGGGCCGCGGCACGGCCGCGAGCTTCGCCCGGCCCCAGGTCTGGAACGATCCCCGGAGCTGGTCGGTCACGAACGTCCTGATCGTGATCAACGTGATCGTGTTCCTGTGGGAGATAGCGGACGGCCTGTCGCTCGGCGGCGGAGCTACAAAGATTCCGTGGGTCTGGTACCACGGCGTGCTCTCCGGGACGTTCATGAGCAACGGCCAACATCAGTACTGGCGGCTGCTGACCTCCGGCTTCCTGCACGCCAGCATCTTCCACGTCGGCCTCAACATGCTGTCGCTGTGGTTCGTCGGTCGCGCGCTGGAGCCCGCGATCGGCCGGGTGTACTTCGCCGCGATCTATTTCACGGCGCTTCTGGCGGGCTCGTTCGGCGCGCTCTGGTTCACCCCGGGGGCGGCGACGCTCGGCGCATCGGGCGCGATCTTTGGCGTCTTCGGTGCGTTGATCATGGTCGCGCGCGCCCGTCGCATCCCGCTGTGGCAGTCGGGCCTGTTGCCGATCCTGATCTTCAACTTCATCTACACGCTCACGATCGCCGGTGTCTCGATCGGCGGCCACGTGTTCGGCGTGCTGTCCGGCTTCGCGACCGGTTGGCTGATCACCGAATACGGCGAGAAGCGCGACAGCCGCGCTGTCGTGCTCGGCGGCTGCCTCCTGATCGTGGTGCTGTCCGTGGTCGGCTCGATCGCCGTGGCCGGCGGAACCGGTCTGCTGCCCAACGGCAGCACGATCTAGCGCCGTCCGTTGGCACTGGCCGGCGACACGCGCGCGTCGTTTCGCCAGGCCGCCAGCCCGCATTCGGTACTCGCCGGCATCGTCTGCGCGCTCGTCGGCTACACCGGGGCCTCAGCCGTCGTGCTGGCGGGGCTACGCGCCGTCGGCGCCTCGCCCGTGGAGGCGGCGTCGGGGCTGCTGGCGGTATCGGTGACCACGGGCGTCGGGACGATCTGGATGGCGAACCGCCACAGGATCCCGATCCTGCTGGCCTGGTCCACGCCGGGTGCGGCGCTGCTGGCCAGCACCGGTATCGTGCATGGCGGCTGGCCGGCGGCGGTCGGCGCGTTCCTGATCGCGGGCGCTGCTGATCGTGCTGACCGGGCTATGGCCGCGGCTGGGGGCGCTGATCGCATCGATCCCCACCCCGATCGCGCAGGCGATGCTCGCGGGCATCCTGCTGGAGCTCTGCCTGACGCCGGTCAGGGGCTTCGTCGCGCACCCCTGGCAGGTCGGTCCGATCGTGCTCGTCTGGCTGGCATTCCGGCGAATCGCTCCGAAGTGGGCCGCGCCGGCGGCGTTTGCGGCCGCGCTCGTCGTGATCGGCATCGTCGCGGCGGGCGAGGGCGGCGTGCACGGCAGCGTGCTCCCGCACGTCGCCTGGACGCTGCCGCACTTCACCACTGCGGCATTGCTCAGCCTGGCGCTCCCGCTCTACATCGTCACGATGGCCGGCCAGAACGTGCCGGGGACGGCGGTGCTCGCCACCTACGGCTACCGGGTCCCGTGGAGCGAGACGATGGGCATCACGGGGTGCGGCACGATCGCCGGCGCATTTGCCGGCGGCCACGCCATCAACCTGGCCGCCATCAGCGCGGCGCTGGTCGCGGCCCCGGCCGCCGACCCCGACCCTGAGACTCGCTGGACCGCCGCCGTCTCGGCCGGTCTGGTTCTTCCTGGTGCTGGCGATGCTGTCGGGAGCGCTGGCTGACGCTGATCAGCGTCGCCTCGCCGGAGGTCTTCGGATCGGTGGCCGGGCTCGCGCTGCTCGGCACGCTCGCCTCGTCGCTGGCCGGAGCGCTCGGCGGTGAGCACGACCGCGAGGCCGCTGCGATCACGTTCGTCGTCGCCGCGTCGGCGACGACCTTCCTCGGTGTCGGCTCGGCGTTCTGGGCGCTGTTTGCCGGGCTCGCCGTGCGGGCCGTGACCCGGCGCTAGAGCCCTGAGCGACACTAGAGCTCGACGGTGATCGCCTTCGCCGCGAGCTCCGTCGGGCACGTCCACCAGCTCCGGATGGATGATGTGGGCCAGCAGCTCGAGCCCTTCGATGATCCGGGGGCCGGGACGCGAAAAGTAGGAGGCGGCGTCGACGGCGACCACCTGGCCGGCGCCGAGCGCAGCCAGCTGTTCGCGATGCATCTCGGCCTCGCGATGGGCGATCTCGGCATCGAAGCCGCATGGCATCACGATCACGATCTCCGGTTCGGACGCCGCAATTAGCTCCCACGTCTGCTCCTCCGAGTTCTCGCCGCTGAAGCCGAGCACATCCTCGCCGCCCGCGTAGTCGATCAGCTGCGGCGTCCAATGGCCGGCCGCGAAGGGCGGATCGAGCCATTCGAGCGCGACCACGCGCGGTCGCGGCGCGGCCCGCACGGCCAGGCGGATGCGGTCGATCCGCCCGGCGGTCTCGCGGATCAGCTCGACAGCCGCATCCTTGGTGTCTGTGGCCTGTGCGATCGTTCGAGCATCGCCGAGAACCTCTCCAATCGTGTGCGGATCGAGCGCGATGACCATCGGCTGGCTGTCGAGCTCCTCGGCGATCTCCTGGACGTCGTCCACGGAGACCGCGCACACCTTGCAGAGCGCCTGCGTGACGATCAGGTCGGGCTGTAGCTCGTGCAGAAGCTCCGTGTCGAGCTCATAGATCGATTCGCCCGCCAGCGTGCGCTCCTTGACCGCCGCGTCGATCTGGGCCGGCGTGAGCCCCGCCGGCAGTTTGTCGCGCGTGATCCGAGGCAACTCCGCCACGGCAGGTGGGTAGTCGCACTCATGAGTGACGGCGACGACGTCGATCGCCGAGGCCGAGCTCGAAGAGCATCTCGGTCGCAGACGGGACCAGGCTTACGATGCGCATATGAGGTCAACGATATGACAACTCCACCACTGCTCACCGGCGATGAGGTCGCCGCACGGCTGCTCGGACTGGAATGGCAACTCGAGGGCGACACGATCGTCCGCGATCTGCGGTTCGACGATTTCGCGGCGGCGATCGTGTTCGTCAACCGCGTCGCGGACGTCGCCGAGAGATACAACCACCACCCCGATATGCTCATACACGGGTGGAACAAGGTGAAGCTCAGCCTCACCAACCACGCGGCCGGGGGGTTGACCGAGATCGACTTCGACATGGCCGCGCGCTTGGAGGCCCTGCCGAGATGAGCGCCGTTTGGCGCGCAGCCACTGGATGACGGACCCCGAGCGAAGTCCCAATTTCCAACGCGGTCTCCGGTCGGAGGCATGCGTGTCTGAGGAGCGATCGGCGTGAATGCGCTGCTGATCGTTCTCACCTCGCTGCTCGTGCTGGTCAACGCGTTCTTCGTGGTCGCGGAGTACGCGTTGGTCCGCTCACGCCGCGCCGTCCTGCAGGACATGGCTGACGAGGGGTCGCGCGGGGCCCGCCTCGCGCTCGGGCAGCTCGCGGAGATCGGCGATTACATCTCGGCCTGCCAGGTCGGCATCACGATGGCGTCGATCGGGATCGGCGCGGTCGGCCAGCCCGCGATCGCGCACGCGCTCACTCCGGTCTTCGGGCAACGTCGCCGGCCACGGCTTGTCGGTGGTGATCAGCGCGGTGATCGCCTACGTCCTGATCACGTTCTTTCAGAGCACCGTCGGCGAGATCGTCCCGAAGCTCTACACGATCCAGCACGCCGAGGCCCTGGCGCGCCGGATCGCGCCGCCGATGCAGACCTTCGCGATCGTCTTCAAGCCGTTCATCAGCGTGCTCAACGTCTCCTCGGAGTGGATGCTTCGCCGGCTGGGCGTCGATCCCGACGCGGAGCCCGCGCACGGCACCCCGGAGGAGCTCAAGCGGCTGATCGCCGAGTCTCAGACCGGCGGACACCTCGACGTCGGCGAAGCGGAGATGCTGACCGGCGTCTTCCATCTCCACGAGCAGGAGGCACGGCAGGTGATGACGCCGATCCCGGCCGTGGTGACCGTGGACATTTCCGAGACGGTCGGCGACGCGTTGCGGCAGGCGGTCGCCACCGGCCACTCGCGGCTGGTGGTGATCGAGGAGGACGACCAGGATCAGATCAAGGGCATCGTCCACGTCAACCAGTTGATCAAGGTGCTGATGGACAGCGGCGAGGACGCGAGCTTCGCCTCGCGCGTGCGGGAAGCCCCGATCGTCCCGGAAACGAAGCCGCTTGACGATCTGCTCGCCGACCTGCAGCGCGAGCGCACCGAGCTGGCCATCGTTGTCGACGAGTACGGACGCACCGCCGGCATCGTCACGATCGAGGACATCATCGAGGAGGTTGTCGGCGAGATCGCCGATGAGAACGACCCGGCCGGTGGCGCCGTGCGGCGCCTGGCCAACGGCGACTGGTTCGTTCGCGGACACGTGGCGGTGACCGATCTGGAGGACTACGGTCTCGAGCTTCCGGTCGACACCGACGCCTATAACTCGGTTGGCGGCTTCGTCTTCTCGCAGCTGGGACGGCTGCCCAAGCGCGGCGACACGATTCGGGCCAACGGCTACTCGATCCGAGTCGAGTCGGTGCGCCAGAACCGCATCGAGGCGGTCCGCATCCGCGAGCGCCGGGAGCCGAGCGAAGCGCGGCACGAAGCTTAAGAAATCGGGTCATTCGCCCGCTCTGCCCGGAGCCGCGGCTATTTCCGGGCACCGCTGCCTTCGAGACATTAGTTACAATTACGAAATCGCAACACCGGTGGGTGGCCGCTCCGGCAACGGACGCGCCCACAGCTTTTCCCGGTGGTTGAGAGGAGAGAGATGAAGCCGGCCCTCGGGCCGGCTTCAACGTTTTCGGGGTGCCTGCAGGCGCCATGTGCCCTCAGCGGCGGGCGCGACGTGCCTTAAAGGAAGCGGGCCCACATTCCTGTGGGCCCGCTTCGCGCTTCTGGGGAGGAGGTGCTGCTATGAGGTACGTCGCGTAATAAAAGATGCTCCGGAGACCTGAATCTAGATTAAATTCATGTTAGGAATACATGTAGAACGTGCGGGGCAACGTTAGGAGTGTGACGCAGGTCACACGCGCTCCCGGTGCTCATACGTCCGTCCAAACAATCGGAGCCGGACTGCACCCAAATCGGGTCGCGCACCGAAAAAGCATCTGACGGATATCCGGTCGTCGGTATCCACCCCCCGGGCATAGGGGTGGCCAGCAAGCTCCGTCGGGGGTTGGTGGACATGAGGTCCCCACCCCCGGCGCGCTGGCCGTCCCAGAGTGGCTTCCCCTTGCCACTCCGCCCAGCTCTCTCCTCATCGGAGGGCAGCTCGCGAAACCCCTCGCGAGCTGCCTCTCCTTCCTGCGTGGTCAGGAGCCGATCGCCACAGGCGCCGGCTGCTCCAGCACTCCGGGCTCGGCAACCTCCGGCTTGCGGCTGTAGAAGTTCGGCAGCGTGAAGTGGAAGATCACACCGAGCACGAGCCCGATGATGACCAGACCGATCGCGATCACGTCCGGCAGCCCCAGCCCCAAGATGTCCTTGGAGTAGTTGTTGTATCTGGTGGCCGTAGTAGATCATCCCGATGACGAACACGCCCATCAGTGAAAGACCGCCGAGCAGCGGCGCCAGCCCGACGAAGAAGAAGTTCCTCGGGCTCTTGAACAGTTCGCGCCGGAAGTACCAGGTGCAGGCGAAGCCGGTCAGCCCGTAATACAGGCAGACCATGAAGCCGACGGCGTCGACCGAGTCGCCGAGCACGTTGTTGGGCGAGAGGATGTCGATCACGACGAACCAGATCAGCGAGACCGCGCCGAACGCGATCGTCGAGACGTCAGGCGTCTTGTGCTTTGGGTTCACGCGGCCGAAGATCTTCGGGATCCCGCCCCAGCGCGCCATCGAGAGTGATGTCCGCGCGGTCGGCAGGATGGTGGTCTGGGTCGATGCCGACGCCGAGGTCAGCACCGTGATGATCAGCAGCAGGCTGATCGGCTTGTGGAAGACCTTCGGGCCGAGGAACGCGAAGATGTCATTCGCGTTCGTGCCCAGCGCCTTTGGACCGGCATAGGCCTGCGACGCGGTCGTCACCATCAGGTAGATCAGCACCAGCAGCACCGTGCTGAGGACCGCTGCCTTACCGGGGCCGTGGGTTGCGTTCTCGGACTCCTCGTTGACCGAGACGCCGCTATCCCAGCCCCAGTAGATGAAGATGCCCACCAACACACCGGTGCCGAGCGTGCTGACGCTCGAAATGTCGAACGGGTTGAACCAGGCGAAGCTCGGCTTGATCGCATCCACGGTCGCCTGACCGCTGTAGACGTCGACCAGCGCGACGATCGCGAACGCGGTCAGCGTGATCACCTCGATCGTCAGCAGGATCTGCTGCAGCCGCGCCGAGAGCTCGATCCCGATCCAGCAGATCCAGGTCATGACGACGATCCAGGCGACGCCGATCGCGAGCACCCCGAACGAGCTCGGGCTCGGGCTCGCGTACCAGAGGTGGAAGGTATAGAGGGCGGCGATCTGTGCGAGGCTCGCCATCACGAGCACGTCGGAGGTGATGATCCCCCAGCCGCCCATCCAGCCCGCCTGTGGGCCGAACGCGCGCGACGCCCAGGTGAAGGTGGTCCCGCAGTCGGGGTCGGCCTGGTTCAGGTACTTGTAGCCCATCGAGATGAACAGCATCGGCACGAACGCGATCAGGATGATCGCCGGCGCCTGCAGCCCCATCCCGCTGACGAGGATCACGAAGCCGAGCGTCGCCGCCATGCTGTAGGCGGGCGCCGTCGAGGCGACCGCGATCACCACGTTCGAGACGTAGCCGATCGCTCCAGTCTTGAGGCCCTTGTCAAACGGCTTCGACCCGTCACCCGTAATGGGTGCGGGCGGTGTCAGTGAGGCGCTCTCCATGCCGGTCCTTTCGATGCGGGGGAGGCGAGCTTTCTACCACGTAAATGGCGTGGCGCGCCAGTCCTTCAGGACGGACCAGGCGTCCGTCAGGCCTATCGACGCCGCGGGCTCGCCGCTGCTTCGCCCGCCAGGCTCAGTGGCCGGCGTCTTGCTCGAACAACGTCGAGTCGTTCGCGCTGAGGCTGGCGAGCGGTGGCAGCCCCTCCTCCGGAGCCTGGCCGCGGACCTCGCCGTCGTAGGCGATGTCGTTCAGGCGCGCGATCTCGCGCTCGCCGGCGATGCGTGCCGGGTGATCGACCGGCAGCTCCCGGATCAGCGCGCGGATGCGGGTCCGCAGCTGCAGTGCGAAGTGCGGGGTGGACGCGCCCATCAGCGCATGCACGTCCTCGAGCGTGACCTCGTGGTCGGGGCGCAGCCGTTCTGGGTTCTCTGCCTGGCTCATCGCGCCGAAGGTTATTCAGATACGGCCGCAGGCGCCTCGCCGACCGACGGTTGTCGCCTCATAGGCCTTGCGTCCGTGCTCGATCGCCGCGCGCTCGGCCAGCCGGTGCTTGCGACGGATCTCGGCCTCGCGCATGCGCCGCTCCTCGTCCGGCGTCGTCGGCTTCAGGGGCCGTACCGTGGTCGGCCGGCCCTCGTCATCGAGCGCCACGAAGGTCAGGTAAGCGGTACTCGCGTGCTGCACCACACCCGTACGCGGATCCTCGGCCTCAACGCGCACGCCGACCTCCATCGAGGTGTTCCAGGCAGCGTTGACCGTTGCCGTGAACGTCACCAGCTGGCCGATCTTGATCGGCACGAGGAACGACATGCGGTCCATGCTGGCGGTCACCGTGCGGTGTCGCGAGTGGCGTACCGACGCCGCGCCGGCAGCCTCGTCGACAAGTTTCATGATCGTGCCGCCGTGGATGTCACGGCTTGCAGTTGGCGTCCGCGATCCCCATCCAGTGGGCCAGCACGGTGGTCGACTCAGACGGTGCCTTGGGTTCCATTCCGAACGAACCTTAAACGCTCGCCTGTTCGCGCGCCGGTCCGCGATACGCTTGGGATTACGTTCCGACCCCTTTCAAGGAGGATGCGATGCCGGGCCTGACCGGGCGCATGTCGACAGTCGTCAAAGCGAAGATCTCCAAGATGCTCGACAAGACCGAGGATCCGGCTGAAACGCTCGATTACAGCTACCAGAAGCAGCTCGAGCAGCTTCAGAACGTCAAGAAGGGCATCGCCGACGTCGTCACCGCCAAGAAGCGCATCCAGAATCAGGAGTCGAGCCTGCAGCAGCAGGTCGTCAAGCTCGACACGCAGGCGCGTCAGGCACTGGCCGCCGGGCGCGACGACCTAGCCCGCACGGCGCTCGAGCGCAAGAACGTGATCCAGAGCGAGCTCCAGTCGCTCGATACGCAGGTCACCGAGCTCGAGCAGCAGCAGGAGCAGCTGACCACCTCTGAGCAGAACCTGCGCACCAAGATCGAGCAGTTCCGCACCAAGAAGGAGGTCATCAAGGCGCAGTACTCGGCCGCTGAGGCACAGGTGCGGATCTCCGAAGCGGCGACCGGCGTGGGCGACTCGATGGCCGACGTCGGCTTGGCGATGCAGCGCGCGCAGGACAAGACCGAGCAGATGAAGGCGCGTGCCAGCGCTGTGCAGGAGCTCGAGGCGGCCGGAACATTCGACGATCTGACGACGCTCGGTACTGGCGAGGACGACATCGACCGTCAGCTGCGCGAACTCTCCTCGGGCAGCGCGGTCGACTCCGAGATGGCGAAGCTCAAGGCCGAGCTTGGCTCCGGTTCGCAGACCAGCGGTGAGCTCTCGGCCGGATCGGCCGGCGAGCTGGCACCCGCGGAGGAGACACAGCCCGAGGCTCAGGCGGAGCCGGCCGCTCCCGAGCCCGCAGTGCCGGCGTTCGAGGAGTCGACCAGCGGGCCCGCGCCGGAGGCGGAACCCGGTTCCTGACGCCCACTGACCGCGCTCAACGCTCCCACGCGAAGTTCCACACCGTCAGGGACGTTGGCGCGGTCGCGAGCACCGCGACCGCGGCGCGGTAGTCGGGCGCCTCAGGGAGCGGGATGTCGCGACACAGCCAGCCGCCGTGGATCTGATCGTCCAGTACATCGATCCCGTCGACGGCGACGTATGAGCCCGCTCCGCGGGCTTTGATCACCGCCTCCTTGCGCGCCCACAGGCGCAGCAGCTCCTCGGGGTGTGGGCTGGTGGCGAGCCGCTCGTACTCGCGTGGAGTGCAGATCCGCTTCACAAACCACGGCTTCGAGGTCGCGGGGTGGGGCGCCTGCACATCCACGCCGACGGGCAGCCGCCGGGTGAGGGCGAGCAGCGCCAGCCGCTCGGAGTGAGAGAGGTTGAACTGCAGCGGCTCGCCGCGCAGCCGCGGCTTGCCGCCTTGGGCCTTCTCGAACTCGAGCATCGCCGGTGTCAGCTCGAGGTAGGCAGCGAGCACCAGTCCTTCAGCGAGGTGGGCCAGTTCTCGGCGGCGCTTCTTATCTGGGTCGTCCAGCGGGACGACCCAGACGTGCAGGTCGCGCTCGCCGAGCGGCGGAGGCTGCATCACCGCGCCGAGCCCGGAACGGCTTCAGCTGCCTTCTTGGAAGCCGCCGTGCGGCAGGGGCGTCTGGTTCACCTTGCCGGCGGGTGTCAGCACCCACCAGAAGCCGCCGTTGAGCGCGACGTTCTGGCCGCCGGGCTCGCGGGGCTTGGCATCGAGGACGTACGTGTAGAGCGGCCACCCGTCGTAGGTGACGATGCGCTTTCCGTCCACTGGGTTTCTGTCACTGCCGATGAGCGACTGCCTGGACCCGCCGATCGCCTTGGCGACGCCGTTCTTCGGAGCCACGTCCGGGGACCAGATCTTTTGGCAGGCGGCATTGCAGGCGACCTTCGAGCGGTCGTCCGGCGCGAACATGTAGAGCACGTGCCCGTGCCCGGTGACCAGCACGTTCCCGAGCTTCGGGATCTTCGCGGTCCCGATCTCCACGGCGGCGTTTGGCTGTGAACCGCTCTTGGCGCCAGCGACCCCACCGACCGCAGCGGCGACGACCACCGCGGCGCCAAGTGCGGATGCGGACAACCTGACGAGTCTGCGCATGCGACCAAACTACCAACCTCGAAGGCGCGCAATACTGGGTGAGATGGCCAGTACTGCTGAAGAGCGCCCAGCGCGCCGGGGGCGTCGCTCGCGCTCGCGTGCTGATGACGGCCGCGCACCGATCCCGCGCGAGGCATGGACCCGCCTGGCCGCCTGCACCGCCGCCGCCGCGCTTCTGCAACTGGACGGGACCGTTATCACGGTGGCTCTGCCGTCGGTCGCGCGCGACCTGCACATCTCCAACTCCTCTACGGCGCTCGTGCTGAGCGCCTACTTCGCCGCCTATGCGGTGATGCTGTTCCCTGGTGGACGGCTGGTCGACCGGATCGGCGCTCGCTGGGTCGCGCTCATCGGTCTGGGCTTCTTCGCCGTCGGGGCGGCGCTCGGCGCGATCGTTTCCAGCCTCACACTCCTGTGCCTCACGCGAGTGCTGCAGGGCATCGGCGCCGGCCTCGTGAGCCCGGCCGCGCTCGCCGGCGCGGTCAGCGGCTTTCCGCCCGATCGCCGCGGCAGCGCGCTCGGGATCTGGGGCGCGAGCGCTGGCATGGCGAACCTCGTTGGGCCGCTGCTCGGCGGGATTCTGTGCGTCGCCTTCGGCTGGCGTGCTGCGTGGTGGGCGCTCGTGCCGCTGGCGCTGGTTGCCGCCTGGGCCGTGGCAGCTCACGTTCCCAGACTCGTTCACGAGGTCGGCGAGGGGGGACGCGGCCGTGTCTTGAACGCGACCGTCGCGGCCGCCGCGCTGGTGGCGGGCCTGACCTTCGCAGTGATGATCGGGACCTTCTACCTGGCTGAGCAGTATCTGCAGAAGACGGTGCACTACTCGGCGCTCGGAGCGAGCGCCGTGCTTGTCGTCGTCGCATTGCTGGTGGGCGTCGCCGCGCCGCTGGCCGGCATCCTGGTCGACAGGCGCGGGGAACGGCTGCCTACGGTGCTCGGTTTCCTCGGCGCCGGCGTGGGCATGGCGATCCTGGCGATCCCGGGCGTGTCGCTGCACGGCATCGGCACGGCCTTCGCGTTGATCCCGATCGGCCTCGGCCTCGGCATGCTGTTCGTGCCCGTCTCACGCGCGGCCCTGAACTCGACACCCGATGCCTCACACGGCCGTGTCTCGGCGATCCTCTCGGCTGCCCGACTGGCAGGCGCCGCTATCGGGGCCGGTCTCGCCGGGGCTGCGCTGTCAGGTGGCCCCAGCGCCTCGACTGTGCACTTGGCGCTGGCGGTCGCCGCCGCGAGCTGCCTGCTCCTGGGCCTGCCGGCAGCGCGCCAGTTCGGTCGCGCGGGCAACCAGCTACGGCGTTCTTAGCCGCTCTACGGCGCTCTGAGCCGCTCGCATGACAACATGCGGCGCTCCGATGCCCGCAGCCGATCCTTACCCGCTGTCGCACGTCTATCCGATCGGCAGCCGCATCAACGACCGAGGCCACCTGGAGATCGGTGGGTGTGACGCGGTGGAGCTCGCGGCCGACTACGGCACGCCCGCCTTCATCGTCGCGGAGGACGATCTTCGCGCCCGCGCCCGTGCCTACCTCAGAGGGCTGATCGGCACGCAACCCTGACGGCGACGTGCTGTTCGCCTCCAAGGCGTTCCCCTGCACGGCGGTATATCGCGTGCTTGCCGAGGAGGGACTGGCGTGCGACGTCGCCTCCGGCGGCGAGCTCGCGCTGGCTCTGCGGGGCGGCTTCGAGGCGGGACGAATCTACCTGCACGGCAACGCCAAGTCCAAGGCCGAGCTCGAGTTTGCCCTCGAGGCGGGCGTCGGCCACATCGTGCTCGACTCGCTGCACGACGTCGAGCGCCTGGAACAGATTGCTGCGGAGCGCGGGGCGACGCAGGACGTCCTGATCCGCGTGACCCCCAACGTCTCCGGCGACACCCACGCCGCGATCTCGACCGGCCAGGCGGACTCCAAGTTCGGCTTTGGTCTCGAGGCGGCACCCGCGCGCGATCGATCACATCGCCGCTTCGCCGCACCTGCGGCTCGTCGGCTTGCACTGCCACATCGGCTCGCAGCTGCTCGACCTGGAGCCGTTCATTCGGGCGATCTCGGCGCTGTCGACGCTGGGCGATTTCGACGTCTACAACCTGGGCGGCGGGCTCGGCGCCGCGTATCTCGAGACCCAGGAGACGCCGTCGATCGCGGACTACCTGTCGACGCTCGTGAACGTCGCGCACGCGCAGTTCGGCGCGGGCAAGCGCCTGCTGATCGAGCCCGGCCGCTCGCTTGTGGCCAATTCCACGGTCACCCTGTATACGGTCCAGACCGTGAAGCGCAACGTCTCGACCTGGGTGGCGGTGGATGGCGGCATGTCGGACAACCTGCGGCCGATGCTCTACGGCTCCCGCTACGAGGCGGCCATCGCCAACCGCATGCTCGCGACGGAAGGGCGAGATCTGCCACCTGGCGGGCAAGCACTGCGAGTCCGGCGATGTGATCGTGCGCGACATCGCGCTCGCGGACCCGCGGCCGGGCGACGTCGTCGTGACGCCTGCGACCGGGGCCTATGGCTATGCGATGGCCAACAATTACAACGGCGTGCCGCGCCCGCCTGTGATCTTCTGCAGGGACGGGAACGCGCGTGTGGTCGTGCGCCGGGAGAGCTACGAGGACCTGATGAGCCGCGATGTCGTCGTCACGACGCCGGCCACCGCGGCTCCCGGTGTTCCGGATCGGCGTGCTCGGCCGCGGCACGGTCGGCGCTGCCTTCGCCGAGCTCGTCGTCGAGCACGCCGACCGGATCCAGCGGATCACCGGCCTGCGCCCCGAGCTCTCCGGGGTGCTGTCGCGCTCCAGTGGCGACTTCAGCGAGATCCTCGACAACTCCGAGCTGATCGTGGAGCTGATCGGAGGGATCGAACCGGCGCGCAGCTACGTGCTGGAGGCGATGCGGGCCGGCCGTCACGTCGTCACCGCCAACAAGCAGCTGCTCTCCCAGTACGGCGACGAGCTGTTCACAGCCGCGGGTGAGTCCGGCGTGCAGCTGCGCTTCGAGGGCTCGGTCGCGGGCGTCGTGCCGGTGATCCGGGTGTTGCAGGAGTCACTTGCGGGCGCCCGCATCGACCGCGTGCACGGGATCGTCAACGGCACCACCAACTTCATTCTCAGCGAGATGGCGCGGCTCGCGGATCACCTTCGAGCAGGCACTCGCCGAGGCCCAGCGGCTCGGCTACGCCGAGGCGGACCCGAGCGACGATGTCGACGGCCGCGATGCCGCCGCGAAGATGGCGATCCTCGCGCGGCTGGCGTTCGGCGCTCCCGGTGCATCTGGACCAGGTCCGCTACGACGGCATCCGTCAGATCACCCCCGACGACATGGAATACGCGCGTGAGCTCGGGCTCGGGCTCAAGCTGATCGGCACCGCCGAGCGCATCGGCGAGGCGCTCTCGGTGCGTGTGCATCCGGCCTTTCTCTATCCGGGCCATCCGCTGGCATCGGTGAACGGCCCCTTCAACGCGGTCACCGTCGAGTCGGCGGCCATCACGGAGATCACCATGTCCGGCCCCGGGGCCGGCGGTCCGCAGACCGCAACCGCGGTGCTCGGCGACGTCGTCAGCGCGATGATCCCTCCAGCCAGCCCGCCGGAGGAGATGATCGGAGCTGCCGATCATCTCCGACATCGTCTCCGGCTTCTACCTGCACCTGGAGGTCGCCGACGAGCCCGGCGTGCTGGCGCTCGTGGCCCAGGTGCTGGCCGCACCGTGGCGTCTCGGTCAAGTCGGTGGTGCAGAAGGGGATGAACGATCAGGCGCGGCTGGTGATGGTCACCCACCCCGTGCTCGAATCGCATTTCTTCGCGGCGACCGATGAGATCTCAAGGCTCGACGCGCTGCGCGCCCCTCCACGCGCGATCCGCGTGATCGAGGAGGAGTTCTGAGATGACCGGCCTGATCGAGCGTTACATCGACCGCCTGCCGTTCGCGGAGGGCGACCCGATCGTCACGCTGGACGAGGGTTCCACCCCGCTCGTGCGTGCGCCGCGGCTGTCAGAGCGCGTCGGCGCAGACGTCTGGCTGAAGATCGAGGGCGCCAACCCGACCGGGAGCTTCAAGGACCGCGGGATGACCTGCGCAGTCTCCGCCGCCGTGCGGGACGGCGCCGAGGCGGTGATCTGCGCCTCCACCGGCAACACCGCTGCGGCGTTGGCAGCCTACGCGGCGCGCGCCGGCATCCGCGGAGTGGTGATCGTTCCGGAGGGCAAGATCGCGATGGGCAAGCTGGCCCAGGCGCTGATGCACGGAGCGCAGGTGATCGCCATCCACGGCAACTTCGACCGTGCCCTGCAGCTGGTGCGAGCCGTCGCCGAGCAGCACCCGATCGCGCTGGTCAACTCGATCAACGAGTTCCGCATCGAGGGCCAGAAGACGGCCGCGTTCGAGATCGGCGAAGCGCTTGGAGGCGAGCTCGACGCGCTCTGCATCCCGGTCGGCAACGCCGGCAACATCACCGCCTACTGGCGGGGGTTCAACGAGATCGGTCTGCGGCCTCGGATGTTCGGGTTCCAGGCGGCCGGCGCAGCTCCGCTGGTCCTGGGCAGGCCCGTTGAACAGCCCGAGACGATCGCGTCGGCGATCAGGATCGGCAACCCCGCGCGCTGGGAGCAGGCGATGGACGCGGTGACCTCCTCCGGCGGTGCGATCAACGCCGTCACCGACGAGCAGATCCTCGAGGCCTACCGCTTCCTTGCCCGCGAGGAGGGCATCTTCTGCGAGCCGGCCTCCTCGGCCTCGATCGCGGGACTGATCGTGCACGGCGCCGCTGGCGCCGAGCGGATTGCGTGCGTGCTCACCGGGCACGGGCTCAAGGATCCCGACACTGCGCTCTCCGAGGTCGGAGGCGTGATCTCCTGCGAGCCCGAGCTGAGCGCGATAGAGCGCGCGATTCTGAAGTGAGCGGCGTGCGCGTCAGGGTCCCAGGTTCGACCGCGAACCTAGGTCCCGGCTTCGACGTGCTGGCCGCCGCGCTCGGTGTGTTCCTGACGGTCGAGGTGGAGGAGACGGGCGAGTTCCGGCTGCTCACCGACATGCACGTCCGGCGCGATCGCAGCAACCTGATAGTTCGTGCCTTTGAGCGGCTGCTGCCCGCCGACCGCTTCGAGTTCCGAGTCGCCACGACGATCCCGCTGAGCGGCGGCATGGGTTCGAGCGCCGCCGGCGTCGTCGCGGGGCTGCTCGCGGCGGAGCACTTCGCCCCTGACGGGGCGGGGGATCTGCTCGCGCTCGCGACCGAGATCGAAGGCCATCCTGACAACGTCGCTGCGTCGCTGCTCGGCGGTCTCGTGATCTGCGACGGGACGGATGTGCGCAGGATCGAGATGCCGCCGGAGCTGGAGGCGGTGCTGGTGATCCCGCACAGGCCGGTGCGTACCGCGGCGGCGCGCGAGGCGCTGCCGCCGGCGGTGCCGATGGCCGACGCGGTCCACAACCTCGCGCAGATCGCCAGGCTCACGGCCGGTCTGGCCACCGCGGACTGGGAGCTGATCGCAGCCGGCCTCGGCGACCGCCTGCACCAGCCCTACCGGGCGCATCTGTACCCGCGCTCCGCGGAGATCGTCGCAGCGCGCGGCCGACTACGGCGCGCTTGGCGCCACCTATCTCGGGAGCCGGGCCCGACGGTGTTGATCTGGTGCCGGCGCAGCGAGCCCCGAGACGGCGCTGATGCAGTGGCTCCGGGAAGTCACGAGCGACTGGGCCGAGGTCACGATCGTGCAGTTCGAGCCGCTCGGCGCGAGCGTCACGCCGCTCTGAGCGCCGCTACGCGCGAAGGCGTTCAGGCCTTCTTGCGCGCGTCCTTGCAGCCCGAGGCGCTTGAGCAGTTCACTGGCGACGTCGAGGTAGTCGGTCGCCAGATCCGGGCGGTAGTCGAGGATCGACAGCGCACGCTCCGCCGACTCGGCGTAGGCGATCGACTGGCGAATCGTCGTGTCGAGCAGCTTGTCCCCGAAGTGCTGGCGCAGCGACTCGAAGGCCTCGCGCGAGTGCCGCGTACGCATGTCGGCGATGTTCAGCATGATCGCCAGCAGCTGCAGGTCGGGGTTGAGATTCTCGCGGGCCAGCTCGATCACCTCGAGCGCCTGCTCGACACCCTGCAGGGCGAAGTACTGCGCCTCGGCCGACAGCAGGGCGTAGTCGGAGGCGACCAGCGCGTTCACCGTCAACAGCCCGAGTGCAGGCGGGCAGTCGATCAGGATCAGGTCGTAGTCGTCCTTCATGTCACGCAGCGCCTTCCTCAGCGTGAGCTCGCGGCCCATCTTGCCGCCGAGCATCAGCTCGGCCTCGGCCAGCCCAAGGTTCGCTGGGATGATCCCGCCGTGGTCCGCCTCACGGATCTTGGCGGTGCCGGCCAGAACCTCGGCGATCGTCGGCGTGGCATCCGGATCGACGTCCAGGTAGTCGGAGAGGTTGCCCTGCGGGTCGAGGTCGACCGCGAGCACGCTCAGCCCGATCCGACGGAAGATGTCGGTGAGCGTCCGGACGGTGGTCGTCTTGCCGGTTCCGCCCTTCTGCGAGAGGACTGTGATCGTCGTGGTCATGAGCTGCGCGACTATATGTTCACGCAAAGCTCCAGACAATCACTCCAAGGGAAGCAGCGATGACCATGAACGAGGCGCGCGACCAGACCAAGAGCTTGGCTGACGGCACGGAGGTGCCCCTGCTCGGCCTGGGCGTATGGCAGGTCCCTGACGGTCCCGAGTGCGAGAACTCGGTGCGCTGGGCGCTCGAGGCCGGCTACCGGCTGATCGACACCGCGCAGGCCTATGGCAACGAGGCGAGCGTCGGGCGCGCGCTGCGCGATAGCGGCGTCCCGCGCGAGCGAGGTCTTCATCACCACGAAGTTCTTCCCCAGCCGCGACGACCCGGCCGCTGAGATCGAGAACAGCCTGCGCCGGCTGCAGCTCGACCACGTCGACCTGTACCTGATCCACTGGCCGCAGGGCGGTCCCACCTGGGCCTGGGAGGGCATGCAGAAGGCCCATGGAGCGCGGCCACGCCCGCGCGATCGGTGTCTCCAACTTCAGCATCGCGGAGATCGACCAGCTGCTCGAGGTCGCCGACGTCCGCCCGGTGATGAACCAGGTCCAGTTCAGCGCCTTCGAGTACAGGCGTGAGCTGCTGGACGGCTGCCGCGAGCGTGGACTCGAGGTGACCGCCTACAGCTCGCTCGGCACGGGCAACCACCTTGGCGACCCGACGGTCGGCTCGATCGCGCAGAAGCTGGGGCGCACTCCCGCGCAGATCCTGCTGCGTTGGTGCATCGAGAAGGGGACCTTCGTGATCCCCAAGAGCACCCATCGTGAGCGCATCGAGGAGAACGCCCGGCTCTTCGACTTCCAGCTGGATGCGGGCGACATCGCCGCGCTCGACGCCCTGGACACCACGGGCGGCACCGAACGGGCTCGCGAAGGCAAGTGGTGGAACTGACGACGAGGGCCGATCTGCTGGCCCAGGCGGAGGCGATGGTCAGCGCCTGGGAGCAACGCTTCGGTGCCTACGAACCGCATCCGGCCACGTTGCCGGATCCCGAGCGTCTGTCACAGGCGTGGGCGAGCTTCGAGGGGAGGATGGCCGACCACTACCCCTTCTTCCACCCCCGCTACGCCGGGCAGATGCTCAAGCCGCCCAATCGCGTCGCCGCCGCCGGCTACGTGGCGGCGATGCTGATCAATCCGAACAACCACGCGCTCGACGGCGGGCCCGGCACGAGCTCGCTCGAGGTTGAGGTCGTCGCGTCGCTGGCCGGCATGTTCGGGCTCGAGACGCCCTTCCTGGGCCATCTGACCTCGAGCGGGACGATCGCCAACCTCGAGGCGCTGTGGGTGGCTCGTGAGCTGCACCCGGGTCGCCGGATCCTCTACGGAGCGGGCGCGCACTACACGCATGGGCGCATGTGCGGAGTGCTCGGCGCGCCTGCCACGAAGGTCCCGGCCGCGCCCGACGGAAGGATCGACCTCGACGCAGTGGAGGCCGAGTGCCGCCAGGGGGACGTCGGCACCGTAGTGCTGACACTGGGCAACACCGGCGTCGGAGCTGTCGACCGTGTCGATGAGGCGCTCGCATTGCGCGAGCGCTACGGCGTGCGGCTGCACATCGACGGCGCCTATGGCGGCTTCTTCACACTGCTGGCAGGCGCCACTGAGCCGCTCGTCGACCCGGCCCCGTTCGCAGCGGTCGCGTCATGCGACTCGGTCGTCGTCGATCCGCACAAGCACGGCCTGCAGCCCTATGGCTGCGGCGCCGTGCTGTTCGCCGACCCCGCCGTGGGCCGGATCTACAAGCATGAGTCGCCGTACACGTACTTCACCTCGGACGAGCTGCACCTCGGTGAGATCAGCCTGGAGTGCTCTCGGGCGGGGGCGGCGGCGGCCGCGCTCTGGCTGACGCTCCAGGTCTTCCCCCTCGATTCGCCTGACGGGCTCGGGGCGATCATTGCCGGCGGCCGGCGCGCGGCGCGCAGATGGGCCACGCTGCTGGCCGACTCGGACCTGCTGACGCTGCACCTCGAACCGGAGCTCGACATCGTCACGTTCTTCGCGTCGAGCGCAACGCTCTCAGAGGTGAACGCGCGCAGCGCCGCGATCCTCAACGCCGGCATGAACGACGCCGATGATCCCACCTTCCTGAGCGTGCTCGGTGTCGACCGGTCAGCCTTTGCGGCCCTTCATCCCCAGCTCACGGCGGACGCCGACTCAGGTCGAATCCTCCGCAGTGTGCTGATGAAACCGGAGCACGAACTCACGGTCGAGCGGCTGCACAATCGGGTCCAGGCGCTCGCCAGGTCCTGTTGAGCGCGCTGTCCAAAACGCGGCTGCTGCCGGTGCCCCGGTGACACCGGCGGATCCGCTGGGGGCAGGGTCAGGCGGGGTTCGGCTCCGCGGTTGGCGCCAGAGCCATGCCCGCGACGACCGAGATGTCACAGAAGTGCAGGTGGTGACGGCCGATCACGATCTCATCGCCGTCCGCCAGCGCGCTCCACTCCACGCGCTCACCGTTGACGAACACGCCGTTGAGGCTGCGATCGTCGACCACCCGCAGCCCGTCCGGCTGGCGCACGATCAAGGCGTGGCGCCGTGAGACGGTTGGGTCGTCAAAGCGAATGTCAGCCGCGAGGCTGCGTCCGATACGCGTCCACTCGCGATCCAGAGTGAAGGCGATCACGTTGCCGTCGCTGCCCCGATACGCGAGGTACTGCCCCGGGATGTCGATCCCTTCGCGCAGCTCGGCAATCCAGTCCACGTCCGTCGTCTCGGGCTGCGGCATGTTCTGCTCCGAAGCTACCCCGACCTCAGCGGTCGGGTCTGTCGTCCAGGCCTCCATGGTCATCTCCTCTGGGCGGTGGACATGACGTGCCTGCCGGGGCTGGCACGTCCTCAGATGATAGTCCGCCGGTCAACGCGTTCCTAATGGGTTTAACACGGTTCTTCATCAGTTCTTCGCCGTACGGGACGAGCGCGTCCGCGGCGGCCGCCCGGCAGGCAGGACTTCTTTCTTCCCGCTCGAAACTGGTTTTATGCAAAGCCCCATCGGCGACATGCCCGAGCTTGAACTCGCCCTGATGCGTCGCAGTCTGGGTGACATCGCCGGCAAGGTCGAGCACTGTCACGGCTGCGAGCGCGCCCTCCTGATCGGCGAGCGCGTCTACGAATATGAGAGCGGCGAACTCCGCTGTGCCCTCTGCCGTGACCGCGAGCGCAGCGCCCCCTCCCACACGCGTACGGTCCACACCGCCGCGCACGGGCGATCGATCCGCGTGATCGATCGCCGGCCCGCCAAGCGCGCCGCCTAGATCCCTACAAGATCTCCCGGCGGCCACGTCGCGCGTCGCGTGTCGGCGTGCTGCTGTCCGGATGCGGGGAGCTGTCTGGGCGCGGGGGGAGCTCAAGGTTTCCTTAACACGTCCCGCGATCCAGATAGTTGGCACGCAACTTTCGTGCGCCTTGCGATCTCAGCGGCAGCGGGAGGCAACCCCAGCGAACAAGCCTGAATCGACATTCCGCCCGATGCCAGGTCGATTCTTCCGTTCCGTCCCGAAAATCGGCGCTCCACGGAAGAATCAGCGCGCCAGAGTTTGATTTGTCGGGTTTGGCTTGTTCCGAGTCACAAGCGTGGGTGGACCGGCGATGAACTGGTAGGACGATGCGCCGGCTACTGCCCGGCCCCAACGCTCCCAGCCCGCTGGCGATCGTGCCGGTCGCAATCCCAACCACCATCTGCGGAGATGCCCCCCCTACATCTACGTTTGGCCGCGCTCGAAGTGGCCTCCGGCCTGAGGCCGGCGTGAGGTGGAGACGTTCCGGCGAGCGGATATTTAGACTCCGGGGCCGCCGTGGATCCGTTCACCGTCTCAGTCAACATCGCGCTCCCGCGTGAACAGGTATTCGAATACCTGGCCGACATCGCCAACCATGCGGAGTTCACCGACCACTATCTGGTCGACTGGCGGCTCACGCGCGTCGAGAGCTACGGGGAGGGCGCGGGCGCCCGCTTTCGCGTGAAGGCGCCGCTCAATCGCTTCGCCTGGGGTGACATGACCATCGCCGAGTTGCAGCCGCCGTCCAAGCTCGTGGAGCGCGGTCGTGGCGGCAAGTTCAACCGCATCCGGATGATCGGCACGTACGAGATCTCCGAGCCGAATCCAGGCACCTCACGCGTTCAGTACACCTATGAGACCGACGCCCACGTGCTCTCCGATGCGATCGCCGAGAACTTCGGGGGGCGCTCCTGGGCGAAGCGCAAGGCAAAGAAGTCGCTCAAGCGGCTGCGGGCGATCCTCGAGGACGATCGTAAGCGCGGCAAGCGCCCGTCTGTCGCCGCGGGCTGAGCACGCCCTCTATAGACTCCGAGCCCGTGACAGCCCTCCTCAAAAAGCGCCCCGTTCGCCTTCCGCTTCTACTGGTGGTCGCGGCGCTGGCGATCGGTTTGAGTGGCTGTGCATTCGACGGTCGTCCGGCCGCACCCACCGACGTCTCGGCGACCGAGCTCGCGAATGGCGCCGAGCCCTACTTCTGGGCCGGGCATGTCACCTACCAGGTCCAGGTCTCGCGCCAGCTGAATCCGTTCGACCCCTACGACGTCCAGTATCTGGCCGGGGTGCGGGGAGCGCAGAGCATCGGCGCGCAGCAGTTGTGGTTCGCCGTCTTCCTGTGGGCGAAGAACCAGTCGGGCCACTACGTCAAAACGGCTGACAAGTTCCGGATCGTCGACTCCGCCGGGGACGTCTACTACCCGACGCCGCTCAACACGAACGTCAACCAGTTCGCGTGGACCTCGAAGATGCTCGCCCCGGATGACATCCAGCCGGTCGCCAACAGCATCCCCAGCAACAGCTCGCCCGGCGGCGCCCTGATCCTCTTCAAGCTGAACAACAGCGTTTACTCGAACCGTCCGCTGACGCTTCAGATCTACTCTCATGGCAGCACCAAGCCCTCCAACGTCTCACTCGACCTCTAAGTCGCTCGACCTCTAAGTCGCTCGACCTCTGGCTCGCTCGACCTCTGGGTCAGGCAAGGCGCGCGCGTCACGCCAGTCCGAGGGCGTTCTCGATCACCTGCCTGACCGCCGGCGCGGCGACCTCTGCGCCGTAACCCTGGTCGGGGAACAGCGCAGAGACAACCACTTTGGGGTCGCCGACCGGTGCGTAGGCCACGAACCACGAGTCCGTGTACTTGGCGGCGTTCTGCTTGCCGGCGGTATCGCGGAGCTCGGCGGTGCCGGTCTTGCCGGCAACCGTGATGCCGGGGATCTGGGCTGAGGTGCCGGTCCCGTAGGAGACCACCGCCTCCATCATCTCCTGCACCTCGCCGGCGATCTTCTGCGTGGTCACGTGCACGAAGCGCGGCTTCGCCCGGTACAGCAGGGTCGGCAGCGGACGCCGCCCGCGGTCAGCGATCGTCGCGGCCACGTCGGCCATTTCCAGCGTGCTGGTCTGGACGAGGCCCTGACCGATCGCCGAGGATCCGACGGCGAGCGGGCTGCCGATCGCGTCGGCCATCGGGATCGTGCTCCTGAGCGCGCCACCGATACCGGTCGGGCGGTCGAAGCCAAAGCGTTCGGCCATCGTCACCAGCTTCCGGGCGCCCAGCTGCGCGCCGAGCGGCGCGAAGGTCGTGTCGCACGAGTTTGCAAAGGCGTTGGTCAGCGTGCCGCCACACGACTCGCCGGCGGCGTTCTGCATCTTGAACCCGTCGATCACGACGCTCGACTCGTACGGGTAGACGGTGGACGGGGCGGCGATGCCGGCGGCCAGGGCTGCCGTTGCCGTCACGATTTTGAAGGTCGAGCCCGGCGGCTGGATATCGCCCCAGGCGATCCCGGCAGCTGCCTCGATCGCGCCCGTGCGTGGATCCATCACGGTGATCCCGCCGTATCTGCCGCCGAGCGCGCCGAGTACGTCCTGCTCGAGCATCGGATTGATCGTCGTGCGGACGGTCGCGCCGCGCCCGGGCGTGGCCCGCGCGAGCACACGCGTCCCGCCCAGCAACTCGCCGCCGAGCCGTCCGGCAAGCCGCCGCTGGAAGACTCGCTCGAGACCGTTGACCCCGACTCTGGCGCTGGGCGGGTAGCCCTCCTGCGCGTACATCGTGGCCTGCGCGGCCGGAATCGGACCGATCGCTCCGGCGATCGCATCTGCCACCTCCGGGATCGGCGTGGTCATTGAGCTGCCCCGGGCGAGCAGCTGCCCGTTGGCGGCCAGCAGCGTTCCGCGCCGCCCGATCACCGTCCGCCGCGAGAGCAACTCGCCGCGCTGCAGGCCGGGGAACAGGAGCGAGGTGTTGAACACGACACGGGTACCGCCGCCACTCCCGCTCAGCGGTATCTCGAGCACCTCCCGCAGACGGCCGAACGCGTCCGTGTTCACGACGAAGCTGACGCGTGCCTGCTCGCCTCGGATCGACAGAAGCCTCAGCGGGCGCAGCGATGAGGCGGTCGCCGTCTGCATGGCGTCGCTCAGCTCGGCGGTGAACTCCGCCCGGCTGATCCGCCGCCGTGAACCAGGCGTCAGCAGGGCCCACATTGCTCCGTAGTCACGGTGCTGCCAATCGGTCGCGTATCCGCGCACGATCGTGCCCTCGTCGCGCCCCGCTGCGCCCAGCAGATAGATCGCCGCGCCCGCGGCGGCGACCCCCAGCAAGACCAGTGGCACGGTATGCGTAGCCAGCCGCCTGCGCCGGGAACGGTGCTTCGCTGATTGCCCCTGGGCGCCTATCCCCGCAACGGTAGAGAAAACCGAGCGGTTCTCACTCCGTGTAAACCGCGGAAACCCCCCAGACGGGCAGCCCTTGCCGTCCCCGCGTCCAGCGGATTGGGCGACGCCACCACCACCGCCTAAGCTCACGGCCCAAATGACGCTCGTCGACCTCGTGATCATCGTGCTGGTCCTGCTGATGGCGCTCCAGGGCTTCGCGCGCGGCTTCCTCGTGGGCGCGGCCGCGCTGGCGGGCTTCATCGGCGGTGCCTATATCGGCTCGCGGATCGCGCCGCTGCTGTTGTCCGGAGGCTCCCACTCGCCCTATGCGGCGCTGTTCAGCCTCGGGGGCGCGGTGCTGGTCGGCGGCCTGGTCGGAGCGCTCACAGAGGGGGTGGCGCGGCGCGTGCGGCACTTCATGTGGGTGCCGGGCCTGCGTTTGGTGGACGGCCTGCTCGGGGCGATCCTGACCGCCTGCATCGGACTGGGGCTGGCATGGATCGCGGGCGCTGCGCTGATGCAGACGAGCAACCAGTTCAACCTCCCGTCGAGCTTCCGCCGCAGCCTTTCACGCTCCGTGATCCTGCGCGACCTCAACAGCGCGCTGCCGCCCTCCGGGTCGATCCTGAACGCGCTCGGCCGGATCGACCCGCTGCCCGGAATCAGCGGTCGCATCGCGAACGTTCCAACGCCGGCGGGAACGATCGTCCGAAGCCGGGGAGTGATCGCTGCAAGGGGATCCGTCGTGCGGATCCTGGGAACGGCCTGCAACCTCGGCATCGAGGGCAGCGGCTGGGTCGCCGGCGATGGCCTCGTCGTCACCAACGCCCACGTCGTCGCCGGGGAGCGTTACACGACCGTGCAGCTTGATGGGACCGGACGGCAACTGCCGGCCAGCGTGGTCGTCTTCGACCCCCACAACGACATCGCGATCCTGCGCGTTCCCGAGCTGGGCGCTCGAGCCCTGCGGCTGGCAAGCGAGCCAGCCGTAGGGGAGTCAGCCGCGATCCTCGGCTTCCCGCTGAACGGCCCCTTCCGAGCCCGCAAGGCGCGTCTCGGCGCCACCCAAATGACCGACACCACCAACGCCTACGGCAATCCGGCCGTGCGCCTGATCAGCTCGTTGCGCGGACGGGTCGAGTCCGGCAATTCCGGTGGGCCGTTGGTCGACTCCGCCGGCAAGGTGATCGGCACGGTGTTTGCCGAGATCACCAATGCACCCCAGACTGAGCCGAGCGGCCTGGCCGTACCCAATAGCGTTGTGAGCCACGAGCTGCTCGCCGGGCAGGCCGCACGTCACCCTGTCAGCACTGAAAGTTGCGCTGAATAATGGCTCCCCCTCACAGACCGCTACGCTCCTGACCCCATGAGCAAGACCCTGGTGATCGCCGAGAAGCCCTCCGTCGGGCGCGACCTCAGCAAGGTGCTGCCCGGGCCCTTCACCAAGGGCGAGGGAGCGCTGGAGGGGCCGGACCACATCATCACCTGGGCCGTCGGGCACCTCGTACAGCTCGCAGACCCTGACGAATACGACCCCAAGTACGCCAAGTGGCGTATGCCGGACCTGCCGATCCTGCCCACGAAGTTCAAGCTGGTCGTGCGCGACGAGCGCTCGAAGAAGCAGATGACGGTCGTCACGCGCGAGCTCGACCGCGACGATGTCGACCAGGTGGTGAACGCCTGCGACGCCGGGCGCGAGGGCGAGCTGATCTTCGCCTACCTCTACGAGAAAGCCGGCAGCAAGCTTCCCGTCCAGCGGTTGTGGCTCAACTCGATGACCAACTCAGCCATCAAGGACGCATTCGCGTCGCTGCACCCGTCCGAGGAGTTCCACACGCTCGAGGAGGCGGCCCGCTCGCGCTCGGAGGCGGACTGGATCGTCGGGATGAACGCGACGCGCGCGGCGACGATCCGGCTGCGAAGCTCGTTCGACGGGGCCGTCAGCCTCGGTCGCGTGCAGACCCCGACGTTGGCCATCCTCGCCCGCCGCGAGCAGGAGATCCGCGACTTCGTCCCGGAGCCCTACTGGGTGGTGGACGGGCGTTTCCTGGCCTTGCCGGAGGAGCCGCGGCGCGCCTACGACGGCCGCTTCCACGCCGGGGCGAACCCCAGGATCGGCAGTGAGCAGGAGGCCCAGGAGATTGTCGCCGCCTGCGAGGGCAACACCGGCACGATCACCAAGGTCGAGAAGCGCGAGAGCAGGGATCGCGCGCCGCTGCTCTACGACCTCACCTCACTTCAGCGTGACGCCTCGAGCCGCTTCGGCTTCACCGCCCGCCGCACGCTGGGGGCGGCCCAGCGCCTCTACGAGGAGCACAAGGCGCTCACCTACCCACGCACCAACTCGCGCTACATCACCAGCGACATGATCCCGGAGATCAAGCCGATCGCACAGCTCGTGGGCGGTCAGCGCGAGTACGCCGCGGCGGCCAACTACGTCACCGGCCTCGATGTGCTGCCGCTCGGGCGCGTCGTCAACAACGAGAAGGTCACCGACCACCACGCGATCATCCCGACGCTGGCCGAGCGCCACCCGGTCGACAAGATGGACGATGACGACCGCCGCGTCTACGACCTCGTCGTGCGCCGCTTCCTGGCGGTCTTCCACCCCGAGGCGGTCTTCGACAACACCCGCGTGGAGACGACCGTCGCCGAGAAGCACGTGTTCCGCACGCGCGGCAAGCTGCTGGTGGTCCCCGGTTGGCGCGGTGTCTACGGCGAGGGCGTGACCGCCGATGCGGCGCAGGGGAACGCCGAAGACGATGACGAGGGCGCCGACCAGCAGCTGCCCAAGCTCGAGCAGGGCGAGCGGGCGAAGGTCCACCGGGTCGCCTTGACGGCCAAGGAGACCAAGCCCCCGCGGCGTTACTCGGACGGCTCACTGCTCGATGCGATGGAGACCGCCGGCAAGCTCGTCGACGACGAGGAGCTGCGTGAGGCGATGAAGGAATCCGGGATCGGGACGCCCGCCACGCGGGCGGCGATCATCGAGCGCCTGCTCCAGGTCGGCTACATCGAGCGCGACGGCCGCGCGCTGGTGGTCACGGAGAAGGGTATGAACGTGATCCGCCTGCTCGGCGACCACGCGCTCACGTCCCCGAGCCTGACCGGCGAATGGGAGCACCGCCTCGCGAACATCGAGACCGGCCAGGACACGCGCAAGGCGTTCATGTCCGACATTGCCAAGTTCGCCGAGCAGACCGTCAACCGGCTCGACACAACGCTCAAGGACGTGCGCATCCCGCGCGCCAACCTCGGGCCCTGCCCGGTCTGCCGCCAGGACATTGTCGAGAACCGCAAGGGGTACTCGTGCTGGTCCCGCGAGGACCCGGGCTGCGGCTTCGTGATCTGGAAGGCCAAGGCTGGCAAGAACCTGACGACTCAGGTCGCCAAGGAGCTGATCAAGACAGGCCGCACCGAGCGGCCTGTGACGGGCTTCAAGAGCCGTGCCGGAAAGAGCTTCCGCTCCCGCCTGGCGTTGATGCAGACTGAGGAGGGGCGCTGGCGGGTCGAGTTCGACGAGCCGTGGGCGAAGGAGGGCGCCAAGCCGCCTGAAGCCGACGAAGTCCCGCCGGGCGAGACCCCTGGCACCGAGCTTGCCGAGGAAGCCGGCAGCGAGTCGGCCGCCGCGGCCTGAGCTGCGGTTTCAAAACAGAACCACCGCTGCGCGGCACGGCATTAGGGTCGGCACAAACCCTCGTCGAAAGGACCGCCAATGTCAGCGCCCACCCGTGAAGACGCCACGCTGATGATTCAGATCGCCCAGTGGATGGCCACCTCCGGCATCCAGGATCAGCTGCAGAAGCTCTGGGCCGATGACTTCGATCCTGACACCGCCGACCCGCGCACCGACCCGGCGCGGTCCGCGCTCAATGCGTTCGAAACGATCGGAACGCTGGTCAAGCACGATCTGTTCAGCCGTGAGCTCGTCAACGACTGGCTGTGGGTCGCGGGGATCTGGGGCAAGGTCGGCCCGGCGGCGCTGAGAGCCCGCGCGCAGGCCGGGGAACCGCGGCTGTACGAGAACTTCGAGGCGCTCGCCAAGAACCCGTAGACGACGCCTGGTGCTGCGGGTCGCGGCCCGCTGGCTCGCGACCCGCGACCCGCGCCGGGTGCCTAAGTAATCGGCAGGTCGAGCGCGAACGCAGCGCCTCCGGCCGGTGATTCGGTGACCCGGACGGAGCCGCGGTGGGCCTCGGCGATCGCCTCCACGATCGCGAGCCCCAGACCGGCGCCGCCTTCTGCCCGCGTCCTAGCGGTGTCGGTGCGGTAGAAGCGCTCGAACACGCGCTTGCGGAGCTCGGGCGGGATCCCCGGGCCATCGTCGCTGACGGTGATGCGCACCGTCTCCGGGCCGCGGCGAGCAAGGTCGACTCGCACGAGCCCACGCGGTCCCTGCGTCTGTGTGATCGCGTTGCGCGCAAGGTTCCGGAGGGCCTGAGCCAGCCGGTCCGGGTCGGCATACACAGTCACGGGCTCGAGCTGACCGATCTCGAAGTCGCGCTCGGCGATCAGGCTGAGCCCGTCCCAGAGCTCTGTGACGAGCTCGTCGAGCTGCACCGGAGCGGGGCGCAGAAAGTCGTCGCGATCGGATTGGACGAGCAGCAACAGGTCATCCACCAGCCGGGTGAGGCGTGCGATCTCAGCCTCCATGAGGTGCTGGACGCGCTCGAGCTCGGCTGCGGAGAGCGACCCGTCGTCGCGGTCGCCGCCGGTGAGCACATCGAGCTGACCGCGCAGCACGGTCAGCGGCGTGCGCAGCTCGTGGGACGCGTCGGCCACGAACTCGCGCTGCGCGGCGAACGCCGTCGCCAGCCGGTCGAGCATGTGGTTGAGTGCCTCCGCCAGCACCTGCAGTTCCTCGCTGGCGCCGGCGGGCAGCTGGATGCGCGGGCTGAGGTCTCCGCCGTCGATGCGCGCGGCGATCTCAGCCGAGCGGCGGATCGGCGCCGTCAACGTCGTACCGATCAGGTAGGCGGCGAGCAGCGCCAGCACGAGGCCGATCGCGCCTGCCAGCTCGAACGAGTGCCTGACCACCTCCTGGGCGTGGTCGACCGTCGCGAGCGGCTCCGCTGCACCTGAGTAGGCGGTAACGCCGGCGACCCTGAAGCGGACCTCGTAGAGCCGCAGGTCTCCGATGTCCGGACCGGGCAGCGTGTTGTAGCCCGCGTGCGGCACGGCCAGGTGCCTTCCTTCGACGTTCTCCGCCGCCTGCTCCGGGACGGTCTCACCCCCGTCGGGCTTGGACGCGCCGAACAGCTCGAGATGGTTGCTGGCGCTGCCCACGCCTGGGATCAGCGTGAACAGCAGGACGGCTGAGTCCTTGTAGGGCTGGGATGCGCCGTACCGGCGCGCGCTGGCCAAAACCGCCTTCCCGGATCCGTCGTGGCGGCCGCGGATCGTATCGCGCAGCTCGATCGCGCTGCTGCGGATCGAACGGTCGATCTGACGCTTCAGCTGCGAGCCGGTGGAGTGGTAGACGAAGGCGAACGTCGCGGCGAGCACGACCAGCACGACCACGGCGACACCGACCATCAGCCGTGCCCGAAGGCTGTTCGGTAGCGACCGCAGTCTCAGCGGGCGTCCTCGTCAAACCGGTACCCGACTGATCTCACTGTCGTGATCGGCGCGGGCCGGCCGGGAGTGCGCAGCTTGCGTCGCAGATAGCCGATGTAGACCTCGAGGACGTTGGTGCCCGGATCGTGGTTGTAGCCCCAGACGGCGCGCAGGATCTCCTCGCGCGAGAGCACGTGGGGGCGGTTCTGGGCCAGATACACGAGCAGCTCGAACTCCGTGGTCGAGAGCCTCACCGGCTTGTCGTCCACCAGCACCTGACGTGAGACCAGGTCGATGCGCAGGCTGGCGGTTCGGATCGTCGTGGTGCCGCGCGAGGCCGTGCGCAGCTGGGCGCGGATCCGGGCGGCAAGCTCTCCGACCGCGAACGGCTTGACCAGGTAGTCGACGGCCCCGCTGTCGAGACCGGCGATTCGGTCCTCGACCTCGCCGCGCGCGGTGAGCACCACGACCGGCAACTCTGGCCGCTCCGCATGTACGCGGCGCAGCACCTCGATGCCACTCAGGCCTGGGAGCATCAGGTCGAGCACGACGAGATCGACGTTCGGTTGCAGCGCAAGTTCGAGCCCGGACTCACCGTCGCCGGCGGAGATCACCTCGAACCCCTGACGGCGAAGGCCCCGTTCGACGAAGTCGACGATCCCGGGCTCGTCCTCAACCACCAGGATCATGGCGGGATCATAGGCTGGGCTGGAACGCTGGTTTCGCCAGCTGACGATTACGAGACTTTTCTAACAGCCCAGTCAGCGCGTCTTTAGCCAGTCTTATAAGACTCGGATCATGCGAACGCGTGCCCAGACCAGCCGTGACGCCGCACTGAGGCGCCTCACCCGCGTAAACCGTTCGCTCGCGCTTGCCGCGGTGCTCGGCGCTGGTGTGATCACCGATGTCGTCGCCAACACCGCCTCAGGTCACGCCCGCACGATCACCCGCACCGGTGAGACCAGCGGCAGCGGGCAAGCGGGGCTGCTCACATCTCCGCAGAGCAGCCCAACCCGGAAGCCACGTTCGCACCGGCACCGGGCGGTCGCCCACCACCACAGTGCGCCGGCGACACTGACGGCAACGACACAGTCAGCCACGACACCGTCAGCGACGACGACGACGCCGGCCGCGACGACGACGCCGGCCGCGACGACGACGCCGGCCGCGACGACAACGCCGGCCGCGAGCAGTTCGGTGCAGCCGACCGTCGTGGCGGTGTCCGGGGGCAGCTGAGCCGATGCCGGTTGCCGCGATCGGCTCGTCATCCACGGCTTACTGGTATCTGACCCGCGCCACCGGCGTGGTGTCGCTGCTTCTGCTGACGCTCGTGGTGGCGCTCGGAGTTGCCGACGTAGCTCGCTTCTCGTCCCCGTACTGGCCGCGGTTCCTGACCGATGGGGTTCACCGCCGCGCGTCGCTGCTCGCGCTCGTCTTCCTGGTGCTTCACATCCTGACCGCGGTGCTCGACTCCTATGCACCGATCAGCCTCCTCGACGCGATCATCCCGTTTCACAGCGCCTACCGGTCGCTCTGGCTCGGCCTCGGCGCGGCCGCCTTCGACCTGCTGCTCGCCGTGCTCATCACCAGCCTGCTCCGCGCCCGCGTGGGGGCGCGCAGTTGGCGCGCCGTGCACTGGCTTGCCTACGCGTGCTGGCCGTTGGCGGTTTTCCACGGACTTGGCACCGGAAGTGACGTCCGCCAGACCTGGATGCTGCTGCTCGATGCGATCTGTGTTTTCGTAGTGATAGTCGCCGTCTGGGTGCGCGTGCGCACCGCGGAGTACGTGACGGCCTCCGGGCGTGCGCTGGCCGTCGGTCTGCCGGCCGTGTTCCTGCTCGCGCTCGCGGTCTGGCTGCCCGGCGGCCCGCTGGCGCCCGGCTGGGCGCGCCGTGCGGGCACACCGGTCAAGTTGATCGCCGGTGACCGGGCGAAGCTCTCGACCAGCGGGACCGGTGGCCGGTGAGCCTGGCAGCCGAGCGGTTCCCGCGGTTGCTGGCCGGAATGCCATCGGGCGGCGCGCTGGGCCTGAGGGCCCATGAGACGTTGCACGGACCGCTGGCACTGCCGCCGCGCCAGCGAACCCGCTCGGACCATCCGCTGATCGTCGAGCTCGAGCAGGCAGGCCTGCGTGGCTATGGCGGTGCCGGCTTCCCGACGGCCACGAAGCTGCACGCGGTCGCCGCCCAAGGTTCACATCCCACCGTCCTGGTCAACGGGAGCGAGGGCGAGCCGCTCAGCAGCAAGGACGTGCTGCTGATGAGCCGGCTGCCCCATCTGGTGATCGACGGGGCGCTCGTCGCCGCGTCGATGCTGGGCAGCGAGCATGTTGTCTTCGCCCTCGATGAGCACGCTCGCGGTGCCGCGCGGGCTGTGCAGCAGGCGCTCGCCGAGCGCACGGACCTTCGACATAGGGGGGCACCGGCGGTATCGGTGACACCGGTTCCGGAGGGCTACCTCACCGGCCAGGAGACCGCGCTCGTAAATGCGCTCGACAGCGGGCGGGCGCTGCCCACCCTCACGCCGCCATACCCGTTCCAGCGCGGACTCCGGGGGCGGCCGACGCTGGTATCGAACGCGGAGACGTTCGCGCAGCTGGCGCTGATCGCGCGGAACGGCGCCGGCTGGTTCCGCGCGCTCGGAACGGCCGGCGATCCGGGGACGCGGCTGGTGACGGTCAGTGGCAATGTGAATCAGCCGGGAGTCGTGGAGGTCGCGGGCGGCACGAGCGTGGGTCAGCTGATCAGGGCCTCCGGTGGCCTGGTGGAGCCGCTCGCAGGTGTGCTCGTTGGAGGCTACGCCGGCACCTGGCTCGGCCCCGAAGCCACCGACCTGCGGCTCGATGCCCATCTCCTGCGGGAGCGCGGTCTCAGCTTGGGCGGCGGCATCGTCTTCCTGCTGCCCGAATCGGCATGTGCCGTGGCCGAGGTGGCGAGCGTTGCCCGCTGGTTGCAGCGCGAAAGCGCCGGCCAGTGCGGGCCCTGCATCCATGGCCTACAGGCCATTTCCGGCGCGCTCGA
The DNA here is from genome assembly GCA_963846395.1 of uncultured Actinomycetota bacterium. GTDB lineage: Bacteria > Actinomycetota > Thermoleophilia > Solirubrobacterales > Solirubrobacteraceae > Palsa-465. The sequence continues at coordinate 1,177,427 of CAWJVT010000008.1, read as the reverse complement.
GGAGCTCTGCGCCCACGGCGACAGCCACGGGGCGTATGCGCGTATCGAGCGCTGGTGCGAGCTCGTGATCGGGCGCGGCGCCTGTGCTCTGCCCGACGGTGCCGCGAGCTTCGTCTCTAGCGCGCTGCGGACCTTCCGGCCACAGTTCGACGACCACGCCCGCCACGGCGCCTGCGACAGCTGCGTCCAGCGCCGCATACTCCCGACCAACTCCCTGGACCCTGCGTTCGCGGCATGAGCGATCAACTGCACGTCAACCCGATCGCCTGCACCGGCCACGGCCTCTGCGCCGAGCTGTTCCCCGAGCGCATCTGGCTCGACGAGTGGGGTTACCCGGTGATCGAGGAGGGCGAGCTCAGTGGCGAGCTGCTGAAGCACGCCAAGCGCGCCGTCGACGCCTGCCCGACGCTGGCGCTGCGGCTTGAACGTGAGCGCAGGGTTGCGGCCACGCGGGCGCTCACGGGCTTGCGGCCAGCGGGCCGCAAGCAGCGTGAGTAGCTAGTCTCGCCCCATATGAGCGAATGGTTTGACGAACTGGCGCAGTTCCTGCGCATCCCATCGATCAGCGCCGACCCCGAGCGCGCCACCGACGTGGTTGCAGCGGGCGAATGGGTCCGCGATCTGATCCGCGCGGGCGGCGGGACCTGTGACATCGTGGACTGGCATGGTCAGCCGCTGGCCGTGGGCGAGATTCGCGCAAGCACCGACGCAGACGCGGCGCCCACGGTGCTCTGCTACGGGCATTTCGACGTGCAGCCACCGGACCCGCTCAACCTGTGGGAATCGGCCCCGTTCGAGCCTGAGGTCAGGGGAGATCGACTCTACGGTCGGGGTGTCGCCGATGACAAGGGCCAGCTCTACATGCTGCTGGCGGGCGCCCGAGCGCTCGCGCAGGCAGGCGATCTGCCGGTCAATGTGCGCTTCGCATGTGACGGGGAGGAGGAGACCGGGGGCCACTCGATCGTCGATTTCCTCGAGGTCGATGAGCGCGGCGCGGACGCCGCCGTCATCTTCGACTCGGGCATGATCCGCGAGGACCTTCCCGCGTTCAACATCGCCACGCGCGGTCTCGTCTATTTCCACATCGAGCTCTCGACCGGCTCTACAGACCTGCACTCCGGCATCTACGGCGGTGCCGCGCTCAATGCCGCCCACGCGCTGATCCGGACGCTCGACAAGCTGATCGCGGTCGACGGCCGGCTGGCCGAGCCGCTGCGACAGGGGATCATTCCGCCGTCGTCAGAGGAGCTCAGGGACTGGAAGCAGCTGCCGGGCGGCAGCTCGGAGCTCGCCGAGCAGGGGGCGAACCCCTCCGATCCGGCTGCGGTCGAGGAGTTCTATATCCGCACGACCGCCGAGCCCGCCCTCGACGTCAACGGCATCGAGGCGGGTTCCCCGCACCTGGAGAAGACCGTGCTTCCGGTGCGCGCATCCGCCAACGTGTCCGTGCGCCTTGCGCCCGGGCAGGACCCCGACACGATCGCGGCCGCGTTCGAGCAGCTGATCGAGGCCGCCGTGCCGGCTGGCTCCGACCTCGACCTGCGGCGCATGTCGTCGGCGCGTCCTGGGATCGTGCCTCCGGACGCCCGCGCGCTCCAGCTCGGCCAGGACGCGTTCGAGCGCGTGCTCGGCGTGCGCCCAGCGCTGACCCGCTCCGGCGGCACGCTGCCGATCGTCGCCGCGCTCGCCGACAGGGGAATCCCCACGATCATCACGGGCTTCTCGTTGCCCGACGCGAACATCCACGCGCCCAACGAGAACATCCCGGAGCGCTACATCCCGCTCGGAATCGAGACCGTGAAGGCGCTCTTCCAGGAATTGGGTCGTCTTTAGTGCGGCATGCGGCCCGCTGGCCGCATGCCCTACCCGACCGTTCACGGCGTCACCATTGGCGGTCCGATGCCTTTGACGCTTGTTCTCGGTCCCGCCAACGCCGCCAAGGCGGGGGAGGTGCTCGGCGCCTATTCGCTGGCGGCGAGTCGTGACGCCCTGCTGGTGGTGCCGACGGCCGCCGATGTCGCGCACTACGAGCAGGAGCTGGCGGCTCCCGGGGTGACGCTCGGTCGGGCGCTCACGTTCTCAGGGCTGATCGAGGAGATCGCGCTGCGGACCCGCCACCGCCGCCTGCGGCTGACGTCGCTGCAACGCGATCGGGTGCTGCGCGGCGCGATCGCCTCCCTGCGTCTCGAGGTGCTGGCCGGGTCGGCTGCCGGTGCCGGCTTCGCCCGCTCGGCAGGACGGTTGATCGCCGAGCTCGAGCAGGCGCGGGTCGATCCCGCGTGGTTCGCCTCTGCCCTGAAGCGCTGGGCCGGTCCGGCGACGGAGCGCCAGACGTACGTCCGGGAGCTTGCCGCGATCTACCGGCGCTACGTCGATGAGCTCGCCACCCACGACCGCGACGACACCGAGCGGTTCGCCTGGGGAGCCCTCGACGCCCTGCGCGAGCGGCCCGAGAGCTGGGGCGCGACGCCGATCTTCCTCTACGGCTTCGACGACCTGACCCCGATCGAGCTCGATGCGGTCGAGACGCTCTCCCAGTACGTCGGCGCGGCCGTCACGGTATCCCTGACCTATGAGCCCGACCGCCCGGCGCTCGCCGCACGGGCGAGTGTCGTAGAGGAGCTGCGTGCGCTCGCGCAGTCGGTCAACCAGCTGCCGGCGCTAGACGAGTTCTACGCGCCGGACTCGCGTGTCCCGCTCCATCACCTGGAGCGCCACCTGTTCGAGCCCGACCCTCCGGTGGTCGATCCGCACGACGCCGTCGCGCTGATGGAGGCCGGCAGCCAGCGCACCGAGGCGGAGCTGGTCGCCTCAGAGGTGCTGATGGCGCTGCACGACGGCGTCGACCCTGGGGAGATCGTTGTCATCTGCCGCTCGCTGGACCGCTCGGCTGAACTGTTCGAGCGCGCCCTTGGGCGCTACGAGGTGCCGACCACCAGCGCTCGCCGGGCTCCGCTCGGGCACACGGCGCTTGGGCGAGCGCTCCTGGGACTTGTCCGGTATGCGCTGCAGCCCGGCTCGCAACGTAACGCGGAGGACCTGATCGCCTACCTCCGCCACCCCGGGATCGCGGCCACCGAGGCTGTCGGACCTGTTCGAGCGCGAGGTGCGCAGGGAGGGCGGACGGACCGGTTCTGCGCTGCGGATGTGCGGGCCGGCCCTACGGCCCGCGATGGCCGAGCTCGAGCGGCTGCGCCTGGCTCCGCAGCGGCTGGCCGCGATCAGCGCCAGCACGCGTGAGCTGCTGGCGGCGCCGCATCGTGGCGCTGCGCGGACCCTGGATAGTGCCGAGCAGCAGGATGCGCAGGCAGCGGCGGCCGTATTCAAGGCGGTCGAGGAACTCGAGCAGCTGGGCGAAGAGCGCATCGCTGCCGCCGAGCTGATCGAGCTGCTCGAGGGGCTGCAGGTGCCTGCGCATGGCGCTCCCCCGGCGGGAGCCGTGTTGATCGCCGAGCCACTCGCGATCCGCGCCCGGCGCTTTCGCCGCGTCTTCGTGACTGGGCTGTGTGAGGGCGAGTTCCCGAGTCCGCAGGCTGCCGCAACCGACCCGTTTTTGGGCGACGACAGGCGTCGGGAGCTCGCACTCGGCACAGGGCTGGTGTTGGCGCAGCCGGTCGATCCGCTCGACCGCGAGCGCTATCTGCTCTACGCGTGCGTCTCGCGGGCGACCGAGCGCGTTGTCTTCAGCTACCGCAGCTCCGACGAGGACGGGAACATCGTGATCGCCTCGCCGTTCCTGGACGATATAGCCGAGCTGTTCCCGCCGGACTGGCGCGCGCAGCGTCGCCGGCGGCTGCTTGCGGATGTCGTCTGGAGTACCTCGGAAGCGCCGACCGACCGCGAGCGGATGTTGGCCGAAGCCTTCGCGCAGGCACCAGCCGGCCGGAGCTCGGAGGTGGGCGGGGCACCGGCGAGCCGGATCCTCTCCGAGCAGGCACTCGGACATGTGCGCCACCGTGAGATCGTCTCGGCGGGCGCGCTCGAGGCGTTTGCCGCCTGCCCTGTCAAATGGCTTGTCGAGCGCCAGCTGCAGCCTGAACGACTGGAGCCCGATCCCGACGCGATCACACGCGGATCCTTCATCCACACGGTGCTCGAGCGTGTGTACGCGAGACTGGGCGGCGCGATCACCGCGCAGACGCTTCCACGTGCGGAAGAGCTGCTCTACGAGGAGATGCGCGGCCCGGAGGCGGCCTCCGACCGCTCGCAGCTGGCGCTGGACCAGGCGACCGAGGTCCGCGCTGCGATCCTGCGCGGGATCGAGGCGGAGCTGCAGCGCTATCTGCGGCAGGAGGCCGTCGACGGCAGCGCCTGGCCGCCGATCGTGACCGAGCTGCGGTTCGGGCTGGACGCCGACGATGAGGGCGCCATGCCACCTGTGCTGCTCGACGACGGTCATGAGCAGGTGCTGCTCAGCGGGATCATCGACCGCGTCGATGCCGATCCCGGCGATCCGAGCCGTGTGATCGTGCGGGACTACAAGAGCGGGGCCAAACGTGAGACCTGGCCGGCGGCCCGATGGCTTGGCGACCGGCAGATTCAGGTTGCGCTCTACATGATCGCCGCGGAGCGCCTGCTTCAGGCACGGGCCGTCGCAGGCTTCTACCAGCCGCTGGCCGGGGAGGACCTCCGCCCGCGCGGCGCTTACGAGGAGGGCGTGGATGTCGGTGCGAACGCCGTGACCCGCGATGGGCTCAGCGAACCGGAGCTCGAGCAGCTGCTGCGAGAGATCGAGGCTGAGGCCGTGGCGCTTGGCGCGACGCTGCGCCGTGGCGAGCTCACGCCATGCCCGGAGCGCTGCTCGCCAGACGGGACCTGCCGCTTCCCCGGGATCTGCTGGGCCGGACGGTGAGCCAGATGCGGTTCACGGAAGAGCAGACGCTTGCGATCGAGCGCCGGCGCGGTGAGCTGCTGCTCGATGCCGGCGCCGGCAGCGGCAAGACCTCGGTGTTGGTCGAGCGCTTCGCCCGGGCTGTGCATGAGGATGGGATCGGTGTAGGCCAGATCCTCACGATCACGTTCACCGAGAAGGCTGCCGCCGAGCTGCGCGAGCGGATTCGCGTGCGCCTGCGTGATGCCGGCGACGACGAGGCCGCGCGGGCGACCGAGGGCGCCTGGATCTCGACGATCCATTCGTTCTGTGCGCGCCTGTTGCGCACGCACGCCCTGGAGGCGGGCATCGACCCTGAATTCACCGTGCTCGACGAACGCGAGTCGGCACCGCTGCGACGCGCCGCATTCGATGCGGCGCTCGGCCTCTGTGCCCAGACCGAAGCCGGATCCGAGCTGGTCTCGGCCTACGGTCCGGCCGTGCTGCGCACCACGATCGCCGGCACCTACGCCGAGCTGCGCGCTCGCGGAATGCTCGAGCCGACGCTGCCCCTGGCGCCACCGGCTCCCGACCCGCTCGATCTGCGCAGCGCCAGCCTGCTGGTGCTGGATCTGGGATCCGCGGTGCAGCGCGAGCTTGCCGCAATCAGCGATCCAGGCCGGCGTGTGCTCGACGCGATCGACCTGCTGGAGGGAGCGGTGGAGGTACTCGAGCCCGGGCGACCCTGGCCGGGCGAGCTCGAGGCACTGCGGCTCGGTAACGGCGCCGGCGCACTGCGAAGCCAGGCCTGCGAGGACTACCGTCTGGCCCTGGAGGAGCTTCAGTTGATGGCGGCCGAGACCTACTCGGTGAGCACGCGCGGCGCGCTCGACGCGCTGCTGCGCGAATACGGCTCCCGCTACACCGAGCTCAAGCACCGCCGCTCGGCACTCGACTTCTCAGACCTCGAGCTCCTCGCCAGCCGGCTCTTGCAGATACAGGAGATCGGCAACCGCTACCGCGAGCGGTTCGCGCGGGTCATGGTCGATGAGATGCAGGACACGAACAGCTGTGCAGCTCGAGCTGATCGATCTCGTCGCCGGGCTCGACCTGGTGATGGTGGGGGACGCGCAGCAGTCGATCTATGGGTTTCGCCACGCCGACGTCGAGCTGTTCGAGGAGCGCGGCAGGCGTCTGGAACGGATCGGCGCCCGCGCGTCGCTGCAGACGAACTTCCGGTCGCGCCCGGAGATTCTGAGAGCGCTCAACGGCGCCTTCGCCGAGGCGCTCGGTGAGAGCTTCCGCCCGCTCGCGCCGGGGCGCGAGGATGAACCCGCAAGCGAACCCCTGGTGGAGTTGATCATTGCCGACAGGGACCGTCAGGGGCCCGAGCTCGACCCGTTCGTCGAGCAGCTGGCGGCACCGTGGCGCGTTGCCGAGGCGCGCGCGCTGGCGGGCCGGGTACGCGAGCTGATCGCCACGGGTCAGGCCAGCGCCGGCGAGGTTGTCCTGCTGCTGCGCGCGACCACCGACATGCAGGTCTACGAGCAGGCGCTGGAGGCGGCGGGCGTACCCACCTACGTCATCGGCGGTCGCGGTTACTGGTCACATCCGCAGGTGATCGAGCTCGTCGCCTATCTGCGAGCGCTGGCCAACCCGCAGGACGGCGAGGCGTTTTCGGCGGTGCTGCTCTCACCCCTTTGCGGTCTGTCCCTGGATGGGCTCGTGCTCGCCAGCGCCGGCGCCGCCGAGGAGCTCGCAGTCGATGACCGCGCGCGCCTTGCGGATTTCGAGGCCTGGTTCGAAGCGGAGCGCCGCGCCGCCGCGTGGCTGGGGGTCGAGGAGCTGCTCGACCGTGCCCTGCAGCGTCGCGGTTATGAGTTGCGGCTGGCGGGCCTGCCTGATGCGCGCCGTCGGCTCGCGAATGTGCGCAAGCTGATGCGACTGGCGCGCGAGTGGCAGGAGCAGCACGGCAGCGACCTGCGGGGCTTTGTCGATCATCTCCGTAGTCGCAGCGATGGGGCCGACGGCGCCAGAGAAAGTGAGGCGCCGGTTGAGAGCGAGGCGCTCGACGCCGTGCGCCTGATGACGATCCACCGCTCCAAGGGGCTCGAGTTCCCGGTCGTCTGCGTCGCAGATCTGGGCCGCCAAGTGCTGCCGCGCGCCGGTGCAGTGGTCCGCGTCGGTCGTGATGGGCAGAGCCTCGGCTTACGGCTCAAGCGGCCGGGTCACGCCCGGCGCGTCAGCGTGCTCGCCTACGACGAACTCAAGGGCGAGGAGCGCGAGCGTGAGCTGGAGGAGGAGCGCCGGCTCTTCTACGTGGCGATGACCCGCGCCAGGGAGCGGCTGATCGTTTCGGGCGCGGGCAGGCTCGACGCACTGGACCGAGGGCAATCGGTTCGCGCCGATCGGCTGGGTCGGGGCGGCGTTTGTGCCAGACATCGCGGCGCGCGCGACCGCCGCCGCGGCTGAAGACGCCAAGGGGGTGACGCCGGAGCCGTTCGTCACTGAGCTCGGGGTGCTCGTCCGCTTCCTCGGCTCGAGCGCGGTTGATCAACAGACGGCGCCGTCGTCCATCGCGCCGTCCGCGGCGCTGCCGTCCATCGCGCGAGATGCGCGGTCCCCATCCCTCGCGCGAGATGCGCCGCCCCCAACGATCGCGCAATCCGCGGCGCCCCCATCCCTCGCGCGAGATGCGCCGTCCCCGTCCCTCGCGCGAGATGCGCGGTCCCCATCCCTCGCGCGGTCCGCGCCGTCCCCATCCCTCGCGCCGTCCGCGCCGTCCCCATCCCTCGCGCGAGATGCGGGAGGCGTTTTCCGGCCTGGGGACGGAAAAGCCCTCCCGCATCCCGATCGGCCCGTCCCGCGAAGTGGCGCTGACCGGGATTTCGACGCTCTCCTACACCGCACTCGCGACCTACGAGCAGTGCGGCTACCGGTTCTACGTGCAGCGCGTGCTGGGGCTGCCGGACCTGCCCACGCCTCTGCCCGCGGCCGCCGCGGACCGCAGAGGAGCGCGCTGCTGGCCGGCCGGCGCCGGCGCGGCCCGGGCTCAGCGGGGCCCAGCGTGGCACCCTGATCCACCAACTGCTCGCCGGCATGGACCTGCGCAACCCGTCGCTGCGCGACGCGATGCCGGCAGATGTGCGCGCACTGCTCGCGGGGCTCGTGGGCAGCGCTACCTTCGCCCGCATCTCCGGTCTGCGCGACGTGCGGCGCGAGCAGCGCTTCGCGTACCCCGTCGGTGAGACCCTGATCACCGGTGTCTTCGATGTGATCGCCCAGGACCAGCCCGGTCATCTGCTGGTGCTGGACTACAAGAGCGACCGCCTGGCCGGCGCTGATCCGGAGACGGTCGTGGCCGAGCGCTATACCGCCCAGCGCATGATCTACGCATTGGCGGCGCTGAAGCTGGGAGCTCCCGCGGTGGAGGTGGTCCACCTGTTTCTCGAGGCAGCGGAGGAGCCTGTCTCGGCTGAGTTTGTGGCCGGCGAGATCCCTGCCCTGGAAGCGGAGCTCGCCGCGCGCGTGGCGAGGGTGGGCGGGAGCGGAGCGGGCGACTTCCGCCGTCACAGACGACGCCCGGACGCCGGGTCTGCGACGGCTGCCCGGCCCAGGGCGGGCTCTGCTCCTACCCGCTCGAGCGCACCACGAGCTAACTCGCCACCAGCTAACTCACCACCGCTAGCTCACCACTCGCTAACTCACTACTCGCTAGCTCACTGCTCGCTAGCTCACCGCTCGCTAGCGGCTCAGGGCGCTAGTGCTGCTCACTCGGAACCGGACGGCTCGCCGGGACGGGCTCGTCGCCACCCAGCGGCCTGGCCCCCGCAGGTTGCTCGTCCGGTGGGCTGAACAACGACCGCGGCCAGCGCTTGCCTGCGAGCACGGTGTTGAACTCGACGGAGTAGAGCGTCAGCTGCGTGCCCAGGTGCAGCCACGTCAGGATCCCGAGGACCAGAGCGAAGGTGCCGTAGGCGCGATCGGAGTTCTTGATGTGGTCGATGTAGACGCCGCCGAGCGGCTGCAGCACGGTCCAGAAGACAGCCGCCAGGGCCGCGCCCGGAATCAGCTCCCGCCAGCCGGGTGGCTGCGCGCAGAGGAAGTGGAACGAGGTGAGGAACAGGGCGAAGTTGATCCCGAACGACACGATGATCCCTGCCAGCACGGTTGAGCACCGTGCCTCCGACGCCGCCGCTGACAACGCCGGAGGCCGCTGACCCGAGCACGAACAACACGCCCAGTGCGAGCAGCAACAACAGGCCGCGGAGCTTCTGCTGAGGGAAGTTCGCGCGCTCTGCTCGCGGGATCTCCCAGACCTCTTCGAGCGCAGTGGTCATCGCACCGGTGACCCCCGAGCCTGACCACAGCGCCAGCACGATGCCGAGGATCAGGGCGAGCGCGTCGCCCTTCAGATGGTTGCCCTGGATCGACGGTCCGATCACGGGGAACCTGTCGAGCACCGAGGTGCTGACCGAGTTGGCCAGCGTGTGATCGCCCGCCAGCACGTAACCGAGCACGGTCACGAACACCAACAGCAGCGGGAAGATCGAGAAGAACGCATAGAACGCGACCACCACCGCAAGGCGCCCGGCCTGATCGTCGCTGAACTTCTTCACGGTCGCGAAGACCAGTGCAAGCGGCTCGTGTCGCTGCTGGAAGCGGTCGAAGCGGCGGATTGGTCCGAGTACGTCCATCCAGGGGGTTGATACCCGTTTCTAAACCCCGTGTCGACTGGCAGCCCATATGCTTGTTCGGGTCTGGTAACCCGCTGACCAACCCGTTGCTGCTCGAACGCGCAAAAGAGCTGAGCCTGCTGCGTGCGGCGATCGCCGACGCGCGCGATGGCGCTGGGTCGGCTCGTGATCATCGAGGGCCCGGCCGGCATCGGCAAGACCGCGCTGCTGGCGCAGACGAGCGAGGCCGCGGCGCAGGCAGGGGTGCGGGTGCTTGCGGCCCGCGGAAACGAGCTCGAGCACGAGTTCGCGTTCGGCGTGGCGCGTCAGTTGTTCGAGCTTCCGATCGCCCGTGCGAGTCCTGAGGAGCTGGACCAGCTGCTGGCCGGCGCCGCTGGACTCACTCGGCCTTTGCTGGCGCTCGACCGGCGTCAGGAGGAGCGTGACGGCGATTCCCCGGCGGCCAGGCGGCCGGCGCCCGACATCGGCTTCACGCTCAGCCACGGCCTCTACTGGCTGACCGCGAACCTCGCCGAAGCGAGCCCGGTGATGCTCGCGCTCGACGACGCGCAGTTCGCGGATCGCTCGTCCCTGCAGTGCATCGCGTACCTGGCCGCCCGCTGCCAGGAACTACCGGTGCTGCTGGTGCTCACCGTCAGAACCGACGAGGCGAGCGCCGGCGACGAGTTGCTGCTCGCGCTGCGCAGCTCCGCAGAGCTGCTGCTTGCGCCGTCCGCACTGAGCGGCGGTGGTGTCGCGCAGGTGGTCCGCGAACGGCTCGGATCCCAAGCCGACACCGAGTTCTGCGGCGCCTGCGCGCGGGCAACCGGTGGCAACCCGTTCCTGCTCGGCGAGCTTCTCACGGACCTGGCCGGGGCAGACGTGGCCGCGACGGCTGTCAACGCGAGCGAGGTGGAGCAGGCGAGCCCGGAGTCGGTCCGGCGGGTTGTGCTCGGCCGGCTCGAGCGTCTGGGGACCGACGTTGTGGCGCTCGCGCAGGCGGTGGCGGTGCTCGAGCACGCCAACCTGCGCGAGGCGGTCGAACTCGCGCGGCTCGACCATCGAGCCGCCGTCGCCGCAGCCGATCAGCTGTCGTCGGCCGGGATCCTCACGGAGGAGCCGCTCGCGTTCGTGCATCCGTTGCTGCGCCGTGCGGTCTACGAGCGGATCCCGCCGGCCCGGCGGGCCGATGATCACCGCCGCGCGGCGTTGTCGCTGGCGGCCGCCGGCGGTTCGGCGCTGGCGGTCGGCGCGCACCTGCTGCGTGCCTCTCCAGGGGCTGACCAGGAGGTCGTGGGCCTGTTGATGAGTGCGGCAACGGCTGCATACGCGGGCGGCGACCTGGATGCGGCGATCACGCTTCTACGCCGGGCGCTGGCGGAACCCCCGGACAGACCGTTTCGCGGAGCCGTGCTGGGTCGGCTCGGGCAGATGGAAGCGCTAGCCCACGATCCGGCAGCGGTGGAGCACCTCGGCGAGGCGCTCGCCGTCAGCGAGGAACCGGCCGCGAAGGTGGCGGTGGCGACGACGCTAGGAGAGGTGCTGGTCTGGGGAGGAGGCAGATCTCTGGAGGCCTACGAGATGCTCACCAAAGTGCTCGCCGAACTCGGGCCGGACCTCGACCCGCACCTGCGCGCCACGCTCGAGACTCTGCGTGTGGCGACGGCGTCTGTCGATGCGCGATTGGTGCAGAGGGTTGGCCAGCAGCGCGAGGAGTTGCTTGGCCTCGCCGAAGTCTCCGGTCCCGCGGGGCGCGCGCTGAAGATCTTCGACGCCTGCTGGTCGGCGCAGACCGAGGGGTCCGCGAGTCAGTGGTGGGAACGCCTCGACGAGGGTCTCGAGGACGGGCGCTTCGTGGCCGAACAGACCGGGGGCTCGCCGATCGTGATCTATGCCGCGATCGTGCTGGTTCTGAGCGATGAGGTCGAGCGCGCCGAGGCTCTGCTCGCCGACATTCGCGCTGACGCGCGTGCCCGCGGCTCGATCATCTCGCACCTGGTCGATCTTGCCTGGAGCGCGTTGCTGCGACTGCGCACGGGTGATCTCCGGGTGGCGGCGGAGGATGCCCGCGAGGCACTGGCACTGGCGCGCCGAATCGACGCGAGCTGGGTCGAGATCTGGCTGGTCGCCTGCCTGTGTGACGCCTTGCGCGAACAGGGCGAGCTCGAATCGGCCTCGCGCCTGATGGAAGAGGCGAACGTCGAGCGTGCGATCGGCACCGCTGCGGGCCTGCATGCGCTGCTTGCGCGCGCACGCCTGAGGTCTGCGCTGGGAGATCGTGATCGCGCGATCGAGGATCTGTCGTTGGCCGGTGAGAACGTGATCGTCAACAACCCGAGCTTCCTGCCGTGGCGGGCATCGCTGGTGAGCGTCCTGGCGGCGAGCGATCCGGAGACGGCGGCCGAGCTGGCCGACGTCACGCTCGCCCGAGCCCGAGAGCTCGGGCAGAACCGTGGGATCGGGATCGCCCTTCGGGCACACGCCCGCACGGTGGGCGGCGACGCGGGCCTTGCTGATCTGGAGGAATCCGTCGAGCTGCTGCGCAGCTCGCCTGCGCGGCTCGAGCTTGCGTATTCGCTGATCGAGCTGGGCTCTGCGCTGCGCCGCGCCGGCCAGCGCTCGGCGGCGCGCGAGCCGTTGCGGGAGGGGCTGGAGCTGGCGCAGCGCTGCGGGGCTGCGGCCCTGGCCGAGGTCGCTCACGAGGAGCTGATCGTCTCCGGGGCGCGCCCACGCCGGGAGCTGCTCGCCGGACCGGACGCGCTGACGCCGTCGGAGCGGCGCGTGGCCGAGCTTGCCGCCTCCGGTATGCAGAATCGTGAGATCGCACAGGCGCTGTTCGTGACGACCAAGACGGTCGGCACCCACCTGGCGCACATCTACCAGAAGCTCGGATTGAGCGGCCAGCAGGCACGGGAGCTGCTGGCCGATGCGCCTGCAGACGGACGTGACGCTCGCGCGCACCTGAACCGCGCTTCCAGGTCCAGCAAGGGTCAGTGCCAAAACTTAAGGGGGGGCACCCGATGTGCTCAGGTGCCGGCTCTGGCTTCATATACCCAACCGCACGGGACCGGGGTTGCCAGACACAACATCCGATCTCACGGGACGCTTCCGGAAGCCGGATTGCTGACGGAAGTGGGGGCCTGCTGAACGGCTGGCGCGCACCGAAAGCGCGCCAGCCGTTCCACGCAGCCACAGGGGTTCTGGCGCCTCGCCGCGCGACCGTGTCAGCTCTCGAGCGTCTGTGGCAGCACACCCTCGAGCGCGAGCAGCCTGCGCTTGACATCGAGCCCGCCGGTGTAGCCGCCAAGACCGCCGCCGGTGTGCAGCACTCGATGGCACGGCACGACGATCGGCAACGGGTTTGACCCGAGCGCGGTGCCCGCGGCGCGGAAGGCACGCTCGTTTCCGGCCAGGCCGGCGATTCCCTTGTAGCTGACGGTCCGGCCGAACGGGATGCGCGCGGTCTCCTCGAGCACGCGTCGCGTGAAGCCGGGCTTGATCAGCGCGAAGTCGAGCGGGATGTCGAAGTCGCGGCGGCGGCCGTCGAAGAACTCGTCCAACTCGCGGCGTGGCGCGTCGAGGCGTCGTGGCGCGAGCAGCACCCGCGGTGAGATTCGCTGCGCCAACTGCTGGAGCGACTGTTCCAGGTCGTCGTCGCGGTTCACGTAGTGCAGGCAGACCAGGCCATCGCCCGTGGCGGCAAGCAGCAGCCTGCCCACCGGCGAGTCCTCCAGGACATAGGAGACATCTATCAGGCCGGAGCGCTCGAAGGCGTCCGTGAGGTCAGGCGGTCCATTCAACGCCGTGCTCCTCTCTCAGTCGTTTTAGCCCCTCATGAACGTTTCGTCGCGCCGCGGCTTCGCTGATGCCCATGGTCTGGGCGACGGCGCTGTATTCGGCGTCGAGCAGGTAGCGCAACACGACCGCTGCCCGCTGCTTGGACGGCAGCCCGGCAACCGCATCCCACAGATCGTCGGCAACCTCGCCGGCGACGAAGCCAAGCTCGGCAGGTTCGCCGCCCTCGGGAGGCTCGGCCATCGCCACCGGGCTGCGGCCACGGAGGCGATGAACGTCGATCGCCTTGCGTGCCGCGATCGTCAGTAGCCAGCCGCGCAGATTCGTGGAGTGCTGCAGGCGCGGATAGCCACGAAGCGCCGCGATCCAGGTCTCCTGGTAGCAGTCGTCGGCATCCACCGCACCCACGTTCGCCACCAGGAAGCGGTGCACGTCGTGGCTGTAGTTGTCCAACAGCGCCTGGAAGGGGGGCAAACCGAATGGGGGGATGGAGGGCAATTCCATTGGTGGTTAAACGTCGGCGTGGGCCATTTCTGTGAGATCGTGCCTGAGCGAGGAGCCAAAGGCACTCCCGGCGGTGCCTTTGACCCCTCGCTCCGATCAGTCGGGCCCACGCTCACTCTTACGGGCTGCTTTAGATCTCGGTGCGAAACCCGGTAGCCTTTTAACGGCAGGCCACCAGTCCTCTCCCTCTCCGCCCGCATCCCTTCAGGGCCTGCTCCCTCTATGAATCAAGCACCCGCAGTGCCGGGGCCAAGTGGCCTCTACGACCCGACCAACGAGCACGACGCCTGTGGCGTCGCGCTGGTCGCCAAGCTCTGGGGCGAGGCGACCCACGCCGTCATCGAGAAGGGCCTTGAGGCCCTCGGCAACCTCGAGCACCGCGGGGCTGCGGGCGCGGATCCCAACACCGGTGACGGTGCGGGCATCCTGCTGCAGATCCCCGACGCGTTCTTCCGTGGTGTGGCTGCCGGAGTCGAGCTGCCGCCGCCCGGCCGCTACGCCGTCGGGGTGGTGTTCCTGCCGACCGAGCACGAGCGCCGCGCGCAGCTCGAGCAGCTGATCGAGAACACGGTTCAGGCCGAGGGTCAGCGGGTGATCTGGTGGCGAGACGTGCCCACCGACGACCGCTATGCGGGGGAGACCGCCCGTGCTTCCCAGCCGTTCATCCGCCAGGTGCTTGTCGCCGCGGCCGACGACATCCCTGACCAGGATGCGTTCGAACGGAGGCTGTATCTGATCCGGCGCCTGATCGAGCTCGAGGCCGGCGACGGAGATCGCGATCGCGAGTTTCTCCTCGCGCACGCTGGTCTACAAGGGCATGCTCACCGCGCCACAGCTTCCGCGCTACTTCACCGATCTCCGCGATCCGCGGCTCGCGAGCCGTCTGGCGCTCGTGCACTCGCGCTTCAGCACCAACACCTTCCCGAGCTGGACGCTCGCGCATCCGTTCCGGATGATCGCCCACAACGGCGAGATCAACACGCTTCGAGGCAACGCCAACTGGATGCGCGCCCGTGAATCGCAGCTCAGCTCCGAGCTGTTCGGCGAGGACCTGGCCCGCATCATGCCGGTCATCCAGCCCGATGCGTCGGACTCCGCGGCCTTTGACAACGTGCTCGAGCTGCTGGTGCTGAGCGGTCGCTCGATCCCGCACGCGATGATGATGATGATCCCCGAGGCGTACCGCACCCGGAGGGATCTCGACGCCGACGTCAAGGGCTTCTACGACTTTCACTCCTGCCTGCTCGAGCCCTGGGACGGCCCAGCGGCGGTGGTCTTCACCGACGGCAAGATCGCCGGCGCCACGCTCGATCGCAACGGCCTGCGCCCGGGACGCTGGATCCAGGACACCGAGGGCTATGTGGTGCTGGCCTCAGAGGCCGGTGTGCTGACGGTCGCGCCCGAGCACATCCAGCGCAAGGGCCGGTTGGCCCCCGGGAAGATGTTCCTGCTCGATCTGGAGCAGGGCAAGATCGTCGACGACGAAGAGGTCAAGCGCCAGGTCGCCCGCCGCCAGCCATACGGCGACTGGTACCAGGAGGCCGTCGTCCACATCGACGACCTGCCCGACCGCGAGCCGCGGACCCCGAGGATCGAGCCGCTGCGCTCCAAGCAGCTGGCCTTCGGCTACTCGCAGGAGGACCTCAAGCTGGTGATCGCGCCGATGGCGGCCAAGGCCGAGGAGCCGGTCGCGTCGATGGGCAACGACATCGCCCTGGCGGTGCTCTCAGACCGCCAGCCGCCGCTCTTCTCGTATTTCAAGCAGCTGTTCGCACAGGTCACCAATCCGCCGATCGATCCGATCCGCGAGCAGGTCGTGATGAGCCTGCACGTCGGCGTCGGGCGCGAACGCAACCTGCTCTCCGAGGTGCCCGAGCAGGCTCACCAGCTGGTCATGGATCAGCCGATCCTCCGCAACCATGAGCTTGAGAAGCTGCGGCAGGTCTCACACGAGATCTTCGACGCAGCCACGCTGGATATCACCTGGCCGGTCGAGCGCGGTTCCGACGGCATGCCCGAGCGCCTCGAGGCGCTCTGCGAGGAGGCTGCTCGGTACGTCGACAACGGCGCCAACATCCTGATCCTCTCCGACCGCAACCTCGGCCCCGAGCGCGTGGCGATGCCTTCGCTGCTGGCGGTTGCAGCTGTCCATCAGCACCTGGTGGGTCGCGGCACGCGCCTCAGCACCGGCCTGGTGATCGAATCGGGCGAGCCTCGCCAGATCCACGACATGGCGACTCTGATCGGCTTCGGTGCCTCCGCGATCAACCCGTACGTGATGTTCGAGTCGCTCGATGAGCTGGCCGATCGCTCGCTGCTCCCCGAGGATCTCGACCGCGATGAGGCCGAGAAGCGGATCGTCAAGGCAATCGGCAAGGGCCTGCTGAAGACCATCTCAAAGATGGGGATCTCGACGATCCAGTCCTACTGCGGCGCTCAGATCTTCGAGGCCGTGGGCCTGGACCGCGAGCTGATCGACAGGCACTTCACCGGCACCGCGTCCCGGATCGGGGGCATTGGCCTGCACGAGCTCGCAGTCGAGGCGCTCGAGCGCCACTTCCGCGCCTACCCGCGCACGGAGCGTGACCTGCTGCCCGTGGGCGGCGTCCTTCAGTGGCGCCGCGACGGTGAGCTGCACAACTGGAATCCGGACACGGTCGCCAAACTTCAACATTCGGTTCGTGGCGAGACCGGCGACGGCTGGCAGACCTATGAGGAGTTCGCGCGACTCGCCAACGACGAGTCGTCAGCACGTTCGACGCTGCGCGGGTTGATGAGGCTGAAAACGATGGCGGAGCCGCTCCCGCTCGACCAGGTCGAGCCGGCGACCCAGATCGTCAAGCGCTTCACATCGGGCGCGATGTCGCTTGGCGCCCTCAGCCGGGAGGCGCACGAGACCCTGGCGATCGCGATGAACCGCCTGGGTGGCAAATCCAACACCGGCGAGGGCGGCGAGGACGCGACGCGCTTCACGCCCGACGCGAACGGCGACGATCGCCGCTCCAAGATCAAGCAGATCGCCTCCGGGCGCTTCGGCGTCACGGCCCACTACCTGGTCAACGCCGACCAGCTGCAGATCAAGATGGCTCAGGGAGCTAAGCCGGGTGAGGGGGGTCAGTTGCCCGGCCACAAAGTGGACGCCTACATCGCCAAGATCCGCCACTCGACACCCGGCGTGGGACTGATCTCGCCCCCGCCGCATCACGACATCTACTCGATCGAGGATCTCAAGCAGCTGATCTATGACCTGCGCTGCGCGAACCCGACCGCCAGCGTGTCGGTGAAGCTCGTCAGCGAGGTCGGTGTCGGCACCGTCGCCGCCGGAGTTGCCAAGGCGAACGCCGATCACCTCACGATCTCAGGTGGGGAAGGTGGCACCGGCGCCTCACCGCAATCGTCGATCCACGGCGCCGGCATCCCGTGGGAGATCGGCCTCGCCGAGACCCAGCAGACGTTGATGCTCAACGATCTGCGCTCCCGGATCACGGTCGAGGTGGACGGTCAGATGAAGACCGGGCGCGATGTCGTCGTCGCTGCGCTGCTCGGTGCCGACGAGTTCGGCTTCTCCACCGCTCCGCTGATCGCGATGGGCTGCATCATGATGCGCGTCTGCCATCTGAACACCTGTCCGGTCGGCGTTGCGACCCAGGATCCGTTGCTGCGGGCCCGCTTCAAGGGGACCCCCGACCACGTGATCAACTACCTCATGAACGTCGCCGAGGAGACGCGCAGGCTGATGGCCCAGCTCGGCATCCGCCGCTTCGAGGAGATGATCGGCCGCACCGAACTGCTCGACATGCGCGACGCGATCGAACACTGGAAGGCTCAGAAGGTCGACCTCGCGATGGTGCTGGCCAGCCCCGATGTTCCAGCCGATGTCGACCGGCGCCGCACGCGTGGCCCAGAGCCCGTGCTCGAAGACGCGCTCGATTGGGGTCTCGTGCGCCAATGCTCGCCGGCGCTCGAGCGCGGCGAGCCGGTGAAGCTCGGCCCGATCGGCATCCGCAACGTCAACCGGACCGTCGGCGGCATCCTCTCCGGTGACATCAGCCGGCGCTTCGGTGCCGATGGCCTACCGGAGGGCGCGATCGAGATCTCCTTCACAGGTTCGGCCGGCCAGAGCTTCGGCGCCTGGCTGGCGCCCGGGGTGACCCTGTCGCTACGCGGAGAGACCAACGATTACGCGGGCAAGGGCCTGTCCGGTGGGATTCTCGCCGTGCGGCCGCCCGAGGCGGCACTCTTCCGTGCCGAGGAGAACATGATCGTCGGCAACACCGTGCTCTACGGCGCCACCTCGGGTCGTGCGTTCTTCCGTGGTCTGGCGGGCGAGCGCTTCGCCGTGCGTAACTCGGGCGCTGCCGCCGTTGTCGAGGGCCTCGGCGACCACGGTTGCGAATACATGACCGGCGGCCGCGTCGTCGTGCTCGGTCCCACCGGTCGCAACTTCGCGGCCGGCATGAGCGGCGGCATCGCCTACGTATACGACTCGGATCACCGTTTCGCGGGGCGCTGCAACACCGAGTTGGTGGCACTCGAGCCGCTCGTCGAAGCTGACGATGAGGAGCTGCGCGGCTTGATCGCCGAACACGCGCAACGTACCGGCTCGCTGGTCGCACGCAACATCCTGGCGCAGTGGGAGCGCGCCAGGGAACGCTTTGTCAAGGTGATGCCGCGCGACTACAGGCGCGCGCTCGAGCAGCAGGCTGAGGCGGCTGCGGTCGCGGAGGTGACACACCATGGGTGAGCTTGGGGCCTTCCTGAAGATCCATCGCGTGGGCTTCGACAAACGCGATCCAAAGCAGCGTGTCGCCGACTACAAGCCGTACTTCGGGCTGCAGGATGAGGGCGAGCTGCGCCGCCAGGGCGCGCGCTGCATGGACTGCGGCGTCCCGTTCTGCCACGAGGGCTGTCCACTCGGCAACCTGATCCCCGACTGGAACGATCTGGTCTATCGCGGCAAGTGGCATGAGGCGATCGACCAGCTGCACGCGACCAACAACTTCCCTGAGTTCACCGGACGGATCTGTCCGGCACCCTGCGAGTCGGCCTGCGTGCTGGCCGTCAACGACGACCCTGTCACGATCGAGCAGATCGAGATGGCGATCGCGGAACGCGCGTTCGCGGAGGGCTGGGTCGTGCCCGAGCCCCCGGCCAGGCGATCCGGTAAGAGCGTCGGGGTTGTCGGTTCTGGTCCGGCCGGGCTGGCCGTGGCCGCCGAGCTCAACCGCATCGGGCACCTGGTGACCGTGTATGAGCGCGACGAGGGGCCCGGTGGCCTGATGCGTTTCGGCGTCCCGGACGCCAAGCTCGAGAAGGCGGTCATCGACCGGCGCGTGGCGGTCCTCGAGCAGGAGGGCGTGAGCTTCCTGTACGACACCGCGATCGGTACCGACATCACGGTCGATGAGCTGCAGACGCGGCATGACGCGGTGGTGCTCGCGATCGGCTCGCGGGTCTCGCGTGACATCGAGGTGCCCGGACGCGAGAACGGCGGCATCCATCTGGCCATGGATTACCTCTACCAGCGCAACCGCTGGGTCGCCAAGCACGAAGGCCGACCCTTCCGTGAGGTCGAACCGGACCTGGAGATCACTGCAGCCGGCAAGCGCGTGATCGTGATCGGCGGTGGCGACACCGGGATGGACTGCATCTCCAACGCGCTGCGCGAGGGTGCCGAGAGCGCCAAGATCCTCGATGTCTACGCCGAGCTCCGGCACTCCGATCCCCGCCATCCCTGGCCGCTTCCGCCCAAGCGCACGACCATGACCTACGCGCTCGAGGAGGGTGGTGACCGCCGTTGGGGCACGGAGGTGAACGGCTTTGGCGGTGCCGGCGGAAAGGTGACGCACGTCTACGCGCGCAAGGTCACCGGCACCTCCTCACGGGATCTCACGCCGGTGCCGGGCAGCGAGTTCGTCGTCGATGCCGACCTGGTACTGATCGCGATCGGCTTCGAGCACCCGGAGCACGAGGGCCTGGTGGCAGACCTGGAGCTCGACCTCGATCATCGCGGCAATATCCGTACCGAGCGCAGCTACAAGACCTCCCATACAGGCGTCTTTGCCTGCGGTGACGCACGTATCGGCCAGTCGCTGGTCGTGACGGCCATCGCGGAGGGGCGCAAGTGCGCACGCGTCGTGAACAACGCACTTGGCGGGACCCCGATGGACCAGGACCGGGAACTTCTGGCGATCGGTGCTTGGAGCGGCGAGCCCGATAGCACGCTGCGTCACGAAGCGGAGGCGGCTGGCACCGTGCGCCCCGGTGAGCAGTTCTTCACGGGACCTGGCACGCGTCGCGTAGAGTAGATACGCTTCTTTCCGGCCCAACGTGCGGGAATTTCTTTGGCTCTTCTTAGCCGAATTCCCGCATTGTGCGGAGTAGGTTTAAGAGGCTTGAACTTGGGTGGGACACACTCGCCCAGTCAGTCAGGGAACTGCGCCCCCACTTCCCTGGCCAGCTGGGGGGCCCGGATGGATCTGGGCCCCCCAGCAACTTTTATCTCTGGGGCAGCCGTTCGACGCCGCGCCTGACGCCACGGCGTGAGACGATTGATGGCGATCATGCCGACCTTCTGCCGACACAACCGACTTCTTCAGAACTGCACGATCTGCGCGCGTGAGCAGCACTTCGAAGCTCGCCCTGTCGTCTCCTCGAGTGCGCCGAAGTCGACGCAGCCGCGTGAACGGGCTGACGGTGAGGACTCGCCGCGGACCGAACGGACGCGGACGCCGCGGGTTCCGAGGGTAGGTGCCGGGCGGGGCAATGTGCGCGTTCGCCGCATGGCCCGCGGGGCCGAGGACGGCTACCGCTCCCCGCTCGTCCCTGGCCTGAAATCCAGTGAGGACGTAGAACGCCTCGCCGAGGAACTCGCGTTCTCTGCTACGCGCCTCCTGCTCATGGAACAGGTTGCGGCCGGGGAAGGTGTCGCTGATGCCGCTCCGATCTGGCTAGAGATCGCCGCGCCTGGCGGCATCGGGTCCCGTACCCAGCTCGCGATCGCTCATGTCATCGAAGGGCCTCGAGGCGTCAATTCGGGCAATCGGGAATCCGCCATTGCCGGAATTGAGGCCTGGGGTGCCCGACAGGGCTCCATCGAGGCAGCATTGACAGGCGAGTCGGCCTGGACCCCCGAGCGCCGCTTCGAGCGCACCTTCGAGCGTCTCGGCGGCGTACGCGGCCTCGGCCGCGACACACGCTATGAGCTTCTCACGCTGCTCGGGCGGCTCGGCGTCTACGAGCTGCGCCCCGGCAAACTGTTCCTGAGCGGCGAGAACGAAGCCACCTGGGCGGCCAAGCGGGCTCTGGGGATCGGCGACCCGCTGCTGCTCGAGCGTCGCGCCGCTGACCTGGCTCAGGCCTGCGACGTGCCGATCGAGGCGTTGGATCTGGGCCTGCACAATTGGGGCTCTGGTAGCCGCCTCAGCGACGGGCTGCCGGAGGACGCAGAGGCCGACGAGGTACTGCTCGAGCGGGCCCAATCAGCGCTCGGGCTCTGACGTCGCGCGTTCGCGTCTTAGGCGCGATCTCCTGCGGGGCGCTCCGTCCGAACCGCCGCTTACATTCATGCACGTCCACCCGTCCCGATGTTGGAGCCCTCATGTCACTTTGCTTCATCGAGCCGCAGGACGCCATCCGGGTAATCGCCGACTCGGTCGGTCGCGAGGCCCGGCGCCAGATTGTCGGCGAGGTTGTGGCTGCCTGGGTCGACGAGATCCCTGAGACCGACCTCCTATCGCACTACTCCAAGGCAATCGCGGACCTCGACGAGCACGATCTTTCGCTGCTCGCGGCCTGGCACGCCTCCATGGAGGTCGGACACCCGATCCCGAGTAAGGAGTTCCTCGTCAACGTCTTCCCGACGCTGGGGGAGAACCGCCGGGAGGCGCTGCGCATCGCGGCGGGCTTCCGCGGCGAGGAGGCGTTCGATGCCGGCGTCGGCGAGGATGAGGCCCTCGACGCCGTGCTGCCCTGGCTTTCAGAGGATCGCTGCGTGCAACTCGCGGCGGAGTGTCTCGAGCTCTACTGCTGGGATCGGCTCGGCAGCGAGAACTGACGGGCTCCGCTCACGAGGCGACCGATCGCCGTTCGCCCGTGTCGATCAGGCCGGGTGGATCAGGCCGGGCGGGCCAGCAGGTAGATCCCGGCGCCGAGGTCGCCACGACTCGCGCACTCAAACGCGTACGCGCTGAGGCCTGAGCGGCTCACGTGGGACCCGGTGGCCATGCCCGCCACGCGACGCGACCAGAGATCGCCCTCCTCGTCGTCGCCGAGCCACAGCTCGACGCCGACGCGTCGCGGCTCACCCTCGTGGTCGTACGTGGTTGACAGCCGCGGATCGATCACCAGCGGGTGCTGCTCGCCGCGGGCGACCACCCCGATGCTGTCGCGGTCCTGGCCCTTTGCTCCGGCGGGGCGGATCGACAGCACCGCAACCTCGTGCCCGCCGGGAAACCACGAGGCGAACAGCCGCAGCGAGCCCTGCCCGTCGAGCGCGAGGCCTACGCTGCGCAGGCCGCCGACGTCGAACTCACGCTCGAGACCCTCGACGGTCGCGGCACCGATGACCCGGCACGGTTCGAGCGTGTGATCGCCGCCGCCTGTCGTCGTGGTCGCATCGGCGCGCTCGAAGCGCAGCGCGCAGCCCGCGCCTGTGAGCGTCCAGATCTCACCGTCCTCGAAGTCGATGTCCGCCGGGCCAAGCTCGACATCAGCGCTGGTCAGGCCGGCCACGGCCAGTTGCGGCGTATCGCCGCCCAGGACGACTCCCCAGATGTCGCTGTCGCGGTCCCCGAAGACCGCGATCGGTGTGGAGGCCGCGTTCACGGCCCTCATGCTTCCAGCTGCGGCTCGTCGATGTCGGCTGCCGTGGCTTCAGCGTCGTAGGCCTGCCTGCCACCGGGACGGGGTCCGCGGGCGGAGCTCCAATCGAGGCCCGCCAGACGGTTCAGCCAGACACTGCGGTGGTTGCGTGCCGCGATCCGTCGTGCAACCGCGCGGGAAGGCGGCAGCAGCAACAGCAGACCGATGGCGTCCGTTATGAACCCGGGCACAAGCAGGAGCAGCGCTCCCATCAGCACAAGCGCGCCGTCCAGCACCTCGTTGCTCGGGGCGCGGCCGGCGGCCAGCGCCTGGCTCAGGCGACGGAGCGCGGCACGGCCCTGGTGCCGGATCAGGCGCCAGCCCACGGGCCAGCTGACGATCAGGAGGAGCAGCATCCAAAAGAAGCCGATCGCCTCAGAGATCTTGATGATCACGTAGAGCTCGGCCAGGGGCCAGAGCACAAGCAGCACGAACCAGATCATGTAATGGCTTAAGCGTAGTGACAGCTGACGGCGTGCCGCCCGCGCTGATGCGCACGACCGATCGAGCGCCCGAACGGGTGCCCAGGCGATCGAGCGCCCGAACGGGTGCCCAGGCGATCGAGCGCCCGAGCGGGTGCTCAGGCGATCGCCGGCTGTGGTGAGCCGTCGGCGAGCAACTCCACGCCGGGCAGCCGGTGCAGCCCGACCAGCTCGATCAGGTTCATGATCTGAGGTTGCGGGCTCTGCAGCAGCAGCCTGCGCTCGCGGCGCCGCAGGCGATTTGAAAGCATCGCCAGATCCAGCATCAGCGTGGTGTCCGCGAACACCAGGTCTCGGAGATCGACGAGCACATCGCTCTGGGCCCGAAATGCGAGGACCAGTGCTCGTCTGCGGAGGCTTTGGGTGCTTCGGTCCTCGTCTCCGGCGCAGAGCAGCACCGGCGGGTTGTCGGCGAACTCGATGATCGCGGAACCCTACTAATTAGATCGGCGGCAATGCAACCTTAACTTTCGGCCAACAAACGAGAAGCTCGTAATTTCGACGAAACGAACCACGTAAACTGAGCGAATATGGTCACGATTGAAGAGGTCCACGACGCGCTGCGTGAGGTGATCGACCCGGAGCTGGGGCTCGACTTTGTCGAGCTCGGCTTGATCTACGGGGTCGACATCGACGCCGGCGGCGCCATCAAGGTCACGTATACGCTGACCACCCCCGGCTGTCCGATCGGCCCACAGGTTGAGGGTCAGATCCAGGAGTTCGTCAGCTGAGATCGATGGGGTCAGCTCGGTCGAGTCCGAGCTCGTGTTCACCCCGCCCTGGTCGCCTGACCTGATGAGCGAGGACGCGAAGTTCGCTCTGGGCTTCTGAGCCCGACCCCGTTCAGGCCGCGGATCGCGGACCCGTTCAGGCCGCGGATCGCGGACCCGTTCAGGCCACGCTCGAACTGAGCCGAGCGCCCAGTTCTCGCGCGGTGTCGACCAGTTCGGCCGGACCGAGCACCTCGATCGCCTCATCCAGGAGCGCGGCCCAGATCAGGAAGTGTCGCGACCAGGCAGCGCGGCTGCGCACGATGCAGGCCTCTGGCCCATCGGGCTCGACGGTCGCGTACTGGCTGGGCACCTTGGTGCGGATCCGCTCGGCGGGGGCAAGCACCCGGATCTCGGCCGGTTCGGCGTCATCGTCCCCGCCCGCCGCGTAGCGGCTCAGCTGCTGCTTGACGTAGGACGCGGGATCGCCCCCCGGAACGGTCCGAGCCTTGCCGCGTCCCCCGAGCCGCAGGGCGCTATCGATCCGGTCCAGCCGGAACGTGCGCCAGTCGTCGCGATCGAGGTCGAACGCGACCAGATACCAGCGGCGACCGCTGTACACGACGGCTGAGGGGTCGACGCCGCGCATCGTCGCGGTGCCGTCAGCGGCGACGTAGGCGAAGTGCACGCGCACCGTGTCGCGGCAGGCCGCGGCCAGGGTGGCGAGCGTCTCGGTGTCGGTCTGGGGCCCGTCGACGGTCAGCGCGGATGTGACCTGGCTGAGCGCGTTCACGCGGCGGCGCAGGTGTGTAGGGAGCACCTGTTCGAGCTTCGTCAGCGCGCGTACGGAGATCTCCTCGATTCCCGCGATCGGGCCCGACGCGCCGATCCGCAGGCCCACCGCTACGGCGACGGCTTCGGCGTCATCCAGCAGCAACGGCGGTAGCTCGGCGCCGGCTCCAAGCCGGTAGCCGCCGGCCACGCCGGGTGCCGCCTGCACCGGGTAGCCGAGCGAGCGGAGCTTCTCGACGTCGCGCCGGATCGTGCGCGGACCGACCTCGAGCCGGTCGGCAAGCTCCTGGCCCGTCCATTCGCGACGCACCTGCAGCAGGGACAGCAGGGCCAGCAATCTGGCGGAGGTCTCGATCATCGTGGGCGGAAACCTCCCATGAATTGCGGACGATACCTGACCTCAGCCCGCCGATTCACGACGGCTCGGGCGCGGTTACCCGAACGAAAATGACCGCCCGCACGCCGCCCAGAACGAAAAAAATGGGCGGGCCCGAATCGTTCGGGCCCGCCCATTGGGGTACCGCCCGCCGGTCCGTGGCTCAGGGGGGCGGACTACGGACCGGCCGAGACTGGGCGGATGCCTACTGGAGCTGGGGTTGGGGGAAGCTCCATGTATGTGCCTGGTAGACGCTTCATACCCGCGAAAGTGGCGCTCAAACGAAAAAAGTTTTTTGATCGCGTACGCAGCTACCCAAAAGGCGCGGGCTACTCACTCTGTTTCCCGTTGTGTCTCGCGCGTTGCAGGCGTTTGGCCCGCATATCAGCGGCCGGCCCGCTGACCGGCCGCCGATGCGGCGTCGGCAGCAGCGGCGCCGACGCCGCGCTGACGACCTCGCGTTCGGTGCGCCCATTGGTGCGCCGCGCCGCACCTCTGGCCGAACCTGTTGCGACCAGCAGATCCTGCAGCGACTCGTCGATGCCTGCGGCGATCACGTCGATGTCGGGCAACGCGTCGAAATCCCCGAGCAACCCGTATCCGATCCCGCCGTTGTAGGACATGATCGCGACGGCGAGCGCGTGCCCCTGGGGCAGGAACGCGAGCGGGAAGAGATCCTGCATCTGGTGGCCGAGGATGTAGAGCGGGACCTGCGGGCCCGGGATGTTCGTGACCAGCAGGTTGAACAGGCGCGTCGAGAACTGCAGCCGGGAAGCCTGGGCCAGCACCGCGGGGGGAGCGATCTCGTTCACCGCCACGAGCGTCGCGGCGCCGACCGGCTGCTTGGAGCGCTTGAGCTCGTCCATCGCGCTGCTCACCACCTTCAGCCGTGCGACCGGGTCCTGGATGTAGACAGGCAGCGGCGCGCGCATCGCCGTCAGGCGGTTGCCCATGCTTCCGCGCTCGTCCTGAGCGCGTACGGAAACGGGCACCAGCGCGCGCATCTCCAGCCCATCCGTGCCGATCCCGCGGGAGCGCAGCCACTGCCCCAGTGCGCCCGCCACCACCGTCAGGACGACATCGTTGACAGTGCCTCCCAGGCTGTCCTTGACGGTTTTGTAATCCGCGAGATGCTGGCGCACGACACGGAAGCGGCGGTGGGGCCCGATCGGAACGTTGAGCGGAGTCTCGGGGGCGGGGTTCAGCAGCTCCCAGACGATCTCGCCGACACCCTCCACCGCGTCGCGCAACATGCCGACGCTGCGGCCGGGCCGCGTCACCGCTTCCACGGTGCGCGTGGCCAATCCGGTTACCGCCCCCGCTCCGTCGCGCGCATTTGCCAGCAGCAGCTCCGCCGCACTGGGTTCCGGCTGAGGCTGCCAGGGCTCGAGCTCGCTGGCGTCGAGCGGCTGCGGAGACGGGGCGAAGTCGAGCAGCACCGTGCCGAGATCGATGCCCGCAACGCCGTCGACGAGGGCGTGGTGGTTCTTGGAGATCATCGCGAACCGCTCAGCGGTCTGGCCGGGCGCCGGCTCGATCCCCTCGATCAGCCAGAACTCCCAGAGCGGTTTGGTCCGGTCGAGCGGGCGGGAGGCGACTCGCGCCGCCATCTCCAACAGTTGTGACTCGCTGCCCGGCGCCGGAAGAGCCGCATTGCGCACGTGGTATTCGAGGTTGAAGTTGGGATCATCGATCCACAGCGGTCTTCCGCTGCCTCCCGGCGGGAATGCCAGCTTCTGGCGATAGCGGGGCAGCAGATGCAGACGGCTGCGCACATGGTCGAGCACGTCGGCGAAGGGTGGCGCTGGTCCCTCGAACAGCAGCACGCCGCCGATGTGCATGTGCGCGCTGGCGCTCTCCTGGTGCAGGAAGCCGGCGTCCGTCGATGTCAACCGATCCAGGTGCTGCTGCGCCACCGTGCAAACCCTCCCATGCCGTCGAGCGTGGCCAAAGCGTAATCGGCCCTCGGTGGTACTGGCCGAGAGTCCGCCGGCAGGGACTAAACTCAGACCCTGGATGGCCCACGCTCCTGAGAAGTTGCTGCTGGCAGCACCCCGCGGGTACTGCGCCGGTGTTGATCGCGCCGTGCAGACGGTGGAGCGTGCGCTCGAGGTCTACGGCGCGCCGGTCTACGTGCGCAAGGAGATCGTGCACAACAAGCACGTCGTCGAGCAGTTGCGCGAGCGCGGGGCGATCTTCGTCGAGTCCGAGAGCGAGGTCCCCGAGGGCTCCACAGCCGTCTTCTCGGCCCACGGTGTCGCGCCGAGCGTCCACGAGAACGCTGCCGCCCGCGAGCTCAACGTGATCGACGCGACCTGCCCGCTCGTCACGAAGGTCCACGTCGAGGCGAAGAAGTTCGCCGCCGAGGACTACACGATCGTGATGATCGGCCACGAGGGCCACGAGGAGGTCGAGGGCACGATGGGCGAGGCGCCCAACCACATCGTGCTCGTGCAGAGCGAGGAGGACGTCGACGCGCTCGAGGTCCCGGATCCTCTGCGGCTGGCCTACATCTCGCAGACGACGCTGAGCGTCGACGAGACCCGCTCGATCATCCTGGCGCTGCGTAAGAAGTTCCCCGCGATCGTCGGGCCAGCGCACCGACGACATCTGTTACGCGACCACCAACCGTCAGGCGGCGGTCAAGGAGCTCGCCAAGGAGTGCGACCTGGTGCTGGTGATCGGCAGCCGCAACTCCTCCAACTCGAACCGTCTCGTCGAGGTCGCCCGTGAGTGCGGGGCCGCCTCGCATCTGATCGACAACGAGTCGCAGGTCCAGGAGGAGTGGCTCGAGGGCATGCGCATCGTCGGCATCACCTCGGGCGCGAGCGCCCCCGAGGAGCTCGTCAAGCGGCTCGTGCAGTTCTTCCGCGACCGCGGGACGGACGACGTACAGGAGCTCGAGGTGATCCGCGAGGACACCCGCTTCATGCTCCCCAAGGCGATCCGACAGGCGCTCGCGGCCAGCGCCTAAGTTGCAGACTCTGGTCATCTCCGACCTGCACATCGGTGCGGGTCACGGACGTGCGGCGCTGGACGATCCGGACGTCGTGCGCATTCTCTCCGAGAAGGTTTCGCAGGCACAGCGGCTCGTTCTGCTCGGAGACGTCATCGAGCTGCGCCAGGGCCCCATCCAGGACGCGCTCGCCGCTGCTTCGCGCATCCTGCCGCAGCTGGTCACCGGTCTGGGCGAAGGCCGCGAGGTCGTCCTGCTGATGGGTAACCACGACCACCAGCTGCGAGTCCATTCCGGAGGCGCTGGGCCAGGTCGAGTGGATGCTCTCGCATAACGGCACCGGCGTCAGGATCGAGTACCCGGGCGTCTGGCTGCGCGACGACGTCTATGCCGACCACGGGCATTACCTCGACCGGCACACGACGACGCCGGCCTTCGAGCGCGTCGCCGCCGGTGCGATGGCGCGGTTTCTGAAGCTGCCGCTGTCCGCGATGTCGCAGACCAACGACTACGAGCGCCTGCTGGCGCCGATCTACGCCTGGATGTTCGCGATCTCCGAGACCAGCGGTCGCGAGATCGACGCCGCCGACGGCGGCGGGTCCGCGCGGGCGCTGAAGCTGATCCGCGATTCGCGTGGGGCCAAGGGCCTCGCGGTGCAGGCCGGCCTGCGCTCCCTGCTGGGCATCGCCGACCTGGCGCGGCTCGGCCCGTTCAGCCCGGACCTGTCGCCGGTGATGCTGCGTCGCTCGTCGCTGATCGCCTATGCCGAGGTGCTCGCCACGCTCGGCCTGCGGCCGGCCTATGCGCTCTTCGGCCATACCCACCGAGCAGGTCCGCTGCCCACCGACGACCACTCCGAATGGACCACTCCGTCCGGGGTCAAGCTGTTCAACACCGGCTGCTGGGTCAACGAGTCGGCGGCCTTCATGTCCGAGGAGCCCGCCGACAATCCCTACCGCCGCGGGTTCGCCGTCGAGCTGGACGACGACGGCCCGCCACGGCTCGTCAACCTGCTCGACTGAGCCATCCTTGCACCGGACGCGGGAAGCAAAACCGGCGCTCAGGGCCGGTTTTGCTTCCCGCGTCACACGCACGTAGGCTTCCGCAATAGAGAGGCGATGACAGCGCGTCGCGAGGATCGAACCGGTTGGGGAGACGCGGAGCTCCTGTCAGCGGTCGCTGCGCGCGACGGCGCTGCCTTTTCCGCCTTCTACCGTCGGCACCTCGCGGAGGTGCTGGCCTACCTGATACGCGAGACCGGCGACTCCGAGCTCGCGGCGGACCTCGCTGCCGAGGTGTTTGCCGCAGTACTGCTTTCGGCCGCGCGTTACGAGGCGCAGCTCCCAACCGCACTGCCCTGGGTGGTCGGGATCGCGCGCCACAAACTGCTGATGAGCTGGCGTCGGGGTCGCGTAGAGGCGCGTGCCCGCCAGCGGCTCGGGCTCGAGCCTGTCGAATTGGATGACCTCGCGCTCGAGCGCATCGAGCAACTCGCTGATGCCGGCGTCGGCCGACTCGAGCGGATGCTCGAGCAGCTGCCGCCGATGGAGCGCGAGGCGGTGCGCTGGCACGTCGTCGACGAGGTCGGCTACGACGAGATCGCAAAGCAGCTCAACTGCTCGGAGATGGTCGTGCGCAAGCGCGTCAGCCGAGGGCTGGGAAGGCTGCGCAACCAACTTACGGAGATGGGGCCGGCATGAGCATGGACTTCCTGGAGGCCGTCGAGGAGCAGCTCGTGGCGGCGACCGAGCGCGGCATCAGACGGAGGCGCTGGCGCTGGCCGTGGCTGATGCGGATACGGCTGCCGCTGCGTGCGCCGACGGTCGGGATCGCGGCCGGGGTGGGTGCGGCGCTGGCGGCAAGCGCGCTCGCCGCCACGCTCACGCTGCCGGCGTCGAAATCCAAGGCGCCTGTCGCGACCACCGGCTCCACGAGCAGCGTGCGCAGCTTTACGACGGCCGGCGCTGTGCCGGCCGGGTTCCAGCCGGAGTCGTTCACCGCGATCAGCGAATTCACCTGGTGGCTGCTCGGCACGGCGCCCTGCGGCGGGCACTCCTGCACCGCGGTCGTGCAGACGATCGACGGTGGCCCGCACTTCACGCGCATCCCAGGGCCACCGACGACCCAGGTGTCCAACCTGCGGTTCGCCGACGGATCAAACGGCTACGCGTTCGGCCAGCAGCTGTGGAGCACCCATAACGGCGGATCCAGCTGGACGCAGCTGCATCTCGGCGCGTCGATCGGCGACCTGGCGATCGCGGATGGCTACGCCTACGCGATCGCTTTCCGCAACGGCCACGCGAAGTTGATGCGCTCGGCGGTCAGCACGGATGCATGGAGCGCCTTGAAGGGCGTCGGCCACGGCTACC
The DNA here is from genome assembly GCA_963846395.1 of uncultured Actinomycetota bacterium. Lineage (GTDB taxonomy): Bacteria > Actinomycetota > Thermoleophilia > Solirubrobacterales > Solirubrobacteraceae > Palsa-465. The sequence continues at coordinate 1,147,095 of CAWJVT010000008.1, read as the reverse complement.
TCTCGGGGTTGTGGGTCGAGGGCGCGACAGTGTTCATCCAGTCCGGAAGCCATCTGCTCGTCTCGACCAACCAGGGCGAGCATTTCCATCGGGTCGGCGGCGTGCGCGACGCCGGCGACTGCAGCTATGACGGCGGCACGCTTGCGCTGTGGGCGCTGTGTTCGACCGGCATGGCACCCGACGAGGTGCTGCTCTCGGCCGACTCCGGTAACACGTTCACAGCAGCGGCGCAGGTACCCGACGGGCCGATCGATGCCTTCGCTGCGGCGACCGGCGCTGTGGCCGTCGCCTCGGGCCAGGGGCCGCTCTTCCGCACCACCAACGGTGGCGCCAGCTGGACCCGCGTCAAGGCCCCCCAGGGGGGCTGGACGTACCTGGGCTTCAGCGACGCGACCCACGGAGTCGCGCTCGGCAACTTCGGTAACGGCGGTCATCAGCAGAACCGGCTCTACTACACGACCGACGCCGGCGCCAGCTACCACCTTGTTCGGCTCTAGCTGCCCGCGGATGAGTGCTGAGAGCCGGAGCCGTTCGGGTTCGCGATCGCCTGGTTGACGTCGGCCCGGCTGATGATCCCGTGGGTCAGCGGCAGGCAGCCGTATGCCGCAGGCTTGATCGCGGGTTGCTGCGAGGTCGATCCCTGAGGCGCTGAGCATCGCCGGGGTCAGCTGGCCCTGGCTGTTCGGGTCCGGGAACCTGGGGAAGCCGTGCTGGCGCATGCACTTGGCGAATGCCAGGATCGCGTCGGTGTGGGCGCGGATCTGTGCCGGGCTGGGAGCGTTGCCGGCGTTCGGCAGGATGTGCGCACAGGCTCGCTGAGCGGACTTGAAGGCGGGAGCCCCGGTGATCGCGGGGTCAACGTGGACGGCGATCTGGACTGAGTTTCCGTTCGTGCTCACGTGCGGATCGCCGAAGTTGGTGACTCCGTGCCTGCGCATGCAGGCGGAGTACTGGTACGCGGACCGAATAGCGGAATTGGTTGCTGCCGTACGATTTGAGGCGTTGGACGCCGGCGGCTTCTTCGCACCGCCGCAGGCGGAGACGAGCAGAGCAGCGGCGACGGCGAGTGCCGCGGGCGGCATGGCGCGAGAGAGACAACGGTTCGGGTTCATGGCGCCGTTGTACGCCCCAACCGGTGCCGGGATCGTGACGCGCATTGTCACCCCGCTGTGACCGCAAGGCGACATGCTGTGCCGATGCGTGTGCTTGTCGTTGAGGATCACGAGCGCTTGGCGAGCTGCGATTGCCGATGGTCTGCGCCGTGAGGGCATGGCTGTCGACCTCGTCCTCGACGGTACCGGCGCGATCGCCCACACGACGATCACCGACTACGACGTCGTGGTGCTCGACCGCGATATTCCGGGGGTGCACGGCGACCAGGTCTGTCGCGCGCTGGTCAAGGGCGGCAGCCACACCCGGGTGTTGATGCTCACCGCCTCGGACACGATCCGCGACCGCGTGGCCGGGCTCGAGCTCGGTGCCGACGATTACCTCGGCAAGCCGTTTGACTTCTCCGAGTTGGTCGCGCGGGTGCGGGCGCTGGCGCGGCGGGCGACCCCGGCCCTGCCGCCGCTGCACACGCGCGGTGACCTGAGCCTCGATCCGGCGCGGAGGATCGCGTCGCGCGGCGACCGGCGGCTGGACCTGACCCCCAAGGAGTTCGCCGTGTTGGAGCATCTGCTCGCCGCCGATGGTCGCCCGGTCTCCGCGGAGGAGCTTCTGGAACGGGTCTGGGACGAGGCCGCCAACCCGTTCACCACCACCGTGAAGACCACCGTTGCGCGCCTGCGCGCCAAGCTCGGCGAGCCGCCGCTGATCGAGACCGTGCGCGAGGGTGGCTACCGCATATGAGCGCGTTCGCCGGACTCAGCGCCAGGGTGCGGCTGGCGCTGATGTCCTCCGCGTTGTTCCTGGTGTTGGGTACGGCCTTGATCGTCGTGATCGTCCTCGTCGAGGGCACGGCGTCTCCGATCCACATCTCCGTCGGTTCTCACACGGCCGTCACCGCGGTGCCGAACGGTGGTCCGTTACCGCCGGTGATCACCGTGCGGCCCAACGATGCGGTCATCGCACAGCAGCACGCCGACAACGCGCGACTGATCGTGGTGGCCTGGGTGGTGCTGCTGTTGACCGCGCTGGCGGCGATCCCGCTGGGTTGGTTCGCCGCCGGTCGGATGCTGCAGCCGCTCCGCGAGATCACCGCTCGCGCCCGCACGATCTCCGCCGGAAACCTGCACGAACGGTTGGCCCTGAGCGGCGCTCGCGATGAGTTCACGCAGCTGGGGGAGACACTCGACGAGCTGCTGGCCAGACTCGAAGCGTCATTCGACGCGCAGCGGCGCTTCGTCGCCAACGCATCCCATGAGCTCCGTACACCGGTCACGGTCGAGCGGACGCTGCTGCAGGTGGCGCTCGCCGACCCCGACGCCAGCGCGGAGACGCTGCGCAGGACCTGTGAGGAGCTCCTGGCCAACGGACGCGACCAGGAGCGCCTGATCGAGGCGCTGTTGACGCTGGCCAGCAGCGAGCGCGGACTCGAGCGGCGCGAGCCAACCGATATCGGCGCGCTCGCAACGGCAGTGCTCGAGCAACCGCGGCCCGAGCTCGACGAGCACGGGATCACCCTCGAAGCGCGTCTGGAGGGGGCGATTGCCAACGGCGACCCCGCGCTGATCGAGCGGCTCATCTCAAACCTCGTCGACAACGCGGTCCGGCACAACGTCGACGGCGGCCACGTGGAGATCGCCACTCGCCAGCAGGGCGACCGCGCGCTGCTGGTCGTCGAGAACAGCGGTCAGATGATCGCGCCCGACGAGATCGAGACGATGTTCGAGCCGTTCCGGCGGCTGGGGCCGGCCCGCACGGGCACGGGCTCGGGGCAGCACGGACTCGGGCTCTCGATCGTGCGCGCGATCGCCGAGGCCCACCAGGCTGAGATCGACGCGCGGCCGCGCCCGGGTGGTGGGCTCACGATCACGGTCGCGTTCCCGGCTCCGGGCGCGGCGTCAGCGGAGCAGATCTAGCCCGGGCCAGCCAGCCCGGGCGTGAAGCACACCGCCAGCACGCACAGCTCGTCGCTTACGCCAAGCTCGAGCACGCCCGCGGTGTGCTGCTCGTGGACGATCAGCTCGTAGGCGCCAGGGTGTGGCACCGCGAGCTCGGTGCCGTTGACAGTGGCAACGCCGCTGCCCTTGAAGACGGCCCAGACACCGCCGGCCTCGTAGGGGCCGCTGTAGGGCCCGGGAATGTCCTCGCTCTGCGGCACCAGCGCGGCGTCCGGCTCGTCCTCGGGGCGCACCGCTGCGAGGGTGTCGCGCTCGACACCAAGGAGCTCCTGGATCGCGAGCTCGGTCTCCGCGTAGCCGCCCTCACCGAAGTGGTACTCGAACAGATAGCCGTCTGGACTCCACAGATAGCGTGTCGGCCAGCCGGGGTTCTCGTACTCCTGCCAGATCTGGTGGTCGACGTCGACCACGACCGGATACTCGATCCCCAGACGCTCCACCGCCGCGGCCACCGCCTCCGGATCGTCGGATGGCTCGAATCCGGGCGAGTGCACCCCGATCACGCGTAGGCCCATCTCGGCGTAACGGGCGTGCCATGCTTTCAGGTACGGCAGCGTGCGGATCGAGTTGGGCCGGCAGAAGTCCCAGAACTCGACCAGCACCGGTCGGCCTTGCTGCTGGTCCATCCGCAGCGAGGCAACGTTGATCCAGGGCAGTCTCGCGGGAAAGGCTGGTGCGGGAATGTGGTCGACTGGAGCGCGGATGGGAGCAGGTTATCCACCTGCCTATACTTTTTATTCCACAAATCCCGACTGTGTTTGAGGAGTTTCGATGAGTCCCTCTGGAGCGGAGGTTCTTCGCAAGATCAAGGACCGGATCGAGGAAGTCGATCCGTCAGCCGTGCGTGAGCAGCTCCAGGAAGGAGCGCTCGTGATCGACGTGCGTCAGGACGAGGAGTGGGCCACCGGCCACATCCCCGGTGCGCGCCACGTCCCCAAGAGCCACCTTGAGTCCCGCGTCGAGGGCGCGGCACCCGACAAGGCACATCCTGTGATCCTGTACTGCGCCTCGGGTCAGCGCTCTGCCTGGGCCGCGCGGACACTGATCGAAGACCTCGGCTACGAGCATGTCTCCTCGATGACCGGCGGCTTCACGCTGTGGAAGGACCGTGGCTACGACGTCGACGTTCCGCGCTTCATGAGCGCTGAGCAGCGCGACCGCTACTCACGCCATCTGCTGCTCGACGAGGTCGGCATCGATGGCCAGCAGAAGCTGCTCGATGCCAAGGTGCTGCTGCTAGGCGCCGGCGGCCTGGGCTCGCCGGCCGCGCTCTACCTCGCGGCAGCGGGTGTCGGCACGCTCGGGATCGTCGACGACGACGTGGTGGACCTGTCCAACCTGCAGCGCCAGGTGATTCACAACTCCGCTCGTGTCGGGGTTTCGAAGGTCGACTCGGCGGAGGAGACGATTCAGGCGCTCAACTCGGACGTCAACGTCGTCAAGCACAAGGTGCGGCTCGGGCCCGACAACATCATGGACATCCTCCCGAACTACGACATCGTCGTGGACGGGCTCGACAACTTCCCCACCCGGTACCTGCTGAACGACGCCTCCGTGCGGTTGCGCATCCCGGTTGTCTCCGCGGCGATCCTTGGATTCGACGGGCAGCTCTCGGTGTTCAAGCCCTACGAGGGCCCGTGCTACCGCTGCCTGTTCCCGGTTCCGCCGCCCGCGGAGCTTGCGCCCTCCTGCGGCGCGAACGGCGTGCTCGGCGTGCTGCCCGGGACCATGGGCCTGCTGCAGGCGACCGAGGTGATCAAGCTGATCCTCGACATCGGCAACCCGGCGATCGGGCGACTGATCATGTATGACGCGCTCGCCGCGACGACGACCGAGGTCAAGATCCGCCGCGACCCCAACTGCCCGATCTGCTCTCGCGATCCGGAGGAGATCAGCGACGAGGAACTCGGGGTCTTCCCCGACTACGAGGCGTTCTGCGCCGGCGCTCACTGAGCGCGTGCTGAAAACGCGTGCAGCGCCGGTAGGCGATACCGCGCGCGGAACCGACACAACCAAAGACATAGGAACCAATGGCCACGATCAAGATCCCACCAGTGCTCCGCCCTGCCGTCGGCGGCGAGCGCGAGATCCGCGCCGACGGCGATAACGTCGGCGAGATCCTGCGCGCCGTCGTAGACGAGCATCCTGCGACATCGACGCAGCTGTTCGGAGCCGACGGCGAGCTCAACCGCTACGTCAACGTCTACCTCAACGACGAGGACGTTCGCGTGCTTGACGGCCTCGACACCGAGGTTGGAACCTCTGACACGCTAGTGATCCTCCCCGCTATGGCCGGCGGGCAACTCTAGCTAGGAACAGGGTTCGTAGCCTGTCGTCAGGGGACGGCAGGCACCCCCTATACTTTCTGAAGCGATGCCCAGCGAAACCCGCAACCGGCCATGTGGTGGTCGCTACGGCGACATCATCGAGGCGATCGGCCACACCCCGCTCGTTGAGCTCAAGCGGCTCAGTCCCAAGCCGGGTGTGCGCCTCTGGGTGAAGCTCGAGTCGCGTAACCCGACTGGATCCGTGAAGGATCGCGTCGCGCGCTCGCTGATCCTCGACGCCGAGGAGAAGGGCCTGATCCGGCCGGGCCAGACGATTCTCGAGCCCACCTCGGGCAACACCGGGATCTCGCTGGCGATGATCTGCGCCCGCAAGGGCTACACGCTGAAGGTCGTGATGCCCGACAACGTGACTCCGGAGCGCACCGACCTGCTGCGTATGTACGGCGCCGACATCGTGTACTCGGAGGGCTCCAAGGGGTCCAACGGTGCGGTCGAGCTGGCGCTTGACATGGCCGCCAAGGACGCGTCGTACTACATGCCCTACCAGTACGGCAACCTGGCCAACCCGAACGCCCATTACAACGGTACGGCGCTCGAGATCCTCGAGGAGCTCGATGAGATCAGTGCCTTCGTGGCCGGACTGGGCACGGGCGGCACCCTGATGGGCAACGGCCGCCGGCTCAAGGAGGAGCTCGGCGACAAGGTCAAGATCGTCGCTGCCGAACCGATGCAGGGCGAGCCCGTACAGGGCCTGCGCTCGCTCGACGACGGCTTCATCCCGCCGATCATCGACCTCTCGGTGCTGGATCGCAAGATCTTCGTGACCAACGAGGACGCGATCCGCTGGACGCGCAAGCTGCTCGACGAGGAGCAGCTGTTCGTCGGCGTCTCGACCGGCGCGATCGCACGCGTCGCCGTGCGCATCGCCAACGAGCTCGACGAGGGCAACGTCGTCTTTATCGCTGCCGACGACGGCAGCAAGTACTTCTCCTCGGGCATCTACACGCGCCCACTGGAAGAGCTCGAGAACCTCGACTCCACCGTCTGGTGGTAGTCGCGTCCTGAGCGGTACCCGGCCGATGCGCATCAGCCGCGAGCTGTACGACGAGATCGTCGCGCACGCTCTCGCGGACGCACCCGACGAATGCTGTGGAATCGTCTCCAGCCGTGACGGCGAGGCCGTTGCGGTGTTCCCCATGGAGAACACGGCCCACACCTGGATGCGCTACGAGATGGACAACATGGAGCTCTACCGCGTCGTGACGGGCATCGAGGACGCTGGGCTCGACATCGGCATCATCTACCACTCGCACACGCGCACCGACCCGTATCCGTCGCAGACCGACATCAACCTCGCCTTCTATCCCGACTCGCTGTACGTCATCGTCGGGACGGCCGGTGAACAGCCGGTAGTGCGGGCGTTCAACATCCGCGACGGTCGGATCGAGGAAACGCACCTGTCGGTCGTGTAAGTCGAAGCGACGACGTCACTTCGGCGGCAGGGCGCGGGCGAGACCGACGCCGGTGTCCACCCAACGCTTCAGGTCTCCATCGTCAGCGACCGCAGCCTCGTCGACGCGCACCCAGTCCTGCAGCTCCTTGCCGCGCATCACCCACGGCTCAACGTGGGGCTCCAGCAGGAGATGCGCTCGCTCGTCGCGGTCAGCGCGCATCAGCAGCCCGCCGCTGCTCGAGACAGCGACCGCGATATGGCCTCCGATCAGGAACGACAGCCCGCCGAACATCCGTTTTTCGGTCACGTCCGGATCGAAGAGCAGCAGCTCACGAATCCGGTCGGCAAGCTCCGCGTCGTAGGCCACGCCGCGATTATCCACGGTCGGCGAGACGCCGCAGCCGGGAGCGCCACTCGCTCTCGATGCTGCTCAGCCCCTGACCTGGGAATGCGCTCAGGAGAGCGGCATCGGGGCCGCCGGTGTGCAGACGCCCCACCAGGCGTACCACCGCCGCGGATCCCTGCTGCTCAGCGAGTAGCTCGATCAGCGTCGGGGCGAGCAACGGCGCGTCCCTCGCGCTCGGCGGAAACCGGGGGCGATGTCCGGTGCGCATGTAGTTGCCGGCCACCATGCGTCCGTGCCCGCTCTCTCCGGACAGCCATCGAGCGGCGCCCTCCACCAGCCACGCCCAGCGCAACTCCGCCCATGAGCGGCCCGGCAGGCGCGCCTGCTGAAGCTCGCGATTGGTCCCGACGATCACGGCCTTCGAGTACAGCGACGCGGGCGCAAGCGCGAGCATCTCAAATGACCCCGACACTCCTGACGCCCGTTCGCGCAGCGCTCGCGGGGCCAGCACATGCAGCTCGTGCCGCCCGGCCCAGCCCGTCACGTAGCGGCGCACGGGCTTGGCCGTGAGCCCCCAGATCGCAGGCATCAGCGGGTTGGACAGCACCAGCGCGTGTGGACTGTCGTGCAGCACGACCGTGAGCTCGGTCGCGGGCTGCGGAAAGTCGTCGGCAAGCCGCTCACGGGCGCGCTCCAGCTGCCTCAGCACCCGGGCGGCATCAGCGCTCGCGGCCGACGAGTGCCGGCAGGCGAAAGACCTGGATGCTGACTCGGTCCAGGACATGCGCGGGTGAGCCTGCCGATCGAAGCGGGAGGGGTGGCCCGCTGGCCACCCCCCCGAGCAACGTTGGTCCTAAACGAGGACCGGCTGGCGGTCGCCCGCGGCGATCGCCGCGATCTCCTCAGATGCCCGCTCGAACTCCTCGTCGGAGAGCACCGGGGTGCCCTCGAAGGGGAGATCGCGCGTGATCTCCAGCCACGAGCGGCAACCGCCGTACTCGTCGCGTACCTTGACCGTCACCGGACGTGGAATCCGGTAGGTACGAAGCACCACCACGTGCAGCGGGTGGCGGCGCTTCCAGTCGAGGCGCTTTTCGGCGTAGTCGGTCGTCCACACATAGAACGGCGAGAGTGCGTCGACCGCACGTCGATCAGTGATCGTGTAGTGAGCGGAGACCTCGGCCCAGGCGCGAATACGTACGCGGTCGGGCTGATGGATCTCCACGCCCCGCAGCATCGCTGCTGCGGACGGCTCACCGTCGCTCCAAACCCCCTCCTCAAGTGCCCGGGCTAATTCCGGGCGGTGCGACTCACGCACCAGATCGGTGCGCTGATGGTCGAACGTGGGGTATAGAAAGAAACGGTCATGCTCCAGCTGGAAATGCTTATCCGGTTCACGGATTCCACCTTTGCGGAGCGTCAGCAGCTGCTCTCCCTCAGCGAGCGCGCGGACGGTGACCGCCCATTCTTTGAAAGCAATCGGCATTTTTACTCAGTCGGGGTGATCAGGATTGTGAGAAATACCCGGCGGAAAACAGCATGCCGGGCGAGACCCGATTCTATGTCGGATTTACAGAATCACCAAATCCTGGCTCAAATAATCGCTACCGACCGACTCGTCAATCAAACGGAGCGGCTCTGAGAGGCGTGCCCAGCGGCTCAGGCGGCCGCGAGCTCGTCGAAGGTGTGGAACTCCTCGGTCTCGGCCAGGTGCTGATGCGATGGGCAGTAGCCGTTCTGCGGCAGCGGCGTGCGCTGGCACTGCGTGCCCTTGCGAGTGCTGGCGCGGCAGAGGATCGGGTTTCCGTAGATGTCGAAGCGGCTCTGCGGCAGATTGCTCAGGAACTCGTCGGCAAATGTCATGTAGCGCTCGACAATGCGCCAGACGCGCCCCTGAGCCGAGATCGGAAAGTACGCACGGATGTCGGTGAAGAGCGTACGCGCCGGGCGCGCAAAATAGTGGCGATCGGTGGCCAGCCGCTCTACCGCCCCCTCACACGCCCGCAGAACTCGCTCGTGGTTCAGGTAGGGCTGCTCAGGCGAGTCCTCGAGGATTCCGGCGCACAGCTCGCGGTAGATGGCTCGGCTGAAGCGGTACATGCAACTGCATCTCCTTTCGGCCCCTCCAGTCCGGTCCTCCGCAAACACTACTTCCAGCGCTCGAAAACTGATTCCTGGTCTGTGAGAAGCGTCACGTGGCGCTCATCGAGCGCCGGGTCGATCTGCGGACAGTCTTCCCGCCAATGGGCTCCGCGACTCTCGTTTCGTGTCAGCGCTGCGGTCGCGATCAGCCGGACCAGCGGATGCGGATCATCGAGCAGCTGTCCGAGGTCCGCGGCGGTACGCTCGAGCCCGGCGAACCGCCAGAGCCGCTCCCGAGATTGTTGTGAAGGGGCCGCTATCGCGCTCTCGCGAGTTTCCGCATCGCTCCCTGCCTCGGCGACGATCGACGAGCGGAGCTCCGAAGGCAGCAGTCGAGGCTCGTCCAGTGCCGCGCGGGCCGCTCTCGCGCCAAAGACGAAGCACTCGCTCAGGCTGTTGGAGGCGAGCCGGTTGGCGCCGTGCAACCCGGTGCAGGAGCATTCGCCAACGGCCAGCAGCCCGGGCAGCGTCGAGCGGGCCTGGAGGTCGGTTTCGATCCCGCCCATCATGTAGTGGGCCGCCGGCGCGACCGGGATCACGTTGACCTCCGGATCGATGCCGACCTGCCTCAGAGCGGTGATGACGTTGGGGAACAGGGCCGGGTCCACCGCGCGCATGTCCAGCGCCACCGCGCTGGATCCGGGTCGGCGCAGCAGTTCCCGGTAGATCGCCCGAGCAACCTCATCGCGCGGGGCGAGTTCGTCGACGAATCGCTCGCCGTCGTGGTTGCGCAGCACCGCGCCCTCGCCGCGGATCGCCTCCGTGACGAGCAGGCCATCGGCGCCCGAGTCGGCTCGCGCGACCACTGCGGTCGGATGAAACTGCATGAACTCGACGTCCGCGAGCGCTGCCCCGGCTGCGTAGGCGAGCAGCAACCCGGTCCCCACCGCGCCCGCCGGGTTGGTGGTGCGCGCCCAGAGCGCAGCGGCGCCACCGGTCGAGAGTACGGTGGCGGATGCGAGCAGCTGCTCGCCGTCGGCGAGCACAACCCCGGTGCAGCGGCCCTCGTGTGTGAGCAGCGCTCGGACACGGCGTCCCTCGAGAACCTCGATCCGCTCCTCGGTGGCAACGACGGCCGAGAGCTGACGGACGATCCGCCGCCCTGTCGCGGCCCCGCCGGCGTGCACGATCCGGCGCCGGCTGTGACCTCCCTCGAGCCCGAGCGCGAGCCGTCCAGTGCGGTCGGCGTCGAACGTCACACCCAACCGAGTGAGGTCCTCGACGGCCTGCGGGGCCTCCTCCACGAGCACACGGGCGGCCGACGGTCTCACGGCTCCCCGTCCGGCCCGCAGCGTGTCCTCGAGGTGCAGCTCTGGGCTGTCCTCGGCCGCCAGGGCCGCGGCAAGGCCGCCCTGGGCCCAGTAGCTCGACGTCTCGGCCAGCTCGGTCGCGGAGATCAGCGTCACCTCCGCGCCCTCCCTGGCGGCCCGGAGGGCGGTGTAGAGTCCGGCCGCACCGGCACCGACGACGACCAGCTGCCGCTCGTCACGGCCCGGGGAGAGGGCATGGCCCGGTACGGTACTCGGCGATGGCATCGCGGCCGGTGTTCCTCTCGCACCCATCCTCGCTGGACCACGACACCGGGGATCACCCGGAGCGGATCCGGCGGATCGAGACAATCAACGCCGCGCTCGAGGAGCGCGATTGGCTCGGCTACGAGCGCGTCTCAGCGCCCGCGGTCGAGCGCAGCGTGCTGGAGCTTGTGCATCCGAGCCACCAGATCGACCGGATCGCCGCGGCCTCGAAGGTGGGCGGCGCCCAACTGGACCCGGATACGTTCGTGAGTGCCGGCTCATACACGGCAGCCCTGCACGCCGCCGGTGGGGCCGTCGAGCTCGTCCGCCGGCTGGTCGACGGCGGCCCTGGGCAGGTCGGCTTCAGCGCACACCGACCACCGGGACATCACGCCGTGCCGGAGCGGGCGATGGGCTTCTGTCTGTTCAACAACATTGCCGTCGCGGCGCGTCACGCGGTCGTGGAGCTGGGCGTCGAGCGCGTGTTGATCCTCGACTGGGACGTCCACCACGGCAACGGGACCAACGACATCTTCTGGGAATCGGACGAGGTGCTGTTCGTCTCGATCCACCAGCTGCCGCTGTATCCGGGTAGCGGGCGTGGCTCCGAGCTCGGCCACGGTCGCGGCCTTGGCTACACGGTCAACCTTCCCGTACCGCCACGCTCGGGCGATGAGACGTTCGTCTCGCTGGTGCGGGACCTGGCGCTCCCGCTCGCGCGCAGCTACCGCCCCGAGCTGGTGCTCGTCTCGGCCGGGTACGACGCACACGACGATGACCCGCTCGCCGACTGCACCGTGAGCGATTCCGGTTTCGCGCTGATGACCGAGCTGGTCCGCGACCTGGGCGCGGAGCTCGAAGCGCCGGTGGGTTGCGTGCTGGAGGGCGGCTATGACGTTGACGCCCTCGCCCGCTGCGTGATTCTGACCATGGAGACGCTCGCGGCTGACGCCGGGACGGGCGACGGCGAGCTCGAGCTTCAGCGAATCCGCGTGCACCCGCTCGTCAACGAGGCGTTCGCGAGGCTGATGACGCTCTGGCCGGATGTAAGCTCGGGGCGATGAGCGAGCGAAGCTACGGACGTGGCGCCGAGCAGATGCGGCCGATCACGATCGAGCCCGGTTTCGTGCGGACGGCCAGCGGCTCGGCGCTGATCTCCATCGGAGAGACGCGCGTGATCTGCACGGCCTCCGTGCAGGAGAGCGTTCCGCGCTGGATGATCGGCCGCGGCCGCGGTTGGGTCACGGCGGAGTACGGGATGCTCCCGGCCTCGACCGGAGAGCGCAAGCAGCGCGACATCTCCAGGGGCAAGGCCGACGGCCGCTCGGTCGAGATTCAGCGCCTGATCGGCCGTTCGCTGCGCGGCGTGGTGGACTTCGGAGCACTCGGTGAGCGCACGATCTACATCGACTGCGACGTTCTGCAGGCGGACGGCGGCACGCGTTGCGCCTCGATCACCGGAGGCATGGTCGCGCTGGAGCTGGCGATCGCGAAGCTTGTCGGCGAGGGCCGGATCGAGCGATCCGCGTTGACCGGGAGCGTCGCCGCCGTCTCCGCCGGCGTCGTCAACGGCGTGCCGCTGCTCGACCTGGACTACTCCGAGGACTCGACTGCCGAGGTCGACGCCAACGTGGTCATGACCGCCGGGGGCGGGCTCGTCGAGGTGCAGGCGACCGCCGAGCGCACGCCGCTCTCACGCGCCCATTTGGACGACCTGCTCCTGCTGGCGGAGGCGGGCATAGAGCTGTTGCGGACCGCGCAGCAATCCGCGGTCACACCAGCCGATTAGACGCGGGTAGGCTGGGTAGGCTGCGGCCGTGCAGGAGCTGGTACTGGCAACTCGCAATACGCACAAGCTGGCTGAGGTGAGTCGCATGCTCGCGCCGTTTCGCTTGTCGGTCGTGGGCCTGCCGCGCAAGGTCGTTCTGCCACCCGAGGTCGGCGAGACCTACTCGGCCAACGCGCTGATCAAGGCACGCGCCGCGTCGGGGGAGCTCAAGCGCGCGGTGATAGCCGATGACTCCGGGGTCCAGGCGGCGGCACTCGACGGTAGGCCGGGTGTACGTTCGGCCCGGTACGCCGGCGACCAGGCCACCGATGAGGAGAACCTGCGCAAGCTGATCGCGGAGGCGCCGGCCGGAAGCGAGCTGCGCTATGTCTGTGCGCTGGCGTTCGTCGAAGGGCGCTATGAGCGCGTCTTCGTGGGCGCCTGTTCGGGTCGAATGGCGCCGGCACCGCGCGGGCAGAACGGCTTTGGCTATGACCCGATCTTCGTCCCGGACCCCTATCCCGACAAAACGATGGCGGAGCTGACCGACGCCCAGAAGGACCTGATCAGCCACCGCGGCAACGCCGTACGAGACTTCGCCTGGTGGTTCCTGGGTGACAGGCTCGGACTCCGCCCATAGGCCGGGGCCGTGCAGCGCCGTCAGAACAGGTTTATCGCCGCCGAGACCGCCACCGCAAAGGCGACGGCGGCATAGCCGCGGTCGCCGCGGACGAGCACCACTGCGGCTGCCAGGAGGCAGGCGATCGTTGTGAGAAGCCAGGCTAGGCGACCGAGTCGCATAGCCCCAGAATGCCATCCTCGGCGGTCTGTCAGCGCGCAAAACTGCGGAAACTCGGGCCTGTCAGGTGGACAAAGACCCCCGAACCGTCCGCAAACCGTGTTAGCTTCGGCGCTTCCTACCACCTCGAAGGAGGAGTGAAGTGACGAAAGCCGAGTTCATCGACCAGGTCGCGGACCGTGCCAGTCTGAGCAAGAAGGACGCTTCAGAGGCGGTCGATGCGGTTCTGGAGACGATCGAGGACGCGCTCAAGCGAGGCAGCGACGTGGTGTTCTCCGGGTTTGGCAAGTTCAGCGTCTCGGACCGCGCTGCGCGCGAGGGTCGCAATCCAGCCACCGGCGAGAAGATCAAGATCGCCGCCACCAAGGTTCCGAAGTTCAGCGCTGGCGCTGCACTCAAGAAGGCGGTCAACTAGGGCCAGCCGCCGAGCGGCTACGTTTTCGCATGTGACGCCCGCGGAGGCAACCGCGGAAAGCTTCGGGGACCGATTGGCCGAGCGCGTTGTGCGCCGACAGTCGCAGCTCGTGCTCGGCCTGGATCCCGACCCCGCGCTTCTTTGGCCACATGCGCTCGAACTTGTGGGTGGGGTGGACCTTGCGTCCGCCCCACCCGCCGTCCGGGCCGCGCGTGCCGTGGTCGCTCACTGCGACCTGGTGATCGACGCGGTTGCCGAGCAATGCGTCGCCGTCAAGCCGCAGCTTGCGTGCTTCGAGCGGCTCGGTGCTCCCGGCTGGGAGGCGCTCACCCAGGTGATCGCCAAGGCGCGTGACGCCGATCTGATGGTGATCACGGACGCCAAGCGCGGCGACATAGACGTCACGGCTCGCGCTTACGCGCAGGCCTTCCTTGGCGTGACACCGAGTCCGTTTGGTCCGATACCGGGCCTGGGCGCGGACGCGATGACGATCAACCCGTGGCTCGGCAGCGACTCGCTCGAGCCCTTCATCACGGTTGCGCGCGAGGCCGGCGCCGGCCTGTTCGTGCTGGTGCGCAACTCCAACCGTGGCGCGGTCGAGCTTCAGGACCGTGAGTTGAGTGACGGCAACCTGAGCGACGTTGTGGCCAGGATGGTCGCCGCGTTGGGGGTCGACGGGGTTGACGAGTCCGGTCTCTCCGACGTCGGCGCCGTCGTCGGCGCTACCGCCCCCCACCATCTCGACCGCTTGCGCGAGCTGATGCCGCACGCAGTCTTCCTATTGCCGGGCGTCGGGGCCCAGGGCGGGCGCGTCGATGACCTCGGCCCGGTGTTCACCATCGGGCCTGCCAGCGGGCTGATCTCTCTGTCCCGGGGTCTCGTGCAGGCGCACCGGATGAGCGGAGGCGACCCAGCCGCCGCCGCCAGACGCGAGGCCCAGCGTCTCCGTGAGCAAGCGTGGGCGCTCGTCGCCTAGTGCCCCGAGTCGAATTGACGACTCACGACACTCGCCGGCACTGTCTGGCGCTCGCGTAATACCGTCAGGGGTCACATGAGGAAGGCGGCAACGAGACTGGCCGTCCTGCTGATGGCCGTGCTTGTCTGCGCTGCGTCAGCGGACGCAGCGCAACACCCCAAGCCCAGGCCGGCCCGGACGGCCTCCGACCTGCCGGCTCCAAGCCTGCCCGTGACCGGCGCCAGTCTGCTGGTGGCCGGCTCGAGCGTGCCGCTCTGGAGCCTGCACGGCGATGCCGAGCTGCCGATCGCCAGCACTACGAAGATGATGACTGCGCTGGTGGTGTTGCAGCACGTGAAGAACCTGAGCACCGTCTTCACGCAGACAGACTGGCGCGCCGACTCCGATGACTCGCAGATAGGGCTCCTTCCCGGCGAGCGCATGACCGTCCACGACCTGCTGGTGGCGCTGCTGCTCCCGAGCGCCGATGACGCCGCCGAGGACCTGGCCTACAACGTCGGCCACGGCTCGGTGTCGCGCTTTGTCGCCTGGATGAACGCGGATGCACGCGTGCTCGGGCTCGATCACACCCACTACACGACGCCGATCGGACTCGACACCCCGGGCAACTACTCGAGCCCCGACGACCTCGTGCGGCTCGCCGGCTACCTCATGCGCCACTGGCCGTTCTTCCAGCGAACCGTCTCGCTCCCGTCAGCGACGCTGACAAGCGGCCGCTATGTCCGTCACATCGTCAACACCGACGACCTCGTCGGCAAGGTCCCGTGGATCGACGGCGTGAAGACCGGTCATACCGCAGCGGCGGGGTACGTGCTGGTGTCGCAGGGAACCCGCGACGGGTTCACGCTGCTGGCCTCCGTGCTCGGGACGACGAGCGAGTATGAGCGCGATGCCAGCGCACTCAGGCTGCTCGACTGGGGTTTCTCGGAGTTTCGGGTGGTACGACCGGTGCGCGCCGGCCAGCGCTTCGCGCAACGACCGGTGCCGTATGAGATCGCTCCGGCGCTGGTCGTCGCAGCCCGCGGCTACCGCACCGTGGTCGCACGCGGCACGAGCGTCAGGGTCGTCGTCGGCAAGCTGCGAAAGCTGGCGGGACCGATGGCCAAGGGCACCGTCGTCGGTCGACTGCGCGTCAACGTAGCGGGACGACCGTCCGTGCAGGTCCCTTTGATCCTCGCGCACCGCCTGCCGGCTGTGTCCGAGTTGACCAAACTGGGGCATCTCTTTAAGCGACCGTTTACTCTGCTCATGCTTGCGGTGCTGCTCGGTGGCGGCGCGGCGGCCGTCATGATCGGACGGAGACGTAGACGTAGACCCCGAGTCTTTCTCACCGGTCCCGTGGAACAGCCATGATCATCACCGTCACCCTCAATCCGGCGTTGGACAGAACGCTGGAGGTCCCAAGCTTCACCCCCGGGCGCAGGCATCGGAGCCTCGACCAGCGCACGACCCCGGGCGGCAAGGGGGTCAACGTCGCGCGCGCCCTCAAGCTGCTCGGCCAGCCGGTGATCGCCACGGGCATCATCGGCGGCGCTACGGGAACTCGCATCATCGAAGCTCTGGGTGACGAGTCGATCCTCAGTGCCTTTGTCCGCATCCGCGAGGAGTCGCGTACCAACATGGCGGTGCTCGACCCGACCACCGGGATCCACACCGAGATCAATGAGCGCGGACCATCGGTCACCGAGCACGAGCTCGAGCTGCTGGAGCAGAAGCTCCTGTACCTCGCCCGGGGGGCGAGCATCTGCGTCTTCGCCGGAAGCCTGCCGCGAGGCTTGGAGCCCGGAACCTACGCCAAGTTGATCCGCTCGGTTCGCAAGCTGGGAGTGCTCACCGTGGTGGACACCGACGGCGAGCCGTTGAGGCTGGCGGTGCGCGCGGAGCCCGATGTCGTTTCCCCCAACGAACTTGAGGCCGAGGAGCTGGCCGGGCACGAGTTCGGCGGGATCGACGATCGCGCGCGGGCCGTCGTCGAGATCACCCGCCAAGGGCCGGAGGAGGCGATCATGACGGTGCCCGATGGCTGCTACGCGTACGTCCGCGAGGAGGCTGGCCAGATGCTCTATCGCGTCACGATCGAGCCGCTCGAGGCGCAATCGCCGATCGGTTCCGGCGACGCTTTCCTCGCCGGTTACGTCGCCGCTCGCTATCAGGGCAAGTCCCCGATCGAGTGCCTGCGCTTCGGCGTGGCCTGCGGGGCCGAGTCGACGCAGCATGTCGGCGCCGGGATCCTCGATCCGGCGACGGTCGAGCGCCTCCTCGAAGGCGTCGCAGCGGAGCAGGTCAAGCTCCCCGCGAACGTCTCCTGAGCGCCCCTGCGCAGCCCTCACAGAGCGCCAATCCGCCCACTGCTAAGGTGGATTCACCGCCCCGTTGTGCTCGCCGTCGGGGCCCCGTTTCTCGCGAAAAAGTGGGGTTCACCTTGTCATCTTCTCGACCTTCTACGATGCGCTGATGGAAGTCGAAATCGGTCGTGGAAAGAAGGCCCGACGGGCCTATGGATTTGACGACGTAGCGATCGTGCCGTCACGCCGGACGCGTGACCCCGACGACGTCGACATCAGCTGGACCGTAGGTCCTTACCGCTTTGAGCTCCCGCTCCTGGCGGCCGCCCTCGACGGCGTGGTCTCGCCGACCACCGCCGGCCTGCTCGGCAAGCTCGGTGGCCTCGCGGTTCTCAACCTCGAGGGCATCCAGTGCCGCTATGAGGACGCAGACGAGCAGCTCGCACGCATCGCGACGTTCTCCAACGACATCGCCACCCGCGAGCTCCAGGACATCTATCGCGAGCCGGTCAAGCCCGAGCTGATCGCGCAGCGCATCAAGGAGATCAAGTCGCACGGCGTCGTCGCCGCTGCTTCGCTGACTCCGCAGCAGGTTCGCAAGTACTACGAGGTCGCGCTCGACGCCGGACTCGACATCCTCGTAATCCAGGGCACGGTGGTTTCGGCTGAGCACGTCTCAAAGGACACCAGCCGCCCGCCGCTGAACCTCAAGGAGTTCATCCGTGAGCTCTCGCCGATCCCGGTGATCGTCGGTGGCTGTGCCTCCTACCACACGGGCCTGCACCTGATGCGCACCGGCGCCGCCGGCGTGCTGGTGGGCGTCGGTCCTGGAGCGATCTGCACGACGCGCGGCGTGCTCGGCCTCGGCGTACCGCAGGCAACTGCGATCGCTGACGTCGCCGCCGCCCGCTCGCAGCACATGCTCGAGACCGGCGACTACGTGCGGGTGATCGCCGACGGCGGGATGCGCAACGGCGGTGACATCGCCAAGGCCATCGCCTGCGGTGCCGACGCGGTGATGCTCGGCTCGGCACTGGCCCGCGCCACCGAGTCGCCCGGTCACGGCTTCAACTGGGGCATGGCGACCTTCCACCCGACGCTGCCGCGGGGGACGCGTGTCGCTACCAAGCAGAACGGCACGCTCGAGGAGATCGTCAAGGGCCCGGCTCGCGAGAACGACGGCACCTTCAACCTGATGGGGGCGCTCCGCACCTCGATGGCGACCTGTGGCTACCAGGACATCTCGGAGTTCAACCGCGCCGAGCTGATGGTCGCTCCCTCGCTGCAGACGGAGGGCAAGCACCTCCAGCGCGAGCAGGCCGTGGGCATGGGCAGCTCCGGCAAGGCCACGGTCGGTGTCGCTGACTGAGCCCGATGGTTCGCTCGTCGCCGGCGATCCGCTGATCGCCGGCGACGCTGTGGCCACCCAGGAAGTCGTCGTCCTCGACTACGGCGGCCAGTACTCGCAGCTCATCGCTCGCCGCGTGCGCGAGTGCGGCGTCTTCTCCACGCTGCTTCCGCACCACGTCGGCCCCGAGGAGGTGGCCAGACGCAAGCCGATCGGACTGATCCTCTCGGGCGGCCCGGCGTCGGTGTACGCCGATGGTGCACCAAAGCTCGATCCGGGCCTGCTGGAGCTCGGCATCCCGGTCCTCGGAATCTGCTACGGCATGCAGCTGATCGCGCGCGAGCTCGGCGGCGACGTCGAGGGGGCGGATGTCGGGGAGTACGGGCGCTCGCAGCTCACCGTCCACAGCCACGGGCGTCTCCTGGCTGACACGCCGAACGAGCAGGCCTGCTGGATGTCACACCGCGACACGGTGTTCGCGGCGCCGCCCGGTTTCGACGCGCTCGCGTCCTCGAGCGCGTCGCCGGTCGCCGCGATCGAGTCGCCCGAACGCGCCGTCTACGGAATCCAGTTCCATCCGGAAGTGGTGCACACGCCCTACGGGCAGCAGGTGCTTCGCAACTTCCTGATCGACATCTGCGGCGCGGAGGGCACCTGGAGCGCGCGCTCGGTGATCGAGGAGCAGATCGAACGCATACGCGAGCAGGTCGGTGACGGCCACGCGCTCTGCGCGCTGTCCGGCGGCGTCGATTCGAGCGTCGCAGCGCTGCTCGTCCACAGGGCGATCGGAGATCGCCTGACCTGCGTGTTCGTCGACCACGGGCTGATGCGCAAGAACGAGGGCGAGCAGGTGGTTGCCGCCTTCCGCGACCACTTCCACGTCCCGCTGATCGCGGTCGACGCCGAGGAGCGCTACCTAGCCAAGCTGAAGGGCGTCACCGACCCCGAGCAGAAGCGCAAGATCATCGGCACCGAGTTCATCCGCATCTTCGAGGAGGAGGCCGCGAAGCTCGACGGCATCCGCTTCCTGGTGCAGGGCACGCTCTACTCGGACGTGATCGAGTCCGGCGGCGGCACCGGCACCGCCACGATCAAGTCACACCACAACGTCGGCGGTCTTCCCGAGGACCTGGAGTTCGAGCTGGTGGAGCCCTTGCGCACGCTCTTCAAAGATGAGGTGCGGGCGGTCGGCGCCGAGCTCGGCATGCCCGAGCGCCTGGTCTGGAGACAGCCATTCCCCGGGCCCGGTCTGGCGATCCGCATCGTCGGCGGCGAGGTGACCAGGGAGAAGCTCGACACGCTGCGCGAGGCTGACGCGATCCTGCAGGACGAGATCCGCAAGGCCGGCCTCTACCGCGAGCTGTGGCAGTCCTTCTGCGTGCTGCCGGACGTGCGTGCGGTGGGCGTTCAGGGCGACGAGCGCACCTACGGAAACGTGGTCGCGATCCGCGCAGTCACCTCGGACGACGCGATGACCGCCGACTGGGCAAGGCTTCCATACGATCTGCTCGAGCAGATCGCTAGTAGGATGATCAATGAGATTCGCCCAGTCGGTCGTGTGGTGCTCGACATCACGAGCAAGCCGCCGGGCACCATCGAATGGGAATAGCTGGCGCCGCCAGCGAGTTTCCCTTTGATCGTCTACCATCATCGATCCCGCGCGTTTGCGCGTCCTAATTGCACGCCATGAAGACCTACGTAGCCAAACCAACTGATCGCGAGCGCAACTGGCTGATCGTCGACGCCACGGGGCTGACCCTCGGACGTCTGGCGACCCAGATCGCTGACGCGCTGCGCGGCAAGCGCAAACCGACCTACACCCCGCACATCGACACCGGCGACTTTGTCGTGGTGGTCAATGCGGAGAAGATTTCTGTCACGGGCAAGAAGCTCGAGGACAAGCGTTACTACCGCCACTCGGGCTATCCCGGCGGACTGAAGTCCCGCACCCTGAGCGAGATGCTGGATCGCCGTCCGGAGGAAGTCATCCGGATCGCCGTCAAGGGGATGCTTCCCCGCAACCGCCTCGCGCGCAAGCAGCTCACGAAGCTGAAGGTCTATGCAGGGCCCGATCATCCGCACGCCGCCCAGCAGCCGCAACCGATGGAGATCGAGTCGTGACCGACGAGCAGAACGAGAACGAAGAGACCCGCGAGTACGTCGCCCCGGAGATCCCCGCGGCACCAGAAGTGGTCCGCGACGGCCATGCCGAGGTTGCTGTGGGCACGTCGGGCGACACCGACGACCCGCCGGTGGCCCCGGAGCCCGTGGTTGCGGATCCGACTGAGATCGTCGAGGCCGACCTCGAGTACATCGAGGAGGACGCCGAGCCGCGCCAGAAGCCCGCGATTCCGGGAGCCGATCTGATTCCCGACATCGTCCAGGAAGGCAGCGATTTCCTCGACGCCGAGGCTCGCGCCGCCGCTGAGGCAGAGGCCGAAGAAGCAGCCGCCCGCGCCGCCGAAGACGATGACAGCGCGGCCTCCGCTCAGCCGATCGCGGAGGTTGCCATCAACCTCGCGGCCGGCGCGCGCTACACGGCCACCGGCAAGCGCAAGACCGGCGTTGCACGCGTGATCCTGAAGCCGGGCACCGGCACCTACGTGATCAACGGCAAGACGCTCGAGGACTTCTTCCCGCGCGAGACGCTGCAGCGCATCATCCGCCAGCCGCTCGAGGCGGTCGGCTATGAGGCACGGATGGACGTCATCGCCCGGATGCACGGCGGTGGCGTGTCCGCCCAGGCCGGGGCGCTGCGTCACGGAATCTCCCGCGCGCTGTTGGAGGCTGACCCGAACCTGCGTGGCGAGCTCAAGCGCCGCGGCTTCCTGACGCGTGACCCGCGCGTCAAGGAGCGCAAGAAGGCCGGCCTCAAGAAGGCGCGTAAGCGGCCACAGTTCTCCAAGCGCTAGTCGCGCTACATCTCCGCACCGGAGCGACCCGAAAAGACATGTCGCGCCAGCTGTTCGGCACCGATGGTGTTCGTGGCCGCGCCGGAGACTTTCTCACCGCTGAGCTGGCGGTCACGCTTTCCCGCGCGACCGTCGAGCTCTGCGATGAACCGCATCCGCATGTTCTGATCGTCCGCGACACACGCGAGTCGGGCGAGATGCTCCAAGCTGCAATCGCTGCCGGCGTGACCGCCGCCGGCGGTGATGTGCTGCTCGGTGGCGTGCTGCCGACGCCGGCGGCGCCGCTGCTCGTGCGCCGCCACGGCCTGCAGCTGGCCGCTGTGATCTCCGCATCCCACAACCCCTACGAGGACAACGGCATCAAGTTCTTCGCTGCGGACGGGTTCAAGCTCGCCGATGAGACGGAGGTCGCGATCGAGGCGCGGATGCTGAGCCTCGGACCTCGGCACGGCCGGATCGGTCGGGTGCGCCAGCTGCACGGCGCTCTGGAGGACTACCTGCGCGAGCTGCACGCACGCTTCGCCGCGCTCGATCTGACCGGTAGGCGCGTTCTGCTCGACTGCGCCAACGGTGCGACCTACCGTGTTGCACCCGAGATCTTCCGGCGTCTGGGAGCAGAGGTCGAGGTGATCGCCGACACGCCTGATGGCCGCAACATCAACGCCGGCGTGGGCTCCACGCACATCGACCAGCTGGTTGAACGGATGCGCGGCGGTGACCACACCATCGGCTTTGCGTTCGATGGCGACGGCGACCGCGTGCTCGCGGTGGACAGCGACGGTCGCACGATCGACGGGGATGAACTGATCGCGATCGCCGCCGTACATTACAAGCGCGTCGGGCGGCTCCAGGGGGACGGCGTCGCGGTGACGGTGATGACCAACTACGGATTCCATACCGCCATGCAGGAGGCGGGCATCGAGGTTGCGACCACGGCAGTCGGCGACCGCTATGTCAACGAGGAGTTGCGCAAGCGCGGCTGGCGGCTGGGCGGCGAGCAGTCAGGGCACATCATCGACCTCGGCTTTGGTCCGTCAGGCGACGGGATCGCCAGTGCGCTGCTGACGCTCGAGGCGCTGGAGGGCGCCGACCCAGGCGCACACAATGCGATGCGCCGGCTCCCGCAGCGGCTGGTCAACCTGCGCGCGACGAGCCGTGACGCGCTGGTGTCCGCGATGCAGGCCGCTCTGGTTCAGGAGGCGATCGGAACAGCCAGCGAGTCGCTCTCCGGCAGGGGTCGGGTGCTGGTGCGAGCCTCAGGTACAGAGCCGCTGATCCGCGTGATGGTCGAGGCGCCCAGCGAGGAGGAGACTGAGACGGTTTGTGCGGACCTCTGCCGGGCGGTCGAGCAGGCGCTCGCATCGGTTTGAGCCGTCTCGCCCTCGTCTCCTGATCCGCGCCGTCGGCGGGCCGGGCAACTAGACTCGACCACGTCTATGTGTGGAATCGTCGGTTACGTCGGACCGCGTGATGTGCGCGCGGTGCTGTTCGACGGACTCAAGATGCTCGAGTACCGCGGGTACGACTCCGCCGGGATCTCGGTCCTCGAAGGCGATCGCATCGACCTGGTCCGCGCGGTCGGCAACCTCGACCATCTGCGTGCCGCGATCGACGAACGCGGAGGGCAAACGTCGGCGTCGGGCGACCAGGCGGTGGCCGTCGCGGAACGCTCGCGGCCCGAGACCGGGATCGGGCATACCCGCTGGGCCACGCACGGGCGCGTCACGGAGGAGAACGCTCACCCGCACTACAACACCAACAGCCGCATTCACATCGCGGTCAACGGCATCGTCGAGAACTACATCGCCCTGCGCGAGGGCCTGCTCGAGCACGGCTCGGTCTTCACCTCCGAGACCGACGCAGAGGTGATCGCACACCTGATCTCCAAGCACTACGACGGCGATCTGACACAGGCGGTGCGCCGCGCCTACGGCGAGTTGCACGGCCACTACGCGTTCGTCGCGATGAGCGCCGACGAGCCGGGGGTGCTGGTGGGCGCACGCAAGGAGTGCCCGCTGGTAGTCGGGCGAGGCGACGGCGAACAGTTCATCGGGTCGGCGGTGGCTGCGTTTCTCAGCGCGACCTCCCGGGTCCAGTACATGAACGACGATGAGATCGTCGTGCTCCGGCCGGAGGGCGTCGAGTTCACCACGATCGACGGCGTGCCGCTGGAGCGTGAGGTGCAGGAGGTCGACTGGGATGCGGAGACCGCCGAGAAGGGCGGCTACGAGACGTTCATGCTCAAGGAGATCCACGAGCAGGCGGACGCGGTCGCCGACACGATCGGGGAGCGCGCGGCCGATGATCATACGATCGACCTTGGCGACCTCGGCGGGATAGACGCTGACCTGCTGCGCTGCATCGAGCGGATCGTGATCGTCGCGTGCGGCACCTCCTACCACGCCGGCCTCGCCGGGCGTTACGCGATCGAGGAGTGGGCGCGGGTTCCGGTCGATGTCGAGATCGCCTCTGAGTACCGCTACCGCAACCCGGTGGTCGGTACCGCGGACCTGGTTATCGGCGTGTCGCAGTCGGGTGAGACGGCGGACACCCTCGCGGCGATGCGCACCGCTCGCAGCGGTGGCGCCAAGGTCCTGGCGCTCTGCAACGTGATGGGCTCGCAGATGACGCGCGAAGCCGACGGCGTGCTCTACACCCGCGCCGGGATCGAGATCGGGGTCGCCGCCACCAAGACGTTCATGACGCAGGTTGTCGCCTTTCAGCTGCTCGCGCTGCGGCTGGCGGAGTTGCGCGGGACGCTCAGCAAGACGGCGCTGACCGAGCTGATCCGCGAGGCCAAGCACCTGCCGCATCTGATCAGCGCGACGCTCGAGGCCGGTACCGAGCACATCGAGCGCATCGCCGCGGCTGTCAGCGAGCGTGAGTTCTTCATGTATCTGGGGCGCAACGTCGGGCTGCCGATCGCGCTGGAGGGAGCGCTCAAGCTCAAGGAGATCTCCTACGTCGCCACCGATGCCTACGCCGCAGGCGAGATGAAGCACGGGCCGATCGCGTTGCTCGACGAGACCACTCCGGTGGTCGCGGTCGCCACCGAGTCGCCCGTCCTCGAGAAGCTGGTCTCCAACATCCAGGAGGTCAGAGCTCGCGGGGCCCGCGTGATCGGAATCGTGACCGAAGGCGATGGGAAGATCGCCGAGCACTGCGACGAGGTGATCCGGGTGCCGAGGGCCCATTGGATGCTGGGTTCACTGCTCGCGGTGATCCCGCTGCAGCTGTTCGCGTACTACGTCGCGACTCATCGCGGGCTGAACGTCGACCAGCCGCGCAACCTCGCAAAGACGGTCACCGTCGAGTGAGGCGGTGCACGCGCTGATGGACCTGCCTGTCTGGCTGACACCGCTGCCCGACGCCGCCCAGCAGCGGGCGCTGGATGCATGGGCGATCGAGCGGCACCGCATCCCGGCGGAGACGTTGATGGAGCGGGCCGGCAGCGCGCTGGCCCGGGTCTGCGCAGATCTTGTTCCAGAGGGCCCCATCGTGATCGTGTGCGGGCGCGGGAACAACGGCGGAGACGGCCGTGTGGCTGGGCGTGTGCTGCGTCAGCTCAGGCGCGAGGTGACCGTCGTGGACGTCGGCGCCGACGACGCCCGCGAGCTTGGACCTGCGCTCGAACGGGCGGCCGGAGTGGTCGACGCGCTCTCGGGTACCGGGTTCTCCGGCGCTCCACGCGAGCCGATCAGCGGTGCCATCGCCGCCATCAACGCCGCTCGCCGTGCAAAATCAGGGCTACGGGTGATCGCCTGCGACATGCCCAGCGGCGTCGACGGCTCCACCGGCGAGATCAGCGGCGAGGCCGTTGAGGCCGATGCCACCGTGACCTTCCACGCTGCAAAACCCGGACTCTGGATCGCGCCTGGCAAGCAGCACAGCGGTGAGGTGCATGTGGTCGACATAGGCATCCCCGCTGCTGAACAGCCCGTGACACCGACGGTCGGCCTGATCGCCGACACCGTGCGAAACCAGATCCCGCGCCGCGAAGCCGGCTCGACGAAGTTCAGCGCCGGCAGCGTCCTGGTGGTGGGCGGCTCGCGCGGGCTCACCGGCGCGCCCGTGCTCGCCTCGATGGCAGCCGCACGGGCGGGCGCAGGCTACGTGACCGTTGCAGCCCCCGCGTCGGTCGCGGCGACGATCGCCGCAAAGCTGCTCGAGGTGATGACCGTGGAGCTCCCGGACGACCCCGAGACCGGCCCGAAGCGCGGCAGTTCGCGCATGGCGGTGGAGCGCGCCGGGCGGGCCCAGGCGATGGTCCTTGGGCCCGGGATCGGCCGCCTGCCCGCAGCCCAGAAGTTTGCCCGCGACGTGGCCGCCCACGCGAAGTTGCCACTGGTGCTCGACGCGGACGGGCTCAACGCCCACGCCGAGGAGGGGGGACTTGAGCAGCTCACTCGTCGCAGCGCACCTACCGTGCTCACACCCCACGCGGGCGAGCTCGGACGCCTGCTCGGCCTGCCGAGCGCCGAGATCGACGCCCACCGGCTGGAGCATGTCCGCGCGGCTGCGGCACGCTCCGGGGCGATCGTCGTGCTCAAGGGTGACGACACGCTCGTGGCCGAGCCGGAGGGGAGGGTGGCGATCAGTCCCGGCGGAGCCCCGGCGCTCGCGACCGCCGGTACCGGTGACGTCCTTGCCGGCGTAACCGCCGCTTTCCTATCCAAGGGTGTCGATCCGTTCACGGCCGCCTGCGCGGCGGTGTCCACGCATCTGGCGGCGGGCGTGATCGCGGCCGAGGAGATCGGTTCCGAGGGCGTGATCGCAAGCGACGTGATCGCCGCGCTGCCGCGTGCTCGCGGCAGCCAGCTGCGGCAAGCCGCCGAGGAGCTCTGAGATGGCGCTGCGCGCCGTTGCCGAGGTGAACCTCGCAGCGATCGAGCGCAATGCCGCGCGGCTGTGTGAGCGGGTCGGCTCGCACACGCAGCTGTGCGCGGTGGTCAAGGCCGACGGCTATGGCCACGGCGCCGGGCCGGCGGCGACCGCGGCGCTTCGCGGGGGCGCGAGCGTGTTGGCGGTGGCCACGGCCGGGGAGGCCGGCGAGCTGCGGCGAGCCGGCATCGACGTCGCCGATCCTGGTGCTCGGCGCGATCAGCGACGAGGAGCTGCCGGTCGCTGTCGCCGCGGGGGCCGAGCTCACGGTCTGGGAACCGGACTTCGTCGAGCACGTGCGGCTGCTCGCGGCACAGGCGTCGCGGCCGATCGGGGTGCACGTGAAGCTCGACACGGGCCTCGGGCGCCTGGGCACGCGTGACCTCGATCAGGCGCTTGCAACGGTGCACGCGGTACTCAGGGCGGCGCCCGCTGTCCAGCTGGCCGGCGTGATGACGCACTTCGCCACCGCCGACAGCGACCCAGAGTTCGTCGCCCTTCAGCTTGAGGAGTTCAGGCCGTTCGTCGCCGAGGCGCGGGCGCTCGCAACGACCGACATCACCGTGCACGCTGCCAATAGCGCGGCGATCCTGCGCGTACCACACAGCCATTTCGACATGGTCCGGGCGGGGATAGCGCTCTACGGCGGCGACCCCATGAACAACGACCCAGCCGACTACGGCCTCGAGCCGGCGCTTGCGCTGCGCACCTACGTCGCCGCGGTAAAGCCGATCTCGGTCGGCCAGAGCACCGGTTACAGCCGCCGGTTCGTAGCCGAACGCGAAGGTCATGTCGCCACGCTGCCGATCGGCTACGGGGACGGGGTCGTGCGTGCGCTCGCCAACAACTGCGACGTGCTGATCGGCGGGCGGCGCTACCCGCTTCGCGGCATGGTCAGCATGGACAACATCACCGTCGACCTCGGTCCCGAGCCGCTGGTCGGCGTAGGCGACGCCGCCACGCTGATCGGCGTCGACGGTCGCGAGCGCCAGACGGCGGAGGAGCTCGCGCGGCTGATCGGCACCATCAGCTACGAGGTTCTCTGCTGGATCTCCAAGCGCGTGCCGCGGGTGTACCACCGCGATGGGAAACCGGCGTGAGCGAGACGGCGTCCGGCGAGCACGGCCCGCTGGCCGCGCTCGCCGAGATCGCGCCGCGGCACGGGCGTGCCTGGCTCGTCGGTGGTGCCGTGCGCGACGCCCTGCTCGGCCTGCGGACCCCCGACTTCGATCTGGCGGTGGATGGCGACGTCCCCGGCCTAGCAAGGGAATTCGGTCGCCGCGCCCGAGGTCACGCCTTCCTGCTCTCCGAGGAGTTCGGCGCCTGGCGCGTGCGATCTCACGAGCAGGACTGGCAGGTCGATCTGACGCCGCTGATGGGGGAGACGCTCGATCAGGACCTACGCCGCCGCGACCTGACGGTCAACGCCATCGCCAGAGAGCTGGCGCCAGAGGGCGGTGCTCTGATCGATCCGTGCGGCGGCGTGGCGGACCTGGAGGCGCGCCTCTTACGCAGCGTCGGACCCGATTCCTTCAGCGCCGACCCGCTGCGGGTCCTGCGGCTCGCACGCATGGCTGCCGAGCTCGGTTTCACGCCAGAGCAGGAGACGCTCCGGCTCGCTTCCGAGTCTGCACCCGCGCTGTCCGGGGTCGCAGCCGAGCGCGTGTTCGCGGAACTGCGGCTCACCATCGCCAGCGACCGGGCGGTGATTGGCATCGAACTGGCGCACAGCGTCGGTGCCACCGCCGTCGTATTGCCCGAGCTGGATGCGCTGCGCGGGCTCGAGCAGAGCGACTACCACCACCTCGACGTCTACCAGCACACGCTGGCCACGCTGCAGTCGATTATCGATCTGGCGAACGATCCGGTCGCCACGTTCGGCGACCTAGGAACCCTCCTGCGGCAGCTGCTCGACGAGCCGCTGGCCAACGAGCTCACGCGCGGCCAGGCGTTGCGGTTCGGCGCCCTCGTGCATGACATCGCCAAACCACTGACTCACGCGACCAGCTCCGAGGGGCGCCCGACCTTCTTCGAGCACGACGTGCGCGGGGCGGAGATGGCGACCCGGATCCTCACGCGATTGCGCGCCAGCGAGCGCTTGATCACGCACGTCGCTGCACTCGCGCGTCATCACCTGCGGCTCGGCTTCCTCGTGCACGAGCAACCGTTGTCCGCCCGTACGATCTACCGCTACCTGGCGACCTGCGAGCCGGTTGAGGTGGACGTGACGGTGCTCAGCGTCGCCGACCGCCTGGCGACGCTCGGCCGCAACTCCGACCGGGCGGTCGCGCTGCACCTCGACCTGTCACAGGAGATCCTCGCCGACGCGCTCGCCTGGCATCGGCAGCGTCCGCGCCCGCCGATCGCCGGTGACGAGCTCGCGCATGCGCTGGGGATCCATCCCGGACCGCAGCTGGGACGGTTGCTCTCAGAGCTGACCGAGGCCGCGTACGCGGGTGAGATCGCCAGCGAACAGCAGGTGCTCGCCCACGCTCGCGACTGGCTCGCGCACGAGGCGGGATCAGCGTCGGGGCGCGGTGGCGCCGGCGACCGCTAGTCTGCCGCTCCGATGCCTGAGGACTGCGTCTTCTGCAAGATCGTCGCGGGTGAGATCCCCGCCTTCGTGGTGGACCAGGACGAGCAGACGCTCACCTTCATGGACATCGCACCGGCCACCCGCGGACACGCCCTGGCGATCCCGAAGCGGCACGCCACCGACCTCTGGGAGATCGAGCCCGACCAGCTGGCCGCCGTAGCCGCGGCCGCTCAGCGCCAGGCGCTCCGCGCCCGCGATCGACTCGGCGCTGCCGGCGTGAACCTCCTCAACAGCTGCGGTCAGAGGGCGTGGCAGACCGTTTTCCACTTCCACATCCACGTGATCCCGCGCTACGAAGGCGACCCGCTCAGACTCCCCTGGACGCCGACGCCGGGCGACGTGGACGAGATCGCGGCCGCCGTCAGGCAGCTGAGCTGATCCGCGCTTTCTAAACGTCTGTCGTAGCCGAACTTAAAGCCTTGATACGGTTTCACGTGATTTGCCGGGAGCCAGAGGGGCATCCGGCGCCTACCGCCAGCAGCGCCGAAGGGAATTCATCACATGGCAACTGGGACCGTCAAGTGGTTCAGCGACGACAAGGGCTTCGGATTCATCACTCCTGATGACGGAGGCCGGGACCTATTCGTCCATTACAGCGGTATAGGCGGTGACGGCTACAAGTCGCTGGCCGAGGGCGCAAAGGTCTCCTATGAGGAAGAGGCCGGGCCGAAGGGACCCAAGGCAGTAAACGTCATCAAGATCTAGGGGTGGATCTAAAGACTCCGGGCCTGTGCGGTCGGACCACTTGTACTCGCTCGGTCGGGACTGAGCGAGTTCAGGTGAACAAATCGCCCGGCGTTATGTAACTTTTGCGTTGTCGCGGCGCTTACTGCAACTTTTCGCGCAACTTCGCTGCTCCACTCGTGTTCAATGCGCGTATGAAGAGAGCTGTCTCGGCCCTGGTGGCCATACTCGTGGCCGCCGCGTTCGTGCCCGCCGCCGCTTCCGCCGCAGACCTGCAGGTGGGCATCACCGCCAGCCCGGTGATTTCGCCGACCTGCCCGGCCAACGCGCAGGGCAAGAGCTGCGCCATCGTCCTGACGCAGGTCACGGCCTACGAGACGCTCCGTGACGGCGTGGTGAACCCGGACACCGTCAAGCAGTCCGGTGTGATCTCGGCGTTCACGCTCGGCCTGGCAGGCACCAACCTGATCACCCCGGCGGTTCTGGCCAATCTGGACAAGACCTACGGGGGTCCGCCGGAGGCGCAGCTCACAGCTCTCGTGGCGACCGGCACGCCCACGCACCCCGCCTACCGTGTGGCAGCCGAGTCAGCCGTCGTCAAGCTGCGCTCCGAACTGGGCAAGGTCGCCGAGTTCCCCCTGCTGACGCCACTGCCCGTGGTGCGGGGCGAGATCCTGGCGCTCACGGTGCCGACCTGGGCGCCCGTGCTGTCGTTCGAGCTCAACACAACCAAATTCGCGTACGTCCAGAGCCGTGCCGAGATCAAGACGACCAGCGGTGCCTCGAGCTGCGATACGACCGGCGGCGCCAACCTGGCCCAGATCGTCGTTGGCGAGCTCTCCAGCTACGGCTGCTCCTATCCGGGCACGCGGATCGAGTACTCGGCGCTCGAGATCACGACGCCCGCGGGCTACACGGGTTCGATTCGCAAGCACAGGGCGACCAAGCACACGGCCGCCAAGCGCAAGGGCGCTACGCGCTAGCGCTGATCGCGTCGTCTGCGGGCGCAGGCGTGTCGCGCAGGTACCACTCGGCGTCGAGTGCCGCCTGGCACCCTGTCCCGGCGGCGGTGACCGCCTGCCGGTAGGTGTGGTCGACCAGGTCGCCCGCGGCGAATACGCCGGCGAGGTTGGTACGCGTCGAGCGCTCGTTCGTGACCACGTAGCCGTTGGCATCGAGCTCCACCTGGCCGGCGACAAGGTGGGACTGCGGATCGTGCCCGACAGCGATGAACGCGCCGGCGATATCGATCTCACGCGTTGAGCCGTCAACCGTGTTCAGCAACCTGGCTGAGGTAAGCGACCCGCCCTCATCGCCGATGAATTCATCGATCGTGTAAGGCGTCAGGAATTCGATGTTCGCGACCTGGCGCGCGCGCTCGAGCATGATGTTCGAGGCGCGGAACTCGTCGCGGCGATGGATGACGATGACCTTCGACGAGAACTTGGCGAGGAACATCGCCTCCTCCATCGCCGAGTCCCCGCCGCCCACGATCACCGTCGGCACGTCGCGGAAGAACGCCGCGTCGCAGGTCGCGCAGTAGCTGACGCCGCGGCCGGCGAGCAGCTCCTCACCCGGTACACCGAGCTTGCGGTGCTTTGCGCCCATCGCCAGGATGACGCTGCGCGTCAGGTACATGTCGTCGCCGACGAAAACCTTGTGCAGACCGCCATTGGTGGAGAGCTCGACGGATGTGACCTCGTCGGTCTCCAGGCGGGCGCCGAAACGCTCGGCCTGATCGCGCATCTGCTGCATCAGCTCGGGGCCCATGATCCCCTGCGGGAATCCGGGGAAGTTCTCGACATCGGTGGTCTGCTGGAGCAGCCCGCCCCAGGCAAAGCCCTCGACCACCAGCGGGTTGAGGTTCGCGCGCGCGGCGTACAGCGCGGCTGTATAGCCGGCCGGTCCACTGCCGACGACGACGACGTTTTCGTAAGCGTGCTCAGTCACTTCACTAAGTATAGGTTCGAAGTCGGTGAGGCGATCGTCAGGTCGTAGCGGCAGCCGGAGCCCCGACGGTTGCGATGGTGTCGTGGCTCTCCCAGCCGCGCACCGTGCGGCGCAGCTGGAAGTAGGCGACCCCACCCGGCAGTGTCGGCAGCCAGAACGAGAACGCGCGGTAGGCCAGGACGGCGACCACGGCGGCCTGGACGCCCACCCCGAAAGCGGTGAACGCGCCGATCATCCCGCCCTCGACGCCGCCGATCCCGCCCGGGAGCGGGAGTGTGTTGCGCGATCCAGCCGACGAAATAGGCCATCACGATCACGCTCGTGTCCGGCGCGTAGCCGAAGGCATGGAAGCAAGCCCACAGCGTGGCGATGTCGAAGCCCCACCAGGCAACGGCCCCGAGCAGTCCCGGCTCACGCGCCCGTCACCAGGGCGATCGCTGTCCGGATCCCTGTCGCCGCAGCGCTCGGAACCGTCGCCAGCCGCCTTGCCGCGCGACCAAGCACGCCGTCACCCGCGCCCCTGGCGGCCATCAGTCGATCGAAGTCGCGGGGAACGAGCGCGATGGACAGGAACACGCTGATCACCACCGCCCCGAAGATCGCCGGAATGATCGTGATCGCGAACGGCGCCGAGCCGGGCCACAGATGCAGATATAGCCCGACACCGTTGATCACGAGTGCGCTCATGTAGACGCCGTAGAGCAGTGCGATGAACGCGACCATGCGCGAGGCCACCAGGCGGCGCTCCATGCCGGACCGGCGCAGCGCCCACGCCGTCAGGGCGATCCCGCCGGCTCCGGCAGCCGCGAACAGGCGCGTGGCTGCGAGCCCGGCCATCGTGATCTGGTAGCTCGCGTTCCAGCCGATCCGCGAACTGCGGTGGACGAAGACCGCGCGGAACAACGCAATGTAACCGCAGAACGAGCAGACCTCGAGCAGCGCGGCGCCGGCAAGCCACCAAGCGTTGCCCTCGCGCAGGCGCTTGATGCTCGCGCCGAAGCCCACCAACTTCGGCAGGCCGAGGTACAGAAAGGCCACGATCGCGACCACGAACACGAGCGAAGCGATCACGCGCCCGCGGGTCACGACCACGCGCGGCATCTGCTCGGTCTGTGACCGTTCGGCCATGGCGCCGGTCAGTCGCCCTCGGCCAATTCGTGTAGCCGCCGCAGCGCGCGAGTCAGAACGTGGACGGCGGGGGTGACCGGGCCGGCGCTGCGGTGAACCGCTTCAGCCAGCGCGCCTCCCGCGATCACGTCGACCGCGTAGTGCTCGCCGAGGTACACCAGCGCCAGCGCGAGCGTCCCAGCGTAGGTCCAGCCGACCGCGCCAGCGACGGGGTCCACCTCTGAGAGCAGGCGGGCGGCCATCAGCGACGTGGCGAAGTGCAGGGACGGCATGGCGGCGAGCGGATTCCCTCCGAGGACATCGTAAAGGTCGTTCCAGCGGCGCCCCCAGAAGCGCTCTCCGTACTCGAGCATCATCCGCCGGACGGGCAGCGGCAGGCCTGTCCGGTCGTAACGGTGGCCGTATTCACCAACCTCGACGTGGCCGTCGAGGTCCTCGAGGTAGCCGTGCGCAGCGGCCCACCACGGCGGCGCCGTCGGCAGCGTCCAGTAGACCATCGCCCCCAGGTCAAAGACCGTGTACATCCGCGCTGCTGCGGTTCCGAGCTCCTTGGGGCGGCGCACCGCGACGTAGGCGACCGACAGGTGCGGCACAGCGAACCATGCCCAGTGCGACCACACGAGAACGCGCTCGAAGCGGTTGATCTCGCCCTCGCGGGAGAACAGCCGCTGCAGGCGCTCGGTGGGGATCTTCCCCAGCCCGATCACGCGATCGATCTGGATCGGATATCTGATGTGCACGCGCTCGCGCAGCGCGTCCGGGGCATCGTTGGGCATCTCGTAGGCCGCCAGGTAGGCCCACATCTGCAGCGCACAGACAGCGACGTCGCGCGCGCGGCCCCTGGGCGCGGCGACCGACAGCGCCGCAGGAGCGACCGCTGCCGCTGCAAGCACGGGCGCCTTGGGCAGGTCGAGCCTGCGGCGGAGTAGGGGCGCAGCAGCACCCGCGGCCACGAGTGCCCACGCCGTTCCTCGAATGGCCCTCGACAGTCGCAAGCGCGGGGAGTATAGAAAAGGGGGTCCCGTGCTTGCCGGTGCGACCAACTTTCCTGTCGGCTCTATAAGATGCGGCGGGCTGTGATTTTCGTTCGCTCACTCCTCGGCGTCATGCGGCGCTCGGGCGTCAGATGGCTCGCACTGCTCGGACCGATCGCGGTCGGCTCCTATCTCGCACTCGCGCAGAATGCCTCCGCCGCGTGCTGCACGCTGAAGACTGGCGCCTCACCGAACGCGACCAGCATCGCGACGCTCTACGACATCGTCTTCGCGCTCGCGGTGATCGTTTTCCTGGCCGTGCTGGGCTTCATCCTGTACTCCGTCTGGAAGTTCAGGGCGAGCAAGAATCCGGTTGCTCTCCAGATCCACGGCAACACGCGCCTCGAGCTGACCCTGACGCTCAGCGCTGCGCTGATCCTCGTGATCATCGCGACCGTGACGTTCATCAAGCTCCCCGGGATCGTGAACCCGCCGAACTCGGATGCAAGCGCCAGTGCTGTTCTGTCGGCCTCGCTGACGGCGCCCAACCCGCCCAACGGCCAGAAGCTCACGATCTGTGTCACCGGCCGCCAGTTCATCTGGCGCTACACCTACGGCGAGAATTGCAACAAGAGGGCCTGGCAGGACAAGCTTCCGTACTCGTATCAGGAGATGGTGGTCCCCTCGGGAGTGACCGTGAACCTGCTGATCCAGTCGAACGACGTCGTCCACGCCTGGTGGATCCCGGCGCTTGGCGGCAAGGTCGACGCGGTTCCCGGCTTCACCACCTACACCTGGTTCAAGGCACTCCACGCCAACGAGCTCTATCACGGGCAGTGCGCGCAGCTCTGCGGACGTCAGCATGCCTTCATGACCGCGCTGGTCAAGGTCGTCACGCCGCACGCAGTACACGGCCTGGCTCAGCAAGCAGTACAACCTCATCAACCAGCAGAACGACCAGGTCTCCCAGATCCGAAGCTATCTGGAGCGGCAGGGCATCCTGACCTCCAGCGGCATCTTCTAACCAGCAAGCGAATTCCAGGGCCATGAGTACTACCGATTACGCGTCCCGTCCGGTACCCCAGATCCTCGTCCATGAGGTCCAGCAGCCCCGCAAGTCGCGGCAGTGGCTCGACTGGGTGCTGACGACCGACCATAAGAAGATCGGGATCATGTACCTGGTCCTGACATTCGTGTTCTTCTGCCTTGGCGGCGTCGAGGCGCTGTTGATGCGCTCGCAGCTGGCGGTGCCGAACAACACGCTGATCAGCGGCGAGCATTACAACCAGCTGCTGACCCTGCACGGCACGACGATGATCTTCCTGTTCGTCGTGCCGGTCATGGCGGGTTTCGGCAACTACTTCGTGCCGCTGATGATCGGCGCGCGAGACATGGCCTTCCCGCGCCTCAACGCGCTCTCGTTCTGGCTGCTGCTGCTGGGCGGCATCGTCTTCTACGCATCGCTCTTCTGGCACCCGCCCGAAGCGGGCTGGTGGAGCTACCCGCCGCTGTCGAGCATCCAGTATTCGCCGAGCGGCGGCCAGGACGCGTGGATCTTCCTGATCCACCTCACCGGCATCTCCTCGCTCGTCGGCGCCATCAACTTCTACGTCACGATCGTGAACATGCGCGCGCCGGGCATGACCTGGGGCCGCCTGCCGCTGTTCATCTGGTCGATCCTGATCTACGCGGTGCTGCTGATCATCGCGCTGCCGGTCGTCGCCGCAGCGGTCACGATGCTGCTGACCGACCGCCACTTCGGTACGCACTGGTTCAATCCGACCAATCACGGATCGCCGGTGCTCTGGCAGAACCTCTTCTGGTTCTTCGGCCACCCCGAGGTGTACATCATGATCCTGCCGGGCTTCGGCATGATCTCCGAGGTCCTGCCGGTGTTCGCCCGCAAGCCGATCTTCGGCTACAAGGCGATCGCCGCCTCCACGATCGTGATCGCCTTCCTGTCGACGCTCGTGTGGGCCCACCATCTGTTCACCGCGCCGATGCCGCTGGTGGTGCTTGGCTTCTTCATGCTGAGCTCGTTCCTGATCGGCATCCCGACCGGGGTCAAGATCTTCAACTGGACGGCGACCCTGTGGCGCGGCTCGCTGGTCATGACCGCGTCGATGATGTGGGCCATCGGCTTCCTGATCGTCTTCCTGATCGGCGGCATCACCGGCATCTTCCTGGCCACCTTCCCGGTCGACTGGCAGCTCAACGACACATACTTCGTGGTCGCCCACTTCCACTACGTGCTGATGGGTGGAGCGGTGTTCGCGATCATGGCGGGCACCTACTACTGGTATCCGAAGATGACCGGGCGTCTCTGCAACGAGCGGCTGGGCAAGCTCTCGTTCTGGGTCACCTTCGTCGGCTTCAACGCGACCTTCTTCGTTCAGCACGCGCTCGGGCTCTCGGGCATGCCACGACGGATCTACACCTACCAGCCGGACATGGGCTGGTCGACGTACAACCTGATCTCGACGATCGGGTCCTACATCCTCGCGCTCGGCCTGCTGATGTCGATGTACAACTTCGCCCGCAGCTATAAGCACGGCCAGATCGCCGGTCCGGATCCATGGAAGGCCAACACGCTCGAGTGGTTCACGACCTCCCCGCCGCCGGCCAACAACTTCGATGTCGTGCCGCGTGTGCGCTCTGTCGAGCCTATGCGCGACATCCGTCTCGAGGTCGAAGCGCAGACTGGACGTCTGCAAAAAACCGGTGGATCTGAGCAATTCGCACGCGTCTAGCCGCGGGGTGGCAACCGCGCGGCTGTCGGCTGCTAACGCACGCTTGATGTCGGTCCGGATAATCTGACGTCGCTGTGAGTACGTCTTCCTTCAGCGCCGCCGAACCGGTAGGCGCATCCTCGCGCGGCCGCCAGCTCGTCTCGGACTACATCGAGCTGACCAAGCCGAAGGTCCAGTCGCTGCTGCTGTTCACGACAGTGACGACGATGGAGATCGCGGGTGACCCCAAGGTCTCGAAGATCGCGCTCGCGTGTGTCGGCGGCTATATGTCCGCCGGTGGGGCCGGCGCCGTCAACCACTGGTACGACCGTGACATCGACGCCAAGATGGCGCGTACGGCCTCGCGGCCGATCCCGGCCGGCCGGGTCGCGCCACGGTCGGCTCTGATCTACGGCTGCGGGCTGGCGCTCGGCTCGTTCATCCTGATGTGGCTGACGCTGAACCTGCTCGCCGCGTCGCTTGCCTTTGCCGGATTCGTCGGCTACGTCGGGGTCTACACGGTCTGGCTCAAGCGGCGCACGTGGCACAACATCGTGATCGGCGGAGCCGCTGGCGCAATCCCGCCGATGGTCGGTTGGGCCGCCACCCGAGGCTCGCTCTCGTGGACCGCCGTTTACCTATTCGCGATCGTTTTCTACTGGACCCCTCCGCACTTCTGGGCGCTGAGCCTGCTGATGAAGGACGAGTACGAGAAGGTCGGCGTGCCGATGCTCCCCGTCGTGCGGGGCGAGGCGATGACCCGCCAGCAGATCCTCCTGTACTCGCTGCTGCTCTACGCCGTCACTCAGCTGCCGTTCTGTGCGGGCGCCTTCGGCGGCATCTATCTGGCGGCCTCGATCCTGCTCGGAGTCGTCTTCGTCTGGTTCGCCGCAATGCTCTACCGCCGCCAGGACCGCCGCAGCGCCCTCCGGCTGTACCTCTACTCGCTGGCCTACCTGGCGCTGTTGTTCGGCGCGATGGTCGCCGACGTCAAGCTCTGAGTTGGGTATTGGGCCCGCCGCCCACGCTCGCATCGACCTAACCAGGTAGCATTCGAGGAGATGGACAAGAAGCTCGCCCGCAAGAATCTCCGTGCCGGCCTGATCGCCGGCGCCATCTGCGCCTTCATGTTCGGCGCGACGTTCGTGGTGGCTGCGATCTACCTCAAGTCATGAGTACCACAGAGCACGGCTTGAGTACGGCGGACCCGGCGGAGGCCCGCCAGACGGTCGCTCAGACGGATGCCGTGCCCCCTGCGGGCGAAGACATTCATCTGCCCGGCGGATCACCGCTGCCGCTGATCGTCGCGATAGGTATCACGCTGCTGGTGATCGGCACCACGATCTGGTGGGTGTGGTCGGCTGTGGGCTTCGTCATCACCGTGGTCGCGGTCGGCCTCTGGATTCGCGATGTCCGCCACGACATCGATGATCTGCCCGAGGAACACCGCCACTAGCGCGGCGGGACAGCGAATGAGGACTTTCCAGAAATACCGCATGCGGACTCCCTCCACGGGCCGCGAGGTCATCGTCGTGGCCGAGCCGGAGAAGGTGTACCTGGACCGTGAGACGGGTGAGACGCTCGAGCCGCTGGCCCAGCTGCTCCCGCTCGCGCCAACCGCCTCCGAGCTTCCATGGTCGATCGAGAACCTGCGCTTCTGCAACCACTGCGACCAGCTTGCTCAGCGGGATCTCCTGGACTGCCCGTGGTGCGGGCAGCGAATGGACTCCATCGCCGACTAGTCGGCGTGTCCAGCGAGGGACACTTGCGTTACCGGAACAGCAGCCGTAGGAACCGTCCGCTGGTGGCGGGTGCCGCAGCCGTGATTGCCGCGGTCGCGCTGGCCGCGTGTGGCGGCAGCGGTGCGGGCAACAACGACACGACCGGGGCGCCGCCGCTCGTCGTGCCGACGACCAGCGCAGCCAGCCCGACGACGCACACGACGGCCACAAGCAGCAACACCAAGAATTCGTCGTCGACCAGCAACACGACTCCCAATTCGAACTCGACGGCCGCGAACAACTCGAGTTCCAACTCGGACTCGAGTGCGAACAACACCGGCGGCACGGTGGCTGGTACGTCCGACTCGACGTCCGCCAACACCTCCACAACCGGTGGATCCTCGCTGACTGGTGGGTCTGACACCAACACCACCAGCACCACGAGCACCACCAACACCACCCCGCCGTCGACGTCCACCACGGGCGGCGGCAGTCTGTAAGCGTACGTAGACTCGGGCGCGTGGATGCGTTCGAGATCGGCGTGCTCGTCGTCGTGACCGCAGCCGTCATCGCGTGTGCTCTGGCGGCGCGCGCCAGCAGCGGCAAGCGCCTGGGTGAGTTCGGTGCGCGACGCAACCCCAATCGATTGACGTGCGTCGGAGGTGGCGCGCCGGGACGCGCAGGATCTGCAGGAGATGCTCGAAGCGACCAACGCGCGGCGGCGCGCCCGCGGCCTACCGGAGCGCACCGCGGCTGACGCGGAGCGGGAGTTCGGCGAGGACTGAACCGGAGGCTCGCGACTGGTGCTACGGGATCACAACGGCCGAGCCCTCGAAGCGTCCGGCGCGCAGATCGGCCAGTGCCAGCTCAGCCTCGGCGAGCGGGTAGGTCGTGACGGTCGTCCGCACCGGAACCTGAGGCGCAAGTGCCAGGAACTCCTCGGCGTCGTGTCTCGTCAGGTTCGCGACTGAGCGGATGCTGCGTTCCTCCCAGAGATCGTCGTAGGAGAAGGCTGGGATCTGCGACATGTGAATTCCCGCGCAGACCACGACGCCACCCCGGTCGAGCGCGCGCAGCGCCTGCGGAACCAGGCTGCCGTCGGAGGCGAAGATGATGGCGGCATCAAGCGGCTCCGGCGGCAGTGCGGTGCTTGCGCCTGCCCAGGCTGCGCCGAGCGAGCGAGCGAAGTCCGCGCCGGCGTCGTCTCCGGGACGCACGAAGGCGAACACCTCTCGACCCTGATGGATCGCCACCTGGCAGATCATGTGGGCGGCTGAGCCGAAGCCGTACAGACCCAGGCGGCGGGCGTCCCCCGTAAAGGTCAGCGCTCGGTAGCCGATCAGGCCGCCACACAACAGCGGGGCCGCCTGTACGTCGCTCAGCTCGTCGGGCAGCGCGAAGCAATAGCGCGCATCCGCGACGGTGCGCTGCGCGTAGCCGCCATCGATGTCGCGGCCGGTGAAGCGTGCCCGTAGGCAGAGGTTCTCGCGTCCCGAGCGGCAGAACCTGCACTCGCCGCAGGTCCAGCCCAGCCATGGGACGCCAAGACGGCGCCCGTCGTCGCTGATGCCGACGATCTGGTGGCCGAGCACCACCGGAAGTCGAGGCGCCTCGATCTCGGCGTCGCGCAGGTGCAGATCGGTCCGGCACACGCCGCAGGCCCTGACGGTCAGCGCCACCTCGTCCGGGCCGGGCACGGGGTCGGGCAGGTCGCGGAGCTCGAGTGGCTCCCGCGGGTGTGCCAGTACCGCGGCGCGCATGCTCGCCTCAGGCCGCCGAGGCCCCCGCCGCCTGATCCACGCCGGCGCCATCTGCAATCAGGCTGCCAGCGCGGTCGAACAGGTCGGAGACGATCCGTGCCGTTGCACCCCAGATCATGTGCTCCTCCGCCACGTAGGTGTCGGTGTGAATTGCGGCCCCGCGACGCACCACTCGGCGCCGACCATAACCGGCCGCCACCACGGGCAAGGCCAGGTCGATCACGGCAGCCACCTCGCTGTCGCTGGGCGTCCACCGGAAGTTGCCGGGGACGATCCCCACGAACGGATAGATCGCGTAGCCGGTGACCACGGTCGGAATCGGCTCCAGCGCGCCCAGAACCTCGACCGACTCAGGTGGCAGGCCAACCTCCTCGTGCGTCTCGCGCAGCGCAGTCGCCACCAGATCGATGTCTCCCGGGTCACGCCGTCCACCGGGAAATGAGATCTCGCCGGCGTGGCGCGGGAGGTCGTGATGGCGCTCGGTGAAGACCGCGTGCAGTACTCCGCGCTTGAGGTGCAGTGGCACGAGCACCGCTGCCTGGATAGAGGCGCGCACCTCGATCGCAGATGCCTGCTCGACGGGGAGCAGCACCTCCCGCAGCGTCTGGCGAACGGAGTCGATTCGGCTCATCACTCGTCGAGCGGGTTGAACACGAGCCCGGTTGGCACTTTCGGGAAGAAGTAGGTCGACTTCGGGGGCATGCTCTCCCCGGAGCTTGCCACGTCCTGGACGCGATGCACCGGTGTGGGCGCCATGAATAGTGCGGCGTCGTACTCCCCTCCGAGCACCAGCTCGATCGCCTGCGCGTCGTCGCGGGCGTAGCCGAGGCCGTCCAGGTGATCGATCTGCTCGTCGGTCATGCCCAGCGCGCCCTTCAGCAGGAGCGCCTCGGTCACCGCGGTATCCAGCCGCCTGTACGGTTCGGAGCGGTCAGGCATGGCGCCGTCAGCGATCGCCTGATCCTTGAGTACCAGCCGGTAGGGCTGCTTCTCGCGCACATCGATGTAGCCAAGCTCGATCCGCTCATTCTCGGCAGGCGGAAGCTCCTCGGTACTGTCCAGCGGCGTCAT
Organism: uncultured Actinomycetota bacterium; assembly: GCA_963846395.1. GTDB lineage: Bacteria > Actinomycetota > Thermoleophilia > Solirubrobacterales > Solirubrobacteraceae > Palsa-465. The sequence goes on along the minus strand of CAWJVT010000008.1, from coordinate 1,106,290 downwards.
CGTGAAGTCGGCCTCGATCGTGCGGCGTAGTGCGTCCCACTGTGTGTCTGAGAGGTTGCGCACCAGACGATGCGTTGGGAAGACCGTCAGCCCAGGGTCCTCGAGCGCCACCAGACACATCAACACATACCGGTGCGGACCCTCGCCGCCGATCTCCTCGGCGTAGACGCGCGCGGTCTCGTAGCGATGGTGGCCGTCGGCAATCAGCAACTCGGCGTCCGCGGCGGCCTGTTGCACGGTGGCGATGATCGCCGGATCATCAACCCGCCAGAGCCTGTTCACGGTTCCGTCAGGGTCGACCGTCTGGCCCCAAGGAGGGCTGGCGGTGGCCGGCTCGAGCGCGCTCCATGCCCGTTGACTCGGGTCTGAAAAGAGCGCGAAGATCGGCGAGAGATTGGCCTTGGTGGCGCGGGTCAGCCGCAGCCGGTCCTCCCTGGGACCTGGGTGAGTGCGTTCGTGAGGCCGGATGCGGCCTGGCCCATAGTCCTCCACCCGCACTCGAGCCAGGAATCCGCGACGCGTACGTGAGCGCCCGTCTGGGCCCACATAGTCCTGCTCGATCGGCCAGATCGCGGGACGTTCGTCTTGGACCACGGCGCCTTCTGCGCGCCAGTCGGCGAGCACCGCGGCGGCGTGCTCGTATGGATCGACGCCGTTCTCGCTGATCGGCAGGTCGATCTCCACAACGTTGTACGGGGATTGCGCGAGCAGCGCCGTGCGGCCCTCGTTGTAGATCACGTCGTACGGTGGCGCAACCACCGGCTGCAGCCCACCGGTCTTCTCGAGCGCATAGTGCAGAGCGCGCAATGGTTGAACGTCGGCCATGGGCTCCGCAGGCTAGCGACTTCGCCCCGGAGGGATGTGACCGGCAGGGGGGCAGGGTGCGACGGGCGGGAGGCAGGGATGCCATGGGCCGGAGGCTAGACTCTGCCTCCGGCAGCGGGGCGTGGCGCAGCTTGGTAGCGCGCTCGCTTTGGGAGCGAGAGGTCCCGGGTTCAAATCCCGGCGCCCCGATGAGCCGGCCTGTTCCATAATCGTGGCGATGCCCGGGCCGCTGCTCATGGAGTCGCGCACCAAGGTCGACCGGCGGCGACGCCGGCTCATCGGTGCGCTTGCCGTCGTCGTGTTGCTCGCAGCGGCCGTGGCACAGCTCGAGCGCGGCGTCGCCGGGGCGAAGGTGGGTGTGGTCCTGCGGCGCCTCACGGTGGTGCCTGGCAGGGCGATGCCAATGCCTTGGCCGACGGACGCGACGGCGGCCGTCGAGGTGGAGGGCGTCGCCAGCCTCGGCGGCCAACGCGCGGACGTGGTGCGGCCGCTGGCGAGTGTGACGAAACTCATCACCGCGCTCGTGGTGTTGCACCAGCACCCGCTGGACGCCGGTCAGAGCGGTCCCTCGATCCGCTTCACCGCGGCCGATGCGACCGCGTACCGCCGCGACCTGGCTCAGGGGCAATCGGTGTTGAAGGTCTCGGCGGGGGAGCAGCTGACCGAGCTGCAGGCACTGGAGGGCATGCTGATTCCTTCGGCGGACAACGTCGCCAGGATCGTGGCTCGGTGGTCGGCGGGAAGCAGCGCGGCCTTCGTGAAGGACATGAATCAGGAAGCAGCGGCACTCGGGCTGCGTCACACCCATCTGGTCGGACCATCCGGTCTCGATGCGGGCAGCGTCGGCACGGCGGCGGACATGGTTCAGGTCGGCGCCGCCGTCATGGCCAACCCGGTGCTGCGGCAGATCGTGGCGATGCCGTCCGTCACGCTGCCGGTTGCGGGAACGGTCGAGAACTACGACTCCGTGCTCGGCGACGACGGGATCGTCGGGATCAAGACGGGGTCGATGAGCGCGGCCGGGGGCAACTTCGTGTTCGCCGCGAAGCATCGGGTGGCCGGGCGGACCGTCACGATCATCGGCGCGGTGCTGGGCGCGACGGGAGCGGAGCCGCTGCAGACGGCGCTGGGCGAAGCCACGCGGCTGGTCGCGACTGCGGCCGCTGAGGTACACCGGGTTGTCCTCCTACGCTCCGGAACGCGCGTTCTGACGGTGAGCTCCGCATGGGCCGCTCGGATTACCGGCCGAACCAGGGGCGAGGCCACGCTGCTCGCTGTGCCCGGTCAGACGCTGACGATGCGCCTGGCGGTCGCGCCGAAGCTGAAAGCCGGCGAGGACCATGAGCTGAACGCCGGAGAGCGCGTTGCGACCGTCAGCTTCCGCTACCACGGCAGAGACACCCAGTTGCCGGTGCGAGCCGCCGCGAAGCTTCCCGCACCGTCGCTCTTCTACCGACTGACGAGGTTATGAAGTCGCTGCGCGTAGGGACCGTCCTCGTGACAGCAGTCGTTGCCTTCGGCTGCTGGTCTGCGGTGCCGCCCCGCGCCTTCAGCGCCTCAGCCGGCGCCGATGCCGTGACCGCATGGCTGCCGTACTGGGAGATGCCGGCAGCGTTCGCCTCGACGATCGACAACGCCGAGGCGATCGGCACGGCCAGTCCGTACTGGTACGACATCACGGGCGGTCTGAACATCCACCACGAGGCCGGCGCCGGTTCGGCGTCGGTGATCACCGGGCTGAACATGCACGACATCAAGCTCGTGCCGATGGTCACCGAGGACGCCGGATTGGGTGCCTTCGCCCGCATCCTCGAGAACTCGGCGCGACGGGCCACGCTCGTCCGCAGGCTGGTGTCGATCGCCGCACGCAACGGGGTTGCCGGGGTGGACATGGACTTCGAGAGCTTCGCCTACGATCCGAAGCACGTGACGGCGCCCGCCGACACCATCGCTTCGCTGTACCCGGTGCTGGTCGCTCAGGTGTGCCGCGCGCTTCACGCGATCGGCCGCAGCTGCCAGGTGACGGTCATGGCCCGCACCAGCTCGTCGCCCGTCTACGCCCATCAGGACATCGCGACGTGGGTCTACGACTACAAAGCGCTGGCCGCCGCGGCCGACCGTGTTCAGATCATGGCCTACGACGACCACTCGCCCGGTGGCCCGCCCGGTCCGATCGCTCCGCTGCCCTGGGTTCGCCAGGTGATCGCGTTCGCGCGATCGCAAGCCGACCCGCGTCGCTACGAGCTCGGCGTGCCCGCATATGGATACGAATGGTATGGGCGCACGAGCGCGACCGCCGTTTTCGCACGGCAGGCTTCGGCGCTCGCCGCGCAGGTCCACGCGCATCCGCACTGGGATGCCGACGCCGGAGAGGAGACGTTCAGCTACCGCGAGCACCATCACAGGCACGTCGTCTGGTACGAGAATTCCGCAGCCGACTCCGAGCGCGCTAGGCTGGCGGCAGCCGCCGATTTCTCAGGCGTGGCGGTTTGGGCTGCGGGCTACGAGCAGCCGCAGCTATGGAAGGGTTTGGATCAAAGCTGGCCGCGGTAAAAGCAAGGTGTGATGACTCGCAACACACATAACGGCAAGCGGAACACGAACGGCATACACGTCCTCGACGGGATGCCTCAGACCATCGTTCACGGTGCCGAGGAGGGCGCCGGCAAGATCGCTGGGGCGGTCGAGACAGCTGGTGCGCGAATGGCCAAGGGCGCAGCAGGACACGTCGCCAAGGGCGCAGGGCAGGCGAGCGGCAAAGCCAGCGAGCTCTCCGGCCAGCTCAAGGGTCGAGTGGCTCAAGCACCGCTCGAGATGAAGGACGCCAAGCTCAACATGAAGGGCGTCAGGCTGAGCATGCGCGAGAAGCGACTGCGCATGATGGAAAAGCTGCTGCGCTCGACGATGAAGCGGCAGGCGAAGATGCTGCCGAGCGGGACCGAAGCAATGGTCAAGGCACAGCTCGTCAAGACGAGCCGTGAGCTCGCGCACGAGTCATCAGACCTCAACGCCGCAGTGAGCTCGCTGAACAAGATCATCAAGGCGAATCGCCGCGCTGCCGCCAAGTCCCGGACGCGGCTGCTGGGCGGGCGGCTCTGGGCGCTGCGCTGATGTACCACCTCGATGCCGAGCACGGGCGTGAGCGTCGCGCTGCCACCGCGCAGATGGTTACGAGGATGGTCCGCGGCCAGCGCCAGCCGCCAGCCGCACCCTGATCTGCTCGACGGTTCGCGTTGGGTCCGCCTGGGCGTCGATGGTCAATGACCGCTCGTCAGCGGCGGGCGGCTCCAGCGCGGCGAGCTGGGAGTCGAGCAGGCTCGCGGGCATGAAATGGCCGTGGCGACCACTCACCCGCGCGGTCCAGTTCGGCTCGCGGCACGCTCAGGTAGATGAACAGGACCTCGGGTCTGCGCAGCGCGTCCCGATAGGCGCGCTTCAGCGCCGAGCAGGCGATCACGCCGCATCGGCCGGCCGCGATCTCGCCGTCGATCCACCGCGGCGATGCCGCTCCAGCCAAGGCAGCCGGTCGACGTCGGTCAGCGGTTCACCCGCGGCCATCTTCGCGACGTTGGCGGCCGGATGGAAGTTCGTCGCCCTCCGCGAAGTCCCAGCCCAGCTCGTCGCGCCAGGCGCCGGGCGACCGTCGACTTCCCGGCGCCTGCGACGCCCATCATCACGACCACCGAGGCGGCCATCGACTACTGAGCGCTGCGCAGCGCGCTCGAGACTTGCCTTCAGCGCCGCCATCAGGTCGGGGGCCGGCCTCCACCTGCGGCTCGTCGATCTGCTGGAAGCTTCGCCTTCTTGTTCTTGCGCTTGCCCTCGACCAGCTGCAGCAGTCGCGCGCGGTAGTGATCCTCATAATCGTCTGGTTCGAAGTCACGTGTCATCGCCTCGATCAGCTTCACGGCCTCGGTCACCTCGCCGCGCTTGGGCTCCCCGGTTGAGCCGGTCGGGATCGCATCGATCTCTTCAGTGCTGCGAAGCTCATCGCCGAACAGCATCGTGGTCAGGGTGAGCAGCTCATCGCGCTCGCGCACTGCCACCAGGTACTCGTTGGATCGCAGCACGACCCGCCCGATTGCCACCTGATTGGTGCTCGCCATCGCATCGCGCAGCAGCCGGTAGGCGCGAGTTGTGCCCTCGGACTCCGAGCTCGGCACCAGGTAGTAGGGATGATCGAACTGCGCCGGATCGATCGCGTCCAGGTCGACGAACTCCTCGATCTCGATCGTGTGCGTGCGCTCAGGTGCAGCCGCCTCGAGCTCCTCGTCGGTGAGGGTCACGAGCTGACCATCGAGGTCGTAGCCGCGCCCGATGTCCTCCCAGGACACCTCCTGCCCGTCGGCCTCGCACATGCGGTGGATCTGGATGCGCTCCCCGCTCTCGGCGTCGACCTGGTGAAAGCGCACATCGAGGTCGCGCGTGGCGCTGACCATGCGCACGGGGACGGCGACGAGCCCGAAGCTGAGCGTTCCGTTCCAGATTCCGGCCGGCATCAGCGCGAGCTCGCCTTCGTCTTCGACGGCGCGCGGAGCCGGCCTGTGCCGTCACCAGCAGCTGTCCGCTTGCGCCCGCCACCACGGCCTGCGAGGCTCGCCTCGAGCGCCGCAAGCAGGTCGGGTGTCGGTTCGGGCTCTGGCGCTGCCTGCAGCTCGACCTCCTTGCCGGCCGCCTTGGCCTCGATCAGCGCCATAACCGCCTGGCGATGACGGTCCTCGAACTGCTCGGGCTCCCAGGGCGCGACGAGCGTGTCCACCAGACGCTCGGCCATATCCAGCTCACGCTTTGTCGGCTCGCGGCTGAGTGTCGGCACGTCGAGCTCGCTGGTCGGGATGATCTCGTCGGCAAAGCGCATCGTGTAGAGCCGCAGCGCCTCGTCGTGCGGAGCCAAGGCCACCAGCTGCTCACGCGTGCGCAGCATGAAGCGGCCGATCCCCACGGTCTTGGTCTGCTCGAGCGCGGCCAGCAGGACTCGGTAGACATGTTCCCCGCCGTCCTGCGCGCCCAGCACGTACGGGCGGTCGTAGAAGATCGGATCGATCTGGTCGCCCGGCACGAAGTGTTCGATTCCGATCACCTTGGTGTTGGCGCCTCGCGCCGCGGCGATCTCCTCCTCGTCGAGCACCACCTGCTTGCCCTCGCTGATCTCGTATGCCTTGCGGATGCGTTCGCTCGGCACCTCCTCGCCCGACTCGGAGCCGAAGCGCTTGTGCACGATGCGGCCGCCGTCAGTCAGGTGCACCTCGCGGAAGCGCACACGTCGCTCCTGCGCGATCGCGTAGAGCTTGACGGGGAAAACCACCTCGCCAAACGCCACCGTCCCATTCCACATCGATCGCGGTGCCAACGCCTTCATTCCTCCAGCCGGGGCAGGGTCTGCTTCAGGCTCAATATCTTCCCGAACAGGTCGCCACGTTCTGCAATCCGGGTCAGCACGTCCTCGGGCCCGAAGCTGAGCAACTCGGCATCCTGCTGCTTGGCGCACTCCGCCACCTCGGACCAGTCGAGCGGGGTTGAGACCCGCGGCTGCTCCGTGGCCCTCAGTGAGTACACGCTGACGGTCGTCTTGTGCGCGTCGTTCTGGCTCCAGTCGATCAGCACCTTGCCGCGGCGCTGGGCCTTCGCCATGCGCGAGATAACAAGCTCTGGGTGGCGCTCCTCGAGCAGCCCGGCGACGGCGTGGGCAAAGGGTTTCGTCTGCTCATAGGTGACCTCGGAGGAGTTGAGCGGGACGTACACCTGCAGACCCTTGGAGCCCGAGGTCTTGGCACACGCGTCGAGCCGGAGTTGCGTGAACAGCTCCCGCAGTTCGAGCGCCACCTCACAGCACTCGACGATCCCTGCCGGTGCCCCCGGGTCGAGGTCGAAGGCCACCATCGTCGGGCGCCTGGCGTCGGCGGCCAGCGACAGCGACGGGTGCAGCTCGATGTCGGCGAGGTTCGCCAGCCAGACCAGCGTCGGCCGGTCCTGGCAGAGCGTGTAGGGGATCTCCTTCTTGCCGCGGTCGCTCGGGACCGAGACCGTCTGTATCCAATCGGGGCGGTGCGGGGGTGAGCGCTTCTCATAGAAGTACTCGCTGTCGACTCCGTTCGGGTAGCGCTTCAACGTGAGCGGGCGATCCCGCAGGTGGGGAAGCAGGACAGGCGCGACGTTTGCGTAGTAGCCGACGAGATCAGCCTTTGTGAAGCCGCTCGCGGGGTACAGGACCTTCTCGGCGTTGGTCAGCTTCAGCTTCCGGCCGTCGACCTCGACCTCCACGCCGTCGCGTACCTTGCGGCCGTCGGCGAGCAACGCCTGCACGTCGACACCTCCGCCGTCGATGTTGGGCTGGTCCACCGCGGGCGCCGAAGCCGGCGGCGGGCCAGCGGGCCCGCCGCCCGATAGCGGCGGCCCAGCGGGGCCGCCGCCCTCGAGAACGGACACTCTCTCGCGCACGACATCCTCGGCGCGCTTGTCGTCGCGCAGACCCTTGTAGGAGGGCTGGCGCAGCGTCCCGGCGTGGGTCCACTCGCTGAACTCCACCTCGCAGACGAGCTCCGGCTCCACGAAGTGCGAGCCCTTCGGCGGCTGGCGCCCGGTGAATGGGGTGGACTTGCGCGCCAGCGGCTCGAGCAGCCCGCCCAGGCGCTCCAGCTCGCGCGCGTCGAACCCGGTGCCGACGCGGCCGATGTATTGCAGCGCGCCGTCACCGTCATGGATCCCGAGCAGCAACGCGCCCAAGCTGCCGGCGCGCCCGCCCTTGCCCGTGGTCCAGCCGCCGATCACGGCCTCCTGCCGCCCCCAGTTCTTGACCTTGATCCAGGCGCCGCCGCGGCCGGCCACGTAGCGGGAATCCAGCCGCTTGCCGATCACCCCCTCGAGGCCCTGCTCCCGGGTGGCCGCGAGCAGCGATGAGCCCTGACCGGAGAACGAGTCAGGAACGCGCCAGCGCTCGGAGTTCAGTCCCAGAGCCTCGAGCCGCGCGCGTCGCTCGGTGTAGGGCAGCTGCATCAGGCTGTGGCCATCGAGCCACGGCAGGTCGAAGATCATGTAGGTCACCGGCGCGCTCTGCGCATGCCGTTTGACGGCGGCCTCGCCCCGCAGGTGCATGCGCGGCTGAAGCAGCTGGAAGCTCGGTTTGCCCTCGCTGTCGAAGGCAACGATCTCACCGTCGAGGATCGCCCTGTGGGACCCGAGCGCGCTGTTCAGCGGCCGCAGCTCGGGATAGGCGGCGGTGATGTCGTTGTCGTTGCGGCTCAGCATCCGCAGCCGCCCGGGCTCGGAGTGGGTGATCGCGCGGACCCCGTCCCACTTGACCTCGAACGCCCATTGCGACTCGTCGGCGGGCAGGGTCGAGAGCTTCGCCAGCATCGGCGTGACGAAGTCGGGCATCTCCTCGGCGGTGGCGTCCACGGGCGGATCCATGCGGTGGATCATCCAGTCCTTCGTTTCGCGGCCGGCCTGGAAGAGCGCGTAGCGGCCCTTCAACCGCTCCCCGTGGAACACGACGATCACCTCGTCGCGGCGCCACTTCTCCAGGGTGTAAGTGCCGTGGTCCCAGATGCTGACCTCGCCCGCCCCGTAGTTGCCGGCCGGGATCTTGCCGTGGAAGTCGATGTAGTCCAGGGGATGGTCCTCGACGTGGATCGCCTTGCGGTTGCGCTTGGGGTCCTCAGGAATGCCGTTGGGAATCGCCCAGGACGCCAGCACGCCGTCGCGCTCGAGCCGCAGATCCCAGTGCAGCCGCCGCGCGTGGTGCTCGTGCACGACGAACCGCTGGCCCTTCTCAGCGCCGGTCACGTCATCGCCGGACGGCTCCGGGGTGGCGTCGAACTGGCGCTTCTCCTTATAGCTGGCGAGCTTCTTGGGCGTCTGTCGCTGCCGCGTTGCCATCTCCTGACAGCTACCCGGCGCTCAGCCGGGGCTACGCTCCCCGCTGTCCTGTCGTGAGCCCCACAGGCGGGAGCGCGACTCCTCGGGCGGGAACGTCTCCCGCGCGAGGTTCAGAAACTCGGCCACCGCCGGGGGCAGCTTGCGCCCCGAGCGCCAGGCCAAGGTGATGTCGCGCGCGAGCGGTGGATCGACCAGGCGAGCCACGGCGATCGGGTCGTTGGTGCCGACGCCGATCGCGTGCGAGCGCGGCAGGATCGCGACGCCGAGGCCACGTCCGACCAGTCGCCTGATGCGTCGGCTCTCGTTGGACTCGAGCAGGATCCGGGGCGTGAACCCAGCCTCGTCGGCGGCGCCGACCAGCAGTTCCCGCAGCCGGGCGCCCTCGCGGTAGCTGATGAACTCCTCGTGCTCGAGGTCGATCATCCTGATCTCCTCCCGGCCGGCGAGCGGGTGGTTCTCGGGCAGGACCACGACCAGCTCCTCCATCAGGATCTGCTGAAGCGCCAGCCCGTGGCTCTCGACCCGCTCGGTCACCGACAGGAATGCGAGGTCGAGCACATCGACGCGCAGCATCTCGGCGAGCGCGTCGCTGTTGTCCTCCCGGACCGTCAGCTCGACCTGTGGATGCCGCTCGTGGAAGCCCGCGATCACCTGCGTGATGTCCACGGGGCCCATCGTGTTCATCGCGCCGAGCGCGACGTGCCCGGTCTGGATCCCGCGCACGCGATCGAGCTCCTGCCGTGCCGACTCGAGCTCGGTCAGCACACGCCGCGCCCGCGCGACCAGCAGGTTGCCGGCATCGGTGATCGACACCCGCCGCGTGGTGCGTTCGACAAGCGGTAGGCCGAGCTCCTGCTCGAGCTTCTGGATCTGCTGAGAGAGGGCGGGCTGGGCGATGTGCTCGCGCTCCGCCGCCCGGGTGAAGCTCTCCTCGTCGGCGAGCGCGACAAGGTATCTGAGCTGCCGCAGCTCCATAGCCACAGCTTATATGTCTTTGTCCATTCTCGTCTTGGACTTCTGACCGGGGGTGAGCAACTATTTGTGGCGCAGCACCCTCTCCTCCCTCAGAGCGCGCTCCGTCCCGGCCTCATATCCCGCCGAACGGAGCGCTCTCGCTTTAAGCGCTTGGTCCGGAGGGTCGGGTGGGCGAGAGCTCATCTGGCCCTCCGGCTGAACGCTTCGCCCCCTCCGGCTGAACGCTTCTATCGCTGGGCGAGCACCTGGGCCGGCGAGACCCGAGCCGCGCGCCAGGCCGGGTAGAGCCCTCCGAGCACGCCCAGCAGCACGCCGACGAGCAGCGCGCGGCCAAGGTCCCAAGCCGTTAGGTCCGGGGTCACGTATTCCTGGGCGCCGAGCACTCCGACGAGCAGTTGTGCGCCGACGACCCCGAGCAGCAGGCCGAGCGCCGCGCCGAGGATCGTCGTGACGACGCCCTCGATCATCACCCGTGTGGCGATCTGCACGCCGCTCCAGCCGACGGCCGAAAGCAGTGCGAACTCGGCGCGGCGCTCGACCACCGCCATCAGCATCGTGTTCATCACGCCGATACCGCCGATCACCAGCGCGATCACCACCAACACCAGCGCAAGATTGGAGAGCATCACGCTGTTGACACCCGCGCGCGACGCGGGGACACCGTCGCCGATCACCAGCAGTCCCGGAAAGCGTCGCGTGATCGTGCGAATGCCCTGCTGACGGCTGGTCGTGGAGCCAAGGCTGACGGCCACCGTCGTGGCCTCACCGGTCTTCCCCGAGATCGCCTGCGCGGCGGCGAGTGGGATCACGGCGCCGTCGTCCTGCTCGGCGACACCCATGTGGTAGACGCCGGTGATCCGGAACGGGTGGTGAGCAACCGTCAGCGTGTCGCCGATGTGGAGGCGCAGTTGAGCAGCGAGGTCGCTGCCGACGACCGCCTGCTTTGCGCCCGAGAACATATGCCCGGTCGTGAACACGTAGCGGTTCGTCACGAACGACGGCGGTTTGGCGCCGAAGACGATCGCACTCGGTGACCTCTTGACATCGTTCACGAGCAGAATCAGCGGGGTTGCGCTCGCGATCCCGGGCGTGGTCCCGAGCCGCGATACGAGGCCGATCGGCAGGACCGACGTGGTGGGGTCAGCGGCGTCCTTCTGGAACACGCCGAGGTCCGAGCTGCCGAGGCTGAGGAACTTTCCAGCGCTCTCCTGGGCGCCCCCGGCCACCGCGAGCAAGGCTGCGATCGTGGCGATGCCGAGGGCCGTGCCCAGCGCGGTCAGGAACGTCCGCATCGGGCGCCGACGCAGGACGGCCAGCGTCTGCAGGAGCGTTGTCACGCGAGCTCTTCGATCTCAGGCGGGCCGCCTTCTGCGCGGACCATGGTCGTCTCCGCGGAGTCCGTCACGCGCCCGTCCCTGATAGCCAGGCTGCGGTCGACGTGCTCGCGCAGCGTGGGGTCGTGCGATGCGATCAGGATCGTCGTGCCATGGCGCTCGCGCAGGCTCACGAGCAGATTCCAGATCCGGTCCGACGCATCCGAGTCGAGCGAGCCGGTGGGCTCGTCCGCAAGGATCAGACGGGGCTGCCCGGCGAGTGCCCGCGCGATCGCCACGCGCTGGCGCTCGCCGCCGGAGAGGTCGGCAGGAACCGCGTGCCAGCGTTCGCCAAGCTCGACCTCGTCGAGCAAATCTCTGGCTCGCGCGTGCCGCTCGCGCCGCGGAACGTGCGCGGCCACCATCGTCAGCTCGACGTTCTCCTGCACGGTCAGCTCGGGCAGCAGGTGATGGAGCTGGAACACGAATCCCACCACGTCGCGACGGAACTTCGCGGGGTGCCTGAGTGTGTGGACCGCGATGTCGTCGACGTAGATCGCTCCGGACGTCGGCCGGTCCAGGCTGCCGATCAGCTGCAGCAGCGTCGTCTTGCCGGACCCGGAGGGCCCGGTGAGCGCAGTCACCTCACCGGGCTCGACCACGAAGCTGACATCACGCAGAACGCATGTCGCACCGTGGGAGCGGTTGACGTGCTCGACGACTATGCGGGAACCAGGCACCGGCCGCTGCCCGTCACTCTACTTCTGGGTCGTGATCTTCCAGTCGAGATGCTCGGTGCCGTACCTCGGAACCGTGACGAGGATCCGCAGCGTGAGCGGCTCGCCCAGCGACTGAGCCGGGAAGATCATCGTGTCCGTGTAGACTGCCGTGGGTGAACCTGTGCCCCGGCTGATGGCTGACCACCGAGCCGTCAAACAGGAACTCGTACTTGACTGTGCCGCGGAGCTTGGTCTTGCCGCTTGTCGATCGTCAGCCTAACCGGCCACTGCTTGTTGACCGTGGGCGTGTGATTGGCGATGTGCGGGGTGATCTTGAAGCTCGCCGCCAACGCTGTAGCCGGCAGCGCGAGGGTCAGGATTACGGCCAGAGCGACGGGGCGGAGTCCGGCGCCAAAAGCGCCTGGTACCTGTGCCGTTGAACGGTGCGTGCATGGGAGGGTCTCCCTTCGTCGCTTAATAGCCACTTAAGAAGTTAGCGGGTCGCCCTTTCGTGCCCGTGATCATCAGGGCCGCAAAAGCGTCGCACGCGCCCTACGGACCTGACAGCATGGCCCGCGATGTCAGCAACCGAATCCCCAACCGAACAGACCCTGCCACGGCGCGTCGAGAAGCCGTGGGGCCACGAGATCTGGTGGGCCGCGACCGATCAGTACGTCGGCAAGATCCTGCACGTGAACAAGGGTCACCGCCTGTCCCTCCAGTACCACGAGAAGAAGGACGAGACCAGCTACGTGCTCTCGGGCCGCCTCATCCTGGTCCAGGGTGAGAGCGAAACCGCCCTCACCGAGCGCACCGTCAGCATCGGCGACGTCTGGCGCAACCTGCCCGGCACGATCCACACGATCGAGGCCCTGGAGGACTCCGACGTCCTCGAGGCCTCAACCCCCTATCTCGACGACGTGGTGCGCCTGCGCGACGACTATGGGCGCGAGGGCACCAGCGCGATCTGAGCGGTCGAGCCTGACACCGCTCCGGCCGTGGCACCGCTCCGGCCCTGGCACGCTCCGGCACCGGTTCAGCCCTGCGTGTCTCCGGGCTTCGCTGTTCTTCCCGCCTTTGCGCCGATATATCGGAGTACAGGCAGGAAGAATGCTTCGATCGGCGCTTTGTGTCCCTATCCATCGCCGGCTAGGCACAATTAGCGCGCTGTTCCCATGCCCCCGTAGCTCAGTTGGATAGAGCGGCGGACTTCTAATCCGTAGGTCGCAGGTTCGAATCCTGCCGGGGGCACTAGCTGATATTCCTGCAAACGCAGCATTTTTCGGGGTTGCCCTGGCGGCTCAGAAAGCTGGAAGTGCCTCCGGGTCAAGCTCTGGGTCAAGATCCGGTGTAAAAAGGTAGCCTCGGAGGCTCTGATCTCGCGCTGTCATCACGCCGGTGATCCACCGCAGGATTGCTCGATCTCGCGCGCTATGAGCGCTGGGCGACGCGGCCACTGAACGCCTACATGTCCAAGCGGGTCTGCCCGTCCTTGCGCTCATTGGCGAAGGTCACCTTAGATACCCCGACCGGCCGGGGCGAAGGAAGCGCGCAGCGAATATGGCGCGGTCGTGTCGAGGTTGATCACGCGACCCGATCTCTTGGAGGCCAGATGCTCGAGTTTGGCCCCCGGGGTCTTTTGAATCGCGCGCGGCGCGGCCCTGCCTTCGTGCTGGCGCAGGCATTTGCCCGCGGCGTTCGCAACGCTCCCTGAGTCCGAAAGCGTGCGCGCGTCGGGGTGGAGCCTCAGCTACCGGAATGTCATCACCCTTGTGAGGTCAGGAATGATCCCGAAGACCACCAGAACGTCGGTATGCTGCTCGCCGTTGGTCCTCGCGGCTCTCCGTGCTGGGTTCTCTGTGCCGCGTCATTGAGATTATCTCCGCTCAGTCTCGACGCGCCCGCGTGCGAAGGCGTCGATCCGGCCCCAGCGTCCCGGGATGTCTAGGAGTTCAAGGTGACCGATCGTGATGGGAAGCGCCGGGTCGACCACGAGGTGCTCGCCGTGCGGCTCGAGGCCCAGCATGGTTCGCAGGAGCAAGAGCGGAGCGCCGGTCGACCAGGCCTGAGGGCTGCAGGCCGTCGGATATTGCACCGGATACATCGTGAGCGGCCGCGGATAGCCGCCGAACGCCTCCGGCAGGCGTCCGTCGAAGAACTGGGCCGCATCCAAGATGCCGGCCGCGATCACCGCCGCGTCCTCCTTGAAACCGTATCGCCGTAGACCCCAGGCGATGAACGAGTTGTCGAACGGCCAGACCGTGCCCACGTGGTAGCCGATCGGGTTGTAGCGCCCTTGTCCCTCGGCCAGCGTCCGTACGCCCCAGCCGGAGAAGAGACGCGGGCCGAGAAGGTGGCGCGCCACGGCTTTAGCCTTGGACTTGTCGACGATGCCGCTCCAGAGCAGGTGGCCGTTGTTCGAGGCGAGGGCGTCGACCTGGTTTCCGTCGGGGTCGAGCGCGAGCGCGAAGTACTCCTCGTCCTCGACCCAGAAATCCCGGTTGAAGCGTCGCTTGAGGTCGGCGGCTTCTTTCTCGAGCCTGTCGGCGAGAACCGTGTCTTTCCAGACGAGCCGTGCCAGGCGCGCGCCGCGGATTTTCGCGTCGTAGGCGTAGCCCTGCAGCTCGCAGGTCGCGCGTGGGAAGCCGGGCAGTCGGCCGTCCCGGAACGAGATCGAATCCCAGGAGTCTTTCCAGCACTGGTTCTCGAGGCCGGTCGTCTCGTTGCGGCGTTTGTACCAGACGTAGCCCGTGCCCTGGAGATCCGCGTACTCGTCGATCCAGTTGAGCGCGGCCCGCGCCTCGACCTCGAGCTCGCGCACGAGCGCGCGATCCCCGGTCCAGCGCTCGTACTCATCGAGCAGGACGACGTACAGCGGAGTCGCGTCAGCCGACCCGTAGTAAGGCGAGTGCGGGCGCTCTTCGAACGCGGTTAACTCGCCGTAGCGCATCTCGTGGAGGATCCGGCCGGGATCCTCGTCGCGGAAGTCATCCAGTCCCACCCCCTGCCAGTCCCCCAGTGCTCGCAGCGTCGTGGCGGCGAGCTCGGGCGTGAACGGAAGCGCCTGCAGGCTGGTGAGGATGCTGTCTCGGCCAAACATGGTCATGAACCAGGGAAGGCCCGCTGCCGGGAGGCTGTGTCCCCCGGCGATCGGCGGTGAGAACCGCAGCGCGGCGAGATCGACGAGGCTGCGCCGGTACGTCGCCTTCAGCGGCTCCCAATCGCACTCGAGTCCAGGCGCCTGATCGACCCAGCGCTCCAAATCTCGCCGCATGCGCGCCTGTACGCGCTTCGGGTCGGCGATCGCCTCGCGTGCCTGTCCGGCGCGGAGGCGCTCAACGACGACGTCGAGACGCGTGCTCCACCGGTCGTGAGGATCGATCCTGATCTCGAAGGTCAGGCCGTTCTCGTCGATGCGCGCCGGAGCCGAAGCCGAGATCGCGGTCGAGCGGCCGAAGGTCCCGCGATCGTAAGCAAGAACCAGCTTGTCGCCCTCCACGCGCGCGGAGTGCTCGCCCTTCTTCTCAAGCGCGTCCTTGACCTCGAACAGGTCCGCGAAATCGCAGCCGGCATCGACGCGAACGGTCAGATCGACCGGTTCGTCGAGATGGTTGAGAAGCGTCAGCTCTTCGTGAAAACCATCGGCGACCGCGCGCTGGCGGATCACCGACAGCTTCGCGTCGACGTAGACGGTCCCGGTACCCGGCACAAGGAAGAACCGCGTCTCGAAGTACTGAAGGTCGTCGACCGAGAGGGAATTCAGCCGCTCGCCGTTCACGGTCAGCACCCAACGGGACAGGAAACGCGTGTCGAGCGAGAACAGCCCCGTCGGATCGGTCGGCGATGCCTCGATGTCGCCGCGCGCGTCGCTGACCACGAACGTGTTGCCGTCGAGAATCCTGACAAGCCCGTCGCTCATTCCTCCCTCCCCCCAGAGCCGGCGGCCAGTCGCTGCGTTCGCCCGCCCTGCGGCCTTGGAAACAGCCGCTGGAGGCGCACCACCAATCTCGGATCGCCCTCGACCGTCACCTCGCCGCGCAGCACCGCCGCCATGAAGTTCAACTCGCCGACGACCATCCGATCAAACGACGCCTTGTCGGCGCGCAGCAAAGTGCCAGCGGCGGTGTCCCCACGCGACACACGGACGTTCCCCTCGTCGATGCTCAACAACCAGCGTTCCGTTCGCTTGCCGGACACCACGTCGAAACGGGCGCTGCCTGTGACCTTCCGGAGCAACGGCTCATACCCGCGGCCGGCGAGCTCGTCGAAGAACTCTGCGGTCGAGTCGCGCCTCACCAGCGACGCTCGTAACCGCGGGAACGAGCGTGTTCGACCTCAGTGACCATCGCCCACCCACTATCGCCCAAACGGGCAGACCGGCATCACCTGCTTGGGATGACACAAGACACCGTCTTCGGTCTCAAGCTCCTGACCCGAAGCACGAGCGACAGACCTGCATCTCTAGTTCTTGCTGAGTTAGGCGGCCAGCGATGCGGGCTTCGATCAGGGCGCGCGGAAGGTCGATGAGGGAGCCTTTTAGTTAGTCACGCTCCTCGCGCGTGGGCTCCCAACGTGAGCCACGACCTCGCGTTCTGGCGCGAGCGCAAAGACCATCTGTTGCCGGCGCAGGAGGTCTATGAGCGACTCCCTTGAGGAGGAACAGGTCGATGGCGTTGAACCGATCCCGATTGACGCGCCTTCCGCGGTGCTGTGAGTCACAGGCACGAGTGCTCGCACGACCTGTATCGCGCAGTCGACACCCGCTTCGTGTCTGCGACGCAAATGCTGCGATTGGTCGATGGACACCTCCTTGCGCGGCTTGCGCGTTCGTGGTGGATTGTCCGAGGCTTGCCACAACCCAGGTTCGCCACAACCCGGGGTCTCGGGGAGCGCATCGTCGAGGAGCGTCGGCCTGCTTCGGTCATTTGAATTCGCGAGGTCGACGGCAGCTGCTGGGCGCCGAACTGAGATCTGACTCTCTATTGTCAGACGGGATGCCCTTGAACAACGAAGACCTGATCGAGGTCGAACGCAACGGACGCCGCTGCGGGATCTGCCGATCTGGACGCAGGTGGCGTGACTTTGAGGTTCTCCGCGAGGAAGATCGCGAGCCGGTAGTCATGTGCCCTGCGTGCCGAGCTCGATATGGACAGACGCCCCCCGCCCGCATCGCACGAGACGTCGCACAGCCGTCGGTCACGCAGCCGACAGCACCCGAAGCGGATCGGCAATCTGAGCAGCGCGAGGATCGACTGAAGAAGGCACTCGCCGAGCTGCCGCGCGGGGAGTACGCGACCGCACGTATCGCGAAGGCCGCCGGGCTAAACCATGACAAGGCGCTGGTCAGGCTGCAGCAACTCCAGGCGACTGGCGAGGTCCGGCAGGTCGGCAACCGCTGGTCGACAGAACCCGCGCTAACCGACCTCGAGGGAGCGTTCGATCGGCTCCAAGCCCGAACAAGCAACCTACGGATCGTCCGCGACAGCACGCCCGTAGGCTGATCTACCCCGCCTGCCGCGCCGAAGCCGCTCTAGACGGAGGGGCAACCACCTGCCGAGACCGCGGCAGTGCACCGAATCGGGAGAGGACCGAGCAGCGTCTGCTCGCGCTTACCAACCGTCCCGAGGAGCCAAGTTGCCGGAGTAGCGCGTCCGTGGCAGAGCGCTCGCTGCGGTCGAGGGTGCTCGGCAGGCGAAGCGATCGTCCGGTCGGTCGTGGTACCTGCGCACGGCCGCGTCCGAGGCGCATTCGTGCGCGGTTGGGGGCCGCGTCATGGTCACTCCCGGCGCGGTTCTCCGGCGGGACGGACGCACGTGCGGGTCGGCGGTGTGGTGTAAGCGTTGACGGGTGTTCTCAGGTTTGTCACATGGTTCGCCGGAGTGGATGGGATCGTGTCGGTGTCCTTGTTTGGTTCCGTCCGTGATTCTGTGTCTGACTCGTGGCCCCGGGTCTCCTGGCCGTGGATGGCTTGACGGTGTGGTCCGCGCGCTCGCAGCAGGTTGTGTCTCTGCTCTCGCGTGGATTGTTTGTCGCGCCGGTGGCGTGGCCGCGTCGACGCCACTCGCATTATGAGCGCCACCGGGTACTGCTTCGCGGGGGGGTGCGGACGACGCTTCACGTCGTCGCTTACGATCTTGCCGCTATTACGCCGCGGGTCGTAGTCCTGGAGCAGGCGATGCCGCTCGTTCGCTGGTGCCAAGAGCGGGGCGTCACGGACGCGGTCGTCGGCGGGTTTTTCGTTCGTGCGCTCAGCGAGCCGCTCGGCGAGGTGTGGATCGGCGGCCGGCAGGAGCCGTCGACGCCGTTTGACGCGCCGTGGGGTGCTGTGCGCGCTTGCGTACATGTTGACGGTGGCGCGGTCCGCATGGCCCGTCGTGACGCGCTTCCCCTCGCCCCTGCCGGGGACCTCTTGCAGGCCGGGCCGCTGCTTGTCGCGGACGGCGGGAGCGCCGTCGCCGACGGTGCTGACTTTGAGGGCTTCTCGATTGGGGCGCGGCAGTTCGACTCTGATATCACCGACGGCCGCTTCCCGCGTGCTGCCCTCGCCCGCTCGGGCCGACGGCTGCTGGCGGTGGCCTGTGACGGGCGCACCCACGGTGATGCTGGGATGACGCTCGGCGAGCTTGCCGAGGCGCTTGTCGCGCTCGGTGCTGAGGAGGCGATCAACCTCGACGGTGGCGGGTCAGCGTCGCTCGTACACGCTGGGCGTTTGCGCAACCGTCCGCGCGAGACGCACGGCGTTGACCTGCTCGAGGGCCGGACGATCGTTACCGCGATCGTGTTCGACCCAGCGCGCGTAGCGCGGCCCCGAAGATGCGCGATAGCGGGCGTGGCCCCATAATCGCCGTCTCTCTTGCCGTTGCATGTCGTCTCCGCGATTCTCTTCTCTCCCCGTGGCGGGTCTGCGCATGTCGCATGCGCGCTGGCCGACGGGCTTCGCGCCCAGGGCTGCGTGGTGACGCTTCTCACCGGATCGCGAGATGACCTAGATGGCCACGGCGACGCCCGGCGCTTCTACGGCGGTGGCGACCTCCGTGTCGTCGACTTCGGCCCGGCGATTGCATCCGGCGATCCTCTCGCCTACGTGGGGCCGTCGGGCACCGCGCCGATGCATCCGTCGTTCGAGGATCGTGCCGGCGCCATCGACCGGGTATTTGCCGCACTCGACGATGAGGCGTATGAGCGGCAGGTGGTGGCATGGTCGCGGGAGCTTGCGGCGGCCGGGGCCGCCGAAGCGGATGTTCTGCACCTGCACCATCTGACGCCGCTCAACGAGGCGGCGGCCCGCGTGGCGCCCGGCGTTCCCGTCGTCGGCCAGTTGCACGGCACGGAGCTGTTGATGCTCGAGGCGATCGAGTCCGGCGTACCGCACTGGCCGCACGCCGCGGCGTGGGCGCAGCGGCTCCGCCGCTGGGCGCAGAAGTGCGAGCGGATCGTCGTCGCCGACGGGGCGGTCGCCCGGGCGCGGGATCTGCTCGAACTCGACCACGAGCGAATCGTCTCGCTACCAAGCGGCGTTGACACCAACTTGTTCCGGCCGCGGCCGGTCGACCGCCGCGCGATCTGGCGGGAGGTGCTCGTCGAGCGCCCGCGCGGCTGGCGCCCCGGAGGGGAGGCGGGCAGCGTCGCCTACCAGGAAGACGAGCTCGGGCCGCTCATCGACGGCACGGTCGTCGCCTACGTCGGGCGATTCACCGCCGTCAAACGGCTGCCGCTACTGATCGAGGCGTTCGCAGCGGCGAACGAGCGGACGTCAACACCGTCCGGCCTCGTCCTCATCGGCGGGCACCCGGGCGAGTGGGAAGGCGAACATCCAGTCGAGACGATCGCACGTAGCAAGGCCCGCGGGGTCTTCCTAGCCGGCTGGCACGACCACACACGACTGCCCGAGCTGCTGTGCGCAGCCGATGTCGTCGCGCTCACCTCCGCGCGCGAGCAGTTCGGACTCGTGCTGGTCGAAGGCATGGCCTGCGAACGCCCAGCTGTCGCAACGCGCTCACCCGGCCCCGTGTCGATCATTACGGACGGGACGACCGGATGGCTCACCGCCGACGACAGCGAGGACTCACTAGCGCACGCACTGGCCGAAGCGATCGACAATCACGACGAGCGAGCGCGACGCGGCCGTGCGGCTCGCAGGACCGTCTGCGAGAACTACACGTGGGACACCATCGCCGAACGCCTCGCCGCAGTACTCGAAGACGTCGCCACGCCCTCAGTCGCACCGTAACCGGTACGGACGACCACGATCGCTTTGAGGCGGACCGGGGTTAACGGAGACGGTGGTTAGTAGGTTTCTGGGGGTTGATGGTGGTCACACTATCTCGCTGTAGAGAGCAGCCGCCAGCGTTTCGTCGACCAGCAGCTCTGTCGCGCTCCTAGCGGGATCGGGTTCGTCGCCGAAGCCGTTTGAGGTAGCCCATTGGTCCCCAATGCCATGCGCAGCGCGTCGAGGACGAGATCGGTGCGCATGTGGGAGGCGAGCTGCCAGCCAACGACCTTGCGGCTGAAGACGTCGATCACGAACGCGAAGTAGACGAGCCCTTCCCAGCAGCGCAGATAGGACAGATCCCCAACCCACAGCCGGTTCGGCTGCGCCGCGGCGAACTGACGATTGACCAGATCCGGCCGGCGGTGAGCCTAAGGATCAGGGATCGTGGTGCGCCACGGCTTCCCACGCCGCTTGGCGCCCTGAATGCCGTGCTGGCGCATCAACCTCTGCACCGTGCATCTGGCCACCGGCTCACCGCCACGGCGCAGCGCCTTCCATGTGCGCCGGTAACCATAGGCCTCATAGTTGGCCAGATGCGTCTGTCGGATCACGGCCAGCAGCCGCTCATCCTCAACAGCGCGCGGTGAACGCCGGCCAGTCTTGCGCTCGTAATACGCCGATGCCGACACACCGATGGTGCGGCAGATCGGCTCGACGCCGAAACGATCCCGATAGGTATCGATGAACCGGGTCACTTCGGTCGGCTCTCGTCGAGCTCGCTCGCGAAAAACAGGCTCGCTGCTCTGAGGATCTCGTTGGCTCGTCGCAGCTCCGCGTTCTCACGCTTGAGCTCCTTGATCTGCTCCCGCTCCACCGTGGACGGCAGATCCGGACGCAGGCCTCATCAGCCTCAACCTGACGGACCCTCTTGCGCAACGTGTCAGACGGCAAACCAAGCTCCGCCGCGATATGCGCGATCGGCCGGCCCGACTCGAGCACCAGCCGGACACCGCGATCAACCAGCTCCTGCGGATACTTCCTCGCTCTGGGCATCAGTGGAGATTCTCCAATCCCGAGGACAACACGCCCTCGCTTCAGAACCTCCGTCAGTCCCGACCTGCCTCACTCCAAGCCGACGGTTGATACATCCTTGAAATCCACGGCATAGGACATGACGCCTGCTCCTCATCTCGAATCGTGCCGTTCTACCACGACCACCTCACAATCGCCTTACCCGAATGGTGTGGCCCTCGGCAGGTCCGGCGGAGCCGGTCGCACCCGCTCACGCTTGAGCTGGAGCCCGGCAGCCGCGGAGATCGCAGGCACTGGAGCGGGAATACGGCTCGAGCACCGAGGCTAGACCCGCGGGCCCGGGCAGGTGCCCGGGCCGGTTGAGACAGGCGTTTGGTCGTCGGTGGCCCTATGCCATCGAGGACTGCGCCTGGCGGGTGCGCACCGTGTGCGTGCGGCCGCCGCGGTGAGCGCGCAGCTCGCGCGGCATCACGAGGTTGCGGTGCAGCGGCGCGACGGCCGGTGAGAGCTCGCCGCCAGCGGTGCGCTTGCTGCGGCGGTCGCTGACGATCGCCCAGCTGAGCACGGACACGATTCCGACGGCGACGGTAGTCATAAGAATGAGGTTCAGAGCGATCATTCGGCTTGCCTCCAAGCGACGTTTTGGGTGTTGCCTGGGCGCGTTCTGCCCGTACACATAGGATCGGCGACGGTTGTTAGAACGCCGTAGGATTTCCGTCGGGCCCCTCTAAGACCTTGGGCTAGGGGTCGGCCTGATCTGCCGTCCACAACGCGGATTACGCTGCTGCGATGAGCCGATTCGCTGGTGTCGGAGCTTCCCCGGCCAGGCGTGTGGCGCTCTGTGCGATCGCCGGCGCTACCGGTGCGATTGTCGTCGCGGTCGTGGGACCCTGGTGGCTTGCGCCGCTCGCCGCATGGGACATCGCGTCGGCGCTGCTGCTTGGCTGGACGTGGCGATCCCTCTGGCCGCTCGACGCGACACGAACTGCGGAGCACGCCACACGGGAGAGCCCCAGCCGCGTCAACACCGACCTGCTGCTGCTCGGCGGGAGCATCATCAGCCTCGCTGCCGTCGGATTGGTCTTGGTGCGCGCGAGCAGAGAAGCGGGACTGGAGAAAGGTTTGCTCGTGGCCACGGGCGTGGCCAGCATCGTGCTGGCGTGGAGCGTCGTTCACACCGTCTACACCCTGCGCTACGCCAAGCTCTATTACCAAGGAACACACAAAGGCGTCGACTTCAACGATGACGCCTCTCCCTGCTACGGCGACTTCGCCTACCTCGCGCTCACGATCGGCATGACCTACCAGGTATCTGATACAGACCTCACGACCAAAGCGATGCGGCGACTCGCCCTCCGACACGCGCTCCTCTCATACACGTTCGGGGCTCTTATCATCGCGACAACAATCAACCTGATCGCCGGACTCGGAACATAAACCTGCGGCTTGGCGGTCATGTTCACGAGCACGCGCACGCCAGCGACCTACGCCTTCAAGATCCGTCGCTCGCTAGGACGTTTTAGCTCGTCCCCCGTCGACTGAACCGCCGACGAGTTGGTGCGGCTTACGGCGAGTGCTATCGAACGTCTACGAAGACGACCTCGATTGCGTTGTTGCCGTAGCCGAGCCGGTTCCAGATCGGAACTTCGGGCTGCACGTTTCCCGCGGCGTCGGTTGCTCGTGCGCGCAGCGTCCTTCGGCCGCGTTCGTCAGGGTGCCATTCGAACGACCAGCTCTGCCACTGGTACGGACCTCGCGGGGTCTCCAGGTGCGCCGGTAGCCACTCGGCCTCTCCGGTTAGGCTCAGGTCGACGTTGGTGACGGGGCCGGTGCCAGACCACGCCTTGCCGCGAACGACGCACGAGTCTCCGAGACGCACGGCGGCGCCCTGGCTGGGGTCTGTTATCCGTGCTCGTGGTCGCATGACGGTCACGCGCTCGGCCGGGCGGTCCTGCCACTGGTACATGTAGTGGCCGGTCTCGAACTCGCCGAGGAAGGGCGTTGTCAGGATTTCGATGTGCTTCAGCCATTTGACGGAGGCGACGCCGTACCAGTGTGGGACGATCAGGCGGAACGGTGACCCATGGTCGGGACTCAGTGGCTCTCCGTTCATCTCGTATGCGATCAGGATTTCGGCGGATGGGTCGGCGGCGTGGACGAGCGTCAGCGATCGCTCGAATGCCAGGTCGGAGGCGTCGATGTTCTTCAGCACTGGGTTCAGGATGTATGACCCGTGGTCGGCACCTGCGAAACGCACCTCGACTCCGGTCGGATGCGGCTTCGCCCGCTCGAGTATCTGGTGTAGGAGGGCACCCTTCCATCGTGCTGTGGAGACTGCGTAGTCGCCCCAAGGCTCGCCGGCTGGAAGTGGCCTCATCGCGAGTCGTCCGTTTCCGGCGCATTCGAGGGTGACGACGCGTTCGACTGGCGGCAGTGCTCGGAGGTCGTCGACCGTGAGCGTGAGGACGTTCGCTACCGCGCCGCCGACCTCGAGCGTTCCGTCGTGATCGGGGACGGGAAAGTTGCTGCGCACGTAGTGCAGCGGAGTCGGGGTAATGTCACCCTCGAGTGCCTCGGCTGGCGCCTCGGCGTTGAACGGCTCGGCATGGATCATGGTCAGCGCTGCTCGCTGTCGTTCCAAGTCGTCGGCTACAGCCATCTCCTCAGCCTCCTCAGTCGAACCTCGTCGAGTTCAGTAGTCAGGGTCGCTAAAGCTTGGATCGCGGTTCTCGTTGAATGCGCCGATCCCCTCAATCCGGTCTGGATGCACTGCCGAGCGCCAGTGGGCTTCCATCATGATCGCGATCGCCTGTTCGGTCGGTTGTCCTTGCGCGAGCCGGACTGCCCGTTTCACAGCTTGAACCGCCGTCGGTGAGTTGCTCGCGATCTTTTCCGCGATCCGGTGCGCGGCCTTCATCAGTTCGGGCTGCGCGTAGAGCTCGTTGACCATGCCCAGGCGATACGCCTCCTGCGCGCTGATCGGATCCCCTGTCATCAGCATCTGCAGAGCCCTGCCAGGTGGGAGAACGCGCGGCAGAAACACCGGTGAGCCGCCGCCCGCGGCGAGCCCGATCATTGCCTCTGGCTGACCGAAAGTCGCGTTCTCAGACGCGATGATGAAGTCGGTGCTCTGCGCAATCTCCGACCCGCCGCCGTATGCGACACCATTGACCGCAGCGAAGATCGGCTTCCGCAACTCGCGCAGGGTGTACAACGTCCGGTCGAAGTCCTGGCGCTGCCCAAGCCATTCCTCCTTGGTCATGTTCTTGCGCTGCCGGAGATCACTTCCGACGGAAAATGCGTGGCTCCCAGCACCGGTGATGATCACCACTCGTATTGCTGGGCGGACGGCGATTGTCTCGAGGACCTCGGTGAGGCGCTTACCCATCTCGGTTGTGATGGCGTTGTCAGCGTGTGGCCTGTTAAGCGTGATCAGAGCGATCGAGTCCCCGGCGACGTACTCCAGGAGCACTGGGTTGTCGGGTTCGTCGCCTTCGGGTGGCGGCGGCCCGAAGTCGAGCGTTTTCCACCGTTCTGTGTTTGTCGAGCTTGTTGCCACGGCGCCTCCGGTCTGGGTCGATCGTCCTAGGTGGTGGGTTCGGAGAGCCAGCGCAGCCCACGAAGGCCGGGCGCGAAGCAGTACTCGCCGCCGCGCGTAACGACGAACGGCGGTATCTCCTGTAGCCGGCGCCTGATGGGTTGCTTAGGGATCGTGAAAACTCCGTCCCGGGCCGGTCTTCCAACGAGCGGATCCTGCTCCCGCGGCGCACCGATGAAGATGCCGTCGTTCAGCCACTGGGTCTTGACGAACTCGAACTGACGTTTCAGATGCGAGCCGGCGAAGACAAAGATGATGCCGCGGTCTGCGCCGTCATCCTCGAGCACGCCGTCCGGCAGTTGCGGGCCGTAGCTGGTCCCTCGCCGGATCATCCGGTGTAGGCGCACGTTCACGCTTCCCTCGGACTCGAGCGCGTCCCGGGGGTTGGCGCGCCGAGCGTGCGCACCGGCAGGGCACTTGAGCCCGCGGCGGTCGTGGCTGTAGAGGAAGGCGTTGTTCCGGGTGTCGTCGCCGCCGAGTTCCGAGTCGTCGTGATCAGGGGCCAAGGCCAGAGGAGCGCCGCTTTGCCAGCGGCCGACCATCTTGGCGCCGAGCAACGCCTCCTCCTGGCGATCTGCCGCCTTGTCTCGGAGGTAACTGCGGTAGGCAGCGACGCGGGTGTGCAGCTTCCGAAACACGATGTACGTGCCATTGCGCCCGAGCACTGTGGGCCTGGGCATAGGCGGAAGATCTTCGGTCTCGTCGGGGTAACCCAGGACGAACTCGCCGGCCTTGATCGGCCGTTCCAATGGATTGGAGCCCGGGACCCCGCTGCCCTCGACTGCCGGCTGGCCGATCCCGTCCTTAAAGCCGAACGACGTCCGGCCGGTCGGGAGCTGGTAGCAATCCTGGCGCCAGATCGCCTCCACGCCGGCGAGATCCTCGAGCGCTCGGTGTGCGCGCTCGAGCCTGGCCTCCAACCGCGCTGCGTCGGATGAGAGGCCGGCCAGCGCGACGTGTACCTCCGGCGTGCCGAGCGGCTTCTCCCAGTTCTCTGGGCTGCTCTCGCCGTGATCACCCAACTCGGCCGCTCGAGCCGCCATACCCTGCCGGAACTCCGGCGCGAAGCTGTCGAGCGAGGCTTTCGGTACCCCCAACGCCTTCAAACCCTCATGGGTGAACGCAACTGTTACCGAGGTGTCCTGCGCCGGGTCGGCCGAGGCGCTGGCGGGGCCGACCGTCGGCAGCAGGCGCCGGATGAGCTCCCGTCCTGCTCGTCGGTCGTCGATGCGAAGCAGCAGGTAGGTCCCGACGTACGGGGACGGTCGTTGGTGGAGCAGGCCGCCTTGGATGTCGTCGAGCTCGAGCCGTAAGCCTCTCGTGGCGGTCGGGGCGTTCATGACTGGAGCCGCTACAGGTGCTCGGGAGGTTCGGGGGGATCCGGGTTCGCGGGCGCCAGGTAGGGGAACGCCTGCGATGCAGGTCGCGTAGCTTGATCGACGCCATCGCGGATCGTGGGTCCGTTTCGGGCGTTCACCAGCAGCGTGAAGATCGTGTCCATCACGTCGTCGTTCAGCGCTCGGCCGCCACAGGTCTGATGCGTTTTGCCACGGCGGGCGGCCATCTCGATCTCGAGAAACGAACCCTGCTCGGTGTACGGCTTGCTCACATCGACGACGAGATAGTCGGCGAGCAACAAGTCGGTGAGCGGGTGTGTCCCGTCCTCGCTAATTGGCCAGTCGGTGGTGCCGTCGAGGCTGTCCCAGAACGCAAGGTTCGCGTTCAGCCGCGCCCGGTAAGCCCCCGCGTAGGGGTGAGAAAGGTGAAACCCGTCCTCCATGTTGTAGAGGTCGCGGATCTCGAGATCACGGTTCACGGTGTCGAACTCCTTGGGCGCCAACATCAGGTTCGGCACTTCGGGTCGGCCAACCCGCTCGAGCCGGACGTGGAGCTTGCCGCGGGTCAGCGTCTCGCCGACCACGCCGAGCAGCTCGCCGCCGTCAACCAGGAGCGTGCGGTCGACCTCGAGGACGAGGCTGAGCACGTTCTTGCCGTCGAGATAGATCGAGCTCGGGTCGGTAAACGCCAACTTCCGCGTCGCGATCGTGTTGAGCGCTGCCGGCGCATCCAGGATGAACGGGTCCCACCGCACACCTGCGAATACGCGGACGCCGTGCGCCTCGGCACCCTGCTCATCATTCACCATGAACCGAACTGTCTCGCCGGTGGGCGTCGAACATGTTCCCTCCTGCTCAAGAGCGGTCGTGCCATCGCCGGCTTCGGGGTCTGAGAACACACAATCGAACACGAGCTCCTCGCCACCTGCCGCGAATGGTGCGGGCCCATCGCGACCGGCCGCGGTGAGCGGGCGCAGCCGGAACCGGTAGATCAGCCCGTCGGAGAACTGTGCCGACGGCGGCGCGAACGGCAGCGTGTTCAGCACCAGCACGAGCGCGTCCGGACGCTGCGGGCTCGGGAACGCGTACAGGTCCGTGATGTCCGCGATCGGTTCGGCTACCGCACGGGGCCCGGAGATGTGGTGGGACATTGCGTGTCGTGGTCGGCTGTTGCTTGCGCGCCGGGCTAGTCGTCAGCTTCGTCGAGCAACGGCTTCAACGCCGGATGCTGCAGAGCCCCGGCGGCCGCGGGGTCGTCCAGCACCCGCTGGAACGCGTCGTTTACACGCAGGGCCTTGCGGATCTCTTTGACGGTGCCTGGATAGTTTCGGGCGTAGGCACTGGCGGTCCGCTGAGCGCCGAGAATGAACACTTTCAAGGCGGCGAGGTCGGGAAGTCCCTCGTACCCCTCAACGTGCTGGAAGACCGCGTCGAACAGCGCCAGCGTTGACCCCGACGTGAGGAAGTCCTCCATGTATGCGTCCCACGGGCCATCGAAGCTCGTTGCGAACAGCAGACGGCTGTCATCGTCGAAGGGCACGAACCGGGCCTCGTGAATCGTGGCGACGGCCATGTTGTAATCCCCCGACTTATAACCGGGCGTGTCCTGCAGCGCTCCCAACGCCTCACGCAGGGCAGTTGCGTGCCCGGGCTTGATACGGAAGAACAGGCTGAACTCGTTCGTCGACCCGACCGTGACACCCGGCCCGGAAGTTGTTGTCTCAGATGTTGCCAAGACCGCCTCGCATCTCGCTCGGTTGCAGCGTGAACCGCCGTAACCGAAGTCTGTGAGCCGACAGACTCCGAGTCATCACCCGAACCGGATGAGCGCCACGCCCGACACACCCCGCTTCCGCGGAAGGATGGTTGACCGTGCAAGCATCCTTCCGCAGAAGCGCCCACGTCATCCAGTCAGATCGACGACGACTTTGATGTCGTGCGGCTGGCGATCGAGCGCCTCGCTCCAGCGAGTGAGCGGTACCCGCCGTGTGATCATCGCCTGCAACCAGGCCGGATCGGCGGCGGCGAGCGCGTCCACGGCCTGCTCCCAGTGCCGCCGGCCGGCGTTCACGGTGCCGAACAGCACCGCGTTGCGCAGCACCATGTTGCGGTTCATCGTCGTCGCGTCCACGTCGAACTGCGGCTCGACGTTCATGATCCCGGTCAGGCACATGATCCCGCCGCTGACCACCCTGTGGGCGGCCGAACGCCCGACCGCGCCCAGCCCGGTGCATTCGATCACGACGTCCACGTTGACGTCGACGTCCGCGGCGTCGGCGGCGTGATAGCGCGCGCCGAGCGCTTCGACGAGATCGCGCTTGGGGCCCTCGGTCGCCAAGTCGATGACGTGCACCTCATACCCTCGCTGCACACCCAACAGGCAGGCCAGCAGCCCGATCGGGCCTGCGCCGGTGACCAGCGCCCGGCCGCGGAGGAAGAACGCCCGCTGTGAGATGCGGTCGACCTGATCCCACGCCTTCGCCAGCACCGAGGTCGGCTCGAGCAGCACTCCCAGGTCACCGAGCTGGCTGGGGATCCGCAGCGCGAACTCGGGTTCGACGCGCCACTGCTCGCTGCCGTATCCGTGGCGGCGGACGATCCCGCGCTCGGTGAACCGGTCGTTGCGGCACATGTCCCACTCGCCGGCGGCGCACGCCGGGCACGGCACCGGATCGGGACGGCGCACGATCCCTACCACCAGATCCCCGGCACGAAAGCCTGAGCCCGCAGGCGCCTCCAGCACCTCTCCGAGACCTTCGTGACCGATGATCAGCTCGCTCTCGCCGGGCGGCGCCTCGCCGTATTCGCCATCGGCTATCTCGCGGTCCGTGCCGCAGACGCCCATCAGGCGCCCGCGGACCAGAAGCGCACCGTCTGCGCCGGACGGCTCGGGGACCTGCTGT
Source organism: uncultured Actinomycetota bacterium (assembly GCA_963846395.1). Classification (GTDB taxonomy): domain Bacteria; phylum Actinomycetota; class Thermoleophilia; order Solirubrobacterales; family Solirubrobacteraceae; genus Palsa-465. Next base: position 1,077,501 of record CAWJVT010000008.1, on the reverse strand, counting down.
ACGCCGGCGCTCCCGCGCTCGCCCGGCACCGCTGTGACCGCCCGCATCGCGCTCACGCTCTCACCGCGCCGCCGACGCTGCGTCACCCGAAACGGGGGACGCCGCCCCGCACCTCGAACCGGAAAATCGTCGCCATGACTTCAGCGGGTGCCGCGGCGCACGATCTGGTGGTGATCGGTGCCGGGCCCGCCGGCGTGGTGGCCGCGCTTCGGGCGGCGCGACTCGGGGCCCGCACCGCGCTGGTCACACAGGATCAGTTCGGGGGCATGGCCGCCAACGACGGACCGGTGCCCGTGCGAACGTTGGCGCATGCCGCACGCCTGATGCGAGAAGCCTGGCAACTCCCGCGCTACGGGATCACCACCGGCGAACCCACGCTCGACTACGTACGGCTGCTCGACCGCGTCCGCGAGGTGACCGACGATGTCCGCACGCACTCGCTGCTGCGCGAAGACCTCCAAGAGTCCGGAGTCACGCTTCACGAGCATGCCGGCGCCGCCGGGTTCACCGACCCACACGTGATCGAGTGCGCGCACGCGCCGCGCCTCCGGGCCGCGAAGACCATCATCTGCACCGGCGGCGTGTCACGCCGACTCGACCTCCCCGGCTTCGAGCTGGCCTGCACCCACAGCGACGCCTGGACCCTCACCTCCACGCCTCCCTCGATGCTGGTGATCGGCGCCGGCGCGACCGGAGTACAGCTCGCCTCGATCTTCAACGCCTTCGGGTCGCGCGTCACGCTGTTCGAGACGGCACCCCGAATTCTCATGAGCGAGGATCAAGACGTAGCCGCCGCCGTCAGCGGAGCGCTAGCCGCGTCCGGGATCCAGGTCCTCGAAAACGCCGGGAGGATCGACCGCCTCGAACCCTCGCCAGCCGGAGTCCGGCTGACCTACACACCCGACGGCGATCCCCACGCGATCGCCGCAGCGATCGCCGTGTCCGCGGTCGGTTGGGTCGCCAACACCGCCGAGCTCAACCTTCCCGCCGCCGGCGTCCAGATCGACCCACGCGGCTACGTTCGGGTGGACGCCCAGCTACGCACCAGCGCGCCGCACATCTTCGCCGCCGGCGACGTCACGGGACACGTGATGGTCGTCCATGAGGCAGCCCGTGAGGCATACCTCGCCGCGACCAACGCGGTTCTCGGCGCCACGACCGCCCTCCCCGCCGAGGTGAGCCCCCTCGGCAGCTTCACCGATCCGGAATACGCCTCCGTCGGACTCACCGAGACAACGGCTCGCACGACCCGCGAGGTCGTGGTCGCGACCCAGCGGTTTGATTCCCTGCCACGACCGATCATCGACGGACGCCCCACCGGCTTTTGCAAACTCATCGTCGACCGCCAACGCCACACCATCCTCGGCTGCCACATTGTCGGAGAACGCGCCGTCGAACTCGCTCAGCTCGCGGCGCTCGCGATGGCAACCGACATGAAGGTCGAGCAACTCGCGCTCGTCCCCTTCTCATTCCCAACCTACGCCAACGCACTCGGACGCGCAGCCATCAAAGCGGCCCGAGAACTCGACATCCACACCGGGGCCGCCGAAGAGCACCTATCCGAGGCCGCCGGAACCGCCACCGTGGCCCGCTGAGCTCACGGCCCACGGCCCGGCGCAACGGACCCTGCATACCCCCGCGAACCCTGAGCAGGGACTCGTCACCAGCGAGATGGTGCACGCCGCCCAAGCGACGAGCGAGACCGAGAACCCGCGGAGGTTACGACTCGCAGAGCACCGCTTCTGACAGTCGGACGCACTCCGTTCTCCCTGAGTCGCGCGTCGTGCGTCAGCTTTACGCCGTAAAGGCTTACGGTGTAAAGTGATTTTTTATGAAGTCGCCGTTCACACGCGGAACCTGGGCTTGATGAGCGTCGAGGCGACGGCGGTACCGGAGCCGTCTCGGACGGTCGCGTCGGTTGGCCGGGTGCGGCGGGTACAGGGATGGCTGGCGGCGACGAAGCTGGGGCTTGTCGTGATGGCGCTGCTGGTCGGTGCTGTCGCGGGGGTGGCTGCCGCAGGTTTCAGGGATCTGATCTACCTCGTCACATGGTTGTTCACCGGACGGGAGGCGTATGGCCAGTTGGGGCATCAGGCGAGCCTGCATCTGCCGTTTCTGGGGATCTGGTTTGTGGTTGTCGCACCGGTGGTTGCCGGCCTGCTGTATGGGCCGTTGATCCAGCGGTTCGCGCCTGAAGCCCGTGGGCACGGGGTGCCAGAGGTGATGCTCGCTGTCGCGGAGAATGGCGGCCGGATCCGGCCGCAGGTATCGCTGGTGAAGGCGCTGGCGTCGGCGCTCTGCATCGGTGGTGGCGGTTCAGTCGGACGCGAGGGGCCGATCGTGCAGATCGGGTCGGCGTTCGCCTCGACGCTTGGCCAGTTGACGCGGATGAGCGAGGGACGTATGCGTGTGATCGTCGCGTGCGGCGCCGCCGGCGGAATCTCGGCGACGTTCAACGCGCCCGTTACGGGTCTGTTCTTCGGGTTCGAGATCGTGCTGAAGGAGTTCTCTGCCGAGGCGTTGGCGGCGACGATCCTGTCCGCGGTCACAGCCGATCTGATCAGCCGCGCCTTCTTCGGCAGCGGCGCGTTTTTCGCGAGCGTTCCGCATAACCTGGTGATCGGCAACGACTTCAGCTTCCTGCTGATCGCCCTGCTCGGTCTGATAGCGGGCGGGATCGGCGTGCTGTTTCAGAAGACCCTCTACCGAGGGGAGGACGCCGCCGATGCGATCTGGCAACGGCGACCGCAATGGCTGCGGCCGGTCGCGGGTGGGTTCCTTCTGGGCGGTCTGCTGCTGCTTCTACCGCAGATGTATGGCGTCGGCTACCCCGTCATGGACCGTGTATTTGCCGGCAACTATGTGCTCTGGTTTGTCTTGCTGCTGCTGGCAGGCAAGATCCTGGCGACCAGCCTCACGCTATGGATCGGCGGGTCCGGGGGCGTGTTCGCACCCTCGCTGTTCATCGGAGCGGCCATGGGCACCGCCTTTGGGACCGTCTGCCAGCACCTGTTCGGTCCCGCGATCGGGCCGGCGGCCTTGTACGGCGTGGTGGGGATGGGGGCTGTGTTCGCTGGTGCGGCCCAGGCCCCGCTGACGGCAATCGCGAGCGTCGCCGAGATGACCGGCAACTTCACGCTGACGCTGCCGATCATGCTCGCGTGCGGCCTGGCGTCACAGCTCGCTCGGCACGTTACGCACGGCAGCATCTACACCACCAAACTGCTCCGCCGAGGGATCGACATCGAGCGCCCGAAGGCGATCGGTGCTCTGCGAGCCCTCACCGTCGAACAGGTCATGCAACCGCTGAGTTCGTTCAACGGTCAGCCACGCGAATTCCGCGGCGACGAAAGCGACACACAAGAGTTCGACAACGTCGCATTGCAGCGACTCGTCGGGCCCGTCACGCTCTCACGTCGCCCACAGGTGCTGTTCGCCGACGAGGACCTCGAGCAGGCACGCCGGCAACTCGTCCTCTACGGCCGCGACGGGCTGCCGGTCCTCTCACACGACGGCCAACTCAAAGGCTGGGTCACCCGTGCCGACATCCTCAGGGCGCTGACCACCGAGCTCGAGTCAACCGATCAGGAGATCAGAGACGGAGCGGCCGCGACCGAAGCGGCAGCTGGTTCGCCACCGGCCACCGGCCCGGCGCCGACCCGGCCGCTGCCGGGCTATGAGCTACTCGAGCTGCGCGTCAATCCCGACTCGCCAGCACTCGGAAGACAGCTAGGCGAGATCTCATGGCCGTCCGGAAGCGCTGTGGTCGCGCTGACACACGGACGCGAAGTACACGCCGCAGCACCCGAGCTGCGACTGCACCCCGGCGAGCGCGTCCTAGTCCTCGCGCCCCTCCGCGAAACGCCAGAGAACTAACCCGCTAATCGCACTCCGGGGTCCGAGCGCCGGACGAAAGCTGGCAGATCATGCCGGCCCGCCGAGGCCGAAGAGCAGCGCGTCAAGACCGAGCGTGAAGGCCGAGTCCGCATCGAGCTTGGCGAGCTCGCCGGCCTGCCCCGCGAGGATCGGAAACTCGGACAGGGGAAGGGCCGCGAGCCGCTCGCGCCCGGCCGGCCGAGACGCGTCGACCGTGAAACCGGTCGCCTCCGCCAGGGCGTAGCCACGGGCGTAGCTGACCGTCGCGCGATAAGTCCCAAGCGCCTCCGCTGGGCCAAAACCGACGCCGACTAGCACGCCTAAGAGCCGTTCCACAGGCTCAAGGGCTGCCCTCGTGTCTAGCGGTTGCAGCCCGAGAAGCTGGAAAGTCGCCGGCCGGATGACGGCGATGTCACGCAGCGCGATCGCGAACCGCCGGCATGCGTCACGCCAGTCATCTCCGAGCTCCAGCTCGTGCAGCGGCTCGAGCAGCCGGTCGCCCATCGCGGCCAGAAGCTCGTCGCGACCCTGGAAGTGGTGGTAGATCGCCATGCCCTCAACCCCCAGCTCTGAGCCCAGGCGCCGCATGCTCAGCGAGGCAGGCCCGTCGCGTTCGATCAGCGCGACCGCACCGTCGAGAATCACCCCACGGCTCAGCGGTTGATGTGCCTGATCTCGGGCAGGCGCAGCGGAGTTCAAACGCGCCACCGGTCGTACTTTACGACGTAAGGTTTCTGGGCGCAAAGGGCTCGATCGGTTGGTGGTTCTCGGCGTTGAGGGTAAGAGGTCATCGTTTTCGGTCGCTAAGGTCCACGAACTTTCCAGATCCTGAAAGCAATGGCGCGATCGTGATCCCACATGCCATGGAGAACTCGCCCGTGTACCTTGCGGCGCTTCACACCTGCATCCACAAATATGGGGCACCTCCGCCACCTAATCCGTCGCGCTGAAAAGTCAAAGTGCCCCGGTTCCCTGCATTGCGCAGCTCGCGTGGGCTCAGGGGGCCGGAAATGAGGTCGGGACAATGACCCCTTGAAATGGCCTATTAGCAGGAGATCCTGTAACAGCACAAACGCCGGTAGACCCAGAATCGTGCTTCTGATCCGTGGGTCGCGGATTCGAATCCTGCCGGGGGCACTACACGAAACCCCACTAACGCTGGGTCAAGATGCGGTCGGAACAGCCCGCAGCGACGGTCGGGAGCATGCTGCTGCGGTTGAGGCGCGGCGAGACGAGATCAGCCGGCGGTGCCCGTGTGGATGCGTGGACAGGAACGTCCTTGTGATGAGTCGGTTGTCGGTTCGAGTCCGACCGCGGGCTTCGCGGGACCCTGGTAAACGCTTGTGGGCGCCGAATGAATACTGGACCAGCTGCGCCGGGGTGGGTGGTCCACTTTTCGACCGGCGTTGACAAACGCTAGTGAAATTCGGCCGGGCCGAGGCGCCACGAGTGCCCCAGTCAGCCCCGGTGACTGTGTCGCCGCCAAATGTCGTCGAGTAGCTGTGGGGCCAGTTCGCTCTTCCAGATCACTGCGTTGGCGCAGGTGTCATCCAGCTCGAGCGCAAGCTCGTCGGGGTGAGTCGTGGAGATCAGGACCACAAGGGTCGATGGCCAATAAGCCTTAATCTCTTTCGCGGCCGCGATCCCACCCATTCCGGGCATCCACACGTCCATCAGCACGACGTCCGGGTCGGTCTCCCGCACCGCCTCGATCGCTCGTTCCCCGGAGTGCGCCTCGGCGACCGCCTCGAGCTCGCACGTTGCGCGCAGAAGATCATGCAGCACGGCGAGGAACGGGGACTGGTCGTCGACCGCCAACACTCGCGCCCGACGCGACTGGACTCTCGCGGATCGATCAACAGCGGACATCTCTATGAGACCACTATCCCGCTTCCCGACGAAGTCACCAGGGGGCAGGCACGTGTGTGAAACCGGCGTCACCCGACCTGCCCGGCGAGAAAAAACAACGCTGCCTTGACCCGCCGGCTGACGTGCTCCGACTCGCCGAGATCGAGCTTTGAGAAGATTGAATGGACGTGGCGCTCTACCGCCCGCGTGGTGATCCCGAGCCGCTCAGCGATTCCGGCGTTGCTCCAGCCGCCCGCGACCAGGGCGAGAGTCTCCTGCTCACGGGGAGTCAGTTCATCGAAGGACGCGCCGTCGCGCTGTCGATTCGCTGTCACCAGCAGATCGACGACCCGCGAGTCAACGACCGATCGCCCCTGGGCAACCTCACGCACGGCGTGGCTCACGTCCACACGGTGCTGAACGCGCTCCTTGAGCAGGTAGGCGCGGCCGGCTGAGCCTCCCTCCAGGAGTTCGGCGGCATAAAACGGCTCGGCGTACTGAGTCAGGATGACCACGGCAACCCCGGGATGGGTCGTCCGTAGCTCAGCGGCCAACCTAATGCCCTCGTCCGTCCTGGTTGGCGGCATCCGGATGTCGGCCAGCACCACGTCGGGCCGCTGTGCGCCCACGGCGTCGCGAAGCGTCGTAAGGTCCCCACATGCCGACACGACCTCGATGTCTGCCTCAGCCTCGAGTACCCGGCATATCCCCTCGCGGGCGAGGTAGTCGTCCTCACCCACCACGACCCGAATCACCACCGCGCCCCTCCAGACTCCTCCGGCGCGCAGTCGGTGGCCTCTGGGATCGTCCCGCGCACCGTCGTCCCCCGGCCGGGCGAAGAGGTGATCTCGAGCTGACCGCCGACCGCGACGACGCGGTCCCGCATCCCGATCAATCCGTAGCCGTCGCCCCGTGCCGGGAGGTCCATACCGACGCCATCATCACTGATCGCGAAATCGACTCCATCTCCTTCGCGACCGATGGTCACAGCAACGCGGACCGGGTCCCCCGCGTGCTTCATAGCGTTCTGGACAGCCTCCACCGAGCAGAAATAGATCGCCGCCTCGACCGGCGGCGAGCAGCGTCCGATCCCCTCATCGGTGACAGAAAGCGCAATCGGGGCACTCATCGCGAGTGAGCGAAGAGCTTTGACTAGACCGCCGCTACGCAGCACGGGCGGATAGATGCCGTGGGCCAGCGTCCTCAGCTCATCCACAGCCTCCGCCGCGTCCACCGCGATCGCCTCGAGCTGCGCGGCAACTCCATCATCCTCGACCTGCTTCTGCGCCAGCCGAAGCTTGATCTGAACCGCCATCAGCCGCTGCTGCGCTCCGTCGTGAAGATCAGCCTCGAGCCGACGGCGCTCGCGATCGCTCGTCTCCACGATCCGCGCGCGCGAGGCACGCAGCTCCTCGAGGAGAAGTGTGTTCTCAAGCAGCATCATCGAGGTCGCAACCATCCCCTCGACGACGTCCGAGTCTGTATCCAATGCCGGGTCGTGAATCAGGGCGGCGACCGGCGAGCCGTTCTCCGTGATCGTGGTGACTCCGCGCTCGCTTGTTCGTGGAAGCTCCAACGGCGTGCCGTAGACGTCAACGTAGGCGCTGCGATCCGAATCCCACAGGGCCACAGCGAGCGATGTGTCGTCGAATGCGTCGCCGAGCATCTTCTGCACGCCGGCGGGAGTCAGCGGTCGGCCGCGCGCGCCCACCGCAATCTGGCTCAGGCTGATCGCCGCGAACAGGTCTGCCGAGACCTGGCCGAGGAAAATCGCCAACGGAATCGCCACTCCCAGCACACCATCCACGATCCTCGCCGTGGACCCTGCCCCCGGATAAGCCGGAACAACATAGAGGGAGACCACGAACCAGCCGACGGTCGCGATAAAAACGGCAGCCACCGGGGTGACAGCACGGCGCGACGCGGGCCCGGACGCGCGCGCTTTGTTGAATAGCAGCATCGTGAGGCCGATCAGCCCGATCGTGAACACGGTGCTCGCTGCCGTGTTCAGCGCCGTTCCGAGCGCGACATCGCCGCCGCCCAGGGCATTGGCAGGACAGTGTGCGCCGCAGTCGTTGAACGCGCCGGCTCCCGGAAGCGTTGGCGACAGGGCCACATTCAACGCCGTCAACACCGCCGTGCTCACCGCATAGGCACGAATGAACCCGCGCTCCAGCCTCCCCTCCAGACGACCCCGAGGATAGGACAGCAACAGATAAGCCGTGTAGACGACATACACGGCCCACAACACCATCCCAAGCGTGTAAGCCAGCGACGCGCCTAATGCATTGAACGACGTCGCGGCATACAGGAATCCGTTCCCTACAAGCAGCGGGCCGAGCCGGCTGTCAGGCCGACGCCACCACGTATACAGCCCCACCGCCACATACAACGCAACGACTAGGCTTCGCCAGATCGCGAGCGACATCGGGTCAACGAGAATCGGGCTACTCCCGACGGCCCACGCCGTGAAGGCCGCGGCAACAACCCCGGCCACGCCAACCCCGACCAGCACTACAGCGCGCGCCCCAGCGCGCGGACGCCAGCCGGGTTGTGAAACTGATGCGGTCGCCACCGGAGATCGATTCAGGCCAAATCATCGGTAGCGGGGAAGTCGCGAGCGTCACCCCAAACGGATGATCTCTCACCCGAAGCTGCGCACGCCAGCACCCGAGATCGCGGATCCACGCGAACGCACCCCCATCGGCGGTGGAATTCATCCACCGCCGATGGCAACCCGGCGGCAACTCTAATCCTGCCGGGGGCACTTCACGAGCGCCCTGCGAAGACTCTATTGAGATCCGTAACGAGACCGCTCGGCCCGGACAACGGCCCGCAGATCGATCCGAGTCGATCTACGCATACCCTCTGCCGATGTCGACCGACCTCGCCTCCGAGTCCGCAGACCTGGCCGGCCAGCGCAGAACCACGCTCGCCTCGATCGCGGCCGCGTCGTTTCAGATGGTCCTGATGCTCGGAACTGGCCTGGCTACGGGAAGCCTCGGCCTCGTGTCGTCGGGGATCGAGTCGACCGGCGATGTCGTCGCCGCAGTCGTCACGTTCTTCGCGGTGCGTCTCGGCGCGCGGCCCGCTGATCTCTCACATCCCTACGGTCATCGCCGTGCCGAGAACCTGTCGGCTCTGGCAGAAGCAGGGATCCTGCTCGCAGGCGCGATCATCGTCGTCGTCGAGGCGATCAACCGGATCGTAAACGGCGGCGCACCGTCTGCACGGTGGTACGTGTTCGTCGTGATCAGCATCGCGATCGTGATCAACATCAGCCGCGCCGTCATCGCCAGGCGCAGCGCGCACCTCTATCGCTCCGCGGCACTGCGCTCCAACTCTTTCCACTTCGCCGGAGACATGGCCGGGTCAATCGCCGTCCTCGTCGGGTTGATCCTGGTCCGTGCCGGATTTCATGACGGCGACGCGATCGCGGCCTTGATCGTCGCGGCCATCATCCTCGCGGCGGCGGTCCGGCTGATCTTCGAGAACGCCCAGGTCCTTATGGACACGGCACCCGAGGTCGCGCAAGCGGCTGCACGCGAAGCGATCCTCGCGCTCGGACCTGACATCGAACTGGAGCGGCTCCGATTGCGGGAGTCCGCCGGACGCTATTTCGCCGACGTCGTCGTGACCGTTCCGCCCGCCCGACTGGTCGTCGAAGGACACGCCGCCGCGGACGACGTCGAACAAGCGATCGAGCGAGCACTGCCCAACAGCGACGTCGTTGTGCACATCGAACCGCGCCGTCGAGGACTCACGCTGCGCGACCGGGTGCTCGCGATTGCTCTGACCGAACCCACAGTGAGCGAAGCCCACGACATCACGATCTTCGAGCACGGAGATCAAGTCAGCGTCTCCCTGCACCTCAAACTTCCCGCCGACAGCACCCTGCAAAGCGCCCACGAAGTCGCCGAACGAGTCGAAAGAGCGATCCGCGCCCTGCCAACGGTAAGCGACGCGATCACACACCTCGAACCCTTGGAACAGCCAATCGCGGTCGACCCAGCGACACCACGGGATGATCAACGCATCCTCCAGACGGTCCGGACAATCGTGCACGAACAAACCGGAACCGCTCCCGATGATGTGCGCCTGCTGCCAACAGACGCCGGGATCGTCCTATTCATCACCATCTCAGTGGGATCCGAGGAATCTCTCACCGAGGCGCACGAGATCGCCAGCGAACTCGAGGAGGTCCTCCGCCAGCACATTCCCCAAATCGCCGACGTGGTCGTACACACCGAACCCTGATGCGGCTTACGTGGATTTCTGCCTGGTTTTAGGGCGGTCTCCGACGGATAATCCGCACGCGGGCGCGCTCAAACCAGCTCGGCTCCCTTGGCCTGAATGACGTGGCAGGCCGTCTCAACGAACCGGTCTACCGCAAGCGGCTGCAATTGGTCGCCGTTGCGTAGCCGCACGGAGACGGTCTGGTCGCGCTGCTCTCGCTCGCCGACCACTACGACGTACGGGATCTTGCGGGAATGCGCGGCGCGGATGCGAGCACCAAGCGTGGCATCACGCTCGTCGAGTTCAGCCCGCAGGCCCGATGACACGAGTCGGCCTTTGACCTCGGCTGCGTGTGCGCGACCGTCCTCACCTGCTGGCATCACGAGCGCTTGGGTGGGCGAGAGCCATAGCGGCAGTGCGCCGTTGTGAACCTCGAGCAGGTGAGCGGTCATCCGCTCGAGCGTTCCGATGATCGATCGGTGCTTCCATCGTGTCTTCCTTTCGAACGGCCAGCGGCCGCCGGGAAGGCACAACTCGCGCCCGGGGCCACTGGCCCGGGGCGGATAACGTGCTGTCGCTACGCCTCCACGCCGGGTGATCCCGGCGTCGTCGTGCACATGGAGGGCTGTTGAGAGATCAGCACGCCGCCAAATGTGCCGAGGCGAGCATCAGACGGTCGATCGCCAGGACGCGGGCGTCCAGTCTCCTTCGGGGTCGGTGGTCTGGCCCACTTCGATCAGGTGACCGTCAGGATCGCGGATGTAGCAGCGGATCTCGTATTGGTGCTGCTTTGGTGGCGTCAGAAACTCCGCGCCCCTGGCGCTCCATTCGGCATACACGGCGTGGATGTCTTTGACTCGAATGTTGAGGAAGGCGCTGACCCGGTCCGGGTTGGAGGGCGTCTCCAGCGTCACCGCCGGCTTATCGTCGGTCGGTCCGCCGCCCACGCTGATGACGATGTAGCTGTTGGCCAGTTCGACATTGGTCGGCAGCCCGTCCGGCTTCCCGGAAAAGACGACCCTGCCACCGAGTACTTCGGTGTAGAAGCGCCGAGAGCGGTCGACATCGTCCGAGACGATGAAATGCGTCAACACAATCCCGTCGGCGGGCGGTGGGAGCTCGGCCATCTGTACCTCCACTATTTGGGTCTGGCACCCCATCCGCGTGGGGGGTCCAGTCGGCGTTGTGATCATCGGCGATTCCATCCCCATCGAGAAGAAACATCTCCCCGATGTCAATCCGCGTGATGTTTTGGATTTGGTACTCGAGTACGGCAGGCTTGGAGCTATGGCGAAATCGGAAGCCAGGCGGATTTGTGTTGAAGGCAGCGTGTCCGAGCTCGCGTTGCGTGATCAGGTGCGCGTGCGGGCCGTTGAACTGGGTTTGCGAGGGTGGGTTCGCCTTGACGAACCAGGAACTCTCTGCGCCCATTTGGAGGGAGAGCAGGAGTCAATTCGAGACCTGGCCACGTGGTTGCGGTCGATTGAAGCGATCGACACCGTGGCAGATTCGCCAGTCAGCGTCGAGGGACATGAGCAGTTCATGGTGCGCGGTATCCCGGCCGGGGTGTTCGTGGTCCAGGAACATCAGGCTACGGCGCATCACTTCGATCTGCGCCTCGAGGTCGAAGGACTGATGCGCTCGTGGGCGGTCCCCAAAGGCCCGTCGATGGACCCGGCCGTGAAGCGCCTTGCGGTACAGGTGGAAGACCACGCCATGGAACACAACACCTTCGAAGGAGCCACCGGTTCGGGCGCGGTCATCCTCTGGGATCGTGGCTTGTACGAGCAGGGTGGACGCGTGGCGTGGCCCGAAGCTCTCCACCGTGGTCACGCGGTGTTTGTGCTCCACGGCGAGAAGCTGCAGGGCGGTTTTGCGCTGCAGCGAACCCAAGCGGGCCAGAAGCCGCAATGGCTGCTGATCAAGCGCCGTGACAAATACGCGAAACCCGGCTCCGACATCGTTGCCGAGCAGAGTCGGTCGGTCCAAAGCGGCCTAACGCTCAGCGACCTACTCGACGCCTAGGTCGCCCTCGCGGGTGCATTGACCACCCGTTCGGGAGTATCCGGCTAACAGTCTGGAATTCGAAGGATCCGCGGGACTGGGCAGAAATGTCCACCCGCCCTGGTTGCTCTGGTTATATCTCCGCCACGATCGCGACAAACAGGGGTGGGCATGAGGCGCAGGATCTCGACGGGATTGGTGGGTTTCTTCGCGGTGTTGGCCGCGGCGCTTTCTCTCGGAAGCGCTGGTGCCCGGGCGAAGCCCTTCATCATCAAGTTCCCCGGTCACTTCGCCGAGCAGCCAACCGCTGCGCAGTGCGAGGCGAGCTACAACACGGAGTGCTACACCGCTGCCCAGATACGGCACGCGTACGGCGTCGACCAGCTCAACGCGCAGGGCCTGACGGGCACCGGTGAGACGATCGTGCTGGTCGACTCCTACGGCTCGCCGACGATCCAGAACGATCTCCAGGTGTTTGACCAAGCCAACCACCTGCCGGCACCGCCGTCGTTGCACGTTCTGGCTCCGGCTGGCGCACCGCCGGCTTGGAACCCAGAGCTGTATCCAGATCAGTCGGGCTGGGCGGGCGAGGCGACGCTCGATGTCGAGATGGCTCACGCGATGGCGCCGGGAGCCAACCTGATCTTGGTGGAAACGCCGGTCGACGAGACCGAGGGTGTGGTCGGTCTTCCGCAGATGATGGACGCCGAGCGGTACGTCATCGACCACCACCTCGGCTCGGTGATCAGCCAGAGCTTCGGCGCGACCGAACAGACATTCCAGAACGCGCAGGGACAGTTCGATCCGGCACTGATCTACGGCCTCCGGTATGCGTACGAAGACGCGGCAGCAAACGGCGTCACGGTGCTGGCTGCTACAGGCGACGATGGCGCGGCCGATTATGAGCTGGACGCGACGGACCTCTACCCGTTCCCCGTCGTCGATTGGCCGGACAGCGACCCGCTGGTCACGGCCGTCGGCGGTACGGAGTTGTCGCTCGACGAATTCGGTAATCGCACGGCGCCAGACGCCGTCTGGAACGACCGTGCGGGCAAGTGTTTCGACGGATCCCCGTGTGCGAGCAACGGCGGCCTATCAATCGCATTCGCGAGACCGTTCTTCCAAAACGGTGTGCAGAACGTGGTAGGTGGCGCCCGCGGAGTGCCCGATGTGGCGATGAGCGGGTCGTGCAGTGGCGCGGTGGACACGTACGAAACCTTCCCGCCGCCGCTCTCATCAGAGGACGGCTGGGCGCCGACGTGCGGCACGAGCGAGGCCACACCGCTGTTCGCGGGTGAGGTGGCATTGGCAGATCAGGCGGCTGGCCACTCACTCGGGGATATCAACCCCTACCTGTATGAGATGGGCGACGATCAGAAGTCCGGTATCGCGGACATCAGGATCGGCAACAACACGGTGACCTGGGTGCAGCCCAACACCGGGGAGGCCATCACGGTGAAGGGCTACAACGCCGGTCCGGGCTACGACCTGGCCAGCGGGCTCGGCCAGCCGAACGTCGCGTTCCCGTTGGAGCTGGCCGCGCTGGCCGGTTCGCACACGCACTGAGGCCTATAGTCCCGCCAATGCAGCCAGCGTTACGCCGATTCGTCGCTCTCCTGGCGGCCTGTTCGAGCTTTGCTCTCGCGCTAGGTGCCGCCGGCGCCGGGCCGGCTGCGGCGGGGGTGGCGCCTTGCTTTGCGCAGATCCCACCCTTTGCCGGCAACCCGCAGTGGGGCTTTCACAGCGGACCTCCTCTGACCGGCAAGAACGGCAGCTACGCGCGAGGGCTGGGTGACGTGAACCTCGGCACGGGCGCCATCAGCGGGACGATGTGTCAGGTCAACGTGGTCAAAGGTGTCGACCACCTGCTCGTGCTCAAGCCGAGTGGGCACGTGATCTACCACACGCACCACGGCAGCTTGGGCGGCCACCTCGGCAACCTCATGGAGGTTGACGTGAAGGTCAGCTCCAGCACCGACAAGAAGTGCAAGGCCGGGGCGGTGGGCCGCCTGACCGTGGAGGCGACCTATAACGGCGTGGAGGACTCGACGGTTGACTTCGTCTTCCACGGCAGCTGTGCAGCTCACTCGCATGTGTACCGCGGGTCACAGGTGGCGGCTCTGGTTCCCGAGTCCTGACCGCCGGACAACGCGCCGTTCCGCCAGAAGAGCGACCGCGGGACAAAGGCCGTTCCGCCAGAAGGCGGACCGCGCAGGCTGGCGCGCGCTGGGAGTCACGTCACGAATACGTCGCGGTGCGCGATCTCTCAGGGAGAGCGCATGAGCCCTGCCCTCGATTGACCGATGATCAGCCGCGCCAACCGGAATCGCCGCCTGGTCGCTCTGACAGCCATGAGCGTCGCCGTGGTCGTCGCGATGGCGATCGTGGTCTCTCACAACCCGGGTCAGGTGCCGGCCGGCACGGCGAGAACTCCACGCTGCGCGGGCAACCAGCTAAGGGCGAGGCTGGGGTCCAGCGGGGTGAAGCTGGGCAACGTGGGTGTCAGCGTCTATCTCAAGAACGTCTCGAGTTCGCGATGCTTGCTTTACGGCTATGCCACCCTGCAGATGCTCGGCCGCGCCGGCCGGCCGATTCCGACCATCACGGAGCGGCCACCGGGGTACACCGTCCCGCTCATCGCACGCCGATCACCATCAGGTGGCGTCTGTCCCCGTACGGCGGATCGACCCAGCGCGTCCACTGTGGCGGGGCATACGTTTCCGCCATGATGGCCGGGATCCATCGCCGCCCGTAGCACCGTCAGGCCCGCGGTCATACTGCGCCGATGGAGAACCTCATCGAGCGCACCGACTTCTACTCGGTCCCGGTCCAGGACATGGAGCGGGCCAAGGCTTTCTACCGGGACATTCTCGGGATGCACAGCCCGAACTGGGATGCAGGCTTCCCGGAGGTCGAGACGGGCAACGTCTCGCTGTATCTGACCAATCCGGCCGCGATGGGAATGGAGTTCGCCCCGCACAGCTCGGCGTTCATCGCGCTGCGTGTGGCCGACGTGCCCGAGGCGAAGCGCGAACTGGAAGAGCGGGGTGTCAAGTTCGCCGGGGAGCACGATACCGGGGTCTGCAAGATGGCTTTCTTCCACGACAGCGAGGGCAATTCGCTGATGCTGCACCGGCGCTACGCGCCCTGATCTCCCGACGACGCTAGGCGCCTCGATCCGATCCGACCGGCCTGACTCTCCCCACGATCGAGTGCGATCCGGGAACCATTCGGGCACCGGTCGGGGTTGTATGGGTTGATGGAAGATTTCGACGAGTTCGTTGCCACCGGCACTGAGCCTCTCCTGAGGACCGCACACCTGATCACCTGGGACGCGGGCGAGGCGGAGGACCTGGTCCAGGAATGCCTGTTCAAGGTTGCGCGCCGGTGGCCGCGTGTGCGGCGCATGGACCAGCCGCTGGCATATGCCCGGCGGGTCCTGATCAACCTGGCCGTCGACGATGCCAAGAGCCGGGCCAGGCGCCGCACCGAGCTCGATGACAGCCCGGCTTCCGTCGAGGGGCCGGCTCGGGATCTGCTGAGCGGCCTCGAGACGCGTGATGAGCTGCTGGCCGCGCTCAGGCTGCTGACGCCACGTCAGCGCGCCGTCCTGGTCCTCCGCTACTTCAACGACTTGACCGAATCCCAGGTGGCCGAGGTTCTCGGCTGCTCGCCGGGGACGGTCAAGAGCAACGCCTCGCGCGGACTCGCGCGGCTGCGCGAGGCGCTCTCACCCATTCCCAATCCAACACGGGAGCTCTAAGCAAGATGACCGATCCACTCGAACGGAGCCTGCGCGAAGCCCTGTCGTACCAGGACGCGCAGCTCGATCCCGGCTCGATCGCCCGGCTGCGCGCGGTCGACTACCGTCCCCGCCAGCATCGGGTGCGGCGCCTACCTGCGATCGGTGCCTTCGGCACCGCCGGCACGGCTGCGGTGATCGCGGTCGTAGTGTCGCTCACCTCGGGGGCCGCTCCGGCATTCGCGGGCTGGCAGGCGACGCCGAAGACACCTGCAGCTGCGCCGCCCGCGGCCGGCCAATGCGGCCAGGGGCTGGGCACCCCGGCGCTGACCGATTCGCGTGGTCCGTACACGGCTGCGATCTACGCCCAGTCGGACACGACCGCTGTCTGCCTGAGCGGCAACAACATCTTCATGTCGTCGAGCAGCACGAGCACACAGCCGGTCACGGTCGCCGCTGGGCAGCTCCAGTTCTCCGGCGGCGTGACGCGTGATTCCGCGGGCGACCAGCTGACGCTGGCCGATGGCCGCACCGGGGCCGGCGTGACGGCGGTCACGTTCGACCTCAGCGATGGAACGTCGGTACGGGCCACGGTCGAGAGTGGCTGGTACATGGCCTGGTGGCCGGGCGCCGCCACCGCAACCAAGGCCGAGGTCACCACCTCCTCGGGGACCACGGGCATTTCGGTCCCGGCGGCACCGACCCTGCCACCGTGCCCAGCAGGCGCGCGTTGCACGGCGGGCTACTCCCAGAGCGGCTCGGGCTCAAGCGTCGGTGGCGGTGCCAGCCAGAACTTGAACTCGGAGTCCAGTTTCGGAGGCCGAAGCTCCGGCTCGAGCGCAAGCTTCGCAAAGTAAGACGACCGGTTCGGGGGGTGGCCCCGCTTGGCCACCCCCCTTTGCCCGCCGTCGCGGGAGGCCGCAAACGTCGCAGGAGCCCGCCTCCGCAAGGCCGATTGCACGGACAGGCGATCGGACACTCGAGCCGAAACCTTCGAGTGTCCACGCTGTTGTCTGTGATGTCGTGATCAGGATGATCAGTAGCCGTCCTCGCCAGCCTCAGATCTCACGCGCGGCGCGGATCTCGATCGCTGCCGTCGGCGCCCTGCTGCTCGCATTGCCCGGGACCGTCGTCGCGAAGGCCCTGCCGGGGGCCACCAGAACAATCCGATATCACGGGGCGAAGGTGACGGTGCCGGCGAGCTGGCCGGTGTTCCACCTGAGCGCGGGCTACCACGTCTGTGTGCGCTTCAACCGCCACGCCGTCTACCTCGGCCAGCCAGGCACCAGCGAAGATTGCCCGGCGCAGGCCGCCGGTCGCACCGAGGCGATCCTGATCTCCCCGGCGAGCTATCGCGGTGGCCTCCTGGCTCCGGTCAGCCGGCTGGGTGCCGAGACACAGGACAGCTCGATGGTCAGGCTCACCGAGCACGCTGATCGTCTGGTGATCACAGCGACGTGGAATCGCGATCCGTCAGCCATCCGCCGGGCACTCGGACTGAGGTCGCTACGCGCGCCGGCGCTTGCCACCAACGGTCACACGCCCAGGGCCGCGAGGATTCCAGCCATCGAGGCCCGAGAGCTCCCGCGGGTAACGTCGCCGTCCACGCCGGCGCTGCCCGGCGAGGTGTATGACGGGCTCGGCTTCGACGTCTGCTCGACACCGTCCGTGAGCAACATGGCCGCCTGGGGCGAGAGCTCGCCCTACGGCGCCATCGGCATCTACATCGGCGGCGCCAACGCCGCCTGTCTCGGTGGCAACCTCAACGCCGCCTGGGTGAGCAGCGAGTCGGTCGCCGGCTGGCACATGGTCCCGACCTACGTCGGCCTGCAGGCGCCGCTCGTGGGCGGCAAGCCTTCGAGCAGCTGCGGCGGGTGCGCTCCGATGTCAGCCACGCCTGCCACCGCGGCCACGCAGGGAACGGCGGCGGCCCAGGACGCCGTCGCGCAGGCGCAGGCGCTCGGGATCGGTGCCGGCAACCCGATCTACTACGACATCGAGCAGTACACACGCTCGGCCACGTCGAGCGGAGCGGTGCTCACGTTCCTGCAGGCGTGGACGCAACAATTGCACGTCAGCGGCTACCTATCGGGCGTCTACAGCAGCGGCAGTTCGGGGATCACCGATCTCGTCGACAACTACGGCACGACCTACGCGGAGCCCGACGAGCTGTGGACAGCATCGTGGGATTCGTCGGCACCGGCCACGCCACCCACCAGCCCGGCGAACGCCTGGGTGCCGAGCGCCGACTGGCCCGGTACGCATCAGCTTCTGCAGTACTACAGCGACCCCAGCGGCAACGCTGAGAAGTACGGGGGGGTGACGATCGGCATCGACCGTGACTTTGTGGATGCCCCCACGGCTGCGTATGGCAGCGGCGCGTTGGTGTCGCAGGTCGTGTCCGCTCCGTCGCTGATCGTCAAGCCTCAGGCCAACGGTTGGGCCTACCTCACACCGAGCTGGGCCGGCGAGCCAGGGATCACCAGCTACGCGCTCTTCGGCGGCCGGTCGACCACCGCGCTCACCGCCATCGAGACCGTCTCGGCCGCTGCCAAGTTCCCGATCAAGCTCCAGGACTCCTACGCGTACTTCGTGGTCCAGGCACTCAACTCACTCGGTCAGGTGGTCGGGACCTCGGTGCCCGTCCAGACTCCCGCCAGCGTCGCGATCTTCGGCAACAGCGCGTATGTCGGAGCTAAAGGTCCGGTGGGGATTCCGGTGGCGTGCCTCAATGCGACCCCGTGCGAAGTAGAGGCGGCGATCTATCAGGGCAAGAACCGCCTGGCGCACAGCGCCGTCAGCAAGGTCTCCAGGCATGGTGGGCAGCTGCTCGTACCGCTCAGCACCCACACACGCAAACTGGTCTCCGGCGCGCCGAACCGGCGGCTGCCGGTCACCGTGACCCTGACGAGCAGCACCGGCGCAAAGGCGACGCGGCCACTCAACCTGATCCCATACACCATCTCCGGGAAGGCGCCGGTGCGGCGGTCCTGGCCGAACTCAACCCTGCAGATCCTGGGAGGGACGAGCTTCGTCTCGAACGCGTGGACTGGCGGCATCCTCGTCGCCTGCACGTCGAGCACGCCGTGCGTGGCGACCACGCGTGTCACCCTCGGTGGGGCTGCACTCGCGCCGCCGCACACGCAGACCCTCGGTGCCGGCGAGGTCGGCTATCTGACCTATCCGCTCAACCAGAAGGGCCACAAGCTGCTTCGGAGAGAGGTCGGGAATCAGCTCGGGGCACGGGTAACGGTCACCAGCACCGCGCCGTCGACCACCGGCGCCGCCGCGGCCACAGTTGGCTCCAAAACGGCGACGGCGCTGATCTCGTTGGACAGCTTCCGCTAGCGGCTGGGGAGGGGCGGTCAAGCGAGACCGCCCCCAACCCGAAACCTGTCAGTGGGCGTTCTCTCCGTCGGGTATGGCGAGTACTTGTGTTTCGGTGAAGCTGTGGATGCCTTCGCGTCCGAGTTCGCGGCCGATGCCGCTTTGGTTGAACCCGCCGAACATCGCGCGTTCGTCGACGGCGGTGGCGTTGTGGTTGTTGAAGAAGATGTGGCCGGCGCGGAGCTGCTGCCCGATCCGTAGGGCGTGTTGATCGTCGGTTGACCACACTGAGGCGCATAGCCCGGCCCAGGTGTCGTTGGCCTGCCGGATTGCGTCATCCTCGGTGTCGTAGGGGATGATCGGCAGGGCGGGCCCGAACTGTTCCTCGGTGACGATGCGTTGATCGGCCTCTGGGTTGAGGACGAGCGCGGGTTTCATGAAGTTCCCCTCACCGGGGTCGGTGTCGAGGTATTGCCCGCCGTCGATCACCTCGCTGCCGCTTGACCTGGACTCGGCCAAAAGTTCCTGCACGTAGTCACGCTGGGCACGCATGTTCAGCGGGCCCATCGTCACGTCGGGGTTCAGGCCCCCACCGATCTTCTGCGCGTCGATGAACCCCCGCAACCCCTCAACCACCTGGTCATACATGCGGCGCGGGACGTACAGGCGCTTTATCGCCATGCACACCTGCCCGGTGGTCATAAACGTCGCCAAAGCAATCTTCATGATCGTCGCGTCGTCGAGCACCGCGTCATCAAGGATGATCGCCGGGTCGTTACCACCCAGCTCCAACGTCACGTTCGTCACGTTCCTTGATGCCATCTCCATGATCCGCTTACCACCCGCGGTCGACCCCGTAAAACACACATGCTTCACGCGCGGGTCGCCGACCACGACCGGGCCGAGCACCGCATCCCGACCCGTAACCACGTTCAAGCACCCCGGGCGGGAGGTTCTGCGCGACCTGACGCAACGTCAAAACCGACGACAACGGCGCGGTCGGCGGCGGCTTAGCGATCACCGTGTTCCCCGCCATCAAAGCGTGCGGCAAGCTCGCCGCCAGAATCGCCAACGGCCAGTTGAACGGGTAAATGATCGTCACAACACCCTGCGGCACATGCCGGATCGTGGTGTTATACGGCGGCCCCGCAAGCCTCTCCACAGTGTCGAGCTCCCGCGCGTACCTCGCCGCCTCATGAAAACGCCCGACAAACACCTGCAAATCGATCGAGGCCTCAAACCGAATCTTGCCGTTCTCCCGCGACAAAACCTCCGCACGCTCATCAAGATCACCCGGCAACCCCTCAAGCGCCCCCAAACACAAATCAATCCGCTCACCCACCGAAAGCGCCGCCCAACCCGGCCACGCCCCCTGCGCCGCACCCACCGCATCCAACGCATCCTGCTCACTGGCCGCAGCAGCATGACCAACCAACGAACCATCATGCGGATCATGAACAGCCAGCCTCTCAGCCGTGTCACGTTCCTCGCCATTGATCAGCAGCGGGGTGGATACCGCCTCACCAATCGCCATGATCGCCTCACCCTTTCGTCGGTCTGGCAGGTGCCCGCCAGTCTGGACAGTGCCGTCACATGGTCGGCGATGCGGGCGCCGATGTCCATAGGCGCAGCGGCGCATGGCGATCGCGGCCGGCGTGCTTGGCGGCGTACATGGCCAGGTCCGCGCCAACCATTGCATGATGCTCGGAGAGGCTGTCGGCATCGTCGAAGCAGAAGATGCCGACGCTGGCGGTCACGCCGGGCGAGTTCTGCTGCTCGAGCTCACGCACCGCCTGGACCAGCGCGGCGGCCACCACCTCAGCCTGCTCGGGCGTTGCCTCCGGCAGGAGCACAGAGAATTCGTCGCCGCCGATGCGGCCGAGCACGTCGCCGCCACGCAACCTCTCACTGAGGACGTTTGCAACGGTCTTCAGCAGCGCATCGCCGCCGGCGTGGCCGTGCACGTCGTTATAGCCCTTGAAGTTGTCGAGATCGAGCATCAGCAGCGCGCCCTTCGCGCCGTATCGGCCCAGCCGGCTGATGTGCAGGCGAAGCTCGCGCCCAAACCCGCGACGGTTGACGAGCCCGGTCAATGAGTCATGGTCGGCGAGATGCCGCAACCGCTGCTCTCGGAGGTGGTGCTCGGTGACGTCCGCTGCCTGGCCGAAGAAATAGAGCGGCGTACCGTCGTCGGCGGCGCGAATGAGTCGTGTCGCGACGATTGCCCAGATGATGCTGCCGTCAGAACGCAGCAGCTGCTTCTCGCGCGTACAGCTCTCGCGCACGCCGGACAGCATCTCCGCCCGCTCATGACCGTCCAGACGGAGTTCGTCGGGGTGTGTGAACTCCGCCAGGTTGCTGCCCTCGAGCTCATTGCACGAGCGCCCCAGCAGCTCGCAGAGCGAATCGTTCACCTGCACGAGGGTCAGGTCTGTGTCGCAGAACCACTCCGCCATCAGCGCCTGCTCGAAGGCGACGCGATAGCGACCCGCCGCTGGCTTCTCACTCGTGACTGTCTTGGGCTTCTTCCGGGTCGGCCGCAGCTGCATCAATCTCCAAACGGTTGCCTGTCCGGTCCATTGTGCCGGGATCCGGTCATCGGTAGTCAGTTTGTCTGAGAATTACATTTCCCGGCCCTGATCAGAGCAAACTCTTACGCGGCTCCGCCTCGACGATCGACGGTCGAGAGCGGGAGCGGGGAGGGCGGCTTTAGCTGCTCCAGTCGTAGCAGCGTGGTTACGCGGACGGCGCCGCCACGTGAGGACAGGCGCATGATCACCCGCTGCACCTCCGCGACATCCCGCGCGACGACCACCAGGATCGCGTCGATCTCGCCCGTGACCCAGTCCGCCGAGATCACCTCGGGTATCGCCTGCACAGCCGCCATGAACTTCTCATGGCCGGCGTCGTCGTGGCGCTGGAGCGTCACCAATACGTAGACGTGCAGGGGAAACCCGGCAAGTGTCGGGTCGAGCTCCGCCACCACCGCTCGCACGATGCCCGTGGATTTGAGTCTCCGCACGCGGTGGAGGGTGGCCGTCGGCGACAGTCCGACAAGGCGCGCGAGCTCGACGTTCGAGCGGTCCGCATCGACCTGAAGCTCTTTGAGCAGTTCCAGATCAATTAAATCCAGTGAAATGCCAGACATACGGGATATTGCATCGCGATAAGTCTTAGAAGTCAAATATATGGGCAGGATCAGGGAGTTTGACGCACATGACCACCATCATGGAGGTGTGAAGAATCGCTCCGCCATCCTTGCTCTGGTCGTAGCCGGATCCCTCTGGGGGATCAACGTTGCGCTGTCCAAGCTATCCCTGCGCTGGCTCGACCCTAGCTGGCTGACCGCGATGCGATTCCTGGTTGCGACCCCGATCCTCGCGATCATCGCCCGCCGCGGTTTGCGTCAGGCCTTCACGCTCCCCATCTTCCTCTCAGGAGCAGTGGGATACGGGGCCGTCGTGCTGCTGCAGAACATCGGTATCGATCACACGAGCGTGAGCCACGGCGCGATCATCGTCGGCGCGCTGCCGGTCGTCGTCGGCCTGGTCGCGGCCACGCTCGGAACGGGGTTGGCGCGCCCGCTGGTGTGGCTCGGCTATGCCGTCGCCCTGATCGGTGTCGTGCTGGTCGCCAAGGGCGGGGGCGGAGGCGCCACCGACTTCGGTGACATGCTGGTGTTCGCCTCGGTGGTGCTCTCAGGTGCCACCGTGGCCGTACAGCCGCGCCTGCTGAAGGGACGAGATCCGGCGGCTGTCACCGCCGTGCAGTTCTTTGCCGCGGAGGTGGTCTCGCTGCCGGTGGCTCTGTCCGGAGGCAGCCTTCCGCACGCTCCGTCCGGGCCTGGTCTGGTCATGGCCTTCCTTGCGCTCGCGCTGGTCGGCACGATCTTGCCGTTCTGGCTGTTCGCCTACGGCCAGGCACGGGTCGCACCCGAGTTCGCCGGTGCGTTCGTGAACCTCGAGCCGCTGGTCGGCGCGGTCGTCGGATGGGTCGCCTTCTCCAATCCGGTCGGAGAGTGGCAGATCGTTGGCGCGCTGACCGTCGTCATCGGGATCCTCGTCAGCCTGATGCCGCCGGAGCGTGGCCTCGACTTCCCGCTCGTTCAGCGCTTGGTCGACGCCGCCGTGGCCGGCACCCGCCGCTTCTGACGGTCCGCTGGTAGATTCATAAGCCCGCGGTGGGCGTAGCTCAGTTGGTAGAGCTCCTGGTTGTGGTCCAGGCGGTCGCCGGTTCGAATCCGGTCGCTCACCTTCGCGCGAGGTTCCTGGTCTTCCAGGAACGCCTCGCTGCTTCGTCGGCGCCGTCACCGCGCAGACGTCGGCGCCGGGCGCGAACGTGTCGCCATGCCAGGAAGGCAAGCGCAAGCGGACCGATGGTGAACCCGAGCCGGTACTCGGGCCGGATGCTCCGCTGGGCCATCGTCGCGGTGGGGGGCCGGCGGGGGTCGGCATCGATGCCCGGTAGATGAGACACGGATCGAGCACTCGCACCGGTGGCGATCGGAGCGGCCACAGGTCCGCCAGCGGGCGCGGCGCCGTTGACCTCGGACTCATCGGCGGCACCATCTGGCTCGCTGGGGCCGGGGTCGGGGGTGAGGCCAGGGTCGGGGTCGGGGGTGGGGCCGGGGCCCGCATCGACGGTCGCCGCGCTCGCCTCGGCGGCAGCGGCGGCGCTCGCCTCGGCGGCAGCGGCGGCGCTCGCCTCGGCGGTCGCGGCACTCGCCTCGGCGGCAGCGGCGCTGAGCGAGGCGGCGGCCGAGCTGAGAATGGCGGCGGCAGCACTGGCGGCCGGTTCGCTGAGACCGGGGTCTCCGATGCCGCCCGTGTCGGAATGATCGGTGGTGCCGCCGGTTTCGTCAGCACCGGCTTGGACATCGAGATATGCCGGCACCGTTCGCGCTGCGCTGTCCCGTTCATGTGAGGCGTGCTCAGTCGCGGTGCGCTGAACCGGAACAGCGTTCCCTGATCGTCGATCAGGTAGTTGTCGACATCGTCCTGATGGTCGTGCAGGATCAGCCGCTCGCTGCGCTCGGCCAGCTGCGCGAGCGCATCGATGCTGCTCACGTCGATCGGCGGATGGTCCGGGCTCGGGGTCACAGGCTCGACCGGCACGATCAGATGCTTGTAGCGGCTTTTGATCCGCTCCGCGGGATCCGGCGGGCTATCGCGATCGCGCTGGTAGGCGAGGAACGCACCCAAGCCACAGAGCGCAAGAGCCACAAGAGCGAGCCAGCGGACTGTCTTCGACCGGCACCCCGGCGATCGTGTGGGTCGAGCTGTGGATCGATCGTCGCTGCTCCGGGCGTGCTGTGGACGAGGCTCGCCTGTGCGAGCCGGTGCTCGACCCGGCGGTGCCGATCGCCGACGCGCCGCCCAGCAGCTGCGGCGCGCCGAGCGCGAGGTTCAGCGTCGGGCTGTAGGCGGCGGACATCCGCTGGCCCGCGATCCTCCCGGCGATCCTTCACCGCGGGAGTGACCACGAGGACGTAGCCGCTGGTGGATGCGGTTCCGATCTGCGCCGAGATCCGGTCGGCCAGAGACTCGACCCGCGTGAGGTTGACCTGGGCCGTCGAATGAGCGGAGACGCCGGCGAACGGGGCAGGCTTTGCCAGCCAGAAGCTGCGGCTCCAGCCGCTGGAGTTCGACAGGGTACCGCGGATCCCGATGGTGCCGTGGAGCCGATTCGGCGCGGTGGTGGTCAGCCGGTAGGCCGCCGTCACGGTGAGCAGATGGACCAGCTGTATGTAGACCGGGTCGCCGGTGGACACCGTTCCGCTCGGGTAGACAGCGCTCGGCGGCACGCTCGCGCGGTAGCTGAACCTCAGCGTCTGCGTGTAGGGCTGCCTGACCGCGATCGTGGTGTTTGCCGGAAGCACGAACGCGACGACGCAGAGCACGGCGAAGACCACCGCACCGATGGTGCAAGCCACAAATCGGCTGCGATTGCTTACCGCGCCGAACGGATTGGGGGCCGACGCTCGTCACCGGCAGCGCTGCTCCTTGCCCGCCAGCTGTCGCTGCCGTGACGTCGACCACGGTCACGTCGCCGCCGCCGACGCTCGCCTCCGAACAGCAGGAACGATCGGCCACCGCGCCGAACAACACGCGCAGCGACCCATGGCGTGGTGCAGCCACGTCGAGGATTACGCCGCCGTTCGCGTATGTGCAGCCACATGCTTCCGATCAGCAACGCCGCGTGTCGGGTGGGTCGGGTCGATGAAGCTGTTGTTGTCGCCCTTGAAGAAGTAGTGGCCGTGCGTCGATGCGGATGATCCGGTGCAGGACGACCGTGTGCAGGAGCGTGCTGTGATAGGCGACGACCTGCCCGACCTTGTAGTTGCTCTCGGGCCGCACCAGTACCAGGTCGCCGGTGTGGAACAGCGGCTCCATGCTGATCCCGTGGGTGACCACATAACTGGTCGAGCCGCCGATCTGGGTCGGGGCCAGGTAGAACCACCCGAGTCCGGCAAGGCGCCAGCACGAAAGCCGACACGAGTAGGGAACGGGTGCGGCTGGATCTCATGGGCGTGATTGTTCACTCCAGAACCGGCCAAAAACTAAAGGCTGGCCCGGACGGGTCCGGGCCAGCCTTTCAAATCGACTATCTGAGGCTTATTAGCCGAGAGTGTCGCCGTTGGCGCCACCGTTGGTGACGGCAATCTGAAGCGACTGCACGCTGGCGACCGTGGTGGTCGCGGTCGGGGTGCAGATGGCCGTGTTTCCTCCGTGTTTGGATCGCGCAGGTCGCGGGTCGCCGCCGGTGCCGAAACCGTCGTTATTGAAAGCCAGATAGACCGACGCCGAGGTCGCCGTTGTTGTCGGTCAGGAGATCATCCGTGCTCGTCAGGGTCACCGTGTCGACAGTCGTGCCAGTCGCGCGTCAGCTGATAGCTGATGCCCGTGACCGTTTCCGCCGGAGATGGTGGTCGACCCGTAGCCGAGGGCCTGGTTCGCCGGCTGGTTCGTTGTGTCGGTGAAGGCGGCACCACCAGCGGCCACGGCGCCGATTACGGCGATGGCAGCGGCGATCCGCGTGGTTTTGTTGAAGCGCATGAGCACCCCTTTCCAGTCCGTAAACGGCCCGGAAGACCCCAATGGACCCCGCAGCCATGCCCTCGCCCCCCTAGGGTGGATGGCATTTCTAGTGGACTAGCCGCTTTGATCGGTCGAAACAGCTCAGAACTTGAGCATTCGAAGCTGCCTTTGCAGGGATTTACTACATCGCGTAACATCCCGGCGACCGCCCCGCCTGAACATTGGACCCATTTGGCCGCCGCCGCGGCCTGGACGCCTGTCCTACTGCTCGTTGGCGTCGGTCTCGTTGCAGTCGTTCTGCAACAAGTTGATGTCCGAGCTCGGGAGGCGGACGCCGGTCAGCAGGTCCGTCTCAGTCTCGCCGGCGCTCGGCCGGATCCCGAGCTTGCGCAGCCTCAGCTCGACGCACGAGCTGCAGTTGGCCTTCGGCTGAGCGAGCTCGTGCAGGATCCCGTTGTAGAAGTAGTTCTGGTAGCAGCTGGTGATCACCTGCTGCGCGGTGACAACCGTCGGGGTGCCGATCGCCTGCTGTTTGGGTGTGTTGCTCGCGCAGCCGGCTGCCGTAAGCGGCGACGAGCGTCGCGAAGCCGGCCACCAGCGCACGCCGGCGCCGCAGCCAGACCCTGGACTGGCGATCCATCCGTGGTTGCACGGGCTCAAAGCTATCCGGAATCGGTGGACAGCACCAGCCCTCCGGCACGACTCGCGCCCGCGAATGGTTCACTGCATCGAGTCCCCCGAAGGAGATGAGATGAGCAGCGCCTACGTCTATGAAGCCGTCAGAACACCGTTCGGCCGCTATGGGGGCGCGCTTTCCGGCGTGCGTCCCGGACGATCTTGCCGCCGAGGTCCTGCAGACGCTGCTGGCGCGCGTGCCGGAGCTCGACCCAGCGCAGATCGATGACGTCATCTACGGGACCGCCAACGGCTCCGGCGAGGACAACCGCAACGTGGCCCGCATGGCCGTGCTGCTGGCCGGCTGGCCGACACAGGTTCCGGGAGCGACCGTCAACCGCCTGTGCGGCTCGAGTCTCGAGGCGGCGATCCAGGGCAGCCGCGCGATCGAATCGGGTGATGCGACGATCGTCGTGGCCGGTGGTGGTGAGGCGATGAGCCGCTCCCCCTGGATCCTGCAGAAGCCCTCACGCGCGTTCCCGGCGGGGAACGAGACGCTGTACTCCTCGGCGCTCGGTTGGCGCATGATCAATCCGAAGATGCCCGAGGCCTGGACGATCTCCCTCGGTGAGAGCACCGAAAAGCTCGTGTCCATGCATGGCATCACGCGCGAGGAGCAGGACGCCTTTGCGCTGCGGAGCCACCAGCTCGCGGCCAGGGCCTACGCCGAGGATGCGCTGAAGGAAGTGGTGACGATCCCGGACATCGACCTCACCCAGGATGAGAGCATCCGCGCCGACACCTCGATGGAGAAGCTCGCGAAGCTGAAGCCGGCATTTGTCGAGGGCGGCACGGTCACCGCCGGCAACTCCTCACCGCTCAATGATGGGGCCGCGGCGGTGCTGCTGGCTGATGAAGCAAGCGCGGGGGCGGGCGGGCTCGATCTCGCTCCCCTGGCCCGGATCGTCTCGCGGGCTGCCCACGGGGTTGATCCGGACGTCTTCGGTATCGGCCCTGTCCAGGCGGCCAACACAGCGCTCGCGCGCGCCGGCCTCAAATGGGACCAGATCGATGTCGTGGAGCTGAATGAGGCCTTCGCGGGGCAGTCGCTGGCCTGCCTGAAGAGCTGGCCCGAGCTCGATCCGGAGAAGGTCAACCAGCGCGGTGGCGCGATCGCGATCGGCCATCCGCTGGGCGCGTCAGGCGCTCGCGTCCTGGGGCGCGTGGCGCACGAGCTGCACAAACGCGGTGGCGGCTACGGCCTGGCCGCGATCTGCATCGGCGTGGGGCAGGGCCTGGCCGTCGTGCTCGAGGGCTGCTGAGCGCTCAGCGGCGCCTAGCGCCCGCCCCAGTGCGAATCCCGGCTCGGCTGCGAGCTACTCGAGTCCGTCTGCTGACCACGGCCGTACTGCTGGCTCGGGGCGCCGTCTGCGCCCGGGCGATAGCCGCCGTCGGTCGCGGGGGTTGTGGTCGTGCTGGCGATCGTGGGGCTGCTCGCGACCGCGGTGGTCGTGGTGGGGCTGCTTGCCTGCGTCGTCGTTGGGGTCGGCCGCCCGGTTGCTGTGTGACGCGCGCCCGACTGGTCGCGCTGCCAGTTGGCACCGCGAGTGGTCCCGGAGGTCGGCCGCGTGTAGGACGGTGAGGTCGTGGTGGTCACACCCGAAGTGCTGGTCGTCTCGCCGGGCGTTGCGCCCGTGGCGGGCACGGTTGTCGAGGCCGACGAGGCCGACGAGGCCGACGCGGCCGACGCGCTCGGCGGCTGTCCTACCGCGCCACCGACGAGCACGTGCACCGGGCCGACATGGTGCTCGCCGCCCACCGGGCGTGAGCCCGGGTCGGTGCCCCAGCGTGAGCCGTGGTCGCCGGTGGGCTGTGAGCCGTGGTCGGTGGTGGGCTGCGAGCCGTGATCGCCGGTCGGCTGCGAGCTCTGGTCGGTCGTGGGCTGCGAACTCTGGACGATGGTGGGTTGTGAGCCGTTGCCGCCGATGACGTCTGAGCTCTGACCGGTGCCCGACTGCGAGCTGCCGCTCGACTGGGCGGAGCCGTACGGGTCCCCGGTTGGTTGGCCGGCCCCTTGTCCTGTCGGGATGGTTGCTGACGAGCTGCTGCTGGTGCTGGCACTCGTGGTGCTGCTCGACACGGTCGTCGCAGCTGGACCGGGGGCGGCGATGACCGGAGTGCTCGGCGCGGAGGTGTTGTGGACCGACGGAAGCTTTGGCAGATGCACCCTCGTCACGGGCTCATGGTGGCGGTGGGCCACAACGGCTGCGGACGGCTTGACCGTCACCGCCGCCTTCTTTGCGGTTCCGGAAGGCGCGGTCGCGCGGACGCTGCCGGCCGGAGCGCTCTCGCTCTGGTAGACCGTGGCCGCAGTCTGGCTCTGGAGCACGACATGTTTCGCCGGTGCAGCTTTCGCGCTCACATGGTGCTTATGGGCCGGCGCGGTCTTCGCGACGGGGAAGATCGGGGGCAGACCTAGCCGGTGCACGGGGGCGACGAAGACCATGCCGCCGATCGCACCAACGGCGCAGGCCGATGCCGCGCAGGTGGTGGCCGCCTGAGTCAGCCCGTAGGTGAGCAGCGAGCCCTTGGCGGCGGTCAGCATGCCCCCTGAGAGGCCGCCTGTGGCAACCGTTCCAGCCTGGATCGGAAGCGCCGCGCGCAGAGCCTTGGCGTCGTCGCGCAGTGCGGCGCGGTAGGAGCGGCATGCGCCGCAGGTGCGCAGATGGCGACGGATCGTCTTGTCGTAGCGGCGTCCGTCGGGCTCCGCCGCGATCGTCGCGCGGGCCGACGAGCATGACAGCTCGGTGGCCTCGCGATAGCTGCGCAGACCGACGCGGGCGCGCGCGATCAGTCCCTTGACCGACTCCTCGTCGGTGTCGAGGAAATCGGCGATCTCCGAGTAGGAGTGGCCGCCGAGCTCGCGCATCAGCAGCGCCATGCGCTGTCCCTCGGGAAGTTCACGGATGCCATCGAGCACAACGGCGAGCTCGGCCTTACCCGACGACGCCGGGCGGGCCGCAACCTCGGGGATCTCCCCGTCGATCGTGAGCAGCCGGTGTCGCCGGCGCCGGGTCGTGTCGATCGAGGCGTTGCGGGCGACGCGGATCAGCCACGGGCGCAGCTCGGCCGGCGGGCGGGTGCGCAGCGCCACTGCGAGCGCCGAGAAGGTCTCCTGCGTGGCGTCCTCGGCGTCGGCTGGAGCGCCGAGGACACCCATGCAGACGGCGAGCACCACCGGCCGGTGGCGCTCGTAGATGACGTCGAATGCCGCCTCGTCGCCGGCGGCGAAGCGCTCGGCCAGGGCGGCATCGGACCGCAGGCGGAGAAGGCGCCGAGGAACGGCAAGCGGCGGCCTTACGCCTGGTGCGACGACTACGTGTTCTGGCTCGCTACCGGTAACCGCGCTCATTGGCTCTCCTTAACCCTACTTCCTGGCCGCTCGGTGCTGCTCGAACTTGGGCTTCTCGTGGCGCAGCATCTCCAGTGCGCGGCGTTCGGCTCGCGCTCTCACCGTTCGGGGCGATCAGCCCGCCGGCGACGTCACCGGTGGCGAGGTTCGTGTTCCCAAGCACCTGCGTCTGTGAGCCCACAGAAAAGGTATCGGCACCGCTGAAAATTCCATTAGCGATCGGTCCCGTTACGTTGACGGTCACGTCAGCCTTTCGAGTCCGTACTTCCATTGGCATGGAATCTCCCCCTCTCCGCTTTGGGTGCACCGCGCACCGGCCCGCTCAGATCTGCAGAGGTACACGCGGAGAATTGCGCAAAGTGCGTCGGGGGTCAGCGGGGGTCGAACGAACGTCCAACCCGGCGCCGGACCGCGATCCACCAAATGACCGCCGCCAGGTCGAGCAACCCGGCCGCCAGAAACGCCCACGGGCCGGTCAGTATCCGAGCGGCATCCGCCCGCGATCCCGCACTGCCGCGGCCGCGACGGGCAGCTATCGTCTCTCGCCACATGTCAACAACACTTACTACCACCGTCACCGAGCTGCCCGAGTCGCGCGTGCGGGTCGAGGCCGAGGTCGCGCCCGCAGAGGTTGAGCGCCGCATGCAGCAGGCTGCTCGCAAGCTCGGCAACCAGTTGAAGATTCCCGGCTTCCGCAAGGGCAAGGTCCCGCCTCCGGTGGTGATCCGGCGCCTCGGCCGCGAGTATGTGCTCGACGAGGCGCTGCGCGAGTCGCTCGGGTCCTGGTACGTGGACGCGATCGACGCGTCCGGGATCGCGCCGGTCGGCGAACCGGACATCAACGTCGGCGATCTGCCCGACGCCGGTGCGCCGCTGGCCTTCTCGATCGAGATCGGCGTGCGGCCGCACGCCAAGCTCGGGCCTACAAGGGCGTCGAGGTGGAGCGCCGCGAGGCCTGCCGCCGATGACGAGGCGATCGATGCTGAGGTCGAGCGCCTGCGCGACCGCCTTGCGACGCTCGAGACCGTAGAGCGGCCCGCCGAGGTCGGCGATCACGGTCGTCATGGACTATCTCGGCAAGCTCGACGGCGAGCCGTTCCCGGGCGGAGAGGGTCGCGATCAGCTGCTGGAACTGGGCTCGGGCAGGCTGATTCCCGGGCTTCGAGGAGCAGCTCGTCGGCGCCAAGGCCGGTGACGAGCGACTGGTCGAGGTCAGCTTCCCCGAGGACTACGGCTCCGAGGAGCTGGCCGGCAAGCCCGCCACCTTCGACGTCACGGTCAGCGAGGTCAAGACCAAGCGGCTGCCCGAGCTCGACGACGACTTCGCCTCCGACGCGGCCGGCTTCGACACGCTCGCCGAGCTGCGCGAGGACATCGCCACTCGCCTGAAGGAGTACGAGCAGCAGAACATCGAGCACGAGTTCGAGCGCGACGTGCTCGACGCTGTCGCCGCCGGCGCCAAGATCGAGATCCCGCATCAGCTCGTCCACGCGCGCGCGCACGAGATGGTCGAGGAGACGATGTCCTCGCTGGCGCGCCAGGGCATCTCCAAGGAGATGTACCTGCAGATCTCCGGGCAGAGCGAAGAGGAGATGGCGCACGGTGCCGAGGAGGAGGCCGAGAAGACGCTGCGGCGGGAGGCCGTGATCGCCGCCGTTGTCGAGGCCGAGAAGATCGAGCCGGGCGAGGATGATGTGCTCGAGGCGCTGCAGCCGACCGCCGAGCGCGAGAAGACCACGCCCGAGAAGCTGTTCAAGCGGCTCGAGGAGAACGGCCGGCTCGGACGGCTCCGTGACGAGCTCGCCAACCGCAAGGCTGTCGAGTGGCTGGTCGAGCAGGCCAAGCCCGGTCAGCGCGCCGAGAAGAAGGCAGCGGCGGACGAAGTCGGCCAAGGGTGGGAAGGCGCCGGCCAAGCGGGCCGGCGACACCAGCTCCAAGAAGAAGCCGAGCCGCTAAGAAGTCGCCGAAGTCGGCCGATTAAGCGCCCTCAGGGGCGGAACAGGCCCGATTGCTAGAGTCGGCAGGAATCCGCCCCTGGAAGCGAAAGAAGCGAGAAGCATGAGCCCACTTGTTCCGATGGTCGTTGAGCAGACCTCCCGCGGGGAGCGTGCTTTCGACATCTACTCCCGACTCCTCAACGAGCGGATCATCTTCCTCGGGACGCCAGTGGACGACCAGATCGCCAACCTGATCGTGGCCCAGCTCCTGCACCTGGAGTCCGAGGATCCCGACAAGGACATCTCGCTGTACGTCAACTCGCCCGGCGGGTCGGTGTATGCGGGCCTCGCGATCTACGACACGATGCAGTTCATCAAGCCCGACGTGCAGACGATCTGCGTCGGCATCGCGATGTCGATGGGCGCGCTGCTGCTGGCAGGCGGCGCCGCCGGCAAGCGCATGGCGCTGCCCAACGCGAAGATCCTGATCCACCAGGTGTCGGCGGGCTTCCAGGGCCAGGCCACCGACATCGAGATCCACGCGCGCGAGATCATCGACCTCCGTCACCGCCTCGACGAGATCATCGCCCAGCACACGGGCAAGCCGGTCGAGGAGGTCGCAAAGGACACCGAGCGGGACTACTTCATGAGTTCCGAGGAGGCAAAGGACTACGGGATCATCGACCGGGTGATTTCGCAGCACTAGGTGGCGACCCCTTGCCTCGCGGCGGGGGATCGTTAACCTTGTGTTGGGCATCACCGGTTTCAGTTGGCCGTAGAACCTTTCAGAGAGGGAATCGATGGCACGTCCGACCGACTCCAACGAGCAACTGCTCTGCAGCTTCTGCGGCAAGTCGCAGCGTCAGGTCAAGAAGCTGATCGCTGGGCCTGGCGTCTACATCTGCGATGAGTGCATCGATCTCTGCAACGAGATCATCGATGAGGAGCTCACCGCTCCACCGAATTTCGACCTTCAGAACCTCCCCAAGCCGAGGGAGATCTACGACGTACTGAACGAGTACGTCGTCGGCCAGGAGCAGGCCAAGCGCACGCTGTCGGTGGCCGTCTACAACCACTACAAGCGCGTGCAGATGATGCAGTCCGATGACCAGGACATCGAGCTGCAGAAGTCGAACATCCTGCTGCTCGGGCCGACCGGCTGCGGCAAGACGCTGCTGGCACAGACGCTCGCCAAGATCCTCAACGTCCCGTTCGCGATCGCCGACGCGACCGCGCTGACCGAGGCCGGCTACGTCGGCGAGGACGTCGAGAACATCCTGCTCAAGCTGATCCAGGCGGCCGACTACGACGTCAAGAAGGCCGAGACCGGGATCATCTACATCGACGAGGTCGACAAGATCGCGCGCAAGGCCGACAACCCCTCGATCACCCGCGACGTCAGCGGCGAGGGCGTGCAGCAGGCACTGCTGAAGATCCTCGAGGGGACTACGGCCAGCGTTCCGCCGCAGGGCGGGCGCAAGCATCCGCACCAGGAGTTCCTGTCGATCGACACGACCAACGTCCTGTTCATCTGCGGCGGCGCTTTCGCCAACCTCGATCGCGTGATCGAGCGGCGCATCGGCCACCAGGGCGTGGGCTTCGGCGCGACGATCCAGTCCAAGGAACAGCGCGACCTCGGAGAGATGTTCGAGCACTGCCTGCCCGAGGACCTGATCCAGTACGGCCTGATCCCCGAGTTCATCGGCCGCCTGCCGGTGATGTCGGCGATCCATCAGCTCTCACGTGGCGAGCTCATGGAGATCCTGACCGAGCCGCGCAACGCGCTCGTCAAGCAGTTCCAGCGCTTCTTCCAGTTCGACGGGATCGAGCTGGTGTTCGCCGACGAGGCCCTGCACTCCGTCGCCGACAAGGCGCTCGAGCGCGAGACCGGAGCCCGCGGCCTGCGCTCGATCATCGAGGAGGTGCTGCTCGAGGTGCAGTTCGAGCTGCCCTCCAGGCGCGACGTGCGCAAGTGCGTGGTCACGCGCGACACGATCGACAAGGGCACCCCGCCGACGCTCGTTACACAGGCCGTCGAGGAACACGACGAGGGAGAGGCCGCCGCATAGCGTGGCCGCCTCGCCGCTGCTTCGGCGGCCTTCCGGCGCCTAAACTCGGCGTCGAATGAGTACGAGCAAAATTGAGATGGAGACGCGCTATCAGCCCTCCGAGGTCGAGCCTCGGATCGCCCAGGAGTGGCTGGACTCCGGTCTGAACCATCCGGCGCCCGAGGGCGACTCGTCCGAGAACTACTCGATCGCGATCCCGCCGCCGAACGTCACCGGCGTGCTGCACATGGGCCACGCGCTCAACAACGCGGTCCAGGACACGCTGATCCGCCGCGCGCGTCAGCAGGGCAAGCGCACGAAGTGGATCCTCGGCACCGACCACGCCGGTATCGCCACGCAGACGCAGGTCGAGAAGGAGCTCGTCAGCCTCGGCACGAGCCGCGAGGAGCTCGGTCGCGAGCAGTTCGTCGCCCGGGTCTGGTCCTGGCGCGAGCGCTACGGCAGCCGGATCATCGAGCAGATCAAGCGCCTGGGCTCGACCGCCGACTTCCAGGACGAGCGGTTCACGCTCGACCCCGCCTACGTGCAGGCGGTGCTGAAGGTCTTCGTCGACCTCTACGAGAAGGGCTACATCTACCGCGACCGCTACCTGGTCAACTGGGATCCGGGCAGCGGCTCGGCCATCTCCGACCTCGAGGTCGAGGAGCGCGAGGTCACCGACACGCTCTACTACGTCGACTATCCGCTGGCCTCGGGCAGCGGCGCGATCACCGTCGCCACCGTCCGTCCTGAGACGATGCTCGCCGACGTCGCGATCGCGGTGAACCCGGAAGACGAGCGCTACCAGCGCCTGATCGGCGAGACCGCGATCCTGCCGATCGTCGGGCGCAAGCTGAAGATCATCGCCGACGACTACGTCAAGACCGGAGTTCGGCACCGGCGCGCTCAAGATCACGCCCGGCCACGATCCCAACGACTTCGAGATCGGCAACCGCCACGGCCTGCCGCACCCGACCGTGATCGGCGAGGACGGCCGCATGGAGGGCGACGAGGTCCCGGAGCGCTACCTCGGCCTGACGACCGCCGAGGCCCAGCTTGCGATCGTCGCCGAGCTCGACGACCTCGGGCTGATCCAGCGCCGCGAGGATTACACGCACACGGTCCCCTTCAGCCAGCGCTCGGGCGCTCGCATCGAGCCGCTGATCTCGCTGCAGTGGTTCATGCGCATGGACGAGCTCGCCCGGCCTGCGATCGACGTCGTGCGGTCCGGGCAGCGTCAGCTTCCACCCTGAGCGCTGGACCAAGGTCTACCTCGACTGGATGGAGAACATCCGCCCGTGGTGCATCTCCCGCCAGCTCTGGTGGGGCCATCAGATCCCGGTCTGGTACCGCGGCGGTGAGACATACGTCGGCACGACGGCGCCCGACGGCGACGGCTGGGAGCGCGACCCCGACGTGCTCGATACCTGGTTCTCCAGCGCGCTGTGGCCGTTCGCGACGCTCGGCTGGCCCGAGCAGACGCCTGAGCTTCACGCCTTCTATCCCACCGACGTGCTCAGCACCGGTCGCGACATCATCTTCCTCTGGGTCGCACGCATGATCATGATGGGCCTCGAGTTCACCGGCCAGATCCCGTTCAGCGACGTCTACGTGCACTCGATCATCCAGGCCCCGGACCGTCGCCGCATGTCCAAGTCGCTCGGCACCGGCGTCGACCCGCTGGATCTGATCGACGGCGGCCCGCGCCCGCCCGTGTTCGCAAAGGACGGCGCGACCCGGGCGAGTTCCCCGCCTACGGCGCCGACGCCGTGCGCTGGGGCCTGCTGGCGATGTCCTCGGGCCAGGACGTGCCGCTTCAACGAGGAGAAGATCGCCCAGGCGCATCAGCTCACCAACAAGCTCTGGAACGCGTCGCGCCTGATCCTGCTGCGGCGTCGATCAGGACGCCCGCGCCGATGTGCGGCCGCAGGCGGCGGAGGACCACTGGATCCTGTCGCGGCTCGAAGCGGCCCGCAGCGCGGTGGGCGAGGCGATCGAACGCTTCGAGTTCTCCAAGGCGGCGCTGCAGCTCTACGACTTCATCTACGGCGAGCTCTGCGACTGGTACCTGGAGCTCGTCAAGCCGCGCCTGCGCGACGGCGACCCCGACACCGCCGCGACGCTGCTGCACATCCTGACCGAGACGGTGACGCTCGCGCACCCGCTGATCCCGTTCGTGACCGAGGAGATCTACGGATACATTCCGGGCTCGTCGGGTCTGCTCGCCGCCCGCGTCGCCGCTGCTGACGCGGGCAGCGTCGACGCGGCCGCGGAGGCCGAGGTGCAGCGCGCGATCCAGGCGATCCAGGCGATCCGCGCCTGGCGCGATGCGGCCGATGTCAAGCCGTCGGCGATCCTGCCGGCGCAGCTGCGCGCCGAGGGTTATGGCGAGACGGTCGCCCACCTGGCGCGGCTCGGCCGCCTCGAGCTGAGCGCGAACGGCGGGCGGCGCGGATGGTGCTGCTGGCGATCGTGATCCCCGGCGGCGTCGATCGAGATCCTGGCCGTCGGCGGACGTCGACCTCGGGGCGGCCACCCGCAAGCGCGACGCCAAGCGCGCAGAGCTGCAGAACGAGATCGAGCGCGCCGAGAAGAAGCTCGTCCAACGCCGGCTTCGTCGCCAAGGCGCCGCGCAGAGGTCGTGGAGGCCGAGCGCGCCAAGCTCGAGACGCTGCGCGCCGAACTGGAGGCCCTGTGACCCCGGAGGAGGCGGAGCAGCGACTGCTGTCGCTCGAGCTCTTCGGCATGCGGTTCGGGCTGGACCGCATGCGCAGGCTGATGACGGTGCTCGGCCATCCCGAGCGCGCGTTCGAGTCGATCCACGTCGTCGGCACCAACGGCAAGTCCTCGACGACCGGATGATCGCCGCGATCCTCACGCGCCATGGCCACCGTGCCGGCTCGTACCTGTCACCGCATCTGCTCGGCTTCAACGAACGCATCCGTGTCGACGACCGCGACATCACCCCCCAGCAGATGGCCGACGCGATCGAACGCGGGCTGCGCGCCGCCGAACAGGTCAACCGCGCGAGTGCCGGCGATGACCCCGTGACCCAGTTCGAGCTGCTGACCGCGGCGGCCTATTCTGAGCTCGCGCGCCAGCGGGTCGATGTGGCCGTGATCGAGGCCGGACTGGGTGGCCGCTACGACGCCACCAACGTGATCCCCTCGAAGGTCCAGGTGCTCACGAGCGTGGGGCTCGAGCACACGCGCTGGCTGGGCCCAACGATCACCGCGATCGCCAGGGAGAAGCTTGACGTCATGCGGCCCGGCGGCACGCTCGTGCTCGGCGCGGGAATGCACCCGGACGCGCTTGCGGTGGCACGGGAGCTCGCCGCTGAACGGAGCGTAGAGATCGTGCAGGCCGAAGCGGATCCGCATGCGACCGTGGGTGCGCTCGGCACGTTCCAGCGACGCAACTTCGCGCTCGCACGCGCCGCTGCCGAGGCGTTCCTCGGGCAGCTGGACGAAGCAGCGGTCGAGGCCGCGGCGGCGGACGTGCGCGTCCCGGGACGCCTCCAGGTCGTGGACCAGCATCCGCTGACGCTGCTGGATGGTGCGCACAATCCGGACGGGATCACCGCCTTGGCCGAGTCGCTGCCGGAGATCATCGCCTCCGCCCGGCGCGGTGAGGGGCGGGTGGTGGCCGTCGTCTCGATCCTCGACGACAAGGATGCCTCGGGAATGCTGCGGTCGCTCGCGCCACTGTTCGATGCGCTGGTGCTGACCTCGAGCCACAACCCCCGGGTGCTACCGCCTCCAACGCTGAGCTCGCTGCTCGACCAACTCTCACCCGAGATCACGATCGACTCCGAGATCGTCCGTGAGCCGCATGCCGCATTGAGCCGCGCCCGCGAGCTCGCCGGGCATGATGGGGTGGTGGTCGCCACGGGTTCGCTCTACCTGATTTCAGACCTCGTCTATGACGAGGCGACTGCCGGCTCGCGCCGCGCCTCGATGCTGTGAACGACGAGCGCGAGCACCGCCCGAGCTTCCTGAAGATGATGGGCCTCGTGGCCGTCAGCGTGGCGCTCACGATCCTCGTCTTCTTCGGGATCGGTTATGCGCTCGGCCGCATCTTTCTCTGAGGTTCCGGGTACGTGGCTCTCGGACGGAGGTGAACGGCGGCGGCGCTGGCGCGTCCAATGCGCCAGGAATCCTGCGTAATCGTTTCCGCCAATGTTTACACTCGGCCTTCTATGACGCCCATCGCGGGCATATTCGGGATCCACAACCACACCGCGAGTCTGATTGTCGATCTGGCGCTGGTGGTTCTGGCCGTCATCTGGCTCGCGCTGATCTACTGGACCTTCGCGGACGCCCGCCGGCGGATCGCGGACGGCATCCTCGTCGCCTGCGCGACGATCACGTCCTTCTTCCCATACATCGGCACGATCGTCTACATGATCGTGCGGCCGCCGGAGTACCTCGAGGACGTGCACGAGCGCGACCTGGAGATCCAGGCGGCGCAGGCGCGGCTCGCACAGATCGGAGTCCACACCTGCCCGTACTGCGACCATGAGGTCGAGAAGGAGTTCCTGCGCTGCCCGCACTGCCTGCGCAAGCTCAGGGACCCATGCGTCAGCTGTGGCAAGCCGCTGGACGCCAACTGGAAGATCTGCCCGTACTGCGAGACCGACCGCGACCTGGATCCCGCCCTGGCGGCGAGCCAGCGCCGCCGCCGGTCCCGTCGCGACCCGCAGCAGACGATGGTGGCGCCGCCGCCGTCGGACCTGATCTGACGGCCGTCACGGCCGATCCTGCCGAGTACCTTCTAACCTGCGCGCGGGCACCCGCCCGCACAACCTCGAACGCATCAAGGAGACCGCGGCCCCATGGCTGAGCGCACGCTGATCCTCGTCAAACCCGACGCCTTTGCCCGCAACCTCACCGGTGAGATCATCTCCCGC
Organism: uncultured Actinomycetota bacterium; assembly: GCA_963846395.1. Taxonomy (GTDB): domain Bacteria; phylum Actinomycetota; class Thermoleophilia; order Solirubrobacterales; family Solirubrobacteraceae; genus Palsa-465. Next base: position 1,038,510 of record CAWJVT010000008.1, on the reverse strand, counting down.
TTCGAGCGCAAGGGCCTGAACCTGGCCGCGCTGAAGCTCGAGACGCTGACCCGCGAAACCGCCGAGCGCCATTACGCCGAACACGACGGCAAGCCATTCTTCGGCGAGCTCGTCGAGTTCATCACCTCCGGTCCGCTGGTGGCGATGGTGCTCGAGGGCGACTCCGCCGTCGAGGCTGCGCGCCAGGTGATCGGCGCGACCAACCCGTTGCAGTCGGCTCCCGGCTCAATCCGTGGCGACTTCGCCACCGCGATCGGCGAGAACATGGTCCACGGCTCCGACTCGCCCGAGTCGGCGGCGCGTGAGGTCGGGATCTTCTTCCCCGAGCTCTAATTGCTTCTCGCCTCCGGCTCTCCTCAACGCCGCGCGATCCTCGAGCAGCTGGGGGTCGCGTTTGAGGTCGTCGTCACCGGCGTCAGCGAGCTGACCTCAGGGCGCGCCGGAGGAGATCGCCGTCGAGAACGCCCGCCGCAAGGCCGCAGCCGGTGCTGCTGCAAAGCAAAGCAGCAGCACCGGTGAATCGGTTACCACCCACCCACCCCCGCCAGTCCTTGGCGTCGACACGCTCGTCGCCCTTGACGGGCGTGTCTACGGCAAGCCGCGCGACCGCGAGGATGCGGTTGCGACGCTGCGTGCGCTTGCCGGCCGCAGCCACCGCGTCGTCAGCGGCATCTGCGTGATCGAGGGCGGCGAGGCACGTACGGCGACGGCTGTCACCGATGTGAAGCTTCCGGCCGCTGCGCGGAAGTGGCGATCGCCTGGTACGCCGATACCGAGGAATGGCGGGGCCGAGCGGGTGGCTACGCGATCCAGGGCCGCGGCGCTGCGCTGGTCGAGTCCATCCACGGTGACTACCTCAATGTCGTCGGTCTGCCGGTTGCTACGCTGCTCGACTTGTTGCCATCGCTGCTCTTTTCGGCGATTTAGCGGCAATAACGGCTGAAAAGCAGTGGAGTTCCGATACACTCGGGACTCGACGGATGGGAATTGGCTCAGGGTTCGGTCAGACCGCGCTCGCCGCCCGTCTGAACCCCCTCAATCTTCTCGTCCTGGAATGGGTTTCTTCACGTACCTAACAGGTTTCGGTGGCCGCGACATGGCCGTTGACCTTGGCACCGCAAATACCCTCGTATACGTACGAGGGCGCGGCATCGTGCTCTCCGAGCCGAGCGTCGTGGCTGTGGACTCGCGCACCGGAGAGGTGCACGCCGTCGGCATCGAGGCCAAGCGCATGCTCGGCCGCACGCCCGGGACGATCTCAGCGATCCGGCCGCTGAAGGACGGCGTGATCGCCGACTTCGAGGTGACCGAGGAGATGCTGCGGCACTTCATCCAGAAGGTCCACCAGAACCGCTGGGCGCATCCGCGAGTGGTCGTCTGCGTCCCCTCCGGAGTCACCGGCGTGGAGAAGCGCGCCGTCGAGGAGGCCTGCCTTTCGGCCGGTGCGCGTCAGGCCTACCTGATCGAGGAGCCGATGGCTGCCGCGATCGGCGCCGGCCTGCCCGTCGGCGAGCCGACCGGGTCGATGGTCGTAGACATCGGCGGCGGCACCAGCGAGGTCGCGGTGATCTCGCTTGGCGGGATCGTCGTCTCGCAGTCGATCCGCATCGGCGGCGACGAGCTCGACGAGGCGATCATCAACTACGTCAAGCGCGAGTACAAGCTTCTGATCGGCCAGCAGACCGCTGAGGAGGTCAAGCTCGAGATCGGCTCCGCGTTCCCGATGCCTGAGGAGGTTCAGGCAGAGATCCGCGGTCGCGACATGGTCTCCGGCCTGCCCAAGACGGTGGTGCTGACCAGTGAGGAGATCCGGGGCGCGTTGGAAGAGCCGGTGTCGCAGATCATCGACGCTGTCAAGGAGACGCTCGATCGGACGCCGCCGGAGCTTGCATCCGACATCATGGACCGCGGGATCATGCTGGCCGGGGGCGGCGCACTGCTGCAGGGTCTGGAGGAGCGTATGCGGCACGAGACTCAGATGCCCGCCCATCTCGCCGAGTCGCCACTGACGTGCGTGGCGGTCGGCTCCGGTAGATCGCTTGAGGAGTTCGAAGCGATCCACCGTTCGAGCAAGAATTCACGCAACCGGCGCCGCCGTTACTAGGACGGGAGCCGGGGCCATGGAGATTTTCCCTTGCATGACAAGCAAATTCGTAGGCGACGCGCGGTGCTCGTGCTGCTCGTCGTCATCTCCCTAGCGCTTCTCACCGACTACTTCGGCGAATCGCAGAACAGCCCGCTGCACTCGGTCCAGCGGGGCATCGCGACGGTGCTGTCGCCGCTGCAGTCGGGCGCGAGCACGGTGCTCTCGCCCGTGCGCGACGTGGCGGGCTACTTCTCATCGACGATCAACGCCAAGTCAGAGCTCAAACAGGTTCGGTCGCAGAACGAGACCCTCACACGGGAGTTTGCCGCGGCTCAGCTGGAGATCAACCAGCTCAAGCAGGCGGGCTCGGTCGGGAAGCTGGACACGAGCTACAGCCTGAGTTCCTACGGACTCAAGTACGCCAACGTGATCGGCGGCAATCCGCTCGCTTTGGTACAAGACGATCTACGTCGACAAGGGCTCGAACTCCGGCGTCAAGCAGTACGACCCGGTGGTGGCTCCGGGTGGCCTCGTCGGCAACGTCCTCGACGTCATGCCCGACGAGTCTGTCGTTCAGCTGATCACTTCACCGAGCTTCTCGGTGGGCGCGATGATCGAGAGCGGCTCGAACCCTGAGGGTCTGATCCAGCCTCAGGCAGGCAACCCGAGCACCCTGACGATGATCGATCTGCCTTCATCGGCAGCCAACGGCCTGTCCAACAGCCAGCTGGTCGTGACCAGCGGTATCACGGACCCGCACGACAACGCGATCCGGTCGGTATACCCGGCGGGGATCCCGATCGGCACCGTCTCGAGCACCAATCCGCAGAACAGCGTGCTCACCAACCAGCAGGTGCCGGTCACGCCGCTCGTCAACTTCCAGCACCTCAGCCTCGTGCAGATCCTGACCCGTCCGCACGCGGACTGAACCGCATTTGGAGCGCTCGCGGCGATGAACACCGAAAGCACCATCCAGCTGGGCCTGCGGATCGCGATTGTGGGCTTCTTCGCGGTCGTGATCCAGGTTGCGATGGTCTCCCAGATCTCGCTCTTCGGCGTGACGGCCGATGTGACGCCGCTGGTGGTGATGTCGATCGGCCTGCTTGCCGGCTCGATGGCGGGCGCGGTCGCCGGCTTCGCAATCGGCCTGTTCGTGGATCTCGTGATGTTTCAGACGGTCGGGGTGACGTCGCTGCTCTTCATCACAGTGGGCTACTGGTCGGGCCGCCTGCGCGAGCTCCGCGATCCTTCGCACGGGCTGATCCCGCTCGCCGTCGGGCGCGATCGCCACGGCATTCACAGGCGTCGGCATGGCTGTGATCCAGTTCCTGCTCGGGGTCGACGCGCCCGTCAGCTGGCTGCTGCTCCAGCAGATCGTGCTTCAGGTGCTGGTCAACTGCCTGATCGTGCTACCGGTCTACGAGGTCGTGCGGCGCCTGCTGTACCGCGCGTTGCCGCGTGACCCGCGGGCGCGTCGCCGGCGCGCATACACGACGTCTCTCAGTCCCTTGCAGCGACCGTCGGAGCGGCTCGGCGGGAACGCCAGGGCAAGGACTCGCTGATGCTCCCGCCCGATGAGCGCACACCGCCGATGACCCCGCAGCTGGCGCTGCGGGTCGCTCTGGTCGGTGGGTTCGCGCTGCTGCTGTTCGCGGTGATCTTCTTCCGTCTGTGGTTCCTGCAGGTTCTGACCGGCAGCGAGTACGTCGCGCAGGCACAGAGCAACGTCGTCCGAACCATCCCGGTGGCCGCGCCGCGCGGTGAGATCGTCGACTCGAGCGGGACGGCGCTGGTGCAATCGGTGGAGGTGCCGTCGATCCAGATCGCGCCGCGCAGCCTTCCCGCGCCGGTGGTGCTGGACGGTGCCCTTTCCCTGCCGGTGCCGATTCCGGCCAAGGACAGTGCGCTCTTCGACAAGCTGGCAAAGCTCATCGGGATGTCGACCAAGCCACGCACGTGCAGCTATTTGGTCTACTGGAAGAAGGCGCCTTCGACCTACCGCACCCGGCTCACCCCGATCTCCTGCCTGGTCGCCAAGAGCGTCGCGCAGTCTCCCTACGCGAACGTCTCGATCAAGACGAACGTCCCGGCCTACATCCAGGACTACATCGCCGAGCGCCAGACGCACTATCCGGGGGTTCTCTATCAGGACACCTACGTTCGTAAGTACGGTCTCGGCGATGCCGGCGCGCAGCTCTTCGGCACGCTCGGTCAGGTGAGCGAGCCGGAGCTGAAGGTCTACAAGGGCGTTCAGCTGGGAGATATCGTCGGGCAGTCCGGCCTCGAGGCCCAGTACAACCAGTATCTGCAGGGTGTCAACGGCTCCGAGCGCGTGAAGGTCAACTCGCAGAACGCGTTCGAGGGCTACGCCAAGGGCACGGCATCGACCGTCGGCGACACGCTCAAGCTGTCGATCAACGCGCCGCTCGAGAAGGTGGGCCAGACGTCGCTGGCCGAGTCGATCGCCGCACACGACGGCACGGGTGGTGCCTTCATCGCGATGGACCCGCAGAACGGGCAGGTCTACGCGATGGGCTCGGCGCCGACGTACAACCCGAGCACGGAGACGAGCAACAGGGAGCAGAAGTACCTAAGCAATCCGGACAACAACTTCCCGCTGATCGATCGTGCGATCGCGGGGGCCTTGCCGGACGGCTCGACGTTCAAGGTGATCACCGCGACCGCTGCGCTCGAGAGCGGAAAATGGGCTCTCAGCGACACCTACGACGACACCGGCAAGTACTGTTTCACCGGCGGCCTCTGCCTGCAGAACGCGGGCGGCTCGAGCTACGGGTCGCTCGACCTGGAGCAGGCGATCCAGGTTTCCGACGACGTCTTCTTCTACAACCTCGGCGACCTCATGAACGGCCCCGTGACCCGGAGCGGCAAGGCGATTGACTATCCCGATGCGTGGCCCCTACAGAAGTGGGCCAATAGGTTCGGGATCGGCCGCCCGACCGGCATCGACCTCCCCGGTGAAAGCCCGGGCGAGATCGGTTCGCCGAAGCTGCAGCCGGTGCTCTGGCGCGAGGAGCAGCAATGCGAGACCGCGACCGGCGCGTACGCCTATACCAACCCGATCACCGACCAGATCAGCTCAAAGCCCCGCCGCGGCTACGTCCGTAGCAAGAAGATTCCCGCGGGCTGCGGGATCGCCAGTGCGCCGTATTGGACCATCGGTGACAACGTCGAGACCGGCGTCGGCCAGTTCGACGACCTGGTGACACCGGCGCAGCTGGCGGTGGTCTACTCGGCCATCGAGAACGGCGGCAAGATCGTCACCCCGCACCTCGGCGAGGACATCGAGTCGCCCACCGGGACGTCGGTGCAGAACCTCAATCCCGCGCCGAAGCGCAAACTGGACATCCAATCCTCATACCTTTCAGCGATCCAGACGGGCCTTTACCTGGCTGCCTCGCAGGGAACGTCGGCTGACGTGATGGGCGACTTCCCATTGCATGTGTACGGCAAGACCGGCACGGCGGAGCTCGGCAACAGCTCCTCCAGCCCTGAGGACGCCTGGTACGCGTGCTATGTCCCCGCGACCGAGACGACCAAGCCGATAGTCGTCGTCGTGAACGTCGAAAAGGGCGGGTTTGGCGACGTCGCCGCCGCCCCGGTCGCACGGCAGATCCTGTCGCAGTGGTTCCTCGGCAAGCCCGGCCCGTTCAAGAGCGGAACCTCTTCGGACCTATGAGCACGACGACTCCGATCCAGATCACCGACCAGCCGTCCGGCGGCGGTAGCACCGGATACCTGCTGCGGCTCGATCCGCTGCTGCTGTTTGCCGCGGTTGGCCTCTCGCTCAGCTCGGTGGTCGTACTCCACGCGCTGAACGTCCATCCCTACGCGGGGGAGTACAAGCGTCAGGCGATCTTCGCCGGACTCGGCGTGGTGCTCTCGCTGCGTGATCAGCCGCTTCGACTACTCGCGACTGCGTGAGTTCCGGTATGTCGTCTACGGATTGATGATCGTGCTGAACATCGCTGTGTTCGCCTTTGCGGCGCCCGGCGGGGGCGCCGGTGGCTCCCAGCGCCGCATCCCGCTGCCGGGCTTCAGCTTCCAGTCCTCGACGTTCGGCATGGTGCTGCTGATCCTGGCTCTGTCGGCCTTTGCCGTCGAACGCTCGCGCCGAATGAGCGAGCACCGCACCACCGCGCGAATCCTGTTGCTGGGGCTGATCCCGGCGATGATCGTGATGGCGCAGTCCGACCTCGGCGACGCACTCATCTACGGCCTGATCGCGTGCGCCGTGCTGTTCTTCCTGGGTACCAGCTGGAAGCACCTTGCAGGACTCGCGGTATTGGTCGCGGTCGCCTCAGTGATCGTGCTGACCGTGGCGCCCGCGGTCGGCGTCAACGTCCTCAAGAACTACCAGCAGGAGCGGTTGACGACGTTCATCAACCCGCCGGCCGATTGCGCCACCAACAAGTACTGCTACCAGCTGGATCAGGGACTGACGGCGCTCGGCTCCGGCCAGAAGACGGGAACAGGGCCGGCCAAGGCCAGCCAGGCCACGGGCGGCTTCCTGCCCGAGGCCGACAACGACTTCATCTTCGCGAGCCTTGGTGAGATCTACGGCTTCGCCGGGGCCGCCATCGTGCTCTCGCTGTACGCGCTGTTGATATGGCGCACCTTACGCATCGTGACGATGGCCAAGAACCTCTACGGAACACTGATAGCCGGGTCGATCCTGGCGTGGTTCATGTTCCAGATCTTCCTGACCATCGGGATGAACCTGGGAATCGCACCCGTCACCGGAATCCCGTTGCCGCTCATGGCATACGGCGGTTCATCGGTGATCACAACCTTCATAGCCATCGGCCTGCTGCAGTCGATCTACGTCCAAGCGCGGATGTCATCGGCCGGCAAGGCGAGGGTGCTCATCGTCTAACGGCGGCGGCAGGGCGCACCTCGCTCAGCCGCCGCCGCACTACTTAGCCTGAGTGCTTCGAGCCTCGGGTTGACAAAACTCAAAAGGAATACAAATTGAAGAAGCAAGTGTTGGTCAGCGTCGACCGCGGTGAAACGCGAGTTGCGCTACTCGAGGGAACCGGCGAGGCGTCCTCCAAAACGACCACGAGTTCCCGCCGCCGCAAGCGGCCCGCCAATCCCGCCGCCGGATTCAGCGTCGCCGAGCTCTACCTCGAGCGTCGCGGTGCCCGCTCGATCGTCGGCAACATCTACAAGGGGCGTGTTGACAACGTGCTCCCGGGCCTGGAGGCGTCGTTCGTCGACATCGGGCTCGACAAGAACGGCTTCCTGCACGTCGATGAGATCGTGCTCCCTGGCGTCGAGGCTCCTCGTCGCGGTCGCGGCACCGGGCGCGACGCCGCTCCGATCACCGACCTGCTCAAGCCAGGTCAGGAGATCGTCGTGCAGGTCGTCAAGGACCCGCTCAAGACCAAGGGCGCGCGGCTTTCGATGGACCTCACGATCGCCGGTCGATACATGGTCTACGCGCCGTTCGGCGAGGGCATCGGCGTCTCCCGCAGGCTCGACGATCGTGAGCGCGACCGTCTGCGCAAGGAGGCTGCCAAGCTCGACCTCAAGGGCGCCGGAGCGATCATCCGCACCGCCGCGCAGGGCGCCAAGCGCGCCGACCTCGAGCGCGAGCTGCAATACCTGTTCAAGCTCAACGACGTTTTGCAGAAGCGCGTGGAAGGCACCGATGCTCCGGCGCTCGTGTTCCAGGAGGCGGACCTCTCGGTACGAGTGGTGCGCGACATCTACTCGGGTGAGTTCGAGCGTGCCGTCGTCGACGACGAGAAGCAGCACCACCGCCTCGTCTCCTTCTTCTCGCGCACGGCACCCGAGCTCGTCGAGCAGGTGGAGCTCTGGACCGAGGACCGCCCGCTGTTCGAGTCCTTCGGCGTCGACAAGGTCCTCGACTCGACGCTCTCACGGCGTGTCGATCTGCCCAGCGGCGGATACCTGGTGATCGACTACGCCGAGGCCCTCACCGTCATCGACGTCAACTCCGGCAGCTTCACCGGCAAGGGCAAGAGCGCCCGGCTCGAGGACACCATCACCAAGACGAACCTCGAAGCGGCCGATGAGGTCGTGCGCCAGCTGCGCCTGCGCGACATCGGCGGGATCATCGTCATCGACTTCATCGACATGGCGCGTGCGCGTAACCGCGACGCCGTGCTGAAGACGCTGCGCAAGGCGCTCGATGAGGACCGCACCAAGACGTTCGTGGTCGAGATTTCCCCGCTCGGTCTGGTGGAGATGACCCGGCAGAACGTGACCGAGGGCGTGCGCGAGATCATGACCCGGCCATGCCCCACCTGCCACGGCGAGGGTGTGATCAAGTCCGAGGAGACGATCGCGATCGAGTTCGAGCGTCGTATGCGCGAGCTCGCCACCCATGTGGAGGCCGAGGCTCTGCTGATTCAGATGAACCCGCGGGTCAGCCAGGAGTTCACCGGGCACGACGCGCGCGTGCTGCGGGCGATCGAAGCCGACACCGGCAAGTGGTTCCACTTCGAGGGCTCTGAGGGGCTGCCCCTCGAGCACTTCGCGGTTCTGATGGAGGCGGACCGCGAGCAGGTGCTCGAACGCGCGCTGCCGTTCCGCGAGGGCGAGGAGGTCTACCTCGAGATCATCGAGCCGCACATGTACAGCTCCGGCGACGCGGTCGCCAAGGTCGACGGCTACATCATCTCGGTCCGGGGCGCAGAGAGCGCCGTCGGGCAGAAGCGCCTGGTGCGGATCGAGCAGGTCGGCCGCACGGAGGCGATCGCGGTGCTGATCGACCAGCCGCCGGTCAAGGCGGAGGCGCCGGAGCCCGAGCCGGCGAGGCCTGCAGCCGCGCGCCGCCGGCGAGCGGTCGCGAAGCCTGCCGCTGAAGCGGCTGCGGAGGTTGCTGCGGAGGCGGCTGCGGAGGTTGCGGCTGCGGAGGTTGTCGCCGATGCGGTCGATGAGCCGGATGCCGACGAAGCCGTGCCCGCGATCGAGCCGGCGCAGGACGCCGAAGCGGCACCAAAGCCGCGCCCCTCAAGAGCTCGCTCGCGGGCTCGCAAGCCTGCCATTACAGCCACGGAGCCGAGCGAAGCTGCTGCACCAGAGGCAGCATCCGAGGGGGACTCAGAGCCCGCTGCTAAGGTGAGCGACGACGTAACCGCCGACCAGTCGGCTGGAGACGACGCGGATGACGTAGAATCGACCGTCCGTCGTCGTGGCCGGCGCGGAGGGCGGCGGCGTCCCGCGGTCAAAGCCGGGGCGGCCACGGCCGTTGAAGAATCTTCCTCAGAGTGATCATGTACGCAATCGTCAAGACAGGCGGCAAGCAATATCGCGTCCAAGAGGGCCAGAACCTGCTCATTGAGCGGCTGAAGGCTCAGGACGGCGAGAGCGTGTCGCTGACCCCGTTGCTCTACGTCAACGGCGACCAGGTCGTCGACGGCGAGGACCTCGCCAAGGTGCAGGTCGCAGCCACGGTCCTCGGCCACGAGCGTGGCCCCAAGCTCCGCATCGTCAAGTTCAAGCCCAAGCGCGGCTACAAGCGCCGCAACGGGCACCGTCAGGAACTGACGCGCATCGAGATCAACAACATCAAGCTGGCCGGAGCGTCGCGCTCGAGCAAGGCCAAGGCTCCCGCGGAGGCTGAGAATGGCGCATAAGAAGGGCCTCGGCTCATCCCGAAACGGACGCGACTCGAACGCCCAGCGTCTCGGCGTCAAGGTGTTTGCCGGCCAGACCGTGACCGGCGGCGAGATCATCGTGCGGCAGCGCGGCACCCGCTTCCATCCGGGTGTCGGCGTCGGCATCGGCAAGGACGACACGATCTTCGCCAAGTCGGCGGGCATCGTGCAGTTCAAGCATGGATGGCGCGGCCGGGTTATTTCGGTCGAGCAGCCGACCGACGCCGCCTAGGCGCTCCCGCTTTCGAGCTTTCGAGAGGGGCCTGACGGGCCCCTCTCGTGTTTGTGTTCTCAGGCGGTCGCCGGTCCCGGCAGCACGGCCGGTCCCGACAGCACGGCCGTGCACTCGGGGCAGCGTCTTGCCTCGGCCGGAATCTTCATGGTGCACTCGGGGCAGCTCTTGACGCTTGTATCTTCCTTGGCCCACTTGGCATCCGCGGCCTCGTAGGGCTTCACGATGAACAGGAAGACCGCCAACGCGGTGGTGACGAACGTGATCACCGCGTTGATGAAGTCGCCGTAGTAGAAGTGGCTCCCATTGATCGTGAACGACAGCGCTTCGAAGTTCGGTTTCCCAAAGATCAACGCGATGATCGGGGTTATCAGATCGGCGATCAACGCCTTGACCAGCGCCGCGAACACCACGCCCATGACGAAGGCGACCGCGAGGATCACGAGGTTGCCCTTCAGCAGGAACTTTTTGAAGTCTTCGAGCCAGCCCATGATTCCCGTGACCTCCGCGTCGAGTTCTGAGACGACCACAGCCTATGCCTGGGCGCGGCGGACCTCGGCGCAGCGCATAACCTTGGAAACCCCTGCACAGGGGCGAGAAACGGAAAGCCAGTGAAAGACAGAGCACGAATCCACGTACAGGCCGGTGGCGGCGGCGACGGCTCCATGAGCTTCCGTCGGGAGGCGCACGTGCCCAAGGGTGGTCCCGACGGCGGCGACGGCGGTCGCGGCGGAGACATCGTGCTGGTCTGTGACGACTCCTACCGTGACCTCGAGCACTTCCGCCGCCAGGCGCACTTCAAAGCCAAGCGTGGCGTCCATGGGCAGGGGTCGCAGCGCCACGGCGCCGACGGCCATACGCTGGAGATCCCGGTGCCGCCAGGCACTGAGATCCTGGTTGAGGCCGATGGCACGCAGCACGACCTGGTCAGGCCCGGGCAGCGCGCTGTCGTGGCCCAGGGCGGCTCAGGTGGACGCGGCAACCGCCACTTCTCGAGCTCCACGCGCCAGAGCCCGCGCTTCGCCGAGCGCGGTCTCGTTGGCGACGAGAGCTGGCTCACGTTGCAGCTCAAGCTGCTCGCCGACGTCGGCCTCGTGGGCCTGCCCAACGCGGGCAAGTCGTCGCTGATCTCGGTGCTCACCCGCGCAACGCCAAAAGTCGCCGACTATCCATTCACCACGCTCACCCCGGTTCTCGGCACGCTTCATCAGGACGATCGCCAGCTGGTGATCGCCGACATTCCCGGGCTGATCGAGGGTGCGGCCGACGGCATTGGCCTCGGCCACGACTTCCTCGCCCACGTCGAGCGGACTCGGCTGCTGGTACACGTGCTCGACCTGGCACCGCTGGATGGCTCCGACCCGGCGGCGAACTTCGAGACTGTGGAGCGCGAGATCACGCTCTACCAGGAACGCCTCGCCTCGCTGCCGCGCATCCTGGCGCTGTCCAAGGCCGACCTCGTGACGCCCGAGCAGGGCGAGCGGGCGCGCAGCGAGTGGCAGGAGCGGATGGGAGAGGACGTACCGGTGATCCTCACCTCATCGGCCACCCGCCAGGGACTCGACGAGCTCGCCACCGAGCTGCTGCGCAGGGTGCCCGTACTGAAAGCCGATGACGACGTTGGGGGGATTCGGTCCCACGCGCCCAATGGAGAAACCACGCCTCTCGACGAACTGCCCGAGCACCGCGTCTTTCGCCCGGCTGCGAGCCGCGGCTTCAATGTCACGCTGAACGACGACGGCGCCTACGTTGTAGAGGGTGAGAGCGTCGCGAAGCTCGTCGCCCGTTACGACCTCGACAACGAGGATGCGCTCGCCCATCTCGAACGCCGCCTGCGTGGGCTGGGGGTGATCCGCGCGCTGGAGGCGGCCGGCTTCGAGCCCGGCGACGACGTCGAGATTGGGGGAGTGGTCTTCGACCTGGATCCGTAATCTGGTGCGCACATGAGCTCCGTGGTGATCAAGCTTGGGTCGAGCGTCGTCGCCAACGACGACGGGACGGTCCGCCTCGAAGTGCTGCAGCGCATCTGTGACGATGTCGCGGAGCTGCGCGCGCGTGGACACGAGGCGATCATCGTCACCAGCGGCGCGATCGCGCGCGGATTCGGGGTCATGCAGATCCCGCCAAGCCAGCGGCCGAAGGCGATCGATGAGCTGCAGGCCGCGAGTGCGATCGGCCAGGGCAAGCTCTACCGCGTCTATGACGAGCTGCTGCAGGAGCGGGGGGTACCGAGCGCACAGGTGCTCCTGACCTTCTACGACATGAGCGCGCGCACTCCGTACCTGAACGTGCGCCACACGCTGAGCAAGCTGCTCGAGTGGCGGGTCGTGCCCGTGATCAACGAGAACGACACGACGACCACGGATGAGATCTCGTTCGGAGACAACGACTTCCTCGCCGCCCAGGTGGCGATCCTGGTCGGTGCGGAACGGCTGCTGCTGCTGACCAACACCGACGGCGTCTTCACATCGGATCCGCGCACCAATCCGGATGCTCGGCTCGTGAGCCGGATCGAGCGGATCGAGGAGCTCGAGGCGCTGCAGATCAGTCAGCAGACATCCTCGCTGGGTTCGGGTGGGATGCGCTCGAAGGTTGTCGCGGCGGAGATGGCGACTGCAGCCGGGATCCCGACGGTGATCGCGAACGGGCAGCTCGCCGGCACGATCACCGCTGCTGTCCGCGGCGCAGAGGTGGGCACGACCTTTCTGGCACGCGCTGACCGTGTCTCGAGCTTCAAGCTCTGGTTGAAATACGCCAAGCCTGTGCGGGGCCGGGTGCAGGTCGACGCCGGCGCGGCCCGGGCGCTGCGCGAGGGCGGCAGGAGCCTGCTGCCGGTCGGGGTCGTCGACGTCGGCGGCACGTTTGAGGTCGGCGATGCGGTCGAGGTTACGTGCGGCGATCAGCAGGTCGGTAAGGGCATCAGCAACTACTCGTCCGACGAGCTGCGGCGTGTGCGGGGGCTGAAATCGGCAGAGGTACGCGAGCTGTTGCCGCTTGCCAGCGACGAGGCGATCCACCGCGACTACTTCGTGCTCGCGTAGTCTTAAAGTCCCATGGCCACCGCCACCGAGTCCGTTGCCGAGATCTGCGCCTCCGCCAAGCGGGCGGCGCGCACGCTGGCGACGCTCGGCTCGGATGTGAAGGACGGGGCGCTCGAGGCGATTGCCGACGCGCTGGTCGAGCACACGCCCGAGATTCTCGAGGCGAATGCACGCGACCTCGAGGCGGGGCGCGAGGCGGGCCTCAGCGCAGCGCTGCTCGACCGGCTCGCGCTCGATTCCCACAGGATCGCCGCGATCGCCGACGGCGCTCGCCGGATCGCAGCGCTGCCCGATCCGGTCGGTGAGGTGATCGATGGCTTCCGGCTGCCCAACGGCCTTGACGTGCGCAAGGTGCGGGTGCCGCTCGGCGTCATCGCTGTCGTGTACGAGGCCAGGCCCAATGTCACGATCGATGCCGCCGCCCTGTGCCTCAAGTCCGGGAACGCGATCGTCTTGCGCGGTTCGAGCTCGGCGGCCCGTTCCAATGCCGTACTCGCCGAGGTTGCCGGAGCGGCCGCGGTCGCGGCCGGCCTGCCGGAGGGAGCGCTCGCGCTGATCGCCGGTGGCGATCGCGACGAGTTGAGAAAGCTCGCCACGCAGAACTCGAGCGTAGACCTGATCATCCCGCGGGGCGGCGAGGGCCTGAAGGCCGCGCTCAAGGGTGTTGCCACCGTACCGGTGATCTTCGCCGCGTCCGGAAACTGCCATGTTTACGTTGATCGCAGCGCGGACCTCGAGACGGCGCAAGAGATCGTGGTGAACGCCAAGGTCCAGCGGCCCGGCGTCTGCAACGCTGCGGAGACGCTGCTCGTGCACACCGACATCGCGGGCGCGTTCCTGCCGCACGTGCTGCGCGCGCTGCACGACGCCGGCGTGACCCTGCACGGTGACGAGCGGGTCCGTGCAGCAGTTGCGGGCTTGCCGATTCGGCCCGCGACCGAGCTGGATTGGGACACCGAGTACCTGGCTCTCGAGATGGCGGTCGCGGTAGTCGACGGCGTAGGGGAGGCGATCGAGCACATAAACCGCCACGGCAGCGGCCACTCGGAGGCGATCGTCACGGCGGATACCAGCGCTGCGAGGGCCTTCGAGCTGGAGGTCGATGCGGCCTGTGTCTACGTCAACGCCTCCACGCGTTTCACCGACGGAGGCGAGTTCGGGATGGGGGCGGAGATCGGCAACTCGACGCAGAAGCTCCACGTCCGCGGACCCATCGGGTTGCGCGAGCTCTGCACCTTCAAGTATCTGGTGGAGGGCGCGGGCCACGTGCGTGCCTGAGGCTGCCCTGCGCATCGGTTGAGAGCCACACGATTTCTCTGAGCGGCGAACGCATCGGCATCCTCGGCGGGACCTTCAACCCGCTGCACATCGGACACCTGATCTGCGGCCAGGAGGCTCACCTGCGGCTCGGGTTGGACAGGGTGATCCTGATGCCCGCCGGGCGGCCGCCCCACAAGCCGCTGAAGGACGACCCCGGCGCCGAGCACCGTCTGGAGCTGTGCCGTCGCGCGGTCGCCGATGACCGGCGCTTCGAGGTCTCCGATCTGGAGGTCCGCCGCGAGGGGCCGTCCTACACGGCCGATACGCTTCAGGCGCTGAAATCTCGGATGCCTGATAGCGAGCTGTTCCTGATCGTCGGCGGTGACGTCGCGGCCGGGCTGCCCACGTGGCATGAGCCGGAACGGGTGCTCTCGCTGGCTACACTCGCTGTAGCAAAGCGCCGTGGTACCTCGCAAGGGTCGATCGACGAGGCGCTCTCCGGCCTGCGCGGCGGCGAGCGGACGGAGTTCTTCCGCATGCCGCGGATCGGTATCTCCTCGACCGAGATCCGCCACCGAGTGCAGATGCAGGAACCGATCGCCTACCTCGTCCCGGATGCCGTGGCGAGTTACATCGATGAGCACCGCCTATACGGAGGTCGTACAGGGTCATGACGCCTGAAGAGATCACAGTGGCCGTCGCCGAATACGCGTCGGACGGAAAAGCCGAGGAGATCGTGGAACTCGATCTTCGCGGTCTCACGTCCGTGGCTGATTACTTCGTGATCTGCACCGGTCGCAGCGACCGCCAGGTGAAGGCGATCCACGATCGCATCCATCTGGGGATGAAGAACGAGCACGGACTGCTGCCGACTCGGGTTGACGGCGCCGCGCAGGCCCAGTGGGTGCTGATGGACTACGGCGACGTGATCGTGCACATCTTCATGCCGGAGATGCGCGACTTCTACCGGCTCGAGCAGTTGTGGGGCGAGGCGCCGGTTAAGACGTTCGATTTCGCGCCGGCCTAAAGCGCCGACAGCAGCTTGGGAGCGACCTGCTTCTTGCGGCTCATGACGCCCGGAAGCGTGATCTTGCAGCCGTTGGGTTCGACGCCGAAGGCACGCGCCACGACCGCAAGGTCACCATCGACCAGCAGATCGGTCACCTTGTCCAGTACGTCGGTCACCATCAGCGCGTAGAGCTCAACGTGCTGGCTGGAGCGCTCGCGTTGCATCGCCTTGATGAGCTCCTGCTCGCGTTCCAGCAGGCCCTTCCCGACCACCTCGACCTGCGCAATCACAAAAGGGGTGCCGCTCCCGGACTGGTAGGTCTTGGCGTCCCGTCGCACCAGGTCCTCAGCGGGGACGTCGGCCACGTCGGAGGTTTCCTTGAACATCCGCTGGCCGTACTGGCGGGCGTCCAGTTCGAGCACGCGTTCGAGGTACTCGACGACGGCGGCATCGCGGTCGGTCGTGGTCGGTGAGTTGAGAATGACCGTGTCGGAGAGGACCGCCGACATGAGCACCATGGCGGTCGACCGGCCGGGCTCGATGCCGCTGCGCCGGAACCGCTCGATCACGAGGGTTGCGGTGGAGCCGACCGGGTCGAAGGTCGCGGCGACCGGCACCTTGGTCTCGATCGAGCCGATGTGGTGGTGATCGAGGATCTCGACGATCTCAGCCTGCTCGATTCCCGGCACGCTCTGCGCCTGCTCGGCATGGTCGACGAGGATCACGCGGCGCCGCATCGGCGAAACCAGGTCAGACCGCGTAAGCAGCCCGATCGGACGGTCCAGATCGTCACAGACGATCGCCGCGCCGTGGTGAGAATCCTTGATCTGCTCCGAGACATCGCTGATCAACTCGTCGGTGGTGGCGACGATCTGGTCGTTCTCCATGAGCTCACGACACGGTGCCGCGAGCGTGATCATGCGTGCCGCCACGTACGTGTCGAGCGGTGAGACGACCACCGCCGTGCGCTTCTCCCGCGCGAGTGCGAGCACCGCGTCATCCGGCCGTGCGCTGTTGGCCAACACCAGCAGATCGAGGTCGCGCTCGAGCACGTGCAGCTGCGCCCTGGGCCGGTCGCCGACAACCACGATGTCGGACTCATCGATCCCGGTTTCGGTCTCAATCGAGGAGGCGTGCACCCAGATGCGCCCCGTCAGCAGCCGATCCTCACCGGTGAGCAGCTCTCCGTCGAGTACGTCGACGACCGCGTGCAGATAGGTGGCCTCGCGCAGCGTGGAGCTCGAGCGGGACTCTCGCACGTAGCGTCGCGCGAGCGAGCGCGTGGTGATGATCCCGATCAGCACGCCGGCCTCGTCCACGACAGGAACGAGGTCGTAATCGGTGTGGTCGAGCGCCAGGCCGGCCTCGCGGATCGGATCCGCAGCAGTCATGCTGGGGAACTCGGTCTGCATCAGGTCGCCCGCGCGCAGCCTGATATGAGGCAACAGCTGCGGCGTTTCGGCGCCTGCCTGCTGCAACACCCAACGAGTCTGGGGGTTCAGGTCGCCAAGCCGGACAGGCACGTAGTCGGTGCTGGGATCCAGGCGCGACTTCAGCTCGGCGTAGCCGATGGCTGAGCCGATCGAGTCGGTGTCCGGGTTGCGGTGGCCAGATACGTATACAGGTGGCACACGCGGATTATCACGAGATCGCAACAAAAATGGGTCTGCCCGCCCCGCCGATGGACCGCTTGCAAGACGGTGACCAGTGGCATCAGACCGCCGCGGGCGATACCGTGGCGCCCGAGCCGTGCCGCCACCGGGGCGAACATTTCACTGAGAACGGAGCATCAATGCCTTCCGCACCGAAGATCCTGCCCACCCAGATTTTGGAGGGGACGTCCACAGGAATCCGTTACCGGCTCGAGGGCGAGCTGGTGCCCGTCCTGCACATGGCCCTGGACGGCAGCATGCCGGTGTATTTCGAGCACCATGTGCTGCTCTGGAAGTATCCGGACCTCCAGATCGGCCTGCACCCACTGCGCAAGGGACTCGTGCGCCGCGCCGTTGCCGGCATGCCGCTGCTGCTTCTGCAGGTCGAGTCCGGCGGTGAGGTTGCCTTCAGCCGTGATGCTCCTGGACACGTCGTGGCGCTGCACCTGCAGGCCGGGGAGGGTCTCCAGGTTCGCGAGCACCAGTTTCTGGCGGCAACGCAGAACATCGAGTACGACTACAGTCGCATGAAGGGGTTCGCGAACATGATGTTCGGTGGCGGGTTCTTCATTGACCAGTTCATGTGCAGCGGCGGCGAGGGTGTCGTCTGGGTGCACGGCTATGGAAACGTCTTCGAGAAGACGTTGGAGCCGGGCGAGTCAATCGACATCGAGCCCGGCGGCTGGCTCTACTACGACCACTCGGTCTCGATGAGCCAGGAGATCTACGGCTTCAAGTCCGGCTTCCTCGGCGGCTCCGGGAACCTCGTCTTCAACCGCTTCACGGGCCCCGGCCGGATCGGCCTGCAGAGCGCCTACTACCACCCGCCCGGCGCGGAGACCGGAGCCGGTGGCGGTCAGGGGCAGGTGCAGACTGGCGGCGGAGGAATGATCGGTGGGCTGCTTGGGGGGCTACTGGACAATTGATGACGTTCGCCACGGGACACCTTCAGAACCACCCGCTACCGAGCGGGGTGGTCGGCGCGCTCTCACTGGCCGGCTACCAGCTGCTGGTGGACGTTGCCGGTGTCGGCGCCGGACGCCTCGGACCGCAGGCCTTCCTGCTCGTTGCGCCGGAGCCTGAGGGCACAGCTTCGGACGCGCTCACCCATATCTCGCTGCACCAGACGCGCCTGGGCAACGAGCATGAGGCGTTCGCGTATCAGCAGCTGGCGGCTCAGCTTGGCTACCTGCGGCTCTCGGGTTACCGGCTGGGCCTGGAGCGCTCCGGCCTGCGGTCGAAAATCTCGTTGGTCAACCCCGCCAGCGGGGCGATCGCCATGCAGATTCCGGACAAGCACCCCGGTCGTCTGTTCGGGGGCGGCGGGAACGTTGGCTCGATGCTGGCGACAGCGCGGGCGCTGCCACCAGCTGGCCCGCCGCCGGACCTGCGGAGCCCCGAGCTCCTGCGCCAGGCCTTCCTGGCGCTGGCGCTCAGCGACGAGTCCACCACCGGAGAACAGGCAGCCGAGCTCGCCGACCGTGCGCTGGAGCTGACGCAAGGCAACCCCACGCTGGATCCTGCGGCGGCGCTCGCCGCGGCCAAGCAGCTGTAGAGGTTGTGTTGCTCGTTGCCGCTGACCGGGTTGGGGCGGTTCTGGTCATCGCCGGCGCGATCATTCTCCTCTGGGCGGGTGTGCCGAAGCTCTCAGCGAGCAGTTGGCGAGGGCGGGCGACGGCGGTGCTCGAAGTCGCGACCGGGGTCGCGGTGCTGGTGGCTCCGGGCCGCCTGGCCTCGGCGCTGCTCTCCGCGCTCTTCCTCGCGTTCACTGTCGTGCACATTCGCGGAATCCGGGCAGGTGCAACCAGCTGCCGGTGCTTCGGCGAGGAGGAGAGCGTCGATCCGGCGCGCGCCGCAGCGCTGACCGCGCTTGTGGCGCTGCTGGCGGCTGGGGCTGCGGCAGCCGGCGCACCGAGCTTGCGCGAGCTCGCGAGCCAGGATGCCGCGGCACTCGCGTGGGCCCCGACCGGCGCGCTGGCGATTGCGCTCGCATGGCGCGTGGCGTTCAGCACCACCGCTGTGCTGACCGGGATCACCGACGTGTCCGGGAGCCTGCTGGAACACGGCCTTACCAAGTCCGCGAGCGGCACGGACGGCGGATTTATCGGACGCCGGTCCTTCCTGCTGCGCGTGGCCGTGTTCGGCTCGGCGCTGGCGGCAGCGCCGCTGCGCTACATGCTCTACCCGGGCACGGCGCTGGCAGCGGTGGTCCGACCATGGGATTGCGCCAGCGGCAACTGCCTGGACGGATACACGGACTTCTGCTGCCAGATCAACGAGGGCGGCGCCAACGCCTGTCCGGTGGACACGTTCGCGGGGGGCTGGTGGATGTGCACCGACTACCGCGGCCGTCGGCTCTGCGCGGAGCAGGGAGTGCGTTATTACGTCGATTGCAATGCGCTACCGGGCGTCGGCTTCCCCGGTGGCTGCCGCTGCGGCAACGACAACTGCGGCAACCGGCGGATCAACTGCAACGTCTTCCGTTACGGGCAATGCAACACCCAGATCGACGGAACCACCGCGGTGGTCTGCCGGATGGTCGTGTGTGAGAACCCGGCGACCATCTCGGAGCTCCACTGCTCCGCGTCACTGGCCATCGATGACGCCGTCTGCGGACACGAGGCGGCCTGTCTCGAACCCCCGGCGATCGAGCTGGCAGGAGCAGGTGGCGCATGACGGTCGCCGTGGCCGTGCTCGGGGTGCTGCTCGCCGTCGCGCTGCTGTTCCTGGTCGCACTGCTGCGCTCGCACGCGGAGATCCTGCGTCGCCTGGCGGCGATCGAGTCGGCATGGGATGCCGGCGTTCCTGTGGGGGTTGAAGGGCCGCGAGCGGGCGATCCGCTGCAGCTCGATCATGCTCGGGCGGGCGGTGCGGCGAACGACATCGCCGGTCAGACACTTTCCGGCGACGCGCTGAAGGTGTCGCTGGGCCTGGACGCGCCCGACACGCTGCTGGCCTTCATGGGAACGGGTTGTCACGCCTGCGCCCCGCTCTGGGATGGGCTGCGCGACGACGCGATTCCCACGCCAGGTGGCGCTCGCCTGGTGGTTGTGACCAAGGGGCCCGAGCGGGAGCGCCTCGGGCGCCTGCTCGAGCTCGCTCCCGCCGAAGCGGAGGTCGTGATGTCAACTGCTGCCTGGAGCGACTTCGCGATTACCAGTACGCCTCACTTCGTGCTGGTGCGCAATGGCCACATCGCCGGACGCGGCTCGGCGACGAGCTGGCAGCAGATCACCGGCTTCCTGAGCGACGCCGACGAAGATGACCGCATATACGAGGCTCGTGGGAGGCTCGACACCGAAGCCCGGGCGGCGCGTGCCGAGCGCGCACTCGCGGACGCCGGGATCGGGCCTCAGCACCCGAGTTTGTACCCATCCCGCCGCGGCCCCTCGGGGCAACCCGGCTCGCCGCCGGCGGAAGCGGGTCAATCGGAGGTGTCGGCCGGTGACTGAGCTCAGCTGGATCGGTGTCGGAGCGATCGTCGCAATCCTGGGAGCGCTGCGCGCTGCCTTCTCGCCCTGTGGGCAGTCCATGCTCGCCAGCCTCACCCCCTATGCGGAGGCGGCCCGTGGCAGCCGGTGGACGATCACCGCCACATCGTTCTCCGTGGGCGCCGTGGTGGCCGGAGCGTGCGGTGGCTTCATCTGGGGCGGCCTCGGATCACTGCTGCCGTCAGGCAGCTGGCGCCTGATTGCGGCCGCCGCGGTGCTCGCGGTGGCTCTGATGATCGACGCCACGCCGCTGCGCAGGCGACTGCCACTGACCAAGCGACAGGTCAATGAGGACTGGATGGTCACCTATCGCGGCTGGGTTTACGGGGTCGGCTTCGGGGCGCAGCTGGGCCTCGGCTTCATCACGCTGGTGGCCTGCGCAGCGATCTACTGCGCGTTCGCAATCGAGTTCCTGTCCGGGAGCGTCAGCGCCGGAATCGCGATCGGCGCGATCTTCGGCGCCACCAAGGCCGCGTCACTGCTGCCCGCGGGTCGGGCGCGCGACCGCCACTCGCTGGTGTCACTGCACCGGCGGCTGCTCGTGCTCGAACCATTCAGCATTGGCGCGGTGGTCGTCGCTGAGGTTGCCGCTGCAGTGATCGTGGTCGGTGCGCTCGGGTGAACGTTGCCGCGCACGGCGTATCGATCGACGTGCCGTCAGGCTGGGAGGCGCGGATCGTCAAACGGGGGCCGGGGGCCATCATGCACGTATCCACCTTCCCGCTGCTCAGCTCCGATGGTGACTTCGGGGCGGCAGCGACCGGGCGCATGCGACACGGTGATGCCTTCGCCGCGCTCGTCGAGTACGTCGACCGTGAGCTGATCCGGCCCGCGACCGGCCTGTACGCGGCCCGCCGACCCCCGGTTCCGCGGCTTCACGAGTTCGGTCCCATGACTCTTCAGGTGACCCGCCCTGGGCAGCTCGGCTGGCAGCGCTTCTTCACCGAGTCGGACCGCACCTGCGCGCTGTACGCGGTGATCATGCCCGGCGCGGAACGGCCTGAGAAGCTCGTGCGGCGCCTCGCCGGCGTGCTGTCCACACTGCGGCTCCATTCCTGATCGCGCGCTCACTGCGTCGTAGTCGTGCCGGTGTCGGTCGTGGTGGTGCCGGTGGCGGTCGTGCTCGTCCCCGTACCGGTGGTCGTTGTCTCCGTGGTGGTCGTCTGCGTTGGCGTCGTGGTGGTGGTCGTCACCGGCGGCGGCGCGGGTAGGCGCGAGGACAGCTTCCCGCTGTAGCTGGCCGCATCTGACGCTCCATCCAACGGGCAAGGTGTGCCGTCGGTTCGGGAGAGGTTGGTATAGGTCGCGTGCACACGCGTCGCATACCAGACGGAGCCGATCAGCCGCCGCTGGGTCACCTGCAGGTCGACGGTGTACGGCGCTCTGCTGCCGAGCGAGTAGCGGCGACCGAGGCAACTGAGTCCGACCCAGAAGGCACCGCTGCCCTCATAGCTGCCGGCTCCCACCCGCTGGAGCACCACGTACGAGTCTCGCACCGCCCCGCGGTTGCGCACCACCTGCAACCGCGTGCAGGCACTGTCGACACAGCCGACCGGGTGGATGTCCCACTTGCGCCGGACTCGCTCTCCGGGCCGCTCACCCGCGACGTTCACGGCGTGTGTGATCACGCCCCGCATCACGAACGTCCCCCTGATCAGCGCGTCACCGACCGAGTACGGCGGACCGGGACGCGCGTAGGCGATCGTCACGCCGACCCCCGCGCAGATGGCCACCATGACCGCGATGACCGTGGCCGGCCGGATCCGCATCGCCGCAACCATATCGCCGGGCCCGAAAAAGGGTTGGAGCCGACCGTGACTACGGCCGGCTCCAGTGAAGACGAGGAAGTGGAGCTGAGGGGGCTCGAACCCCTGGCCTCCGCCATGCCATGGCGGCGCTCTCCCAGCTGAGCTACAGCCCCAGCGAATTCGTACTCCCCTGCAAGGTTAATACATGCGCGCTGGTTGTTGCTAGCGGGGTGGAACCTACCCGCCCCGCGGGATGAACTCCGGCACGTCCAGGTCATCCCCGGCGTCCGAGTCAGCCTCCCGCAAGCGCCCGGTGCCGGTGGACGACCGCCTCCCGGAACCCGCCTGCAGCCCACGCAGCTGCGAGCGCGACGGATCGACCTTGTCGATCTGCGAAAGGTAGGTCGAGTGCACGCCCTGCACGTCATTCAGCAGCCGCTCCGCGTTGTTGCGCAGCGACACACCCAACTGACGGACCTGCTCCGCGAGCTCCGCGCCGTCGGCGCGGACGTCACTGGAGAGCTGGCGCGCGTCGCGCATCAGCTCGCGCGCCTTCTCATCCGCGTCCGAGCGCGTCTTCAGCGCTGCATCGGCGGCCTCGCGGGTCGTCTCGTCGGCGTTCTCCTGTGCCCGTGCGACGATCTCCAGCGCCTCGGAGGTCGCCTTGTTCTTGGCCTCGCCGGCCTCCATGCGGATGCGGTCGGCCTCCGCCTGGGCGCGGGCGACGGTGTCCCGCGCGACGCGCGTGGCTTCGTCATGGGCGGCTCGGATGATCTCCGCCGCCTCGTCTTCCGCGGCCTTGACGCGGTTGTCAGCTGCGCGGTCCGCCTCGGCGATCCGCGCCTTGAGACGTACCTCGGCTTCAGCGCGCAGCTGCTCGGCGGTCTGCTCGGCGGCAGTGAGGATCGCCGCGACCTGTTCGGAGACTGAGCTGCCGCTTTCTGGCATGCGCGCATGCTAAAGCGTGCCCGGCCAGGCATTGCAACGCCACCGGCAACCGCTCACAGCCGAGGACTCTCTAACCTCCGGCTCAGGATGTCCGACCATCGATACGACGCCCGCGAGATCGAGGCCAAATGGCAGGCCGTCTGGGCAGATGAGCACACCTGGGAGGTCGCGAACGGCACCACCCAGGAGGCCGGCGGCCGGCGCCTGGCGGGCGGCCACCTTCGCCCGGACAAGTCCTACGTGGTCGAGATGCTCCCGTACCCGAGCGGCGAGCCGCACGTCGGCCACCTGAAGAACTACGCGGTCGGGGACGCGATCGCTCACTTCCGCCGCCGCACCGGACACCGCGTCCTGCACCCGATGGGCTACGACTCCTTCGGGCTGCCGGCCGAGAACAACGCGATCAAGACGGGCGTGCACCCGCGCATCGCCACCGAGCAGTCGATCGCCTCGTTCCAGAAGGCGTTCCGCTCCTGGGGCATCTCGATCGATTGGTCACGCGAGATCGCGAGCCACGAGCCCTCCTACTACCGCTGGACCCAGTGGATCTTCCTGCAGCTCTACAAGCGCGGCCTCGCATACCGCAAGGAATCGGCGGTCAACTGGTGTCCCAACGACCAGACGGTGCTCGCCAATGAGCAGGTGATCGACGGCCGCTGCGAGCGCTGCGGCCACGAGGTCGAGCTGCGCCAGCTCGAACAGTGGTTCTTCCGCATCACCGACTACGCCGACCGCCTGCTCGACGACCTCGACACGATCGACTGGCCCGAGCACGTCAAGACCATGCAGCGCAACTGGATCGGCCGCAGCGTCGGAGCCGAGGTCAATTTCCGCTGCGCCGAGCTCGGCATTGACTATCCGGTCTTCACCACGCGCCCGGACACCCTCTTCGGGGCGACCTTCTTCGTGATGGCGCCCGAGCACCCTGACATCTTCCGGCTCGCCGCGGGCACCGCGAACGAAAAGCAGGTCCACGACTACGTCAACCACGCGCTCACGGAGACCGCCGAGGAGCGCGGCGACGCCGACAAGACCAAGTCGGGCGTGTACCTCGGGCGTACCGTCACCAACCCGGTGACCGGCGAGGAGATCCCGATGTACGTCGCCGACTACGTGCTGATGGAGTACGGCACTGGCGCGATCATGGCCGTGCCTGCTCACGACGAGCGCGACTTCGCATTCGCCAAGGCCTACGACCTGCCGATCCGTCAGGTGGTGGCACCGCGCGACGGCTCGCCCATCCCGACCGACGAACCGTATGTCACCAAGGCCGACGACGCCGTGCTCATCAATTCCGGCGAGTTCGACGGGCTCACCCCGATAGAGGGCTTCGACGGGATCGTCGAGTGGCTCGACCGCGAGGGCATCGGCCACGCGTCCGTGAACTTCCGGCTGCGCGACTGGCTGGTCTCGCGCCAGCGCTACTGGGGCTGCCCGATCCCGATCGTCTACTGCGACACCCACGGCATGGTCCCGGTGCCCGAGGATCAACTGCCGGTGACGCTGCCTGACATCGAGGAGTACCAGCCCAAGGGACGCTCACCGCTGGCGGCTGCCGAGGACTGGGTGAACACCACCTGCCCGGAGTGCGGCGGCCACGCCCGCCGCGAGACCGACACGATGGACACCTTCGTCGACTCGAGCTGGTACTTCCTGCGTTACTGCGACGCCCGCAACGACGACGCCGCCTGGGATCCGGCCGTGCTGCGCGAGTGGATGAGCGTCGACCAGTACATCGGCGGCGTCGAGCACGCGATCCTGCATCTGCTCTACGCGCGCTTCTTCGTCAAAGCGCTGGCCGACTGGGACCTGCTGGACGTGCAGGAGCCGTTCATGGCGCTCTTCACGCAGGGGATGATCCTCGGCCCCGACGGCCAGAAGATGTCGAAGTCCCGCGGCAACGTGATTCCGCCCACGCCGCTGATCGACCGCTTCGGCGCCGACACGGTGCGGACCTACATCCTCAATATGGGACCACCCGATCAGGACGCCGCCTGGAACGACAACGCGCTGGCGGGCGCGCACCGGCTGCTCTCGCGCCTCTGGACCCTCGGCGAGGAGCTTGGTGCTGGCGCTTCCGGGCGGGCGGGCTCGGATTCCGGCAGCGACGCTGAAGCGCTCCAGCAGCCCGCCGACCCGCAGGGGGACGCGCTGACGCTCGTGCGCAAGGCCAACTGGGCCATCGACCGCGTCACCTCCGAGTTCGTCGACCGCTTCGGCTTCCACAACGCGATCGCCGCCGTCACAGAACTGGTCAACGACCTCTACCGCTATCCCGAGGCTGACTCCGAGGCGCGCAGGTTCGCGGTGGCGACGGCCGCCTCGCTGATCTTCCCGTTCGCCCCGCACCTCGGCGCCGAGGTCTTCGAGCAGACAACCGGGCGCCGCCCCTGGGAGGAGCCGTGGCCGGCGACCGACCCGGCGATGCTGGTAGCGGAGACCTTCGAGCTCGTCTGCCAGGTCAACGGCAGGGTGCGCGACCGCGTGCAGGCGCCGAGCGGCGCCGACCGCGATGAGCTGGAGAGGCTCGCGCTCGCCTCACCGGGCGTGATGCAGCATCTCAACGGGCACGACGTGGTGAAGGTCGTGGTCGTGCCCGACAAGCTCGTGAACGTCGTCGTCAGGTAGCCAGGCAAAACGTGCATCCCGCTGAGGTCCCGTACGTCGCCGTTGTGGGGGCCTCGGAACCAACCGAGCAGGACATGGCGGACGCCGAAGAGGTCGGGCGACTGCTGGCGGCCGCCGGCGCGATCGTCGTCTGTGGCGGGCGCGGGGGAGTGATGGCGGCCGCCTCCAAGGGCGCGGCGGGCGTCGGCGGCACGGTGATCGGCATGCTGCCGGGTGACGGCCGCGACGACGCCAACGAGTGGGTGACTGTCGCGATTCCGACCGGGATCGGCGAGCTGCGCAATGGGCTGATCGTGCGCACGGCGGACGCGATGGTCGCCGTCGGCGGTGCCTACGGCACGCTCTCCGAGATCGCTCTGGGTCTTCACAACGGCCTGAAGGTGTACGGCCTGCATACCTGGGACATCGAAGGGATCGAGCCGGTCGGGACGCCCGCGGAAGCGGTAGAAAGGGCGCTGAGGTCGGCGCGCAGTTGATCGCGGGAGGGGGGCGGTGGTGCAGGTTCGGGGATTTGTGCTGGTCTCAGTGTTGGCCGCCGTCGTGATCGCTGGCTGCGGCGGCGGCTCGCCGACGACCGTGACCACGAGCACCCAGCCGAGCACGCCGAACGCCGAGACGGTCACCAACGCGCCGATCGCGACCGAGCCGGACTCTCCGGCGTCTGGGGTCGAGCTGATCGCCTCGACGCTGCAGCTCGACCTGCAGAAGCTTGGTTACGACTCGGGACCGATCGGCACTGACTTCTCGTCCGCGACAACTGCGGCGCTCAAGCGCTTCCAGAGCTCGGCGGAAGTCGCCCGTCCTGAGCATAGGGCGCTTGGCACGCCGGTGATCGTCTACGACACGACCGGCAGGAGCCCGAGCGTGAAGAACGCCCCGGCGGATGCGGCGCCGGGCTACTGAGCCGACCGCGCGCCTAGACTGGCAAGCCCGTGCCGCCCGCGTTCAAGACCGCCTACCTGATCCACGGCGACGACCACGGTCGCATCGCCGAGCGCCGGGCGCGCCTGCGCGCCCTCGCGGAGCAGCAGGGCGGTGTGCAGGGCGTCGAGCTGTTCGAGGGCGACCAGGCGACGCCGGACAACGTCGCCGCAGCGCTGAACGCGATGACCTTCGCGATCGGCCGCCGCTTCATCATCGTCGACGGCGCCGAGCGCTGGAAGGACAAGGAGATGGACGCCCTCGAGGCCACGCTGGCCGCGATCGCGCCCGATACGACCGTGACCTTCTTCGCGCGGGAGGACGGCCGTCTGAAGGCTCCCAAGCGGCTCCAGGACGCCGTCAAGAAGGCTGGGGGCGACATCGCAGCCGAACAGTCGGTCAAGCCCTGGGAGCTGCCCAAGTGGGCGGTGGCGCAGGCCCGCCAGCTCGGTCTCGACCTCAGCCCGGAGGCCGCGCGGATGCTCGTCAACCACGTCGGCGAGCGCCAGCAGCGATTGCTGCGGGAACTCGAGAAGCTGGCACTCGAGCTCCCCCCGAACGCGTCCATCGACGCCGACATGGTGCTCGAGCTGACGGCCGCCTCCGCCGAACGCAAGGCCTGGGCACTGGCGGATGCGCTGCTCTCCGGCAATGCCGCGACGGCCACGCGGACCCTCCTGCAGATGCGAGCGCAGGGCGAGCGCCTACCCGGACTGATCTACTGGATGAGCTCGCGCGTGCGTCAGGCGCACCAGATCGCCCGCGACCTCGATCGCGGCGTCTCGCAGGCACATGTCAAGTCCGGCCTGCGCATGCCGCCGTCGGCCGCTGACAAGCTGATCGCCGACGCAAAGCGGATTGGCGCCGAGCGCCTGGAGCGCGCGATCTGCCTGATCGCGGACCTGGAGCTCGCCTCGCGTGGCGGCGGGAACGGCGGAGCGCACGAGGATACTCGTGCGCTGATCACCATCTGTGAGATCTCAGCCGCGTAGAAGCGGCGAGCGAGCGACTACTCGACGGCGGCGCCGCGACGCACGCGGGCGGCGCGTGACTTCTTGCGCGCACCGTTGTTCTTGTGCAGCGAGCCGCGCTTGACGGCCTTGTCGATCGTCTGCACCAGCGTGTGATGCTCGGTGTCGGCGGCGGCATCGTCACCGGCGGCGACGGCGGCCTCGAGCCGGCGGAAATAGGTCCTGATCTTCGAGGTGTAGCGCCGGTTCTCGTCGCGCTCGCGGAGCGCACGCTCGATGCGCTTCTTCTGTGAATGAATGTTGGCCATTAGCGGGGCCGTACTATAGCGGCCCTTGTCAGTAACCGAAGACAGACAACGCCGCCGCCTGTCGGTCAATACGGCGATCTTCGCGGGGGCGACGGCGCTGTCGCGCGTGGTCGGCCTGGTTCGCGAGGTCATCGCCGCGTACTTCTTCGGCTCGACCAAGGTGTTCTCGGCGTTCGCGGTCGCCTCGCAGATCCCGAACCTGATGGCGAATCTGTTCGCGCAGGCAGCGCTCTCGGCGGCGTTCGTGCCGGTCTTCACCGAGTTGTTGCAGGCGGGGCGCAAGAAGGAGGCGTTCCGCCTGGCGACGACGCTCTTCTGGATCGTGATGCTGGTGCTGGGGACCATCACGGCGTTCGGAATCGTCCTCGCGGGCCCCGTGCTCAGCCTCTACGGCGACATCGCCGGCGCGCAGAACTTCGACGTTCACGCCGCCACGGTGATGACGCAGATCATGTTCCCGGTCGTGCTGCTGCTGGGGCTGTCCGGTGTGCTCACGGGCATCCTCCAGTCCTACGACCACTTCACGATCCCAGCGCTGGCACCCGTCGTCTGGAACATCGTGATCATCGTCCTGACGATCGTGCTGCTGCACCACAGCGGCGGCCACGGCGTCTATGGCTACTCGATCGCGTGGCTGCTCGCGACGGTCGTGCAGTTCGCACTGATCGCCTCCGCGCTGCGCCGGATCGATTACCGCCTCGGCTTCGAGGTCGACTGGCGCGACCCGCGCATCCGGCAGGTGTTCATGCTGATGCTCCCGGTCACGATCGGCCTCGGGATCATCAATCTCGACGCGCTGATCAACTCGAGCATGGGCGCACTGGTGGCCACGCATCCAAACCCCGGCGAGGGCCCGGCCGCGATCCGCTACGCGTTCCTGATCTACATGATGCCCCAGGGCATCTTCAGTGTCGCCGTGGCCACCGTGCTGTTCCCGACGCTCAGCCGACAGGCGGCCCGCCGTGCTCCGGCGGAGATGCGCAGCACGCTCGGCAACGGCATGCGCCAGATCCTGTTGCTGCTGATCCCTTCGGCTGCTGGGCTGCTCGCCCTGTCGATGCCGATCACGCGGCTGATCTTCGAGCGCGGCAAGTTCGGACCGGAGTCGCTCGCACTCACCTCCGAAGCCCTGTACTGGTTCGCCTTCAGCCTGCCCTTCGCCGGTCTCAACCTGCTGATGACGCGCACGTTCTTCGCGCTCAAGCGGCCCTGGATCCCGACCAAGCTCGCCGCCATCAACATGACCGTCGACATCATCGTCAGCGTCGCGCTCTACAAGCCGCTCGGCATCGCCGGCCTGGTGATCGGCACTGCCGCCGCCAACATCGTGATGGCGGGCCTCCAGCTGCGACGGCTGCGGATCGGGTTCAACGGCCGCCTCGACCTGCACCAGACCGCGATGATCAGCGCGCGCATCATCATCGCCTCGGTAATCACCGGCGTCGTCGCCCGCCTTGTGTGGGAATTGCTGAACAGCATCCTCGGCAGCTCGTTTCCCGGGCAGCTCGTCGCCGTCGGCGGCGCCATCGCCGCCGCGGGGAGCTTCTACATCTGGGCCATCAGCCACATGCGCATCCCGGAGTGGCGGCAGATCGAGACGATGTTCGCGACCCGTCTGCGCCCGCGCTCATCCCGCGCGTAGATCGTGGAATCAAGCATCTGGTCGCATGATCTAGGCTCTGCGCCCGATGCTGACTCTCGCAGTGCTTGCCGGTCCCTGGCCCCGCGTGGGCGTGATCGCAGCGGCTCTGTTCGCGGCCTCCGCGATGCTCGCGCGCACGGACGAGAGCCGGGCATGGTCGATGCTCGGCGCGCTCTTGCTCGCGCCCGCTCTGCTGCTGTATGACGTCTGGCACTCACCGCAGCTCGCGATCCTGCACCGTCACCCACTCGAGGCAGGCATCGTTGCCGCCGTCGCGCTTGCTGTGCTCGCCGCGGCGGCCTACGGCGTCAACCGCATCCCCTGGATCCTGGCGCCGCTGACCGCGCTGACCGTCCCGTTCCGGATCCCGATCTCAACCGGCAGCGGAGCGGCCGCGACGACCAACAACCTGCTGGTGCCCCTGTACTTCGTGATCGCTGCCTCGGCTCTGGCGTGGCTGGTTCCGGTCCTGTGGGGCTCACGCGCGGACAGGAGGAACGTCCGGCTGCCGCGCGAGCCGCGTCCGACACCGCTCCTGTTCGAGAAGCTGCTCGCCGCGTTCATCGTCCTGTACGCGCTGCAGTCGCTCTATGCGCCTCAGGCGGGCTTCGTCAAGGCGCTGCAGAACGAGGTCTTCTTCTACGTCCCGTTCGCGATCCTGCTCGCGCGTCTGCGCGATCTGAACTGGAGCCGCGAGCTGCTGATCCGCTGCCTGCTCGTGACGGTCTCTCTGGCCGTGGCCTTCTCGCTGATCGGCTTCGTGGAGGAGGCGACCAGCCACCTGATCCTGAGCTCGAAGCTCGTGCTCTCAAACTCGCTGCACGAGTACTTCACGGTCAACTCGGTCTTCTTCGACCCCAACATCTTCGGGCGCTACCTGGCGCTGGTGATGTTGCTCGTGACCACGGTGCTGATCTACGACAAGCGCACGCGGGTCCAGATCGGCTCGATCGTGGTGCTGGCGATCCTCTGGACCTGCCTGGTGTTCACGCTGTCGCGCTCGAGCCTGGTGGCGCTCGTCCTCGGTCTCGCGGTGCTGGCGGCGTTCCGCTGGAAGACGCGTCCGGTCATCTATCTCGGCGTCGCCGCGGTGGTCGTGGGCGGGATCGTGCTCGCGACCCATCCCAGCAAGTTCGGGCTGCAGAACGTCAACACTGCGACAAGCGGTCGCGGCAATCTGGTCACCAACGGCATCAAGCTGTTCGAGGATCGCCCGTTCGCCGGCTTCGGCTCGGGCTCGTTTACGCCCGAGTACCGGACCCACTTCAAGAAGGCGGCGGTTTCCGTCTCGGACTCGCACAACATCCCGATCACGATCGCATCGGAGCAGGGCATCATCGGCGAGCTCGTCTACCTGGCACTGATCGTCGCGGCGCTCCTGGCGCTGTTCAGGGGCGCACGTGGCGACCCCTACCGCGTCGGCATAGCCGCCGCGTTCGTCGGCCTGCTGGTGCACACGATGTTCTACGCGGCCTTCCTCGAGGACCCCGTGACCTGGACATTGCTCGCAGTCGGTGGGTCGCTCGCCGTAGCCGCGCGCGCCGGCGCGGCCCCCGAGCGACAGGAACGCCATCTCCGCGCGGTTGCCTGATCCGCAGATGCAGCGACTGCTGTTCGTCAAGAGCCGCAGGGCGAGCTTCATCGAGCTCGATCAGCGTCTGCTGGCCGAGCGCTACGACGTGCACGAGATCTATCAGCCGGGCCGCTTCAGCGATCCGCGCGTCCTGATCCGCGAGCTGTTCAGGGCCGACGTGGTCGTCGGCTGGTGGGCCTCATGGCACACCCTGCTGCCGATCACGCTGGCGTGGCTGCTGCGTAAGCCGTCATTGCTGATCGTGGGCGGGTTCGACACCGCGGCGGAGCCCGAGTACGGATACGGCTACCAGTTGGGTGGCGTGCGCGCCCACATGAGCCGTTTCATCATGCGCCATGCCGGGATCCTGATGACCAACTCCGAGTACACGCGCCAGGAGATCTGGCGCAACACCGGCATCCCCGCCGACCAGGTGCGGGTCGTCTACCACGGGATACCTGAGCTCGATACGGCTGGCGGCCCGCTGGCCGCCAGCTTCGGTGACCCTGAACGCCCGATCGCCCTGACCGTCGGCATCGTCGACCGCACCAATCTGGACCGCAAGGGCCTGCGAGCGTTCGTGGAGGCCGGCGGCATGGTGCCCGAGGTGAACTTCATCGTCGCCGGCAAGATCGTCGGCGACGCCGGAGCCGAGCTCGAGCGCATCGCCGCCGGCAATGTGCACCTCACCGGCTGGCTCGAGGACGAGGAGCTCGAATCGCTGCTCACGCACGCGCGCGTCTACGTGCAGCCCTCCAAGCACGAGGGCTTCGGCGTGTCCGTGGCCGAGGCGATGCTCGCGGGCTGCATCCCGGTCACGACGCGGGCCGGCGCCCTGCCCGAGGTCGTGGGAGACACGGGCGTCGTGCTGGAGGACTCCCGTCCGCGTACGGTCGCGCTGGGCGTCCGTGAGGCGCTGCATCTGGGCACGGCCGAGGTCGCCCGCCGGCGGGTGCGCGAGCGCTTCAGCGTCGAGCAGCGGCGCGCCGGATTGTTCGCGCTGCTCGACGAGCTGTTGCCCCGCCGCGCCTCCTGAACCGCGCCTCCTGAACCGCGCCTCACCGCGGCCCCCGCGCCGCCTACTCTTGGTGAGTCTTGACTGACCAGGCCCACATCCGCAACTTCTCGATCATCGCCCACATCGACCACGGCAAGTCGACGCTGGCCGACCGCATCCTCGAGCTGACCCACACCGTCGATGAGCGCTCGATGCGCGCGCAGGTGCTCGACTCGATGGAGCTCGAGCGCGAGCGCGGGATCACGATCAAGGCCCAGGCGGTGCGGGTCTTCTACACCTCCGGCCTGGACGGCGAGACCTACCAGCTGCACCTGATCGACACCCCGGGGCATGTGGATTTCACGTACGAGGTGTCACGCTCGCTGGCCGCCTGTGAGGGCGCGCTGCTGGTCGTCGACGCCAGCCAGGGCGTCGAGGCGCAGACCGTCGCCAACACCTACCTGGCGATCGACGCCGGGCTCGAGCTGATCCCGTGCATGAACAAGGTCGATCTTCCGGGTGCGGAGCCCGAGCGCGTCGCCGAGGAGATCTCGGATCTGATCGGCGAGCCAGCCGAGGACGTGCGCAGGATCAGCGCCAAGACGGGGGAGGGCGTCACCGCTGTGCTGGACGAGCTGATCGCGCGCGTTCCCTCACCGAGCGGCGACCCAGACGCGCCGCCGCGGGCGCTGATCTTCGACTCCGAGTTCGACCAGTACCGCGGCGTGATCGCCTACGTCCGCGTTGTCGACGGCACGTTCAAAAAGGGCGAGGCGATCCGCACGATGCAGGGCGGCACGCACGCCGAGATCGATGACATCGGTTTCTTCAGCCCGCAGATGATCTCCGTCAAACAGCTCGGTCCGGGTGAGGTCGGCTACGTGATCACCGGGCTCAAGGAGGTCACGGCGCTGCGCGTCGGCGACACGCTGACCAGCGTCAAGCGTGCGGCCACCGAGGCGCTGCCCGGCTACCGCGAGGTCAAGCCGATGGTGTTCTCGGGGCTCTATCCGATCGATTCCGACGACTACCCGGACCTGCGCGACGCGCTCGAGAAGCTGACGCTGAACGACGCCGCGCTCTCCTGGGAACCAGAGACCTCAGACGCGCTCGGCTTCGGCTTCCGCTGCGGCTTCCTCGGGCTCCTGCACATGGACATCGTGCGCGAGCGTCTGCAACGCGAGTACGACCTCGACCTGATGATGACGATGCCGAGCGTGGAGTATGAGGTGACGCTCACCGATGGCACCCTCGTCGAGGTCCACAGCGCCGCCGACATGCCCGACCCCAGCAGCATCAAGGAGATCCGCGAGCCGTTCATCCGCGCGTCGATCCTCACGCCCAAGGAGTTCGTCGGCACGATCATGGAGCTCTGCCAGGAGAAACGTGGGGACCACACCGCCATGCACTACCTCTCGGCCGAGCGTGTGCAGCTCACCTATGACCTGCCGCTGGCGGAGATCGTGCTCGACTTCTTCGACCAGCTGAAGTCGCGCACCAAGGGCTACGCCTCGTTCGACTACGAGATCACCGGGCTGCGCGTGTCGGACCTGGTGAAGCTCGACATCCTGCTCGGCGGCGACCCGGTCGATGCCCTCGCGATGCTTGTGCACCGCTCCAAGGCGGACGCCTTCGGCCGCACGATGGCCGAGAAGCTCAAGGAGAAGATTCCGCGCCAGCAGTTCGACGTGCCGATCCAGGCCGCGATCGGCGGCCGCATCCTTGCCCGGGAGACCGTCAAGGCCTACCGCAAGGACGTGATCGCCAAATGCTACGGCGGCGACATCAGCCGCAAGCGCAAGCTGCTCGAGGCCCAGAAGAAGGGCAAGAAGCGGATGAAGCAGGTCGGTCGCGTCGAGGTGCCCCAGGAGGCCTTCCTGGCGGTCCTCGAAATCGGCGACAGCAGCCGCTAGGTCCGCCTGGGCCGGGGGCGGTCCAGCGGGACCAGCCCCCGGGGGAAAGGCTCATCGCAGCAGCCGCCTCAATTCGGCTGCGGCACGATCCGGATGTAGGGCTTGGGCTCCTCCCAGTCGCCGAAGAGCTCCTTGGCCTGATCGTTGTTGACCGAGCCGGCGATGATCACCTTGTCGCCCTGCTGCCACTGTGCGGGTGTGGCGACCTTGTGGTTGGCGGTCAGCTGCAACGAGTCGATCACTCGCAGCACCTCGTCGAAGTTGCGGCCGGTGGTCATCGGGTAGACGAGGATCAGCTTGATCTTCTTGTCCGGGCCGATCACGAATACGTTGCGGACGGTCTGATTGTCGGCGGCGGTACGGGCACCGGAGTCACCCTCGGTGTTCTGCGGCAGCATGTCGTAGAGGATCGAGACATGGAAGTCGGCGTCGGAGATGATCGGATAGTTGGGGGCGTACCCCTGGGTCTCCTCGATGTCCTTGGCCCAGCCGTCGTTCTTGTCGACCCCGTCCACCGACAGACCGATCACCTTCACGCCGCGGCGCGCGAACTCCGGTTCGATCCGGGCCATGTACCCGAGCTCGGTGGTGCATACCGGGGTGAAGCTCTTGGGGTGGGAGAACAGCACGGCCCACGAATCGCCGATCCACTCGTGGAAGCTGATCGGCCCCTCAGTCGTGTCAGCCTGAAAATCAGGCGCGGTCGCGCCAAGTGCAAGCGTCATGGTTCTCCTTTGTTAAGTGAGGAGGTGA
Source organism: uncultured Actinomycetota bacterium (assembly GCA_963846395.1). Lineage (GTDB taxonomy): Bacteria > Actinomycetota > Thermoleophilia > Solirubrobacterales > Solirubrobacteraceae > Palsa-465. The sequence goes on along the minus strand of CAWJVT010000008.1, from coordinate 1,003,691 downwards.
AGTTTATCGCGGGGTCGCTATGGCAGACTCACGATCCGATGTCTGCACCCACCGAGAGGATCGGCAAGGCCTACGCGCCGGTCGTCTATGCCGTCGGCCGTGAAAAGGTACGGGAGTACGCCGCGGCTGTGGGAGAAAGCAACCCGCTCTATTTCGATGTCGAGGTGGCTCGTTCCGCCGGTTATGACGACGTCGTGGCGCCGCCGATGTTCGTCGTCGTCTACTGCTCGAGCGCATTCTTGGCGGCGCTGTTCGATCCCGAGCTGGAGATCGACTTCTCCCGCCTGGTGCACGGCGGCCAGGAGTTCCGCTGGGAGCAGCCGGTCGTGGCGGGCGACGAGATCTCGACGACGCTGACCGTCAAGGACATCGCCGAGCGCGCCGGTCTGCGGTTCGACACATTCGAGTCGATTTCCGTGAACCAGCGCAACGAGACCACCTGTGTCGGCACCTGGTCGACGATCGTGCGCGGGGAGGAGTGACCGGGGTGAACGAGGGCGACCGGATCGAACTGAGGGTCACGCCCGATCCCTACGTGACCGTGCGCTACGCCGGCGCCTCGGGGGATTTCAACCCGATCCACATCGACGAGGAGTTCGCCCTCGGAGTCGGGCTGCCGGGCCGGATTCTGCACGGCCTCTGGTCGATGGCGCAGGTGGCTCGCGCCGCCACCGACGCGGCGGGTGGCGACCCCACAGCGCTGCGCAGTCTTAGCGCCCAATTCCGCGGGATGGGCCGGATCGAGCAGGAGATCGTGATCAGCGGCGAGGTCAAGGCCGTGGCCGACGGTGTCGCGACCGCACGGCTCGAGGCGCTGCAGGGAGACGCTCGCCTGATCCGTAACGCCACCGCCGAACTGCGCGCCGGCTGAGCACGTACTCGACGCTCCTAGAATGCTCGGGGTGCTGAGCGAGCGTCAGGAACTGGTTTTGCAGCGAGTCGTCGAGGGATACCTCGCCGGCGGCGCGCCCGTGGGCTCCAAGGCGCTGTCGGCCGGCTTCACCTGGGGGCCGTCGACGATCCGCCACGAGCTCGCAAGCCTCGAGGACCTGGGCTTGCTGCAGCACCCTCACACCTCGGCCGGTCGCGTCCCGACAGAGTCGGGGTACCGCTACTTCGTGGACAAGCTGCTGCCGGCAAAGGTCGATTCGCCGCCGCTGGCGCTGTCGCTCGTGCGCCGCGAGCTCGACGAGGCAATGCGGGTCACGACCGAGACCATCTCCCAGGTCACCAACCTCCTGGCGATCGTGACTGCACCCCCGATCGACACCGCCACGATCCGCCACATCGAGGTGCTGACCTTGCAGCCGCAGGTGCTAATGGTCGTCGTGATCACCTCCACCGGGGGTGTCAACAAACGGATGTTCACGTTCGACCGACCGGTCGACACGGGACTTGCCGATTGGGCCTCCAGTTATCTGAACGAGCGGCTCGTCGGCGCCGGGCTGGGGACCAGACGGCTGACCCTGCGGCTGCTCGACCCGTCGCTGTCGCGCGCCGAGACGGAATTCCTGACGGCGCTGGTGCCTGTCTTCACCGACCTCGCGGAGGCCGCCGAGGATTCGGTCTACATCGACGGCACCTCGCGGCTGCTGGCGCTCGACCGCAGCGGTGACGTGAGCGAGCTCAACTCGCTGATGGACATGCTCGAGCGGCGCGTGACGATGCTGGGACTGCTGCAGGTCGCGCTCGGCCGTCAGGAGGTGCGCGTGCGGATAGGAACGGAGAACGACCAACCGGCCTTGCAGTCCCTCGCTCTGGTGGCGGCCGGCTACGGCCTTCCCCAGCGCCAGCTCGGGACCGTGTCCGTGATCGGCCCGCTGCGGATGGACTATCCGCGTGTGATCAGCGTGGTGCGTGACGCCGCCGCTCAGCTTTCCCGGTTCGTCGCCGAGGTCTACGACGAGCGATGAGCGCATCGACGCCAAAGCGCGACTACTACGACGTTCTCGGCGTCCCGCGGGGCGCCGCCGACGCCGAGATCAAGAAGGCCTTCAGACGCCTCGCCCGCGAGCTGCACCCTGATGTGAACACGGACGACCCGGGCGCCGAGGAGAAATTCAAGGAGGCCGCCGAGGCCTACGAGGTGCTCTCCGACGCCGATCGCCGCGCGACCTATGACCGTTACGGCCACGAGGGCCTGCGCAGCGGCGGTTATTCCCCCAACTTCGAGGGCTTCGGCTCGATGTCGGATCTCTTCGAGGCACTGTTCAGCGGTGGTCTCGGTGGGGCGTTCGGTGGGTTCGGCGGCAGAGCGCCCGGGCCCGTTCAGGGCAGCGACATCCAGGTCGGCGCCGAGGTCACGCTGCAGGAGGCGGCGCACGGGGTGGCCGTCGAGCTGGGCTACGACGCCGTGGTCACATGCGCAAACTGCCGCGGCAACGGCGCGGAGCCGGGCACTCCGATCGAGACATGTCCCAAGTGTCAGGGCAGCGGCCAGCTGCGCACGGTCGCGCGCACGCTGATCGGCCAGGTGATGAGCACGACCGTCTGCGACCAGTGCGGTGGTGACGGCAAGGTCGCCACCCAGCCCTGCCATGTCTGCCGCGGCCGCGGTCGGCATCCCGAGACCCAGTCGATCTCAGTGGACGTGCCGGCAGGGATCGCCGACGGTCAGCGCATCCGCGTGACCGGACGCGGCCACGCCGGTGAGCGAGGCGGGCCTCCCGGTGACCTCTACGTGCTGGTGCGCGTCAAGGACGACGTGCGCTTCGTGCGCGACGGCGATGATCTGGTGACCGCCGTGGACATCTCAGGTCCGCAGGCCGCGCTCGGAGCGACGGTCGAGGTGGCGACGATCGACGGACCCGAGGAGCTCGAGGTCCCTCCGGGTACGCAGCCGCACGAGACGATCATTCTCCGTGGGTCCGGGATGCCATCGTTGCGCGGCCGCCGCCACGGTGACCTGCGGGTCGTCGTCAACGTCATCACTCCGCGCAACCTCTCGCACGCGCAGCGCGAGCTGCTCGAGCAGCTGAACGCAACGCTGACACCCGAGAACCTGCACACCGATGAGGGCGTGTTCGCGAAGCTGCGCCGCGCCTTCCACCTCTAGCGCCCGATGCTGCGGCTGGCGGTGCGAGTGCGCCGCGCCGACGCCGAGCTGGTGCTGGCCGAGCTGCTCGAGCTTGCGCCGAGCGGCGTCGAGGAGATCGATGTCGATACCGGGACCGTGGAGTACGCCGTCTATGGCGCCCCGGGGGAACTGCCTGAACTGCCCGACCTGCGCGCCGCGGCGGGCGCCGCGCTGATCGACGTCAGCACCAGCGAGGTCGCCGACGACTGGGCCGATCGCTGGCGCGAGTTTCACAAGCCGCTGGTGCTCGGGGATCGGCTCAGCGTGCGGCCGCCCTGGGAGCCTCCGCAGGCTACGGCGCTCGATCTGGTGATCGATCCGGGCCGGGCCTTCGGAACCGGAGCTCACGCGACGACGCGGCTATGCCTGGAACTGCTGCTTGACGTGCCGGCGCCGCGCGATATTCCGGCCACCGGAGCACCCCGCGCGGTCGACCTCGGGTGCGGTTCCGGCGTGCTTGCGATCGCCGCCGCCAAACTCGGTTGGTCGCCCGTGCTCGCGCTCGACTATGACCAGCTCGCGGTTGACGCCACCCGCGCGAACGCGGAGGTCAACGGTGTCTCAGCGCTGATCGAGACGCAGCGGTTCGATCTCCGCAGCGCGCAGGTCCCGCGGGCCCCGCTCGTGCTCGCCAACCTCCTGCGCCCGCTGCTGCTGACCTGGAGCATGACGATGAGCGGGAACGCACACGGCTCGATCATCGCCAGCGGCCTGCTCGTGACCGAAGCTGACGAGGTATCCGGTGCCTTTGGGCAGCGGGGCTACGCCGAGGCTCGCCGGCTTGAACATGGTGAATGGGCAGCGCTCTTGCTCACGGCGCCCGACGACGGGTAGCCTCCAGTAATCAGCCAGCACATCGTCATAGCCGGAGGCGGGTTCGGCGGTTACTACACGGCGAAGAAGCTCGAGCGGAAGGCCCCGGCCGGCGCGCGCATCACGTTGATCAACGACGTGAACTTCCTGATGTACTCGCCGCTGCTCCCGGGCGCTGCGGCGGGCACGCTCGATCCGCGGCACATTGTCGTGCCGCTGCGCGATCACCTCAAGCGAGCCGCGCTGCGTGTCGGTTACGTCTGCGACGGTGACCCGTCGCGAGATCTGCTGCGCGTGCAGATGATCTCGGGAGAAATCAAGGAGTACCGCTACGACCACCTGGTGGTGGCGCTCGGCTCGGTCTCGCGGGTGCTCCCGATCCCGGGCCTGTTGGAATACGCCGTCGGTTTCAAGACGATCGCCGATGCGATCGACTTACGCAACCGCATCATCGGCCACTTCGAGCTGGCTGAGGGGCTCGACGACAAACAGGCGCGCGCCGTGTACCTGAGCTTCGTCTTCGTCGGCGGTGGCTACGCCGGGCTCGAGGGGATCGCTGAGTTGCAGGGCTTCGCCCGCGATGCGATCAAGCGCTATCCGCGCTGCCGCGAGACAGGTACCCGCTTCATGCTGGTCGATGCCGCTCCGCGGGTGATGTCGGAGATCCAGCCGCAGCTGGCCGATTGGACGGTCGAGCTGCTGACCAAGCGTGGGATCGAATTCCGGCTCAGCACGACCGTCTCGGAGGTGGGCGCCGACAGGATCGTGCTCTCCACCGGAGAGACCGTCATGGCACGCACGGTTGTCTGGACGGCGGGCGTGCAGCCAAGCCCGATCGCCGCGAAACTCGGACTACCGCTCGAGCGCGGTCGCATCGTCTGCGACAAGTACATGCGTGTCGAGGGCTATGAGAACGTCTGGGCGCTCGGTGACATCGCCGCGGTGCCCGATCCGGCTCGGCCTGGCGAACCGAGCCCGCAGACGGCGCAGCACGCGATCCGCCAGGGCAAGCTGCTCGGCAGGAACATCGCCCACGTGATGCGTGGTCAGCAGCCAAAGCCGTTCAAATTCAAGACGCTCGGCGCCTTCGCCGACCTCGGCCGTCACCGGGCCGTCGCCAACCTGATGGGGATCCGCGTCAAGGGCTTTCTCGCGTGGGCGATCGCCCGCGGGTACCACCTCGCGTGGATGCCGGGTCTCGACCGCAAGTCCAGGCTGATCGCCGATTGGTCGGTGGAGATCCTGTTTCCGCGCGACCTGGCCGACATGGGTCAGCTCAGCAGTGCCTCAGGGCTCGAGTCGCCGACCCAACCCGTGGCCAACGATCCGGGCTCAGATTCTGTACATGCGGACGATGCGCCCGCGTCGATTGCAAGCGATCATTCCGATCACGGAATGCGTAACGGCTAGTGGCCAAAGCCTCACTCCGGCATAACTCCGAGAGCTTCTCTCTCCTCTCCCGGCAGCCGGACCGAGGATCAGCCATCCGTGAGCAAGAGGTGCTGTCTAGTGGGTCGGGCTCGCCAGGGCGAGCCCGACCCACTTGCATCTCCGGTGGCGTTCGGCGTTTCATAACGTCACCGCGGCGTCCTATCCTTATTCTTAGTTGAACGTTCTCGAACAGGTGCGCGCGGACGTGATTCGCGCGATGAAGGCAGGCGAGCGAGATGTCGCCGGAGCCCTGCGCCTGCTCGTCTCCGAGCTTCAGAAGGACGCGAAGGAAGGAGACGGCGACGAGCTCGCCGTGCTACGGCGCGAGCACAAGCGGCGGCTCGATGCGGCCTCGCAGTTCGCGAACGCCAACAGACCCGATCTTGCCCATAAGGAGCAGGCGGAGGCGGAGATGATCTCTCGCTATCTGCCGCCCGATCTGACGGATGATCAGCTCGACGAGATCGTCGCTGATGCGATCGGTCAGACCGGTGCCACCGGCCCGAGGGACATCGGTCCGGTAATGAAGCTGGTGAAGGAACAGGCCGGCGGCCTGGTTGATGGCAAGCGGGCGTCGGATGCGGTGCGAGCCGCCCTGGCGCGTGACCTCGTATAGGAGTGGGATGCGGACCCAGATTGAACTGGACAACACCGCCGCCACCGAGCTGGCGGGGAGCGGTGACAGGATCCTCAAGAGCCTGACGGAGCACATAGATTGCGATGTGTTCCTGCGCGGCAATCTGCTCACCCTCGAAGGTGAGCCGGAGGCCGTGAGCGCGGCCGCCACGGTCGTGCGTGAGCTGAGCGAACTGGTCGAGCAGGGGCACGAGCTCGCACCTGGCACGATCGAGGCAGTGACGCAGGCGCTCGATCAGCACGAGGATCCGGGTGCGATCCTCGAGGATGTGATCTGGCGCCACCGCGCCACCAAGGTCGCCCCCAAGACGGTGAACCAGAAGCGCTACGTCGACTCGATCCGGAACAACACGATCACGTTCGGCATCGGCCCCGCAGGGACCGGCAAGACCTTCCTCGCGGTGGCTTTCGCCGCGGCCGCCCTGCATCGCCGCGAGGTCAACCGCATCATCCTCACTCGCCCCGCCGTTGAGGCCGGCGAGCGCCTTGGCTTCCTGCCCGGTGACCTGATGGCGAAGGTCGATCCCTATCTGCGCCCGTTGTTCGATGCGCTGCACGACATGCTCGAGGCGGAGAAGGTCGGCCAGCACCTGGAACGTGGCGTGATCGAGGTGGCGCCGCTGGCATTCATGCGCGGCCGCACGCTGAACGACAGCTTCATCATCCTCGACGAGGCGCAGAACACCACGCCGGAGCAGATGAAGATGTTCCTGACCAGGCTCGGCTTCAACTCGAAGGTCGTCGTAACCGGCGACATCACACAGGTGGATCTCCCACGGGACCAGGCGTCCGGCCTGAGTGCCGTCGCGGAGATCCTCGAGGGTGTCGAGGACATCGGCTTCGTTCGCTTCGGTGAGGAGGACGTGGTCCGCCACAAGCTCGTGCGTCGCATCGTTGCCGCCTACAACGACCACTCTCAGCGGCTGGCACCGGAGCTGCGCCCTGCAAAGCGAGCGTGATGTCCACGGGGGGCCTCGACATCGAGGTGCTCGGTATCGACATGCTCGTACCCGATGCCCCGACCGCGTTGGAGGTTCGTGAGCTCTGCGTTTTGGCGCTCGCGTCGGCCGCGATCGACGAGGGCCACATGGCCGTCGAGTTCGTCGATGCCGAGCGCATCCAGGTGCTCAACCGCGAGTACCGCAATATCGACACGCCTACCGACGTGCTCTCGTTCGGCGTCGACGAGGATGGGGACAGCGCGGGCCCGCGTGAGCTCGGCGACATCGTCATCTGCCCTGAGCACACCACCGACCTGAGGGAGGCCGTTGTGCACGGAACGCTGCATCTCACCGGTATGGATCACGAGGCGGACGATGGAGAGATGCTGGCGCTGCAGGCCGAGCTCATGCGGTGGGTGCGATGAGCAGGGTCTCGCACAGCCTCGCGTCGGGAACTGAGCACGGAGCTGAGCCAGGGACGCGCTCGGGCTTCATCGCCCTCGCCGGCCGCCCGAATGTCGGAAAGTCGACACTGACCAACGCGTTGGTCGGTAGCAAGGTCGCGATCGTTTCCGACAAGCCGCAGACGACGCGCCGTGCCATCCGGGCGCTCGCGGGCGGTCCGGATTGGCAGCTCGTGATCGTTGATCTGCCCGGCGTGCAGCGTCCGCGCGACGCCCTCACAGAGCGGATGCAGCGCCGAGTGGAGGCCGAGCTCGATGGCGCCGACGGCTGCCTGATGGTTGTCAACGCCGAGCAGGGGATCGGCCCGGGCGATCGTTTCATTGCCAATCTGCTCAAGGGCGCACGCGTCCCGATCGTGATCGCCGTCAACAAGATTGACCGAATCGATCAGGCCAAGACTGTTGCTGTGCTCCAAGCTGCCGATGAATTGGATATCGCCGAATCGATCTTCCCCATTTCTGCCCGTAAGAGCACGGGCGTAGAGGAGCTGCTCGACCATCTCGTCTCACTGCTCCCGCGCGGCCCGTTCTACTTCGACCCGCTTCAGCGCTCAGACCAGTCAGAGTCGGTCCTTCTCGCCGAGCTCGTTCGCGAGCAGATTCTGCTCCGCACGCGTGAGGAGGTCCCGCACGCCGTGGAGGTCGAGATCGAGGGCATCGAGGAACACGACGGCAGGTTCCGGGTCGACGCTGTGATCCTGGTGGAGACCGAATCTCAGAAGGGCATCCTGATCGGCTCGGGTGGCCGCATGATCAAAGCCATCGGCATGGGGGCGAGGCGAGCGATCGAACGCGAGCTGCGCGGACATGTGCATCTGGCCCTGCAGGTGCGGGTGCGCCGGCATTGGCGTGCGGACGAGCGGGTCCTGGACCGCCTCGGTATCGAGTAACGCGTAGCCTGGTTGCTGGGGTTGCTGATCGTGGGGGTTAGCTGATGGCAGTTGTGGATCCTGGGCGGGAACCAGTGCGGCTCGAGGTCTCCCTCGATGCCGACCTGACCCGTGCCGAGGTCGGCATCTACCTGACCACCGTCGGCGCGGCCGAGGGTGCCCGGGCGATCGAGGAGCGCGCAAGCGACGCTGATCTCGTGTCGCGCGTCCGGCGCGCGCGGCTGCTGCGCTCTGACGTGTTGAGCCGCCGCGGCCACCTCGAGGAGGCCCTGCGGATCCAGATCGAGACGCTGACTGAAGCCGAACTCGACGCCGACCGCATGGCCTGCGCACGAGCGCACTGTCTGCTCGCCGGCACCTATGACCGGCTCGCTGAGCAGGGCAAGGCGTTGCAGTCGGCCGAGGAGTGCGTACGCCTGCTCGCGCCCACCGATCCCCCAACCTGGCGAGCGGAACATATGAACGTGCTCGCCCTCGCGACCTCCTATTGGCGGCACGGTGACGTCGATTACACAACCTTCGAGGAGGCCGTCCGGCTCGCGCGCGAGGCAGGCGATCCAGTGCTGCTGCTGGCGGTCCTCAACAACTACGTCTACGTCGCTGTCACTCGCGGTGATCCCCGCGGGGTCGCCCTGACCCAGGAGCTGCGCGCCCTCGCGGAACGTGAGATGCCTGGCGGCTACCCGTCGGCCTGGTTGGACACGATCGCCGTCGGACTGATGGCCGCCGGCAAGCTAGACGAGGCCGCCGAGTTCGCCGCCGCGGCGGCGGAAGCCGCACCGTACGACCGTGTCGAGCCGACAACGGTTGCGATGTGCATCCTCACGCTGGCAAAGGTCGAGCGTGCCCGCGGGAACCTGGAAGCTGCTTTTGAACGCACGACAGCGGCTTTGGAGCTTGCGCGCTCTGCCGGCGCCGCTGAGGCGATTGGCAGGACGCTCGAGGAACTCTCCGAGCTCGCGGCGATCGAGGGCGACTACAAGCGCGCGTACGAATACCTGCGTGAACGCAACGAGACCCTTGACAGCTATCAGACCGAGCGCAGTGAGTTGCACGCCGTGACGCTCCAGGCGATCTACGCGGTCGAGGTCGAGCGCCAACAGCGGCTTGCGCTCGAGGCGCTCGCAGACACCGATCCGCTCACCGGCCTCTACAACCGGCGCTACATGAACCGGCAACTGACGCAGCTGGTGCAGGAGCCCGTTGCACTCGCGCTTGTCGACATCGATCACTTCAAGCAGATCAACGACCGCTTCTCGCACGATGCCGGTGACCAGGTGCTGACCCGGCTCGCCGAGATCCTCAGCCACGCGGTCGAGGCGATCGCCCACGCGGACGGCTTCGCGGCGCGGATCGGTGGCGAGGAGTTCGTGCTGGCGCTCCCCGGCCTCGATCCCGCGACCGTCCATGAATGGTGTGAGCGCCTCCGCGCCGAGGTCGAGAACAGCTCCTGGCATCAGATCGCCGCGCAGCTTCGGGTCACTGTCAGCGTTGGACTGGCGGTCGAGCTAGCGGGCGGAGGCAACGCCTCGGCGCTGCTCGGGCGTGCCGACAGGCAGCTGTACATCGCCAAGCGCCAGGGCCGCAACCGCGTGATCACCGAGCACGTTCCCTGAGGGGACTCATAGACTCTGAGGCGTGCTGGCTTCTGAGCTGAGATTCGACGCTGACGGCCTTGTGCCGTGCATAGTGCAGGACTGGAGCAGCGGCGACGTGCTGACGCTTGCCTACATGAACGCCGAGGCACTGGCCCTCACCCAGGAAACCGGTGAGATGCACTTCTTCAGCCGCTCGCGTCAGGAGCTGTGGCACAAGGGCGAAACCTCCGGCAACGTCCAGCAACTGAAGAGCTTGCGATACGACTGTGATGCGGATGCCCTGCTGGCGCTGGTGGAGCCTGCCGGTCCCGCCTGCCACACGGGCGAGCGCACTTGCTTTTACCGCGGTGAGCTCGAGCCCCAGGCGCCCTTCGAGGTGCTGCCCGGACTCGAGCGCACGATCGCCGCGCGTAAGCAGCAGGCTCCCGATGGCTCCTACACGGCGTCGCTCCTCGCCGACCCGGGACAGATCGGCGAGAAGGTTCAGGAGGAGGCAGAGGAGGTCGCCCGTGCCGCTCGCGAAGAGACCGACGAGCGCGTCGCCAACGAGGCGGCCGACGTCCTCTACCACCTCTCCGTCCTGCTCGCGAGCCGCTCTCTGACCCTGGCCGACGCGGGACGGGTGCTGGATGAGCGGCGGCGCTGAGCGATGAGCACGACCGCCCACACAGCCGTGCCGGTGACAGAGTCCTGGATCGAGGACACGGAAACGCCGGTCTCCGCCTTTCTCAAGCTGCGCGCCGCTGCGCCCGGCGAGCCGGCCTTTCTGCTCGAGTCCGCCGAGCAGGGCCGCGTCGGCCGCTTCAGCTTCATCGGCTATCGGCCCCGCCGGCTGCTGCGTTGGTCGCTTGGCGATCCGGGCGACCCCTACGAACTCGTCCAGCAGGAGCTCGACAAGGTCACGACCCACCAGCCGGAGGGCGTCGAGCTGCCGTTCGGCGGGGGCGCGGTGGGCATGTTCTCCTATGACCTGGTGCGTACCGTCGAGCCGCTCGGCGAGCCGAACCCCGACGAGCTGGGGCTGCCGGATCTGGCGCTGATCCTGACCGACACGCTGGTCGCATTCGACCATCTCAAGCGCTCGGTTACCGTGGTCGCCCACCCCGACGATGACGCGGACACAGCCCGGGTAAAGGTCGACCAGATCAGAGAGATCCTTGCCGGCCCGCTGCCACGCCCGGAGTTGACTGACGCGATCGCTTATCGCACCGCACCCGAGTTCGTCTCGAATATGACGCGCGAGCACTTCGAAGCGAACGTGGCCAGGATCATCGACTACATCTACGCCGGCGACGCCTTTCAGGTGGTGCCGTCGCAGCGGTGGTCAGCGAAGGCACCGGTCAGCGGCTTCTCGATCTATCGAGGGTTGCGGGCGGTGAACCCGTCGCCGTACATGTACTACCTCGACTTCGGCGACTTCGAGGTGGCGGGCGCAAGCCCAGAGCCACTGGTGACGGTCACGGGCCGCCGGGTCTCCACTCGGCCGATCGCCGGGACGCGCCCGCGCGGCGCCAACGCCGAGGAGGACGCGCAGATCGCCGCGGAGCTGCTGGCCGACCCCAAGGAGCGCGCCGAGCACGTGATGCTCGTCGACCTGGGTCGCAACGACATCGGCCGCGTCTGTGAGTACGGGTCGGTGCAGGTCGACGACTTCATGGTCGTCGAGAACTACAGCCACGTGATGCACATCGTCTCCAACGTGAGCGGCCGGCTGCGCGACGGTGTAGGGGCGCTCGACGCGCTGCGGGCTGTCAATCCGGTGGGCACCCTGTCCGGCGCGCCCAAGGTTCGAGCGATGCAGATCATCGACGAGCTCGAGCCGGTCAAGCGCTGCGGCTACGGGGGCGCGATCGGCTACGCGAGCTACGGCGGCGACCTCGACACCTGTGTGCACATCCGCACTGCCGTGATCAAGGACGGGACCGTCTACGTGCAGGCGGGAGGCGGAACGGTGGCCGATGCCAAACCCGCCAACGAGTACGAGGAATCGGTCAACAAGTCACGCGCGGTGCGCGCCGCGATCGAGTTGGCCGTCAACCAACCGGGCTGGGAGTGAGCCGATGCGCATCCTCGTCATCGACAACTACGACAGCTTCACCTACAACCTCGTCCAGTACCTCGGCGAGCTGCAGACGCCCCCGCATGACATCGAGGTCGTCCGCAACGACCACGCGAGCGTCGAGGATCTGCTCGTGCGCGGCTACGACCGCGTGATCGTCTCGCCCGGGCCGTGCACTCCCAACGAGGCGGGGATCAGCCTCGAGGCGGTGAAGCGCTTCCCGCAGGCCCGGATCCCGACCCTCGGTGTCTGCCTCGGCCATCAGGCGCTGGTTCAGGCCTGGGGCGGCTCGGTCATCCGTCACGAGCCGGTGCACGGCAAGACCTCGAGAATCGAGCACGACGGCAGGACGATCTTCCGCGGCCTGCCGCAGGACGTCGAGGTTGGGCGCTACCACTCGCTGATCGCCGCTGACCACGATCTGCCCGACGTGCTCGAGGTCAGCGCCACCGGCGGCGGCGTGGTGATGGCGGTGCGTCACCGCGAGCTTCCCGCCGAGGGCGTCCAGTTCCATCCGGAGTCCGTCCTCACCGAGCACGGCAAGGAGATGCTGATGAGCTTCATCGAGGGTGTGCGTTGAGCGAGCTGCTGACGCGCGCCATCGACCATCTGGCCGACGGTCAGGATCTCAGCGAGACCGACGCGGCCGAGGCGCTCGCCGAGATCATGGCGGGGGAAGCCACCGACATCGAGATCGCCGGGTTCCTGATCGCGCTGCGGGTGAAGGGCGAGACCGTCGACGAGCTCGCCGGCCTGGCGCGAACGATGCGCGCGTTCGCTGCCTTCGTGCCGACGGCCGGTGAGGATCTGCTCGATACGGCGGGCACAGGCGGCGGGCGCACGACCTTCAATGTCTCGACCACCGCCGCGCTGATCGCCGCGGGCGCCGGCTGCATGGTCGCCAAGCACGGCAGTCGCTCCTCCACCGGCCTCTCCGGCTCGGCGGACATGCTCGAGGCGCTCGGCGCACGCATCGACCTCGATGCCGCCGCCGTCGGGCGCTGCATCGAGGAGATCGGCTTCGGCTTCATGTTCGCGCCCTACCACCATCCCGCCAGCGCCCGTGTGGTGAAGGTGCGCAAGGAGCTCAAGGTGCGCACGACCTTCAACTTCCTCGGGCCGCTCACGAATCCGGCCGGGGCCACTCGCCAGCTGCTCGGGGTCTCCGACATGGCGAAGCTGCCAAAGCTGGCCGGCGCGCTGGCTCAGCTCGGCACCGATCACGCGCTGCTGGTCTCGAGCGAGGACAGCCTCGACGAGCTCAGCATCTCGGCCGCGACACGCGTTATCGAGGTACTCGGCGGCGAGCTTCGGGAGTACACGGTGATACCGGAGGAGTTCGGTCTCGAGCGGCATCCCGCCGACGCCGTCCCGGGCGGCGACCCGCAGGAGAACGCCCGAATCGCGCGCGCGATCTTCGCCGGCGAGCAGGGCGCAGCCCGTGATCTCGCCGTGTTCAACGCCGGCGCCGCGATCTACGCCGGCGGACGCGCCGAGTCGTTCGCCGACGGCGTGAAGCTTGCCCAGCAGGCGATCGACACCGGTGCCGCCGCCGCCAAGCTGGACGCGTTCGTGTTGCTCACCGAGCAGCTCGCACCGCGGGAGTCGCCGGCGTGAACGTGCTGATGGACATCGTCTCGGACACGCGGGCCGCGGTTGCGCGTCGAGCGGAGGCCGTGCCGCTGCCGGCGCTCGTGGAGGCCGGCGAGCAGCGGCGAGCCGGACCGGACGTAATCCGCGACTTCCGCGGCGCGCTGGCGGGGCCCGGCCTCTCGGTGATCGCCGAACACAAGCGCAGCTCACCCTCGGCAGGCGTGATCCGGGCAGACCTCGAGCTTGCGGATGTCGTCTCCGCGTACCAGCGGGCGGGCGCCCGAGCGCTCTCTGTGCTGACCGAGGAGCGCCGATTCGGTGGCAGGCTCGAGGACCTTGCGGCCGCCCGGCGCGCGTCGAGCCTGCCGATCCTGCGCAAGGACTTCATCGTGGAGGAGTACCAGGTCCACGAGGCGCTGGCGGCGGGTGCCGACGCGATCCTGCTGATCATCGCCGCGCTCGACACCGGCACGTTGATCCGCCTGCATTCGCTGGCCACGCAGCTCGGGCTCGCGACCCTCGTCGAGGTACACGACGCGATCGAGCTCGACGCCGCGCACGAGATCGGCGCGGAGATCGTCGGGGTCAACAACCGCGACCTCACGACGCTTGGAGGTGGACGTCGAGCGTACCTATGAGCTGCTCCCGGACATCCGTGACGGTGCCCTGGTGGTCGCCGAGTCCGGCTTCCGTGACCACGCGCAGCTGGAACGGCTCGAGCAGGCCGGGGTCGACGCGGTGCTCGTGGGGGAGGCGCTGATGCGCGCCCCCGACATCGAGGCGGCCCTGCGAGACCTCCTAGGATCGAACAGGTGAAGGCACCGAAGATCAAGTTCTGCGGCATCACCCGCGAACAGGACGCTGAGCTGGCGGTTTCGCTCGGAGCATGGGCGGTGGGGCTGATCATGTGGCCTCACTCTCCGCGCGCGGTCCCGCTGGACCGCGCAGCGGGCCTCGCCGCCTCGCTCAAGCGCCGCGCCGAGATTGTCGGGGTGTTCGTGAATCCGACGCTTGACGAGGTCACCGCGACGGCCGATGCGGTCGGGCTGACGATGCTGCAGCTGCACGGCGAAGAGGGACCCTCATTCTGCATCGAGGCCGCCCGCCGCACCGGTTGCAAGGTGATCAAGGCCGCCCGCGTACAGAGCCTCGCCGACATCCAGGCGCTCGCCGCCTACCACACGGACTTTCACCTCTACGACAGTTACAAGCCGGACATGCCCGGCGGTACGGGGGAGACCTTCGCCTGGGAGCTCGCAGCAGGTCGTGGGCGGGTTGCGCCGCCACGCCGAAAGGGCCAGCGCGTTCCGGTGATCCTGAGCGGTGGGCTGACGCCGGAGAACGTGGCCGACGGGATCGCGACCGTCAACCCCTTTGCGGTCGATGTCTCCAGCGGCGTCGAGTCCGCACCGGGCTACAAGGATCATGACCGCATGCGCGCCTTTGCGGCCGCCGTCGCGGAGACGGCGGACGTCGAGGAGGCCACCTCCTCCGACGACCAAAACGATAATGAGTCTCATTCGCATTTTGGTGCCGGTGGCGAGGCCACCGCTGCATGAGCACGCACGTCGAGCACCGCTTCGGCCCCTACGGCGGCCAGTACGTGCCCGAGACGCTGATGCCGGCGTTGACGGAGCTCGAGGAGGCGTGGGTCGAGGCACGCGTCGACCCTGAGTTCCAGGCGCGCTTCCGCGACCTCCTGCACAACTACGTCGGGCGGCCGACCCCGCTGTACCTGGCGGAACGGATCAGCGCCGAGGTCGGGCATCCGATCTACCTCAAGCGCGAGGACCTGAACCACACCGGAGCGCACAAGATCAACAACGCGCTCGGGCAGGCGCTCCTTGCCCAGCGCATGGGCAAGACGCGGATCATCGCCGAGACCGGCGCCGGGCAGCACGGTGTGGCGACAGCGACCGCATGCGCCCTGCTCGACCTCGAGTGCATCGTCTACATGGGTACCGAGGACATCCGGCGCCAGATGCCCAACGTCCAGCGCATGGAGTTGCTCGGGGCAACCGTCGTGGCTGTCGAAGCCGGTGCCAGGACACTGAAGGAAGCGGTCTCTGCGGCGATCCGCGACTGGGTCACCAACGTCGGCGACACCCACTACATCCTCGGCACCGCGGCCGGTCCGGCACCTTATCCGGCGCTCGTGCGCGAGCTGCAGCGGGTGATCGGCGACGAGGCCCGCGCCCAGATCCTGGAGCAGGCCGGGCGCCTGCCCGACCGTGTGATCGCCTGCGTCGGAGGCGGTTCCAATGCGATCGGCATCTTCACCCCGTTCATCGACGATCCCGCGGTCAGGCTGATCGGCGTCGAGCCGGCGGGCGAGGGGATCGAGACGGGACGCCATGGCGCTCCGCTCACGGTCGGTGGCCCGCCCGGGGTGCTGCACGGCTCCTACTCGGCGATCATGCAGGACGAGGATGGCCAGATCCTCGAGGCGCACTCGATTTCGGCCGGGCTCGACTACCCCGGCAGTGGCCCCGAGCACGCGTGGTTGCGCGACCAGGGGCGGGCCACCTACCTCGCTATCACCGACCAGCAGGCGCTCGATGCCTTCGCGCATGTGGCGCGTCTCGAGGGCATAATCCCGGCGCTCGAGAGCTCGCATGCCCTGGCCTGGACGCTCGCCAATCGCGACAGTGAGCTCGATCTGCTGTGCCTGTCCGGCCGCGGTGACAAGGACCTCGCCGAGGCGCTGCGGAAGCTCCACTTCGTGTCCGAGCACGGGGCCGCCGAAGGTTCGGCGTGATGAGCGTGGCGGTCAGCGGCAGCGAGCGGATCGCTGAGGCGTTCGAGTCGGCGCGCGCGGAAGGGCGCCGCGCGGCGCTGATGCCCTACCTGATGGCCGGCTACCCGGACCTCGACCGCTCGCGCGAGATCGCGCGTGCCTACGTGGAGGGCGGGGCCGACATGATCGAGCTGGGTGTGCCGTTCTCCGACCCGCTGGCTGACGGTCCGGTGATCCATGCCGCCGACGTGGCTGCGCTCGCCGCCGGCGTCAGGGTGGACGACGCGCTCGCTGTGGCGCGCGAGGTCGCCGACACGGTTCCGGTTGTGGTCATGTGTTACGTCAACGTGATCTTGGCGCGCGGCCTCGAGCGCTTCGCAGACATGCTCGTCGCGGTCGGTGCCAGCGGCCTGATCGTGCCCGATCTGCCGCTCGAGGAGGCGCCCGCAGCGCTCGCCGCACTCGACGCGCGCGGGCTCGCGCTGGTGCCACTTGTGGCCCCCACCACCCCCGAGCCGCGACTTGCGCAGATCGGGGCGCGGGCGCGCGGCTTCCTCTACACGGTCTCCGTCACCGGTACCACGGGCGAACGCGATGACAACGACGACGAGCTCCCGGCGATCCTGGCCCGCGCCCGCGCTCACACGGACGTACCCGTGGCGCTCGGCTTCGGCATCGGTACGCCCGAGCAGGCTGCCGCCGCCGCCGACGCGGGCGCCGACGGCGTGATCGTTGGCAGCCGGCTCGTGCGCGCCGCCGGTGAAGCCGGAGCGACGGCGGAGAGCGTGCGCTCGCTGGTGGCCGGATTCGCTGCGGCGCTCGCGGCCTAGATCAGGAAGAACAGATAGGATTGCGGCGATGGCACTCGTAATCACCGGAACCTTCGGCCTCGTCGTCTGGATCGTCCTCTGGGCGCTGAATGTGTCTGGCTTCGACGCACTGCTGATCGGAATCGTCCTGGTTCTGATCGTGACGGCTGCCCGCAACATCGCACCGCTCCTGAGCCGGAAAGATCGGTAGTGCTCACCCGTTCCCGGGCGCTCGTCAGTGCGAGCGCCGCCTGCCTGGTGGCGCTGGCTGTGGCCGGCTGCGGCACCGGCTCGAGTTCTTCATCCTCCACCAGCGCGGTCAAGATCACCGGCGACACGCTCACGATCTATCTCAGCGAACCGAGTGACCTGGGCACCAACACGGCGGCGCAGGACATCGTCCACGCCGAGCAGATGGCGTTCAGCGCCCACCGCAGCGAGGTCACCGACTACAAGCTCGTGCTGCAGGCCGTGCATTACCCGAAGCTGTCCGACAACGCCCGCGGCGCGATCATCGACTCGAGCACGATCGCCTACCTCGGTGAGATCGCCCCGGGCGCTTCCGACCAGACCGTCGGCATCACCAACGCTCTGGACGTGCTGCAGGTGAGCCCCACGGACAACGCCCTCGAGCTGAGTGAGCACAGCCCTGTGGTCTCCGGCAGCCCACAGAACTTCTTCGAGCAGTGGGGCACCTACGGTCGCACCTTCGCCAGGATGGTGCCGAGCAGCTCGGAAGAGGCCACGGCGCAGGTCGCGGAGATGAAGTCGCTCGGCGTGAAGAGCCTCTACGCGGACAGCGACGGCAGCGATTACGGCAGGGCGATCGAGCATGCTGTCGTGACCGATGCTTCGGGCGCCGGGATCACGATCGCGGGGTCGATGACGTCGGCTGCGGCCATCTTCTACGGGGCGCAGTCGCCGAGCGTCGCGGCACACTTCTTCAACCGCGCCGCGAGCGCCGCGCCGAACGCGAAGCTGTTCGGCCCCTCTTCACTGAACACCGGCTCGTTCCCGGCGTCACTCTCGTCCTCGGCGGCGGGCCGCATCGACGTGTCGCTGCCGGGCTATCTGCCCAAGGACCTGTCGGCTGAGGGGAAGTCCTTCATGTCGCTCTTCCGCACCGCCTATGGACACGCTCCCAACGTCCAGGCGATCTTCGGGTACGAGGCGATGTCGGCGGTCCTGCGCGTGCTGGAGAAGGAGGGCAAGAGTGCCGATGACCGGACGTCGGTGGTGAAGGCCTTCCTGAACCAGAGCAACGTCCCCTCGGTGCTCGGCACCTACTCGATCGACAGCGCCGGCAACATCAGTCTGAACGGCTTTCGTCTTCGCTCACGTCAGCGGCGGCAAGCTCGTGCCGTTCGCCGTGGCGCCGACCAGCTGAACGCTGGTTAGCTGAACGTAAACCTTCAAAGCACTAGCCTCCAATCGCAGAGAGGCTGATGTTGCGACTGAGGACCCTGCTCACAAGGAGTCTGGCGCTTGCCGCGCTTTCGGCGCTATGCGTGTTCGCGCTGGCGGCCTGCGGCTCGCAGCGCGCCACGACCAAACGCGCCGCGGCGACCACCGCCAAGGCGTCGGTCACCGCCAAGAAGACGCTCTACATCTATTCGGGCCTGCCGCACAACGGTCCGCTGAGCGCCCAGGCGCACCAGATCGAGCAGGGGATCGAGTTCGCTCTGGCGCAGGCCAAGCACCGGGTCGGCGCCTACCAGATCAAGTACGAGCCGCTCTCCGACTCCACGCCGCCGCGTTCCTCCCGAGCACGTTCTCGGAAGAAGAGGGCGACGGCCGCTCCCAGCCACGGTTGGAACGCGACGGCGACCGTCGCCAGTGCGGAACAGGCCGCCCGTAACCCGCAGACCGTCGCCTACATCGGCGACCTCAACACGAGCGCGACGGAGCTGTCGCTCCCGATCCTGAATCAGGCCGGCGATCGTGCAGCTCACCCCTGGCAGCAGCTATCCGGGGCTGACGGACAAGCTGACGGACGTGACCGGACCGGACGAACCGGACAGGTACTACCCCCAGGGCCGGCCGACATTGCTGCGCCTGGTCCCAAATGACGTCGTCCAGGCCGCCGCGATAGTCAGCTGGTTGAAGAAGTACCCCACCTGTCACACCGTAGCCGCGGCGGCGTTCAGTACTGGGAAGACGCCCTCGACGGAGTCCACCGCGCTGATCGCCGCGATTGCCCAGACGGCGAAGCTGTACGGGCTCGGATACCTCGCCGTGCCTTCACCGGGCAACAACGCCAAGAACTACGAGCCCTACGTGGCTGGGCTCGCGGGCAAGGTCACCTGCTTCGTGCTGACCGGCCGGGTCACGCGGGCGGCGATCGAGTTCACCAACGAGCTGAAGGCAAAGCTCGTGCCGGGCTCGGTGATCGTCGGCACCAACAGTTTCTGCAACGCCGGTTGGAGCGATCAGGCGCGCGGCGGCGTCTCGGCCGAGGTCGACCCCGTGCTGTATTGCACGACGCCGGTGCTCCCGCTCGAGCGCTACCCGAACGGCAAGTCCTTCCGTTCTAAGTATCAGCAGTCGGAGCACAGAACACCCACCGCCTACACGTATTACGGCTATCTCGCGGCCACCCTGGTCCTGCAGGCGATCAGCGACATCGGCAACGATGACAGCCGCCGGCAGGTGAGGCTCAACCTCGTGAACAACGGGCCCTCGACCGACCTCGAGACTTACACGTTCGATGGCAACGGAGACCTCTCCGGGACCGCTGCGAACTTACTACGGACTCGACAAGATCCACGACGGGATCCCGACGTACGACAAGGTTCTGGAGCCGCGCGAGTGGCTGCCCTCCGAGGCCTGACCCGCCTGCCCCCGAGGCGCCTGAGCCGCCGCCGGCCTTGCTTCAGTCCGAGTCATGAGGCATCCTTGCTGCAAAATGGCGAATCCAAGCCTGAGGGAGCATGGGTTTGTGTCTGTCTGGTTAGGGCGCCACTAGGCGTAAACAACGTTGTACACAGGGCCAATGGCAGCGAGTAGGGTGGCCCGTAGCTTGCCAGCAGAAGTGCTGAACGCAGGCTGTGTCGGTTACTAAACAAAGAGGGGATGTATGCGTCGCATTAGAAGAGCCGGAACCGTCCGGATGGCGGTCGCGGCCGCAGTAGTCGTCGCCGCCGGCGTGGGCGGCGTCGCCAGTTCGTCGGCCAAGTCGGCGGGGGTCGCCTCGGGCGGCTCGGTAGTCGACTTCTACTCGAGCCTGCCGCTGTCGGGGTCGTCGTCTGCACAGACGAAGCCAGCAGTCAACGGCATGATGCTCGCGCTGAAGCAGGCCAACGACAAGGCCGGTCATTACACGATCAAGTTCACGTCGCTGAACGACGCCACCGCGGCGGCCGGCCAGTGGACGGCGGAACAGACGAGCGCCGATGCGCGCAAGGCTGCCACCGATCCCAAGGCCGTCTACTACATGGGCGAGTTCAACTCGGGCGCGTCCGAGGTTTCGATGCCGATCCTGAATCGCGCCGGCATCGCGCAGGACAGCCCGGCCAACACTTACGTTGGCCTCACCGCCTCACTCAAGGGCGTCACCGCCAAGGGTGAGCCGGGCATCTACTACCCGAGCGGTAAGCGCACCTACACGCGCATCGTGCCGCTCGACACGATTCAGGGTGCGGCCGATCTCGACGCGCTGAAGGGTGCCGGCTGCAAGAAGCTGGCCATCTTCGACGATACGCAGGCGTACGGTGCCGGCCTCGAGGCCGTACTGAAGGACACGGCCAGCATGTACGGGATCCAGGTCGTCAAGGTCGATGCCAACGCGCAGGTCCAGTCCGACTACACGTCGGTGGCACAGCAGTTCGCCCAGGCCGGCGCGCAATGTGTTGAGGTCAGCGCGACCACCGCCAGCGTTGGCGGCACCGCGCTCGTCTCGGCCGTTCACTCGGCGCTGCCGCACGCGACCATCCTCGGTCCCGACGGCATGTGCACCTCGGCTTGGGTGACGGACGCGAACGTGCTCTGCACCGTGGCCACGCTGGACATGAAGGCGTACCCGGGTGGTCAGGCGTTCCTGAAGTCGTACAAGAAGATGTACGGCGTCGCGAACCCGGATCCGTACTCGATCTACGGCTATGAGTCGGCCGAGCTCGGTATCCACGCGCTCTCCCAGGTCAAGGCCGGGCTGAGTGGCAAGGCGCTCCAGGCCGCAGTGGTCAAGGCGCTGTTCGCGACCAAGAACCTCAGCTCGGTTCTCGGCTCGTTCAGCATCAACTCCGCCGGTGACACCACGCTCACCACCTACGGGCTCTACAAGCTGGCGCCCGGAACGAAGGCGGACACGCTGACGTTCTACAAGACGCTGAAGCCCACGAAGTACCTGCACGCCTCCTGAGGCTGCTCTGACTCGTAAGGTCAAATGGGGCGGGCACCTCGGTGCCCGCCCCGGCCCTACCCAAATAGCTTCTTGTCAGCAACCACAACAGCCCAGACGGTGCGCCAGCGCACTGCAGGACCGCTGCAGTTCCTCCGTAAGCACGTCGGGTCGTGGGGACTCATCCTGGCGCTGCTGGCCCTGCCGATCTACTACACGATCAGCGACCTCACGTCGGGCTACCAGGCGGGCTTGAACGCCCACGGTAACCCGATAATCCATCACGATCTGTCGCTGATCGGCTTCAAC
The DNA here is from genome assembly GCA_963846395.1 of uncultured Actinomycetota bacterium. Classification (GTDB taxonomy): domain Bacteria; phylum Actinomycetota; class Thermoleophilia; order Solirubrobacterales; family Solirubrobacteraceae; genus Palsa-465. Next base: position 981,999 of record CAWJVT010000008.1, on the reverse strand, counting down.
GTCCTCGAGGGCCTCTCCAACGGCTCCATCTGGGCGCTGATCGCGATCGGCTACACGCTCGTCTACGGGATCATCGAGCTGATCAACTTCGCTCACGGCGATGTCTTCATGATCGGCTCGTTCACCGGCGCCGCGGTGTGGGGCCTGTTCGGCTTGACGATCGCGACCGGCACCGTCGGGCTGATCTTCGGTCTCGCGCTGTCGCTGATCATCACGATGTTCGTCACGGGCTCGCTCAACGTGCTGATCGAGCGTGTCGGCTACAAGCCATTACGCAACGCGCCCAAGCTTGCGCCGTTGATAACCGCGGTCGGCTTCTCCTTCGTGCTGCAGAACACCGGCCTGTTGTGGCAGGGCGGCAACCCGGTCGCAGTTCCGGATCTGATCAACAACGGACATGTTCTCTTCAACATCTCCGGCGTCCAGGTTCATAACCGCGATGTGCTTGCGATCGGAATGATGATCCCGCTGGTGATGGCGCTGAACTGGTTCGTCAGCCGCACCGCCGCGGGCCGCGCAATGCGCGCCACCGCCCAGGACCCAGAGGCCGCGCGGCTGATGGGCATCAACGTCAACAACACGATCTCGCTGACGTTCATGCTTGGCGGGATGCTTGCCGGCGCGGCCGGCATCATCTACGCGCTCTACGACGCGAACATGTGGTATTTCCAGGGCTTTCAGGCCGGCCTGTACGCGTTCACCGCCGCCGTTATGGGCGGGATCGGCAACATCCGCGGCGCTGTGCTCGGCGGGCTGATCATCGGCATCGTCCAACAGCTCTCCGACTATCGCCTCGGCACGCAGTGGACCGAGGTCGTGATCTTCGTCTACCTGATTCTGGTGATGGTCCTGCGCCCGCGCGGCCTGCTCGGTGAGGAGACGAGGGAGGCCGGATGAGCGAACTGCAAGCACAGCTTCAGGAGTGGCGCGAGGCGCTGCGCGGGCGCATGCCGACGGCCCCCAGCTGGATCGGCGGTCGCTGGCAGCGCCCCGCGATCGTGCTGCTGCTGGCGTTCCTGATCGTGTTCCCGCTGCTGTTTGCGGCGGCGAGTGGTTTCCTCCAGGCGACGATCATCGCGTTGGCCTACGTGGTGATGGCGCTCGGGTTGAACATCGTGGTTGGTTTTGCGGGGCTGCTCGACCTGGGATACGTCGCCTTCTACGCACTTGGTGCCTATTGCGTCGGCTGGTTCGGCTCTGACTTCCTGTCAGGGCTGAACGCGAACGTCCTCTCGTCGGCCTCACACGATCCGATCGGCATCCACCTGAACTTCTTCCTTGTGCTGATCTGCGCCGTGATCGTCACATCGGTAGCCGGGATGATCATCGGTCTGCCCACGCTGCGGCTGCGCGGCGACTACATCGCGATCGTGACGCTCGCATTCGGCGAGATCATCGGCACGCTGGTCATCAACGGGTCGACCATCTCGATCGGCGGCGGTATGACCGTGACAGCCGGCAACCTCGGTATCTCCTCGCTGGACACACCGTATTTCCCGGGGGTCGGCGCCTTCGGCCTGCTCAACTTGAGACCCTGGTACTGGTTGATCCTTGTGATCGCGGTGTTCTGCGTGTTCGTTGCCTACCGCTTGCGCGATTCGCGGCTCGGGCGCGCGTGGATCGCTCTGCGCGAGGATGAGGTTGCGGCGGTATCGATGGGCATCCCGTTGGTGAAGACCAAGCTCGAGGCATACGCGATCGGCGCGGCCTTCGGGGGATGCTCAGGTGTGTTTCTGGCGTACTTCGACCAGACCGTGAACGCGTCGCAGTTCGAGTTCTCGTTCTCGATCTTCGTTTTGTCGATGGTGATCCTCGGCGGCATCGGTTCAATCCCGGGCGCCATCGTCGGAGCGCTCGCGATCTCCTACATCAACTACTACCTGATTCCGGACGTGCTGAACAACCTGCCGCAGACCTTCGGGCTCAACTTCAGTCTGACGGACCTGAGCATCGGCATCTACGGCTTCCTGCTGGTGATCGTGATGGTGCTGCGTCCACAGGGCCTGTGGCCGGAAAAGCGGCGCAAACGGGAGCTGACCGGCACGATCGCGCCCGAGCAGACCGAACTCGCCGAGCCCAGCCAACTGGTCCCAAGCTCGCTGGACCAGGGAGGTTTCGACGCCTTATGAGCGCAATCGACGCACCGGCACCCTCACCCTCGGCGTCGGCGCCGGTGGACGCGATCATGAGCGTCCAGGACGCGGTCAAGGTCTTCGGTGGCCTGACCGCGGTCGGCGGTGTTTCGCTCGATGTCCCGCGGCGCTCGATCGTCTCGGTGATCGGGCCAAACGGCGCGGGCAAGACGACGCTGTTCAACATGCTCACCGGGCTCTACAAGCCAACCTCGGGGCGGGTCGTGTTCGACGGAAAGGTCGTCAGCCGCGCGCGTCCGGACAAGATCACCAAGCTCGGCGTCGCGCGCACCTTCCAGAACATCCGCCTGTTCGGCGCGATGACCGCGACGGAGAACGTGATGATCGGCCGGCATGTGCGCATGCGATCGGGCCTCGCGGGCTCGATCGTGCGACCGCCATGGGTGCGCAAGGAAGAGCGTGACGTGCGCGAGCACGCCCGTGAACTGCTCTCCTATGTCGGCCTCTCCAACGATGCACTCGACCGCATGTCGGTCGAGCTGTCCTACGGGGATCAGCGCCGGATCGAGATCGCACGCGCGCTGGCCTCGGATCCGAAGCTCCTGCTGCTCGACGAGCCCACCGCCGGAATGAACCCGGCCGAGTCCGAGGCCCTCAAGAACTTCCTCTTCAAGCTTCGCGATGACCTCAACCTGACGATCCTGTTGATCGAGCACGACATGAAGGTCGTGATGGGCGTCTCGGAGCAGATCTGGGTGATGGATCACGGTGTGAAGATCGCTGAAGGGCCGCCCGCTGAAGTGCGCGCCAACCCGCTGGTGATCGAGGCCTACCTCGGTAAGCAGGAGGGAGACGGCAGTGGCACTGCTTGAGGTCAACGACATCCATGCGCACTACGGCGGGATCGCCGCGTTGAAGGGTGTTTCGCTGACCGTCGAGGAGGGCGAGGTCGTGACGCTGATCGGCTCCAACGGGGCCGGCAAGTCGACGACGCTGCGCGCGATCACCGGGCTCACACCGGCCTCCGCCGGCAGCGTGATCATGAACGGTGAGGACATCACGCACGTTGCAGCGCACGAGATCGTCGACCGTGGCATCGCGCTTTCGCCTGAGGGTCGGCACTGCTTCTCGCGCATGAGCGTCCGCGAGAACCTCGACCTCGGCGCCCACCACCGCCGGCGCGAGGGCACGATCACGGAGGACCTCGAGCGCGTTTACGAGCTGTTCCCGCGCCTCAAGGAGCGCGAGAAGCAGAAGGCGGGCACGATGTCCGGCGGCGAGCAGCAGATGCTCGCCATGGGGCGCGCCCTGATGGCACGCCCGAAGCTGCTGCTGCTCGACGAGCCGTCGATGGGTATCGCGCCGATCCTGGTCCAGCGCATCTACGAGACGATCGCCGAGATCAACCGCACCGGCACGACGATCCTGCTGGTCGAGCAGAACGCCAACTACGCACTCGAGGTCTCCAAGCGCGGCTACGTGCTCGAAACCGGTCGCGTGGCGCTGTCTGGCGCTTCGAGCGACCTGCGGACCGATCCGGAAGTCCAACGCGCATATCTGGGAGCGTGAGCTGTGGCGATCTTCGCGCTGATTGGAATCAAGGGGCTGTACCTCCTGTTCGCCTGGCTGCTGTCGGCGGCGATCGGCGCCGTGGTGGCGGAGCGCAAGGGCTACGGTGAGCGTTTGGGCCTCGCCTTCGGGCTGCTGCTGACGGTCCTTGGGCTGCTGATCGTGCTCATACTGCCTGGCCGGCCCGGCTCGCGCTGGAAGCTCGAGGGCCCGCTGCCCAAGGGCTGGCGCAAGCGCAGCGCTCGATAGCTGTCCAGCTCGCTAGCCTCGGCGGCGATGTCCGCCAACTCGACAAGCGAACTGCTGCTGATAGACGGCAACAGCTTGGCGTATCGCGCGTTCTTCGCGTTGCCGGAGTCGATCGCGACATCCACGGGCATCCCCACCAACGCGATCTTCGGCCTCGCCTCGATGCTCGTGAAGATCCTGACCGAGTACGGCCAGCGTCCCACGGTCGTGGTGTGGGACGGCGGCTACACCGGTCGCAAGGAGCTATATCCCGAGTACAAGGCGCAGCGCTCGACCCGCCCAGACCTGCTCAAGGAGCAATGGCCGCACTTCGAGCCGCTCATCGAGGCGTTCGGCTACCGCAACCTGCGCGTCGAGGGCTATGAGGCCGACGATGTGATCGCCTCGATCGCCGAGGTCGCCAAGGGCGGCGGCGAGGATGGCCACGCGCTCCCGGTGATGATCCTCACCGGCGACCGTGACGCCTTCCAGCTGGTGGACGAGACGACCCGGATCATGGCGCCCGGGCGCGGCATCACCGACACCAAGATCTACGACGCGCAGGGTGTGGTCGACCGCTACGGAATCCCGCCCGAGCTGGTACCCGACTTCATCGGCCTCAAGGGCGACACCAGCGACAACATCCCGGGGGTCCCGGGAATCGGCGACAAGACCGCCGCCGAGCTACTGCAGCGCTTCGGCTCGCTGGAGACGGTGCTCGCCTCGATCGACGAGATCTCCGGGGTCAAGCGCAAGGAGAACCTCACCAACCACGCGGACGACGCCCGCCTGTCCAAGCAGCTTGCCACCGCCAAACGCGACATCCCGGTCGAGCTGGACCTGGACGAGCTCGTCGCCCAGGAGCCCGATCGCTCGAAGCTGCGCGACACCTTCCGGCTGTTCGAGCTGCGCGACCCACTGCGCAGGCTCGAGGAGGCACTTGGCTCCGCCGACGCGGCGGCGCCCGCGCCGGAGTCCACCGCCGCCGCCGCGGCGGCGGCGCCGGCCGTGCCGCAACGCGCCATCGCCACCGCCGAGCTCGCCGAGCTACCGCCGGATGTGGAACTCTCGCTCGCGGTGCGCCCACCCGACGCGGACGCACCGGAGGGCGCGCTGTTCGGCGACAACCCGCAGTGGCGCTTCGGGCTCGTTGTCGGCGAGCTGGTCGAGGTGCTGACCGGGGGTTGCGAGTCGCCGGCGGAGATCGTCGAGGCGCTCGGGCATCGGCCGCTGATCGCGCACGACGCCAAGTCGCTCGGCGTCGTGCCCCCGAACCTCGTCCATGACACCGAGATTGGCGCCTACCTGCTCGAGCCCGCGCGCCGCGCCTACCCGTTCCGCGAGCTGACCGAGGAGCGCGGCTTCGGCGCAGCCGTCGAGGATCCGACCGCCGCCGACGCGATCCTGCTCAGGCAACTCGCCGACTGGCAGCGTGCGCAGCTGGTGGACCGCGGCCTCACGCAGCTGATGAACGAGGTGGAGCTCCCGCTGGTGCGGATCCTGCGCGACATGGAGCTCGCCGGCCTCAAGCTCAACACCGAGCGGCTGGGCGCGATCTCCGAGCTGGTCAAGGAGGAGGCCGACAGCCTGGAGCTCGAGATCTACGAACTCGCGGGCGAGGAGTTCACGCTCGGCTCTCCGCGGCAGCTCGAGGAGATCCTGTTCGGCAAGCTCGGGCTGTCACGCAAGCGCCGCGGCAAGACCGGCTACAGCACCGACGCGCGAGTGCTCCAGGCGATCCGTGACGAGCACCCGATCATTCCGAAGATCGAGCGCTGGCGCGAGCTGACCAAGCTCGCTCAGACCTACCTCGACGCGCTACCGCAACTGATCGCTGCCGATGGACGGATCCACACGACCTTCAATCAGACCGCGGCGGCGACCGGCCGCCTGTCATCGAACAGTCCCAATCTGCAGAACATCCCGATCCGCACAGCGCTCGGCCGCGAGATCCGCGCCTGCTTCGTCGCCGAGCCCGGGAACCTCCTGGTCAGCGCCGACTACTCACAGGTCGAGCTGCGGCTGCTTGCGCAGATCGCCAACGAGGACGTGCTCAAGGAGATCTTCCGCCGCGGCGAGGACGTGCACACCGCAACCGCCATCCGCGTGTTCAACGTGGCAGCCGACCAGATCGATTCCGGCATGCGCTCGAAGTCGAAGATGATCAACTACGGCATCGTCTACGGGCTCTCCGCCTACGGGATGGCCGACCGCCTGGACATCCCGCAGTCAGAGGCCGACGAGTTCATCAACCGCTACCTCGAGGGCTTCCCCGCCGTCAAACGCTTCATCGAGCAGACGATCGAGCAGGGCACCGAGCAGGGCTACGTCTCGACGCTCTTCGGCCGCCGTCGCCAGGTGCCGGAGCTGCGCTCCCGACGCTGGGAGATGCGCAAGCAGGGAGAGCGCTTCGCCGTCAACATGGTCATCCAGGGGACCGCCGCGGACATCATGAAGGTCGCGATGGTCCGCGCCCACAGCGCACTCTCGGCCGAGGAGCTTCGCACAAGGCTGGTGCTGCAGATCCACGACGAGCTGCTGTTCGAGGGGCCGGCCGAGGAAGCCGAGCAGGTGCGGGCTCTGGCGATCCGCGAGATGGAGGCGGCCTACGAGATGGATCCGCCGCTGGCGGTGGAAGCCGGCGTCGGCAGCGACTGGCTGTCAGCCAAGTAGCAGTCCAGCAGTTCGCGGAACGCCGCCGACTCCATCGGCTTGTTCAGCCAATAGCCCTGGACGGCATCGCAGCCGAGCTCCAGCAATGCCTGCCAGGTCGCCTCGTCCTCGACGCCCTCGGCGACGACGCGTAGGTTGAGCTTATGGGCGAGTTCAATGGTGGCGTAGACGATCGCCGCATCACTCGGCTCCGTGCACATGTTGGTCACGAACGACCGGTCGATCTTGAGGCGGCTGACCGGCAGTTGGCGCAGGTGGGTGAGCGATGAGTAGCCCGTGCCGAAGTCGTCAAGTCCGATTCCCACATCAAGGTCGCGCAGGCGCTTGAGCACCGCGCCGACGGCGGTCGGGTTAGCCAGGATCGAGCTCTCCGTCACCTCGATCTTGAGTGCCTCCCCGGTGAGCCCGCGAGACGTCAGGGCCGCCTCGATCTCGTCCGGGAAGCTTTCGTCGAGCAGGTCGGCGGCGGCCGTGTTCACGGCGACACTCATGGCGTGGCCGGCGGCGCGCCAGTCGCACACGTTGTCCAGTGCGAGTGTCAGCACTCGCCGTGTGAGCTGTCTCGACAATCCGGCGAGCTCGGCGGCCTCAAGGAACTCGATCGGCGGACGCAGTGTTCCGTCAGGCTGACGCCAGCGCACGAGCGCCTCTGCACAGCGGATCATGCGCGTGTCGGCGTCAGCCATCGCTTGGAACATGACCTCGATCTCCCCGCGCTCGAGCGCGACCGCGAGCTCACCACTGAGCTGCAGGCGCTCGCGGGTGTAGCTATCGCGATCGGCTGAGTAGTTCTCGTATCCCCGGCGTGATCGCTTAGCCTCATACATCGCCACATCCGCGCACTTGAGCAGCGTCTCCGGGCTGTTCGCATCGCGCGGGTAGGTAGCGATCCCGACGCTCGGCGTCAGCCGCAGAACCAGTCCGTGCACCTTGAACGGCTCGTTGAACGAGCCAAGCACCGACTTGGCCGTGATGACTCCCTGGAGGGGGCCGGCGTCAGGCGGAAGTATCACGGCGAACTCGTCACCTCCCAGCCGCGCTACGAGTGAGTCTGAGTGGAGCGCACGCTTGAGCCGAGGTCCCACGAGTCTGAGCAGTTCGTCCCCGGCATCGTGTCCGAGCGTGTCGTTGAGCTGCTTGAAGTTATCGAGGTCGAGCATCAACGTGATGACCGAGCCTCCCTCTCGGTCGGCCTCCTCGACCATGTCGCGCAGCTTCGAGGAGAACATGCGCCGGTTTGGCAGGTCGGTGAGCTCGTCCGTGAACGCGGCGCGCTGTAGGTCCTTCACCGTGAGCATGTCCCGCAGAGCGAGTGCGAGACGCACCATCGCAGCGAGCAGCGCGACCATGGTCAGCAGGAAGGCGGCCAGCGGAACCCGCGAGAAGTGGTCATACACCAGGATCACCGGTGCGGTCACGGTAAAACAGGCCGGGACAAGCAATGCCGACCATGTGACGGAATCGGTCCGCTCGGCCATGCGCGAACTCCCCGAACCGGATTGCCATGCCGCGATGGCGGCGCACGTGAATGCCGCCATGTAGAACAGCTGGATCGCGCTGTTCGCGATCAGGGCGCCGTCGGCGACCTGAATCGAATTCGCGGTATCTGAGGTCAACAGGAAGACGAAGCCGACGGCCAGGATCACTCGACGCCTGTCCAGCCTCCAGCCCGCCAGCCCGACAACGCCGATCAGCAACGCTCCGAGCACGACATCCCCGAGCGGATAGACCAGCTCGTTGAGGACGACCTCGTGGGCCCCCTGCGCCGAGTTGACGACGGGCGCCAGCACGAACGCTGCGGCAAACGCGGCGGTGGCCGTGCTGGCAATCAGGCCGTCCAGCCAGATCTTTAGCGACCCACCACGTCGCGCCTGGCTGCCGGCAGCCCCGATGATCGTGGCGGCGGCCAACGCGTACGAGGTCCACCAGATGAAGTCACAAACGGATGGATACGGCGGATGCCTCGCGTGCTCGAGCCAGAAGCCCCAGAGGTCCATGGCCAGCGCGTAGCAGACGATCGAGGCTGCGGCCGTGGCCCAGAGCGCCCGGTGTCTGCGCTCCGTGGTCGCCCGAAGCACCACGATCGCGGCCGAGATCGAGAAGGAGACGGCAGCCACGACGCCATGGATGGCACTCTCGAACGCTGGGCCGCCGAGCCCCGTGAAGGCGTGCACGAGCGTCAACAGCATCATCACGAGCTGGCATCCGAGCGCGGCTACCAGGAAGCACCGCTGCAGCATGCTGCAGCGCGCGCTCATTGGTAGGAGCGCTTCCAACCACCTGCCGGGTAGCCTCGGGCGCGATGCGATCGCGACCGTCGCCTGTGAGTTCACCGCCGAGCTCCACATCGCCTGTTGACATGATCGGCAACCGCGAGGATCTTCTTCACTAATTCGCGCGTCCGTCCAGGCCTGCGCTCTGCGATCCCTTACCTCTGAACGTACGCAGGATGTGCGATCGCCAGGTAATGGTTGAACGACCAGTCTAGGAAGCACCGATCGCGCATCGCCAGGAGTCCCGGCGCGAGGGCGCGCGGCGGCACCCGCGGGATCAAGTTTTGGACGCGCAGCATCCACTCGAACTTCGAGCGGTGGGCGGCGCTGAACGCACCGTATCGAGCCAGCGCGGCGGCCTTGGTCTGGCGTCCGGAGACGACGCTCGCCAGCTCCCGTCCGCACGCGATGCCGAAGTACAGCGCTGTGCGGATGCCCTCGGCGGTCAGCGGCAGGCAGTGTCCCGCGGAGTCGCCGGTGAAGAAGATGCCGTCCTCGGTGGCCTCGCGTATGCGGTGGGGGATCCAGTTGCCCTGATAGCCGACCGGCTCGCGATCGAGGTCCCGGGCGAGCTGCACCGTGGTGTCCTTGACGTGGAAGCGCGGATCGAACGAGCCCACCCCGACGCGAACCTCGTCGCCTGCCGGGAAGCTCCAGCCATAGCCGGCGGGAACGTATTTGCGGTCGATCCAGATCTCGAGCTCATCCCCGCTGCCGTCGGGGTGCACCTCGAGGCCGCGCGAGAGATAGGCGTCCGGTGGCTGGATCGGCTCCCCGCCGCCGAGCACACGGCGCCATCCGAGTGCATCGACGATCATGGGGGCGCGGATCTCGCCGCGGTCGGTTTGCACCGTGTCGCCGTTGCGGCCGTCGACCGTCGCGGTCTCGAACTGGAACTCTCCCTGCTCCGCCAGCAGGCTGCACAGCTCGGGGTAGTCGAACGTGGAGAAGGTCCACGGGAGCCTGTAGCGCGCCGTCGTGTGTGGCGTGCGAATCACAAGCTCACCGAAGGTCTGCCGGTGCGAGCCCATCAGATCGAGCGCCTCCAGCCACTGCGTCGGAATACCGCAGGCCGAGGTCTGACGCTCACCGATCTCGTAGCGGTCGATCACCATCACCCTTGCATCACTGCCGGCAAGCTCGCGCGCGACCGCAAGTCCGGCGAAGCTCGCGCCGCAAATCAGCACGTCGCAGTCGTGGTCGAGCGGCGTCCGATCAGCGCCGCGCTTGGTGGCGCGAGTGGGCATGGCGCCGGATGATAGGAGCGTCTACACGCCCGCGCACGCTGCTCGCCAACGCCCGTGCTCGCCGCTCGCCAACGCCCGTGCTCGCCGCTCGCCAACGCCCGCCCCGTCTAGCTACACTCATGGGTCCACATGTCAACGCTTACCGCTCCTAACCCAACCGAACTTCCGGACGCCAAGGTCGTCGAAGGTTCTGACGGCCTGCTGCTCGAGATCGACGGCAAGATCGTCCCCAACTATGACGCCACCATCCACCCCTTCTCTGAGGGCGATGTCGTCACCGGCCACGTCGTGCGCATCGACAACGACGAGGTCCTGGTCGACATCGGCTACAAGTCTGAAGGCGTCATCCCCGCCAACGAACTCTCGATCCGTAAGTCGGTCGATCCAGGCGACGAGGTCTCCCTCGGCGAAGAGGTCGACGCGCTGGTCCTCACCAAGGAGGATCAGGACGGCCGTCTGATCCTCTCCAAGAAGCGCGCTCGCTTCGAGAAGGCTTGGCGCCGCATCGAGGCCGCCGCCCAATCTGGTGAGCCAGTTGAGGGTTCCGTCATCGAGGTCGTCAAGGGCGGCCTGATCATCGACCTCGGCGTCCGCGGCTTCCTGCCCGCCTCGCTGGTCGACATCCGTCGCGTGCCGAACCTCGACGAGTACATGGGTACGACGATCGAGTGCAAGGTCATCGAGCTCAATCGGTCCCGCAACAACGTGGTGCTGTCGCGCCGCGCGGTGCTCGAGGAGCAGCGCAAGGAGGACCGCGAGCGGATCCTCGATCGTCTGCAGCCCGGTCAGGTCGTGGAGGGCGTCATCTCCAACATCGTTGATTTCGGCGCCTTCGTCGATCTCGACGGCATCGATGGTCTGATCCACATCTCCGAGCTGTCGTGGTCGCACGTCAACCACCCGTCGGAGATCCTCAACATCGGCGACACCGTCTCGGTGAAGGTGTTGGACATCGACCGTCAGCGCCAACGGATCTCGCTGGGTCTCAAGCAGACCCAGGAGGACCCATGGCAGCGTGTGGTCGATACCTACAACATCGGCGACGAGCTCGAGGGCACCGTCACCAAGGTCGTGACGTTTGGTGCGTTCGTTGAGATCCTCGATGGTGTCGAGGGCCTGGTCCACATCTCGGAGCTGGCCCAGCATCACGTCGAGAACCCTCGTGAGATCATCCAGCCCGGCGACCCGGTCCGCGTCAAGATCCTCGAGATCGACTCGGAGCGTCGCCGCCTCTCGCTCTCGATCAAGCGGGTCGAGGGCCAGGTCCTGCCGGTCCGTCCGATCATCGCGCCCGCCGCTGATGAGATCGAGGACGTTCCCGAGCTCGGGCTGTCGGAGGACGTCTTCTCCGAGGAGAACGCCGCTTCCGCCGAGGACTACGTCGATGAGACGGCTGCTCCCGCTGAGGCCGAGCCGGAGGCCGCGGTCGAAGTCGAGCCAGAGGCCGAGGTCGAGGTAGCCGAGCCGGAGGCCGCGGTCGAAGTCGAGCCAGAGGCCGAGGTCGAGGTAGCCGAGCCGGAGCCCGAGGTCGAGGTCGCCGAGCCGGAGGCCGAGGTCGAGTAGCCGAGCCCGAGGCCGTGGTCGAGGTAGCCGAGCCCGAGGCTGTGGGCGAAGCCGAGTCCGAACCAGAGCTCGAGCTGGAGCCCGGCGAGCCGGGCGACGGTGAGTTCGAGCCGGGGGTCGCTGAGCCGACGGCCGACGCCGAGCCGGCAGCTGACGCCGAGCCGGCAGCATCCGGCGAAGAAGCCGGCTGAGTCCCAGACAGGTAACGATTTAGGAAGGGCGGTACGGTTAGCGCCGTGCCGCCCTTCGTCGCTTTAACCGGAGGAATTGGCGCAGGCAAATCCACGGCGCTGGCCGCCCTCGAACGCCTGGGCGCCTCCGTGATCTCGAGCGATGCCGTGGTCCATGAGCTGTACGAATCGACCGCCGTGCGCGACGCTGTCCTCGAACGGTTCGGCCCAGAGGTGGCGCCTGATGGCGTCGTCGACCGGCCGGCGCTCGCCGCTAGGGTGTTCGCCAGCGATGCCGATCGCATCTGGTTGGAGCAACTGCTCTGGCCCGAGGTTCATCAGCGCATCGCTGAATGGCGTGAGGACGGTGCCCGCATCGAGCCATCGCCCCGTGTGTTGGTGGTAGAGGTGCCGCTGCTCTTTGAAGCTGGAAGCGACCGTATGTACGACGCCACGATCGCCGTCATCGCCGACGAAGCGGTCCGTGAGCAGCGCGCCCGCGAGCGCGGCCACCAAGCGCTCGCGCAACGCGAGGCACGCCAGCTGAGCCAGGAGGAAAAGGCCGCACGTTCCACGTTCGTCGTCGTCAACGACGCCAGCGTCGAGGAACTCGAAGCCAAGCTGTCGTCCATCCTTGCAATGCTGGGCGTGTGAGCATGGCGGGAGCGTGAGCGTGTGAGCATGGCGACGGGACGTGAGGGTAAGGATCGTGGGAGTGACATGGGCGCTACACGGAGACCGGTGAACCACACACGTAGCGACTACCCCACATATCGCGGCGGCCGTCCGCGCGCCCGAATCAGGCGCCGCCGGATCACCGCGCTGGTCACGCTCGTCGTCCTGCTGGTCGGCGTGGTCCTGGTGCTTCCGTTTGTTCGCCGCGCGATCCAGCATTTCGAGCTGCCGCTGCAATACGCCCCGATCATCCGCGAGCAGGCCGCTGCCAAGCATCTGGACCCAGCGCTGATCGCCGCTGTCATCTATGCCGAGACCCGCTTCCGGCCGCGGACCTCGCCGACCGGAGCCGAAGGCCTGATGCAGATCGAGCCGGCGACTGCCAAGTTCCTCGCCCATCGCTCGCACGGATATGCCTTCAACGTCACCGACCTGGGCACGCCTGAGGTCAACATCGCCTACGGCAGCTACTACCTGCGCTACCTGCTGAACCTCTACGGCGGCAACAAGATGCTCGCACTCGCCGCCTACAACGACGGCGAGACCAATGTCGACAACTGGCTCGCCCACGATCGCACCAACCACGTCCGAGTCACCATCCGCGCCATCCCGGCTCCGATCCGCGCCTACGTGACCGAGGTGCTCGGCAAACAACGGGCCTACCGCTCGCACTACGCCCAGCAACTCGGCTACAGCTGATCGGCTACAGCTGATCGACTACTCCCGCCGCCTGAGCTCTCTCCGGATCAGGCCCTCCACGGCAATGTCGTAATCCAGCGGGTCGCCGGCTGATAGCGGTCGGCAGGTATCGGATCCGATACGCAGCCGGCGATTCTGATGCTGCGTGGTGATCGGAGAACCAGATGCCGGGCGCATTCCGCACCAATGTGAGATGAGCCGGCCGTCCGGCCGGCGAAACTCCAGGTTGGCGCCGGCCCCGCGCTCGACCCGGTATCCGCCCTCGTGCACGAGCTGATGATGGTGGGAGCAGAGCTGCACCAGGTTGCCGATCTCAGTCGGCCCGCCTTGGGCCCAGTGCTGGATGTGATGCGCATGCAGATGCTTTTCATGGGTGCATCCTGGGAACCGGCAGCCCTGATCACGGCTGCGCAGCGCCCTGCGCAAGGCCGGCGGTATCGCTCGCGTGCGTCGCCCGACGGACAGCGGCTCCCCGTTCCGTTCGATCATCGCCACGACCGCGGCATCGCATCCGAGCCGCCGCACCGTCTCGGGCGCCAACGCCGGACCGCCGCCGAGCTCCGACCGACTCTTGATCTCATCTCCCGCCAGCGTGTCCGCATCCACGTGCACTACGACCTCCGCCGGTGCGCCGCCTCGGGTCGCCAGCGTCACCAGCGCCTGCGCGCGGACGGCAGTTCCACCAAACTCCCGGGTCGCTTCGGGCACTGAGGCCGCGGCCTGATCGAGAGCGGCCAACAGCGCGGCTCCATCCTCCGGCGTCAGCCGGCCCTGGACCACGAGCATCCCGTCGTCATCCCAGAACGTGTTCAGCTGCTGACGTTCATGCATCGCCGCCGCATTGGCTGAGGTCGCCTGAAGCACTCGCCCGTATTGGCGGCAGAGCCTCTCCAGCTGTGCGCCGGTCGCATGCCGAGCGAGTTCCACAAGCTCGGCTTCCGTCTTCTCGCTTGCAACGCGCGTCAGCGCGCGCACCTTGCTGTACGACAGTTCACCCGACGCAAACGCCTGCTGCACGAGCGGCAAGCCGCGCAGAACACGTCCCACCCGCACGTGTTCACGCCCGGCGGTGAGGCCGATGCCACAGCGCCAAGAGAGCCAATGCGCACACGACATCACGCCCCACTCGGCCCAGCCCCCGCTCGCGTCGAACTCGGCGACCAGCAACAGCCAACGGCAGGTCGCCGCTGCCAGATGGGACGCCAGCGCGCAGATCTCGCTCTCCAGCGCTTCGAGCGATCTCGGCTTCCCGGCCTCTGGCTCGACGGCCTCAGTCTCCACCTCTGAAGCCTCACAACGGATCGAACACATGTTCGTATTGTGGCGTGCACCCCGGACGGCTTGAACTGCCGTGCACCAGCCGATCAATAAGGTTGAGCTCTCAATGATCCTTCCGCGGAATCATCGAGATGCGGCGGGCCGGCTATCGCCAGACGGTCATGGGGAAAGCCTGTCGCGGAGCTCCGGGAGCCTGTCGCCGAGCTCCGGGAGCCTGTCGCCGAGCTCCGGGAGCCTGTCGCCGAGCTCCGGGCGATTCTTGGGACCGATGGCCCTCGCATCGCCGGCACGCGGTTTGCGGGCTGGCCGCCAATAGGGGTCAACGCCCACGGCAGCCAGCAACGAACGCCGGACTTCGTCGCGGCGGCGTGCCACTCGTGGGGCCCACTTCGCTCTAAGGGTCGGGGGAAGCCGGAGTACCGATTGTTCATCTCCCGCTCGCAGTCGCCGATGCGTCGGAGCGACAGTCGATCGCCGCAGGGCGTACGTCGTTCCCTGGCGGAGCGGCCGCCATACGCGCGGCCTGAGCCAGCCGAGCAGAATGAAAGCAGCCCTACCCACACGCAACAGCCCGACAGCGGCGCGCCATGCGCCCACCGCCAAGGTGCGCCAATGACGACGCTCTCGGAAGGCCAGCTTGACCGCACGCCGCCAGCCAAACAATCGGAGCAGGCGAACAACGAGCCAGAGCAGCATCTGCCTGACCCAGCGACGGCGAACCAGCCGCCAGAGCAATGCGATAAAGGCCATACATCCTTCCTGACCGCGGCACGGCCGCGCTGACGCCGAATTGTTGCAGCTGCGCTATGCGCGGCCGACGCGGGCGAGTAGCGCGATCAGCTACGGCACGGTAACGTCGGCGGAAAGACCACTGCGCTACTAGACTGGTTATCAGTGGCAGCGGCTCGGCTTGCGCGGTGAGAAAAGAGACTCGATTGGCTGCAGGGCGGAGTAGGGCCCGGCGGCGCCTGAGCGTATCGCTGGCCGTGGTGGCGGCGCTGATCGTTGCCTTGCTCTGGTGCTTCAGCATCGCCACGGCCGAGACGGCCAGATCGAGGGTGGTCCAGGCCGGGTCGGGCTTTGGTTCCAACTGGACGACCTACCACGAGAACGCCGAGGCGACGGGGGTCCAGGCAGCGCAGACCAAGCTGCGCCCCTCGCGGCGGGCCTGGACGTCGGCCAGCCTCGACGGAGAGTTGTACGGCGAGCCGCTGGTGGCCGACGGCCGCGTCGTCGCGGCGACAGAGAACGACACCGTCTACGCGATGGCCGCGCGCAGCGGGCGGATCCTGTGGAAACGCCACCTGGCGAAGCCCGTGCCATCCAACGACCTGCCCTGCGGCGACATCTCGCCCGAGGTCGGCATCACCGGCACTCCCGTGATCGACCTGAACCGCGACGAGATCTTCGTCGACGCAGACACTCTGATTCGCGGTCCGGCCGCCTCCCATGGGGTGGAGGCGTCGCACCGTCTGTTCGGGCTCAACCTGCTGACCGGCAAAGTCGAACTGGACGAACCGGCGATGCCGAACGCGGGCGAGGACCAGCTCGCGCAGCTGCAGCGGCCCGGACTGGCGCTCGATGACGGCTTCGTGGTGATCGCCTACGGTCAGAACACCGGCGACTGCCCCGGCCCCAACGGTCCCGCTCACGGCTACGTCGTCTCGATCCCGGAACAGGGAGGAGCGCTCCACTACTTCCAGATCAGCCACGGCAGCGATCGGGGGGCGGTTTGGATGGGCGGCAGCTCCCCCGTCATCGACCCCCACGGGAACGTCTACGTCGCAAGCGCTGACGGTTACAACCAAGGCTCAGGCCAGCGCTACGACGACAGCGACGCCGTGCTCGAGCTCTCGCCGACCATGCATCTCAAGTCGATCTTCTATCTGAAGGATTGGCAGACGCTCAGTGGCGACGACCTGGACCTCGGGACCGGGGACCCCGTGCTCGTCCATGGCTTCGTCTTCCAGATCGGCAAGACCGACGTCGGCTATCTGCTGCGTCAGGGACACCTCGGCGGCAGGGACGGCGAGCTCACGTCGCTTCACATATGCGGCGGTGACCCCGACGGCGGACACGCGCTGAAGGGCTCGGTCGTCTACATACCGTGCCCGAACGGCCTGACGGCGGTCAGGATCTCGACGACGGCCCCGCGTCTGAAGCAGCTCTGGACCGACAATGACGGCGCCCATGGACCCCCGATCATCGCCGATGGCCTGGTCTGGACAATCGGGACCGACAACGCCGTACACGGTCTGAACCCGGCCAACGGCCATGTGGTCGCCTCGATCCCCTTCAGCGGGGCTGCGAACCATTTCCCGACGCCGGCAGTCGCCGATGGCCTGCTGCTGCTTCCGGGCGTCGACCAGGTCTTCGCCTTCAAGGGCCCGGCCGGACTGCCGCCGTCACCCCCGGCAAGCTGAGCCGCTACAGCGTGGCTGGGTCGAGAACCCCCGACTCCGTGACGATCCCCGTGACATCGGTGAGCTCGAGCACCTTGTAGGGGGAGACCGCTCCGAGCTTCTCGTTGCTCGCGAGCACGAACGTCTCGGCCGCCCGCGCTGACAGGGCGCGTTTCATCGCCGCCTCCTCCGGGTCGCCGGTCGTCAAGCCGTGCTCAGCATGAACACCTGTGACCCCCAACAGGAATAGGTCGGCCGTGACAGAGGCTGCCGCCTCGACGGTGGCCGCGCCGCACGCCACGGCTGAGTGCTTGTAGATGCGCCCGCCCAGGAGCAGGATCTCAACGGTTGGGTGCGGCACCAACGCTGCGGCGATGGTCGGGCTGTGGGTTATGACCGTGGCCTGCAGATCCAGGGGCAGCGCCCGGGCGACGGCCAGCGTCGTCGTACCGCCGTCGAGGATCAAGCGACCACCTGGCCGGATCAAGCCAATGGCATGACCGGCCACCAGCCGCTTGCTCTCGGGTTCGACCCCAGTGCGCGTCTGGTAGTCGGCCAAGGCGCGCGAGACGGGCACCGCTCCTCCGTAGACGCGCTGGCATAGCCCGGCCGCCGCCAGATCCCGCAGGTCGCGCCGCACGCTGTCCTCAGAGATGCCCAGCTCCACAGCCAGGTCGCGCGCGATCAGCTTTCCGTCAACCCGCAGCCGCTCAAGCAGCAGCTCTCGTCGCTGAGAAACAAGCATGCACGAAATAGCGTACTTCAATCCGCGCCGTCTGCATGATCATGCAGTACCGTGCACAAACATGAACCCAACCAAGCCCAAGCTCATCCTCATTGCCGGCCCCTACCGCTCCGGGACAGCCGACGACCCCGACCGCATGGCGGACAACCTGAAAACGCTCGAAGCGGCCGCCTGGCCGATCTTCCATGCCGGCCACATCCCGATGATCGGCGAGTGGGTGGCGCTCCCGGTCCTGAGCAGCGCCGGCGCAAGCGGCGGACCACTCGACCCGCTGGCCGAACAGGTGATGTATCCGACGGCTGAACGGCTGCTGCAGCACTGCGACGCTGTGCTCAGGCTGCCCGGGGAGTCCAAGGGCGCCGACCAGGACGTCGCGATCGCAAACAGCCGCGGGATCCCGGTGTACCACGCGCTCGAGGAGGTCCCGGGCGTCAACGCTTGAGCCGCACCGAGGGGGTGGCCAAGCGGGGCCACCCCCGAGAAGCAATGCGGTCAGAAGCTGTCCAACCCGTCGCTAGGATCAGATTGTGCCCGGATTCGAGTTAGACGCCACCTTCAGCCCGACCGCCGACCAGCCGGCGGCGATCGCCGGCCTCGCCGAGGGCATCGAGAACGGCGAGCGGATGATGACGCTGCTCGGCGCCACCGGCACCGGCAAGACGATGACGATGGCCGCGACGATCGCCGAGGTCAACCGCCCGGCGCTCGTGATCGCCCACAACAAGACGCTCGCGGCGCAGCTCTGCAACGAGTTCCGCACGTTCTTCCCGCGCAACTCGGTCGAGTACTTCGTCTCCTACTACGACTACTACCAGCCCGAGGCCTACGTCCCGAGCAAGGACCTGTACATCGAGAAGGACTCGGCGATCAACCAGGAGATCGACCGGCTCCGGCACGCCGCCACCGCGGCGCTGTTCGCAAGACGGGACGTCCTGATCGTCGCGTCCGTCAGCAGCATCTACGGCCTGGGCTCGCCGGAGGTCTATGACGAGAACCTGCAGACGCTGACCCGCGGCTCGATGATCGATCGCGACCGCCTGCTCAGAAAGCTCGTCAGCATCCAGTACAGCCGCAACGACACGGCGCTCGCGCGCGGCACCTTCCGCGTGCGGGGTGAGACGCTCGAGATCTGGCCGGCATACGCCGAGACCGTCCTACCGGATCAGCATGTTCGGCGACGAGGTCGAGCACCTTCAGCACTTCGACCCGGTCACCGGCGAGCTGATCGAGGACGACCTCGAGCACGTCGCGATCTGGCCCGCCTCGCACTACAACGTCCGCGAGGGCCACATCGAGGAGGCGGTCGCGGCGATCGGCAAGGAGCTCAACGAGCGCTGCACCGAGCTCGAGGCCGAGGGCAAGCTGCTCGAGTCCCACCGGCTCAGGCAGCGCACCCAGTACGACATGGAGATGCTGCGCGAGATGGGCTTCTGCAGCGGCATCGAGAACTACAGCCGATCCTCGACGGACGCAAGGCCGGCGAGCGGCCCGTACTGCCTGCTCGACTACTTCCCCGACGACTTCGTCTGCTTCATCGACGAGTCGCATCAGACGGTGCCGCAGATCGGCGGCATGTACGAGGGCGACCGCTCCCGCAAGCAGACGCTCGTCGACTACGGCTTCCGGCTCCCGAGCGCGATCGACAACCGCCCGCAGACCTTCCAGGAGTTCCTCAGCATCACCCCGCAGATGGTGTTCGTGTCTGCCACCCCGGGCGAGTACGAGCGCACCCACTCGAAACGGGTCGTCGAGCAGATCGTTCGCCCGACCGGCATCGTCGACCCGGAGATCGAGGTGCGCGAGACCAAGAACCAGATCGACGACCTGATGAACGAGATCAAGCTGCGCGTCGAGCGCGACGAGCGCACGCTGGTCACGACGCTGACCAAGAAGATGTCCGAGGACCTGACCGACTACCTGCTCGAGATGGGCTTCAAGGTCCGCTACCTGCACTCCGAGATCGACACGCTCGAGCGCATCCAGATCATCCGCGAGCTGCGGCTCGGCGAGTTCGACGTGCTGGTCGGCGTGAACCTGCTCGCGAGGGGCTCGACCTCCCCGAGGTCAGCCTGGTCGCGATCCTCGACGCCGACAAGGAGGGCTTCCTGCGCGGCGCCACCTCGCTGATCCAGACGATCGGCCGCGCCGCCCGCAACGTCGAAGGCCGGGTGCTGATGTACGCCGACAAGGAGAGCGCCGCGATGAAGGCCGCGATCGAGGAGACCGACCGTCGCCGGGAGATCCAGGTCGCCTACAACGAGCGAGCACGGCATCACGCCGGAGACGATCACCAAGGGCATCTCCGACATCGCCGAGTTCCTGCAGTCCGAGACGAAGGTGCCGAAGTCCCGTCGCCGGCGCCAGCGCGAGGCGGCCGGCACGATGCCGCCGGCCGAGATCGAGCGCAAGATCGTCGAGCTCGAGGAGGAGATGCTGGCGGCAGCCGAGGATCTCCGCTTCGAGTACGCCGCCCGGCTGCGCGACGAGATCCGCGACCTCAAGCGTGAGCTGGATGTTGCGGTCGCGAATGGGCGGGTCCGCTAGATTCCCCGGCGCATGGCGCTGGACAGGCAGAGCATCGAGAAGCGGGATTTCCCGATCGGGCGGCGTGGCTATGACCCGGCCGCGGTCGACGCGCACCTGACGGAGATCGCCACCCAGGTCGAGGAGCTGCGCATGAGCGCCCGCCGCCACACCGAATCGCTCGCCTCGTCCGCGAGCGAGCAGGTGCGCGCGATCGTCGAGGCGGCCGAGGCCAGCGCCACCGAGATCCTGCGCCAGGCCGAGACAGAGGCGCGCGAGATCCGCACCGAAGCCGCCCAGGAGGCGCAGTCGGCCCGGCCGACGCCACCTCACAGGCGCGCGACTACGTCGGCCGCGTGTCCGAGGCGACGGCTGTGATGCTGCAGCGGCTGAACGCGATGGAGTCGGAGCTGTCGGGCGCTGATCGACGGGCTGCGCACCGGCGCCAACCGCCTGAACGCGGATCTGCAGCTGCTCGAGGGCAACTTCGAGGGCGTGACCGATGCCGTCGGTCCGCGGGCGCAGTTCGAGACCGAGATGAGCCTGAGCCCTCCGTCAGTGGGGCGGGCGGGATCCAATCCACTGACCGGCGCTGAAGCGTACGTGGAAGTAGCCGTCGCTGAGACTGCGGTCGAGTCGAGGAGCCGACCGAGCCGCCGAGCCGGTGGCCGAGGACATCGAGGGCGCCCGCCTGGTCGCGCTGAACATGGCGCTGAACGGCACGCCCCGCGAGGAGACGGACCGCTACCTGGCGGAGAACTTCGAGCTCGACGACCGCCAGCAGCTGCTCGACGAGGTCTACTCCTCGGTCGCGGACTGATCCTGACCGCGGATGGGCCGGTGCGAACGTCTGTTCGCCCGCATATCATGTAAGCCGTGGATCAGCTGATCGTCTCGGGCGCGCGGGAGCACAACCTCAAGGACATCACCGTCTCGATCCCGCGGGACTCGCTGACGGTCATCACCGGCCTCTCCGGCTCGGGCAAGTCGTCGCTTGCCTTCGACACGATCTATGCCGAGGGGCAGCGCCGCTACGTCGAGTCGCTGTCGGCCTACGCGCGCCAGTTCCTGGGGCAGATGGACAAGCCCGACGTCGACTCGATCGAGGGGCTGTCGCCGGCGATCTCGATCGACCAGAAGACGACCTCGCGCAACCCGCGCTCGACGGTCGGAACGGTCACCGAGATCTACGACTACCTGCGCCTGCTGTGGGCGCGGATCGGCAAGCCCCACTGCCACATCTGCGGCCGGCCGATCACGGGCCAGTCGGCGGAGCAGATCATCGACCAGGTGATGGAGCTGCCCGAGTCGACGCGCTTCATGGTGATGGCGCCGATCGTCCGCGGCCGCAAGGGCGAGTACGGCAAGCAGCTCGAGGAGCTGCGCGGCGAGGGCTTCACCCGCGCGAAGATCGACGGCGAGCTGCGCCGGCTCGACGAGGAGATCGTGCTCGACAAGAAGTTCAAGCACGACATCTCGATCGTCGTCGACCGCCTGGTGATGAAGGAGGACCTGCGCAAGCGCCTGGCCGACTCGGTCGAGACGGCGGTGACGCTGGCAGACGGCCTGGTCGAGATCGAGCTGGTCGACAGCGGCGAGATCCAGCTCTACAGCGAGAAGTTCGCCTGTCCCGTGCACGGCCCCAGCCTGGTCGAGCTCGAGCCGCGGATCTTCAGCTTCAACTCGCCGCACGGCGCCTGCCCGCGCTGCACGGGTCTCGGGTTCGCAGATGGAGATCGACCCCGAGCTGGTCGTGCCCGACCCGGCGCTGTCGATCGGCGAAGGGGCGATCGCACCCTGGGCGGCCAGCGCTTCGGACTACTACGAGCAGCTGACGCAGGCGATCTCCGAGCGCTACGGCGTCGACACCGACATGCCCTGGGGCGATCTGCCCGCAGGAGCAGCGCGACTTCTTCCTGTACGGCACCAACGGCGATCGCTTCCAGGTCGCCTACCGCAACCGCTTCGGCCGCCGCCGCAACTACACGACGGCCTTCGAGGGCATCGTCAAGGGGCTCGAGCGCCGCTACCGCGAGACCGACTCGGAGTTCGTCAAGGAGAAGATCGAGGAGTACATGACGTTGCGGCCGTGCCCGGAGTGCAAGGGCGCGCGGCTGCGGCCGGAGTCGCGGGCGGTGCTGGTCAGCGGCCTGCCGATCAACGAGTTCACCGCGCTGTCGGCGCGGCGGGCGCTCGCCTGGGTCCGTGAGCTCGAGCTGTCCGAGCACGACCGCCGCATCGCGCACCTGATCCTGCGCGAGATCGAGGAGCGGCTGAGCTTCCTGGAGAACGTCGGCGTCGGCTACCTCAGCATGGAGCGCGCGGCCGCGACGCTGTCGGGCGGCGAGGCGCAGCGGATCCGGCTGGCGACGCAGATCGGCTCGTCGCTGGTGGGCGTGCTCTACATCCTCGACGAGCCTTCGATCGGACTGCATCAGCGCGACAACCACAAGCTGATCGCGACGCTCGAGCGGCTGCGCGACCTCGGCAACACGGTGCTCGTCGTCGAGCACGACGAGGACACGATGCGCGCCGCCGACCATGTGCTCGACATCGGGCCGCTCGCCGGCGAGTACGGCGGCCACGTGGTCGCGCAGGGCACCGCCGAGGAGGTCGCGCGCGTGCCCGAGTCGCTCACCGGGCAGTTCCTCGCCGGGACCCGGCGGATCGAGGTGCCGAAGAAGCGGCGCAAGCCGAGCGGCTACATCGAGATCAAGGGTGCGGCGGAGCACAACCTCAAGGGCATCGACGTGAAGGTGCCGCTGGGTGTGCTGTGCAGCGTCACCGGCGTCTCCGGCTCGGGCAAGTCGACGCTGGTCAACGAGGTTCTGTACAAGGCGGTCGCGAACCGCCTGAACGCCAAGCGGACGCGCGCGGGTGCGCACAAGTCGATCAGCGGGCTCGAGCAGCTCGACAAGATCATCTCCGTCGACCAGTCGCCGATCGGGCGCACGCCGCGGTCGAACCCGGCCACCTACATCGGCCTGTTCGACCAGATCCGCGACCTGTTCGCCAGGACCCCTGAGGCGCGGGCGCGCGGGTACAAGGCGGGCCGCTTCTCGTTCAACGTCAAGGGCGGGCGCTGCGAGGTCTGCAAGGGCGACGGCCAGATCAAGATCGAGATGCACTTCCTGCCCGGACGTGTACGTGCCCTGCGAGCAGTGCCACGGCAAGCGCTACAACCGTGAGACGCTGGAGGTCCGCTTCAAGGGCAAGAACGATCGCCGACGTACTGGAGATGCCGATCGCCGAGGCGCTCGAGTTCTTCGCGCACATCCCCAAGATCAAGCGGCGCGTGCAGACCCTGAACGACGTCGGCCTCGGATACATGCGGCTCGGACAGCCGGCGACGACGCTCTCCGGCGGCGAGGCCCAGCGCGTCAAGCTCGCCGCCGAGCTCTGCGAAGGTTGCGACCGGGCGCACGATCTACATCCTCGACGAGCCGACCACCGGCCTGCACTTCGCCGACATCCAGCGCCTGCTCGAGGTGCTCGACCGGCTGGTCGACGCGGGGAACTCGATTGTCGTGATCGAGCACAACCTCGACGTGATCAAGGTCTCCGACTATCTGATCGACCTCGGTCCGGAGGGCGGCGATGAGGGCGGCAGCCTGATCGCCACCGGCACGCCGGAGCAGATCGCGGCGGTGCCCGAGCTCCTACACGGGCCAGTTCCTCAAGCCGCTGCTGGGCAAGACGCGCGGCGGCCGCCAGGCGCGCGCACGCCGAGCCAAGGCGATGGCACAGGCGTGAAGCCCACCGAGGCGCGCGCTCTGGCTGCAGAAGTGGCGCTGGTACGAGCGCAACTCGCTGCCCTGGAACCGGGCGCGCATCCACTACGAGCTGGCCCGCCGCCAGGCGTTCGCGCGCTGGCCGCTGCACGGAGAGGTGCTCGAGGGGCTGCGCGACGGGCGCCTGGAGATCGGCCCGCAGGTGCTGTTCGAGCCCGACGTCTGGATCACGATGCCGGCGCCGGCCCGGGTGCGCATCGGTGGCGGCACGTTCCTCAACATCGGCGTGATGGTCGCCGCGCTCGACCTGGTCGAGATCGGCGAGCACTGCATGTTCGCCAACGGCTGCGTCGATCACCGACGCCAACCACCGCTTCGACGACCCGGCAGCGGCCGGTGCCGTGGCAGGGCTTCACCAGCAAGGGGCCGACGCGCATCGGCGACAACGTCTGGTGCGGCGCTCACGTCGTGGTCACCAGCGGCGTCACGATCGGCGAGCGCTGCGTGATCGGCGCCAACTCGGTCGTGACCACGGACATCCCGCCGTTCTCGGTCGCCGCCGGCGCGCCGGCCAAGGTGATCCGAACGATCACCTACGAGTGATGCGTCAGCTGATTCTTGATGACGATTCCTTCGAGGATGTGCGCCACGTGCTCGGTGGCGTCGATCGCGTCCTCGAGGCGCTCGAACAGGTCCTTCCAGCGGATCACGACCATCGGGTCGATGCCGCCGTCGAACAGTGAGGCGATCGCCTCGCGGGTGATGCGGTCGCCCTCGTTCTCCAGGCGGTTGATCTCGACGGTGTAGGCTGGAGATGTCGTTGAAGCCCCGCAGCCGCGGCATCGCCTCGGCGATCTGGCGCGCTGCCTGTCCGAGCACCTCGGCGAGCCTGATCGCCTGGTCCATCGGCGCCTCGATCTTGTAGAGGCCGAGGTAGTCGGCGACCTCCTCGATGTAGTCGACGATGTCGTCGAGCGCCGAGGCGAGCGCGAGGATGTCCTCGCGGTCGATCGGCGTGACGAACGTGTGGTTCAGGCGATCGAGGATCTCGTGGGTGATGCGATCACCTTCGTGCTCGCAGTCGCGGATGTCCTGCGCGAGGCCGCGGTTGTCCGGATAGTCGGACAGCAGCTGCTCGAGCAGCTCCGCGCGAGCGCAGCACGTTCTGGCCGGCCTCCTCGAACAGCTCGAAGTAGGCCCGGTCACGCGGGGCGAAAACCTGTGTGATCCGCGGCATCCGCCGCATCCTATGGGGTTGCGGGCCGTGCCGGCGAGCGCTGTTCTCAGTCGCGTAACTTCTGCTCGCTCAGAGCGGAAAGTTCGGCGCGGAACTCGGCAAGCTCGGCTCGGATCGATCGAGTAGCAGTGCTCCGGCGCCGGGTAGCGACGCTCGCGCACGTCGGCCGCGTAGGCCGCGACGCCGGCGTTCATCTCATCCTGGAGGTCCGCGTAGCGCTGCACGAAGCGCGCGCCGCGGCCCTCGCGGATCCCCAGCAGGTCGTGGAACACCAGCACCTGGCCGTCGGTCGCGGGCCCGGCGCCGATGCCGATCACCGGCACGTCGATCAGCGGCATCAGCTCCTCGGTGACGGCCGCCGGAACGGCCTCGAGCACGATCGCGAAGCAGCCCGCCTGCTGCAGCGCCAGCATCTCCTCGACGATCCGCGCGGCGCTGCCGGCACTGCGGCCCTGGGCGCGGTAGCCGCCCAGCGCGGTCGAGGTCTGGGGCGTCAGGCCGACGTGGCCCATCACCGGGATCCCGGCCTGCACGATCGCTCGGGCGCGCGCGACCGACGTCGCGTTGCCGCGCTCGAGCTTGACCGCGTCGGCGCCGCCCTCCTTGACGAACCGCATCGCGGTGCGCACCGCCTGCTCGTCGGACTCCTCGTAGGAGCCGAACGGCAGGTCGGCGACCAGGAACGGGCGTGCGCAGGCCGCGGCGCACGGCGCGCGTGAGCATGAGCATCTCGTCGGTGCTGACCTCGACGGTCGACGGGTAGCCGAGCACCGTCATCGCGCCGGAGTCGCCGACCAGCACGATGTCGACGCCCGGCGGCCTCGGCGGCGCGGGCGCTCGGGAAGTCATAGGCGGTGACCATCACCAGCGGCTCGCCGAGACGGCGGCGTTCGTTCGATGGTCGCGAGCGTCACCGGCAGGCGGGACGCGTCCTCCATCATGGCGATCTGCGAGGGATGCGACGACATGTCAATCTCTCCTCGTGTTGCTTCCCGCCGCCGAGCGCGACGGTGCGGGAGCTCGTTGGATCTGTTGAGAGCGGTTGGTTGTCGATCAGGCGTGTGCTGGCCGACCCGCGCGGCGACCAGCGCCAGCGCCGGTCCGCTCGATGGTGTCGATCGGCAGCAAGCGTGGCCGGGTTGACGATCTGGAAGTACTCAGTCTCGACCAGCGGGCTCCGTCGAGCTCTGCATGCGCGGCGGCGAGGATCGTCGGCACGTCGGTCTCGCCGGCGGCGACCAGCGCTCGCCGCGGCCGTAGCGAGCGGCTGAGCGCCGTCGCGCGCTGCGCGCTCGTCGGGCGCGAGGCGCGCGTTGCGGCTCGACATCGCCAGACCGTCCGGCTCGCGCACGGTCGGGCAGATCTCGATCTGGACCGGCAGGTTGAGGTCGCGCACCAGCCGCCTGATCACCAGCGCCTGCTGCGCGTCCTTCTGGCCGAAGTAGGCGACGTCCGGTGCCACGATGTTGAAGAGCTTGGTGACGACGGTCGCGACGCCGTCGAAGTGGCCGCGGCCGCGACTGGGCGCCCTCGAGCACCTCGGTGATGCCGCCGACGCTGACGGTTGTCGCGAAGCCCTGCGGGTAGATCTCCTCGACCGTGGGCGCGAACAGGTAGTCGACGCGCTGCTCGGCGGCGAGCAGCGGCGTCGCGCTGCTCGTCGCGCGGGTAGGCCGCGAGGTCGGATGCCTCGTTGAACTGCGCCGGGTTCACGAACAGCGAGACGACCACGTCGTCGCACTCGCTGCGGGCGCGGCGCATCAGCGACAGATGGCCCTCGTGAAAGGCGCCCATCGTCGGCACGAGCCCGATCCGCCGGCCGTCGCGGCGCGGCTGCGCGAGCGCAGCCTTGCAGCTCAGCGATCGTGCGGAGCGTTCTCATGCAGCGCTCCAGGCGTGGCTGGCGCAGCCAGCTCGCGGCGTGGCCGCCTCGGTCAGCGCGTCGAACAGCGCCAGCAGCTCGGGCGTGCGCTCGGCGACCGCTTCGCGCTGCCGCGCGACCGTCGCCTCGTCCCCGCGTGCCACCGGCCCGGTGAGCGCGCGCTCGCGCGCCAAGCTGTGCCCAGTTCTCGACCGTCGCCCGCACCAGCGGCACGAGCATCTCGTCGCGTCGACTCCCGCCGTGTCGCGCCAAGCTGCTCGGCGGCGGCCTCGAGCGTCACCAGGAAGTTGGACGCGATCGAGGCCGCGGCGTGGTACGCGGCCCGGTCCTCGGGGGCCACGTGCACGGCATCCATCTCGAGCGCCTGTGCGATCAACCTGGCCAACTCGATCGCCCGATCCGTGCTGCCGTCAACCGCGGCGGTCACGCCGCCGAAGTCGGCGCCGTCCGCGGTCACGGTCATCAGCGGGTGCAGTGAGAACGCCTCGTGTGGCGCCAGCGGCTCGAGCCCGGTGGCGCCCGAGCAATGCCCGACGATCGGCCCGGGGGCGATCGCCGCCGCAGCGCTCGCGATCTCCGCGTCCGGGACGCAGAGCAGCACGGCATCGCAGCCGGCGCCGTCGGCGCCGCGGCCCGAGCGGGCCGACGAGCTCGAACTCGAGGCCGTCGCGCTCAGGGCGCGCGCAATCGCGTTTCCAAGGCGGCCTGCGCCGACGATCGCAAGTCGCGTCCCGCCACGAGTTAGGTCAGTGTGTGGCATCTCTCCTGGTCCATCCCTTGTCGCAAGGTGACGGCCTACGTAAATGGTACCCACTGGGCGGCTGGTTAGCATCGCCGGATGGCTCCGATGAAGTCCGCGAACGAGCGCCGCGAGCTGCTGAAGGCCGTCTACCAGGAGGCGCGCGGCTGCGTCGCATGCCCGCTGCACGAGACCCGCACCAACGTCGTGTTCGGCTCGGGCAACGCCGACGCCGAGCTGATGTTCGTCGGCGAGGCGCCGGGCGCCAACGAGGACCTGCAGGGTCTGCCGTTCGTCGGCCAGGCCGGCAAGCTGCTCGAGAAGCTGCTGGGGGAGATCGGGATGGAGCGCGGCGACGTGTTCATCGCGAACACGCTTGAATGCCGCCCTCCGGGAAACCGCGACCCGTACCCGCACGAGCTCGACGCCTGCCGGCACTACCTGTACAGCCAGCTCGAGCTGATCCAGCCGACGGTGATCTGCACGCTCGGCAACTTCGCGACGAAGCTGCTGCGCGGCGAGCCGACCGGGATCTCGAAGATCCACGGGCAGCCGGAGGTGCGCACGATCGGGCCGCGGGCGGTCCGGCTGTATCCGCTCTACCACCCGGCGGCGGCGCTGTACACGCCCTCCACGCTTGGAGATGCTGCGCGCCGACTTCCTGCGGATCCCGGAGATCCTGGCGCTGGGCCCGCCCGACCAGCCGGAGCCTGCCGGCCGCTCGAGCCGCTGCCAGCTGCGCCTGAGCCGGCTCTGGCACGAGCGCCGCCGGCAGCCGCCGAGCCCGCCGGCGAGCCGCTTGCCGGAAGCCGCCGGGCGACCGAGCAGCTCGGCCTCTTCTGAGCGACCCGCGCCAGCGCAGCGCCGGCCGCGACAGCGCGATCACGTACGCGACGCCGCGCCGATCAGCTGCACGAACAGCACGACCGTGGCGAACGACGCCGGGTGCTTCGGGCGCCTGCAGCAGCAGCACCGGCTCGATCGCGGCGACCAGGCCGATCGCGGGCAGGAACCAGACGCGCCTGAGCGCGAGCATGTACTGCACCGCCAGGTAGGTGGCGGCCAGCACGGTGAACGCGGCCCCGAGCGGCAGCAGCGAGCTGGACGCGATCGCCTTGCTCTTGCCGAACACGGCAGCCAGCAGCGGGTGCGCCGCAAACGCGAAGATCAGCATGCACGGCACCGCGCAGACGGCGACGATCGCCGAGCGACTTCAGCAGCACCGGGCCGGGTGTCCTGCCCCTCCGAGCCGCAGCCGTGAGGTCTCGGGCACCAGGTAGAAGCTCGCGCCCATCGCCACCCAGATCAGCACCTTGCCGGCGACCGCGGCGACCGCGTAGGAGCTCGCGACCCTGGTCGGTGAACTGGTGCTTGGCGATGATCAGATCGATGTTCTGCAGCAGCTGGATGATCGCCAGCGCCGCGATCGGCACGGCGGCCGACCAGACGTGCCGGCCGAAGCTGAGCGCGCCGGACGCCGCGTGCTTCGCAGCCGCCAGCGCGGGTAGGTCGGGCCCGGCGAGCCGTCGCGTAGATCACGACCGACGCAGTACGCGCGACATCGCGATGTAGGAGATCAGCGAGCCGAGGTAGGCCCCGCCGATGCCGAGCCCGACCGCGGCCAGGATCGCGCCCGCAACAGCCGCGCGGCCTGCTCGCCGATCAGGCTCAGGCCGACGGTGCGGTAATCGCCGATTCCCTGTAGCGCACCGCGCAGGGTGCAGAGCCCGAGGTAGAGGCAGCCGGCGGGGATGCCGGCGGCCGCCGCCCATGCCTGATGCGGGACGCCGACGGCGTCGGCGATCGGCTGCCGCAGCAGGATCGAGACGACCGTCGCCAGCACCGTGAACACCGCCAGCGCCGCGGGCCCAGCGCTCGAGCGTCGCGAGCAGCTCCTCGCCGGTCCCGAGGTGACCGAGCACGCCCTCGCGCGCGGTCGCGACCTGCACGGCCTGGCCGACGACGGTGAGGATCACCAGGTAGCTGATCAGCGCCGCCAGCGCGCCGTAGTCGTCGAGCAGCCGCGCGAACACGACCGACGAGATCAGCGCCAGGACGTTGTTGACGATCATCGCCCCGGCGAGGCCTGCAGCCTTGCCCGTGTCGGAGCCTGCGGAGTGCTCGAGCTCAGGCGGAGGCGCAGCGGCGGCAGATTCGGGCGTCGCATTCGCGCCTGCACGGTAGCGGAGCACCCTGACCGTCGAGAAAATGCGTGCATATTGCGAACTAATTCGTCCGGACGAGCTGCTATGCGCCATTCATCTACATTCCCGAGGCCCGTGAAGTCCAGGTTTGCCGCCGCCATAGCTTCTGTCGGGATCCTCTTTGCCATGCCCGCAGGGGCACTGGCCAGCGGATCCACGACCACCACCTCGTCGCAGATCACGCCGACCGCTCCGTCGCGCCTGACGACGACTTCCCCGACCGGCACGACGGTGACGAGTGGCTCGACCGCAACGACCGGCCACGCCACGACACTCCCCAACACCGGTTACGACCTGCTTCCGGAGACGCTGATCGGGTTCGCGCTGGTCGGGGTCGGCGTGGGACTGAAGCTGCGCCGCTCGCGCGCCTGAGCAGGCCGCTCCTAGACTCGGGCTGATGGCGAGCGAGCTTGCGCAGCACCGGACCACTCCTCCGCCGCCGAGACCGAGGCCTCGGCGCGGATCTGGCTCGCGTGCTCAGGCCCGGTGACGTCGTGCTGATCAGCGGCGAGCTCGGCGCCGGCAAGACCACCTTCGTGCGCGGCGCGGCGCGCGCGCTTGGCGTCACCGATCCGGTGACGAGCCCACGTTCACGATCGGGCAGCGCTACCCAGCCGCCGCCCCGGTCGCACTACGTCTCGCACGTCGACCTCTACCGGCTCGGCTCGCTGCGAGACGAGGATCCGGACCTGCTCGCCGACTACATCGGCGCCGACACGATCACGTTCGTCGAGTGGCCCGACGCCGGCGTGCAGGAGATCGCTGACCTCGGCCGGATCGCGCGGCGCGTGAAACTGAGCCACGGCGGGCGGCGACCGGCGGATCGATCGAGCTCACATGAGGGTGCTCGCATTCGACACCGCCACGGCGCTGACCGCGGTCGCGCTGCGCGACCTCGACGATGCGGCGAACGTCTGTCTGCGCACGGTCGTCGACCTGACCGCCGTCGATGACCCGCCCGCCGGCGGTCGCCCCGGTCACGCCCAGCGCCTGCTCGCCCTGATCCAGGAGCTGCTCGAGCGGTCCGGATCGGGTTGGGAGCGCGGTCGATCGGATCGCGGTCGGCGTCGGCCCCGGCACGTTCACGGGCCTGCGCATCGGGATCGCGACCGCGCAGGCGCTCGCGGCAGCGACCGGACCGCCGCTCGTCGGCGTCTCGACGCTGGCGTCGCTGGAGCTGGCGGCGCTGGCCACGACTGGCGACCCCGCGGCCGCGTGCTGGCCGTGATCGACGCCCGCCGCGGTGAGGCGTTCGTCGCCGGCTGACGGCCTGCACGCCGACGCGTGCTGACGCCGCGAGAGCTCGGGCTGACGCTCGCCGGCTGAGCGAGCCGGCAGCGGGCAGCGGTCGCGGTCGGCGACGGCGCGGTGAAGTTCCGCGAGCTGCTCGAGCAGGCCGGCGCGCACGTGCCGCCCGACGATGTCGCCCGTGCACCGCGTCTCGGCGCGTGAGCACTGCCGGCTCGCCGCGCTGCTCGACGCCATCCGCGGACGGCACGCGTGGAGCCCGAGTACCTGCGGCTCCCAGACGCCGAGATCGCGAAGGCATGAGCCGACGAGCATGACACGAGACTCGATGAGCGGCGAGCTCACGGTCAGGACGCTCAGCTTCAGCGATCTGCCGCAGGTGATCGCGATCGAGCGCCGGGCGTTCCCGAGTCCGTGGTCGCTGGCGATGTTCGTGCTCGAGCTCTCGAAGCCGTCCGGCATCTGCCTGGCGGCCGTCCGGGGTGGCCGAGATCGTCGGCTATGTGATCTGCGCCCGCTACGACGAGGCCTACCACGTGATGACGATCGCGGTCGACCCCGACCACCGGCGCGCAGGGCATCGCCAGCGCGCTGCTCGACGCCGTGATCGAGCGCGCGGGCGAGGACGCCAACTACACGCTCGAGGTGCGCGTCTCGAACGCAGGGCGCGATCGCGCTCTACGAGCGCTACGGGTTCCGCGGCGTCGGCACCCGCCCGCGCTACTACGCCGACAACGGCGAGGACGCGATCATCATGTGGCGCGCGCTCGGCACTCCCTGGGAGACGCCGTGAGCAGCGGCTGATCCTCGCGATCGAGACCAGCTGCGACGACACCTGCGCCGCGCTCGTCACCGCGGACGGCGAGATCCGCGCGAACGTGATCTCGTCGCAGGGAGTGCACGACCGCTTCGGCGGCGTGGTCCCGGAGATCGCCTCGCGCCACCATCTGACGCTGCTGCCGGCGGTGATCGACGAGGCGCTGCGCACCGCCGGACGCGACGCTCGACGACGTCGAGCCTGGTCGCCGCCACTCGCGGCCCGGGCCTGGTGGCCGCACTGCTCGTCGGCTTCTGCGCCGCCAAGGCACTTGCCGCCGCCCGCGAGCTGCCGTTCGCCGCGGTCGACCATCTCCACGGCCACCTCGCCGCGAGCTTCCTGAAGCCAGCCGAGTTCGAGCCGCCGTTCCTGGCGCTGATCGCGAGCGGCGGCCACACGCTGCTGGCGGACGTGCGCGACCACGGGCCGGAGCTGCGCGTGCTCGGCCAGACGCTCGACGACGCGGCCGGCGAGGCGTTCGACAAGGGTGCGCGCCTGCTCGGCCTCGGCTACCCGGGCGGCGCGGCGCTCGAGCGCCTGGCCGCCGACGGCGACCCCGACGCCTTCGACTTCCCGACCGCGGAGCGCATGCCCGGCCTCGACTTCTCGTTCGCCGGCCTCAAGACCGCGCTGCTCTACAAGGTCCGCGACCTCGGCGAGCAGGAGGCCGAGCGCCGCCGCGCCGACCTCGCCGCCTCCTACCAGCGCGCGATCGTCGAGGCGCTGCTGATCCGCGTGCAAGCGGGCGCTCAAGGCAGACCGGTGCGACGCGGCTTGCGATCGGCGGCGGGGTCGCCGCCAACGGGCCGCTGCGCGCAGCGCTGGGCGGCCTCGGGGTCGAGCTCGAAATCCCGCCGCGCGCGCTGTGCACCGACAACGCGGCGATGATCGCCAGCGCCGCGCGCTACTCGCCAGCGTGCTGCGCTTTCCCGACTACCTGGAGCTCGACGTCTACTCGACCGGCGAGCGGGCGATGACGCGGCGGGATGGATTCGGTCCCGCCCACCAACCCCGGACTGACAGTCGTCGTCTACGGCCGCCCGGGCTGCCACCTCTGCGACGAGGCGCTGGCCGTGATCGAGCGGGTGCGGGCGCGGCTGCCGTTCGCGCTCGAGCAGCGCGACATCGAGGCCGACGACGAGCTGTTCAAGCGCTACCTCGAGCGGATCCCGGTCGTCGAGATCGACGGCGACGAGGCGTTCGAGCTGTTCGTGGACGAGCAGCAGTTCGAGCGGGCGCTTGCGAAAGTGAAGCGTTGAGCGTCCCTCAGTAGAGTGGACGCCCGATGCAGCGACGAACTGGAACTGCAGCTGCCGGCGGAGAAGCTCGGCCTTGGCGTGGCCGCGCGGCTGTCGCGGTACCTGATGGTGCTGACGCAGGCGCGCAAGATGGGCAAGGAGACGATCAGCTCGCAGGAGCTGGCCGACTACACGCACGTCAACTCGACCCAGATCCGCCGCGACCTGTCCGGGTTCGGCAAGTTCGGCAAGCGCGGCGTCGGGTACAACGTCGACGCGCTGATCGGTGAGATCCGCACGCATCCTGCGCACCTCCGGGTCAGCACAACATCGCGCTGTTCGGCGCCGGCCACCTCGGCACCGCGATCGCCACCTCCGACATCTTCGCCGACCATGGCTTCCGCGTCGTCGCGCTGTTCGACACCGACCCGGAGAAGGTCGGGACGCAGGTCGGCAGCCTGACCGTCCGCCACTACGACGAGCTGCGCGATGTGGTCGAGGACGAGGAGATCGTCGTGGCGCGTGCTGGCGGTGCCGTCGAGCGTCGCCCAGACCGTCGGCGGACGACCTCGTCGAGGTCGGGGTGAAGGTGATCTTCAACTACTCCGAGGCGCTGCTGCAGACGCCGCCGGAGGTGACGGTCCACGCCTCGAGCCCGGCCGTCGATCTGCTGTACGCGCTCTACTTCTATCTGGCTTGAGCGACATCGATCTCGACAGCGGGTACGCCTGCTTCGAGCAGGCGACGGACTTCACGGTCGGGCTCGAGGAGGAGTTCGCGATCCTCGATCCGGCGCACCTCGGGCTGGCGGCGCGGTTCGAGGAGCTGCGCGACGCCGCCCAGCCGGACCCGATCCTGCTCGCGCAGTCGATCGCCGGCGAGCTGATCTCCTCGGAGATCGAGATCCGATCCGGCCGCGGCGAGAACTACGCAGCGGCGGTGAGGCGCAGCAGCGATGATGCGCCGGCGGCTGTTCGAGCTGGCCGCCGCCCACGACGTGCTGCTCGGCGCCACCGGCACCCATCCGTGGGCCGACTACCGCGAGCAGCACATCATCGACACCGATCACTACCACCGGGTCGAGGATGGGCTGAAGTACGTCGCCTGGCGCAACAACACGTTCTCGACGCACGTGCACGTCGGGATCCGCGGCGCCGACCGCGCTGTCCAGGTCTGCGACCGGCTGCGGCCGGTGCTGCCGCTGCTGCTGGCGATCTCCGCCAACTCGCCGTTCCTGGAGGGCCGCGACGCCGGGCTTGCACAGCATGCGCTCGCAGATCTTCACCAAGAGCTTCCCGCGCTGCGGCGTGCCCGACGCCTTCGGCAGCTGGGACAGCTTCGCGCAGTACATCGACTTCCTCGTGCGCACCCGGTCGATCGTCGAGTACACGCAGGTCTGGTGGTCGGTGCGGCCGCACCTCACGTTCGGGACGGTCGAGGTGCGGATCTGCGACGCCCAGGCGACCGCCGCGGAGTCGGAGGCGCTCGCGGCGCTGATCGTCGCCTGCGTCGCCCAGGCCGCGCGCGACGTCGACGAGGGACGGCCGCACGACGACCTGCCGCCGCGGCTGATCGAGGAGAACATGTGGCGGGCGATCCGGTACGGCCTCGACGGCGAGCTGCTCGACCTCGAGCGCGGCGACGCCTACCCGGCGCGCGCGGCGATCGATCGGCTGCTCGACTGGACCGCGCCCGTGCGTGGCGAGCTCGGGCTCAGCGATCGAGTTCCCGTCGCGCAAACGGCGCGCAGCGCCAGCGGGCGCTGCTGGCCGCAGGGATGACGCTGCCCGAGGCGTATGCGGCGACGGTCGAGGCGACGCGCGCAACCTATGCTGGGAGTCGCGCAAAGCACCGTGGAGGTGAACTGATGGCAGGGGAGATCCCCGAATCCTGGAGCAGCTCTCTGAGGAGCAGCTGCGAGCAGCCTACGAGCAGGAGATCAAGCGCGTGCGCGTCGAGCACGTGCTGCTCGAGAACGTCGTGACGATGGTCAACCTGGGGATGCGTCGCACCGGCCTGATGCCGGGCACCGAGGACGAGCGCGACCTCGGTCAGGTGCAGCTCGCGATCGAGTCCGTGCGGGCGCTGCTGCCGCAGATCGAGCAGATCGCGCCGGAGCAGGTCGCGCCGATCCGCGACGCCGCTCTCGCAGCTGCAGATGGCGTTCGTGCAGGCCCAGGGCGGTGAGCCGCACGGGCGCGGCACCCGGTCCGGCCGGCCGGCAGAGCCCGCGGCGGGCGGGACCGATTCGGCGGGCAGCGCCGGCGGCGCCGATGCGCCCGGCAGCGGCACCAGGAGTCCGAGCGCGGCAGAGCCGGGCGAGCCGCTGGTCCCGGCGCAGCGCAGCGGACGCCTCTGGGTGCCCGGCCAGTGATCGTCGATACAGTGCAGCCATGTTCATCCTGATCGTCGGATGCGGCCGTGTGGGGTCGGCGGTCGCCAAGCGCGCGCTCGACGCGGGCCATGATGTCTCCGTGATGGATCACGACCCGCTCTCACACGAGCGCCTCGACCGCGACCAGACCTCCACCTGGGAGGACGCCGGTGGCCGCTTCACGGTCGGCACCGCACTCGAGATCGACGGGCTGATCGAGGCCGGGATCGAGCAGGCGGACGTCTTCATGGCCGCCACCAGTGGCGACAACACCAACCTCGTGATCTCGCAGATCGCGCAGCGGCGCTTCAACGTGCCGCGCGTTGTCGTGCGCGTCGCCGATCCGGCGCGGGCGGCCTGGTACGCGGAGCAGGGGCTCCAGACCATCTGCCCGACGCAGGTGGCGATCGATCAGGCCGAGCAGGTACTGCTCACGCCGCTAGGCGCGACTGGGGAGCTGAAACGACTATGTACGTGATCATCGCCGGGGCCGGCAAGGTGGGCTGGAACCTCGCGCGCGAGCTGATCGCCAAGGACCGCGAGGTGACGCTGATCGAGTCCAACCACGACCGCTTCCGCGTGGTCGAGCAGGAGCTCGAGCACGCCGTCCAGTACGGCGACGCGAGCGAGCTGTGGGTGCTGGAGCGCGCCGGCATCCAGCGCGCCGACCTGGTGATCGCCGTCACCGGCGACGATGAGGACAACATCCTGATCAGCCAGGTCGCCAAGGAGAAGTACGGCGTGCAGCGGATCGTCGCGCGCGTCAACAACCCCCGCAACCTGCCGCACTTCAAGATGCTCGGCATCCAGCCGGCGGTCTCGGCCACCGACCTGATCCTGCGCCTGATCGAGCACGAGGTTCCCGAGTACGGGCTCGTCCAGCTGCTCGCGCTCGAGGAGGAGCACCTCGAGATCATCGAGCTCGAGGTCGCTCGAGGGCTCGCAGGCGGCTGGTCGACAGGTCCAGCAGATCGCCGCTCCCAGAGGGCTCGCTGGTCATCTCGGTGCTGCGCTCTGGACGCGGCTTCGTGCCCAAGGCCGACTCGGTCATATCCAGGCGGGTGATCAGGTGCTGCTGATCCTCGATCCGGGGCTCGAGAACGAGATCACGGGGCTGTTCGCGGCCCCGGCGCAGGCGCGTCGGCCTGATCGTCCCGTCAGCTCGACCTACAGGTGATCCAGTAGGGCCGCGCATCTGCGTATGAGCTCGTCCGGATGTTCAACAGCCGCCGCAGAGCCGTCAAGCAGCTTGCCGATGAGGATCTCATGCTGCGCGTGCGCGACGGCGACGCGCGCGCCTTTGAGGTGCTGTTCGACCGCCACGGCGGCCCTGCCTTCTCGCTCGCCTACCGCATGTGCGGATCGCGGGCGCGGGCTGAGGACGTCGTCCAGGAGGCTTTCCTGTCGCTATGGCGGGCGGGGGCGCGCTACGACCGGTCGCGCGGAAGCGTGCGCATCCTGGATCCTCAGCGTCGTTCACAACCGCGCGATCGACACGTTCAGGCGCGAGGCCGCCGCGGACGGCTCCATGCTCGGGGACGGAGGCGTCGCCGACCGCGTCTGCCGTCGCCCGAGCTGACCGAGGTCGATCGTCGAGCGCCGCGCCGAGCCTGACCGCGTCCGCGGCGCACTGCACGATCTGCCCGACGAGCAGCGCCAGGTGATCGAGCTCTCGTACTTCGGCGGCTTCACCCACCAGCAGATCGCCGAGATGCTGTCGCTTCCGCCGGGCACGGTGAAGGGGCGGATGCGGCTCGGGTTGAGCAAGCTGCGGATCTCCCTGGGAGATGCACGGGTCCTACCATGAGCGATCGAGAGCCCATGTCCGGAACGCACGATTGCGGCGGCGACGCCGCGGCCTACGTGCTGGGTGCGCTCGAGCCGGGCGAGGCTGAGGCGTTCCGCGCGCACCTGCACGAGTGCGCTGTCTGCCGGGACGAGGTCGAGTCCCTCGGCGGCGTCGTGCAGGCGCTACCACTGTCCACGCCTCAGTACCTGGCCCCACGTGGACTACGGCGTCGTGTGATGCGGGAGCTGCCGGGCGAGCGGAAAACCGTGCGCGCGCCCAGAAGGCTGATGGCGGCGGCCGCGGCGACGGTGGTTGCGGCGGCTGGAGTGGTTGCCGGGATCGAGCTATCGGCCGGCGTGGCGGCCACCGTGATCCAGGCGCAGATTGCCGGGATCTCGGGCAGCGCTCAGCTGCGCGTCACGCGGCGGGCGCGCCGAACTGGTGGTTCGCCACCTCACGCCGCCCGAGCGCGGCCACATCTATGAGGTCTGGCTGAGGTCCGGAACGGCCGCTCCGGTCCCGGCGAGCGTGCTGTTCGGCGTGAACTCATCGGGCAACGCCGATATCGGCATCCCGGGAAGCGTGCGCGGAGTCAGCGCTGTGCTGGTGACGCCGGAACCATATGGCGGGTCGACCAAGCCCACACACGCTCCGGTGATCACCGCGCGCCTCAGCTGAGCTCGACGGATCCCTACTGCAGGAACAGTCGCTCGATAGTCTCGCGCCTGTAGGCGAAGATGCGATCGACGTCGCGGCGCACAAACAGCGTGTGGGCAAGCGACCCGAGCGGCCCGAGCGGCAGCTGATAGCGGATCTCGTCGCGGACCACGGTGTGATCGCCGTCGGGTTCGAACTCGTGGCGGTGATGCCAGAGCTTGTAAGGGCCGATCAGCTGGCGGTCGACGAACACGCGCTCGGGCTCGAACTGCTCGATCTGCGACACCCAGACGAGTGGAATGCCGTGCAGGCGCAGCCGATAGGGGATCACGGTGCCTGGGATCACCTCCGCCGGCACTCGGCCGACGATCGAGAAGCTGAGCCATGGTGGCGTGATCCGTTCGAGGTTGCCGGCCCGGGAGAAGAATTCAAAGATCTCAGAGATGGGCCGAGGAATTCGCTGCTCGGCTCTGAAGACGTTGACGCTCATCCGGTCGTCAGAACGTCGCGCAGAGCGGGCTCGAGCTCGTCGTGGCGGAAGCTGAAGCCGAGCTCGGTGAGCCGTCGCGGCAGCGCGCGCTGTCCCGTGGTGACGATCTCAGCCATCTCGCCGTAGAGAGCCTTCAGCGCGAGCGCCGGAACGGGGAGCACGGCGGGCCGGCGAAGGACGTGACCCAGCGACCTTGAGAGTTCCGCGTTATCCACGGGGTGCGGCGCGGTCGCGTTCAGCGGTCCCTGAGCGGCGGTGCTGTCCAGGCAGAACAGCAAGGCGCGGACGAGGTCGTCGATGTGGATCCACGGGACGTACTGATGCCCTCCGGCAACCGGTCCGCCGATGCCGGCGCGGAAGAACGGCAACATCTTCGCCAGCGCGCCGCCGCTCGGGGATAGGACGACCCCGGTTCGGGTCACCGCCACCCTGCAGATCGATGCCGCGGCGAACGCCTCGTGCTCCCAAGCGCTGACAACACCCGCCAGGAAGTCATTGCCCGGCGCAGCCGTCTCATCGAGCTCCTCGGTTCCGCGCGGGCCGTAGTACCCGGTCGCCGACTGCGAAACAAGGACCGGTGGTCGCTGCGCCCTCTGGGAGCTCCTGGAGTGCGGCAACCAGCACGCGCGTCGAGAGCACTCGTGAGTCACGGATCCGCTGCTTTGTCGCTGGGTCCAGCGCTGTGAGACCGGTTCGCCCAGTAGGTGGATGATGCCGTCGGCGCTCGCCAACGCGTCGGCGGGCGGTGGTGTGGCAAGCGGGTCCTTCCAAGCGCGCCACTCCACAGCATCGGGGAGCTTGCCTGCAGAGCTCGGCGGGATCGCGTGACAGGGCCACCGGCAGATCGCCACGCGCGAGCAGCTCGAGACAGACGGCGCCCCCGATAGTTCCCGTGGCTCCTGTGACGACGATCCGACTCATGTATAGGTAAGCTTATACACCTTGTCCAGCTTTGTGCTCAGCATCGGAGACGTGGTTGCCCGCACCGGCGTGGCCGAGCCGACCCTGCGCATGTGGGAGCGCCGTTACGGATTCCCGGAACCTCGGCGTACGCAGAGCGGCCACCGTCGCTATTCGAGCGCACAGGTCGAGGCGATCGAGCGCGTGCTCGTGCTGCGCCAGACGGGTCTTTCGCTGCCGGCTGCGATCGCGCGAGCGCAGGCGCCGCCGGACGCTGACGGCATCTCACTCTTTTCCACGCTCCGAGACATGCGTCCCGACCTTGAGCCGCGAGCGGTGCGAAAGCCAGTTCTGATCGCGCTGAGTCACGCGATCGAGGACGAGGCGCTCGCTCGTGCCGAGGCGCGGGTGATGTTCGCCTGCTTCCAGCGGGAGAGCTTCTATCGCAGCTCGCAGGCACGGTGGCGGGAACTGTCGGCGGCTGCGGGAGCGGCAGCCGTGTTTGCCGACTTCGAGCAGATCGGTCAACCCGACGTTGGCCCGGTGGAGGTGCCAATCGGGCTGCGTCAGCAGATTGCGAGGGAGTGGGCCATCGTTCTCTACGGTGGCCGCTCGTCGATCTGCATGGTCGGCCGTGAGCTGGCGTCGTCCAGTGTTGATGCGTCAACACGCGACCGTCGGTTCGAGCTGCTCTGGACGGTCGAGCCTGAGGCCGTCCGTGCCCTTGCGCGAGTCTGCGTGGTCATGATGGGCGACGGGCTCCCGGAGCTTGTCGCGCGCGCCGATGAGGCGCTCGCCACCGAATCGGCGGCGGTCCCCGCCGATCTGGTGCGCCTGACGACGGCGGTCGTCAACCGCACGCTCTCGGAACTGTCCTGATCCGGGATGCCCGGCGTGCGTAGGAATACCAGATGAGGATCGCGATCGTGGGATCTGGGATCTCCGGGTCTGACGGCGGCGTACCTGCTGCACTCAGACCACGAGGTGACCGTGTTCGAGGCTGCCGACCGCGTCGGCGGACACGCGCACACGGTGCGGGTGGAGTCGGCCGACGAGACCCATGATCTCGACACCGGCTTCATGGTCTTCAACGACCGCAACTACCCGAACTTCGAGCGGCTGATCGGGCGGCTCGGCGTCGCCCACCAGCCCTCCGACATGAGCTTCAGCGTCAGCGACGGTCGTGGATCGTTCGAGTACTCGAGCAGCTCGCTGAACGGAATGTTCGCCAACCGCAGGCACGTCCTGAGCTCGTCGTTCACACGGATGTTGGCTGAGGTGCCTCGCTTTCAGCGCGCTGCGCTGGAGCTGCTGCGCGCCGGCGACGAGCGGATATCCCTGCGAGCCTGGCTGCAGGCGCACGCGTTTCTCGCAGTCAGTTCGTGGAGCGGCTGCTCGTCCCGCAGGCCTCGGCGGTGTGGTCCGCCGATCCTCGCCAGATGTGGACCTTCCCGGCGCTGTTCCTGGCGCGGTTCTTCGATAACCACGGCATGCTCGACCTCCGCGGCAGGCCCCGCTGGCGGACGATCAGCGGAGGATCGGCACGGTACGTGGAGGCGCTGAGCCTCCGGGTTCGCGGATCGAGTGCGCCTGCGCTCGCCGGTACGCTCGATCGCTCGTCATGTCGACGGAGTTGAGCTACACCGTGAGTGGAGCCGAGCCGCTGCGGTTTGATCACGTGGTGATCGCCGCGCACGCCGATCAGGCGCTCGCGATGCTGACCGACCCATCCCGTCGCGAGCGCGAGATCCTCGGTGCGATCCCATACCAGGAGAACGAGGCGATCCTGCATACGGATCGGACGGTGCTGCCCAGGCGGCGGCGCGCCTGGGCAAGCTGGAACTACCACCTGCTGGGCGAGCCGTCCGGCCGGAGCACGGTGACCTACCACCTCAATCGGCTTCAGCGGCTAAGCAGTGCCAAGCAGTTCTGCGTGACTCTCAATCTCCGGGAACGCATCGCGCCCGAGCAGGTGATCGAGAGCATCAACTACGCCCATCCGGTCTACACCGCCGGGGGAATCGCGGCGCAGCAGCGTGTGCGCGAGATCTCCGGCGTTGAGGGACGTACCCACTTCTGTGGTGCCTACTGGGGTTGGGGTTTTCACGAGGACGGGGTCAACAGCGCGCTTCGGGTCGCGGAGACCTTTGGGGTACGGCTGTGACCAGCCTGCGCGCGAAACAGGCCTGGCTGGCCGACCAGGATCGAGCTAGCTGCCTGTACGTGGGAACGCTGGCCCATCATCGCTTCGAGCCCGACCGGGCATTCAGCCACCAGCTCGTCGATGACGTACGTGGACATCGCTGAACTGCCGGATCTGCTCGATGGCCGGCTGCTCAGACGCGTCCGCGGGGCTGCTGCGCTTCCGACGCCCGGATTACCACGGCGACCCGGCAGTCGCACTTGCTGACGCCGTCCGCGACACCGTGGAACGTGAGATCGGGATCCGCCCCGAAGGACCGATCCGGCTGCTCACCAACCTGCGCTCGCTGGGGCTCTGCTTCAACCCGGTCAGCTTCTACTACTGCTTCGATCGGGGCCGGGCAGCAGCTGCAGGCGGTGCTCGCGGAGGTCACAAACACACCGTGGGGAGAGCGGCAGGCGTACGTAATCTCCGGCGAAGCCGGGCGGTTCCAGAAGCTGATGCACGTCTCGCCGTTCATGCCGATGGAACAGACCTACACCCTGCGCACCGGCGTCCCGGCCGATCGTGTTGCGGTCACCATCGAGAGCCACCGAGAGGGCAGGCGCGAGTTCGCCGCCTCACTACAGATGCGGCGGGCCGAGCTGACGCCGGCGACGGTGCGCCGTGTCGCAGCTCGCTATCCGCTCACGACAGTGCGCACCCTGGCGCTGATCTACGGGCACGCGCTGGCACTCCGCGTGGCCGGGGCGCGTGCGTACTCGCATCCACGAGGGCGAAGACGCGTGAGACCGACGCTCACAAAGGCGATCCTGAAGCTGGCACTCGCCGCGCCTCGGCGCTGGGACGCTGACGATCGTCGAGCCGGACGGCACGAGACTCCGGTATGGCCAAGGGGCGCCCGCCGCTGAGATGCGGCTGCACTCCGAACTGGTCTGGTCAGCATTCGCGCGAGGCAGCCTCGGCCTATCCGATGCCTATGCCGACGGGCTCTGGGACTCCCCGGACCTCGTTGAGCTCGTGCGTCTGGCCGCACGGGTGATGCCGGCTCTGGATCGCATCCGGCTGATGGCGGCGCCGCATTCTGCGTCCGATCGAGCTGGCGCGGGCGGTCCGGCGACCAGC
The DNA here is from genome assembly GCA_963846395.1 of uncultured Actinomycetota bacterium. GTDB lineage: Bacteria > Actinomycetota > Thermoleophilia > Solirubrobacterales > Solirubrobacteraceae > Palsa-465. The sequence goes on along the minus strand of CAWJVT010000008.1, from coordinate 939,287 downwards.
GGGCCGCGATCAGCGACGCCGTGACATAGCGGCGCATTACGACCTCGGCAACGGGCTGTTCTCGCGGATGCTCGATGAGACGATGACCTACTCGTGCGCGCTCTTCTCGGAGTCCGGCGTGTCGCTCGAGGACGCCCAGCTGGCGAAGCTCGATCGCGTCTGTGAGGTGCTCGACCTCGGCCCCGACGACACCGTGCTGGAGATCGGAACCGGGTGGGGATCATTCGCTGCTGCACGCGGCAACCACGCGCGGCTGCCAAGTCACCACGACAACGATCTCTCGCGACCAGCATCGCTATGTGACCGAGCGCGTTGAGGAGGCCGGTCTATCGCACCTGGTCACGGTGCTCGATCGTGACTTCCGCGACCTGCGCGGCCGCTACGACAAGCTCGTGTCGATCGAGATGATCGAGGCGGTCGGCTGGCGCGGATTCGGCTCTTTCCTCGGGCGCTGCTCGCAGCTGCTGAAGCCCGACGGCGCGATGCTGCTGCAGGCGATCACGATCGACGACCGCGCCTACGCGGTCGAGAAGGCAACCCGCTCGTTCATCAAGGAGTACATCTTCCCGGGCGGAGCGCTGCCGTCGCTTTCGGTGCTCGCGCAGGCTCTCGCCCGGCGTACGGATCTGCAGATGCTGGACCTCGAGGATCTGACCGAGCACTACGTCGAGACGCTGCGGCTCTGGCGAGAGAGGTTCGTGCAGAACGCCGCCGAGCTGAGTGAGCTTGGTTACGACGATCGCTTCCGCAGGATCTGGACGCTCTACCTGGCGTACTGCGAGGCCGGCTTCGCCGAGCGGAGGATCGGCGACGTGCAGATCCTGCTTGGGAAGCCTGGATTTCGGCGCGCGGGACCGGCCGACGACCAGTGCTGTGGGCTGCAGGGACCTCGAGCATGCTCTTTGACGGCCCCGGAAACGTGATGTTGCCTGGCCTCTGCGGCTGTGGCGGTCGTGATCGTCGCCACCTGGGTGCTGAGCCTCGTGGTGCGCGACGCGTCGGTGATCGACCCGGTCTGGGGCCCGGCTTTCGTCGTCGTGGCGCTTGTGGCAGCGCTCGGAGGGGATGGAGCATCAGCACGCCGCTGGTTGCTGCTGGCGCTCGTCGCTGTCTGGGGTCTGCGGCTTGGCGCTCACCTCGACACGGCGCAAGCTGCACGAGCGCGAGGAGGATCGTCGCTACCGGGCGATGCGCGAGGCTCATCCGCGCAACTTCGCAGTCTGGAGCCTGCTCCACGTCTACCTGGTGCAGGGAGCGCTCGTCCTGATCATCTCGCTGCCGGTGCTGGTCGCCTCGCAGCGTCCGTCCGAGCTCAGCTCCGCTGATCGCGCCGGGCCTCGTCCTGTACGCCGTCGGAGTCTTCTTCGAGGCGGTCGGTGACGAGCAGTTGCGCAGGTTCAAAGCCGATCCGGCCAACCACGGCCAGGTCATGGATCGCGGACTGTGGCGCTATACCCGCCACCCCAACTACTTCGGTGACGCCTGCGTCTGGTTCGGCCTCTGGCTGATCGCAGCGCAGGCAGGTGGAGCCTGGTGGACGGTCATTTCGCCGCTCGTCATGTCGCTGTTCCTGGTTCAGATATCGGGCAAGGGACTGCTGGAGCGAGACATCGGCGCTCGCCGGCCCGCTTACGCGGACTACGTGCGCCGCACGTCGGGCTTCGTGCCGCACTTCCGCCGAAGTCACGGTAGGCCGAGCTGTCCAAGAACCCCTGGCTATACTCGCCCGAGCCGATTGCGGGATGGTGTAATTGGCAACACGCCAGGTTCTGGCCCTGGTATTCAAGGTTCGAGTCCTTGTCCCGCAGTATTCCTATTCCAGTTCGCAGCGCAGGGCTTTTGATTCGGCGATCAGACGCTGCGAAGCGGTGACCAGGAGCGTGGCTTCGCTGAGCGCTTCGGTCGGGTGTCTCCTCGCCTGTGACGGCTGACGCCAGAGCGCGTCCGAGCCGTCGGCGGCGTTCGCGAACCCGCTCAGCAGGCCGTGACGCGCCCGCTCGAGAAGTCCCGTCGCCTCAAGCAACTTCCTCTGGCTGGCGTCCAGATACGTTGGTCCCCCTCCCGACTTCAGCTGGCGCGGCAAGTATGGAAGTGGTCGGAGCACTCAGGGGATTAAACGGGGCTTCTAGTCGCATTTTGGGGCCTTTCCCGTATCTGCAGGGCGTCAACCTAGATCAACGCCGGTTAAAGGGATGGACACTTGTTGTCGATGGCGGACATGCCACTGCCCAACAAGGAAATGCTATGCCCAGTTCGCTCAAGACTCTGACGTTGCGCATCTATGCCTGGCTCACGCGAGACGCCGGTCAAGGCCTCACTGAGTACGCCCTGATCCTCGCTTTGATCGCGATCGTTGCGATCGCGGGACTGCATCTGCTGGGCGGCAAGGTGAACGACGCACTCAGCACCGTCGGCAGCTCAATCCAGAGCTGATCACGGATCGGTGAACTCCGGGCGCTGCTTGGTCAGGCCGGCCGTCAGCGCCGCCGCCTGGTTCGGCGTGCCGATCAGCTCTCCCTGCAATCGCGCCTCGAGCGCCAGCGTCTGCTCGACGGGGCCAAACCAGCCGTCGTCGAACAGCCGCTTCGCCCGGCGGACCGAGTCCGGCGAGTGGGCAGCGATCTCGCGCGCGAGCTCGAGCGCAGCGGCCAGCGGATCGTCGGCAATTCTCGTCACCAACCCGAGGCGATCCCCCTCCTCGGCCGTGACCGTGCGCGCGGTGTAGGTCAGCTCCTTGGCGACGTCGACGCCGACCAGGCGGGGGAGGGTGCGCGTGATCGACATGTCGGGGATCAGACCCCAGCGGCCCTCCATCACAGACAGGCGCGCGTCGGGCGCGGCGATCCGGATGTCAGCTGCCAGAGCAATCTGCAGCCCGCCGCCCAGGCAGTTTCCGTGGATTGCTGCGATGACAGGGACTGGCAGCTCGATCCAGACGTAGGCGGCCCGCTGGAAATAGTTGGGAGGCGGCTCGTCGAGGATCCCGGTGAAGGCCTCGAGTCCGCCCACCGCTGCGACCGCCGGGAAGTCGAGGCCGGAGCTGAAGCTCTTGCCGGCCCCGTGCAGCACCACGGCGCGGACACCGGATTCCGAGCGCAGCCGCTCCCCGGCGGCGATGATCGCGTCGAGCATCGGCAGATCGAGTGCGTTGTGCTTCTCGGGCCGTGTCAGCGTGACGACAGCAACATGGTCGGCGATCGAGATCGCGACGCGTTCGGCGTCGCTCACGCCACCGGCTCCACCGTGTCACCCACCCGCACAGTCCCCGGGCGGAGCACACGGCCGTAGATGCCGAACGGCAGCGGCTCGGTCGATTCGAGGCCGCTGCGGTAGCCACGCAGCACGTCGAGCGTGGGCAGCGTCACCACACCGGTCTCGGGATCGCGGCTTGTCACCAGGCAGCGTCCGACGTGCCCGTCGAAGCGCAGCACAGCGCCGCCGACCTGCAGCCTCTGTCCGAGCCACCGGTCCTCCGCGTGCGCATCGACGCCGTCGACCTCGATCAGCATCCGGAAGCGTCTGCCGTCGACTGTTTCGGTCCCGGCCTCCTCGGCCAGTCGCTGAAGCGAGCCCTGCGAGATCAGGCTGACGGGCCCTTTGGCGCCGCGATCGACGGCGGAGCCGGTTTCAAGCAGTCGCAACGGCTGGCCGCAGAAGTCTGAGAGCGCCTGCGACCAGGGACCGAGTACGAGCCGTCCAACGACGTGATGGCTGAAGAACTGCGCCGTCAGCTGATCGCCGAGCTTCACCTGGTCCTCGACCGCAGACCCATCGGGGAACTCGAGCCTGAGCCGGCCGTCCTCGGGCACCGCGACAACAGCCTGCAGGCTGCCGAGCTGCTTGCCGTTGCGCATGCGATCGCGCTCGTCCACCACGAAGTAGCGGCGGTCATTGGCAGCGCCGCGCTCGTCGAGCACCACGTGCCCGACGCTACGGAGCCGCGTGCCCTTGATCGCCGCCGTGTGCAGGGCTGTCACTGTGACGCTCATAGCCAGGACATTCCAGCACGGGCAGCCGCGGGTAACGCACGAAGCGGTCCGGTTCGGTGCGTGAGCGCAGGCACAGGGAAAAGACCGAGCCGCGGGTGTTGCGCACGAGCTGCTGGTGGATGCACGACTGGCATAGCGACGAGGGAAACGTTCCCGAGCAGGGTACAGGCCGTCACCTACGGGTCCAGTCCTAGGTCGTATAGCTTCTCGCGGATGACGGCATGGACCTGGATCGCGGTGGCTCTGGTCGGCGGCATCGGTGCTGTGGCCCGTTTCCTCGCGGACGGCTGGGTTGGCGCGCGGCTCGGGAGCGAGTTACCGCTCGGAACGTTCACCGTGAATGTGAGCGGCTCTTTCCTGCTCGGCCTGCTCGATGGCCTCGCCTTGAGCGGCAACGCGATGATCATTGCCGGTACAGCGATGATCGGCGCCTACACGACGTTCTCGACGTGGATGTTCGAGACCCATCGCCTCGCCGAGGACGGTGAGTTCGGGCTAGCGGCGCTGAACGTCGGTCTGAGCATCGTCGTGGGCTTCGCTGCCGTGGTCCTGGGACATCTGGTGGGCAGGCACCTATGAGCGCCGAGCTGCACAAGCTGACGACGTACTTCGGCGAGCGCGACCGCACCGATGGGGAGCTGTTGGCGGACGAGTTGTTCGGGCTCTATGGCCGAAAGGGCGTACGGATCAGCGCGATGCTGCGCGGGATCGAGGGCTTCGGGCATCACCACAGCACACATACGGAGCTGCTGCTCACGCTGTCCGAGGACCTGCCGGTCGTGTCGGTCGCCGTCGATGACCCGGCGCGGATCGACGAGCTGCTGCCGCAGGTCCTGGCGCTGAAGCGCCGCGGACTGGTGACGATCGAGCGAACCCGCCTGTTGCCTGTGGAGCTGGACGAGCAGGCCAAGCTCACGGTCTTCATCGGCCGCCGCCAGCGTGCGGCGGGGCGGCCGGCATTCGTCACTGTGTGTGAGATCCTGCGACGCCACGCGGTTCACGGTGCCACCGTCCTGTGTGGAGTCGACGGCACCCGCGACGGTGTTCGGGTGCGAGCCAGGCTGTTCGCACGCAATGCCGACGTGCCGATGCTCGTCATCTCGGTCGGCAGCGGCGATTCGATCGCTGATGCTGCCGCCGAGCTGGATGTCAGCCTCGAGCAGCCGCTGATGACAATCGAGCGCGTTCAGGTCCTACGTCGTGACGGTGAGCGCATCGCCGACCTGGAGGCGCAGCCACCCGTTCTCGCGCACGACAACGTCTGGAGCCAGAAGCTGACAGTTCACTCCAGCGAGGACGACCGGGTCGATGGCCATCCGCTGCACCGCATGCTCGTGCAGAGACTGCGTCATGAGCGGCTTGCCGGTGCCACGACCCTGCGCGGAGCATGGGGCTTTCACGACGACCAGCCCCCGCACGGCGACCGCTTTTGGCAGGCGCGGCGGCACGCGCCGGTGATGACGATCGCGGTCGACACACACGAGCGCATCGCCGAGGTGCTGCCCGTCGTCGAGGACGTCACAGTCCACCGCGGCCTCGTCACTGTCGAGACCGTGCCCGTGCGCGCTTTGCCCGGGGCTTGAAGAACTGCTCGATCGCCCCGGCGATGCCACTCGCGATCACTCGCGAGAGCAACGGCTCATGGCAAGGTCGCCTTCAACCAGCTGAGCGCAGGCGGGATGTGCGCCTGATCGATGTAGTGGCCCGCGTCGGACTCGTGGTACTCGACGTCGAGGCCGCCCGCGATCAGCAGCTCGTTGGCACGCCGCGCGAACTCGACGTCCATCACCGGGTCGTTGCGACCGTGGGCGATGAACACGCGCGTCTGCTCGTGGTTCGGCGAGGTCGGGCTCCCAGCCTTCGACGGTCGGGATGAAGCCGGAGAAGGCGAGGATCCCGGCGACCTCCGGCCGGTCGCCGCCGAGGCCCAGCGCGTAGCTCATCACCGAGCCCATCGAGAAGCCGCCGAGCACCGTGCGGGCGGGCTCGATGCCGGTTCGCGTCCCAGAGCTCGTCGTGGAACGCGGCGAGCGCGGCTGTATGCGGCCGCGAACGTGTCGGGGTCGGGGTAGCCGACGCGCGGAACGACGTACCAGTGCTTTCCGGGCGAGCCAGGGACCGTCAGCGGTCCCCCGGGGGTGACGACGTGCAGGCGCCGCTCCGGGTCGAGCACGTCGGCGAGGCCGAGCAGGTCGTGCTCGTCCGCGCCGCGGCCGTGGTGGAGGACCAGCAGGCCCTCGGCCACGCCGGCCGCGGGGCGTTCACGGAAGACGAGCGAGCTCATCCTCACGCCTCGTTCGCGGCCTGTGCCGCGCGCGGGTTGACGAGCGGTGTCAGCGTGCGCTCGAGCTGCGCGCGCAGGTGCTCGTGCTGGGCGGGCAGTCGCAGCTGCTCGCCGAGGTGGGCCGGATCCTCGTCGACGGCGAAGCCGGGTGAGGTCGTGGCGATCTCGAACAGAATGCCCTGCGGCTGGCGGAAGTAGATCGCGTTGAAGTAGTCGCGATCGATCACGGGCGTTACGTGCATTCCGGCCGCGGCGACGCGCTGCTGCCACGGCACGTGGTCGGCGTCGGCTGAATGCCAGGCGATGTGATGGACCGTGCCCGCGCCCTGGATGCCGTGGTCGCTCGCCGGCTCGTAGGTCCAGTTGAACGTGCGCGTCGGGCCCTGCAGCTCGTAGGCGCCGGGGGAGTCGGTCGCGGTGAAGCCGAGCGTCTCGGTCAGCAGCTCGGCGTCGGCCTCGACCGGCCGGCCGATGTAGGCGCGCGCGCCCTCGACGCCGGTGATCGCGTGTTCGGCCGGAATCTCGGGATGGTTCGCCTGCAGCGGCGGGTTATCCGGGTTGGCGACGACCAGCTCGAGGCCGAGCCCGTCGTAGTCGGCGAACTTCAGCGAGCGGCCTCGAGCGCTCGCTCGAGTAGCCGTGCTCGCCCAGCCGCTGCTCCCAGAAGTCGAGCGACTCCTCGCTGGGCACGCCGAGCTGGATCGTGTGGATCATGCCCGCGCCGGCGCGTCCGGGCTGGACGCCCGCGAACTCGAACCAGGTCAGGATCGAGCCGGGGGAGCCCTGCTCGTCGCCGAAGTAGAGGTGGTAGGCCTCCGGGGCGTCGAAGTTGACGGTCTTCTTCACCATCCTCAAGCCCGAGCAGGTCGGCGTAGAAGTCGACGTTTCGCTGGGCGTCGCCGGTGATCATCGTGATGTGGTGCAGGCCGTCGAGTTGCATCAGTTGCCTCCGGTTCTAGAAAGGTTGTGCAGTCAACTTACCTCGCCTCACGATCAGAGTCCAAGACGTCTCCGCTGCAATCCAGACGCTGGACGTCTGGATGATTCGCCTAAGAGGCGTTCGAGATCATCTGCAGCAGGTCTGCCCGCGTGTACCCCCGCTGCCGAGCCAGCTGCAGGAGCTCGGCGACCTTGCCCAGCACCTCGCTCTGTTCCGGCGTGCCGACCACGCGAATGCCACGGCGCGGAGCCATCTCGAGTAGCCCCTCGTCACGGAGCGCGCGTAGCGCGCGCAGCACGGTGTTGGTGTTGACGCCCAGCACGGCCGCCAGGTGGCGAGCGGGCGGCAGCCGCTCGCCGGGCTTGGCCTCGCCTTCGGCGATCGCGCGCCGGATCTCAGCCGCCACCTGCTCGTGGAGGTGAGCCGGATCCGTGCGATCGAGATTGACATCCAGCAATGTGCTGCTTAGACTAGCACATTGACAACCGGGCGTATGCTCTGCGCCCACGTGATGGCCGACCTGCCTCCGAACGTCACGCTGGCCCAGCTCTCGTACTTCGTCGCGGTTGCCGAGGAGCTCAACTTCACGCGTGCCGCCGAGCGCCTGCACGTCAGCCAGTCGCCCCTGAGTCAGGCGATCAAGGCGCTCGAGACCAACCTCGGCGTGACGCTGCTCAATCGCACCAGCCGCCATGTCGAGCTGACCGCAGCTGGGGAGGAGCTGTTGCCGGCGGCCCGTGCGGCGCTCGGGGCCGTCGAGTATGCACTCAACGTCGCCCGCGAAGCCGGTGAGAACGACCGCCGCGTGGTCCGCGTCGGGTTCCTCGCCTACGGCGCCTGCAACGTGATCGACGAGTCGCTGGCCAGCTTCGCGGCCCCATCGTCACCGCTCCGGCTGGAGACCCGGCAGAGTGACTTCTCCGATCCGACCGCCGGGCTCACCGCTGCGTCGGTCGACGCAGCCTTCATGCGGCTGCCGGTGAGCTCTCAGGAGCTGACGATCGAGCCACTGACCAGCGAGCCTCGCGTCGCCCTCCTGCCGGCTTGGCACCCGCTGGTCGATCGCGACAGCATCGCGATCGGGGACCTGCTCGATGAGCATTGGCTGCAGATGCCCGGCCGCGATCCGCTGTGGCGAGACTTCTGGCTGGCCACCGCCCACCGCGACGGCATCACCCCGTTGCTCGGCCCTGAGGTGCACACCGTAGAGGAGCAGTTGACCGCCACGGTCACCGGGGGCTACGTGAGCCTCGCGCCCGAGTCGGTGTCGACCTTCTACCAGCGCCCCGGCATCAGGTACGTGCCGGTCGACGGCATCGAGCCAAGTGAGGTCGCGATCGCGTGGCGTCGCGGCGACGAGCGCGCGAGCGTGCGCGAGTTCGTCTCCTCGGTGCGCGAAAGAGCCGCGGCGCTGACGGGCGGCGGCGTTTGAGTACCGAGGCAGACTCGACCGCCAAGACCCTCGCGCCGGCTGGTCCAGAGGCCGGTGGCTGGGCGCCTGGAGGAGCACGAACATCAGCACTCGCGCGTCGAGCGCGCCGACCAGCAGCTCCTGGCCCGGATCGACGCACTGCTCGTGCCCGGGCATCCCCGGTCGGCGCGTCACGCCGTGGGAATCAAACCTCCGCGTCGCTGACCGCGTCCTTATCGGGCACCGAAGCGCCAGCTGCGACCAGCACCCGCACGATCTCTGTGTAGGGCTCGGCCGGGATCTCCTCGACCAGGCGCATCGACGGTCCGCCCTCGGGGTCGCTGCAGTGGCGCGAGCCGTGAAGCGCCGCGCCCATGGCGCTTCCGCCGTCCCGGAAGGTCAGCGCCGCGCCGCGCTCGACGAGCTCGTGCACCATCTCGGCCCGGCCGCGCCAGCAGGCCTGGCCCAGTGGATCGTCCCCGCCCTCGGGGTTGCCGTCGACCCGCGCGCCGGCGTCGAGCAGCCGCCGCATCGTCTCTACATGCCCGCCCTGAATGGCCAGAATCAGCATCTCGTCACCCAGCTCCGGCGATACCTCGGCAGCGACCGCGCGAGCCGCCCCGCGCTCCCGCAGCAACGCGGCAACCTGAGCTTCGCCCCAGAGCTCCGCGATCTGCAGCGGCGTCAGGTCGTGTTCGTCGGGCTCGTCGACCGGCGCACCGGCATCGAGCAGCGCCGCCACGGTACGCGGCGGGCGCCGGCGCCACACCGCCTGGTGCAGGTGCGCGGCCCTCGGTTGCGCACCGTGGCTGCAGAAGACCTCGATCATCTCCGGGTTGTCGAAGTTGAGCGCGCGGCCGAGGTCGTAGTCGACCAGATCCTGCGCGGCGCCGGCCTCGATTACGAGGCGAGCACAGGTCGGATCGGGCAGCTCGCAGGCGTGGTAGAGCACCTCGTTTCCGTGCAGGCCCTCCCGCTCATCGGTGGGATCCGCACCCGCCTCGAGCAGCATCCGCGTGAGTTCCGCATCGCCGGCGATCCCGGCGGCGCCGTACAGCGCGACCTGCACCCATTCACCGTTGACATACGCCGCGTTCGGGTCGGCTCCGGCCTCGAGCAGCATCCGCGCCACCTCCCGGATCCCCGCGGCGCGCTCCGGGTCGCCACGCAGCAGCCGGGAGAAGCAGGCGTACAACAGCGGCTCCCAGTCGTTCGGCCCGGTGGGCTCGTTCACGACCTCGGGCTGTGCGGCGATCCGCCGGGCGACCTCATCGATCTCGCCGGTCGCGCACGCGCAGGCAAGGTCGTAGCGCGCGACCGCAGGGTCGGCATCGAGCAGTGCCCGGGCATGGCGTAGGTCCGATGAGGCGACAGCGGAGATCAGCGCCGAAGCGCGCTCGGCGGGATCGTGGTGCGACGGCGGGGAACGTTCTCCGGGCATGAGGTAGTAAACCATTCAAGACATGGCCGGCGACGACTTCAATCTCCAACGCTTTGTTGACGCCCAGGACCGCGCCGGTGCCTACGATCGCGCGCTGGGCGAGCTCGAACACGCTCACAAGGAGAGTCACTGGATCTGGTTCGTGTTCCCGCAGATCCAGGGCCTCGGCTCCAGTCAGACGTCCCAGTTCTACGCCATCTCATCGCTGGCCGAGGCGACCGCCTATCTGAAGCATCCGGTGCTCGGGCCACGGCTCGACACAGCGGCCGAGACGCTGCTCAAGCTGCCCGCGCGCGATCCCGCGGAGATCATGGGAGGACTCGACGCGATCAAACTGCGCTCCTCGATGACGCTGTTCAGCCACGTCGAGGATGCCGCGCCGGTGTTCAACCGGGTGCTCGACGAGTTCTTCGCTGGGGTCCGGGACGAGGCGACCGAGCGGCTTCTCGAGTGCAGCCGCACGGTGGACTGAGGGCTCAGAGCACGAACGGGATCAGCATCTTCGTCCGCGCCATGTACGCCGGGTAGGCGGACGGGAAGGTCGCCGTGAGGTTCCGCTCCTCGATGCGTGCCGCCCACACGAAGTAGATGCCCACAATCAGCGCGATCGCCAGGCCGATCAGGCTGATAACCAGGGCGGTGCCGACCAGAGCGAGCAGGATGCCAGAGTAGATCGGGTGCCGCACGACCGCGTACGGGCCGGCGGTCACCAGCTCGGGTTCGGCCCGCTCGGTGGTTGGCATGCCCCAGTTGCGCCCGATGATCAGCCGCGCCCAGATCGCCAGCGCGAGTCCAGCCACGAACAGAACGGTCCCGACGATCACCAGCGGCCAGCTGTGAACCGCGAGCGAGCTGCCGCTGAAACCGCGGATCAGAACCACGACGGCCACCGCGGCGATCCCCCGCGGACCAAATCCGCGACCACGGCTCACGCTGCCCTTGGCGGTGAAGGCAGCAACCAGCCAGCCGACCCAGAACATGAGCCAGGCGATCCCGATGCCGATCTCTCAGCGCGTGCATTGCTTGATTGTGGCGTGCTCAGGGTAAGCAGTGCGGGCGCCAGCCAGAGGAAGCCGGTGACGACGAACGCGATCATGGCCGCGACACCAACCGCGTGCAGCGGGCGCGCGTCCGCGAACACGAGCAGCCCGACGCCGACGATCAGCGCGGCGACAGCGAGCCGGCCGGCGATGGCCGGACGCTCTCCGTGGCTCGGTGCGGCAGGTGCCCCGCTGGGCACCTGCTCAGTCTCTGCGGCGGGATCGAAGCCGCCCCGCAGGCTGAGGCGAAACAGCCAGACCAGCGATGGAAAGATGATCGCGGCGCCACCGAGAACCGCGACCGTCACAGCCACCAGCGTGTCGTGAGGGGCGGCCGCCTGACGCAGGTCGAGGCCGGGCAGGATCGTCGGCCACTGCGCCAGCGCCCAGCCGGCCAGCACCGCCGCGATCGCAAGCGCAGCGACGTAACGCGCCGGCTCGAACAGTCGCCGGTAAACGAGGCCGATCGCGGCGATTCCGGCAACCGCTGAGACGATCACCGCCGGCAGCGCCCGGCCCGTCCAGCAGCTCGTGGTAGAGCGGGTAGGCGGAGTGGTGGAGGGCTACGAGCCCGGCAACCGCCAAGCCGCCGGCCAGCGGGCCGGCGGCCAGCGCACGGAGGCGGAAGTCGCGCGCGAGCTCGAGCTCCCCGCGGCGCGTGCAGTCCGCCGCCAGGTAGACGGCGGCCAGGTAGGCGCAGGTCACGACCGCGATCACGCCGTCGAGGATCTGCGTGGCGCCGAGCCAGCTGCTGAAGTGCGCCCCGGCCGCGTTGCCGACGGGCACGCTACCGGTGGCGATCGCGCCGACCATCGTGCCGAGCGCGAAGGGCGTGAGGATCGAGGACACGGCGAACAATCCGTCGATCAGCGACCTGCTCGCGGGCGCCGAGAGCTCCGGAGCGCAGCGCGTACGCGGCGCCGCGCAGTGACGATCCCGAGGCCCGGCGATGAACAGCGGCACCGCCGAGCGTGGAGGCGATCGAGCCGAAGGCGGTGGGGTACGCGGTCCAGAACACCGTCAGCACGAAGATCAGCCAGACGTGGTTTGCCTCCCACACCGGGCCCCATCGAGTGATGAGCGCTGTCGCGCATCTCGGCGCCGTGCTCGCCGGGACCGGACAGCAGCGTCCAGAAGCCCGCGCCGAAGTCCGCGCCGGCGAGCACGGCGTAGAGCACCACGCCGGCGAGGATGAACACCATCGGCAGCGCGGAGAGGAACGGGGAGCTCATCGGTACTCCGGCTCGAGCTCGAGCGGACGGCTCGGCCAGTCGCCTGAGCATCCAGGCGACGCCGACCGCGACCACCGCATAGACGACGATCAGCGCCCCGTAGCCGACGGGGATCCCGGGCGCCCCTGTGACCGCGTGGGAGGTCAGCATCACGTGGTAGACCACCCAGGGCTGGCGGCCGACCTCGGTGACGATCCAGCCGGTGATCAGCGCGACGACCGCCAGCGGGCCGGCGAGCAGCAGACATCGGTAGAACCAGCGCGACTCGGGAAGGCGCCGCAGCCGCAACCGCACCCCGAGCGTGAACAGGCTGAGCAGCAACAGCAGGCGTGCCGATCCCGACCATGATCTGGAAATCTGATGTGCACCACGTTGACGGGCGGTCGCTTCGACGGCGGCACGGTGTCGAGGCCCTTGACTGTCGCGTTCCAGCTGTGGAACGCCAGCAGTGACAGTCCGTGCGGGATCTCGATCCCGAACTTGAGCCTGCCGTTCTCGTACCAGCCGAGCAGGTGCTCGGGCGCCCCGCGGGTGGTCTTCGTCAGGCCCTCCATCGCGGCCAGCTTGATCGGCTGGTTGGTGGCGACGTCGCGCGCTGCCCAGTCGCCGATTGGCGCCTGAGCGATCGAGGCGAGCACTGCGATCGTCAGCGGGATCGCGAGTCCCGCGCGCTCGTAGCGGCCCCAGCGCCCGCGCAGCCGGGCGAACGCGTAGACACCCGCCAGGATGAAGCCGGACACCATGTAGCCGGCGATGTACATGTGCACCAGCTCGTGCCAGAGGTAGTCGTTGCCGAACAGCGCGCGCCACGGGTTGGCGTGCATCACCTTGCCGTGGCGCATCGTGAAGCCGCCCGGGTGCTGCATCCAGGCGTTGACCGAGATCACCATCAGCGAGCCCGTGAAGCCGGTGATCACGATCGGGATCCCGCTGAGCAGGTGAATCCTGGGCGAGAGTCGGTTCCAGCCGTAGACGTAGATCCCGATGAAGATCGCCTCGACGAAGAACGAGAACCCCTCGATCGCGAAGCCGAGGCCGAAGACGCCGCCGAAAGTCGCGGTGAAGTTCGGCCACAGGCCGCCCCATCTCGAAGCTGAGGATCGTGCCGGTGATCACGCCGACGCCGAACAGCCCGATCATCACCCGTGACCACCGGCGGGCCAGCTCGCGGTAGACCGGGTCGCCGGTCCGCTGCCAGCGGCGCTCGGCGAACAGCACCATCACGGGGAACGAGATCCCGAAGCACACCAGCGGGATATGGACCATGAACGACAGCGCCTGCATCTGACGCGCCTCCAGCAGGTACCGCTGGTGCGCGGGCGCGAATGCAGCTGCGAGTGCCGGGAGCAACATCAGTCCGGACCCGGCCCCGATTCAGACCGGTACGACGTCGGGGGGCGGTGCCGGACGAGTCGCGCGCCTGCTCGGCAGCGTGACGCTGAGCGTGGTGCCCTTTCCAGGCGTCGAGGTGATCTCGAGCTCCCCCTGCAGGAGCTCCACGCGCTCGCGGATGCCGGTGAGCCCGAATCCCTGCGTCTTGACCGTGGGATCGAACCCCGTGCCGTCGTCCTGCACGGTCAGGTGGACGTTCGAGCCGTCATCCCAGAGGTCGACGGTCACGCTGCGACGGCGCACCGTGCTTGCGAGCATTGGTCAGCGCCTCCTGGATGATGCGGTACGTCGCGGTCTCGATCTCGTGGGCCAGCCGGCCGGACACTCGGTCCTGACCGTGGGGCAGGTCGACGATGAGATGCACCGCCAAGCCGTACTGCCTGGTGCGGTCGGCCAGGATCCCGAGCGCCGCCTCGAGCCCGAGGTCGTCGAGTGCCGCGGGGCGCAACTCGGCGATCAACGATCGAAGATTCTGTATCTCCGCCTGCAGCTGTTCGGCTGCCTCGCCCATGAACGCCGCCATCGCTTCGGGGTCTCGCGTGCGACGGTGCCCTGCGATGGCGATCTGCAACGCGGCGAGGTTCTGAAGAGTTTCGTCGTGCAGCTCGCGCGCCCAGCGCGTGCGTTCGTTCTCGGCCGCCATCAGCCGCTGGGTGGCCCGCTCGCTCTGGACCGACACGGCGGTGGCGATTGCGGTCGCGGCGCTTGTCGCGAAGGCCTCGAGCATCCGCTGGTCGTGCGCGGTGAAGCGAGGTCCATCCTCGAGCCGATCGAGCGCGATCAGCACCCCGTAGCCCTGGCCGCGGAACAGCATGGGCACAACCAGGCCGGCCTCGGCGGTGAGACCGAGGCGACCGGCGCCGTGTTGCTCGAAGCGGGAGCGGTTCAGGCTGTCCTCGAGCCTCAACGTCTGACGCTCGCGCAGCGCCAGGCTGGCGACGCTGCCCTCCGGCTCCAGCGCCCGGCCGACGACCTGCGCCGGCATGCTGCCGGCGGCTGCAGCCACGACCATATAGCCATCGATCTCTCGCTCGATCACGAGCGTCTTGGCCGCAACGAGTTCCCGCCCTCGCTTGGCGACGAGTCCGAGCACCGCATCGAGGTTCGTCTCGCCGCCCACGGCGCGGGTGATGAGCACGGTCGCGTCGAGTGCGTCGACCGCGCGCTGGAGCTCCGATCGCTGCGCTTCGACCAGCGCATAGCGATGCGCGTGATCGATCGCGATCCCGGCGAACCTGGAGAGCACGACGAGCGCCTGCTCGTCATCCACTGTGAACGGCTGCTCGCCGGCCTTATCGGTGAGGTAGATGTCCCCGAACGGCTCGCCCGCAACAAAAAGCGGCACACCCAGAAAGGTGGTCATCGGCGGATGCGCGGGCGGGAACCCGTATGAGCGTGGATGCCTGCCGACGTCATCCAGGCGCAGAGGACGTGGCGTTGTGATCAGCTCGCCAAGTACTCCACGGCCGCGGGGCAGGTGGCCGATTGCGTTCCGTGTCGCCTCGTCGATCCCAGAGGTGATGAAGCGCTCGAGCTGGGTGCGCCCCTCATCGAGCACGCCCACCGCGGCATAGCGCGCGGACGTCAGCGTGCGGGCTACTTCGAGCACCCGGCTCAGGACGATCTCGATGTCGAGCTCTTCCAGCACGCTCTCGGCGACTTCAAGCACCGCACGCATCTGTGCGGCCGATTGGCCCCGGTCTTGCTTAGGCATCGGCTACTCCAGCCACTTGGCGCACGATGGACCCTGCGCCGGAGCCTATCACCGCACGATTCGGGACCACTCGCTCGCTGGGCCTGCAAAAGAGCCCCGCTTTGCGGGGCTTCCCAATGCGCCCGAGAGGACTCGAACCTCCACGAGCTAAGCGCTCACAAGGCCCTCAACCTTGCGCGTCTACCAATTCCGCCACAGGCGCTTGGGGCGCGGAGTATAGACAGGTTCGCTTCCGTCCTCGGGGGCAGGTATCTTCCGAACACATGTTCGCCAGAATCCGCAGTGAATCCGAGCAAGGAGCCAACGGATGGACCTGACCAAGCGTCAGCAGGAGATCTTCGAGTTCATCAAGCGGTACTCGGAGAGGAATGGTTATCCGCCGACGGTTCGCGACATCGGCAAGGCCGTGGGGTTGGCGTCGTCATCCACGGTGCACGCCCATCTGGCCAATCTGGAGAAGCTCGGGCTTCTGCGGCGCGATCCGACCAAACCGCGGGCGATGGAGCTGCTCGATCGTGCAGGTGCCGCCGTCAGAGAGGCGGTGAAGCCCGGTCTGCCGCTGTTGGGTCAGGTGGCCGCGGGGCAGCCGATTCTCGCCGAGGAGAACGTCGAGGAGTACATCGAGACGCCGCCGGCGTGCGGGGGAGACAGCGGCGAGTACCTGCTGCGCGTTCGCGGCGAATCGATGAAGAACGTGGGCATCCTCGACGGTGATCTGGTGGTCGTGCGGCCGCAGGAGACCGCGCGTGATGGCGAGATCATCGTGGCGCTGGTGGAGGAGGAGGCGACCGTCAAGCGCTTCTTCCGTGAGGGCGATCACATCCGGCTGCAGCCGGAAAACGAAGCGATGGAGCCGATCCGGGTACGGGACGTGAGTGTCCTTGGGCGCGTTGTTGGCTTAATGCGAAGCATGTAGCGCTATTGCTGCGCCGCTGCAGGCTGAGCAGTCGCGGAGGTTGACGCCTTCGAGGAAAGTCCGGACATCACAGGGCAAGGTGGTCGGTAACGCCGACCCGGGGAAACCCGCGGGAAAGTGCCACAGAAATAACACCGCCTAAGTCTGGGTCCGCTGCAGCGTCCCGGACCGGTAAGGGTGAAATGGTGCGGTAAGAGCGCACCGGCGTCGCGGCGACGCGGCGGCCAGGTAAACCCCACCTGATGCAAGGCCGAGCAGAACCGTTTGCAGGTTGCCCGCCAAGGTTCGGGTAGGCCGCTCAGATGGATGACTGCTCTCGACAAGATCCGGCTTATAGGTCTGCTACGGAGGGAGCCCCGGCAACGGGGCTTCCTCTATTTGTGTGTGCGGCGGTCCTCAGGCTGCCGCGCCGGCGAGTGCGATGATCGTTCCGATCACGCCGGCGCCGACGAGGGTCTCGACCACGCCCCGCCGCATCAGGAGCAGCGCGACCGCAGCAGCGGCCAGGATCGGGATCTGCCAGGCGTGATGAAGGCCGCCGGCGAGCAGCACGGCGGAGCCGAGGATCGCGCCGATCGCGGCGGGGCCAGCGCCGTCGAGGAACGCCTGAGCGCGTGCTGAGCCACGGATCTGCTCAAAGCGCGGCCCGCCGATCATCACGGCGACGAAGGACGGGGTGAACGCGATCACCGCTGCAAGCACGGCTCCCCCCACTCCGCGGGCGGCGTAGCCGACGGCGGCAACGGTGGCCACCACGGGTCCGGGTGTGACCTGGCCAAGCGCCACTGCGTTCAGGAACTGCGCAGAGGACATCCAGTGGTAGGTGTGGACCGCGTCGTGCTGCATCAGCGGGATGATCACGAACCCGCCGCCGAACGAGAGTGCGCCGACCTTGAATGCCACCCAGACCAGCGCGCCGATACCGCCGACGGTCCCGACACCTCCGGCGGCTGCCAGCAGGAGTGCTGTCAATGTCGGACCGCCGGCAGCCTGAAGACGGTCGCGATGGCCAATCCCAACCGTCCAGACGAGCTCGAACAGGCCGCAGCCGAGCAGCGCGATCACCAGATACTCGCCGATGAACACGGCGCCGGCGGCGCCGACCACGGCATAGATCGCCCAGCGCACCACGCGGTCGCTGCCGACGCCGCGGGCCTTGTGCCAACTCGGCTTCAGCAGCGCCCAGCCGGCGGATACCGCAACGGCCGCGACCGCCGCGCCCGCGCCGTCGCCCGCACCACGAATCCAGAGCTGGCGGTGCCGATGCCAGGAACAGCAGCGACAGCAGGATCACGCAAACGACCGCGGGGACGATGAACGCGAGTCCTCCGACGAGAGCCCCGCGCCGCCCGGCCACCCGGTAGGCGCAGAAGATCGCAAGCTGGGTGGAGGCGGGGCCGGGGAGCAGGTTGCAGGCGGCGATCGCGGCCTCGAACTCGTCCGGATCGATCCAGCCACGCTCCTCGACGACGCGCCGCCGCAGCAGCGAGATGTGCGCCGGAGGGCCACCGAAGCCGATCAGGCCGATCCGTCCCCACTCGCGCAGGACGGTTGTGAGCGGAACCGTCACCCCGGTGGTCGCAGCATGACTCAGCCGGCCGCGGCGGCCACCGCTTGCAGCGTCTGGCCGCTCAGGCGGTGGTTGGTCCACTCGTCCATCACGGTCGCGCCGATCTTGCGGTAGAAGCCCAGGGCCATCTCATTCCAGTCCAGCGCGGTCCACGTGAGCCGGGTGTAGCCACGATCGACCGCAACCTTGGCGACGTGGCTGAGCAGGGTGCCGCCAACCCCGAAGCGCCGGTGCTCGGGGAGCACGAACAGATCCTCCAGCCAGATACCGGGCTTGCACTCCCAGGTCGAGAACGTGCCGTGGAACAGGGCAAATCCGGCCGGCACGCCATCGACCTCGGCGATCAGCGCCTCGGCGGCCGGCTCCGTCGCCGAACAGCCACTTGCGCAGCAGCTCCGGGAGTGCCGACTACCTGGTCGGGTGCCTGCTCATACTCGGCGAGCGCGACGATCAGTGAGTAGAGGAGATCGACATCCGCCTCCTCCGCCGGACGGACCGTGACCGAAACGGCTGTTGTCAACTCTCCACCGCGTCCTGCTGGGGTTGTTTGATCTCGCGCTTCAGGATCTTGCCGGTCGGTCCCTTCGGGAGCTCGTCCACGATCCAGATGGTGCGCGGGTATTTGAAGGCGGCGACCTGATCCTTGACGAAGTCGCGGATCTCGTCGGTGGTGGCCGAGGCGCCCTCCTTCAACGATACGGCTGCGGCCACCTCCTCACCGAACTCGTCGTGGGGGATGCCGACCACGGCGGCCTCGCGTACCGCGGGATGCTCATAGAGCACCTCCTCGATCTCACGCGGGTACACGTTGAAACCGTTGCGGATGATCATGTCCTTCTTGCGATCGACGATGAAGAAGTAGCCGTCGGCGTCGACCCGGGCCAGATCGCCGGTGTGGAACCAGCCGCCGCGCATCGCCTCGACTGTCGCCTCCGGTCGGTTCCAGTAGCCCTTCATGACGTTGTGGCCGCGCACGACGATCTCGCCGACCTCGCCCGCCGGCAGTTCGTTGTCGGCGTCATCGACGACCTTCATCTCGACTCCGGCGATCGGCGTCCCGATCGAGCCCGGCTTGCGCTCGCGGTCGGGGTGGTTGAAGGATGCGACCGGCGAGGTCTCGGACAGGCCGTAGCCCTCCAGGATCTGGCAATTGAAGGCCTTCTCGAAGCCACGCATCAGCTCGACCGGCATCGCCGCACCGCCCGAGGCGCAGCAGCGCAGTGTCGAGGTGTCGTAACGCTCGTGGTCGGGCACGTTCAGGATCGCCCCGTACATGCTGGGAACGCCCTCGAACACCGACACCTCGTCGCGGTCGATGATCTCGAGCGCCTTGACCGGGTCGAAGCGAGGAAGCAGCGTGAGCATCCCGGCGGCAACCACACAGGTGTTCATCGCGCACGTCTGCCCAAACGAATGGAACAGCGGCAGCGCGCCGAGCACCACCGTGCCGTTCTCCAGATTGAACAGCCCACGGGAGGCACGGCAGTTGCGGAGCAGGTTGTCGTGAGTCAGCTCGGCACCCTTCGGCGTGCCGGTGGTGCCCGAGGTGTAGAGCAGCACCGCCGGATCCGAGGATTCGCGCTCCATGAGATCCTCACGCGGGGCGGTCTGGAACAGTGTCTGCTCGAATTCGCCGGGTACAACGGAGATGCATTCGCAGCCCACATCGGCCGCGGCCGGCTCCGCCTCAGCGGCGAAGTCATGCCAGACGAAGAGCAATTTGGCACCCGAATCGCGGAGGTAGTACTCGACCTCGCGGCGCCTGTTGAGCACATTCATCGGCACGACAATGGCGCCCGGCTCGCAGGATGCCGTAATAGGCGACGACGAAGTGGGGCACGTTCGGCAGCATCAGCGCCACGCGCTCGCCCGGCTCGATTCCGCGCTCGTGCAACATCCCTGCGATCCGCATTGCGGCCTGCTCGAGCAGCCCGTAGTTGAGTTCGAAGTCGTCGAGCTTGACGGCAACCTGCTCGGGGTCGAGGGCCGCCGCCTCCTTCAGTATCTCGGCAAGGTTCATGACTCTCTCCTCATTCTCCGGTGAACTGCGCCGGTCGCTTCTCCAGGAATGCCCGGACTCCCTCGAGAAAATCCGCCGACTCGGCACGCTCCTGCTGGAGTTCGGCCTCGAGATCGAGCACCGCTGCTCAGGTTCGGATAGCAGGCCGCGTTGAGCGTGCGCTTGGTCGAGGCGTATGACCCCGGCGGCCCGGCGGCGAATCTGGCCGCAAGGGCGCCCGCGGCATCCCGCAGCTCGGCGTCGGGAACGACCCGGTTGACAAGCCCCCAGGCGAGCGCCTGCTCGGCGCTGACGCGCTCGGCCAGCAGACCGATCTCAGAGGCTCGCGTGTGCCCGATCCGCGCGGCGAGCAGCGCCGATCCACCGCCGTCGAGCGTCAGGCCGACGTTGGCGAAGGCCATCAGGAAATAGGCGGACTCGGCCGCGACGACGATGTCGGATGCCAGCGCGAGCGAGCATCCGAACCCGGCAGCGCCACCGTTGACGGCGGCGATCACGGGCTTCTCCAGCGTCCGCAGCCGCAGGATCAGCGGGTGGAAGATCTCCCGCAGCGGTGCTGAGCAGGTCGGTGGTGCCGTCCCCGCGCCGCCAGGCGGCCGACTTCAGGTCGGCGCCCGAGCAGAAGCCGCGCCCGGCGCCCGTCAAGACCAATGAACGCACCTCGCGGTTGTCGGCGACCAGCTCGATCGGCCGACAGCAGCTCCTCGCCGAACTGGGGCGTGACCGCGTTCAGCGCCTCCGGACGGTTCAGCGTGATCCACGCCACCCGCTCCTCCACCCGCAGCTCAACCGTCTCCCACCCGTGGTCCGGCATCGTCCTGGGATTATTCAGCGCGTTACCCACATCTCCGGGTCGTCGGCGAGCTTGTCGATCGATCGGGGAAGCTTTCCGCTGGCGACATCAGCGACTGTCACCTGCTCGACGACCTTGCGCAGGTTCGCTCGTACGGCGATCCAGACACGCAGCAGTGCCTCGGATGCGCCGTTGTACTGCGATTCCTCCGGCGGGGCTCCGCGCACGCTTGCCAGCGGACCCTCCACAGCGCGGATCACGTCGGCAACGCTGATCTCGGCGGGGTCCTTGGCCAGGCGAAAGCCACCCTCGGCGCCACGGTGGGAGCGCACCAGGCCGGCGTGGCGCAGCTCACCGAGGATGTTCTCGAGGAAGTTGAGCGGAATGTCCTGGGCGTTCGCGATGCGCTCGGCCTTGACCGGCTTCTCGCCCGCGGTAGCGGCGAGTTCGACCATCGCGCGAACCGCGTAATCGGCCTTGGCAGAAATCCTCATCGGTGCGGGAGTATTGCGCCTCGAGCGGCCAAACGGTTCCGTCGTGGTCGGATTTGATGAATAAGTCTTATCACGCAAACGTATCGTGCAAGCCTGTTTACGTTTCGTTTACGGGTATTGCTCGGTTAGCATGCCGTATCCGAGAGCAGCGCTAGGAAGGAGCAGTACCTGGACATGTCGCACACGGTGACCAAACAGGCGGCCAGGACCAACCACGCGGGGCTCCGCGCCTGGGTGGAGAAGATCGCCGCGCTCACGCAGCCCGACGACATCTACTGGTGCGACGGCTCCGAGGAGGAGTACGACCGCCTGGCGCAGGTCCTGATCGACGCCGGCACCTTCCGCAAGCTGTCCAGCACGAAGCGCCCGAACTCCTACCTCGCCCTGTCCGATCCGAGCGACGTGGCCCGCGTCGAGGACCGCACGTTCATCTGCTCCGGTCGTCAGGAGGATGCTGGACCGACCAACAACTGGGCCGATCCCGCCGAGATGCGGTTGACGCTGAACGGCCTGTTCGAGGGCTCCATGCGGGGCCGCACCATGTACGTCGTGCCATTCAGCATGGGCCCGATTGGCTCGCCCATCTCCTACATCGGCGTCGAGCTGACGGATTCGGCCTACGTCGCTGTGTCGCAGCGGATCATGACCCGCATGGGCCAGGCTGCCCTGGACGCACTAGGCGACGACGGCGACTTCGTTCCGTGCGTGCACTCAGTAGGTGCACCGTTGAATTCCGACCCGCCCGCCCAGGACGTGCCGTGGCCGTGCAACGCCGACGACAAGTACATCGTGCACTTCCCCGAGACGCGTGAGATCTGGTCCTACGGTTCGGGCTACGGCGGCAACGCGCTGCTCGGCAAGAAGTGCTTTGCGCTGCGTATCGCCTCGGTCATGGCTCACGACGAGGGCTGGTTCGCCGAGCACATGCTGATCCTCAAGTTGACCTCGCCCGAAGGCACCGTCAAGTACCTGGGCGGCGCCTTCCCGAGCGCCTGCGGCAAGACCAACCTCGCGATGCTGATCCCGACGCTCCCCGACTGGAAGGTGGAGACGATCGGCGACGACATCGCCTGGATGAAGTTCGACGCCGAGGGTCGGCTGCGTGCGGTCAACCCGGAGTACGGCTTCTTCGGTGTCGCGCCCGGCACCGGTGCGCTCACGAACCCCAACGCCATCGACACGATCGGCAGCAATACGATCTTCACCAACTGCGCGCTCACCGACGACGGCGACGTGTGGTGGGAGGGGTTGACCGGCGAGCCGCCCGCTCACGCGATCGACTGGAAGGGCAACGACTGGACGCCTGAGTCGGAGACCCCGGCAGCACACCCCAACGCGCGTTTCACGACGCCGGCAGCACAGTGCCCCTCGATTGCGCCCGAGTGGGAGGACCCCGCCGGTGTGCCGATCGACGCCTTCCTGTTCGGCGGCCGCCGGGCGACCGTCGTGCCGTTGGTGCACGAGGCCCGCGACTGGGAGCACGGGGTGTTCCTCGGCTCGATCATGTCATCGGAGACCACCGCGGCGGCGACCGGCACGGTTGGCGCACTTCGCTTCGATCCGATGGCGATGCTGCCCTTCTGCGGCTACAACATGGGCGACTACTGGCAGCACTGGCTGAACCTCGGCGAGCGTGAGGGCGTCCAACTGCCCAAGGTCTTCTACGTCAACTGGTTCCGCAAGGGCGCGGACGGGAAGTTCCTCTGGCCCGGATACGGGGAGAACTCGCGCGTGCTCGAGTGGATCTTCCGCCGCTGCGAGGGCACGGCCGAAGCGGTCGGGACGGAGATCGGGCTGTTGCCTCCGGTCGGCGACGGGGGCCTGAACGTCAGCGACCTCGACATCAGCGAGGCCGATCTGCACGAGCTGCTGAGCGTTGACCCAGAAGGTTGGAAGCACCAGATACCGCAGATCCATGCCCACTATGCGAAGTTCGGTTCGCGGCTCCCGGCCAAGCTCCACGAGCAGCTTCACGGGCTCGAGCAGCGTCTGAGCTGAGGCAACGCTCCCGCTGATTCCATCCGACGCCGGTCTGCTCGCGCTGCAGGCCGGCGTCGTCGCTTCGCCCCGCGCGCTCGATGCACGCTGGGCCGAACGGCTGCGGCGCCTGCGTGGCCGTGGCTGGGCGCTTATCCCGGTGGCCTCGATCGTCGGCGTGATCTTCGCGATCCGTTACGCCTCCGACACCGCCACCTGGCTCACCTATCTGGCTTTGGTCGCGGTGCCGATCCTGGCGGCCGTGGCCTTGGGCTGGGTTGCTCGCGGGGCGCGGCCGTGGTTTGCGCTGTTTGCCGCCGGACTGTTCGTCGTCGCCTGGCGGACGCCGTTCAGCCTCTCTGGGGAGGCCGCGGCGGCGCTGCTCTCGGGCCTCAGCTGCGTGACCCTCGGCGTCCTGCTCGCGGCGGTGACACCGAGCCGCTGGCTGAAGCTCGGGATCATCGCGATGGCCTGCGCCGATGTCTGGCTGATCGCCTCCAATCAGCTGCAGGCGCCGAACAACGTGTTAGTGGCGGCGCAGCCGAGCGGTGGCCTGCCCCAGCTGCAGAGCGAGCAGTTCGGCTCGGTCACACTGGGCTACGGCGATCTGTTCGTCGCCGGGTTACTCGGCGCGGTGTACGCGGCCAGGGTGCGGGTGCAGCGCGTGGCGGCACTGCTCACGCTTGTGGTCGCCGCCCTGTTCGACCTGCTGTTCCTGGTGGTCGACAACCTGCCCGCGACGGTACCGGTCGCGCTCGCGCTCTTGATCGTGGAGGTAGGGTTAGCGCGTGGACGGCTCAGGGGAATCCGACCCACGCAGCCTGCGGGGTGAGGCAGGGTCAGTGCGCGCTGCGACCGGTCGAGGCAGGAGGACGCGACTCCTCCGCCAGCGACGTGATCGCCAGGGTTCCGCGAGCGGCGTCCTCGAGCACCTCCGTGGCCTCCTCCGCCGTACGGGCGTAGAGCTCCACCAGCAGGTGCACGACGATCCGGTCCTCGTCGTGCTTGTGGAATCGCACATGCGTGAAGAACTCGCGCGTTCCGTGGTCGCCGAATGCCGCATACGAGAGCGAGTCGCCGGCATCCGGCCCCGAGCAGGTCTCGACGTCCTCGGCGTCAACCGTCACCGTGCACGATGCGATCCACGGCGTCCCGGTGATCATCCGCTCCCAGCGATCCTCGATCGGCTCAACCCGTCCGTTGTGGAAGCCAAGGTGCGGCTGGTCGTGCATGCACTCGAGGCACTGCACGACCGCCTCCTGCATCTCGTCGACCACGTCCGTGCGCTCGCCCGTCTCGGGATCTATCCGGTGGATGCCCTCGTAGTGGAGCTGAACCTCGAGATTCTGGGACCAGCAGCGGTAGCAGCGAAGCCAGCTCCGAACCTCGGTTGAGCCCTCCATTGGCTCGATTCTAGTCATGCGCTCCCCGTTGAACAGAAGCAGCCCGCCGGTGGGGCTGATCCTCGCCGGAGGCCCCGGGACGCGGATCGGCGGCGGCAAGCCCAACGTCGCCCTCCACGGGGAGCCGCTGCTGCACTACCCGCTTCGCGCGATGCGCGCCGTGCTGGGCGACGTGGCGATCATCACCAAACCGCAGATGGTGCTGCCCCGGGTGGAGGGGGCGATGGTCTGGATCGAACCCGACGAGCCGGTGCACCCGATGCTCGGCGTGTCCGAGGCTCTCGCTCTGGCAGGCGGGCGGCCGGTGCTGACCTGCCCGGTGGACATGCCCTTCATCCCCGCCGAGCTGCTGAGCGCGCTTGCCAGCGCCGACGGTGAGGGGCGCTCGGCTGTGATGGCATCCTGCCGTGGTGCCGCGCGGCCGTTGGTCGGGCGCTACGCACCCGCAGCTGCGTCCCTCCTGTCAGAGGCGGCACGCGAGCTTGTGCCGCTCGAGGAGATCGTGCAGGCGCTACAACCGAAGCTCGTCGAGGTCGCCGACGAGGTCGAACTGTTCGACGTAAATACTCCCGACGACCTGCTGCTGGCCGCCGGGATGCTTGACCAGCGCAGATCGGTTCAGGCTTGAGCCCTACCCGAAGGTGAAGTCGTAGGCTTGAACGCCGCGCGGGATCTGCACCGTGATCGTGAAGGTGGCATCCCCGCGGAGCTTGACAAGGTTGTAGAGCCGCTCCCGCCTGACCGTGAAGTAGCCGCCGCTCGAGATATCACTGCCGCGGTCTGCGGCAGTGATCGGCTTGCCGTTGATAAGCACCCGGCCACGACGCGGACTGTTGCCGGTCGAGGTCATAACCAGGTAGACGTCGCGTGCCTGAACGTTGCCGCTTACCGACGCGCTGCTCGCGGCGGGCGTGATCGACTGCGAGCCGACGCTCCAACTGCCGCTCAGCGCCCACTCGTCGAGGGGCAGGTCCGTAGTGCCGCGGTACGAATGCACGCCCGCGGCGAGTGGCTGCACGAACCCGTTCTGGCGCTGCGGGTTCAGATAGGTCTCGAGGGT
The DNA here is from genome assembly GCA_963846395.1 of uncultured Actinomycetota bacterium. Lineage (GTDB taxonomy): Bacteria > Actinomycetota > Thermoleophilia > Solirubrobacterales > Solirubrobacteraceae > Palsa-465. Next base: position 913,611 of record CAWJVT010000008.1, on the reverse strand, counting down.
GCCTATGTGCTTTGAGGCGGTCTGCGCCTTCGCGCTCATCAGCGGCGGTAGGTGCTTGGTTCCGTCCGCTCGCAGCAGCTCGCGAACGACCTGCTCGTCGTGGGCGTACCCGCCTTCGCCGAACTCGTAGTGGCGAACCTCGCCCGTCGCGTCGATGTAGTACTCGGCCGGCCAGTATTGGTTGCCGTACGCGTCCCAGGTCCCGTAGCGGTTGTCCTGGACCACCGGGTAGGTGATGCCATCCGCACCGATCGCCTGCCTGACGTTGTTCGCCTCCTGCTCGAAGGTGAACTCCGGCGTCTCGACGCCGACGACATCGAGCCCGTAGCGGTGGTAGTGCTTGTACAGGCCCTCGACGTACGGAAGCGTGCGGATGCAGTTGATGCAGGTGTAGGTCCAGAAATCGACGAGCACGACGTGGCCGCGCAGCCCGGTGATCGACAGAGGGTGGTCGCCTGGGGTGTTGAACCAGTCCTGGGTGTTGGTGAAGTTGGGGGCACGCCCCAGCTTCGGCAGGGAGACGACGAACTTGGTCTTGTCAGCCGCCGCTTGGCGCTTGGCGAACTTGGATGCAGGCTGCAGCGCCGCCAGCTGCTTGCGCGCCGCCGACGAGTTCTCGAGTGAGGCGGTCGGATCCAGCAGGAACCCAGGCTCCTTCCCTGTACTCGGTGCGAGCAGGTTCTCGAAGCGGACGTCGAGGTTGAACGCGATCGCAATGCCGGTGACGATCAGCACGACGCCGAGGACGCGCTCGACGACATCGCCGCGTGCAGTCCGTCTGATTCGATTCAGCACCGCGCGGCCGCCGAACGCATAGAGGAGCAGGACCGCGGACAGACCGATCGCGTAGGCGATGCCGACCGTTGCGGCGCGCACGCTCGGCCCTCTGCTCGCACTCGCCGCGATCACGGCCGCGAGGATCGGACCGGCACAGGGGGCGCAGACGAATCCCAGCGCGGCTCCGACACCGAGTCCGGTCCAGAACCCGTCCCCGCGCGTCTTCGGGCCATAGCGTGCGAGCCGTGAGAGCGGTGCCTGGACACGCTGGGCGAGCGTCGGCACCAGCATGATCAGCCCGAAGCCGATCAGCACGATGAAGGCCAGGATGCGGGTTGCGCTGCTGCCGAGGCCGACGCCGTTGACCAGTTGCGCCAGAAGCACGATCGTGATCGTGAACGTCAGCGCCAGCCCCAGCACGATCCCGAGCGGACGGCGACGCCCGCCAACGGCGCTGGCCGAAAGCAGCGCTGGAAGTACGGGAAGCACGCACGGGGTGATCGCCGTGCCGGCGCCGGCGACCAGCGCGAAGAGCAGGAGCAAGAGCATCAGATGCCTAGAGAGACGTCAATCCACCGAGAATCTTCCCCATCAGAGGTTGAGTCCCGGTTAAGCGAATCTCTGTTACGCGAAGAGTCGCTCAGCCGCCGATGGCAGACATCGTCCGGGCGGGCTGGACGAACCCGGGCTCACCGATGTGGTGCTTGAGCTCCTTGCGCCAGACGGCCTCGCGAATCGCCCGCTCCAGCTCAGCATCGTCGGCGCCGTCACGCAGAGGCCCGCGCAGGTCTGTCTCGTTGAGCGAGAACAGGCAGGTGCGCAGGCGTCCGTCGGCTGTCAGGCGGATGCGGTTGCAATCGGCGCAGAACGGCTCGGAGACCGGGTTGATGAACCCGATACGGCCATGGCCGTCGGCGAAGCGGTACACACGGGCGGTGGCGCTGGGCTCCCGCTCGAGCGGCTCGAGGGGATGCAGTGCATCGATCATCGCGTGCAGCTCGGCTCCGGTGAGCACCCGATCCGAGGTCCACGCGTGGTCGGCGTCAAGCGGCATGAATTCGATGAACCGCACCTCAAAGGCGCTGTCGCGAGCCAGCTTCACGAACGCGGGCACCTCATCCTCGGTGAAGCCGCGCAGCGCCACGGCGTTGACCTTGATCGGGTGGGCCTGTGGAAACTGAGCGAGGCAGGCCAGCCCGCGCAGCACCTGGTCCAGTGCGTCACGACGGGTGAGCTCATAGAAGCGGTCGCGCTGGAGCGAGTCGACCGAGACGTTGAAGCGCAGCCCGCGGGTTCCGTCGCGCGCGGCGGCGCCCGCCGAGATCAGCGCCGCTGCGTCGCGCTCGAGCAGGAAGCCGTTGGTGGTGATGGCCAGATCGTGGATCCCGTCGATCTGAGACAGCATCGAAACCAGGTGAGGGAATTCCCGCCGGATCAATGGTTCGCCGCCCGTCAGACGCACGTCATGCACACCCATGCGCGCAAACAGCGCAACCAAGCGTGCGATCTCCTCGAAGCGCAGCACCTCGGCGCGATCGAGCCAGGGCAGGCCCTCGGCCGGCATGCAGTACTGGCAGCGGAAGTTGCAGCGATCGGTAACCGACACGCGCAGATCGGCAATGCGTCGGCCGTGGCCGTCAACCAAGGGTTCGTACACCAAAAGGATCTACCCCGATTCTAGGGGCCCCTCCTCCCGCGATTTGCAGCCCAGTCGATCCCTGGCGAGTCCACTTTTTTACGACGCTCTCATTCTGTGGACACAGCAGTTAGCCTTCACGCGATGAGCGAAGAGCTGACGAGGAGCGGGGAAGGCCTGTTCAGGCCCTCGAGGCGGGGTTACGACCGTGATCAGGTCGACGCCTATGTGGCTCAGCTGCAACGCGAGGTCCGGGAGCTGCAGGCCCGGCACCAGACTCCGGATGCGGCTGTGCGGAGCGCGCTCGAGCGGGTCGGCGACGAGGTCGCCGGCGTTCTCAAGCAGGCCCATGACACGGGGGATGAGATCGTCGCAACCGCAAAGCGGGAGGCGGAGGAGCACCGCGACCAGGCGGCACGGGATGCAGCGCACGTGACGGCCGTCGCCGAGCAGCGCGTCCACGAGCTCGACCTCGACACCGACAGGATCTGGGGCGAGCGTGAGCGGATAGTCGCCGACGCGAGGGACCTTGCACGTCAGCTCGATCAGCTCGCAAACCTCGCCGCCGAACGCTTCCCGAGTGACAGTGAGCCCGCCCACATGGCGAGCGGACGGGATGCCGGAGGCAGATCGGGCAGCGGCCAGCGGACCTCGGATGAGGGCGACCTGGGTTACGGCGATGCGCCGGTCTCCGGCTTCGACGAACTGAATGCGAGCCATTGACACGCTCCACCTGGGGCGGCGCCGTTGGATCTGCTGCTGGCAGGTCGGCCAGGTTCTGATCGATCCCGGGCCGACGCTCTCTCTGGAGCATGTCCTGGCGGAGCTCGACGGCTGGCAGCCGCAGGCGATCCTCCTGACGCACATCCACTTCGACCATGCGGGCGGGACCGGCTCGCTGATGCGACGGTTCCCCGGGCTCGAGGTGTATGTCCACGAGCTCGGAGCGCCGCACATGATCGACCCAACGCGGTTGTGGGCCAGCGCCGCGCGGCTCTACGGTGAGGACAGCATGCTCTCGACCTGGGGGGAGTTCGTGCCTGTCCCGGGGGATCGCGTGCACGACCTGCGCGGCGGAGAGACACTGAAGATCGGCGGGGACACGTTCGAGGTGGCCTATACGCCCGGCCACGCCCAGCACCACGTCTGTTACCTGCACGAGGGCACCGCCTTCGTGGGCGATGCTGCCGGTGTCCGAATCGAGCCAGGCTTGCCGACGCTTCCGCCCACCCCACCGCCGGACATCGACGTCGAGGCCTGGCACGACTCGATCGATCTGATCCGCGACTGGCATCCCGAGCGCCTGGCAATCACCCACTTCGGCGCCCATGACGATCCCGAGCGGCAGCTTGACGAGGTCAGCGAGCGGCTCGATCGCTGGGCGGAGTCGGCGCGATCGCAGGACCGAGACGGTTGGGCGGCGGCGGTCGAGGAGGATCTGCGCCCGAGCGTGAGTCCGGATGCCTTTGACTCATTTCTCGCCGCGGTGCCGCTTGACCAGGCCTACGCGGGTCTGCGTCGCTACTGGGACAAGCGCGAGTCCTGAGAACATGGCCTGCAAACGTCATGCCAGGCTGCCCGCTGCCTTTGATAACGCACGATTTGACGGTATTCTTGCGCGCCGATGTCGCTGACGGTTGAACTGCCCCAGACGGGCACCCGCCCACCTGGCAGCGGTCTCGGTGGGCAATGGCGTGTTGTGGTGCTCAACGATCACCACAACACCTTCGATCATGTCGCTGAAACCCTGGCCGCGCATCTTCCCGGTGTCACGCTCGCGGAGGGCTACCGTCTGGCCGATCGCATCCACAACAACGGCTGCGCGATCGTGTGGAGCGGGGGCCGTGAGGATGCCGAGAGCTACTGGGTCAGTCTCGACGGCGCCGGCTTGACCATGGCGCCGCTCGAAGAGGGCTGACCCGCCCTTTCTGGCGCCGGGCCACTCGCGCGCTCCCAGAGCCGCAGTCCGTGGAAGGCGGAGGTCGATGAGGTTTGCCAGCTTGTGCGCGCGGGTCATGACCCCATCCTAAGTTGGGGCTGATGTGAGGTTTCTTCGCGTCGAGGCACTATCCGGACGCGCAAATTTGTAACCCTGTGATGAATATGTCCGTCCAGCCCTGGCACGAACTCCCGCCCAAGGTCGCCGCCGTGGTGCGCCCGCTGTTGCCGGCGCTGGCTGATGAGATCATCGAGGCCGTGGGCACCGTGCCCGCCTACCAGCGCCCGATAGAGGGTGAGTTCGGGATCGGCGTACGTGTGGGTGTGGAGCAGGCCCTCAATCACCTCGTGCTCGAGATCGAGGCGTCCGGTCCGGTTCCGCGCTCCGACGTCTACCGCCGCTTGGGCAGAGGCGAGATGCGCTCGGGTCGCAGTCTCGACGCGCTGCTCAGCGCATATCGACTCGGCGCGCGGGTGACCTGGCGGCGTGTCGCTGAGGCAGGGGAGGCGAGTGGGCTCGAGCCCGGGACGCTCTACCTCCTGGCGGAGTCGATCTTCGCCTACATCGACGTGCTGTCGGCGGAATCGGCCGAGGGCTACGCGCTCGAGCAGACACACATGGCCGGGGAGACCGAGCTGGCCAGGCGCCGCCTGGTGCGTCTGCTCGTGCGGGATCCTGCCCCTGAGCCCGAGCTCGCACAGGCAGCTGCACTTGAGGCAGCGTGGGAGCTGCCGCGAACGCTGGCGGCGGTCGCAATTCCCGCGGACCTCAGGCAGCCGGAGGGCGGGGACGGCCGCCGGGCCCAGGCGGTGAGGCTCCCGGTGGGCGCGATCGAAGAGCGCGTCGGGGAGGTGATCTGCGCGCTCGTGCCCGATCCCGACGCGCCCGGGAGGCGTGCGCAGCTCGAGCGTGCGGTACGGCAGTCGCGGTTGCGCGCAGGGTTGGGGACGACGGTCCCGTGGGGCGATGCGGCGACGAGCTTCGCGCGAGCGCGAGCGGCGCTCGCGCTCGCCCCGGTCTGCGACGAACCGTTGATCAGCGCCCGCGACCATGCGGGGGAGCTGCTCCTGGCGGCGGATCCGGTGCTGGCTGCGGAGTTCGCGGCGGCGCTACTGGCTCCGCTGGACGAGCTCTCACCCGGTTCGCGGGAACGCCTGCGGGCGACGCTCGCGGCGTGGCTTGACGAGCAGGGCCGCCTCGGACCGGCGGCGCTGCGGCTCGGCGTGCACCCGCAGACTGCGCGTTACCGGCTCGCACGTCTGCGCGAGCTGTTCGGCGATGAGCTCGACGATCCGGACAGGCGCTTCTGGCTGGCGCTTGCCCTGCGCGCTCAGGCGCCCGCGTAGGGCGTCGGCTGTGATTCTGGATCCAGATCGGCCGGCGTGACGGTCTCCGGCAACTCACCGCCGGCCGCATACTCGTCATGCCAGACGTAGTTGATCGGGATCTGGTACTTCCCCGAGTAGCGGGCACGGAACTCGCGCATCTCCGGACCCTCCCAGTAGCGGTACCAGTCCTCCTTGGAGTTGAACCAGGACTGCTGGAGGATCCTGTAATGGTCATCCTGCGAGCGCTGCACCGTGTAGCGGGTCGCGCCGTACCGGAGCGCGATCGGCGCCGCGACCTCCGCGACCGCGTCGACGAACATGTCGGCGCGGAAGACCGTCGCGTACCACTGGACGTGCATCACACCTTTGGCCATCGCGGGTGATCTTACCCTGCGTGGATTGGTCAGGTCGCGACGGGAACGTCCGCGCTTGGCTCGGGCGCGGTGGCTCGCTGCTCGATCAACACCCAGGCGGCGATCGACGCGCCAAGTGCCACCACGGCCCCGACCACGAACCCGGTGCTGAGCGCCGAGACGAAGGCGTGCTCCACCGCGGCGACGATCTGTGGGGAGCGGTGCCCGGCTGGCGCGGCGCCGCTGCCCAGGGCGCTCACGATCTCGCTGCGCTGCGCTGCCGGCAGGTGCGGGAGGCTCTGATTGAGCTTGGAACCACCAACCGTGGTGACGATCGCGCCCATCACGGCAACGCCGAAGGTGCTGCCCACCATACGGCTCATCGAAAGCACCCCCGACGCGGCGCCGGCCTTGGTCCTATCCACAGCGTTCATCGCCGCCGTGGTCATCGGCGACATCACAAGGCCCATCCCGAACCCCATGAGGATGAACCCCGGCAGCAGCCTCAGGTAACCGCTGTCGACGGTGATGCGGCTCTCGATGAAGATCGAGATGGCAACGATCAGCGTGCCCGCCACCATCAGTGGCCGCGGTCCGATCCTGTCCGTGAGCCGGCCCGACACGGGGCCCATGACCACGAGCACAACGGTCGTGGGCAGGAAGCGGATGCCGGTCTGCAGTGGGGATAGATGCAACACGTTCTGCATGTAGAGCGTGAGGAAGAAGAACTGGGCAAACAGTGCAAAGCTGACGATGAACCCGACGAGGTTCACGCCGGCCGACGTCCGGTTGCGGAAGAAGCTGAGGTCGAGCATCGGCGCTCGCACCCGGGCCTCGGTCGCGAAGAACCCCACCAGTGCGACCGCGGCGATGATCCATAGCGCGATGATCCGCGGCGAGCCCCAGTGCCAGTTGTTGCCCTCGATCAGCGACAGCACCAGCGCGGTCAGGCCGATTGTCAGCAGCACGATGCCGCGGTAGTCGACCGTACGATCGACCGTCTCGTCGCGACTCTCATGTGCGGCAAACAGTGTCACCGCGACCGCGATGACTGCGATCGGGGGGTTGATGAAGAAGATCGCGCGCCAGCTCACGTCCTCTGTGAGGAAGCCTCCGAGCACCGGCCCGATGGCCAGCGCGAGCGCGCTCACGCCCGCCCAGGTGCCGATCGCCATGCCGCGCTGGTGCGGTGGAAACGCCTGGGTGATGATCGCGAGGCTTGCCGGCATCATGCAGGCCGCGCCGATGCCCTGCACCGCTCGGAACGCGATCAGCACGGTGTCGTTGGGGGAGAACCCGATCACCAGGCTCGCGATCCCGAACACGCTCACGCCTATCAGGAAGAGCCGGCGACGGCCGAAGATGTCCGCGAGCCTGCCACTGGTGATCATCAGGACAGCCAGGGTGAGCGTGTAGGCGTTGACGGTCCACTCGAGCGAGGACAGGCTGGCGTGCAGGTCGCGCTGGATCGACGGCAGCGCGACGTTCACGACCGTGTTGTCCAGCATCAGCATGAACAGCGCGAAGCACATCGCGCCGAGCGTCCACCAGCGGCTGTTCTCGTCGGTGATGAGACGATGCCGGTGCTCGGTCGCGGTGGCCATACAAACTTTGTACCAAGTGCCTGCGGCCGGCTCACCGCATATGGGTCAACTACTGACCGCGTTGCGCCAGAGGTGCGTATCAGGGTTGCGTGAGCTCGTCGTTGCCGGTGCGCGGGCGGCCTGAGACACGCAGGGTTGCGGAGCTGGCGACATAACCGACGTAGTTGCCGTGCGCGCCGCTGGGCGAGGCGGAGACCGCGCCCGCCGGTCTCCTCAGGGTTGCTTTCAGCTGAGCCGTCTGCCCGGCGGCGATCGTTGGCGTCTTCGCCAGCAGTCGTCCGCTGCCGGCCCTCACCGAGAATCGCTGAGGGCGGCCGCTCTGGTTGGTGATGTTGAAGAGCACCGGACCGGGGCTGATGCGGATCGGGTCTAGCCTCACCGTCTTGGGACCCGACCAGACGCTCACCTGGACCGGGGAGGCCGGGCGCGCGTGCCCGGAGAAGTCGATCCGGGCCGCAGTGCCGCAGCCAGCAACCAGCGGACCGCACAGCAACAGCGCTGCACGCGTCCGCTGGCGCACGGGCTCAGTCGGGGGCGACGCTCAGCAGGCTGCGGCGCCGCGCGATCTGGCGCAGCTCGTCCTGGAGCGACTCCCAGGAGTCCAGTTCGACCCGCTCGTATTCCTCGCCGGTCAGTTCCTGGACGCTGTCGTAGTACTCGTTCCATGCGCGACGCGTCTCATCGTCGAGTTCGCGCAGCTTTTCAGTGTCGGGGGCGATCGTGGTCACGAGCGGCTCCTTCTCCTCTTGGACAAAACCGATGGTACGCCGCGGAACGGTCGGCGCGGCCTAACAGTTCGTTAGGTCTCGTTAATGCCAGGTAGGGCGTGTTAGCCGAACGGCAGGTCGGAGACGACGGCTTCGTGCTCGTCGCCGGCCTGAACGATCGCGCCAATCGGCGCCTCTCGCCGCACCAACGCCAGCGCGATCGGACCGAGCCGCGGCGACCGGATAGAGCTCGTCACGATGCCGACGGCCCGCTCATCGAGAGCCAGCTCCGTGCCGGTCGCGAGCATCTCCGCCGAGCGCAGGCCGCGCAACTCGCGGTTCGGCTTGCCCCTGTAGAAGAGGCGCGCAACCGTCTCCTGGCCCACGTAGCAGCCCTTGGTGAACGACACCGCGCGCTCGTTCAGGCCCGCCTCCTGCGGGATCACGGACTCATCAAGGTCGACGCCGTAGCGCGGACGGCCCGATTCGATCCGCACAGCCTCAGCCGCCTCCTCGCCGATCTCGACTGCCCCTGCGTCGAGCAAGGCTGCCCGGACCGTTCCGAGGTCAGCGGCGGCGAAGAGCAGGTCGACCCCCACGTCGGTGCGAATCGCTCGCACCTCAGCCCCTGCGAGCTCGGTCACGGCATGGTCATGCTCGGCCGGTCCGAGCGTCACTCCGGCACGCGTGACGAGCTCATTGGCCAGCGGGCCGATGAGCGAGAGCAGTCCGCATTCCAGCGTGCGCTTGTGAAGCTCGACCTCGTAACCCACGGAGTAGCGCCGGATCATGTTGAAAAGCCCCTGTAGGGCCGCCCGCTCGGTGTCGAGCAGAAGCTCCGGGGTGGCGGGGGTGGGTGAGCTCGCATCCAGCACCCGCAGGTCACCGAGCATCTTGCCTTTCGGCGTGAGGAAGGCAGCGTATGCGCCGTGTCCGGTCTCGAGGCCGGTGATGTCCTGAGTCACCTGACCATGCAGGAACTCCTTGGCGTCGCTGCCGGTGAGCGCGAGCTTGCCCCGCTCGGAGCGGTCGAGCAGCCCGACACCCTGCGTGACCGTCGCGTAGTCGGCCTCTAAACCCGTGGTGGCACTCATCTAGATAAGGGTGGCATACGCGGTGACGCGGCTTGTGGGGTAGCTCGCTACTGTTCCGCGCAATGGCTCTGGCCGACACTTTCACGGAGATCGTCGACTCGCTTCCCGACGACTGGACCGACCTGGAACTCGATCTGCGGATCTTCGATGAGCGCCGCTATGTCGAGGCCGCGACACTGCTCGTGACCTGCAACGCACAGCCGTACTCCAAGCGCGACTGGCACTGGCGCCTGCTGGTGGCGCATCGTTTCGGCCACGCCTCCTCCGTGCCCGCGGTGCACGCGGCGCTGAAGTTGCTCGACGACGCCGGCTTGGCTGGCGAGCTGGCACTGCGGGAGACGCGCACCGGGCGGGTCGAGACCCTGCAGATGTGGGGCCGCCCCGAATCCGTCCGCGAAGAGTTCAGAAAACTCCGCGCTCAGTAGTCGCTGTGGTCAGCGCGGCAGGAAGCTGCCGTCGAACATCGACTTGACGTTCGGTGTCCGCTTGACGATTCCGAACTTGGTCTCCCACTTAGCCCAGGCGTCCAGAACGGACGGCTGCAGCGAGCCGTAGCCGCCGCCGCTCGGCTGGAAGGCGGGTAGCTCGGCTGCGAGCTGCTGGCTGACAGCCTGCTTCGAGAGTCCGCTCACCGCCGACTCGAGGTAGTTCTCGCCCTGACGCGGGTGTTCGAGTACGTACTGGTACCCATCTACGAGCGTGTGCACAACTCCGCGGGCCAGGCTGGGATCGCGCTTCAGCAGTGCGGCGGTAGTGCAAACCACCAGCTCGGGATAGGAGGGAGCGCCGAAGTTCTCGACGCGGAACACATGGAAGGCCGGCTTCTGGTGAGAGAGCTGTACACCCTCGTCGTTCCAGAACGCCGTGGCGGCCGCGACCCTGTCCGAGATCAGATCAGGTACGGCGTTGTACCCGATGGTGATCGTCTTGAGCGAGCCGGGCTTGCCGCCCGCGCCGGCGACTACGGAGCGCAGGACGGCCAGATCACTGGGGTCGCCGGTGACTCCGATCGTCTGGCCGTCGAGCTGCTTCGGGCTCCTGAAGCGGGGCTGCGCGATCACCGAGGCGAGCGGACGCTGCTCGAGCGCCATGATCCCGACAAGACCGTGCCCCTGAGCGTCTGCGATCGCCAGGTCATGGATGTCGAGGATCGCGAAGTTCACCCTGCCCGCTGCCAGGAGCGAGATCGCGTCGGTGCTCTGTCCGGGTATCCGCACCTGGAGATGAATGCCGTTCGCACGGTCGTAGTCACGCGCGAGGGCCGTGTAGATACCGGTGTGAATAGCGTTCGGCGTGAAGTCGAGCATCAGCGAGGCGGTGGGCATCTGTTTGGCGGCGGCGTTGGCGGCCGGCGAGCTGGAGCTCGCCAGGTAGGCGATGAGTGCGAGCGCCGCGAACAGCGCGGGGAAAGTGGTGCGGAGTCTGGGCATGGCGAGCCGAGGATAGGCACTCCGTAAGATTGGTAGACCAGTGCGTCGCCGCGTCACATTCTCGAGGAACGTCACGCTTTCGCTGTCGCGGACGTGTCGTTGTTATTGCAAGTACTGCGCTTTCGCTACTCATCAGGCGCATTTGCATGAGCCTGATGAGGTGTTGGAGCTGCTGGATCGTGCGGTCAAGCGGCATCGCGCGAAGGAGCTTTTGGTGTTGACCGGTGAGCGTCCGGAGGTCAACGCGGGGGTGCGGGCGAGGCTCACGGAGTTGGGTTTCGCGGATTTCGTTGGGTATGTGGTGTGGGTTTGTGAGCAGGCGCTTTCGCGTGGTTTGTTGCCGCACACCAACCTCGGTGTGCTTGATCGTGAGGATCTCGGGCGGTTGCGTGAGGTGACCGCGTCGCAGGGGTTGATGCTCGAGTCGGTGAACCCGGATCTGGTGGCTCATCAGGGCTCGCCGACTAAGCATCCGGCGCGGCGCCTGGACACGATCAGGGCCGCGGGCGAGCTCCGGATCCCGTTTACGAGCGGGATTCTGGTGGGGATCGGTGAGACTCGCGATGAGCGTTTCGCGGCGCTGGAGGCGTTGGCCGGGGTGCAGGCTGAGTTTGGGCACCTGCAGGAGATCATCATCCAGAACTTCGTTCCGCATCAGAGCTATTACGGGCAGGAGCCGGCGGAGATCGCGACCGACGCGGCGGCCGATTATTGGCGCACGGGGATCGGCCATAACCCGTCGCTTGACGCTCCCGGCTGGGCTTCAGAGGTCACGATCGAGGATTTGAAGGGCCTGATCGTCCGCACACGCGAGTTGATGCCGGACATCGGTATCCAGGTCCCGCCGAACCTGTCGGATTGGTGGCCGGAGCTGGTCGCGGCTGGTGCCACAGACCTTGGTGGTTTGAGCGCGAACGGCGATCACATCAGCCCTGAGCACCCGTTCCCGTCACCGACGCAGGTGCGCAAGCGCCTGGCGCAGGACGGTTATGCGCTGTCTGAGCGTCTGTGTGTCTACCCCGACTACATCGATCAGGAGTGGATGGCCCAGGGTGTACTTGACCTCGTGAAGACCGACTTCTGGTCGTTTATCCCGCGTCGTGGGTCGGGTCGGCGCGGCGAGGTCTCAGTCGGGCCTGATGTCGCCGGTCGCGCGATCGAGAAGGGAGCGCGCGGTCAGGAGTTGAGCGCCGAGGAGCTGACTGCGCTGTTTGCTGAGCAGCGTCCTGAGGTGATCGAGGAGATGCGCGCCGCCGCGGACGGCCTGCGTTCGGAGCTTGCTGGGGAGACGGTCACGTTCGTCGTCAATCGCAACATCAACGTGTCCAACGTGTGCACGGTCGGTTGCGCGTTCTGCGGATTCGGTCAGGGCAAGCGCTCACCCGATGCTTACGAGCACTCCGAGGAGGAGTTCGCGCGGCGCATCGACGGGGCGGTCGAGTTCGGCGCCACCGAGCTGTGCATCCAGTCCGGCATCCACCCCGACTGGACACTGGACACCTATCTGCATTGGTTGCGTTTCGCGAAGTCGTGTGCGCCGCAGCTGCATCTGCACGCCTACTCGCCGATGGAGATCGCGCACATGTGCGACATCTCAGGGCTGCCACCAGCGGAGGTGTTCGCCCAGCTGCGCGACGCCGGCCTGGGCTCCACCCCGGGCACCGCGGCCGAGGTCCTGCACGACGGTGTGCGTGAACGGATCTCCCCCAACAAACTCCCGGTCGCTCGCTGGGTCGAGATTATCGAGGCCTCACACCGCGCCGGTCTGCGCTCGACCGCAACCGTGATGTTCGGGCACATCGAGGAACCCTGGGAACTCGCCGAGCACATGCGCGTCATCCGCGCGTTGCAGGAACGCACCGGCGGTATCACCGAGTTCGTGCCGCTCTCATTCATCCCGTTTCAGACGCTGCTCGGTCGCACCCACGGGATCGAGGAGATCACCGCACAGGAGAACCTCAAACACACCGCCGCGTTCCGCCTCGCGCTCGGACACACGATCACAAACGTCCAGGCCAGCTGGGTCAAAATGGGTCTCGAGGCCGCCACAGAAGCACTGCGCTGGGGAGTCAACGACCTCGGCGGAACACTGATGGAGGAATCCATCAGCCGCCTCGCAGGCAGCTATCACGGCGTCAAACTCGACCCCGACGACCTCATCACAGCAGCACACACCGCCGGACGACCAGCAGCCGAGCGCACAACCCTCTACACAACCCGACGGGAATACCCGATCGGCGAGACCGCGCTGTCGCGCTCGTAACACCGCTTTAACGCAGATCACCTGATTTTGTCCTGAGCCGGATGTAGGCTTGTGACAAGACTCACGAATTCGCTGCACAGGTCGATTACCAGGCCATGGCGAAGTGGGAGAGCTGGATGCCATGAGTGTGGGCGACATCGCACGAACCGCCGGGGGGATAGCCCTGATCACGGGAGCGCAGGTCGCGCGTACGCCGCAGCGCGTTCGCAGCACGGGCTCGCACCTGGCCCTACTCTCCCCGCCGCGTAGACGCGTCCCGTGGAGCCCCGACTTCTACGACACCCCGGCGGGTCTCGAGGCGCTGGCTCCGGGCGATCTGATCCGTGCCGAGCCGATGCACGCCTATCTGGCGCCCGGTGTGCGTCTGCGGGCCCGCGCCTGGCGCATCCTGTACCGCTCAACCGGGGCGATCGGCGAGCCGACCGCCGTCTCGGGCACCGTGCTGCTCCCGCCTGGCTCGCGCGGCAAAGCCACCGTGCCGCTCGTCGCCTATGCGATCGGGACGCACGGGATCGGCGACGACGCAGCCCCATCGCGGCTGCTCTCCACCGGCCGCGACTGGGAGGCCGGTCTGATGGCCCTGATCCTCGCGCGCGGCTATGCCACCGTGGTAACGCGACTATCAGGGCCTCGGCACGGCCGGCGACCACGTCTACATGGTCGGTCGTGCGCTCGGCTGCAATGTGCTCGACGCGATCCGCGCGGCGCGCCAGCTGGCACCCGCGGAGCTGCCCGAGAGCGGGCCGGCAGCGATCATGGGCTACTCAGAAGGCGGCACGGCAGCGGCCTGGGCGGCGCAGCTGCACGCGCTCGTACGCGCCGGAGCTCGAGCTGGCCGGTGTCGCGGCCGGTGCGGCAGCAGCCGACGTCGAGCTCGCCGGGCCGACGCTCGACGGCAGCTTCTTCTCGTTCTTCGTCGCCTATGGCGCGATCGGCTACGCCGCCGCCTACCCCGACCTCGAGTTCGAGTCCTATCTGGTCGGGCGTGGCGCGCGAGACGGTGGCCGCCCTGCGCCGCAGCAACATCCTGCAGGCGGCTATCCGTGGCCCGCGCTTTGCCCGCGTGGATCGTCTTACCAACCCCAACGTCCTCGAGCTACCCAACTGGCGCGCGCGTCTGCGTGAGAACCGCCTCGGGACGATGGCACCGTCGGTGCCGGTGCTGCTGCACCACGCCCGTCACGATCAGATCGTCGCCTTCGAGCACTCCGAGCAGCTGCTCGAGGACTGGCGGGCGCTCGGCGTGGAGGCCAGCCTGCACATCACGCGCGGGGGCTTTGACCACCTCAGCGGGGCAGTGGCCGGCGGTCCTGTCGCGCTCGACTGGCTGGCGAAGCAGTTCGCGCGGCAAGGGCGGCGGGGCGCACGCGGCGAACGTTGTGCCGCTGCGGCGCGCGGCCTGACCGCCCCCCGACCGGGGGATGGGGCGGACAGCCGGTGTACCCGAACCCGCGTAGATGCGTAGGGTAGGGGGACATGGCCACAGCACTTCTGTTTCCGGGGCAGGGCAGCCAGACGCCTGAGATGCGCGACCAGGTTGCTCGCGTCCGCCCTGACCTACTCAAGCTTGCAATCGAGGTAGTCGGCGAGGACCCGTTCCTCCGCATCGACGACGGCACCGCCTATGCGCAACCCGCGATCTTCTGCGCGAGCATCGCTGGTTGGTGCCAGATGGGGCGCCCAACGCACGAATTCACGGCCGGCCACTCCCTGGGTGAGCTCGGCGCGCTGGTCGCCGCAGGAGTGCTCAGCGAGCGCTCCGGCCTCGAGTTGGTCGCGCTGCGCGGCAGGCTGATGCAGCGGGCGGGGGAGACCGCCGGCGACGGCGGCATGATCGCGCTGGGCGGCGCCGAGGCGGCGGAGCGCGCCGACGAGGTAGCCGCTCCCCATGGGCTTTCGATCGCCAACGACAACTCGCCCCAGCAGGTCGTCCTCTCGGGTCCGCGGGCGGTGCTGCCCGGCAGCTGAGGCAGACGGCGCGCGAACTCGGCCTGCGGGCGAAGATCCTCCCCGTGACCGGAGCGTTCCACTCGCCGATGATGGCCTCGGCCGTGCCTGACTTCGAGCGGGCTCTTGATCGAGGTCGAGCTCGGGCCCGCCAACAGCACCGTGATCTCCGCCGTCACCGCCGAGCCGTTCGACGATGTGCGCGCCCGCTTGGCGCAGGCGCTGACGGGGCCCGTGCGCTGGCGTGAGGTGCTACTCGCTCTGCACGAGCGCGGCGTGACCCGGTTCGTCGAGGTTGGTCCCGGGAAGGTCCTGACCGGCCTCGCCAAGCGCACGCTCAAGGACGTGGAGCTGGTGAGTGCCTGACGGCAGGCAGCTCGGCCGCGCCGCGCGGCGTGGCCGCCAGCGGGCTGCGCGCTCGTGACCGGCGGCTCGCGCGGAATCGGCGCAGCGATCGCCAAGGGCCTCGCGGCCGATGGCTGGCCCGTCGCCGTGAACTTCAACTCAGGCTCCGAGGCTGTCGCGCAGGTCGTGGCAGAGATCGAGGCCGCTGGCGGGCGCGCCGTCGCGGTCCAGGGCGACGTTGCGGATCCGTCGGCGCCCGATCTGCTGTTCGAGGCCGCCGAGCGCAAGCTCGACGGGCCGGTGCTCGCGCTGGTCAACAACGCGGGCATCACCCGCGACAATCTGGCCCCGTCGCTCAGCGACGACGAGTGGGACGCGGTCATCGATACCAACCTGACCGCTGCGTTCCGCTTCACCCGGCGAGCGCTGAAGGGCATGATGCGCGCGCGTGTCGGCCGGATCGTGAACATCGCATCGGTCAGCGCGCTGCGCGCCAATCCTGGTCAGAGCAACTACGGCGCGGCCAAGGCGGGTCTGGTGCAGTTCACGCGGACGGCAGCGGTCGAGGTCGCACGACGGGGAGTCACGATCAATGCGGTCGCTCCCGGGTTCATCGCAACCGACATGACGGCCGAGCTGATCAGCCCCGAGTTGCTGAACGCGATCCCCGCCAAGCGCGCCGGGACTGCCGAAGAGGTCGCGGCTTGCGTACGCTTCCTCGTGTCGCAGCAGGCGGCCTATGTGACCGGCGCGGTGCTTACAGTCGATGGCGGCTTGGCCGCCTGACGGCCCGCGCTGCTGAAAAACGAAGAAAGAGGACACCTCAATGAGTGCAGTAACCAAGGAGCAGGTGCAGGAGCGCGTCGTCGAGGCGCTCGCCAGCTTCGGCCCCGATGCCAGCGAGATCACCTCGGACGCGACCTTCGAGGAACTTGACATCGACTCCCTGGATCTCGTCGAGCTCGCGCAGATCGTCGAGGACGAGTACGGCGTCGTGCTCAAGGGCGAGGACATGAAGGAGCTGAAGACCGTCGGCGACGCAGTCGACCTGATCACCGAACGCGCCAACTAGGCGCCGCGGAAGCGGACTGGAGGCGCCATGCCTGACAAGCGTCGAGCCGTAATCACCGGGATCGGTGCCGTCACCCCGCTCGGGGTGGGCGCGCGTCCGCTGCATGAGCGGTGGGCCCAGGGGATCAGCGGCGTCAGCGTGCGCGACGGTCAGGCTGCTGGCTACTGCGACGCGTTCGATCCCGCCGAGCACCTTTCCGTAAAGGAGGCGCGGCGGCTCGACCGCTTCGCCCAGTTCGCCGTGGTTGCCGCCGATGAGGCTGTCGCCGACGCGGGCTGGTCGGACGGCCTCCCGTTCGACCCGATGCGGATCGGCCTGATCATGGCCACCGGTATCGGCGGCTTCACGACGGTTCAGGCCAACCTTGACGTGATGCGCGAGAAGGGGCCGATGCGGATTTCACCGCTCGGGCATCCCGATGTACATGCCCAATGCGGCCGCAGCTGCCGTGTCGATGCGCCACGGAATCCAAGGCCAGGCCTTTGCGGTCGCGTCGGCCTGCGCGTCGAGCGGGCATGCGATCGGCCTGGCGGCGCGCATGATCCAGTACGGCGATGCCGACGCGGTCGTCACCGGCGGCGCCGAGGCCACGCTGACGGACTTCGGCTTCGGCTCGTTCAACACGATGTCGGCGCTGTCCAAGGTCGGGATGTCGTGTCCCGTTCGACGCTCGCCGCGACGGCTTCATCATGGGTGAGGGCGCCGGCGTGCTGGTGCTCGAGGAGTACGAGCAGGCCAAGGCTCGCGGCGCCAAGATCCTCGGCGAGGTCGCGGGCTACGGCTCGACCTCCGACGCTCACCACCTCACCGCGCCGGAGCCGACCGGTCGCCCAGCCGCGCAGGCGATCACGCTCGCGCTGCACGATGCCGGGCTGACGCCTTCCGAGATCAGCTACGTGAACGCGCACGGCACCTCGACGGAGCTCAACGACGCCGCGGAGACGGCGGCCCTGAAGCTCGCGCTCGGAGAGCACGCCTACAAGATCCCCGTTTCGTCGACCAAGTCTGCCACCGGCCACCTGCTCGGTGCCGCCGGGGCGATCGAGGCGGTGGCGACGGTCCAGGCCCTGAATGACCGGCTGATTCCGCCGACGCTCAACTACGAGGTGCCGGAGCCGGGGCTCGATCTGGACTACGTTCCGGGTGTCGCGCGCGAGCTGGTGCTCGCAAACGGTGGCCCACCCGCCGCGATCTCCAACTCGTTCGCCTTCGGCGGACACAACGTCTCGCTGGTGATCAAGGGCCAAGGATGAAATCAGCCGGACGAGCCGCCGATCATTTCGTCCTGGCCCGCAGGGGCCAAGGATGACCCAGCTCGGGCGAGGCGGCTGATGGCCGGGCTGCTGGCCGGCAAGCGCCTGCTGATCACGGGCGTCATCACCAAGGACTCGATGGCGTTCCATGTGGCGCAGCGTGCGCAGGCGGAGGGCGCTGAGATCGTGCTGTCGAGCTTCGGGCGGGTGCGGCGGATGACCGAGCGGGCCGCCCAGCGGCTCGACACTCCAGTCGATGTGCTCGAGCTCGACGTCAACAAGCCCGACGACCTGGACGCGCTCGCCGCCGAGCTCAAGTCGCGCTGGGGCTCGGTGGACGGGGTGCTACACGCGATCGCCTTCGCCCCCGAGGACTGCGCTCGGTGGCAAGTTCATGACTGCACCCGCCGAGAGCGCCGCGATCGCCTTTCAGACGAGCGCCTTCTCACTGAAGGCGATCGCCGCCGCGCTGGCAGAGCTGATGCCGTCCGGTTCGAGCATCGTCGGCCTTGACTTCGACGCCTCTGTCGCCTGGCCGATCTACGACTGGATGGGGGTCGCCAAGGCGGCTCTCGAGTCCGTCTCCCGCTACCTCGCACGCGACCTGGGGGCTCAGGGAATCCGCGTCAACCTCATCAGCGCCGGCCCGCTCGGCACAGTCGCGGCGCGTGGCATCCCCGGCTTCGAGAAGCTCGCCTCGCTCTGGCAGCAGCAGGCCCCACTGGGCTGGGACATCGAGGATCCGAGCGTCGTAGCCGGCCCGATCTGCTTCCTGCTCTCGGACCTCTCCCGCGGCATCTCCGGTGAGATCGTCCACGTCGACGGCGGCTTCCACGCCATCGGCGCTCCGGCTGTCTGAGCGCACGGCGTCAATCTGCACTGAAGCCTCGCATGGCCGCCCTGGCGCGCATAGAATGCGCGCGTCAACCGGGAGTCGATGGGAGGGTGAGTTGAAGAAGCTAGGGATGGCCGTGTCCGCGATCGCGGCATCCGCCGCGGTGGCTTCGGTGGGTGCGCCGGCCGCGCTGGCAGCGGGTAACCCACTACGGGGGCCGGCTTTGCAGGCGCCTCTGCAGGTCAAGTCGCTGGGGTGGCTTGCCAACGGCGAGCCGCTTCTGACCAGGGGCTCTCCGACCGGCTTGCCCCCGAGCCAGGTGGCCGGGGTCTACGGGCTGAGCGGGCTGTCGGCCGCGTCCACCGACGGAAGCGGCCAGATCATCGCGATCGTCGACGCCTACGGGGACACTAACGCCCTCAGCGACCTGAACAAGTGGAACGCGCAGTACGGCTACCCAGCGCTCTCCACCTGCACGTCACTGACGCAGAGCGGCGCCTGCTTCGAGCAGGTCTACCCCCAGGGAAAGCCTGCCGCCAACAGCGGGTGGGCGCTCGAGGAGTCGTTGGATATCGAGTGGGCGCATGCCGAAGCACCGGGCGCGAAGATCGTGCTTGTCGAGGCGGCAAGCAGCTCTGACGCCAATCTCTTCGGAGCTGTCCGGTATGCGAACAACCTCGGTGCCAACGAGGTTTCGATGAGCTGGGGAGGCTCGGAGTTCAGCGGCGAGACCACCTATGACTCAGCGATGAGCCACGCGGGCACGTTCTACACGGCGTCGGCAGGCGACAGCGGCCATCAGACGGAATATCCCGCTGCCTCGCCGAATGTCATTGCGGTAGGCGGCACCACGCTCAACGGCTGCAGCGGCACCTCGTGCGCGCACTTCAGCAGCGAGACCACGTGGTCGGGCTCGGGCGGTGGAGTCTCCTCTGTCGAGGGCATTCCGTCGTTCCAGCTGTCCTATGGTGGCCCGGTATTCGGTGCCGCTTCGATCACGGCGCTGACCGGAGGCAAGCGAGGGGTTCCAGACGTTTCCTTCGATGCGAACCCCAGCACCGGCGTGTCGGTCTACGACAGCACAAGCTACGACGGTCAGTCCGGGTGGTTCACGGTGGGTGGCACGAGCGTCGGTGCGCCGGACTGGGCGGGCATCCTCGCCGCGGGGAGGTCAACCGGTGCCACGGCACTGGAGGGCGACGCCGCAATCTTCGGCGGCGGATACCACACGAACCTGCGTGACGTCGCGAGCGGCACGAACGGCAGCTGCGGGACCAAGTGCACCGCGGGCTCCGGGTATGACCTGGTAACCGGGCTCGGCAGCCCGATCAACTACCCCTAGCCAACCGGAAGGGTCCGTCAGAGACCCGCGAGCTCAGGCCGGCGGTCAGCTGACCGCCGGCCACGAGTTCCACGGATCCGCTCGCACCAACCCGTTGCGCCCGCGCTTATGATCGAGTCGATGGAGAGGCGCAAATCTCGTGCGGTTCGGAGGATGCTGCTCGTGGCTGGGATAGCGACGTTGCTCTGCGCAATCGGAACAGTGCTTGTTTTCGTTGCTGCGGTCGCCGGGTTCGCTCTGCTCTTCATCGGATTCTGCGGCTTCTGCGCCATACCGTTCCTGGCATGGGGGCCGGCGGGACCGGCGGAGCGGGACGCAGAGCCTCGTCGCCGCTGAGTCAGCTGATTGACTCGCGGCCAGGATGAATTCCACCGGCCGAACGTTTCTAGCCGCTGTGGTGACCGTCGTAGCCAGCGTCGCGATTTTCGTCACGCTGCTGGCGCACTACGCGAACGTGCTTGCCAACTCGTCGAGCTTTTCGGACCGCGCGGTGAGCGTCGTCCGTACCGGGGCTGTTGAGGCGCTGATCGTCGACGCCGTCACCAGACGGGTCGAGGACGAGGTCGGCTATGACCCCAGCTTGCAGCCACTGATCAAGGACGCCGTACGCCAGGCCGTGTCCAACGGGCAGATCACTGGGGAGATTCGAGCGGCCGCCGGTTCGCTGCAGAGCCAACTTGCCTCCGGGCAGGCGAGCGCCTTGATTTTGACTCTGCCTGACGCCGGCTCGGCAGTGGCCTCGACGATCCGGCCCAGGAGCCCACAACTTGCCGACGTGGTCAGTCGTGTTGGCACGATCACCGTTCTTGATGTCCCGATCCCGTCGACGGCCGCTACCGCCATCCATGACCTAGCGACAGTGGGTCGCGATTCCTCGCTGCTGATCGTCTTCTCCGTCGCGATGGTCTGCCTGGCGTTGCTTCTCTCTCCGGACCGTCGGCGCACTCTCGTCGGACTCGGTCTGGGCGCGGTTGTGAGCGGGTTGCTCGGTACCGCGATCTACCTCGTCGGTCGTGGAATTGTCGTCAACGAGTTCTCGACGCCGTCCGCTCGCACGGCTGCCCGCGCGGCTTGGAGCGTCTACCTCGGAGGCCTCGAGAGCTCGGGGCTTGTGCTAGCCGGACTCGGCGCGCTCGTGGCTGTCGTGGCCGTGCTTCTCCGTCCGCGGAGCAGCCAACCGGAACCACGCTTCGCGATGACGGCGCGGTAGCGTCGGATCAACCGCCCAGGAGCAGTGCCTGTGCCAGTCGCGCTCGATACCGTTGCCTCATGAGCGAGCAGCGCGAGATCCTCGACTGGGCTGACGTCGGTCCGGCCACCCGCGAGCTGGCCGAGACCATCAACGATGACGGCTTTAATCCAGACGTGATCCTCGCCATCGCACGCGGAGGCCTCATCGTCGCGGCGAGCCTGGGCTACGCACTCGGGGTCAAGAACACGTGGACGATGAACGTCGAGTTCTATACCGGCGTTGACGAGCGTCTCGATCTGCCCATCATCCTTCCGCCCGTCCCCGAGTTCGTGGATCTCGAAGAGTCGAAGATCCTCATCGCAGACGATGTTGCCGACACGGGCGCCACGCTGGCACTCGTCAAGGAGTTCTGCGCTTCGCGTGTTGGTCAGATCCGGATCGCGACGCTCTACGAAAAGCCGCGCTCGGTGATCAAATGCGACTACGTGTGGCGGCGGACCGACCGCTGGATCGTCTTCCCTTGGAGCGCGCAGCCGGAGTTGATGCCAAAGGAATCCACCTCGGTGCCCGCCGATCGCTGAGGCACGAAAGAAAGCGCAGGCTGGATGCGGCGCGGCATGGGCCTTGACGCGAAGATCACCTTCGAGCCGGTCATGAACGCCGATGAGATGCGCGCCGGTGTCGGCAAGGCCATGCAGGCCGCTTAGCCCGGGAGTTACGCAGTGGGAGCAGGCGGGCTAGCTGAGGTGAATCGGGGTCAACCCTCAGCGCCGGCTCCCAGGGAAGCGCCCCGGTCGCACGAGCGGTGCGGGGGCAGGCTCCCACACCACATCGGCGGCAACATCGCCGCTTCCACCAAGGTAGACAGCCCCTCGGACGTCACGGCCGGCGCCACGGTCGTCAGGGCAAAAGAAAAGCGGTCCGGGGGCGACGATCTGCCTGCTCTCGCGCGTAGCCTGCGCGCAAAATAAGCTTCGTCAGTCGCCTTCGGGAGCCGCTCCGCTTTGGCTTTTGCGAGCTGCGCTCCCTCCCGAACCGCTAAGAGAAAGTTATCCCGACACCCTCTCCCAGTGCAAGTCCCCTGCCCGCTCAATCCCGCAATTTGAAAGAAAAACGAGTCAATGGCACCGCAAAGGGGCGAGTGTCAGGCTGGCCGGGGCGGGCTCAGGCCGGCAGCCCCGGTTCGGGCTGGTACGACAGGTCCTCGTCCAGCGGCGGCACGCCGTGGTGCTGTGATGCGTGGCGGGCGGCGTTCGCGACCCGATCGGGGTGCGCCGATTGGAGGTAGAGGTACCAGACGGCCACGAGTACGGCGAAGCCGCCGGCGATGATCAGGCTCAGATCGCCCGGGTAGGGCGGGAAGGGGTGCAGCGAGCCGTAGTACGCCAACACCGGTGTGGCGACGCCGACGATCGCAACCGCCAGGCGCCACAAGCGCGCCCCGCCGCTCCAGCTTGTCCAGATGATCCGGAACGCCGCGAGCGCCAGCATCGCGTACACCGCCTCGATCAGGAACGAGCCGACGCCGGCGCTGATCTGGAAGGCCTCGATGTTGTTCGGGACCGCGGTGTTGCCGAGCGTCGTCACCGCGCCCAGGATGATCGCGATGATGCCCGCGCCGAGGATCACGAGGTTGCCGCCAGCCGGCGTGTTGTGACTTGAGACCCGCGTCGTGAACTTCGGCAGCAGCCCGTCCCGGCCGAGGGCGAAGAACACGCGTGAGCCCGCAACGGTGAACGCCAGCGCGACGGAGATCGAGTCGAGCGTCACGACCAGGTCAATCAGCACCGAGAGCCAGTGGCCGACGTACTGCTGCGCGAGCGCCCCCATCGGCGAGGGGTCTGCGGGCCACGCGGTGGCCGCGCCCTTGACTCCGAAGCCGATTGCCCCGGCATAGGTCACCAACAGGTAGAACAAACCGGCCAGCGCCACCGACCCGATCAATGCCACTGGGATCGCCTTATGCGGCTCGCGCGCCTCCTCGCCGATCGACGCCGCGGCCTCGAACCCGATGAACAGGGTGACCGCGAACAGGATGCCGTGGAAGACGCTGTTCCACGAGCTGTGGCTGGTGGAGAACACGGCAAGCGTATTGCCGCCGGCACCGCCCTTGGCGATGATCGTGATCGCCAGGATCAGGAACGGGATCGCGGAGATGGCTGCGAGCGCGAGTACGCCCTGGATCGCGACACGGACGCCGACGTGGTTGAGACCGACAGCGATGCCCAGGATCACGATCGACGGGATCCACCAGGTCACGTGGATGTGGATATCGGCCAGGAACGCCTGCGCCAGAAAGCCGTTGGCGATGAACACCCCGCCGCCGCCCAGGAACAGGATCCCGATGCCGTACAGCCCGGCACCGAAGACCCCGACACCGGGGTGCGCGCCGTGCACCAGGTACTCGTACATCGCGCCCGCGCCCGAAAAGCGGCGTGCGAACAGCGAGATCACGTAGCCGAGGCAGACCGCCCCGATCGTGCCGAGCAACACCGACAGCGGCGTACTGAAGCCGGCCACACTGGCGATCAGCCCGGTCAGCAGGCCGGCCGAGAACATCGGTCCGATCGCCAGCGACTGGCCGATCGCGTGGACCGTCGTCAACTTTCGTTCGCCCAGGTGCCCCTGAGCCGGTACCTCACTCATATCCCTCTCCTCAAAATCACTCGTTGACCCTCATCTCCGCGCCGCTCCGGCGCTCACCTCGCAACTGCTACGTCACCCAGATCGTCACCGCACGCTTCCGTCGAGGATCTGCAGCGTCTTCAAATCCGAGTAGAAGTCGAGCGCGTAGTTGCCACCCTCGCGACCGATGCCGGAGATGCCGACGCCGCCGAACGGGGCCGTGAGGTCGCGCACCAGGAACGTGTTGACCCAGACGATGCCGGCGCGTACGGCACGGCCGACCCGGTCGGCCCGCCCCATTGAGCGCGTGTAGACGATCCCTGAGAGGCCGTACTCCGTCGAGTTGGCGAGGGCGATCGCCTCGTGCTCGTCGGCAAAGGTCTGGAACGTCAGCACGGGGCCGAACACCTCGCGCTGCACGATCTCCGCGTCGTTGCCGTTCGGCTCGAACAGCGTTGGCTCGTAGAGCAGGCCCTGCAGGCGCCTGCCGCCGCGCACCAGTCGGTTCCCCTGAGCGACAGCGCGCTGAACGAAGCCGTCGACCCGCTCGAGGTGGTCGGGATGGATCAGCGGCGATACGGTGGTCTGCGCCTGACGTGGGTCGCCGAGCACATGCTCGTCGACGGCCGCATTGAAACGTTCGAGGAACGGCTCGCGGACGCTCTCCTGCACCAGCAGCCGGGTGCCTGCCAGGCAGACCTGGCCGGCGTCGTCGTACTGCCCGGCGGCCTTGGCGGCTGCGGCGTCCAGGTCGGCATCGTCGAACACGATCAGGGGTCCCTTGCCGCCCAGCTCGGCGGTGAAGGGCACAAGGTTTCTGGCCGCGCTCACCCCGATGTGACGCGCCGTCTCGGGCGAACCGGTGAACGAGATCCGCCGCAGCAGCGGGTGTGAGACGAGCGCTGCGCCGACCTGCTCCCCGACTCCCTGCAGCACGTTGAAGACGCCCGGCGGGAAACCCGCCTCAGCCGTCAGATCGGCCAGCAGCGAGCAGGACAGGGGAGACCACTCGGCCGGTTTGAGCACCACCGGGCAGCCGGCCGCCAGCGCGGGCGCGACCTTCCAGGTCGACAACATGAACGGGGCGTTCCAGGGCGTGATCACCGCTGCCGGTCCGGCCGGCATCCGCTGCACCCGGTTCCAGGTGCCCTTGGAGTGCCAGTCGCGTTCCTCGTAGGCCAGCGCGAGATCGGCGTAGTTGCGGAAGTTGGCCGCCGCCCGGTGAATCACTCGCAGGCGCAGCGACTCGAGCAGCATCGCCATGTCGGCGCACTCGACCGCGGCAAGCTTCTCGACGTTGTCGTCGATCAGGTCGGCAAGGCGGTTCAGCAGCTCGCCGCGGCCGGCCGCGCCAAGATCCGCCCACCCGGGAGAGGCTGCGTGCGCGGCGTGCACCGCGAGGTCGGCCTCGTCGCGGCCGCCGGCGGAAACGCGCGCGATCACCGAGCCGTCGATTGGGGTGATCACGTCGAAGCGCTCTGCGCTCGCCACCCGCTCCCCGCCGATCCAGTGATCGGTGGCGACCTCGTAGCCCGCGACCGTGGCGAAGTTGGCCCCGGCGGTGGCGGTCATCGGCTGTACTCCGTGACGGTCTCAAGGTCATCGACCGTGTAGGCGAACGTGAAGCGGTAGCCACGCACGACGTCCCGGGGCGTCAGCACGGTGTGCTGCTCGCCCGGGGCTGGAGAGAGCTCGAGCGTGGCGCCGCCCTCCCAGACCGTCGAGACGCTGCGGTCGCGGCTGCGGGCGCGGACGAGCTCGTGTACCTGCGGATCCTCGTGTCGGCCGGCGGCAAGCCGTGGGAAGTGACGCACGTTCACCAGCGGCGGATCGGTGTGCAGCGAACCCGACTCGCTCTCGTGGTCGAGTGTCAGCGTCGCGCGCGCCAGCTCGCGCCCGCGGGCGGAGCAGGTGGCGCCGAAGCGCGCACCCGCGCGCACACCGGGAGAGGCCTTGCAGTCGAGCTCGAAGCTGCGCGTCATCCAGACATCGCCGAGCTTCTTGGGGTAGCCCTGGATCCAGCCGCGCGCCATCGCGAAGTCCTGATTCACCCAGATGAAGGGGCAGGTCGTCACCGGCTGACCCTCGAGCAGGCCGCTGATCACGAGGTAGAACTCGCGGTACTGCGAGCGCACCGGGTCGGTCAGCTCATCGCCGCCCTCGGAGAACGACTGCCAGTCGGCGAACACCGCCGCGCAGCGGCCGGCGTCCGGATGCGGCTCGAGCCCCTCGGGAAGGAGCGAAGCTGCCGCCTGTGGGTCGGCGTGGAAATCGACGACGATGAAGTCGCCCACGTAGTGCCATGGCGGCGGGGGCACCAGGCTGGCGCGACCGTCCGGCGTGCGCGGAACGGTGTAGCCCTGCAGGGTCATACGGCCTCCTTCGTGGGCGCGGGTGGCAGCGGTGTTCCGAGCATCTCCAGGCTTTCGCGCTCGGAGTCGATCGCCGCCTTGTCGAAGCGAAAGTAGGAGCGTGGCGGTAGCGGGCCCCAGGTGTTCGATGAGAAGCGATCATCAGGCCAGCGACGCGGCTGGTGATCTGGTTGCAACTGCTCCATGTCGCAGTACAGCTCGACGAAGCACTCCTCCTCGACGATCCGGACGTAGGAGGCGATGTTGCCGCCGACGCCGTGCCGCGCCGGTCCCCAACCCAGCCAGCGGCCGTGTCGGCCGAGGTGATCGAGCTGAGTGCGCATCTGGCCGATGTCGATGACGTCGAAGGCAAGGTGATGGAAGTGAGCCTCGCTCTTGTTTATGAGCGCCATCACGTGGTGGTCGGAGTTGACGTGGAACCAGACGCCGTCCTCACCGAGCCAGTCGGTGAGCTTCATGCCCAGACCATCGGTGTAGAAGCGGCACTGTTCCTCGAAGTTGCCGGCCAGGAAGTTGACGTGTCCGAGCTTGCGCGGATGCCCGAGGACGGCGCCGCCAGCCGGGCGAGCGTGCGGGACAAGCCGCGACTCGGGCTCGCGATAGGGCTGGATCTGGACACCGTTGCCGTCGGCATCGGCGGTCAGCAGTCCACCCTCGCCGTCATCTTCGACCACGGCCCCGAACTCCACGAGGTGCGTTCGTGCCTCCTGCAGCGAGCAGCCTCGAGCGAGCTCGTAGGCCACGTGTTCGATTCCCGCCGGTGCCCCTGCGATCAGCTCCACTGCGCAGGGCTCGTCATCGCAGGAGAGCAGCACCGAGTCATCACGGAGCCCGCTTACGTGCAGTCCGAACTGAGCGCACCAGCGAGCCTGCGCCTCTTCAAGGTCGGCGACTCGCAGGCAGACGTGATCGATCCGGTGCAGCTCGATCATCAGCTCACCGTCACCGGCATCCGCTTGATGCCGTTGAAGAAGTTTGAGCGCAGCCGCTCGGGCGGCCCTGCGAGCTCCAGCTCGACCCCGCGCGAGAGCAGGTCCTCGAACGTGATTCTGATCTCCATCTTCGCGAGGTGGGCGCCGAGGCAGTGGTGCACCCCACCGGGCCCGAAGGTCATGTGCTTATTCGGGTAGCGGCCGACGTCGAAGCGCATCGGCTCATCGAAGACGGTCTCGTCGCGGTTGCCCGAGACGAACCAGGTCGTGATCTTGTCGCCGGCCCTGATCTCCTTGCCGGCGAGCTCGGTGTCGATCGCCGCCGTGCGGCGGAAGTGGTGCACCGGGGTGGCCCAGCGCAGCATCTCCTCAGCTGCAGTCTTGCCCAATTCGTCGTAGCCGGATCGCAGGCGCTCGCGCTCGTCAGGGTGCTCGCACAGCGCCACGAGACCGTGGCTGATCGTGTGGCGCGTGGTCTCGTTGCCCGCGGTGGCCAGCAGCACGAAGTACACGTCCATCTCCTGTTGGGAGAGCCCGGCCCGAACGAGGTCGCCCATGATGTCCTCGCGCGAGTCGTGGCGCCGCTCATCGGCGATCCTGCGGCCGAAGGCGAACATGTCGAGCGCCGCAGGGCTGGAGAACGGCAGGTGGCGGTGGGCGTCGTCGTCACCGTCGTGCGCATATTCAGGGTCGGCGTTACCGAGCAGGCGGTCGCCGATCTCGATGATCTCGCGCCGCTCCTCCTGTGGCACGCCGAGGATCTCCGCGAACACCTGCATCGGGATCTCGGAGGCGATCTCGTGCACAAAGTCGAACTCGCCCTTGGAGAGCGCGCCGTCGAGCACCTCCTTGACCACCTTGCGCACCTGCTCCTCCCAGACGCCGACCGCCTTGGGCGTGAAGCGTCGGTTGACGAGTGCGCGCAGCTCGTCGTGTCGGGGCGGGTCCATGTCGATCATCGACTTGCGCGCCTCGATGTGCTCGGGCTCGAGGTCCTCGAGCGAGGTGCCGCCGATCTCCGAAGAGAACGTCTCAGGCGAGCGGTGCACCGTGCGGATGTCCTCATAGCGAGTCACCGCCCAGAAGCCGCGGCCGTCCGGCTCGGGGTTCCAGTGGACCGGATCCTCGCGACGGAGCTGCGCGAACGCTGCGTAGGGGACCGCCTCGACGAAGTTGTCGTGGTCGGAGAGGTCGATGAAATCGCTGGTCACTGACATCGGGTCTCCTAGAGGTGGTGGAGGTACTCGCTGATCTCCCAATCGGAGACCCATGCGCGGTGGCGTTCGAGCTCAAAGCCCTTCATCGCGAGGAAGGTGTCGACGATCGTCTCGCCGAGGCCCTCGCGCAGAACCGTGTCCTCGCCGAGGGCCGCGAGCGCCTGATCGAGCGAGTTCGGCAGTGGCGTCCCGATCACGCCCTCCTCGGCACGGTAGGCGTCGCCGCTGACCGGCGGCGGCGGGGTGAGCTTGCGCCGCACGCCGTCGGCACCGGCCAGCAGCGTCGCGGCGATGCCCAGGTACGGGTTGGCCGAGCCGTCGCCGACACGCAGCTCGATGCGGGTCGCGCCTCCGCGTTCCGGAGGGATCCGCACGAAGCTCGCACGGTTGTCCCAGCCCCAATTTGCGTGGGTAGGTGCCAGCGAGTCGGGCTGGATTCGGCGATACGCATTGACCGTCGGGTTCAGGAAGGCCATCAGCGCCGGCGCGTGCTCGATGAGACCCGCCGTGAAGTGGCCCACCTCGGCGCTCACCCCGTTCTCCCCGGCGGGATCGGCGAACGCGTTGGCACCGTCACGGTTGAGCGATATGTGCAGATGCGTGCCGGAGCCGCCCTGGTCATTGAACGGCTTACCCATGAAGGTCGCGTGCAGCCCGTTCTGCGCCGCAATGTCCTTCACGGCCGACTTGAGCCGGAACGCGCGGTCGGCGGCATCGAGGGCACCGGAGTGGCGCAGGTTGATCTCGTACTGCGAGTTCATGAACTCGTGGTTGACGGCAAAGACGTCGAGGCCGATCGCCGCGAGCTGCTCGGTCATGCGGCGCACGAGGCCACCGGGGTCGGCCAGCGGGCCGACCGTATAGACCATGCTGAGGTTGTCGACATGACGGCGCACGCCATTGGGCGCAGCGGGGTCGCGGACAACGAGGAAGAACTCGAGCTCAGGGCCGACGATGGCGTCGAAGCCCAGCTCGCCGACCGTCGCCACCGCGCGCGCCACGGCCCCCCGCGGATCACAGATCGGCGTGTCCGCCTGTGCGGGCTCGAGGTTCGCGAGGCAGCAGGCGACACCCGGCTCCCACGGCAGCGTCACCATGGTCGAGAGGTCCGGGCGCACGACCAGGTCCGGGTAACCGGCCTCGCCGCCCACGACGGGCGTGTGGCGCAGGTCGGTGCCCATCACCGCAGCGCAGAAGCAGAGGCCGTGCTCGACGACACCGTCGAACTGCTGGATCGGCACGTCCTTCCCGCGCGCGATGCCATGCAGGTCCGGGTAGAGCACCCGCACCGACGTGATCGACGGATCGGCTTCCCTGGCCGGCTCGGAGGGGTGGGCGGGGCTTAAATTCTCCGGCAGCGAACCTGTGGTCACGGATCTCTCCTCTCTGCGCGCTGCGCGCGCTCCCAAAAGACGTCGAAAAGTTGGAATGCGTTGGAGCGGGCCAGCTCGGCCCGCTCCCTACCTGACTCGAGACGGTCGTCTGCGTCCGTCACCCCGAGCCGCTCGAGCCGTTCGCCGTCGGAGTTGGCCCACTGCTTGACGATCTCGATCGTGCTCTCCGGATGGAACTGCGTGCCCAGGTGCGGGCCACTGACGAACGCCTGCACGCCCACGGCTGAGCGGGCCAGCTCGCGCGCGTCAGGCGGCAGAGTGAAGCGCTGGTAGTGCCATTCGAGCCACGGACCCGGCGGTACCACGTCAGGGTCCTCGGTCTCGATGCTGTACCACCCGAGCTCCGCCTCCGGCGCCGCCTCAATCGTCGCGCCGAGCACGTCTGCGAGCACCTGGCCGCCGTAGCAGAGCCCGAGAACCGGGACCTCGCGCTCGACCGCCCGGGCGACAAGCGCGAGCGTCTCGGCGACCACCGGGATCTCACGGTCGAGCGGGCTGTGCTTTGAGCCCAGGCAGCATACGAACGCGTGCCGATCGACATCGGGGAACGCCCCGTCCTCGAACGTCCGGTGCACCTCCACCGGAAGCCCGCGGCTACCGGCCCACTCGCCGAAGAGCCCTGGTGGGCCGGTCGGTCCGTGCTGCAGGATCAGCCCGGGTTTCACGCGGATGCCCCCACGGGAGCTCCGAGCGTGGAGCTCTCCTCGGCCAGCGCCTGCTTGAGCGCGACCAGCGTCACAGGCTCCGCCAGCTGGCGCCGGTACCAGGGCAACCGACGCGCGGCGTTCACGCCGACGATCCCGATCACTCGCTGGCCGCGTACGCATGCCGCCACGAAGCGGTCGCCCTCCGGCGTCTGCTCGAGCAGTTCGGTGCGCTCCGCAAGCCCGGGACAACCGAGCGCCTGGATCTTCGACCCGTACTGATCGGACCAGAAGTAGGGAGGCGTCCCGTGCGTCGCGCGCTCGCCGGCATCGAGCAGCGCATTGCGTCCGGCCAGCTGCCCGTGCTCGGCGGCGGTGGTCCAGTGCTCGACCCGCAGCGGCGCGCCGTCGGCCAGTGCCACAGGCACCGCCGCGATGTCGCCTGCAGCCAGAATGTCCGGGTCCTTGGTCGTGGTCAGCGTCGGATCGCAGACCACGGCCGGATTCAGCTCCAGCCCGGAGGCGGTCAGCCATTCGGTGTTGAGGACGGAACCGAGCGCCAGCAGCACCGTGTCGACTTCAAGGCTTGTTCCGTCACTCAGTTCGGCCTGCTGCACCTTGCCGCTACCGCGGAGTGCCGAGATACCGACACCGAGGCGCATGTCGACTCCGCGCTCACGGTGCATCTGGCCCCAGCGCTCGCCGAGATCGGGCCCGAACGGCAGCAGCGGGTGCGAGGCGATGTCCACCAGCGTCACCTCGACTCCGAGGGCACGCGCGCTGGCGGCAACCTCGCAGCCGATGAAGCCTGCGCCGACGATCAGCAGCCGCTCAGTGCGGGCGAGGGCCCCGCGTAAAGCCACAGCATCCTCGAGCGTGCGCAGCGTGTGCACACCCGTGAGCTCAGCCCCCGGCCCGTCCCAGGTGCGCGCGCGGCAGCCTGTGGCGACGATGAGCCGGTCATACGGCACCTCGGTTCCGTCCGTCAGGCGCACGCGACGGCGCGCACGATCAAGGCCGGCAGCCGGTACTCCGAGGCGCCACTCGACGTCGAGCTCGCCGACCTGCAGGGCCGAATCTTCGATCTCCTGCGTGCCCTGCAGCAGCTCCTTGGACAGCGGTGGCCGGGTGTAAGGCAGGTGCGGCTCCTGGCCGATCATCACGATCCCGCCCTCGTGGCCGGCAGAGCGGGCGGCCTGGGCCGCGCGCAGCCCCGCGAGCGAGGCTCCAACGATCACGAGCCGTCGCACGGCCTGCTCAGCGCTGGAACCGGAACTCATGGCCGCTCAGTCCTCGAGCCGGATCGCCATCATCGGGCAGACGTTGGCGGCCTCTTCCATGTCCGCGCGGCGGCTGTCATCGACCTCCTCCTGCCAGACGAGCACGTCGTCATCGCCAAGCTCGAAGACGTCGGGAGCAACCACCACGCACTCGCCATGGCTCTGGCAGAGGTTCATGTCGACATGGACCTTCATCTCTGAATCTCTCCTTCGTTGACCATGCGCTCGGCCTCGTCCTCAGGGATGGCGAGCGCCACGTGCAGGGTGTTTCCGGACACCGCCGGTTGGTCACCGACGGCCGTCAGATCGACGTCCCAGTCCACGATCGTGTTCTCGACACGGCCGAGGTCGCTGATCTCGACCGCGACGACGTCGCCCGGCTCCATCGGGCGCGAGTTGGCGGGCGTGCCGGTCAGCACGACGTCGCCGGGTTCGAGCGTGATCAGCCGCGACAGGTCCGCCAGTTGATAGGCGACGCCCCAGATCATGTCCTCGGTGGTCGCCTCTTGCACGACGTCACCGTTCAGGTACGTGCGCAACGTGAAGTTCGTCGGGTCGAACTCGCCCGCCGGCGTGACCCACGGCCCGATCGGCAGGAAGCCGTCCTGGCCCTTGACGCGCAGCATCGAGCCACGGTCCGCGTGGCGGAAATCGTGCAGCCCGACATCGTTGGCCGGGGCATACCCCTCGACGTAGGACAGCGCGTCGTCGATGGCGACGCCATGCATGCGCCGGCCGATCACCACGGCAAGCTCGCCTTCGTAGTTCAGGAATCTGGTTCCGCGCGGGCGGCGCACAATCCGGCGGTGACCGTTGAGCGTGGTCGCCGGCTTCATGAAGTAGGAGGGGTACCGCGGGGTCTTCGCCGCGTACTCGGTGAGCCGGCTCTGGTAGGTCAGGTGCACGGCGATGATCTTCGATGGGGCAACGGGCGCCAGATAGCGCGCGTCAGCTTCGGAGACGGTGCGTCCGTCCTCCAGCACGATCGTGTCGCCATCGAGCCGGCCCCAGGCCTCGGCCTGGTCGAGCTCGATCCTGACCCTTCTCTCCGTCACGCCATGCATCGTCTTGCGCGGAGCGCGGAAGTGCAACAGGAAGATGCGAACGATTATTCGCGCTGCGCGATAAATTGGTTCAGGGTGGAGCTCAGGCAGCTGCGTTATTTCGTCACCGTAGCGGAGGAATTGCACTTCTCCCGCGCCGCCGCGCGCCTGCACCTCGCACAGTCGGCGCTGTCGGCACAGATCAGACGCCTCGAGGCAGAGGTCGGTGGTCCGCTGCTGCTGCGCAGCACCCGTCAGGTCGAGCTCACGCCCGCGGGGGAGGCGCTGCTCAATGACGGGCGGGCGATCCTCGCCGCGGCCGACGGCGCGCTCGGGCGGGTCCGTGCGCTGGCGCGAGGAGAGGCGGCGTCGTTCTCGATCGGATCGCTCGGTCCTGTCCCGGGAGCGCTCTTCTCGCCACTGCTCGCCACCTTCAGCGCCCGCCATCCGCAGGTGCGGATCGACGTGCGCGCGATCGAGTTCTCGCAGATGATCACGGCGCTGCGGACCGGCAGGGTCGACGTCGCCTTCCTCTACGCGCCGCTCGACGAGGAAGATCTGGAGGTCATCCCGCTTATCAACGAGCCTCGGGTCGCGGTGATGCCCAGCAACCATCGATTGGCCCACGAAGAGTTTGTGACGCCGCGAGACCTAGCCGACGAGACGTTTGTCGCGCAGCCCGACGTAACGCCACAGGACTGGCGCGATTACTGGATGCTCGTCGACGAGGTGGGGCATAGGCCGAAGATCAGCGCCTACGTCGGGGACAACCTCGAGGAATGGCTCTATCTGATCGGCCGCGGTGAGGGCGTCGACACCTGTCCGGCGATCATCGCGCGCTACTTCGCGCGTCCTGATGTCGCGTTCGTGCCCTTGCGCGAAGCCGCACCGACGACCCTGGTGCTCGCGGTGCATCGCGAGGTCAGGAACCCGACGATCGATGAGTTCGTCGAGCTCGCGGTGGAGATCGCCGCGAATGCCACGCGCAACCCGAACACGGGCTATGAGCCGCCATCAACGCCGTCGCAGGAGGAGCATGAGCGAACCGCCCCATCCACTTGAGCTGATCGACCGCGAGCGCGTCCTCGAGCTGCTCACGCAGCACCTGAGCAGCGCTTGGGCGTCGTTCGACCAGCCCCGGCCGCAGGAGCCGCAGCTCGACCCGGCCCTGTACGAGCGGCTGGCGCAACAGCTGCCCGGAGCTCCCGGAGATCCCGAGGCCTCGCTGGCTGACATCGCCAGCGTGCTCGACGCAAGCGTCTCGCCGGCGCGTCCCCTGTACACCGCCTATATCGGTTCGACCGGGCTCGAGGCAGGGGTGCTGGCGGGCGCGCTCGCCAACGCTTACGACGTCAATCTCGCCTCTGCCGCGGGCGCCGCCGAGATGCTCGAGAACCAGACGCTTCGCTGGGTGGCCGAGTTCGTTGGCTATCCCGTACGGGACGGCGCCTTCACCAGCGGCGGCATGACCTCGAACCTGACAGCCCTCATGGCCGCGCGCGAGCAAGCGCTTCCCGGCGCCCGCCACACCGGTGTCTCTGGGCGCCCCGCCGCCGTCTACTGCTCCGAGGAGTCTCACCACTCGGTCGCCCGCGCGGTCGAGGTCATCGGGCTTGGCGGCCAGGCGCTCCGACGCATCCCGATTGACAGCGAGCGGCGCATGCGCGTCGACGCGCTCGTCCAGGCGCTCGACAGCGACCGCGCCGCCGGCGTGGTTCCTGTGGCCGTCGTCGCCACCTCAGGTACCACGCTCACAGGCGCGATCGATCCTCTGTGGGAGATCGCAGACGTGTGCGCGGAGCGAGATGTCTGGATGCACGTGGACGGCGCCTACGGCGGGCCGGCGGCCGGCGTTCCCAGCCTCGCGCCGCGCTTCAACGGCATCGAACGTGCCGACTCGGTCACGATCGACGCCCACAAGTGGCTGGGCGTGCAGAAGAGCTGCAGCCTGGTGATGCTCGCCCGCCAGGGACCGCTCGAGGACGCGTTCGCTCACGACGAGCGCTACATGCTGCACGCCGGCGTGGCGGCCAACGGCGTCGACCGCACCCTCGAGTACTCCCGCCCGGTGCGCTCGCTCAAGCTGTGGCTGGCCTTCCGGATCTACGGCGCCGACATGCTGCGCCGCTGGATCGAGATGACCCATGAGCACGCGGAGACCCTGGCGCAGGCGCTGTCAGCCAACCCGAGCTTCGAGCTGCTCAACGATCCGTCACTGTCTGTCGTCTGCTTCCGCCATCTCCCGGATGGCGAACTCCACCAGCGCGAACTCGACCAGCACAACCTCGAGCTCGCCCGCGCGATCTCCGACGACGGTCGCGTCTACCTCGCGCCCGCGCAGGTCGACGGCATGACCTGCCTCCGCGTCTGCTTCATGAACTTCCGCACCACCGCCGAGCAGGTCGGCGAGCTCCTCTGCGTGATCGAGGAGCTCGCCGAGGCAACGGATTAGTGCTTCTTCGTCTTCTTGGCCTTGAAGGTGACGGTTGAGCTGGTCACCTTGCGGCTGCCCTGGGTCACGGAAAGCTTGACCTTGAGCGGGGAGTGCTTGGCCAGCAACTGCCGTCCCAGCGCGTTGAGCTTGAGCGTGACGCTCTTGTTCGTGCCGCCCTTGACCACGACCGATCCGGATCCGACGGTGACTGTGCGCTTGGTCACCTTCGACTTTGCCGCAACGGCGACCAGCTTGCCGTGCTTGAGCGTCTCCTGCACCGTCAGCTTCAGCCGCAGTGAGCAGGAACTGCTGCCCGCGCAGGCGGCGCGCAAGGTCACGACGGTCCCGGCCACGCGGAGCCGGTAGATCGATCCGCGTCCCGCTGACGGGGTCTTCAGCGGCGGGGGTACGGTGCTGACCGTGGCCGCCGCGTTGACGGTGGTGGACTGTGCGCTGCCCTGATGCAGGCTGTCACCGCCATAGCTGGCGGTCACCGTGTAGGAGCCTGATGTCGCGGGTGTGAACGAAACCTGACACGAGGCGACTCCAGTCGTTGCCGTGCCCGTGAGCTGGCAGGCGCCTGAACCGGTGAACGTCCCGCTCGATGGGGAGGAGACGAAGGTCACCGTGCCGGTCGGAGTGGACGCCCCGGACGTTGCGGTGTCGCGGATGGTTGCGGTACAGGTCGTCGCCGTGCCACTGCTGAGCGTCCCGGGCGCACATGACAGTGAGGTCGCCGTTGCGTCGACAGGCACGCTGGTCGACCCCGGGAACGCCTCCTCCACATCGTTGTTCCCAAGGTCAGCGATGTATACGTTCCCGTTGCTGTCGACCGCCACCCCGGCCGGATCGAACAGGCCGCTGCTGGTCGCAGGCCCAGGGATTGGCGCACCGGAGTGACCGGTGCCGACGATGACAGACAGGGTGCCGCCGGCCGTCACCTTCTCGAGCTCGTTGTTGTTGGTGTCGGCGATGTAGAGGTTGCCGCTGCCGTCGACCGCCACTCCGCTCGGGCCGGACAGTGCGCTGCTCGTCGCCGGGCCGGGGGTCGACGTGCCGTTCGTGCCGGTGCCGGCGATGATCGACAGGGTGCCGCCGGGCGTCACCTTCTCGACAACGTTGTTGTCGGTGTCGGCGATGTAGACGTTGCCGCTGCTGTCCACCGCGATCCCCAACGGGTTGTCCAGGTCGCTGCTGGTCGCCGGGCCGGGGGTCGGCGTGCTCTCAGTGCCGGTGCCGGCGATGATCGACAGGGTGCCGCCCGGCGTCACCTTCTCGATCTCGTTGTTGTCGTTGTCGGCGATGTAGACGTTGCCGCTGCCGTCGACCGCCACCGCTGCCGGCTTGTCCAGCTTGCTGCTGGTCGCCGGGCCGGGGGTCGGGGCGCCGGTCGCGCCGGTGCCGGCGATGACCGACAGGGTGCCGCCCGGCGTCACCTTTTCGATCTCGTTGTTATTGGTGTCGGCGATGTAGACGTTGCCGCTGCTGTCGACCGCCACGCCTGACGGGCTGGCCAGGTTGCTGCTGGTCGCGGGGCCGGGGGTCGGCGCGCCGCTCGTGCCGGTGCCGGCGATGACCGACAGGGTCCCGCCCGCTGTCACCTTCACGACCACATTGTTGTCGGTGTCGGCGATATAGAAGTTCCCGCTGCTGTCGACCGCCACCCCGCCCGGGGCTGCCAGCTCGCTGCTGGTCGCCGCTCCGGCGGTGGGGGGACCGAAGTCGACCAGTCCTGCCACGATCGACATCGTGCCGGACGAGACCTTCCCGACCACGCCGGCCGTCTCATCCGCTACGTAGACGTTGCCGCTGCTGTCGACCGCCACCCCGGAGGGGTCGAAGAGCTTGCTGCTGGTCGCCGTCCCTGCCGTCGGTGCGCCGACGGCGCCCGTGCCGGCGATGACGGACAGGGTGCCGCCCGACGTGACCTGCTCGGTCCGCTGGTTGCCGCGGTCGGCGATGTAGACGTTGCCGCTGCTGTCGACCGCCACCCCGGAGGGGTCGAACAGCTTGCTGCTGGTCGCGGGGCCGGGGGTCGGCGCGCCGCTCGCGCCGGTGCCGGCAATGATCGACAGGGTGCCGCCCGACGTCACCTCTTCGACCTCATTGTTGTCGGTGTCAGCGATGTAGACGTTGCCGCTGCTGTCGACCGCGATCCCCAACGGCTTGAACAGCTTGCTGCTGGTCGCGGGGCCGGGGGTCGGGGCACCGCTCGTGCCGGTGCCGGCGATGACCGACAGGGTGCCGCCCGGCGTCACCTTCTCGACCTCACTGTTGTTGGTGTCGGCGATGTAGACGTTGCCGCTGGTGTCGACCGCCACGTCGCCCGGGCTGGACAGGTCGCTGCTCGTCGCCGGGCCAGGGGTCGGCGTACCGATGAGGCCGTTGCCGGCGAAGATCGTCAGGGTGCCGCCCGGTGTCACCTTCTCGACGACATCGTTGTTGGTGTCGGCGATATAGACGTTGCCGCTGCTGTCGACCGCCACCGCGTCGGGGTGATTCAGGTTGCTGCTGGTCGCCGGCCCGGCCGTCGGCCTACCAAAGTGGCCGGTGCCGGCGATGATCGACAGGGTGCCGCCCGGCGTCACCTTCTCGACCACGTCGCTCAATGGGTCAGCGATATAAAGGTTTCCGCTGCCGTCCACGGCCACGCTGTGCGCAGCGACCGGTGTGGCGTTAGCCGGTCCCGGACTGACCGCGTGGTAGAGCCCCGCGACGATCGCCAGCGAGCCGGGCGTGCCCGAGGTGGCTGCGCCCGCAGAACTCGCCGCGGCAGTCGCCCACAGGCAGACCGCCGCAGCAGTCGAGACAGCGAGCAATCGTGTACGTACGGCCATAGAAACCTCTCCCCGGTAAAGCTTGGTGACATCCAGTCCCGAGGCGGGGAATCTACAGCACGGGACGCCGAAATCGAGGGAAAGCAGGAATAAGTGCAGGGTCGACAAACCCTCAAGCTCGGGCGAGCTCCTGCACGTGATCGAGGGGCTCGCCACGACGGTCTGATCCCTACGCTCGCCGGCTGCGACCTGGGCTCGTCTTCTTCCCTTTGCGGCGAGCGGAAAAAGATGCCCAGGAGACGCCGTACCGGCGCGGCCGAGTGGGTTGCCCTTCTTCCGAGGACTTACCAACGACGAGGAGGTAGGCGACCGGGCTCGTCCACTGTCGCGCACAAGCGGTGCGCGACCGGGCCTTACCGTTGTGGGACAGGGCCGGAATCACACCGGACTTCGCTGACCTTCCCGTCCCCCGGTATTCCGGGGAGGGGAAACGTACGCCTGCCTTCGGACGGATCGGTGCGGATCCTCCCGGCGCCGAGTCTCTAGCCTCGGCCTCGTGCATCGATGGCTCGAGACCGAACGCGCCGCCAGGATCTGCGTCGTGCTCGGCGCCCTCACGATCGCCTGGTCGAGCATCTTCGTGAAGCTGAGCCACGCCTCGCCGTCGACGGCCGCGATCTTCCGCTGCGCCTACGCGCTCCCGCTGTTGCTGCTGCTCGCCCTGGTCGAGGACCGCCGCTACGGGTCACGTTCCTGGCGCGACCGACGGGCTGCGATCGCGGCGGGCGCATTCCTCGCGATCGACCTGATCTTCTGGCACCACTCGATCGACGACGTCGGCGCCGGGCTGGCCACCGTGCTGGCCAACATTCAGGTGGTGTTCGTCCCGCTGGTCGCCTGGATGGTGCTGTCTGAGCATCCCGGTCGCCGCGTGCTTGTGGCGCTGCCCGTCACTCTGCTGGGCGTGTTGCTGATCTCCGGCGTGCTCGAGCACGGCGCGTACGGCAGCAACCCGCGCGCGGGCGCGGTATACGGCGTGGCCGCCGGCGTCTCCTATGTGGGCGCGCTGCTGCTTCTGCGCCGCGGCGGCGTCGATCTGCGCCGCCCCGCCGGGCCCTTATTCGACATGACGCTGACCTCGGCGATCGTGGCCAGCGCGATTGGTGCGGTCTGGGGCGATGCTCGCTTCATCCCCGTGTGGCCGGGCGCCGCATGGCTGATCACGCTCGCGCTTACCTCGCAGGTGCTCGGCTGGATGCTGATCACGATCTCACTGCCGCGCCTCCCGGCCGCGCTCACCTCGCTGCTGTTGATGATCCAGCCGATCGGCTCGCTGATCCTCGGCGCGATCATCTTCGGCGAGAGTCCCAGCACGTTGCAGCTCCTCGGCGTGCTCGTGGTGCTCGGCGCGGTCGTCTTCGCGACCCGCCGGATCAGCGGAAGAGGTCGTGCGAGCGCTCTCGAAGCAACGGGCTGACCCCGGGGCCATCCTCGGCGCTCACGTACTCCTCGGCGCCGCGGATGAGCACGACCGGCTGCGCGGCGTCCTTGCGCCGCGCCAGGTCAGCGGTCGCCGCCAGCAGGTCGGCCACCGCGATGACGGTCGCATGCATCTCGCGCCCCGCGGTGTCCACACGCCCGCGCCAGTCATCGAGCGCCGCCACACCCGCAAGGCCGATCGCGACATCGCTCTGACCGGTGCGCCACGCCCGCCCGAAGGAGTCGGTGATCACGATCCCGGGTGCAACCCCTTTCAGCTCGTGGAGTCTCGCCCTGATCGCGCGGGCCGATGCGTCGGGGTCGAGCGGCAGCATCAGCACCGTGTCGTCGCCGGGGACGTTGGACTGATCGACGCCGGCGTTGGCGCAGACAAAGCCGTGATGGGTCTCGCAGACGATCACGCCGGGGGAGGCGCGGATGATCTCCCGCGTCTCGTCGAGCACCACCTGCACGAGCCGCGCGTCGCGGCCCCCTGCCAGCTGGATTGCGCGCTCGCTCGGTAGCACCTCGGCGAGTGAGCGCACGCGGCCCTCTGCCTTGGAGACGATCTTGTGTGCGATCACGAGGATGTCTCCCGAGTGCAGCTGCTCCTTCGCTGGCTGGCTGGCCAGCGAAGTCGAGATCGCATGACCCAGGTCGGCCCCGGCAGCGATCTCGGGCAGACCCTCAACGGGAACCGCCGTCAGCATCAGGCTTGGCTGCGCGTCAACTGGCTGAGCATGCCGCGGGTGTGCCCCGCCCGGCCACGTGTTGTCGCAAACATCTCCATCAGCTCGTCGAGGTCCTCCGGAGTATCGATGTCGAGTGCCAGCGAGGGCAGCCGGACGACCTCGGGAACGGCGCCGTGCGAGACCGCGAGGTCGGTGTGACGCTGGCAGCTGCCCTCGCCGAACGCGGGCGGCATCGCGTCCGGCGGTGTCAGCAGCAATGCGTTCGTGCCCTCGCCATGGCGGTCGGGCACGATCAGCACGGAGCGCTCCGGGACCGGCCGGGTGATCAGCTGCTCGAGCTCGGTGGGATCGAGCAGCGGGCAATCCCCAGGCACAAGCAGCGCCCGTGTCGCGCCCATCGCCAGGGCCCTGGCGATGCCCAGCTGCGTGGCCTCGCTGTGGCTCGAGGCGGTGTCCTCGACCACGATCGTGTCGTGCCCGGCGGCGATCTGCGACGCGACCGGATCGGAGGTGACGACGAAGATCTGATCGATCGATGGCACGCGTCTCAACGCCAGCATTGCGTCGGAGAACATCGATTCGACCAGCGCGCGGCGGTTGCCGAGCTGAACCGTCGGTGACAGGCGCTGCTTGGCGGTCTCGAACTGCTTTGCGGGCAGGATTGCGGCGACTGTGCTCATTCCGCGGGAAAGCTACTTGGTACAAGGGTTTGCGCGGCTGTAAATCTTGCAAATTCGAGTGTTTCGCGGGCCAGCCTCGCGCGTCCGCCAGGGCCCTCCATCAGCACGTCAGTACGCAGCGCAGGTATCGACAGCTCGGTCCGCTCGTCGGTCACGAGCCCGTCGATCACCCCGGCGTAGAGCTCGGCGAGGCCGCGTGCCGACACCTCGACAGCGCGGTGTTTCATGAAGGACGCCGTCGGGCCCTTGAGCACCTCACCGCCGACGATCGGGCTCACGGCAACCACCGGGGCGCTGGTCGCGACGAGCGCCTCGCGCAGCTCATCGATCGCCAGGATCGGGCCGATCGAGACGATCGGATTGGATGGGCCGATCACGATCGCGCCGGCCCCCTCGATCGCGCTCAGCACCTCTGGCGTCGTGCCGGCCTCGCGCGCGCCGCGGAACTGCACGTCCTGCACCTCGCCCTGCCCGCGAGCCTTGATCAGGAACTCCTGTAACCCCGACCAGCGTCCGTCGGCGAGGACCCGCGTGCGCACCGGGCGGTCGCTCATCGGCAGCACCGCCGCGGCGACGCCGATTCGCTCGCTCAGTTCGCGCTGTGCGTCCGTCAGCCGCCGTCCCTGCGCCAACGCCTGGGCGCGCTTGACCGCTACGCCTAAGTCCTGATCGCCGAGGTTGAACCAGATTTCGTCGCCGAGGTCGCGCAGCATGTCCATCACCCTGAAGCTGTCGCCCTCGATTCCCCAGCCGCGCGCGTCGATGCGATCCGCCAGCCAGAAGCTGACGAGGTCGGGGTCGGGGGAGACGTACCCACCGTAGATCTCGATGTCGTCACCGGTGTTCGCGATCACCGTCAGGTGTTCGGGCCCGACGACGTCGAGCATGCCCCGCGCCAGCTTCGCGCCCCCGGTTCCCCCCGCAAGGACGACTACAGACCCTGTGTTGGACAAGGCCCGAAAGTCTAAGGGTACGCGGGTGTGCGTCTCGGTGCGCGGGTGGGCGGTCTCTTCGAGGCGGCCTGTAGCGTTACGAGCATGAGCACAGTCGACGATCCCAGCGCCGCGCTGAACGCCGCCACCGAGCGCGCCCTGGCGGGCGGGCCCGAGCGCCACCACGCCAAGTCCGCCGAGCAGGGGAAGCTTCCGGTCCGCGAGCGGATCGCGCTGCTGTTCGACGAGGGCTCCTTCACCGAGGACGGACTGCTCAGCCACTGGGACCTCGATGGCGAGGGCGCCGAGGGCGTGGTCACCGGTGTCGGCACGGTCGGCGGCCGACCGGTCGCGGCGATGGCCAACGACCCGACAGTCAAGGCCGGCTCCTGGGCGCCCGGCACAGTCGAGAAGATCCTTCGCCTGCAGGAGCGGGCCGCGAGCCTGCGCTGTCCGCTCGTCTACCTGGTCGACTCGGCCGGCGCCCGGATCAACGAGCAGGTGAGGATGTTCCCCGGTCGCCGTGGTGCCGGGCGCATCTTCTACAACCAGGTGCGGCTCTCGGGTGTGGTGCCGCAGGTATGCGTGCTGTTCGGCCCGAGCGCCGCGGGCGGCGCCTACATTCCGGCGTTCTGTGACGTCGTGATCATGCGGGACGGCAACGCCTCGATGTACCTCGGCTCTCCGCGGATGGCGGAGATGGTGATCGGCGAGCAGGTCACGCTCGAGGAGATGGGCGGGGCGCGGATGCACACGTCCAAGAGCGGAGTTGGCCACGCCCTCGTCGCAACCGATGAGGAGGGCATCGAGTTCGCCCGCCGCTACCTCGACTACATGCCCACGAACTTCGAGCACGCTCCACCGGCAATGCCGGCAAGCGAGCCGGCATCGACCGACTCGATCGGCGATCTGATCCCGTTGGACGAGAACAAGCCGTTCGATATGCACGACGTGCTCGACGCGCTGCTTGACGCGGATTCGTTCCTGGAGATCCACGCGCGTTGGGCCAAGGAGCTGATCGTGGGCTTCGGCCGTCTCGGCGGCCGGGCCGTCGGGTTGGTCGTCAATCAGCCGAAGGTCAAGGGCGGGGTGCTGTTCGTCGACTCCGCGGACAAGGCGGCGCGCTTCATCCAGACCTGCAACGCCTTCAACGTGCCGCTGCTGTTCCTCGCCGACGTGCCCGGCTTCATGATCGGCACGCAGGTTGAGCGGGAGGGGATCATCCGCCACGGGGCGAAGATGGTCAGCGCGGTGTCCGAGGCGACGGTGCCCAAGATCTCGGTGATCGTGCGCAAGGCCTACGGCGCCGGTCTCTACGCGATGGCCGGGCCCGCGTTCGAGCCCGACTGCTGCCTCGCGCTGCCGAGTGCGCACATCGCGGTGATGGGTCCGAGCGCGGCCATCAACGCGGTCCATTACAACCAGTTGCAGGCGATCGAGGATGACGCCGAACGGGAGGCGCGCACGGAGGAGCTGCGCGTCGAGTACGCCCGAGACATCGACATCCTGCACCTGGCCTCCGAGCTGGTGGTGGACGCGGTCGTGCAGCCGCAGGATCTTCGCGGTGAGCTGATCCAGCGCTTTCAGTTCGCGGCGGCTCGGCAGCGCGAATGGCCTGCCAAGCACAACCCGATCACCCCCGTCTGATGCCGCAGAGCGGCGCCGCCCTGGAGGCGGAGCTCCTCGACGTCGCGGTCGAGGCTGCGCGTGCCGCCGGCGCCGAGCTGCTCGCCCGCTGGCGCCGCCCGCTGGAGGTCGGCACCAAGAGCACCCCGACCGATCCCGTGACGGAGGCCGACACGAGTGCCGAGGAGGCGATCCGCGAGGTGCTCGGCCGCCGCCGCACCGACGATTCAATTCTCGGAGAGGAGGGCGGAGAGACCGGCAGCGGCGTGCTGCGTTGGGTTGTCGACCCGCTCGACGGGACCGTCAACTACCTCTACGGTTTGCCGACGTTCGCGGTCAGTGTCGCGGTCGAGGATGCGGCGGGCGGGATCGCGGCGGTGGTGCTCGACCCCGTCAGCGACGAGCTCTTCTCGGCCACCCGCTCGGGTTCGCCGTTCGCAAACGGCGAACCGATCGCGCCGTCCGGATGCGAGTCACTCGACCGCGCGCTCGTCGGGACCGGCTTTGGCTACGAGCCCGAGGTGCGGGCACTGCAGGCGGACGTCGTCTCCCGCGTTTTACCGCGCGCGAGGGACATCCGTCGCGCAGGCGCCGCGGCGCTCGACATGTGCTGGTGCGCCGGCGGCCGCCTAGACGCTTACTACGAGCGCGGCGTGAAGGCCTGGGACATCGCTGCCGGCACGCTGATCTGTGAGCGCGCCGGACTGG
Organism: uncultured Actinomycetota bacterium; assembly: GCA_963846395.1. GTDB lineage: Bacteria > Actinomycetota > Thermoleophilia > Solirubrobacterales > Solirubrobacteraceae > Palsa-465. The sequence continues at coordinate 869,659 of CAWJVT010000008.1, read as the reverse complement.
TGGTGCGCACGCTCGAGGCGGCCGGCAAGCTTCCCTCGGGTATCGCGGTTGCTGCGCCTGGGCTGATCGACGAGCTAATGGCGCTCGTTGAAGTTGCCGACATTTAGTGAAGGCCCCGTCTCCCGGACGGCAACGGACCGCACACACACCGTTAATTCCGGCGCAGCACGGCCAGCCTATCTTTGAATGCGGGGCGCACGCGCCGCCGCAAAACCGCGACGGGGCCTCAGGCTCGCCCTCTCCCTCACCATGCTCCAAATCTCTGATGACGCCCTCCGGGACGGGTGTGACCGTGCCCGCGACCTGTTCCTGCTGAACCGCCTGCGCTCTCCGGAGGAGGCGCTCGCCGGCTTCGACGGCGTCTTCAGTGCGCTCGGTCTCGACGATGACATGCGTTCGCATCTGCAGGAGACGCTGCTCGACCTGTTGCCGATGCGCGGAGTTCCGATGATGGAGTCGATGGCGGTCGCTTCCCTCCAGGCCGGTGTGCTGGTCGGACTGCTGATCGCTGACAGCACCCTCCCCGCCCAAGAAATGGATCTCCCCGTATGTCCTTGACCGCCACTCGTGTCCCCATGATCGTCCCAAGCCGTCGCAACGCGATGCTCGTCTGCGGCTACGCCGCGCTCGCCGCCATCGTGTGCGCAGCGATGGCTGCGGCTGCGATTCTCTTCAACGCTCCCGCGGGCGTCGTGCCTCTGGTCGCGCTTGCTTGCGCGGTGCTCCCGATACTCGCCTCCTGGCGCCTCTCCGAGGCAGTTACCGTGCTGCGTCTCAGCGTTCGGCGTCTCGACAAAGCTGCTGTGTCTGATCTGCGCCGCGTGCTCGCGGAGCTCCCTGAGATCGAGCACCCGCTCGGCTACTGAGGAGCTGGCCGGCGTCCGTCGCCGGCCAGCCGAGAGCCGCCCGTCGCCGCCCCCCGCATAGACTTGCCACTGCAGCGCCGCGGTGATGGAACGGTAGACATGGCGGACTCAAAATCCGCTGCCCGCAAGGGCGTGGGGGTTCGAATCCCCCCCGCGGTACTGAAAAGCCCTGGTGCCAGCGCGATCAGTGCCGCTGGCACCACTCGTCTTATCCCTGAGCCGGTTCAGAGCTTCTCGGCGAGCTTCACTAGGTTCGCGAGCTTCGACTTTGAGAGCTTGCTGTTAGCCGTTGCCCCGTAGAGCTTCTTGCCTGACGCAGCGAAGATGCTTTCGACATGGATCGTTCCGTCAGAAAACGTCATGTAATACGCCGTGCCGCCGAGACCTGAGTAAGGCACAACCTTGATCCCTTCAGCCGACTTTTGCTGTAGCGCCAGCAGCTTCTGCATCTCTGCTGCCGAGAGCGAATGTGAGAGCGTCTCTTCCGAGATGATCACTGCCTTCTTGAGACTCGCGACGCTGGTCCCCGAGCCAAAAGTGCAGCTGAGAGTCGTAGAGGCCACGTTGTAGTTGTTCTTGGTCGCCTGTTCGGCGAGATCCATGCCAACCGGGGCGGGAACCAAGTAGCCGACAACGCCCGACACCGATCCTCGGCTCACCGCGGCGCACTTCTCGTTCGCTGGCTCCGTAAAATTCGCCTTCCTCGCAGTTGCTGTTCCTGCGCAGGCGCCCGCGCACGCAAGTGCAGCGGCCAATGCCGAGATGTTTCGTTTCATACCCCATGCCTCCAACTGGTCGGGATGACGGAGATGGCTCCGCCGGTTTGGACGAATTCGGTTCTGGTGGCCGGTCGGTCGCGATTTGCGCGGGGTGAGCTCGTCGAAGGTCGCGGAGTTCATGTGCGCCGGCGGAAGGTCGGGGAGGAGCGATCGGCGGTCGGTGCAGCGTTGAGCCAGACCGAGCTCATCAGGCGCTCGCACGGGATCCCGGCGCGCTCGCTGGCATGGTGGACGGCGGCCCGCGAGGAGCCCTCGAACAGGCATAACACGAGGTCGTCGTCCCCGAACAGCAGCGTGCCGAGGTACTCGACCTCGCCCCGGTTCGAGCGCGGGCCGGCTTGTCTGGCGCGCCGGGTGAGTTGATCGATGTCGGCTTCGGTGACACCGGGCCAGTAGCACTTGGCTGCATAGAGCACGTGACGAGCGTGGCCCGCCGACGTTTCAATGCTGTTTCAACCTTGTCTCATGGGAGCGTCCGGTGGACAATCCGCCGGGTGCGGGGGCACAACGCGATCGAGTTTCGGATACTCGGGCCGCTCGAGGTTCTGTGTGGCGGCGCTTCGGTGCCGATCGGCGGGGTCCGCCAACGCGCGCTGCTGGCGCTCCTGCTGTTGAGCGCCAACCGGGTCGTGTCGCGAGATCGTCTGATCGACGAGCTGTTGCCCGGCACGCCCCCCGACCGGGCCGATCGCACGTTGAGGGTTCAGGTCTCGCGTTTGCGTAGTGTGCTTAACGCGGATACCGGGGACGAGACGCGGCTGCTGGCGCGCGCTCCTGGCTATCTGCTCAGAGTCGAGCCGGGCGAGCTCGACCTACAGAACCTCGAGAAGCTGCTGTCAGAAGGTCACCGGGCGCTTCAGGATCGAGCGTTCGAGCGAGCATCGCAAACGTTTCGTGAGGCGGAGTCGCTTTGGCGCGGCCGACCACTCGCCGACCTCGAGTTCGAACCGTTCGCGCGGCTCGAGATTGAACGCCTCGAGGAGCTCCGTCTGGTCGCGGCAGAGGAACGGATTGATGCCGACTTGGCGCTGGGAGAGCACGCGGCCGTGATCGTCGAACTGCAAGAACTGGTTCGCGAGCACCCGCTGCGTGAGCGGATGCGTGCCCAGCAGGTGCTCGCGCTCTATAGGTCCGGGCGTCAGGCCGAAGCGCTCGAGGTCTATCGCCAAACGCGACGGTTGCTGGTCGAGGACCTGGGTCTCGAACCGGGCGCGGATCTCCAGCGTCTCCATCAAGCGGTTCTCGATCACGATCCACAGCTCGATCTCGCTCAAGCCAAGCTCGCCACGTTGCAAGAACCAGACCCCGAGGCAACGCCCGACGGCGACCCCAGTGCGGTGCAGCGGCGTCAGAGGGCTGGCATCAGTGCGGGACGGACGCGACCGACACCGCGGCTTGCGTGGCTGCTAGCGCTCGCTGGTTTGTTGCTGATCGCATTTGCCGGGGCGATGTTTGAGCTGCATGATCACGGGGGACAGGCGGCGGCTGCGAGCGCGCCAGGAGATTCGGTCGCGGTGATCTCGCCGGCGGGCGGCCACCTCGTGCGAAGCTTCCGGGTCGGCGGAGACCCGGCCGAGCTGACGGTCGGTGCCGGGGCGGTGTGGGTGCTGAACGCGGGCGATGACACCGTCACCCGGATCGATATTCACGGGCACGCCGAGAGCACGTTTGGCACCGGTGGTCTCCCGATCAACCTCGCCGCGGGCGACGGCTCGCTGTGGGTCCTGAACGGGACCGGCGTCACCGGATTGGGAGGCACGCCTTTTCCGAGTGAGGTGTCGCGGCTCGATCCTGACACGGCCGTGACGCTCGCGAGGCTTCCGTTGTCGGCAAGCGAGACCAGTCCCACCCAGGGCGACATCGCCGTTGGTCAACAGGGTGTCTGGGTCGTCAATCCGGACGCGACCGTGTCCCGAATCGATCCGGCCAGCGACCGGGTCGTGCAGCGGATCGCCGGCCTGGACGCGAGCGAGGTGGCCACGGGTTCCGGAGGCACGTGGGCGCTGGAAGGCGGCCCGCTCCAGGGCGGTACGATCGTCCGGCTCAGCTCGGACAGCGACAGGATCACCGAGCGGGTGAGGGTGCCCATCGGGGGTGTTAACGAGGAACTGAGCTCGCTAGCGGTTGGGGGCGGTGCGCTGTGGGCGACCGATCCATCCCAGGGGACGCTATGGCGGATCGATCTCAGTCCCAGCGTGTCCGAACGGACGATCCCGTTGGCGATCGGCGCGTCCTACGTCGCCTACGGCGCCGGGAAGGTATGGGTATCCAACGGGCTGACCGGTACGGTGTCGAGCGTCGATCCGCGCACGAACCTCGTGACCAACACGATCTCACTCGGCAATACCCCCGGGCCGCTCGTGGTCGGTGGCGGGGCCCTGTGGGTCGGTGTCTCAGGCGCTCCAGGCGCATCGCTGCCAGCTGTCTCGCAGAGCCGGGCGACCCCTTCGTCGCTGCCTGGGTCGATCTGCGGTCCGGTGCTCTCAGGTGGCGGGCGTCCGCAAAAGCTTGTCGTCTCAGACCTTCCGCTCCACGGGGGGGCTGTGACCGTGCAGATGGGTGAAGCGATCGCGTACGTGCTACGCGAGCACGATTTCCGCGCCGGGAGGTTCCGCCTCGGCTACCAGTCCTGCGATGACTCCACCGCCCAGTCGGGCTACTCGGATCCCGATAGGTGCACCTCCGACGCGAAGGCCTACGTCCACAACCCGCTCGTGATCGGCGTGATCGGACCTTACGACTCGAACTGCGCGATCCAGGAGATCCCGATAGCCAACCGAGGTGGGCTGGCGATGATCTCGCCGACCAACAGCCTCAACTGGCTCACCCATGCCGACTCGCTAACGCCGCCGGGGTTTGTCAGCCAGCTGTATCCGACAGGAGCACGTAACTACGCGCGTGTGTTTCCAGCCGACGACGTAGAGGCGGCAGCGATCGCCGAGTTCGCTCGCCGCCTACATCTCCGTTCCGTGTACGTGCTCGACGACGGCGGCACTTACGGAGCGGGTATGGCCTTGCATTTCGAGCTGTCCGCCCGGCGTCTTGGGCTGCACCTTGCCGGATCGAGCAGGTACTCGAACGGCGACACCTTTAGCAGGCTTGCCGCGCGCGTGGCCAGGTCTGGCGCCACAGCGGTGTTCCTCGGTGGGGTGCTCGAAGACGGTCCCCTGATCCGCGTGCTGCGCCGGCAGCTCGGCCCGCGCTTCACGATCCTCGCAGACGACGGCTTCCTCCCGCCCGGCCTGCTGTTCCAAACCAACGGCCCAGCCGCACGCGGTGTCTACATCGCCGCGGACGTGCTTCCAAACGGACCGCTCAGACCAGCCGGACGCGACTTCGTCGCGCACTTCGCCGCCACCCAGCATCAAGCACCGGCCTGGGCGGCAATCTACGCCGCCCAGGCAACCGACGTGATGATCGACGCGATCGCCCGGTCCGACGGAACCCGCCGATCGGTCACACGCGCGCTGTTCAAGACCTGCGTGCACAACGGGATCCTCGGCAGCTTCTGCTTCGACGCCAACGGCGACCCGACCAGCACCGGAATCTCGATCGTCAAGGCAATGCGACCCGGAGGCGACCGCACCGCCCCGGAGAACACCCAAGGCGCTCACCTCGTCACCATGATCTACCCGCCCCGCACTCTGGTTCGCTGAACGGGTCCTCGCTCGGACGATCGCTGTGCTCCGACGGGTCGGCAGGTGGGGGAGGCCGCCTCTATCCGAACCAGTTTCACGTGCCGGTAGGAGTTCGGACCCTCACGGTCTTCGCCCTCAAAACCGTGTTCCGAACTGCCGAAATTTTTGGGGTAACTGACGCGGCGCGGAGCTCCGCCCGCGCTTGGCGCCACCATGATGTTGGTGACTGGCCTGCCGCGCTCAACGTCGAGAGCGGACTCGACCCAGGCGACCTGGTCGCCGTCGGGAGACAATTGGGCGTCGCCAGCCCACCGAAGAAAGATGAGATCGCCCGGCTGCAGCGCCTTGTGTGCCATGGAACCGGGCTGAGTCTCTCATATGACTCCGATACCGGTGAGGAACCTCTTTTCCGCCGCCCGCAGGTGGCGTGCTGTCACCTCGCATTTCCAGTCAACGTGGATCTGGCACCCTCTGGTTCGTGGTCGTCCGCTACGCGACAGTCGATGACGTCGAGGCTATGGCGCGGATCATCGCTGCGGTTGCCGAGGAAGGGTTGATCGCGACCGAGCCGCCCGTACCTCTGGGCACGGGCCTCAATATCGGATAGGCGCACACAGCGATCGCTCGGATCCACCTGCGGATCATGCGCCGGCCGGGTTGATGTCCGGCCGCAGCCTCGAGCTCACAGTCTTGGCCGCGCGCGCCAGCCGCTCGCACTCCTGGGTCAGAGCGACCAGGCCTGCAGGAGTCAGCTCATAGTCGCGGCGCTGACGACCGTTGTGAACATAGGTCTCGCCAGCCACGACCAACGATTCCGCCAGCGCACGGTCCAAGACCGCGTACAGGGTGCCCGTCGAGAGACGGACGTCGCCGTCTGACAACTCGGCTGCGCGTTTCACGATCGCGTATCCATGCAGCGGCCCATCGATCAACGCTGCCAGGGCGAAGTAACTCGGGGGCCGAAATTCCACGCTGCAAGCATAGGTCGCCTAGCTACATATTGTCAACCGGCCTATCGAAGATGGGCCCGTCGCAACTCTCCGAAAAAGTGCCATCTGCAGGTGGCGATTGTGGTTTGATCGCCCACAAAGGGAAGTTCAGATGAAATTCCCGGGGCCGGGTTGTAGGGCAAGACCACATTCATAGGAGGACGTATGCGCACCTGGAGGGTGAAGTGTCTGACCGGCGCGGTGGCCAGCGGGCTCGCCGCGCTGGTCGTGGCACCGTCGGCGATGGCCGGCACGAATGTGCAGTATCTGGCTCATCAATTCGCGGCACCGCCGTCGACCGCGTACTGCGAAGCCAACTTCGGCATCGAGTGCTACGACGCGGCGCAGTTCGAGACGAACTACGGGACGCCCGACCTGTACAAGGCAGGGATAACCGGCGCCGGCCAGACGATCGTGATCGTCGACTCGTTCGGTTCGCCGACGATCAAGCATGATCTGACCGAATACGACAACCAGAACGGCCTGCCGGCTCCGCCGTCGTTCAACGTCATCACTCCCGAAGGCGCGCCGCCACCGTACGACCCGGACAACGCGACCATGGGCGGCTGGGTATTCGAGACGAGCCTCGATGTTGAGATGGCGCACACCATGGCGCCAGGCGCGAACATCCTGCTGGTCGAGACACCGGAGGCCGAAACCGAGGGGATCGTCGGCTTCGTGCCGATCGAGAGGGCGATCAAGTACGTGGTCGACAATCACCTGGGCAACGTCATCAGCCAGAGCTTCGGTGCAACCGAACAGACGTTCACAGGTGGCGCGGCGCAGATCGAGTCGCTCGAGTACGCCTATCAGGACGCAGCCAACAACGGAGTGACGGTCCTGGCCTCGTCGGGCGACACCGGAGCGGGGAACTATGAGCCCGACGGTGTTGACCTCTACCAGTTCCCGACTGTGGGCTGGCCGTCCAGTGACCCGCTGGTCACCAGCGTCGGTGGAACGCAGCTGCACCTCAACGAGAAGGGCATACCGTTTGCTCCGCCGAACGTCTGGAATGACCAGGCGCTGTTCGGGAGCCCGGCCGCGGGAAGTGGCGGACTGTCGTCCATCTTCAGTCGCCCGTCGTATCAGAACAGCGTGGCCGGCGTCGTCGGCGACAGCCGCGGCGTGCCGGACATCAGCGCTTCGGCTGCCGTGAACGGCGGCGCGACCCTCTTCATCAGCGCGATCAACCACCCGGCTGGTCTCGTCGGGCCTGGCTGGTATGTGGTGGGTGGTACGAGTGAGGCCTCACCGCTGATGGCCGGCATCATCAGCCTGGCCGATCAGGTTGCGGGCCACGGTCTCGGCCAGATCAATCCGGCGCTGTACGAGATGGGAGACGGGGCGGGCTCCGGCATAAACGACGTCACGCTCGGCAACAACGGCGTGATGTGGACCGACTCGCACGGCGTGTCGCACACGCTGGCGGGCTATAACGCCGGACCGGGCTACGACCTGGCGAGCGGCCTCGGGACGCCTTGGGCCCCGAAGTTCGTCGCCCAGCTGGTGGCACTCTCGTAGTAACGCTGTAGCAATCGAAGCTAGACGGAATGGGCCTGCTCCGCTGATGCGGGGCAGGCCTGTACCGTCTCAGGGCGTCAAGACCTGACCCATGGACGCTCTCAAACGACTAGCCCTCAGCGCCGCCGTGGCGCTCGGCGTACTGAGCCTGCCCGCGGCAGCAGCGGCGCGCGGAATCGACGCGCACGGCAGCGCCGAGCAGGTCTACGCCACGGGCCTCAAGCCGCACGCACGCGCCGTGCTGCTGAACGCGTCCGGGCGATATCGTCGCGCGCAAGCAGGCCGACGCGCAGGGCGGGCTGCTGTTCGTGAACGTCAAGCCCGGCGCCGGCTACCGCGTCCGACTCGGAAGCAGCGGCGACGAGTCGGCAGCCCGTGACCGTCCACAACGACGCCGCCGCAGCCGTGGGATCCGGCGCGTCTACGGCCAGAAGATCAACGACAACGGCTACCAGTACCTGACCACGCGCGACGGCACCAAGCTCGCGATCTACGTGCATCCGCCCAGTCACCCGGCCGGCATCTCCTCGCTGCCGGACGGGATCTCGCTGCCGAGCAGCTACTCGCAGCCGCCCTACCCGACGGTGATCGAGTACTCGGGCTACGGCTACGCCGACCCAGCCGGCCCCGACAGCGGCATCGCCGTGCTCGCCAACCTGATGGGCTTCGCCGTCGTCGACGTGAACATGCGCGGCACCGGCTGCTCGGGCGGCGCCTTCAACTTCTTCGAGCCGCTACAGAACCTCGATGGCTACGACGTGATCCAGACGATCGCGCACCAGCCCTGGGTGCTCGGTCACAAGGTCGGGATGATCGGCGTCTCCTACGGTGCGATCAGCCAGCTGTTCACCGCGCAGCTCGACCCGCCGGCGCTCGAGGCGATCTCGCCGCTCTCGACGCTCGACTCGACGATCACGACGCTCTATCCGGGCGGCATCCTCAACACCGGCTTCGCCGTCTCGTGGGCCGCCGAGCGCCAGCATGACGCCGAGCCCGCCGGCCCGACGGCGGGCGAGTCGTGGGCCTACAAGCGCATCGTCGGCAGGCGACACGACCTGCAAGCACAACCAGGCGCTGCACGCCGAGGCGCCGAGCGTGCTGAAGCTGCGTGCGCGACAACGCGCACTACGTGCGCGAAGGTCGACGATCCGCTGGATCCCGTCACCTTCGTCCACAAGATCAAAGCGGCGGTGTTCATGGCCTGCCAGTGGGAGGACGAGCAGACCGGCGGGCACTGCGCCGACCTCGCCCAGGACTTCACCGGCACCCGCAACAAGTGGTTCACCTTCACCAACGGCGCCCACATCGACTCGCTCGACCCGGCGACATTCGACCGCTGGTACGACTTCCTGTCGCTGTTCGTCGCCCACCAGGCGCCAGCCGACCAACGCCGGACTCGTCGAGTATCGCCGCACCGCTCTTCTACAGCGAGGCGCTGGGCATCAGCGACATGACGCTGCCGTCGGATCCGATCCAGCAGATCCCGACCTACAGCGCCGCGCTGGCGGCCTACGAGAAGCTGCCCGTCGGTGCGGGTGCTGTTCGACAACGGCGCCGGCGCGGCTCCCAACGGAACCGATCACACCCGGGGACCCGTACCCCGGCATTCGAGCAGTCGTTCCCGAGCTTCCCGATCCCGGGCACGGTCGCCCAGACGTGGTACTTCGGGGCCGGTGGCTCGCTTGCCACCAGCCCCGACCCGGCGCCCGAGATCTGACACGCTTCACCTGGAACCCCAAGGCGCTGCCGGCCACCGACTACGCCGACCGACGAACACCTCCGCGGGCGGGCTGTGGGGCGATGCCGCGCGACTGGGGCTGGAACTGGCAGCAGAACCCGGCCGGCACGGCGGTCTCATACGTGAGCCAGCCACTCACGCAGAACACGACCGTGATCGGCGGCGGCGCGGTGCACGTCTGGATCAAGGCGACCAGCCCGAGCGTCGACCTGCAGGCCACCGTCAGCGAGGTGCGCCCCGATGGCATGGAGACCTTCGTCCAGGACGGCTGGGTGCGCGCCGACGAGCGCCGGTTGGCGAAGGGGAGCACGCCGCTCGAGCCGGTGCTGAACCTGCGCAAGAGCGCCGTGCAGGCGCTCCCGAGCGGACGCTTCGTCGAGGTAACGATCCCGCTCTATTACGAGGGTCACGTCTACCGAGCCGGCTCGCGGATCCGCGTCACGATCGCGGCGCCGGGCGGCACCCAGCCGTCGTGGGCGTTTGCTCAGACCAGCCCGGCCGGGACCGCCGCTGTGTCCCTGGAGCTCTCCGCCGCTGACGCCTCCAGACTGGTGCTGCCGGTGGTCCCGGGCGTCAGCGTCCCGACGGGCCTTCCGCCCTGCCCGAGTCTGCGCAACGAGCCGTGCCGCGCATACGTGCCGCTCGTCAACCGGACGAGCGGCAGCTGAGCGGCCTGTCCGGTGTTGCGACGGGAACAATGTCGCATTGCGGGCGCCCGTCCTGCGCAGTACGTTTGGGGCATGGCGATCGCGCCCGACGAGAAGTGCGTGCTGTTCACCACCTACAAGCGTGACGGCACGGCTGTCTCGACACCCGTCTGGTGGGTCGACATGGGCGATGGGACGTTCGGTTTCTGGACGAGTTCGGCCTCTGGCAAGGCCAAACGCCTGGCCCACACCTCGCGCGTGACGGTGCAGCCGTGCAATCAGCGCGGTGGCATCAAGCCCGGCACGTCGCCGACCGAGGCCACGGCCCGGCTCGTGACCGGAGCCGAGCACGAGGCGATCCGTCAGCGGGTGATTGCCAAATACGGCTTCATGACGAAGGTCACCAAGTTCCTCGCCAAGATCGGCGGGATCGTGAAAGGCAAGCCGTTTCCGTATGGCGACCGCGGCGTGATCGTCACGTTCTGAGCGCCCGCGCGTCGGTTGCCGGAACCTCGTACTCGATGTTCCAGCCCTGACGAAGCGCACCGACGCACGCGGCGATCAGCAGGACCTGTGTGATTGCGATCGCGATCGTGAGTGCGCTCAGCGTGCCGGGACTGAAGCCCACGCCGCCGAAGAGCGCGTGAGCAGGCGCGTAGTCCGATGCGTTGCGGTCGCTCCACGAGACGCCGTCTGCCGCCGTCTCGGCGATCACCGCGAAGGTCAGCATCAGCGCCCCGAGGCCCACGGCGATCGGCAGCAGCCCCTTCGCCCAGCGCATCACGTAGTAGGCCATCACCACGTAGATCAGGCACCAGATGATGTTCACGGGCACGAGCCCAGCGAATTTGCTCCACCCTCCGGCAGTCACCGCCAGCATCAGCACCGCCGAGAGCAGGAGCACCAATGCCACGGCCACCCGCGCGGCTCTGCTCGATCGCTTCTCACGGTTCGGGTAGGTGACCACGTAGCCAGGTTTGACGTGACGTGACGAACTCACCATCGCTGACCATACAATCTGCCCTGGCCGCGAGCCGGTCATTCTCCACGCGGGCGTGGCGAAATTGGTAGACGCGCCGGCTTTAGGTGCCGGTGGGCTTTGCTCTTGGGGGTTCGAGTCCCTCCGCCCGCACTACGAATCGTCGCCGCTGCCGGCGCCGCTACCGCGATTTCGCAACCAGTCGGCCACCTGATCAGCCACGCCGCCCACCTGGCCGCCGAGGCTCGTGATGTTGTCGCCTATATCCCTGAACGCTCCGCGGAATCGCTCCGCGTAGAACTCGACGGCGTCTCCGGCCTCGCCGCGGACGTCCGTCTCCTGATCGCGGGTCCGGTAATCGCCCGCCAGGATGCGGTCGTACTCGCCGCTCTGCACCCAGCGCATCACCTCGGACACGCGCTTGACCGCGTAGGGGTGCGTGACGTTGATCTCCCAGAAGAAGCGCCGGACTCGGTCGGACGGGTCATCCCAGTTCTCGTACTCCATCGCCTGGGTCATGAACGCGTCGAGGTTCAGCTGGTCGGCCGGAAGGCCCGAAGCGGTCACCATCAACATACGGCAGACGATCTGAGGGTCGCGAACCACCAGCGTGGCAGCCCGGTCGCAGCTGAGCTCCGCGGCGCGATACCACTCGAGCAACACGGTCTTGACGGCGCGGAACGGAAGGCCAAGCAGCGTCGGCAGCGAACCCCCGGCGGCGATCAGGATGTTCAGCGCGCTCGTGTAAAGGACGTGGTCGGAGAGGATGTGCCCGAGCTCATGCCCCATCAGTGCGCGCTGCTCGCCGGGGCCGAGCCGCTGCAACACCATCGAGTCCATCACGATCATCGGCTTCTTGGAGCCGATCGTGACTGCGATCCCGCGCACGGGCGTGCTGAGGTACAGGTCGTAGACCTCCGGAAGGTCGAGGATCCGGCACGCAGCGCTGTGCGAGGCCCACAGCTCGCCCTGCTGTTGCTCGGAGACCTTCAGCGAGGTTCCCAGGAAGAACTGGCGCAGCGCACGCTCGTATTGCCACTCGATCAGCCGGCGCACGAGCGTGTCGAGCATCGGCACCGCCTTGAGCGCGGCGGTCGCCGCTCGATCGGCCGGATGCTCATAGGCCTTCGGCGAGATGTTGTAGTACGGCTCGATGTGATCCAGTGAGACGCCAGTCATGTTCTCGGCAAGCCTATAGGCGGCGTCAACCGGGATTCGCATTTCCGGTGCTACGCCCGGGTAGACGAGAAGCTGAATAATCGGCTGATGACCGACGAACCCAACACCGGAGCCCTACGCGGCGGCATCGACCTCGGCGGTACGAAGATCGAGGCGATCGTCGTCAATGCGACCAACAGCGTCCTCGGCTCCTCACGCCACCCGACGCCTCTCCACGGAGGCCCGGCAGATGTGGCTGCGGAGATGGCCACCGCTCTCACCGAAGCCGCACAGGCCGCCAGGACCACTCCTCAAGCACTGGTCGGTGTCGGCGTCGGGTCGCCGGGGTCGGTCGACAGTGCTGCCGGCACCGTCTCGAGCGCGCGCAACCTGCCTGGGTGGGATGGGACCTTCGCGCTCGGGCCCGAGCTCAGTAAGAAGCTCGGCACGACCGTCGCGATCGGTAACGACGTGCAGGTCGCCACGGCAGCCGAGTTCAAGCTGGGCGCCGGCAAGCAGTTCTCCTCGCTGCTCGGCGTGTTCTGGGGTACCGGCGTTGGCGGCGGCATCGTCCTCAACGGGACGCCCTGGCGCGGTCGCGGCGGTGCGGGGGAGATCGGGCACATGGTTATCAAGCTGGGCGGCCGTCGCTGCCCGTGCGGTCACGAGGGCTGCGTCGAGGCGTATGCCGGCCGCGCAGCGATGGAAGCGCACGCCCGCCACGAGATCGAAAAGGGGCGCAAGTCTGATCTGCTCAAGATCATGGAGCAGAAGGATCGTGAGCGCTTCACGAGCGCGGTTTGGGAGACCGCCGTCGAACGCGACGACGAGCTTGCGATCGAGCTGATCGACGGCGCTGTCGAGGCGCTGGGCGCGGGCGCCGCCTCGGCCATCAACCTGCTCGACATCGAGGCAGTGGTGATCGGCGGCGGCCTCGGTGTGCGTTTCGGCGACGAGTATGTGGATCGCATACGCGACGCGATGACCAAGCACCTGTTCCCCGGCCACAAGATGCCGCACGTGCAGCTCGTCGAACTTGGCGATCTGGGCGGTGCGCTTGGGGCTGCGCTGCTGGTGGAGGAGAGTTAGTTCCGTGGTGCGCGGGACGGCGCGCACCGTTCTGCTGCTGGCTCTGTCTCTCGGCGGTTTGCTGGTTACGCCGGCCATTTCATCGACCGCGGGGGCGTCGGCTGCAGCAACGCCAGCGGCTCCGGCCGCCGGCCCGGTGCTGCCTGGCACGAGCTGCCCGGTCTTTCCCGCGGACGATGTCTGGAACACCCCGGTCACCGGCCTGCCGGTGGACCGTCATTCCGCCGCATGGCTCGCGCACATGGCAGCCGCCTCGACCCTCCTGCACCCCGACTACGGGCCCGGTGGGGGAGCCAGCCCGTACGGGATCCCGTGGGAGATCACCCCGAGGAACCCGGATTTCGTGCGTCTTCACTTCCAATATGCCGATGAGAGCGATCGCGGGCCATACCCGTTCTCGGCGCGGACCCCAATCGAGGGCGGGGCAGGCTCGACAGGCGATCGCCATGCACTGATGGTCGACCCTGAGACGTGCGTGCTCTACGAGCTCTACGACGCCCAATATCGCCCCGGCGGTGGCTCGACCGCGGGGTCCGGGGCGATCTGGAACCTGCGCTCAAACCGCCTGCGGCCGGCCGGCTCGACCTCCGCTGACGCAGCTGGCCTGCCCATCCTTCCGGGGTTGGTCAACTACGACGAGGTGAGGTCCGGTCACATCGACCACGCGATCCGTTTCACCGCGCAGACGACCAGCACGCGCTATCTATGGCCGGCGCGACATGAGGCGGGGGCAACCGGCAATCCAGGCTACCCGCCGATGGGGGCGAGATTCCGCCTGAAATCGGGGTTCAGCCTGCCGGCGTCGCGCTGCTTCCGGGCATGCCAGGTTGTCCTCAAGGCGATGAAGACCTACGGGCTGATCCTCGCCGACAACGGCAACAACTGGTTCTTCCAGGGCACAGCCGATCGTCGCTGGACCTACACGATGGTGGACCAGCTGAAAGCCATTCCCGCGCGCGCATTCCAGGCGGTCGACGAGAGCTGCCTGATGATCAACCCGAACTCGGGACAGGCTCGACAGCCCGGGACACCCGCCTACAACCGAGCGTGTCTGCGGCGTTAGCAGTGATCAACCCAGCTGTTTGGGTAGAGGATCCGTAAGGTTCCGAAAAGGAGGAAGCGCAATGGGTGATCGCACACAACGGATCAAGGGCAAGGCTGAAGAGATGAAGGGCGCCGCCAAGCGCCAGGCCGGGGCGGCAAGTGGCCAACGGGGCACCGAGGCCAAGGGCGCTGCTGAGGAGCTGAAGGGCAAGGCCACGAACGCCGCTGGCCGGGCTCGCAGCGGTGTGAAGAAAGCGACACGCTGAGAGACGTTCCGTCCGAACGTCATGCGAACATACGTTCGTGCGGTGGGATCAGCAAACAGTTGAGCGGGAAGCGGGTGCGCGGCTTCCGGGCTACCACGATGTCACGGTCAGGCACTTTGACGCGCCGGAGGCCGTCGACACCCGCTTTTACGAGGTCGAGGCGAAGTCGGTTCTGAATCGCGTACCGGAGAGCAGCCAGATGCCGTTCCGGTGGACGGTGAATCCATATCGCGGCTGCACTCACGCGTGCACGTACTGCTTCGCTCGGCCGACGCACGAGTATCTCGAGCTGGGCGCCGGCAGGGACTTCGAGCGCGAGATCGTGGTCAAGGTGAACGCACCCGAGCTGTTGAGAGCGGAGCTCAACCGCCCGCGCTGGCAGCACGAGCACGTGGCGCTGGGCACTAACACCGATCCCTATCAGTGGGTCGAGGGTCGCTATGAGCTGATGCGCGGAATCTGGGAGGCGTTCCGGGACGCGCGCAACCCCTGTTCGGTGCTGACCAAATCGCCACTGTTGCTGCGCGACCTGGATCTGATGGGCGACCTGAATCGGGTCACGGACTTCAGTGCCGCGCTGTCCATCCCGACACTCGACCAGAAGGCGTGGCGTGCCTCCGAACCCCGCAGCCCAAACCCGCGAGCTCGGCTGGAGGCGGTCGCAGAGCTCACGAGCGCCGGCATCCGGACAGGGGTGCTGATCGCCCCGCTGATGCCGGGGATCAACGACTCTCCCGAGCAGGTCCGCGATGTGGTCCGGCAGGCCACGGAGGCCGGCGCCGATTACATCACCGGGATCGCGCTGCACCTGCGTCGCGGTGTGCGTGAGGTCTTCATGGAATGGCTCGGCGATTACCGCCCGGAGCTCGTGCCGCAATACGAGGAGCTCTATAGACGTGGGGCATACATGCCGGCGGATGAGCGTCGCCGGCTGGCGCGCGTGCTCCAGGGGCCTTCACAATCGCCGAAGCAGCGAGCGGGGCGTGCGCTTCGTGCGGACCCCGCTCCGGCCTCCCCGTACCGCCGGCGGGCCTCGGCTCAGTCGGCATCCTGCTCCAACCAGGTTCAGCCGGGAACCAGGCGGACCGATCCGCGTGGCTCTCAGCCTCGTGCGGGCGGTGGCAGGCCGTCGGCACAGCGCACGACTGAGGCTGCCCAGCAGAGCCTGTTTTGAACGACAGCCAAGCGCGAGGAGAGCAACAGTGGCCTATGCGAAGACCAACCTACGGCAGGTGGAGGACTCGGCCGCCAAGCACGGCGTGGGGGCCACGCAGGAAGCACGGTTCCCGCGGCTGGAACTCGGGGCCGAGCAGACGGGAATGAACTACCTGATCGTCAAGCCCGGTATGCGCGAGGCCTTTGCCCATCGGCATCGGCAGGCTGAAGAGATCTACGTGGTTCTGACCGGATCGGGGCGAGTGAAACTAGACGACGAGTTGCTCGAGCTGGGCCCGCTTGATGCGGTGCGAGTCGAGCCCGGGACGACGCGGACCTTCGAGGCAGGTCCGGAGGGCTTGGAGGTGCTGATCTTCGGGCCCCGCGTGGAGGGGGACGGAGAAATAGTCGAGGGCTTCTGGGAGAAGTAGGACTCGGCGTTTCGGCCATCTGGATAGGGGGCGTGATGCATTGCTGTCCAGTTGTATGAGGCGCGTAGCATGGCCTGTCACGGAGGATCTCTTGATATGACCGCTGACCTCATCATCTCCTACGACGGGACTCCCAACGACGACGACGCGCTTGCCCTCGGCAAGCTGCTGGCCAAGACCGGATCATCCGTTGCGCTCGCCTACGTGCGCCACGCCAAAGAGTTCGACCCGAAGCGCGAAGAGCTCGCGCAATACGACGCCGAGCAACGCCTTGAGCGTGGCGCTTCGCTGATCGGCATCCCCGTCACCAAGCACGTCGTGGTCGGTGCCGCGACGGGCGAGGTGCTGGGGGAGCTCGCCGAGCAGCAGGGCGCGTCGATCATCGTGTTCGGTTCCGACTACCGCACACCGCCGGGCCGAGCTGAGCCCGGGACCTCCGCCCAGCGCCTGCTGGAGGGCGGACCGGTAGCGATCGCGTGGCGGCCGCCGGCCTCGTGCCAACCAGGATGGTGCGATCCGCTCGATCGCCGTCCCGTTCGCAGGACCGATCAACGATGACGCGCGCGCGACGGCCGCGAGCCTGGCCGCGAAGCTAGAGCGCGGAGGTGGTCGATGCCGGCCACGACGCGCTCGACCTGATCGTCGTGGGGTCGAAGGAAGGGGCCGCGAAAGGTCGCATCGTTGTCGCACGGTGAGGTCCGCAACGAGCTCAACAGCGCCCGCAGTTCGGTGCTGGTGCTGCCGTCGGAGACCCGGATCGAGTTCTGAGGCGCCGGCGCGACGCCCGCGCCGGGCCACGCCGGAGCGCTCGCTCTCTCTCGAGGCTCCGGCGCGGCCAGTCCGGGGGCTCGGACGACTCGGACCGGCGAGATCAGATCTGGAACTGCGCCTCCTCGGTCGAGCCGGCCAGCGCCAGGGTCGAGGAGAGCCCGCTCGACAGCGTGCTCATCACGTCGTCGAAGTAGCCGGCGCCGACCTCGCGCTGGTGGCGGGTGGCGCTGTAGCCCTGCTGCTCGAGGGCGATCTCGCGCTCCTGCAGATCGACGTAGGCGGTCATGCCGTGGTTGGCATAGCCGCGGGCCAGCCGGAAGGCAGACTCGTTGAGCGCGTGCCAGCCGGCGAGCGTCACGAACTGGAACGCGTACCCCATCGCTCCGAGCTCGCGCTGGAACCGTGCGATCGTGTCGTCGTCCAGGTGCTTGCGCCAGTTGAACGACGGCGAGCAGTTGTAGGCCAGCATCTTGTCCGGGTACTCGGCCTTGATCCGCTCGGCGAAGACGCGTGCCTCCTCGCAGGTCGGGGGTCGACGTCTCGCACCAGATCAGATCCGCGTATGGGGCGTACGCGAGCCCGCGCGCGACGGCGGTGTCGATCCCGGGCCGGATGTAATAGAAGCCCTCGGGCGAGCGCTCACCCGTGCAGAACTCCTGGTCGCGCGGATCGACGTCGCTGGTCAGCAGGTTCGCGCCGAGCGAATCGGTGCGGGCGACGATCAGCGTGGGCACGCCGGCGACGTCCGCGGCCAGGCGCGCCGCGTTCAGGGTGCGGATGTGCTGGCCCGTCGGGATCAGCACCTTGCCGCCCATGTGGCCGCACTTCTTCTCCGAGGAGAGCTGGTCCTCGAAATGCACGCCGGCGGCGCCGGCCTCGATCATCGAGCGCATCAGCTCGTAGGCGTTCAGCGCGCCCGCCGAATCCTGCCTCAGCGTCGGCGACGATCGGCACGAGCCAGTTGCGCCGCGGCTCGTGATCGCCCGACGCCATCGCCTCGGCCCATTCGATCTGATCGGCCCGGCGCAGCGCGTTGTTGATGCGGCGCACGACGGTCGGGACGCTGTTTGCCGCGTACAGGCTCTGGTCGGGGTAAACCTGCTCGGAGAGGTTGGCGTCGGCGGCGACCTGCCAGCCGGACAGGTAGATCGCCTTCAGCCCGGCTTTCACCATCTCAACGGCCTGAGCTCCCGGTCATCGCGCCGAGCGCGTTGACGTAGGTCTCTGTGTGCAGCATGCTCCAGAGCTGCTCGGCGCCGCGGCGCGCGAGGCTGTGCTCGACTCGCACCGTGCCGCGCAGCCGGATCACATCGGCTGCCTCGTACGGGCGCTCGATCCCCGCCCAGCGCGGATCGGTTGCCCACTCACGCTCGATGGCGGCGTCGGCGATGTCTGACAGGGTGGTCATGGCGAACGGCTCCTTTGGGGTTCAGGCGATCAGTTCGTAGGCGGGCAGGGTCAGGAAGGTGGGGAAGTCCTCGGCGAGGGCCACGAGCTCGAAGACGTCGCGGGCCTTCACCAGAAGCTCGGGGTCGAATCCGGTCGCGCTCAGCTCGTCCAGCGTCTTGTCCGCCCGCTCGCGGACAAGCTCCGGGGTCACGACCGTGCCGCCGGGCGTCAGCGGGATCACGTGGTGGACCCACTGCCACACCTGGGCGCGGCTGATCTCGGCCGTCGCTGCGTCCTCCATCAGGTCGTGGATCGCAGCAGCCCCGACACCCGAGAGCCAGGAGGCGATGTAGCGGATGCCCGACGTCGATGTTGGTGCTGCAGCCCCTTGTCGGTGATGCCGCCCTCAGGCCGGCTGACGCCCAGCAGGTCGGCGGCCTGCACTTCGACCTCGGGCCGCTGGCGTGTGAGCTGATTCGGGTGCCGAGCCGAGCACCGCATCGAACTCGGCTCGCGCCGTCGGAACCAGGTCGGGGTGCGCGACCCAGGTCCCGTCAAATCCGTCACCGGCTTCGCGGCGCTTGTCCTCGGAGACCTTGGCGAGCGCGGCCTCGGTCACCTCGGGCTTGCGGCGGTTGGGGATGAAGGCGGCCATCCCACCGATCGCGTGGGTGCCACGCTTGTGGCACGTCTTGACCAGCAGCTCGGTGTAGGCGCGCATGAACGGGGTGGTCATCGTCACCAGCGCACGGTCCGGCAGCACGAACTGCGGGTCGGTCGTGGAATCGCTTGGCGATGCTGAAGATGTAGTCCCAGCGGCCGGCGTTCAGGCCGCAGATGCGCTCGCGCAGCTCGTAGATGATCTCGTCCATCTCGAAGGCGGCGGTGATCGTCTCGATCAGGACGGTTGCGCGGATCGTGCCGCGCTCCAGACCCAGTCCATCCTCGGCCGCCACCATCACCTCGTTCCACAGGCGGGCCTCGAGATGGCTCTCGAGCTTGGGCAGGTAGAAGTACGGACCGGAGCCGTGCTCGAGCGCTTCCCAGCCGTTGTGGAAGACGTAGAGGCCGAAGTCGAACAGGCTGGCCGAGATCGGCTCACCGTCGACGGTGAAGTGCTTCTCGATCAGATGCCAGCCACGCGGCCGCACGACCAGGGTCGCGAGCTCCTCCTGGGGCCGCAGCCGGTAGACCTTCTCGTCGCGTCGTCAACTCGATCGTTCCGCGCACCGCGTCGGCGAGGTTGACCTGACCCTCGATCACGTTCGCCCAAGTCGGGGAGTTCGAGTCCTCGAGGTCGGCCATGAACACCTTCGCGCCAGAGTTGAGCGCGTTGATCATCATCTTGCGCTCGACCGGGCCAGTGATCTCGACCCGCCGGTCACGCAGGGCGTCTGGGGCTGTCGCGGCGCGCCAGTGCCCCTCACGCACCGCTGCGGTCTCTGTCAGGAAGTCAGGGCGCTCGCCTGCATCGAAGCGGACCTGACGCTCTTCACGCTGCGCGAGCAGTTCGCGCCTTGCGTTCTCGAAGCGATGGTGAAGGGCGAGCAGGAAGTCGATCGCTCGGGGGGTCAGCACCTCGTCCGTGGACGGGTGGGGGGTGTAGGAGATATTTTGCGTAACGGACACATTGGCGATAGTCCCAGAAATGACGCATTTGTCCACTAAAAGAACGCAGCACTTGCCATCTATGAAAAGAAATGCAAAACTTTTCGGGCTTTGATCGCCGATTCACTGGATCCGGCCGTCTTCGGCCAGCGCCTGCGACACCTGCGCAAGCGCGCCGGCATGACGCTTGAGACGCTGGGCGCGAAGGTCGGAAGCTCGGCCTCCTACCTCTCGCAACTGGAGAACGGACACCGTGAGCCGCGACTCTCGACCGTGAACCAACTCGCCGCAGCGCTCGGCTGCAAGCCCGGTGAGCTGCTGTCCTCGGCAGCACCGAGCCGGCGGGCCGAGCTGGAGGTGGGGCTCGCGCGGCTGCAGGAGGACCCGCTCTACAAGTCGCTGCGCCTGCCTTATCTAAAGGCCTCAGCGCGCCTCGATGGCGCAGCACTCGAGCACATCGTCGCGCTGTTCGCGCGCGTGCGGGAGCTGACTGACGGAACGGCGCGCGTCGTTCCGCAACAGGATGGTCTCGCCGGTTCGCTGGGGGCACGTGCAGCCAACGCGGCGCTTCGCGATGAGATGCGGCGCCGCGACAACTACTTTGAGGAGATCGAGGCGGTCGCCACCGATGCGCTGGAGGCTGTCGGTTACTCAGGGCCCGGCGCCGTCTCGGAGCGTCACCTGAGTGAGGCCGCCGCCCACTTCGGGTTCACGGTGGCGCGCGTACAGGGCCTGCCGGCGTCGGCCAGATCGATCACCGACACGGCCAACCGCGTCATCTATGTACCTCAGCGCAACGCCACCGGTGGCACCCGCTCCTCGCGATCCGTGATCGCGCAGACACTCGGGCATTTCGCCCTCGGCCACAGCGAGCCGGCGGACTTCGAAACCTATGTGCGCCAGCGCGTTGAGGCCAACTACTTCGCCGGCGCACTGCTGGCACCCGAGCGTTCGGTCGTGCAGGTGCTCGCCGAGGCCAAGCGCAACGAGGACATCTCGGTCGAGGACCTAGGTGAGATGTTCTACATCTCCTACGAGATGGCGGCCCACCGCCTGACGAACCTGATCACCCGCCACTTCGGCATCCCTGTGCATTTCCAGCGTTCCGATCACGAGGGCCGGCTGTGGAAGGCGTATGAGAACGACGGGGTGCTGCTTCCGGCCGACGTCGACGGAACGATCGAGGGCCAGCGCCTGTGCCGGTGGTGGAGCTCACGCCAGGCGTTCGAGTCCGAGGACTCCTACGAGCTCCACTACCAGCGCACCGAGACCGTCGCCGGCACCTTCTGGTGTGTGACCCACATCGACATCGGTCGTGATCGCGGCGATGCGATCACGATCGGAACCGTCAACTCGATGTCGCACTGGTTTCGGGGCTCGAACACGACGCGCAGTGCGGTCTCCACCTGCCCAGATCCGGCCTGTTGCCGGCGGCCCGGCGATGATGCCCTGGCACGCTGGGAGGGGCAGGCCTGGCCCTCAGCGCGTGATCACAGCGGCTTCGTCTCCGGCCTTCCCACCGACACGGTCGTGTTCAACCCCTACCCCGGCGTGGACCTGATCGACGTCTACGCGTTCCTGGACCGGCAGAGCGGTGTCTAACGGCTCTCTTGGTGGCGGAGCGTGGTCTCCTCGAGCAGGAGCTTGATGGCGGCCGCCAGCGGGATTGCAATCAGAGCGCCGATTATGCCGAGCAGCGCACCGCCGATCAGCGTTGCGATGACCGTGACAAGGCCGGGCACCTGAACCGTGCGGGCCATCACCTTGGGAGTCAGCAAGTAGTCCTCCAGGAAGCGGTACACCGTGTAGAAGGCGGCGGTGGCGAGCGCAAGTGGGAAGCTCACGGTCAGCGCAATCAGAGAGACGATGATCCCGCCCACGGTGGAGCCGACCACAGGGATCAGGTCCAGGAGGGCAACGAGGAACCCGAGCAGTAGGGCGTATGGGATGCCAAACGCAAACGCCCATGCCCAGGTGCCGAATCCTGCGATGAACGACGTCAGTATGTTGCCGAGGACGTATCCGCCGATCCGGTTCAGGATCTCGTCGGTGAGCAGGACCGTCCGTGCTCTGCGGCTCTTCGGTGCCAGTTGATATATGCCGCGTTTGACGCGCGGGAGGTCCGCCAGGAGGTAGACGGACAGGATCACGACGACAGCGACTGCGCCGATCAGATCGAGCACGACCTTGCCGACGCCCAGCACACCACCGGCAATCGCCGAAGAACCGCCCTTGTTTATGAACCTCTGGATGGCGCTGATCACGTGGTAGCGCGCGTTCAGCTTGCCGAGGAACGTATGGTGGTTCTGCAGGCTGTGTAGATACCCGGGGACGTCGCGGGCGAGCCCGGTCGCCTCTGATACCACGATCGGGATCGCCAGCGCCAGGAAGCCGCCGAAGATCGCCAGGGTGGAGATCAGCACGGCCGTTACGGCGGCCCAACGCGGTACGTCTCTTCGCGTGAGCCACCGGACCGCTGGATCAAGCCCAACGGCGATGACGATCGCCAGGATGATCAGCAGCAGGATCTGACCGATCGCGACGATGATCGCGCCGACGACGAAAACCACCGCGACGCCGAGTGCCCCGTTGAGGCCCACAAAGAAAGGCGCTTTGCGGTCGAACGCCGGCCCGACCTCGCCGTAGGCCTGGTGCTGGTCGACTCCAGCCTCCACTTCGGCTGCGGCATGGATCTCCTCGACCAGATCTTCCGGCGACTTGTCCTCTGCGTCGCCGTCGACGATCAGACTGCTGACCTCGGACTCCGTCTCTGTTTTGCTCTTATCGGGCATGTCAGGCACAGATTCCCATCTTCGGCCGGGAGTAGTCGGGCAGAGTAGTCGGCCAGTCGACTTCCTGCAGGCGCCGAGGTCGTGTTCCTTCCTCGCCTCACCCCAAACGGGTGAGGTCGAGCCCGTGGCTTCGGCGCATCCTGGCGAGGATGCCCGAGGGACTGTCTGCGGCCGAAGTCGGCAAGGAGATCGCCGAGCACAAAGAGCACCAGGAGGCGCACGGCGACGAAAAGCCTGAAACGGATCGACTCGACCGCTGGATCTCGATCGTCGAGGCGGTTGTGCTCTCGTGCGTGGCCCTGCTCGCCGCTTACTCCGGCTATGCCGCTGCGAAGTGGGGGACCGAGTCGTCGCTCTCGCTGGCCAGGGCGTCCACGATGCGAACGAAGGCGAGCCGCGCCGATCTCGAGGCGCTCCTGACCCGCACGCTCGACTCGGCATCCTTCAACGCATGGTTTGCGGCCTTCGTCGCCGGCAACGTGAACGCGGAGCGGATCGCGGAGAGACGGCTGCGGCCCGGCTACCGCGTAGCGTTCGACGCCTGGCTTGCGACCGATCCGGCGCACAACCCGCACTCGCCGCCCGGCCCGTCATACATGCCGCAATACGTCATCCCGCAACAGGCCATCGCGAACGCTGATGACAGCAAGGCCGACAAGGCGTTTGCGCAGGGGGAAAGCGCAGCGGGCACGTCGGACAAGTATGTGCGCGACACGGTCTTTCTCGCCACCGTCCTGTTCCTGGTCGGTATCGGCACCCATTTCCACGTCCGCCAGACGCGCTACGTCCTCGTCGCCGTCGGCGTGCTCCTGCTCGCCTTCTCGATCTTCCAGCTGGCTGGCCTGCCCGGTCCTCCCTGAGCTGCACGAGTCCTACCTCAACCGAGTCCGAGTGACGATCGCGCCACAGCTCAGAGGGTCGGCATCGGCCAGCCGGTGTAGGCCTCGGCGAGGAATCGGCTGCCAGCCTCGGAGTCGACCACGGAACGCAGTTCGCCGAGCTGACGCAGACGGTCGAAGTCCGTCGCGTCGGCGGTGGTGTGCAGCATGCTGGTCATCCACCACGAGAAGTGCTGCGCCTTCCAGATGCGGCGCAGAGCGGTCTGCTCGTAAGCGTCCAGCTGGCTCGAGTCCCCACTCCTGAGCAGCGCGTCGATCGCGTGGTAGAGCACGATCACGTCGGCTACGGCGAGGTTCAGACCCTTTGCCCCGGTCGGCGGCACGGTGTGGGCAGCGTCTCCCGCAAGGGCGATACGCCCGCGACGCAGGCTGGCAGCCACGAAGCTTCGGAAGCGTAGGACGTCGCGCTTGAAGATCGGACCTTCCTTGAGCTCGTGGGGGGAGACGCGTGCGCCCAGCTGCTCCCAGATCTGAGCCTCGCTCATTGCGTCCGGATCCATCGCCGGGTCGCACTGCAGATACATGCGCTGCACCGTCGGGCTTCGTTGGCTGATCAGAGCGAACCCGGATGCGGAGTTGCTGTAGATCAGCTCCGGTGCGCTCGGCGGCGCTTCGCAGAGGATCCCGAACCACGCGAACGGATACTCGCGGAAGTAGCCGGCCGTTTGGGAGCCGGTGACGGCCGGGCGAACCACGCTGTGGGATCCGTCGGCGCCGACCACGAAGTCGGCCTCGATCTCAAGCGGGGCGCCGTCGGGCCCAGTGGCATGTATGCGAGCGATCTGGCCGTCCTCCTCGACGGAGTCCGCGGTCGTGCCGAAGCGGATGTCCTGTCCCTCTGCGAGGCGCACCGCGATCAGGTCCTTGAGGACCTCGTGCTGCGGGTAGAGGTGGACGCCTCGGTTAACCAGCGCCGCAAAGTCGATCCGATGGCCTTCACCGGCGAACCGCAGCTCGATGCCGTCGTGGCACTCGCCAACGCTCAGGACGCGCTGTGAGGCGCCGCTCTCAACCAGCACCCGGACCGTGCCGTGCTCAAGGATGCCGGCCCGCACGGTGCCCTCGATCTCATCTCTGCTGCGGTTGTCCAGCACGACCGACTCGATGCCCGACCTGGCGAGCAGGTGCGACAGCAACAGCCCGGCCGGCCCGGCGCCGGCGATCCCGACCTGTGTGCGCAGCGACGTCATCCGTCTCTCTACTTCCCCTGGACGTGGTCGCTGGATTGTCCCCGCGGACAGCCACGTGCCGCGTGGAGCTGCCCGATGAATGGGAAACTTATCTGATGAGCGTGATCGCGCGTGTGATCCCGCGGGCCGCTGAGGTCAGCTCGAGCACGGCTGATTCCGGGTTTGCGTCGCGAGGTAGCACCGAGGACAGTGCTGCTACAACATCGCCGCTGACGTCGCGTACGGGGACGGCGACACCGGTGGAAACCGGCGAGACGTAGCCGGGCGCGACCGCGTACCCCACTCTGCGAATCTCCGCCAGCTTCGCCGCCAGCTGCGCCGGATCGGTGATCGTCTCGGCGGCAAGGCGGCGGAGCGAGCCGCCCAGGACATGGGCCCGCAGGCCATCGTCTGCGAACGCGAGCAGTACCAGACCCGATGAGGAGGCGTGCAACGGCAGACGGCCGGCGATCCGCGTGATGTTCTCCCCGGCCTCCGGGGCGGAGAGACGCTCGATGCAGAGCGCGGCCTCGTCTTCCAGCACCACCAGCTGCGTGTGTTCATGAAGGCGTGCCTGCACCCGCTCCATGAATGGAAGGGCGGCCTGTCTCAGGCTCAAGGTCGAAGAGCTCCGCGTTGCCAGCTCCCATAGCCGCACCCCGACGCGGACCTTCGCGTCGGGGCCCCGTTCGAGCAGGCCCGCGGCCAGAAGGTCTCCGACTATCCGGTGGGCCGTGGATGGCGGAAGGCCTGCGCGCCGCCCGATCCCGCTGACCGTCTGCGCTGTACGGGTCGGGGTGAAGGTCTCGAGCACCCGCACCAGGCGGTCTGTCATGGAGTCGCCAGTCGCGGAGTTCGCCACGGCCCGAGCCTGTCACAACCTTGGCCGGAAGCCGTGCTCCGCGCCCGCGCGGCGTCAGCTGACGGGCGGCTCGGTCTTCTCCCGAACCTCGTCAAGCGTGACCCCCGGTGCGAGCTCCACCAGCTTCAGGCCGTCGGGTGTCACGTCCAGCACGCAGAGGTCGGTGATGATGCGTTGGACCACTCCCCTGCCGGTGTAGGGCAGTGAGCACTCGTCGACGATCTTGTAGCTGCCGTCCTTGGCGACGTGCTCCATCAACACGATCACCCTGCGGGCCCCGTGTACGAGGTCCATGGCTCCGCCCATCCCCTTGACCATCTTGCCGGGGATCATCCAGTTGGCGATGTCGCCGGTTACGGAGACCTGCATGGCGCCCAGGATCGCGGCATCGATCTTGCCGCCGCGGATCATCCCGAAACTGGTGGCAGAGTCGAAGAAGCTCGCGCCGCGGCGGACTGTGACGGTCTCCTTCCCGGCGTTGATCAGATCGGGGTCGACCTCATCGGGCGCAGGGTAAGGCCCGACGCCGAGGATCCCGTTCTCTGACTGCAGGACGAGCTCCACGTCGTCGTTGACATAGTTTGGAACGAGTGTCGGCAGGCCGATCCCGAGGTTCACGTAGTCACCGTCGGACAGTTCTGCGGCGGCCCTGGCGGCCATCTCGTCTCTGCTCCATGGCATCAGCTCACCACCTCCCGGACGGTGACCTTCTCGATCGGTTTGTCGGCGGCCTGCTCCGGCGTCAGTTCCAGCACCTGGTTCACATTCGCCCCGGGTGTGTGGATCTCGTCGGCGTCGAGCTCTCCGGGTTCGACCAGGTGCTCGACCTCCGCGATCGTCCACTGTCCGGACATCGCCGCAAGCGGGTTGAAGTTGCGGGCGGCCTTGCGATAGACGAGGTTGCCGTGGCGGTCGCCCTTCCACGCATGCACCAGCGCGAAGTCCGCGACGATCGCACGCTCGAGCACGTACTCCAGACCGTCGTCAAAGACCTGGGTCTGCTTGCGCGGCGACGCGATCTGAATGTTGCCCTCGGAGTCGTACCTCCACGGCATCCCGCCCTCGGCAACCTGCGTACCAACGCCTGAACGCGTGAAGAAGGCCGCAATCCCGGAGCCCCCGGCCCGCATCCGCTCCGCGAGCGTGCCCTGCGGCGTCAGCTCAACCTCGAGCTCGCCAGCCAGATACTGACGCGCGAACTCACGGTTCTCACCCACATAGGAGGCGATCACACGCCGCAGCCGCCCGGCCGCCAGCAATGTCCCGAGCCCGCGACCATCCACCCCGGCGTTGTTGGACACGACCTCGATCTCACTGGCGCCACTCGCGAGCAACGCCTGGATCAGCACCTCCGGCACGCCGCTCAGCCCAAACCCGCCGACTGCGATCGTGCTTCCGGACTGGATGCGTGACACCGCCACCGCGGCCGATTCAACTGTCTTGTCCATTGCGATGGGGCTTCCTCTCCGTGGCTGGACCTGCCAGTACACCAGATCCGCCGAGAAGGGCACCGCCAGCAGATCAAGCGTGCCGCCAGCTCAACAGCATCGCCCGATGACAACGCCGCGGTTCGGGTGTAGCGTGGGCGCCCAAAGGAGGAGCCCACATGACCGAGGAGGAGCCCACATGACCGAAACCACGCTCAGCTTCGCGACCGACATCAAGCCGCTGTTCAGAGACCACGACCGCGATTCGATGCGCGGAGCCTTCGACCTCTGGTCCTACAGCGACGTCCGCAGTCACGCCGACGCGATCGCCAAGGTTCTCCAGGCCGGAACCATGCCCTGCGACGGTGCCTGGCCGCACGAGCAGGTGGCGCTCTTCCAGCGGTGGGTGTCGGAAGGGATGTCCGAGTAGCGCATCATCCCGCTTCGCTTCAGTGAATCCGTGAGAAGGGCCTTGAGCTGGTCGACTTCGCAGATGAGTCGTGAGGAGCGGGCAATAAGGGAGCCGTGCCGCAGTCGTGACCCGGGCACTAGAGCGAGGGCGGCGTCGGATGGCCGCCGTGCGTGACGCGCAGATCCTCGCCTCCGCGGGACCAGGTCCCGAGCTCGACGGGCTTGCGGGGTACGCAGCCGGAGTTCGCCTCGAGGACTGATACGACCGATCCACACCGCCGCGATCGACAAGTCGCGGCCGTCCTCGTGCTCACCGGTGAGATCGTTCGACCCCACCTCAAAGAAACCTGACCTGACCGAAGCGATTCACGCCGCCTTCGATGTCGGCTAGCAGCACATCGGACGCGAGTCGCGGCTGCGGAGCGCGGCGGTCGATCTCAAAGTTGTTTCACCGTCGCGCTTCCGCGGAAGAGTCGGCCTGAACGCTTGTATGCGATAGCGAACAGCCCCGACCGATCCAGAGTGGAGGCGTAACCAGCCGAAGCTCAAGCGGCGAGCCAGCCCGCGAGCGATGAAGGCGATCGTCAACGCTTAGTCGCTCGGCCGTTACTGTCGTGGCGCGTGAAGAGTGTGGGCGCGATCGGGCAATAAGAGGCATGCAGAGAATCAAAACGGATGCTGCGGTCATTCGCGCGTCTCGAAAGGACCCCGCAGCGTTCGGGCTGATCTTTGACCGTCATTGGCCAAAGATCTACCGGTATTGCGTCGAGCGTGCCGGACCGGCTGCGGGGGAGGACGTCGCCGCTGAGACGTTCCGTGTTGCGTTTACTGAGCGCAAGCGCTATGACGGCCGCGACGATGCAGCACCGTGGCTGTATGGAATCGCGACCAACCTGTTGCGTCGGTGGTTCCGCTCGGCGGCGCGCGGATCGCGGGCGATGTCGCGGATCGGTGTCGAGGTCGACGGTGATGAGTTCGAAGACATCGTCGATCGTCTTGAGGCTGAGTATCTGAGCCCGCACCTGGGTTCGGTGCTGGCACAACTATCGGCGGGTGATCGCGACACGTTGTTGCTGCATGTGTTCGCTGAGCTGACTTATGAGCAGATCGCGCGAGCTACCGACGTTCCAATCGGGACGGTTGGTTCTCGTATGAATCGTGCACGCGCACTGGTGCGTGCTCACCTCGAGACTTTGGAGCTGTGCTGATGGACGAATTCGCCTGGATGACTAAGAACCGCCTGGACGTTCCCGATCCCGACGGGGCCATGACAGACCGCGCCCGGACGGCGCTCATGAATCACGTATCGGCGACGACCGAGCGGCCGCAGCGTCGCCTGCCGTGGCTGGTCGGCGCGACTGCAGGTACGGCCGTCGCGGCTGCGGCCGTGGTGGTTATCGCCGGCGGGTCCGGTACCGGCTCGACCACCACCCACAACCAGGGGTCAAGAGCGGTTGCCGTGAGCACCGCGCCGCTGGCCAGCAAACCGTCGACCGTGCTCGTGAGTCTCGCGCACACCGCTGCTCAATCCCCCGCGCTGCCGGGCAACGCGACGCTGATCAAACGATCGACCGTCAATGTCGGATTCGGAGGGCCGCCGACGTTGACAGGCTATGACTTGTACGAGGACAACGGCGACTATTACTTCGGGCAAACGCTCACAGAGCTTCAGTCCACCGTCAGCAATCCGTCCCCCTCTGACTCACAAGACGCACCGCTTGGCCAGGTCATCGCCGCTGCAGCTGCCTCCGCGAACCTGACCCCGTCCCAGGCCGCTGAGCGGCTGCTGGCAGCCGACCCGCACCCGACGCCCCATGTCGGCACGACGACATCGCAGGGCAAGACCACCACTTGGACCCAAGCCGATGTCGACAGGGATCTCGAAGGCATCGAGTGGCAGGCCATCACGGCGGCGCTGGAGGGCGGCGCTGGACGACCTCAGGTCCGGGCCGGGGCGCTGCTCGCGGCCTCGGCCATGCCCAACACGACGGTGACGACCACGACCTACGCCGGTCAGCCTGCCGTTAACGTCACGTGGAACCAAGGACCGGACGGTTACGCCGAGAGCGTGATCGTCAACAACCAGACCGGAGTCCTGCTCGATGAGTTCAACGGCGGCGCGACCAGCGGCAACGATGCAGGCGCAACGAGCAACACGACCTACCAGGTCAGCCGGGTAACCGCGCCCAGCCTCGCCCCAGCGCAGTAACACCGCAGGCAAGGTTCTGGGTGACCGATGACGCCTTTGGACACGGCAACGCGTCCAAAGGCGCCGCCCGTTTGCTCTCGGCGGCCCGGGATCGGTCACGCGCGGCGACGCGCTTGTCGTCGGCGTGCGTCCGCAATGACTGCACACCGCGAAGGCCCAACGTGCCATAACGAGCCCGAGTCATGACGCCACTATGCCTAGCACATGCAGGCTGTCAACCGCGCGCTCCGGGATCCGTCTCGGCTATCGCTATGCCACGGAACCAGCACTGCCGGATCTCGATCGAAGCACCGCTCTCGGCGGTAATGGTCGGGCTTCTGCTTTCCGCGCTCACGAGGGCGTGGCCCCAGCGATAGTTCGGCCGCGCGAGAGCGACGCCATTGCGTTGCGTCCAACGCGCTGGTGATCAGACTGTGTCGCGGCGCAGGGGATGGGTCAGCGCGGGCCCGTAACGGGCCGCCAACCCACAACCCACGCGTGGTTGCTCGGCGGCTTGACCGTAATCGTGTGCCCGGTCGCGACTGTGATCAGCTTTGTCACGTTGGTCCCCGTATTAGTCCCAGTCCCGGTGGGGATCTGGGTGGCGAGATACCTGCTATCAGGTGACCACACATCCGGGGCCAACGCGGAGCGGGCGAGCCGTTTCGCTTGCCCGCCAACGGTCGGCGTTACGAACACAGCTCTACTACAAAAACTGGAACGAAGCGGACAGGCTTCTCCTGTCTCCGCCTCGATCGCCAACTCCGAACCACTAGGCGAGACCGCGGCCAGCTCATATGTGTCCGATGCTGCAAGGCTGGTAGTAACCGACCGCACTCCGGTTCCGGTCCTGGACACAGTTTCGACCCCGGATATGGTGAGAAACAGAAAGCGACCGCCGGGCAACCACTGAAACCCCCCCGGCTCCGGCGGTCCCGCAGAGAAGCGGATTGGCCTGCTCACGTGTCCGCTTGGGACGCTTATGAACACGATGCCCGCGCGGATACCGTTGCCCGGACCCGCGTAGACATCAAAAACGAAGGCGATCGTTTTGCCGTCCGGCGAGAACGCCGCCTGACCAGTTTCATAGGCGTTCCTCGGCCCGGGAAGCCCCATCAGCGAGGAAAGCTGCCCAAATGGACGCGTACGTCCGGTATTCACATCTGTCAGGAAAAAACTGACCCCGGCCGCGTTGCTCACCCCGCCCATGCCATTTGGGTTTGGTATCGCGATGAGCAGCCTGCTTCCCGACGGTGAAAGCACCACGCTATCGTCCCAGTTGAACCCTGGCGGCACCGAAAGGGGACGCGCACCCTGGCCGCGCGTATTCGTGAGAACCAACCCTCTGGCGGTCTCCCAGAGCAGTTGGCCGCTCGGCGGACCCGATGTCGCGAGGGCTGGGTGCGCGACGAGCAGCAATGTCAGACACCCACACCCACCAAGGCTCACACGTGCGACCCGGCTTGAACGTCGTACGGCCAACGCGAACCCGATCAGGCAAGCTCGAACCCGGATTGCCACTGAGCGCTTCATCCTCGCGTGCCTTTGGTGGTGTGATGTGAGCATCGCGCCTGGTGCGCAAATTCTCACACAACGCTTGCCGCGGTTGCAGATTCTCCACGGAGACACGAAAGCGCGGGACTGCCGACCCAAGCCGCGAACAACGCATGATTCGCCAGAACGGGAAGCCTCGCGGCGCTGACCGCTCCGCGCCTGGATTAGCGCAATAGCAATCGCGCCGACGCCGCTCGGCCTCGCGAGTGCGTTGCCACGAAACCGTCACTGCTGGATGTCGATCAAGGCGGAAGGTGCTGCGCCGGTTCGGCCGCGCCGTAAGGTGTGGGGTCAATGATTGGTCAACGGGACTGATCGACCGGAACGAAGGAATTCGCATGAGCGATCTACCCGGCATCGTCCTGGTTCACGGGGCTTGGGCGGACGGATCAAGCTGGGGCAACGTCATCCGGGGCTTGCAAGCAAAGGGATATAAGGTCACCGCGCCACAGTTCCCGGAGACTTCGACTGAAGCGGACGTGGCACGGCTGCGCCAAGTCCTTGCCCGCCAGGACGGACCGACCGTCGTCGCGGGCCACTCCTACGGCGGCCAGATCATGACAGCGCTGGGCGCTGAGGCTCCGAACGTTGTGGGTCTCGTCTACGTCGCCGCTTTCGGACTTGACGAGGGGGAGTCGCTTGGGGCCTTGCTTGGCGGCGGGCCGCCGACCCCTGCTCTCGCCAACCTGGAAGTCGATGAACAGGGCTTCGGTTGGCTCCCGGAGGACGATTTCGTCGGTCACTTCGCCGCCGATCTGGAGCCGACCGAGGCCCGCGTGTTGTACGCGGTCCAGCAGCCGATCTCGATGAGCACGTTCGAGTACACGATGGGCGTACCCGCATGGCGCGACCTGCCCAGCTGGTTCGTCGTTGCCAAGAACGATGAGGCGATCCCGCCCGACGCCGAACGACAGTTCGCCGCACGCATGGGCGCGACCACAACAGAGGTCGAGTCAGGACACCTAGCGATGGTCACCCAGCCAGCGACCGTAATCGAGCTGATCGAGCAGGCGGTGGGCCACCAACCCTGAGACCGAACGCAGACCGCAAAGTGACAATCTAAGGGATGACTCATGAGTGCGTCTGGCGCTGAGCGGCAGGTCGAGGACGACAGCTATGAGCCGACGGTCGATTCAGTGTGGCAGGGGGTGGCGGGGCGCCCAATTTCGGACGAGCTGCTGGACTGGCCTCCGGATCTATTCGCGCTCACCGACGTGATTCTGGAGCGGGCTGAGGCGTATCGATTCGTTTTGTCTCCACCGGCCGGCTTGCAGTGGCCACCGGATTGCGTTCCCGGCTGGGGTGACGCGGTCCGGGACGCCGCCCGGGAGTGGAGTATCTGGGTGGAGAAGCGCGACAGCTCCCTGCCGCAGCTGGTGCTCGATGAGTGGGCAGTGGTCCGGGAGCGGGCTTCGGTCGCGCTTGAGCAGTTGGCGCACGGGCAGGACTGGCGGATGTGCGAGGCGCTCCTGACCCTACACGCGATCGCCGATGAGGCCTGCGCGGGCCTGTTCGTTGCGCTGGACCGCTCGGATGGGCGTGGATGCGTCTACCGCGCCCGTGGGCGTGAGCTGCTGGCGAGGACTGGCTCGCTGGCGCGAGCCCATTCGGGATTTGTTCAGGTGTTGCCGAGGATTCGCACGCCGCCGAGCGGAAAAGTGGGTTTCTCGCGGTATGCGTGTGTACGGCGGCCGGGTCTGCGGACGCGGTGGCACAAGCTTCCGGCCCGTCATCCGGGCACGAGCCCGGCGGCTGAGCACGTGAACATGCTGTTGCTGCCGTGGCCGTTGCGAGTACGCGAGTCTGACTTTCGTGCCGTGGACGGATCGGTGCAGAGCGTCCCGCGAGAGCCCTACGGTTTTTTTGAGTTCGTGCCCGCAGAACGCCTGGATCTGGATCTACTTGACCGAACGCTGCTTTCTGCCGCCGACGAGGTCGCGAGCGTCGATTGCGTGATCCTTCCAGAGTGCGCTGTCGAGGACAGCGAGATCGCCGACCTTGAGGCGATGCTTGACCACCACGGCGTGATCTATCTGCAGACCGGAGTCCGGGGGCGTTCCGCGGAGCCGGAGGGGTTTGGGAGCAACTGGCTGCACATCGGGGTCAGCCCAGGGCTTGAGAAGGGCGGTCTGCTGCCGGGCTCAGAGCACGCGCCCTGGTTTCACATTCGCCAGAACAAACACCACCGGTGGGCGCTGGATGAACGGCAGATCTTCCAGTACCACTTGGGCGGATCCTTGCACCCCAAGGTCCTCTGGTGGGAGGCGATGGACGTCCCTCGTATGGAGCTGCATTTCCTGCAGGTGGGAGAGGAGGTCACGATCGTCTCGCTCGTCTGTGAGGACCTGGCACAGAACGACAATGTCGCCGAGGTGATCCGGGCCGTTGGCCCCACGATCGTCTCCACGGCATTGTTGGACGGACCGCAACTGACGTCGCGGTGGGCCGCCCGGTATGCGAGCGTGCTCGCTGATGATCCCGGTTCAGCCGTCCTGACACTGACTTCGTTCGGCATGGCGCAGCGTTCCAAGCCGGCCACGCACGACCCGTCGCCCGTCATCGCGCTGATCAAGGATGCCGACCGCGGCGCGCGCGAGATATCGCTCAAACCGGGCTCGCACGGCGTGATGCTGACCTTGAGCGGTGACCGCGCTACCCGGCGCAGCGCAGACGGCCGAGGGGCGGTCACGACTGGAACCCACTACTCCGCGGTCGCCGTGCAACAGATCCGGGCGGTAGCCGCGGGATCCGGGACCGAGCCCCCGCGCGTCGCACCCGGTGATCCGCTTCTGACAGTCGAGGAAATCACGGTCCTCACGGGTTGGGCCGAGGGTGTGGCAGAGGCGCTCGCCTACGCGCCTGAGCGCACCTGGGATCTGCTCGCCGACGCAGGCGAGGGTGCGCCATGGCGCGATGATCTCAAGCTCGCCGAGCCCACGCCACCGCTCACCCAAGCGATCGAGTCGATCAGGCAGACGCTTGCCGCGGCCACATCAGCCGGCGGCGGACCGTCATTTGACGCGGTGCTCATCTCCTGCCAAGACACTCGGCCCGACGAGCTCCCGCTCGAACGACTCACCCGCCGAGTGCTGCGCTCAACGCTCGAACAGCTCCGCACTCGTCAGCGCACGACCGCCGCTAACCACGACTGACCCAGGCACCAAACACCTGTCCAGGCCGACCAAGCGAACCTCCACCGTCGAGCGAACGCGCGACGTGGAAGACCCGATCAGCATCGACGCCATCACAACGGCGATAGGCCGACAACACTTCGCTCAGTCGCCATTCCGGCAACCCGACCCTGAGTGCTGCTTTGGGCTAGGAGCGCTTCCGGTGCTGTCAGGTAGGCCGAGCGCATTGCTGCGCCCGGCCCCCCTCAGAACCGGACGTGCCCGTTTCCGAGCATCCGGCTCAAGCAAGCCCTTGGGGCGTCTGGGTGCGCAGAGGTACTGCTGGTCGGCTGTCTTGGTGGCAGTCGGTGTGGATGAGACGGTAGTCAGCCTCCGGTGTGCTCGGTGCCTGCACGGTGATGCTCGTGCGGGCGTTTCGCAGCCATTGCTCCCATTGCTGGGTGCTGGCTGGCTGCCTGTCGGCGTAGAGCGTGCTGTTGCAGATCGCGCATCGGCCGTCCTGGACGGCGAGGAGCCGTCGGGTGGTCTGGTTGATCGGCAGCAGGGTTCTGCGCCGCCTGCGAGCCCAGTAGTCGGTCAGGTCGGGGTCATCGGTTGATGCTCCGTGTTTGACGATCTGGTGCCGGATGATGTTTGTCCAGGCGAACTTGTGGAGGTAGGCGCCGCTTGCGCGGTCACCGAACACCCACCGGTCGTTCCGGGCCTTGTTGAATCGGCCGAAATATTGGGCGATAACCCAGAGCTTCGGTCGGTTGCTGTGGCTGATGACAGCCCATTTGTAAATGAGCCGCCACAGGTAGTTATCCAGCGCGCTAAAGATTCGCGCTGATACCTGCGTCCGGTAGTAGGCCGCCCATCCCCTGATGATCGGGTTCAGGCGTTTGATCACCGCGGCGGCGTTGGACCCACGCAGGGACCACACCTCCTGGCGGAGCCGTTCCCGGACCCGTCTGACAGCCGCTTTGCTGGGTTTGATCAGCGGCGTGTGCCGGTAGCGGCGGACGTTGAACCCGAGGAAATCGAAGCCCTCATCGAGAGTGACAACACGTGTCTTGTCCTCGTTGAACGCAAGACCCCTCGGCGCCAGCCATCCGGCGAGCCGTGCCTTGATCTCGATCGCGTCCTGCCTGGTGTGGCAGTGCACAACGAAATCGTCGGCGTATCTGATCAGAACCGGGGAATCGACCCTGACCCAACCTGTGGGTAGGTATCTGACTCCGGCGGCTGTCTCTATCCCGTGCAGCGCGATGTTCAAAAGCACGGGGCTGATCACCCCGCCCTGAGGAGTTCCCTCCTCGGTGCGGGACAGTCGACCGTTCTCGATCACACCGGCCTTCAGCCATTGCCGGATCATTCCCCTGCCGGGAAACGCGCCGAGCATGACCATCAGGTGGTCGTGACCGATCTTGTCGAACGCCCCGGCCAGGTCCGCGTCGAGCAGCCATGGTCGTTTCGGGTCTTTGCCCTTGACGACCTCGAACACCGCCCGGATCGCGTCCTGGCAGCCACGGCCGGGCCGAAATCCATAGGACCTCGGTTCAAACCGTGCCTCCCACTCAGGCTCCAACGCGTTCGCGACACGGGCCTGATGGACCCGGTCGAGGATCACGGGAATACCGAGCGGGCGCTTCTTGCCGCCTGCCTTCGGGATGAACACACGCCTGACCGGCAAGGCCTTGAACGGCTCGGCTTGATGCTGCACCCTGTCAACCAGTTTCAGCTTGGCTTCCGGGGTGATCACCACCTCCCCGTCAACACCCGCCGTCAGACGTCCAGCATTGCGCTCGGTCACCCTGCGCACACTGACCAACGTGTTCGCACGCGACCGGAGCATCAACCTCTGCAACCGGCGGACCCTCGAAAGGTCCCCCGCCCTAGACGCCGTGAAGATCCGCTGCCGCAACCGCCGTACTTGTTCCTCAACCTCACGCCAATCGATCTGGCGCCAGTCAAGGATCGCGTCCTCTGGTCCACTCGCCACCGCTATCGCGGTGGCGTCTAGTTTGTCCTTCGGTTCCAGCATCTTCGGCTTCTTTCTCCCCACAGCTCACCTGACCACGTCAGCCCGCTTTCGCGGCCGGGCACAAGGCCCGGTATCCGGCCAGTTATCCACCGCGATCAGTTGGAGGACCGATCAACCGCGATGGTTTCCTGTCGCCTTTCGACCACCGACATTCGCTTCTTGGTCATCCTGTTCCCGCCGAGGAATCAGGCCCTCCTCACGGTCAGCTTCCCAACCCCCTGCGGGGTTGGACCACGACGGGGTTACCGCGTTCCGCACACACGAGACACGACCGGGAAGGGTGCCCTCTATACCCCGGGGACAACGGTGCCCGCCCCGGACTGGAGATCGTGCCCAGCCGGCGTCTGCCGCATTTCAACGACACCGTCCCTGCACCCCGGACCAGCTTCCACCTGCCGGAGCCCACGGTTGACGAGGCATCAACGAGGGTTCACGCAATTCACCCGACCGATCTTCCCCTCGCCTGCTGCCACCCGGATGGAACGAGCAGCTGCTTGGGCTTTCCCCCGAGCTTCGCACCCCACCCGGCCAAGAGCCGGACAACGCACGTCAGGGCAGGGACAGGCCACCGAGCACGGACCTGAAACAACGCTCTACATCATCGATCCAGCCTCCAAACAGCGTTGTTCACTCATGGTGTGCGACCTCGCGTCGCACCGATCATTCCGACACTCTCCGCCCGGACGGGAGTGTCCGTTTCGTGCCATTGCATTCGTTACGGAGCGATGAGTTTGCGCGGTCGGCTTGGTCTTAAGGTCCGTGATCTCTATTACAGGAGGATGCATGATGAGTACCACGGCTACCTCGATCCGCGGGATTGGCCTGGTGTGCGTGCCGACGCTTGATCAGGACCGCGCGCTTGCGTTCTACGAGTCGATCGGTTTTGAGAAGCGCGTTGACGCTCCATTCGGGGGCGGTTATCGCTGGATCGAGGTCTACCCTCCGGAGGGGCCGACTGGGATCGCGATCGCGCCTCCGCCGCCCGGGCAGGATGTTGATCCGATACTGACCGGGATCACGCTGGACACTGATGACATCGACAGGGCTCACGCCGAGTTTCGCGACCGTGGGGTGGATGTTGACGCTGAGGTGTCACGGATGGGAGACCCGGTGCCGCCAATGTTTTGGTTCCGGGATTCGACCGGCCACACACTGATGGTGGTCGAGACGAAATGAGCGTGGCCCCTGGCCAAGTCGATCGCGACTTTCAGGTGCTGGTTGAGTCGCACCGGGTCGAGCTGCACGCGCATTGCTATCGGATGCTCGGCTCGGTGCATGACGCCGACGATGCTGTGCAGGAGACGCTGCTTCGGGCCTGGCGTGGCGCTGCGGCGTTGCACGAAGCGCGCTCCGCGCGCGCGTGGCTGTATACGATTGCGACAAATGTGTGCCTGACGGAACTTGACCGCCGACGTCGGCGGGCGCTTCCCCAGGATTACGGGCCAGCGGCCGAGGCGCACGCGCCTCCCGGAACTCCGGCCGGCGAGTCACTTTGGCTCGAGCCATACCCCGATGAGGTGATCGGAGTAGTGGCTGGGCGCAGCTCGCCTGACGCGATCTATGAGCGCCGCGAGGGTGTTGAGCTCGCGTTCGTCGCTGCGCTGCAGTTGCTCAACGCGAACCAGCGCGCCGTGCTGATCTTGCGTGAGGTCCTTGGATTCTCCGCTCAAGAGGTGGCAGCGATCCTCCAGACCACTGTTGCCTCGGTCAACAGCGCGCTCCAGCGCGCGCGGATCGCAGTGGCTGACCGCGTTCCGTCGCGAACGCAACAGGCGACCCTGGGATCGCTGGGCGACCGGCGCCTGCGAGAGCTTGTCGAGCGCTACATCGAGGCGTGGGAACGTTGCGACGCGGCCGCGTTCGCCTCACTCCTAGCGCACGATGCCAGCTTCGCGATGCCGCCGCTGACGACCTGGTACACGTCGCGTGAGACGATCACGATGTGGGCGAGGGAGTACTCCTTGTCCGGCGCATGGCAGTGGCGGGCCGTGCTCACCCACGCGAACGCTCAGCCGGCGCTCGCGTTCTACGCCTGGGACGGTCCCGCCGGCGTGTACCTCCCGTTCGCGCTCAACGTGCTGAGCTTGCGAGGCGCACTCATCAGTGACGTAACGGCCTTCATCGTCCGATCGACGGACACGCCAGACGCGTCCCGTCTTCCCGAACAACCAATCGACGCGCGACGACTCGCCGGCATCTTCGAACGCTTCGCACTACCCGAGTTCATCCGCCAGACTCCTGATCTAAACGCGCAGGCCTCACGGACCTAGCCAATCCCAGCTCCCCGGCGGCCGCTCCGCTCACACCAGCAGAGGCCGAACCCGAGCGTTCCCGCTCGGACGGCACCCACGGCCACGACAACGCCCCGGACCGCTAGCTACGAGCGAGTAACCACCTCCTGATCCCAAAGCGACTGTCATGAAGGCGGTGGCCGCAGCACAGTAGTGAGACGTCGGGCCTCCCGCGAAGAATCTGTGCTTCGGCGAGAAGCGACTCCTCGAAGGAGGCCCTCATGCAGTATGTCGGGATCGATTGGGGCACCCGCAGGGCGGCGTGGTGTGCGTTTGATGAGCACGGCGAGATGCTCGAGGGAACGGTGTCCGCGGATCAGGACGGGCTCGCCCGGCTGGTTCACACCCTTGGCACGGACGCCTACGGGTGCGTGGAGATGATGAGCGGCGCGGTGTGGGTGCGGGAGCAGTTGCAGGCATGTGGCTGGCGGTTCGCGGTCGCGGACGCACGGAAGGTCAAGGCGATCGCACCGTTGGCGTGCAAGACCGACAAGGTCGACGCTCGTGTGCTGGCACAGCTCGCAGCCCGGGATCTCGTGCCCGAGCTGTGGGTCCCATCGCTCAGTGACCGTGAGTTACGTGAGCGCCTGAGACGCCGTGAGCATCTTGTGCACCCGCGCACCTCGGCGCGTAACCGGATGTTCGGGTTGCTGACGCAGTGGGGGTTGCGTGGCAGCCTGAGCACGCTGCGCAAACCCGGTTCGCTTGAGCGCCTGGTGGAGCGTGACGTGCCGGCAGTGTGGGTCCAATCGATTCGCATGCTGCTCGAGGTCGTCGACGATCTGGACCGGCAGATCACCGCGATCGAGCTTGAGCTTCGCCCGATTGCTCGCACTGACCCGCGGGTCGGGTTGCTGGTTACTCCTTCTGTTACTCCCTCGGCGCGATCTGACCTGCCTCCCTGGCTGCTCAGGGCTCGGGCGACGCCAACGCGGAGACATGGGATTCGAACCCAGGCATGCTGCTTGATCACCCAGCCCTCAGGTGACAAGCTGAACGCGCAACCCCAGCGGCTCTGCAGGAGGCGCAAATCCGCCAATTGGCAATTCGAATGCAGGCGGCTTCCAGGCCGAGTGACCGCTCGGCCTCGGGGGTGCGGGGTCTCAGCCTCGATGCTGTCGGGTGGCTGCGCAGCGATGTTGTCGACGTCGTCTCTGTGCTCCCGGGGAATCCCGCTCAATCAGACCTGGGAGCGATCGAAAATGGCGGGCGGTCCACCGGCCAGCTTGACGAAGCGCTGGCTCGATGGGGCCGGCGGTTCGCGAGGGAGCGCCTCTTTGTGCTCGCACCGCGCGGACTCTCAGTGGCACTCAGCCTAGGTGCCCTGATTGCGTTGGTAGTCGCGGTGAGCGGCGCGATGCTGAATCTTGCGGTGGCACTCTGCCTCTCCGTGCCGCCACTCGCTGCGCTAGCCGTGGTGCTCGCGGGCTCGTGGCGCGAGCCCAGCCAGCGCGAGGTGGCGCGGGTGTTCGATCGCGACCTGGCACTAGACGAGCGCGTCGGAACGGCCGTCGAAATCGCGGGCGCCGGGCTCGCCGTTGACGGCCTTGCGGGGTTGGTGTTGGCCCAGGCTAACGCCGCACTGGCCACCGGTCACCAAAGCGGCCTGAGACCGACGCACAGATCGGCCAAACGTGAGTGGCTCGTAAGTGGCGGTGCGCTCCTGATCATCTCGCTGCTGCTCGTTTCCATCGCCGGCCGCGGCGAGTTGCCTGGGCTTGGACCACCGGGCACTGGGACCTCGGCGGGGAACCGGGCGGCTCCGACGTCGGGGACGGGTGCCGGCGGCGCAAAGCACGAGCGCCGCCTCATTGCCGGGCAGACCCGAAATGTCGGGCCGGGCGAGAGACGCGAGACGGCGTCGTCACCGAAATCGGCCGGCCGGAACTCGGCACTGAGCGTGGTAACGCCGGCACAGAGCGCTAGCGTTGGGGGCCGGTTACCGGCCGGGGGCGATAATCAGCGTACGTCCTCCGGGGCAGTCGGCCGGCGTGGATCGCAAACGGCCGACCTGGGCGCCAAGGCTGGTACACGAGGCGCCAGTGGTGGCGCGGACAGACGCGCGGGCAGTAGCTCGAACGCTCAAGCGAGCACGCATCCAGCTGGATCGGCCCACGGTGGCAGAGCTGCGTCGACTCGTCGTGCCGCCGGCGGACATACGACCAACCCCCAGCGCGTCGGTGGCGGCAGCCGCGCCGGAAGGTTTGCTTCGAACCGGGCCACGAGTTCGCATAGCTCAGCGAAGGCTGCGGCCAGCGGCAATAGTCAAGCTCACGCGACGGGGAAGACGAGCAGCCCGTCCGGCCAGTCCGCGGTGCACACCCAACGGTCGCCTGCTGGTCCAGGTCATTCCGTGGGCAACTCTGCAGGTGCGGGCTCTGGCGGCAGCCCATTTGGCCGACCCCAAACCACGCGGCTGCCGACCGGGTCCGCCAGACTTCCAATTCAGGCCGGCTACACGCCCGTCCGCAGCAAATCCGGCCCCAAGAGTGGTAGCCCCGCCAGCGGATCAGGGGGCAATGGGCGAGCACGAAGCTCGACCGAGAGTGGCGGCGGCTCGGCGACCGCGGTGAGGCTTCCCTACATTCCCCCGAGCGCAGACATCGGGCCCGTCGACAACGCCCTACTGCAGAACTACTTCAGCTCGGCGCCCACGGTGTCAAAGCGCTGGTGAGAGTTCGGCGCGTCCCTCGCGCCTTGGCGCAACCCCGGTGACGAGCTCATGAGCCTGCTCACTCCCTGGGCACTGGCCGGACTTGCGGTACTGGTTCCGTTGGTGATCCTTCACCTTCGGCACGATCGCCGCCACAGCCAAGACGTGCCCAGCCTGCGCCTCTGGTTGGACCTCGAGCCCGCATCAGCGCGCCGGCGCACGTGGACGAAGCTGCCGCGCCTACCGCTGCTGCTTGCGTTGCAGGTCCTGGCCGTCACCCTCATCGTGGCCGCGTTGGCGAGGCCTGCGACTTCGCGCGTCGGTGACGAGCGCGGGACGGTTTATGTGATCGACGGCTCGTTCTGGATGTCGGCGGCCGGGCGGATGCCCGCAGCGCTTGCCCGCGTGGCCGCGCTGGCCGCGCGGCTTCCAGCGACGGCGAAGGCCGACCTGGTACTGGCAGACGGTTCGCCGCGGCTGCTGTACAGCGGAGCCCCGGCCGGTGTGCGGCAGGCGCTGAAAGGTGTGAGGCCGGGTACGGCTCCGTCCACGCTGTCCGGGGCACTCGCCCTGGCTGCTCGTGCGAGCGACGGCGGGGACTTCAGGTTCGTCGTGCTGCGCGCGCCCGAGGATCCCGCCCCAGCGGTTCGTGTGGGGGCTTCGCAAATGCACGTGATCTCAATCGGGCCGCAGATCTCCGATCAGGGGATCTTCCCAGTCGGAGCGCGCTGTGCGGGCGGGTCCACGCGCGATTGTGAGGTGCTCGCGATCATCGCGAATCACAGCCCGCACTCGGTCAGGGATAGCT
The DNA here is from genome assembly GCA_963846395.1 of uncultured Actinomycetota bacterium. GTDB lineage: Bacteria > Actinomycetota > Thermoleophilia > Solirubrobacterales > Solirubrobacteraceae > Palsa-465. Next base: position 827,383 of record CAWJVT010000008.1, on the reverse strand, counting down.
TCATGGCGTACGACGACGGCGCTTAGGACACTGTCGTCAAGCATCGATGTCATGCCGGAGTCCGAGTCCGACCTCACCCTGGCATCCCGCCCCAACCAGCAGATCGAGCTCCGGCTCAACGGCCGCGACGCGCTGCCTGAGGACAATGAGGCCTGGATCACGGTGCCGGGCCCTGGTAATGCCTCAGAACCACTGTCGGTCACGCTCGTGGGGGAGCCGAACGACGCGCAGGTCGTGGCGGAGGCGTTGGCAGCGGTGCCCGGGGTACACCTCCGGACGCTGACGCCTCGGACCTACCGGACCGCCGACGCTCGCGTCAGCGGGCTTACGGTACTCGATGGATGGCTGCCGCCGTCCGGCCTGCCACCGTCGGCAAGTGTCTTCCTGATCGATCCTCCACGGATTCCCGGAGGCCGCGTAGGTGGGCAACTCGCGGAAACGGTGGTGAGCGGGACAGACGAGGGCTCGGATTTGCTCGACGGGATCGACCTGAGCTCGCTGTCGATCGATTCGGGAAGCGCTCACGCGGTCACGTTGCCGAGCTACATGTCGGCGCTGGCCTGGAGCCCGAGCGGCCCGTTGCTTGCCGCGGGGCAAAACGGGGTCCAGCGGGTGGCGATGCTCACGTTCGACCCGGCTCGCTCGGATCTGCCACAGCTCCCAGCGCTTCCGCTGCTCGCTGAGAATCTGGTCAGCTGGGCCGCGGCTTGGGCTCCCGCCACCGCGTCGGTGGGAGAGCCGTTCATGGTCGATGCAGCTCCTGGCACCCGGCGACTGATGCTCGCGCTCTCCGGTCACGCCGTCCGCGCAATCTCGCTGACCGGCGCGGCGCAGTCGCTCACGCTGGAGCGCCCCGGCCTCTACTCGTTGACGGAGACAGGCCCCCACCTGAGTCGAAGCGCGACCGTCGCAGTTGATGTCGGAGATCCGACGGCGAGCCCGAGCGCTACGGCTGATCTCACTGGCCTCCAAGGCTCGCCCGCCGCCCGCAGCTCCGATCTCGCCCCCTGGCTGCTGGCGGCCGCCGTCCTCGTGCTGATCTTCGAATGGGGCTACTGGCTCGGCCTGCGCAGACGGGCGGTGACGCGTTGAGCATCCGCTTCGGCGCGCCCCTCGCACTGCTGTTGCTCCCGCTGCTCGCGGCGGCCGGTGCATCGCTTAGCCACTTCAACTCGAGGCGCGGTCGGCCTGTCCGGAGAAACCGCATGCTCCTGCACTGGGTCGGGTCGGCGCTGGTAGCACTCGCGGCGGCGCAGCCGCAGGTGCGGGCTGGGTCCGCTACACCCACGGTCATGGCCGTCGACTCGTCGGCGGGCATCGACCCGGCGATGCGTGCCCAGGAGCGCGCCTGGGTGGCCGCCGCGATTTCCGGATGCGCTTCGTCTTGCCACATGGTCAAGTTCGCCGGTTCGACACAGGTCATCGCCGCTACGACCGACGCCTTGAACAAACCCGTGGCAGATCCGTCGGTGGCTGATCCGGGTGGCGGGCTGTCGGCAGCCGTACGCTTGGCCTCGAGCGGCGGTCGGGTCGTACTTCTCTCCGGCGGGGGTGGAGCGAGCGACAGCGGCTCTGATTCCTCGCTACACGCAGCGGTCGCGACAGCCCGAGCGCGCAGGGTTCGAATCGACACTGTGCAGCTCAGAGATCGCCGGCGCGACGCGGCGGTGACGCTCATACAGGCGCCGGCGGTGGTGCATGCGGGCGATGCGATCCCAGTGCGCATCACCGTGCGCAGCACCGTCGTCGCCCATGCGCGCCTGTACGTATCCCGCGACGGAAAGGACGACGGAACCTGGTCCGGCGAGCTCAGCCGCGGGGACAACCCATTCTTGCTGAGCTACACGGCAGCGCCCGGCTGGCACTCGTTTCAGGCGAGGATCGAGCTATCACGGGATGCGGTTGCCGAGAACAACGTGCTCGCGACGACCGTTCACGTCACCGGGCGCGCGCGAGTGATGGTCGTCAGGGGCGGCAACGCCGGTGCGGTTCCGGGGATGCTGCAGCGGGACGGATTGGCGGTCACGGTCGTCTCGCCGCGAGCGCTGCCGAGCGTCGCGGACCGGCTCGCGACGTTCAGCGGCGTGGTGCTTGATGATGTCGACGCGCGGTCGCTCTCTCAGCCGCAGATGCAGGCGCTCAGCGCCGCCGTCCGTGACGACGGACTCGGCCTGATCGCGTTGGGAGGGCCGCACAGCTTCTCGCTGGGGCACTACGCCAACACGGTGCTCGACCAGCTGCTACCGGTGTCCAGCCTGATACCCGGAGACCGGAAACGCAGCAACGTGGCGATCGAGCTGGTACTCGACCGTTCGGGCAGCATGATCGAACCCGCCGGAGGCGTTCCCAAGATCACCATGGTTCGCGCTGCGGGCGCGGACCTGGCGCGCTTCGCCGCGACCCGACACGATTCCATGGGTATCGTCGCTTTCGACTTCGTGGCTTACGTGGTGATCCCGATGCAGCCGATCACCGACTCGGCGATCGAGCATCACGTGATAGCCCGCGTGACCAGGCTCCAGGCCGCCGGAGGTACCGAGATCTACCCCGCGCTGGCCGCAGGCCTCTCGCAGATCGCGCGTTCGCGTGCCCACGATAGGCACATCATCCTGATGACCGACGGGCAGGCGGTATGGCCGTTTAGCTACAACCCTCTGTTCGAGAAGGCGCGGAGGCTGCACGTCACCGTGTCGACGATCGCTTTGGGTGCCGATGCCGACACTGGGCTGCTCCGCCGCATCGCGCGCGCCACTGGCGGTGCCTACCGCCAGACCGATGACGCCCACCAAATTCCCAATGCCTTTGAACAGGAGTCCGGCCTGGGGGTGAAGCCCGTGCTCCTGAAGGGACACTTGACTGTGAACGCTGACGAGGACTCGCCGCTGATCAGATCACTGGAGGGCCGTGCGCCGCCAGCGCTGAGCGGCGCCGTGGTGACCACATTGAAGCCGCGTGCGTCGGCCGATCTGGTGGTCTCGGGACGAAAGGGGTCGAGCCAGCCGGCGCTCGCGCACTGGCAACTTGGATCTGGGCGGGTCGTCGCTGCCCCTGCCGGCTGGGGTCAGCCCTGGGCGGCGGCGTGGACCGACATAGGTGCACTCCTGAACGATGCGGTGCGGTGGGCGGCGCGGCCCGCATCCGCCTCCGTGCCGCTCGAGCTGATTCCAGGCCCACCAGTCGAGCTGCGCCTGGATGTCGGCATTGTCACGGCCGAGCACTTGGGTGGTGCGAAGCTCGTCGGGAGCCTCATGTCGAGCGCCGGCAAGCGCTCGGTAGTAACTCTGACCCAGACTGCCCCAGGGATCTACAGCGCTCCTGCCCCACAACTGGCGTCGGGCATCTACAGCTACACGCTGAACGCCTCCGGAGCCAGGTCTGTCCGGATTGGCGGCGAGCTCGCGGTCCCTTATCCAGCCGTATTCGAGCCTCGGCCGCAGGACAGCACGCAACTGGGCGAGGTCGCGGCGCTCACCGGCGGACGGCCACTCGCTGCCGATGATCCGGGTGTGATCGCTTCCGCTTCGTGGTACGCGGCGTGGTGGGCGGTGGCGCTTGCTGGGCTCGTGCTCGTGCTGATCGGGTTCGCCATGAGAGCCCTCGAACCGCCGGGGACAGGCGCCATCGTGGTCGACTACGGCGACGTCAGTCCGGCAGCTCCGGCAAGCAGCTCCACCGGCTCGACATCGGTCGCCGCGCGAATGTAGCGCGCGTGCGTACGCGCGCAGGTCGCGGCAACGTGGTCCTGGAACCGCCCGAGGCGGGCGCGGTACCCAGCCAGCGTCGAGCCGGTGATGTTCAGCGTTACTCGCTCCCCCGTCTCGCTGTCCCGGAGCTCAACCCTCCCGCGCCTGACCTCCGATGTCCGATCGTCGTGCGTCACGTGGATGAGCGTCACGGCGCCGCCCTGGAGCCCGATCCGGCGGAGCGCCTCATCCAGGCTCTCGAAGGACTGCAGCGCATCGCTGATCAACACAACGAGCTCGGAACGCGAGCGCGCCTGCGCATAGTCTTGCGCACTCGCGGCCAGGTCCGTGGAGGCGCCGGCGGGGATATGCGCAACCTCGGCGAGCAATCGCGACACCATCCTCGGCCCCTCGAACCGAGGAGCAGGCGCTGCGTGACCGTCGCTGAGCGCCCAAACCCTGGCGGCATCCTCGTGCAACAGCGCTACGGCGCCCAGGGCGGCTGCGATGCGGCGGGCGTAACGGAGCCTGCCGGGATTCCCGGCATCCATGGACCTGCTGACATCCAGCAGCACGTCGACAGTCGTGTGCCGCTCGCGCGGCGCAACCTTTACGAACACTTCGCGCAGGCGCGCGTACACATTCCAGTCGACGAGCCGAAGGTCATCTCCGGGCGCGTACGCCCGGTAGTCGGCAAGCTCGAATCCGGCGCCATAGGGTGACCCCAATCGCTGACCGGCGACACCGTCCAACATCCGCCCCAGCGAGGTTAGGCTGAGGTTGGAAAGCGCGTGCAGCTGTAGCGCATCGAGAAGCGGGGCATCCGGCTTGGTCTCAGGAGGAGGCATCCTCAGAGATCCCAGCCAGCGTGTCGGCGATGAGCTCCTCGACGGAAACGCCTGCGCGTTCGCCGTCAAAGGAGAGCATCACGCGATGCCGTAGGGCCGGTAGGGCCAACTCACGGATGTCACGCAACGCCACGTTCGGCCTGCCGTCGAGCAGTGCGGACACGCGCGCGGCCATCATCAGCGAGTATCCGCCGCGCGGACTTGGTCCCAGGCGAACGTTCTCGCTTACCGACGCTGGTGCGGTGTCGTGACCCGGCTGCAGGGCGAGCAGCAGGCGCGTCAAATAGCCGGTCACCAGTGAGGAGACCGGAACCGTGCGGGCCAACGCGTTCATCTCGAGCAACGCTTGATCGTCGGCCAGCGGCGCGAGCGCCTCTATCGCGGTCTCAGGCGAGCTGTTGGTGACGATGCGGCGCAGGTTGTCCGCATCAGGGTAATCGAACCGGATTTTCAGCAGGAAGCGATCGAGCTGTGCTTCTGGGAGCGGGTAGGTTCCGTGCTGCTCGACCGGGTTCTGCGTGGCCATCACGCAGAACGGACGGGGCAACGGTCGGGCGACGCCACCGATCGTCACTTGGCCTTCCTGCATCGCCTCGAGCAACGCGCTCTGCGTGCGCGGCGAGGCACGGTTGATCTCGTCCGCCAGAAGCATGCCGGTGAAGACCGGGCCAGGAGCGAACTCCAAGCGCGAGCCTCGCCCAGGCTCGTCGATCAGCACCGTCGTACCGGTGATGTCGGCCGGCATCAGGTCGGGTGTGAACTGAACGCGCGCGTGGGCCAGGCCCGAGGAAACGGCGAGTGCCCTGACCAGCGTCGTCTTGCCGACGCCGGGGACGCCCTCGAGTAATGCATGGCCACCCGCGATCAGACAGATCAACGCTCCGCGCACCGCCTGCCTCTGACCCACAACTACCGTGGATATCTGCTGTTCGATCGCGACGGTGAGGTCGCGGAACTGCTCAGGGCCAATCGGGCGCGTCACAAACGCCGCAGAAACGACGGATGACAACCTTTCCTCCGATGCCATCATGCGGAGCATACGGCAGCCCCGGAGGAGCGGCGCACGCCCCGGCTCGAGCCGGCGGGCGAAGCTTCAGATGCGCGATCTTTGCGCTGACGTGGGCTGTCGCGTTTGCTTGGAGGTGTCACGGTTGATCCTTCGTGGCGTGTCGGCTGCGATGCTTGGCCGTGGTTTGAGAGAGCAACGGCGCGTGTGGTTGTTGGAGACCGTCGCGGCCGCGCTTGTGGCGCTCGCGTTGGCGGGCTGCGGTCGGGCGGCGGCGCCCGCGCTGCACCTGAGCGTCGTGCCGCGTGTCGGCTTGGTTGACCGCGCGCGAGCGATCACGATCTCGGGCCTGTCCTCGGGCGAGCGCGTGACGCTAAAGGCTCAAATCACGTTGCCCGGATCGGTTTTCGGTTCGAGGACCGTGTTTAGGGCCGACCGGCACGGTCGGGTGGATCTGGCGACGGCAGCGCCGCTGTCGGGCGCCTATCGTCAGCCCTCGGCGATGGGCCCGTTCTGGTCGGCGTCCTTCGAGCATCGTGGAGGACCAGCCTTCGCGACCAACACCGTGACCCGGCTGACCGCCACCACCGCCGACGGGCAGACCTCGTCGGTGACGGTAACGCAGGACACTCTCGCCGCTGGCGTCACTGTCCAAAGCGGGACGCTGGCTGCGCAGGGTTTCGTCGGCACCTACTTCACGCCCGCGCGCTTGCATCGGGATGGTCCGTCAATGGTCATCTGGGGCGGCTCGGAGGGTGGCGACGAAGACCTGTTCGCCCAGGCGGCATTGTTGGCGTCGCATGGGGTCCCGACACTGGCGCTCGCGTACTTCGACGAGCCGGGACTGCCGTGCAGCCTGTCGAACCTCAAGATCGAGTACTTCGTCAAGGCGATCCGATGGCTTGCGCAACAGCCCGGGATCGACCCCGACCAAGTGTGGGCGTGGGGCACCTCACGTGGCAGCGAGGCGCTCGGCCTGGTGGCCTCACACTTCCCACGGTTGCTGCACGGGATCATCGACGCTTCCGCCAGCTCGGTCATCTACCCCTCAGTGCGCGGGAACTGCGCCGCACCGACACCGGTCGCATGGACACTCGACGGCAAGCCCGTCGCCTCGGCGACCGGATCCTTTCCCGTCGCCCCCAGGCTCAACAGTCCCGGGACGATCCCGTTCGGCCGATATCACGGGGCAGTGTTGCTCATCAGCGGCAATGACGACGGCCTCTGGCCCTCCAACGGCTATGAGAACGTGATCATGCGCGAGCTGCACGCCGACCCTGCCGCACACGTTCATCTCAACTACCCCAATGCCGGCCATGCCGACCTCGATCCGCCCTACCTCCCCTTCCAGCCCACCTCCGATGATCACGGGACGCTGGTCAGCTTCGGCGGCACTGTCGCGGGTAACGAAAACGCCCGCGAACACGACTGGCCCGCGATGCTGCGCTTCATCGAAAGCCACTAGCCCCGCCGCGGACAATGTTCCGGCTGCGGCACTGGCTAGATGGCATACGGGGAACTCATCCCCAGCCGGCCGAGAGGTGGACATGTTGCTCCGTAGACACGATATGGCCTGCTCGGTACTCGATTGGAACCGCACGAGCGGGGACGGCGCGTTGGCCCCGAACCACGAGTTGTTCCCCTTTGAGGACGGAACCACTCCCAAACGACTGGACAGCCCTGCTGACTTCAGGAAGCCGGCGTACATGTATGGAAGACGGCAGGCGACCCCAATGTATGGCGCCTGAGCAAACTCTCTGGCAGCTGGCTCGTGGGTGGTGATCGACAGCCTCGATCGCGGGCCGGTCCCACGAGATCCGGGGCTACCGGACCCGGCCGAGACGACCGAAATGCCGCCCAGCGTTGCAAGAGCCCCAAGTGCCAGGCTTGCGACCCGGCGTCTGCGCTGCCTACGCCTAGCGTTGCTGATCAGGCCAAGCTCGAGCCGCGACAGCTCAGCTGCCTCCACATGCTGCCCGTTGCTCCGCCCGGTCGGCCAGGCCCGGACTGGGCGAGCGAAGAAGCAAAAGCCCAGCGCTGACTGAGCTTGCCCGAAGCAGGGGAGACAGGACTCGAACCTGCAACCCCCGGTTTTGGAGACCGGTGCACTACCAATTGTGCTACTCCCCTTCGGATCGCCAATTGTAGGAGTCTGGGGCTGGGGGAGTCGCGGGGGGGTCGTGCAGCGCTGGTGACCGCCTCCTGAAATCGCCGGCGCGAGACTCTAAGCTTTGGATCACACTGCGGGCGAAGTGTTGTGGTTGCACCGAAGCCTTCCAAGCTTCTAGGGCGGGTTCGATTCCCGTCGCCCGCTCTCCCTCTCTGGCCATGGGCTTGAGAGCAGCTCGGCACTGGGTGAGAGCTTGAGGTAGGGTCGCTGAATGGCGCAGTCCCGCGAATTGCTCGAGCTGACGGCTGCTCTGGCCGCGGACTATCTGGAATCGCTGCCCAGTCGGCCGGTGGTCCCGAAAGTGCAACCCGATGAGCTGCGCGCTGCGTTGGGCGGGCCGCTGCAGGACGGACCGGTGGACGCGGCGCAGGTGATCTCGGAACTGGCCGGCGCCGCGGACCGCGGGATCGTCGCCTCCGGAAGCGGGCGCTACTTCGGGTTCGTGATCGGCGGGACGCTCCCGAGCGCCATGGCAGCAGACTGGCTCGCCTCGGCGTGGGATCAGAACGCCGGCCTGTACACATGCAGTCCGGCGGCGTCTGTCGTCGAGGAGATCACCCGGCAGTGGTTACTCGATCTCCTCGGGCTTCCGGCCGGCGCCTCCATGGGCTTCGTCACGGGAACCCAGATGGCCCATGTCACGGGCTTGGCGGCTGCCCGGTTGCATGTCCTCGAGCAGGTGGGCTGGGACGTAAACCGTGACGGACTCTCTGGCGCGCCACGCGTAACGGTGCTCACCGGCGCCCGCGCACACGTGACGATCGACCGCGCCATGCGCCTGCTGGGTCTCGGCACGTCGACCAAGGTCGAGTCAGACGCCGAGGGCCGGGTCGTCGTCGAGGCACTCGCGCACGCGCTCTCTGAGGTGAGCGGGCCGGCGATCGTGTGCGCCCAGGTCGGGGAGGTCAACACCGGCGCGATGGATCCGATTGCAGAGATCGCCGACCTCTGCGAGGGGACCGATCGCTGGCTGCACGTGGACGGTGCGTTCGGGCTGTGGGCGGCGGCGTCGCCAGCGCTGCGGCACCTCACGGCCGGGCTCGAGCGGGCCGACTCGTGGACCACCGATGCTCACAAGTGGCTGAACGTGCCCTATGACTCAGGGATCGTTGTCTGTGCGCACCCCGACTCCCACCGTCGGGCGATGACCGTGCAGGCCGCGTACCTCGTGCAGACCGAGGATGTTCAGCGCGTCCGCGATGGGTTCGACTGGAGCCCGGAATTCTCTCGCCGCGCGCGCGGCTTTCCGATCTACGCTGCGCTGCGCAGTCTGGGGCGGTCGGGAGTCGCTGAGATGGTGGAGCGGAGCTGCGAGATGGCCCGGCTCGCGGCCGACCGACTAAGCGCCATCCCTGGCATCGAGGTCATGAACGAGGTCGTACTCAACCAGGTGCTGTTCCGGCTCTCAGATGACTCACTCACGGACGCCGCCCTGGCCGAGGCGCAGCTTGCCGGCGACGTGTGGCTCAGCGGAACCAGGATTGACGGTCGCTCGGCGATCCGCCTGTCCGTCAGCAACTGGCAGACGGACGAGGACGACATCGAGCGCGTGATCCGTTCGTTCTCGGGGGCTACCGCAGCGCTCGATTCGGTCTGAACCAGATCCGCAGGCGTCGAGCCAGGACGCCGGGTCACGGATCAGACGCGCTCGGCAATGAACTTGCATTTGACGCGCACGCGCTGGATGCTCGTTCTGATCGCCGCCTTGACGCTGATCCTCTTCAGAGCGCCGCCCACCGACGGGTCCACCCAAACCTCCACGAGCCTGAAGCGGGTAGCGTTCGTATCCGTGATGAGAGGCGTCGGGCTCTTCGAGACTGCGACCGGGGCAAGCCCCGGACATTGCGTCGTGTACACCCGCCAGACCAGCAGCGGAGGGGCGAGCTTCGGAGCCGAGGGCGCGCCACTCGAACGTGGCCGGTGCGGGAACGGCGAGGATTTCAGCCAGCTCGCCTTCAGCGGCACCGGCCTGCTGCTCGCCTATGGACCAAGGCTCAAGGTCAGCCGCGACGTGGGGCTGACGTGGGCCACGCCCACGATCCCAGGTTCAGTGGTCGCAGTCAGCATGCTCGGGCGCGCCGCTTGGGCACTCGTGACCCGTTGCCACATCGGTCGGCTCACGTGTCGGCTCACCCTCCTTGCATCCGACGACGGCGGAGCCACCTGGAGTGTGCAGGCAGCGCAGCCGCCGGACCCGGTGGTCTCGGGCGCCGCCGCGTTCAGCGCCGAGTTGGGACAGTCAAGCCTGCTGGCTGTGGCTCCAACCGGAGCGCTGGTCATGGCGTTGCCGGTACCGATCTCGACCACGAGCAAACCCACGCCGGCGATTGCGACAGTTGAACAACTGGGTCCCGGGGGCCAGAAATGGATCACAAACCGGGTTCCGTGCGCAGCCTTTGAGCAGAGCGAGCTCTCGATCGCGCCCGACGGGGCGGAGTGGCTTGCCTGCGCCAGCGAGCCCGGCGCCGGTAGTCAGATCAAGAGCTTGGCGGTATCAAGCGACGGGGGCGCGATCTGGAAAGCCAGCTCCGAGCCGTGCATCCCGAGCCGGCACTGCCGCAACACGATGCCGATCGGTGGTTACCTGGACGCGCTGGTCGCGCTGAGCTCTCGGATCGCCTTCTACGGCGGCTACCGCAGCTCCCTGGCAGGCACGGTCGACGGCGGGCGAACGTGGCACCTGTGGCAGCGCGTCGGCGGGCAGGACACCGGCACCACGCAGGTCACGTTCGTGAACCCACGAGACGGCTGGGCGCTCGCGGAGGACTCGTACTACACGTCATCAACCGTCTGGCACACCGTCAACGGCGGCAGAAGCTGGAGCCGGCCATGACGCGCGTCGTCACCGCGCTCGCAGTCTCGGCCGACGGCTTCATCGCCGGCCCGAACGACCGGCCGGGAAACCCGCTTGGAGACGGGGGAGGGAGGCTCTTCGAGTGGTATACGGATGGCGACACGCAGAGCAAGTTCTTCCCGAACTTCAAGCTTTCACGGGAGAGCGCCAAGGTCTTCGACGACGGTGCGGCCAATGTCGGCGCGATCATCAGCGGCCGCCGCACCTACGAGATCTCGAACGCCTGGGGCGGAAGGGGGCCGCTGCCGGGGGTACCTCTGTTCGTGCTCACGCATAACCCGCCGAGCGATCCACCTGATTCGGACCCGCCCTACACGTTCGTCACCGGCGGAATCGAGGATGCAATCAACGTGGCGAAGCAGGCAGCCGGCGATGAGAAGGTCGTTGCACTCATGGGTTCAGCGCCCGTGCGCCAGGCGCTGAGCACCGGACTACTCGACGAGATCACACTGCACGTGGTACCGGTGCTGCTCGGCGCCGGCGTTCGCCTGCTGGACGACGCCTCAGCCGAGCTGGAGTTGGAGTCGGTGGTCCAGGCTCCCGGGGTCACGCACGTGACGTATGCGGTCGTGCACTGAGAGGGTGTCGCGCACTGAGCGCGCTCAGTGCTGTGCGGGGATCAGCTCGAGCGCGGCACCGCCGGCCGCGGTGGCGTTCAGCTGTCCGAGTAGCTCCTGTGCCCGGGCCTGCATCCGCTCGACGTTGGCGAGCTTGATCTCCTCATAGCCGCGCACCAGATCGGGCAGCTGCACGATCTGCATGACGACGGCGGCCGTGTCGGGCACCAGCCGGCCGAGTGCCTGTACCACAAGTCCGCGGTACTCGTCGATCAGCGCCCGCTCCACCTTGCGCACCTTGGTGCGTCCGAACGGGTCAAGCATGGTTCCGCGCAGGCGTCGCGAGCCACGCAGCGCCCGGAACATGGGCACGGCCGAGCGGCCCAGCTTGAGCTTGCGCTTCATCCCCAGCGCGCGCAGCACGGGCGGGTGCAGCAGCACCTTGACGCGGGCGCCCTCGCCGAACTCGGCCTGCAGCCTGGCGCGCTCGACAGCGTCGAGATGCAGTCGAGCGACCTCATACTCGTCCTTGTAGGCCATCAGCTTGAAGAGGCCGTCGGCGTAGGCCTTGGCGATCTCGATGCCGCCCGCCCCAAGCCGCTCCTGGACGAGCGCGGCGACGCTCTGCACGTCGGCGCCGAAGGTGGCGGCGTAATCGGCATTCTGGTAGGCCGTTAGCTCATTCTCGTAGTGCTCGAGCAGGTCGGCCAGCGAGCGCTCGCGCGCGGCGCCGGCATCCTCGCCACTCCCGCCGTCCGGGACCGCGTCAGCGCCGACAGCTGGGAGCAGCTCCGGCCGCGCGACAGCCACCCGTCCCCAGCGGAACGCGGCGATGTTCGCCTCGGCAGAAGCTCCGTTCAGCTCGATCGCGCGCTCGATCGCGTCCGCTCGCAGCGGCAGACAGCCGTGCTGATAGGCAGCACCGATCAGCAGCATGTTGGCCTGCAGATGACTGCCGAACAGCTGCTCGGAGAGCGTCTCGGCTGGAATCGCCACTGCCTCATCGCCGCGCGTCATGCGCCGTACGCGGGTGACGAGGCGTTCGGGCTCAGGAGCCATCGCGCTCACGTCGAGCACCATCGACGCGGTTGGCGAGACATCGGTGTTCAGGATCGCCACCGTTCGCCTCTCGTCCACCACCTCGATCGTCTGGGGCGTGACGGTCCCCAGCAGATCGAAGCCGATCAGGACGTCGACGCCGCCGCGGCTGGCCCGGACCTGGCCACTGATGGGCGCCGAGGCCAGACGCAGGTCCGAGACAACGGGTCCGCCCTTCTGGGCGAGCCCGGTCTGATCCAGCGCGGCGGCGTAGCGGCCTTCAAGATGGGCGGCGGTGCGCAGGATCGCTGCCGCCGTCACAACACCGGTACCACCAACCCCCGGCATCCGAATCAGCGCATCCTCCGGAACCCTGAGCGCGGGCTCGGGTAGGTCCTCAGGTGCGGCCCGAACGGCCGCCCGTGTGCGGGGGGTCACCCGTTCGACCAGCAGGAACGACGGACAGTCGCCCTTGATGCAGCTCATATCGAGGTTGCACGAGCTCTGGTGGATCCGGGTCTTGCGCCCGAACTCGGTCTGTACCGGCTGCACCGACAGACATGAGGATTTCTCGCCGCAATCTCCGCAACCTTCGCACACGCGCTCGTTGATGAACGGGCGCTCGGCCGGCGTCTCGAGCTGACCGCGCTTGCGCATCCGGCGCTTCTCGGTCGCGCAGCGATCGTCGTGGATCAGGACGGTGACACCCTTCACCGCTGCGAGCTCCGCCTGCACCGCGCCGATGTCGTCGCGGTGGCGGACAGAGGCGATCGGCGGCAGCGGCACCCCGCGGTAACGCTCCGGCTCCGGGGTGGTGATCACGACCTGGCGCACGCCCTCCGCCTGCAACTCAGCCACGACCTCGGGCACGGCCATGTTGCCCTGCGGCTGCTGGCCGCCGGTCATGGCGACGGCACTGTTGTAGAGCAGTCTGTAGGTGATGTTGACGCCCGACGCGATGGCCGCTCGGATCGCCAGGGAGCCTGAGTGATGGAAGGTTCCGTCGCCCAGGTTCTGGGTGAAATGCTGCTCGCTGGCGAACGGCGCAAGCCCGAACCACTGGGCACCCTCGCCGCCCATCTGCGCCATCCCGAGCACATGGCCGCGGCGCTCCCCGGTCTCAAGCGCAACCATCGTGTGGCAGCCGATCCCGACCCCGATGAGCTGCTCGGCGCCGACGCGTGTCGAGGTGTTGTGGGGGCAGCCGGAGCAGAAGTAGGGGGAGCGCTTGAGCTCGATGGCCAGTCGGTCGAGCGGGTGGGAGTGGTCCTCGATCGCGGCCCGGACCCGCGCGACCAGCGCCTCGGGGGCGCCGTCGCCGGGTAGAACCGTTGCGAGCGCGCGCGCCGCGTCGTCTGCGGAAACGCCGCCGCCGACTGGCAGCAGTTCGCGGCCCTCGGCGTCTTGCTTGCCGAGTACCCACGGTGCCCGCGGGAGGCGATAGAGCGCCTCCTTGAGCTGCGCCTCGACGAACGGGAGCTTGTCCTCCACCACCAGCACGGTTTCCAGGTCTCGGGCGAACGAGCGCAGCTGGTCGGCATCGAGTGGCCATGGCATCGAAACCTGCACCAGCCGCAGGCCGAGCGCCTCCCAATCGTCGGACTCGAGTCCGAGGTCCGCAAGCGCACGCAGCACCGACTGATGGCCCATCCCCACAGCTATCACGCCCACCCGTGGCCGCCGCGGCTCGAACACCACGCGGTTCAGTCCCACCGCGAGCGCGTACTCGCGTACGCGCTCGAGCCGCGTGGTGAACAGATCGCGCTCGGCCTCGAGGTTCGTGGGGGAGAGCAGCACCGGCGGTGAGTGCGGCTCGCGCGGCGCGAGCGCCGGGATCACGCCAAGCGCGGCTCCGGCGTCCGCGATGCTCGACGAGTCGGCCAGATCGGTGACGATCTTCAGCGCTGTCCAGAGTCCCGCATGCCTGGATATCTCCACGGCGTGCAGCCCCATCTCAAGAAGTTCGTCGATCGTCGCCGGCGCAAGCACCGGCATCCACAGCGCGCGGCATGTCTGCTCGCTGCTCGCAGGCACGGTCGAGGACTTGGCCATCGGGTCGTCCCCGACCAGCGCGACGGCACCGCCCAGCGGGGCGGTGCCCGAGAGGTTGCCGTGGCGGATCGCGTCAGAGGCGCGGTCAAGACCAGGCGCCTTTCCGTACCAGAAGCCCGTCACGCCCTGCTTGGTTGCACCGGGCAACTCGCCGAGCAGCTGCGTACCCGCGACCGCAGTCGCGGCGAGCTCCTCGTTGAGGCCAGGCCGGAAGACGATCCCGGCCGCATCGAGGTGGCGGGCGGCGCGCTGCAGCTCGAGGTCCAGGCCGCCCAGCGGCGAGCCCGGATAGCCGCTCACGAAGACACCCGTGTCGTGGCCGCGCTTGGCGTCCAGCCAGCGCAGGTCGAGCATCATCCGCACGAGCGCCTGCATCCCGTCCAGCAGGATCGGCCCGGATACAGCGGTGTAGCGGTCCTCGAGCGAGAGCTCGCGCAGTGGCGTGGCGGTGCTCATGCGTGTGTCAGTGCCCGGTCGGAGTTCTTTCCACGGCGCGCTGCGCCGCTGCTTCGCGCGCCGTCCGCAGCGGAGCGGGCGTCGGTCAGGATCCGGCGTACGCGCTCGGACGCGATCCGCAGCGGCGTCTGTCCGGAGCCGGAGGCCGACTCGAGCACCTCGCGCGTGCGCGCGCCGATCTGCAACACCTCATTGCGCAGGCGCTTCTCGGTGTAATTGGCCCGCAGACTGTGGATGTGGATTACGCCGCCCGCGTTCGAAACGAAGTCCGGGACGTAGGTGATGTCGCGCTCGGCCAGCAGATCGGCGCAGCAGGCGTCGGCGAGCGTGTCGTTGGCTGCGCCCACCAGCATCCTGCAGCGGAGGTGATCCACGGTAGCCGGGGTGACGACCTTGGCAACCGAGCACGGCGAGAAGACGTCACACGGCGTCGTGAGCACCTCTTCGGCGGCGACGGTGCTGCCGTGAACCTCGGCGGCGACCGCCGCAGCGCGCTCGGCGTTGATGTCGGCCACGATGATCTCGGCGCCATCACCTGCCAGATCGCGCGCCAGTGCCGCGCCGACGTGCCCGGCGCCCTGGACAAGTACGCGCGCGCCCTCGATGCCCTGGCGCCGATCGACGTGCTCGATCGCGGCACGAACCGCCGCGGCGACGCCGATCGCGGTCCAAGGGGAAGGATCCTCGTCGTTGCACGAGACGTCTGCGCCGATGTCCGCCATCGCCTGCAGATCCTTGACGCTCGTGCCCATGTCGACGCCCGGGAGGTATGCGCCACCGGTGCGGATCACGAACTCGCCGAATCGCTGCATCAGAGCCCGACGGTCGGTATCCGGCTCGGGCGCCTCGATCACCGACTTCGCGCCGCCGTAGGGGAGCCCGGCGAAGGCGTTCTTGAGCGTCATCGCCGCAGCCAGTCGCTGAGCCTCCGTGATCGCCGCCGCGTCGCTCGGGTAGCGCACGCAGCGCACACCGCCGAGCCCGGGCCCCAGCGTCGTGTCATTGATCGCGATCGCAGCTCGCAACCCCAGTTCGTCGTCGCGACACAGCACCAGTTGTTCGCTGTGCCAGAAATCGATGCATCCCTCTGCCATGGCCGCCTTGCCTCCCTTCAGTCTGTTACAGACAGCACAAGCAAAGTGCCCGCTCCGGACGAAAACAACCGGTTCGCAGGCTTCGGATTCCAAGGCGCAGGATTTGAGCGCGGAGCGGACGGCGAAGCGAGTTTTCTTGCGCACAGCGCAAGGAAACTCGCATATCCTGCGTTAAGCCATGCCCAGCCACGTAAAGCTCGACGACCTCGATGAGCAGATCATCGATCTGCTGCGCCAGGACGCGCGGCGCACGATCACCGACATCGCTGCGCACGTGAACCTCTCGGCGGCTCCGGTCAAGCGCCGCATCGACCGCCTAGAAGAACTGGGCGTGATCACCGGCTACACCGTCTCACTCGACCACGCGCTGATCGGCCCTTCGATCGAGGCGTTCACCGAGCTGCGCTTTGCCGGCGATGCCGATATCGACGAGATTCTCGCCGCTGTCGAGCGGATCCCAGAGATCAGGGAGGTTTTCACGATGGCCGGTGACCCCGACGCGCTGCTGCGCATCCGCGTCAACGACGTCGAGCACCTGAAGGCGGTCGTGAACCAACTGCGCCGCACGGGCCGTGTCACCGGCACGAAGACGCTGATGGTGCTGGATCGCTGGGCTCGTTGACGCCGCGACTACGGTTTTCCGCGCAGCTGCCGACAACAGGTGGGACCCCTCGATGACGGACATCACCGAACAGCGGCGGACCAGCTTCGACGCCGCCGCCCAGCTCTACGACGACGCCCGTCCCGACTATCCGGAGCAGATGGTCGACGCCGTGCAGGCGTACGCGCAGCTGTCCGCGGGATCGCGGGCGCTGGAGATCGGCGCGGGAACCGGACAGGCAACGGCGCAGTTCGCGTGGCGCGGCATCGCGGTCGATGCGGTCGAGCCCGGAGCGGCGATGGCGGATCTGATTCGCGAGAAGTTCGAGGGCTCAGGTCTGGACGTGACCGTGCAGACCGCGGACTTCGAGTCAGCGGAACTCGAGACGGAGGCCTACGACGTCGCGTTCGCTCCCACTTCGTGGCACTGGCTGGCGCCCGGCTTGCGCTGGGAGCGGGCAGCCGATGTGCTCAAGCCGGGTGGCACGCTCGCCGCGTTCTGGAACGTTCCGCACTGGCGCCGGACCGCATTGATCGACCAGCTCGACGCTGTGTACCAACGCAGCGGGGCCGACCTCAGTCTGCTCGGTCCGATGCTGACCGCAGAGGTC
Source organism: uncultured Actinomycetota bacterium (assembly GCA_963846395.1). Classification (GTDB taxonomy): domain Bacteria; phylum Actinomycetota; class Thermoleophilia; order Solirubrobacterales; family Solirubrobacteraceae; genus Palsa-465. Next base: position 810,414 of record CAWJVT010000008.1, on the reverse strand, counting down.
GAGCACGGAGCGCTCATGCGCGAGTGGACTGCCGACGCGCCTGACCAGGGCGCCTTCACCGACTTCCGCGGCGCCCAGTACCAATGGTCTGCCGACTACGACGCGGATGGTTATGTCGCGCTGCTCGGCACGTACGGCGACCACCTGACGCTCGATCCCGACGTGCGCGAGCCCCTGCTGGCGAAGGTTGCCGCCGTGATCGAAGGTCACGGCGGCACGATCGAGCTGCCGTACACGACGCACCTTCTGGTCGGGCGTCGCGCGTAACTTCGTCGGTTCCTTTAGAGGCCCTGGGCGAGCTTCACGAGACTCGCGAGCTTCGACTTCGGGAGGTTGTTCTCGACCGTGGCCCCGTAGACCTTGGTTCCAGATGTCGTGACGATGCTCTGAATGTGGATACCGGACTCCGAAGCCGTCATGTAGAGCGACGTGCCTCCCAATCCGGAGTATGGCTCGACCTTCAGCCCGGCAGTCTTCAGTTGCTGCTGGGTCAGTTTCTTCAACTCTGAAGCTGTCAGCGGTCGGGAGAGTGTTTCGATGGACACGGAGACCGATTTCTTGAGCGCAGCGAGGCTCTTCGGCGATCCGAAGATGCAGTCGAGGGTCTGAAAGGAGATGCCGAAGTTCTTTTTGGACGCCTTCTCCTTGATGACCGTACCGGTCGCGGCTGGAACCTTGTAACCCACGATCGCCGATACCGATGAAGGGCTCACCTTGCTGCACGCCTGAGTTGCCTTCGATGAATCTGCGGTCCTGGCTGCCGCCGTGCCTGCACAAGCGCCTACGCATGCGATGACAGCAGTCATCGCCGAGATGTTTCGTTTCATGCCCCTTGCCTCCAACTGGTTGTCAATATTGCAACCGGAGTCGCCCCCGAGGCATCTGTGCCCCGATCCGTCTATTTAACCGCTGTTCCGGCGGCGCCCCTTTCTCTCAGCGAACGTTTATGAGCCCGCTTGGCCGCCTGGTAGGCGGCCCGCGCCTCGTGCGAGTCGACGTCACCCAGGGTCGGATGTGAGGGCACAAGGTCCTCGGCGACCTTGACGCCGAAGCGGTTGTACAGCACCGAGCCGAGCGACTTGATCTTCATATCGCCGTAGCCCGGGAGCGCGCCGATCCGTTTACGCAGATCGTCGGCGTCGGCCGCCTCTGTCCAGAGACGCGCTGCGTCGCCGCCGTAGTCGTCGCGGACGATCGCGGCAAGTTCCCGCACCTTGCTCGCCATCGCTCCGGGGAAGCGATGGATCGCCGGCTTCTCTCGGAAGACCGCATCAAGGTCGGTGTCGGCGAGCACCGCGGCGTCAAGTGTGCCGACCCGCTCCCGGATCGCCATCGGCCCTGAGAAGGCCTTCTGCACCGTGACCTGCTGATCCAGCAGAAATCCGATCAGGAGCGCCATCGGATCCCGAGCCAGCAGCTGGTTGGCCGCATCGTCCTCGGTGAAGAACAGGCGATCTGTCACATGCAGATCGTATCGGGCCGTGCTCGCGGCACCGGGGAACACTACGGACCGCGGCGGCGAGAACTACCCACGATGACCGGGGCGAACCGCCGCGAGACGCGGGTCTTGCACCGATTTCCGGAAAGCCGCGCAAGGCCAGAATTTGTAGTGCATTCGGAGGACCAAGGACCCCAAAAAATTAAGGAGGAACCCGTAATGCAACGCAAGGTTTTTGACAGGCTCGCATCGGGCTTCGGTGCAGTGCTCGTAGTCATCATGCTGGTCGCCGGCGGTCTGCTCGTCTGGGGACAGAGCTTCGCCACCAGCAACGTCCACGACCAGCTGGCACAGCAGCAGATCTCGTTCCCGACGAAGACCGAGATCAACGCCGTCAAGGCGCAGTACGCCAAGGGCGGCCAGAAGGCTGTCACCGATCCTGAATTCCCGAACGCCAAGCTGATGGTGCCGGCGCTCGAGCCCTACGCCGGGCAGCAGGTCACCACCGGCAAGCAGTCGCAGGTCTACGCCAACGACTTCATCGGCCAGCACCTGTACGCGATGCCCTACCACGGCGTGTACTCCCAGATCAGCGGCGCTTACCTCGGAGCCAAGCCCGGTAGCGCGCAGGCCACCTCGCTCGCAGCGCTGCGTCAGACGGCCTTCATGGGCACCACCCTGCGGGGCATGCTGCTCGAGGCCTATGCCTTCGGCACGATCGGCACCGTCATGGCCTGGGGCGCAGTCGCCGCATTCGCCGGCGCGGCAGTGCTGCTCATCCTGATCGGTCTCGGCATCTGGCACGCGAACCGGACCTCCGCCGAGGAGCGCCTCTTCGATGAGCTCCAGCGGACGGACTCGATTGCCGCCAAGGAGCCGATCGCGTAGCGACACGAACTTCGGTTAGCGGCCCGAACCCTCACCAGGAACCGGGACCGCCAACCGAGCGCCGGGGTCCTCCGTCACAAAACCCCGAATCGGGCGCCCGCGCTGGGCAACCAGCGCGGGCGCCGCGCGTTAAGCCGCGGGGCCGCAGGCCCCGTCTCGCACGCTAGCCGGCGGCCTGTGCGCCGTCATCACCGGCGGCGGGAGCGGTGCCCTGCGGCACCGCATCTGGCCCGGCACCGTCGAGCGTCACGTCGAAGTTCCCACCCGCCGAGGTCGTGCGCTTGGCGGCCTCGTATACCGCAGCCGCCTGCACGATGAACCCCGCCATCAGCTCGCTCAGTCCCTCGGAGCCGTTCAGCACGGTCAGGTTGGAATCCCCCAGCGCGTCGGCGATCTTGTCGACGAGGTCAGGCATCATCTCGATCCACTTGAGATCCAGCGCAACGCGGCCGTTCGCGGCGGCGGCCGCTGCCTTGGTTCGCATCGCCTCTGCCTCGGCCTCGGCCTGCAGCTTGACGATCTTGGCCTGAGCCTCGGCGGGCTTGACCTGCGTGCTCTCGAGCTGCTTCGCGGTCAGCGCCGCCTGCTCCTCGGCCAGCTGGGCCTGGGCCTCGATTGCGCTCTTGCGCGAATCGGCCTGCTGGCGCTCCGAGTCCTGCTGTGCCGCGACCGTCTCGGCCTCCGCATTGGCCTTGGCGACGTTGATCTTCGCCTCGGCCGCAGCCTCGACCTCGGCGGTTTGCTGGCGGTACTGAGCCTGCGCCTGAGCGGATTTCTGCTGTGCTTCGACAGCGGCCTGGTCTGCCTGTGCCTGTGCGACCGCTGCTGCCTTCTGGACCTCGGCGTTGTGCGGTGCCGCGAGCGCATTGATGTACCCACTGCCGGCGTCATCGATCGACTGGATCTGGAAGCTGTCAACGACAAGCCCGATGTGGGCAAGCTCCTCCTTGGAGGCATCGAGCACCTCGTGCGCGAGCTTCTGGCGCTCCCGGATGATCTCCTCGACCGTCATCGCGCCGACGATCCCGCGCAGGTGCCCCGCGAAGATCTGTCCGACAAGTGCCCCCATCTGCCGCTGATCGCTCAGGAACCGCTGACCGGCCGCGACGATGCTCTGTGTATCGTCGCCGACCTTGAACGCACCGACGGCCGAGAGGTTCACGGTGATCCCCTGGACTGTCTGGCAGGTCTCCTCAACGGTGGCCTCCTGCATCCGCAGCGTCAGGAACGCGGCGCTGCGCAGGAACGGCATGACGAACGCGCTATTGCCGATGACCACCCGGAACGGAGTGCCGTCGGTGCCACCGCGGCCGCCGCTGATGAGCATCGCCTCATCGGCGCGTGGAATACGAACTCCCAGCATCAGAACCCCTCTCGAATTGGCGCCACGCGCACCTTGCGCGGGCCCAGTTGCTCATACACGACAACTGCTCTGCCGCGCTCGAGCGGCTCCTCCGAATACGCGATGTAGACGCCCTTGTAGGGGATGTCCACCTCTCCCGGTCCTTCGTCGCCTCGCGTGGGATTGGTCACGGTCGCCTCGACCCCCACGAGTTCATTCATTGATTGGCTCGCTCCCAATAGTCCTTGAAACAGATAATCGGCATCCTACGTCTGAATCGGTGTCGCGACAAGCTGCCAACGGTCGCGAGCGGCGCGGCCGCGAGGCGCCTCTGCGTAGCATCAAGGGATGCCTTCAAGAACATGGTTCATCACCGGGACATCGCGCGGCTTCGGCCGTGAATGGGCGCTCGCCGCGCTCGACCGCGGAGACCGCGTTGTCGGTACCGCCCGCAACACCAGCACCATGGACGACATCGCTGCCGACCACGGAACTGACCGGTTCCTGCCGTTGCAACTGGATGTCACGGACCGCGGCGCCGTGTTCGACGCGGTCAGGACCGCCCGCAACCACTTCGGCGAGCTCGACATCGTCGTCAATAACGCCGGCTACGGGCACTTCGGCACGATCGAGGAACTGTCAGAGATGGAGGCGCGCGACCAGATCGAGACCAACCTGTTCGGCGCTCTCTGGGTCACGCAGGCGGCACTGCCGTTTCTGCGCGGGCAGGGTCGGGGCCATTTTCTGCAGGTCTCCTCGATCGGTGGCGTCACAGCCTTCCCGACGGTCGGCATCTACCACGCGTCGAAGTGGGGCCTCGAGGGCTTCAGCCAGGCCCTGTCGCAGGAGGTCAGGGACTTCGGCATCCATGTCACGCTGATCGAGCCCGGCGGCTTCTCCACCGACTGGGCCGGGGACTCCGCCCGGCACTCGGAACCGATTGCCGCATACGACGAGGTGCGCGCGGAGCGGCAGCGGCGCTTCTCCGGCAACGTCCCGGGCGATCCGGTCTCCTCTGCGGCGGCGGTGCTGAAGGTCGTTGACGCAGATCCCCCGCCGCTGCGCTGCTTCTTCGGCAAGTCACCGCTTGCGACCGTCGAGGCCGATTACGCGAGTCGTCTGAAGAACTGGCACGACTGGCAGCCGGTCGCCGAGCTCGCGCAGGGTGACAGTTAGGACGCCTTCAGCACGACTACGCAGTTCTGCCCGCCGAAGCCGAAAGCATTGACGACCGCGGTGCGGACCTGGGTCTCACGCGCCTCGAGCGGCACGTAGTCGAGATCACAGGCCGGGTCAGGGTGGTCGAGGTTGATCGTCGGCGGCACGACGCCGTCACGCATCGCGAGCACGCTGACCATCGCCGAGAGCGCCCCGGCGGCCCCAATCATGTGGCCGACCATCGATTTCGGCGAGCTGGCCACGAGCTCATCCGCCGCCGCGCCGAACACGTCTCGGATCGCACTCGTCTCGACCGCGTCGTTGATGCGAGTCGCGGTGCCGTGCGCGCAGATGTAGTCGACATCGAAGGGATCCGTCCCCGTGCGATCGAGTGCCAGTCGCATCGCCCGGCGTGGCTGGCGGCCGGTGGGATCGGGGTGGCTGATGTGGAACGCGTCGGTGGTCAGGGCGCCTCCGGCGAGGGTTGCATAGACATGCACGCCACGGTTGCGAGCGTGTTCGGCCGACTCGACCACGAACAGCACGGCCCCCTCGCCGTAGACGAAACCGTCGCGGTCCGCGGAGAACGGCCGGCTGGCGCCCGCCGGATCGTCGTTGTTGGCGGACAGGGCTCCCATGTTGGAGAGGCCCGCGAACATGACCGGGGAGATGCCGGCATCGGTGCCGCCCGCGACGACCACATCCGCCTCGCCGCTCAGGATCAGCCGACGCGCATCGAGCAGCGCCGCGTTGCCACTGGCGCACGCCAGTGCACTGGCGGTCACCGGTCCATGCAGACCGAGGTCGATCGCCACCTCGCAGGCCGGCATGTTGGGGATCATCGACGGCACGTAGTAGGCGCTCACGCCACGCAGGCCGTCGCGTATCAGCCCGTTCACGTTGGCCTCGGTCTCGGGGATCCCGCTGACCGCGGTATTCACAACGACGCCGACTCGTTCGTGGTCGGCGACCTGCTCGACGCCCGGGCCAGGGTGCAGGCCTGCGTCGGCAAAGGCCTCGCGTGCGGCGATGATCGCGAGCTGGGAGAAGCGTGCCGAGCGGCGGGCGCGCTTGGTCCCAAGCAGCGCTTCAGCGTCGAAGTCCTTGACCTCAGCCGCGATCCGCGTCGGCAACGCGGAGGCGTCGAACAGGGTGATCGGGCCGACACCAGACTCGCCGGCCACCAGGCGCCGCCAGCTGGTCGGCACGTCGTGGCCGAGCGGGGTTACGGCGCCGATCCCGGTGATCACCGGATCGGCACCCTGCGGTGTTGCGGGGCTCACGGACGTTCCAGCAGTCCGGCGGCCGCGTCCTCGCGCGCCTGCTCGCGGACCTTGTAGTGGAGCTTCTTGCCAGTTGCCGTCAGCGGGATCTCGTCCACCAAGCGATAGGCGCGGGGCCGCTTGTAATCGGCGAGCATCGGGTGATCGTGCGTGTGGCGCTCGAGCTCGGCCACTTCGACCCCGGCGTCATCGGCCGGGATGACGTAGGCGACGACCAGCTCGCCCCATTCGTCGTCGGGAAGGCCGACGACGACCGACTCGGTGACCTTCGGGTGCTCGTTGAGTATCGCCTCGACCTGGGTAGGGTGCACGTTCTCGCCGCCGGTGATGATCATGTCGTCCTTGCGGCCAACGATCGTCACGTAGCCGTCCGTGTCCCAGGTTGCCAGGTCGCCGATGTAGAGCCAGCCGTCGCGGAAGCGGGCGCTCTGCTCCTCGTTGTTGTTCACGTAGGCGTAGCCGGACTTGACCGACCGCACGATCACCTCGCCGACCTCCTGTCCGTCCTGAGCGGCGAGCTCATCCGGCGCGGCGACACGATCCTCGTAGACCTTGACCACGGCCACGTCGTCGTCGGTGCAGGCGCGCCCGGCCGAGCCCGCGTGCTCGGGCAGGTCGGCCGGCCGCAGGAAGGTGTTCCAGAACGCCTCGGTCGTCCCGTAGCCGTTGAAGATCCGCGGCGTGAGCAGTTCCTGGTAGCTCAGGCACGCCTCACGGTCGAGCGGCGCGCCCATCGTCACGATCCCGTGCAGGCTCGAGAGGTCGCGCGGTCGCGCCTGCTGCTCGGCGCTGAGCAGGGCGAGGTTCGTTGGCGCCCCGATCAGGAACGTGAGTCCGTGCTCCTGGACCCAGTCGAGCACCGTGGCGGCGTCGAAGGTGCGCAGCGGCACGACCTCGGCGCCCACGTAGAAGACCGGATTCGGGCCGCCCGAATACAGGCCTCCGCGGTGAAACCACGGTGTCATGTTGAGCGTGCGGTCCTCCGGCGTGAGCGGGAAGTGCATGACCACGTCGTGGGCTGAGAACACCTCGACGATGCCGGGGAGCGAGACGCCCTTGGGCAGCCCCGTCGTCCCCGATGTGTACAGGCGGGTCGTCTCGGCGTAGATCGAGCGCTCAGGCTCGGGCGGTGCCTCGGCTGCCGCACCGGCGAAGAGCTCGCCGAACGGCAGCGCGGCGGCCACCGGCGCGTCCCAATCCTCGTGGTCGACCCCGACGACCAATGACGGGTGATGGTCGGCCAGCCACAGCGCCTCGGCGCCGACGGTCGCCAGGCTCGAATCGAGAATGAAGACCTTCGGTCGGCTGTCGTCGAGCACGTGCGCGACCTCACCCGCCGCCAGCCGGAAGTTGATCGGCGTCGCGACGGCGCCCAGGCGCTGTGCGGCGATCCAGACGAGCGCGAACTCGGGGCCGTTAAGCAGATCGAAGACGATCACGTCCTCGGCCCGCACGCCGCGCTCGTAGAGACCCGCGGCCAGCCTGCCGGTGTCCTCCCACAGCTGTGCGTATGTCCAGCTCCGCCCACTGACCGCGTCGTGCACCGCCGGACGCGACGCGAAACGCCGGCTGTTGCGACGCACTCCCGCGAGGTATCCGAAGCTGTGCTCGAACACCTGCTGAAACGGCTCGGGGTTGTAGCGGTACTGCGGGTTGCTGCTGCTCACTGCGCTCTCCTGGCGCTCATGCCGCGTCGAGCGATCGTATTCGGCTCCTGGCGTCGGCCAGCCGCTCGATCTGCTCCAGCGGCCGCGCGCCAAGCGGCAGCAGCAGGACCTCACTGACGCCGATCTGCGTGTACGGCTCGAGGAACTCGGCGACCTGCTGGGCGCTTCCGACGGCGGTCCAGCGCTCGACCCGCTCGAGCTCCATCCCATACTGACCCCGCAGATGCGCCTGCGCCTGCTCGCGCGCACGCACCGGGTCATCGTCGACGTGCGCCAGCACCAGCAGCGAGAGGCTGGGGGCCGGCCGGCTGTGTTGCTGAGCGAGCTCTGCCAGCCGCTCGCCCCGCTGGGCGAGCGTCTCTGGCGACACCCACATCGGCAGCCATGCGTCGCCGAACCGCGCCGCCCGCTCCATCGCGCGGTCGCTGCGGCCGCCGACCAGCACCGGCGGCATCGGCGCAGGTGGTTCCAGCGAATGCTCGGTCCCAGGGCCGAGGTACTGCGGCAGCAGCCTCAGTGCCTCATCGAGGCGTGCCCCGCGACGGTTGTGCGGCACCTCAGCCGCCTCATACTCCTGCGGGAACTCCCCGCCGACCCCGACGCCAAGGCGCAGGCGGTTACCCGAGAGGTGCTGGAGAGTGGCGATCTGCTTGGCCGCCCACGCCAGCGGCCGCATGCCTAGCAGCATCACGCTCAGCCCGATCTGCGGGGTTGTGGTCACGGTCGCGGCGACGGCCAGGCAGGTGGGAGCGTCGAGCACCGGTGCCGGGCACTTGAGATGATCGCCGGCCCATATCGACGCGTAGCCCGCCTGCTCAGCGATCCGCGCAGCCTCCGCCACCGGGAAGGTCTCGCCGCGGCGCAGTGGGTCGAAGGTCGGCAGCAGTACTCCCCAGCTCGTCATGTGCATCGCGAAGCTAACGAACTCGGTTGCGAAACGCCCTGTCCATCCCGATGACCGGGGGGTAACGTATGCGGCGTAGGGGTAATCCGGAAAGGGCCAGCATGAGCGCAACCTCGGTTCCCACCATCAACAACCGCCGGCAGCGACGGATCCTGCCGCGCGGGGAGCAGCGACGCGAGGCATTCCGGATCAATCTGCGAATGCCGGTCCACGTCGACGAGCCGATGGAGCTGTTCTGCGAGCTGCGCGACATCTCGTTCACCGGCGTGGGGCTCGAGGTCGAGCTGCCCTGCAGGCCGGGTACCGACGTGAGTTTCAGCCTCGGGTTCCCCACCCACGGTGGCGCGCTGGTACCGACCACGATCGCGTTGCAGGCGGAGGTTGTGAGCATCGAGCCGGGTCACACCGGCCTGCGCTTCGTGAACCTCGATCTTGAGCAGTCGCGGGCGATCCGCGAGCTGGTCACGACGCAGCAGCGGATCATGCTGGTCTCGCGCCGATCGCGCGAATGCGCGATCCTTGACCGCCGGTGAGCGACGAGTACGAGGACGGGTACGAGGTAGAGATCGCCGATCGCCGGTCGGGCGATCAGCGGCGCGACGCATTCCGCATCAGCATGAACATGCCGGTGTATGTGGACGAGCCGATGGAGCGTTACTGCGAGTTGGTGGACGTCTCGGTGCTGGGGCTGCGCCTCGACCGTGAGCTGCCGTGTACACCAGGGGTGACGGTCTTCTTCCGACTCGTGATCCCGAGCTACGGGGCCACGCCGAAACCGACGGAGCTCGAGTTGGTCGCCGAGGTCGTGCGTGTCGAGGGTGGCTACACCGGGCTGCGGTTCACGCGACTCGAGCAGGACCAGACCCGCGCGGTCCGCGAGCTGGTGCACGGTCACCAGCGTCGGCTGCTGCTGGCCACGCGTCCGGCGGCGCTCGACCGCCGCAGGAGCTGGCTGCAGCGCTAGCGCCAGCCCTTTTCGGCGCAGCCTCCGGACGGTAACGTCGACGAGGGGTAACAGTCTTGCTTTCGCGAATGATCGAGCGCCTACGGATCTTCGGAGCGTCGCTGGACGGCTCGTTGCTCGACGACGACACCTGGCGGGTGCGAAACCGCTACGTCGTGCTGTGCGGCGCCGTCCTGACGCTCTTCATCCTTGCCTACTCGCTGACCGATCCCAAACGGCCTGAGGAGTGGGCCTACACCGGTGCCGCAGCACTGGCGCTGTCGCTGTCAACGGTTCAAGCCTGGTCGCGCCGTGTGCGCGAGGTGCTGATGGCCGTCTGCTTCTTGGCCGCTCAGCTCTATTTGACGCGCTTTGTCGGCAACTTCACGCTGGGGCCGCTGGCGGTGATCGTGCTGTCCTTCTATCAGGACTGGGTACCTGTTGCGGTCGGCTGCCTCGAGACGATCGCGGTGGCGATCCTGGCCTGGGCCGACCCGGATTTGTTCAAGGGTGCGGCGGCGCTCGCGAGCCAGTCTCCAGGTCCTGGGTTGACCTTGCGCGCGGTGGCGATTCTGCTCGCCGCTGCACTTTCCCTCGCGATCTGGCGCTCGGGCACGCAGCTGGCCAGGGACCAGCTCACCGGCATGCTCTCGCGGCTCGGTGCCGAGCGCGTCCTCGACCGGGAGCTGGCAAGGGGACGTAGGCCCGCCGCCTGGGTGTGCGACATCGACAACTTCAGCGCGGTGAACCGTCAGCTCGGTGCCAGGACAGGGGACAGTCTCCTGCGGCACGTCGCCAGCAGCCTGCGGCGCGTCGCCGGCTCGCTGCCGGGCGGATCGCTCACTGCGCGCCTGGGCGGCGACACCTTCATGATCGTCCAGCGCGAGAGCCGCGACGCCGATGCCGTCGCGGAGTTCGCGCACCGGATCGAAGCGGCGGTCGGTGCGTCGGCGCAGGGGCTGGCGGGCCAGGTCGGTCCTGTGCGGCTTTCGGTTGGCGCGGCAATCGCCGCGCCGGGTGAGACCGCGGCTCACCTGGTCCGGACAGCCGAGCGCAACATGCGGGCCGCGAAGGGGCTGGGGACCGTCCGAGTGGTGGTCGACCGCAGCAGCGAGAGGATCATCGAGGACAGCCCGTCATTGCTCAGCTTGGAGCTCTACAAGGCTTGCGAACGCGGCGAGCTCGAGCTCCACCTGCAGCCGATCGTTGCGCTTGCCGACGGCACCCCCGTCGGCGGCGAGACGCTTGCGCGCTGGAATCATCCTCAGCGAGGCCTGGTCTATCCGCTCGAATTCCTGCCCGAGGCAGAGCAGGACTCGGCGCTCATGGCTGTGATCTCGAATGCGCTCGGCGACGTGTTCCACAAGCTCGTCACCGACTACGCACAACGCTATGGCCACGAGTGGCTGCCATACGGGCTCAGCTACAACCTGGCGGCGATCCGGCTGCGCGACCCGACCCTCACCGCGACCCTGAGCGCGGACTTCGAGCGCACCGGGTTGCGGGGCACGGGTGCCCGCATCAACGTCGAGGTGACCGAGGGCGCGCTGATGGACGTCGGCGCCGCCGTCCCGGACGCGCTCGCCGCCTTCAGGGCTGCCGGTTACTGTCTTGCCCTGGATGACTTCGGCACGGGCCACTCCTCGCTCGCCCACCTGCGCGACTTTCCGCTCGACACCGTCAAGCTCGACATGTCATTCGTGCAGTCGATGGGTCGGTCGCCAATCGATCGCGCGATCGTCGAGGCGGTGGCGGACATCGCCTCGGTGAGTGGTCTGAAGGTCATTGCGGAGGGGGTCGAGACTCCGGAGCAGCGCGACATGCTGCTCGCAATCAAGCCGGACATGCTCGCGCAGGGGTGGCTCTACGCCAGGGCGATGCCGCCCCAGCAGTTCGAGGCCTGGGTGCTCGACCGCAAGCGCGCGACGGTGGCCTGAGCCGCCGGTTGTCAAGCGGGCGGCCGTGCCAGGCCGGTCCGGTAGGCGTAGTTCACGGCCTGAGCCCGGTCGCGGATCCCCGCCTTGGCGAACAGGTGGTTGATGTGCGATTTCACGGTCGTCGGGCTGACACACAGCCGCTCGGCGATCTCGTAGTTGCTGAGTCCCGCGGCGATCAGCACGAGCACCTCGGATTCGCGCGGCGTGAGGTCGTCGGGAAGCGTGTCCGGCATCGGCTCTGGCTGCGCTGGCCCGCTGGCCAACGCAGCCACCACATGGTGTTGGACGGCCGGATCGAGCGTGGCCGAACCCGAGGCCACGCACAGGATTGCTGCGCGGATGTCATCGCTGGACGCGTCCTTTGTCAGGTAGCCGCGAGCGCCGGCGCGCAGCGCGGCCAGCACGCTCTCGTCATCGGCGTAGGTGGTGAGCGCGATCACGCCCGTGTCCGGCAGCCGCTCGCGCAGGAGGCGTGTGGCCTCGATCCCACCGACACCCGGCATGCGCAGGTCCATCAGCACGACGTCGGGGTGTCGCTCGGTCGCCAGTGCGACCGCCTGCTCACCGTCTGCCGCGCTGCCGACGAGCTCGATGCCATCGAGCAGGCCGAGCATTGTGCCCAGGCTCTCGCGGACGAGCCGCTGGTCGTCGGCGAGCAGCACCCTGACGCTCATGCCGGCAGCCGCAACTCGACCCTGAAACCGGAACCGGTGGGGGAGGCGACCAGCTCTCCGCCCAGCAGCTTTGCGCGCTCGCGCATCCCGGTGAGCCCGTAGCCGCCGCCCGCGAGCGCCGGAGCCACCGGTGGCGGCGTCCCGTCGGCGCCGTGATCTTCGACGACCAGCACTGTGCTCTCTGGCAGGTAATCGAGGCTGACATGCACGCTCTCGGCGGCCGCGTGGCGGCGCACGTTGGTAAGGGCCTCCTGAGCTGTCCGGTAGACGGCGAGCCGTGCATCGGGCGGTAGCTCGCGCGGTTCGCCGTGCACCTCGACCGCCACGGGCAGGCCACTCTGATCCCCGAACGCACCAGCCAGCGCCTCGAGTCGCTCCGGTCCCGGGAGCTCGTCTCCGCGTGCGGCCGCGATGACCCGGCGGGCATCGTCCAGCCCGCCGGCGGCGAGGCTGTGTGCCTGGTCGATCGCGCGTGCGACATCGGGGTCGACCTCGCGATCGTGCGCGAGCAGACGCGTCGACTCGAGCTGCAATGCCAACGCTGACAGCGAGTGCGCGAGCACGTCGTGCATCTCTCGCGCGATGCGGCCACGCTCGGCGGACACGGCGGTACGTGCCTCGGCGGCGCGCGACGTCAGCAGCTCCTCATGCTGCTCACGCAGGCTGCGCATCAGTCGCATCACCAGGTACCAGGGCAACACGCCGATCGAGATCGAGAGCGCGGTCCCGTAGTCCCCCTTGATCAGCGCGCCGACCGTGAGCGGCCCGATCGCGGCCAGCATGATCAGGGCGCCAGTCCGGCGGTCGAGCCGGGTTGCGGCCATGATTGCGACCAGGTAAGGGCCGGCCTCCCACATGCCGTTGGGCTGTTCGAGGGCGAGCAGGATGGTGCCGGCGATCACCCCAGCGAGTCCGATGATCGTGCGCCGTCTCTCCACGGTCGCCATCGGCGGCCCGGCGATCCTGACCCGGGTCGGGCGAGCGATGAACACACTGCCCGCCAACAGCAGGAAGCCGACCAGCACCAGCAAACCGCGACCTTCCAACGCGGGCCGGGGGTGGACCTCCCAGCTCGTGATCGCGAAAGCGATCAGGAACGCGATCCCGATCGCGCGCAGCGGGATCACCTCGGCCGGCAGTGCGCGGTCGCGCCCGGCGAGGTCCCTCATCAGCAGATGGTCGCGGAAGCGTCTGATCGCGCTCAGCATCGTCGCCAACGATAAGACGCGCGCGGACAGGTGTCATCGGCTCTCGGGTGGAGCGGGTCGATCTCTGGTCTCCACCCACGGGTGTAGACCAAAGATCGACCCGCGCTCCGATGACGGCGCAGCTCCGCAGGCGTAGCTTCTGGGCCATGTTCACGAACTCACTCGACGCGGCCTTGGCGGCTGCAACAGATGACGCTGCTGCCGCTGCCGAGACGGTGATCCGTGTCCGCGGCCTGCAGAAACGCTACGGCGACCGCAAAGCCGTCGCCGGTATCGACCTGGAGGTTCGGCGTGGGGAGATCTTCGCGTTCCTCGGACCGAACGGGGCGGGCAAGACGACCACGGTCGAGATCCTCGAGGGGTTTCGCCAGGCGAGCGGCGGGAGCATCGAGGTGCTCGGCCGGGACCCGTGGCAGGCCTCCGGCAGCTGGCGCGTTCGGCTTGGAATCGTCCTGCAGGAATCGGGGGCGGAGCCTGGCCTCACGGTGCGGGAGTGCGTCGCGCTCTACGCCGGCTACTACCCGGCTCCGCGCAACATCGATGAGACCGTTGCGCTCGTCGGGCTGGCATCTCAGACCGATGAGCGCGCGACCAAGCTCTCAGGTGGTCAGCGCCGCAGGCTCGACGTAGCGCTCGCACTGATCGGCGATCCGGAGCTGATCTTCCTCGACGAGCCGACCACGGGCTTCGATCCCTCGGCGCGTCGCGCCGCGTGGGAGGTTGTCGATGGGCTGCGGCGGCTCGGCAAGACGATCTTCCTGACAACGCACTACATGGAGGAGGCGGAGCGCCTGGCGGATCGCATCGCGGTCATCGCCGCCGGCCAGATCGTTGCCGAGGGCACGCCGCAAACGCTCGGTGGTCGGCAACTCGAGGCTGCGCAGATCAGCTTCAGGCTGCCTGGCGGCGTGTCCCCCGAGGAGCTGCCATCGGCGCTGGCCGAGCGCGTGCAGAGCGACGCTGACGGACGCCTGAGGCTGCCGAGCACAACGGTCACCGCGGACGTGCACCAGCTTTCCGGGTGGGCGCTCGATCACGACCTCGAACTCGACAGCCTCGAGGTCAACCGCCCAACGCTCGAAGATGTGTACCTGCAACTGACGCAAGGCCGTTAGGGAGCCCCGATGTACTACCTCACCAAGCACCTGATCCGAATGTGGCGGGCGCGCCAGGCACAGCGCGTCGAGCCGGCCGCTGCAGCGACCTTGGTGTCCAGCGGGACACCAAGGGAAGACCCGCGCTCGGCGGCCACACGCGGACCGCTGGCCCTACTCATGCACGAGGCCATCTACGACCTCAAGATCAGCCTGCGCAACCCGCGAGCGCGGTTCATGGGCATCTTCTTCCCGATTGTGCTGCTCGTCGTGTTCATCGGCGTCTTCGGGAACAGTCACACCATCGTCGATGGTCAGCGCGTGAGCCTCAAGGTCTTCTACGTGCCTGGAATCCTGGCGATGGCGATCGTGGTCAACGCATACGCGGGCCTGGTGATCCTGATCTCAGGGTTGCGTGAGAACGGGGTTCTGAAGCGCCGCCGTGCCACGCCGGTACCCGCCGTGGTGCTGGTCGGCGGTCAGGCGCTCGCGGTGGTCGTGACGACCGGCATCACTGCCGCGATCCTGCTGGTGGTCGCAAAGCTGTTGTACGGCGTTGGCATCGCTGGGCCGGCGATCCTCGCGATTGCGGTCACGACGCTGGTCGGGACGATCGCGTTTGCCTGCATCGGCTATGCGGTCTCGGGGATGATCGGGTCTCAGGATGCGGCACAGCCCACGGTCCAGATGACCATGCTGCCGCTGTGGTTCATCTCCGGTGTGTTCATCCCGATCGCGAGCCTCAGCCGCGGGCTGAAGGACGTGGCTGCCGTGTTCCCGGTGCAGCACCTGGCCAACAGCCTGCACCTCGCCTCGGTGCACACCAGCTTCGGCGGTTCGATCGACGGGACCGACATCTTGGTGCTCGCCGCCTGGGCGGCCGGCGCGGCCGCCTTCTGTGCGTGGCGCTTCAGCTGGCTGCCTGCGGGAGCGTCCCGATGAGCGGCGACGACTTCGGAGCGGTCGCACCCACGACGGCAACCGCGGCGGCGCGTGCGGTCGCGCTAACCAAGGTCTACGGCAGCGGCGAGGTCGCCGTTCGCGCGCTGGACGGGGTCGACGTCGAGTTCGAGGCGGGCCGCTTCACGGCCGTGATGGGGCCCTCGGGTTCGGGGAAGTCGACGCTCATGCACTGCCTGGCGGGGCTCGACATTCCCACCAGCGGCCAGGCGTTCGTCGCCGGGCAGGAGATCGGCAGGCTCGATGACGGCGGTCTCACGAAGCTGCGGCGCGAGCGAATCGGTTTCATCTTCCAATCGTTCAACCTGATCCCGACTCTGACGGCGGAGGAGAACATCACGCTGTCTGCAGACCTCGCGGGTCGCACCGTCGACGGGGAGTGGTTCGACTACCTCGTGGGCCGCTTGCGCATCGCCGACCGCATGGGCCACCGGCCCAGCGAGCTCTCCGGTGGGCAGCAGCAGCGGGTCGCCTGCGCGCGTGCGCTGGTCGGGCGACCGGATCTGATCTTCGCCGACGAACCGACCGGCAACCTCGACTCGAACGCCTCGGCGGAGGTGCTCGGCTTCATGCGCAGCGCGGTCGACGAGCAGAGTCAGTCGATCGTGATGGTCACGCACGAGCCGGCGGCTGCCGCCTACGCGGACCGAGTCGTGTTCCTCGCCGATGGCAGAGTCGTCGGCGAGCTGCGCGACCCAACCGCTGACTCGGTGCTCGAGCAGATGAAGCGACTCGACGTCTGATCATGCGTCGGGTCACGCTCAGAGGGCTGCTGACACGCAAGCTTCGGCTCGGGCTCACGGCGCTCGCGATCGTGCTCGGTGTGACCTTCGTCACCGGCACGCTGGTGCTCGGAGACACACTCAACCGCACCTTCGACAGCCTCGTCGGGAACGTCTACCAGCACGTCGACTTTGAGATTCGCGGCAAGCAGACGCTCAGCGGTGTCGGCAACCAGGGGATCGACTCGACCGCAAGCCGCAGAGCCGTGCCGCAGTCAATTGTCGCCGCCGTGCGCCGGCTACCCGGTGTGCAGTTCGCGTACGGATCGGTCAGTGGCTATTCGCAGCTGGTGGGCCGCGACGGCAACACGATCGGAAGTGCCGGTTCATCCAGCGGCTTCTCGTTCGACCCCAACCCACAGCTGTCGGCGCTGAGGCTGGTGAGCGGCAAGGCACCCACGACCGACGATGAGGTCCTGGTCGATCGGAGCACCGCTGAGAAGCACCACATCGCCATCGGCGACCGCGTTCGCATACTGCTTCCGAACGGCCACCGCACCTTCACGGTCTCCGGGATCATGACCTTCGGCAGCGCCAACAGCCTCGCCGGGACGACGCTGACGGCCTTCTACCTGCCAACGGCCCAGCGGCTGTTCAACTCCGTCGGTCGTTACGACACGATCAACGTGCTCGTCAAGTCCGGAGCCGACAAGGTGACGGTGCAGCGCGAGATTCAGCGGGTTCTGCCGGCCGACGTCGAGGTGGTCAGCGGCCAGACCGTTGCCAACGAACTCGACAAGACCATCCAACACGACCTCTCGTTCCTATCCACCGCGCTGCTGATCTTCGCGTTCATCTCGCTGCTGGTTGGCAGCTTCACGATCTTCAACACCTTCTCGATCACCGTCGGTCAGCGCACTCGGGAGCTGGCGCTGCTGCGGGTGGTCGGAGCCAGCCGCCGGCAGATCTTCGGCTCGGTGCTGAGCGAGGCCGCGCTGACCGGAGTGATCGCCTCGCTGATCGGGCTGGGCCTGGGCGTCGTCGCGGCGGTCGGGCTGAAGGCGCTGCTGGGCGCCTTTGGGCTCACGCTGCCGTCGGCGCCGCTCGTGTTCAGGGCGCGCACGCCGATCGTCGCGCTGATCGTCGGGATCGGTGTGACCACGCTCTCATCGATCGTGCCGGCGCGACGCGCCGTGAAGATCCCGCCAGTCGCTGCGCTGACCGATGTCGACATCGACCGAACGGAGACTCTGGGAAGACGACGCCTGGTGACGGGCACCATTTTCGGGCTGCTCGGATTGCTGCTGGTGGTCAGCGGTTTGGAGAAAGCCAAGATCGGGTCGGTTGGGCTCGGTGCGCTCTGCGTTTTCATCGCCACGGTCGCCCTGGTACCGGCGATCGCCGCCTCGCTGGCAAGCGCGCTCGGCAGGCCACTCGCCCATGTGCTCGGGGTCTCGGGTCGGCTCGGCCGCCGCAACGCGGCACGCAACCCTCGCCGCACCGCACAGACCGCCGGCGCGTTGATGATCGGGCTGGCGCTCGTCTCGACGATCGGTGTACTGGGCAGCTCGCTCTCGACATCGGCGACCGACGAGGTCAACAGTGCACTCGCGGCCGACTACATCATCGGCGGCTCGGACTCGATCAGCCCTACGGTTGCGAGGATCGCGTCCAGGCTCCCGGGCGCCGCGGCGACTACGGTCGTCTTCACGGGCCAATTCGATGTGCGTGGCTCGCTCCAGAGCCTCGGCGCCGCGTCCACCGCCGCGTTGAGTCGCACCGTCAAACTCGACCTCGTCGCCGGTCAGGGCGCTGCGGCGATGGCCCGCGGGGAGCTGCTGATCGACACGGATACGGCCAAGACAAAGCACCTGCACGTCGGCTCCGTAGTTCCGGTGACCTTCGCCGAGACGGGACCAACCTCGATGCGCGTCGGCGGGATCTACAAGTACAACCCGCTCGTCGGCAGCTACCTGACGGGAGCCGGCTACTTCCTGACCCACTTCGATCACCCGCTGATCGACGCCATCCTGATCAGCAGCGCCCCCGGCGCGCACGATTTCGAGTCGACGCTCAACCAGGCGCTGCGCGCCTACCCCAATCTGAACATTCAGAGCCGCGCCCAATTCGTGCAGTCGGAGCAGAAGAACGTCAACCAGCTGCTCGACCTGATCTACGTCCTGCTCGCGCTCGCGATCCTGATCGCGCTGATCGGAATCGTCAACACGCTGATGCTGTCCGTCTTCGAGCGCACACACGAGATCGGGCTGCTGCGCGCCGTTGGCATGGAACGTCAGCAGGTGCGTTGGATGGTGCGCGCCGAGTCGGTCATCATCGCCCTGTTCGGCGCAGTTGTGGGGATCGTCGTCGGCACCGGACTTGGCCTGGCGCTCGCGTCCTCTCTGCGCAACAACGGGGTCACAGCGCTCTCGGTGCCGTACGTCACCCTGATCGTCTTCCTGGTCCTCTCGGGGCTACTTGGACTCGGCGCGGCGAGCTGGCCGGCACGGCGTGCCGCCAAGCTCGACGTGCTGCAGGCAATTGCGACACAGTAGTTGGGATGCCCGACCCCGTCCGCCCTGGGACGACCGCGCCCTGGACCCGCAACCTCCGAGGCCCCGGCGGCCAGCTCTTCGGCGACCCCGCACCGGGACCGGACGAAACCGCCTTCCAGGTCGACAACACCAGTGACGAGTACTACAACTCGCCCTACTACAAGCAGCACGAGAATGACATCGAGCCCGTGCCCGTGGGACCGCCATCGGGGCCGATGAAACTCGAGGACGTGCTCGGTGCCGACTTCCTCGCCCCGATCGCCGCGGCCAAGCGCATCAGCTTCCACACCGTCGGCGACACCGGCGCAGCCTCCACCGCGGCGATCTCCAAGGAGGCGAGCGTGACCGATGCGATGGCCTCCACGATCGCTGGAGCCGCCGCCGCGCCGGCCTTCTGCTTTCACCTCGGCGACGTGATCTACAACTTCGGCGAGGCGGAGTACTACTACGACCAGTTCTACGAGCCGTTTCGGGCCTACGACCGGCCGATCTTCGCGATCCCCGGAAACCACGACGGCGCCGTGACCTACACACACGGCGGCTCGCAGCCCGACGTTCCATCGCTGCAGGCTTTCATCGCGAACTTCTGCACAGCCGAGCCGGACAAGCCTCCGGATGCGGGCGGCCTGGCGCGCACGACGATGACGCAGCCCGGCGTCTACTTCACGTTGGACGCGCCCATGGTCTCGATCATCGGGATCTATACGAACGTGCTCGAGGGCCCGGGGGTCATCACGGACGAGGGCGGCGTCTATCCGGCGCTGACGGGCGACAAGCAGTACGGCTGGCTCGTCGAGCGAGCTCGAGCGGCTCGCGCCGCTGCGCAAATCGCTGGACCGCGCGGTGATCCTCGCCTGCCACCACCCGCCTGCCTCCGCCGACGTCCGGCACGGCGGCACCACGGGGCTCGCGAACGACCTCGATCGGGCGTTCCAGCAGGCTGGGTTCTGGCCGGACGCGGTGGTGTCCGGGCACGCGCACATCTATCAGCGCTTCTCGCGCAGCGTCGGCGGGCGTGAGATCCCGTACATCGTCGCGGGCAGCGGCGGTCACAACACCAGCGTCCCGAGCGGGGAGCAGGTGGGCGAGGCTCCGCGAACCTGGAACGACTACACGCTGCTTGTTGGCCCGACGCTCGCATACGGGTATCTGACGGTCACGGTCGACATGAGCAACGCAGCGACCCCCACACTCACGTTCGCGTTCACCGCCCCCGGCGTGCCGTCGGCGGCCGACAGCCTGACGATCAAGCTGAGCTGAGCGGCCGATGCCAGATCACGTCCCATTGCCAGGCAGCGAGCGCCCCGCCGCGACGGGCGCTGAGCGGTTGCGCGACGCCGATCCAGCCCAGCGGGTCGAGGCAACGATCACGCTGTCGGGCCCGCCGCTACCCGAGGTCGGCACAGGCGAGCCACTGACGCGTCGAGCAGTTGGCGCGCGATTACGGCGCCGATCGCGCAGACGATCACGACGGTCACCGCAGTGCTCGCGCGCTACGGCCTGACGGTCGAGGAGAGCTCACCGCTGAGCCGCAGCCTGCGGGTCAGCGGCACGGTCGCCCAGTTCGAGCGGGCGTTTCTGCCCGCGCTGAGCGTTTACCGCCACCCCGAACAGGGCGAGTTCCGCGGGCGCGACGGCCAGCTCCAGATCCCGACCGAACTCGAGGGCCTGGTGACCGGCGTCTTCGGCCTCGACGAGCGCCGGGTCGCCCGCCGTCGCAGGGTTTTGCCGCAGGCACAGGCCGCTTCCGCGCCGGCGCTGTCTCCGGCTCAGCTGGCAAGCCACTACGCCTTTCCAGCCGGGGACGGGTCGGGTCAGACCGTGGCGATCGCCGAGTTCGGTGGCGGTTACTTCGCGGACGACCTCCAGGCCTTCTGCGCCAAGCAGGGAACGCCGCTTCCGCGGGTCTCGACAGTGAGCGTCAACGGCGCCCAGATCCTGACGCTCGCCCAGATCCAACAGCTGCCCCAGCAACAGCAACAGCAGGAGCTCGACGACAGCGTCGAGGTGAACATGGACGTGCAGATCGTCGCCGGTTTGGCGCCTGGAGCCGATCAGATCGTCTTCTTTTCGACCTTCGACGAGCAGGGCTGGGTCGACCTGCTGAGCGAGCTGGTGGCCGGCAAGCCCGCGCCGGTGGTCGCGCTATCGGTCAGCTGGGGGCTCGCCGAGGACGATCCGGACTGGTCGCAGGGAGCTCTGCAGGCGATCGATCAGCGGCTTCAGGCCGCGGCTGCGCTCGGCATCACAGTGTGCGTCTCCTCCGGCGACGACGGCTCCTCCGACGCCGAGAGCGACAGTCGCGCCCACCTCGACTTTCCCGCATCGAGCCCGCACACGCTCGCGGTCGGCGGGACGATGCTCTCCGGCGACACCGACATCGTCTGGTGGGAGTCGCCGGGCTATCGCACGGGCAGCGGTGGTGGCTCGACGGGCGGTGGGGTCAGCGTGGTATTCCCACGCCCCAGCTGGCAGGACGTGCTGATCACCTCGATCAACCCGGGAAGCATCGACGGACGGGTGGTGCCCGACATCGCTGCGCTCGCGGGTTCCCCGTTTTACGACCTGATCTTCATGGGGCAGGACCAGCCCAATGGCGGCACCAGCGCGTCCACGCCGTTGTGGGCGGCGCTGATCGCGCGGATGGCTGCCGCGCCCCAGCAGCCGTGGAAGGCGCAGTTCCTGGCGCCGCTGCTCTACGCAAAGACAGCGGCGGGCAACGAGACCGTGGGGGCGGCCGGCTGCACCGACGTCACCAGCGGCGATAACACCACCTCGACGCTCGGCAAGGGCTACAGCGCGGGCCCCGGGTTCGATGCCGTGAGCGGCTGGGGGGTGCCCAACGGCACGGCCCTGCTGGCCGCGCTGCGCTAACGCGCGAACAGCATGCGGCGCCCGAGGTCAAGGCCGAGGCTCGCGTAGCCGCGCAGCAGGCCCGACTCGACATCGCTCAGGACCTGCTCGAGGGCCGAGGCAAAGCGGCGCAGATCCTGCTCGGGGATCGTGAGCGGCGGCAGGGCCTTGATGATGTTCATATGGTGGCCCGCCACCTGCGTGAGGATGTGATGCTCGCGGAACAGCGGGACGGTCACCATCTGGGCGAACAGCCCGGGCTGGCGGCGCTCGATCGCCTCCCACACCCGCCGGGCGGTGCGACCGGATGGAGGCCCGAGCTCGAGTCCCCAGATCAGGCCCAGGCCGCGGACGTCGTGGACGATCTCGAAGCGTTCCTTGAGCGGCAGCGTCAGCTCCAGCAGCAGCTCGCCGAGCGCACGGGCACGTGCGACCAGGCCCTCCTGCTCGATGACCATCAGGCTCGCGAGCCCGGCGCCCGCGGCAAAGTCGTTGCCGCCGAACGTCGAGCCGTGCACGACGCTGCTCTCCATCGAGTAGAAGGTCTTGTCGAACACCGCGCGGGTCGTGAGCAGCGCGCCAGCCGGCACGTACCCGCCTGACAGGGCCTTTGAGAGCGTGATCATGTCGGGCTCGACGCCCCAGTGCTCGAGCGCCAGGAACCTGCCCGTCCGCCCGAGGCCGGTCTGCACCTCGTCGAGGATCAGCAGCGCGCCCGCCTCGCGACACAGCCGCTGGGCGCCCATCAGGTAGCCGTCGGGCGCCGGATAGACGCCCTTGCCCTGTACAGGCTCGACGATGAAGCCGGCGACATCGCCGCGATCGAGCTCAGTCTTGAGCGCGTCGAGGTTGCCAAACGGCAGGGGATCGCAGCCCGGAAGGAAGGGGGCGAAGTGCTCGCGGAACTCGTCGTTGCCATTGACCGACAGCGAGCCGTAGGTGAGCCCGTGAAAGCCCCGCTCGCAGTAGAGGATCCGTGAGCGTCCGGTGGCCGCCCGGGCGAGCTTGAGCGCCCCCTCGACCGCTTCGGTGCCCGAGCTGGTGAGGACGGCGGCATCGATCGATGCCGGGGCCGACTCGACGAGGCGTTCGGCCAGCAAACCAGCTAGCGTGGAGACGCCGAGCTGTGGCAGGCTCGGCGGATCGCTGTCCAGAAGCGCATGCAACTGCGCCTTGACGAAGGGGTGGTTGCGGCCGAGGCCGAACACGCCGTAGCCGGCGTAGAGGTCCAGGTAGCTCTCGCCGGCGTTGTCGATCAGGTAGGGGCCCTCGCCACGGACCCACTCACGATCGAAGCCCAGGGTTTGCAGCACCCGACCGAGCTGACGATTGAGATAGCGCTGGTTCAGCGCGAGCGCCTGACCGGCGTGTGCCGCGCGCAGTGTTGCCAGGTCGTTAATCTCCCACTTATGGGAGTCGCTGGAGTTCGGGGCTGGAGTATCCACTTTCAGGTGAAACAGATTCGGAAGCAAAGATTATGGATGCCATTAGCCGCCCGCGCGACGCGCTGACCACAAGAGACGATTTCCCAGCCGGTGCGGAGGACCCGGCGGCGGAGGCGCTCGAGCGGGCCGTCGAGAGGCTGCTTGCGCTGCAGGAGCCAGACGGCTGGTGGAAGGGCGAGCTCGAAACCAACGTCACGATGGACGCCGAGGACATGCTGCTGCGCGAGTTCCTCGGGATCCGCGAGCCGGAGACGACCGCAGCGCTGCGCGGTGTGGATCCGCTCCCAGCAGCGCGACGACGGCACCTGGAGCAACTTCTACGGAGGCCCGGCCGATCTCTCGACGACGATCGAGTCCTATGTCGCGCTGAGGCTCGCGGGAGATCTTCCAGAGGAGCCGCACATGCCGTGCGCGGCCGAGCAGATCCGCGCCGCCGGCGGTCTGCAGCAGGCGCGCGTGTTCACGCACATCTGGCTAGCGCTGTTCGGCGCATGGCCGTGGACTCAGGTTCCCGCGCTGCCGACCGAGATGATCTTCCTGCCCAAGTGGTTCCCGCTGAACGTCTATGACTTCGCGTGCTGGGCCCGCCAGACCGTGGTGGCGCTCTCAGTGGTGCTGGCGCTGCGTCCCGTGCGGCCGCTCCCGTTCACGCTCCACGAGCTCGACGGGCCAGAGCCCTGGGCGCCTCCCATGGCAACCTCGGCGTTCGGTCGTGCGCTCGTTGCGCTGGACAAGGTCCTTCAGGCTTATCAGGATCGCCCGTTTGCGCCGCTGCGCCGCGCCGCACTGAGCCGGGCCGGGCGCTGGATCGCCGACCGCCAGGAGGCCGACGGCGGCTGGGGCGGCATTCAGCCGCCGTGGGTGTACTCGCTGATCGCGCTGAACCTGCTCGGCTACCAGCTCGATCACCCGGTGATGATTCGTGGACTGGCGGGCATGCAGAGCTTCACGATCGACGAGAACTTTCGCCGGGTCGAAGCCTGCCAGTCCCCGGTCTGGGACACGTGTCTATCGCTGATTGCGCTGCATGACGCCGGTGTGCCCGGCAACCACGAGGCGGTGTTGCGCGGCGCCGACTGGCTGATGGACCAGCAGATCCTCGAGCGGGGCGACTGGGCGGTACGCAGGCCGCAGCTCGCGCCGGGCGGCTGGGCGTTCGAGTTCGCCAACGCCAACTATCCCGACATCGACGACACCGCCGAGGTGGTGATCGCGCTGGGCACCGTCAACCACCCCGACCCGCTGCGCGTGCGGACGGCGATGGATCGCGGCGTGCGCTGGCTCGAAGGGATGCGCAGCTCCGACGGCGGTTGGGGGGCCTTCGACGTCGACAACTGCCGCACGCTGATCCGCGATCTGCCGTTCTGCGACTTCGGCGAGGTGATCGACCCGCCCAGCGCAGACGTCACCGCGCACATCGTCGAGATGCTCGGGCTGCTCGGCCGCAAGACCGACGCGCTCACTCAGGGCGGGGTGCGCTGGCTACTCGACAACCAGGAGCCTGGCGGCTCGTGGTTCGGGCGCTGGGGCGTCAACCACGTCTACGGGACCGGGGCTACCGTACCGGCGCTGGTGGCGGCCGGCGTGCCGACGACCCACACCGCGATCAGGCGCGCGGTCAGCTGGCTCGAGCACCACCAGAACGCCGACGGCGGATGGGGCGAGGACTGCCGCTCATATGACGACCCCGCCTGGATCGGCCGTGGTGAGAGCACACCGTCGCAGACGGCCTGGGCGCTGTTGGCGCTCGAGGCCGCAGGCGAGCGAAATTCCGCGGCCACGCGCCGCGGGGTCGAGTGGCTGGTCGAGACTCAGCGCGAGGACGGCAGCTGGGACGAGCTGCACCACACGGGTACGGGCTTCCCGTCGGACTTCTACATCAAGTACCACCTCTACCGCCTGATCTTTCCGGTGATGGCGCTCGGGCGGTGCACGCAATGAGCGCATCGGCGCCGACGGCCGCCAAGACACCGGCGATCGCGGCGCTGCCCACTCGAGATCAGGTGCTGCCCCAGGCGGGCAGGGAGAACTTCACCGTCGCCAGCGGCATCCTCGGCCGCAGGCGGGCACGGCACCTGATGGCGATCTACGGCTTCGCGCGCCTGGTCGATGATGTCGGCGACGAGGCGCCCGGGGACCGCGGCGCGCTGCTCGATCTGGTTGCGCTGGAGCTGCATCGCGTGTTTGGCGAGCCGGGCCTCGGCGAGCCATTGCATCCGCTGATGCAGGAGCTTGCGTCGACCGTGCGGGAATGCCAGCTGCCGGTCGGCCCGTTCGAGCGGCTGATCGCCGCAAACCGCATGGACCAGGTGCTCACCCGCTATGAGACCTTCACGCAGCTGCTCGACTACTGCCAGCTTTCGGCGGCGCCGGTGGGCGAGCTGGTGTTGGGAGTGTTCGGCGTGGCAACCTCGAACCGCGTTGCGCTCTCCGATCGGGTGTGCGCGGGCCTGCAGGTTGTCGAGCACCTTCAGGACATCTCCGAGGATCATCGTCGCGGGCGGATCTACATGCCGCGCGAGGACCTGGACCGCTTTGGTTGCACCGATCAGGACCTGGCGGCGCCGGTGCCGTCCGCACAGCTACGCGCCCTGATCTCGTTCGAGGCGGCTCGAGCCAGAGCTCTGCTCGGCAGCGGCGGGCCGCTTGCCCGCACGCTGCCGCCTGCGCCGCGGCTTGCCGTCGCGGGGTTCACGGCCGGGGGCCTGCGCGCTCTTGACACACTCGAACAGGGCGCAGCGACCCGACTCGCTTACATATGGCAGATGCTGAGGACGGCGGCAGGACGATGACGGTGGCGGCAATCGAGCTCGAGTACGCCTACCGCGAGTGCGAACAGATCACGCGTCGCGAGGCCGCCAACTTCTATTACGGCATCCGCCTGCTGTCGCGCTTCAAGCGCCAGGCGATGTGCGCCACCTACGCCTTCGCGCGACGGGTCGATGACATCGGTGACGACGGCGCCCTGGATCGGGCAGAGCAGCTGGATCGCCTCGCCCTCGAGCGCAGCCGGATTACGGCGCTGGCTGACGGCCGAGCCCACACGGACGATCCGGTCATGATCGCGCTCGCGCACGCAACCGAGCAATATCGCCTGCCGGTCGACGCGCTCGAACTGTTGATCGAGGGCGTCGAGCTGGACGTGCTCGGCGCGGAGTACCAGAGCTTTGAAGAGCTGGTGCGCTACTGCCGTTGCGTCGCCGGCTCGGTCGGGCGGCTGTGCCTCGCGATCTTCAGTGATGGCGCCGCCAGTGACGACGCCTACAGTTTGGCTGACGATCTGGGCGTGGCGATGCAGCTGACCAACATCCTGCGCGACATCGTCGAGGACCGGGATCGGGGCCGCACCTACATCCCGGCAGAGGATCGCGAGCGCTTCGGCTGCATGGATCTGGCCGCCACAGCCGAGCCAGAGGTCACGGCTCTGGTCCGCTTCGAGGCCGAACGCGCCGAGCAGTGGTTCGATCGCGGCATGCGGCTGGTCGAGCTGCTCGACGTCCGCAGCGCGTCATGTGTGCAGGCCATGACCGGGATCTACCGGCGCATACTCGACCGGATCCTCGAGGACCCGGCACAGGTGATGCGTGGCCGGATCTCGCTCTCTCCGCTCGAGAAGACCTGGGTGGCAGCGCGCAGCCTGGTCGTGGCCGGAGGGGAACGCTGGCGATGACACGCCGACGCGTCGTCGTGATCGGCGGTGGCCTGGCCGGGATCACCGCGGCGCTCGACTGCGCCCGCGAGGGGGCGGAGGTGACGCTGCTCGAGGCCCGCGGCCGCCTCGGTGGCGCGGCCTACTCGTTCGAACGTGACGAGCTGAGCGTCGACAACGGGCAGCATGTGTTCCTGCGCTGCTGCACCGCCTACCGCGATCTGGTCGAAGCAGCTCGGCGCAGGTCAGCTGGTGACGTTGCAGCCGCGGCTGGAGGTTCCGGTGCTGGCGCCCGGAGGCAGGCGCGGCTCGCTGCGGCGTTCGCAGCTCCCGGCTCCGCTGCATCTGGCTGCCTCGCTCCTGCGTTATCCGTACCTGGGGATGCGCGAGCGCGTTGCGTTGGCTTGGGCGATGCAGCAGCTTCGCTCCGTCGACGTGGACGATCCCGCCAATGATGCGTTGTCGTTCGGTGACTGGCTTCGCCGCCACCGCCAGAGCCCGGCGGCGGTCGAGGCGATCTGGGACCTGATCACGCGTCCGACGGTCAATCTCAGCGTCGACGATGCCTCGCTGGCTCAGGCCGCCCAGGTCTTCCAGACCGGATTGCTCGCCGATGCCGCGGCCGGTGACATCGGCTGGGCGGCCGTCCCCCTGGGGGAGATACACGACCAGGCAGCCGCCGCCGCGCTCGAGCGCCGCGGCGTGAACGTACACCTGCGCAGCACCGCACAGGCGATCACTTCCGTGGCTCCGGGAGACGGGGACAGCGGGCCTGCGGGATTTCACGTGGACGCGAGTGATGGCTTCGGCGCGCACTTCGACGGGGTCGTCGTGGCGCTGCCGCCGGCGCGCGCGACGAGTGTGCTGCCGCTGCAGGCGGGATTCGACGACGGCGCTGCCGACCGCCTCGGAAGCTCGCCGATCATCAACCTGCACGTCATCTACGACCGCCGCGTGTTGGAGCACCCGTTCGCGGCCGGGGTCGAGACGCCGGTGCAGTGGGTCTTCGACCGGACACACAGCTCGGGGCTGGCGGAAGGGCAGTATCTGGCGATCTCGCTGTCGGCCGCCGACGATGAGCTGCATGCGACCGCCGAGGATCTGCGCGCGCGGTACCTTCCGGCGCTTGCGGAGCTGTTGCCGCTGGCGGCGGGCGCGACGGTCCGCCAGTTCTTCGTGACCCGGGAGCATGCGGCCACCTTCCGCGCGGCCCCCGGTACGCGCGCCTGGCGTCCCGGTCCGAGGACGGAGCTGCCGCGGGCTGGTGCTCGCCGGGGCCTGGACCGACACCGGCTGGCCGGCAACGATGGAGGGCGCGGTCCGCAGCGGTCACGCGGCCGCACGCGAGGTCCTGGCCGCGATCGCGAATGTCAGGCCGACTACAGAGCCCGCCGCGGTTAGGGTCTGAGCGCGCTGATGGAACGGATAGCGAAGGTCAGATGAGCACTGCACTCGCATCGGTGGAGCACTCCGACGATTCAGAGCCCCGGGAGGGCTCGGATGAGATCGTTGTGCTCGCGCCGCTGACGCTCGAGGCGCGCGCTGTGCGCGCCGGTGCGCCCTGGGCCGAGGTCCGTCGCGTCGGCATGGGCCCCCGTCGCGCTGCCCGCTCGGCGCAGAAGGCAGCAGCCGGTGGAAACCGTCCGATCCTGATCGCCGGGTTCTGCGGCGCGCTCGATCCGGAGCTCGAGCCCGGTGACATCGTGCTCGCAACCGAGTTGCGCGGCCCCACAGGTACGGTCGCATGCGACGACCCGACGATCCTCGCCGGCGTGCTGCGACGTGGGGGCTTGCGCGTGCACGTCGGGCCGATCGCCTCGAGTCAGCGGCTGGTGGTGGGGGAGCGGCGCCGGGCGCTTTATCGCAGCGGCGCGCTGGCCGTCGACATGGAGTCGGCCTGGCTGGCGCCCGCCGCAGGGCAACGGCCGCTTGTCACTTTGCGTGTGGTGCTCGACACCAACCGGCGTGAGCTGCACCGTCCGCTGCAGACGCTCACCGGAGCGGCGACCGCGTATCGCGCGCTGCGTCGCGCGTTCTCGTTGATTGAGGAGTGGGCCAACGCACTCGGCTCGCGGGAGGTGGTGCTGGCCTCGCCGCGCGCCTCATGCGCTGGGGTCGAGCGCGCGATCGAGATCGTCGAGCGCGTGCTCGAGGACCGGGGTGCGCCGATCTACGTGCGCAAGCAGATCGTTCACAACGCACACGTCGTGCGCTCGCTCGAGGAGCGCGGCGCGGTCTTCGTCGACGAGCTCGCCGACGTGCCGAAGGGCCAGACCGTGATCTTCTCGGCCCACGGTGTCTCGCCGGCGGTTCGCGGCGAGGCAAGGCAACGCGACCTGGACGTTATCGACGCGACCTGCCCGCTGGTTTCGAAGGTCCACGCCGAAGCGCGCAGGTTCGCGGCCACCGGGTTTGACATCGTGCTCGTCGGCCATGCGGGCCACGAGGAGGTCGACGGCACCTTCGGGGAGGCGCCGGACCGCATCCAGATCGTCGCCTCCGCCGAGGAGGTTGCCGGCGTGCGGGTCGCTGATCCGGAGCGTGTCGCCTATCTCAGCCAGACGACGCTCGCGGTCGACGAGACCGAGCAGGTCGTGGCAGTCCTGCGCGAGCGGTTCCCGAGCGCCGTCGGGCCCGCCTCCAGCGACATCTGTTACGCGACCCAGAACCGCCAGGATGCCGTGCGGGCGCTGGCCCGCGACTGTGATCTGATCCTGGTCGTGGGCTCCGCCAACTCTTCAAACTCCCGGCGTCTGGTCGAGGTGGCCGAGCGTGCGGGGTGTCGTGCGAGGTTGATCGATGACGCCTCGCAGATTCCGCCAGTCATCCTGCAGGGTGCACGCCGCATCGGATTGACAGCCGGTGCATCTGCCCCGGAGGCGCTGGTCGAGCAGGTGATCGATGCGCTTGGCGGACTCGGCAAGGTCACCGTCAGCGAGCGCACCGTGGCCACTGAGACGATGCAGTTCAAGCTACCTCCGGAAGTCAGGACCGCGTCTGAGGCCGCGGGGACTGCTACCGAGAGCAACCCAGATATAGGAGACTTGTGACATGGCCGTCCCAATGAGACAGGCCGCCCGGATGGGCGCCTACCTGATGAAGCAGCGTGTGCGCGGCATCGACAAGTACCCGCTGATCCTCGAGCTCGAACCGCTCTTCCAGTGCAACCTCGCCTGCGAGGGCTGCGGCAAGATCCAGCATCCTGAGCATGAACTGCGCCGGCGCATGCCCGTCGCGCAGGCAGTCGGAGCGGTTGAGGAGTGCGGTGCGCCGATGGTCTCGATAGCCGGCGGCGAGCCCCTGATCCATCCGGAGATCGATGAGATCGTGCGCCAGCTGGTCAAGCGCAAGAAGTTCGTCTACCTCTGCACCAACGCGCTGCTGCTGGAGAAGAAGCTCGACCAGTTCACGCCCTCGCCGTACTTCTCCTGGGCCGTCCACATCGACGGCCTGCGCGAGCGCCATGACGCCTCGGTCGCACGCGAGGGCGTGTTCGACAAGGCGGTCGCGGCGATCAAGGCAGCCAAGGCCAAGGGCTTCCGCGTGACCACCAACACGACCTTCTTCACGCACGACTCCGCCGAGACGGTGAGGTCGGTGCTGGACTTCCTCAACGACGAGCTCGAGGTCGACCAGATGATGATCTCGCCGGCCTACGCGTACGAGAAGGCGCCTGATCAGGAGCACTTCCTCGGTGTGCGCCAGACGCGAGAGCTGTTCAAGGCCGCGTTCGCCGACGGCCGTCGCAAGAAGTGGCGTCTGAACCACTCGCCGCTGTTCCTGGACTTCCTCGAGGGCAAGGAGGACTTCCAGTGCACGCCATGGGGCATCCCGAGCTACTCGCTGTTCGGCTGGCAGCGGCCCTGCTATCTGATGGGCGACGGCTACACGGAGACCTATAAGGAGCTGCTCGAGACCACGGACTGGGACCAGTACGGCCGTGGCAACGACCCGCGCTGCGAGAACTGCATGGCGCATTGCGGATATGAGCCGACGGCAGTGGTGGCCTCGACGCGCTCGGTCAAGCAGTCTCTGCGGGCGCTCGTGCACTCCTAGCGGGTCGGGGCAATGCCCCAGACGCGGGTAGCGTCTAATCGTGCGTGAGCCGTTCCGCGGTCGGCCGTGGCTGTCCACGATCTTCGCCATGCTGTTGGCCGCGGTTGCGGTGATCCTGATCGCACACGCGACCGGAGCCGACGCGATCGGACGGGCCTTCGAGAACGTCGACCCGGGATGGATCGCAGTGGTCGCCGCTGCGCAGCTGATCACCTATCCGGCGTATGTGCTCGCCTACCGCACGGTCGCGGCGATGCACGGCCACGGGCGACTGTCGCTGCCGATCGTCACCCGCATCGTGGTAGCCGGCTTCGGCCCGTTCGCGCTGGGTGGTGGATTCACCGTCGACAGGCGCATGCTGGAGGCGATCGACGAGGACGACCGCAGCGCCCGCGTTCGCGTGCTTGCCCTGGGCACCTTCGAGTGGGCGATCCTCGCCCCGACCGCGTGCATCACCGCGATCGTGCTGCTCGCCCAGGGCGCGGACGTCATGCCCTCGCTGCTGTGGCCGTGGGCGCTTGCGGTGCCGCCCTGTGGGGCGCTGGCGCTGTGGGCAAGCCGGCCGATGCGCTCCAAGTGGCTTGCGCAGAATGGTGGCCGCCGGGCTCGCGTGCTCGTCGAGATGCTCGAGGGCATCGACGGTGTGCGTTGCATGATCACGGAGGATCCGCTGCACAAGATCGGGGCGTGGCTCGGGATCATCGTCTACTGGGCCGCCGACATGTTTGCGCTGTGGGCGAGCCTGCGCACCTTCGGCATCCAGCTCGGGCTGGGCAAGCTGATCATCGCCTACTCCACCGGCTATGCGGCCACGCGGCGCTCGCTCCCGCTGGGCGGCGCGGGTGCCACGGAGGCGCTGATGACCTACGCGCTGTACTGGGTGCGTGAGCCGTTGGCACCGGCGCTTGCCGCCGTCATGCTCTATCGCCTCTTCAACTTCCTGCTGATCTCGATCCCGGCGATCATCGCCCATCGGCAGCTGCCGCGGTTGATCGACGAGGCCGGCACGGCCTCGTCGCCGGGGCCCTGACTACTTCGCCGGCCGCCTGAACAGCGTCACGTTGCGGTCCCACCTGGTCCCGCTGAAGTGCATCGAGCGGCCACCCTCCGCGTCCAGATAGGCGAGCTCGCGGGAGATCGATCCGAGCCGACCGTTGCCGACATGGTCGAGCATCCAGGTCTGCAACGCCACACCTCCACTCTCGGTGGCGTACAGCCGCAGCGCCCGGCACTGCTGCGGAAAGTCGATCAGCGAGCAGGTGGTGATCAGCCAGTAACCGCCTGCCGCTGTCTCGCGGGGGATGATCCGGTTGCGATGCGTATGCCCCGCCAGGGCGGCGATCACGCGGGGCGAGCTGTCGAGCAATGCGAACAGCTGCTGACCGCCGGCAGTGTCCTCCAGAGGCTGATGGGTGACCACGATCACCCAGCGCTCGCCCGCGGCAGTGAGTTGCTCCTGGAGCCAGGCGGGTTGGCCGGCCTGGACAAGGCCGCCGGAGCCGCCGCTCGCGGCGCACCAGGTCGAGCACGATCAGCCGCAGCGAATCGCTGATGTCCCGGACGTAATCCAGCTGCTCAGAAGCGGTCGTGGAAGCGCTCAGCTGCGGTTGCGCCGCAGCGTGCGAGCCTGCCCACAGCCGGTCGATCACCTCGGGGAACTCCAGCTCGTAGCGGCGCCTGTCCGGCGGCACCTGCACGGTGCGGCCGGCCAGCGCCTGCTCGAGGAAGGAGGCGACGAAGCTCGGATCCGGCGGTCCGTCGGGCGAGCCGCTGCCGCTCAGCTTCAGTCCGGCGGGCAGCCGCAGGTTCGTCGGCATGTTCCACAGGGCCCGGTCGCCCAGGGCGAGGCTCTGAGTGGTCTGGCTCGGGACCAGCTCCCCGGCCACCAGGGCGTCATGGTCCCCCAGCACCGGTACCCAGGGGCCGCCGACGCCCGGGCTCGTGAACGGCCGTGACTGCGTGCCGGAGCATCCCGGGGTGGCGGGGCGCGTCGATGTCTGGGCGGTAGTAGAAAGGGTCGGGATCGGAGGGCAGCTGCACCCCGTAATAGCCATCGGGACCGCTGCCCGGATGCACGCGTCCACCGTTCAGCAGCGCCAGTGCGTGATCGAGCTCGTTGCTCTGGTCGTTGTCGATCAGATCGCCACCCTGGATCACCAGCTCCGGGTGGAACGCCCGCACGGCGTTGATCGCGCCGCGCAGCACCTGGGCGGTGAGTGCCTCCTGCGGTCGGAAGGTCGACTGCAACGGTGGCCCGAGGCGAGCCAGGAAGGGGACCCGCGCGGGCGAGGACGCGTCCATGACATGCGCATCGGTGAGATGCACGAGCCGTGCGAGCTCACGGGTGAGTCGTTCAGGATCGCCCAGCTTGGCGCGATCGACCAGGGGCTCGCCCGGTCCGACCTGGAGCTGGCCGTCGCCCGCCGGGTCGCTCCACGTCGACCTCAGGGTCGAGCCATCGGCCGCCGCGGCAAGCGCCAGCACATCTCTATACGGTTGGAGGGGCGCGCGCTTGGCGCGGGCGGACCTCCCGGCGCAGCTGCAGGATCCGTGCAGTACCTGCCAGCAGGGCACGGGGCGCCGATGACGGCTGCGATCAGCAGCGCGAGCCCGAGCGAGATGTGCCCGTGAATGCCAAGGAAGGAGACGGTCACCGAGCGTGAGTTCTCGGCGATGAAGATGATCAGGAGCACCAGCAGAACGGTTGCCAGGCGCCAGCGACACCCAGAGGCGTGCGACACCCGTCGCTCGTGGTGCATGCGCGGGCGGCTCGGTCACCGCCATCGTCACGGGATCCTCCGCATTCGGCTGGACGCCGGGAGCGGGGTGAGTGGGGTCGCCGCCGGCCGCGGGTTCCTGTCCGAGTTGATCTGGCACACCGCGGACCTACCCACGTGCGAAGCTCACGAACCGGATGAACCGGCTGGCGCGCTCAGGTCTTCGAGATGGCGCTCAGTAATTGCCCGAGATCAGATCCCAGGCGCGTCTGAGCTTCTGATGGTGAATCGCCGCCTCGCCCGGATCGATGTGCATCACCGCCGGGTTGGCCGATGGCTTCGGCAGCTCTGCGGCGGCGGTCCGGTCGAGCTTCAGCACAACTCCGTGCTCGAAGATCGCCTGGATGTCGTCGGCATCGACGAAACGGTGCTCCTCGCCGAAGAGGTGCTCGCCGATCACGATCCCGTCAAAGACGTCCTCATCCTCGGCCGCCAGCACATGGCTGACCTTCCCGATCTGCTCCTCGTCGGAGCTGTAGACCGGGGTTCCCTTCGCCACGACCTCGTAGGAAACCGGCTCGCCAAGATCCATCGAGTGGAGCTTATACGAGCGCGTCGGTGCTCAGAGCAGTCGTATGCGCTACTGCACGAGGCTTTGGCGCAGAGCAAGCACGCGCCGCACCGAGGTCGCAAACCCGGCGTTGCTCGCCGTGCCGCTCGCGAGAGCCTGCGCGAGCGAGTTGGCTGCGGCGATTCCCTCACCAACCTGCTGGCCCGAGCAGAGGATCAGGTCCATGCCTGCGCCGGCGGCGAGCGCCGCGCGCTTGGCCGTGCTCCCAAAGTCACGTAGCGCGCCCGCCTCCAGCGCATCGGTGATCGTCACGCCTCTGAAGCCCAGGCGCTGGCGAAGCTCTCCCTGGACCACCGCGGCTGACAGGCCGGCCGGGCGCGCCGGGTCGAGTGCGGGATACCGTGCCCACGAGACCATCACCAGCTTCACGCCGGCTTTGATCGCGGCCCTGTACGGCAGCTCGGAGACGGACCGCAGCGCACCGAGCGGCACGCTCAGTGTGACCGGCGAGACGTCGGTGTCCTGGTTGCGCGTCGCCGTCCCCAGTCCGGGGAAATGCTTGGCGGTAGCGGCGACACCGGCCTGCTGTTGCGCGCGGATGAAGTCGGCGCCGAGCTGCGCGACAGTGGCCGGAACCTGGGAGTAGGAGCGTCCGTACCGGTCGATGAAGTTGCCCGCCTGGCTGTAGACATCGAGCACCGGGGCGAGATTGACGTTGATCCCCACACTCTTCAGGTTGAGCGCCGCATGGCGACCCGCGGACGTCGCGGCCGCTCCCGGGTTGGTCGCGGTGCCGATCTGCTTCTCGGACAGCAGCGGCTGTCCGCTCAGGCGCCGGACCTCCCCGCCCTCCTGATCGACCATCATCAGCAGCGGCAGCTTCACCGGACTCTGCATGGCATCCGCCTGGAGCCCGGCGACCACTCCCTTGATCTGCGCGTCGCTGGAGATGTTGTTGGCGAAGAAGATCACTCCTGCCACCTCGCCCGCCTTGATTCGCGCGACCAGGGTCGGCGGCGGCGTCAGCCCGTCGTAGCTGTAGATGACGCGTTGGCCTGCCAGCTCCGCCGTCGTCAAGGCGCTCACGAGACTCGCGTTTGACTTGCGCTTGGGCGAGCTGGCCGCGGCCACGAGGCTCGCCGCGCCGAACGCGACCAGGATGACCAATGCCACCGATATCGATCGGAGTCTCATCTCAGCCTCCATGGTGGCAGGCGTGACGGCCACGACTGTCCGCGTCGGGCCCACTCGGCCTGGTGCGAGGTCATGGGACCGGGGCACGCAAGCGCGCGTGCCCCCGATGATTCCCAGCGCCTGTCAGATGGTTTAGTGCGGCGCGAGCGGCAACGCGCCTCCGGGCGCTCTTCCCGGCGGCCTTGCGCATCATCGACAGCGGTGCGGCGATGTCCTCCAGCGACTTTCCCTCGGCGTCGACCGCCAGGAACGCGGCGACCAGTCCGCCGAGGAGCATCGCCCCAGCGCCGATCAGGTAGCCGACGAACAGGCTGTTGGGGTCCTTGCCGGTGCCGATCAGGCTGCCGTACAGGTGGGTGCCGAGGAACCCGAAGCACTGCGCGATGGCGAAGAAGACCGCGATCGCCTTGGCGCGAACCTCGAGCGGGAAGACCTCGCTCGCCGTCAGGTAACCGGCGCTTGCTCCGGCCGACGCGAAGAAGAAGATCACGCACCACGCGACCGTCTGCGTCACCGCGGTCAGGTCACCCTGCTTGAACAGGAAGGCGGTGATGACCAGCAGTACGCCGGAGATGATGTAGGTGCCCGCGATCATGCGCCTGCGCCCGATCGTGTCGAACAGGCGGCCGATTGTCAGCGGCCCGAGCAGGTTTCCGGCCGCGAACGCGAAGAAGTAGTACGGGATGTCGTTGGCAGGGACGTGGAAGAAGAACTTCAGTACGAGGCCGTACGTGAAGAAGATTGCGTTGTACAGGAACGACTGCGTGATCATCAGCGCGGCCGTCAGCGTCGAGCGTCCCGGATACTGCTTGAACAGCGCGCGCAGGAGCGCGAGGTAGCCGATCTGCTCGGTCGGCCGGATCTCGATCGCCTCGTCGTCTGCGACCGGCTCGAGCTTGCTGCCCGTGCTGGCCTCGACCTCGCGTTCGATCCGAGCGATGCCGGCCTCGGCCTCCTCCTCGCGCCCGTGCATGATCTGCCAGCGCGGGCTCTCAGGCAGGTTGCGCCGCACGTAGATGATCACCAGACCGAGCACCGGGCCGACCAGGAAGGCGAGCCGCCATCCGAAGTCCGGGGAGAGCTTGTTCAGTAAGAAGAGCGTCGCGGCGGTGCCGATCAGCGCGCCCGCCCAATAGGTCCCGTTGATCGCGATGTCTATCCGGCCGCGGTGACGCGCCGGGATCATCTCGTCGATCGCCGAGTTGATTGCGGCGTACTCGCCGCCGATGCCCGCTCCGGCCAGGACTCGCGTCGCGTACAGGAACACCACCCAGCCGCCACCGACCTGCGTCGCCGCCGTCAGGCCGCTGCCGATCAGGTACACGCCGAGCGTGACCATGAACAGGTTCTTGCGTCCGAGCTTGTCGGAGAACCGCCCGAAGAACAACGCGCCGATGACCTCGCCGATCAGATACCAGGTGGCGATATCCGCGGACTGGCTGGCCGACAGCGCCAGCGTGCTCTTCTCGGTGAAGGCGGCGCTCAGGTTCGCCGCGATCGTGACCTCCAGGCCATCCAGGATCCACGCCACGCCCAGCGCCATCACCATCCGGGTGTGGAACTTCGACCACGGCAGACGGTCCAGTCTCGCCGGGATCGAGCTCCTGATCACCCGACTGTCGGTCCTCTCAACTGTTGCGGTCATGGGCTCCTCCTCCGTCCTCCGGCGCGCTAAACGTGCGCTAAACGTTTTCGGTAGGAGGGGGTTACCCGGATTGACGATCCCGTATCCGATGCCGGCTGGAGCCGCAGGCAGGGGCCAGCTGGGCCTGCAGGGGCCGGCTAGGCCTGCAGGGCCGGCTAGGCCTGCAGGGCCGGCTAGGCCTGCAGGGCCGGCTAGGCCTTGCAGCGGCCGGCTAGGCCTGCAGGACCGAGAGGATGTTCCCGGCAGGATCCTTGAACCAGGCTATGAGCGGGCCCCCACCACGGGAGATACCGCGTTCGTCCTGGTCCATCCCTTCGTAACGCTCGAACTCAACGCCGCGAGCGGCCAGCTCGTCGACGGCGCGCTCGATGTCGTCGACGGGGAAGTTGAGGACGGTGAAGGTCGCCGGCTCGTGTCGCTGACCCTTGGGATAGATCAAGGTGTCGCGTCCGCCCCTGAGGTGCAGGGTCAGCAACCCGTTCTCCTCGGACACCTTGAGGCCGAGGATCTCGTCGTAGAAGCGCTTCGCCGCAGGGATGCCGTCCACGGAGTACCCGCTGAACGCCGGAGAGTTTTCAAGCATGTCGCCGCTCCAGTTCATAGATCGCAGCCAGGTCCTGATCGCCGAGGTCTTCGCCGGCAGCCGCAAATCGCTCAAGCACCGCGGTCAGCAGCGGCATCGTGGCTCCGGAGCTTTCCTCCACCTCGCGCACCAGCTCGAGGTCCTTCAGGGCAAGCCGAACGGGAAAGCCGGCCGGGTACTGATGGCGCCGCATCTCGTCCAGTTTCTGCAGCGCGTAGGCGGAGCCGAGCGGCCCGCCGTCAAGCAGCGCGATGAAGTGCTGCTGGTCGAGTCCCATCTCCTCGCAGAGGTGCATTGACTCCGCAAGCGCGGCGACGCTGGTGATCATCCAGTGATTGGTAGCCAGCTTCAGCCGTGAGCCCATCCCGGCTGCCCCGACCCACAGGACTCGGGACGCCAGCGCGTCGAACACCGGTTGTACGGCGGTGCGCACAGAGTCAGGTCCGGAGGCCAGGATCGTGAGCTCACCCTCCTCGGCCGGATGAGTGCTGCCGGAGACGGGCGCGTCGACGAGTCTGATCGCGTGTGCCTCGGCCACCTCCGTCAGCTGGTCCGCCTCAGCGGCTCCCACGCTGCTCATCTGCAACCAGATGGTGCCCTCCGGCCAGACCTCGAGCAGCGGCTGGACCACATCGAGGATCACCGCAGCCGTTGGGAGCATGGTGATCACAACCCCGGCGCCGTCCACCACATCCCTCGGCGTCTTGGCCGGTTTGGCACCACGACTCTCGAGCGCGAGAGCATGCTCGGAGTTGCGGTCCCAGGCGATCACCTCGATCCCGCAATCGAGCAGCCGATGCGCCATCGCGGACCCCATCAGGCCTATGCCGAGCAGCCCGACGCGGACCTCCTTCTGACTGGAGTCAGCGTTCATTCGTCGCCCGCGATCATCCCACAACGCAGACCACGAATGCGATCGTCTCCTGTCCGGCCGGACTCGACAGGATCAGACGTAACGCGAGGCGATCTGATGCACACGTGATGTCAACATCCGCGGCTTACTTTTGTTTCATGAGCGAGCAAGAGGTCCTATGTGGGGCGTGCGGTTGTCCCGAGCCGCGGCAGGACACGGGTGCCGAGTTCTGCCTCAACCATCAGCGAGAGATTCACGCGTTCCATCGCTGGCTGGCGGGGACGGACAAGGTGTGTTGGCCGGCAGCGGCCTCGTTCGACTTCGAGCGCAGCTTCCTGAGCGTGCGGCAACGACCCGCCTGATCGTCTCGCTCCCGACTGAGCGGTGTGATCGGTTGGTATCGAGCTCCGGGCGGGCTCAGACCAGCACACGTCGGGCGTGCAGTGCGGCGTAGATCGGGCGGCAGGCCTCGGCGACGGCGGCGTCGTGCTCGGAGAGCGTCGTGCTTCGGTGCCGCCAGGGCTCAAACCCGGTGGAGGACCAGACGGCGGCGTACCAGTGCGGCGCCCATACGCCGTCGGACGGGCGCGGGCCGGGTGGCCAGGACAGCATGTCGGGCGGTGAACGGGATCCCCAGCCAGTCACACAGCCAGCGCAGATGCGCCTCGGGCGCGCGCAGGAAGTCGCTCGGCGTCGATGATCGGCACCTCGAACCCCTGCTCGTCCCACAGCTGCCAGCAGCCACCCTTGCTGGGGCAGGCCGATGTCCTCCGGCTCGCAGGTGGCCCGGGCGCGCACGTACGAGGCGACGACCTCGACCGGGATCGCGGATCAGCAACACGTTGCTGAAGCGCAGCGTCCAGTCCAGATCCATGTCTCGGGAGACGTGGTGCGCCATGTGCTTGGCGTAGTGGATGCTGCGGCCGGGCGGCAGTGGCGCGGAGAGCCCGGCGACGGCTTCCGCGACGTCGGTGGGCTGGGATGCGATGACCGCCTCGCGCGCCGGGTGGTCGATGCCGGTGCGGGCGAGGTAGGCGGCGTACAGCGGCTCGTCGACGACGACCGTGTCGGCGCGATTCTCGAACGCGCGCATCATCGCCGTGGAGATGTTCCGCGGGCCGGACCACATCGCCACGCGCACGACGTCGCTCACGGCGCGACGCGTGCCGCCACGTCCGCGTCGACGAGCTCGCGGTACAGCGCCTGCAGGCGCTCGACCATGGGCCCGCGCCGCCATCGCCGATCGTGCGACCGTCGACCGACGCGGACCGGCACGACGCCGGCGAAAGTCCCGGTGACGAACGCCTCGCGCGCGGCGTAGACGTCGGTGAGGCTGAACGTCGTCTCGCGCGCCGTGATGCCGTTGGCCCGGCAGATCTCGAGCACGTTGGCGCGCGTGATCCCCGCCAGGCAGTAGCGCCCGTCAGAGGTCAGCACCTCCGGCGCGTCGTCGGGTCCGGTCGACGATGAAGAAGTGCGTCGAGTTGCACGTCGCAACGAACCCCTGCGGGTCGAGCATCAGTGCCTCGTCGGCGCCGGCGGTGTATGCCTGGATGCACGCAGTGATGTCGTTCAGCTTGGAGTGCGAGTTGAGCTTGGGGTCGAGCGTGTCGGGCGCGGCGCGACGGACGTGCGTCGTGAACAGCGTGATGCCATCGGTCACGGTCGCAGGCAGCGGATCCTTGTGCTCGGCGATGATCACGACGGTCGCCGGCCCGATCGTCACGCGCGGATCCTGGTAGGGCGTGCGCTTGAGCCCACGCGTGACCATCAGCCGCACATGCACGCCGTCGGTCATGTCGTTTGCCCGGAGCGTGGAGTAGATCGCCTCGGTGAGCTCGCCGCGGCTGCGCCCGACGTCGAGCATGATCGCCTTCGCACCCTCGAACAGGCGGTCGAGATGGCGCTCCAGGAAAGCGGGATGGCCCGCCCGCACCCGCAGCCCCTCCCACACGCCGTCCCCGAGCACGAAGCCCGGAGTCGAACACCGACACCACCGCCCTCTGGCGCGGCACCAGCTCGCCGTTGACCCAGACCAGGATGTCGTCGTTGCGGGCGTCCAGCTCGAAGTCATGGGTTCCATGCGCCACGACGCAAAAGCTTACGGGCGGCCTAGCCTGCGGGCTTCGGGAAGCGTTTTCCGTCCTGGCGCCGCAAAACGCTTCCTGTGTCCCGACCCGTCCCGTCCCGACCCGTCCGTCCCGACCTGTCCCGTCCCGTCCCGACCCGTCCGTCCCGACTCGCATCGGGTCGAGGTTGTAACGCTGCGCGCTCTCTAACCTCACTAAGTCAGTTGATTTAGGTGAATTACTTGGCTATGGTGTGCCAATGTCCTCGACCCTGGCGTCGAACGAGTGGACGCTGCCGGCGTGGCCCCATCTGCGAGCCCGTGTCGGCAGGTCGCTGAAGGCGGCGCTCGCGGAGGGGGCGCTCGCGAAGGCGGCGCGGCGTGGCTCGATCCCAACGGTCGCTGCAGTCAACGCCGCCGGGGGTAAGACTCGCGCCCGAGAGATGATCGTGCGGCGCGCCGGGGCGGCCGACATCGACGAGATCATCGACGTTCAGGCCCGGGCCAACGCGGCGTCGCTGTCACACGTCTTCGACGCGGCGAACCCCCTGCCGATGGGACTGATCGCGAGTCGCTGGCGGGCGGCCCTGGCCAGTGAGAACTTCCGGTTTGCCGTGTGTACGGACCGCGGCACGATCGTCGGGGTCAGCCAGGTCGGTGGGTCGACGTTCCATGCCCTGCAGATCGTGCCCGAGTACTGGGGCGCTGGGGTGGCGGCGCTGCTGCACGACGACGCGCTTGACGCGCTGCGGGCGTCTGGGCAGAGGCGCGTCGTGGCCCGGGTGATGGAGCGGAACGACCGGGCGCGGGCGTTCTGGACCAAGCACGGGTGGACCCTGCTGCCCTGGCGACCGACGCTCAGCCAGTACCCGCCGCACCCTCGCGTCCTCACCTACGCGCTCCTGCTCGACGCGACGTCCCGGCACCGTGCGCAGGCGCTCGCCGGGCAGGCGCTGCTCAGGTTCCGCAGCGCCGCCTGACCGCACGCCTCGGCCGGTCGTTTCAGCTGAGGCGCTGATGCGTTCTCGTCGGGGCTAGGATCCCGACGGTGTTCCGCACTCGCTACCAGCGATCTCCTCGGGCGTACTTGGTGTGCGCCGTGGCCTGGGCCGTCATCACGGTGTTGGGCATCGTGTCCGCCGTTGGTGTCGGATACATACTCATCGGCGTGGCGTTCACAGCGCTGACGCTCGTGTCCGCGTGGCGAGGTTGGTCCACCCGGGCTGACCGCGACCGCGGCTGACGGGAACCATGTCCGGGTCGACGTACCTGCGTTGCATTTGGTTCACCTGGGTCTTCGGGGCGGCAGTGGCGATCTTCGCCGCCATCACCGGCAGCAGCTGGGTCTGGATAGCCGTACTGGTCGTCTTTCTCGCGTTCTGGGCGTGGACCAATGTCACATCGGGGCGGCGGATCGCTGAGGCGATGGATGCGAGGCGCGCTCGTCGTAGCTGACGCATCACCAAAAGAAAAGCTCCGCGCCAGCAGAGCTTTCTTTGATCGGGGAGACAGGATTTGAACCTGCGGCCGCCCGGCCCCCAGCCGGGTGCGCTACCAGACTGCGCCACTCCCCGTGGTCGGCCGATGATAGCCCGGGATGGGTTCCCGGAGGGCGCCGGCGCGGAACGGGACTTGGATATCGCCTGCGCCTGGTTGCAATTCCGCTGGTGACCGCAACTGAAGCAGCGAGCTTGAGCGGCCGATAACACATGTATGACCGGCCTCGACGATCAGTGCGCTCGCACGCGTGATGCGTCGCTGTACGTGCTCGGCGAGCTCGAGGGCCGCATGCATCAGAGCTTCGCGCGGCATCTGCGCCGGTGCGAGGAGTGCGCGGAGGAGGTGGAGCTGCTGCAGCAGGCGGCGGACGCCGTGCCGCTGCTCGCCTCACGTCAGGGTCCGCCGTTGGATGAGGAGCCGCACTTCGAGCAGCGCCCGCCGTCGCTCAGCGCGGCGGCCAGCGCCTCCAGGGCGGCGGTGATCGCCAGCCGTCCACCCAGCCAACAGCCGGTCTCAAGGCCTGCCCTGCGCCCCATCGACGGAGGCGCGATGGCTGGCACGCCCGCGGGCTCCGGGAGCGGCCGCAGGCTGCTGAAGAACCCGATGCCGAAACCCGCGCTCATCGGCCTGCTGGCACTCGCCGTCCTTGCGATCGCGACCGTCGCGCTCTCAAGCCGCGCGGCAAGCACCCGTTACGTCCGCATACAGGCGGGCTGGTCTCGCGGGGGTGCGGCACTCAAGCTTCAGGGAAACCAGCTCGAGCTGCTGGTGGAGGGCATGCCCAAGCCCGTTCACGGTCAGGGGTATGAGGTCTGGGTGGTCGACCGAGCCGGCAAGCAGCTGAGGCCCACCGGCAGGTGGCTGCATCTGAACGTTGCGGGCGAGGATGGCGTCACGCTCATCGGCAACTACCACGACTGGCTCGCAGTGGCCGTCTACGTAGAGCCGTTGCACGGGAGTGACAACACCCACAGCGGTGCTGTCGTCGTGGGCGACCTGCGGAACGTCGGGGTGACAGGCGCCTAGCTCGTCTCGGCTACTGCCGACTCGCGATCAGCCGTCGGCTCCATCCCCACCGACTGCGCCAGCCGCTCCAGCGCGTCGGCCACCTCCACAGGCCGCTCCAGGATGGTCATTCATGTGACCGGTCCGTGGCAGCACCAGGAACTCGGCGACCTGCGGGAGGGCATCGACCATGCGGCGGGCGTGCACGGGTGGCGTCGAGTCGTCCGCGCGGCTCCGGCGCGCAGCTTCCCATGCATCCGCCAGATCATCGGCTCGACGAAGGAGACGTGCGCGGCGGTCGCGTCTGGGCCGAACATCATGTATCGGTTGAGCGCCCGGCTCACGGGCGTCGACACGGCGATCATCGGCGAGTCGCCGCCCAGCAGCGGCGTCAGGATGGCCCGGCGCGTCTCTGCCGGAATCGATGGCGGTAGCAGCCCCAGGTCGTCGACCAGCTCCGAGACACCCGTGCTGATCAGCGCGACGGCACGGGCATGCGAGCGGACGTCGACCGTTGCCGCCCAGGCACCAGCGACATCCCGCCCATCGAGTGGCCCGCGATGATAACGTCGTCGCGCCCGGCGCAGCACGCCACCAGCACCGCCGTCAGGTCGTCGGTGTAGCGCTCCATGCTCTGGTCAAGGTCCGGTTCAGACTCGCTCGCGCCCTGGCCGCGCGGGTCGTAGCTGACAACCCGGAAACCCCGCTCGAGCAAGACCCGCACAACCAGATCGAAGATCTGAAGCTCCTCCGTCCACCCGGGGATCAGGACGAGCGTCGGAGCGTCCGCCGGACCGAACACCTCGGCGTGCAGCGAAACCCCATCGGCCGAGCGAACGGGGATCGCCTGGCCGGAAGCGGCGTTCGCAGCAGCGCCCGGTTCGGATCCGCGGTGAGCGCGCGCCGGTGGCGCAGTTCCGTAGCGAGCGCAACACCGGCGCCGGCAACCGCCAAAAGGCCCGTGCCGACGGCCAAACCACCAACAAAGTGCGATTCACGAGGGCGCGACTTCCGCATCGCAGAGACAGTTTATGCTGCATCTTGAGTGTCCTCATCGACAAAACTCAGCGACATAAGACCAGCGAACAGCGAGGTAGTGCATTGACCGCGACAGCCGACCGTCTCGCACTCGACGAGCTCTGCATCAACTCGATCCGAACGCTGTCGATGGACGCCGTTCAGAAGGCGAACCAGGGGCACCCCGGGGCCCCGATGGGCCTCGCGCCCGTCGCCTACACGCTCTATACGCGGTTGATGCGCCATAACCCGGCCAACCCGCTCTGGATCGACCGTGACCGCTTCATCCTCTCCGCGGGCCACGCGTCGATGCTGTTGTACTCGTCGCTGTACCTGGCGGGCTATCCGATCACGATGGAAGACCTCGAGAACTTCCGCCAGCTCGGCTCCCCGACCGCCGGCCACCCCGAGAAGTGGGACGTGCCGGGCATCGAGGCGACGACCGGGCCGCTCGGCCAGGGCATCTCGATGGCCGTCGGGGTCGCGCTCGGCGAACGGATGCTCGCGGCGCGCTTCAACGTCGACGAACACCACGTCGTCGACCATTGGACCTGGGTGATCGCCTCCGACGGTGACATGCAGGAGGGGATCGCCTCCGAGGCCTCGTCGCTTGCCGGCCACCTCGGTCTGGGCCGGCTGATCGTCTTCTACGACGACAACAAGATCCAGCTCGCCAGCCCGACGGATCTTGTCTTTTCCGAAGATGTCGCCGCTCGCTACGAGGCGTATGGCTGGCACGTCCAGAACGTCGGTGAGGACATCTCTCCCGACAACCTCTACGAGGCTGCCAACCGCGCGATCGAGGTGGACGACCGCCCGTCGCTGATCATCTGCCGAACGCATATCGCCTACGGCAGCCCGAATAAGCAGGACTCCGTCAAGGCCCACGGCTCGGCGCTCGGTGAGGAGGAGGTCCGCCTGACCAAGGAGTTCTACGGCTGGGATCCCGACAAGCACTTCTACGTGCCTGATGAGGCGCTCGAGCACTGGCGCACCGCGGCCGCCAAGCGCGGCGAGGAGGAGGCCAACTGGAACAACCGGTTCAACGCCTTCAAGGAGGCAAGTCCCGA
The DNA here is from genome assembly GCA_963846395.1 of uncultured Actinomycetota bacterium. GTDB lineage: Bacteria > Actinomycetota > Thermoleophilia > Solirubrobacterales > Solirubrobacteraceae > Palsa-465. Next base: position 765,415 of record CAWJVT010000008.1, on the reverse strand, counting down.
GCTCGCGGCTGAGCTGGAGCGGATCGTGCTGCTGAAGGGCGTCCCCGAGGGCTGGGACAGCGAGGTCCCGACGTTCGATCCCGCCAACGAGAAGGAGGCGTCGCTGGCCACCCGCGCCGCATCAGGCAAGGCGATCCAATGGGCGGCGGCCAAGGTGCCCGAGCTGGTTGGCGGCTCCGCCGATCTGGCGAGCTCCAACGACACCAACATCGACGGCGGCGGTGACGTCGTGCCCGGCGACTTCAGCGGGCGCAACATCCACTTCGGGGTGCGCGAGCACGGGATGGGCGCGATCGTCAACGGTCTCGCGCTGCACGGCTTCAAGTCCTACGGCGCGACGTTCCTGACCTTCTCGGACTACATGCGCGGCGCGGTACGGCTCTCGGCGCTGATGAAGCTGCCGAACATCTGGGTGTGGACCCATGACTCGATCGGGCTCGGATCAGACGGACCGACGCACCAGCCGATCGAGCAGATCCCGGCGCTGCGGGCGATGCCGAACCTCTCCGTCATCCGGCCGGCCGACGCCAACGAGACCGTTCTGGCGTGGAAGCACGCGATGAACTCGACCGACCACCCGACGGCTCTGATCCTGTCGCGGCAGAACCTGCCCACGCTCGACCCCGCGAGCGTCCCGGCCGACGCGATCGAGAACGGCGCGTACGTGCTGCATGACACCGATGGCACCCCGGACGTGATCATCATCGGCACCGGCAGCGAGGTGAAGATCGCGCTCGACGCGGCCGATCGCCTGAAGGCGGAGGGGATTGCCGCGCGCGTGGTCAGCATGCCCTGCGACAGTCACTTTGCGGAACGCTCGCAGGAGTACCGCGACTCGGTGCTGCCGCCCAGCGTGCGGGCCCGGGTCTCGGTCGAGGCGGCCGCGATCTTCGGCTGGCACCGCTGGATCGGAGACCTGGGGGAGGCCATCGGGATGCATGAGTTCGGCGCCTCCGCTCCGGAGGAGGCTCTCTACAAGCACTTCGGGATCACGGCAGAGAAGGTCGCCGAGGCGGCCCACACGAGCCTGAACCGCGCGCAGTCGAACTGAAAGGACTGAACGGATGAGCACTTTGGCCGATGTGAACCCGAAACTGAAGGCGCTCACCGAGGCGGGAGTGAGCGTGTGGCTCGACCAGCTCGGACGCTCGCTGGTTGCCGGCGGTGAGCTCAAGCGCATGGTCCAGCAGGAGAGTCTGCGCGGCGTGACCTCGAACCCGTCGATCTTCGAGAAGTCAATCCTGGGCACCTCCGACTATGACGACGCGATCGAGGAAATGGCGCGCGCCGACAAGAGCGCGCAGGAGATCTACGACGCGCTCACCGTGGCCGACGTGCAGGCGGCCTGCGATGTGCTCGCCTCGGTTCACGACGAGGCCGGAGGCCGCGACGGATTTGTGTCGCTCGAGGTCGCACCGGACCTCGCGCGCGACACGGACGGCACGATCGCGTCCGCCCGCAAGTACTGGCACGCGGTGGGTCGTCCGAACGTGATGATCAAGATCCCGGGCACGGCCGAGGGCGTCGACGCGATCGAGCAGGCGATCTATGAGGGCATCAACGTCAATGTCACGCTGCTCTTCGCAGTCGAGGCCTACGAGGCCGTCGCCCGCGCCTACATCCGCGGCCTCGAGCGCCGCCACGCCGAGGGCAAGTCCCTCGACATCAACTCCGTCGCCTCATTCTTTGTCTCGCGCGTCGACACGCTCGTCGACAAGCAGCTCGACGCGATCGGCGGCGACGAGGCCGAACGCCTGAAGGGGACGGCCGCGGTCGCCAACGCGCGTGCTGCGTACGCCCTGTTCGAGGAGATCTTCGCGGGCGAGGCATGGGAGCAGCTTGCGGCCGCGGGTGCTGCCGTGCAGCGTCCACTTTGGGCCTCGACGGGAGTCAAGAACCCCGCCTACGCGGATACCAAGTACGTGGACGAGCTGATCGCGCCCCACACCGTCAACACGATGCCGCTCGCGACGTTGAACGCGGTCGGGGATCACGGCAAGGTCGGTCCCGCCACCGCGACGATCGATCCGACGGCGGAGCTGAACGCCCTGCAGGCCGTTGGTATCGACATGACGGCGGTCACCGAGCAGCTGCTCGATGACGGCATCAAGCTCTTCCAGGACGCGATGACATCGCTGCTGGCCGGCATCGACAAGGCCCGCACGGCGATTGTCACCGGTCGGCCGCCGACGATCGACGCGAGCCTGCCGCCCGAGTTCGAGTCGACCGAGGTCGACCGCATCGGTCGCGCGGTCTCCGAGAATGTTGCCCAGCGCATCTGGAAGCGTGACCCGGCGCTGTGGGGCGGTCCCGGCGTTCCCGAGATCGAGGACCGCCTCGGTTGGCTGAACGTGACCGAGATACTGCTCGAGCACCTGCCCGAGCTGCTCGCGCTCAAGGACGAGCTGAAGGCAGAGGGATACACCGACGCGATCCTGCTCGGCATGGGCGGCTCCTCGCTCGGCCCCGAGGTGATCCGCCAGTCCTTCGGAGACATTGCGGGCGAGCTGCGCCTGCAGGTGCTCGACTCCACCCACCCGGATGCGATCCTGGCCGTCGAGCAGTCGGTCGACCTCTCGAAGACCGTCTTCATCGTCTCCTCCAAATCCGGCGGCACGATCGAGACGCTCTCGCACTACCAGTACTTCAAGGCGAAGGCGAAGCCCGAGCAGTTCATCGTGGTCACGGACCCTGGCAGCCCGCTGGCTGCCAGGGCTCAAGCGGACGGGCTCAGAAGGACGTTCCTGAACCCGCCAGACATCGGTGGTCGCTACTCCGTGCTTTCGTACTTCGGGCTCGTGCCGGCGGCGCTTGCCGGCGTACCCGTCGACGAGATGCTCAAGAGCGCGCAGACGGGCGAGCAGACCTGCTCGCAGCTGACTTCGCCGACCGACAACTCGGGGCTCTGGCTGGGTGCCACGATCGGGGAGTTCTCGCTGCGCGGCCGAGACAAGCTGACCTTCGTCGTATCTCCGCCGATCGACAGCTTTGGTCTCTGGGTGGAGCAGCTGGTCGCCGAGTCGACGGGCAAGCACGGCAAGGGCATCCTCCCGGTCGCCGACGAGCCGCTCGGCGATCCGGCTGTGTACGGGGATGACCGCGTGTTCGTCTACCTGCGTAACGGGGCGAGCCCGAACGAGAAGCTCGACTCGATGGTCGATGCGCTCACGGACGCGGGCCAGCCGACGATGACGGTCACAACCGGTGACGGCACCGACCTCGGCCGCCTGTTCTTCATCGCCGAGTACGCCGTGGCGGTCGCAGGCTGGGCGCTTGAGATCAACCCATTCGACCAGCCCAACGTGCAGGAGGCCAAGGACAACACCAACAAGGTGCTCGAGTCCGGCTCCCTGCCCACGATCGAGGCCGCCGACGACGCGGCGCTGAAGGAGCTGCTGGGCGTGAAGCCACCGCACTACGCCGCGATCCTCGGTTACCTGCCGACGGTCGGCCCGGAGAACGCCGGAATCGACGAGGCGGTCAGTGAGTTGCGCGCGGTGATCCGTGAGGCGACCGGAATGGCGACCACTTGGGGCTACGGCCCGCGCTTCCAGCACTCCACCGGCCAGGAACACAACGGCGGCGCGCCCAACGGCCGCTTTTTGCAGCTCGTGAACGTGCCCAGGGCGCAGCTTCCGATCCCGGAGGAGTCCTATGACTTCACCACCCTGATCGATGCGGCGTCGGCCGGGAACCTGCAGACACTGCGCTCGCACGGTTTGGCCGCCGAGCGGGTGGTGCTCGAAGGTGACCTGGCACAGGCAATCCGCTCGCTGACGACTCGGATCAAGGGCCTCCTCTAGTGGTCGCCATAGATGTCGACCTCGAAGCGGGCGTCAACCCGCTGGTGGAAGGCCTCGAGCGCCAGCCGGTGCGCTCGACGGCCGTTGTGATCTTCGGCGCCCTGGGGGACCTCGCCAGCCGCAAGCTGCTGCCCGGCATCTACAACCTGGCGCACGAGGGCGCGCTGCCCGAGCGCATCGCACTGATCGGCGTCTCCCGCAGCAAGATGACCGATGAGGAATTCCGCGAGAAGGCGCGTGAGTCGATCGACCGCTTCTCACGTCGCCGACCCGACCCCGACGTGCTCGAGGGTTTGCTCACGAACTTCCAGTACGTCTCGGGCTCGTTCGACGATGAGGGTCTCTACGCCCGTCTCCAGGAGGCGCTCGGTGCTCTGGATGCGGGTGTGGGCTCGCCGCTGAACCGCATCTTCTACCTGTCGACGGCGCCGGAGTTCTTCCCGGTGATCGCCGGCCGGCTGGGCGAGGCAGGCCTCAACGAGGCCGAGGACGCAGACGTCAGGGTCGTGATCGAGAAGCCGATCGGCTACGACCTCGCCTCGGCTCGCGCACAGAACGAGGCGGTCCTCGAGTACTTCAACGAGTCTCAGGTCTTCCGTATCGACCATTACCTCGGCAAGGAGACGGTCCAGAACCTGATGGCGCTGCGCTTCGCCAATGCACTGTTCGAGCCGGTCTGGAATCGCAACTTCATCGACAACGTCCAGATCACCGCGGCCGAGGACATCGGCATCGGCACGCGCGCGGGCTACTACGAGGGCGCCGGTGCGCTGCGCGACCTGGTCCAGAACCACATGCTGCAGCTGCTTGCGCTGCTCGCGATGGAGCCACCGACGGCGTTTGAGGCAAACCGCCTGCGGGACGAGAAGGTCAAGGTGCTCGAGGCGATCGCGCCGCCACCGCTGGATGAGGTCGCCGACATGGCCGTCCGGGCGCAGTACGCGGCGGGGGTCGTGTCGGGGGCGGAGTCTGTCGGCTACCGCGAGGAGCCGGGTGTGGCTCCGGACTCGCGGACCGAGACCTACGCGGCGCTGCGGCTCTACATCAACAACTGGCGCTGGGCAGGCGTGCCGTTCTACCTGCGCACCGGCAAGCGCATGGCGCGCAAGCTGACGGAGATCGCGGTGACCCTGCGGCCGGTCCCGCATATTGCATTCCAGGGCCCGGATTCGGCGGGCGTGCAGCCCAACCAGATCATCCTCACGCTGCAGCCGGATGAGGCCGTCTCAGTTTCGCTGGGTGCAAAGGTGCCCGGCACCAAGATGCAGATCCGGCCCGTGAACATGGAGTTCCACTACGGGACGTCGTTCCTGTCTGAGTCGCCGGAGGCGTACGAGCGACTGATCCTCGACGCCATGCGCGGTGACGCCACGCTGTTCACCCGCAACGACGAGGTGGAGGCGCTGTGGCGGATCATCGACCCGATCCTTGCCGCCTGGGCGCAGGACACCGAATCGCCGATCCCGCAGTACCCCGCCGGCTCCGCAGGTCCGGTTGAGGCCAACGCGCTGCTCGACGGGCGCTCGTGGCGCAGGCTGTGATGGCGTGAGGCGGGCGGCCGAAGCTGCGGCGAGGCCGCCTGAGGAGGCCGTATGAGCGAGGCACGCTGGGCTGAGCGCGATACCAGCCCTGAGCGGATAGAGGCGGCGCTGCGCGAGCTGCTGCGCGAGCGTCACGCCGAGAACGAGACGCTTGTGCCGGCGCGCGTGCTCAACCTGATCGTGATCGCGGATCGCGAATGGCGCGGCGAGGTGGTCAACCGGCTCGAGCGGGTCGGTCGCTACCACCCCTCCCGCACGATCCTCTGCACGGTCGAGGACGACCGCAGGACGATCGACGGCTACGCCACCGTCAGCGGAGACGTCTCGAGCGGGGGTGGGGTCGGCGTCCTACGCGAGTCCGTCGAGATTGCCATGGGCGCCATGCACACGAGCCGCATCGACACGATCATCGACCCGATCCTGATCCCCGAGCTGCCGACCGTCGTCTGGTCGCCGCACAGCCGCGACGAGGCCGTGGAGGCGCTGCTGCCGATCACTGATGTGATCCTGATCGACACAGACGACCCCGTCTACTTCGACGGGCCGGGTGCGGCGCTGGAGCGGGCGGAGGATCTGCTTCGATCCGACGTGGATGTCGTCGACCTCGCCTGGCTGCGCACGATCGCGTGGCGGGAGCGGCTCGCTGGCAGCTTCTCGGACCCCTCACGAGCAGGGTTGCTCGACGGGCTCAGGCGCATATACGTCCGCCACCACCACGGGTCGATCGTGTCGTCACTGCTGCTGACGGGCTGGCTGGCGTCGCGCCTCGGCTGGACCCCGAGCCCTCTCGAGCAGGCAGCCGGCGGCGCTCGCAGCGGGACCGCGGCACGTGCCGGGGGAGGCCCGCCGATCGGCATCGAGTTCAATCCGGTCGAACAGTCGATTCGCGGCCTTTCCGGTGTCACGGTGAACGGCAGCTCCGGCTTCTCGCTTTCACTCGAACGCGCGCCGGGCGGGCTCATCGCGCGCGAGCAGCAGGCCGGATCGAAACCGCGCGAATGGCAGCTTTTTGGCGCCTCGCGGGGTGAGGCGGGGATACTCGGGGAAGGTGTGAGACAGGCACTGATCAGGGACCACGTCTACGGTCCCGCTTTACAAGCAGCAAGGAGCTTCAGTCAATGAGCATTGAGATCCAGGTCGTCGACGATCCCGCGCAGGTCTGCGCCGACGCGTTGACCGCGGCGGTAGAGACCGGCGAGCACGTCGTCCTGACCGGGGGGTCAACTCCGAAGCACGCCTACGAGCTCACGGCGGCACAGAATCCCCAGGCGTGGCAGGGGGCAAGGCTTTGGCTCACCGATGACCGCTGCGTCGCGCCCGACGACGATCTGTCCAACTTCAAGATGGTCAAGGAGTCGCTGCTCGAGCCGCTCGAGCGCGCTGAGCGTGGAGGTCGAATTCTGCCGTCGCATCCTGGGTGAGCGTGGCTATGAGGAGGGTGCGCTCGAGTACGAGCGTGAGCTCGAGCATGTGGGCGGTGGGCCGGGAGCGATTCGCTTCGAGCTGGTCCTGGTCGGCGTCGGCTCCGATGGCCACATCTGTTCGATGTTCCCGCGGCAGTCGTCCCTGGACGAGCGCGCGCGGTTTGTCGTCGGGGTTCCCGAGGCGGGCATGGAGCCGTTCGTCCCGCGGGTCACGCTTACCTTCACCGCACTCAGCCACGCCAAGCGGGTGATGGTCCTGGCGACAGGGGAGAGCAAGGCGGACCCGATTGCCGCGGCGTTTGCCGACGATGCGCCGCATACCCCGGACGTTCCGGCCTCGCTGCTTTCCGATCACGTCGAGGACATCGTCGTGATACTCGACGAGCAGGCAGCCTCGCGTCTATGACGACGGTCGTAGGGATCGACGTCGGCGGCACCAAGGTCGCCGCGACGCTGCTCGGGTCAGATGGCATGGGGGAGTCCAACCTGCAGCCAACCGTGCTCGATAGCGGCGACGCGCTGATCGACCAGCTCGCCCGGATCGTGGGCGAGACCGCCGGCGACGCTCCGTATGACGCCGTCGGCATCGGCGTTCCATCGATCGTGCGCTTCGAGACAGGGGAGATCGCAGCCTCGACCAACATCCCGCTGAAGGGTGTGCCCCTGCGCAACGTGCTCGGTGAGCGGCTCGGGGTGCCGGTGTTCGTCGACAACGACGCGACCGTCGCGGCGCTCGCGGAGGCCCACGATGAGGATCTCAACCTGGTCGCGCGCAACCTCGTGACCATCACCGTCGGCACGGGTATCGGAGCGGGAGTGGTGATCGACGGGCGCATCTTTCGTGGCGGCAGTGGCGGTGCCGGAGAGCTGGGAATGACGCTCATCGGGGTTCCCTGCGATCCCGATATACCGGCCGCGACCGAACACTTCCCCCAGCCAGGCTCGCTCGAGGCGCTTGGCATCCGGCACGGCACTCGATCGCTTCGCCCAGGCTGCTGCCGTCGAGCATCCCGACTCGGTCCTCGGCAGGCGTTTGGCCGAGAGCAAGCCGGTGCTGGGCCCTGATGTCGTTGCTGCTGCTCGGAACGGAGACGCGCCCGCACTCGCAGCGGTGCGCCGCTGGGCGCACGCCGTCGGAGTCGGCATCGCGAACGCGATCAACACGTTCGACCCCGATGAGGTGGTGATCGGCGGCGGTGGTGCGGCGGTTGGCGAGCTGCTGCTCGAACCCGCCTGGGAGCTCGCCGCCGGCTACGTGCATCCCGGCCTGCAGGGGCGCGCTCAGGTTCGAATCGCGCGTTGGGGGGTAACGGCCGGCGTGCTTGGCGCGGCGCTCCTTGCGGTGCACGAGCTGGAGCGAGTGCCGGCGTGAGCGAGCCGCGGCTGGTGGTGGTTCGTCATGGCGACACCGAGTGGAGCCAGAACGGTCGCCACACCAGTCGTACCGACCTACCGCTGCTCCCATCGGGGGTTGAACGTGCCCGTTCGCTGTCGCCCGTGCTCGACGAGTTCGACTTCGCGCGCGTGCTGTCGAGTCCGCTGCAGCGCGCCCGCAGCACGGCTGAGGCCGCCGGATACGGTGACCGCGCACAGACTTACGGCCGAGCTCGTGGAATGGGACTACGGGGATTATGAGGGCCTGACGACCCCGCAGATCCGTGAGCGGGACCCCGATTGGAACCTGTGGACCGACGGCTGCCCGGGCGGGGAGTCGCCAGCGGACGTGAGTTGCGCGTGTCGATCGCGTGATCGCCGACGCTGTCAAATCCGGCGGTGATGTGCTGATGTTCGCCCACGGGCACATCCTGCGATCGGTCGCGGTGCGCTGGGTTAGCTTCGAGATCGCCGCCGGCGAGCGCTTCGCGCTGATGCCGGCGACGATCTCAGTACTCGGTCACGAGCACGAGACCCGCGTGATTGAGCGCTGGAACGTGCCCGACTGAGCCTCTCAGGCGAGAGGCGAGCGCTCGCGGGGCGCGATCGACCATGCGAGCAGCGACACGACCACCACGACAGAAGCTGCCATGAGTACGACGTTTAGAGCAATCATTTGCACTGTCCTCCATGCGTTGCGACTGGATGATCAGGGCAAAGAATTGCCCCCGGTTCGCATGAAGTCGGGTGCATCGGTCAGAAGGTTTACGCAAAGGCCCCGGGTCTCAACGTAAAGCTGGCCGCCCCGAGCGGGGCGGCCAGTGCCTAGAAACGATTGTCCGCGGTTCGCGCGGCTCAGGATTGGTCCGCGGTTCGCGCGGCTCAGGCCGTCGGCGGACGCGAGGTGTGCTTGCGTCTCGATGGGAACCGGACCATCCGGTCGGTTCGCAGATCACGCGGCATGGTGAGGTTCTCGTGGAGCGCTGCGTCCGACCTGGAGGCCGCGCGCTTGCTGCGACGGTCGCTGACGATCGCCCATGCGAGTACGCCCGCTATGGCCACGATTACCACTGCCATCAGCACGACATTCAGAGCAACCATGTGCACCGCCCTCCTGACGGGTGTTCTCGGATCCGGGCGTATTCGCCCGCTGCTTCATACCCTTCCCGGAATGCGTCCGAAGTAGTCAGGCGTCGTCAACCAACGACACCTGAGGGGCCTGCCAGACGGCGGCGGGCGCGCGGCGAGTGTGTACGAGCGCTGTGCGAGCGAAGCTCGCGCGGCATCTCCAGATTGCGGGTGAGCGGCGCCACGGAGGGCGGCAGCTCACCGCCGGCAGCGCGGAACGTCTTGCGATCCGTGGCAACCGCCCATGCGAGCAGTGACACGATGCCGATAACCACAGCCGCCATAAGCACGATGTTGAGAGCAATCATTTTGCACTGGCCTCCTAACCGTTTCGTTGGTGTTGCCTGGGCAGGAATTGCCCGTGCTCATAGGTTTCCCAGGAGGTGTAAAACGCCCTAGGAAAGCCGTCGGGATCCTCTATGAGCCCGCGGCTACAGGTCAAAGACGCTTGACGCGAGCGACTGATCGAGCGTTTCGCTGCCCTGCGGGGCGATCGTCGCCACCGGCAGATGCAGCGAGAAGACAGAGCCGTCAGGCCCGCTGCGAACCGAGCAGCGGCCGCCATGATGATCGGCGATCGCATCGACGATCGCCAGCCCGAGGCCGACCCCGCCGGCCGACCTGGTGCGCGCGCTGTCGGCCCGCCCGAACCGGGCGAAGATCCGTCCGATCGCGTCTCTCGAGATGCCGACGCCCTCATCCTCGACCTCGATCACGACCTGGCCGTGGCTTCCCCACCGAGCCCGCAGCTCGATCGCCGCGTGCTCGTCCGAGTACTTCACAGCGTTGTCGAGCAGCGCGTCGAGGGCGGTGCGCAGACGGTCGGGATCGGCCTGGACCGTGCCGCTCACCACCGAACCCAGTCGCCAGGTGCGGGGCGCGACGTCGCACCAGCGGATAAAGACATCCTCGAGGAAGGACTCGATGTCGATCTGCTCGAGGCACAGGAAACCCGGCTGCCCAGCGGTTGCCAGAAGCAGCAACTTTCCGAGGATCGAGTCGATGCGTCGCAGCTCATCGAGCGCGATCTCGACGTCATGGTTGGCGTCGTCGCGCAGCAGCTCCAGATGCCCGCGTGCGATCGTCACAGGCGTCTTGAGCTCGTGTGAAGCGTCATGGATGAAGCGCTCCTGACGCTCGAGCGTGGCATGCAGTTCCGCCGCGTGTCGCTCGCTGGCACGCAGCGCCTCGACCCGACCACGCGCGTGCCAGACCATTGCGAGGAACAGCATCCCCATCAACGGCACCTTGAACAGCATCTTCCAGTCCTGGTGCTGTGTGGTCACATCGACGGTCAGCGCTGCGGCGCTGGTGGCGGTCGCCAGGAGCAGGACCAGCACGGTCGTGCGCAGCTCCCACACGCGCACGCCATAGACGACCGCAAGTGAGATCCAGACGAAGTAAAACGGGATCGTCTGCCAGGCCGGCCAGATCACCATCGCCACCGTGCTCGCCAAGGCGAAGACGCCCCACGCCAGCTCCGGCGCGTGACGGCGGATGACCAGCAAACTTGCCGGCACCTCGGCCCTAAGCCGCAACCCGATAGCCGACATTCCGAACCGTCTCTATCGGACCGTTTGAACCAAGGCGCCGCCGCAGCCGGCGCACGCAGACATCGACCACGTTCGAGCGGGGATCGAAGTCGTATCCCCAGACCTCCGACAGCAGGCGCTCGCGGCTGACCACCTCGCCCACGTGCGTCAGCAGGTAGCGCAAGAGCTGAAATTCGCGATCTGAGAGGTCAACCACGCGGTCGCCCAGGTGCGCCTGGCGGGTGCTCTGGTCGAGCACCAGCCCACCGACTGAGATCACCAAGGATCGGTCGAGGGTACGCGCTCTGCGCAGGTGGACGCGCGCGCGTGCCAGGAGCTCGTCCAATGAGAACGGCTTGGCCAGATAGTCCACAGCTCCGAGCTCGAAGCCGCGCAACCTCGTCGCGAGGTCGGACCTGGCCGAGAGGATCAGCACCGGGAGGTCGGGTTGGTGGTAGCGGATCTCGGTCAGGACCTCGAGTCCGTTCAGACCTGGTAGCAACAGATCGAGCACGACCAGGTCGTGCTCGCCGCTGATCGCGTGCCGCACGCCGGAATTGCCGTCGGCCACCGCCGTCGCGGTGAAACCCTCGGCTCGGAATGCTCGGGTCAGGAAGTCGCGGATCCGTGGTTCGTCCTCGACTATAAGGATCCGCATCAGCCCGATCTCCTGCCGTCGGAGCCGTCCAGATGACACGAGTCTTGGGCGGCCCCATAGCACACACGGCGGCGGCTGGATTTACCGAACGGCTCAACGGGGGCGCGCGACGCGGCGATCCCTCTCCTCAGATGACAGATAGATGACAGCTTTGTCATGAGCCCCTCCCTTGCTCGTACGGGAACCCTATATGTTCGCGGCCACCGATGGTCAAACGATCAATACTTGTCCTTGCCGCAACGCTCGTTGTGGTCGCGGCCATTGCGGCATACGTAGTCCTGTACCTCACGAACGTGCCGGACTCTGCGAAAGCCGCCCAGACCTCATCCGGCGCCCAGCTCTATCTGGCAACCGTGCCGGCAGCCGCGCTGGAATGACCCGCACCCCAGCTGGGTCTCCTACTACCAGACGAACGTTCACGGCACGAACTGGCAGCACAAGACCACCTTTATCCTGCCGGCGCACTCGCTGATCCACGTCACCGTCTACCAGTACGACGGCGACTCGGGGCTGCGCAATCCCTTCATCTCGCAGGCCACCGGGACCGTGGGAGGGACCTTCCTGCTCAACGGCAAGACCACGAGGCGCGATCGACCCGGACACTGCCTCGCACGTCTTCGCGGTGCCGCAGTTGGGCGTCTCCGTCCCGCTCCAGGGCGTTGACGACAACGCCAAGAACCAATGCGGCAACGCGCCATGCACGCTGAGCCAGGCGCATCAGACGATCACGTTCACGTTCCGGACCGGGGCCAAGGGCCTCTACCGCTGGCAGTGCTTCGTGCCCTGCGCAGCGGGATACATCTCCGGCTTTGGCGGCCCGATGCAGACCGTCGGGTACATGGACGGCTTCCTGAAGGTTGTGTGAGTTGGAAACCGCTGATCAAACCCCGCATTTCCGCCGCGTCGCGATCATCTGGCTCATCGCGACCGCGATCCTGACGCCGATTGTCATCTTCGTGTTCGGGCCGGGCCTCCCGCCCGGCAATGGCAGCGTGCAGGCGTCAGGCCAGACCGCCGACAACATCGTGCTGCTGGCGCTGTCGGTCCCCGTGGCCATGGCGGTGCTCGTCACGCTCGTCTACGAGGTGTGGGCATTCCGTGAGCGCAACCTCACCGGTCCCGTCTTGGACGGCCCCGCAATCACGGGCAACTCGAGCATCCAGATGTGGTGGCTGATCATCACCACCTCGCTCGTGCTGTTCCTCGCCGGGTTCGGATCCGTGCGACTGCTCCAGGACGGCTCTGGCGGGGGCCAGGGCCCGACGCCGCTGGTCAACCCGACGGGCTACAAGAAGGCGCTCCAGGTCCAGGTGATCGCTCAGCAGTGGGCCTTCACGTACCGCTACCCCCAGTACGGCGGGGTGGAGACGCCCAGGCTCGTGATTCCTGCCAACACGCTCGTCGAGTTCCATGTGACATCGCTTGACGTGGTGCACTCGTTCTGGGCCTATCAGCTCGGCGTGAAGGCTGACGCGAACCCGGGCCAGGACAACATCGCCTACGTCAACACGAAGGCCCCGTTGACCTTCAACATTCACTGCGCAGAGCTCTGCGGCGTGTGGCACGGCTACATGTTCGCCGCGGGCAGGGTCGTGCCGAAGGCTGCCTTCGCCAGCTGGATCGTGGGCGCACAGAAGCAATACGGCCCGGCAACCAAGTCGCTTCCGCCGTACTCACGGACGTACTTCCCAGACCCACAAGGGAGAGGTGGATGACCGCTACCGCGACAACGGCGCCTACGCCGCCGCTGCAGCGGCGGAGCCTGCTTGGCTTCAACCTGCTAACCGGCATCATTCTCGGAGTAGCCGGCTACTGGATCGCGTACCTCGCTCGGCGGGCTGATCCACGGCAACGTCATCGACTCGTTCGATGACACCGGGCAGAACGACGTACAGATCCTGCTCGGTTACTTCGGTGGCGTCGTCGGGTTCCTGATCGGCCTGGGCTTTTTGAACTATCCGATCAGGCGGATGCTCGGCCACCCTCCGGACATCCCCGATCACGAGCTCGACGAGCCGGGGCTCGGGTAAGTATTTCCGCATCAGCACCGATCACAAGATCATCTCGATGCAGTACATGATCGGCATCGGGATCTTCTTCTTCATCGGCGGCCTCAACGCGATGCTGATCCGGACGGAACTGCTGTCGCCGACGACGCACGTCTTCGGTGCCAACCAGTACCTGACGATCGTGGGCATGCACGGCTCGCTGATGATGGGCATGATGACCTCCGGCATCCTCGGCCCGTTCGCCAACTGGCTCGTCCCACTGATGATCGGCTCTCGGCGCATGGCCTTCCCGCGGATGGAGGCGCTCACGTTCTGGCTGCTGATGGCCGCCGGAGTCGTGCTCATCAGCACGATCTTCTTCGGAGGCTTCCAGACGGGCTGGACCGGTTATGAGCCGCTCTCCGACCAGGGAACCGCCGGGTACGACGCGTACATTGGGTTCTTCGCGCTGGTGTCGGTGTCTATGTGTGTGCTCGGTCTCAACCTGGCCGTCACGATCGTCACGATGCGGGCGCCGGGGATGACCTGGTCGCGACTGCCGATCTTCTGCTGGTCGGTCCTCGCGACCTGCTTTCTGATGGTTCTCGCGGCGCCGATGCTCACGGCGACCCTGCTGATGGGCGCCATGGACCGCACCCTGTACACGAACTTCTTCGTCCCCGGGCTGGGCGGTAGCGCATTCCTCTGGGAGAACCTCTTCTGGGTCTTCGGTCACCCGGAGGTGTATGTGCTCGCGATTCCGGGCTTCGGAATCGTGCTGGAGCTGATTCCGGTCTTCGCCCGCAAGCCGCTTTGGGGCTATCGCCTCGCCGTTGCTGGCATGATGGGTGTCGCGCTGTTCAGCTTCTTTGTCTGGCAGCACCACCTGTTCGTCAGCGGAATGGACGCCGATCTGCGTCCGTTCTACATGCTCTCCACTGAGATCATCTCGCTTCCGACCGGCTTCACCTTCCTGTGTGTGTTGGGCACCCTGTGGAGGGGACGGATCCGTCTCCAGGTGCCGATGCTGTTCTGTCTGGCATGGGTCTTCAACTTCCTGTTCGGAGGGATCTCCGGAGTCTTCAACTCGGATGTACCGAGCGATGTGACGACTCACGGATCCTTCTTCGTGATGGCTCACTTCCACTACACGATCATGGGCGGCCTGATCTTTAGCCTGTTCGCGGCCATCTACTACTGGGGCCCGAAGATGACTGGCTATCAGTTCAGTGAGCGCCTGGGCAAGATCCATTTCTGGACGATGTTCATAGCGTTCAACTCGACGTTCGCACCGCTGTTCGCGGTCGGCTTCCTCGGCCAGCCACGCCGCGTGATCACCTACCCGTCGGGCCTCACTGGGCTGAATGACTGGGTGAGCGTGTCGGCGTTCTGCCTCGGGCTGTCGCTGCTCTTGTTCCTCTGGATCGTGGTCAAGGCGCTGGTCTTCGATCGCGTACCGTCGGAGCCCAACCCCTGGCATTCCAAGTCGTACGAGTGGCAACTGCCGACGCCGGTGCCGGCGTACGACTTCAACAAGATCCCGACCTTCAGCGGCGATCCGTATCCGTACGGCGAACCATCGTCATCAATGCCGGCGGGTGGCCCTGAACCAGCAACAGCAGGAGCGGTGTAGTCATGGAAGCATCTGCACACACCTTCGAGCCGGAACCGCATGAGTGGCGCCTTCGCTCGATCTCCGCCGCCGCAAAGATGTGGTGCGGGGCGACGGCGTTCTTCTTCGCGGCTTTCGCGTTCGCCTACTTCTACCTGAGGTCGCTCGATACGAACCACAGCTGGAAGATCGGCAATCACGTGAGTCCCTCGGGTGGCTTGGGCGCGGCGATCCTGGCCGCCTATCTGCTGAGCGGGCTCTTCCTGGCGCTAGCCGCGCGGCGCCCCGGAGACGAGATCTCGACGGGCGTTGCTGCGATCCTGCTCGCGCTGGTCGGGGTGGGACTCCAGTTCTTCGAGTACTCCACGCTGGGTTTCGGCCCGACCAGCGGCGCTTACGCCAGCGTCTTCTTCGGATGGACCTCAACGTATGCGCTCGGTGCGCTCTGGGGCGTCTACTGGATGGAGACCCAGATCGCCACGAGCTGGCGCGCCAAGCGAACGGGATCTGCCGATTTCGACGTGAGCCTGCATCGAGCTGGTCTCAGTGCCTGCTCGACCGTCTGGACCTTTTACGTCGCGATCGGCGTGATCATGTTTGTAGTGCTGTACCTGATCTGAGGCGGTGTAGGGATGGGCTCGCTTACCGCGCACTGGTCGTGGGATCCGTCGCTTATCTATGTGACGGTCGCGGGCCTGATGTACCTGATCGGGGGTCTGCGTCCGGGTACATCCCGGAGCAGGCGCTCGAACAGCGTCGACGAGCATCTGCGCGAGTTGGCCTTCGTTGCGGGTCTGGCGAGCATCGTGATCGCGCTGGACTCGCCGATCGACTACTACAGCGAGCAACTGTTCTGGGTGCACATGTGCCAGCACATCATCCTGCTGACGGTTGCGCCCCCGCTGATCCTCGTGGGCCGTCCGTGGCCGCGGATGTGGCAGGCACTCCCGCTGGGCTGGCGCACATCGGTCGGACGCACGCTCGCCCGTGCGAGATGGACTGCTCCAATCCGCGCGATTGCCAAGCCGGTGCCCGCGTTCCTGCTGTTCAACGTCAACATGCTGCTCTGGCATATCCCTGGTGCGTACAACCTGACGCTGAACCACCAGTGGATTCACAACTGTGAGCATGCCCTGTTCTTCTTTACGGGGTTGCTCTTCTGGGCCCACGTGGTGGACCCCGGACCCCTTCGCCAGCGCATGACCTGGTACTGGCGAGCGGTCTACGTCACCGGCGCGATGATCGCCGGCTGGGTGCTCGCCATAACGCTGGTCCTCGCCAAGCACCCGTTGTATCCGCACTATGCGGATCTGCTGACTCGGCCAGGCGGATTCTCAGCGCTGACCGACCAGCAGATCGCCGGTGGGATGATGTGGGTGCCGGGCTCTGTCTCCTACTCGATCGCGCTGCTGGCCATCTTCTCTCGCTGGGCGAGTCCTGACAGCGAAAAGACCCACCGGCACACTGTGCCGGCCACTTGAACCGAACATCCTGAGCACGAGCCAATGACGGAGGAAAACCTATGCCGCTGATCTTTGGGACCTATCTGGCTGGGGCCCTGCTGACGTGTCTGGTGCCCATTGCCCTGTTGATCTGCTTTGCGACCTACTTCTACCGCCAGGCGCGCCGGATGCCCGCGAATGCTTCGGTTGAACGTCCCGCCAGCACCCCGATCGATCCACCCGCCGCTCCCTCGCCGCCATCTCCTGAGGGCTATACGCCGGGGGCTTGACGAGTGAAGGCCAGTAGTGAGCCTGCTGTGATGCGCGGGCCGCGGGCGCGTGCGGGTCGCGGCATGCTGCTCGGCGCTGCCGTTCTGGCCATCTGCGTAGGGGGCGGAGTCGGGGTGGCGCTGCACGCACTGCTGCAGCGATCATCTGGAGCGCTCGTACCGGCGACGACTGTCAGCATCCGTCATGGCCTCTACGGTGACCGGGTCTGGGCGGCTCGCGCGGTGCCTGCGCCGCCGATAACGACCCTGCACGATCAGAACGGAGGTAGCTTCTCGCTCGCCTCCCTGCATGGTCGCACGGTCGCGCTTGTGTTCTTCGACTCGCACTGCCGTCAGGAGTGCCCGCTGGAGGGCCGGCAGCTGGCCGCGGCCGAGCGCCGCCTCCCAGCAGCGCAGCGGCCTGAACTCGTGGTCGTAAGCGTGAACCCGCAGGACACGCGGGCGAGCGTCCGCGAGGCTATCCGCAGCTGGGGACTGGCCGGGGTCGCCCCCTGGCATTGGCTCATGGGCACGCACAAGCAACTGGCGGCGATCTGGACCAAGTACCACATCCAGGTGTCGCCGCCGATCGACGGCGACATCAACCACACGGAGGCGCTGTACCTGATCGACCGCCGCGGCTACGAGCGCGTGGGCTACCTGTGGCCATTCGCGTCGCGCTTTGCCATATACGACATGCGGGCACTTGCCACACGGAAGCCGGCCTAGTGGGAGCTCTCGGGGAGTACGCGCTGACGCCGACGCAGGCGGCCGCACCGGCCGCCTCCTGGCATTGGCGCGACTATGTGACGCTCACCAAGCCGCGGATCATGTCACTGCTGGTTCTGACGGCTGCCTGTGCTCTGATCGGGGCGTCGGGCGGCGATCCGAAGTTGTTGCGGCTGCTGGCGTTGATCGTCGGCGGCGGGCTGGCCTGCGGGAGTGCGGGCGCCCTGAATCATGTGCTGGATCGGGACATCGATCGCGTGATGGGGGAGCGGACGGCGACGCGCCCCGTCGCCTCAGGGAGAGTGGCGCCGCGTTCGGCTGTGGCCTTCGCTGCCGTGCTCGCGGTCCTCTCGTTCGCGATCATGATCGCGTTCGACAACCTGTTGTCGGCGCTCTTGGCACTTGCTGGGGGTGCGTTCTACGTCGTCATATACACACTCGTCCTCAAGCGCAGGACGTCTGAGAACATCGTGATCGGTGGCGCCGCCGGCGCATTTCCGGTGCTCTCCGGATGGGCCGCCGCAAACGGCCACCTCGGTCCCGGCGCGTGGTACCTGTTCGCGATCGTGCTCGTCTGGACACCGCCGCACTTCTGGTCGCTGGCAGTGCTGCTCGAGGACCATTACCGGGCAGCGAAGGTGCCGATGCTCCCCGTCGTGAAGGGGCTCAAGACCACGGCCAGGCGTGTGCTGCTCTACACGCTCCTCACACTTGCGGTGACGCTGCTGCCTGGAGTCACTGGAACCTTTGGTCCGGTCTATCTGGCGTTCGCTGCACTGCTCGGCGCGCTCTTCCTGGGGCTCGCCTGGAGGCTTTGGCGCTCGCCCACGCGGGAGCGCGCGGCCGTGACATTCCACTATTCGTTGTTGTACCTGGCCCTCCTGTTCGTCGGAGTCGCCGTCAGCGCCGCCGTCTAACGGCCTCGGGCAAGCGCGCGGCCGCGCTCAGCCGCCGAGCGCGTACGTTGTGATGTCCGAGTCGAGCGTCCCCTGCGAGTCGTATTCGTACGGGTGGACGTAGACCCGCTTTCCGGCGGCGTTGTAGAAGACCGTGGTAGGCGTTCCGAGCAGGCCCTGTGGCAGGAGCGAGGAGACGTCGTCGATCGTGATCGGATAGCTCGGGTAGCTGACCGGGTGGTGGGTGAGGAAGGCCCGCGCGTCGCCCGAGTTGTCGCCGACGTCAGCGCCCACGAAGGCGACCTGGCGTCCATACCGCGCCGAGGCTGAGGCGAACAGCCCGAACTCAGCCCGGCAGGGTCCGCACCAGGATCCCCACAGATTCACCACCACGGGGTAGCCGCGCAGCGCGCGGAGCCTTGCCTTGAGCGCGTTGATCCCGCCGATCAGCCTGTCGGACTGGACGTGAAGCGCTGCGAGCGGGGCCGGCGAGCCGGCGAGCTCCTTCTTGACGATCGCCGGACTGGTTGATCCCGACTTCGTGTCGAGGGCGGCCCGGACCTGTTTGATCAGGGCGTCGGACGTGAGCCACCCACTGGTCGAGATGTCCTCATACCAGAGCGGGATGCCGGTGCGGGAGACGAGCACGATCCATGGCTCGTCCTGGACGCCGTAGCCATCGGCGAGGCGTCCGCCGCGATCGATCGCGACCGGATAGTCGAGCGGCGCCCTGAGCTGCGCGAGCAGGTGCGGCAGTGCTGAGGCGTCCGGCTCAACGGTGCCCTCGTCGACGGCGACAAGCTGCGGGAGCTTGCCTGCGGTTGCCTGCTTCTCATAGCCGCTCAGCGCCGCCAGGTGTGACTTGAGGTTCATCACCTCCTGATCCCAGCTCGCAAAGAACAGCAGCAACCTGGGAGAGCCGGGCCCGAGCTTCACATCTCCGCCGCGCTCGAGTGGCAGTTCGGTGTGCTGGGTCGGGGTGATCGTCTTGACCTGCTCGTATGAGAGGTGGGAATGCACCGGTGGATGACCGGGGAGCAGCCTGGATGCCTCGCGAGCGAGTATCTGCGCCTGTTGGCTGATGCTCGCGTACGACATCTGGGTCAAGTAGAGCCGCGCGAGCCTGCCCTGTGGGCTGATCACGTAAAGCGCCGGTGTGTGGTCGATCTGGCCGGCCTCGATCTCCACTGCGATGTGGTAGGCGTGCCAGACGGCTGTGAGCTGCGTCCGTGATCCGGTGGTGAAGTCCCACGTGTGCGTCATCCCGTGAAGCTCGGAATAGGAGCGCACATCCTTGACTGAGATCGCAGTCGGATTGGCATCGACGCCAAGCAGAGCGACCTTCGAACCTGCACTGCCGAGCATGCGCTTCGCATCGACCATCGCCGTGGTCGTCAACGGGCAGACCGTGGTGCACTCGGCATCACTGAACGCGAGCAGAACCACCTTGCCCCGGAACGAGCTCATCGAGACGGGCTTTTCGAATTGGTCCGTAAGCGTGAAGTCGGGGGCAGGGCCGTGCACCTGAGTGCCTGGATCGAGCGACGGCGACTCCGCCAGCGCCGACGGTCGTGAGGCCGGGCTCTTACCCGTGGCAAAGAGCGCCAGGGCGGCGAGCGCAGCGACTACGAGCACGGTCGCGAGCACCGGCGTCTTGCGTATGCGGATCGGCGCTCTCATGAATACGTGTGCCGGAACCCTATAACTCGGTGATCGGCGCTGCACCAACCGGACGGGCGGCTACGAACAGGCTGTGCCGCACGGACTCCGTGAGGGCACGACCCAAGATGCGGCTGAAGGGACTCGAACCCCCATGCCCGTAAGAGCACAGCGACCTGAACGCTGCGTGTCTACCAATTTCACCACAGCCGCAGTGAGCAGCTCAGATTAGCAATTTGCCCCTGCGGCGGGGCGTCCGTCCGTCGCCTTACGCCTCGTCCGCTATGTGTTCGCTACCCTAATCCACGCAGTCCGCGCCGCTATCGTCTAGGGGACTAGGACGCCGCCCTCTCACGGCGGTAACCCGGGTTCGAATCCCGGTAGCGGTACTGCCAATTGCCCCGTAAACACGGGGCAATTGCCGTTTTAGGTGGTGCCAGGGTACGCGCCGGGGTACGCAGGTGCACGCCAACGGGCCGCGAATCGGTGAGAGCATCCAGGCTGTGCAGACCATCCGCACGCGCTCGCCGGTTCCGGTCACCACCACCAGATCGTCGCTGCGAGCCCAGGCCGGGCGCCGAGTCAAGGCCGCCTGCGTGCTGGCCGGGGGTGTTTCACTCAAACAGGTAGCTGCCGCTGCCGGGTTGGGGTTCCCGCACCTGGCCGCCGTCGAGCGCGGTCAGCACCCGCTGCTGGATACCGACGCGCGTGACCTCGCCGCGGTACTGGACGTGCCAGCCGACTTGCTGCGCCACGGCTGGTCGTAGACAGTCGAGGTGGCCTCGACCATCCGGGGTCGCAACCTCGTCGCTAGCGGCTGACGCTGGGCGCGGATAGGCTCCGCGGCACTGTGCCAATCCCGTCTAGCGTTCCCTGGGGCAGCCGACTCCGTGAAATCCTCGGCGCCCCATTCAACGAGATCACCTCTGATCAGATCGCTGCGCTGATTGGATCCGCCCGAGAGGCCGCGGACCTCGATTTCAAGGCGACGCTCTACGGGAACAACGACCAGCGCGAACTATGCAAGGACATTGCAGCAATGCGCAACGACCGCGGCGGCATAATCATTCTCGGCGTGGCGGACACCGATGGGGTCGCGTCCGCGGCACCCGGGGTCGACCTTAATGATGGCGAGGAGCTGCGGATGCGCAGCATCGTCGCGGCCGGAACCGCGCCACACGCGGCGTTCGAGATCCAGCGCGTGGAGAGCACCGACGCTGGGCACGGGTTCTATCTGCTGATCGCGCCGCCGAGTTCGCACCGTCCGCATGCCGTGATCCATAGTCAGGGCCTCCGCTATCCGCGACGTGACGGCGCGGGCACCCGCTACATGAGCGAGGTCGAGATCGCGGACATGTATCGGAGCAGATTCGCCGGTGAGGCGAGCCAAGTCGAGCGCTTGACCCAAGTGGCGCAGCACGCCTCCAGCAGCATCGATCAAAACGAGCTGTGGCTCGTTGTGGCACTCGCTCCCAATGAAGCGGGAGCACTACCGATGAGCTTTGAGGAGCGCGCGACAGTTGAGCAATGGATCAACAGCCAACGCGACGCGAGGGATCCGCTAGCGGTCTTCAACGAGGTTCAAGCCACGGTCGCTGTCAACGGCAAGCGCTATACGGCGAGACCGATCACGATTGGCGCAGGTCAACCCGCGTCGTATGAATACGCCGAATGCCACAGCGATGGTGCGACCAGCTACGCGATATACGTGGCCTACGGTCCCGGCGATCCAGGTCAGACGACGATTGTCATGGCCGAACGCCTGATCTGGCTGTGCCTCACGGCTTTGCGGTTTCTTGGGCGGGCAGCGGACCGTGCTGGCGTATACGGCGACGTGACGCTCGCTGCACAGCTCGGTCGGCCGATGCGACGCGTACATCCGGGAATGCAACTCGGGTTCTTAAGGTACGGAACGAACCTTGCGGCATACACGTCATCCAGGACCATCGACCACGCCGCGTCGCATCACACTGTCCCGCTTGAGGGACTGTCGCGGCTCTCACCGGAAATGATGCAGGTCGCCCGTCTCCTACTGAACGATCTTGTGAACGAGTTCGGCCTGGCCGAGGTCCCGCAGCTTCGCGCCGATGGTGCCGTGCGGCTTCGCTACTTCACCGATCCCGCGATGTCGACGCTCGCGGAGACTGACGGGCTGCTGACTACCAACGATCAGGTGGACATTTGAGCCACCGCGAGACTGCTCGTCTTAGCCCTTTGCAGTAGTCGCCGGAACCCGTCCTGAAAACGGACATCCCGCAGTTGCCCGATGCTCGAAGCTGATGACCGCCAGCCCGGGATCACCCGATTCGAACGAGACTCAGCGCCGGAACGGCGGATATCGTCACCCAACGAGGCGGCCGCAGCGCTGTCAGATCGTCGCCGACTCATAGAGGAGCAAGGAGGAGGGGAGATGGATCACACGTCGATCGATATCTACCTGGTGATCGATACTTTCCTGCTGCTACTGATCGGGATCGGACCGAAGATCGCGCTGGTGCCGTTCTTGGAGGTCACCGCCACCATGGATGGTGCAACGAAGGCGATCGTCGTCCGCAAGATGCTCATCACCGCGGGTGTCGTCGCGGTCATCCTCGTCGGACTCGGCGAGCTGCTGGCGAGGCTGCTCCATTTCTCAACGGGGTCGCTATCGATTGCTGGCGGCATCATCCTGGTGATCATCGCGGTCACGATGGTCCTCGGTTCAACGGACCCGCAGGAGAGTCCGGCGATAAAAGGTCGCGACCCGATGCAGATCGCAGTATCGCCACTCGCCATCCCCTACCTGCTGAACCCGGCCGGGATCGTGACGCTCGTCACGCTCTCAGCGGAGGCAGACTCCTTCGCCGTGTTCGCAATGGTGCTCGGCGTGCTTGCGGTGGTGCTCGCTCTCGATGTCGCCGTATTCCGTTGGGCGAACCGTGTGAGCGATCATCTGGATGAGAGCCGCATGCTCGTGACCGAAAAGATCTTCGGTGTCCTACTAGCGGCGCTTGCGGTCCAACTCATGCTCGACGGCCTAGATAGCGTCGGCATCATCCACCTGGCAGGCCACTGAACGCGCAGCCGAACACCCTTCTGCCTCGCTCGGGCGGAGACAGTCGCGCTGACGCGTTCGCCGCCGAGGCTGCTTCCCGGATGGTGCGACTCTCCGCCCGCATAGCGTCACCCGCATTTCTGAGACCGTCGAGAGCGAGGTCGCTGAGCGCCGCATATTCCCGCTGGGGCACAGTGCCCAAATGATCGAACACCAGCAGCGCCAGGCTAGGTTTTCGCCGCCGCCGAGCTCTTCGTCGCCTCGGATTAGCTCGCTCGTCTCGGTGACGCCGTCGCGTGTCGTCTGGTGTTGTCCGGGAGAGCGCGGATCATCCGAGTTGAACTTGAGAGTCGTGTTGGAGGTGGCGATGAATCCAGACCAGACCGAGCTGCGAGTCCCGCGCGTGCTGCGAGACCGGGTGCGTGAGATCGTTGAAATGACCGACGGTGTGTGCACGGCGCGGCTTGATGCTGAGTACGGCGAACTGTGCCGGCGTTTGGTTGCGAAGCTTGCGCGAAAGCATCCCTCGCCTATCGCGCGTGGCAAAGCACGGGTCTGGGCTGCGGGTGTGATCTATGCGGTCGGGCAAAACAACTTCCTGTTTGACCCCAATGAGAGCCCGCACGTCTCTGGTGATCAGCTAAGCGAGTGGCTGGATGTGCCTAAGACCACGATGGCTTCAAGGGCCAAGCAGATTCGCGACGCTGTGCAGTTGAACGTCCCGATGGACCGAGAGTTCTGTCGCAACGAGCTGCTGGCTGATGACCCGTACGCTTGGCTGGTCGAAGTCGACGACGTGATCGTCGACGCGCGGATGCTGCCCGCCGAACTTCAGATCGAAGCGCGACGACGTGGCCTGATTCCCGATCCTCCGATCAACCAGGCCGCTTAGGATCCTGGCTTCGCTGTATCGGGCACCGGGGAGCTCCCTGATCCGGCAGGTCGATCGAAAGTGATGCAGGCCGGGGTCCCCGCACGTCCCGCCTGCCTGTTGTTGGCGAGTCAGAGTTTGAGTCCCGCGCTGGCTGGGATCACCGGTGGGATGCGGGCGTGGATGGTGTTGATGATCTCGGTGCTATCGATGCCTTGTAGGTAGGTGCTTGTGACGCCTAGGTGCGCATGCCCGAGTTGTCTTTGAGTAACTGGTAGCGGGATTCCTTCGCGTGCCATCTCAACAGCATGGGCATGCCTCAGTTGATGCGGCGCGAAGCGGCGGCGCACACCGGCTTGTTGGGCGAGTAAACGTAATTCTGCGCGGGCACCGGTTTGTGACCATGCACGCCCGCGGGTGGCTCCGTTTAGAACACAAAAGAATGGGCCGACCGGGAGCTCGACCCGCGCACGCTGCCAGGGTTCGAGGTGCTCCCAGGCCCAGTCATCCATGCCTACCTCACGGCGTTTTCCGCCTTTGCCGTGACGGACGAGAACAGAACCTCGTCTTGGCTCGAGGTCCGTTTCTGCGAGCGAGAGCGCCTCGTTGATTCGTAGGCCGGCCCGCCACAGGATCACGACTAGCGCGCGGATCCGGTCACCGTGGTCGCCGGGACCGGCGGTGCGCATGACCGCGATGATCTCCTCGATGCGTGGTGGGTCAGCGGGGTACCGGCGTCCTTTGTTTCTTGGCACACACCCGCGCCGATAACCGGGCAGTGTTGCGGGGGAGCGACGGCGACCGGCAGCATCAAGCAACTCAACAGACATGCAATCCCTCCAGACGGATCGTTGTGCCGCGGGAAGTACCAGTACCAAACGATCTCCACCAGGCGATCGGCAGGGCTTGCGGGTTGTAACTTTTTGGCGTGGCCGATCGAGCCCGCACGGAGTTGGTAGTGATCTCAGCGCTCAGGGACTGGGTGTGCAGCACGTGTGGCGGGACCGGGAAGCTGTTGATCATGGAGAACGATGAGCCGGCGTGCATGGAGTGCGCCGACATGGACCACCTCGTGTTTCTCCCCTCCGGTGATGCCGCGCTGACCCGCCGAGCGAAACGGGCGAGCAGACTGTCAGCGGTGGTTGTGCGGTTCAGCCGGGCGCGCAAGCGCTACGAGCGCCAGGGCATCCTGGTCGAGGCCGACGCCCTCGAGCGAGCAGAAGCGGAGTGTTTGGCTGATGCGCCCGCCCGCGCCCGCCGGCGCGAACGTGACGTCGCCCGGCGCGAAAGCGAGGACCTCGAGCTACAGACTGAGATGGCGGAGGCAATCGCGAGCCTGTATCCCGGATGCCCCAGCCAGCGGACACATGCGATCGCACGACACGCCGCGACGCGTGGCAGCGGACGTGTCGGACGATCGGCAGCCGGCCGCGACCTCCAACAACACGCGCTCGAGCTAGCCGTAAGCGCGTCACTCAGACACCAGGACACCCCCTACGACGCACTGCTCATGTCCGGTATCAGCCGGACAGAAGCCCGTGAACTCGTCCGCGACACCGTCGACGACATCCTTAGCACCTGGCAAACCACGCGCGCACAGGATCAGGCCGCTCACCGCAACCACGCTCTGCCCCAACCCAACCAAGTCGAGGAACCCACACACTCATAGAGTCGAAGGCCTCGTCAATAAGCTGTCGTAGTGCCCCTGGTGAATCAACTCGGCGGCGGCAACACCGCGCTGCGGCGATCTCGCGGCCGCTATCAGGGCCTCAGGAGGCGAGAGCGTCCGCCCGAGCAGATCAGTCGTCGAGGGAGACCTCGATGTCGGCGATCCGACGCCACATGCGTGACCCGTCGAGTTGGCGAAACCCGAAGTGCTCGTAAAAGCGGGCAGCGTCCTCATTGATCGCGTCCACGACCAGTGCGCGAGCACCAAACTCGTGGCCACCACGGACACAGCGACGCAACGCGTCGACAAGCAGGTGCCCTCCCAGACCGGTGCCATGCTCGCTGCGATCCAACGCCAAACGGGCAAGCAGCACGACAGGAACTGGGTCGGGCATCCCGCGGCGCAACCCCGACGGTGCGCGCTGATGCGCGACAGCACTCATCGCCAACGCGTAATACCCGACCACCTGCGCGCCACGGCACAGCACATAGGTAGCGGCTGTCCCTGCCGCCTGGGCGACAACGGCTGAGGACCGCAACCATCGATCAAGCGCCTCGACTCCCGAGTCAAACGCGCCAACGTCATCGCCGGCCGAAAGCAACCGAACCGGAGCGAGGTCAGCGCTCAACGACTGGGAATCGGGCTGGGCTGGCGTGCGTAGCGGCGGACCGTCGGCATTTCCTCGGCCGGTGCGTCGAGTGCCACCAGGAACCGCTCGAATGCCGCGACGTTCAAATCGACACGGTTCGCACGCTCGAGCACCTGCTCAGCCCGCTCGGTCGCCACCCCGAGCACGAACCCAGTAAGAGTTTCTCCGCTCAGATCCGCAGCGGCGCGAAGCACCCGCTCCTGCCGCTCGCTGACACGCATGTTGATCCGAGCTTGACGCGATGACTCAACGTGACCCATACCTGCAGTGTACACTCCTGGTATGTACGCGATCAAGATCACGCGGCTTCCCCGCGTCGATCTTTGCGTTAGCGACGTCTGTACACATCGCGGCGATGCCCGATCGCCACAACCCTGACCAGATGTTGCTCATCGTCGAGCTCGTAGATAATCCGATAGGGCCCACGCCTTGCTGAGTAGCGACCCTGGTGCTCGAGCATCAGCGGTTTTCCTAGTCGCCTTGGGTTCTCGGCGATCGCATCAAGAGTCTCGAGCACTGCCGCCGCGACAGAGATGGGGAGACGATCAAACTCGCGGCGTGCGGGTGCCATCACCTCGATCCGCCATAGCGGATCGCTCACTTGCCGCCTGAGCGCCGCCGCGCAAGATCAACGCGCAGATCATCAAGCGACGCACCAGACTCGCCAGCTGCGACCTGCTTCTCACTCTCACGAATCTGAGCGACCACCGACCGATCGGACATAACCGCGAGCGTTTCCTCGAGGCTTTCCAGATCATCAGCGCTGATCAGGACCGCAGCAGGTTTGCCGTTACGCGTCACGACCACACGATCCTGCTGCCGCTCGACCCGATCAACCAACTCCGAGAACCGCGCCTTTACCGAAGCCAACGAAAGAGTCTCTGACATGACCAGTATTCTAGTCAGCAGCAGACCGAAGTCAACACGGCGCGCGCCCCCGCAAAGGGCTACATCCGGGCAGGGCTCCGCTGTTGAAGATCGATCAGCGCGGCAGTCTCAGACAGCCGCACAAGCTTCTGCTGTCCGCGCAATCCGAGAACACCGGGGTCAGTTCGCCGGCAGGCACGTGCTGCGATCAAAGCGGGACCCGAGACGACGAGCGGTCGCATGGCAGTGTCGAGCCGTCGGCATGTACTAGCGTGGCGTCGCGGGGCTACTTCAGGGTCAGCCGCATGGTGGAGAGGGTCGGGGCCGACCCCCCTGTGCTTTTTACCGTAAGGAGAACCCGCAGTCGCTTTTCGCGGCGGAGGAGCCTGCCGCCGGCCGCATTTAGCCGAATCGTCCAAATCCTCTCAACGCCCAGCT
Source organism: uncultured Actinomycetota bacterium (assembly GCA_963846395.1). Classification (GTDB taxonomy): domain Bacteria; phylum Actinomycetota; class Thermoleophilia; order Solirubrobacterales; family Solirubrobacteraceae; genus Palsa-465. The sequence continues at coordinate 737,832 of CAWJVT010000008.1, read as the reverse complement.
TCAACGACACCTGCCCTGCGCCGAGCGTGACCGTGACCAGCCGCAACCGGGTTTTGGCGGTAGAGCTCGGGCGTCTCGCGCTCACACTGAGCAGCGTCGGTCCTCGCCGATGCTCGACAGCGGTAAGGGTCGCTGTCAGACGGCACGCGGAGGACGGGCACATCACGTTGAGCTTGATGCCGCGGTTCGTGCTGACCGAGAGGAGTTTCGGGGCTTCCTCCGGGGTCACCGGCTTTGTGGCAGTGTCCCCGGGCGTTTTGGGTGTTGACGTGGATGGCGATGCAGGCGCAGACGTCGATGGCGAAGCTTGCGTGGGAGACGGCGTCGAGGCTGCTGGGGCATCGTCCAGATCGAGTTCCTGGATGTAGGAGAAGACGTTGACGTACGGGTCGGTTGCTGTCCCAACCGTGATGAGCTCCCCGTTCGGGGTCATCACGCCATCGGTGGCAACCGTCTGCGGGATGACGCCAGGGTCGGGAGCCGCGGCAAGGTCATAGGAGCGGATTCCGCTGTTCCCGAAGCTGCTGTCCCCAGTCCCAGACGGCGTGAGCCGCACGACATACTGGAAATACTGCATCGAGCTGTCGCTCCCGGCAGGCCCCTCACTGGCCCCGCTGGTCAAGGCGATGTCCCCGTTCGATGCCACATTGATCGCGGAGGCCTCTGCGGGTGCGGCCCCGCTTTCCCACAGTCCGCCGTCGCCGAAGCTGCTGTCAAGCGGCCCTTCCGGGGTGAACTCCGCCACCGCCATCAGCTCTGTGGGGAGCCCGGAGGCATTCGGGTCCGTGGCATAGCCGGCGACTAAATAATCCCCGTTGGATGTCTCGGCAATCGCCTCCGGCACGTCCGGCGCCCACGGTTGCTCCGGTGTCGTGGGCCAGGCCTGAACGTACGTAGGCGTGAAGGACGGGTCAGGGCTCCCGCCCGGGGTGAGTCGATCAATCTCGAACTGGTCGAAACCGTTGGAAGTGACCGCGGCTGCAATCGCGAGAACGATGTCGCCATTCGGCTGCACCAGCATCGCTTCCGCAGTGGAGGACGCAAAGGAGGACGCGTTGGCATTCGGTGCATATTGATGCTCATAAATACCGCCTGAGCCAAACGAAGGATCGGGCTCGCCCTCAGCGGTAAGCCGCTCGACGAGTACCTGAGGGACGGAGTCCGATGTATCGGCATAGCCCGCGATCACAATCCGACCATCAGGTTGAACCGCGACCGCGAACGGTCTAGATCCCCAGTCCGCCTCGGTCACGTCGGGGTCGGGTAGGGGCTGTTGCGAAAGCTGCTGGATAAGCACGCCGCCCGCCCCGAATGCCAGATCGAGGGTGCCGAAGCTCGTCAGCTCAGCCACCGCGATCTCAGGATTCTCGTTGGCGTCCTCGGCGTACGTGGCGACGATCAGCTCACCGGACGGGGTGAGCGCCAAGCGCACGGGTGGGTCCTGGGTGGCGGGTGCATCACCAGTCAACGGCGATTGCCCGGTCCCGAAGTTGCCATCCCACTCCCCGTTGTTGCCGTAGCTCGTGTCCAAAGCCCCATCGGGAAGGAACCGGGCCACGAAGATACCGTCCGTGCACTGGCCGGCCACATAGAGGTCCCCATTCGGGGCCACGATCACCTCGGTGAGCCGGGGCGGTCCCGCGATGACCACCCCCGTCAATCCGCAAAAGGTCGGAGTGACAATGCCACCTGACCCGAAGCTCAGATCAGGATCCCCGGGCGCCGCAGACGCCACACCGGCGCAGGCCACCAGACCCACGCCCACGACCACTCCGATCGTGGCCACGAACCGCCTCGCCCCGGCACGCATCGTCCCCATCTCTCCCCTCACCCTCCATCCATCGTCCCCTGCAAGTCTGCTCCCGTACCGCAGCGTGGCAGTCGACCGCATGCACCATAAACGTGTCGCACGCTACCTACGATCCACAATCTGGTAGGGCCTACATACCCGGATTTACACCAGAGGCTGTGATCGTAAACCTCCATCGAAGTTCCCAGCGGAATCGTCGAGCGCCGCGCAGAGATGTGACCCCAATTGGGCTAGTCAAACCCGACCACGGGCGCCCATCTGGCGGCGCCGATCATCCTGTCGGTATGGGCTAACACGGGCTGCTGCCACTCGATCAAGCGGCACTCTGGATCGCCTCGACCGGACTGCTGGTTCCGTGGCAACCACTTATCTCGCCCGGGGTACCCCGGGTGAGCGCTGCTGACCCAAAGCAATACGGGGCCTGAAAGCCTAGGACGGGCGGCCGTGGCCGCTATCACTGCCCGCAAACGCGAAAACCGAAGGCCTTGGCGCGTTTGGTGTACAACGCGTCCGCCGCAACCTCTACTTGCACGTCCTTGGCTGCCGCAGCAACCCTGGAGTGCTTGATCGCAACAAGAACATTTTGGGAGGCCACGACGCCGGCACCTTTTGCAGCCCAGACCTTGCCCAGTGCTGACACGTCTGCGGTCGGGCGCGGGAGCTTCTTCAACTGCTTGTACGACGCAAGCTTGAGCTTCGCGATCTCGCCCAGCAGTACCGGTACCTCGCTTTGCTTGGTCTGCGGAAGCTTGGATTGCAATGGAGCCAACTTGGTGTTGACCCGCTTGCACATCCGATCTGCGGCCTGGATGTATGCGGCCTTGGTCGGGGCCGCCGACGCGGTGCCCACGCAAGCCATGAACACGAATAACGTGAGATAACGCTCGCTTCATCGCAGCCATGGTATCGGCGATGGCTCCTGTTTCCTGAGTCATGCGACGCCGTTCGACAAGTCCGGAGCCGAGCTTGCGCTTAGTCGAATAGGAATCGTCACGCGCCTGCTCTGCTTCGTGATCGTTATGCCACGAACGCGGTAGCCAGAGCCCCAGTCGAGCGGCTCACCGTGCGGCAGCACCCCTTCGTGGCAGGTCGGGTACTCGGCTGGCGAGCGCTCCTAATGGAGCAGAAGCGACGCGTGCGGACGATGCGGTCGGCGCTGCGGGGAGAGCGGTCGCTCCCGAGAATGGTTGCGCGTTATGTGCTGCCGTCCGAGAGAGAACGGATCATCTGGGGCCAACTCAAACGATGTGTCGGAGGTGACGATGTGAACCCAGCTCACGAGGAGCTGCGTGTACCGGTCGCGCTGCGCGCCAGAGTGGCTGAGATCGTCGAGCTGACCGACCCGGTGTGCGTGTTGCGGCTTGATCGTGAGTACGCCGAGCTGTGCCGACGCCTGGTGGCGAGGCTGGCGCGTAAGCGCCCGTCGCCGATCGAGCGTGGCCAAGCACGGGTCTGGGCTGCGGGCGTGATCTACGCGGTCGGGCAGAATAACTTTTTGTTTGATGCCAGCGCGACGCCGTACGTGTCCGCCGATCAGCTGAGCGAGTGGCTGGCTGTTCCGAAGAACACGATGGCCGCGAAGGCCAAGCACGTTCGTGACGCGGTCAGGATGGATGTGCCGATGGACCCGGAGTTCTGTCGCGGTGAGTTGCTGGCCGAGCACCCGCTCGCGTGGCTGGTCGAAGTCGACGGCGTGATCGCTGATGCGCGGATGCTGCCGGTCGAGCTTCAAACCGAAGCGCAACAGCGCGGGCAGGTTCCGGATCTTGCGATCGGCTGGGTCGCGTAGGCTGCCGCACCGCCGCAGCGGGCACCGTCGGCCGCTGTGCCGACAGGTTCTCGCGGCTCGCCTGGGGGGTGAACTGAACCGATTCTGATGTTTGGGTTTAGTTTGTGGTGGTGGCCAGCGGGAGCGAGCTTCTGGTGATCTCGCCGATCAAAGCGTGGTCCTGTAACTCATGTGGCGGGACTGGCGAACTGCTGATCATGGAGGACGCTGGGCCGGTGTGTCTTCGGTGCGCGGAGATGGATCACCTTTTGTTTCTTCCCTCAGGTGACGCTGCGTTGACTCGGCGTGCGAGACGCGGTAGCGGCCTGTCCGCGGTGGTTGTGCGGTTCAGCCGGGCGCGTGGCCGCTATGAACGCCAAGGGATACTGGTTGAGGAGGCCGCGCTCGAGCAAGCCGAAGCCGAGTGCCTTGCCGATGAGCCGGCACGGGCCCGTCGGCGTGAGCGCGACGCTGAGCGTCGTGCAGGCGAGGATCTCAAGCTGCAAGCCGAGATGGCCGCCGCGATCAAACGCCTGTATCCCAGTTGTCCTTCGGAGCGTGCGGACGTGATCGCCCGACATGCCGCGACCCGCGGCAGCGGACGTGTTGGACGATCCGCGAGCGCGCGCGCGCTTGAGCAGCGTGCGCTTGAGCTTGCTGTGACCGCCTCGATCCGTCACCAAGACACCCCCTACGACGAGCTGTTGATGTCCGGCATCGACCGAAACGAAGCACGCGAACGGGTGCGGGCCACCGTCAACAACATCCTCGATGCCTGGCGAGCTTTGCCGTAATCAGGCAGGCCCATTTCGACGTCGACGAGCCGTGTGACGGCAGGCGGGGGTCGGGTAACGGGCGTCCCCCGCCGGCCGTCTGGTTCGTCAGAGTCTGAGTCCCGCACTGGCCGGGATGACCGGTGCGGTTCGCGCGTGGATGGTGTTGATGATCTCCGTCGTGTCGATGCCCTGTAGATATGTGCTGGTCACGCCGAGGTGTGCATGCCCGAGCTGGCGTTGGATGACCGGCAGTGGGATCCCTTCACGGGCCATCTCCACAGCATGAGCATGGCGGAGCTGGTGGGGGGCAAAGCGTCTGCGCACACCCGCTTGCACGGCGAGGCGTCGCAGTTCGGCGCGAGCACCAGTTTGTGACCACGCACGGCCACGGGTGGCGCCTTCAAGGACACAGAAGAACGGGCCGACCGGCAGGCTGACGCGAATGTGCTGCCATGGCTCGAGGTGTTCCCACGCCCAGTCATCCATACCAACCTCACGACGCTTTCCGCCCTTGCCGCACCGCACGAGCACCGATCCGCGCGCCTGGGCTCCAGATCCGTTTCGGCGAGTGAGAGCGCCTCGTCGATCCGAAGGCCCGCACGCCACAAGATCAGCACCAACCCACGGACCCGGTCACCATGGTCCCCCGGGCCGGCCGCGCGCATCACCGCAATGATCTCCTCAATCCGTGGCGGATCAGCTGGATACCGGCGGCCCTTGTTTCTCGGCACACACCCACGCCGGTAGCCCGGCAACGTCGCCGGCGACCGGCGCCGGCCGGCAGCATCCAACAACTCGACAGCCATCACGTCCCTCCTAAGGACAAGCGCAGCGCACCACGCGCCGCTGCCCGAACATCCTCCCGCCGTCTCGCTAGGGCCCGAGCTTCTGAAGCTCTACTCCGCGCGACCGGGTACTGCCGGCCTGAGGCTCGGCTAATGCTTGGACTTCAGTGGGTAGCGGTCGGGGTGCTCGATCGAGTCGACCGCGAGATCGACGTCGAGATCCGGCCAGTGAAGGTGCCCCGAAGTCGGCCGCTGCACCCGCAGGATCGCCGCTACCGGCGCCTGCTTGAACCAGGGGAACTCCTCAAACGGCAAGAACAGCTCCCTGTCGTCGACCAGTAGCCAGAAGCCATGCTGGGAGATGTTCGTTACTTCAGCTTCCAAAGTGGCTGCGCCAGGCATCCCGAATCTCCTGTTCGTGCTCGACGATCAACTCTAGAACGCGCCTCAAGTCTTGCTCGCTCAGGTCATGGTTCCGTGCAAGCTCGATCTCCGGTTCGATCCAGAACTTCGCCTCGCCATCCGCAGCCTGGACGTGGATGTGAAGTCGCGACTCTTCACGCGAAAAGAAGAAGAATCGAAACGGGCCATCACGAAAGACCGTCGGGCTCAAATCGAGCGCCTCACGCGCTTGTCCGGCAGGCACGCACCGCCATGCTGAGAAGCATCGTCAAAGCGTACGCACACCACATCGTCGCCGCTTCCGCAGGTCGATCATTGCGACAGCGCTGCCGTAAGCGCAGCCAGACTCAGGCTGCTTACGGTCCACACAGCCGCCCCCAAAGCCGACGAACGGGTCTTTTGGTTGCGAGCGAGCACGAGAGCGGCAACCACATCTGATCTCTGCGACTGGCGACCATAAGAACCACATCACCTGTTGATGACAGCAAATCAACCAACAGGGGTCGAGTCGCAAACCAGCCGGCTTATCTCTTTGACTTCACCCGAAAAGACCAGACAATGTGTTTGTCGCCGACTGTCACAACTGCTTGGTACGTGCCGTTAGTGAGTTGTGCGCGTGGTATCAGAAACACGGCATGGTCGCCCTTCAGGATGTCGAGTCCGGTCGGGCCGTATACAGGATCCGTCGTCCGATACGTGTGCTGGTCAACGAGGCACAGCGAGCCAGAAGTCGTCTGATCTACGGTTCCGTGAGGGATTTTAAGCTCTGCGCTAACGCCCTGCGGGACCGTGCTGGGAAGGAGGATGATTATCGGGAGTCCGTCGTGGCTGCCGTCGTGGCACGACTGGGTTGGGCTGGGCTCTTCGTCACCGTACGCCGTTAGATCGGTCGTGACTCCACGACCGGGGAACAGCACCGGGCCCTGATGCGGGTTTGTGGCGCCTGTCAGGCCTCGAATGACATCAAGTCCGGCCCCACCAGGATCGTTTCCCCCGACAGCGAGCGCAACTTTCCTGAGGTTGGGGCGAAGCATTCCAACAGCGTGAAACGGGTCGGTAAGCCAAACGTCGACGGCTCCGAGCGGAGTCTCTAGCCCTCCCGTGATGAGATCGCTAGAACCCGCCTCTAGTGATCCAGACTTCGTGTAGTAAGGGCTTGCTGGGTTTTCGGTGTGGGCGCTCGCGTATTGGCCAGTCTCGTATGACGATGGCGTTCTTGCGAGATAGACAAGGTGGCGGTGGATGCCGATATCCCACGCCAGGTCATCAGATACGGGGGTTACACCAGCGGCCCTGCGGTAACGGTTGATCTCAGACAACCACGCCGGCCGACCGCCGTGTGCTGTAGCGCGTGAACGGGCATCCACTTGCCCGGTGGCAAGGGCTCCAAGCAGAAGCAACCCTGTAGTCGCTCCGAGCACCAGACGGCGACAGAGTGCCGCTTTCTCGTCGCCTCGACTGATTGAGCCGGGGCCATGACCTCGACTGCTAGACCAAAACACTCAAGCCTCCTGTTGGGTGCGGGCCGGGTACGCAACCTATCGGATCTAGGCGGATTTGAGTAAGTCTTCGCCGACCTGAGTGGCCGCCGCGAACACTCACTACGACGGGGCCCCAAGCGCTTCCGCTACGGGCTACCAGCGCTACCACTGCTCGATCCAAGCACCACTCTTGTCTCCGTGCGTTAGCTCTGCTCTGGGGCGGGCGGTACAAGAAGCGGGGTGGTTCAAGCCATCTCGGATGGGAGGCGATTCCGCTTGTGAGCTTGGCGTTACCTGGCTGTTATCGCCGACTCGCTAGAAGTGCCTGAGATGCGCTTCCTGATATCTCGGTACCGCCTGTGCGTAGTTCTCACAGTTGTAAGCTCCGCCCTGGTCCTGGCCGCTTGCGGGACGTCTGGAAACTCGAGCCGCCGCTCGCGCCGGGTGACAGCGTCGGGGCCGATCAGGTACGCGTCCTGCATGCGGGCACACGGCGTTTCGAACTTCCCTGACCCGAGCGGCCCAAGCGCGGGACCCCAGTTTTCAGGCTCAGGGATCAATACGCAGTCGCCCGCGTTTGAATCTGCCCAGAACGCGTGTCAGAGGCTGATGCCAGGAGGGATCGCCAACCCAGGATCTCCGACACAGATTAAGCAGGGCGTGAAGCTCGCAGAGTGCATGCGAAGCCACGGCTTGAAGTCGTTTCCCGATCCGGGCACCTCGATGCCATCTGCGCCCGCGCCAAATACTGCGATCGTCGGCGGTCCCGATGGATTCTTCACGCTGTCCGCGTCGATCATCAAGTCGCCCGCGTTCAAGCACGCGGCGGCGACGTGCGACCTACCGGGCTTCCGTGGAGGGGCCGGTCACAGTTTCTCGATGCCGGTAGCGGTGCCGGGCGGGTGAGCCGCCTCCTATCGGGAAACGACAGCCAAACGATCCCGCCACCCGAAGGCGCGGGCCAGCCTCCTCCTTTGGGCTAAGCGCGGAAGGCAGCCGATATCGCATCAGCACGACGTCAGGACTCGACCGGTCGGGTCGGCAGAGATATGCCCCTCGCCAGGAAGGGCCGGAGCGGGTGGATTTCACACCTTCAGGCACACGGTCGCTTCACGCATGTTCGCGTCCGGCCGCACCGCCGTTCAGGTCAAGCACTGGCTCGGACATCACTCCGCTGCCTTTACGCTGCGCACCTACGTTCACCTGCTCGACCCAGGTGACCTCGGCGGCCCGCTCGAACCGCTTCGGGTCAAGGAAAGGTCAAGGGAACGTCCGGAAACAGCCGCAAACGACGGGGATCCTGAAATCCAGGAAATTGCGGCTGAGCAGGGATTTCCCGCAACAGCCGTAACTTGCCGGAGGCCTCGGGGTGGATTCGAATCCCGGTAGCGGTACTGCCAAAACCCCCCGGGCCTCTACCCGGGGTTTTGGTGTTTAAGGGGTCTCGGGTCAAGGTCGTGTAGCGGGACTGCCGGCTGGGCCGCGAAGCTGCGGCTGCCGGCGTTCGGCCGTTCTGCTTGACCAACGCGAATCTCGGCGGCCGGGCGATGGCCGAGCGGTTCGTCGCACCGCTCCCAAGGATCAGCGAGATCGCGGTCACCGCTGCCTAAATACGCTCCCTTTACCTAGCTGTGATCGACTTCGGTCGAGCCTCAGGATCACCGGTGCTTCGTCGGTTTCCACAATCAAGAAGGTGAGCTGCCTTGATGTCGGTAGCGCGATGGCGGCCGGAGCCCGTCCGGGCACAGCTCCCCCGCGCCAGCGCGGCCGACCGGCGGGAGCTCGGCAAGGCAGCCCGGGCGGCAGTTCCGCGCTCGAGGCACGGCGGTTGGGAACCGCACCCGTCCAGGCCGGATCCGATTGAGCTGCTCCAGGACCAGGCGCGAACCCGTCTGCCGGAGCTGATCCCCATCCGGTACGGCCGCATGCTCGTCTCGCCGTTCACGTTCTACCGGGGGGCCGCGTGTGTGATGGCCTGGGACCTCGCCCAGGAGCCCCGCACGGCCCTGACGGCCCAGCTGTGTGGTGATGCCCACCTCTCCAACTTCGGCACATTCGCCGGTCCCGACCGCCGGCTCGTGTTCGGGATCAACGACTTTGACGAGACGCTCCCCGGCCCGTTCGAGTGGGACGTCAAGCGCCTGGTCGCCAGCTTTGAGGTCGCCGGACGCGATCGCGGCTTCGATGAGGTTGCGCGGCGGTCCATCGATCTAGCCGTCGCGCGCTCCTACCGGGAGGCCATGCGCAGTTTTGCGGAGCTGCGGACACTGGAACTCTGGTACGTCCACCTCGATCGTGACCTCGAGGAGATCGTCCGGGAGTGGGCATCACGGGTCAGTCGGAAGCAGCTCAGGTATTTTGAACGCAACATCGCCAAGGCACGGGCAAAGGACTCACTGCGTGCGTTTGCCAAGCTCACCCGGGTGGTAGACGGGCATCCGCGGATCGTCCACGATCCGCCGTTGATCGTGCCCATCGAAGCGCTCGCCCGTGCGGATGACCCGGAGACACTCGCGGCGGCGGTTGACGCCGTCCTCCACTACTACCGCCGCACGCTGCCGCGGGACCGGCGGAAGCTTCTTGAGCGATACCGGTACATCCACGCCGCCCGCAAGGTCGTGGGGGTGGGCAGCGTGGGCACGCGGGCCTGGATCATGCTGATGCTCGGCCGCGATGACCGCGACCCGCTGTTCCTGCAGATGAAGGAGGCCGAGGCGTCGGTGCTCGAGCCGTATCTCGGGCGCAGCGAGTTCGAGAACCACGGCCAACGCGTGGTGGAGGGCCAGCGGCTGATGCAGCCGGCGAGCGACATCATGCTGGGCTGGATCCGGACAACCGAGTGGATCGACGGCGTCAACCGCGACTTCTACGTTCGCCAGCTGTGGGACGGTAAGGGCTCTGCTCCCGTCGACGTGCTCGACCCGGACGCCCTCGGCCGCTACGGCGAGTTGTGCGGCTGGGCCCTCGCGCGTGCTCATGCACGCTCAGGCGACGCGGTCGGGATCGGCAGCTATCTCGGCGCCGGGAACACGTTCGACCGGGCGATGTGCGCCTTTGCCGATAGATATGCCGATCAGAACGAACGGGACTATGAGGCTCTCCGAAGTGCCGCCGACGCCGGCCGGATCACCGTTCGGCGTGGGCTGTGACGAGCGGGGCGCGTCGGCTAAGCCGGATCTGAATCGGTTCCGAGCAGGAAGTCGGCCACGAGATCCTGGACCGCTTCGACCATCTGTGTGCCGGTTGCCGTTTTGCAGCCTGCAGATCGAGCGGCCTGCACTAGCGCGGTTGTCCCGTGTCCAGCGATGACATCCCCGACGAACATGGATCGATCAAGCAGACTCACGTCGATCGGCGATGGGTCTCCTGGGTCCATTCCCATGTTGGTCGCGTTGAACACCAGATCACACCCGGTCGGGTCCGGGGCGCCCGCGACGACCCGTTGGGTGCTCGTCAGGTCGAGCAGGGCCTCGACTCGCGAGCCGTCTCGATCGTGGACGATGAGTTCGCGTACGCCTGCATCGAGCAGCGCGATCGCAATGGCACTGCCCGCACCTCCGGCGCCGAGCAGTAGCGCCCGCCCGTTCTCGATCTTGGCCCCTTGATCTCGCTGCGCCTGCAGGAACGCCAGGCCATCAAGCATTTCGCCGTGCCACGTGCGGTCCTCGTTGCGTCGCGTGACACTGACGACCCCGAGCATCCGGGCTCTCTCCGACTTGGTCGCGCAGTGCTTCGAAGCATCGAACTTGTGCGGCATCGTCACCAGAATGCCGTCGACGTTCAGCATCCCTGACAGTCCATTCATGGCCTCCGTCAGCTTGCCCGCGGGCACCCGGATCGGGACACACACACCGTTGTGTCCCCTCGCCGCGAAAGTGCGGGTCAGCCACGCCGGAGACTCGACGTACTCGATAGGGTCACCGATGATCGGAAACAGCCGTGTTGCCCCGTCGAGGTGATCGAGCACGTCGCCGACTGTAACCAAGCACCTCGGCAGCCAGCTCTGCGATCGCTAGCACTCGCCTCGCGAACACCGGCGCGCGAAAGGCCCCCCAGCCGAGCTGCGCCAGTTGTAACCCCAGTTATTGCGAGACGTGCCGGCGTCTCGCAATAACCGCAAGCGGATTAGGGCTGGATCGAGAAGACCTGCCCGGTGAGTTCTCCGACATAGAGCCTGTTGCCCTGGGCGCCGAGACCCACGGTAGGAGCAACAAAACCAGTGAGGACGGGGGTGAGGTTCCGGCCACTGAGTGACATTGAAAGGACCTCTCCGCCGCTCTTGTTGGTGGGGTGCAGACCCACGAAGGACGTCATGTAGAGCCGCCTGCCGATGATCGCCATGCCCATGATGTCTGTGTGGGGCGCGAAGTCTCTGAACGGCTTGGCATACCCCTTGCACTTCGCCGGGACGACCTGGTTGCAGAGCGGGAACCCGTAGTTGTCGCCCTGATGCACCTTCAGCACGAAATCTGGCGGGTTGAGTTTGCTTGGCTTGTCCTGCCCGAGCGCGGAGACGAACGGGGTGTCGGAGCCCGGGGCGAAGGCCATCTGCCACGGCTGGCGGATGCCGGTCGCGAACACCTTCAGATCCTTGCCGTCGCTGTTCATCGTGAGGATGCTGTAGAGGTATGGCGAGGTGCTCGCTGGGCCGTGATCGTTGTTGTTCGTCCCTTGGACCGCGACCCCGGCGTACAGTCGCCCGTCGGGACCGAACGCGATGCCGTCGAAACCTTGGAACTTCTGCGGTGCCGTGTAAACCGCCTTGCGTGAGGCGAACTCGGTTCCATTCCAGCTGCTCCACTTCTGGATGCTCCAGACCGCCGAGTGCTTGCCTGTGACCGTGCCGCTCGCGACGTAGAGGGAGCCCCTGTGCCAGGCGAGGCCGGACACGTAGCTGGGGGACCCGTCGAGCTTGTGGCCCTTTCCGTGCTTGAGTACGAACACGCCGCCGTGCGGCAGCTTGCTGGATTCGACGCCGGCATCGCCCTCGAAGATCTGTCCCGCGCCGAACGCGAACGAGGTGGGCGTCGCGAGCCCACCACCGGCGGCGACCTGCGTGACGGCCTTTCCGGTGGGCGACTTCGGTGGTGGCGGTGGCCCCGATGCGGCCGACGCAGCCGTAACCGGGAGCAGGCCGCAGGCAAGCCCGGCCGCGATCGCCAGGGCACGGACAGATGAGACTCTCATGGAGCATCCTTTCGTGGTGGATAGCTCCGCCAGCATCGCTTCCTCACATTGGCCTGACGTCCCCCGACCGGGTGAAACTGCTCCGACCGCGTCATCCTGCAGGGTGACTTCGGACGAGTGAGCGGTTCTGCGGACAGGGAGACCGTCACGAGCGCGGTATGGCCGGGCATAACGAGCCGCCAGGAGCGATGCCGCCCCAGGTATGAGGACTCGTTACGACTGGTCGGGCTCAGGCACGACGAGCCCCGTCTCGTAGGCCACGACCACGGCCTGGGCGCGGTCGCGCAGACCGAGCTTGGCGAACACCCGGCTGACGTGGGTCTTGACGGTGTTCTCGCCGAGCACAAGCTCGTCGGCGATTTCGGCGTTGGAGCGGCCGCGGGCGATGAGCCGCAGCACCTCGAGCTCGCGCGCGGTGAGTTCCGCCAGCCGCTCGGGAGGTGCGGCGTCGCGCGGTCGAGCGGCCGCAGTGAAGCGCTCGACCAGACGCCGGGTGATCGCCGGGGCCAGCAGGGCATCTCCGGCCGCGGCCACCCGGATCGCGTCGAGCAGGCGGTCGGCCGGAGCGTCCTTGAGCAGGAAGCCGCTGGCGCCGAGGCGCAGCGCGTCGTAGACGTAACGCTCGACGTCGAAGGTCGTGAGCATCACGACCGCGGCCGTCAGATCCGGCATCGCCCAGGATCGTCTCGGCGGCGCGCAGGCCGTCGAGCCCGGGCATGCGGATGTCCATCAGCACGACGTCGGGCCGGCGGCGGCGCACGACGTCGATCGCGGCCCAGCCGTCGCCGGCCTCCCCAACGACTCGCAGGTCGGGCTCGGCGTCGATGATCACCCGAAAGCCGGCGCGCAGCAGCGCCTGATCGTCGGCGATGACGACCGTCGTGCTAGCGGCGTCGGCTGCATCGTGCGATCGCGGCGCTGACGCGAAGACGGGCACGATCCGCCGCAGCTCGGCGACCCGGACGCCGCCGGCGGGGCGCAGCAGATCGGCCACCGCTCGGCCGGCGAGATGCGCGACCGCCTCGGTGACGAGCGCCTGCCCCGGGCTCGGCCGCGGCGCAGATCCGCTCGGCGACGTCGACCGCCACGGCCGGCTCGCCCGCATCGACGCCCACGCGTGCAGCGCTTTCGCTCTCACCTCCGAGTTCGAGCAGCGCCGCCGCCGCGCGTACGGCGTCCGCGGGCGCGTCGAAGGCGGCGACCACACGGTCGGTCGACAGCAGTTCGCCGCCGTTCGACTGCGATCGTCCTCCTCGCCTCCGGGTCCGGCCTCGGCCGCCACCAGCACCGTTCGCATCGTGCTCATGCCTCGAATCATCGCGCGCGCGCGCAACAGCGCGGTGGTCCGACCACAGGGTGACGCGAACGGTGACAGGTCATCCCGAGCGGTGACGACGCATCGCACCCAAGGCGGGCGACAGTGATCGGCATCAACCCTCTTGTCAGCAAGGAGCCAATTCGAGATGATTTCGTTCATGCCCACCGGGGGCCCGCGCATCGCGCGCCGCGACGTCGCGATCGCCGCGCTGTTCGCCGTCCTCGCCGTGCCCTTCATCGGCTGGGTGCAGGACGGCCACACACGGCCATGCGCTTCGCCCGCCCGTCCCGTGATGGGCTTTCTGATCCTGCTCGCCGTGATCCCGGTGCTCTGGCGCCGGCGAGCGCCGCTCCTCGCCGCGGCAGGGACGCTGACTCGGCATCGCCATCCATGTCGCTGCTCTACGGCACGATCAGCCGTTGCGGGCTGCTGCTGCCGCTTGCTGTTCGTCGAGGGCTTTGCGGTCGCCGCCTGGCTCGACCGCCGCGAGGCGCTCGTTGGGCTCGCGATCGTGCTCGGGTCCGGCGTCGTCTGCCTTTCGGCCGACTCATCCGCGGGCTGGGGCGGCTTGACCATCTCGGTGCCGGTCACCCTCGCGGTCTGGTTCATCGGGCGGGTGGTCCGCTCGCGCGCGGGGATGGTGGCCCGCCTGCTGCGAGCGCAACGCGGAGCTGCGCGCGCAGCGGGAGACCAACGCGCGCCTTGAGGTGGAGAGCGATCGCGTGCGGCTGTCGGCCGAGCTCGATGAGCTGCTGCGCACCCGCCTCTCCGAGCTCACGCAGCTCGCCGAGGCCGGCGCCAGCGCCTGGCGTTGATGCAGGCCCCGCGCTGGCACGGATCGAGGCCGAGAGCCGCGCCACGCTCGAGCAGATGCGGGCGGTCGTGGGCCTGCTGCGCGACGGAGACGCCGCAACCACCGAACCCCAGCCGACGCTCGCCCACCTCGACGCGCTGCTACTCAAGAGAAGGGCACCGAGGCACGCCTGACGGTCACCGGCGAACCGCGCGTGCTCCCGGCCGGCCTTGAGCTCTCGGCCTACCGCGTGGTCGAACACCTGCTGGGCGCCACCGACGACGCGCCCGGAGTGGAGGTCCACGTCGACTTCGGCGCCGACACGCTCGAGGTGACGGTCAGCGGCCCCGCTCGCGGCGGCCGCCGCCGGACCGAGGCCGCGCTTGACCGGGCTCGCGAGCGGCTCGCGCTGCACCACGGCAGCCTGGAGTCAGAGATTGTCGGCGGCCGCACGCGGGCGACCGCCGCGCTCCCGGTGCTCGTAACCGCATGATCCGCCGCGCCGCCGCGCCGCCGTTCCTGCTGGGAGCGGCGGGCGGCAGCTGCGCCGTACTCGTGCTGGGGGCGCTCACAGGTGGCGGCCAGCGTGTGGATGTCCTGCTGTGCTGCCCGTGCTGGCGTTCCTGGCCGGCCGCGCACCCGCGTGGCCGGTCGGAGCGCTTGCCGTCGGGCTCCTGCTCGCCGGCGTCGCCGCCTCCCAGATCATCGCCTACGACGACGGCTCCGCTCGTCCCCGAGATCATGCTCCCGCTCACCCTCTACCTGGCCGGCCTCGCCCTGCGCGGCCGCGAGACGCTCGCCGGCAGGCTGGCCAGCACAGGCCGACGAGCTCGAGGCCGAGCGCGACGCCTACGCCCGCCTGTCGGTCCGCTACGAGCGGGCCCGGATCGCCGCCGAGCTGCACGACGTCGTCGCCCACGCCATCTCGGTGATGGTCGTGCAGGCCAGCGCGGGCCAGCGACTGGCCGTCCGCGAGCCCGCTCGCGCGGCCGAGACCTTCGACGTCATCGCCACCGCGGCCCGTCAGGCCCAGGCCGACCTCGACCGTCTCGCCGACCTGCTCGCGCAGGACGCTGTCGCCGGACACGCGTGCCGACCTCGGCCTCGTCCGCGAGATCGTCGACACCGCTCGCGCCTCGGGGCTGCCGGTCACGCTGCGAGTCTCCGGCGACACCTCCGGCGTTTCGGGCGCGGTCGCCCACGCCGCGCTGCGGGTCGTCCAGGAGGGCCTGACCAACGCGCTGCGCTACGCACCGGGAGCGCTCGATCGAGGTGGCCGTGGAGGTGCGCCCCGGCGCGCTCGAGCTCTCCATCGTCAACGGCAGCCCGACCGCCCCGGCCCGCCTCGGCCTCGGCTCGGGACGCGGTCTGACAGGACTGCGCGAGCGCGTCGCCGCCTGCGGCGGGACGCTCGACGCAGGCCCCGACGCCGAGGGCGGGTGGAGCGTGCGCTCGTGGATCGCGCTCAGCTAACGCCGAAGTCAGTCAGGCCCTGAGGCGACAACCCCGTTACCGCAAATCGATGAGAAGGGAAGTCGAGGACGGATGGCGCTTGTGTTTCCCGTCGTCTCGAAGGGCGAGTGCGACTGCCAAAACCCCGGGCCTCCTCTACCGGGGTTTTGGTGCTTAAACGCTCGGGCCGGAAGTCCCCACGAGGGCACGCCTGCTCGCGGCCAGGCGTTCACGCTCCAGCGTTTCGTGCTGGTCCGGCGCGCGGGTGATCAGCCCATTGAGGTCGAGGGGTTTGAGCGCGGGATGCTGATCAGCGACCTGTTGGAGCGCGCGCCAAAGGCTCAGCTTGCCTTCGACTCCGAGCGCGAGGCTCTCGAGCGCCAGGAATGTACCGAGCTCGGCGTCTCCTGAGGTGATCCCCGCGAACTTCAGTCGGCTGGCCTTCTCGGCCACCCATGCACCGGCCTGCTTAGCTGGATTCTTTGAGGTGCCGAACTGGTCCACCAGTCCGATCAGGGTCGGCCGATCCTCTTCGATCTGAGTCGCCAGTGAGGCCATTATCTCCCCCAATGGCGTCCCGGCGTGACGGTTCTCGAGCTGCTTCGCGAGATCACTGCCCAGCATCGCTCCGGCCAAGTGATCGTTGAGATAGACGTCGATTGCGTTCTCGGTCATGTCAACCAGCGCCCCTTGAAGACATCACGCGGGCGCTGCCGGATCTTCGTCGGCGGCCAGACGTAGCGAGTGCTGCCGGACCGCGTCGACGTGTGCTTGCTGCAGAGGGATGGCGAACCTCACGACCTCGCTCACGTCACGGTCCTTCGCGGTCTCATTCAGCGTCGCGAGGATTTCCCAGTGCGCCATCTCGCCGGCCTCGGCCATGCTGAGAAACTCCAAGCCGTCCAACGCTTCAGCATCCTCGAGGTAGGTAGACATGAAGTCGGTGACTTCAGATTTCGTCTCGCGAGCCTTGGTATTGATTGCTGTTTTCATTCCGTCGCGGGTGCCGGAGACTCGCTCGCATCGCTTTTGGAGTTCCGCCGCCTGCGCACCCATCTCGGTCATCAGCTTCACAAGCTCCGATTCCTTCTCCGCGCGCGCGAGCGTCGCAACCTTCTTGGTCGCTACCCGAGCGGCCTGAGCCAATCCGAGGACTTCAGCGAGCTTCTCGTCTAGGTGCGTCAGTTCTGCCATGTGGCTCCTTGTTTGGGGCGTTTGGACTGGTGCTGGCGGCCGTAACCGGGAATCGGTTTGGGTCGGCTCAGGGCAGGGCCTCGCCGAGAGGCTTAGTGCCTGCTCGGGCCCGAGGCCTGTCAGGACGCGTCTCCCGTCGCTGACTAACTACCCCGCGCTACGAAGTCCAGACCGGCGGCTTGCGTCAGCGTCCGTTTTCAAACACCAGGCGATAGTGATCGAGTAGTTCGCGTTGGAAACAGACCTGGTTGGCGCTGACCCCGGAGGTGAACGCGAGCCGGAAGTCCGGGCTTGTCAGCCACCGTGGCAGCAATTGGATCTTGAGTAGCGTTTTTTTGAGGCTCGGTGCGCCGATGAGCGCGTTCCACCGGTTGATCGTCTCGATGTAGTCCAGACGGCCACTGATACTCGAGACCAGCCGGAAGTGCGGCTCCGCGGCCGCGACCACCTGTTGCTGTCCAAACGGCAGCCAGGAGCCGGGAAACTGGCGGCCCAGGAGCGCGAGATACCACTCGTCCGAATCCCGCGGCGGCACAGCTCGGAGTGCGTCCAGGTCGATTTCCGCCGCCGGGATCATGTTGCGGCCGAACACCATCGTCTGCAGGTAAAAGCGGCTACCGGGCGGCAGCAGGCTCGCCACGCGGCTGAAGAAGTCGCGGTAGACCTCCTCCTGACGCCCCGCATGGAAATCGTCGGGCGAGCAGAAGTGCTCAAACGCGCCAAGGCTCGCGGCCGCGTCGAAGACGCCGAGGCGCTCGCCGTCGATCTCACGTGCGTCATCGAGATAGACCTCCAGGCCATGCTGGCGGCACGCCGCCTGTTGCGCCGTGGACAGCGTCAACCCCACTCCCATCCCGCCGCGTGCCCGCGTGTAGGCGAGTAACGGACCCCAGCCGCAACCCAGGTCAAGCAGCCGCCTACCCGGACCGATCCCGACCTGTTCGGCCACATAGTCATGTTTGCGTCGCTGTGCCTGTTCCAACGTCAACGAGAAGTCACCGTCGAACATCGCACCGCTGAAATCAGGGAGCTCACCGAGGCTGAGCCGGATGATCCGATCGGTCAACGAGTAGGTGAAGTTGAGGTCCGTTCGGTTAGCCATCCTCTCCAAAATACGGAGTACGGTTGGCGGGCGCCGGAGTTGTGCTGTTTCTGTGACTCAAGGGGATGTAGCCCGCACCCTGGACAAGGAGCGTGCACGCACCTTTGCGTCGGGATGAGTCCCGTCCCAGACTTTGGCTCATGCGACTCTCAAATCGACTGACCCTGTATGAGATCAACACGGCGACGTGGCTCGAGCGACTGGGCCACGACGGCGGGGAACCGGTGGGACTCGGGGACGTGCCTGCGGCGGAGTGGGACGCGCTAGCCGCTCTGCCCGTGGACGCCGTCTGGCTGATGGGCGTCTGGCAACGGAGCCCAGAAGGCCTAAGCATCGCGCTCGCCGACACAAGCCTCGACGTCTCGTTCCGTGAAGCGCTGCCGGATCTGGAGCCCGCCGATGTGATCGGCTCCCCGTATTGCGTCCGCGACTACGTCGTCGATGAGAGATTCGGTGGCCCAGCGGGGCTCGCTGCGGCTCGGGAGCAACTCTCGGCCCGCGGGCTCGGCCTGATCCTCGACTACGTTCCCAACCACGTGGCCCCAGATCATCCCTGGACGCGCGAACGCCCTGATTGCCTGCTGCTCGGGACCGAGCAGGATCTGATCCAGCAGCCGGGCGCGTTCATGTGTGTCGGTGATGTGATCGCGGCCCGCGGACGTGATCCGTACTTCCCGCCGTGGCCCGATGTCGTCCAGCTCAATGCGTTCTCGCCCGTCCTGCGTGACGCTGTCGTTGACACGCTGGTGGGGATCGGTGGCCAGTGCGACGGCGTCCGCTGCGACATGGCGATGCTGATGACCAATGAAGTCTTCGCACGTACGTGGGGCGAGCGCCCCGGACCCGTCCCGGTCGAGGACTACTGGCCGACGATCATCGGGCGTGTCAAGGCTGATCATCCACAGATGCTCTTCATGGCCGAGGCGTACTGGGACATGGAGTGGACACTCCAACAGCAGGGATTCGACCTCTGCTACGACAAGCGTCTCTACGACCGGCTGCTGCACGATCCGCCTGAGGATGTCCGCGCCCACCTGCAGGCCGACTCGACCTATCAAGAGGGCTTGATTCGGTTCATCGAGAACCACGATGAACCTCGGGCGGCCGCCAGCTTCGGGCCGGCCCAAGAGCGGGCCGCCGCGATTGTAATGTCGACGCTCCAGGGTGCTCGTCTGTACTACGACGGCCAGTTCGGGGGTCGTCGTGTGCACGCACCCGTCTTCCTCGGTAGGGAACAGGACGAGCCCGTCGACGAAGAACTTCGCCGCTTCTATGGGCATCTGTTGAGTGCGATATCGGACGCCCAACTGGCCGACGGCGCGTGGGAGCTATGCGCCCTCGAGGGATGGAGCGACAACAACACCTGTCGACAGCTGGTTGCCTGGTGCTGGTCGAGTCCAGGCTCCCGTCACCTGGTCGTCGTCAATCTCTCCGACGACGACGCACAGGCACGTGTGCGCTTTCCCTGGAGCGACCTCAATGCTCATACGTGGACTCTCGAGGATCGCCTGACCGGTCTACATCTCGAGCGCGACGGCAACGAGATGGCGAGCGAAGGACTGTACGTCGCGCTCGCACCCTGGCAGTCGCACTTCTTCGGGCTCTCATCTCACCCGGATTGGGTGATCCCAGCGCCGCTTCAACCTGAAACTGTGGCCGTGTAAGGGAACACCAACAAGGCAGGTTCCTAATGAGTCCGGTCAGCCATCAAACGGTCCAGCTCAGCAAGGGCAGACACGCATCGCCCGAGGAGGGAGCGTGCGTGGTCGAGCTCGCGTCGATGCTCGCGGGCGAACATTTCAGCGACCATCCGAACTCGGTCTGTCCGGTGGTCGCGGCGTTGCTGAGGAATTACAACGACCGGATTGACGACCGCCGGAGACAGGATCTGTACCCGTACGCAGCCAGGATCGTCGGAAGCCGCGGCTCAGCCGTACTGGAGAGAGCCCGCGCGAGGCATCTGAGCGACTGCGTCGCAGAACGCCCCCGGGGATTGTGGGCCTGGTTGTTGGGCAGGACAGATCCATCCTCGGACGCGCTGGCCGCACGTGTTGTCGACCAGCTTTGCCGTAGCGGTCAAGACACACACACGGTGGTCCTTGGGCTGGTGGACCAGCTCTTGGCGCTCGATGCTGATCCCCGTCCGGCTCCACACCCGCCTTCCTCAGTCACAGCGGCCTTGCGATAGGTGTTGGCGGTCGTCAATCCTCGAGCCGCGGAGATGCTCGAGGCTTCGGCGGGCGATCGCACGACGAACCCCGTCACCACGATGAGCGGTCCCGCAACTCCAGGCGCGCGTACTTCACGGGGCCAACTTCGCCACCGCGTGGGTCAATCACACAGGGGGCGCGAGCGGTACGGCCTGCTGTTGCTGGCCATAGTGTCCGCATTCCTCGTGCAGGGGATCGCCAGTCCGGGACCATGGGAGCAGGTCTTCGTGACCGCGCTGCTGGGGCTGACGCTGATGCTGGCCCTCTGGGCTGCAGATTCGAGGCCCGGCCTCAAGCAGCTCGCGCTCGTTGTCACGGTGCTGCTTTTGTTCTTGAGCATCGGTGAGGCGATCGCGGGTAACGTCGACGGCGCCGCCAGCCGGCTCGCCAACCTCCTGCTGGTGGTGCTCGCGCCTCCCGCCGTGGTGCTCGGCGTGGTCCGTAGTTTGCGCGCGCGCGGCGGCGTGACGATCGAGGCGGTATTCGGGGTGCTCTGCCTGTACATCCTTGCCGGTATGGCGTTTGCGCTTGTGTACGGAGCGGTGGCCAACTTCAGCGGTGGCTTCTTCGCGAGCGGGGTGACCGCCACTGGCGCTCGGTGTCTGTATTACAGCTTCGCGACCCTGACCACGGTCGGCTACGGCGATCTCACAGCGGCAACGAATCTGGGTCACACGCTGTCGGTGGTGGAGGCCCTGCTTGGGCAGATCTATCTGGTGACGGTCGTGTCGGTTCTCGTCAGCAACCTGCGTCCTCGTCGGGCGAACCTCGACCAGTGAGCACCATGCCGCAGCCACACGCATCTGGCGTGATGCGCGGCGCCGGTGCGATTCTTGCTGATGTCGCGGCTGTCGATCGAGCTGTGTACGCAGCGGTTGCCCGAACCGAAACCCCCACCCTTGACGCCGCCATGCGCCGGCTGTCGGACGCGGCGAACTACTCGAAGCTCTCGTTAGCCGCCGGAGCGCTGCTCGCTTTGGGCGGCGGCGCGCGTGGACGCCGGGCGGCGCTGTCGGGACTTGCCTCGGTCGTCGTCACGGAGACGGTCGTCAACACGGTGGTCAAACCGGTGGGTCGGCGTCGCCGCCCCGACCGGATTGCCGATGAGGTGCCGGTTGATCGGCATGTGCGGATGCCGGCCTCACGCTCCTTCCCGTCCGGGCATACGGCGGCCGCGGTGGCGTTCGCTCACGGCGTCGCTCGGGTGATGCCCTGGGCCGGTGTGCCGCTGCACGCGCTGGCAGCGGTCGTTGGCTACTCACGCGTCCACACCGGGGTCCACTACCCAGGCGACGTGCTCGGTGGAGCGGTGCTCGGGGCGATGCTCTCAGATGCAACGGCGGGATCAGTGGCCCGCTGGCGCCGGCGGAGCGGCTCTACCGCTCCAGCCATGCAGAGCGAAGTCCGTAGAGCCGATCACTCATCAGCCTCAAAGTCGTAGCCGATCGCCAGCCCCAGTCGCGGCGCCGCCAGCACGACCCGGGCAAGCCCCATCGTCGGTGCGACCGAGACGAGCACTCCGACGATCTCAGCCTCGGTGGCGCCGGCCTCCACCGCTCGGTCGACCGTGGCTCGCAGCGTGGTGGTTGCCGCGCCAAGAGCCAATAGCGCGCCCAGGCGCACGAGTATCTCGACCTTCGGCCGCAGCGCGCTGTGGCCGAAGGGCTCGAAACCGCGTCCGAGCACCATGTCGACCGATTCCTCGTCGTTCAGGGCGAGACGGCGAAGGAGACGCTCAACGTCATCCACACGCAAGACGGTAGATGCGCATGCGCATTACCCATCCCCCCAACGGGGTGAAACGCACCTCGACGAAGGCGAACAGCCTTTCGCGGGCCCGTGATCTGCGAACGGAGGGCGTGGTGCAGGCCTCCCTGGGAACGGAGGCAGGCCTGCTTGTGCGCGATCGGGTTACCGGACAAGTTTGTTTGACGGCACACGTTCACCTCCTGACCTGAGCAGAATGGCCCCCTTAGCGACAGCCACGATCCCCCGAAAGGCACCTGCGTCCGGGACGCGGAGAGCCCGTTTGGTTCCGGACGTAGCGATCCCGGCATGGGAACCGCCGGTCCGCCCCGGTTTCATAAGCCGCAGCAATCTGCTCCGTTCCCTTAGCGACGCTCAGACACCGGGGGTTGTGGCGGTGATCGCGCCGCCGGGCTATGGCAAGTCGAGCGTGCTCGATGAGTGGGCGAGGCGCGATCCACGTCACTTCGTGTCCCTCGCCGCCGAGCTCGAGGACGACGATGGGGAGCTAACCGCCACGCGGGCGTCGGTTCGCGCCAAGATCCAGTCTCTGGCGGCTGCCGAGCGCCCGTTCGTGCTTATGCTCGACGACGCCCACCGCGTGAGCGGTGACGGCCTGCGCCGTCTGGTCGACGAGGTCATGCGGGACCTGCCCGCCGGCTGCCTGCTAGCCCTGGCCTCGCCAAGTAGGCCGGCACTGGCGTTCGGTCGCCTGCGAGCCAAGCGCATGCTGCTGGAGATCGGTGTGGATGACCTTGCTATGAGTCCCACCGAAGCATCGATGCTGCTGCGCGAAGCCGGGCTCGAGCTCGACTTCGGATGCGTGCAAGCGTTGGTTCACCGAACTGAGGGCTGGCCGGCCGCCCTGTATCTCGCCGCTCTCTCGGTGCGCGAGCAGGGGGATCACTGCGCGGCCGCAGTTGCCTTCCGTGGAAATGATCACCGGCTCACCGAGTACCTCCGCGACGAGGTGTTTGCCGGCTGGTCCGGGAGTATGGTCAATTTCGCGATCAGGAGCTCAATCCTCGAAGAGCTGTCCGGTCCCGTGTGCGATGCCATTCTCGGCCAGAAGCGTTCTGGGTTGCATCTCGCTGAGTTGGCCGAGGCCACCAGCTTGCTACGGCCTCTCGATCCGGCCCAGGAGCGGTATCGCTGGCACGGCCTCGTCCGCGACGCACTCAGGGCCCGGCTGGATCGCACCGAACCGCAGCTGGCGCCCGTCCTGCACACCCGCGCCAGTGCGTGGTATCGACAGCAGGGTGACACGGAACGGGCGATCGCCCACGCCGTCCATGCACGAGACCTGGTTCTCACCGGAGACCTGCTCTGGTCCGACGTGGTCCGGTACTTGTCGCAGGGCCGCAACGAGATGGTCCAGGACTGGCTCGCTCAGTTCTCGCGAGAGGAGCTGTCCGGGTATCCGCCGCTGGCCCTCGCTGCTGCGTACAGCTTCCTCGCTGCAGGAAACGCAGCGGAAGCGCGGCATTGCGCGGCCGCAGTGGCCGCCGCCGTGGACCGCCAATCACGGGCAGGGGCAGCGGGCTCGCTGGCCGCCGGCCTGGCGGGCATCGAGGCGATGGTCGCTCCTGCAGGAGTCAAGGCGATGGCCGATGCGGCCGAGCTGGCCTGCGCGCTCGAGCCCCGCGACAGCCCGTGGCTCCCGATCTACCTGTTCCTGCACGGAACCGCGCTCCACCTGAGCGGCGAGCGGGACGCCGGCAGCCGAGAGCTGGCCGAGGCCGCAGACCTGAGCGCAGCTGCCGCACCCTCTGTGATGTCCATGTGCCTGGCCCAGGCGGCCATGATCGCCATCGAGCAGCGGGACTGGGCAGCTGCTGCCGACCTCACCGATCGCGCGCGCCGCGTGATCGAGGAGCGCGGCCTGCGGAATTGTCCGTTCAGTGCGCTTGCGCTCTCCGCATCCGCCGCGGTGCGCGCCTACGAGGGACGGGCAGATGAGGCGAAAGATGACCTGCGTCGCGGGACGCAGCTGTTGGCCGACCTCGGCGACTTCATCCCGTGGTACGGCGCTGAGACGCGCATCCTGCTCGCACACGCAGCACTGCGCCTGGCCGACATCGGCGGCGCTCGTACGCTGCTGGCTGAGGCTTCTCGACTGACCCGCCGGACGCAGGGCGCGGTCATCTTCCAGCAATGGTTCGACGATGCTTGGTCATACATGGACACCATGGCCGAGGCCAGCCTCACCGGACCGTCGTCGCTGACGATCGCAGAGTTGCGAATTCTGCGTTTCCTACCGAGCCATCGCTCGTTCCCTGAAATCGCGGCGCAGTTGGGGGTGTCCGCCAACACGGTCAAGACCCAGGCTCACGCCGTGTACCGCAAACTGGGCGCTGCGTCGAGGTCGGAGGCCGTCGCCCGTGCGCTCGAGACCGGGCTGCTGGGGCAGTAGGCCATGACGATGCGACAGCTCAAACGCACCTCCGCCGAGCATCGCGGGCTCCCGCGACGGGTGCTGGGCGTAACCGTCGTCGCCGGCATCTGTGTCGTGCTCGCCGGGTGCGGCGGAAGCAGCAAGCCCGCGTACTGCTCGGACCGCTCGAACTTGGAGAACTCCGTCAAGGGCCTCACCGACCTCACTTTGACCAGCGGGATGAGCGGGCTCGAGGCACAGCTGAACAAGATCAAGACGAACTCGACTGCCTTGGTCAAGTCGGCGCAGAGCGACTTTCCCAATGAGACCGCGGGAGTGAAGTCCTCGTTCGGCGCTCTGGATAAGACCGTCAAGGGGCTGTCCACCAGCCCGTCGGCCAGCGACATCGCGACGGTGGCCGTGCAGACGTCTGCCTTCGTGACCTCCGTCAAGAATTTCATGGACTCCACGAGCTCCAAGTGCGGGTGACGGCGCACACTCGGCCGGCGAAGTCTGTTTCCACTGGCGAGGATCGGAAAGCCGCCCTCAAGGGTCAGCCGAGCGCTCACGGGAGCAGGCGCTTGCTCGATCAGATCCTCGTTCAGGTCCGAGCTCGCCCACACGACGCCTCGTCCCGACCGCCGGGCCGCGGGCTTTGGAGGTGAGCGGATGAGAGGGTCGCTGGAGATAGCGCGCTGATGCGCCAGCGGGTGTGGGCACTCCTGGCCCTGTCCCTGGCGCTGGTGGCGGTGGGCATTGCGGTCGGGACCGCGGTGGCGCACTTCCCAAATGGGCTGACGGTGCTCGCGTGCGCATTCGCTGCCATCTGTTCGGCCTCGTACGGCCTGCTTCGCCGCGGCCTTGCCCGCCTCGTCGGTGCCGGCGCAGCTGTGCTGCTGATCTGCGGGGCGATCGTGCTCATCATCACCGAAGGTCGTGTCCTGGAGGACTTGCTCCTGCTGGCCGCGATCGCCGGTTGTCTCGCCGCGGCCCGGCAAGCCTTTCGCTCGCACGCGGACCTGCCACACCCACCGCAGCCCGAGCACGCGGTGCTGTTCTACAACCCGCTGTCGGGAGGGGGCAAGGCAAAGCGGTTCAAGCTCCCTGAGGAAGCTCGCCTGCGAGGCATCGAGCCAGTCGAGCTGAAACCTGGCGACGATCTCGAGACCCTGGTACGCAATGCGGTCAGCCAGGGCGCCGACGCGCTTGCGATGGCGGGCGGCGACGGCTCACAGGCCATTGTGGCGATGGTCGCCGCCGAGTTCGATCTGCCCTATGCGTGCATTCCCTCCGGCACTCGCAATCACTTCGCTCTGGATCTCGGGGTTGACCGAGACGACGTGGTCGGCGCGCTCGACGCGCTGGTCGACGGGGGAGAGCGCCGAGTGGATCTGGCCGAGGTAAACGGGCAGGTTTTCGTCAACAACGTGTCGCTCGGGCTCTACGCCGACGCGGTCCAACACCCCGGTTACCGTGAGGCGAAGCTGCACACCCTTCTGGACACCATCCCGGACGTGCTCGGCCCAGAGGCCACGATCCCAGATCTGCACTGGCATGACGGGACCGTGGAGGAATCGGCTGCGGCGATTCTGATCTCCAACAACGCCTACCGGTTGAGGCACGTGCTCGGAATGGGCACGCGCCCCCGCCTGGATCGCGGGGAGCTCGGCATCACGGTGCTCGCTCCGATGGTGCTCGATGTCGACGGCGGCGCTTCGAGAAAGCTCAGTACGCGGCAGTGGACCACTGCGACCTTTGCCGTCATGGCGTCTGCGTCCGTGACGGCGGGCATCGACGGAGAGGCCATGCGTCTCCAACCGCCTCTGCATTTCACGGTGCGACCGCATGCTCTGCGGGTACGAATTGCTCCGCACCATCCCGGCGCGTCACCGTCGCTCCTGGAGCCCGATCGGCCCTGGCAGGCGGTCGAGTCACTGGCGAGCTTCGCACTGCATGGCGTTCCGGCTGACGCCCCAGAGGGCACGCTCACCCCATCCGGGTGATGACCCGACCGGCGTGGCGCCGAATCCTCACAAGGAGACTTCCCGTCCAACTGGAGAAGGAGACCACGATGCCCGTAGTTGGAGCGACGACACACCAGACGCTCTTCGAACTCTCGGCCGGCAACCCGGACGCCCTTGAGCGCGCCGTTGCGCTGCGCGAGGGCGATCGTGAGGCAAGTGGGCTCGACGAGCGTACATTTGCGCTCGTGAAGATCGCTTCCCTGATAGCGCTGGACGCACCGCCTGCCTCCTACGCTTGGCAGCTCGGGAACGCGATGGCTGTCGGGGTCACCCCGGAGGACATCCTCGGCGTGCTGGTGGCGGTGGCGCCTCAGGTCGGCGGCCCGCGGGTGATCGCTGCGGCACCGGAGATCATGGTGGGCCTCGGTCTGGATGTCGGCGGGGGGGCTTAGGGAGGCCAGCGATGACGTTACTCCGGAGTTCTCGATGAGTGCCGCAGCCACAGCCACGAGGGGTAGACCCGCGCCCATCCCGCACCTGACCGTTGACGAGCGGATAGCGCGCGGCAAGGCAGCGCGCTCCGAGGTTCCGAGGTCTCGGCACGCGGTGTACGACCCGGCTTCGGGTCGTGTTGATCCCATTGACCTGCTCGAGGCCCAGGCGAAGACGCGCGTGCCAGAGCTCGTGCCAATCAGGTACGGCCGCATGCTCGTGTCTCCGTTCACGTTCTACCGCGGGGCGGCGAAGATCATGGCGGCGGACCTCGCAGGCACGCCTCGCTCGGGCCTGACCGTGCAGTGCTGTGGGGATGCGCACCTCTCGAACTTCGGAGTCTTCGCTTCGCCGGAAAGACGGCTCGTCTTTGACATCAACGACTTCGACGAGACGCTGCCCGGACCTTGGGAGTGGGATGTCAAGCGGCTCGCGGTGAGCATGCTGGTCGCCGCGCGGTATAACGGCTACAGCGTGGCCGAGCAGGACCGGATCGTGCTCGGAACGGTCGCCGAGTACCGCAATGCAATGCGCGAGTTCGCCGGCATGCCTAACCTGGCGGTCTGGTACTCACGGATGGAGGTCGAGCCGCTTATCGAGCGGTATCGGACGCAGTTCAAACCCAGGATGGTCAAGCGGACCGAGCGGACGCTTGCCAAGGCCCGGACGCGTGACAGCATGTCGGCATTTTCGAAGCTGACCCAACAGGTGAACGGAACAGCGGAGATAGTGGACCAGTCGCCGTTGATAGTGCCGCTCCGCGTACTGGCCGCCGGGGATCAGCACGAGGAGTTGCTCGAGTGGCTGCGCGATTTGCTGCGGCTCTACAGCCAGACTTTTGATCATGACCGGCGGATCCTGCTGGAGCAGTATCACCTCACCGACTTCGCGCGGAAGGTGGTGGGCGTGGGCAGTGTGGGGACGAGGGCGTGGATCGGGCTGTTCTTCGGTCGCGACTCGGGCGATCCGCTGTTCCTCCAGATGAAGGAAGCTGAGGCATCGGTGCTCGAGGCATACGCCGGCAGGAGCGAGTTCAAGTCCCATGGTCAGCGGGTCGTGACCGGTCAGCGACTGATGCAAGCGACGAGCGACATCTTCCTTGGCTGGGTCCACGTGAAGGCTGGGCTTGACGGGGTCGCTCGCGACTTCTATGGCCGTCAGCTGAAGGATTGGAAGGGGTCGGCGGAGATCGAGCAGATGGTCCCACAGGGCATGACGGCGTACGGCAGGCTGTGCGGCTGGACGCTTGCCCGCGCACACGCTCGCAGTGGCGATCGGATCGCGATCGCCTCATACCTCGGGGGAAGCGCTGCGTTCGACCGCGCGATCGTCGAATTCTCGAGGTCGTACGCCGACCAGAATGACCGTGATTACCAAGCGCTGGCCGATGCTGTGAGTTCCGGCCGGATTGCGGCGCAGACGAACATCTGAGGGGCGGAGAAGCGCCTAGGTGTCACACGTAGGTGTGACACCTAGGTGTGAAGCAGATGCGACTTCGCGGCAACGTATTCGTCCGGAGTGAGTTCGCCGCGATCGCGTAGCTCTGCGAGCTGCTTGAGTTCGTCGACCGTCGAGGTCCGAGCTGTGTCCGCGCCCAGTCCCGGGTTCGCCGGCTCGCGCGGACCCGTTCTGGCCGTCCAACGAGCCCGCAGCGCCTCCGTGGTGGAGCCCGCATGGGCTTCGGGAAACTCGGCTGCCGTCTGTCGGACGAGCACCTCGGTCCCGAACAGGGCCAGCACCGTGAACGTGATGATCCCCGCCGGAGTTCCGGTCGCCGGGATCGGATCCCACAGGAACAGGAGCGCCAGCAGGCCGAGCGTGATCGCGAACGTGGGCCCGTGATGCTCGCGCAGGAACGGCGAGATCGCCTCGCGCGCGGCCCGCGGCAGGCGCTGGGGACCGGCGAACCAAGCCGCCGCTATCAGCACCACCCCTATGAACACCACACCGCTGGCCACGTCCGTCAGCAGCCCCGTTGCGATGGCTACCACGGCACGGATCGTTACCTGCAGCGATGCATCGGTCGTGAGCGACCCTGGTATCTGGTCCTCGAGAATCCGGCGTCCCGCCAGTACGAGCACTCCCGCAAAGACGGCGGCGAACCCAATGGTCATGAGCGTTCGCCGGCGCTGCCGGGGAGCAAGAAGAATCGCAAGCGCGTAGAGCAGGGGACAGAGGATCGTCAGCAATAACGCGAGCCCCTTGACCGCTTTGCCCCCGTCCTGGACCGTCTTGAGTTGTCTGGACTTGAGCACGGTGAGGTTCGCGATATTGGGCGGCAGCTTTGAGGTGATTCCTGACGGAAGGCCCAGACGTCCCGCGACGGTGTCCAGGATTCCTCCAAGATTGAGGGTGACTGCACCCTGATTGAGCCTGACGTTCCCCCTCCCGCCGTCGACAGTGGCGATGAAGGTCTGGTCGGCAAGACGGTTGGCCTGCATCCATAGGTTCTGGACGCGGGGGCGGCTGAGAGCGAGGTCTGTGCCGGTGACCGCGACGTTGCGCAGCGCACCAGCGGCCGGCCCGGAGAGCGGTTGCAGCTGCTTCGGTAGTCCCGACTTGATCAGGCCCGCAACGTTGTAGTTGGCGTAAAGCTGGTCGACGAGGTAATTGGCGGTGGTCGACCGAATTGCGGCGTTCTGAAGCAGCTGCGTACTCGTATTCGACCAGTTGTCGGCGTTGAAGAGCAGGCGGTTTGCCCATACCGCGAACATCCCGACGATCAGCAACAGGGTGGTCACCACCGATCAGGAGCCTCACGCCGATGAGCCGTCCTCTTGAGATCCCAGCTGCGATCGGGCTGGCACCACCGCCGTGGACTCCGCCCGCGGAGGTGGGCTGACTCCCTGCCGCGTCCACCGGCTGATCCGTGTCGGCGGGAGCTCGCGAGCCTCCGTCGGTGCCCTGCTCCATATCTTCCACAACAACCTCGATCATTTGCTTGGCCGTGGCGCGATCCATCGTCACCCGAGCGGCTTGCGGCAGCATCGTCTGATTCGGGTGATGCTGAGCCGGGCAGCGCGGCGAAGATGTGAGCATGGCGACCTCAGCAGATCCCCCAAACTCGACGCCGCGCTTGCGCGTCCTCATGCCCCTTACGGGCCTTGCCAACCTGGCGGCCGGCTCCCTCAAACCCATCGCAGGAGTGGTGGGCGTTGCCGCTGGAGCCGGGATCAGCGTGGAGCGCCGCGTCGTTGATCGTGTGCTCGCAAGCGACGAGCTCGAACGCGTACTGACAGCGACGATCGAGAGTGCCCGGGTCCAGGCCGCGCTCATCACCGCGCTGTCGAGCGACGCGGCCGGACGGCTGGTCGACGCCGCCTTTGACAGCGGCTTGGTTGACCGCGTGGTGGAGCGGCTGCCGACCAGCAGGGCGGTGTGGGACCTGATCGACGAGGTCGCGGCCAGCCCGGCGGTGACCGCCGCGATATCGCAGCAGGGCCTCGGCTTTGCGGACCAGATGGGCGATGAGGTGCGGGAGCGCTCCCGGAAGGCCGACGATTGGGCGGAACGCCGCGCACGGCGACTGCTTCACCGCTCGCCGAGGCCGCTTCCAGTCGGACCGGACCAGACCATGGGATGACCGCTCTGCAGGGGTCTGTCGCGGGCATGGTGTCGGCAGGTTCGGCCGGGGAGGACCTGTCCTATCCAGGGCTTGTCACCCGCGGCATCGCGTTCGCGCTCGACGCGGCGGTGATCAACCTTGTCGCGACGGTCGTCGGAGTCGGGGCCTCTCTGATTCTCTCGCTGCTTCACCTTCCTGGCACTATCAAGGCGGTCCTGGCTGCGATCGGTACCGTCGTCTACGTCCTCTGGCTGGTCGGCTACTTCGTGGTCTTCTGGTCCACGACGGGCCAGACGCTGGGAGCGCGTGCGATGCAGTTCGAGGTGCAGACGTCTGATGGCGGTCCGATTTCGCCCCGCCGAGGGCTGGTTCGCTGCGTAGGGCTCTTCCTTGCCGCCCTGCCGCTGTTTCTGGGCTTTGTACCGATCCTCTACGACGACCGGCGGCGCGGCTTCCAGGACCGCTTTGCCGGCACGGTCGTGGTCAACGCGCCAGCCGTCTCGATGATCGAGGCACGCCGCGCCCGTAAGCGGGAGCAATATCTGGCCGCCTCGGAGGGTGCGCCCGAAGTGACAATGGACGCAGCGGAACAGCCCTCAGCCCCCGAGCTCCTCTATCCGCTCCGTCATGATGATCCGCGCAGCCGCTTCGAGCAGGGCCAGGTGTGAGAACGCCTGCGGGAAGTTCCCAAGATGCCGGCCGGTGCTGGTGTCGAACTCCTCGGCGTAAAGGCCAAGTGGCGAGGCGACCTTCGCAAGCCGCGCCATCAGGTCACGTGCGCGCTGCGCCTCGCCGACGATGGACAGGGCCGATACGAGCCAGAACGAGCAGATGACGAACGTGCCCTCGTGCCCGGAGAGCCCATCATCGGTCTCGTCGGTGCGGTAGCGCAGCACGAATCCGTCCTCGGTCAGCTCGTCGGCGATGGCCAGCACTGTCGCGTGCAGCCGCTTGTCGGTCGCCGGCAGAAACCCGAAGATTGCGGCCAGTAGGACCGACGCATCCAGGGCGTCGGTGTCGTAGTGCTGACGCAGGACGCCGCGTGCGTCGAGACCGTGCTCGAGGATGTCTGCCTTGATTTCGGCAGCGGTCTCGGTCCAGGTGTCGCCCAGACTCGAGTCACCGCGGATGGCAGCGAGCTTTGCTGCTCGGTCGAGCGCGACCCAGCACATCAGCTTCGAGGAGACATAGTGCTGCGGCTCCCCGCGGGCCTCCCAGATCCCCTGATCGGGCTGCCGCCACACGGCAGTCGCACACTCTGCCTGCGACTGGACCAGCGGCCAGAGTTGGCGTGGCAGGCGCTTGCTCCGTTGCGTGTGCAGCAGAACGGAGTCGAGCGCAGCGCCGAACACGTCGTTCTGACGCTGGTCGAACGCACCGTTTCCGAGCCGGACCGGATGCGCTCCGTCGTAGCCGCTGAGGTCCTCTCGAAACGACTCGGTCAGGTCGCGCCGGCCGTCGATCCCATACATGATCTGCAAAGCGCCGTCCTCGTTGCGTTCGAGGTCGGCGATGAACTGCATGAATTCGTCCGCCTCCCAGTCGAGGTTGAGGTAGTGCAGCGCCTGTAGCGTGAACGTCGAGTCGCGAATCCAGGTGTAGCGGTAGTCCCAATTGCGCTCGCCGCCTGGCGTTTCGGGCAGCGACGTGGTCAAGGCCGCCACGGTCGCCCCGGTCGGCATGTAGGTCAGGCCCTTGATCGTGATCGCGGAGCGCTGGATCAGCGGCCTGAGCTCGTGATCTGGGATGCGCGCCCGGCTGAGCCAGTTTCGCCAGAAGCGTGTGGTGGCTTCGAGGCTGGCCTGGGCCTCCTCGAGGTTCTCCGGCACCCTCAGCCCCTCAGCCCATGACAGCGCGCAGTAGATCTGCTCGCCCTGCCCGAGGGTGTGCCGGGCTCGTGCGCGGCCGCCCTCGACCCCGAGCAGCAGGTCCGTCTTCAGCCGGATCGTCTGACCAGCCCCGCTGGCATCTGCGGTGTGGCGGTCGTCGGCCAGCGTCCACTCGGCCGCTACTCGTCCGTAGTCGAAGACTGGCTCGCAGACGAGCTCGATCTCCACGGTGCCGTCGATGCATTCGACCGTCCGGACGAGCATGTGTTCGGCGTCCTCGTCGGTCGGCGGTCGACTGTGTGGCGTGATTGTGTCCTCGCAGTGACGGGGGCCCATAGTGAGCGCTTCGCGGACCATGGCCCAGCCCGACGGTGTCTTCCACGCCGTAACCAGCGCCTGTGTGCCCGGCTCCCACGTTCGCCCGGTCGGCACGTTGATCCCGAACGGTCCGAGCCGGAAGGTTCCCGCGCCGCGGTCGAGCAATGCGCCAAACACGCTCGGAGAATCGAAGCGCGGTACGCACAGCCAGTCGATCGAGCCATCCGGCGCGACCAACGCGCCAGTGTGGCAATCCGACAAGAAGCCGTAGTCCGCAATCGGAGTGAACGGCGACGGAGCGGCGGCGCTGGGCGTCGCCCGGGTCGCGGTCTGCGTAGGTGTGGAAGGTTGGTGGCCGTTCTTGGACCGTGGCGGCGTAGTGCGCCGCGTTTGGGCTGTCGCCATGATCGCTCCTTATGCGCTGGGGGGTGCCGCGCTTAGATGCTCCGGCCTGCTCCCTCGGCGAGCATCATCCGATCCGGGTGAGCGTGTCCGAGCCCCGGAACGTGATTGGGCGCGACCGTCAGACCGCGCCGTCTACTTGGGGACCCGAGGAATCAAGATCGAAACAACTAGCCCGATCAGGCCGAAGCCGCCCAGGACAATGATTGCCGCGACGTAGGAGGTGTTGCCCGACGACGCATCGGCAACGACGATCGTCCCGGCGATCGCCGTGCCCATCGATGAGCCGAGGTTGGAAACCGCTCGTGAGAGTCCGGAGATCTCTCCCTGCTTCTCCTCGGGAAAGGAGGACTGGACGATATTGACCGACGGCGTGAGCATCAGGCCGACGCCGAGACCCATCGTCAGCAGGCCGGGGGCGAACACCCAGATGCTCGAGGTGAGCTTGTAGAGGAAGAGCAGCAGGATGATCCCGATCAGCGTCAGCGCGAATCCGGCCTGGATCAGCGCCCGCTGAGAGCGCTTGCGCGCCAGCCGCTGCTGGGCAAGCGACGAGGCCAGAATGCCGGCCGTGGCCGCGCTGAAGATCACGCCGGTCTTGATCGCGCTGTAGCCCTTCACCACCTGAAGGTAAACGGACACCACAAACGTGCTGCCCATGAGCAGGAGCCACTGGATGTTCTGCGTGATCATCGCGAGGTTCGCGACTCGGCTGTGGAACAGGCTCGTGGAGAGCAAGGGCTCCTTCCCGGCCCGCTCCTGGCTGCGGATGTAGAGGAAGAAGCCGAGCTGCAGCACGACCCCGAGGCTGAGGAAGACGATGACGAGGGCGGTGTTGGTTCCGATCTGGAGGATTCCGAGGATCAGGAAGATCATGCCCGTAGCCGAAAGGATCGCCCCGACGACGTCAAAGCGGCGCCCCGGATCGGCAGGTAACGGATCCTTCATGTTCCGCGCCAGCAGAATGATGGTCGCAACGATCGCCGCTTGGAGCAGGAAGGAAACCCGCCAGCTGATAGCGGTGGTGATCAGACCACCGATCAGCGGCCCGGCGGCCGCCCCGATGCCACCCATCCCGCTGATTACCCCGAATGCACGGGCACGAGACGGGACATCGGTGTAGTACAGGGTGGCCAGTATGTAGATCGGCGGGATCATCAGCGCCGAGCCGACTCCTTCGAACGCCGAATAGCCGACGATCAGCAGGCCGAGGCCGCCCGCCACCGCCGCGATGATGGCGCCCGTGGCATAAACGGTAAGACCGGCGAGCAGGCAGCGTTTCCGGCCCCAGCGGTCCGTCAGCTTGCTGCCCGGGATCATCAGCGCTGCCATGGTCAGCAGGAACAGGGTGATCGCGGTCTGGACACCATGGACGTCGGTGCCCAGATCTTTGGCGATGCTGCTGATCGCCACGTTCATGTTCGAGCCGGCGAAACTGGCGACGAACTGCGTGAGCGCGAGCGGTGCCAGCATCCGCCGCGCCGCTGTGCCGGCTGCAGCCGCGCCGGCCCCGCTGGTGATCGCGCTCACCGCGGCACCGTCTCCAGCCGGCGGACGCGCGCTCCCATGATCGACACTGGGTGAGGACGTTCAGGCGCCGACGCCCACCCCCGTGGGAGTCTCGAGCTCGCGCGCGAGAGCGTCCGGCCCGACCCCCAGCATGAACAGCAGCGCCACAGTCCCGGTCCAGCCGGTCTGATGGCTGGCGCCGACACCGGCTCCATTGTCGCCGTGGAAGTACTCGTGGAAGAGCAGCAGGTCGTGCCAGTTCGCGTCGGTCTGGAACTTCTCGATCCCCCCGAACACGGGCCGGCGGCCTTCCTCGTCGTTGGTGAACGTCGACGTCAGTCGACGGGCGATCTCGGCGGCTACCTCGAGCAGGTTGAGCTTGTTGCCGGCGCCTGTTGGACACTCGACC
The DNA here is from genome assembly GCA_963846395.1 of uncultured Actinomycetota bacterium. GTDB lineage: Bacteria > Actinomycetota > Thermoleophilia > Solirubrobacterales > Solirubrobacteraceae > Palsa-465. The sequence continues at coordinate 702,946 of CAWJVT010000008.1, read as the reverse complement.
TGGACTCGATCTCCGTAGTAGCGGTGCAGCTGGACCAGGGCCCGCAGGATGACCAGGTTCATGGGGAACCAGACGGGGCCTCGCCAGTTCGAGTTGCCGCCGAACATGCCGGTATCGGATTCGGCCGGTAGGTAGTGCACGTCATAGCTCTCTCCACCCCAATCGAACCTGTACGGGTGTTCGAGGTGCGAGCGAGAGATCGCACGGATGCCGTGTGGCCCGAGGAATTCCTGCTCATCGAGCATTACGGCAAGGATCCGCCGCAACCGCTCCTCGTTGACCAATGCCAGCAGGCGCCGGCCTTCCGCGTTTGGTACCGCGGCATCGGCAACGTGGGTGAGGATGTCCGGGAACCGCTTGGCCAGCGACTGGAGACCTTCCATCAGCCAGGGATAGCGGTCCACCAGCCCCCCCTCGAACACGGTCGCCGCGCAGATCGGTAGCAGTCCGACCAACGAGCGAACCCTGAGCTGGATCCGCTCGCCGTCCGGCATTCTCATCACGTCGTAATAAAAGCCGTCCTGCTCGTCCCAGAGCTCGGTATCGCCCTCCGGTGGATTCATCGCCACCCCTATCCACAGGCAGTGCGAGATGAACTTCATCGCCATGTCGACATAGGCACGATCGTGCTTGGACAGTTCGATCGCGATCTGCAGCATCCACTGCGAGTACAGGGCCATCCAGGCCGTGCCATCGGCCTGTTCGAGCGTCCCCCCGCCCGGGAGCGGCGCCGATCGATCGAAGACGCCGATGTTGTCGAGCCCGAGGAACCCGCCTTGGAAGAGGTTGCGGCCGTCGGGGTCCTTGCGGTTGATCCACCACGTGAAATTCGTCAGCAATCGGTCGAATACGAGCTTGAGAAACTCGACATCACCGCTGCCGCGGATCTCCGCCTCGCGCTCGTAGACGTAGAGGGCAGCCCAGGCGGTCACCGGCGGGTTGACGTCGCTGAAGTTCCACTCGTAGGCCGGGATCTGACCGTTGGGGTGCATGTACCTCGTTCGCAGCAGAAGCTCCACCTGCTCCTTGGCGAAGTCGACGTCGACCAGTGACAGCGGAGCGCAGTGGAACGCGAGGTCCCAGGCCGCGAACCACGGGTACTCCCACTTGTCAGGCATCGAGATGATGTCGCCGGCCATCATGTGGAACCACGGCACGTTCCGGACCGAGCTCGCCGGCGCAGCCGGATTCCACGGGTCCACGCCGTGGTCACGGAGCCACCGGTGCACGTCGTACTCGTAGTACTGCTTGGACCAGAGCATCCCGGCGAGCGCCTGGCGCATCACCGTCGCCTGATCCGGGTTCAGCATCGACGGCACGACAGTCGCGTAAAAGTCGTCGGCCTCGGCCCGGCGCGTTTCCATCACCTGTTCGAACTCGGCGCCGAGTTGCTCAGGCCTTTCGCCATGGTGGGCTGCCGTCAGACGGAGGCGGACCCTGGCAGTTTCTCCGGCGGGCACCTCGAATACGTGGTGCGCTGCCATCTTCGTGCCGGTGCGCGCCTGACTGACCGCCTCCTCGTCACCGGCAACAACAAAATCGTTAATGCCGTCCTTGGCGTACGGAGACGTGTTCGATCCGCCGAACAGCCGCTGGTTGTTGGTCTCGTTCTCGCAGAACAGCAGCGGCGCCGATGCGTCGACCGACAGCAGCCACTCGCCGAGCTCGTGATGATCCGCTCGCGCGAGGCCGTCGCTCACGGCGGCGATCACGGGTTTGCGGGCGTCGTCTCCCCAGGACCAGGTGTTCCGGAACCAGACGGTGGGCAGCAGGTGTAACGGCGCCGGGTCGGGCCCGCGGTTGTGCGCCGTCACCAGCATGAGAATGTCGTCCGGTGCCGCCTTGGCGTACTCCACGATCACATCGAAGTAGCGATCCTCATCGAAGACTCCCGTATCCAGAAGCTCGTACTCCAAGTCCTGCTTACCACGGCGACCGTTTGTCGTCACGAGGTCGAGGTACGGAAAAGCTCGCTGCGGATACTTGTACTGGCACTTGAGATACGAGTGCGTCGGCGTGCTGTCCAGGTAGAACCAGTACTCCTTCACATCCTCGCCGTGGTTGCCCTCACCGTTGGAGAGGCCGAACATCCGCTCTTTGAGGATTGGGTCAGCACCGTTCCATAGCGCGAGTGCGAGGCACATACGCTGACGATCGTCGGAGATGCCGGCGATGCCATCCTCGCCCGCCCGGTACGCGCGAGACCGGGCCTGGTCGTGCGTGAAGTAGTTCCACGCGTCGCCGCCCTCAGAGTAGTCCTCGCGCACGGTGCCCCACTGCCGCTCGCTCAGGTAGGGACCCCATGCCTTCCAGGCCACTTGGCCCTTTCGCGCCTGCTCCAACCGCTGATGCTCCGGCGTGTTCTTCTTCGTCTTTTTCTCAGCCATGGCGCGAGTCTGACAACAGGGCGAACACGCGCAACGGTGTCGGCACCCGGTCGACCCGGGGTGCGCCCCACCTGTCGCCACCAGCGCGCAGGTTTGTCTCAGGCGACTGGAGCCGCGACGCTCGTAGCGACCGTCCTACGCGGAGAACCGACTGCAGGAGCAGGCCGCACCGGTGACTGGACCCAATGAGAAGCCTCACCAACTCGCAGGCGTTCAGCTGCTGCTCGTCGATGCACGGACTGCTTTGTTGCTCGCCGATCACGCCCGTAAGCGGGCGGTCGTGCGAGCCTTCGGGGTGTCGCCCGAATATGCAAACGCCTTGACGGTTGCCGGGCTGTTTCTGGTCGCTAAGTCCATGCATGAGACCGTAGGTCCGCTGCTCAGGCGCTCGGTGCCAACGTCCGGTGATGCCCTGATCGGTGCCGGGGCGGCGAGAGCCATGCTCGGGGCCATCGCCGGACCCACCATCGACGAGTTGCCCGGAATCGGCGCGTTGATCGCGCTGGCCCTGGTGGTCCACGGGGCGCGACCAACCGTCACCAGGTCGGCTCGTGCTCTCCGCGCCGGCTCGCAACAGGTCGCGGGCGAGCTGCATCAGTTGTCTGACTACCTCTTGGGCCGGTGAAGTGCGGGAATGGCCTGTGCCTCCCCGCGCCACGGGTCGAGTGGCTATCGGGGCAACCGCGGTCTTGTGTGCGCTCGTGGTGGCAGGCTGCGGCTCGGGGGGCGGATCGACTCGATCGGGCACCCTCAGCACCAGCCTGAGTCGGACGGAGTCCTCGCCGCTGTCAACTCCCAGTACGTCGACGGGCGAATCCCAGCCTGCCGACACGTCGGCTGGCGGCGATTCGGGCACTGCGACCGCGACCACGCCGAGGACCACCGCACAAGACCCAAGCACGATCGCACAAGACACGACAACGACCGCAACGTCGCCCACGACGACGGTGGTCGAAACCCAAACGGAGACTGTCACGGCGCCGCCGACGACCGTGATCGAAACCGAGACCGTCGCTGCGCCGCCGACCACGACACCATCGGCCACCACCACGCCATCGACCACCACGACAACAGAGAATTCAACCGCCGCTGCTGTTGCCGCGGTTGCCGCAGCAAGTGCAGCGGGAGCCTCCGAGGCCGAGAGCTCGGAGACGAGTGGGTTGCCCGGCTGGGCGTGGGGGCTGATCGGTGCCGCGGCTGCTGCGCTTGTGATCTGGGCAGTGGTCGCACTTGTCCGGTGGAGACGGCGGCGAGCAGGTCAGGCAACGCCTGAGCGCTAAGACGCCGGCTATCACCCCATTGGGATGAGGACGGCTGGAAAGCGGTTGGAAGACTGCAATTAAGCGCCGGGATCTGTCACCTACGGGCGGAGGCCGGTGAGGACCAAACTACAGGAGGGCTACTGTGGCCACTCAAACTCAGCGTCAGGGTTCGTATAGCTACTCCGACGATGCCGATGAACGAGGTATGGGCTGGGTCGTTTTCGCGGGTGTGCTCCTGCTCACCATCGGAACCGTCAACGTCATCCAGGGCATCGCCATGATCAGCAGGGCGCATTTCTACGTCCTGAACGCGCACTATGTCTTTGGCGACATCCGGGCGTGGGGATGGGTGGCGTTGATCCTCGGCGCCGCACAGGTGCTGATTGGCCTTGGCGTCTTTGCCAAGAACCAATTCGCCCGCTGGACCGGAGTGGTCATACTCTGCTTCAGCGCCATCGCAGAACTGCTGATGATGCCGGCTTATCCGTTCTGGTCGCTCACCATCTTCGCGATTGACGTGCTCGCTATTTACGGGCTGGTCGCATACGGCAAGCGAATCTCAGAGTCCTGAGGTGCATCGTCGACAGCGGAGTCGGGGTCCATCTTGTTCGGTTCGAAGAAGGACCGCACGGACGTTGAAGGCCTCGCGGCTGATGAGTCGGCGGAGGAGCCGGCAAGCCGCGAGGCCCGAAATGGGGCATCGCCACAACGAGAGGCCTGGCGAAGGGCCGCCCAGAGCGTGACCCGGGCGTGGAGCGAGTGGTCAGCCGCTGACAGCCGCAGGCGGTCTGATGAGCTCTACGGCCGTTACCTGTCGGCGCTCGACGAGGAGGAGCGGGCTGCGGCCGCGCTCCAGCAGTCGCAGAACGATGACTCACATCTGCCGTCCGTGTCCGGCTCGTGTCGCTGACGGCCACCATCACCCGGATTGGATGACGACGCCTGCACACCTGGGCGTGACGTTGTCCGCATGACCGATCACGTCCTGTCGCGGAAGCGACGCAAGCGGCTCGATGAGTTCGTCGAGTTGCTGCGAGTCGAGCCCGGCTCACATGTGAACCTCAAGAGGGACTTCGATCCCGCGTTCATCGCAGGGGTGAACAAGAAGAAGGACGGAGTCTCGCTGCTCGAGGAGGGCATAACGCTCATGTGCGAGTACCAGGGGCGTCTGGCCGCACAGAGCACGTGGGGAGTGCTGGTGGTGATCCAAGCGCTTGATGCGGCCGGCAAGGACGGAACGATCCGGCACGTGATGAGTGGTGTGAATCCTCAGGGTGTCTCGGTGAACAGCTTCAAGGTGCCGTCATCCGAGGAGCTCGATCACGACTATCTCTGGCGCTATGCGCGGCGACTGCCGGCGCGAGGACAGATCGGGATCTTCAACCGCTCCTATTACGAGGAGGTGTTGGTTGTCCGCGTGCACCCGGAAATCCTCGAGCGCCAGAAGCTTCCCAAGGGGACGAAGGGTGGGGATGTGTGGAAGCGGCGCTACCGCGAGATCAACGGCTGGGAGCGCTACCTGACCGACAACGGATTCCGGATCGTGAAGCTGTTCCTGAACCTCTCGCACGAGGAGCAGCGCTCCCGGTTCCTGCGCCGCATCGACCTACCTGATCACAACTGGAAGTTCTCGACCGCAGACGTTCAGGAGCGCGGGTATTGGCAGTCCTATCAGAAGGCTTTCTCGGAAGCGCTAACCCACACCAGCACGGAGTGGGCCCCGTGGTACGTGATCCCTGCTGACCGCAAGTGGTTCGAGCGGCTGGCCGTCGGGATGGTGCTCGCCCAGGCTCTGATCGATATCGATCCGCACTTCCCGAGGGTCACCAAGCGGCAACGTGACGCACTGCTGGAGGTTAAGCAAGCGCTCGAAGCGCAGGCCCCGGAGGGTGCCGCTGCCGACCCGTTCACCGACGGTCGGCAGGCCGGGAAGCGAGCGGCTCAGGCGTCGGTATGACCAGCGCAGCGAGCGCCGAGACGGTCCGCCAACGCCCCGGCCAGAACGGCTGGTACGAACAGACGCCGGCCGAGGTCGCCGGAACGCTGCACGTCGATCCTGCCGTCGGGCTCACGAGCCACCAGGCGGCGGACCTGCTCGAGCAGTACGGACCCAACGCGCTTCCCGCCGAGGCGCCCGTCCCCGCCTGGAAGCGTTTCATCGGCCAGTACCGAACCTACATGCAGCTGATCCTCTTGGCCGCTGCGGTGGTATCGCTCGTGATCAAGGAGTGGAGCACCGGCGTGCTGCTGTTGCTGATCACCGTGTTGAACGCCGCGGTGGGGTTGCGACAGGAGGGCAAGGCCGAAAGCGCGATGAACGCGCTGAAGGCGATGGTGAAATCGAGCGCGCGGTTACGACGAGACGGGGTGGAGGCCCAGGTCCCCGCCGAGCAGGTCGTGATCGGGGATGTCGTGCTCCTGGCTGCTGGGGATGACGTGCCGGCGGATGGGAGGATCGTCGAGGCGAGTTCACTCCAGATCGACGAGTCCGCTCTGACCGGCGAGAGTGTGCCGGCCTCCAAGGGAGTCGATGCGCCGTCGGGCACGGATCTCTCTCCGGGCGATCAAGCCGACATGGCGTTTATGCACACCCCTGTCACGCACGGCAGCGGCCTGATGATCGTCACCGCCACTGGAAGCGACACACAGGTCGGGAAGATCGCAGGGATGCTGGCCACGACGGCCAAGGAGCAGACGCCGCTGAGCCGTCAGCTCGACACCCTCACGCTCTGGATCGCGGGTGCAGCCGGCATCACGATGGTGATCATGTTCGTGCTCGGGGCGCAGCGCGGCCTGCCCTCGACCGTGGTCTTTTCGAGTGCCGTCGCGCTGGCGATCGCGGCCATCCCGGAGGCCATGCCGACGGTGCTTCAGGTTGTCATGTCATTGGGGGCCGGCGAGTTGGCCACTCATGGCGCGGTGCTCAAGGACCTGGCATCGGTCGAGACGCTCGGTTCCACCTCGGCGATCAACTCAGATAAGACCGGCACGCTGACCATGAACCAGATGACGGCCGTCGAGGTGGTCGATCCAACCGACCGCTACACGATCTCCGGCTCGGGTTATGAGCTCGAGGGGACGGTCCATCACGCTGCGGGAGCGACCGACACGATCGAGGACGCCATTCTTCCCTACGTCATTGCCAGCGACGCCACGCTGGTCGACGGGAAGGTGGTGGGTGATCCCACGGAGGGGGCGCTGCTGGTCATGGCTTACAAGGCAGGCCTCGACATCGCGCAGACGCACGGGCGTCATCCGCGTGTCGCGACACTGCCCTTCGACCCGACCTACAAGCTGATGGCCGCGTTCACCACTGCAACTGACGGAGCAGGCCGCGAGACTGTGCGCTGCTACGTCAAGGGCGCGGCACCGGCGGTCATGAGCCACGTCTCAACGGCATTGTCCGCGGGGCAGAGCATTCCGTGGAATGAGGAGCTCCGGGGAAAGACCAATGCCCACGTCGAGCGGATGGAGAAGGCGGGGCTGCGGGTGATGGCGGCAGCGTCCCGCGACATCGATGCTGCCAGCTTCGATCCGAACGGCGATCTGCTCGCGTACGTAGAGGGACTGCAGATGACGAGTCTGGTCGGCATGGTCGATCCGCCCAGAGAGGAATCGAAGCAGGCGGTCAGCGACGCGCAGAGCGCCCACATTCGTGTGCGCATGGTGACCGGCGATGATGTCGTGACGGGAGCGGCGATCGCCGAGCAGTTGGGGATTGGAGGCGAGGCGATGTTGGGCACGGAGTTCGCCGCGCTCGACGAGGCCGAGCGTCTGGAGCGGATCGAACGAATAGGCGTGCTCGGTCGCGTGGCGCCCGAACACAAGGTGCTGCTTGCCGAGACCCTGAAGAAGCGGGGCGACGTCGTGGCGATGACCGGCGACGGCGTCAACGACGCGCCGTCGATCAAGGCAGCGCACATCGGCATCGCCATGGGAAGCGGGACCGAGGTCGCCAAGAACGCGGCCCGCATGATCCTCACGGATGACAACTTCGCCACGATCGTCCGCGCCGTCGAGCAGGGCAGGAAGCTCTACGACAACCTGATGAAGTACGTCCGCTTCGTGCTGATCTCGCTCGTCGCCTTCGTGCTCACGTTCCTCGGCGCGACGCTGCTCAACATCGCATCCGGGCAGCCGTTCACGCCGGGCGAGGTCCTCTACATCCACTTCATCGTGAGCGCGCCGTTCGGAGTGGCCCTCGGCCTCGACCAGGCGACTGCAGGTCTGATGAGCCATCGCCCCAGACCCAGCGGCGAATCGATTGTGACCAGCAGCGTCAAGCTCACCGCCGGCCTGGTCGGGCTGTATATGGCGATCTGCCTGGACGCCCTTATCTACTTCGGTATCAACCACTACCACAGCCTCAGCGTCGGATCCTCGATCGGGCTGAGCGCGTTCGCGCTCATGCTCGTCGTTGCGGCCTTCGAAAGCCGCAGCGCAACCGGGTCAGTGCTCCGCGCCGAGACGTTCGACAACCTCAAGATGAACTGGACCGCCGTGGCCGAGCTTGCGCTTGCCGTGGCAGTCACCCAGATGGACCTGTTCAACCGTCTGCTCGGTACCACGCCGCTCAATTCTCGGCAGTTCGGACTTGCCCTCGCCGCCGCCTTGCTGCTCCTCGTGCTCTGGGAGACGGGCAAGCTTCTCGCTCGTCGCCAGCAGCTGCACGCGGTCACCCCGATCGGGTGAGGCGCAGCGCGGCCGGCTCGTCAGCATCTCGGCATGGCCGACACACGGTCGGAGGGCAACCTCGCACGTAACGAATGGAGTCTCCAGTGACCGAACACGCAACCGAGGCGAAACCCCATGTCGTGATCGTGGGGGGAGGCTTCGCCGGGCTCGGGTGTGCGCTGGGCCTGGTCAAGCACAAGCGCGCCCACGTCACGCTGATCGACCGCAACAACTACCACCAATTTCAGCCATTGCTGTACCAGGTGGCTACCTCGCAGCTCGCACCCAGCGACGTGGCGGACTCGCTTCGCTCGGTGTTCGCAGGCGAAGACGACATTGACGTCAAGCTCGCTGATATCGCCTCGGCGGACCCGAGCACCAGGACCGTCGTCGCCAAGGACGGACAGGAATGGTCCGCCGACGTGCTGGTCCTAGCTGCAGGGTCTGAGCCCAACTTCTTCGGCACACCAGGCGCCGCTGAGAACTCGTTCCCGCTCTACTCGCTCGACAACGCCACCAATCTGCGTTCGCGGATCCTTGGCCTGCTCGAGCAGGTCGACCGAGATCCACAGCTCGTCGCTCGCGGAGCGCTCAACTTCGTGATCGTCGGCGGTGGCCCGACCGGAGTCGAGGTCGCAGGGGCGATCGGCGACATGGTCCAAGACACGATCCCGGCTGTGTACCCGGACCTCGACGCAGGCGCTTGTCAGGTCCACCTCGTCGACCATGGCGACGCTCTGCTGAAGCCGTTTTCCGACGACGCCCACGAGTACGTGGACAAGGTGCTGCGTGAGAAGGGGGTCAAGGTGCATCTCGGCATTGGCCTCACCGAGGTCTGCAGCGGGCACGCCGAGTTCTCGGACGGCACGACTATCGCGACGCGGTGTGTGGTCTGGGGTGGCGGGATCGAGGGTGCGGCTCTGGCCGCAGCGTCAGGCGTCCAACAAGGGCACGGCGGGCGCCTCGACGTGCAGTCAGATCTCACGCTGGCTGGTTATCCGGGCGTGTACGCAATCGGGGACGTCGCCAACATCTCCGACGAAACCGGCGCGCTGCCGCAGCTGGGCTCGGTGGCCATGCAGAGCGGCACTTGGGCAGCCGAGAACATCCTGGCCGACCTCGACGGCAAGCCCCGCAAGCCCTTCGCCTATCGCGACAAGGGGATCATGGCGATGATCGGTCGTGGGGCCGCGATCGCGGAGGTCGGAAAGCACCACCACGAAATCCACGGGCAACTGGCTCACATGTCCTGGCTCGGTGTGCACGCCGCGCTGATGACGGGGACCAAGGCGAAAATCGAGGCATTCGTCGACTGGGCTTGGGACGGCTTCTCCAAGACCGGCGGTCCGCACGTCCTGGACCGCGGTGACGCGGCGCGGATCGACTGGGATGACGACCCGGTCGCAGTTGGTGCCGCATCTTCAGCAAACAGTTGAGCGCGTCCCGCTGGACGCGCTCGGTCACCCACATCGGGTGATGCCCAGGCGTAGCGGTGACGTGAGCATCGGCCTACATACAGCAGCCGCTAAACGAATAAGGGGGTCGGCGCATGTCGACCGCAGTTGAGTCTCCACCCATGACAAGCGCATCCCAGGCCGGCGCGCGCCAACCGAAGGCGGCCGACGTGTTTGTCGTGTTCGGCATCACCGGTGACCTCGCGAAGGTGATGACGTTCCACTCGCTGTACCGGCTCGAGCAGCGCGGCGAGCTCACCTGCCCGATCGTCGGCGTCGCCGTGAGCGACTGGTCGGCCGAGGAGCTTCGCGGCCACGCCCGTGAAGCAATTGAGGGTTGCGGCGAGACCATCGACGAGGAAGTCTTCCGGCGCTTCGCCGCGCGCCTGTCGTACGTGAGCGGGGATTTCGACTCTCCCGAGACGTACGCGCGGGTCGCGGACGCGATCGGCAATGTCGAGTGTCCGGTCTTCTATCTGGAGATCCCGCCGTTTCTGTTCGGCCGGGTGATCAAGGGCCTGACCGAGGCCGGGCTGACCAAGACCGGCCGCGTCGTGGTCGAGAAGCCGTTTGGACACGATCTCGCGTCGGCGCGCGCGCTGGCGGCGGAGATTCATCAGTACATAGACGAGTCGCAGCTGTACCGGATCGATCACTTCCTCGGGAAGATGGGCCTTGGCGAGATCCTCTACCTGCGGTTCGCGAATGCGCTGTTCGAGCCGATCTGGAACCGGAATTACGTCTCCAGCGTCCAGATCACGATGGCTGAGAGCTTCGGAGTGGAAGACCGCGGCCATTTTTACGACCCGGTCGGAGCACTGCGGGACGTCGTCGTCAACCATCTCATGCAGGTTGTGGCGGCAGCGGCGATGGAGCCGCCCTCCTCGAGCGACCCTGACGTCCTCAAGGACGCGCTGGTGAGCGTCTATCGCGCCATGGCAGCCGCCGACCCGAGCCATTACGTTCGCGGGCAGTACGACGGCTATCGCGCGATCGACGGCGTCGCTCCGGACTCGACGACAGAGACCTACGCCGCACTTCGGCTCGAGATCGACAACTGGCGCTGGGGTGGAGTGCCCTGGGTTATCCGGACCGGCAAGTGCCTGCCGGTCACGCAGACCGAGCTGCGAGTGGTGTTCCGCCGCCCGCCGAAGCTGGGCTTTGTCGGCTGGTCGCGGATCCCCGAACCGAGTCAGATGGTGGTCAAGCTCGACCCGGCGACCGGAGTCCGGATGCTCGTCGATGCTCAGCGCCACTTCGCGGTCGAGCCGGAGCAGATCAACCTCGACATGGAGTTCGCCACCGAGGGTGGCGAGGGACCGACGCCGTACGAGGTCCTGCTGCACGCCGCGATGGTTGGAGACAGTCGGCGATTCACGCGCCAGGACGGAGTTGAGGAGTGCTGGCGCGTGATGGAGCCGCTGATCTCCGAGCCGCCGCCCGTGCATCCCTACGCAAAGGGCACTTGGGGACCGGAGGCGGCCGACGACGTCGTCGCGGGCTATGGGCGCTGGCACCACCCCTGGGTGGCGGTATGAGCAAGCGTCTCGGCGGATCTTCCTGAAACGCAAGCTGCGGAGGTGGCCGGATGAGCGAGAGCTACGACATCATCATCATCGGAAGCGGTGCCGGCGGCGGTACGCTTGCCTATCACCTGGCTCCCTCCGGGAAGCGGATTTTGCTGCTCGAGCGCGGCGGCTGGCTCCCACGCGAGCCACAGAACTGGCTGGCCGAAAGCGTGTTTGTGGACGGCCGCTACATCACACCGGACACCTGGCATTACTCGGACGGCTCGTCCTTCCAGCCTCAGGTGCACTACTACGTGGGGGGCGCCACAAAGCTCTATGGGGCCGCGCTCTACCGCCTGCGGCGCGAGGACTTCGGCGAGTTACAGCACCACGACGGTATGTCGCCGGCCTGGCCGATCTCCTACGAGGACATGGAGCCCTACTACACCCAGGCCGAACAGCTTTACCAGGTGCATGGTGTGCACGGGGAGGATCCGACCGACCCGCCGGCGAGCGCGCCGTATCCCTTCCCGCCGGTTTCGCACGAGCCTCGGATCCAGCAGCTCTCAGACGATCTCGCTGCCGCGGGACTGCACCCGTTCCATGCTCCCTGCGGGATCCGGCTGAACGAGCAGAACATGCCCTACAGCGCGTGCGTGCGCTGCGACAACTGCGACGGGTTCCCGTGTGTGGTGCACGCCAAATCCGATGCCGAGGTGATCGCAGTGCGGCCGGCGCTCGTGTACCCGAACGTGACGCTGCTCACCCAGAGTGAAGCGGTCAGACTGCGCACCGACGAGACCGGACGACGCGTCACCGAGGTGGAAGCCACTGTCGACGGGCACCCGGAGACGTTCTCGGCTGACATCGTCGTGCTGTCCTGCGGCGCGGCCAACAGCGCCAAGCTGCTACTCGCGTCGGCGAACGACAAGCACCCGCGTGGTCTGGCCAATGGCTCCGATCAGGTCGGCCGCAACTACATGTACCACAACAGCCAGGCGGTGCTGGCGCTCTCCAAGGAGGAGAACCCGACCGTTTTTCAGAAGACGCTCGGCGTCAACGACTACTACCTGGGGGACAAGGAGTTCGGGTTTCCGCTGGGCAACATCCAGATGGTCGGCAAGTCGCAGGCGCCCATGTTCCGCGGCGAGAAGCCCGGCGAGACCCGCTTTGCGCCGTCGTGGACATTGCGCGACGTCGCCCGTCACGCGGTCGATTTCTGGCTCTCGACTGAGGATCTCCCTTCCCAGGAGAACCGCGTCACCCTGGCCGGCGACGGAAACGTCTCGATCAGCTACTCGGCCAGCAATGAGGAGGCCAAGGACCGCCTGTTCCACCGCCTGAAGTCACTGCTGGCGGACCTCGGCATGCATCACGGCCATCTGTTGCCGCACCACGCGTACCTCAAGAACGACATCCCGGTGGCGGGATGCGCTCACCAGGCCGGGACCTGCCGCTTCGGCACCGATCCGGCGAGCTCGGTCCTCGACACCGACTGCCGCGCACATGAGTTGGACAACCTCTACGTGGTCGATACGAGCTTCTTCCCGAGCATCGGCGCCGTCAACCCGGCACTGACGGCCATGGCAAACGCGTTGCGTGTAGGTGACCACGTGTTGGAGCGGATGGGTGCGCAGCCCAGCCAGCGGGAGCCGGCCCGCGTGGGCTGAGCACACCGGATCGCGCGCGTGGTCGCCCTGGGCTCCATCACGGTTGATCTCGCTCGCTGGCAGTTCGGGACGACGTCGATCTACCATTTTCTGTTCGTCCCACTCACGCTGGGCCTGGCTCCGCTGGTCGCGATCATGCAGACGGTCTGGCATCGAACTCATGACGACGCCTGGCTGAAGTTGACCCGCTTCTTCGGGACGCTTCTGCTGATCAACTTCGCGATCGGGGTGGCCACCGGCCTGGTGCAGGAGTTTCAGTTCGGGATGAACTGGTCGGTGTACTCGGACTTCGTCGGGGGAGTCTTCGGAGCGCCGCTGGCGATCGAGGGGCTAGCGGCGTTCATGCTGGAGGCGACGTTCCTCGGCCTGTGGATCTTCGGCTGGAACCGCTTGCCGCCCCGCGTGCATCTGGCGACGATCTGGGTGGCCGCGCTTGCCACCTGGCTATCGGCCTACCTGATCCTCGTTGCCAACTCCTGGATGCAGCATCCCGTCGGCTACACCATCGTCGATGGCAAGGCACACCTCACAGACCTCGGTGCGCTGTTGTCCAACGAGTTCGCGCTCCTGGCCTATCTGCACACGATCCTCGCGGGTCTCATCTTCGGCTCGATCTTGATGCTTGGCGTCTCCTGCTGGCATCTGCTGCGTGGCCGCAACGTCGAGCTGTTCCGCCGCGCCGCGAAGCTCGCGCTGATCGTCGCGATCCCGGTGACCCTGCTGCAACTGTCGGTGGGCAACCGCTTTGGCGAGGATGTCACCGCCCAGCAGGGCATGAAGATCGCGGCGTCCGAGGCACAGTGGACCACTTGCCAGCCCTGCGGATTCTCGGTCTTTCAGATCGGCGGCTTCTCGCCCCAGGACCCGACGCCGTCGTTTGCGATCACCATCCCGAGGCTGCTGTCGTGGATGGGAACCGGTTCCTTCAACGGGAAGATCGAGGGCCTCAACCAGCTCCAGGCACAGGAGCAGCAACGCTACGGACCTGGCGACTACATGCCGAGCATCGAGCTCATTTATTGGTCGATGCGGATCATGGCGGTGCTGGGGGTGGTGATGTTCCTGCTCGCGGCGGTCGGCGCGTGGCTGTACCGGCGACGAGCCCTGGAACGATCGCGCTGGTTCCTGCGCAGCGCGATCGTCGCCATCGCTTTCCCGTACTTAGCGGCCAGCTTCGGCTGGATCCTGACCGAGATGGGACGTCAGCCGTGGATCGTGCAGGGGCTGCTGAAGACATCCAAGGCGGTATCGCCGAGCGTGGGCACCGCCACCGTCGCGACCAGCCTCGGCGTGTTCGTGGCGCTGTATCTGACGCTCGGCGTGGTGGATTTCATCCTCATGCGACGCTACGCCCGGCTCGATCCGGACGATGTCACCGGGCCGGCCGCGAAGCCCGAGGTCCCGCAGCCGATCGGATTCGGAGCTGCCTGACATGAGCCTCCCGACCCTCTGGTTCATTCTCATCGCCGTACTCTGGAGCGGCTACTTCCTGCTCGAAGGGTTCGACTTCGGCGTCGGCATGCTGCTGCCTTCGCTTCCGCGGACCGACGCTGAGAAGTCGATGATGTTCGAGTCGATCGGGCCGGTCTGGGACGGCAACGAGGTTTGGCTGGTGGTTGCCGCGGGCGCCACCTTCGCGGCGTTTCCAGCGTGGTACGCGACGATGTTCTCCGGCTTCTATCTGGCGCTGCTGTTGATCCTGGTCCTGCTGATCCTGCGCGTCGTCTCGTTCGAATGGCGCGAGCGTGGCGAGAGCGCACGATGGCGGACTGTGTGGCTCGGCCTGAACGCGCTCGGCAGCATCGGCGCTCCGCTCCTCTGGGGCATCGCGCTCGCAAACCTCCTGCACGGCGTCCCCCTCGGGAGCTCGAACCAGTTCGTCGGGGACTTCCTCGACCTGTTCAGCGGCTACACAGTGCTCGCCGGCGTAGCCGTCGTCTGTCTGTTCGCTCTGCATGGCGCCACGTATCTCATGGTCCGAACGACCGGTGACTTCCATTCGCGCGCCAGTGGCGCCGCTCGCGGCCTGGCGGCTCCCGCATGCATCATGGTTCTGGCATTCGCGGCGTGGACCGTGATCGTGGCCCACGACCGCAACCAGCGCGCTGTTGGACCGGTCGCGATTGTGGCCGCGCTGACAGCCGCTTCGGTGTTGCTGGCCGGCGCCGCGATCTACCGCCGGCACGACGGCTGGGGCTTCGCGTTCACCGGACTCGGAGCGATCGGAATCGTCGCGACCATCTTCACCGGCCTGTATCCGCGCGTGATGGTCTCGCATCCGAGCTTCGTCAACAGCCTGACAGTCACGAACGCCGCCACCGGCCACTACGCACTCAAGGTGATCACCATCGTCGGCGCGATCTTCGTGCCACTCGTACTCGTCTACCAGGGTTGGACGTATTACGTCTTCCGTAAGCGCTTGGCGGGGGAGCCGGTTACGCCGCCGCTGGCCGCGCCGGTTAGCTCCGGTCACACACAGGACAGCTGACTTGATGCGCGGCCTTGATCCACGCTTGGTGCAACGGACGCGGTCTGTGCGGCCTCTGCTCACAATCGATGTGGCCCTCGGGGTGATGACCGCGCTGGCTGTCCTGGCGCAGGCGGCGCTGTTCGCGCGGGTGGTCACGGAGTCCGTGCACGGTACAGCCGTCAGCCGGCTTTGGCCCTTGCTCGCGGCGCTCGCGGCTGCTTTCCTGGCGCGCGGTCTGTGCGCCTGGGGGATGGAGATCTCAGGGCGGCGCGCGGCATGGGACGTGCTGTCTGAGCTGCGACTGGCGCTGGCCGAGAAGCGCCTGCACGCCCGCGCTGGGACGACCGACCGCGCTGGCAGTGCCGAGGTCGCGGCGGCCGCGGTGCAGGGGATCGAGGGCCTGGAGCCGTATTTCGCGCGCTACCTGCCCCAGGTCGTGCTGGCTTGCATGGTCCCACCGATCGTGATCGGCGGCGCGGCTCTCGAGGACATCGAGTCGGCGCTGATCATGCTGGTCACGCTTCCGCTTGTCCCCGTGTTCATGTGGTTGATCGGGCGCTACTCGGAGCAGCGCGCCGTTGAGCGGTGGCAGGCGCTGCACATGCTCTCGTTGCACTTCCTGGACGTCGTGCGCGGGTTGCCCACGCTCAGGACCTTCGGCCGTGCCGAGGCACAGACCGGGGTCCTGGCCGAGGTGGGCGAGCGTTACCGCGCAACGACGATGCAGACGCTGCGGGTCAGCTTCCTCTCGGGCTCGGTGCTCGAGCTTGCCGCGACGCTGGGCGTCGCGTTGGTGGCCGTTACCGCCGGAGTGCGCCTCGTGGATGGGAGCCTCGGGCTCCAGGCCGGACTGACGGTCCTCGTGCTCGCTCCCGAGCTGTATCTCCCGTTTCGCCGCCTCGGTGCGGAGTTCCATGCGAGCGCAGACGGTCGCGCTGTCGCCGAGCGCATGCTCGACCTGCTCGATGCAGAGGACCGAGCGCCGTGCGGCGGCCGATGCCAGGTCCCGAGCCCGGCTCACGATCCCATCGTTGTCGAACAGCTGTCGTTCTCCTACCCGTCGCGTCCCGGGATGGTGCTCGACCGGGCGAATCTGGAACTCGAACCGGGCGAGACCGTGGCGCTCGTGGGCGCCAGCGGCGCCGGCAAAAGCACCATGGGCGCCTTGTTGCTCGGCCTGATCGCCCCGACCGCCGGGCGCATAAGCGTGGGCGGCGTCGACCTGGCCACGTGCAGGGTCGAGCAGTGGCGCAGCTACGTCGGCTGGGTCCCGCAGCACCCCACGCTGTTTCGGCGCACGGTGGGCGAGAACGTGCGGCTCGGCAGCCCGGAAGCGTCTGACCGTCAGGTTCGAGAGGCAGCCGCACTCGTCGGCGCCGACGAATTCATCATGGCCCTGCCCGACGGCTACGACACCCTGGTCGGGGATGGCGCTCGCCAGCTCTCAGCCGGAGAGCGGCGGCGGATCGGGCTCGCCCGAGCAATCGTTCGCGACGCGCCGTTCCTGATTCTCGATGAGCCCACGGCCGACCTGGACCCGTGGAACGTCGAGATCATGTCGCGCGCGCTGGACCAGATTCGCACGGGTAGGACCGTGTTCGTGATCGCCCATCGGCCGGAGCTCGTGCGGTACGCCGACCGGGTCGTCCGGCTCGTGGACGGAAGGATCATGCTGGAAACCGCGGGTGTGGCCGCATGACGACGACGCTGACGCAGCTCACCAGGCTGGCTCCTGCACCGCGATCGCGTCTGATCGGCGCGGTGCTGCTTGGCGCCCTGACGCTGCTCCTCGGAATAGCGCTGATGGCCCTGGCGGGCTATCTGATCTCGCGGGCCGCCGAACGTCCCGCCGTTCTCTCGTTGATGGTTGTGATCGTCGGCGTGCGGTTCTGCGGGCTCGGCCGGCCGATCGCTCGGTACGCGGAACGCCTTGCGTCGCACGACCTCGCGCTGCGAACACTCAGCCAGGTCCGGACCCAGGTGTACGAACGGATCATTCCTCTGGCCCCGTCGCAGCTCGGCGCCTATCGCCGCGGCGACCTGCTCACGCGCATGGTTGCCGACGTCGACGCGCTACAGAGTCTCTATCTGAGAGTCATCGAGCCGATTCTCGTCGCGCTGCTGGTTGCCGGGGTGTCGGTGGGCGTCGCCGCTGGAGTGCTGCCCGCGGCCGGACTGATACTCGCGACAGGGCTGCTTGTGGCGGGGATCGCCGTTTCGGTACTGACTGGGGGAGTGGCGGCACACGCCGGGCGGCGCCAGTCGCGGGCGCGCGGCGCCCTCGCAGCGGAGCTGGTGGATCTGATGGCGGCAGCCCCAGAACTGGTGGCGCTCGGCGCCGAGCAAGAGGCACTGACGCGGGTTCGGGCCGCAGATGGCGCTCTGCTCAGGCTCGGACGGCGGGATGCGTTCGCGGCCGGGATGGCCGACGGCCTGACACTCGCCATCACCGGATTGACCGTCTGTGGCGTGCTCGCGGCGGCGGCATCGGCCTCGGGCCGCCACGCCCTCGACCCCGTGCTGATCGCGATGCTCGGCCTGCTGGCGCTGGCTTCGTTCGAGGCGGTGGCACCGCTCTCGACCGCTGCGCGCGAGCTGACGGCAACGCGCGCGGCGGGCGGTCGCGTGATCGAGCTCGTCGATCAGCAGCCGATGGTCACCGATCCGGAATCGCCTGTGCCGCTTCCGCCGTGGCCGTTCGCGGTGGCGCTCGAGGACGTGCGGGCGCGATACCCCGGCCGGCGGCAGCTCGTGATCGACCGCTTGAACCTGCGCCTGGATGCAGGTGAGCGGGTTGCGCTTGTCGGCCCCAGCGGGGCGGGAAAGACAACCGTGGCCAACCTCCTGCTGCGCTTCCTCGATCCCGAGGGCGGGCGGGTGACGCTGGGTGACCGTGATCTGCGTGACTACGCACAGGCGGATCTACGCCGAGCGATCACAATCGCCGGTCAGGATGCGCATCTCTTCGAGACGAGCATCCGCCACAACGTCGTTCTCGGACGCCCTGGAGTGAGCGACCGCGACATCGAGGATGCCCTGCGGCGCGCCCGCATCTGGGACTGGGTCTCGACGCTGCCCAAGGGAGTCGACACGCCGGTCGGCGAACTCGGCCGGGAATTGTCGGGGGGCCAGCGACAGCGGATCGCGATCGCCCGTGCGCTCCTGTCGGATGCTCCGGTACTGATCCTCGACGAGCCCACCGCCCACCTTGACCCGCCCACTGCCGAGGAGCTCGTGCGCGACCTCATCGGCGCTGCGGACGGGCGCACGCTGCTGCTGATAACCCACCGTTCGGAGGGGCTCGACCTCGTCGACCGCGTGATCCACTTGCCGTTACAAAGGGAGGTGCAGTGATGAGGGTGCCCTGGCAGACTCGAAGCGTCCTGGCCGGCACGGCCGGCACCGCCGCGCTGGCCGGCTCCTACGCCATCGAGCGGAGACTGCGGCCGCGACGGCAGGGTCCCCTCGATTACGACGACTCGATCGTGCCGGGCCAAATCGTCGCCTCGGTCATGCACCTCGGCCATGTGACCGGGCGTGAGGATCGCGAGCTTGGCACGATCCTGCGCTGGGGCTACGGGTCAGCCTTCGGACTCTGGCACGGGCTGCTCCGGAGGCGCTTCCGCGAGCCGGTGCCGACAGCGATCTTCGCAACGACGCTCATGAGCGCAACCTTCTCCCTGTTCCCACTGCTCGGTCGAACCCCGCCGCCCTGGCGCTGGCCTGCGGACGTGATGCTGACCAGCCTCGCAACACACGCTGCGTACGTTGCTGCGGTGGCCACCATCGACGACCTGCTTCGCCGCTCGGCGATGCCCGAGTAGGACCTTCGTCCGCACCACCCGCTTGCGACTGGCGACGGTGTTAGCGTCGCGGCTCTCGGGTACCTCCGTGTCCGGGTAGGGCCGTTCCCATCGTCCGTATCAAGGAGGATAGAGTGAAGTGGTGTAGACCACTCGCGGCGTTGGTTTGCGTGGCACTCTGGGCCGCGCCAGCAGGTGCTTCCGCCGCAGTTCATCGCGCCCATACGTCTCCGCACGGGATTGGCGCAAGCAACCCCGATCTGGGGTCGAACGTGATCATCTTCGACCCGTCGATGCCGCAGGCTCAGGTTCAGTCCGAGCTCGACGCGATCTCAAGCCAGCAGGTCCCGAGCCAGTTCGGAACCCAGCGCTATTCGATCTTCTTCGAGCCCGGCACGTACGGCTCGGCCACCAACCCGCTGGACTTTCAGGTCGGCTTCTACACCCAGGTCGCGGGCCTCGGTGCCGAGCCTGGGGACGTCGTGATCAACGGCGCCATCAACGTCTTCAACCAGTGCGTCAACGGCGACTGCGAGGGCACCGACAACTTCTGGCGGTCGATCTCGAACCTGACGCTCAATGTGAGCCTGCCTTCGTCACCCCCGGCCTATGCGCCGGAACCGGATGAGGCGGACAGCTGCCTGAACACCAACGACCTGCTGGCGCTCTCGCAGGCGGATCCCATTCGCAGGGTGATCATCAACGGCAACGTGATCCTGCAGGACTACTGCGGGACGGGCGACGTCAGTGGCGGCTACATGGCCGACGACGAGTTCAACGGCGGTATCGTCGGCAATTACGGCCAGCAGCAGTACTTCGTCCGCAACAGCAACATCGACAACTGGACCAACGCCGTTTGGAATCAGGTGTTCATGGGCGACAACGGTGCCCCGGCGACCGCTTTCGGGTCGGGGGTCGGCCAGTACACGACCCTGGCCACGGCGCCGGTTTCAGAGGAGGAGCCGTTCCTCTACACCGACACAGGTGGAGCGATGCGCGTGTTCGTTCCCGGCCTGCGCCACAACTCGGTCGGGCCGTCGTACACCGAGGGCCATGAGGCGGGCTATTCGCTTCCGATCTCGCAGTTCTTCATCGCCAGCCCGAGCACGTCTGTGTCGGAGATCAACCATGCCCTCGCGCGTGGTCTCGACCTGATCGTGACTCCCGGGGTCTACGACCTGCCGCAGGCGATCGTGATCAACCATCCGAACACGATCGTGCTCGGTCTCGGTTTCGCCACGCTGATCCCCCAGAACGGGAACCTGGCGATGCGGACCGCGGACGTTCCCGGGATCAAGCTATCGGGTCTCATCTTCGACGCCGGCCCGCAGAACTCACCGGCATTGGTGCAGCTCGGCGTTCCCACCAGAGGACTCAGCAACTCGAACTCGAACGACCCGACGCTCGTTCAGGACGTCTTCTTCCGGATCGGTGGCGCCGAGGCCGGTACGGCGAACACCGCGCTGGTCGTGGATGACAGCCAGACGATCCTCGACGACGTCTGGGCGTGGCGCGCCGATCATGGAACCGGCGCCGGATGGACGCTCAACACCGCGGAGACCGGGCTCCTTGTCAATGGCGACGACGTCCGCGCGTACGGCTTGGCGGTCGAGCACTTCCAGAAGAACGAGGTGATCTGGAACGGCCAGAACGGGGAGGACGTGTTCTTCCAGAACGAGATGCCGTACGACCCGCCGAGCCAGGCGGCGTGGATGGCATCGCCGACGCAGAACGGCTATCCGGCTTTCCTTGTGACGAACCGGGTCAAGAGCTTCCAGGGCTATGGCATGGGGAGCTACTCGTTCTTCAACCAGGGGGTTCCGATCTACTCGGCGATGGCATTCCAGGCGCCTGACACCCCGGGGGTTCAATTCCATGACCTCCTGACGGTGTTCCTGAACGCGACCACCGGAATGGGCGGGATCAGTTCGGTGATCAACGGCGTCGGCGGCTCCTCGACGATCGCCAACCCGGATACGCCGGTCGACGTCACCGCCTACCCGTAGGGGCTGGCAAGCCCGGACGGTGTCAATACACCGTCCGGGCTGCCGCCACGGCTCCGGCGCGCTCAGCGCATGATTCCCGTGTGGCCAAGCGAGTGCCGTCCGGGTTGGGGCCAGACGCACAAACCGTGGGGCCCGGCGCCGACCTTGATCTCCGCGCGTAGCTTGCCCGTGATCGTGTTGATCGCGTACACAACGCCGTTGTAACGGCCGCTCAACCAGAGTGTCCTGCCGTCGGCGGAGACGCCGCCCATATCCGGGCTCGCAGGCTGCGGCAGCTGCCAGGTCTTCACGACCCGGTTGGTCGCGAAGCTCATCACAGAGACCGATCCAGCCTCCCGGTTCGAGACGTATAGGAACCTCGCGTTGCGGCTTGGATACAGGCCGTGGGCGCCCGCGCCGGTGTGCGTGAAGCCGATCACCTTGAGCGTTCGGGGACTGATCTCCCAAACGCCGCCGTTGTCCATGTCGGCGACGTACAGCGTGCGGCCGTTGGGGGCGAGCTTCACGTCCTGCGGTGCCGACGAACCACCGTGCAGCGTCAGCGTTCGGGTCACGCGGAGTGTCTTGAGGTCCACCTCGATCATCAGCCCGCCGAACTCGCAGCTCGCGTACATGTAGCGGCCACTCACCGAGAAGTCGGCATGATCGACGCCCGGGCACTGGGGGACGGGCAGCGTGCGGATAAGCGCCATCGTGTTGGGGTTGCGGAAGGCGAGCTCGCGCAGCCGCTCCTCCACAACGATCGCGTACCTCCCGTCCGGTGTGAAGTACAGGTTGTACGGGTCCGCCACGGAGATCTGCCTGCCAGCCTTCCCGGTGCGCGGGTTGATCGGCGTCAGGGTGTTGCCGGCGTCGTTGTCGACGTACAGCGTCTTCAGGTTCCAAGCCGGCGTCACGTGTTGAGGCAGCTCGCCCGTGTCGAACCGCTCGACGACCTTGAACGTCCGCTGGCTGATCACGTCCACGGTGTTGCTCTCGCTGTTGGGTACGTAGACCAGCGCCGGGTCTCCTCGCACCACGGGACTCAGATCGCCCGCCGCGTCGGCGGCGTACACGTTCACCGGCGAGTTCCGGCGGAACCGCGGCGCCGGCCTCTGCGTGACGGGCGTTGGCGCCTTTGCCACCTGCATCGTCGTGGTGTGCCGTGGCGACGAGCCGCCACAGCCGGCCACGGCCGCGCACAGGGCGAGCACAGCCGCCGGCATGAGCCACGAGCGCATCGGGCGAGCCTGCCTGGCGAAGCTCACGCGGCGATAACGCAAGTCTGAAGATGCTCTTAGTCGGTGCATTGGGAGCCAGGGCTGGCCGTTACCGTCTGCTGACATGCCACGCCTGGTCCCAGTCCTCGTGGCCTTCGCAGCCTCGTTCGCGATCGCCGGGTGCGGCAGCTCGGCCACCGCCCCGACTACCACGAGCCACCGGAGCTCGGCTTCCAAAGAGCGGCGTAGGCTCAGCGCCTCCGGGGCAGCGCCACGTCCCGCGCTTCTCAGGTACCGCCAGCTGTACGCGCTGCCCGCTCCGTTGCGCGACCCAGCCTATGCCTCACAGGGAGGCGGACGATTCGTGCTGATCGGGGGTCTTTCGGCAAGCGACACCTCGACCAGCGAGGTCTACGCCGGCGACCGTGCACATGTCGCGCAGGTGGCGACGCTCGGAATCGCGCAGCACGACGCGCAGGCGGCGCTCCTGGCCGGCAAGGTGTACGTCTTTGGGGGCGGCTCCTTCTCCGAGCTCGACCACATCTTCAGCTTCGACCCCGCCAGCCACGCGCTCGCTACCGTCGGCAGCCTGCCGGTCGCGCAGTCCGATGTCGCGGTCACCTCGATCGGCAACACGGCATATGTCGTCGGCGGCTACGACGGCGTCAGCTGGCGCAACACGATCCTTGCCTACAGCCCCGGCGAAACCACTCCCAAGACCGTCGGCACCCTGCCGGTCGGGCTGCGCTACGCCGCGGTCGCAGCGATCGACGGCCGGGTTCTGATCGCAGGCGGCTCGACTCCCACCGCCGCCAGCCGCGCGATCTTCAGCTTCGACCCGAGCACCGGCCGGGTCGTGCGGATCGGCTCGCTGCCACAGCCTGTGACCCACGGCGAACTGGCCCCGCTTGGCCAGTTCGCCTACCTGGTAGGTGGTCGGGGAAACGGTACGAGCTCCCAGACGGCGCGCATCTTCGCGATCAGCCCCAGGAGTGGCAGTGTCACACCGGCCGGACGGCTTCCGGCCGGACTCTCAGACGCGGCACTCCTCGCCGAGGGGCGATCGCTGCTCTTGATCGGCGGCCTCGAGTCCTCGGGCGCTGTGTCGGACAGCGTGGCACAGCTCAGCTCGGCACACTGATTGCCGTCAGCGCCGCTCGATCGACTGCAGGTAACCGACCACCGCCCGCAACTCCCGCGCCGTCAGGTGACCGCGTATCGCGGGCATCTCGGCGGTGTACTGGAGCAGTTCGCTGCGCGGCAAATGCAGGTGCCCAAGGTCGCCGCCCTGCTGCTTTGGCAGCGAGTGGCCGGTCAGCGAATGGCAGGTCGCGCAGTGTGTGTTGAATACGGCGGACCCGGCGATTGGCGCCACCTTGCCGCTGCCACAGCCGGAGACCATCGCGGTCACGAGGCCTGCGGCTGCGGCAACCGCCACGTGGCGGGCAGCGGGCATCAGCGGCTGCGGGAGAAGCGATGCACGGCCTCGAGCAGTTCACGGCTCTTGTCGGCCGCCACTTCGGGGTCGCCCGAGGCGAGCGCGCCGGCGACGCAGTGGTTGACATGCTCATCGAGGATCTTGAAAGCCACTGACTCGAGCGCGGTGGTGACCGCCGAGATCTGCGTGATGATGTCGATGCAGTAGCGGTCCTCCACCAGCATCTTCTCGATTCCGCGCACCTGCCCCTCGATCCTGTGCAGGCGCTTGACCAGCGCCGCCTGGTCGGCGGCGTAGCCGTGGCCTGGGGCTGGCGCAAGATCGGTCATGAGCTCTCCCTCAGCGATTGGAACTGCCGCAGTCGCAGCGAGTTGCCCACCACGAACACGCTCGAGAATGACATCGCTGCGGCGCCGATGATGGGGTTCAGCAGACCCGACGCGGCGAGTGGTACCGCGGCCACGTTGTAGGCGAATGCCCAGAAGAGATTGCCGCGGATTGTGGAGAGTGTTGCCCGCGAAAGTCTGATCGCATCGACCGCAGCGCGCAGATCGCCGGAGACGAGCGTCAGATCGGAGGCCTCGATCGCCACGTCGGTGCCGGTCCCGATTGCGATGCCGAGGTCGGCCTCGGCGAGCGCCGGAGCGTCGTTGACACCGTCACCGACCATCGCAACCACCTCTCCCTGCTGCCTGAGCCTCGCGACCTCGGCGGCCTTCTGGTCCGGCAGTACGCCGGCGATCACACGCTCGATCCCGACCTGGCCGGCAGCTGCAAGCGCGGCAGGTTCGTTGTCTCCGGTCAGCAGCACCGGCCGCAGACCCAGCCGCCGCATCTCGGAGATCGCGGCGGCGCTCGTCGGCCTGATCCGGTCTGAGACGGCGATCAGGCCACGGGCGCTCCCGTCCCAGGCGACTGCGACAACCGTCGCTCCCGCTGCCTCCAGTTCCGTGGCCTGCGTGGCCAGGACGTCGGGCAGCGTGGCACCACGCTCGGTCAGGAACGCCGGGCGCCCAACCTCCACGGCACGTCCGTCGACCAGCGCTCGCACCCCCAGGCCGGCGGTGCTCGTGAAGCTCGCGGCACGGGGGAGTGGCCCGAACTGCTCGCGGCCATGGGCAGCGAGCGCGCGCCCGATCGGATGTTCGCTGGCGTCCTCGGCGGCGGCGGCGAGCCGTAGCAGCTGAGCGCTCTCGACTCCTGCAGCCGCGACGATCGCGCTCACTGCCATCTTGCCCTCGGTCACGGTTCCGGTCTTATCGAGCATCACCGTCGTGACCTGCCGCGTGCGCTCGAGCACCTCTGGTCCGCGGATCACAATGCCGAGCTGAGCGCCGCGCCCGGACCCGACCATGAGCGCCGTCGGCGTGGCCAGGCCGAGTGCACACGGGCATGCGATCACGATCACCGCGACTGCTGCACTGAACGCCGCAGCCGCGCTCGATCCCGCGAGCAGCCAGCCGGCGAGGGTGAGGAGCGACACGACGATCACGGCGGGGACGAAGACGGCCGAGACCCGATCGGCCAGGCGCTGCACGGGCGCCTTGCCCGCCTGCGCGTCGCGTACCAGCCTTGCGATCTGTGCAAGCGCCGTCTGTAACCCGACCGCCGTGGCGCGGATCACGAGCCTTCCGGACGCATTGATCGTGCCGCCGGCGACCTCATCTCCTTCGGACACGTCGACCGGCACCGCCTCGCCGGTCAGGATCGAGGCGTCCACGGCGGATGTGCCCACCTCCACGATGCCGTCGGCGGGAACCTTCTCGCCGGGCCTGACCACGAACAGGTCCCCGACCTGCAGTCGCTCGGCGGCCACGAGCACCTCCTGGCCGTCGCGTAGCACGCGTGCCTCTTTGGCTCCGAGCTCGAGCAGCCTGCGGATCGCCTCGCCCGAGCGACGCTTGGCGCGCGCCTCGAAGTAGCTACCGAGCAGGATCAGCGTCGTGATCAGCGCCGCCGCGTCGAAGTACAACGCCTCGTTCGTGCCCGTCACCAACACCACGGCCGACCAGCTCCAGGCCGCCAGCGTGCCGAGCGAGATGAGCGTGTCCATGGTCGCGCTCAGATGCCTGGCGTTCAGCACCGCGGCGCGGTGAAACGGCCAGCCGCTGAAGAACACGACCGGGGTGGCCAGCGCCAACGAAACCCATCTCCAGCCGGTAAAGCGCAACTGCGCATCCCACGCCAGTAGCGCGAGTGGTATCGAGAGCACGACCGCAACCCAGAGCCGGATCAGCAAGCTGCGAGCGCTGGGCTGCTGGCCGGTCGACGCATCGGGAAGCGCGGCGTGATATCCCGCGGCCTTCACGGCGCCGATCAGGTCATCGAGCGAGGCGTGCTCAGGATCGAAGCTGACCGCCGCCTGCTCCGCGGCGTAGTTCACTGAGGCGCTGACCCCGTCGAGCCCGTTGAGACGCTTCTCGATTCGTGCCGCGCACGACGTGCAGGTCATCCCGTCGATCGCAAGCGTGGCGCGCTCGTGGGCTGCCTCGACCGCCGTCGTCATTACTTCACCTCATAACCCTGGAGATCGTCGCTCTACAGCAACAACTATACCCCCAGGGTGTATCTGAGACGATGATCGGCCGGCCGCGAGGGCCGGCCCGATCGTCAGTTCGTGGGCTTCTTCTTGGCCTTGTGCTTCTTGGCCTTGTGCTTCTTGGCCTTGTGCTTCGTCTGCGGGTGGCGCCCGTTGAACACCCCGGTGTGCCACGCACCGACATTGCCTCCATTGTCCACCGCCGCGAGTCGCCAGTAGAGCCGTAGCCGTGCATTGGCGGCGGTGATCTGCGGCACCCAGGCGGTGTTCACGGTCGAGTCGTTGCCGAGCGGACTGCTGAACCCGGTGGTGGTGGAGAGCTGGATGTCGTACTGCTTCGCCAGCGGATCGGTCTTCCAGGTGATGAGGATGCGGGCGCCGTGCTTGGTGGCTCTGATGCCGCTCGGCGCAGGGATCGTGCGATCGAAGGTGGCGATGCTCGAGAACGCGCTTGTCGCCCCGCCAGGGAATATCGACTGCACCTGTAGGTGGGAGATGCCAGGACTCAGGAACTGACCCGGCGTCATGTAGGGGGTATCGACGGTGATGACGCCGGTCCCGTTCGAGCCCGAGACCTGCAGGTTATAACCGACGGCGCCGGACACCGCCGCCCAGGACAGCAGCGGAATCGTGCTGCCTGTCTTGGGCGTGCTGAGCAGCGATCCCGGGGCCGGCAGATTGTGGGTGAACGTCTGCACGGCCGACCAGTTGAGGTTGTAACCCGGGTCGTTGGCGCGGACGCGCCAGTAGAGCGTCTTACCAGCGGGCAGGGTGGCCGTTGCCGTGATCCTCGTCGAGTCGGTGGTGTCCGTCTCGATCGGGTTGGCGAAGGTCGGATCGGTCGATATCTCAAC
The DNA here is from genome assembly GCA_963846395.1 of uncultured Actinomycetota bacterium. GTDB lineage: Bacteria > Actinomycetota > Thermoleophilia > Solirubrobacterales > Solirubrobacteraceae > Palsa-465. The sequence continues at coordinate 675,682 of CAWJVT010000008.1, read as the reverse complement.
CGTGTAGTTGGCGGCGCCCTCCGCGCTGTTCCACGAGAACACCGGGACCGTCGCGACGTTTGCGCCCGCGACTGGGGTGACAGCCGTCGGCGGGGTTGAGTTCTTGGTGAAGGGCTGGGGGTTGTAGTAGCCGTTTTCAGGCTGCATCAGCGGTGCGCCGCCGTCCTGGCTGAAGTTCACCGGCATCACCTCCCAGTACAGCGTGCTGGTCTGATCCTGAAGCCAAGCCGGTGGCGCCCAGGCGGTGGTGTCGGTGAAGGCCCCGATCACGATGGAGTTCGGGTCGAAGGACGCGTTGCTGGCGATCACCACGTAGTAGCCATCGGCGTTCGTCACGGGCTGCCACTCCAGCAACGGTGCGGTTGACACCGATGAGCCGGAGCTGAGCGCGCCAGCGCCATATGCCGGCGGAACAAGCCCGGGTGAGTAGTCAACTGTTGCCGACGATGACAGGGAGCCCGAGGAGGTGGCCGGGGTGTAGCTGAACGCCGCCTGCGACCCATCTCCCATCACGACCGGGGCGCTCGCGATCGTCGAGCCCTCGATCGGGGAGTCGTTTCGGTAAGCGATCAGGCTCAGGCAATAGCTTCCGGATGACAGCACTGCATTGGTACCCGCATTGGCCGACCCGGGCCAGCCCCATACGGTTTCCCAGCTCGTGTTCGCGTTGGCGCCCGGCGTCCAGGCGGTCAGCGGCGTATCAATGGTTTCCGGGTTCTCGTTGTACATACAGCCCTGGCCGCTCACCCAGGGGATGAACGTGAGGGCGTACGACGAGGCGCCCGGAACTGGGCTCCACCGCAGGATCGGGTTGGCGGTGGTGCCGCCATCGATGATGTTTCCGCTGGGGTCCACCACATGGAAGTTGTTGATGGTCGGTGACAGCACGTCGAAGGCTTCCGTGAACGGTTGCCCGTCGTTCCACGAGCCGGCATCGTTATTGGAGTCGATCGCCCGCAGGCGCCAGTACAGCGTCGTGTGGTTCGGGAAGAAACGGCTCGGTGTGTACTGGGTCCCGGTCAGCCCGGTCGAGTCCAGGATGATCGCGTTCTGCGGATAGGACGGGTCTGTCGAGACCTGAAGCTCGTACGAAGCCGCGCCGGGAACAGACGTCCACGAGAAGCTCGGCTCCTCATAGGTCGAGTCCGGTGAGACGTTGCTCTCGCTGAGCGTCGTCTGTGACGGCCACGCCCAGGTGAACGTGCGCACGGGCGATCGCTTGCCGAGGTTTCCGGCAGCGTCGATCGGCTGCACGGCCCAGTAATAGGTGCCAGGCGCGAGCGCGCTGGGGAACGCGAACTCGGGCCCCTGTACGTTTGTCGGCCCGTAGACCAGGCTCGACAGCGCGGGGCTGGTCCCGATCTTCAACTGGTAGTTCACGGCATGCGCGACCGGTGTCCACTTGAGCAGCAGGGGGCTGACCGGCCAGTTGACCGTGGTTCCCACCGGGCTCGTGAGCTTCGGCGCGGTGTTCCAGAGCTTGACGAGCTTGCGCATCGGCGACCAGCGTCCGGGAACGTCCTTCAACGTCACCGCCCGGACCCGCCAGTAGTAGGTCCCGTTGGGGATCGTCGAGTCGTTGGTGATCGCGGTGTCTGTGAGCGAGATCGGGTTGTTCGCAAATCCGGCGACGTTCGAGGAGAAGTTGCGGGTGGCGGAGAACTCGAACTCATAGGTCGCCGCTCCGCGAACCGATCCCCATGTGAATGCGGGCAGGGACTGGACGACGGAGCCAGTTCTCGGCGACTGCAGGCGCGGAACTCCGATTCGCGCCTGCGCCACCGCAGTCGCGGTGAGGAGCACGGTCATGACGCCGGCAATCGCGGCGGCAAACCGAATGGCTGCCGGCCTGAACCGGATTGGCAGCCTGCGCTGCGTGTTGCTGGCGGACATGGTCTGTTCCGTCTCCTTCATGAGTTGCTCCGTCCCCGTGCCGGTCCCGTCGACGTTGGGTCACCTTCCGGATGAACATCGGCAGCGAGCGCCGTGAGCTTGAAATCCGGTTGGACACCAGTAGGAGCGGCGTTCTTCGGGTAAGAGGAGGACGAGAACCAAAAGGAGGTTGCGTCATGGCCAAGGACCACGGTCCCAGCATCAAGAACGACAAGCAGTACGAGGGCCTTCGCAAGAAGGGCATGAGCAAGTCGCGCGCGGCGGCGATATCCAACTCGGAGGGCTCCTCGAGCCGCGGGGGCAAGAGCACTGGCTCGAGCGCCAGCCGGAAGAGCAGCGGTCCGGGCAGCGGCGGGAACCATGCACAGAAGGTCGCCGCCGGCCGCAAGGGTGGTAAGAAGACGGCCTCCTCTTCGTGAGGTCGCGTGCGCTCAGGCGAGCTGTTGCCGACGCTTGAGCTCGGAAATGCCCCCGGGAAGGATCGGGGGCCTTTCCGCGATCGGCACCGATACAACGCAGCCGTCATCCCAGGGCCGTAGGTAACCGCCTCCGGCGTGCGTGGTCGCGCGGCCCGGCTGGCGGCTCTCAACCGCGGCCAGCACCGCGTAGGCCATCTCTCCGAGCGCGCGCAGTGGCTGGTGGCGGTTCTGGCGTGACCCGAGGTGGCACTCGGCCAGGGCGTCCAGGCCACAGGTGCGCAGGGCATCGATCAACATCGCCACTTCGACGCCGTAGCCGACAGGGAACGGCAGCGCCTCGAGCAGCTCTCGGCGCGCGGCGATCTCCCCCGCCAGCGGTTGGGCAAAACCGGCGAGCAGCGGCTCGTACATATTCAGCAGTGGGCGTGCCATCAGCTCGGTGACGCGGCCGCCCTCGTCCGGAATCGTGACCGAGCCGGTGTTCAGAGGTCGCTCGAATGCGCCCTTGACAAGGGCGACGGTGTCGTCGGTGAGCAGCGGGCCCAGCAGCCCGAGGAGGTGGTCGTCGCTTGGGTCCGCGGTGTCGGCGTCGAGGAAGCAGACGATGTCGCCGCCGGTCTGCTGGAGTGCTCGCCACATCGCGTCGCCCTTGCCGAGCGCAGGACCGAGCTCAGGCACGATCTGATCCTGCTGCAGGACACGCGCGCCGCAGCGCGCCGCCGCCTGCGCTGTGCCATCGGCGGATCCGGCGTCGACCACAACCAGCTCGTCAACCAGACCAGTCTCAACGAGCGGACCCGCCGTCTCGCGCAGGACTCCCGGGACGGTCTCTGAACACTCCTTGGCGGGCACGATCACGGTGACCCTCTTGGCGCCCTTGAGGAAGCGCAGCTCCTCCACGCTGAAGTCAGCGGCGCGGTAGCGGCGGCGATCGAGCCAGCTGGCGACGGCCAGATCCACCGAGAGGCCGCGGGCCACCCGCCCGTCAGGCCGAGCCGAGGTGCGAACGCGGACGTCAACCGGCCGTAGCAGCGGAATGCGGTGGCGGGCGAGCCGCTCGGCGAACTCCGCGTCCTCGAGCGCGTGCAACGGCTCGATTCCGCCCACGCAACGGTAGGTTGCGGCGGTGACGGCCAATGATGCGCCCGCGGCGTGATGGTGGCCGGCGGAGTGGTCCACGGCCCGCACCCGCCGCAGGCGTATCTCCGCGTGGCGGGCCCGGCGGCGCAGGACACCCGGGGGCAGGCTGCGCGCCTCGTCCGGGTCGAGCTCGATCAGGCCGGCGATCGCCCGCGCGCCGCCCGCGACGTGTTCGAGTTGGCGTTCGAGCCAGTCGGGCGCGGGACGCGAGTCGGCGTCGGTGCCGGCGATCAGCCCATCTGGGTGTCCCGCGCGAAGTAGGCGCTCGCAGGCCGCGTCCATGCCCAGACGCCGTGCCGCTCCGGGGCCCGTCCCAGGGCCCGGGAGGGTGCTGAGTCTGAGCCTCAGCTGCGCGGCTACGCGCGCCACGACTGCCGACGTGCGATCGCAGCAGGCGTCGAGCACGACAATCGTCTCGAAGCGGTCTGGCGCGATCGTCTGCGCAGCGAGCGCGCGCAGGCAGTCGCCGATCCGCGCCTCCTCGTCTCGCGCCGGGATCACCACCACCGCATCTAAGCCCATGACGCCCCCTCGGCGATCAGGTCCTGCCCTCGCTCGAACTCCTCGTCGACCCCATGTGTGAGAACTCCGACGATTCGCCCCTCGCGGCCGTACCAGGCCACGAAGGCTCCGTCAGCCCGGGGCTCCAAGCGGCTCTGGTCGTAGCCGTCGCCCCAGGCGGCGTACTTGAGGGTGTGGTCGCCGATCGTCGACCAGAACCCCGGCACCTGATCCCAGCTCGCATCTGCACCTGCTGCCGCGCGGCCGGCTAGCCCACCCTGGGTGAGCGCGTCTCCCCAGTGCTCGACACGCAGCCTCCTGCCTGCGGACACGTTGAAGGCCTTGCAGACGTCACCAGCTGCCAGCACGCCGTCGACTGCTGTGCGCATCGCGGCATCGGTGGGTACGGCGCCGGCCTCGAGTGCGATGCCGGATGGAGCAAGCAGCTCGCTGCGCGGGGCGACGCCTACCGCCATCACCACGGTGCCGGCGGTGACCGCGCGCGATCCGGCGAGCTGGACGTGCAGCAGAGGGCCGTGGCGCTGCACCGCGGCCACCTTCGCTCCGAGCACGAGCCGCACACCCTCTTCATGCAGCCAGCCGGTGATTCGGGCGGCCACCTCCGCGCCGAGTCGGGCCGCGTTGGGCGCCTGCTCGTCCGAGACGAGCGTCACCTGGGTGCCGCGGCGACGCAGGGAGGACGCGATCTCGCAGCCGATGAAGCCGGAGCCGATCACGACCACCTCGCCGCCGGTGACCGGCAGGCGCTGCAGAAGCTCGCGAATGTGGTCAAGCGCCCGGACGATTCGCACCCCTGGGTCGTCGGCCCCGGGGATCGGCAGCCGTCGGGGCTCCGCCCCGGTGGCGAGCACGCAGCGACCATAGGTGAGTGTGCGGGCGCCTGAGAGCGCAACCTCGCGCGCGGCGGGGTCGAGCGCGACCGCCCGGCCCGAGATCAGCGCAACTCGCTGTGTCACGAGCCAGTGATCCTCCTCGAGGGCCAGGTCCTCCTCGCCGATCTCGCCCCGCAACAGTTCCTTTGTCAGCGGCGGCCTGCGGTAGGGCATGCGGTGTTCGTCGGAGACGATCGCAACGCCGCCCTCGCCGCCGGCATCACGGTAGCCACGGGCCGCGGCGAGCCCGGCTGGTCCGCCGCCGATCACGAGCAGCTCGAACTGGTCGCTCATCTTCGTTCCAGCGCGTCGAGCAGGTAGATCCCTCCCTCATCCCTGAGGATGGGTGTGAGCCACGGGTCGTCACGGAGGCGTGCGTGCACCTCGGCGGCGGTGAACGGACGCTCGGGCCCGGGTGGGCGCCAGTGGACCGCGACCAGCCTGCCACCGCTGACGAGACGCAGCCCTGATCAGGCCGAGCGTTGTGTCGAGGTCCGCGGGAGGGAGGTAGTAGAGAATCTCCGAGGCGACGATCAGGTCGAACTTCTGATCCGGGACCGCGTCCGGGATCTCGCCGTGGATGACTCGCACCTGGCGGAAGTTCGCGAGCCGTCGACGCGCCATAGCCGCCGCCGTCCTCGCGACGTCGACCGTGACAAGCGCCCGGCAGCGGGGCGCGAGCATCTCGGTGAAGACGCCGATCGAGCCGCCCAACTCGAGTGCTCTGGTGAACGGTCCGTCGCCGCATGCCGCGAGTGTCGCCTGGTATTTGGCGTGTTCGTAGTCGCTCCGCTCGTAGTCCCACGGATCTGGGTCTTCCTGGTACCGCGCTTCAAAGTCATTGGGGGTCATGTGGGCCATGCGCCACCTCCGGTCTCGCCGGTTTCAGCCGACTCGTCGAGTGCTGACGCGGCCGGCACGCGCGAGCAGCGGATCGAGCCGGTGTTGCAGCAGGAAGAGCTCGAGGTCGCGGCGCGCGCGATCCAGCGCCTGAGCGCGCGCGAACGGCCGCGAGCCGCAGGAGCGTGCGGCCTCGTCGAGCAACTCGCGGCAGCTGGCGGCGATCGCCGCGCGGCGCGTGCAGCGCCACGGAGCCGAGTTCGGGCGCGGCCCGATCCATCGCCACCGCTGCGTGGTCGAGCCAGACATCGATTGTGCGCTGCGCGGTGAGGATCCGTCCTGCGGCGAGTTCCTCGAGTTCGCTTCGCGCGGGCCGCTCGGCCAGTGTCGCCAGCGCCGCCCGCACGGCGGTGTCCGCCATGCCGGCCCAGCTCGCCGCGGTCCGCAGCGCATCGCGCCCGAACCACGGCTGGGCGGAGATTGAGCCGGGACCGCCGAGTCGCGCGAGCACGGGAGCGTCGTGGAAGACGACGCGGTGCGATACCGACGCCACCAGGCCACGCGCCCGATACCAGCTCGTGTCCACCTCGACATGGCTCGAGTCGGCGACGTCGATCCAGACGAGCAGCGGCTGCCCGCCGTCCTCGCCGCGGGCGAGCACCGCAGCCCGATCAAGCCCGCCGGCGCCCGAGCAGAACGTCTTCGCTCCACGCAGCACATCGCCCGCGACCGTGGCCGGCCGGCCCTCGTCGCCAACAGGGTCTCCGCCCCATACGCCGGCGAGCAGCTCGCCCGCGAGCACGAGCGCGAGCTCCTGGTCACGCAGCTCGCCCGGAGCCTGAACCGCCAGCCGCTCGACGGCGTTGAGGTGGCCGTCGAAGATCCGTCCGACCGAACCGTCGGCGGCAGCCACCAGCCGCACGAGTGACAGCTCGACGGCCGCAGCCGGGCGTTGCTCACCCGCGAAGGCGTTGAAGTCCAGCGCTCCACAACGCCGGAGCGCACGGAAAGCGTCGTCCGGGAACTGCGGCTCCTGGGACGCGTCGCGGGCTTCGGCGCCCGCAGCGATTTCCGCCAGCGCGGCACTGAGCGCTGGAGCGCTGCTGCTGGTCAGCGGACCAGCAGCAGCGAGATCACGCTCGCGGTCGGTGTTCATCGCCGCCATCGTTGAAGGTCTTCGCCAGAGCGCCCATCGGCTGGCTGCTTACCCGCTGGGTCGGTTTCCACACCAGCGCGGGGCGGGAATCACATGTCGATGCTCGAGCGGAGCAGGGGATACGGCGGGCCGGTTACCCGGTTGACTGCGTGCTGGATCAGCCCGACGGCGTAGGCCGGCCAGAAGACGCCGGTCGGCGGAGCGCCCTGACTGCAGGCGCCGGCGGAGTTGCCCGGATCGTTGAACCAGAGCAGGCCGTCGACGTACTTGTAGCCGGTGTCCCAGCTGAGCGGGCCTGCCCCGCGTCCGGGCGGATTGCAGAGGTCGCCGTTGCGCCGGTGCGTCTCCCAGCTCGGCACGTAGGGGCCATGCCCGTCATCGTCACTCTGGACGATGAAGTGCGCGCCGCCGAGCCGCTCGGCGACCTTTGGCCCCAGTGGATGTCGTCGGTCAGCCAGGTGTAATGGGTGGCGTTGACGAAGAAGCCGGCCGCCTGCGCGATGTCGGCCTCCCGCAGGTAGCTCGCCGTCTGCGCGACCGAGTTGTAGACGCCCGGAGCGCCGCCGTCGATGTAGACGAGGACATGCGGATCCTGGGCCAGCGCCTGCACCGCGTAGGCCAGCTCGTCCTTGAGGCGGATCTGGAGCTGAGCCGCGTCGATGCAGTGTGTCTCGAGGACCGAATCCATCTCCAGATAGAGCACGACGCGGAAGTTGCCGATGCCGCGCGCCAGTTGCGTGATCCATTGCTGGTAGGGCTTCTCGATGCTCGTCGGGACTCTCACATGCGCCGTGGATCAGGGAGTAGGTGCTGAGCGGCACGGTCGTGCCCGGCTCCTTGAGCTCCGCGTTGGCGAGGTAGAGCTCGACGTTCCTGGCGACCATCGCGGTGGGCTGATTCCACATCCAGAAGCGGTAGCTCCACGAGCCGGGGGAGTAGGCGAGCGTATGCAATGCCTGCGCCCATGCCGGGTTCGAGCTGGCGTACTGATTGGCGAACTGCCCCGGTGCGACCGTGTCGCCGAACACGTACCAGCGCACGTGCTGCAGCGGGTCGCCGTCGGTGGGTGCCTGCACGTACCCGAGCGGGTTCTCGGCGTCGCGATTCTGCAGTGGGTCGTTCTGCAGCAGCTCGACCGTGGCCTTGCTTTGGCTTCCGAGCGTTCCGGTGCTCGGGCTGGCGACGTACGCGGTCGCGTAGCGTGTCGGCCCGTTGATTCCCTGGTCGTGGACGGTGACGTCGAAGGTGTAACTCCGCTGAGCCGGCCGGGATCACCGCGCGCGTGCTCGGGATCGGGTCGAAGTTCTGGCCGGCCTGAGCGCCACTCAGGTTGACGCCGTAGTAGACGACCTCCGGCTGTGAGAGGTTCGTGGTGCGTTCGATCGTGATCGGCAGGTGGCCGATGTTCTCGTTGGCCTGGTAGGTCGGCTGCGAGAGGAACGTGGTTCCGGCGTGGGCAGGCTGGGCAGGGGTTCGCGACTGCTTTCGGGCATGCGTGTTTGCGAGCGCCGGTGACGCTGTCAGCAGGCATCCGGCCAGGCAGATCAGCGCCGCCGCGCATTTGCGCCAGGCGGGGGGCATCTTTGGTACTGACGCACCATATGGCGGTGGGTCGTGCTGGTGTCAACAGCTTGTGACGCTGGACGAATTCGGCTCGGTTTCTGCGCGCCGGCCAGCAGGAACACCGCTCGTGCGGGAAGCTCGCCCGGGTCGGTAGCCTGAAGTCATGCCAGAGCTAAGGTCCAACACCGTCACGCGTGGGCGCAACATGGCGGGCGCGAGAGCGCTGCTGCGCGCCGCCGGCGTCGAGCGCGAGGATTTCGGCAAGCCGATCATCGCCGTCGCCAACTCCTACACCCAGTTCGTGCCCGGCCACACGCATCTGAAGCCGGTCGGCGAGATCGTGTCGGCTGCGATCCAGCAGGCGGGCGGGATCGCGCGCGAGTTCAACACGATCGCGGTCGATGACGGGATCGCCATGGGGCATGGCGGGATGCTCTACTCGCTGCCCTCGCGAGAGCTGATCGCCGACAGCGTCGAGTACATGGCCAACGCGCACTGCGCCGATGCCCTGGTCTGCATCTCCAACTGCGACAAGATCACGCCGGGGATGCTGAACGCCGCCCTGCGGCTCAACATCCCGGCGGTGTTCGTCTCCGGCGGCCCGATGGAGGGCGGCTCTGCGGTGCTGGTCGACGGCACGGTGCGCAAGCGGCTGAACCTGATCACGGCGATCGCCGATGCGGTCGATGAGAGCGTCTCCGACGAGGACATCGCGCGGATCGAGGAACAGGCCTGCCCGACCTGCGGCTCGTGCTCGGGGATGTTCACCGCCAACTCGATGAACTGCCTGACGGAGGCGCTCGGACTGTCGCTGCCCGGCAACGGCTCGACGCTTGCGACCCACACCGCTCGCCGTGACCTTTACGAGGACGCCGGTCGTGTGGCCGTCGAGCTCTGCCACCGCTACTACGACCAGGACGACGACAGCGTGCTGCCGCGCGCCGTTGCCACCCGCGCCGCCTTTGAGAATGCGATGGCTCTGGACATCGCGATGGGCGGCTCCACCAACACCGTGCTGCACGTCCTCGCCGCCGCACAGGAGGCCGAGCTCGACTTCACGATGAAGGACATCGACGAGGTCTCCAAGCGCGTTCCGTGCATCTGCAAGGTCGCGCCGAACGGCAACTACCTGATGGAGGATGTGCATCGCGCGGGCGGCATCCCGGCGATTCTCGGGGAGCTGTGGCGCGGCGGCCTGCTGCACGAGGACGTCCACACCGTGCATTCCTCGAGCTTCGCCGAGTGGCTGGAGAGCTGGGACATTCGCAGCGAGCGGCCGAGCGAGCGCGCGATCGAGCTCTTCCACGCGGCACCGGGTTGCAGGCGCTCGGCCGAGGCCTTCTCGCAGTCGGAGCGCTGGGACACGCTCGACACCGACGCCGCCGAGGGCTGCATCCACGACGTCGAGCACGCGTACTCCAAGGACGGCGGCCTCGCGATCCTCTACGGCAACCTCGCTGTCCGCGGCGCCGTCGTCAAGACCGCCGGTGTGGACGAGTCGATCTGGAAGTTCAGCGGCCCGGCGGTGGTGGTCGAGTCTCAGGAGGCGGCGGTCGACGCGATCCTCGGCGGCGGCGTGAAGGAGGGCGACGTCGTCGTGATCCGCTACGAGGGGCCGCGCGGCGGCCCCGGCATGCAGGAGATGCTCTACCCGACCTCCTATCTGAAGGCCAGGGGGCTCGGCAAGGCCTGCGCGCTGATCACCGACGGACGCTTCTCGGGTGGGACCTCGGGGCTCTCGATCGGCCACGTCTCGCCGGAGGCGGCATCCGGCGGGGCGATCGCGCTGGTTGAGAACGGCGACACGATCTCCGTCGACATCCCGGCCCGGAGGCTCACGCTCGAGGTCTCAGAGGCCGAGCTTGCCGAGCGCAGGGAACGGCTCGAAGCCGGAGCCGGCTACGTGCCGAACCTGCGCGAGCGCAGCGTCTCGCCGGCGCTGCGGGCATATGCGGCGATGGCCACCTCGGCCGACACCGGCGCGGTGCGCGACGTCAACGCCGTCGAGCGCGCGGTCGCGGCAGCCGCTGCGTCCAAGCCAATCACCGCCTGACCTGCCGCTCAGGCCAAAGCAGGGCGGCCGCTCGCCGCGCCTGCTTTTATGGACATGTGGCCAATCAGTACCGAGCCGTCCTCGCACGGCCGGGCGCACTGCGCCTGCTCAGCACCGCTCTGGTCGGACGCCTGCCCCAGGGCATGTCGTCGCTTGCGGTGCTGCTGCTCGTGCGGCAGGCGACGGGCTCCTACGCCGCCGCGGGGGCGGCGGTCGGCGCTGGCGCGCTTGCGGCGGCCCTGTGCGGGCCGCTGCTCGGCCGGCTGATCGACCGAATTGGCCGGCGTCTCGTCGTCGGCCCGGTGGCAGCCGTCCAGGCGTGCGTCTACGTGCTGCTCGCGCTGGCGGGCCGCGCGCATCTCGGCGCGCCCGTGCTGATCCTGGGCGCGGCGCTGGCCGGCGCGCTGGTGCCGCCGATCGCGCCCGTCGTGCGCACGCTGCTGCGAGACCTTTACGAGGATCAGTCGGTACGTGAGACCGCCTATTCGATGGAGGCGATCGCCCAGGAGACGATCTGGATCGTCGGTCCGATGTTCGCGACGATCGTGATCACGCTCGCATCGCCGGCCGTCGCGGTCGCTCTGCTAGGCGTAATCGGCCTCAGCGGCACGCTCCTGTTCCTGCGCTCGCCTTTGCTCGACCGACCGCAGACCCACGAGCACACAGAGGTACACCGAGGCTCGGCGTTGGCGAGCGTCGACCTACGCTGGCTGCTGGCGCCGGTTGCGCTGATGGGCTTTGGATTGGGCGCGGTCGAGGTCGGAATTCCCTCGATTGCGCTGCACGAGGGCTCTCGTGCCGCTGCCGGGCCGCTGCTCGCGTTGTGGAGCCTGGGCAGCATGGCGGGCGGGATCCGCTACAGCTCCACCCGCTGGCGCGCGGCGCTCGGTTCCCGATATGCGTCGCTGATGCTGCTCAACTGCGCGTTGACGGCGCCGCTGCTGGCGGTGAGCTCGATACCAATGGCCGGCGTCTGCAGCTTTGTTGCCGGTTTGGCCATCGCACCGGCGTTCTCCTGCGTGTACTCGCTCGTGGGCCGCGTCGTGATTCCCGGAACCGAGCACGAGGCCTTCGGCTGGACACTGTCGGGACTGCTTGGCGGGGTGGCCGCGGGATCCGCTGTCGCGGGAGCGGTGATCGGGCCGCTTGGCATCCACGGGCCGTTCCTGCTGGCGGTCTTTGCCGCCGCACTCGGCGCCGCCGGCGCCGGCCGCTTCCGCGGCCGCTTCGCGGTCCAGGTCGCCGTCACCTGAGGCGTTCTCCGGCGCGGTCCGCCGGCGCGTTCTAGTACTGCGTCAACGCCAGGGCGGCGTTGGGCGACAGATCCGCGGCGGTTGCAAAGGCCTCGGTGGCGTTCGCCGTCATCGATCCGACAAGCGTCGAGAGCATCTGCTGAACCGAGATGATGCTGTTCGGCACGTCGTCCATCTGCTCGGTGTTGAACCAGTTCTGGGCCGCGGCGGTGAAGTCGACCAGGGCGTCGTCGCCGAGCTCAGCCGGGCTCTCCTGAGGCTGACCGGACTGCCCGCCGCCACTCGAAACCGCCGAGCCGAGGACGCCCGAGCCGAGTTGGGTCTCCTCGTACAGATCCTGCGGTGAGGGTGCGATCGCAAACAGGCTTGGGGTCAACCGCGGACATCACTCCTGATTATCGGCCACTGCCACCCGCGTTGAGGCACGCCGCATGCCGCGTGGCCATGTGTACAGTGCGCTGCCGTGTCTTCACGTCCTCTTCACCCTTCGAACGGCACACGCCGTTCTTCGGGTTAGCAATTCACATGACTGAACGCAGGCGCTCTGACGGCCGGCGGCGCGCTGGCGTTCGTCGAGCGAGTGCTGCGGGGTGGCCACAACGTCTTCTTCGAGCTGCTGGAACAGGCGGCCGAAAACGTCGTCGAGAGCACCGAGCTGCTGCACGAGTTGCTGCTGCAGTTTCCCGACGGGCGCGAGCAGGCTGCGGCCATCAAGGAACGCGAGCATCGCGGGGATGAGATCGTTCACGAGCTGATCGGCCGCCTCAACCGCGAGCTCGCCACACCGATCGAACACGCGGATCTGCTCAGTCTGATCTCGGCGCTCGATGACATCGTCGACCTAGTCGATGAGGTCGCGGCGTTCCTCAGCCTATACGCGGTGGAGGCGCCGATGCTGCAGGCCGAAGCGCTCGCGCACGTGCTTCGCGACGCTGCGCGAGAGCTCTGCCAGGCGGTGCACAAGGTCAGCCCGCTTCGAGAACATCACCGCTCACGTCGTCGAGGTTCACCGCCTCGAGAACGAGGGCGACCAGATCGTCCGCGGAGCGATCGCCTCGCTGTTCGAGGACGGGATCGACCCGATGGTCGTGATCCGCTGGAAGGACATATTCGAGCGCCTCGAGGACGCGATCGACTCCACCGAGCGCGCTGCCTACGTGCTCGAGGGAGTGGTGATCAAGAACACATGAGCGCTGACGTGATCCTCGTCATCGTGGTCGCGACCGCGCTCGCGTTCGACTTCACGAATGGCTTCCACGACACCGCGAACGTCGTCGCCACCTCGATCTCGACGCGCGCAGTCGGACCGCGTCGTGCGATCGCGATCGCCTCGGTGCTCAACTTCGTCGGCGCGTTCATCTCGCTGAAGGTGGCCGAAACGGTCGGCCAGGGCTTTGTCGACACGGGCGCCGTCACAACCACCGTCGTCTACGCCGGGTTGCTCGGGGCGATCGCCTGGAACATCGTGACCTGGTACGTGGGGCTTCCGTCCAGCTCGTCGCACGCGCTGATCGGCGGGCTGGTCGGCTCGGTGATCGCCGCCGCGGGGTGGAGCGCCGTCAACGGCAACGGGATCCTCACGAAGCTCGTGCTGCCGGCGGTCGTCTCGCCGCTGGTGGCATTCGTGGCGGCGTGGCTGGCGGTGACCCTCGTCTACCGGATCGTGCGCAGCGTGCGACCCGGCGGCGTCAGCCGTGGCTTCAAGCTGGGACAGGTCGTATCGGGCGGTCTGCTCGCGCTTTCGCACGGCACCAACGACGCACAGAAGACGATGGGCCTGATCACGCTCGCGCTGGTCGCGAGCGGCAAGGTCAGCGCCACTCACTTTCACGTGCCCCTTTGGGTCGTGATCGCAGCGGCGACGGCGATCTCGCTCGGAACATTCACCGGCGGCTGGCGGATCATCAAGACGATGGGCACCAAGATCATCAGCATGGATCCGGCTCAGGGCTTCGTCGCGCAGACGGCCGGCGCCGCCGTGATCCTCGCCTCATCGCGCGGCGGGCTTCCCGCTCTCGACCACCCATGTGATCTCCGGCGGGATCGCCGGCGCAGGAGCGGGAAGCGCCTGTCCGCGGTGCGCTGGGGCGTCGCCGGCGAGATCGTGACGCGCCTGGGTCCTGACGCTGCCGTGCGCCGCCCTCGTCGGAGGCGTCGTGTTTGAGCTCGTGAGCCTCTTCGGCGGCGGCGACACCGGGCCGATCGTGCTCAGCGTCGCGCTGGTGGTCGCGCTCGCCGTGGTCTTCCTGAGCGCACGCGCAGCGGTCATCGCCGGCGGGCGCTGCGCGGCTGCCAGCACCGGCCATCGGAGAGGCGCCGAGCGTGACGGTGCTCGCCTCCAGCACTCTCGCGGAGATCGTCCGCGTCGTCTGGTCCTCGATGCTGGCCAGCGTGCTCGTCGCGGTGCTGTTCGCAGGCGGCGGTGATCGGTCTGATCCTCGGCGGCGAGCTGCGCAGAGCGAACCGCGCCGGCGGCCGCCGCATACACAGCTGCTGCGCTGGTCGCGCTGGCGATCTGCCTGGCGGCCGTGGCCTATGGACTGATCCTGGTCGGACAGAAAAGCTGACCAACCTGCACGCCCGCGGCCTGAGCAGGTCGTATCAGCCGCGCAGCCGTGCCAGCTCTTACGAGTTTCGTCCGACGTCCTGACCAAACTAACCGCGATGCTGCGCAAGCGCGTGGAGGCTGATGTGCGGGCAAGTCGGCCCATGACCACCGTCGGGTGGCCCCGGCGCCATTGCGCGTCGCTCTGATCGCGGCGATCGTCGGCGCTCGTGGCAGCGCTGGTCGGCGGGAGCGAGGGTTTCTGGCTGGCGATGCCGGGTGTCCTGCTTGCCGGGTCGATTGCCACGACGCCCGCCGGCTGCGGTCGCCTGCGCGGCGCCGGTGCTCGCGGCCGATGCTGCAGCCGCTTCGCTCGACCCGAGCTCGCTCGCCGCCGCTCTGGCTCGTCGTGCTCGTCCCTGCGGCCTGTCTCGTTGTTTCTGCAGGGGACGGCGCGGCGGCTGAGGCGAGAGCGCGACGCGCTGGCGAACGCGGCGTTCAGCGACCCACTGACGGGCGTCGCCAACCGGCGACTGCTGATGTCGACGGCCGAGCACGAGATCGCGCGCCACCGCCGTGCCGATGAACGCTTCACGCTCGTGATGCTCGACCTCGACGGCTTCAAGCTGCTCAACGACCGCTACGGGCACGCCGCCGGTGACCAGATGTTGCGCGACGTCGCGGTCGGGCTGTCGCGCGCGCTGCGCAGCCAGGACACGGTCGCACGGCTCGGCGGCGACGAGTTCTGCGTGATCGCGCCGCAGACCGGAAATCCCGCGACCGCTGGCCGACAAGATCATCAGCGCCGTGGCGGCATGCCTCCGGCAGGCCATCCAGGAACTGCGCACAAGCGTCGGCCTGGCGGTCTTCCCCGAGGACGGAGCCACGATCGAGCTGCTGCTGCGCACGGCCGACGAACGGCTGCTCGCCGCCAAGCGCCGGCTCTACGCCGGACGCCCAGAAGCGCGCCGCGTAGAGGTCACGGCGGTGCTGCAGGTAGGCTCCCGCTCAGCGTGTCGCCCGACAGAGAAGAGCTCTCGGCCTGGTACGCCTCGACGGCGCTGCACTGGCCCGCGAACGTCGCCAACATCGCGGAGAAGCAGGCGGTGGCCGATTCGGATCGCCGCCCACGTCAACGACGGCGAGCTGATCGGGATCGGCTCGGGGTCGGCCACCTACATGGCGCTCTGGGCGATCGGCCAGCGGGTCCAACGTGAGTCGCTGGCAATCCGCATCGTCACCACGTCCTACGAGACACGAGACGGCCGCGTTCACGCTCGGCATCCCAACGCTGCCGCTGGGCTCGGTGGAGCCGGAGTGGGGAGTGGACGGCGCCGACGAGGTCGACCCGCACGGCCGCCTGCTCAAGGGTCGCGGCGGCGCGATGTTCATGGAGAAGATCCTCTGGGTCGACCTGCCGGCGGATGTATCTGGCGATCGATCCGAGCAAGCGGGTCGAGCGCCTGGGCAGGGCTTCCCGATCCCGATCGAGGTCCACCGCAGCGCGGTCGACCTGGTCGGGCCGTGCGCTCGACGCTCACGGCTGCGCGCGCTGGGGCCTGCGCCTCGCCGGCGGCAAGGACGGGCCGGTCGTCACGGAGTGGGGGAACCTGGTGATCGACGCCTGGTTCGATGAGATCCCGCACGGCCTGCACGCGCAGCTGAAGGCGCTGCCAGGAGTGATCGAGACGGGCCTCTTCGAGGGCTACCAGCTTCGAGGTCATCTGACCGAGGTTCTACTCGGACTGGCGGCCCGAGGCTTGCCAGGAAGCGATCGATCCTGCGTCGCTCCTCGTCTCCGAGCGGGCCGCTCGCCTCGCTGAGCAGCGTCATCGGACCGCGATCGCGTGCCCAGACTCCTTGCCGCGTCGCTGAACTCCGGTCGCCACCCAGACGAGCGGCAGCGCCTCGGCGTAGGCCATCACCGTCTGGTCCTGTAGGTCGCGGCCCTGCTCGGTGCGCACGAGCACTATCGCGCGCTGGTCCAGGTCGTGGGCCACGCGGTCGACCGCATCCAGGCCCTCCGCGCCGAGCAGCGCGACCTCTCCCTCCTCGAGCATCTCCCGCGCCCAGCCGGCCGGTGTACCGGCCAGGGCCGAAGGGGCGCAGACGAAGCGAAACGTGTTCTGGCACGGGCGCAAAGCTACCGCTTGGCGGGTCCGCGGGCGTTCCTCCGGCTCCGCGGACAATCTCGAGCAAATTACGAAATCCGATCGGGTTGGTGTCACTACGCTTGGCTCCACTCGGATCTCACGGAGAGGTATTGACGCATGCACATCGACCCTTACATCGTTCTCGGCAGCGCCATCATCGGGCTGCTGGTCGGCATGACCGGCGCCGGAGGCGGTGCGCTGATGACACCGATGCTGATCCTGCTGTTCGGCGTTACGCCGGCGGCGGCGATCTCCAGCGACCTCGTCGCCTCGGTCGTGATGCGCCCGATCGGGGCGGGGGTGCATCTCCGCGCGGGCACCGTGAACCGCAAGCTCGTGCTGCTGATGGCCTCGGGCTCCGTGCCCGCAGCGATTCTCGGCTCCTACCTGCTCACCTGATGGGCGACTCGAAGAGCGATGTGAAGAACATCGAGCTGATCCTCGGCGCGGCGCTGCTGATCGGAGCGGCGGCGATGGTGCTTCGCTACGCGCTCGATCGCCGCTCGGGCGCGGTCCGCAACGATCGGATCCATGAGATCGTCCCGCGGCCCGCTGGTGACCGTGCTGATCGGCATCGTCGGCGGCGTGATCGTCGGCATGACCTCGGTGGGGGCGGGCTCCCTGATGATCGTCCTGCTGCTGTTCGTGTATCCCTCGATCAGCGCCAAGCAGCTCGTCGGCACCGACCTGACGCAGGCGGTGCCGCTGACGCTCGCCGCGGCCGTTGGCGCGCTCATCTTCGGCAAGGTGGAGTTCGGTCTGACGGCGTCGCTGATCATCGGTTCGGTGCCCGCGGTGTTCATCGGTTCGCTGCTCTCATCGAGCGTGCCCGACCGCTACATCCGGCCCGTGATCGCATTCGTGATCCTCGCCTCTGGTCTCAAATACGTCGGTCTGAGCACGACCGCGCTCGGGTGGACGCTCTCCGCGATACTGCTGGCCGGCGCCGGCTTCGCCGCCTACGAGCTGCGCAGCAGCCGTGACCGCGAGCCTGCCTTTTCGTCCAGCACGCTTGAGTAGCTCGGCAGACGCACCGAGAATCGGAGTATGAGCGCACAGCCAATCAGCGGTTCGTTCGGCGATCTCTCCGCCGTTGCCGCACTTTCAGTGGTACAGGCGACACAGGCGGGGGCGGCTGCAGCGCAGGCAGCGCTCAGCCAGACCCCCGGCGGAACCGCCGCTCCCGTCGTGAGCTCGAGCGCCACCGCTCCGGGCTCGCTCGAGATCTTCGCCTAACCGCCGCACGCGGCACTGGACCGTAGCCTCAGGCGGCCGGCGCGCCGCTGCTTGCCGGCCGCACGGCCGGCTCCACGGGTCGACCGTGCGACGTGGCAGGCCACCTGAGCGGCGCCGATCGGGCGGGGCAGTGGCGTGACGGTCTCGCACTCCGCGATCGCGAAGGGGCAGCGCCAGCGGAAGCGGCAGCCTGCGCCCGGATTGATCACCCGCGGTGGCTCGCCGGTGTCCGCGGCGAAGCTGGCGTCGGCTTCACGCGGATCTGCGACAGCTGAGAGCAGCAGCCGCGTATACGGGTGCTGCGGCTCCGATAGGACGGTCTCAGCCGGCCCCGACTCCGCGATCTGCCCGGCGTACATCACCACGATCCGGTCCGCCACGTAACGGGCGCTGGCCAGGTCATGGGTGATGTAGAGCAGCGAGACCTGCTCGCGGTCGCGCAGGTCGACCATCATGTTGAGGATCCCGGCGCGGATCGAGACGTCGAGCATCGACACCGGCTCGTCCGCGAGGATCAGCTTCGGTCGCACCGCAAGCGCCTGAGCGAAGCCGATCCGCTGGCGCTCGCCGCCGCTCATCTCGTGGGGAAAGCGCGACAGCAGCCGCTTGGAGATGCCGACGCTCTCGCTGACCCGCTCTGCCTCGGCGCGACGCTCGGTCGCCACTGAGCTCAGGCCGGTGCAGCACCAGATTGCGCATGATCCCGTGGGAGATCCGGTGCACCGGGTTGAAGGCGCTGAACGGATCCTGGAAGACCATCGGTACCTCGCCGCGATACCACTGCAGATCCTTGCGCGAGCGCAGATGGCTCAACGGACGTCCGCGGTAGAAGATCTCACCGCTGGTCGGCTTGTAGATACGCGCCAGCAGTCGGGCGATCGTGCTCTTGCCGCTGCCGCTCTCACCGACGAGCGCGACGATCTCTCGTTCGTTGATCGTCAGGTCGACGTCGTCGACGGCATGAAGTGTCTCCTTCGAAAGCATCCCGCCGACACCGAAGTGGCGAGGTCAACGCCTTCGCCTGGAGCAGGGGCGGCTTGTCCGCGTTCATCGTCCTTAGTCGGCTCGGGCTGATCAGCCATCGCTCACCACCGCGCTGCGACTCGCCCCGGCCGAGTCGCCGCTGTCCGTGTAGAGCAGGCACCGGACCTGCGCGTCATCGACCTCGTACAGCTCCGGCTTGTGGTCGACGCAGATCTCCATCGCCACCGGGCAGCGGGGCTGGAAGCGGCATCCGCTGCGGCGTATCCGCCAGGTCGGGCGGCGATCCGGGTATACCGACAGCTGCCTGCGCGGCCCGTGACCGACGGGAACGCTTCGATCAAGCCGCGACTGTACGGGTGCTGCGGGTGCGCGAAGATCTGCTCGGTGGTCGCCGACTCGACGATCTGGCCGGCATACATCACGAGCACGCGATCCGAGTAGCGGCTGACGACGTGCATGTCGTGAGTGACGAAGATAACTGCGAAGCCGAGCTGCTCCTGGAGCTCGCGGATCTTGGTCATCAGCGAACGTTGCGCGACGACGTCGAGCGCCGAGGTCGGCTCGTCCATCACCACCAGCTGCGGCGTGAACAGCAATGCCATCGCGATCATCGCGCGCTGGCGCATACCGCCGCTGAGCTGATGCGGATAGCTCTTCAGGTGGGCCGGATCGATGCCCACGAGCGCCAGAACCTCGGCGGAGCGCTCCGCGATCCCATCGTTGGACATCCGCTCGTGCGCCTCGAACGCGTCCTTGAACTGCGCCCCGATGCTCTTCATCGGGTTGAGCGCGTTCATCGCGCTCTGCATGACAACCGAGTAGTCGCGCCAGCGCATGTGGCGCAACTCGCCGGCGCTCAGCCGCACCATGTCCTTGCCGCGGAAGATCACGCGGCCGGCCGCGACCTCACCGGGAGGGGAGAGCAACTGCGCGATCCCGAACAGCATCGTCGACTTGCCGCAGCCCGACTCGCCGACGATGCCGACGAACTCACCGGCGTGCACGGAGAAGCTGACGTCCTCAACCGCGCGAACGTCCGCCGCCTCGGTCACGTACTCGATCGTCAGCCCTTCGACCTCAAGCAGCGCTTCGGGCACGCCGCCTCCTTCTGACCGGACGCAGCGCCGGGTTGCCGATCTCATCAAAGGCGTAGTTCAGCAGGGCGAAGCCCGCGCCGAGCAGCGCCACCGCCGCCGCTGGCCCGATCTCCCACCAGGTGTTGCCGCCCGCCTGGATCGCCGACTGCTGCTGCGCGTTGTAGAGCATCGTGCCCCACATCAGCTGGCCGCTGTTGCCGAGACCGAGGAACTGGAGGCTTGCGGCGAAGCCGACGACGTACACCGCCAGTGACAGGAACGAGGCCGCCAGCAACGAGGTCATCGTCGGCATGATCTCCACGAAGATGATGTAGAGCGAGCGCTCGCCGCGGACCTTAGCCGAGACCAGGAAGTCACGGTTGCGCAACGACAGGCCCTGCGATCGCAGCTGCCGCGCCTGGAACGCCCAGCTGGTGATGCATAGCACGATCGTCAGCGAGGCGACGCCCGGCGTTCAGGTAGGACGCCAGCAGGATCAGCAGCGGCAGCACCGGCAGGATCAGGAAGACGTCGATGATGACGGTGAGGACCCGATCGAGCACTCCGCCCGACGTAGGCGGCGGTGATCCGATGAACGTCGACAGGAAGGTCGCGATCACGCTCACCAGCAGCGTCACCAGCAGCGTCTGGCGCGTGCTCCAGATCAGCTGTGAGAAGACGTCCTGGCCGATCGAGGTGGTGCCCAGGAGGTGCGAGCCCGACACGCCGAGGTTCGGTGCCTAGTTCGTAGCCGACGGATCGTCGGGGGCTATCAGCCCGGGGAAGCAGGCGACGAAGATGATCAGCAGCAGGATCGCCGCGCCGACGGTGGCCTTGCGGTTACGGGTGAGGGCGCGCAGGAAGCGGCGCCCGCCCGAATGTCGCGGACTGCTCACCTCAGGCCTCCCGCGTGCGCGGATCGATGATCGCCGTGATGATGTCGGCCAGCAGGACACATACCAGTACGGCGACCGTGTAGAAGAGGAAGAGACCCTGCATCAGCGGCAGGTCGTGGTCGGTGGTGGCTGTGTAGAACTGGTACCCGAGGCCGGGGTAGGAGAAGAGGTACTCGACCAGGATCGCGCCACCGAGCACGTAGCCAAGCTGCATCGCGAAGCCCGTGAGGTTCGGCAGGATCGCGTTGCGCGCCGCGTAGTCGAACATGATCCGCGCGCTGGAGAGGCCCTTGGCACGCGCCATCTTCACGTAGTCCTCGGCGATCGTCGTGACCATGTTGTTGCGCATCGAGTAGACCCACAGCCCGGCCGTGACGATCACCAGGCTCAGGCCCGGGAGTAGCGCGTGCTTGAACACGTCCCAGATGAAGGGGAGGTTGAAGCCGGGCGTCGCGCCGATGTCGTAGTTCCCGCTTTCCGGCAGCCAGTCGAGCTCCCCGGCGAACAGGTAGAGCAGCAGCAGGCCGATGAAGAACACCGGCAACGTCGAAACGATGAACAGCAGCGGCGGCAGCAGCCCGTCGAGCTTGCCGCCACGCCGCCAGGCGCTGAGGATGCCGACGACCGTGCCGATCAGGAACGCGATGATCGTCGTCACGCCCGACCAGCCCGAGCGTCCACGGCATCGCTGAAACGATCGCGGTCTTGACCGGCTCGCCCAGAGCGGTGATCCCGAAGTTGCCGGTCAGGCAGTTCCCCAGGTACTGGAAGTAGCTCGAGATCAGCGACTGATGGACGTTGACGACCGAACTCGATTTCGAGGGCGTGCGCGGCAGCCGGATTGATTCCGCGGAATGTGGCCAGCACTGCGTCCGCCTCGTTCCCGGGCATCAAGCGCGGGATCGCGAAGTTGACGGTCAGTGCTGCCCACAGCGTGATCAGAAACAGTCCGCCGCGTTTGGCGAGGTACCTCATCTCGTTTTTCCGCAGAACCTATCCGGCACCGTGCCGCTCGCTACCTGACTAACCCTTGGGCTGGATGTGCGTTAGCACCACGCCCATATCCGGGCTCTGATACGGCGACGGCTGAGCATACGGATCAGCCGCCGTCGGCCAGCCGGTGAACGCGACGCTGTTGTACTGGAACCAGTCAACGCCCTCCGTCACCGGGATCACCGGGAACTGCGTGTCCATCACCTGCTCGATCTTGTCCACGACCTGGTGCTGCTGGGCGGTGGTGTCGGCCGGGTATTGGTTGAACAGTGCGTCCGTCGACTTCGAATCGAACCGCGAGTAATTGGTCGAGCCGATGTCGCCGCTGTACAGCAGCCCACGGAGCTCGTAGTACGGGCTCGGGCCGGGGCTCGGCGCGGGTCCGCCGCTGCCGGCATAGGCCAGCTGGAATTTCCCGCCCTGCAGGTTGGTCGTGTACGGGCCGGAGTTCTCATCCTGCACCGTGACCGCGATGCCGACCTGCTTCAGCTCCTGGGTGATGATCTGCAGTGACGCGTCCCAGTCCGAGTAGCCGCTGATCGTCTGGATCGTGAACTTCAGGGGCTGACCGCCCTTCGCGAAGATCCCGTTCGATGCCTTCTTGAAGCCGGCGGCCTCGAGCACCTTCTCGGCCTGGCTCGGGTTGTAGTTGACGCTCGGCAGAGACTTGTCGAACCAAGCCGAGTAGGTCGGCAGGATCACGCCGGTCTGGTTGGCGGCCTGCTGATAGCCCGACTCGCCCAGCTTCGAGACCTTGGTGCGATCGATGGCCAGCGAGATCGCCTTGCGAACCGCCAGCTGCTTGAGCAGCGGGTTGGTCAGGTTCGGGACCAGCGACACGTTGAGCACCGGCGGGAACCAGTAGTGGTTGGCCGCCTTGTCCTTGTTGACGTAGAACGACTGGATGTTCGGAACGTACTGGCCGCCCCACTGCGCCTGACCGTTGGCCAGCTCCAGGTTGGCCGAGGTGTTGCTCAGGAACGAGGGATAGTCGACTTCCTCCACCGCCGGCACGACGTGGCCCGGCTTGCTCTGCCAGTAGCTGGTGTTGGCCAGATACTTGATGTTCTGGCCAGTGCAGCTCGGAGACCTTGTAGGGCCCGCTGCCGACCGGCGCTGTGTCGGTGTAGGAATGCAGCTTGCTCTGGCTGAGCTTCGACCAGATGTGCATCGGCACGATCGGCGTCTGGTCGGCCACGTAATAGAAGTACGGCTGCGACGCCGACTTGAACTTGAAGGTGACCGTCGAGCCCTTGGCGGAGACGGCCGTGAGCGGCCCACCGTCGGCTGTCCACAGCGCGTTGAGGTCGATCGCCTTGTCGCTCTTCATCGCGTTGAAGGTGTACGCGACGTCCGCGGCCGTGAGCGGCGTGCCGTCGCTCCACTTGACGCCGCTGCGCATCGTGAAGGTCAGCGTCTTGTAGCCATTCGACCACTTCGACGAGCGTCGCCAGCCACGGCGTGACCTGGCTGCTGGTGGACTTCGCGAGGATGTCGACGTACTCGAGCGGCTCGTAGACGAAGCCGAACGAGGTCAGCGACACCGCCGGGTTGAATGGGTTGAACTGGCAGGTCCAGGTTGCCCCGCTCTCGTTGTCAATCACGAGCTTGCCGGACGCATGGCTGGCAGCCGCGGCGCTTGACGCCGCCGATGCGCTTACCGAGACAGCCGCGATCAGCCCGACCAGGGTGGGCAAGGCCACCCTCACATAGCGCTTCATCGACACCCTCCGTTTCCCCTCTGCGAAAGCGCCCGGTATCAGCCGGTGGGTCCACCGCTCGGTGTCTTCCAGACCGCAGGCTGCGCGGCACGCAGGACTATTTGGAAAAGACCTAAACAAAATCACTGTATCGCGCCGTCAGGCGGAGTGCAAGGAAGCATGCAGCTGGGGCCTACCCCTTCCCAAATGCGACCCGTTCGGCCGACGCGCGATCAGCCGTGGCGCTGCACGGCGAGCGCCGGCTGCGCCCGCGCAGGCGGGGCACCGGCGCCGAGAGCAGTGAGGTCGCGGGCGGTGTGCAGAGCCACCGCGATCGCTCCCTGCAGCGCGGCCCGGTCGCCGAGCAGGCTCGTCTCGATGCGGGCGGTGATCGGGACCAATGAGGCGGCCGCGCCGCGCACGGGGGAGAGCAGCAGCGGGCTCGAGCCGATCCCACCGCCGAGCACGACCAGCTCCGGATCGAGGATCGCGCAGACGGCCGCGATCGCAGTGCCGAGCCGCCTGGCCACGTCGTCGACGACCGCACGCGCCGCCGGATTCCCCTGCGCGGCGAGCTCGAACACCTCGTGGACGGCCGACAGCTCGGGGTCCGCCTGCGCGCGGCCCGCATTGAAGGCGGCGACGATCCCCAGCCGCGCCGATCTCGTCCTCGAGGCCGCCGTGCAGCCGATGGCGCGGGATCGAACGGGTCGCCGGCCGACGGCAGGTAGCCGATCTCACCGGCGGCGCCGTGGGCTCCGCGGACGACCTCGATCGTCGATCACGATGCCCATGCCGATTCCGGCGCCGACGGAGATGAAGACCATCGTCGAGACGCCGCGCGCGAGCCCGAACCACTTCTCGCCGACGGCCGCCAGATTCACGTTGTTCTCGACCAGCACTGGCATTTCGAGGCGATCGCGGATCACCTCGACGGGGTCGAATCCGCCCTCGGGGGCGACGTTGTAGGCGAGCGAGGTGACCCGTCCGGTGCTCTGGTCGATGATCCCGGGGGTCGATATCGCCAGTGCCAGCGGCCGGCCGTGGCGTGGCACTGGCGCGGTCGATTACCTCGGTGACCATCTCCAGCACCTGCATCCCCAGCGCCCTGCCTCCGGCCTTGGTGGTGGGCTGCTTGAGGTCGCAGATCGGCTCGCCGAACAGATCGGCGGCCGCGACTCGCAGGTTGCTGCCACCGATGTCGCTGCCGACCACGAAGCCGACCTGCTTGCTGACCATGTAGGCCACCGGATTGCGTCCGCGTTGCCCGGTGCGACGGCCGGTGGCCCTGATCAGCCCGCCCTGTTCGAGGCGGCTCGACCGCGGCCGACACGGTGGGCTTGGACAGCTCGGTGGCTGACGCGATCTCAGGCCGTGTGATCGGGCCTCTGCGGAAGATCGTCTCGAGTACCGCCTGCTCTCCGAGTTCACGCAGCAGGCTGAGACGCGACTCGTTCGGTACGTTGCCGTCCTGGCTCGGGGGAGACATCGTCGTTCAGGCCTCTGGCGATCGACTGCGGTGGCGCGACACGATAAGCGATGGCGCACGGGAGCGGTCAGGGCCACAGGGCGAATGCTGCTCGGCCAAATTCCGAGGGCGCCTGCTTTCGTAAGTGCAATTGCCAAACATCGAATGGTTCGCCGTGGCGACTCCGCTTGTTTCCGGGCGTGATTTCGAGTTACGATGGTACCCTAGGTAGGAGATTTGCCAAATTCGCGCCGCGTCCGAGGACGGTGGCGACGGGAGGCCGGTGACGATCTTGACGAGCAACGGGATGCGGTTCCGCAGATGAATCTGGCGGTGATCGGCGCAGGCTCCACTTACACGCCGGAGCTCGTGTCCGGACTGATGCGTGAACGCGATCGCATCGCGATCGATCGGCTCGTGCTGCATGACATCGATGCGGAGCGCCTGCAACGTCGTGGGTGGGATGGCGCAGCGGATGCTGGCACGCCAGGGCTACTCCGGGGCCCTCGAGCTGTCGACGGACCTGGATGTCGCCCTCGACGGAGCAGACGCGATCCTTCTACAGATCCGCGTCGGTGGCCAGGCCGCTCGTCTCCACGACGAGCAGACGCCCGCGCTGTGTGGCTGCATCGGCCAGGAGACGACTGGCGCCGGGGGGCTGGCAAAGGCCATGCGCACGGTTCCGGTGGTGCTCGAAATCGCACGCCGAGCGCGGCAACTGGCGGCCGACGATGCTTGGATCGTCGACTTCACCAATCCCGTCGGGATCGTGACGCGAGCGCTGCTGGACGACGGCCATCGCGCGATCGGCCTGTGCAACGTCGCGATCAACTTCCAGCGGCAGATCGCGAGCCACCTGGGAGTGGCCCCTGAGCGCGTGCTGGTCGATCAGGTCGGTCTCAACCACCTGACCTGGATCCGCTCGGTCTGGCTCGACGGGCGCGATGTGCTCGCCGACGTGCTCGACAGCTTCGGCGATCACCTGGCGCAGGAGATCGGTCTGCCGCGCCAGTTGCTGGACGACCTGGGAGCGATTCCGTCCTACTACCTGCGCTATTTCTACGCGGAGCGTGCCGTGGTCGAGAAGCAGCGCCACGAACAGCCGCGGGCGGCGGTCGTGGCGGAGATCGAGCAGGGTCTGCTCGACCTGTATCGCGACCCGAGCGTCGACACCAAGCCGGAGCTGCTCGAGCAGCGCGGCGGCGCGTTCTACAGCGAGGCCGCAACGCAGCTGCTCGCGGCGCTCTGGTCGGACAGCGGCGAGACGCTTGGTCGTGGACACGCGCAACGCCGGCACGCTTGCCGGACTCGCCGATGACGATGTCGTCGAGTTGCCGGCGCGCGTCGATTCCTCCGGCGCCACACCGCTCCCACAGCGGCCGCTCTCCCCGGAGCTCCTCGGCCTGGTCCAGCACGTGGCCGCCTACGAGCGGATCGCGGCGCGCGCGGCCGCGGGCGGCGACAACGACCTGGCCCGGATGGCGCTCATGACCAACCCACTGGTGCGTGAGTACGCGCTGGCCGGAGAGCTGCTCGGGCAGCTGCGTGACGCATGAGCGCCGATAGCGCAGAGCGCATCGTCCTCGCCATCGACGGGGGCAACATCAAGACCGACGTCGCGCTGGTCGCGGACGACGGTCGCCTGCTGTCGCTGGTCCGAGGCGGCGGCAGCTCGCCTCACATTCTGGGCTTCCATCCGTCCGTCGAACTCCTCTCCGGCCTCGTCGCCAGTGCCCATGCGGCCGCGCGGCGGGCCGCGACGGACGGGAGGACGTCAGACGGTGTCACCGGATCATCTCCCGCCCACCCTGGTGCCACCGGACCGACGCTCGAACCGATTGCCGACATCGCGCGAGTCCTGCTCGCGGGCGCCGACCTGCCGGAGGAGGTCGTTGAGCTGCAGACGGCGTTCGGGGCGCTTGGCTGGGCGCCGCAGCTGGTGGTGGAGAACGACACGCTCGCGCTGCTACGCACCGGCACGGACCGCGGCTGGGGGGTGGCAGTCGTCTGCGGTGGCGGGATCAACGCGGTCGGAATCGCCCCGGATGGCCGCGCGGCTCGCTTTCCCGCGCTTGGTCCCGATCACCGGCGACTGGGGTGGTGGATACGACGTCGGCGTCGCCGGCCTCGGCGCCGCCGCGCGCAGCGCCGATGGCCGGGGTCCGCGATCGACGCTCGAGGAGGCCGTGCCTGAGCACTTCGGGCTGAACACGCCGCTCGAGGTGGCCCGCGCGTTTCACTTCAAGGAGATCTCGTTAGAGGCACTCGCGCAGCTCTCCCCGGTCGTCTACGAGCACGCCGAGGTCGACGCCGCAGCACGCGAGATCCTCGAGCGCGTCGCCGACGAGGTGGCCGCCCTTGCTCGTGCGGCGTTGACCCGGCTTGAGCTCCGCGACGCGGGAGCCGAGGTGGTCCTGGGCGGCGGCCTGATGCGCGCGGCGCCGCCTTGGATGATCGAGCGCATCAGCGAGCTCCTCTCCGCGACGTCCACCAGCGCGACGCTCGTCGTCGCGCAGGAGGGGCCGATCGTCGGTGCAGCGATCCTCGGGCTCGACGCCCTTGCCGCGAGCCCGGACGCGATCGTCCGCGCTCGCGCGGAACTGCAACAGGCGATCGGTGAGCTCGGACAGCAACTGGTCAGCTGAACGCCTCAGCGATGGTCTACGGATCAGTCGGGCGAATCCAGGCAGTCCGCAATGAGCAGGGTCGCCTGCTCCTGGGCCGTGTAGGCATCGCGCAGGGCCATCGCCGGATCCGCGGTGCTCTCGCGCCCGTCCGGGGTCGGCAGCGGGTGGTCGATCAGCACCGCGTGCACCCGCTGAACCAGGTCCTCGTCGCCGACCGCGCCGGCGAGCGTGACCAGCGCGTCGGCCCTCACGCGGGCGCCCTCCACGAACGCGCCGACCACCGTCTCGTCGGTCAGCGGCGCCGCGCCGAACACGCGCGCGTGCAGTACCGCTGGATTGACGGCGTGCGGGCTGACGAGCCGCCGCCGCTCGGCCGGGGAGAGCCCGGCTACGGTCGCGATGTGGTCGATTGCGCGCGTGATTCCCTGTGCGTCGACCGGTAGCGAGGCCCGCACATCCGCCGGTACGGCGTCCAGCAGGGCTTGGTGGGCTGCCTGCGCATCGGCCAGCAGCTCCTCGACAAGTGCACGGTGGGAGACCACAATCGCCATCAAGGTAGCGCCGAGGGCGGGCGGGACCCCTTCGACCGCGGGTACTGGGTAGGCTCGCGTCAGTGACGGTTCAGCCGCAGGCCTGGATGAGCTGGTCCTCCGGCAAGGACAGCGCGCTGGCGCTCCACTACGCACGTCGCAGCACGGACGTCGAGGTGGTCGGTCTGTTGACCACGGTCAATGCCGCGTTTGATCGGGTCGCGATGCATGGGGTGCGCAGAGCGCTGCTCGAGGCGCAGGCCTCGGCCCTTCGCCTGCCGCTTCACGTGGTTGAGCTGCCGTGGCCGTGCAGCAATGAGGTGTATGAACAGCGGATGGCTTTGGCTGTCGGGGTTGCTCGTGAATCCGGCATCGAGGCGATCGTCTTCGGCGACCTGTTCCTCGAGGACGTTCGGCGCTACCGCGAACGGGCGCTTGAGGGAACCGGCCTGCGTCCGCTGTTCCCGCTCTGGCAGCGACCGACCGCAGAGGTCGCGAGCGAGCTGCTGGAGTTGGGCGTCATCGCCGCCGTGAGCTGCGTGGACCTCTCGCAGTCGCCGCCGGCGCTGGCCGGCCGCTGGTATGACCACGCTTTGCTCTCCGAGCTTCCTCCGGACGTCGATCCGTGCGGTGAGAACGGCGAGTTCCACACGGTTGTCGTTGACGGTCCGGGATTCTCAGCGGGGATTCCGGTAACCATCGGCGAAACGGTGCAGCGCGAAGGGTTCCTGTTCACCGACGTCGTTCCCGCACAGTGATCCCGGGTCGGCTAGAGCTATGACCGACCGTCCTGACGTTCATAACTCAGAGCTGTCTACACGCATGCGCTCACTGCTCGAAAGCTTCCGACGGGGGGAGGACGACGCCAGAGCCTGGCAGCAGAGCGCGCTGCCCGAGGAGAGCTTCGATGACTGGCTGACCGATCGCGTCGCCCGGCGACCCGCTGGTCGCCGGGCCCGCGAGGTCTATGGTGCTGACGACGTGCACGACTTCGCACGCCGCGCGGTCCTCGCGGCGCTCCGGCTGGGGCCCGAGGATCGGCTGCTCGAGATCGGTTGCGGTGGCGGCCTCCTGCTTTGCGACGCGCTGGCTCTCGGGGCGGCGGCCACGGGACTCGACCATAGCCCGGAGATGGTGAGCCTTGCAGGTGGCCGAGCTCCCGGTGCGGAAGTGGTGCTCGGAAGCGCCGAGCGGCTGCCCTTCGAGGAAGGCAGCTTCACCGCGCTGGCGATGGCGGTTGTGTTCTTCTTTTTCGCGGACCCGGCGGCCGTACTTTCGGAGGCTCACCGTGTCCTGGCATCGAGCGGTCAGCTCCTGACTGCCAGCGCCTGAGCGCGTCAGGCGACCGTGGTTCCCGCCTCGATCGGCCCAGGCTCTCCCGGCTCGCCACCGAGGAAGCGGAACGCCATGATCGCGACGTCGTCGCGGTGTCGGCCGAGTGGTCGCTGAGCCAGGTTCTCCAGCGCCGAGGCAAGCTGCTCGGCACCCCGACCGACGTGGGAGCGGAGCGCCTGATCGGGAGCCACACGCGTTTCGGGTCCCTGATCGGTGACGCCGTCGGTATGGACGACGAGGCTCTCACCCGAATGTAACTGGATTTCAGCCGTCTCGAGGCGAATCGTCGGGAACACGCCGAGCAGGTCTCCGTGAGCAGATACTGGCGAGGGATCTCCCTCAACGGGAACGAGGATCGCGGGCGGATGGCCCGCGCAGGCGAGGTCGACGAGCGCGCGATCCGGCGCGAGCGTGACGGTCATGCAGAGCGCGGTGATGAAGCGGTGGTCCTCTGGGTGTCCGAGCATCACGTCATTGAGCAGGCGTAACGCCTCAGCCGGTGTGGCACCCTGCCCGAGCGCGCTGCGCAACGTCCAGCGTGCCATCGCGGTGGCCGCCGCCGCCGCAGCACCCTTGCCACAGACGTCGCCGATGACCAGCGCCCAGGTGTCCGGCGCCACCCGGAAACCGTCGTAGAAATCTCCGCTGACCGGGCCCGCGCCGGGTACGAACCGGACTGCCAGCTCGCTCCCGGGGATCGTGGGCATCTCCGGGGGAACGATGCTCTCCTGCAGTGTGCGGGCGGTCTGCTCGCTGTGCTCGCGCGCTCGATCGCGGCTTACCGCGAGCCGGCCCAGATATCCGCCCAAGACGACGGTCAGCAGCGTCAGCACGATCAGCACAGCGATGGCATCGTCGACTGAGCGATTCGCTGTTGCATGTGCCTGGCGCTGGCGCGCGACATCGCTGGTCGACAGTCGCTGCTGGAGATCACCGGCGCGCTTCCGAATCGAGTCCACCTCGCGCTTTCCCTCGAGTGTGACCGCATAGGACCTCGCCGTGGCAGGATTCTCCTTCACCAGCAGCAGCACGCCGGGGACATACTGCGACACGTAGGCGTTCACCGCCGCCGTCAACTCGCGCACCTGAGACCGATCGGTCCGAGTTGCTGAGGCCGCCTGCTCGAGCTCCCGCTCGGCGTCCGGCAACCCGGACTCGGCCCGGCGCAGGGGTTGTAGGAAGAGCGATCGCCCAGTGATGACGTCGCCTCGCAGCCCAGTCTCGACGTCCAGAACGAGCCCCTCGACCTGGGTCACCCGCAACACGTAGGTATCCTGGCGGATCGTCGTCTCGGTGCCGCTGCGGAGCGTCAGCGTGTTGGCCAGCAGGAGCGCCACACCGGCCCCGACGAGCAGCGCCCCGACCAGAACCGCAGCCGCCACCCGAGCCGGCAGCCGCCGATCTCGCGACATCAGTAGCGCACCGCGGTTGCTCCAGGGGCACCCGCCGCGTCCCGATCGCGTGCCCCGAACATGGAACTAAGCCTATAGATGTGAAAGGTCGCGATCATCCACCGCCGACTGCTTGAGCGCTCGCCGCCCGGCCGCAGGCCCTCCGCTGATTGAGCGATCGCTTTGAGCGAGTGCTAAAATCGGGGGCGTGAAACCACAACACGATGAATCCGCCGACGTGGCCGGGCTCAGCGGGACGAAGTTGAACATCGCCGAGGCCGCGCTCGAGACGCTGACGACCAGGGGGTTCGCCGGGGCGAGCGCACGAGCACTCGCTCAAACCGGCAGCTTCAACCAGGCTCTGATCTTCTACCACTTCGGCAGCGTGCAGAACGCGCTGCTGGCTGCGCTTGACCTCATCAGCGCTCGGCGTCTGAGCGACTACGGTCAGGCCTTTGAGGAGGCGCGGACGCCCTCGGCGCTCGCTCGGCTCGCGCGGGTTATCCACGAGGAGGATCTCGAACGCGGTTACGTCACCGCGCTCGGTGAGATGGTCAGTGGCGGGGTGTCCGATCCGCTGCTCGGCGAGGAGGTCGCGGCGCGGATCGAACCCTGGATCAAGATGGTCGAGCGCAAACTGGAGGATCTCTTTGCAGATTCGCCATTGCGCGCCCTCGTCCCGGCGAGAGACTTGGCGTTCGGGATCGTTGCGTCGTACTTCGGCGTCGACATGCTCAGCCACATGCAACGCGACCACGCCCGCGCCGAGTCACTGCTTGCTCTCGCGGCCAATTTGGCGACCCTCCTCGAAACCGTACTGCCACCTACCCAGGAGGCCTCACCATGAGCGATGCCGAGCCAATCGATGTCGTGACCGGAGCGTTCAGTTACTCGGGTGCACAGATCGCCGAGCGGCTACTGGGCTCCGGGCGCGCGGTCCGGACGCTGACCCATCATCCGGACCGTGAACATGCCCTACGAGCCAGCGTCGAGGCCCGTCAGTATCGGTTCGACGACCCGGCGGAGCTTGCCCGCAGCCTCAGGGGCGCCACGACGCTCTACAACACCTTCTGGGTCCGGTTTGACCATGGCAAGACGAGTTTCGCGAACGCCATCGAGAGCTCACGGATGCTGTTCTACGCCGCCAAACACGCGGGAGTTCAGCGGATCGTCCACATCAGCATCACCAACCCGTCGTTGGAATCGCCGCTGCCCTACTTCCGCGGCAAGGCCCTCGTCGAATATGCGCTCGCGCAGTGCGGCGTGCCGTACTCGATCGTGCGACCAACCTGGGTCTTTGGCGGAGAGCGCGATGTCCTTGTCAACAACATCGCCTGGATCCTGCGGCGGATGCCGGCCTTTGCACTGCCAGGCGACGGCACCTATCCCGTCCAACCGCTTCACGTCGACGACCTCGCACGGATCTGCACCGAGGCCGGCCAGGCGACAGGAGATACCGTGATCGATGCAGCCGGACCGGAAACGATGCCGTTCCGCGATCTCGTGGCGCTCATCCGTGGCGCCGTCAGTGCACACTCTCCGATCCTCAGGCTCCCGCCGCCGGTGATGCTGGCCGCGGCCAGAGCACTCGGTCTTCTCGTCGGAGACGTCGTCCTCACCGGAGATGAGATCCGCGGGCTCGTGTCCGGCCTGCTCGTATCTCACGAACCGCCGCGGGGACAGATCGCTTTCAGTCAGTGGCTACGACAGCACAGCGCATCCGTCGGTCGCTCCTACGCCAACGAACTCCAGCGCCACTTCGTCATCACCCCGGTCACCACGTAACCCCGCGCGCAGAGAGGCGTCCCGGCGCGACCTCGGGCGTTCGTATAGGCGTCCGCAACCCAGATGTCAGATTGACGTTGGTTTCGAAATCTGCCGATAAGGCAGTGTGGCCAATCTCAGGCGTACGCTGATTGCTGTCGCGTGCCTCGCGTCGGTCGTAGTGCCGCTAGCTGCGAACGCTCGCCAGATACACGGCTGGTGCGTCATACCGAACGTCAGGGGCGCCAAGCTCGGAGCCGCCGAGAAGCGCGTCCGAGCCGCGAACTGCGCGGTCGGGCGGGTAACCGGCCCGCGGACCGCTCTCGTGAGCACCGAAAGCCCCACTGCGGGTCAGCGCGAGCAGCGCGGCACAAAGGTTGCGCTGACCCTGCAGCGCAGACCATCGAGCACAGTCGGCACTGACGACCTCCAATCGTCAGGAGCGCAGCCAACCGGCATCCCAGGCAGTTGGCACCTCCTGCTCAATTCCACCTTCAACGGCACGGGGCTGCCGCCCTATTGGCGCACCGATTGGTTCGGTAAAGCAGCCCCGATCGCGCGTACCGAGATCGACTGCTACAGCCCGAACAACGTGACATTCGGCAACGGCGCTCTGAATCTCCTGGTGACCGCCCAATCATCGACCTGCGCCGGTACCGCCGAGCCCTACACCGCCGCACTGATCAGCACCAATCCGGATGACGGTCGCTCGGCCCCCGGATTCCAGTACACCTACGGCGTCCTCGAGGCGCGGATCTACCTCCCGGCTGATAGCGGGAAAATCGCTGACTGGCCCGCCTTCTGGGCCAATGGCCAGAACTGGCCTGTCACCGGTGAGGACGACGTGCTGGAAGGGCTGGGAGGCTCCGCCTGTTGGAGCTTCCACAACTCCCAGGGTCTTCGGAACGGCTGCATCCACAACCTCGGACCCGGATGGCACACGTTCGCCACCGACTGGGAGCCCGGCTCGCTCACCTACTACTACGACGGCGTCGAGGTTAAGAGCCTCACAACTGGCATAACTTCGTCCCCGATGTACATCGTCCTCAACAACGTCGTGCACGCGGACAAGGCAGCCGTGACAGAGCCTGATGCGATGAAGGTCCAGTACGTCAGAGTCTGGCAGCACTGACCCCGGCCACCGTCTGGGTCACAGATTTGCTACTCGCCGTGGCGCTCGCTAGGTCCCCGGAAGTGGGATTCCGATGTGGTCGCACGTCTTCACGGCTCGAACGAATGCCGGTGAGCTTGCTTCTTTGCCCAAGGTAGCGATCTCGACTCCGCCGCTGGCCCCGAATCTGGGATCAGGGAAGCCCGGCACCCCGTGCCTGCGGATGCAGCGCGCGTTGGCGATCATGCTGGCTTTCTGTGTTGAGGAGATCGCGGCCGGCAACGCCTTGGCGCCTGGCCGCAGCCTCGCGCATGCGCTTTGAGCCGACTTGTACGCGGGAGCCAACTCGTCAGCCGGGGTGGTTTGCGAAGCGGCGCTACTCCGCTGGCTGTTTGGGTCGGGGAAGGTCGGAACCCCATGGGAGCGCATGCAATCGGCGTACTTGACCCCCTGCGCATAGGTGCGCGCGACCCGCGAGGGTGATGAGCCGTCTGATGATCCGCAGCCAGCGACCAGCAGCACACAACAGGCAGCGCCGATCGCGGCGATGCGGCGGTAGATGGTGTGTTGTGCGGTCTGTCTTGTGCGCATCTGGCGGTCTGTGGGCGAGCCGGTTAGCCCACGGTCATGCTCACACTCCGTCGGTTACGCGCACGTAACACTTCACCGATTGCACGGCCTACATGAGGCTGCAGCCGGTCGGAGTGTCACGCGTGTCCTGAGAGCAGGCGAGCGTCGGCCACGAGGGGCGCAGCCGATCCGGGGTGCGCCTACCGGTGTCGCGTGCCTTTGAGGTGCGGCGGGTAAACGGCTCTCACGTGGGTAGCAGTCAAATCATGGCAACTCAGAAGCAGCGCGAGGGCGCAAACGCAGAGGTACGTAGGCACGGCGCGAATACCGGAACAGGAACCGGCGCCGCCGCGATGACGGTGACCGAGTTTCGCCGCCAGGCGGCCAGGCCCAGGCTAGAGATCGATGGTCGCTCAAAGTGGGGTAAGGCCCAGCTGATCCGGGCGGTCGGCCAGCCGCGTCGGGCGCCCGCTGCGTAGCGGTCTGAACGGCCGTATTCCGATTTCCGAGGTTCTTGACTACGAGCGTCGGGTCGCCGGCGTATTTCGATTCCGTCATTAATTCGAAGTCGGAGTGCACCATCCCGTGACGCAGGCTCTGATCACCGTTGTGCCCAGCAAAGCTGAGGGCCGCGTCGTCCTCAGGGTGCAAGGCGAGCTGGACGTTGCATCGGGAAACCTTCTCGCGACCGAGCTCCGCAAGGTTGAGGAGGCGCCCGAGGTGGTGGTTGATCTCCGCGACGTGACGTTTCTCGATTCCAGCGGACTCGCGGTCCTGGTCCATTGCGACCTCAGGCTGCGTGCAACGGGACGGGCGTTCGCGCTGTTGATCCGTGACGGCCAAGTCAGGAGTCTGTTCGAGATGACTGGGCTCTTAGACCAGATGACCGTCGTGTATGACCTGAACGAACTGCCTCGCCGCTAGCGGCCCCACCGGCTTTGGTTGACGCGATCAGGCTGCCCAATCGTGGGTAGTGATCGTCTACGCAACCCTAAGGAGGCTCATCGCATGGCAAAAGCCAAACCTGACAAGGATTTGGCCGCTCGACTGCACGCGAGTGGAATCAGGTCACGGACGGCGGAGCTGATCGCGAGGGCCACGGACGGGCGCCGGAAGCCCGGCAAACAGGTCCGCGCAGTCACCAAGGAGATGCACAAGGTTCTTGCCGAGGTCGAAGACCGCGCCACGGGCGGTTCGGCGAAGCGAAAGGCGGCGGCCAAAAAGGGAGCGCAGACGCGCAAGAGGAACGCCGCGAAGCGCAGCGCGAAGAAGGGTGCACGTACCAAGGCGAAAGCTGGCGCATGACGGCCCTCACGCGCCCTAAACGACGAAGACCGCGTCGGCTACGCCGGGGATGGTCTGGGCTTGGCTTGGGAGCCGGGTTGGACGGTCGGGATGCCTCGAGTGAACGGGAGCGCAACGAGCGCGAGGAGCGCGAGGATGGCCTCCGCGGCGCGCAGTCCGTCGATCTGACCCTTCTCGTTCTGCTTGACGATCTCGTCGGCGGTCGCAGAGGGAACGTTCGCGTCTTTCAGCGCGGCCTTAGCGTCAACCTCTGATATGAACGGGGCGCCGCCTGCGAGCTGGGTGTGCGCCTGCGACACGACGCTGCTGGGAACCTTGGGGTTGTTCTCGATACCAGTGAAGAACGACGCGGTCATGGCAGAGATGAGCACCGCGCCGGCGAGTGCGGTGCCGATCGACGCGCCGAGCTGGGTGCCTGTGTTCTGGAGCCCGCCGACCTCGCCGCTTTGCTCGTCGGGTACCGATGAGACGGTCACGGCGCCGAGCTGGGAGGCCATCATCCCGAGCCCGGAGCCGGCGAGGAGCAGCGGGCCGGTGACGATCCCCGGGCCGACGCCGACATCGAGCAAGGCGACCAAGAGTAGGAGCCCCGCGAAGAGCATTGTGAATCCGAGGCGGACGACGCGTCGGGGCGACGCGTTGGGTCGTAGTTTGGGGACGCCGACCGCGAACAGGAGCAGCGACAGCGAGAGTGGAAGCAGCCGCACGCCGGTTTCGACAGCAGAGATCCCGAGCGCGACCGAGAGGTACAGCGGGACCGTGAAGAAGATCCCCGCCTGGATGAGGAACATGAACAGGAAGGACATGACCCCGCTGCGGAGCTGGAGGTTGCGCAGCATCGCCGGGTCGATGAGCGCACCCTCGCCGCGCTTGATCCGCCGGCTCTCCCACGACACGAACAGGACCAGCCCCACCGCGCCGGCGAAGATGAGCCAGATCACTGGGGAAAGCCCGAACCATTCGGGAGCGTCCGACTTCGCTTGCACGAGCCCCCAGGTCCCGGCCTTGAGAATGCCGAGCACGATTGCGCCGAGCCCGAGCGCGGACAGCGCCGTACCCACCAAGTCGAGCCGGGCGCCCTCCTCCGCCGGCGTGTCCTTCATGCGGCGAGTCAGCAAGAGGATCACCAGCACGATGACCACTTCCCCGGCGAATACCCACCGCCACGACGCGTAGGTGGTGAACACGCCGCCGACCAGCGGTCCGAGCGCTGCTGCGATCGCGCCTGCAGCAGCGACGAGCCCATACGCTCGCGGCCGGTCGGGCTTGCCGAAGTTTGACGCGACGAGCGCCACGATTGCCGGCATGATCAGCACCGCCCCCAGCCCTTCCAGGCCCGACCAGCCGATCATCAGCACGGTCAGATTCTGTGACAGTGCAGTGGTCAGCGAGCCGCAGGCGTAGATTATGCATCCGATCGCAAACGCCCGCTTGCGCCCGATCATCTGGCCGACCTTCCCGCCCGTGATCATCAGCGACGCCATCACCAGGGTGTACAGAGTGATCGCCGTCTGAATTCCGGTCACCGTCGTTCCAACGTCCTTGGCGACGGTCGCGATCGCTGTGTTCATCACCGTCGTGTCGAGGGCCATGACGAACTGCCCGGCCGCCAAGGTCATCAGGACGATTCCCGCCGCGCCCGCCGCCTTCGCCGTGCCCGCCCCGACGGCCGACGCTCCAACATTCACGTCGGCGTTCATCCGCACACCATAGTGACCGACCCGACATCAAGCGCGCCCACCTCGCCCACACACTTCACGCCCTTACGAATCGCTGATGGCAATAGCGACGGCACTCTCGGTTCGAACTGTCAGCCACGTCGCTCACGGTTGGCCATGCCCGTGTTGATAAGCGAACCGATGTCCGGCGAGTCCACGTCCAGTCTGAGGGGCTCTCCGTCACGTTCGCGCGCTCGCCGCCCCTGACTATTACTCGGCCACGGGCGCAATCACGCGCGTCACGCTGGTGGGTCGTGCTGGCCCTTACGGACGATTCTCAGTGAGAACTTGTTTGGTGCGTCTTGCGATGGCGGGGCGTTCTGCGTGTCAACTGACACGCTTCGTGTGACCTGCCCAACCAGCTTCAACAAGCGGGCGTTCACTGCATCGACGCGCTCAAATGAGCTCGACATCAGAGCCGCATTGAGGTCATCCCAACGGCGGTGACGCTGATCCCGCCATCGTCATCGACTGCGATCGTGATGCCCTCGAACTCTCGATCGGCCCGCAGAGCGGCGCGTTGGCCCTGGATAAGGAAGCGGTCCAACCTTGCAATGTCTCGGCGGTGCAGGGTGAGCAGCTCTTGTCGGCGTGGCGCAACGCCAGGTGCTCGGCTCCCGCCAGTGCGCAGCTCACCTGCGGGTCGTGGTTGTTCGCCTCCGCGCTGCGGCTCGGCGCCGCGCCGCGGACGTGATCGAAGCCATTGGCCTCGATGTGCCATCCCCATCATCCTCCTGAGAGTCGGTTGGCGGCTCGTCGATATGACGAATTGCCTTTGGCTAACAGAGCACTGCAGGCTCTCCTTGATACATCGCCGAGCTGAGGCCCCCTGAGCGTGCCTGCGGCGATTCGCCGGCCGAGTTAACACGAGCGGAATGTCAAGAAAGGAGTACCTGCCGCGATCCGAAGGTCAGAGCGTCAACGTAAGCGGCTGAGGCTCGAGCCTTCGGCTCGATAGTGCTCTCGCGCGCTCGACGAACTCTCACGGCGAGAGTGGTTCGTCAGCCCTGATGACTACGTGTTCTGTGGACCGGCCGGTGATCCGCTCAACGAGTCCGCGTTGCGCCGCCGCAGCGCAAGGACGTTCGCTGTCACTGACAAGGCGCGAGCGGTGGTCGGCTGCTACAGCGCTGGTCGCCGGCTCACAGATCGTGGAATGAGCAGCCCTACACTTTTCGTTATGGCTACGACGGTTCAAGTCGAGTTCGACGGCGAGCTGCTCGCGCGACTGCGTGAGCGGCACCCGGGCAAGACCGACCGCGAGCTACTCGAGCGCCTGGCGGTCATTGAGCTCGGCATGGCCGCTCTTCGAGCCGGCCAGAGTGGCAAGACGGATCCCGAGGAAGTTGTCCCCGAGGAGGCGGTGCGTGCCGTCCGCGAAGTCCGTGCTGAAATGCACGCCGAACAGGGATGACACGCGTCGTCATCGACGCGAGGGTCCTCGCATCGGCTGCCGCCGGACACGTCAACAGCCCATCGAGTCGGCTGCTCGTTGCGCTCACCGAAGGCGGCGTCGAGGCGGTCTTGTGCGACCGAACTCTCGCCGAGCATGAGCGAACCCTCCGGCGTCCATACTTCGCTGCACGAGTGAGCGAGGTTGGGCGTAGCGCGCTGATCGAAGTGCTCCGCGCGGCCGCGGATATTCGTCCGGATCCCGAAGGTGGCCCTGACGACCGCTTTCCAGCAGGAATGCGGCCGTAGCGGCAGCCGCGCTTTCCCGGTGATCGGTGACATCGCGAACTACTCCTCCGCGGTTGCCCTCCGGCTGTCTTTGGGGCGCCAAATCAGTGCCTACCTCGCCCAAGCCCGGTCATCCGAGTGACAGACCGTCTGGTGTCCAAGACGAGGAGCCGAGGTGGTGGTGAGCACGGTTCGCCTCGGCCGAGTCTTGGCCGCCCGTCGGTCGCCCATCACTGCTTCGCGGAGGCGATCGTTAGCACCATCACGACCGCGACGATTGGCATGGCAGCGAGACGCGGCCCTGACATGTTCGGAATTGGCGCGAAACGAAAGTCGACTCAAGCTGGTTGAGACCTGCCCGCGCCCTGGCGCGAGCATCTGCTGCGTTCTCGGCTTAGCGTTTGTGGCCGGGGTGCTTGGGGTGCGGCGCGGTAGCACTCGACGTGCTCTGCTCAGCGGACCGATCTGATGGCCCCGTCTAGCCGTTCGACTTCTTCGGCATTCATTTCTCGAGGATGAACTGTTCGAGCATGCCGGTCAGCTCGAACAATCGCTGGACTTGAGTGGAGCTGGCACGGACCGTAAGGCGGTGGCCATTGAGGTCGGCCGAGTTCTGAGCACGGACGATCGCAGCGAGTCCAGTGCTGTCCATGAACTCCACGCCGTCTAGATCTAGCAGCAAACGACCATGTGCAGGAAACGCGAGTCGGCCGAGCACGCGCTCGAGTTCCGGCACGGTTGAGATGTCTAGTTCTCCCACCACCCGGACCCTCACGCCCTCAGCATCGTATTCGAGCGTAACCGCACCAGTGCCGTCCGCAAGATCGTCCCGGACACTTTTCTGGAAATCAGGCATCAGATCATCCCCTTGAAAGACTGGGATTTACGCGAGGCCTATCCGCGACCATTCCGATCCCAGGCATTCCCTCGTTAGATCGTGAGCCGCCCTTCTGGTCCGCGGTGGCCCAGGCGGGGCGAGCGGGCGCGATCCTAGCACTCACAAAGCGGCTTGCAACCCAACTCTTAAGCGCGAGTTGTTCGTCGGTGTTACGTGATCAGCACCCCGGCCCGCGAACGGGCAGTTCGGCCCGAAACGCGGTACCCGTCGGGTCGCCCGGAGCCCCACCGCACGGCCAGCCGCTCGATGATCTGAAGCCCCACCCGCCCGGATCAAAGGGCTCGCGCTGCGCCGGTTCGGCGGCATCCCGGGTGAGGCGGGGTCATGCACCGACCCTGCCGGGGCGTCAGTCCTCGTCGCGACGCACGATCGGCAGCAGGAACCACAGCCCGCCCACGAACGCTCCGGCCAGCGCACCAACGATCAGCGGAGCGGCACCCCCGAGGACGAAGTCCGACAGGAGCACAAGGATCCCGACGAAGCCAAGCGCGAGCAACGCCATACCGGCGATCGCAAGGTCGTTGGCGATGTGTACCAGGAACGACTTCTGTCCCTGCCTGAACAGGATCCGGTGATGGATCGCCGGGGCCATCAACAGGAAAGCCGCGGAGGCGACCAACAGCAGCGTCACGAAGTACACGGTGCGCTCGAAACCGTCGACTTCCTGCCATCCCTTGTTGAACGGCACTACGAGCAGGAACGCGAACATCACCTGGATGCCGGTCCCGGCCACCCGCAATTCGTTTAGCAACTCGATCGTGTTGCGGTCCAGGCGCTGACCCTGCGATTCATCGCGAGGATCGTCTGGCTCCTGCGTCTTAGTGCTCACAGAGGATCCCCTTCCCACCAAGGCGACCGCAAAACAATGTGCGGCTCTCACATCGCTCGCCCGGCATCACATCCCGTTCGCGTGATTCGCAGAGCGAGCGCACAGCGTATGGAGCCTGCATCCCAGCAAGGACGGCGAGGGTGCACTTGCGGGTCGGCTGATCCAAACCGTGGTCGGTTGGCTAAAAGGGGACGCGATCCTCAGACTTGGTCCTCGGCCGCCCGGTATGCGACCTGCAGGAAGTCGGAGATCGTGTGTGCGACGAGCATGGAGCTGAACAACCTGGTGAACCGTGGCGCGCCGACCAGGCCGAGCGTCAGACCGGTCGCGGCCCATTGAGCGAGACAGTAGGGGCAGACGAGTAACTCCCCGACAGCGAAGCGCAGTCCGTGGCCGTAGGGCTCCTCCTCAACCTCGCCCGGGCCGCCGGACTTCTGGAATCGGGTGAACGGAGCGCGAGCAAAGCTGGTGACTTTGTCCTTGGCGATCAATCGGCTGAGTTTGTGCGAGGCGATCCCGATCAACAGGATGTCGCCGACGGCTGGGCGGGTGGGCATCTCGTGGCCACGCAGGCGCAGCACGATGATTGATCCGCCGAACACCGTCGCGTAGGCGCCGGTGAGCACTGCATAGGAGGCAAGCGGGCGTTCCTTGCCTGGCGCGTAGTGCGAAATGAGAGAGCCGTGCTCGGCCGCTTCGGCGTCGGGCGTGCTGCGGGTCTCGTTTGCGTTGTGCTTTGGCATGAGCTTTTAGGAATGGCTGGTCGCCCGCGGTCGGCGGGATGGTGCGATGCGTTTGTCGCCGAGTCGTTCGGCGAGCCGGCTGGCCAGGGCCATGATCGTGAGCGCCGGGTTCGCCGACCCCTGTGTGGGCATCACGCTGCCGTCGCAGACGAACAGGTTCGGGACGCCCCAGACCCGGTGGTCGCTGTCGATGACTCCGGTGCTGGGGCTCCTTGACATGGCACAGCCACCGACGAGGTGTGCGTAGCGGTCGATGGTCAGGATGTCTTGCGCGTCTGCCGCCTGCAGAATCGCGCGAACCTTCTCCTTTGCGTAGGTGACGTTGGCGCGATCATTGTCACACTGCGTGTAGTCCAGCCGCGCGACCGGCATGCCGTTGCGGTCGACCGGGTCGGCGAGGGTGACGCGATTCTCGGGCCTTGGCAGCAATTCGCAGAGGACGCCGATCGTGGCCCAGTGGTTGTAGTCGCGCATGTACTCACGGAGGGCCTGGCCCCAGTGCCCGTCCGCATGGACGTGTTCCGCCCAGGCGATCGGCAGTGGCCCGACCGTCTGGATCGAGAATCCGCGCGCGAACCCTCGTCTGGGGTCGGTCTCGTAGAACTGCTCGGAGCTGATCTCCGGAGGAGGTGCCTTGTACATCCGCATTTCCTCCGGGAAGCGGCCGGCGACCTGAGGTGCGCCCTGGACCATGATTCCCCGGCCGACGAGGTCATTCTCGTTCGCCAGCCCGTTGGGAAACTTGGCACTTTGTGAGTGCAACAGCAGTCGCGGTGTCTCGATCGAGTAGCCGGCGACAGTGACGGCGTCGGCAGCTTGGAAGCGCTCGTGTCCTGCGTGAAAGTAGGTGACGCCTGTGCACTTCCCGTTCGGGTCGGTCTCGATCCGGGTGACCATGCAGTCGGCGCGTACCTCCACTCCGTGCTCCAGGGCGTCTGGGATGTGGGTGACCAGCGGGGAGGCCTTTGCGCCCACCTTGCACCCCTGCAGGCAGAACCCGCGGTAGATGCAGTGGGGTCGGTGGCCGAACGAACCGTTGGCTATCCCGACGGGGCCGACACGCATTTCTATCTCCAGGCGCTTGGCGCCATCCCATGCGCGTTGCGCCCC
The DNA here is from genome assembly GCA_963846395.1 of uncultured Actinomycetota bacterium. Taxonomy (GTDB): domain Bacteria; phylum Actinomycetota; class Thermoleophilia; order Solirubrobacterales; family Solirubrobacteraceae; genus Palsa-465. The sequence goes on along the minus strand of CAWJVT010000008.1, from coordinate 633,309 downwards.
CGCGCCGACCGGATGTGGTCCGTGCGGGTAGCCGTGCGGATCCCCCCACGGCCAGAACTCGCCCGCGACAGGCAGTTCGCGCTCGAGTCGTTCGTAGTGCGGCTTGAGGTCGCGGTAGCTGATCGGCCAGTCGGCGCCGACACCGTCGCGGCTCCGCACCTCGAAATCAGAGGGATGGAATCTCGGTGTGTAACCGGCGTAGTGGATCATCGAGCCGCCGACCCCGCGGCCAGAGTTGTTCTTGCCGAGCTCGACCGGATCCTCGCCCCCGATGATCCGCTCCTCTGTCCAGTAGAGCGAGTGCGCTCCGGCCTCGTCGGACACCCAGTCCTCGTCGGGATCCCAGAACGGACCGGCTTCCAGCACCAGCACGCTCCAGCCACGGCGTGCCAGGCGCTGAGCAAGGGTTGCGCCGCCAGCCCCGGCGCCGATGATCAGCATGTCAACCGGGTCATCAGCCTCGAAGTGGCGCATGCGCTCGCGCCCTGGAACCCCGCGACGGTGCCGATCGAGCAGGAACGCCGAGTCGTTCTCCGGCGGCCGCAGCGCACCTTTGAGCGCGACTCTGAGCTGCGCTTTCACTCGAGGCCTCGTTCGGGTACGTCCCTGACAGGGTCCACGGCAAACTCGGGCGGCGCCTCCCAGTGCTCGCGCTGCCCCGGACCCAGCCGCGCATATCCCCGCGGGTAGGCGGGCCCGCCAAACCCGATCTCGTTCCAGGCCCAGGGATGCGAATAAAACGCGCTGAGCACGCCCCGCATCACCACTGCCCAGGCCCTGGGACCGGGTGTCTCCCAATCGAGCTCGCCTTTGGAGAAGAGCTGGACGATCTCATGCTGCTCCTCAGTGGAGGCGTCAGCGAAACCGGCACCGAAGCCTCGCTGCTGCGCCGTCTTGTCGAGGTTGGCTGCCACCTGACGCCAGGTCTCAGGGTCGGGCGGCATGTCGGCGTAGCGGTATCCGTCGAGTTGCCCGGAGTGGAGCTTGGCGTCAATCATTTCAAGCACTGGGATCCGCGGATCAGAGTCCTGGCCCATCACCACGTCACAGAATGCCCGGAGCGCACGTTCCTCATCTGGTGTGAAGAACCGGATGTCGGGGACCTTGGCGACACGCTCGAGCACGACGCGGCGGGTGACCGGGTCCCAGTGATCGCTGGCAGCAAGGACGTCGTAGTCCGGATAACGGCCGCGCATCTGTGGTGTGGTGCCACGTCGTTGCGTCGGAAGGTGCGCCGGTGGGCCGGGCCCTACATCGCCGCCACGCTTGGGCAGATGGCTCGGGTCCGCTGCGCGATCTGGCGTACCCATCGCGCTATTGCTCGCGGTCGGCGAACGCGGCGGCGAGCCCCATTCCACCGACGAGCGCTAGCGAGCCGGGGGCGAGCAGAGGCGGTCCCATGACCAAGTTGTAGAGCGGCTCCGAGAACCCGCCCGGACGCTTGCGAACTCCTTGAAGGTGCGTGTAGACACCGATCAGCCCGTCGAGGCAATACAGCGCCGACACCAGCGGCAAAGCGGTCTTCGCGGCTCGCGGGGACGCAACCGCGGCGAGGCCGGAGGCAGCAAGCAGCGGTGAGAGCACCACAGGCGTCCACATCCATTTGTCTCCGAACGAGCCGCGGAAGTGCTCTAGGTAGATCTCAAGCCCGAGCGGTAGAGCGCTGGCCGCAGTCAATGCCGCCAACGTCCGTTGCGCACGACCACGCCTCAGATTCGCCAGTGTCCGGCTCATCGGCCGTGCAAGAACTCGGGAAGCTTTTGGCGCAGCGACTGCGCGACGATGCGCCTGCTTCCCGGGTCGCCGTGCCGGATAGCAGAGGCGAACGAGCGCGCCTGCTCGAGAGTGATGTGCGGGGGCAGCGGCGGGACCTCGGGATCACAGACCACCTCCAATACCGTCGGTCGATCGCCGCTCAGCGCCTCATCCCACGCGGGACCGATCTCACCCGGTTCGTCCACGCGGATCCCCTTCAATCCGAGCATCTCCGCCCAACGCGAATATGGGACGTCAGGCAACTGCTGAGATCCGACGAACTTCGGGTCGCCGGACATCGCTCGCTGCTCCCAGGTGACCTGATTGAGGTCACGATTGTTGAGCACCACCACGATCAGACGCTGGTCGCTCCAACGGTCGCGGTACTTGGCGACGGTGATCAGCTCCGCAAGGCCGTTCATCTGCATTGCGCCGTCACCGACCAGCGCAATCACCGGTCGCTCAGGATGCGCGAACTTCGCGGCGATCGCGTACGGAACGCCCGGACCCATCGTCGCCAGAGTGCCGGACAGCGAAGCCATCATTCCCGCTGCGTAGCCGGATGTCGCGGGCATACCAGTTCGCCGCAGAACCGGAGTCGCAACTCAGAATCGCGCCGTCCGGCAGCCGCTTTGAGAGCTCGTGAAAGATCAGCTGCGGGTTGATCGGCTCAGCTGGCTGATGCGCACGCTCTTCGATCACCCGCCACCACCCGCTGACGTTCTGCTCGATCGTCGCGCGCCACGAGCGGTCTTCCTTGCGCGCGAGCAGCGGCAGCAGCGCTCGCAGCGTCAGTGCGCTATCACCGATGAGGTTGACCTCCATCGGATAGCGGATCCCGATCATCTTGCCGTCGTGGTCGATCTGAACGCCACGGGCCTTGCCCTCCTCAGGCAGGAACTCCGAATAGGGGAAGCTCGACCCCACCATCAAAAGGGTGTCGCAGTCGTTCATCAGGTCCCAGCTGGGACGGGTACCAAGCAGACCAATCGATCCGGTGACAAACGGCAGGTCATCTGGCACCGCGGCCTTGCCAAGTAGCGCCTTCGCCACTCCTGCGCCGAGCCTGTCCGCGACCTCAATGACCTCGTCGGTCGCGTGCAGAGCGCCGGCGCCGACGAGCATCGCGACCCGCTCACCGGCGTTCAGGATCTCGGCCGCTCGCCTGAGCTGATCCTCGGGGGGAGTGATCCGCGGCGTCTCGAACCCCGGACCCGAGTGCACGGTGCCGTGTGCGCGTGGGGGAGCGGGGACAGCGGGTTCCATCTGGAGGTCGTTCGGGAGGATCACGCACGTGACGGTCCGCGCGGAGAGTGCAATCCGCATCGCACGGTCGATCAGGTGCCGCACCTGGCCCGGCTCGGTCGCCATCTGGACGTACTCGTGAGCGACGTCCTTGAACAGGGTGGTCAAATCGACCTCCTGCTGGTAATTGCCGCCGAGTCCCAGTCGAGCTTGCTGCCCGACGATCGCCACCACCGGCTGGTGGTCGAGCTTGGCGTCATAGAGCCCGTTAAGGAGGTGTATCGCGCCAGGTCCCGAGGTCGCGAGGCATACGCCGGCCTCGCCGGTGAACTTCGCGTGCGCGCAGGCCATGAAGGCGGCCATTTCCTCGTGCCGTACCTGGATGAACTCCGGTCGATGGTCAGCGCGGCCGAACGCACCGATGATGCCGTTGATCCCGTCGCCTGGGTATCCGTAGATGCGCTTCACGCCCCACTCGGTGGATAGCCGGTGAAGTAGGTAATCGGCAACGGTCTCGCTCATCACGGTCCTCTGGTTGGGCACTCTTGAGCCTGTCCTACCCGGCCGCTTCGAGACCCGAAACGACTCGCTCTACGCTCCCCCCAGGTGGGCGTGGGCCGGGGTTGCTGGTTTCGACCGTCGGGTAGACGGCGCCTATGCGTCCAGCCCACTCTCAGCTGCCCGTCGCTCTCACCCTGCCCGTTCCGATGACGGTCAACGGGATCTAGACCACCCATGGGATCGCAGGTGGTCGCCATCACGGGAGCGAGCTCCGGAGTCGGGCGCGCGACAGCACACGCGTTCGCCCGAAACGGCGCGACCGTCAGCCTCATGGCACGCAGCAGAGAGGCGTTGGGGGCAGCGGCCGCCGAGGTGACGACTCTCGGCGGCAGGCCGGTCGTGTTGATGTGTGACGTCGCCGACGCGGGTGCCGTTGAGGCCGCCGCCGCCGAGCTCGAGCAGCACGGCAACATCGATGTCTGGGTCAACAACGCGATGGCGAGCGTGTTCGCTCCAACCTGGGAGATCACTCCCGAAAAGTTCAAGCGCGTAACCGAGGTTACCTACCTCGGTGTGGTGAATGGCACCTTGAGTGCGCTATCCCGGATGCGGCCGAGCGACAGCGGAGTCATCGTGCAGGTTGGGTCCGCGCTCGCCTACCGTGGCATTCCGCTCCAGAGCCCGTACTGCGCCTGCAAGCACGCGATCCAGGGCTTCACCGAGTCACTGCGCTGCGAACTGATGCACGAGAGCAGCGGCGTGAGGGTGACCATGGTGCAACTGCCGGCGCTCAACACCCCGCAGTTCGACACCGTCCGCAGCCGACTTCCGCGTCACCCGCAGCCGGTACCGCCGATCTACCGGCCGGAGGCGGCGGCGCGGCCGATCGTCGCCGCAGCCGCCCAACCCCTGAGACGCGAATGGTGGGTTGGAGGCTCGACCATGGTCACGCTACTCGGCAACGCGATCGCCCCTAGTCTCGGGGACCGGTATCTGGCCAGAACCGGGATCGACGCGCAACAGACTGACGAACCGGTCGGTAAGGACCGTCAAGACAACCTGTTCGAGCCGGTCCCCGGCCCCGGCGCGACCCGCGGGGACTTCGACCAGAAGGCCAAGGCACGGAGTGTCCAATGGCTGGGGACCCGCCATCGCCGACTGCTCGCCGCTGCCGCGGGAGCGGCGACGGTGGCAGCGGCAATCGGCGTGATCGCGCGCCGCCGATGACCGAGCTGGCGCCGTCGATAGCCGACTACGGGCTGATCGGAGACTGCCAGTCTGCCGCGCTCGTCTCATCGGACGGCTCGATCGACTGGTGCTGCCTGCCCCGATTCGACAGTGCAAGCTGCTTCGGGCGGCTACTGGACCGGGATCGCGGCGGCTTCTGTGCGATAACGATGGACGGCGGAACACGGTCCCGAACCAGCCGCTACATCGACGACACGCTCGTGCTTGACACGCGACTGGAGGGGGCGGAGGGGACCATCAAGGTCACCGACTTCTTTGCGATGCGCGAAGGTGGCGCGCTCGACCCGCGACGCGAGTTGATCCGGATCGTCGAGTGCGTGAACGGCAGTGCCGAGGTCAATGTCGAGGTCACGCCGCGATTCGACTATGGGGCGGTCCGACCATGGTTGCGACGCTCGACAGCTCAAGCGTTCACTGCGATCGGAGGCGATGATGGACTGGTGGTCTGGAGCGACGCACCTCTGGAGACCGAGCGCGATAGCCTGGTCACGCGGAAACATCTTGGAACCGGCGGCCAGTTGAGGTTGCTGATCCGATTCGTTCGTCCGCATCTGCTGGAAGGGGAGACCACGAGCGTCGACAGCAGCGACATCGACTCCCGCCTCGAGGAGACGCTCGCCTGGTGGAGACGCTGGCGTGGCCGCATGAAGATCGACGGTCCAGATCAGGAGACAGCGATCCGATCGGCGCTGATCCTGAAGGCGCTGACCTATGCCCCGACGGGAGCCTACGTGGCAGCCGTGACGACATCACTGCCGGAGACGCTTGGCGGGGAGCGCAACTGGGACTACCGCTACAGCTGGGTGCGCGACTCGAGCATGAGTGCGCGGGCGTTGGCTGATTTGGGCTGCGAGCGCGAGGCGGACGGCTTTCGCCGTTTCATCGTGCGCAGCGCCGCCGGTCACGCCGAGGATCTTCAGATCGTTTTCGGAATCGGGGGAGAGCGCCGCCTCCTCGAGCAGGAGCTCGACCTGCACGGCTACCGCGGATCTCGGCCGGTGCGAGTCGGCAACGGCGCCGTCGGACAGCTGCAGCTGGATGCCTACGGCGAGATCCTGAACCTCGCCTGGCGCTGGCACCAGCGAGGCCATTCACCCGACGATGATGAGTGGCGATTCTTCGCAGACCTTGTCGATACCGCCATAGAGCGCTGGTCTGAGCCCGACCGGGGGATCTGGGAATGGCGCGGAGACCCACGGCATTTCGTTCATTCCAAGGCGTGCTGTTGGGCGGCTGTCGATCGCGGCCTCACCATTGCCGACGAATGCGCCCGTCAAGCGCCGACCCGGCGCTGGCAGCGCGCTCGCCGGGAGATGCGCGAGGCGATAGAGGCACACGGCTACGACCAAGATCGCGGAGTGTTCGTGCAATGTTTCGACGAGACAGGACTGGACGCCGCGTTGCTGCTGCTGCCTGTGGTCGGGTTCGTCGACTTCGATGATCAGCGGATGCTGCGGACCACGGACGCGGTCCGTGAAGAGCTTGACGCGAACGGCTTCCTGTACCGCTACCTCGAGGATGATGAGCTGCCGGGTAAGGAAGGGGCATTCCTGGCCTGCTCGTTCTGGCTTGCGGAGTGCTATGCCAGTCAGGGACGGCTCTCCCTGGCACGCGAGGTATACGACCGAGCGGTTGGCGCCGCCAGTCCGCTTGGGCTGTTCTCGGAGGAGATCGATCCCGCCACCGGAGACCTGCTGGGCAATTACCCACAGACGCTGACCCATCTCTCGCACGTGACGGCAATGCTCGCGTTGACTCAAGCGGCGGCGCAGGTGAAACCCCAGCACCGCCAGCTGAGCCCGGATGGCGGCACCGAATCGCTCGCTTGAGAGCTCACCGGCCAGAAAACTCGCCACCATCTCCTTCTCGCTGCTTTGACCAAAAAGCCGCATCGCTCCAGCGAGGATGCCAACCAACTGAAGCGGCCCCTCAACTAGGTCCCGCTTTCCCAGCCCGACGCATATCCAGGGTGACCTGATCAGCTCACCTGCCTTGCGCGGAATGGCGTACTGCTTCGCTATCGCTTCCGTGTTTCGGAATCGTCGCCGGCCGGTATTGCGTTGGCGACTATTAGTGCGTCTTCAGATGCTCCGAGTTGGCGATTTGCGAGACTCGCGCCCTCAGTCGGGGCTAGACCTGCCTTCGTCTCGCGGGGGCACCGGAGCTCGCGGGTGCTGCACCCGTCGACCGCAAACGGGCGTTGGGCCGATCGCAAGGATCGCGACACAAGCGTGCGTCTGCCGTCGCTCGGGCGTGGGATACCGAGCGGATATGGGCTCCGGATCGCTGTTGACAGCAGCGGATAAAGTGATATCACTTAGATATCACTTTACATGAGCTTCCTGAAGGAGGCATCTCGATGAACGCACCCAACCACAACGCGGCCGCGAAGAGTCTGCGGGAGTGGTGGGCATCTCCCCCGCGATCCGGCATGCAACGTCTGATCATCCCGTGGGTGTACCGTCACCTACGCTTCTACGGGGCCGCGTCTATTGCCGGGGGGATCGTTGCAGTCGGCATCGGCGCATTCATACTTTCGTATAGCGCTTACGGGTGGGCCGCCTTCTTCCTGGTCATTGGAGCACTGGATCTCGCGGGCGGCTACTGGTACATCACTATCGCTCGCTCCGCATCTCCCCGAGCCTGAGCACCGCCGCGAAGTGACGGTCGCGCGGATGACGACTGCTGCCGCGTCCGTGGCCCCCTAGCAGCGCCTTCCCTGACAACCGAGACCAAAAGACGACACCTGCGCAGCGCGGTCGGTCTCTCGGGGCCACGGCTGATCCGCGCCGCAGGAAGCGGCTGGTGGCGTCCTGCGTTCGTCGCGGCACGGGCATATCGCTGACATCGCCAAGGATCGTGCTAGGCGCGGAAGGCACGCATCGCTCACGGCGATAGCTTTCAGTTGCCGGGTGACCTCGCCGCTCGCTAGTGCATCGGCGACGGTCGGTGTCTCGGCGATCCGTAGGATGACCACATCAAGCTAGAGGTGGATCAGAGGGGGCTGGCATGTTTGGTCGTCTACGTCGCTGGCTATTCGGAATGGTTGTTGCTGGCTCGCTGACAGCAGTGTCGGTCACCGTCGCCGCAGCGAGCCCGGGCCGCGATGTGTGGATTCCGACTGTCCAGCCGTTCGTGGTTACTGGCCACGCGGCGAAGCGAGGCCTGCCGATGTTCATCTTCGGCTCCTACCACGGGCTTCGGCCGCGCAGCATCTACTTCTCGGGCGACGGCGGCAACATCGTCGGCAACTTGCGATGGTCAAACTGGACGACGTCGCATGCGGCAGGTGAGGGTCAGAGCGACATGCAAGGCTGTATCCCAGACTGCGCAACGGGAGCGGAGATCCTGGTCCCGACATTGATCACGCTGCGCGACCCGGTCGATGGATACTTCACCCGGATCATCGAGCGGCGCGATGGGCAGAACACAACGTTTTTCTACAAGCACAAGCCGGGTCGAGGCAGCTTCCCGCAGAGTTCCTATGCACCCGGCCCAGTCGGTCCCGCGACTTCCCTTGAGTACTACTGGGGTGACATCGATACAGGCGCCTACGCGAAGGCTTGGACCTACCTGAGCGCCACAGCCGAATCAGAAGCGGCGTTTGTCGACGGCGAGAAGAAAGCCCGGCCGACGAACATCGAGCTCCTCGGAACGCTCGCCGGCATCTCCGGCAATCACGCAACGATCGTCGTCAATCGCTTGATTACGCACGATCAGCAATACGGATGCCGCTCCTGGTCGGGTCACTACAGCATGGTCCGAGCCGGCGGACACTGGCTCGTCGCCAGCGCACAGATCACGCCCAAAGCGTGCTGACGTCGGAGGGGTAGGCCGGGCATCAGCGACGCACCTAGAGCCTGAGGCGGCCGGGGTGCGCTATGCAATTGCTTTCGCCTACAACTAGCCCCGCTCACCTGATGGCGCTTTGGCGACGACGAGGCGCTGCTCAGCACTGCCACGCCGGCGTACCGAGTCGGTGGCTGTTGCTACACCGGCTGCCGAGCGGACGAGGCTGGCCAGAGCAGCGCCTGACCAACGAGTGCGACGGCGCGACGTCGGGATTGCGTGGTGCCGTCGCGCCCGATGAGTGAATCAGCACGGGCAGAACTACCCCGCCGATGAGGCAGATCGTCGTCTAAGAAGCGGTCCGATCCCCGGGGGCCTGGGCCCTCGCTCGGGCCAGTCCCTGCCGTCCCCAGCACCCAGTTTGGTAGCGGCGAGTGGTAGCGGCGGCGCCCAGAATCTGGTCCATTTGCCCTCCACCAAGAAAAACCCCGCGATTTTGCAGGGCTTCTCTGATCAAGCGGCTGAAGAGACTCGAACTCTCGACCTTCTGCATGGCAAGCAGACGCTCTAGCCAACTGAGCTACAGCCGCGCGGGTCGCCCAGTATAGCCGCGTGGCCCACGGAGATCGTCCGCGGCGCGCGGCTGCTCAGGGCGGTCGGCTCCACGGCTCAGACCGCGGCCAGGGCTCCCTCGTGGCTCTCGGGCGTCGGCCAGACGCTGATCGCCGCGGGATCGAGTTGCACCGAGCAGGCCTCACCAGCGCGTGTGACAACTGGGTCCGTGCCCCGGGAGATCAGCTCGAGCCCGGTCTCGAGCTCCACGATCAATTCAACGCTCGTACCAAGGTCGATCACGTCAGTAACGACTCCGCGGTGCGCGAACGGATCGGTGCCCGGACGATCCACCGTCACCAGGTGTGGTGGAACACTCCACAGGACCGGTCTCCCGGGTGGTAGTCGCTCTGTGACCGTCAGGGAGATCGATCCGCAAAGAAGGCTCGCCCCGTCGGTGGCGATGACGCCGCTGGCGACGTTGCGCAACCCCAACAACTGAGCGACCTGCAGGGATGCCGGTCGGCGGTAGACGTCGCTGACAGGACCGGACTGGAGGACCACGCCCTGTGTGAGCACGAGGATTTCGTCGGCCAGGAACGCCGCCTCCTCCGGGTCGTGGGTCACGAGGACGGTTGACAGGCCGGCCTGACGCTGCAGCGTCCGCAGCTCGCGCCGCAGCTCGTGCCGCACCGGCGCATCGAGCGCCGAGAACGGCTCGTCCAGAAGTACGAGCCTTGGGCCTGGAGCCAGCGCCCGCGCGACGCTCACGCGCTGGCATTGCCCGCCTGACAACTGCTCGGGGTAGCGATCGGTCAGCTCTCCCAGATGCAGCTTGTCGAGCCACCAGGCGGCTCGGGACGCGTCGGCCTCGGTGCCGAACATCACCTGCTGCCAGACAGTCCGTCCTGGCATCAGGCCGAGACCTTGCGGCACATAGCCGATATGGCGGCTTTCTGCCGGGACATCCGTGACGTCGATGCCGCCAAAGCTGATAGCTGCGGCGTCTGGGCGTAGCAATCCCGCCAGGGTTCGAAGCGTCAGCGACTTGCCAGACCCAGACGGTCCTACCACCGCCAATCTGTGACTGCTTTCTCGGTGTACGACCCGCAGCCTGAAGGTTCCGGCTCGCGCGCTGATGTCGAAGCCGACCGGTGTCGGCGGTGTTGCTGCAGGCGCGAGCGGAGCGGGCAAACGCACTGGGCGCGTCCGGTGCAGACGGCCGACTGTGCTGAGGGAGATCGCCAGCGCAGCCACGACAAAGGCGAGCACGGTCGGCGCCTCCGCCTGTGAGAGCGGCGCCGATGAGAAGAGATTGTCGACATACACCGGAAGGCTGTACGGGTGGTAGGCGAGGATCACGACGGTCCCGTACTCGCCGAAGGCCCTGAGCCACATGAGGATCATCCCCGTACGGATACCGTCGGACGCGGCGGGCACGTCGACGCGCAGAAACCGAGCCAGCGGGCCGTGGCCCAGGGTGGCGGCAACCTCACCCAGCGACGGATCCACGGCCCTGAAGGCACTGCGCGAGATGACCACGAGGAACGGGATCGACACGAACGACTGGGCGATGATCAGTCCCCAGATCGTCTCCGTGAGTCGTTGGCCGGATAGCTGGCCCAGGAACGAGTACGGGCCAACGATGTAGATCAGGATGATTCCGGTGATCAGCGGCGGCACGGCAAGCGGCAGCTGCACGAGCACACCCACGGTTCTGCTGAGCCAGCTGTCGCGCCGCGCCAGGACATACGCGAGCGGAACTCCCGTCACGATCCCGATCAGCAGCGAGGCAGTCGCGCCCACAACTGAGATCCCGAGCGCGGACCAGAGGCCCGGGGTATTCCACCCCTCGTTGCTTCCGCCGAGCGACGCGCACGACGAACGCCGCCAGTGGGAACCCAAGGTAGACGACCAGCAGGGCGCCGAGCCAGCGAAGCGAGCGCGGCGACCTGCCGTTCATCAGTGCAGTCTTACTTAATGACGCTGCTCAGTGCGCTGGGCACACCCGAGCCGCTGACCTTAGCCGGCGACACGATCTCGAAGTGATCCGCCTTCATCTCCTTCTGACCGGCTGGGCCGAGTAGGAACTCTGATGAACGCTTCGGCCGCCGCCGCGTGCGGGGCGTGGTTGACCAGCGTTATCGTGTAATCCCCGGCGAGCGTTGACCCCGGTGAGCTTCACAAACGGGCTTTTTTGGGAGTTGGCGTCAGCCTCGTACATGAATGACGCATCGAGCTGCCCGTTCTGAATCCCCGCTTGCTCCGTGTCCTCGGAGTACTCATCGGAGGACTCGGTGCCGAGCTTCTTCAGTGCCGGGAGATTTTGCTTGCTTGCTGTTTGCAGGAGCGCCTGGCGAGCAAGGACGCCACCTGGGTCCTGGCTCGGATTGGTTCGCCCGAGACGGAACCCGGGCATCGTGACGACCTTGTACCAGGGCATCGTCCTAAGGTCCTTCGCGAACTTGCTCTTTGGGTAGTAGCCGAGAACCTCTGGTGATGCGGCAAACGACGCGTACCACGAGACCCAGTTGCCGTTCTTGGCGCCTTCGAGCGTCGTGTCGACCGCCGGCGACGCGCTGACGAACACGTCTTCCACGTCAACCTTGTTCTTGATGTCGGCAGCGTCAGTCGAGGATCCGCCTGAGGTGTCGACCAGCGTGTATCCGGTGGCCTTGTGGAACGCGGGTCCAACGGTCTTGGTCATCAACGTGTCAAGCGATCCCGCGGAGATCACATCGACGTCACCAGAGTGCTTGGCCGCTAGGGAAGCTGCCGGGGCGGACGTCGCCAGGGCCGCTGCCACAAGCGCGGCGCCGACGACACAGCTGCCGGCAGTGGCACGACGCACCGGTGCCGAGCGCCACAGTCCTGATCTCATGGTTTCTCCTGAAGCTGGGAAGGTAGGGTCTGAAACCCCCGGTGCCAGAATCCTGGCAGATATATTCGTCACATGGCGGAACCAAACCCGCTTCGTCGGCGGCGCGCCGAACTCGGGCTGACCCAAGCTGAGCTTGCAGCCTCTGCGGGGGTCAGTCGCCAGCTGGTGGCGGCGGCGGAGATCGGCATCAACACGCCAGCGGTCAACGCTGCATTGCGCCTGGCGCAGGCGCTCGAATGCTCGGTCGACGATCTCTTTGATGAGGTCCCGCGCGAGCCGGCCGCTGACAACTCGCTAACAGGCACCGCGACAGTGCTGCAGGCCGGAGCCTTCGTTGTGGCGGGCTGCGACCCTGCGCTCGCCGTTGCCGAGGCGATGCTACCCAGCACGGCTCCGGCCGCCCTGCTCGCACTGGAAGCAACCACCGGCGCAGCACTGCGCTCGCTGCGCCAAGGCTCTGTGCACGCGGCCGCTGTGCACGGCCGCCCAGGCCAGCTCAAGCGAGCAGCCGTCGACGTTATCCGCCTGCAGCTCGCCCACTGGCAGGTTGGGCTCGGTCTCGCATCCGGCCTGAGGGAAAAGACGCTGGCAGCATGCCTCGAGCGACGGCTGCCGATCGTGCAGCGCCCGGAGAGCGCTGCCAGCCAGCAGGCCTTACGCCGCGCCGCAGCCGCACTCGGGCAGGAGATCCCGCGCGGTGTCGTCGCCTCCGGACATAACGAGGCAGCGAAGGCGGCCGCGGCGATCGCCTCCGCCGCGGTCACCACGGAAGGGGCTGCGCTGGCACGTGGGTTGAAGTTCATCCCGCTGGAGGTCCACACCGTCGAGATCTGGGTCGACCGTCGCTGGGAGGGGCATCCGGGGCACGATGTCCTACGCAATCTGCTTACCAGCGGCGTCTTCGCCGAGAGAGTGCGGCGACTGGGTGGCTATGACCTGAAAGGCTGTGGCGAGCAGCTTCTGCCGATCGCCGTCGGGTGATCCCTCATGAGGGCGCAAGCGCTCGCCGGAGCGCCTCGCGGTCGGACGGGAGCCCGTGGGTGGGCAGCACCACCTCGACCTCGCGGTGAAACAGCGGCTCCAACGACTGTCTGATCGGCTCGGGGCCTGCGCGCTGGCCCGCCCAATCGAGCGGCAGCACCAGGCCCTCGCCGCGATCGAGCAGGGTGTCTCCGGCGATCACAGCTCGATGATGCGCGGACCACAGCACGAGGTCGGTCTCGTCGAGCCCGCGCAGTGCCTCGAGATCACCCGGGAGGCGATCGCCCGGTGCATAACGGTTGCCGTTCACCGGTGTGTCGGGATCCTCGGGGTTGGGTGCCGGTACGTACAGTGGCGCACCCAGGCGCTCGGCCAGCGGCTCGGCGTCACGCCGATGCCACTGGCAGGTCAGCACGATCGCCGTCTCGCGCTTGGCCGCGAGCTCCTCGAGCTCAGGCGGCGGATCGAGCGGGTCGATCACGACCAGGCGCACTCCATCGTCGAGCGCGTAGGAGGTGACAAGCTCATCCCAACCGTCGTCTGGCACCCACTGCGGGTGTCGCGCCTGCCAGAAGTACACACCGGGGCGCGTCTCGAGCACGCGCTCATCCTACGCGCCCGAGTGGATCGTTCTCGTGGTTACTTCCAGACACGCACGTAGTCGACCAGCATCCGTCCCGAGGTGCCGTATGAGAGCGTGTTGGCGGCGCCCATCGTGAAGATCAGGTTCTCCGGCTGGCCGTTGTCATTGGTCGTGTAGCTCTTGACGAGCTTGCCGTCCCAGTAGACGTAGGACTTTGTCGCGGTCCGGTCGATGCCGTAGGTGTGGAAACCATCGGCCCAGGTGCCGGGGACCGTGCCCTGGTTGTGGGCACCGGTGGGGGAGTGGTAGTTGACCGTCAGCGTGCCGAGGCCCTCCGCGATGTCATTCTCGCCGGCGGCCGGCCAGTTGGGCCCTGAGGTCCACCAGGCGGGCCAGTTGTAGATCGTGCCACCGCTGCCCGCGAACTCGATGCGCGCCTCCGCGTACTCGCCGACGCCCAGGGTTGCGACCGTGCTCTCGATTGCGGCCCCCGAGGTCTTCGAGGCGAGCGTCAAGATGGCGTCCCCGCCGACCTCGGTCACGTTGCTCGCGTGGTCGGTGACGTTGTTCTGGCTGGTCCAGCCGTCATGCGGGTTCCAAGCACTGGTGTTGAGCGACGTGCCGTTGAATTCGTCGTCGAAGGCCATGGTCCAGTTCCCGGATACGCCGTTCGGTTGCGGCGTCGCCGCTTCTGCAGAGGAGATCGACACGGCGGATAGGGTCAAGGCCGCAGCGACGGCAGCGGCAAGCGGCAGCTTTTTCAAGGCTGGGCTCCTTAGGCATGGGGTGTTGAGTGCCTCCGTGTGGCGGAGGCGCCGCCCAGGGGCGGGCATTGTGGGGGGCCCGGAGCAACCCGCGACAAGCGCGGCGAGGTGGCGTGACGCTCAGTGGCGCCGACGTCCTGCTCCGAAGCCGGGGAGCAAGATAGCGAACTCGGCCGGAGTTATGACTACTGCACGGATTTCAAACCCGGTCGGCGGTGTCGACCTCCGCTGATAGGGTGCGCGCTCATGCCAGTGACCTACGCGGTCGTGGGTGGGGGAGTGGTCGGATGCGCTATGGCGATGACGCTCGCACGCCGTGGCCGCAACGCGACGCTGTTCGAGGCCGAGACAGCGGTCGGCCTCGGGGCTTCCGGAACCAACTCGGGGATCATGCACACCGGGTTTGACTCGCAGCTCGGTGAGCTCGAGACGGCGCTGATCCTTCGGGCCAGCCAGCTTCGCGAGGAGGCGATTCGCGAGCTGGGGATTCCAGTCCGTCGCTGCGGCGCCCGGATGCGCGGTGCGCCCGCCGAGGTCGAGCAGAACGCTCGAATACTGGGCGTTCCGGTCGAGCGGCGTGGCGATGATCTACTGATCCCAGGCGAGGCCGTCACCGATCCTGTGGCGATGACTTACGCGTTCTCTGCAGAAGCTGAGCGGGCCGGCGCCACGATCCTGCTCGGGCAGCGCGCCGAGGGCGACATGCCCGAGTTCGACGTCGTCATCAACTGCGCCGGCCTCCATGCCGATGGCGTCGCGCGCGGCTTCGGCGACGACTCCTTTGCGATCGCTCCGCGCAAGGGCGAGTTCCTCGTGTTCGCAGACCCCGGCCTAGACGAGATCCTGCTGCCGATACCGAACCTCGACACCAAGGGCATGATCGTGTTCCCGACGCTCGATGGCCACATCTGCTGCGGTCCGACAGACCTCGACACGGCCGACAAGACCGATTGGAGCGTCCGTGATGACGCGCGAGCGGGGTTGCGCGAGCGCGTGCGCAGCGTGTTCCCGGCCGCAGCGTCCGAGCCGGTCTTCGCCTACGCCGGGTTGGGCCCTGCGGGTGCCAACGGCGAGAACTACGTGATCGGCTGGTCGGCTTACTCGGACCGCCTGCTCAACGTCGCGGCAATCGGATCGTCTGGTCTCACGTCGGCGCTCGGAATCGCCGATTACGTCTGCTCGGATCTGCTTGCGATCGACTCCAAACCCGTGCCCTACGCGCGCGTTGACTGTCCCGATGGTGCCTGGTGGAGGCGCACCGCGGAGTACCACGGCTTGGTATGAGGCACCGGCCACGCTCAGCTGCGGGCAATTAGCTGCGCGCAACCCACGGTCGGAGTAGCGTTTGCGCTCGGCGGGCTGGGCAATCATGCTTGATTTCCGCATTCTGGGGCCGTTCGAGGTGGTCGACGGTGACCGCCAGTTCAGCCTGGGCGGGCGACAGCAACGGGCATTGCTCGCGGTGCTCGTACTGCGTCGTGGCGAGGTCGTTTCAAGCGATCGACTGATCGAGGAGCTGTGGGGCGGACGGCCGCCCGCGTCCGCAGCGAAGATCATCCAGGGCTACGTATCGCAGTTGCGCAAGGCACTCGGCGACGCGGTGCTCCTCACGCGTGGTGGTGGCTATTTGCTCGCGGTGACGTCAGAACAGGTGGACGCCGAGCGGTTCGCGCACCTGGTCGCTGACGGGCGCCACGCGTTCGCCGATGGCGATGCTGTCCGCGCCCGCGAGCTGTTCGCGCTTGCTCTCGGGCTGTGGCGCGGAGAGGCGCTGGCAGATCTGGCCTACGAGTCGTTCGCTCAAGAGGACAGCGCCCGGCTGGCGGAGGAGCGGCTGGCGGCGCTCGAGGACCGCATCGACGCGGATCTGCAACTCGGGGCCGATCACGATCTGGTCGCCGAGGTGGAGGCGCTCGCGCGGCGGTGCCCGACCCGCGAGCGTGTGTTGGGGCAGCTGATGTTGGCGCTCTACCGCAGTGACAGGCAGGCCGACGCGCTCGACGCGTATCGGCGGGGCAGGCAGGCGCTGCTCGACAAGCTGGGTCTCCAGCCCGGCCCGGAACTGCGCCGGCTCGAACAGCAGATCCTCGACCAGGATCCGGCACTCGATCTGCCGGCCCAGGGTCGGGTGTCGGTGACGGAGGCACCCGACTCTGGGCCTCGTGGCTCAGGCCCCCGGGCTCGGCGCGGAGGCAGGCTCATCCTCAGCGGTGGTGTACTGCTGCTGGCTGCCGCGATTGCTGCCGCCGTCACCGAGATGGCCAGCGGTCACGGACCCACCGTGCGCGTTGCCCCGAACTCGGTCGCAGGCATCAACGTCAAGTCAAATCAGGTCGACGCGGCGATCGGCGTGGGAGCCCAGCCGAGCGCGATCACCTACGGCTCCGGTTCGCTTTGGGTGGCAAACGTCGACGATCAGACCGTGTCGAGGGTCGACCCGAGCAGTCTTCAGACGCTGCGGACGATCCCGCTCAAGCAGGAACCCACGGATATTGCTGCCACCGACGGCGCCGTTTGGGCGGTGACCTCGAGCGCGACGCAGAACTACGTGAGCGCCAGCCAGATCAATCCGCAATTCGACACGATCACGCGCACTGTTCGCGTCGGCAACGTGGATCCGACGAGTGCTGCCGCGCTTGCAACCCACGGACGTCAGCTCTGGGTGGCGCCCTTCTCAGGAGATCTGACGCGGCTCAACGCGTCAACGGGCGCCGTCGTGCAGCGGATCGACCCGAACACCGCACCGGCCGACCTCGCGATCGGCGCGGGAGCGAAGTGGATGACCGACAGCGAGGCTGATGTAGTCGTCCGCGTCGATCCCACTGGCCTGGCGACCACAATCGATGTTGGCCACCAACCCAACGGCATCGCGATCGGCGACGGCGGGGTGTGGGTGGCGGACACCGGCGACAACTCGGTCATACGGATCAATCCGACCACGCAGGCAGTGACGACGACAATCCGGGTCGGTGAGGACCCGCTCGGCGTCACCGTTGGTGCCGGCTCGGTCTGGGTCGCCAACAGTGGTGACGGCACGGTGAGCCGGATCGACCCCCAAACTGATCAGGTCGCCGCCACCATCCGGGTCGGCGGCAGTCCGCAGGCGATCGCGGTCGCCGGCGGTAGAGCCTGGGTGACGATCGACCCATCAGTGCTGCCGAACACGGTGGCAGCGTCCGGGGGGACATTGCGTATCGACTCGGCATACGACGTCGACTACATGGATCCGGCGCTGGCCTACGAGCCGCTCTCCGCTTCCTTGCTCTACGCGAGCTGCGCGATGCTCGTTAACTACCCCGACAGGTCCGGGCCGGCTGCCACGGAGGTGGTGCCGGAGGTCGCCAAGTCAATGCCCCAGGTCACCGACCGAGGTCTCACCTACACGTTCACGATCCGCCAGGGCTTCCGTTTCGCACCGCCGTCCAACCGGGCGGTCACCGCGCAGACGTTCAAGGACACCATCGAGCGCACGATGAGCCCGGTGATGAAGAGCCCGGTCGACAGCGAACTCTTCGGCATCGTCGGCGCGCGCACATACAGCGCGGGAAAGGCCAAGCACATCAGCGGCGTGGTCGTGCAGGGGGACCGGCTCGTGATCCACCTCAGCGCTCCGGACCCCGTGATCTTGAACCTGCTCGCCGAGACCTTCTTCTGTGCTGTCCCGCCGGACACACCGCGGAACCCCCGCGGGGTGCGCGTGATCCCCTCAGCCGGGCCGTATACGACGGCCTCATATACGCCGGGACAGGGGGTCGTTCTGGTCCGCAACCCGAATTACCACGGGCCGCGGCCGCACCATTTCGCGCGGATCGCGGTATCGGTGAACGTCCCCGGGGCACGGGCCGTGGCCCAGGTCGAGGCCGGCAAGGCGGACTACGTCTTCGACGGGGAGTTGCAGGCAGCGCAGGCACCGGCGCTGGCGGCTCGCTACGGCGCCGGAAGTCCGGCGGCGAAGCATGGGCACCAGCAGTACTTCGTCAACGCGCTGTCGCAGTTGGACTTCTACACGCTCAACACACATCAGCCGTTGTTCTCCCATCGGCGACTCCGGGAGGCCGTGAACTACGCGATCAGCCGCCAGGCGCTCGCACGCTTGGGAGACATGCACTCCACATTCCCGGATCAGCCGATCGACCACTATCTGCCGCCCGGGATCCCGGGGTACCGCGACATCGATCTCTATCCGCCGACTCCGGATCTGACCAAGGCCAGGCGACTCGCGAAGGGTTTCGCCGGGTCGACCGTGGTGCTGTATACGTGCGATCGCGACGCTTGCGGTGATCAGGCGCAGGTGATCAAGACCGATCTGGCTGCCATCGGGCTGCATGTGGTCGTCAAGACGTTCTCCGTGCCGGAGATCTACACGCTCTACAACGTTCCAGGTGAGCGCTACGACATGGGCCTCGAGTGGTGGAGTGCGGATTACCCCGACCCGTACGACTTCACCAACCTGCTGCTGGAGGGTGGCCAAGACCTACCAACGTTCAAGGATCCGACGTACGCCAAGAAGCTCGCCGCCGCGGCCCGGCTCACTGGGGTCGAGCGCTACCTCACCTACGCGAAGCTCGACCAGGAACTCACAACCAAGGCAGCGCCCTGGGTCGCCTTCGGCGATTCCTCAACGCACGAGCTGTTCTCGGCCCGGATCGGATGTCAGGTCTACTCACCGATCTACGCCACCGATATCGCCGCGCTCTGCGTGCGTAAGAAAGTCCGGCGCTGAGCGACGCTCGGCTAGGGTTTGCGGCTCACCGGGGCGGGACCTTGCTTGATTTCCGAATACTTGGCCCGTTCGAGGTCACGCACGACGAGCAGCCGTTGCCGCTGGCAGTCCGCGGCAGCGTGCGCTCCTGGTTGTCCTGCTCCTGCCAGGTCTTCTCGCCGTATTACTTCGTGGACCTGGCCGCTCTCTGCCGGCGCGACATAGCCTCACGGACGCTCTCCAGCTGATCGTTTACCGGACGTATACCGCCGTAAACCGCCTGTCCACCGGCATCCCGCAGCTTCTCTGGCGATCGGTCGCACCGGGCGGCCGCCATCCAGAGGGAGCAGGCCATGAGCATCACCCGCCGCATCGTGATCGTCGTCTCCACCGTGATCGCACTCGCTGCCAGCACCGGCACCGCCCTGGCGGAACCGTTCAATGAAAACGGCAAGGGTTCCTACGTCGAGGTACCGCCGGCTCAGACGGTGGCCGCTTCGGGTCACTCCGTCCAGCCCACCATCGTCCACGTGACGACAGTTGCCGGCGGCTTCAACTGGGGCGACGCAGCCATCGGAGCTGCTGGTGCCGTCGCGATCGCGATCTTGATTGTCGGTGGCGTCCTAGTTCTCACGCAACACCGGCCGGGCGGTCACGTTCGCCACGCCTGACTGCTGTGACTTGACGCGGCGCATGGGTTAGAGACGCGTCACGCTGGAGGCCCCGCCAACTGGTGGGGCCTCCGGTCGTTGTGAGACCGTGAAGCCTGGTCGGACCGGCTGACCGGTCACAACCACCGGGTACGTAGGTTTGCGTATTTACCCCGCCGCCCGCCGGCCGTACCGTAGGTTGCGGGTGTGCAACCCGACCCAAGCGTGGAACACGGACGCAAAGGGACCGGTCAGGGTCGGCTGCAGGAAGCAGCTCTCTCTCGACTGACCGTGACTACTTGGGGGCTAGGAAAGCTGGGTGGGCGGGGCGGCGGCAGACCGTCCCGCCCCCGGCACTCACTCGGCAGTGATCACCGGCCCGCCCCCCGGCACGGGCTTGAAGGCGACGACCAGACTCGAACTGGTGTAAACGGCTTTGCAGGCCGCTGGATAGCCGCTCTCCCACGTCGCCAAGGAGGACCGCAAGGTTAGCGGGCGTGGGCTGGCGGCGGGCCCTCAGCTGATCCCCAGCCCGCGGGCGACGGCGGCGGAGCGGCTGGGCACGTCGAGCCGGTGGTAGATGTTCTCGAGGTGCTTGTGCACGGTCCGTTCACTGATCTGCATCGCCTCGGCGATCTGCAGGTTGGAGCGACCGCTGGAAAGATGGCCGAGCACCTCAGCCTGGCGAGGAGTGAGTCCGAGAGCCTCGGGAGGCAGCGGCTGAGGCGGGCTGACGACGCGCGCATAGGCGTTCTCGACGAACGGACGGAAGGCGTTGAGGACGGCGCGGTCGCGCTCCGAGTAGTCCGAATGCCGGCGACTCAATGCGAAGCCGAACACCTTCCCGTCGGGCGCCGGCACTTGGAACGCCATCTGGTACTCGATCGAGATCTCGGCGTAGATCAGGTGGTAGATGTCGAGCCGGTGCAGCTCGCGGCGCGTCACGTAGTCGGAGAACTTGATCGCGTCCGAGCGCCCAGCGGTGATCAGCGGGTTCTGGTGGCCGTAGGTACCGAGCAGATCCTCGCCGGCCTCGAAGTAGGCGTCGGGCGGGTCGATGATCGGGACCTCGGAGCGCTGGGCGGCGAGTTCGACGATGTTGAAGGACGTGACGTCCGATCGGACGAGTTCGTTCAGCAGTGGCAGAATCGCCGCGTAGAACTCAGCGCTGTCGACGATGTCCTCCAGCGTCTGTGCGCCTGCGATCACAGCCCGCAGGTCCCGGTTTCTTAGCCGTTCGACAGTCACTTCTGACCGGCGCCAGCATATGCGCGAACTCCGAACGGTTGAAAAAAGGTTTGGTGCCGCTGCTCAGACCGTCAGCAGCACGCCGTTGCCGCTCGGATCGCGGACCAGCGTCGCGCCGTCGGCCGCCGGCTCGGCGGCGATGCCGGCCGCCTCGATGCGGGCGAGCACGTCGCGCGAGTGCCGACGGGCTTCCGAGCTTGAGCTCGTAGGCGCGCAGGCCGACAGCGCCGGGGTGGGGGATGCGCAGCCGCCGCGACTGTTCCAGGTGTTCAGCCCGATGTGGTGGTGGTAGCCACCGGCGGCGACGAACAGCGCTCCGGGATATCCGCGCACCATCACATCGAAGCCGAGCACGCCCGCATAGAAGCGCTCGGTCTGCATCGAGCTCGGCAACCTGCAGGTGCACGTGGCCGATGCGCGTGCCATCGGGCATCTGCGCATCGCGGACCGGGTCGACCGGCGCGTCGTTGCAGTTCGCGCGAGCAGGTCGTCGAAGTCGAGCGGCAGCGTCGCCATCTGCGAGCTGGCCGCGGTCGTCGTGCGGCCACTCGGCGCGGTCGCGATCGCGGTAGATCTCGATCCCGTTGCCGTCGGGATCGCTGAGGTAGAGCGCCTCGCTCACCAGGTGGTCGGAGGCGCCGTCAAGCTGCCAGCCGCCCTGGGCCAGGCGCACGAGCGCCACCGCCAGGTCACGGCGGGTCGGCACCAGGACCGCGAAGTGGAAGAGCCCGGTCTGGCGCGGGTCGCGGGGTGGCGCGGAGCTGTCGCCGACGAGCGAGAGGAGGGGCGGCAAGCCGGCCGCCCCTCCCAACAGAACTGAACCGTCGGGCTGCTCGGCGCTGCTCAGCCCCAGCACCCGCTCGTAGAACGGAAGCGAGCGGCCGAGGTTCGAGACCGTGAGCTGCACCTGGCCGATGGCGGTTTCCGCCGCGATCGAACGGGCCTGATCGCTTGGTGTGGAAGTCGCCATCGCCGTGCACCTAGAGCGCTAGCCAGGGCGCGGTGGTGCTCGGCGAGCGTGCGCAGCACGTGCTCGAGCTGCTCGAAGGTCTCCTCGTCCGTGAGGTTGCTGTCCTCGTCGAACTTCTCGTGCGCCCGCGCCGACCGACAGCTCCGCGTCGGAGACGCGTGCGCCGGCGATGCCGAGCGTCTTGCGCAGCTGTGTCCTGCGCCCACATCGCGCCGTAGTCGGTCTTGCTGGCGCCGATCACGGCGACCGGCTTGCCGTACAGCGCCGCCTCGGGGCCGTATGGCCGCGAGCCCCAGTCGACGAGGTGCTTGAGCTGGCCGGGGAGCGTCGTGTTGAACTCGGGCGTGGCGATCAGCAGCGCGTCGGCCTCCTCGATCTTCGCCATCAGCGCTGTCGACGGTCTCCGGGGGATCGCTCTCACGATCCTCGTTGTACGGCGCGAGCGACTCGAGGTCGTCGTAGATCTCGACCTCGACGTCCTCGGGGGCGTGCTCCGCGGCCGCCCGCAGCAGGCCCCTGTTGTAGGAGAGCCTGCGCAGGCTGCCGGAGATGGCAAGGATCTTGGTCACTGAGACCTCTTACGCGGCCTTGACCGCGGAGACGCTGACGACCAGCTTGACCTCGTTGGCGACGAGCAGGTTGCCGTTGGGAAGGGTCTGGTTCCACTCGAGGCCGAACTCGCGGCGGTCGATCTTGCCCTCGACCTCGAAGCCGACGCGCTGGTTGCCCCACGGGTCCTCGCCGTTCTCGCCGATCTCGCCGACGAGCTCGATCGGCTTGGTCGTGCCCTTGATCGTGATGTCACCGGTCAGCTTGATCTTGCCATCGCCGGCCGGCTCGGCGCCGGTGGAGGTGAAGGTGATCTGCGGGAACTGCGCGGCGTCGAAGAACTCGGGCGACTGCAGGTGGCCGTCGCGGTTCTCATCGCCGGTGTCGATCGTGGCGACGTCGACGGCGCCTGACAGCGTCAGCTTGCCGTCAGCGGCCTCGACGGTGCCCTCGAACTTCTTGAAGCTGCCGCGTACCGTGGCGATCCCCATGTGCCGGACCTCGAAGCCGACATTGGAGTGGGACGGGTCGACGTTGTAGGTGCCGGCCTGAATGGCCTCTGGCGTGATGGTGGACATTCTGTCTCCCTTGGTTGTGCAGTCGATAGTTGAGCTTGCAACTAACAGCATACACCACGTGATTGACCTGTCAAGTAATCGTCCAGTCCGCGGGCGTGCTTCGCCGCTGCTTCGCACCCCCGGGCGGCGCCTCGCCGCTGCTTCGGCGCCGTTCGCGCTGTCAGGAGACGGTGCAGGAGTCGCCGGCGTCGGCAGCACCGACGGTGCAGGACGCCGGCGATCGGCGCGCCCGGGAGGCGGCCCAGGAGCCCGGCGAGCTGTTCGAGCTCGGCGGGGGAGAAGTGCGCCAGGAACAGGCGCTCGATGCCGGCGACGTGTGTGCAGCCGGCCTCCTTCAGCTTCGTGTAGCCCGTCTCGGTCAGGCGCGCGTAGGAGACGCGCGCGTCGCTCTGGCAGGAGACACGTTCGATCAGTTCCTGCGAGACGAGTCCGTCGACGAGCCGGGTGATGCCCGACCGCGTCAGCATCGTGCGCTCAGAGAGCGCCGACATCGGCAGCCGCTGATCCTCGGTCTGGGCGAGGTACAGCAGAACCTCGTAATCGCGGACCGTGAGCCCGTGTTGCGCGATCAGATCCGCATCCAGTTCGCGCACGATCCCGGCATGGCTCTGCAGGTAGCTGCGCCAGGCCTCGAGGGCCGAGCCGTCAAGACGCGAGGTTTCAGATGCGACTGCCATGTGAACAAGTGTAGTTGACGGGTCAACAGAGCGGCGAATCAAGCGCGTAGCGCCGCGGCTGCGAATGTGATGGACTAAGAGCCGGATGTCAGAACCGGCAGTCGCGCCCAGCTTCCGCGAACAGTTCCCGGTGCTCGAGCGCTATGCGTACCTGAATGCCGGTACCGAGGGCCCCGTGCCGCAGGCCGCTGAGGACGCCGTACGCGCCCGGGTACACCTCGACCTCACCGAGGGGCGCGTCGGCAAGGCGCTACTTCGAAGAGGCGATCGCCCTCGCCGAGCGGGCGCGAGCCGGCTACGCGACCGCGATGGGCGCCGACCCCTCAGAGGTCGCGCTGACGAACTCGACCACCTACGGGGTCAACACGGTGCTGGCGGGGCTATCGCTCGCTCGGCGGCGATGAGATCGTCACCAGCGACCAGGAGCACCCGGGGGTGCTCGCGCCGCTGCGCCGCGCGCAGGTGACGTACGGCGTCAGCGTGCGGGTCGTGCCCTTCGCCGAGCTTCCAGGCGAGGTTCACGAGGGCACGCGCCTGGTCGCCTGCTCCCACGTCTCCTGGGTCGGCGGCGAGGTGATGGATGTCGCCGCGCTGCGTGCCACCGGTGTCCCGATCCTGCTCGACGCGGCACAGGCGCTCGGGGCGATCCCTGTCGACGTCCACGAGCTCGGGGTCGACTTCTACGCCGGTTCGGGCCAGAAGTGGATGTGCGGGCCGGAGGGGAGTGGGGCGCTTGTACGTCCGGCCCGACCGCCTGGGCGAGCTCGAGCCGCCCTTCCCCGGCTACGGAACCGTGGCCGATCACCACGACCCGCTCGGTTCGGCGCTCGCCGAGACGACCGCTCGGCTCGATGACGGCTTTCCGAGCGCGATTGCGCAGCACCTGGGCGCTCGCTTCGATGGGCGTCCTCGCCGGCGCAGGCTGGGCCTGGGTGCACGAGCGCGCCAACGCGGGCGCTGAGCTGCTCGCCGAGCTGCTGAGCTCGCGTGGCCATGTGCTTGCGCCCCGGGGCCGCTCGACGCTGGTCTCCTGGAAGTCGGACGACGCCGACGGCGACGTGGCCCGCCTGGCCGCGCAGGGCATCATCGTGCGCAGCATTCCCTCCGCGGGACTGGTCCGCGCCTCCGTCGGCGCCTGGACCAGCGAGGAGGAGCTCCACCGCCTGGCCGAGCTGGCCTGAATCATCCGGTGGACGTGTCGGCGGCCAGGATCGAAGCTGCCTCGATGCTCCACTTCTTGACCAGTTCGGCTGCGGGTCGGTCCTCTGCCAGCGCGTAGGCCTGCCCGGCCCATAGGTTGATCGCCTCGGGGTCTCCGGCCGCGCGCGCGGCGGCCCGTAGGGGAGAGGTTAGGTGGTGAACCTGCGGGTAGGCCGATGGGGCGTTTGCCCCGTGCTCACGCATGAAGTCATTGACGATTCCGCGTGCGCGTCGGCCGCTGAACGCGCGCGTCAGCCCGGTGGTACCCGATCGCTT
Organism: uncultured Actinomycetota bacterium; assembly: GCA_963846395.1. Classification (GTDB taxonomy): domain Bacteria; phylum Actinomycetota; class Thermoleophilia; order Solirubrobacterales; family Solirubrobacteraceae; genus Palsa-465. The sequence continues at coordinate 608,160 of CAWJVT010000008.1, read as the reverse complement.
CAGCGCCTCGCGATGAGGCTGGCTCGTGCCAGCCTCGGGACAGAGCATGAACGCCGTACCGATCTGCGCAGCGCACGCGCCTGCCGCGAGCACGGCCGCGATCGCCGGGCCGTCGGCGATGCCGCCGGAGGCGACGAGCGGAAGGTCCGTTATCGCGCGCGTCAGTCGCAGCAGAGCCAGCAGGCCCACCTCACCGCGCCCGTCCACATCGGCGAAGCTGCCCCGATGCCCGCCTGCTTCGACGCCTTGGCAGACGAGTGCGTCCGCACCGATCAGCGCAGCGGCGGCCGCCTCGTCGGCCTCGGTCACCGTAACCCAGACCGCAACCCCAGCCTGCTGAAGTGCGCGCACGCGGTTGGGGTGCGGGGCAGCCGAATGTGAACGACACGATCGGCACGCGCAGCTCGCGCACCACCTCGAGCTTCGCCTCCAGTCCGTCGTCGTCGAAGCGCGGTGGCCCGAGCTCGACACCGTAGCGGGCGGCGACCGGCTCCAGGTCCCGGGCGTATGCCCCGAGCGCGGTGTCGTCGACATCCGCCTCCGACACGAGGAAGAGATTGACGCCGACCGGGCCATCGCTGAGCGCTCGGGCTGCCTCGATATCAGCGCGCAGCTGTGTGGCGGTCCTATATCCCGCCGCCACGAAGCCAAGGCCGCCGGCGTTTGCGACGGCCGCGGCGAGCTCCGGCGTCGATGGGCCGCCCGACATCGGCGCCTGCACGATCGGATGGGTGAGCTCGGGAAACTCGCGTGGCATCAGTCGCCGGCGGTCAATGCTTCCAGGGCCTCGCGCGCACCCTTTGTCGGGGCGATCGCGATCAGGCCGCGATACAGCTTCACCAGGGCGGTTCGGTCGAGCGTGCCGGTCACGCGCGCGGTCGCAGTGAACCGATTGGATCGCTGCCTCGAGCTGAAAGCGGCCCAACGGGGCTCCCAGTCCGTGAGCGCGACGCAGCAGCGCCTCGCCCTCGATGATCAGAGCCTGATCCCAGAGGCTCGTGTCCTGCTCATCAAGCGGTGGCCATGGCCTGCCGACCCGCGCTGGAGCCCGCGACTGTGCCAGCGTGAGCAACGCCGCCAGGCCCCATGCCTCCGGCTCCGTATCGAGCAGGCTCGCGGTGAGCACGGCCAACCAGCGGGCCTCATCTGCAATCGAGTCACGGATGCGCTCGTGCTGGTCGAGCCAGTCGATCGCGTAGGCCCCGTAGATCGCCTCCAGAACCGTCGGCAGGCGTGTGGGCATGTCGGCACGGGTCGGCGTACGGAACGGGATCCCCGCATCGCGGATCCGGTGCTTGGCCCGCACCAGACGCTGGGCCATCGCCGCGGGCGGGACCGCGAACGCCTGCGCGATCCGCGCGGCGTCGAAGCCGAGTACGACCTGCAGCACCAGCGGGGTGCGGACAGATGGATGGACGGCCGGATGGGCGCAGGCGAACAGCAGCTCGAGCCGTCGATCCGGGATCGCCTCGGGATCGGGAGCGTTCAGCGTGGCCACGAGCTCGTCATCCAGGGGCGTTGCGGTTCGCGTTGCCGACGAGCGCAGCGCATCGCGAATTCGGTTGCGCGCCACGGTCACCAGCCATCCCTCTGGGTTGGCTGGGACGCCCCGTGACGGCCAGGTGCGCAAAGCGCTCTCGAAGGCATCGGCGAGTGCATCCTCGGCAAGGGCTACGTCGCGCGTGGACGCGGCAACTATCGCCAGCAGCCGGCCATAGGACTCCCGTGCGGCGCGCTCGGCGGTCGCACGGGAGTCAGGCCTGGTCAGCTGACTGGCTGCATACCCTGCCATGCGCCATCAACGTACCGGGTCGCGGTCGGCCTGACCTCGACGTGGCCCCACGCCACCGAAGGTGCGCGCTTGCCCCACTCGAGCGCCTCATCCAGGTCGGCCACCTCGATCACGAACGTGCCGCCGAGCTGCTCCTTGCTGTCGGCGAACGGGCCGTCCTGGATGACGAATTCGCCTGCGGGCTGGCTGATCGTCGTGGTCGCGTCGGAGCGCTGCAGCACCTCGGCGCTCTGCAGGACGCCGGCCTCGTCAAGCGCCCGCGCATAGGCCTGAAACGCCTGCATACCCGCCGCGAGGCGCTCGGCACCGAGCGCTTCAGCTGTCGGCTCCGGATAGTGGAGCAGGAGGGTGTATCGCATCGCTGCCTTCCCTTCGGGTCGGAGTGGATTCTCTCACCCCCATGACGAGCGGCGAGTGCGACAGATCGACACGACTTCGAGAACGCTTCGCAACGAGCCGCAACGATTAACCGAAACGGCAACAAAACCCCCTCCTAATCAGGCCTTCGCACAGCGTCGGTAAGTTCGGTATCAGGTTCTTTGCGAGGCGCTGAGGGCGTGGCAGAAGGACCTCATGGAGGAGGAACGATGCACGGCTTCAACTTTGAGCACGCTTGGCGGATCGCCTTCTGGGTGGTCCTCATCCTGGCCGCAGTTGGCTCGGCGGCCCGCGCCATTCTCGCCTGAGTATCCGCCGTCAGCAGCGCGTCAGTCCCCGCCGGCTGACGGCCGCCCGCGCGGACGGATCGGCCTTGCCTGGGCCGGCATCCGTCCGGCGTCCTCCAACGCGCGCCTGAGCAACAGCTCGATGTGGGCGTTCAGGCTGCGCAGCTCGTCAGCAGCCCAGTGCGCCAGGGCATCGTGGACCGCGGGATCGAGGCGCAGCGGTACCTGCTTGCGCTCTCGGCTCACGTATACAGCGACCCTGTGTTGACGATCGGAGAGGCGGGCTGATCGCCGCAGAGCACGACCATCAGGTTGCTCACCATCGCCGCCTTGCGTTCCTCGTCGAGCTCCACGATGCCGCGCTCATCCAGCCGCGCCAGGGCCATGTCGACCATGCCCACAGCTCCCTCGACGATCTGCGAGCGCGCCGCGACCACGGCGCTGGCCTGTTGGCTGCGGAGCATCGCCTGGGCGATCTCAGGGGCATAGGCGAGGTGGCTGATGCGAACCTCGACGATCTCGACTCCGGCGATCGCGACTCGCTCCGCCATCTCCTGCGCAAGCTGCCCGGATACGACGTCCGTCGAGCCGCGCAGTGACATGCCCTCGCCCTTCGGATCGTTGTAAGGCAGTGTGGTCGTGACGTGCCGTAGGGCCGCTTCGGCCTGGACCTCGACGAAGTTCGTGTAGTTGTCGACGGCGAAGACCGCCTGCGAGGTATCGGCCACCTGCCAGACGACGATCGCCGCGATCTCCACGGGATTGCCGTCCGCGTCGTTGACCTTGAGGTGATTGGTCTCGAAGTTGCGCACCCGCACGCTCAGCGTCCGGCGATCCGCGAGAGGCGCGATCCACCATAGGCCGGGCTGGCGCACGGTGCCGACATAGTTGCCGAAGAACCTGACGACCTTGGTCTCCCCGGGCTGCACGATCACCAGCGAGGTGAGGATGACGATCGCCGCCAGAATCGGGATCGCTACCCAGCCGGACGTCCCGCCGGTTGTGATCAGGATGCACACGCCGATGCAGATCAGCACAGCAAGTACTCCCAGCCAGCCGTTGAGCCTCCAGGCCCGCCGTTCGTGGATCTGGACGCGCACGCCTTGATGGCCGACCGGCTTGGCGTCGGCGGATGGTTGTGGGTCTGCCTGACTCATGGCTCCTCCAGTTACGCTGAGCGTCGAAAAATGATTTCAAATTGATATCACTTTTCCGTGGAGTGCGCAAGATGCGCGCGCATCCCGGCCGGGATCCCAGAGAACCCTGAGCGGGCAGACGGCCCCGGCGTCGCTGCCGGACCCGGCTCACCTGCCGGGACTACGAGGTGGTCGTAGTCGTAGTCGTAGTCGTAGTGTGGTCACGGTTGTGGTGGCGGGTGTGGTCGTGGTGGTACTCATCGTCGCGCTGGCGATGGTTTCCACCTTCAGCAACAACCGCTTGGTCCACGATTCCAACGACACCACCGATCGGGCGATGAGCTGGTTTGCATGCTTGTCTGCTTGCGTCTTTTCCAGCTTCAGCGCGTGCAGCTGAGCGGCCGGGAGATCGCCGAGCTCGACCACGTTGTCGCTCGTGACCTTGTGAAAGTCCGCGAGCGTGGTCGCGATCTGGCGGGTTCCGGCGGGTTCCTTTGCCTTGGTCAGATCGGCAGCGAACCAGGCTCGCGCATCGGCGCACGTGTTCAGCGACTGGACCTTGGCCAGCGCCGACAGATAGCTCTTGACCTCAGATCGCAGTGCGGCCGGCAGATTCAGCGCCAACAGACGGTGCATACCGCCCAGCAGTGGGCGCATGACCGGCGTGATCGCCGCCATCTCGTACTGCACACCCGCCTCTTCGCCGAGGGATTCCAGCGCTTTGTCGGCGTTCGCATTCGACTGCGCCGCCTCCGTGATCTGCGCCAGGACGCTGGTCAGGCACGGGCTCATTTGCACGCTTGCGCGGTGCTCGGCCTGCGACACCGCGGCCTCGCTGACCTGCAGCAGAGCGCGATTGGTCGCCATATCGATGTGCCAGGCCTGCTCGGCGCCGACGGTGGCCGACGCCCGCGGCGCCGAAGCGACCGCATCCGCCGTGAATGTGAGCCCGAGCAGCGCGATGAGCATCGCCAGAGACATGGAAAACGTGCGTTTCATCCTTGATCCAATCGATGCCCAAGCATCGGTAGCGTCCAACCGGTCCCTCAGGTTGTCGGCATATGGGCGGTGGTGCTGAACCGTCGCACGTGGCCGCCGCGACTCCGAGGTCCCGGCCAGCGGGCCGGGACCCCGAGAGAAACGGTTCGACTACGGCGCGAGCCGCACGCTGTACACGTCGCCGGTCAGTTCGCCGACGTACAGGCGATCGTTGTTGATCCCAAGTCCGACGATCGGCGCCACGAAGCCGGACAACAGGGTCTGCCCGGGTGCCCCGCCCGAGAGCGGGATCGAGACCACCTGCGGTGGCTGCGTCGGTGCGTTGGCGCCAAACTCCGACAGGAAGATGTGCGAGCCGAAGATGGCGACGCCCATCACGTCGGTGTGAGGCGCGAACGACTGGAACACCGGCGTCCCCGACGACTGCGGAGTGAGCTCCGGGAACCCGTAGTTCTGGCCCGCGCTGACCTGCAGCAGGGAGTCGTCCGGATGTGGGTTGTCAGCGTCCTGGCCCAGGTCGGAGACGAACGGGTCGTTCGAACCCGGAAGGAACGCCATCTGCCACGGCTGCCTGATCCCGGTCGCGAATATCTGCAGGTCTCCACCGTTCTGGTTGAACGTGAGGATGTCGTAGAGGTACGGACTCAGGCTTGCCGGCCCATGGTCGTTGCCGTTAGTGAGTCCGAGATCGACGCCGACATACAGACGGCCGTTTGCCCCGAAGCCGATGCCGTTGAAGCCATCGAATCCGGCCGGAGCCGTGTAGAGCGCCTGGCGGCTCGTGAAGCTGCTGCCGTTCCACCCGCTCCAACGCCACAGCTTGAAGACCGGGCCGGTCTCCGTCACGCTGCCACCACTGATGTAGAGCGCGTTGTCGTGCCAGGCAAGGCCGGCGACGAACTGCGGAGAATCCGTGAGCTTGGTGGCGGTGCCGCCCTGCAGCAGGTACACGCCGCCGTTGGGTATCGCGGTCGTTGAATTGCCGCCATCGCCCTCGAACACGGCGCCATCGCCGAACGCAAACGAGGTTGGCGTGCCGAGCCCGGTTGCCACGAGCGCGACCGGACTTCCGTTGGATGAGATCGGCAATGGCTGCGCGCTCGCTGCAGCCGCACCGATGCCGTAAACGCCCAGTGCCACTGCGCCAGCGGTGGCCAGACGGACAAGTCGAGAGAGCATGCGCCTCTCTCCCTTCGTATTGAGTGATTCTGGCCCGTCCGCCAGCCCCGGCGATGGCGGGCACTGGCCACGCCTGCGCGCGGCGAGAGTCAACATAACCTGTATGCAGCGCGCGCGGGGTTTTCTGACAGCTGGTGGCTGGATGTAGGAAGATCAAGACACGAGCAGTCGGATTGCACTCAGCGCGGTGGTCCTCGCCGTGGGTGGCCTCGCGGTTGCCGTCGTCGGCGGCAGCGCGACGGCGCACGCCAACTCAGCCTCTGGCTGTCAGACGATCAGCGGGCACGGCGCTCCCGCAACCGCTCCTGCTACTGCATCGTGGCCGTTTCCCAACGGAGACCTTGCCAACACGCGTGACGCCGCTGGATCGCAGATCTCCGCGGCGAACGTGTCAAAGCTCGCCCAGATCTGGACGTTCAAGCTCACCGGAAAGGCCACCGCCGGCGTCAAGCCGTACGGGGCACTGACGGCAAACGCGGTCGTTCAGAACGGTCTCGTATATGTCCAGGACCTCGACTCCGACGTCTACGCGCTCTCGCTCGGGACCGGCAAACTCGTCTGGGAGTACCGCTGCGACCAGCCCGAGAAGAGCGGGCCGGGGCCAAACGGCGTCGCGGTCAGCGGCGGCCGGGTGTACGGGCTCACGCCGACCTCGGCCTTCGCGCTCAACGCCCAGACCGGCCAGGCCAAATGGGTCAACGCCGGTCTGTTGCACAAGGGTGAGGGCACGTTCGGGATCCAGCCGCAGGCCACGAACGGACGCGTCTACATCGCCAGCCAGTACGGCTCCGGCTCGGGTGGGGGCGTGCTGATGGCGCTCGACGCGTCAACCGGCAAGGCCCTGTGGCGATTCAACACTCTGGTCGGCCCGGACCCGGGTGTGAAGGCGCTCGGGGCCGGCGCTGGCGGTGCCTGGGAGACGCCGCTGGTAGGTGCCGATGGATCGGTGACCTACGGGATCGGCAATCCGTACCAGACCCCGGACGCAGCGATCGCACATCCGGCGCGGATGCTCTACACCGACAGCGACGTCAACCTCGACTCAACAAGCGGGAAGCTGCACTGGTACTACCAGGGCGTTGCGAACGATTTCAAGGACTGGGACATGCAGACCTCGCCGATCGCGGCGACCGCCGACGGTGTATCGGTCGTGATCGGCAGCGGCAAGATGGGCTACGTCTACGAGATGAATGCGAGCAGCGGCAAGCTTCTCTGGAAGACACCCGTCGGCGCCCACAACGGTCATGACAACGACTCGCTGGACGCGCTCGAGCACCGCAGCAAGATCAAGCCGCCGCTGACGATTCTTCCCGGCGGGTTCGGCGGCGTGCTGAGCAACCTGGCTGTCGCCGGCAACACCGTGTACGTCGCGACGATCGACCTCCCGCTCACCTTCACGAACTTCAAGCTGCCCGTTCCGACCAAGGGCGCGGGACCTCCCGGCGGTGAGGTCGAAGCGTTGAACCTCGCGACCGGTAAGGCCGAGTGGGATACGAAGGTGCCGCAATTGCCGATCGGGGCCGTCACGGTCTCGAACGACCTGGTTTTTACGACCATCTACACCGGCACCCTGATGGCCCTCAACCGGCACACGGGCGCGATCGTCTTCCGGCACCGGCTGCCGACCTCAACGAACTCTCCCCTCGCGATCGCCGGCAAGACGCTGATCGTCCCAGCCGGCGGGCCGACCTCGAACACCCCCTACGGACATCCGCAGGTCATCGCCTACGCGGTGCCCTGAGCTCGCGCGCCTGCCGCGGCTGGCGGCGTTCCGGCTCGATCTGGAGGCCGGCCATCGACCGTCAGGGCCGGAGGCTGAATGGCGGGTAGCGGTCGGTGATCAGTAGGAAGGCATAGGCAGCGACGCGGTTGTGCCAGCGGAGCACGCCCTCGATGAAGTCGAACAGTGACCGCGGGTAGCGCCCCGTGAAGAGGATCGCGAACCAGGCGATCACGGTGGCGCAAAACGCTGCGATCGTTAGGAAAAAGAGCACGACATAGTGTGGGATCGCCAGCAGCCACTTGATGAGCGGCAGGCCGCGGCTGAGGTCGGCTTCGGCGTTGGGGTAGGGGAAGTTCAGGTGGACGGCCTGCTCCTCGTCGGTGGAGGGGTAGCGATCGTCCATCAGCGCGAAATAGACGCCGATCCGGTTCGTGAACCGGGTCAGCTGCAGGTTCCAGTCGTACCACCAGCGTGGGTACTTCTTGCGGAACAGCAGCATCAGCAGGATGGGGATGACGAGAATGCCGATTCCACCCCCGGCGTAGCTGGCACCGCTGCCACCGGCGTGGGCTCCGAAACTACCGCCCTCGATCGCTGCGGCAAGGATCGCGATCGGGATGATCGTGAAGATCCGAAAGGCGGTCGTGAGCCGGTTCAGGCTGCGGTCCGGATAGTCGACCGCGAAGGTGAGTGGATAGTCGTGCCCGCCGCCGGGGGGCAGTCCGCTGTCGAGCGGTTGCATCTGTCCTGAGTTCTCCATCGGCGTGTTCCCTCTGTAAGGTGTACGGCGTACACTCTGCAGGGAACTGTAGGTGTACGGCGTACACTTGTCAAGCGTTATGACCCAACAGACCAACAGCGGCCGCAGACGCCTGAGCCGACCCGCCGTGCTCCAGGCTGCCATGGCGCTCGCAGACGCCGACGGCATTGAAGGGCTCAGCATGCGCCAGCTTGCTCAGGAGCTGGGCGTTGTTCCGATGGCGCTCTACAAGCACGTGGCGAACAAGGATGAGCTGCTTGACGCCATGGTCGACATCGTCTTCAGTGAGATCGAGCCGCCACCGATCGATCGCGACTGGCGGTCAGCGATGCGAGGCCGAGCGCTCTCGGTTCGAGCGGCGCTGAATCGCCATCCCTGGGCGATCGGGCTGATGGAGACGCGAAGCCCCGGCCCGGCCAACCTGCGAAACCACAACGCGGTCATGGGGTGCCTGCGGGAGGCTGGCTTCTCGTTCGAGGCGGCGATCCACGCCTACTCGGTCCAAGACGCCTACATATATGGCTTCGCGCTGCAGGAAAAGACCCTCGGCTTCCAGGCGCCAGGCGATGCCGGCGCAGCCGCGCAGAGAAGGGCACAGGCCATCGGCGCGCTCGGGGAATACCCATACCTCGTTGAGATCGCCACCAAGCTTCCCGCGTCCGGGTATGACAACGCGGGCGAGTTCGCTTGGGGGCTCGACCTGATCCTCGACGGCCTCGGCCGCCGTCTCGGTATGCCGCGACCGTAACCCACCCTCAGCCCTGCCGCGGGCCACTGCCAGCCGCGACGAGGTGTGCTGCGATGTAGAGAATCAGTCGGCGTCTGAGGGCTGCTGGCCCATCCGCGGTGATTCCGTATGACTGTTGACCGACGTGCCACTCCAGCATGCTGCTGGGGCTGCGTCCGAAGATGGAGCACTGGTACCACGCCGCGGGATGCCCGCGAAATACCGTCACGCTGACCAGGCGCGGAGTTGCTGCGAGGCAACCAACGACGTATGGGTAGAGCCGCCGCTGTCGGGCGGATGCCTCCCATATCGTCGCTTCGCCTATCCCCGGCGCCGATCCTACATACGAGCTGGGGGCGGTGAAGCTGCCTGTCAGACTGAGCAGCGGAATCGAACAGGCGCTCGTTGGACAGTCCCAGTTGATCACTGGATGGAGCCACGGGGTCGGAAGGCGGCTCGGGCAGTAGACGATGGCGCGAGTCTGGCGCTGTGCGGCAGCGCAGGTGCGCAGCACGTCGGCGGGTGTCGCAGCAAGGTAGAGAGGGCCGATCTGCGTATCCCCGGAAGGTGCCGGCGCCATTCGGTAACCGGCCTGGCGGCCCGCCTGGGCCGAGACCAAGCATCTGATGTCGCCACTCTCAGGAAATTGGCGCCCAGGGTAGTTCGGCGGATACAAGAGCTTGGTGTTCAGGTTCGCGACGTACGCATAGCCGAGTGGACAGAGGTCCTTGCCGCCGGGCAGGCGAACGGGGGGACTGGAGCCGACGAGAAGTGAAACCGCGGCGAACGCTCCGCCGGCGGTCACAAGCGAGGCCAAGGCGACGGCGACCATCCGCACCCGCCACCGCCGGCGCGTCCGGCTGCGGCGCGTCATCGGCACCGCCTGCCGCCCGAGGTCAGCCTGCGCCCTGAGAAGACCGTCAAGCATCTCTTGCTCGAACTCGTCCAGCGGCACATCCCGGCAATCCGTCATCACTTCCGCACCTCCTTCGGTACCGCGGTCTGGCCGTGGCACGAATCGGCGAGACTCGGCAGCAGTGCCTGCATCGTTCGGCGCGCGCGGAACAGACGCACGCGAAACGCGGTGCCGCTTATCCCCAGCACCGCCGCTGCCGCTTTCGGAGTGAGCTCATCGCTGCTGACCAGCAGCAGCGCCTCCCGCTGGTGCTCCGGCAACTGCTCCAGGGCATGCTGCATGACAGCGCTCTCCTGGGCCGCCGATATCTGCTCGACCATCCGCGCGAACGCGTCCTCGGACAGATCGCCCCGCCCGCCAATCGCGCCCGCGATACCCCGCTGGGCGCTTTCACGTCTGCGAAGCAGACCAAGCTGGTTATGCGCGACACCAAGCAGCCACGCACGTACCTCACCCTTGCCAGGGTCATAGCGTGAAGCAGACTCAAGCGCCGCAAGAAACGTGGCCGCGACCACGTCATCGACATCCGCCGGCTGCTGGCACCGACGCGCGGCATACCCCAGCACAACCCGGCGATAACGCCGAAATAGCTCCTCCAGCGCCGCCGGATCCTCAGCCAGATGGGCGACGACAACAACATCAGACGCGACGCGATATGAACCCACGCCTGAAGTTATCGCGAGGCTGCAAAGGCGTTACAAGCTGGCGACCGCCCAGGGGCACATAACTCGGCGCCAAATGTGATTCGCCGGGCGGTAGCGTTCGCACAACCGAGCGTCAGGAACGCGATCTGAGGGAGGCATGCGGTGAGTCAGACCCAGAAGGGCGCCTGCTTATGCGGCGCTATCGAGTACGAAGCGCGAGATCCCGAGGGCATGGGAGTTTGCCACTGCACACGCTGTCAGAGGTGGACCGGCTCGAGTTTGACCGGAGTGCTGGTGGATCGAAACAACTTCGAGTTCACCAAAGGTCAGGAGTTCGTTACTCGCTACACGAGCGAGTTCGCGCCGCGTCACTTTTGCAGTAACTGCGGTTCGAGCCTGTATGACGATCTGGGCGAGAAGTTCTTCGTAGCAGCCGGGCTGATGCGCGACTTGGACCTCAGCCCGAGCTTCCATCTCCAGGTCGCCTACAAGGCCCCCTGGGAGGAGATCGGCGGCGACGCGCCGCAGTTCGCAGAAAATCCGCCAGGCTAGGTCGAAGCTCAACCCGCAGCCGGCCCGCACTGTAGCCGGCTGTTTGGTGATCACCCACGATCGTGATGTCACCCGTATGGGATGACGAACGGACGGGCGTCGGGTGGGAGATTGTGTGTACAAGGTCGTCGTGCGTTGGGGGCGTTGCGCACGCCTAAAACGATCGTGGGACAGGCGAGGGCTGCCTCGCCAAGCGAGCCAGCCCTCTTGGGCCGACGAAAGGTAGAAAGATGATCGACGCGTCGCCGAATGAACGCGAACCAGCGGCGTTGGATGAGCTCGGTCCGGTTGACTACGTCGTGGTCGAGTTTCCGGCGGGCGCCTCTAGTTTCACGGGGGAGATGACGAAGGAGCTGGTGGCGTTGGTCGACGCCGGGACGATCCGGCTGATCGACGTCCTGATTCTCACCAAGAACGAGGATGGCACCGTCGACGCCACGGAGCTTTCCGAGATCGGCGAGCTAGGGGAGTTGCAAGCACTCGAGGCTCAACTGGCGGAGCTGCTGGCGGAGGAAGACGTCGAGCATCTCGCGGCCGCGATGGAGCCGGGAAGCACCGCCGGCGTGCTGATCTGGGAGAACCTGTGGGCAGTTCGATTCGCAGCAGCGGCGCGGCACTCCGGCGGGCAACTGATCGCCAACGGACGGATCCCGATGCAGGCGATCATCGCCTCCATCGAGGCCGAAGAAGCAGTCACGACCGAAGGAGACTGATATGCCGCTCAGACGAGCACGCGTAGGTAGGGTCGGCGTCATCCGCGCGCCGGTAGCAAAGACCGCGGTTGTGGCCAGGGCCGTCACCCCTGGCTCCGCTCCGGTGGCAAAGACCGCAGTCGTGGCCGCCGCCGTCACACCCGGGCGGCGTCGGCGAATTTAGCCTCGACGCTCCGACAGCGATTCCGTGTGGCGGGCCTGACCCTCAGCCTTCTCGACGACGAGGATCGAGCCCCGTGGGCCATGTAGTCCTTCTGTCGCTGACTGCTTCGTTGAACCCGACACTGGTCGGCGCCACGACCGTAATGCTGCTGCTGCCGAGTCCAACGAAGCTGATGCTGGGATATCTGCTCGGTGCGTGTATGACGAGCATCACGCTCGGGCTGGTGATCGTTTTCTCGTTCTCGAGCTCGAGCGCGGCCAACACGACCGAGAACACGATCAGCCCGGCGGTGGACATCGCGTTGGGAGCGCTCGCGCTGGCCGTCGCGTTCGTCGTCCACACCGGGCGCCACGAGCGCCGCAGGGAACGACGGCGAGAGCGCCAAGCGGCAGAGCCGGACAAGGGCCCGCCGCGGTGGCAGCGGGAGCTGAGCAAGGGATCGGCGCGGACCACGTTCGTGATCGGGGCGCTGCTCACTCTCCCGGGCGCCTCCTACCTGGCCGGCCTCCATCAGATCCACGAGCTGAATTATTCGACCACGACGACGGTGCTGCTTGTGATCGGGTTCAACCTGGTGATGCTCTGGCTGCTTGAGGTTCCGCTCGCCAGCTTCCTGATTGCCCCGCAGTGGACACCGCGCGCTGTCGAGCGGACCAGGGCGTGGGTCAGCCGACACACACACGTGTTCGCCGTTCGCGGGTTCGCCGCGCTTGGCGTGCTCCTGATCATCAAGGGCTTGATCGGCCTACTGGGCTAAGGACCGAGATCCCGCCGACTACGTTGCTTCGGCAGATGCGCCGGCAGCGGCAGGCTGGTTGTTGGCCTCGAGCGTGGCGATCGGCTTGCCGGTCGACTTGGCGGTCTGGAGCGCTGAGAGTGCAAGCGTCGCGAGGTATGCGACGACGACGCCAAGGATGACGAGTGGTTCGGCCCCGGCTCCGGCCTTGGATGTCAGGAGAGCTGTGATAACGACCGCCGACAGTGGCAGGCGCAGGATCGCCACGATCGCGGTGCCCATCCCGATGGCGACCGCCGCCGTCATCGGAAATCCGGGAAGGTGCGAGCACATGATGCCTGCAGCCGCGCCGAGCAGGATCGCGGGAAATGTCGGGCCGCCGCGGAAGCTGCCGAGCGAGATGGAATAGCCGACTCCCTTGAAGACGATCAGCAGCGCAAGCGCCGATAGCGACCATTTCCCGGCGCCGGAGACCAGACCTGGAAGCGCGTCCTGACCGGAGAACAGGACCTCGGTGAAGTTCTTGCCAGTTGACTGCGCGAAAGCGATCGCCAGCCCGGCCACGATCAGCCCGCACACGGGGAGCAGCAGGAACTGCCGCGACTTCACGATCCGGTGGGTGCCCAGCCCACCCGTCCTGATCAGATAAGCGACGAAAGCGACGAGGAGCGCCAGCGGAATCGTCCACGCGAAGGCGGCGAGAGTCGGACGGGGATACGCGGGCAGCGCCAGCGCTCCGAGCGCGTAGGCGCTGCTGCTGAGACCCGTGAACGCTCCCATGCCGATCGACACCAGCGACCCGATCCCGGCGCCAAGGAGCCCGGGAAGCAGCACGATTGGAAGCCTTGACTTGCCCAGGCCGGTCGCCTCGATGAGGATGACCGCCGCGATGATCGGTGAGCCGAACACGAACGACAGCGCGGCGAAACTGCCGGTCGCGGCGACCACGACCAGCACCTGCGAAGGTGCCTCCTTGCGTGCCAGTTTGACCGTCGCCACGGCGAGCCCTCCACCGAGCGCGATCAGCGGCGCCTCGGGACCGATTACGGCTCCCATGCCGATCGAGGCAAGGCCGGCCAGAATGACGCCGGGAACGATCATCGGGTCTGTCGGGCCGCCACCGACCTTGAGGCCCTCGGCGGCGACGTGTCCACCGTTCCCGGGCAGGCGCACGATCGCGAACGCGGTGATCAAACCGGCGATCGCCAAAATCGGAAGCGACCACCAGATCGGCGGACCGTTGTGGTAGCCGAGGGCGTTCGGGAGGTGGGTGTAGAGCTCCCTCTGAATCTGATAGATCAGCTCGACGAAGCACCACGCCGCCAGCGACACGAGTACGCCCACGACGGCTGCGATCGCGAGCAGCACCAAGAACCCCTTGCTCAGCAGCGTTGAGGTGGGATCCTCCTGGGCCGCCGACCCCGCGTCCGCCGGCGCAGTCGCGTCAGCGTCAGCCATCGAAACCGCTCCAAGCCAGCACCAGCTGGACGCTACGGCCTCTGTTCGCGGCGCTCATCATCCCGATCGGATGAGCCCACCAGTCGGGTTATCGAGCGCGGGACCGGCTCTGAAACGGCAACACCGTTGCCGCGGCTACGGGTATGCAGGCCGCGGACTTGATGGGCGATACTGGGCTCGAACCAGTGACCTCCACCGTGTCGAGGTGGCGCTCTCCCAGCTGAGCTAATCGCCCTGGGAGCGCTAAATGTAGCGAGAATCGGGCCCCCTTATCTAGGTCGCGTGCTCTGGCTACGCGGCACGTACGCGTGCGGGAACGTACGATCAGGGCCAATGGAGTACCTGCTCCCCAACGGCGACGTGCTCAGCCTGCCAGCCGGTGCGACCGGCGCCGATGCGGCCGCGGCGATCGGCCCGGGCCTGGCCAGGGCGGCACTCGCCATCAAGGTCGACGGCGTCGCCCTCGACCTCTCCCGACAGCTGCCGACTGACGGTGAGCGCCGGATCGAGATCATCACCGAGAAGAGCGGCGACGAGGCGCTCGAGCTGATCCGCCACGACGCCGCGCACGTGTTCGCGGAGGCGATGCTGGAGCTCTATCCGGGCGTGCAGATATCGATCGGCCCGCCGATCGACAACGGCTTCTACTACGACCTGGACCTGCCCGACGGCGTCACGCTCAACGAGGACGACTTCCCCGCGATCGAGGCGAGGATGCGCGAGCACATCGACGCCGACGAGGCGTTTGTGCGCGAGGACGTCCCGGTTGCGGTCGCGCTCGACCGCTACCGGGGTGAAGGTCAGTCCTACAAGGTGGAGCTGATCGAGGATCTCGTGAAGAACGCCCCCGCCGACGCGCCGGTGGACACGGTCAGCCTCTACACCAACGGGAAGTTCGTCGACCTCTGCCGCGGACCGCACGCGCCGACCACCAAGCGCATCAAGGCCTTCAGGCTGCAGTCGGTTGCCGGCGCGTACTGGCGCGGGGACTCCGGCAACAAGATGCTCACGCGCGTGTATGGGACCGCTTTCTTCTCGAAGCAGGAACTGGCGGAGTATCTCGAGCGGCTCGAGCGCGCCCGTGCCAACGACCATCGCCGCCTCGGACCGCTGCTCGGCATGTTCGGCTTTTCCGAGACGGCACCGGGCTCGGCGTTCTGGTTCCCGCCCGGCGCGGCGGTGTTCAACGAGCTGGTGAAGCTCAGCCGCGAGATGGGGGTGCCGCGCGGCTACACCGAGGTCAAGACCCCGCTGCTCTTCGACAGCTCGCTCTGGAAGACCTCAGGGCACTGGGACAAGTACCACGACGACATGTTCATCACTGAGTCCGAGAACCGCGAGATGGCGCTCAAGCCGATGAACTGCCCTGGTCACTGTCAGCTGTATCTGTTGCAGCCGCACTCCTACCGCGACCTGCCGGTGCGCTACTCGGAGCCCGGGCTGCTGCACCGCAACGAACCGAGCGGCACGCTGCATGGCCTGCTGCGTGTTCGCCACTTCGCTCAGGACGACGGCCACATCTTCTGTACCGAGGACCAGATTCAGGACGAGGTCGCCGGGGTCCTGCAGTTCGCCTTCGACACCTACCGGCTCTTCGGGCTGGATGTGAAGCTCGAGCTCTCGACGCGGCCGGAGAACCGAATCGGCTCCGATGAGCTCTGGGACCACAGCGAGCAGGCGCTGACCAGTGCGCTCGCAGGATCTTGGCCTTCCATACAGCGTCAACGAGGGCGACGGCGCCTTCTACGGCCCGAAGATCGACATGCACATGACCGACTCGCTCGGTCGCTCATGGCAGCTCGGCACCTGCCAGCTCGACTACAACTTCCCGGCTCGTTTCCACCTCGCGTATACGGGCGCCGACAACGCCGAGCACCAGCCGGTGATGATCCACCGTGCGCTGATGGGCTCCTACGAGCGCTTCATCGGGATCCTGCTCGAGCACTTCGCCGGTGAGCTTCCGGTCTGGCTGGCGCCGCTGCAGGTGATCGTCCTGCCGATCGCCGACCGCCATAACTTGTATGGAAAAAACCTACGAGATCGTTTGGCGGCAGCCAACATCCGTGTCGAGCTCGACGACCGCACCGAGTCGGTCGGCCGCAAGATCCGCGACGCCGAGCTGCGCAAGGTCCCGTTCATGCTCGTGGTCGGCGACCGCGAGCAGGAGTCCGGCGAGGTCGGGGTGCGCGAGCACCGCGCGGGCGACACCGGCGCCGTCGCCTTCGACGATTTCCTCGCGCGGATCACAGATCTGATCGCGACTCGCGCGCTGTCGTCCGGCCACAGCTCGACTTGAGTCACGCGCTGGCTATACTTCCCTCTCGTTGATCCAGCAGATTTCTCCCAACCGGCTCGGCGCCGCTTGAAGCACCGCCGCAACAACAGCTAGTGCCGGTACCACGTAGGTTCGACCGGCGGCTGCCGGAACGCGACCAGACCCGGATCAACGACCGCATCCGCGTGCCCGAGGTTCGCCTGATCGGCGAGGACGGGAACCAGATCGGCGTCATGAAGACGCCCGACGCGCTCAAGTACGCGGAGGAGCGTGACCTCGACCTGGTCGAGGTCGCCCCCGACGCGCGCCCGCCCGTCTGCCGTGTGCTCGACTACTCCAAGTACAAGTACGAGCAGGCGCAGAAGCAGAAGGCCGCCCGCAAGCATCAGCAGCAGATCACGATCCGTGAGATCAAGTTCCGCCCGAAGATCGCGCAGAACGACTACGACACCAAGAAGGGTCACGTCGAGCGCTTCCTCAAGGGCAAGGACAAGGTCAAGGTCACGATCATGTTCCGCGGCCGCGAGCAGGCCCACCCTGAGCGCGGCACCGCCCTGCTGCGAGAAGCTCGCCGGCGAACTCTCGGAGTTCGCCGTCGTCGAGCAGACGCCGCTGCAGGACGGCCGCAACATGACGATGATGCTCGCGCCCTCCAAGGCGATCCTCGCCGAGGGCGAGCACGCCGAGCACGCCCATGTCGGAGCACGCCGACAGCGGCGACAAGAAGCCTCGCCGCCAGCAGCGCGAGGCTGCAGCCGCCGCCAACGGCACGGACTTCCACGTCGATCCCGAGCCCGAAGAAGAGGCTCCAGACGAAGCTGTGGAGTCTGACGAAGACGCACCCGCCGAGGCTGTCGAGCTTGAGAAACAGGCTCCAGTGGAGGCCGTCGAGCCTGAGGACGAAGCAGTCGAGTCCAACGGGGACGCACCTGCCGCACAGCCCGCGAAGTCGGGGTCCAAGGCGGCCTCCGACGACGCCCCAACCGGCTGAGCCGAAGGCCCTCCGCGCCAGGCGGCGATCAACCGGCCTGAATGCGCGTTCCAGACGAGCGCTGGACTGATCTCGCCGGCAGGATCAATCTCGACTCGATCTGCTTTACTCGGCCACCGACTATGCCGAAGATGAAGACCCACTCTGGCGCCAAGAAGCGGTTCAAGCTGACCGCCAACGGCAAGGTGAAGGCGCGCCACGCCTTCTCCAGCCACATACTTGAGAAGAAATCACCGAAGTACAAGCGCAACCTCGCGCGTCCGGTGATCCTGTCCGACCATGACGCGCCCCGGGTCAAGATCCTGCTGGGAGCGAAGAAGTCATGAGCCGCGTCAAGCGTTCCGTCCACGCGCGCAAGAAGCGCCGCGAGACCCTGGCGATGACGAAGGGGATGCGTGGCAACGCATCCCGTCGTTACCGCTCGGCCAAAGAGGCCCTGCTCAAGGCCGACCAGTATCGCTATCGCGATCGCCGTAACCGCAAGCGCGACTTCCGTCGCCTGTGGATCACGCGCATCAACGCCGCGGCGCGGCTGAACGGCCTGTCGTACTCGCAGTTCATGCATGGCCTCGAGCTGGCGAACGTCGAGCTGGACCGCAAGGTCCTGGCCGACATCGCCGTGCGCGACGCCGATACCTTCCGACGCTTTGCCGAGCGCGCCCGTGAGGCGCTGGCTGCCGGCTGAGCACCAGCCGGACACCAGCACCGCCAAAAGGGCGCCGCTCCGATGAGGACGGCGCCCTTTTTCGTTCCTGAACCCGCACGATGACCATCACAAGCCCACATAACGACAAGCTGAAGACCCTCCGCAAGCTCCGGCAGCGCCGGCGCGACCGCGACCGCCTGGGTCAGTTCGTCGCCGAGGGCGAGGATCTGCTCGCCGCCGCGGACGCCGCCGGCTGGACGCCGGTGGAGCGCTTTGCGGCGAGCGGCAGCGGCCTGCCCGGGATCGAGGTCGACACGGCGGCGCTGAAGTCGGTCACCGAGCTGGCGTCGGGAACCCGCACGCTTGGCGATCTACAACGAGCGCTGGGAGGCCGCGCCGCTTGCCCCGCTCTGCGTCTACCTGCACGGGGTCGGGGATCCCGGCAACGTCGGTACGGTGCTGCGCTCGGCGGCTGCCTTCGGTGCAAGCTGCGTTGCGCTCGGTTCCGGCAGCGCGGATCCGTTCAGCCCCAAGGCGGTGCGCGCGAGCATGGGCGCGATCTTCGCGGTGCCGGTTGCGCACGCGACGCCCGCGGATCTCCCCGGCGTCACGATCGCGCTGGTTGCCGACGCCGACGACGAGCTGTCCGCTGTGGCAGCTGATCTCGCGCCCCAAGCCGAGATCAGCGTGCTGGTCGGCGCCGAGCGCGAGGGCCTCCCGGACGACGTGATCGCCGCCTGCGACCACACTGCCCGCATCGCGATCGCGACCGAGTCGCTGAACGCTGGCATCGCGGCAAGCATCGCCCTGTACGAGCTCGAACTCGTAGGATCACCCCCGCATGAGCGTCGAGACAAGGATCACCGAACTTCAAAGTGAGGGCGAGGCCGCGATCGCGGCAGCTGCAACCACCGCCGCGCTCGAGGACGTGCGCGTCCACTTCCTGGGGCGCAAGGCCGAGCTGCCCAACCTGTTGCGGGGTGTGGCCGAGCTTCCTCCGGAGCAGCGCGGCGCCGTCGGCAAGGCCGCCAACGAGGCGCGCAAGGCGCTGGAGGCCCAGCTGGATGCCCGCGCGGGTGAGCTCGCGGTGGCGGAGCTGAACGCGCGCCTGCAGCAGGACCGCGTCGATGTCACGCTGCCTGCCGACCCGCTGCCCGCGATCGGCCGCCTGCACCTGATCACCCAGACCCGGCGGGAGATCGAGGACGTATTCATCGGCCTCGGATTCAACGTCGCCGAGGGGCCCGAGGTCGAGAACGTCTACTACAACTTCGACGCGCTCAACCACGAGCCAACCCACCCGGCCCGTGCCTGGACCGACACCTTCTACGTCACCGACGACGTGCTGCTGCGCACGCACACCAGCCCGATGCAGATCCGTTCGATGGAGCTGCAGAAGCCGCCGATCTACATCATCGTCCCCGGCCGCGTGTACCGCCGCGACTCGGACGTGACGCACACGCCGCAGTTCCACCAGATCGAGGGCCTGGCCGTCGACGAGGGGATCACGCTGGCCGACCTCAAGGGCACGCTGCTGGAGTTCGCCCGGGCGATCTTCGGTCCCGAGCGTGAGATCCGCCTGCGCCCGCACTTCTTCCCGTTCACCGAGCCGAGCGTCGAGGTCGATGTCTCGTGCTTCAACTGCACAGACGGCATCACCGCGAGCGGTGAGCGTTGCGGCATCTGCAAGGGCACGGGCTGGCTCGAGATCCTGGGCTCGGGGATGGTCGACCCTAACGTGCTGTCCTACGTCAAGGACAACGGCTACGACCCCGAGCAGGTACAGGGTTTCGCCTTCGGGATGGGGATCGAGCGGATCGCGATGCTCAAGCACGGCGTCACCGACCTGCGCCTGTTCTATGACAACGACGTCCGCTTCCTGGAGCAGTTCTCATGAGAGGTGCCTTTGGAATGGCTGCACGAGTACTGCGAGCCGCACATGGACGCCCACACGCTGGCCCAGCGCCTGGCGCTGACCGGCACCGAGGTGGAGCGGGTTGAGCATCACGGCGTGACCGCCCTGGAGAACTTCATCGTCGGCAGCGTGCTGGAACGCAAGAAGCATCCTGACGCCGACCGGCTGAACGTCTGCATGGTCGACATCGGCGGCTCAACGCCATCGCAGATCGTCTGTGGGGCCCCCAACGTCGCTGCCGGCCAGACGGTCGGCAGTCGCGCGGCCCGGCGCGGTGATGCCCGACGGCACCAAGCTCAAGAAGGCAAAGCTGCGCGGCGTGGAGTCGCAGGGCATGATCCTCTCCGAGCGCGAGTTGCAGCTCAGTGACGAGCACACCGGGATCCTGGTCCTGGAGGACGCGATCGTGCCCGGGCACTCCGCTCGCGGACGTGGTGCAGATCTCAACGGACGTGCTCGTGCTCGAGATCACGCCCAACCGCCCGGACTGCCTCGGGATCTACGGTGTGGCGCGCGAGGTCTCGGCTTCCACCGGCGCGCAGCTGAAGCCCGCGCCCTGGGAACAGGATCCGGGGAGCTTCGGTCCGCTGGAGGGCATCGAGATCACCAATGAGGCCGGTCCCGAGCTCTGCCCGCGATTCACCGCGCGCATCCTGGAGAACATCAAGCTCGGCTCCAGCCCGCTGTGGATGAAGGCGCGGCTGATGGCGTGCGGCCAGCGGCCGATCTCCAATGTCGTCGACATCACCAACTACGTGATGCTGCTCACGGGCCAGCCGATGCACGCCTTCGACTACGAGCGTATCGCCGGCAGGCGGCTGAACGTGCGGAGCGCGCGTGCCGGCGAGCAGCTCCAGACACTCGATGAGCAGACTCGCACGCTCGACCCTGAGATAGTTGTGATCGAGGACGCCGACGGCCCCACGTCGCTGGCCGGTGTGATGGGCGGAGCGCGCTCCGAGGTGTCCGACTCGACTACGTCGGTGCTGAGCGAGGTAGCGACCTGGAACGGCCCCAACATCCACGACACGGGCCTCAAGCTCGGGTTGCGCAGTGAGGCGCTGGCCCGCTACGAGAAGCAGCTGCAACCCGAGCAGACGCTCTGGGCGCAGGCTGTCGCCTCCAGGCTGTTCATCGAGGTCTGCGGCGCCACCCTGAGGCCGGGAACCGTTGATCTCGGAGGGCCGGGGCCTGCGCCGGCGACGATCCGGCTGCGGGACGCGCGCGTCGCCGGGCTGCTCGGCCTGCCGATCCCGCGCGAGCACAGCAAGCAGCTTCTGCAGGCGATCGGATTCACCGCTGTCGAGGCCGAGGACGGACTCGACGTCACCGTCCCCGACTTCCGCCGTGGTGACATCACGCGCGAGGCCGACCTGATCGAGGAGGTGGCGCGCCTTGACGGCGTCGAGAACCTGCCGGCGACTCTGCCGGCGCGCAACGCTGCCGTCGGTCGCCTGACACCTACGCAAAGGCTGCGTCGGCGCGCCGAGGATGCGCTCGCGGCCGCAGGGGCTGCACGAGATCGTCGGTTGGAGCTTCACGTCACCCGAACTGGCGGAGAAACTGCGCCTTACCGACGCTGGGTCGCCGGTCACGTTGGCCAACCCGATGTCCTCCGAGCAATCGCGGCTGCGGACGACGCTGCTGGGATCGCTGCTGGATGTGGCCGAGCGCAACCGCGCGCGCGGCGCGAACAGGCTCGCGCTGTTCGAGTCAGGCGCGGTGTACCGGGCAGAGACGATCACCTCCGAGCGGCTCGTCGAAGAGCCCCACCACATCGGGGCGCTGCTGGCCGGTCCGGTTCGTATCGCGACCTGGCGCGACCAGCGCCCGCAGCAGGCGGACTTCTTCGCCGCCAAGGGCGTGCTCGCCGGTCTGCTCGCATCCCTTGGGGTCGACTGGGACGTGCGCCCGCTGAGCAAGGAGCAGTTCCTGCATCCGGGCCGCGCTGCCGCGGTGCTGGTCGCCGGCGAAACCGTCGGCTGGCTCGGCGAGATCCATCCGAACGTCGCCGCCCAGTGGGACTTCGAGGACACCGTCGCCGGCTTCGAGATCGAGCTCTCGGCGATCTCTCCGCCGGCCGCCGTCAAGTTCCAGGACCTGGTCAGCTTCCCCGACGTTCATGAGGATCTTGCGATCGTCGTCGGCGAGACGGTCAGCGCGAGCGATCTGTTGCGCGTGATCCGCGAGGCGGGCGCGCCGCTCGTGCAGGACGCCCAGATCTTCGACGTGTACCGCGACGAGCAGCGGGTCGGCGCCGGCAAGAAGTCGGTGGCCGTGCGGCTGAGCTATCGCGCAGATGACCGGACGCTCACCGACGAGGAGGTGGCTCGGCCCCGGCAGTTCATCGTCAACGCGCTGGCCCATGAGCTCGGGGGAACGATTCGTGCCGGCGACTAGCGGCCACAGTGTCGCGGTCTTCGGTGCCGCGGGCTACGCGGGCTCGCTTGCCGCGCGACTCCTTCACAACCACCCGAACTTCGACCTGCGCTGGGTGACCGCGCGCAGCGATGTCGGCCACCGGCTGGACGAGGTCTATCCGCAGCACCGTGTGCCGCTTGTGCTGGAGGAGGCCGACCTCGACCGCCACGGCGACGTGGATGCAGCGGTCGTCGCCTATCCACACGGCGCATCGGCTCCGTTCGTGGCGCAGCTGCGCGCCCGGGGGGTGAAGGTCGTCGACCTCAGCGCCGACTTTCGCCTGCGCGACGTCGAGACCTATGAGGAGTGGTACAGGCCACATCCCGAGCCGGACCTGATCGGCCAGGCCGTATACGGGCTGCCCGAGCTCTACCGCGACCAGATCTCAGAGGCGGCGCTGGTCGCCAATCCGGGCTGTTATCCGACCGCCACGATCCTCGCGCTGGCGCCCCTGGCGCGAGCGGGGCTGATCGCGGACGCCGTGATCGACGCCAAGTCGGGCGTGTCGGGCGCCGGACGTACCGCAACCGACAAGACGCACTTTGTGACCGTCGCTGAGAACGTCAACGCCTACGGCGTGCCGCGCCACCGGCACACGCCGGAGATCGAGCAGGAGCTCGCGGTTCTCGGCAGCGACACGCGGATCACCTTCACCCCGCACCTGCTGCCGCTCGACCAGGGCGAACTGGTCTCCTGCTACGTGTCGCTGGGCGACCCGACCGTCAGCACCGGCGAGCTTGAGTCGCTCTACCACGACGCCTACGACTCGGAGCAGTTCGTCGAGCTGGTCGCGGAGCCGCCCGGCGTACGCGCCGTGCGCGAGACCAACATCTGCCGGATCTCGCTACATCGCGACGAGCGCACCGGACGGGCGATCGTGTTCGGGGCGATCGACAACCTCTGGAAGGGCACGGCCTCCGAGGCGGTGCAGAACCTGAACCTGATGTTCGGCCTGCCAGAGGGCGACGGGAATCGGCGCATGAGCACAGGCTCGTTCTTCACGCTCGCGCTGGATCGAGTGCCCGTCGAACGTCACCGAGGCTGCTGACGGACTACTGCCGAAGGGCTTCCGCGCTGCTGGCTGCTGCCTGCGGGGTCAAGCCCGACGGCGTCAAGGACCTGGCGCTGATCGTCTCCGACGAGCCCGGAACAACCAGCGCCACCCGCTTCAGCCGCTCCGGCGCGCTGTCGGCTCCGGTGCTCCACACCAAACAGGAGTCGAAGCTCTGGGAGCTGCGAGCGGTGGTGGTGAACTCCGGCAACGCCAACGCCGCCACGGCGTAGCCGGGGCCTGGACGATGCCGCAACCATGTGCGCCGCTGCGGCGGCGGTGGCGGGCGTCGAACCCAACCAGGTGGCGGTCGCCTCCACGGGCGTGATCGGGGTGCCGCTTCCGATCGAGAAGATCAGCGCTGGCATCGCGAGGATCGGCAGCGAGCTTCGCGAAGATGGCGCCGGCGACCTGGCCGAGGCGATCCGCACCACCGACGCCTTTGCCAAACAGGTCACGCTCGACGTTGCGCTGCAGGCCGGCAGCGTACGGCTGAGCGTTCAGGCCAAGGGCGCGGGCATGATCTCTCCGAACTTCGCCACGCTGCTCGTGTTCATACAGACCGATGCCGAACTGGAGTCGGACGAGGCCGATCTGCTGCTGTCGGTCTGCACCAGGCGTTCCTTCGATCGCATCAGCGTCGACGGCCAGCTCTCGACCTCCGACACGATCGTGTTCCAGGCATCGGGCGCCTCGGGCGTGCGGATTCAGCCCAAGACCGATGACGAGCGCCTGTTCGGCGAGGCACTGGACGCCGCGCTGCGGCAGATTGCGCTGCTCGTCGCCAAGGACGGCGAGGGCGCGCGCCGCGTCGGACGCGTCGTCGTCAAGGGCGGCGACCAGCACATGGTCGAGCGCGTCGCGCACGCGGTCGGGGACTCGCCGCTTGTGAAGACCGCGCTCTATGGAGGCGATCCGAACTGGGGCAGGGTCATCCAGGCGGTTGGCGCGGCGCTCCCGGGTATGGCGCCACTGCACGTCGATATCTCGATCGAGGACATCGTCGTCTGCGTGAACGGTGGCTATGTCGAGCACGACGAGCAGGCCCTGACACAGGCCGTTCAGCGGGATGAGGTCGAGTATGAGGTTGTGCTGCCCGGCGATGGCGCCGAGGCAGAGCGCTACTTCTCCGACCTCGGCCACGAGTACGTGACGATCAACGCGGAGTACACGACGTGAGCGAGTCGCCGGAGGCGACCGGGCCGGAGCAGCCCGTGCGCACCCAGCGTGACGTCGTCACGCTGCTGGAGGCGCTCCCGTACATCCGTGAGTTCCATGGGCGGACGGTCGTGATCAAGTACGGCGGTGCAGCGATGACCGATCCGGAGCTGAAGCATGAGTTCGCGAGGGACGTCGCGCTGCTCAAGTACGTGGGCATCAATCCCGTGATCGTCCACGGCGGGGGGCCAGAGATCACCTCGTACATGGAGCGCCTCAACCTGCCGGTGAAGTTCGTCGATGGGCTGCGCGTCTCCGACGCGGAGACGGTCAAGCTCGCGAAGATGGTGCTGGTGGGCAAGGTCAACAAGGACATCGTGCTGCTGCTGGGACGCCACGGCCAGCCGGCGGTGGGCCTGAGCGGTGACGACGGGCTGCTGTTTCGCTGCAGTCGCCGGGCCGCCCCGAGCGGCCAGGACATCGGCTTCGTCGGCCGCATCGATCAGGTGAACATCGGGGTGCTGACCCACGTGGCCGCCGACTACATCCCGGTGGTTGCCAGCGTCGGCGCCGACGAGGAGGGCAACTCCTACAACATCAACGCCGATGACGCCGCCGCCGCGGTGGCGGCCGCGCTCGGCGCTTACAAGGCGATGTTCCTGACAGACGTCGCCGGCTGGTTCAGGGTCGCTGACGATCCGAACACGCTGGTCGCCGAGGCCAGCGCCTCTGAGCTCGAGCAGGCACTTGCCGGCGTCAGCGGCGGCATGCGCCCCAAGCTTGCGGCATGCCTGCACGCGGTCCGGGGCGGCGTACCCAGCGCGGTGATCGTCGACGGCCGTGTCCCACACTCCCTGCTGCTCGAGCTGTTCACCAACGAGGGCCAGGGCACGATGATCGTGCCGGATCCCACGCCGGTCGGCGACTCGATCGTGGACGAGAAACGATAATGATTCTGATTCTCATTATCGTTTGCGTCAAGACAGGAACGGCCGATGCCGCTTAGCGAGCTGCAGGCACTCGAGCGCGGCTACGCGACCCCGACCTACGTCCGCAGCGCGGTCGAGTTCGTGCGCGGCGAGGGCGCGAGGCTCTGGGACGACGAGGGCAACGAGTACCTCGACTTCCTGGCCGGCATCTCAGTCCTGAACGTGGGCCACTGCAATCCGCGCGTGGTCGCCGCGATCCAGGATCAGGCGGCGAAGCTCACCCACGTCTCCAACCTCTACTACACAGAGCAGGCGATGCGACTGTCGCAGGCGCTCTCACGGAGCTCGCTCGGCGGCAAGGTCTTCCTCTGCAACTCCGGGGCCGAGGCCAACGAGGCGGCGATCAAACTGGCCCGCCGCCACCGCCCGGCAGGAGAGATCGTGGTGCTGCGCGACGCCTTCCACGGCCGCACCTATGGCGCGCTGTCGGCCACTCCTCAGGAGGCCAAGCAGGCTCCGTTCGCACCGCTGGTGCCGGGCTTCGTCATCGTGCGAGAAACAACCCGCGGCGTTGGACTCCGCTGTGGGGCCGCGCACGGCCGCGGTGCTGCTGGAGCCGATCCAGGGGGAGGGCGGCGTGCTGCCACTCGCCGAGGATCTGCTGCAGGCCGCCCGTCGGGCCTGTGACCGCGAGGGAGCCGTCCTGATCTTCGATGAGATCCAGACCGGCATGGGCCGCACCGGCACGCTGTGGGCCTATGAGCAGACGGGTGTGGTGCCGGACGCGCTGACCAGCGCGAAGGCGCTTGGGCGGAGGGCTACCGATCGGCGCGCTCGTGACCGGGCGAGAAGCTCGCCGACACCTTCCAGCCCGGTGATCACGGCTCGACCTTCGCCGGCGGTCCGGTCGCGTGCGCTGCGGCGCTCGTGGCGCTCGAGATCTGCTCAGACCCGCGAGCTGCTCGAGCACGTTGTGGCCATGGGCGAGCGCTTCGCGGCCGCACTCGACGACCTCCCATTCGTCACATCGGTGCGCGGCCGGGGATTGCTGATCGGCGCCGAACTGACGCCTGAGCTCTCCGCGATCGAGCTGGCCCGGCGGGCACTGTTGGAAGAACGGCTCGTGATCAACGCCACCGGCCCGTCCAGCCTGCAGGATGGAGCCGCCGCTGATCGTCACCGAAGGCCAGATCGACGAGGCCGTGGCCCGTCTGACCCGCCTGGTTCCGTGAGCGGGCGCGGCGAACTGGTCACGTTCTACCCGCCGCTCGAGCGGATGCGCGCGGCGCTGCGTGGGGAGTACTCGGCAATCAGTGCCGGCGTCGTCAGGCATAGAGGTCCGCGACGACCTCGACAAGTTGGTCTGCCGTATCACGGTGCTCGTGGCAGCCGGCGACAGCTTCTGGCTCACACTCGAGCCGTTGAGGGGCTACAAGAGCGACGCCGAGCGGATCCGCAACCGCCTGCTCGCCGCGGGCTTTCTCAGTGAGGACGCATGGAAGGACCCGCAGGTGCAGATGGCTGCCGACGAGCGTTCAGACGTTGTGGTCGCGCGGGTACTGTTGCGCCTCCTGGAGATCCAGGATGCGAACCTGCCGGCGACCCTTGCCGACAGCGACCCTGAATTCCTGCACGACTTCCGCGTGGCGATTCGCCGTACGCGATCGGTGCTGCGCGAGATGCGCGGAGTGTTCGCGCCCGACGACCTCGAGCGCGTGCGCGCGTCGTTCAAATGGCTGCAGGATGAGACCAGCGCCACGCGCGACCTCGATGTCTACCTCGACGAGTTCGACCAGCTCCGGTCGATGGCTCCCGACGCGGTACGGGACGATCTCGCGCCGCTCGAGCCCTTGCTCAGGGAGCGCCATCACAGGGCTCGTGCGACGATGGAGCAGGCACTGGTCAGCGAGCGTGCGCGCACGCTCCGCTCAGGCTGGGCTGAGATCCTGCAGGGCCTGGTGCCGCGAGAGCGAGAGCGACCGCCCCGACGCCGCGCGACCGATCAGCGAGGTGGCGAGCAGGCGGATCCGTAAGGTGCACCGCAAGATGGTGAAGATGGGCGGGGCGATCACTCCGGACTCGCCGCCGGAGCAATACCACGAGCTGCGTAAGAAGGGCAAGGAGCTCCGCTACCTGCTGGAGCTGTTCGGCATGGAGCTGTTCGACCAGGATGTTGTCAAGCCGATGATCAAGACGCTCAAGGGCCTGCAGGACGTGCTCGGCCTGCATCAGGACCGTGAGGTTCAGATCGAGATGCTCAAGGAGCTCGGCGGCGAGCTCGTCTCGCGACCTGGCGGCGCCGAGGTTCTGATGGCCATCGGGACGCTGATCGACCGGCTCGAGGCCGACGCGCAGGCGGCCCGTGGCCGCTTTGCCGACGCGTTTGCCGAGTTCGCCTCCGACGCCCAGTGCAAGCTCGTTTCAGAGGCATTCAAATGACGGAACCGGAGCCAAATGAGTAAGGCAAAGCGCGATACCAGGGTCATCGCCACCTACAACATCAAGGGCGGGGTGGGGAAGACGACGGCCTGCTGTGAACCTCGCCTACCTGGCGGCACAGGCCGGCCATTCGACGTTGCTCTGGGACCTCGATCCCCAGGCCGCCAGCACCTATCTGTTCCGCGTGCGACCGAAGGTCAAGGGCGGCGGTCGCGGCCTGCTGCGCAAGCGCAGCTACGCCGGCGACCACATCAAGGCCACGGACCACGAGAACCTCGAACTGCTGCCCGCAGACTTCTCCTATCGGCATCTGGATCTGGCTCTGGACCAGTTCAAGAAGCCGGCTACCCGGCTGCGTAAGGTGCTCGCGCCACTGCGCGACGACTACGACTACATCTTCCTCGACTGCCCGCCGAGCATCTCACTCGTCTCCGAGGCGGTGTTCGAAGTGTCAGACGCGCTGCTCGTGCCGGTCATCCCCGCCACGCTCTCCTCGCGCGCCTACGAGCAGCTGGAGGAGCTGAGCCATGCCGGCAAGGTCGGGCGACGCGGAACGTCGCTCCTCGCGTTCTTCTCGATGGCCGACGTCAGCAAGTGCCTGCACCTGAAGATCATGGAGCGGCTGCGGAAGATCGAGCGCCTCACCGTGCTCGGCGTGGCGATCCCGGCCTCCGATGAGGTCGAGAAGATGGGGGAGGAGCGCAATCCGGTGGCCGTGTTCGCTCCAGACTGGCGCCGCCACGGTCGCCTATGCCGCGCTCTGGACGGAGATCGAGCAGCGGCTGCACCCGCCAAAACAGGACACGTGAGCCCCGAATCCGACGACAGCTGGCTTGTTCGTCGCCGTAATTTGATCGTCGCGGGCGTGCTGGTGGTGGCTGTGATCGCCGCCGCGCTGCTGGCCGGGAAGCACAGTGGCGGGCCGTCTGGAGACTCGATCCAGGTGCGCTTCGGGCCATCGGTGACCCCGCCGCCGGGCAAGCTCACATCCACCAACGGCTGGGTTGCGTCGTTGGGCCACGAGCGAGTCGCTGTATACGCCGGCAGCCAGTTGGATCACCCACGCAACGGCTTCCTGGTCGACGTCGTGAACGTCGACGGGCAACCGAAGCGGGATGCAACGGTTCGGGTTGCCGGTTCCGGTGCGCTCACGCTCCTGCGGCCCGACCACTTCAGCACCATTCAGGCTGCCAGCCAGGCCACGCTCCACTTCGTCACCGCCAACGGTGGCACCGGCACGCTGAACGTGAGCAGCGATAAGGTCGCGCTCAGCGGCTGAGCCGCGCTGCGCTCAGCTCCGGCGGCACCAGGGCATCGCTGCCGCTGATGATCGCGTCGGCCATCAGGCGCCCGGAGGCGGCCCCCAGCGACATCCCGCGCCCGCCGTGGCC
This sequence comes from uncultured Actinomycetota bacterium, assembly GCA_963846395.1. Lineage (GTDB taxonomy): Bacteria > Actinomycetota > Thermoleophilia > Solirubrobacterales > Solirubrobacteraceae > Palsa-465. The sequence continues at coordinate 578,781 of CAWJVT010000008.1, read as the reverse complement.
GCTGGCCAGCCAGAGCCGCTCGGCACCCGGCACGCGACCGAGGATCGGGCGGTTGTCAAACGACTTGGGCCTCGCGCAGACCAGCGTGCCCTGGACGCGCGCCTCCGCGATAGAGGGCACAAATCGAATGCCCCGATCGAGCAGGCGACTGCGCCCAGGCGCTCCCGTCCGGCTCGTGCCCGTCGAGCAGCGTGGAGCCGACGGCCAACCAGCTCGGGCTGTCCAGCAGCGTGAAGGGCGAGTCGTTCTCGATCTTGCCGCTTGTCAGGCCACGCACGACAGTGCCCTCGATGATCGGGTGACGCGGACGCTCGGCAGCTCGACCATGACGATCACGCCCCACAGCGGCCTGACGGCATCCTGTCTGCACGAGCCCGTCCGAGCAGTTTGGCGCTCCACGCTCCGGCTGCGACGACGACCTCGCGGCCGGACCTGCGCAACCGCTCGAACTCGATGGGCTGGCCCAAGTACGAACTCGGCTCCGGCGTGCGCGGGCGCGATCGGCGACCGCGGTCGTCGCCTCCAGTGGGCTGATCGGAATAGCCCGTGTGCAGCAGGCAACCCCAGAGCCCGTCGGCCAGCAGCGGCTCCTCCGCGCGCGCCGCCGTCGGGGCCGAGCAGTGCCGGCTCGAGCTCGGGAAACTGGGCGTAGTGGTCGAGCAGCTCCACTGCGCCGGCCTCGTCGTCGGCCAGCAGCAGCGCGCCGACCGGCGTCGCGGGCATCGCCTCGCCGAGCCACTCGCGCAGCAGTTCGACTGTCTCGAAGAACAGCGGCGTCGAGGCGCGCGTCGTAGGGGTGTTCGATCAGGCCGTTGTTGCGCCCGGAGGCGCCGGCGGCGATCCCGGTCGGGTCACAAACGGTCACCCTGACGCCCGTGCGGGCGAGGAAGTAGGCCGTCTGAACAGCCGACGATTCCCGGCTCCGATGATTGACGACGTCGTTGCTCATCGCCCGGCGAGACTACGCTACGGGGGCCGTAGAAATCCCACCGGGCTCTTCCCATGTCCACAGCTCCGCAAGCCAACTTCGATCCCAGGGCGTTCAGGCCTTCCAGTTCACCTACCGCAGCCTCCAGCGCGACGGGCTGGTGCGGCTCGGCTACGCCCTCGACGACCTCGAGTTCGAGGAGACGATCGAGCTGCCGGCGCCCGACGACAGACTCGCCTGCCGTCGAGGGCCTGCTCGATATGTTGCATTGGGTTGCCGGCGTCAGCTACTACAAGGCGGCGATCCCTCAGCACCTGGTCTGCGAGACCGGCGCGCCCCCGGCCGCGGCCGAGCGCCTGCTCTCCGCGCTGTACTCAGAGGGATTGGGCGAGTTCGCGGTCGTCAACGACCTCGAGCAGCTGCCGCATCCCCAGTTCCCGCGAGGCATCGACCTCGAGCCGAGCGGCGAGCGGCGGCCGATCGAGAGCGTGCTCGTGCCGGTCGGCGGCGGCAAGGACTCAGCCGTCGCCGTCGAGATCGCGCGGCGCAGCGGCCTGGAAGCGTCCCTCTTCTCGGTCGGCAACGCGCTGCCGATCAGCGCGACCGCCAACGTGGCTGGACTCGTGCGTCACCTCGTCACGCGCACGATCGACCCCCGCCTGCTCGAGCTCAATGACCTGGGGGCGCTCAACGGCCACATCCCGATCACCGCGATCGTCAGCTGCATTGCGCTGTTGATAGCCGCCACGCAGGGGATCGACGCCGTGCTGATGGCCAACGAGCGCAGCGCCTCCGCCGGCAACCTGACCTGGAACGGCGTCGAGGTCAACCACCAGTTCTCAAAGAGCCGCCGCGCCGAGCGGCTGCTCGCCGATGCCGCCGCCGAGATCCCCGGCGCGCCGCAGATCTTCTCGATCCTGCGTCCGGCTTCCGAGCTCGAGTATCGCCCGGGCGTTCGCAAAGCTCGATCAGTACCACCCCGTCTTCACCAGCTGCAATCGTGTCTTCCAGCTCGATCCGAACGAGCGACTCGGCTCCTGGTGCTGTGACTGTGACAAGTGCCGATTCGTCTATCTGGTGCTCGCGCCGTTCAGGACGCCCGATCAGCTGACCACGATCTTCGGCAAGGATCTGCTGCAGGACCCCGCCCAGTACGAGGGCTTCGCGCTGCTCACCGCCACCGGCGGCGACAAGCCGTTCGAGTGCGTGGGAGAGGTCGATGAGTGCCTCGCGGCGATCAGCCTGCTTGCCGAGCACCCGCAATGGCAAGAGCATGCAAACGTCAACGGCTGGCGGCGGAGGTTCTCGCTCGAGCGGCCAGTGAGCGACGCAGGACATGGACCGCTCACTTCGCTCTCAGCGACGATCACGACATCCCCGAAGCGCTGCTTGCCCCGGTACGTGAAGTTCTCGGAGCTTGACGACAGACGGGTCGCGCTCTGGGGGCTCGGCCGCGAGACGCGCGCCTTCCGCGACCAGCTCCATCAGCGGCTGCCCGGTGCTGCGATCAGCGCGGTCATCGACGACAGCATTCCGGAGGAGGAGGCGCGCGCCGCGATCGCGCACGCCGATGTGCTCGTGCGCTCGCCCGGCGTCTCGATCTACAAGCCGCTGATCCAGCAGACCCGCGCCGAGGGGAAGCCTGTGACCACCGCCACCGGTCTGTGGATGGCGGAGCGCGGCGGCCGGCATGTGATCGGCGTGACCGGCACCAAGGGCAAGAGCACGACGGCGACGATCATCGCCCACCTGCTCAGCCAGATCACGACAGACCGAGCTCGCGGGGAACATCGGGCGCCCGGTCATCGATCTGCTCGACACCGACGCAGGGGTGGTGGGCGGGAACGAAACCTGGGTCGTGTGCGAGCTCTCGAGCTACCAGATCGCTGACCTGAACGTCGGCCCCGAGGTGGCCGTGCTCACGAACCTCTATCGCGAGCACACCGACTGGCACGGGGGCGAGGCCCAGTACCGCGCGGACAAGCTGCGGCTGTTCGAACTGCCCGGTGTCCGCGCCGCGGTTCGCCCGCTTGGCGACCGCGGACGGCTGGCCCCTGGTCGTGCCGCCGGAGCAGATCCCGCTGCGCGGCCGGCACAACGCCCAGAACGTGGCAACGGCCGTGGCGGCGATCGAGGCGGCTGGGTTCGCCGTGCCGCCGCTGCCGGAGGCGCTCGAGGGTCTGCAGCCGCTCCCGCATCGCCTGCAGACGGTGCACACCGACGTCGGCGGTGTCGAGTGGATCGACGACAGCATCTCGACCACGCCCGAGTCGACGATCGCGGCGCTCGAGGCCTTTGCTGACCGTCCGGTGGTGCTGATCGCGGGCGGCAGCGATCGCGACCAGGACTACAGCGGCCTTGGCGCGATCCTGGCCGGGCGCACGGCCGAGACCCATCTGATCCTGCTGCCCGACACGGGGATTCTGATCGGCGAGACCGCGGCGTCCCACGGCTTCGGTCCGGACCGCATGTCGACAGCGGGAGACATGCGGGAGGCAACGCAACTGGCGCGCAGGCTCGTCGCTCCCGGCGGCGTCGTGCTGCTCTCGCCGGCGGCACCGAGCTTCAGCCAGTACGCGAACTTCGAGGAACGCGGCAACGACTTCGCCGCGTTAGCCTTGCGCGCGTGACCAATCAGACCGCGACCTACCTCGCCAACCCCGAAGACGTGCACCGAGTGCTGCTGCTCTACAGCGGCGGCCTCGACACGAGCGTGATGCTCAAGTGGATCCAGGATCAGTACCAGGCCGAGGTCGTGGCGCTGACCGTCAACCTCGGCCAGCCCGGTGAGGACTATGACGTTGTCAAGGGCAAGGCGACGCAGCTGGGCGCCACGGACGCGTTCGTCGTCGACGCGCGCGAGGAGTTCGCCCGCGAATACATCGCGCCGGCGATCAAGGCCAACGCGATCTACGGCCTCGGCTACCCGCTGTTCACCGCGCTCGGCCGGCCGCTGATCGCCAAGCTCGCGGTCGAGTACGCGCGCAAATCGGGCTGCGACACGATCGCCCACGGCTGCACGGGCAAGGGCAACGACCAGGTGCGGATCGAGTCGACAATCGCCACGCTCGCCCCCGAGCTCAAGGTGATCGCGCCCGTGCGCTCGTGGAAGATGGGGCGCGACGAGGAGGTCGCCTACGCGCGTGAGAACGGGATTCCGGTCAAGGGCGGGAGCGAGGTCGCGCCCTACTCGATCGATGACAACCTCTGGGGGCGCTCGAGCGAGGGTCGCTGGATCGAGGACCTGGAGACCGCGCCCCAGGACGACGTCTTCCAGCTCGTCACCCGCCCGGAGCTGGCGCCCGACGAGCCCGAGACGCTCGAGATCGAGTTCGAGGCCGGTGTCCCGGTCGCGCTGAACGGCGAGCGGCTGGGCCTGGTCGAGCTGCTCGAGCGCGTGGCCGAGGCGGGCATGCGCCACGGCGTGGGCATCGTCGACCACATCGAGGACCGCATCGTCGGGCTCAAGGTCCGCGACATCTATGAGGTCCCGGCGGCAGCGATCCTGCTGCCTGCGCACGCCGAGCTCGAGCGCCTGGTGGGCACCATCCACCAGAACCAGTTCAAGTCGATGCTCGACCAGAAGTGGGCGTACCTGGTGTACGCGGGCCTCTGGTGGGAGCCGCTGCGCTCGGATCTCGACGCCTACATGGACGCCGCCAACGCGCTCGTCACCGGCAAGATCGGCGTCAAGCTGTTCAAGGGCTCGGCCCGGGTCGTGACGCGCGAGTCGCCGTATGCGGTCTACGACGCGCAGCTCGCGACGTTCTCGGAGTCGGGTGGGCTGTTCAGCCAGGAGGCCTCGCCCGGGTTCATCGAGCTCTGGTCGCTGCAGTCGCGGCTGGCCTGGCAGCTCCGGAACCGCGAATGAGCCCCTGGTTTCGGCGCCGGCGATCCGCGTCCCTCCAGTGCCGGAAGTCGAGCCGGTCCAGGCGCAGGTGCCAGGACCTGTGCCGGAGGAGGCGCAGGAGGCGCAGGTGCCCGCGCCCGAGGCGCAGGAGCCGGAACCCTCCGCCGACCCGACGGGGCCGCTCTCTCCAGACCGGTTCGACCGGGCGCTGGAGCGCCTGCGCGAGGAGCACCCACCGGAGCCCGAGAGCTAGCGGCGGACCGAACTTTTGACGTTTGGCACGCAATGCGAGGTGTCAACGTCAAAAGTTCGCAAGGTGCGAGCTGGCCCCCGAGGGCGTCCGGAGCGGAGCCTATTCTCGGTCGTCCGATGAGCCACTGCTGCGCCCACCTGCACGTCCACTCCGAGTACTCGCTGCTCGACGGCGCCGCCAAGATCGACAAGCTCGCCGAGCGCGCGGCCGCGTTCGGTCAGCCGGCGCTGGCGCTCACCGACCACGGCGTGATGAACGGAGCGGTCGAGCTCTATCAGGCGTGCAAGAAGCACGGCATCAAGCCGATCCAGGGCTGTGAGGTCTACGTCACCGACGACCACACCAAGCGCGGCAAGCGCCACCATCTGACGCTGATGGCGGAGAACGCGGTCGGCTATCGCAACCTCGTCAAGCTCTGCTCCTCGGGCTTCCTCGAGGGGTTGCAGCGCGGCAAGCCGACGGTCGACGCCGGGCTGATGTCGCGGTACTGCGGAGGGCGTGATCGCGCTGACCGGGTGCCTGGCATCGCGCTTCTGCCAGTCGCTGGTCGGCGACCGCGAGGCCGAGGCGCGCGCGGTGGCCGATGAGCTGCTGCAGATCTACGGCCACGACAACGTCTACTTCGAGGTTCAGAAGAACGGCATCGCCGACCAGGAGAAGGCCAACGCCGGGATCGTGAAGATCGCGCGCGAGGTCGGTCGCCCGCTGGTCGGCACCGGGTGACGTGCACTACCTGCGCCGCGAGGACTACGACAACCACACGGCGCTGCTGTGCGTGCAGACCAAGTCGACGCTGGCGGCGCCGAAGATGACCTTCGACACCAACGAGTTCTACCTGCGCTCGACCGACGAGATGGCGGAGAAGTTCGCCGAGTGGCCGGAGGCGATCGCCACGACGCTCGAGATCGCCGAGCGCTGCGATGTCGAGATCGAGCTCGGCAAGCAGCTGATCCCGCGCTTCGACTGCCCCGGCGGGATGGTCGAGTCCGAGTACCTGCGCCAGCTGGTGATGGAGGGGCTCGCCTGGCGCTTCGGCAACCCGGTCCCGGCGGCGGCGCTCGAGCGCGCCGAGTACGAGCTCGGCGTGATCGACCGCATGGGCTACAGCGGGTACTTCCTGATCGTCTGGGACTTCATCAAGTGGGCGCGCGACCACGGCATTCCGGTCGGCCCGGGACGTGGCTCGGCTGCCGGCTCGCTGGTCGCCTACGCGACCCGCATCACGGACCTCGATCCGCTCAAGTACGACCTGCTGTTCGAGCGCTTCCTCAACCCGGAACGCGTGTCGATGCCCGATATCGACGTCGACTTCTCGGTGCGCGGCCGTGAACAGGTGATCCAGTACGTGACCGAGAAGTACGGCAAGGACTCGGTCGCGCAGATCATCACCTTCGGCAAGATGTTCCCGCGCGCGGCGACGCGCGACGCCGCCCGCGTGCTCGGCTTCCCGTATGCGCTGGGCGACAAGCTCGCCAAGCTGATCCCCGATCCCGAGCAGGGTCGCGCACCGAAGTTCGACGACTGCCTTGCACCCGGGCAGCCGCTGGCCGCCGAGGTGCAGTCGAACGCCGACTCGCATCAGATCATCGAGGTCGCGAAGGGGCTCGAGGGGATCGTCCGCAACGCCTCGATCCACGCCGCCGCCGTGGTGATCGCGCCCCAGCCGCTGACCGACCTCGTCCCCGTGCAGCTGGCGGACACCAACAAGACCGACGAGAACGGCGACAAGATCTACCGCACCGTCACGCAGTTCTCGATGAAGCCGGTCGAGGCCATGGGCCTGTTGAAGATGGACTTCCTGGGGCTGCGCAACCTCGACGTGATCGAGGACGCGCTCGACATCATCGAGCGCTCGACCGGCACGCGCCCCGACATGACGACGCTCCCGCTCGACGACGAGAAGACCTACAAGATGCTCGCGCGGGGCGAGTCGATCGGCGTTTTCCAGTTTGAATCCGAGGGCATGCGCGAGGCGCTCAAGCGGGTGCGCCCGACCGAGTTCGACGACCTGGTCGCGCTGGTGGCGCTGTACCGCCCCGGCGCGATGGACTCAGATCGCGACCTACGCGCGCGGCAAGCACGACCCCGAGACGATCGACTACCGCGACGAGCGCCTGCGCCACATCCTCGAGTCGACCAAGGGCGTGATCCTGTACCAGGAGCAGGCGATGATCATCTCCCAGGAGCTCGCCGGCTTCAGCGGCGCCAAGGCCGACGACCTGCGCAAGGCGATCGGCAAGAAGAACCGCGAGGCGATGGCCAAGCTCAAGCCCGACTTCGTCGAGGGCTGCCGCGCCTCCGGCACCGGCGAGAGCGTGATCGACTTCCTCTGGACCACCAACGAGAAGTCCGCGGACTACTCGTTCAACAAGTCGCACGCCGCCTGTTACGCGCTGATCTCCTATCGCACCGCGTGGCTGCGGGCGAACTATCCGGCCGAGTACATGGCGGCGCTGATCTCCTCGGTGATGGACACCAAGGACAAGGTGCCGTTCTTCGTCGCGCAGGCCGAGCAGATGGGGATCGAGATCCTGCCGCCCGACGTGAACCTCTCAGACCACCAGTTCGTGGTCGTCGACGGCAACATCCGCTTCGGCCTGGATGCCGTCAAGGGCGTCGGCTACGCCGCCGTCGAGGCGATCAAGAAGGCCCGCGAGGACACCGACTTCACCGACATCTTCGACTTCTGCGAGCGCGTCGACGGCCGCTCGGTCAACAAGAAGGCGATCGAGGCGCTGATCAAGTGCGGCGCCTTCGGCTCGACCGGCGCGACCCGGATGGGGATGCTGGCGGTGCTCGAGCAGGCGCAGGCCTCCGGCCAGAAGGCACAGCAGGACGCCCAGATCGGGCAGGGCTCGATCTTCGACCTCGGCATCGATCTTGCCGGTGGGGGCGAGGGTGGCGGCAATTCCCGCCCGACGCACGCGCCGATCCCGCCTGGCGAGTTCGAGCAGAACGAGCTGCTGGCGATGGAGAAGGAATCGATCGGGCTCTACATCTCCGCCCACCCGCTGAAGCAGCTGAGCGTCGCGATGTCGACCAAGACCGACGTCAACCTCGGCGGCGTCGGCGAGTGCAAGGACGGCGAGCGCGTGACGATCGGCGGCATGATCAGCCAGGTCAAGCGGCTGCGCACCAAGAAGGGCGACCCGATGGTGTTCGCGACGCTCGAGGATCTTCACGGCTCGGTCGAGCTTGTGATCTTCGCCGACACGCTCGAGGAGTCCGGCAGCGCGGTCGAGCAGGACGCGGTCGTGCTGATCAAGGGCAAGGTCGATCACAAGGACGCGTCGCGCACCTGCGTGGTGGTCTCGTCGGTCGACCGCTTCGAGCCCACCGAGGAGGAGTTGGCGCGCGCCGAGGAGGAGGCCGCGCGCGTGGTGGTGCCCGAGGTTCTCCAGATCCGGCTCGACGTCAAGGTGGTTCAGGCGGACGTGCTCGACGATCTGCGTGACGTCCTGTCGAGCTTCCCCGGCGACTCGGAGGTCGTGGTCGAGCTCGCCTGCGCCGCGCGGGCCGCGGCGCATCCGCCTCGGTTCTGAGTTCCGCGTGCAGCGCACCGCCGGGCTCTACGCGGAGCTCGCGCAGATGCTCGGCTCGGCGCTGCTCCCGGCCGAGCCTGCCGCTCAGACCGTCGCGGCCTAGCGACTCACGACACTCGGCCACGGCGCATAAGGATTCGCCATCGCGGTGGTCGCACGTTGCTGCGACGATCCAGCGATGGTCGCAGTCGGCATCCTGATCGCGTTCGCGGCCGCGACGGCCAACGCGTTCGCGCTCGTGCTGCAGGCACAGGAGGCCAGCGGGACCGGCGAGGAGTACGCGGGGCGCTTCTCGCTGCTGCGTCTGCTCAGCCGGCGTCCACGCTGGGTGTTTGGGACGGCCCTGCTGGTGGTTGCCTGGCCGCTTCAGATCGTGTCGCTGTCGTTTGCCCCGCTGACCGTGGTGCAGCCGGTGCTCGCCACCTTCCAGCTGATCCTCGTGGCGATCGCGCGCTTTCAATACAAGGCTGCGATCGGCGCCCGCGAGTGGCTCGGAGCGCTTGCCGTGACCGCGGGGGTGGCGCTGGTGATCCTCGCAGCCCCACACAGGACGGTCGCCCAGCCCCCGGCGCTGCGGGTCGCGCTGCCGCTCGCGGTGGTCGGAGGCGGTGCGCTGCTGGCCTTTGCCATCGGGCGCGGCAAGCCGGCCCGTGGCTTTGTGGTCGCCATGGCTGCCGGGCTCGGATACGCCTGGGTCGACTTCGCCGACAAGCTCGTCTCCAACGCCTTCGCAGCGGGTCACACAGCTGCTGGGATCCTCTGGCTGCTGGCCGTCGGGAGCTTCGGCGCGATCGCCTTTCTCATGGAGAACACTGCGCTGCAACGCCGTTCGGCGGTACAGGTCGCGCCGGTTATCGGCGCGATCCAGGAGCCGCTGCCGGTGCTGATGGCCCTTGCAGCCGGCCTCGAGGTCTGGAGCGGCAGCGCGATTCGCCTGGCCGGACTCGCCGCGGGCCTGCTGCTCGCTGGGCTGGGCGCGACTGTGCTGGCACGGTCAAGCGCTGCCGCTCGCGTGGCGGCCTGACGCATGTGCCAGAGCGGACGCCCTCGGGTGGTTACTCCGTGCGTTGACTCCTGGGCGGTTCGGGCACGATCCAAGGCTTACGCCAACCGCCGTAGCCGTTGAGCAGCTTGTCGGCCTCAGTCGGACCCCACGTGCCCTGCGCATAGGGGATGACCTTCGGTGGATCGTCCAGCAGCGGCTGAACGACGCGCCAGCTCTCCTCGACGCTGTCCTGGCGGGTGAAGGCAGTGGCATCGCCGATCGATGGCGGCGTGCAGCAGCACCTCGTAAGGGGTTGCCGCCTCGCCGCCCTCGTTCGCGAACTCCATGTCCAGATGGATGTCGGAGGTCCCCTTGCGGTCGGCGCGATGGGCGTCGAGGATCATCTGGATGCCGGTGCTCGGATCGATCTTGATCACGATCTGGCTGGGCTCGGGATGGCGGCTGCCGCTCGGGATGAACGCAAGCTTCGGCGGGTGCTTGAAGACCAGGCGCACCTCCGTCTGCTTGCTGGGCAACCGCTTGCCGGTGCGGATGAAGAAGGGCACGCCGGCCCAGCGCCAGTTGTCGATCTCGAGCCTCAGTGCGGCATAGGTCTCGGTATTCGAGTTCTTCTCACAGCCGTGAATGTCGCGGTAGCCCTCGTACTGTCCACGCACGTAACGGTTGGGATCAGCGTCCGCCATCGAGCGCAGCACCGAGTACTTGGCGGTCTTCAGCGTGTCGGCGTCGCCGCCCGCGGGCGGCTCCATCGCCACCGCTGCGACCACCTGCAGGAGGTGGTTGACGACGACGTCGCGCAGCGCGCCCACCGGGTCGTAGAAGTGGCCACGATCCTCGACGCCGACCGACTCCGACATCGTGACCTGCACCGAGGAGACGTAGTTGCGATTCCAGACCGGCTCGATCGTGGTGTTCGCAAAGCGCAGGTAGAGGATCTCCTGCAGCCCCATCTTTCCGAGGAAGTGGTCGATCCGGTAGAGCTGGGACTCGTCGATGTACTGGTGCAGCTCCTGCGCCAGCTGGCGCGCCGATGCGAGGTCGTGGCCGAACGGCTTCTCCACGACCACGCGCTGGCCCGAGCTGACCAGCCCGACGTCGTGCAGTCCGGCGATGACCCGCTCGAACAGCGACGGCGGGATCTCCAGGTAGAAGGTCGGGTTGCCGAGATCGCCGAGCGTCTGCTTGACCCGCTTGTAGGTCCCGTCGTCGTCGAAGTCGCCGCCGACGTATCGCAGGCGCTTGGCGAAGCGCTTGAACACGGCCTCGTCCAGTTCCTCACCGGAAGCCTCGATCGACTCGCGCGCGCGCTCCACCAGCTGCTCGACCCCCCAGTCCTCGCACTGCCACGCCGATCATCGGCTGCTTGAGCAGCTTGCGCCGCTCCAGCCGGTACAGCGACCTGAATGTCATCTTGCGCGCGAGGTCTCCGGTGATCCCGAAGATCACCAGCGCGTCTGCCTGCTGCTCGGAATGTTCGGTTGCGGTCACGGCGCAAACCCTACCCAGTAGCGGCCGACTCGCGCATCGATCTGCCCGCGTTTGCGTAGATCGCGAACGAGGGCGATGTCGGCGGCGGCCACGGCGCCGTCGGCGGTGCCGGTCTCCAGCACGACCGGAAGGTCGGCAAACCGCGGCTCGGACAGGAACACCGCCAGGCCGTCCGCGCCGATCTCGCCCTCGCCGGGCGGTGCATGACGGTCGCGATTGGATCCGAGCGGCGTCATCGAGTCGTTCAGGTGGATCGAGTGCAGCCGCGTCGAGTCCGACGATCCGGTCGCACTCGGCGAGCGTCTCGTCGAGGCCCTCGACCGTGCGGATGTCATAGCCGGAGGCCAGCAGATGGCAGGAGTCGAGGCACATCCCCAGGCGCTCGCTGCCGCCCGCGGCCTCGATCAGCGCCGCGAGCTCCTCGAACGAGCGCCCGAGCGTGCCGCCGGCGCCGGCGGTGTCCTCGAGGTGCAGGGCGCAGCGCTCGGACTCGGCGAGCGCCTCGGCGATCACCTCGCCGGCGCGCGCGATCGCCTCTCCGACGTGTCCGGTCTTGGCCGACCCGGGGTGCAGCACCACGCCGGTGGCGCCGATCGCATCGCCGACCCGCAGCGAGTGCGTCAGCGACGTGAGCGACTTCTCGCGGATCTCGGGATCCTCGGAGGCGCAGTTCAGCAGGTAGACGGCGTGGATCAGCACGCCGCCGATCGCGCTCTGCTCGCGTGCCTCGCGGAAGCGGGCGAAGTCCTCCTCGCCGTAGTTGGTCGGGCGCCACATGCGCGGGGACTGGTTGAAGATCTGGATCGACTCGGCGTCGAGCTCGGTACCCCGCTCGATCGCCTTGTAGAGGCCGCCGGCGGGCGAGACGTGCGCGCCTATCAGCACCTGGTGCCGCGACCTTATGCGACGTCGTGGGACCACTAGCATGGCCTTTCGGTTCGTATGAGAGTTCGTTTTGCACCATCGCCCACGGGCGCGCTGCACATCGGCGGCGCCCGCGCCGCGCTCTACAACTGGCTGCTCGCGCATGGGCCTGGGGAAGATGGCGACGGCGGGGCGGGCGGGCGCGGCTCATTCGTGTCTGCGGATCGAAGATACCGACCGCGAGCGCTCCACCGAGGAGAACGTCGCGCAGATCCTCGATGCGCTCACATGGCTCGGCCTGCGACTGGGACGAGGGGCCGATCTCACAGGTCGGCAACACGCCGCGCCACCAGGAGGCGCTGGCCCAGCTGCTGGCCGACGGGCACGCATACCACTCGAACGCCACCGCCGATGATGTGAAGGCCTACAAGCAGCAGCACGGCGCGGACCGCGGCTTCCGCGGCCAGCCCGAGTCGAGCGGCGCGGTTCGCCTGCACGTGCCCGATGAGGGCCACACCAGCTTCGAGGACTGGTGCGCGGCGAGGTCAGCTTCCCCAACGCGAGCATGGACGACCCGGTCATCGCCCGCGCCGACGGCTCGGTGCTCTACAACTTCGCGGTCGCGGTCGACGACCTCGACTCGCGAATCACGCACGTGGTCCGCGGCGAGGATCACATCTCCAACACGCCCAAGCAGCTGCTCGTCTTCGAGGCGCTTGGAGCCACGCCACCCAAGTACGCGCACCTGCCGCTGCTGCACGGGCCCGACGGCAAGAAGCTCTCGAAGCGCCACGGCGCAGCGTCCGTACAGGAGTTGCGCGACCGCGGCTATCTCCCGGAGGCGGTGAACAACTACATCGCGCTGCTCGGCACGGGCTTCGCCCCCGACGAGGAGTTCTTCACGATGGCGGAGATGGCCGAGCGCTTCCGGCTCGACCGCGTGTCCAAGAGCCCGGCCGTGTTCGACGAGCAGAAGCTGCGCCACATCAACGGGCAGCATCTGCGGGCGCTGAGCATCGAGGAGCTGACCGACCGGCTCGAGCGCTTCACAGGCCGCCACGGCCTGCGAGGCAGGCGGTTGAGATCTCGCACGAGAAGATCCAGACGCTGGCGGACTTCTGGCCGCTGGCGGGGTTCCTGTTCGACGGCCCCGCCGACGACCCCAAGGCATTCGCCAAGGTGATCGGTGCCGACGGCGGCCGCGAGGCGCTGGCCGACGCCCGCGCGGCGCTCGCGCAGCTCGAGCCGTTCACGGTCGACGAGATCGAGCAGGCGCTGCGCCGAGATCGTGGAGCGACGGGGACCTGAAGCCCGGCCAGGTTTTCCAGCCTGTGCGGGTCGCGATCGCCGGGACCACGGTGTCGCCGGGAATCTTCGAAAGCGTCGCGCTGCTCGGGCGCGAACGGACAATTGAGCTGATTGATCAGGCGCTTTCCAAGTGATCAGGACCGACCGACGCTAAACAGTTCTCGAACATTTGCCGATAGCAAACCAGTGGTGAGTCCCCGCCGCTGACCCCTCAACCTGCGCAAAATCCTGAGGATATGGCAACCGCAACGCCCGCCAATCGTCCAACCGACCCGTACGTCTCGCGTGAACGGCATCACAACGAGGGTCAGGGCCGCCGTCTCACCGCAGCGTTCGAGGCCCTTGAGGCCTTCCCGATGCTTGCGGCGACGCGCAACCAGGTGCTGCGCCTCTTCGAAGAGGGGGAGCCGGCCACGGCTGACCTGATCCGCGCGGTCGAGGGCGACCTCGCTCTCACGATCGCGGTGATGCGCTTGGCCAACAAGGGGGAGGGCTCAGGCCGGGGCCACGTCGACACCGTCGTACAGGCGGTCGACGCGCTCTCGCCCGGGACGGTCCTCTCGCTCGCGGACCGTGCCGCGGACGTACGACTTCTTTGAGCGCACGGCGGTGTGGCAGAACATCCCGGAGCGCTTCCGCCTGCACGGCACCGCGACGCAGCGCGCGGTCGAGCGCATCGCCGCCGAGGTCGATCACGAGGCGCGCGACCGCCTGATGGTCACCGCGATGATGCACGACCTCGGCAAGCTGGTCCTGGTCCACGCCTATCCGGGTTATCCGCAGCAGGTGCATGGAGACGCGCGCACTCCGGAGGAGCGCGTGCAACGTGAGCGCCGCGAGCTCGGTGTCGACCATGCGCTGGTCGGCGGCGTGATCGCCAGGCGCTGGGGCCTGCCGGCGACGATCGCGCAGGTGATCGAGTCGCACCACTCAGCCGACGCCGAGGGCGAAGCGGCGATCGTACGCCTCGCCGACATGCTCGCCCACTATCTCGTGGGCAACCCGGTGACCCCGTCGGAGATGCTCGCAGCGGGACGCTCGATCAATCTCAAGGGCGAGCAGCTTGCGCCAGATCATGTACGAGCTGCCGCTATCGATGGGTTCCGACAGGCCCCGCCAGGTAGATCCCATGCCCGATGTCCGCACGCGAGGTCGATGTGCTCAAGCGGCTGGCCAAGGGGATGGTCTACAAGCAGATCGCCTCCGAGCTCGGGTTGTCCACCAGTACGGTGCGTACGCACCTGCACAACGTTTACGGCAAGCTCGGTGCGATGGATCGAGCACAGGCCGTACTGATCGCCACAGACCGCGGCTGGATCTAGCATCCCGTCGGTGCTGTCGATCACAAGCAAATCCCCCTACGCGATTCGCGCCCTGGTCGAGCTCCACCGCATCGGGGACGACGACCCCGTGCCGATCGGCGAGCTGGCGAAGCGCGGCGAGATCCCGGCCCAGTTCCTCGAGCAGCTGTTCGCGACGCTGCGCCGGGCTGGGCTGCTGAAGTCACAGCGCGGGGTGAAGGGCGGTTACAGCTTCGCCAAGCCCTCCTCGCAGATCACCGTGTTGGAGGTGGTCGAGCAGCTCGACGGTCCGCTCGGCGCGCGAGGCCACCGGCGTGTTCGCCGAGGCCGCCGAGGCGGCGCGGGCAGTGCTCAGAGGGCAGTCGATAGCAGATGTGGCTGAGGCCGAGGCACAGGCCGGCGGCGCATCCATGTACTTCATCTGACCGCGCGGCTGACGGTTCCCGGAAGGCGCGCCCGGGACCCACCGAATCAGTAGATTCACCGGGTATGGCGGTGATTCCGACCAACATTGCCGCATATGTCGGCAGGACTCCCATCGTGCAGCTGACGCGACGTGCTGCCCGCGGGTTCGCAGACCTCCATCTTCGCGAAGGTCGAGGCGTTCAACCCCGGTGGCAGCGTCAAGGACCGCATCGGTCTGGCGATGATCGAGGCGGCCGAGCGCGAGGGGCGGATCGAGCCCGGACGCACGACGATCGTCGAGGCAACCAGCGGCAACACCGGGATCGCGTTGGCCTTCGTCTGTGCCGCCAAGGGCTACGACCTCGTGCTCACCCTGCCGCAGGGCATGAGCCGTGAGCGGGAGCGCCTGCTGGCGCTGTACGGAGCGCGCTTCAAGATCACCGAGTCGCTCGGTGGTATGCACGAGGCGGTAGAGGCGGCTCAGCAGATGGCGGCCGGCGACGATGTCTTCCTGCCCGACCAGTTCTCGAATCCTGCGAACCCCGAGGCTCACCGCCGCAGCACCGGTCCCGAGCTGTGGGAGGCGCTGGACGGCGATATCGACGTGTTCGTCGCCGGGGTCGGCACCGGCGGAACGATCACCGGAGTGGGGGAGTACCTCAAGGAGCGCAATCCCAACGTGCACATCGTCGCCGTCGAGCCGGCGAGCTCGCCGGTGCTCTCCGGGGGCGTCCCGGCCCTCATCGCATCCAGGGCATCGGTGCCGGCTTCGTGCCGAAGGTCCTGAACCGCGCGGTCATCGACGAGATCCTTCAGATCTCCGACGACGACGCCGTTCACACCGCACAACGGCTCGCTGCTCGGGAGGGGTTGCTCGTGGGCATCTCCGCGGGTGCCGCTGTCGCCGGCGCGCTGCAGCTGGCCGCGCGTCCGGAGTTCGCTCGCGCGCGGATCGCCGTGATCCTTCCGGACTCCGGTGAGCGCTACGTCTCGCTGGCCTGGTTCGCGCCGTAGGTAGCCTTGAAGCATGCGTGGTGACGGCGTGATCGGCGCCACCCTTGCCGAGATCAGGCGCGACGTGGCTGCCGCCCAGAGTCGGGATCCGGCCGCGGCGGGGGTGGGATCGCTACAGATCCTGCTGGCTTGGCCAGGAGTTCAGGCGTTGCTCGCCCACCGGCTTGCCAGTCGCCTGTTCAAGGCCGGGATCAGGCCGCCCGCGAGGCTGATCGCGATGCTCACGCGCTCCCTCACCGGCATCGAGATCCACCCGGCGGCCGAGATCGGGCCCGGCCTCTTCATCGATCACGGCATGGGCGTGGTGATCGGGGAGACCGCAAAGGTCGGTGAGGACGTCACGATCTACCAGGGCGTGACGCTCGGGGGGACGGGCTTTGCGACGGGCAAGCGCCATCCCACCGTCGAGAACTGCGTGACGATCGGGTCCGGTGCCAAGCTGCTCGGGCCGATCGTCGTGGGCCACGGCGCGAAGATCGGTGCCAACACCGTCGTGATCCACGATGTCCCGCCGAACTCGACCGTCGTCGGCATCCCGGGCCACCCGGTCAGGATCGAAGGACGCCGGCCAGAGGGCCCGGACGCCGACTGGGTGCACCTGCCGGACCCGATCGCAGACGCACTCAAGGGGCTTGCGCGGCGGGTCGAGGCGCTGGAGCAGCAGGCGCCGGCGTCGATCGAACCGGAAGGCGGTCAGCGTGAGGCAGGAGGCCGGCAAAGCATGCCGGCCGAAGACCCCGGATCTCCCGACGCGTCGAGCACGATCCGCAGCCCGAATCCCACCGGCGGCTAGCCCTAGCGCTCGGCGTCGAAGTCGGCGGCCTCCTCCTCGTATGAGGAGGTCGGACCAGCCCCGGCATCGAAGTTGTCGCGGCTTCGGACCAGGTAGAGCGGTCGCCCCTTGACCTCATCGAAGATCCGGCCGACGTACTCGCCGATCATGCCGATCGTGATCAGCTGGATGCCGCCGAGCAGCAGCATCGTGATCTCGACGGTGCTGAAACCGTGGAGGTAGTTGCCGGTGAGCTTGAGGACGACCACGACCGGGATCGCGATGAAGGCGACGGCTGAGATCACAAAACCGAGCGCGGTAGCCAGCTGCAGTGGCCGATATGAGAACGATGCGATCGCGTCGAGCGAGAAGCGCAGCATCTTCCCGAGTGTGAACTTCGTCTCTCCCGCATAACGCGCGTCACGGTCGTAGAGCACCGAGTCCTGGGTGAATCCGACCCACACGCTCATCCCGCGCAGGAAGCGCGAACGCTCCCGCATCGACAGCAGCGCATCCAGTGCCCGCCGGTCGAGCAGTCTGAAGTCGCCACTGTTGGGTTCGAGTCCGACCGATGCCAGCGAGCCGAAGAGCCGGTAGAACAGGCTGGAGGTGCCGAGCTTGAAGCGCGATTCCCCGGAGCGCCTGCGACGGACCGCATAGACGACGTCCGCGCCCCTGCGCCAGCTCTCGAGCAGCGTGGGAATCAGGCTGGGCGGATCCTGCATGTCGGAGTCGAGCGTGACCGCGACATTGCCGCTGGCGTGGTCGAGACCCGCCGTCAGCGCCGCCTGGTGGCCGAAGTTGCGTGACAGCAGCAACGTCTTGATGCGGTTGTCGCCCGCTGACAGCGCGGCCAGCTTCGCCGGCGTATCGTCGGTCGATCCGTCGTCGACCAATACCAGCTCGAACGGGAGCCCCGACAGCGCCTCCGTCACGGCGGCGCAGAAGCGCTCGATCGTTGCCTCCTCCTGGTAGACGGGTGCGACCACGCTGAGCAGCCCAAGCTCTCTGCCAAAGCTCACGCCGCCATCCTAATGCCCTGTCGGCGAGAGTCGTTGGCTCCTGGCTAGAGCCAGTTCCAGCTTGGGAAGCAGGTTGCGATCATGATCGCGCCGCCCATCACCGTCGCCACCATGGCGACGTTCCAGAGCCGCTTGCTCTTGCTCAGCGCGACCAGCGGTAGCAGCCAGCAGACGTACCAGGGCAGCAGCGACCACGCGGTGGCGAGGACCGCGAACGTCGCCCAGGCGGCGCCTTCGATCCAGTCCATCCTGCCCAGCCAGACGCGGCGGAGCAGCCACAGAAACGCCGCCACGAGCACCGCGTCATCGGCGATCCGCACGGGACTGGTGATGCTCACGTGCGTGAGCGTGAAGAAGAAGCCCGGCAGGCTCTGCCAGTCGCCCTGGTCCTGCACGCTTTCGAGCGTGTGCGTCAGGTGCAGGATGTTGGTGCCGAATGCCACGTAGCTGGCGGTGGCCAGGACCCCCGTCGTGACCGCGGCAGCGACCAGCATCCGGTGCCGCCGGCTGGCGATGTCACGTCCCGCCTCGCCCAGAAGCGCGAACGGCAGGATGATCCCAGCGGTGAGCTTGACCGCGACCCCGGTTACGAAGAGAACGCCGGCTGCGCGCTCACGGCGGGAGAGCACGGCATAGATGCCACTCGTAGTGAGCAACAACATCAACAGGTCGTTGTGACCCCCGCCGACGCCGTAGAGCGTCACCAGCGGGTTCAGCCCGAACAGTGCGACACCGCGCGCCGGGTTGACGTCACGGCGCCGGGCGCATTTCCAGATCAGGCAGAGCGTGCCGCAGCTCGCGGCGGCCGCGATCAGCTTGAAGGCGAACTCGTTGAAGGCAACGGAGGTGCTCGCGAACGCCGCGCTCAGGAAGGTGAACAGCGGCCCGTAAACGCTGGGCGTCTGGATCCACTTGGCGCCGATGTATTGGTAGAGGGGATCGAGTTGGATCGCATAGGGCCCCTGTACGTACGGGTTGATGTGGTAGACAGCGAACATCTTCGCGTAGGCCTGGTAGCTGAACACGTCCGTCGAGAACAACGGCGGCCCGAGGAGCACGATCACGGTGAAGGCCGCCACCGCCCAGATCGTCAGGCGGGAAGGAACGTGATCGGCGTACCTGATTGCCAGGAGGTACGCCGCGAGCAGCACGAGCAGTGAGGCAACGACCTCACCGATGCTGAGCTTGATGCCGATGAACTCGAGCGGCCCCGTCATGTCGGACGCCGGAGGCCAGGGAGCGACCGACTGCGGTGCCAGCGCTCCGGTCCGAGTGCCCGCCATGCACAGGAAGAGCCCGAGCACTGGGACGGCGACCGTAGCTCCGATGCCGATCCGCTCGGCTCGCGTGCGTGAACGCGACCTGTGGAATACGTGCGCCGGCTCCGCCAGCGCGGATGCGGTGACGTCGAAGGAACTGCCCTCCGGCGTCGCCCCAAGCGGCGCGTTCAAACTCATGGCTGAAGGATTACCCGGGCTCCGGCGTTATTGCATTCAAAGGCAGTCATGACCTGGTCAACTGGCGCGTGTCCGAACGCCGCAGCTTCGGCACGAGCAGCATCGCCTCGAGCGCGATCATGCTCGACATCTTGCTCTCCCCGGCGGCGCGGTCAACGAACAGGATCGGCACCTCGCAGACACGGAAGCCCGAGCGGATCGCGCGGTAGGTGACCTCGATCTGGAACACATAACCGTCGGCGCGCAGGCTGGCAAGATCGATCGTCTCGAGGACGGGACGGCGGATGCATTTGAAGCCACCCGTGAGGTCTCGCACGTTGATGCCCAGAACCGTCCGTGCGTACAGGCTGCCGCCGCGGCTGATCAGCTTTCGCAACACGCCCCAGTTCTGGACTGCGCCGCCGCGCACGTAGCGCGAACCGAGCACCAGGTCGGCGTGCTCAGCGGCGCCGATCAGGTCGCCCAGGTACTTCGGGTCGTGGGAGAAATCGGCATCCATCTCGACGACCAGGTCGGCGCCGCCGGCGAGGGCGTGTTCGAATCCGGCGATGTAGGCGCGTCCGAGCCCGCTCTTGGTGGGGCGGTGGAGCACCTCGACGACGTCGATCTCCTGAGCGAGTTGATCCGCCAGCTTGCCCGTATCGTCGGGCGAGTTGTCGTCGACGATCAGGATGCGATGCTCGCCGGGGGCGATCTTCGCCATCTCCTCGGCGACTGCCTGAACGATCGGACCAACGTTCTCGGCCTCGTTGTAGGTCGGGATTACCAGCCAGATTCGTGCACTCATTGCCGCCAGCGTAATCGGAAATCGGGCGCTCTGCTCAGTGCCTAGTACGTAAATAAGCAGGGTATTAAGGGTTTTAGCCCGCGCTTACTCGGCACCTTGGATGCCGGCCGTCCCGTGACGCTAACGGCGGACGTATGCGACGCGTCCCCAGCTCGGTTCGGGCGCGAGTTCGATCGGCTCGCCGCCGCGGTCCGGCTGGATGTAGACAAAGGCGCCGGCGTCGTCGTCGAAGACGACATCGAGTTCGCCCTCCTTGACGCGCTGGTCGAGCCACGCACTGCGGAAGATCAGGCGGCGCAACCAGTGGACGAGGGAACGGTCTGAGGGTCCGACCAGCTCGGGCCAACACTCGTTGACGTGCTCACCTAGAGCCGAGGCCGGATCGGTAACCTCACCGTTGACCACCAGGTTGATCAGGTCCTCGGCCTCATCCTCGGCGATCGCGTCGCCGATGAAGCCAAGGCGCCGGGCGGCCTGCTCACACCTCTCGCTGAAATCACGTTCGTTGAACGTGAACCGGAGGTCTCCGTACTCCAGTACGAAGTCCTCACCGGAGGAGTAATTGCCGCGTCGGTACATGCCGTCGTGATCTTATGGCCGAGTCCTCCCGCGGCGCAGCCCCTGAACGTGATGTTGCAGGGAACCGCGGTATTTGCGGGTTTCCGGTATTGGTGCCCTTCGCAAGGGGGGTTAACCGGTGCCCGCCGATGCCTCGATTAAGTGTGAAGCTAATTACCACCACAGAAACAATCCTGCTCGTAGCGGCCGATCGCGAGGCCCGGGCGTTCCTCGGAGACAACCTTACGGCCGACGGCTATGAGGTTCTGGAGGCGGGTGCGATCGCCAGCGCGCGGAACCTGCTGACACAGGCCCTCGTCGCCCTGATCGTGGTGGATCGTGACCTGCCGGACGCCGACGGCCTCGAGCTCTTGCGCTTCGTGCGCGAGGCCGATCAGGCCGGCGCCGGCGTCGACTGCGATCTGCCCGTGATCATCACCTCGTCCAGCCCGTCAGCGCTCGACCGCATCCGTGGCTTCGAGCGCGGCTGCGACGACTACCTCGACAGCGACGAGCTCTCCTACACAGAGCTACGGGCTCGTATCGGCGCGCTGCTCCGCCGCCGGCGGCGCGCCTCCAACATCGCCCGACTGAGGGTCGGCACGCTGGAGATCGATGCCCTGGCACGGCAGGTCTGGGTGGACGGCAGCGCCGTGCCACTGGCCAGCAAGGAGTTCAGCCTGTTGCTCACGCTCGCGCGCGAGCCGGGTCGCGTCTTCAAGCGCGACGAGCTGATGGCCACCGTCTGGGGATGGAGCGACGGCGGTGCCTCGTCGCAGCGGACGCGGACGCTGGACTCGCACGTCTCGCGACTGCGCCGCAAGCTCTCCGTGCACGGCGCCAGCTACGTCATCAACGTCTGGGGCGTCGGTTACCGGCTCATGGACGTGCCGGCCACCGCGCCCGCTGACCACGTGCGACTGGTCGCCTGATCCGGCGAAGCTGACGCTGGCCGAGCCTCTGGCGTGGGGCTCGCGAGGCATCTGGCGTGAAACTCGGGGAGTTAGGGGTCAGTTTCGCCCCCAAACTCCCCGGGCTTCCTGCTGGCGACACCGCGAGTGGCTCGCTGGCGCACCCCGAGTGGCTCGCTGGCCCCGAGTGGCCCGCCGCCCACCTTCAACCACTCGCCCGACTTTCCACCACCGCCCCACTTCCCACCACCGCCCCCGGTGGGGGAGGGGCGGCGACTGCTCAACCGCCCGCGCCGCAGGCTTCAGAACCACCAGTCGACCGCCCCGGGTGGGGCGCCGCACGCCCTCGGGGGGGCGATTTGTGGTGTTAGTGGGAGATTGGTGTCTGGTTGGGTTGCAAAGTGGGGGAAGATGGGTTAATGTGGGCCACGCATGCAGGGACCCGGGTGGCAGGGCTCCTCCCACCCAGCCACCCGGGTCTCAAATTTCGGCCAGGCGCATGAGAACCCTTGATCTTCCGCGGAACCTTCGAACACGCGCTCGACGCGAAGAACCGGCTGACGGTTCCGGCCAAGTACCGCGACGCGCTCAAGGCGGGAGTGGTGATCGCCTTCTCTCCCGAGACCGAGGTGGGCACCACGCGCTCGCTCTCGATCTGGCGCCCCGACGACTACGACTCCTTCGTCCAGCGGGCGCTTATCGACCTCAACCCTCTCGGGTCCCGGGCCCGCGACTTGAGCAACCTGCTCTACGCCAACTCCTGGGATCTGGAGATCGACTCGGCGAACCGGCTGGTGATCCCGCAGCCGGCTCGCGAGTTCGCCGCGCTCGAGAAGGAGGCCGTGATCACGGGCGCCGGCGATCACCTGCAGCTCTGGGATCGGAAGGCGTTCGCGGACTACAACGCCATCGCTCTGTCCCGTTTCTCCGAGATCACGGCGAGCTTTGACCACACTGATTGACATGACCACCCCGCACGTGCCCGTCCTGGCCGGCGAGCTGATCGAGTTTCTCGACCCGGCTCCGGGAGCGGTG
The DNA here is from genome assembly GCA_963846395.1 of uncultured Actinomycetota bacterium. Classification (GTDB taxonomy): domain Bacteria; phylum Actinomycetota; class Thermoleophilia; order Solirubrobacterales; family Solirubrobacteraceae; genus Palsa-465. The sequence continues at coordinate 556,280 of CAWJVT010000008.1, read as the reverse complement.
GCCGTCGACTGCACCGTTGGCGGCGCCGGCCACGCCCGTCTCGTTGCCGACCGTGTCGGTGCGTCCGGGACCGTGATCGGGATCGACCGCGATCCACTTGCCGAGGAGCGATTTGCGGAACTGGCGGCTGAGGTCGCCTGCGAGACGCGCTTCATTCGCGCGGACTTCGTCGCCGGGCTGTCGATGCTCCGTGACGAGGGCCTGGAGGCGAATCTGGTCTACATGGACCTTGGCATGTCCTCGATGCAGGTCGACACCTGGGAGCGCGGCTTCTCCTACTCCTACGAGGCGCCCCTCGACATGCGCATGGATCCGGCGCAGGACCTGACGGCAGCAGAGATCGTCAACGGCTGGGAAGAGCGCCGGATCGCACGGCTGCTGCGCGACTACGGTGAGGAGCGCTACAGCGGACAGATCGCACGCGCGATCGTCAGGTCGCGAGCCCGCGCCGAGCTCAGCACGACCCAGGAACTGGTCGATGTGATCAAGGGCGCCATCCCCGTGCCGGCGCAGTTCGCCGGCGGCCACCCGGCAAAGCGAACCTTCCAGGCGCTGCGGATCGCCGTCAACGACGAGCTGACTCAGATCGACGAGGCGCTGCCGCTGGCCTGGGACGTCCTTGCAGTAGGCGGGCGCCTGGCTGTGATCTCCTTCCATTCGCTCGAGGACCGACGCGTAAAGCGCTTCCTCGCCGAGAAAGCTCGCGGATGCATCTGCCCACCGGACCTCCCGATCTGCGTATGCGGTCACGACCCTGAGGCCGAGCTGCTCACGCGGCGGGCGATCGCACCCACTCCGGGTGAGGTCGCGTCAAATCCACGATCAAAGTCGGCGCACCTGCGCGCGGCACGGAAGCTCTAGCCGAGGTGAGATAGGCCATGCCACCAGCAGCCGCAACGGTAGCCGGGCGTCGCGTTGTCCGTGACACCGAAGCCGAATACGTCCCGAGGGCGCCGCGCCGGACCTCCGGCCCGGTCCGGGAACCACCAGCTCGTCCCGAGCCACGCCACCGCGCACGTCCCGCCACGCCTCCGTCCAGTCGCGCGACGGCCGCTGCCGTCGCGCTCGAAACGGCGCTCGCTCCGTCCCCGAGCCGCACCAGAGAGGCGCCCGCCCCTGGGCGCCCACGCCGCGAAGCGCCGTCACGCACGCGCGCCAAGAGTCAGCGGCGCGCTCGCACCAATTACGCGCCACGCCTGGCGCTCCGGCTGCAGCCGCCGCGTCTCGATCGCATCGTCCGCGGGCGCGCCTGGATTCCCGTCCTCGGCGTGCTGCTGGTGGCGATCGTCGGCCTGCGAGTGGAGGTGCTCAAGCTTGGTGCCGGCGTCGGCAGCGAGGTTCAGCAGGCAACGGCTCTCCAGAGCAGCAACGCGGCGCTGCGCTCGCAGATCTCAGCGCTCTCCGACAACCAGCGCATCACCAGCCTCGCCGCCTCCTACGGCTGGCGCATGCCCAACGCGCTCGACGAGCACTTCCTGCAGGCCTCTGCCGGGCGTCACGTCGGCGCTGCGATCCGAAACATCAGCCCACCCGCGCGGCAGACCTTCCTCCCGACACTGGCGAGTGAGGAGCAGGCCGATCAGCTCGCCACCCAGGCGGGCGCGTCCCTGAGCGCGACGGGTGCGCAGACGACCACCAGCACCGGATCGTCCTCTGGAGCGAGCGGTACCCCGAACCTGAGCACCACGGACTCGACCGACTCCGGGACCTCCTCGACCTCGACCGCGGGCTACGACAACACCAGCGGGCTTTCCATCAGCGGCACATCAACAGGCGCCACGGCCGCCACCGCTACCGGCACCGCAACGCCCGGCTCCTCCACTGGATCGACGGCGACCGGATCCTCGACGACCGGGACCGGCGTTATCGGGACTGGCGATACCGGGTCGGCGTCGCTGGGCACCGACAGCACCGGCGCGACGTCGGGTGCAACCTCCAGCACGGCATCCACCGACGGTGCCGCCGGGCTCGCGGGGTAGAAACAATGTCCACCAGCGCCCCTCGCCGCACCATCGACACGATCGATCGGCGCGTCGGTCTGATGTTCGGGGTCTTCATGCTGCTGCTGGTGATCGGGATCGTGCGCGCCGGATACCTGGGAACATTCCGCTCAGGCGCGCTGCGGCAGGCCGCCAATGCTCAGCAGGTGCAGCGGGTCCCAGAGCCCGCGGTGCGCGGCGAGGTGACCGATCGCAACGGGGTCGTGTACGCGATCAGCGAGCCCTCTGACGCGATTTACGCAGACCCGATCCTGATCAACAGGACCTACAAGGATCCAGATGCCGTTGCGAGCAAGCTCGCCGGCTTGGTCGGCCTCACGTATGCGCGCACACTGCAGCTCATCACCAAGCCCAACACCGGCTACGTGAAGCTCGCCGCGAACGTTTCCACGATCACAGCCAACCGCATCATGAAGCTGGCCGTCAACGGGATCGCCGGGATCAACGGGATCTGGGACGTGCCCACGGAACGGCGCGTCTATCCGCGCGGCAACGAGCTCGGCCAGGTGCTCGGCTGGGTCGGTGCCGACAAGGGACTGGACGGATTGGAGTGGCAGTTCAACAAGCGGCTGGCGGGCGTCAACGGCGTGCGCCGCACGGTGATCGACGCCCAGGGCAAGGCGATCTCGGTGCAGACCGCGAAAACGATGGTGCCCGGTCAGAACCTCAGCCTGACGATCTCGGCGCCGCTACAGGCCGAGGTGGAGCAGGTGTTGGCCGGAGTCGGGGAACAGTACGACCCCGCCGGGGCCACGGCGATCGTCACAGATCCGCAAACCGACCAGATATTGGCGCTCGCAAACTGGCCGTCCGTGAACCTGGACAGCGTTCCGTCCACCGCTCTGAGCCCGGCGGGCGGTCACGTACCGGCAGCGGAGGACCAGGCCGTCGACTTCTCCTATGAGCCAGGCTCGACGTTCAAGGCGATCACCGTTGCGGGCGCGCTGGAGGATCGGGTGGTCACGCCGGGCTCCGAGATCTACGTCCCCTCGTCCCTGGACCCCTACGGGCGACGCATCGACGACGCCGAGGCACACCCCAACGAATACCTGACCGTGAGCCAGATCCTGCAGGTGTCGAGCAACATCGGTGCGGACGAGATCGCCAAGCGGATGCAGGCGCCCAGCTTCGCGCATTGGGTCAACCAGTTCGGCTTCGGGAAGGCGACTGGCGTGGACCTGCCGGGCGAGCAGACCGGGATAGTGCTTCCGCTGAACAAGTACTCCGGAGTGTCGATGTACAACCTCCCGTTCGGCCAGGGCGAGGAGGTCACGCCGATGCAGATGGTTCAGGCCTACGACGCGATTGCCAACGGCGGGGTCCTGCGAACCCCGCAGATCGTCGGGTCGATCGACGGCAAGCGCGTCCAGGAGCCGAGCGGCAAGCGCATCATCTCACCGACGGTCGCCTGGGAACTGCGCAAGATGCTGCGCGGCGTGCTCGCAGACGGCGGGACCGCCTCCGGCGCGGCGATCCCCGGTTACGACATGGCGGGTAAGACGGGTACCGCCCAGGTTGTCGTCAACGGCAAGTACTCGAACACCAAATTCGTCGCCTCATTCATCGGCATGGTGCCCGCCAGCAACCCGAAGCTTGTGGTCGCCGTGGTTGTCGACGAGCCTCACAACGGCTATTACGGCGGCTCGGTCGCCGCTCCCGCGTTCCAGAAGATCGTCGGCTGGGCCGTCCCGCACTTCGGGATCAATCCGTGCCCGCCCAAGGACTGCCCGGCTTCCGCGCTGCACCCGGCGATGCCGTCCACCCTCTAGTGCCGCGACCAAGACACCGGCCGCGACACCACTAGCTACCCTGTGGCGCCGATGGATCTGGACGTTCTCTTTCCAGGCGCCCCAGCGGTCGACATAGCCGGTCTGGCGTATGACAACCGGGTTGTTGGCCCCCGTGACCTGTTCTTCTGCGTGCGCGGCTTCACGCGCGACGGCCATGACTTTGCCGCCGACGCGGTCCAGCGCGGCGCCGCAGCGCTGGTCGTTGACCATCTGCTCGACGTGGACATTCCGCAGGTGGTTGTGGCCGACGTACGCCGGGCGATGCCGCCGGCCGCCGCGAGCTTCTACGGCAAGCCGACTGAGAGCCTGGACCTGGTTGGCATCACGGGTACGAACGGCAAGACGACAACCGCATACCTGGTGCGCGAGGTGCTCGAGGCCGATGGCCGCCAGACAGGCCTGCTGGGAACCGTCAAGAGCGTGATCGGCGGCACGAAGTTTGATGTGCAGCGCACGACACCCGAGGCGATCGACCTTCAGCGGTCATTCCGCGCGATGCTGGATGGCGGCGACGTCGCCTGCGTGATGGAGGTCTCGTCGCACGCCCTCGAACTCGGGCGCGTGGACGCTTCGCATTTCGCCGTCGGTGTCTTCACGAACCTGACGCAGGACCACCTCGACTTCCATCCGACGATGGAGGATTACTTCCAGGCCAAACGCAAGTTGTTCACGGACCGGAGAGCACACCGTTCGGTCATCAATCTCGACGACGCCTATGGCCGGCGACTGGTGACCGATCCTGAGATCCCAACGCCGATCACCTTCGCCCTGGACCATGCGGGCGCCACCTACCGGGCCGACGACCTGCGCAGCGACCTCAACGGTTCACACTTCACGTTGCACTCGCCCGACGGGGTCGCCGAGCTGAGCTCGCCACTGCGCGGCCGCTTCAACGTGTCGAACGCGCTTGCGGCCTTCGCCACAGCGAGGGCCCTCGAAGTTCCGTTCGATACGGCCCTGGCTGCGATCGAGCGGGCCGGGCAGGTGCCCGGGCGATTCGAGACGGTCGACGAAGGGCAGAGCTTCGCGGTGCTCGTCGATTATGCCCACACCCCGGATTCGCTCGAGAATGTGCTCATTTCCGCCCGGAACCTGACCGAGGGGAAGCTGCACGTCGTCTTCGGCTGTGGCGGTGACCGTGATCGCGGTAAGCGGCCGCTGATGGGGGAGATCGCGGCGCGGCTTGCCGATCAGGTGATCGTCACCTCCGACAACCCGCGCTCTGAGCAGCCCGACGCGATCATCGATGAGATCCTCGCCGGGATCGACCGGCCCGTCGACCACGATTCCGACCGCCGGGCGGCGATCTTTGCCGCGGTGGCGGACGCTCAGGCCGGCGACGTCGTGGTGATCGCAGGCAAGGGGCACGAACAGGGACAGGAGTTCGCGGGCGGAGAGAAGCTTCCTTTTGACGACGTGAGCGTCGCGCGAGAGGCGCTGCGCGAGCTGAGCCGGGCTTGAATGCGGCGACTCGTGCAATCAGGCGACACAAGTACCCTCGGTGCTCGATGAGGCACTGGGACGCTCATCAGCTCGCGCGTGCCGCCGGCGCGCGGCTCATGCGCGCAACGACCACCGAAGACGGGCCGGTGCAGGTCGCGATCGACTCACGGGCCGCCGGTCCAGGCACCCTGTTCGTGGGACTTCCTGGTGAGCACGTCGACGGCGGCAGCTTTGCCGCCGGGGCACTCACGGCCGGAGCCTGGGGGGTGCTGGTCGCGGCGGAGTGGGGGGAGCAGGCGCTCGCCTCCGGCACCGGGGCGGTGCTCCTCGCTGACGATCCGCTGGCGGCACTGCAGCGGCTCGCGAATGCCTGGCGGCACGAGCTCGGCGCGGACGTGATCGGAGTGACCGGCTCGACGGGCAAGACCTCCACAAAGGATTTGCTGCGCGGCGTGCTGGCAACGCAGCGGCGGACGGTCGTTTCGCAGGCGAACTTCAACACGGAGATCGGCCTTCCATTGCAGATTCTCGGGGCGCCGAAGGGAACCGAGGTGCTGGTCCTGGAGATGGGGATGCGCGGACCCGGCCAGATCGCTGAGCTCGCACGGATCGCCGAGCCCGACGTCGGTGTGATCGTCAGCATTGGCCCAGTCCACCTTGAGCTGCTCGGCACGATCGAGGCGATCGCGGCCGCCAAGGCCGAGCTGATTGCGGCGCTGGCCCCGGGGGCGACCGCCGTTGTGCCTGCCTCGGAGCCACTGCTGGAGGCGCACCTGCGTAGCGACGTGCGCACCGTCACCTTCGGTCAGGGCGGCGACGTCACGATTGCCTCGGAGGATCCAACCCATGTTTCGATCGATGCAGACGGCGAACGCATCGATCTTGAAGTCGACTTCACCGAGAAGCACCTGCGTCAGGATCTGCTCGCCGCTGTGGCCGCGGCCCGCGCGGTTGGGGTCACGCCGGGTGGGCAGCTCGAGCTGGCGCTGTCAGCCGGACGTGGCCAGCGGCGCCTGCTCGACGGTGAGGTGACCTTGATCGACGACGCCTACAACGCAAATCCGATGTCGATGCGGGCCGCCCTTGACACGCTTGCCGCCACTACGGGCAGCGGCCGGCGCGTCGCCGTCCTCGGCGACATGCTCGAGCTGGGGCCCGGCGCAGAGCACTTTCACCGTGACATTGGAGCTTACGCGGATGGCATCGCCGACGTGCTCGTGACGGTCGGTCCGCTCGCGGCGACGATGTCGGATGAGTTCCACGGAGAGCGCCACCATGCGCAGGACGCCGGCGCTGCGGCGGCGCTGCTCATGGAGTTGCTGCGTCCGGGTGATGTGGTGCTGGTGAAGGCGTCCAACGGCGTCGGGCTGAAACTGGTGTGCGAGACGCTGATGACGGCGGCACCCGCATGATCTTTGCCACAACCAGCCACGCCCTGAACTCGGAGGCCGGCCGCGTGCTGATATCGGCTTCCGCGGCGCTCCTGATGTGCATTTTCCTGAGCCCCAAGTTCATCGAGTTCCTGCGGAACCGCGGGTTGGGCAAGAACATTCGCGAGGAGGGGCCGGAGGGCCACAAGGTCAAGGCGGGCACGCCGATCATGGGCGGGATCATCATCGTGATCGCGTTCGCGGTGCCCTACCTCTGCCTCTCGACCCATGACTGGGCGTCTCTGGGGGTGTTCGGGGCGACGGTCGCGTGTGCGCTGCTCGGCTTCGCCGATGACTACACGCAGATCGTGAAGCGCCGCTCGCTTGGACTGCGTGGCCGCACGAAGATGATCGTGCTACTGCTGATCTCGGTCGGGCTCTGGTGGGTGGCGACACAGAAGGCCGGTATGTCGGAATCGGTCTCGCTGCGCCCGTTCAACGCCCACATCGACCTCCACGCCGCCTACATCATCTTCATCTACCTCGTATTCGCCGGCACGACCAACGCGGTCAACCTCACCGATGGTCTCGACGGGCTCGCGGCCGGATGTGGCGCGATCGCCTTTCTCACGTACATGGGCATCACCTTCGTCACCGGACCCGGCGACCACGACCTCGAGCTGATCGCAGGCTGCATGTGTGGCGCATGCATCGGCTTCCTCTGGTTCAACGCCTTTCCGGCCAGCGTCTTCATGGGGGACACGGGCTCGCTCGCGATCGGCGGCGCGATCGCGGCGCTTGCGGTCATGACCAACACCGAGATCCTGCTGATCGTGATCGGCGGCATCTTCGTTATGGAGGCGCTCTCGGTGCTGATCCAGGTGTTCAGCTTCCGCCTCTGGCGCAAGCGCGTCTTCAAGATGGCGCCGTTCCACCATCATTTCGAGCTCGAGGCATGGTCGGAGACCAAGATCATGCTGCGCTTCTGGATCGTTGCCGCGGCATGCGGCGCGATCGGTTTCACGCTCTACCAGATCTCTGAGCCACCCAAGCGTGCGAACGCTGCGCCGCGCGCGGCGGGCGCGCCGCTAATCCACTCGCGCGCGACTCTCAGGACGGCGAGCACACGCAACCCCTGAGAGGCCGCCACCCTCACCTGAACACCACCCCACAACGTCCGGCAGCGGTGCTCAGCGCTTCGCGACCGATGCCAAATTCGCGCGGATCAGCGGCACGGCGCCGATCGCCGCGAGCTCAGGCATCACCCGTCGCTACCGCCTCAACCGCGCTTGCCAGCGGCATGCCGGTGCAAGGTTAAGTAGAGAGCGCTCCGTACGGTCGGGAACGGGCCGTACGGAGCGCGCTGAGGGAGGAAAGGGTGCTGCGTTGCAGGCTGCGCAGAGGTTATGGCTGGCTGGTGACCGTCGTCTGCGTGGTCGTCTGCGTGGTCGTCTGCGTGGTCGTCTGCGTTTTCGTCGGCTGCGTGGTCAGGCGATATTTGCTGTTCGCAGCGAGCCAGAGCGCATACTTCTTGAGGAACGGACCGCCATCGATGTCCCATGGCTGCCCCGACCAGACGTAGCCGTCGCAGTAGAGCCTGGCGTCCTTCGAGGCAGTGGCGCTCAGACCCCACTGTGGCGAGGCGACGTTGGTGGTCGGCGGGATCCCGAGGCGCTGGCAGGGTGTCTTGACCCCCGCGTGGCACCTCGGCGTGTCGTTGAGCCCTTTCCCCCGGCCGACGTTCCTGGGCATGTATGGCTGCCCGTTCTCAACGGTGTCGACGATGAAATGCTTGCCCTTCACACCCTGCTTGGCCAACGCCGCGACGATCTGTGCACCGTACACGTCCTCCTGCGTGGTCGACTCATAGCCGGTGTCGTTGAGCGAGAACCCACGGGCGTAGCGGATGCCGTTTCTGATCAGCAGCGTCGCGGCCTGCGCGGGTGACAGCCAGGTGTACGTGCCCGAGTCGATGTAGACCGTGGTGTGCGGGTTGGCGCTCAGCACGCGGGAGGCATAGGTGTTGATCTGCTCTGGTGCGGTCGATTTCATCCGCCGCGCGAACGGCAGGTCGATCTGCACGACCACCAACGCCCGCGCGCTGCCGATTCCCGCCGCCATGTTCCGATACCACGTCTCGTCGGAGCGGACGTTGTAGGCCGCATTGAGCGTCGGCTGGTCGAACCCGTTGGGCTGCATGGCCGCCCACGGGTACAGCTCGTCCGTCGCGAACTCGGTGAGCACGTTCCGGTTCCCGTTCTGCGCCAGCGCGACCGTTTGAGCGGCCTGTGCGCGCACCTGGCTCGGCGGTATCGACCATCCAAGCCACACCGCCCGCGGCTGCGCCGCGAGCTTGCCCAGCAGCGTCCGATTGGCTCCCGTCGCGGACTCATACGCAGTCCACGGGCCGTCGTTTCGCGGCGCCGCCCACGCCACATGAGCGATCGGGTTGGGACCAGCCCCCGGCAGACCGCCGTTGGCCGCACCCGCCTGGGCTGCCGAAGGCGCGGCCGCGAGCGCGACCGCACCCGTGGCCAGCATCGCAACCACCCGCCGTCCGCTGCCGCGCACAGCCCACTGCCTAATCGTGTCAGTTCGAATCAGTTTCATCACCCCGTTATAACCCGCACGAACGCCAAATGATGCGCATGAAGAACCGGCCGCTCCGTCGAACCGACCCTAGTCCACGATCGCTTCGACGAAATTCGCTGCGGTGCCAGCGCTACCTGCATAGGCGCCGATTCGCTACTCCGCGTTCACGCGAGGCGGGCCACAGCTAGGCTCGCCCGGGATCATCCGGATTCGATCGTGGGTCAACAGCGGGCGCTGGGCGTCTCGCCGGCGAGACTCGACTCTCTGACGCGGAGGCATTTGGCGACGGCCGTCGAAGTGGTACCTAATGCCGCCGCGCCCAGCTCAAGCTCGCACCACGAGGAGGGTGGCGCCGCCGCTGGAGCATCGGATTCTGCTGACGGCGACGCTCTGCCTGATCGCCTTTGGCGCGGTCATGGTCTACAGCGCCTCCTCGCCTGAGGGTGCCATCAACGGCGGGGGCTACGGAACCAGCGAGTTCCTCATGTACCTGTTCGCTGCGGGCATCGGCCTGGTCGCGATGCGCCTGTGCGAGCAGTACGGGCTGAGCCTGCTGACGCCGGAGGTCGTGACGTGGCTGTTGCTCGGCTCCTGCGCGCTGCTGCTGGCGGTGCTCGTCCCGGGCATCGGCAAGAACATCCAGGGTGCACGGCGCTGGTTTGCCGCGGGGCCGATCCAGTTCCAGCCATCCGAGCTCGCGAAGCTCGCGCTCGTGCTTTATGCGGCCCGCTATCTGGCGGACAACCCGCGTCGGCTCCAACGCGGATTCAAGCCGGCCATCGCACCGATTGCGGTGGCGGTCGGTCCCGCGTGTCTGCTGATCGCCGTAGAGCCCGATCTCGGCACGACGCTGGTCTGCTTCTTGACGATCGTCGCAATGCTGGTGGTCGCCGGCGTGCCGGGCGGATATGTGACGCGCATCTTCCTGGTCGCCGCCGGTTGCGTCGTGCTGATGGTGATGGTGCACCCGTATGAGGCAGCGCGGCTGACCTCGTTCCTGCACCCCTTCTCGCAACAGTCGAACGCGGGCTGGCAGTCGGCCCAGGCGCAGATGGCGATCGGCTCGGGCGGCGTTGGCGGCGTCGGCCTCGGTCAGTCCGTGGGGAAGGCGATGTGGCTGCCGGAGGCGCAGACCGACTTCATCCTGGCGGTGATCGGCGAGGAGCTGGGGGTGCTGGGCGTCGTGCTCGTGGTGAGCCTCTATGGAATGATCGCCTACGCTGGGTTGCGGACCGCCAGGCGAGCCGCCACGCGCTACACCAAGCTGCTTGCGAGCGGCCTGACCTCGCTGATTCTGTGTCAAGGCATCCTCAACATCTTCGTCGTGCTCGGGATCGCGCCGCTGACCGGTGTCCCGCTGCCGTTCATCTCCTACGCGCCCACGAATCTGCTCGTGATGCTCGCCTCCATCGGGATCCTCCTGGGGATCGCGCGGCCCGCTGCGCGGGAGCTGCGGCTCATCGACGGGGAAGAGCAGCAACGCACCTGGGCGGTCACCGATGACGGCACCTCTGATCCTGGTCGCGACCGGCGGCACCGCGGGGCACGTGGTGCCAGCGCTGGCCGTGGCCGACGCGCTACGGGCTAACGGCGCCGACGTCCACTTCGTCGGAGGCGATCGGGCCGAGGCCGAGCTCGTGCCGGCGGCCGGCTACGAATTCCATCAGCTCAACGTCGCATCGCTCCCGCGCCGTTCGCCGCTGGGGGCCGCACGCGCGGCGCTGGTCGACGCCGGGGCAGTGGCAGGCGCCACCGCATTGGTCGCACGGCTGCGACCGCGCGCTGTGTTCGGAGGTGGCGGCTATGTCGCGGGGCCTGTCGGCCTGGCCTGCGCCGTGCTGCGCACGCCGCTCGTGATCGCCGAGATCGACGGGCATCTGGGACTCACCAACCGGCTGCTTGCACCGCTCGCGCGTCGCGTATGCACGGCGCTTCCACTTCCGGGTCACACCGCGCCGAAGTTTGTGATCACCGGGCGACCGATTCCGCCGGTCCCGACAGACCGCGAGGCCACGCGAGCCCGCTTCGACGTGAGACCGGAGGAGACCCTCGTACTAATCTTTGGCGGATCCCAAGGAGCGCGCTCGATCAACGAGGCTGCGGTCGCGGCGTTTTCCGGGACCGATTTCCGGGTGCTCCACGCGGCGGGCGAGCGCGACCTACCGGACCTGCAAGCCCCAAGATCCGGCTATGACCTGCGTGGCTACATATCGGGACTCATGGATGCGATCGTCGCCTCCGACCTGGTCGTGGCACGCTCGGGCGGGTCGATCTGGGAGCTCGCGGCGGCCGGCCGTCCGTCTGTGCTGATCCCGTATCCGTACGCGACCGCCGACCACCAGACGGTGAACGCCCGCTACATGGCCGACGCCGGTGCTGCTGTCCTGATTCCCGACAGTGAGCTGACTGATGAACGCTTGCGTACCGAAGTCGAAGCGCTGCTGGCAGATCCACAGCGGCTGGCTGCGATGGGCCGCGCCGCGCTCGGTCTTGCGCGCCCACATGCAGCGGCGGTGATCGCGTCCGAGGTACTGGCTGCCGCGGGTGTCCAGAGCATCGTCGCAGCTAGACCTGCGGGTGAGCTTGAAGGATGACTGACCTGACGCGGCACTCGCAGCCGTCCTCGGAGGCCGGTGAGGCTGTTGAGCAGGAGCTCCCATGGGCAGGTCGGACTCTGCACTTCATCGGCATCGGCGGCGCCGGTATGAGCGGACTGGCGCTGATCGCTCATAGGCTCGGAGCAAGCGTCAGCGGCTCTGATAGAAGTACGTCGTCGTACATGGAACCGCTGCGCGCCCTCGGGATCGAGCCCGCTATCGGGCACGCCGCCGAGAACGTGCCAGCTGCCGCGGAGGTTATCTACTCCAGCGCGATCGGTCCCGAGAACCCTGAAAGGCGCAGCGGGTCCGAGCTGCACCGCTCCGAGCTGCTGGCCCAGATCGCGCAGCTCAAGCGCTGCCTGGCGGTCTCTGGCGCGGCGGGCAAGACCACCACCACCGCGATGGTCGTTCACGTACTTCAAGGCTGTGGCATGGATCCCGCCTACGCCGTGGGCGGCGAGCTGCGCTCCACGGGCCTCAACGCCGACTGGGGCGCGGGGGAGTGGATCGTCATCGAGGCCGACGAGTCCGACCGGTCGTTGCTCAACTATCAGCCGGAGATTGCGGTGCTCACCAATGCCGACCTCGACCATCACTCGACCTATAGCTCACGTTTAGACCTTGAGTCGACATTCGCGCAGTTCACAGGCCGGGCCCGCACAGCCGTGGTGTGGGACCGACCGGAGCTCTTAGCGATCGCGGCGGGCGCCGATGAGGTGACTGCGTACGACGCAGAGCGCCCGGAGCTGACCCCGGCGGGAGCGCACTTCCGCTGGCGTGAGCGCGACGTGAAGTTGGCGGTTCCGGGGTTGCACAACGCGATCAACGCGGCGGGCGCACTGAGCGCCTGCGTTGCCGCCGGAGCTGATCCCGCCCAGGCGGTGCGGGCGATTGCCGACTTCAAGGGAGCCCGGCGGCGGATGGAGTTGCTCGGTACTACGTACGCGGGCATACCTATTTACGACGACTATGCCCACCATCCGATGAAGGTGGCGGCCGCGGTTGCAGCCGCACGGTCACTCGGTTCGGCTCGCCTCATCGCGGTCCTGCAGCCGCATCTTTACTCGCGCACGCGCGCACTCGCGCGGGACTTCGGTGTAGCGCTGGCCGAGGCCGACCTTTGCGCGGTTGTGGACGTCTACCCGGCACGCGAGCTCGCCCAGGACTTCCCTGGCGTCAGCGGCCGGCTCATCGCCGAAGCGGCGGCAGACGCCAGCGACGGCCGGCAGGTCGCGTGGATGCCGGCTCTCGAAGACGCAAGGCACTGGCTCGAGGTCACACTGCGCCCCGGCGACCTCTGCCTGGTGATGGGCGCTGGCAACATCGACTCGCTCGGCCGCGCGCTGCTCGCGGGCAGCTAGCAACGCCCGAGGCTGGCGACGCCCGAAGCGTCAACGCCCGAAGCTGGCAAAGCCCGTCCTTGGGCGGCTCTACGCTTGGCGCGATGGTTGAGGCCACTTCCGCGCTTCAGCGCGACTTTCCCCTGGCGCGCCTGACGACCATCCGCACGGGCGGCCCTGCCGAGTTCTTCGCGCGGCCGGGGAGCACCGGCCAGCTTGAGCGGCTGCTCGCCTGGGCTGCGGAATCGGGATTCGAGGTAGGGGTCGTGGGCTCCGGGTCGAACCTCCTCATAGCGGACGTGGGCGTCCGAGGATTGGTCTTGAAGCTGGACAACGAACTCACAGCGATCGAACTCGATGGGATTGCCGGTGACCGCATCGTCTGCGGCGGCGGCGCGCGCCTGCCCGCGGTCTCGGCGGCGGCCGCCAGGGCCGGGCTCGCCGGCATCGAGTTCGGCGTCAGCATCCCCGGCACGGTGGGCGGCGCGGTGCGCATGAATGCGAACGCCTACGGTGGCGCGCTCGCGGACGTGCTCGAGTGGGTCGACGTGGTCTCGGCGGCCGGCACCGAGCGCCGCGTCCCCGATCAGCTCGGCTTCGAGTATCGCCGCTCGAACCTGGTCAAGGGAGAGATCGTCGCGCGCGCGCGCTTCAAGCTGCGTCCCGCCGAGCAGACCGACGTGAAGGCCACGCTGGCGGACCTGCGCGAGCGACGCAAGCAGGCGCAACCCGCGGGGATCAAGACCTTCGGCTCCACCTTCAAGAACCCCGACGATCCGCGCGCCGAAGGGCGCACCGCCGGACAGCTGCTGGAGGCGGCCGGATGCCGGGGGCTGCGGGTGGGTGACGCAGGTTTCAGTGACAAGCACGCGAACTTTGTTGAGAACCTCGGCGCTGCCACCACAGCCGACGTCGTTGCGTTGATGGCGGCAGGGCGTGAGCGGGTCAAGCAGAAGTTCGGGATCGAGCTGGAGCCCGAAGTCCAGGTGCTGGGACCCGTCGAGCTCCCGGCCGACTGGCGTCGCTCATGACCGCCAAACCGGGGCGGCCATGATCAGCGACAGCTGGGTTCGTGAGCGGCGCTTCGCGGTGCCCAGGCTGCTACCGCGGCGGCTGCGCTCGCTACACACGCTCGTGCTCGTCCTGATGCTGCTGCTGATCGGCTGGCTGGGGTGGACGTGGTACCGGAGCTCGAGCTTCGTGAAGGTCGACAGGGTGAAGGTGACTGGTCTCAGCGGACCCGACGTGCCGCAGATCCGCGATGCCCTGACAGCCGCTGCGCTGCAGATGACGACGCTCAACGTTGACATCGCGAAACTCGAGGCGGCGGTCTCCCAGTACTCGTACGTGCACACGCTGACGGTCACGAGCAACGGTGCCCACGCCGTGGTGATCCGCGTCGCCGAGCAGGTTCCTGTGGCCTTCGTCGGCAACGGCAACAGCAAACAGCTGGTCGACGCCGACGGTGCCTTCCTACCGAGCAGCACGACGGTCTACGGTGCTCTGCCCCTGGTTCCCGTTACGTCTGGGCAGGCGGGGGGCACCGTCAGCAGCCCGGGAGCTCGCAGCGCGGTCGCGGTGCTGGCCGCGGCGCCTTATCCCTTGCTCTCGCACATCGCGAGTGCCACCTCGAGCAGCCTGCACGGAGTCATCGTGCAGCTGCGCAGCGGCCCGCAGGTGTACTTCGGGCCGAGTGTGCAGCTGACGCAGAAGTGGGAGGCGGCTGTCGCCGTGCTCCAGAACAAGGACTCGGTCGGTGCCTCGTATATCGATGTCACCGATCCCGAGCGCCCGGCTGCCGGGGCTGGGGTTTCCCCGTCCCAGGCCTCCGCGCTCGGTCTTGCCTCGCCCGGGACCACCACAACCACCGGCGCGACGGAAGCCACCGGAAACACGTCCTCTGTCGGAGGGTGAACCTCTACTTGAGGGTTAGGCCACTCCGAGCTCGACTCTCTGGCTCTGATCGAGAGTTCCCCGATCTGCAAAGATCGTTGCGCGAGAAGATTTCGCGTTGACTTGGCCGAAGATAAGGCCGTAACGTGCGAAACTCTCGCAGGGAAGCGGGAGCGGGTAAACGCTCAATGCTGAATCGAGGGTCGGACGGATCACCATGGAAAGCGGCAGTTATCTCGCAGTCATCAAGGTCGTAGGCGTCGGCGGCGGCGGTACCAATGCGGTCAATCGCATGGTGGATGCCGGCCTGCGCGGCGTCGAATTCATCGCGGCCAACACGGATGCACAGGCGCTGCAGATGTGCGACGCCGACATCAAGCTCAACATTGGCACCGAGCTCACCAAGGGCCTCGGGGCTGGCGCCAACCCGGACATCGGGCAAGGCGCGGCGGCCGAGTCGCGCGATGACATCAAGGAGGCGCTGAAGGGCGCCGACATGGTCTTCGTGACGGCCGGTGAAGGTGGCGGCACCGGTACCGGCGCCGCGCCGGTGATTGCCGATATTGCCAAGAACGAGATCGGCGCACTGACCGTCGGCGTGGTCACGCGGCCGTTCGGGTTCGAGGGCACGCAGCGCGCGCGCCAGGCGCAGGACGGCATCGATAAGCTGCGCGAGTTCGTGGACACCCTGATCGTTATCCCGAACGAGAAGCTGCTCTCGGTCGTCGAGCGCCGCGCTTCACTGACCGACGCGCTGCGCGAGGCCGACAACGTGCTGCGGCAGGGCGTCCAGGGGATCACCGACCTGATCACGATCCCCGGCCTGATCAACCTTGACTTTGCCGACGTGCGCACGATCATGCACGACGCCGGCTCCGCGCTGATGGGCATCGGCAGCTCGAGCGGTGAGAACCGCGCGGGCGAGGCTGCCAAGGAAGCGATCTCCTCGCCGCTCCTGGAGGAGTCGGTCGAGGGCGCCAACGGCATTCTCCTGAACATCACCGGCGGCCCCGACCTCGGGCTGTTCGAGGTCAACGAAGCGGCTGAGATCGTTCAGGGCGCGGCCGACGCAAACGCGAACATCATCTTCGGAGCGGTGATCGACGACTCTATGGCCGACGAGGTGCGGGTGACCGTTATCGCCACCGGCTTCGATCATGGACACGGCGTCCGCGGTAGCGCGTCACGCCCGAGCACCTCCCCGGCACCGTCACGGCCACGCTCCAACCGGCGCGACGTGACCTTCGACGACCGTCAGCGCTCGTCGCTCGAGATCCGCGACGACGAGATCGACATCCCGTCGTTCCTGAAGGATCGCTGAGCAGTCCTTTCAGCACTCCGCCAGCGCGCCTTATACGCTGGCGGAGATGGCTGAAACGACGACTGAAACTCTGAAGCGCACGCCGCTCTACGCGGCGCACCTCGAGGCGGGCGCCAAGCTTTGCCCGTTCTCGGGCTGGGAGATGCCGATCCAATACGCCGGGATCCGCGAGGAGCACCTGGCCGTGCGCAGCGACGTCGGCGTCTTCGACGTGTCGCACATGGGCCAGGTCGGGATCAGTGGCCCGCAGGCGCTCGAGCGCGTGCAACGCCTTGTCTCCAGCGATGTACGCCGGATACCCGAGGGCGGCGCCCAGTATGGCCTGCTCTGCAACGAGAGCGGCGGCGTACTCGACGACCTCTTCATCTACCGCTTGGGTGAGACTCGCTTTCTGATCGTCACCAACGCCGGCAACCACGCGCGCGACTTCGCCTGGATGCGCTTGCACGGCGAGGAGTTCGATGCCGAGGTGACCGATTGCCATCCGAGCTTCGCGATGCTCGCCGTGCAGGGCCCCCGCGCGCGAGCGCTCGTGGAGTCCCTTGCCGACGGCTCGCTGCCACCGCGCATGCACTGCTGCCAGCGCACGATCGCCGATGTGCCGCTGCTCGTCTGCGGAACGGGCTACACGGGCGAGGACGGTATCGAGCTGCTGTGCGACCCGGATCAGGTCTCGCCACTCTGGGCCGCCCTGGTCGAGGCGGGAGCCCGGCCCATAGGGCTCGGCGCCCGCGACACGCTGCGGTTGGAGGCCTGCTTCCACCTATACGGGAACGACCTTGATGAGGACCACGATCCGATCTCAGCCGGCCTTGGCTGGGCCTGTGCCGAGCAGACTGGGTTCATCGGCGCCGACGCGATCTCGAAAGTTCGGGTCAGCGGACCCGAACTGAAGCTGGTTCCGTTTGCGATCGATGGGCCAGGGATCGCGCGTCAGGGCAACGCGATCATCGGCGGTGGCGTCGTCACCAGCGGCACGTTCTCGCCGAGTCTGGAGCGCGGCGTAGGCTTGGCGTACGTTTCGGCAGACAGCGCTGAGGTCGGCACCAGATTGCAGATCGATGTCCGCGGGACGGTCCGCGACGCGATCGTGGAGACAAAGCCCCTGCACCGAAAGGACCAGTAGATGGCCGACCCGCACTACCCGGACGACCTGAAGTACCACACAGAGCACGACTGGGCGCGCATCGACGACGATGAGGCGACCTTCGGGATCACCTGGTACGCACAGGACACGCTGGGCGAGGTTGTGTTCTTCACGCCGCCGGCGATCGGCTCGAGCCTGACCAAGGACGAGCATTACACGGAGGTCGAGTCGGTCAAGGCGGTATCCGATGTGGTCGCGCCGCTGTCAGGTGAGGTGATCGAGGTCAACGACGATCTCTCCTCCGACCCGCAGAAGATCAACGAAGACCCTTACGGCGAGGGTTGGCTGGTGCGCGTCAAGCTGTCCGACCCGAGCGAGGTCGACAGCCTGATGGACGCTGCCGCATACGTGGCGACGCTGGTGTCGTGAGCCGCTACACCTCGGTAACCGACGACGATCTGCGCGAGATGCTCGCGACGATCGACGTGGCTTCGGTCGACGAGCTGTTCGCCGATGTTCCCCCCAGTCTGCGCCTCGAGGGCCCGCTGGCCCTCGACGACGGGCTCTCCGAGCAGGAGGTCTTCGCCGAACTCAAGGAACTCGCCGGCCGCAATGTCAGCGCCGAGGATGAGGTCACGTTCCTCGGCGCCGGCATGTACGACACATATGTGCCGGCGCTGGTCGACTCGATCATCTCCCGCTCGGAGTTCCTGACGCCGTACACGCCGTACCAGCCAGAGGTCTCCCAGGGCGGACTGCAGGCGATGTTCGAGTACCAGACGGCGATCAGCGAGCTGACCGGGCTGCCGGTCTCGAACGCCTCCGTCTATGAGGGCCCGAGCGCCGTCGCGGCGGCCGGTTACCTGGCCAAGCTGCACAACGGGCGCAAGCGCTTCGTCGTTTCCGAAGGGGTCCACCCACACGCGATCGAGTCGCTCGAGACGCTTGCCTCGGGCTGGGGGATGGACGTGCAGCGGGTGGTCGCTCGCGTCGACGGGGTCACCGAGCTGGCGCCGCGTCTGGCTCGACGAGGATGTCAGCGCCCTGATCGTCGCCCAGCCGAACTTCCTGGGCGCGGTCGAGCGGCTGGAGTCGATCGTCGGCGCCGCACATGAGTTGGGCGCGCTGGTGATCTGCTCCGCTGACCCGATCTCGCTTGGGCTGCTGCAGGCGCCGGGCGCGCAGGGGGTGGACATCGTCGTCGGCGAGGGCCAGACCCTTGGCAACCGCCTCGACTTCGGCGGGCCGTCGTTCGGCTTCTTTGCCGTCACCGAGGAGCTCACTCGGCGAGTTCCCGGCCGGATCGCCGGGCAGACCCACGATCTGGACGGCAAGCTTGGATATGTGCTCACGCTGCAGACGCGTGAGCAGCACATCCGCCGCGAGAAGGCGACGTCGAATATCTGCACGGCGCAGGCGCTGAACGCGCTCGCCGGGATCGTCTACCTGAGCTGGCTCGGAAGGCGCGGGCTGGTCGAGCTCGCGGAGCTGCTGGCGCAGCGCACCGCCTACGCGCGCCAGCGGCTCGACAGCGATCCCGGGCGTGTCGCTGGCCCACAACCAACCGGTGGTACGCGAGTTCGCGATCACGATCGATGGCGGGCGATTGGACGAGGTCATCGCCCACTGCAGGCGCGCCGGCATCAATCCCGGATACCGCGCCACCGAGCAGTGGCTGCTCGTCGCGATCACTGAGAGACGCACGCGTACACAGATCGACAGACTGGCGGAGTGCATCGAGGAGGCACTCGCGTGACCGCCACCGCCGACCACCGCCCCAAGTCGTTCATCGAGGCTGCCGACGACGAGCTGACGATCTTCGAGCGCTCCAAGCCAGGTCGCCGCGCATTCACGCCGCCGGCGCTCGACGTGCCCGAGCGTCCGCTCGACGAGCTGATTCCCGCCGAGCTTCGGCGGACCGAGCCGGCGCGACTGCCGGAGGTCTCCGAGCCGGAGATCGTGCGGCACTACAACCGGCTGAGCAAGCGCAACTTCGACCTCGACACCGGCTTCTATCCGCTCGGGTCGTGCACGATGAAGCACAACCCGAAGCTGCACGAGCGCGTCGCGGCGCTGCCCGGGCACGCGCGCCTCCATCCCCTGCAGCGGCCGGAGGCGGCGCAGGGCGCGCTCGAGCTGATGTGGCGCCTGCAGAATGCGCTCGGCGAGATCTCGGGCCTACCGCACGTCTCGTTACAGCCGAGCGCCGGCTCGCACGGCGAGCTCGCCGGTGTGCTGCTGACGCGCGCCTACCACGAGGACCGCGGCGAGCACCGCACCAAGATGCTCACGCCGGACACGGCCCATGGCACGAACCCGGCGACCGTGACGATGGCCGGATATGAGCTCGTCAAGGTCGGGACCGATGCCAACGGCAACGTCGACATCGACGATCTCCGCGCCAAGGCGACCGAGGACGTCGCCTGCCTGATGTTGACGAACCCCTCGACGCTCGGCCTGTTCGAGCCGCAGATCGAGGAGATCGCGCGCGATCGTCCACCGCGTCGGCGCGACGCTGTACTACGACGGCGCCAATCTCAACGCGATCATGGGCATCTGCCGCCCCGGCGACATGGGCTTCGACATCGTGCACTTCAACCTGCACAAGTCGTTCACGCAGCCGCACGGCGGTGGCGGCCCGGGCGCCGGCCCGATTGCCGTCTCCGATCGCATCGAGCCGTTCCTTCCACGGCCGCAGGTGGTGCGGCGCGACGACGGGACCTATCGACCTCGATCAGGACCGTCCCAAGTCGATCGGCCGTCTGCGCGGCTTCCAGGGCAACTACGGCGTCTTCGTGCGCAGCTACGCCTACATCCGCTCGCTCGGCGCACCGGGCCTGCGCGAGGTATCCGAGGTGGCGGTGCTCAACGCCAACTACCTGCTCGCGCGCCTGCGTCAGGAGGGCGCGCTCGAGTATCTGCCGTCCGCGTACGAGCGTCTGTGCATGCACGAGTTCGTCCTCTCCGGCGCGCCGATGAAGCGCGAGCTCGGGATCAAGACGCTCGATCTGGCCAAGCGCCTGCTCGACCACGGCGTGCACCCGCCGACGATCTACTTCCCGCTGCTCGTCGACGAGGCGGTGCTGGTGGAGCCGACCGAGACCGAGACCCGGGAGACCCTCGACCGTTTCGCCTTGCTCGTGGCCGAGATCCTGCGCGAGGCCGCCGATGACCCTGAGATCGCTCGCGGCGCCCCTTACTCCACGCCTGTGCGACGGCTCGATGAGGCCGGTGCGGCACGGCGGCCGGTGCTGCGTCAGGAACTCTGAAGCCGCTCTCAAACAGCCGCTGAGTTGAGGGACGTCTGTCTAAATGCGGCGTTCGGCGTGACGATAACCGGGGAAGTTGATTCCGCCGATGCCGCAGGCGGCGCCGCCGCACGGTAGCTTCGCGGCATGGATCCTGAACTCGCCCGGCTGGCCGAGCGCCTGACGCCTCGCGTCCACGATGAGATGCGGCAACTCGTCGACATCTCAACACCGTCCGGAGACCTAGAGGGCACCGAGCGGGCGATCGAGCTGTGCGCCTCGTTTCTGCCTGGCTGGCAGGTGCAGCGGCCGCCCTGCTCGACCCTCGGCTGCGCTCCCGACATGCTCGCGACGCTGACCGGCACGGGGACCAGGCGCCTGCTGTTATTGGGGCATCTGGACACGGTCGTCGCCCACGGTCAGCACCGGGCTGCGGACGAGGATGGCGAGCGCCTGTACGGATCGGGCACTGCCGATATGAAAGGCGGGGTCGCGCTGTCGCTGGCGGTCGCGCGGGCCTGCGCCGAGCTGAGCGCGCAGTACGCGGAACTGGCGGTGCTGCTGGTCTGCGACGAGGAGTGGCGGGTTGCACCCGTTCACGCATGTGGAGCGCTTTGCCGGCTACGACGCCTGTCTGTGCTTCGAGGCTGGTGAGATCAGCGAACAGGGCGATGACGGGGTGATCGTGCGGCGCAAGGGCGCCGGCACGCTGCGGGTTCGCGCGACCGGCCGCGCCTCGCATTCGGGCTCGGCTCCGCAGCAGGGGCGCAACGCTCTGCTCGCGCTCGCGCATGCCGCGATCCACGGCGCCTCAGTGGCCGATCCCGACGGTGAGGTGCGGCTGACGGTCGTGCCCACGATCGTAAGATCGGGCGACGCGATCAACGTCGTGCCGGCATCGGGCGAGCTCGTCTTCGACATGCGCGCCGACGACACCGACGCGTTCTCGCAGGTGGTCGCCGCGCTTCCCGCGGAGGTGGGTGGCGCGAGGCTTGAGCCCGTGATGGAGCGCGTCTGGCCGGCGATGGATTCGGAGGCGGCGGCCGCGCCGCTGCTTGCAGCCGCCGCTGGGCTGCTCGGGCGTCCGATCGTGCCGAGAGCGCGCGGGGGTGCCAGTGATGCGAGCCACTTCGCGCCTTCGATCCCGCTCACGATCGACGGGTTGGGGCCGCGCGGGGGCGGGGCGCACACGCCCGAGGAGTTCGTGCATCTGCCGTCGCTGAGCGAGCGCGTGCCGGTCGGTCTTGCGGTTGCGCAGGCTGCCATCCTTCCTGCATGACCACGAGCATCGAGGAGCGACGCGGATCCCGCGCCCTCAGCCGCACCCAGAAGCAGCGAGAGGGACTCATCGTCCTCGCCGGGATCGTGCTGCTGATGTGGCTCGTGGAGGCGATCAACTCGCTCGACGGCAACCGCCTCGACCATGACGGTCTCTACTCCCGTAGCGTCTCCCGGTTCTGGGGGATCCTCAGCTCACCGTTCATCCACGCGAGCTTTCAGCACCTGATCGACAACACCGTGCCGTTCATCTTCCTGGGCGTGATCATCGCGCTCCACGGAGCCCGCCGGCTGCTGGTGGTGACGGGCTTCATCGTGCTCATCGGCGGACTTGGAACGTGGCTCATCGGCCCCGGCGGGAACACGAGCACGATCGGCGCCAGCGGCATCGTCTTCGGTTATGCGACCTATCTACTCGCGCGCGGCTTCTTCGACCGAAGCATCTGGGAGCTTGCGGTCGGCTTGTTCGTCGGGGTGATCTGGGGTGCGGTACTGATCTCGAGCCTGATTCCGCGCTCGGGCGTCTCCTGGCAGGGCCATCTCTGCGGCGGTATCGCCGGGGTTATCGTGGCCTGGCGCCTCTCACGCGTCGACCACCGGCACGAGCAGCGCGACGACGTGGTGGCCGCCTCGCCGGCCTGACCGCGCGGCGCTCGCTAGCCTGCCGAGGCGATGCGCATCTTTTCCGGAGTCCAGCCCACCGGCCGCAAGCACCTCGGCAACTACATCGGTGCGTTCGTCCCGTACGTCAAGGGCCAGGAACGCGGCGAGGGGATCTATTGCATCGTCGATCTGCACGCGACCACCGTCGCCTACGACCCAGCGAAGCTGCGAAGCGATCTCTACGACCTGTCGGCGGTGCTGCTGTCGGTGGGGCTCGACCCCGAGCGCTGCATCCTGTTCCGCCAGAGCGATGTGATCGAGCACTCCGAGCTGCAATGGCTGCTCAACAGTGTCACCGGCTACGGCGAGCTCTCGCGCATGACGCAGTTCAAGGACAAGTCCGCGCAGCAGGAGTTCATCTCCGCCGGCATCTTCAACTATCCGATCCTGATGGTCGCCGACATCCTCCTCTACAACACCGACGAGGTGCCGGTGGGCGACGACCAGCGCCAGCACGTCGAGCTCACGCGCGACGTAGCCCAGCGCTTCAACTCGCGCTTCGGTGAGACCTTCGTGGTTCCCAAGGGCGTCTACCAGGAGGTCGGGGCGCGGATCATGGACCTGCAGACGCCGGAGAAGAAGATGTCGACCACCGGCGGCACGCCGCAGGGCACGGTCTACGTCACCGATGAGCCCGACGCGATCATCAAGAAGTTCAAGTCCGCCGTCACGGACTCCGGGCGCGAGATCCGCTACAGCGCCATGACAAGCCCGGGATCGGCAACCTGCTCGAGATCCTCGCGGTCGTTCGTGGCAGCTCGATCGATCAGCTGGAGCGCGAGTTCGACGGCGCCGGCTACGGCGATTTCAAACTCGCCGTCGGGGAGGCAGTGGTCGACTACCTTGCGCCCGTGCGTGAGCGCTACGGCGCGCTGCGCGCCGATGAGGCGGGTCTCGAGGCCACTCTGCGGGCGGGCGCCGAGAAGGCCCGCGCCATCGCGGAGCAGACGATGCGCGAGGTCCGCACGGCCATGGGCGTCGGGCCCGTCGGCGGCTCCGTCTGACAGTCCGGATCGCTCGCTACAGTCGGCGAGAAGTGAGTCCTGCCACTGCCACACGTAGCCTGCGCCTGGTCGATCTGGAGCTCGACTTGGAGGTCTTCAACGGGCCCTTCGACCTGCTGCTCACACTGATCCTGCGCGAGGAGGTGGACCTGCTCGAGGTCGACCTCGCCGATGTGGTCATCTCCTACATCGACTACCTCGAATCGCGCGGGGAGCTCGACCTCGAGGCCGCCACCGAGTTCCTGGTGCTGATCACCTCGCTGCTCGAATTGAAGTCGCGGCTGATGCTTCCGGGTGAGGAGATCGAGGAGATCGAGCTCGACCCAGGTGAGGCCGCCACCGAGCTGCTCGAGCGCCTGCTCGACGCGCACCGTTACCGGGGCGCCGCTGAGCACCTCGCCGGCATGCTGCGTGGACAGGCGGGCTACCGCTTCCGCTCGGCGCCGCTGCCCACCAACCTTCGTAAGGCATCGCTGCCTGAGGCCACAGCGGTCTATGACCCGAACCGCCTGGCCCAGGCGATCGGCCAGATGCTGGTGCTGCCGCCCGAGGTCGATGTCCGCCACATCCCGGTGCCGAAGGTCACCGTCGCCGAGCGCCTGCAGTTGCTGCGCACGCTCCTGCGCCGCGGCTCGTTCAACTTCGACGAGGCGGTGAAGGACGCCGACCGCGTGACCGTCGCGGTGACGCTGTTCTCGTTGCTCGAGCTCTACAAGCAAGGAGAGCTGACCTGGTCCCAGGAGCGGCCGTTCGGCGAGATCGAAGTGCAACCCCCGCAAGAGCCGCGGCGAGCGGAGTGGGCAGCATGAGCCTCTCGCTGGCCGCCACGCTCGAATCGCTGCTCTTCCTCTCACCTGACCCGGTCACCGCCGACGCGCTGGCGGGGGCCGCTGAGGCCGAGATCGATGAGGTCCGGGCAGCGCTCGACGAGCTGAGCGCGCACTACCAGGAGCAGGAGCGGGGCCTCGTGCTCCGAGAGCTGGCCGGCGGATGGATGCTGTCGTCGCACCCGGAGGCCGAGGAGGCCGCGCGCAGCCTGTTCGCGCGCCCGCGCACACCTGTGCTGACGCCGGCACAGGCGGAAACCCTGGCGATCATCGCCTATCTGCAGCCCGTTTCACGCCCCGAGATCGCGAGGGTCCGCGGTGTGAACGCGGAGTCGGCGGCCGCCACACTACTCGAGCGCGGACTCGTGGAGGAGTCCGGTCGCTCGCAGTTCGGTGCAGTGCTGTACCGCACCACCGATCTCTTCCAGCGGCTGTTCGGCCTGAACAGCCTGGACGAGCTGCCGCCGATCAGCGCCTTCGACCCCTCACCCGAGCTCGAGGAGGAGCTGCGCGAGCGGCTGCTGCGGGCCGGCGAGGCCCGTACCGCCGTCTAACTACCCGCGCCGACCGCGACAGCTGCGTCGACGCTGAGCGCTCCGGCGGCCAACTGACCACAGGCGGCGGCGATGTCGCGTCCCCGCGTGAGCCGCACGGTCGCGCCCACGCCTTGGCGCTCCAGCTCGGCGCGGAACGCCTCGATCGCCTTCGGCGTCGAGCCCTGCATGCCCACGTCAGTGGGGTTGTAGGGGATCAGGTTGACCTTGTAGATCTTCGGATCGAGGATCGCCGCCAGCTCGCGGGCCTGGCTCACGGCGTCGTTGATGCCGCCGAGCATCACGTACTCGACGAACACCATGCGCCGCTTGCGCTCATAGAAGCGCTCGCAGGCGGCGAGCACTTCAGGTAACGGGTAGCGGTCGTTGACCGGCATCAGCTCTGAGCGCAGCGCCGGGTTGGCGGCGTGCAGCGAGAGCGCAAGACGCAACGGCATCGGGTCTGCCGCCATGCGGTCGATCCCAGGGATCCAGCCGACGGTCGAGACGGCCGTGCGGCGGTTGGTGATGCCGATGTCCGGCAGACGGCGGCAGGCCTCAATCACGTTGTCGAGATTCATCAGCGGCTCGCCCATGCCCATGAATACGCAGTGATCGACCTCGGTGATGCGACGGAAATGGAGCGCCTGGTCGAGGATCTCCGACGCGGTCAGGTTACGACCGAACTTCATCTGCCCAGTGGCGCAGAAGGAGCAGGTGAGTGGGCAGCCCGACTGCGAGGAGACGCAGAGCGAGCGTCGGCCGTCGCGGTAGCGCATCAGCACGCCCTCGATCGGTCGCCCGTCGGCCGTGCGCATCAGCGCCTTGATCGTGCCGTCGCTCGCGTGGGCCTCGTGTTCGACGGTCAGCGTCGAAAACGGCACCGTCTCGGTCAGCGCCTCACGCAGCGTGCGGGGAAGGTTGGACATCTCCTCATAAGAGGCGGCACCGTTGGCGGTCCACTGCCAGATCTGGTCGAGCCGGTAACTCGGCTGACCGAGCTCGCTGAGTGTGCGTGAGAGGAGGTCCAGATCCATCGAATCTCTATGGTGACAGGCCGATGCGACTCGCCAAGTTCCTCGCAAACTCCGGGGTCGCCTCCCGTCGCGCCGCCGAGGAGCTGATCCGCGCGGGACGTGTCACGGTCGCAGGCGAGCTCGTAACCGATCCGGCGCGAGACGTCGATTCCTCGAGTGGTGTGGCCTTCGACGGGGAGGCTGTCGGGGTCGCGCCCCAGGAACTCGTCGTCTACGCCGTCAACAAGCCTGCGGGGGTGGTATCGACCGCGAGCGATCCGCAGGGCCGCCGGACGGTGGTCACGCTCGTTCGGAGCCCGCAGCGGCTATACCCGGTTGGGCGGCTTGATGCGGACACCACGGGTCTGATCCTGCTGACCAACGACGGCGACCTCGCATATCGTCTGACGCACCCCAGCTTCGAGGTCGACAAGACCTACCGAGCTGTCGTAGCCGGCGGCCCGGTCCGGGAGCAGGCGCTGCGGGTGCTGCGCGCGGGGGTGTTGCTGGAAGACGGGATGACAGCGCCCGCCCGCGTCAAGCGCGTCAAGTCCGACACGCTCGAGATCACCATCCACGAGGGCCGAAAGCGCCAGATCAAGCGCATGTGCGCGGAGGTTGGCCACCGCGTGATCGACCTGCAGCGGATCCGCTTCGGCCCACTGCTGCTCGGCGGCCTGCAGGCGGGTGCGTATCGGCGCCTCACCGCCAACGAGATCAGCCTGCTGCGCGGCGCCGGGTCAGGTGCTTCCAACCGACGAGAAGCGAAGCTCGAGCGTTCCTGACGCGCCCGGCGTGTGGGTGGCGGTGGCGCCCCGCGGCCGCGCCGAGAGCATGACCGGCGCCGTGCTGCCGTGGACGTCGGTGATGATCACCTTGGCCTGGCCCCGCCCGTTGGTCGCGACCACGGTGCCGGCACCGGGGCGCTCACCGTTCAGCGACACCACCCCGCGCCTGCCGCTCGTCGTCTGGCTGACGCTGATCGGCACGCCCGCCCGCCGGATAGGACTATCCCACTCATCGAGCAGTTGCACCCGCAGCACGACCGACCGATGGACCGGCATGATCTGATCGAAGGACTCCGGGTCAAAGCCGACGTGCCAGGTCGGTGGCGAATAGGTCTGGCTCACGCTGACCGCGTCCGGGTGCGAGGTCAGAGCGAGCACCGTCACACCGTCGCTCACTGCAGGTTGGGAGGGTGTGTTGGGCGAGTACAGGGTGTAGGTCGCGGTCGCGCCGGGCGCGAGTGACCGCGGACCGGTCCTGTGCCAGAAGGTCGTCACCCCCGATGGAGTCTCCATCGTGAAGGCCGGACTAACCGGCGATCCCGAGTGGTTGGTGAGGCGGACCGTGACCGCCTGGGCGAGGTTCGCCCCGCCGCCCGTGCTGACGTGTGTGATCCTGACGCCCAGCGGCGGCCCCGCAGCCAGCGCGTAAACGAAAATGGCCATGGCTGCCGCCCCCAGGCCGGCAATCGCCACACCCCATTCCCGCGACCGCGCCCAACCGAGGGGCCCGCGGGCGCTGGTCACAACCGGCGGGTCGCGGGTGCTCGCGGCGGCGACGAGCGCCGGAGGAATCAGCGCGATCAGATAAACGGCGAACGACCTCACGGCGAAGAAGTAGGCGAGCGCGGGGAGCAGGAACGTCGCGGGCTTCAGGAGCGGATAGGTGCCGACGTAGGTGACCAGCGCCACGATCAGCACCACGAGTGAGAGCAGCGTGAACGCGAACAGCGACCCGCCCCCGATCCGCAGGAAAAGGCTGAAGCCGATGCCTCCCTGGCCGGCCGGCACCAGGCTGTTGGCCAGCGGAGCGATCGTCCCCTTCGCCCAGTTCGACGGCGACATCAAGATGAACGGCAGGTTGGGGACCAGGAATGCCGCCAGCGCGGCAACCAGATACCGGCCGGCGCGCTCCGCTCCGCCTCGCAGGCTGCCGGGCCTCTGATCGCAGACGAGCCCGGCGAGGATGAACGGAAGCACGGGCCATGGGGTCTGCTTGCAGGCCATCGCAAGGCCGAAGGCGACCGGTCCCAGGTAGCTGCGCCAGCGCCGCCCGTCGAATTCGTCCCAGCGGTAGGCCGCCATCACGAGCAGCGGCATGAACGCCAGGTCGGTGAGGCCGATCACGGCGAGGTTGATGTAGGCGCCGAAACCGCCGAGGATCAACGCTCCGGCTCGAAGCGGGCGCGGCAGCAGCCGGAACATCAGCAGAATCGCCAGCGACCAGCCGATTACGTCGATGCCGGGCGCGAGCTGCCGCGTCCAGCCAAGCCACAGGAACGGCAGGTAGACGAGGAATGAGAGCGCCGGGTACGACAGCTGTGTCACGCGGCCTCCCGTCAGGGTGTAGGTGTAACCACCTGGTGAAACCCTGAACATGGGGAACGAGGGGCCCATCGAGTGCACGTACGGGTTCATCCCGTGCTGGACGAGCCTCGCCGCGTACTGGTCGATTGCGAGCTCGTCGGTCCCGTATGCCGGGAATCCGTGGATCTGCAGGACCGACCAGCCGCAGAAGCAGGCCACTGTGATCAATGCCGTCACCCAGGCGAGCGTCTCGCCACGCGTCCTCGCCGCCCTGGTCGCCCCGGCCGGCAACCAGCTCACGACCACAATGCCGAGGCCCCAGATCCCGGCGACAATCGCCAGCAGCGCGGCCCAGAGGTATTGCACGGCGCCGGTCTCGATCTCAAACGCCCAGCTCAGCAGCGCGGCGCCGACCAGTGTCCACAGCAGTCGCGTCGCCCAGGGCTGCTCGATGACAGCTGCTGGCGCAGGTTTTCGGCTCACCCCCACCGTGGGGAGACTGCCATAGCGCGCTCAGGTCTGCTCGACGAGCTCGGCATCGCGCAGCGGTTCGTGCCCGGAGCGAATGAAATGCCGATGCTCGTGCTTTCGCGCCGCGGGAAGGTCGCTGACCTTCACGGTGGTCGGCCTCGACGCGCGCAGCACGAGTATGCCGAAGTCGCGCACGCGCCTGCGAGCAACCACGCGGAACCTGGGGATGCGATAGCGGCGGTTCAAGCGGGATGGCACCAGGTTGCATTCCGAGCCCCACCAGCAGAAGCCTCCGAGGCCTTTGTGCGGCAGCGCGGCCACCACGTCGATCTCGACGATCCGGTGGAGCGTCGTCCGTAGCCCGATGTAGTGCAGATCCTTGACGTAGAGCCCGAGCGGCAGCAGACCCGGGTTGTCCTGGATCACCACGATCCGGCCGTCCGTGGTGGATTGACCCGAAGCCGGCCAGCGTCCCAGGTGGTTGGCGACAAGCTGCCAGTTCGGGCGCTCAAATGCATAGGTCGTGTCGACGCTGATCACGGCGATGATGCCGATCACGCATAGGACCACGCTCGCTCCGATTCCCGCAAGACGGGCACGTGCAGCGCCCAGGCCGGCAGCCAGGAAAATAGCCGCCGGCAACCAGATCGGAAGCAGGTTGCGGCCGAGCAGCGTGTTGCGGCCAAGGACGGCGCTCAGCAGGAAACCGGCCAGCGCAAGACCGCCCGGGAGCAGTGCGCCTTGGCGCTCACGGCGGCGGGAGCGCCAGATCAGCAGCGCGACGCCGACCGCGACCATCGCGAAGGCCAGGAACTTGAGGAGCACCCGCGCATGCGTCTCCGGTCCGATCAGTAACAGGGCCGGCACCTGCCTGAGTCGCAGCAGATATGAGGAGTGGGCGATCCAGCGGTTGCTGTGCGTGTGGTCCTGCTCGATCGCCAGCGGCGTGAGCGCAGCACCGACGGCCACGATCCCGGCGATCCCGGCGTAGATCGCACGTGCCTGGCGGTGCTCGTACACCAGCCACCCGGCCTGGGGAACGATCACGATCACCGCGTAGTAGTGCGTGAGCAGGGCGGCCGCGCACGCGATCGCCCAGAGCGCCACTGCCATCGGACGCGGCCGCTCACGTGCGTAGGCGAAGGCCAGCAGGGTGAGGGCGGACATCAACACGAGCATCGAGTACGCCCGTGCCTCCTGCGAGTACCAGATCAGGAAGGGGTTGCATGCCATCAGCGCCGCGACGATGACGGCCGCGCGCTGGCTCGGAAGCAGCTTGCGCGCGGCGGCGTACGCGACCGGAATCGCGAGCGTCCCGCACAGCGCAGACAGCGACTTCAGGCCCGCGGGACCGAATCCGAAGATTCGCGCCCAGACCCAGGCCACGCAGTAGTAGAGCGGCGGGGTCGATTCAAGATGGGGGATCAGGCGGAGCATCTCACCCGGTCCACGCCCGACGAGCAGGGCGGTGTAGGACTCGTCGTACCAGAACCCCTGATGACCGATTCCGTAGAAGCGCAGCAGCGCTCCAAGCGCTGTGAGCAGGAGGATCGGCACGCGCGGCAGGATGTCAGGCCGAGATAAAGACTCGGCCGCCGGTCGGTTTAGCTTTTGGAGCGTTGCGCTGACCACGTGACGCCTGGTGTTCACGCTTTGACAGAATCAACGGTCCATGCAGCGATTGTTTGCGCTCCGAGGCGCCAATAGCGTTGAGCGCAATGACGCTTCCGCGATTCTTGCGGCCACCGACGAACTGATACGCGAAATGATCGCGCGCAACGGGCTCACGCCAGAGACCATGGTGAGCTGCATCTTCACCCTAACGCAGGATCTGGATGCCGAGTTTCCCGCGGTGGCCGCCCGCGAGCTCGGACTGAGCCGCGTGCCGTTGCTGTGCACGCGCGAGGTGCCCGTGCCCGGGTCGCTGCCGCGCGTGGTGCGCACGCTGCTGCACTACTACGCCGAGGAGGACCATGTGCCAAAGCACGTCTACCTGAACGAGGCGCGCGTGCTCCGGTCCGACCTCGATTCCGCCCAGTAGTCTCGGGACGATGTCTCTCGAGTTCGCGGAGAAGACCCGCCGCATCCCGGTATACCCGGTCGCGGCTGGCTATAGCCTTGGAACCGACGTCGCCATGCTCGCCTCCAACGAAGCGGCCTTCGGCCCTCTGGAGCCGGTGGTCGAGGCCGCGCGACATGCGGTGACTCGGCGCCAACCGCTATCCCGACCCCTCCTACATGCAGCTGCGCAGGGCGCTGGCCGATCGCTACGGCGTGCCCAGGCGAGCGGGTGGCGCTGGGTACTGGTTCCTGCGACGTGCTGCTTGCGGCAGGCGACGCTCTGCTCGAGCCTGGCGCCGAGCTCGTCTACGCATGGCCCTCCTTCAGCATCTATCCGCACCTGGCCGCAGCCTCGGGCGCCCGCGCGATCGAGGTGCCGCTGACGGCTGACGCCGTGCACGATCTGGACGCGATCGCCGCCGAGGTCACGGTCGCGACCCGCCTTGTGCTGATCTGCAACCCGAACAACCCGACCGGGACCGCTCTCCCGCTCGAGGAGATCGAGGGGTTCCTGCAGAGGATCCCCGATCACGTCTGTGTGATCCTGGATGAGGCCTACGTCGAGTTCTCGCTGACGGTGGGCGATCCGTTCGCATCATTGCCGCTGCTGGCCAAGCACTCGAACCTCGTGATCCTGCGGACGTTCTCCAAGGTCTATGGCCTGGCGGGTCTGCGTGTCGGCTATGGCCTCTGCGGCAGCGAGGCGTTCCGGATCGCCGTGGACCAGGTGCGCCAGCCCTTCTACCTGACGAGCGCCGCCCAGGCGGCCGGCGACCGAGGCGCTGAACTACCAGGACGAGGTCGAGCGGCGCGTGGTCGCCACGGTCGCCGCGCGCACGACCGTCACAGAGGCGCTGCGTGAGCTCGGCTTCTGGGTCGCCGAGAGCGACGCCAACTTCGTCTGGGTCCGTCTCGCCGACGACGGGGAGGACGGCCCGGTGGTCGACGCTCTCCAGGAGCGCGGAGTGATCGTGCGCGCCGGCAGCGCGCTCGGCGGTCCCGGCTTTGCCCGCGTCACGCTCGGCACCGACGCCGAGAACGCCCGCTTCCTGGCGGCGCTCGCCGAGCTTGACCTCGCGAGCTAGAGCTTGATCCGAGACGCGCATGAACGACCTTCGCCCAAACACCTTCGGCTGGTCCTTCTACGCGCGCTATTACGCCTGGCGATTTAGCTAGGCGCTCGGCTACACACCCCCTTTTCGTCCGGTCAAGGCGCGGACGACGGAAGCGGAGCCGAGCGCCGGCAGTCTCGCGCCGCCATGCCACGCGGCGTAACCCGCGAGGGCTGTTTCCGTACAGTCAATGGAGCACTCAAGAGGATTCGAAACGATGAACCGCCACAGGAAGAGCCAAGCGCGATGACCGTGATCCGCGCCACCCAGGTCGATGCGGTCCGCGATCAGCGGATCGAGCGCCTAGTACCGCTGATCACACCGCAGGAGCTGTTCGACGAGCTCCCGTTGGACGATGATCGCGTCGAGGTGCTGTTGAATGGCCGCGCCGCCGCCCATGCCGTGCTCGACGGCGACGATGACCGGCTGATGGTCGTCGTCGGTCCCTGCAGCGTCCACGACTTTGACGCGGCCCGTGAGTACGCCGAGCGCCTGAGCGCCGAGGCCAAGCGTCTGGGCGACGACCTGCTGGTCGTGATGCGCGTCTACTTCGAGAAGCCCCGCACCACGATCGGCTGGAAGGGCCTGATCAACGATCCGCATCTGGACGGCTCCGGCGACGTCAACACCGGCCTGCGGCTCGCGCGCCGCTTCCTGCTGGAGGTGCTGGGTCTCGGCGTTCCGGTCGGCTGCGAGTTCCTCGACCCGATCACCCCGCAGTACATCTCGGACCTGGTCTCCTGGGGTGCGATCGGCGCCCGCACGACTGAGAGCCAGATCCATCGGCAGCTGGGATCGGGCCTCTCGATGCCGGTCGGCTTCAAGAACGGAACGGACGGCAACGTTCAGGTTGCGGTCGACGCTGTCCGCGCTGCAGCGGCCCGCCATGCTTTCCCCGGCATCGACGCCGACGGACGCTCGGCGATCCTGCACACGCGCGGCAACAGCGACTGCCACATCATCCTCCGCGGCGGCAAGTCTGGTCCCAACTTCGACGCGGAATCGGTCGCGCACGCGACCGAGCTTCTCTGCGGAAGTCGAGCCTCCCGGAGCGGGTCGTGATCGACATGTCCCACGACAACAGCGGCAAGCGGGCGGAGCGTCAGCCGGAGGTCGCGCGCGCGGTCGCCGAACAGGTCGCTGCCGGCGACCGCACGATCAACGGCGTGATGATCGAGTCGTTCCTGATCGAGGGCAACCAGCCGGCCGGCCCGCGCGAGACGCTCACCTACGGGCAGTCGATCACCGATGCGCTGCATCGGCTGGGAGACGACGGTGCAGGTACTCGACGAGCTCGCCGCGGCGGCACGCGCCCGCCGCTCGAAGAACAGCTAGAGCGTTGCGCGTCGCGGTTGTCGGCCTTGGTCTGATCGGCGGCTCCATCGCGCTGGCGGCGCGCGAGCGCTTATCGGCCGAGGTCAGCGGCTGGGACGCCGACCGCGACGGCGATCGAGACAGCCGTGAAGCGCGGCGCGATCGCCTCCGGCGCTGGCTCGCTTGCCAGCGCCGTCGCTGAGGCCGACGCCGTGTTCGCAGCCGCGCCGGTGGGCGCGCTCGCCAGAGCTGATCGGCGAGGTCCTGGCGCACGCGCCCGCCGGCGCTGTGCGTGACCGACGTGGGCTCGACCAAGCGGACGATCGTGGAGGCCATCGCCGATCGGGCGTTTCGTCGGCGGACACCCGCTTGCCGGCGCCGAGACCAGCGGCGTGCGAGCATGCCCGCGCCGGGATGTTCGACGACGCGACCTGGTACCTGACGCCGTCGAACGACACGAGCGCCACGACGCTTGCGCGGGCACGAGGATCTGGTCGAGCGCGATCGGCGCGAAGCCCCTGGAGATCGGCTCCGCTGGCGCACGACCGCTGATGGCGACCGTCTCACACCTCCCGCACGTGTTCGCCAATGTGCTCGTGTCTCAGCTTGCCGGCGGCGGACGCCGACCGCTGTCCCCGGCCCCAGCTTTCGCGACGCGACCCGCGTCGCCGGCTCCAACACAGCCGTGTGGAGTGAGATCTACATGGACAACCGCGACGCGCTCGGCGAGGCGATCGACGATGCGGTCGCACGGCTGACCGAGGTGCGTGCAGCACTTGTCGGCGGCCGACCGCGAGGCGCTGGTGCGCTGGAGCGAACAGGCGGCCGCCGATCGCGAGAGGCTGAGGCAGTGAGCGACTGCGTCCACGTCGCGCCCGGCGACCCGCAATCGCGCTGGGCGGTGCGCGTTCCGGGCTCGAAGAGCATCACCAACCGCGCGCTGCTGCTCGCCGGCGTCGCCTCCGGCCAGTCGGTGCTGCTCGATCCGCTCGTGGCCGACGACACCCACTCGATGGCGGCCGCTCTGCGGACGCTCGGCGTCGGGATCGCCGAGCGGACCGACGCAGGCGGCCGGCTGCGCTGGGTCGTCGAGGGCCTCGGCGGCGCGCCGACAGGACCGGAGGAGGTCTACTGCGGGATGGGCGCGACGGTGGGCGCTTCCTGGTTCCGATGCTCGCAGCCGGACGCGGCCGCTTCGCCGTGGACGCGCACGCGCAGCTTCGGCGCCGCCCGCTCGGCCCGGTGCTCGCGGCGCTGCGCGCGCAGGGCGCCGCGATCGACGGTGAGGCTTTCCCGCTGGTGATCGGCGCCTCCGGCCTGTCGGGCGGGGAGGTGCAGGTCGATGCCTCCGTCTCCAGCCAGTTCCTGTCGGGGCTGCTGATGGCCGCGCCGTTTGCGAGAGCCAACACGCGGCTGTGCTTTGAGACGCTCGTCAGCAGGCCGTACCTCGATCTGACGTTGAACGCGATGCGGGCATTCGGCGTCGAGGCGGAGGTCGAAGCGGACGCGATCTCCGTTGCGCGCGGCGGCTACCGCGCCGCCGAGTTCCCCGTCGAGCCCGATGTCTCGACCGCCTCGTACTTCCTCGCGAGCGCGGCGCTCACGGGAACGACGGTGCGGCTGCCCGGGCTCGATCGCCGCAGGACCGCGCAGGGCGACATCGAGCTCGTCGAGTTGCTGGAGCGGATGGGCTGCACGGTGCGCGACGGGGAGGCGCTCGAGCTCACCGGTCCTGCCCAGCTGCACGGGATCGAGGCCGACATGGGCAACAGCACCGATGTGTTCATGACGCTCGCCTGCGTTGCCGTCTTCGCCGATGGCCCCACCACGATCAGCGGGATCGGCCACGCCCGTGTCGAAGGAATCGGACCGCATCGCCGCGTGCGCCGAGAACCTCAGGCGCCTGGGGATCGAGGTCGACGAGGGCCCGGACTACCTGCGCGTCCATCCCGGCGCACCGCAGGGGACCTGGCTGCCCACCTACGAGGACCACCGCATCGCGATGGCCTTCTCGCTGATCGGGACCCGCGACGCGGTGACGCTCGAGGACCCGGGCGTGGTCAGCAAGACCTGCCCGGAGTTCTTCGAGTTGTGGCAGGCGACCGGCGCCACGGTGATCATGGGGGAGAGCTGATGGTGATCGCGATCGACGGGCCCGCGGGAGCGGGCAAGTCGACCGTCGCCAGGGCTGTCGCGGACGCGCTCGGCTTCACCTACCTCGACACCGGGGCGATGTATCGCTGCGTGGCGTTGGCGAGCCTGCGGCGTGACGCGCCACCCGCCGAAGTTGCCTCGCGGATCGAGATCTCCCTGGGCGAGCGCGTGCTGCTC
Source organism: uncultured Actinomycetota bacterium (assembly GCA_963846395.1). GTDB lineage: Bacteria > Actinomycetota > Thermoleophilia > Solirubrobacterales > Solirubrobacteraceae > Palsa-465. Next base: position 520,674 of record CAWJVT010000008.1, on the reverse strand, counting down.
GACGGGGAGGACGTCACGGACGCGATCCGCACGCCTGAGGTGTCCGAACGCGCCTCGCAGGTGGCTGCTGAACCGTTGGTTCGCCGGGCGATGGTCGCCCAGCAGCAGCGGATCATGGCTGAGGGCGATTGGGTCGCCGATGGCCGTGATATCGGCACCGTCGTCGCGCCCTGACGCAGAGCTCAAGGTCTTCCTCACCGCCGATCCGGCCGAGCGGGCGCGGCGCCGCGCCGCCGAGATGGGGGCTGACGTCGACGCGGTGCTGGCCGAGCAGACGATCCGTGACGAGCGCGACGCGAGCCGGGCGGAGTCTCCGCTGCGGCCTGCCGACGGCGCCGTCGAGCTCGACACGACGGGGCTCACGCTCGAGCAGGTGGTCGAAAAGGTCGCGGACCTAGCTCACGCTAGGCTCGAACGGCCATGAAGGTCGCAATCGTCGGATATCCGAACGTCGGCAAATCGTCGCTGGTCAACCGCCTCACCGAGTCGCGGGAGGCGGTCGTGCACGAGCTTTCAGGCGTCACACGAGACCGCAAGGAGCTCGACACCGACTGGAACGGGCGTGCCCTGACGCTGATCGACACCGGCGGGGTCGACCTGGAGGAGCGCGACGACCTGGCCCGGCAGATCCAGCAGCAGTCGCGTGAGGCGCTCGGGCGAAGCCGACGTCGCCGTGCTGGTGGTCGACGCCCGGGCCGGCGTCCGGCCGGGCGACTTCGAGATGGCCGACCTGCTGCGCAAGGTCACGATCCCGGTGATCGTCGCCGCCAACAAGGTCGACTCGGTGAAGGACCTGTCGCTCGCCTACGAGTTCCACCAGCTCGGCCTGGGCGAGCCGATCGCCGTATCGGCGGCGCAGGGCCTGGGCACCGGTGATCTGCTCGACCGCATCGTCGAGGTAGGCCCTGAGCACGACCGCGAACCGTCACCGGAGGACCCGATCCGCCTGGCGCTGATCGGCCGGCCCAACGTCGGCAAGTCCTCGCTGGTCAACCGCTTCCTCGGATCCGATCGCGTGATCGTCTCCGACATCGCCGGCACCACCCGCGACGCGATCGACCTGCCGATGACCTTCGAGGATCGTGCGATCGTGCTGGTCGACACCGCCGGCATGCGCCGTCAGGCGAAGGTGGGCGAGTCGCTCGAGTACTACACGGCGCTGCGCTCCCAGCGCGCTGCCGAGCGTGCCGACGTGGCGCTCGTGATCTGCGATGCGACCGACGGTGTGACCTCTCAGGATTTCCGCGTCGCCGAGATGGCGATGAAGTCGGGCTGCGCGACGGCGCTCGTTTTGAACAAGTGGGATCTGCAGGCAGAGATCGGTGGCGCGGTCGGGCCGGATGAGCTCGATCACGAGCGCATCCGCGTCAACCGCAAGCTGCGTCTGCGCCCGCGCGTGCTGACCGCCAGCGCCAAGACGGGGCGTAACGTCGAGCGGATTCTCGTTGAGGCCGTCGGGCTGGCCGATCGCAGCCGTAGACGCATCCCGACCTCACAGCTCAACCGCTTCATCTCTGATGTCGTCGCTGCAGCGCCAGCCGCCGTCGAGCAACAACCGACGCCACGGCAACCAGCGGCTCAAGCTGATCTACATGACGCAGACAGGCGAGCGGCCGCCGCGGTTCTCGATTCAGGTGAACTCGCACGCGCTGGTCACGCGCGATTACGCCTACTACCTCGAGAATCGCATGCGCGAGCGCTACCGCATGGAGGGCATCCCGCTGATGATCGACTTCGTCGAACGGAACGAGCGGCGCGGCCGATACGCTTCGCGCGATGCTTGACAACGAGTTCCTGTTCACCTCCGAGTCCGTCACCGAGGGGCATCCCGACAAGATCGCCGACCAGATCTCCGACGGCGTTCTGGACGCCGTGATCCGCGATGACCCCGATGCTCGTGGCGCCTGCGAGACCCTTGTGAACACTGGGCTTGTGGTCGTCTCCGGCGAGATCACGACCAGCACCTACGCGACATCCAGGCGGTCGCTCGCGACACGATCCGGCGCATCGGTTACACGGATGCCGCCTTCGGCTTCGATTACAAGACCTGCGCGGTCCTCAACACGATCGACAAGCAGTCGCCGGACATCGCCCAGGGCGTCGACGAGGCCTATGAGATGCGTGGCGAGTCGAGCGACGAGCTCGACCTGGCGGGGGCAGGCGACCAGGGGATGATGTTCGGGTACGCGACCAACGAGACGCCCGAGCTGATGCCGGTACCGATCTCATTGGCACACAGGCCGGTGTCGCTCATGATCGAGACCTTCGGCACAGAGAGGATCGGCCGCGGGCGGATCCTGGAACTGGTCCAGGAACACTTCGACCTGCGCCCGGCGGCGTTCCGGCGCTACCTGCGCCTGCACCGGCCGATTTACCAGCAGACCGCGGCCTACGGGCACTTCGGGCGCGAGGAGCCCGACTTCACCTGGGAGCTGACCGACAAGGCACAGGCGCTGCGTGACGCTGCAGGTCTGGACGCCACCGTCGAAGCCTAGGGCGTTGATCGCCCGGGTCATCCCGCTTACGCAGACGCGGGCGATCAAGGGGCTCTGGGATTACGAGCTCCCGCTGGAGCTCGCTGGGGCGGGCGTCGGTTCGTTGCTGCGCGTGCCGTTCTCAGGTCGAGCGATCCTGGCGGTGATCGCGGAGATGGCTGAAACCTCCGACGTGCCTCCGGAGAAGCTCGCCACTGCTGCCGAACTGCTCCCGGCTCGCTTACCGGCTGACCTCGTCGAACTGGCCGTGTGGATGGCCTCCGAGTACTGCTCGACGCCTGCTCGCGCGCTCCAGATCCTGCTGCCCGCCGGCGCCACCAAGGGTCTGCGCGAGAAGCAGGTCCTGCTCGCGACCCTCACCGAGTCCGGTACGGCAGCCCTCACCGACGGCACCCGCCTCACCGCCGGCCAACGGGAGGCCCTTCGAAGCCCTCGCCGTTCAACCCGGTTCAGCCTCCCTGCTCGGCACCCAGCTCCTGCGCCGCCTGGAGTCACGCGGTCTCGTCGCCCTCCGCCACGCCGTCCAACCCCGCCGCCCGTCCACGCACGCGGTCTCATCGACCTCCGCTTCAGCACCGCCACTGACGAGTGAACAGGAGTCCGCGTTGGCGCCAATCCTGGAGGCACTCGGTCGTGCCGACAGGAGCGGCGCCGATCGCGGACTCGCCGAGTTCCTCCTTCATGGCGTCACTGGCTCTGGGAAGACGGAGGTGTACCTGCAGGCCGCGCAGAGGTCACTCGAGCAGGGCAAAACGGTGATCATCCTGGTGCCGGAGATCGCGCTGACTCCCACAGGCGCTGCCCGCTTTTCGGCCCGCTTCGGAGACATCGTCGCCGTGATGCACTCGGGTATGAGTGCCGGGAAACGCTACGACGAGTGGCTGCGCCTGGCCAGGGGAGAGGCCAGGGTCTGCGTCGGCCCCCGCTCGGCCATATTCGCGCCGCTTTCCGACGTCGGGCTGATCGTGGTCGACGAGGAACATGAGAGCTCCTACAAGCACGAGAGCGACCCGCGCTACGACGCCAGGACGGTCGCCCGGCGGCGGGCTCACGACCACGGAGCGGTCCTGTTACTGGGGAGCGCCACGCCGCGGCCGGAGTCGGTATTCGAGCGCACGTCGCCTGATCATGCGCGAGCGGGTCGACGGCCGACCGCTGCCCGCAGTCCAGATCCTCGACATGCGCGGACTGCACAACCCGCTGCATCCCGACACGCGCCTGGCGCTCGCGGACTGCCGTCGCGAAGGTGGCAAGGCGATCATCCTGCTGAACCGGCGGGGCTGGTCGAATTTCCTCTCCTGCGGCTCCTGCGGCCACGTCTGGATGTGCCCCAACTGTGAGGTGGCGCTGGTTCTGCACCGCGGCGGGGGATACGTCGCCTGCCACCACTGCGGCCACCATGAGCGCATCCCATCGAGCTGTCCCGACTGCGGCTCGGTCTCGGTCGCGAGACATGGCGCCGGAACGGAGCGACTCGAACACGAGCTGATGACGACGCTGGCGGACGCGACCTTCCCGGTGATGCGGCTCGACGCAGATGCCTCCGGCTTGGATGCTCGTGCGCAGATCCTTGAGCGCTTCCACGCGTCCCCGAGCGGAGTGCTCGTCGGCACCCAGATGGTGGCCAAGGGCCACGACTTTGCCGACGTCGGACTCGGCGTCGTGGTCGACGCCGACCAGACGCTCAGGTTCCCCGACTTTCGCGCCGAGGAGCGCACCTTTGCCCTGATCACGCAGTTGGCCGGCCGTACCGGGCGAGGCGGATCTAACCGTGGTGAATCGATCCGGGCGGGGCGGGTTCTGGTTCAGACGATGGAGCCGGCCGCGCGGCCGATCACGCTCGCCGCCCGCCACGACTCTGAGACCTTCGTGCGTGGCGAGCTCCGGCGCCGCAACGCCCTCGGCTACCCGCCGTTCACGACATTGATCCGAGTGATCTGTGCTGCGATCGACCGCGACGCCGCGTACAGCGCCGCAACCGCCCTTCGCGACCTTGTCGCGGCGGCGGATGCTGCCAGCGCGGTTGATGCTGACGCGATCGCAGCCGCCTCGCGGTGCTCGGCCCGGCTCCGCTGTTCATGCTGCGCGGCAAAGCCCGTTACCAGCTCGTCGCAAAGGCCACGGACCGGGCGGGCGCGATCACGGCGGTTCGTGACGCGGTCGACGCCGTCAGCGCCGACCGTCGCCACCGCGAGGTCGCCCTCAGCGTCGACGTGGATCCTCAGTGACACGAAAGCTTCGTCAGCTCGGCCCGAATAAACTCAAGGTGTGAGCGACGCACTCGATCAGATGCAGGACGAAGAGCAGCTCGCCGACGGTGATGAGACCGAGGTGGAGCCGCAAGATCAGGGCGACTTCGAGGAGGCCGAGCACGAGCTCGATCCCGAGGTCGTCGCGCGACGCGATGCGGCTTTAGCCCACGTTCGCAAGTTCGGCGACCCCGTGCTCAAGACCAAGGCGCGCCCAGTCGAGCGCTTCGACGACGCGCTGCGCGACGAGGTTCGGCGTATGGGTCTACTGATGGATGACGCCTTGGGTATCGGTCTGGCGGCAACACAGGTCGGCGTGCTGCATCGGCTGCTGGTCTACAAGGTGCAGTCGGGCGCGCCGCTGGCAGCGTTGGCCAACCCGGTCATCGAGTGGTCCTCAAAGGACGAGGAGACCGCCGAGGAGGGTTGCCTCAGCCTGCCGTCGGTCCACGTCGAGGTCGAAAGGCCCGTCCACGTGCGTGTGCGCGCACAGGACGAGTACGGCGAACCGATCGTGATCGAGGCCTCCGGCCTCGAGGCGCGAGTCATCCAGCACGAGCTCGACCACCTCGATGGCGTGCTGATCCTCGACCGCACGCCACGTGACCAGCGCAAGGAGGCCATGCGGATCCTGCGCGAGTGGCAGGAGCGGCAGCGCTCCGCGTGAGGACCGTCTATCTCGGCACGTCCGACTTTGCCGCAGCGGTACTGCGGCGCCTGTATGACTCGGCGCATCGACCCACACTGGTCATCAGCCGTCCGGACAGCCCGCAGGGCCGCGGACGCAAGCTGACGCCGCCGCCCACTGCCGTGGTCGCTCGCGAATTGGGTGTCGACGTCGACCAGCCCGATTCCGTGAACTCCGAGGAGGCGCTCGCAAGGATCGCGGAGGCCGCTCCGGAGGCGCTGTGCGTGTGTGCCTTTGGTGCCCTGATCAAGGAGCCGCTGCTCTCGCGTTATCCGATTCTGAACGTGCACCCCTCGCTGCTCCCGCGCTGGCGCGGCGCTGCTCCGATCGAGCGCGCGATCCTCGCCGGCGACAGCGAAACCGGCGTCTCGATCATGCGCCTGACGGCGGGCCTTGACAGCGGCCCGATATGTCTGCAGCAGCGGATTCCGATCAATCCCGACGACGATTACGGCTCACTGGCGGCGCGGCTCGAGGCCGTCGGCGGCGACCTGCTCGTACGGGCGCTCGACGAGCAGCCGCACTGCGAGGAGCAGGACGTGGCCGGCGTGACCTACGCGGAGAAGCTGACCGCAGAGGACCGCCGTCTCGACCCTTCACAGGACGCCGAGGCGCAGGCACGCCGGGTGCGGGCGCTCAGTCCGCACGTCGGCGCATATCTCGAACGGCCCGACGGCAGCAGGCTGGGAGTCTGGGAGGCCCGGGCCGCCGAAGGACGGCTCGAGCTCATCACCGTCCAGCCACCGGGTAAGCGGCCGATGCCGTTCGCCGACTATGAGCGGGGTCACCGGCGTTGAGCGTGGCACCGGCCCGTCGCGCCGCCTACACCGTTATCCGTCGCGTGTTCGAGCAGGGCGCCTTCGCCGACCGCGCGCTGCACACGGCGGCCGCGGACCTGGACGCGCGCGACCGCGCGCTGGCCACCGCACTCGCATACGGAACCGTGCAGCGCATGCGCACACTCGACCATCTGCTCTCGGGATTCGTGACCCGCCCGCTCGACCGGCTCGATCCGCCCGTGCTCGCGGCCCTCCGGCTGGGCATGTTTCAGATCGCCTTCCTTGGGGGCGTCAGCGACTATGCGGCGGTCAACGAGAGTGTGGAACTGGCCAAGCGCGAGAGCCGAGGGGGTGCGCAGCTGGTCAACGCGGTGCTGCGGCGCGCCGGCAGGGAGGCGCAGCAGCGACTCACGAAGCTCGATGACAGCACGCCACAGCGCGCGGCGGTGCTGTATTCGGTTCCGGATTGGCTGGCGGAGATGTGGTGGAGTGAGCTCGGGCCCGAACGCGCACGGGCGCTGCTCGCGAGCGTGAACACCCCGGCCGAGTCGGCGATCCGCGCGAATCCGCTGCGCAGTACGCCCGAGCGGGTGAAAGCCGCACTGATCGGATCCCACCCGCAGGGCGCGGCTCGCTCGGCCCCCCGATGGGAAGGCCAGCCGGGCCTTCCCGAGCTACCCGAGGTGCTGTTGCTCGATGGTGGCTTCGACGCGTTCGGTTCGGAGCTGTTCAAGCAGGGAGCGCTGATGCCGCAGTCGCGCGCATCTGCGGTGGTGTCGCGCGTGCTGGCGCCGCAGGCCGGCGAGCGCGTGCTCGACCTCTGCGCCGCCCCGGGCGGCAAGACCACGCACCTGGCGGCACTGATGGGCGGGGAGGGGGAGCTCGTTGCGGTGGAGGTGCATCCGGGTCGGGCGAGAGCGCTCGCCGAGACATGCCGGCAGATGGGAGCCGACAACGCACGGGTGGCGCAGGTCGATGCACGCGAGTTCAGAGACGAGCAGCCGTTCGATCGGGTGCTGGTCGATCCGCCGTGCAGCGGGCTCGGCACTCTGCAGTCACGGCCGGATCTGCGTTGGCAGCCCCGCCGCGGCCAGATCGCTGAACTCGCGGCCCGGCAGGGCGAGCTGTTGCGAGCCGGGGCCGCCCAGCTGAAGGCTGGGGGGACACTGGTTTATTCGGTGTGCACGATCAGCCGCCGCGAGGGCGACGCGGTGGTGGACAGCTTCGTTGCGCAACGAGATGACTTCTCATGCGAGCAGCGCTGGCAACTGCTGCCATCGACCGATGGCACGGACGGCTTCTTCATCGCGGAGCTGCGGCGTGGGTGAGCCACCCCGTTAGAGTTGGAAATGTGGATGAGGTGCGGGCGATCATGGGGCCGGAGTGCCCGAACTGCCATGAGCCGTGGCTGCGGCCGAGTGCCCGCCCCGGCGCCTACCGGTGCCTGTATTGCATGAGCCGCTACGAGCTGCAGTCGGTCTGTCCGAACTGTGGCGAACACTCGACGATCGTGCGCATGTCGACCACCGCCATCGTGCAGTGCAATCACTGCCAGGGCAGCATGCTCAAGCCACTATGACGGGCACACGCCGATGAGCGACCCGGCCCGCATCCGCTCGCGTGAGGTGGCCCCGTCGATCCTGGCAGCCGACTTCTCCAGGCTGGGCTCGCAGCTGGGTGAAGTGCTCGCGGCCGGCGCGCGTGTGATCCACGTCGACATCATGGACGGGCATTTCGTGCCTCCGCTCACGTTCGGGCCGAACGTCGTCGAGGCGATCGCGGAACAGGTTCATGCTGCGGGCGCAATCATCGATGTGCACCTCATGATCGAGCACCCGGAACGCCAGGTGCCGGAATTCGCGAAGGCTGGAGCCGACAGCATCACGATTCACGTCGAGGCGACTCCGCACGTGCATTACGCGCTTCAGGCGGTGCGTGAGGGCGGCTGCACGGCCGGCGCGGCAATCACCCCGGCGACGCCGGCGGCCATGCTGGCGGACGTGGCAGCCGACGGCGTGCTCGACCTCGCGCTGTGCATGAGCGTCAACCCGGGCTGGGGCAACCAGAAGCTGATCCAGCACTCGTTTCGCAAGCTCGAGGAGCTGCGCGCGATGCTCCCCGAGCAGATCGGTGTCGAGGTCGACGGCGGTGTCAACGTCGATACGGCCAGAAGCGTTGCGGACGCCGGCGCCAACCTGTTGGTGGCCGGCACTGCCGTGTTCGGTGAGGCCGATCCTGGGGCCGCGTTCCAGCAGCTCATGGACGCCGCCTGGGCGGCAGGCTGAAGACCCTGAGCGCGCCTATGCTTGATAGGTGCCTGTGACCAGCGATTTCGACGCGCGTCACCTGGAGCGCGCGATCGACCTTGCGGCTCTGGGCGGCAGCCGCGTGAGCCCGAATCCGCGCGTCGGCGCTGTGATCGTGCGCGACGGCAGGGTCCTCGGTGAGGGATACCACCATGAGGCCGGCGGACCTCACGCCGAGGTTGAAGCCATCCGCAGCGCAAGCGAGCAACTTGGCGGTTCGACGATCTATGTCTCGCTCGAGCCGTGCTGCCATCAGGGGCGCACGCCGCCCTGTACGGACGCCATCCGGGAGGCCGGGATCGCGCGCGTGGTGGTCGCCTCCGACGACCCGTCAGCCCATGCATGTGGTCGTGGCCTCGGGATCCTCCGCGATGAGGGAATTGACGTGATCAGCGCCGACGGCGATCTGGCGGCCCGGGCTCGAATGTTGAACCAGCCGTTCCGCAAGCATGCGCGCACCGGGCGGCCATGGGTGATGTTCAAGTCGGCTATGTCGCTGGATGGCAAGGTGGCCACCCGCAGCGGCGACTCCAAATGGATCTCCGGCGAGGCAAGTCGCGAACTCGTGCACGAATGGCGCGGCGCCAGTGATGCCGTCGCCGTGGGAATCGGCACAGCGCTGACCGATGACCCGCTGCTGACGGCCCGGGTCGGCGGCTCCGGCTCGCAGACGCTCGCGTCAAGACAACCGCGCCGGGTGATCTTCGATTCACTCGCGCAGCTGCCGCTGAACGCTCGGCTGCTGGACGACGCGGCGAAGTTCCCGCTCACCGTCGTCGTGTCCCGGGCCGCACCGCGCACCGCCACGGACGCACTGGAGGCGCGCGGTGTGCATGTGGTCTGTGCCACCGGTCAGAACGAGCAGGCGCGAGTGCGCTCGGCGTTGGATCAGCTCGGTGCCGACGATGTGACGTCGCTCCTGCTCGAGGGCGGCCCGAAGCTGGCCGGCGTGTTCCTCGACGCGGGCGAGATAGATGAGATCCGCCTGTTCGTCGCGCCGCTGTTGTTGGGCGGGCGGGGTGCCCGGGACCCGCTCGAGAGTGAGGGAGTCGAGTCCGTCTCCGACGCGCTGCGCTCCCAGACCCTCTCGTGCGATCGGATCGGCGACGATCTGCTGCTCACGGCACGGATCAGGGAGTGGTGAGCTGTTCACCGGCCTGGTAGCTGACCTCGGGGAGATCCTCGGTGTCGAGCGCTCGACCGACGGCGTGCGCCTGCGCGTCGGCAGCAAACTGGCAGCCGAGCTGGCGGAGGGGGACTCGATCTCCGTGAACGGTGTCTGCCTGACAGCGACCGCCGTCGATGGTGACAGCTTCAGCGCGGATGTCATGAACGAAACGCTGAGGCTGAGCTCGCTGGCAGAGGTAGGTGCCGGCACGCCCGTCAACCTGGAGCTGGCGATGCGCCTCGAGGATCGCCTCGGCGGTCACATGGTGCAGGGTCACGTCGACGGCGTTGGCAGGGTCTCGGCGGTCGTCGACGACGGCTTCTCACGGCGGGTCACGGTCGAGACGAGCAGCGATCTGCTGCGGTACATGGTGTACAAGGGATCGATCACGCTGGACGGCGTATCGCTGACGATTGCCGACCTGGGCGACAGGATCATTTACCGTTTCTCTAATACCCGAGACGCTTGAACGCACGAACCTCGGCCGGGCCGAGCCGGGCATGACGTGTAAATCTGGAGGTTGACGTGCTCGCGAAATATGTGGAGCGGCTGATGCCAGGAGGGACAGCACGGTGACAACGGTGAAGAGCCCGTTCGCGACGATCGAAGAGGCGATCGAGGACATCCGCCAGGGCAAGATGGTGGTGGTCTGCGACGACGAGGATCGCGAGAACGAGGGCGATCTGACGATGGCCGCCCAGTTCGTGACGCCCGAGGCCATCAATTTCATGGCCAAGGAGGGGCGCGGTCTGATCTGTCTGTCTCTGACTCCGGAGCGCTGCGACGAGCTGGGCCTCAACCTGATGGCTGCAAAGAACGAGTCGTCGTTCGAGACGCCGTTCACGGTCTCGATCGAGGCGCGGACTGGCGTCAGCACTGGCATCTCCGCCGCCGATCGCGCCCGCACGATTCAGGTTGCGATCGACCCGAAGACCAGCCCCCGGGAGCTCGTGCAGCCGGGACACGTCTTCCCGCTTAAGGCCAGGCCCGGTGGAACGCTCGAGCGGGTCGGCCAGACCGAGGCTGCCGTCGATCTGGCACGAATGGCGGGACTGATCCCAGCCGGCGTGATCTGTGAGGTCATGAATGACGACGGCACCATGGCCCGCGTGCCCGACCTGGCGAACTATTGCGCCCGCCATGGGCTGAAGATGATCACCGTGGCCGACCTGGTCGCCTACAGGAGGCGTACGGAGAAGCTCGTCGAGCGCGTGGTCTCCACTCGGCTGCCCACGGCGTTCGGGGACTTCGTCGCCGTCGGCTACCGCTCGATGCTCGACGGCAAGCACCACGTGGCACTCGTCAAGGGCGATGTTGCGGGCGCGGACGAGGTGCTCGTGCGTGTCCACTCCGAATGCCTGACCGGCGACGTCTTCCATTCCCTGCGCTGCGATTGCGGCGAGCAGCTCGAGTCGGCGCTGACGATGATCGAGGCCGAGGGCAAGGGCGTGCTCCTCTACCTGAGCCAGGAAGGACGCGGTATCGGCCTGCTCAACAAGCTGCGCGCTTACAAGCTGCAGGAGGAGGGGCTCGACACGGTGGAGGCCAACTTGCGCCTCGGTCTGCCCGCGGACCTGCGCGACTATGGCATCGGAGCCCAGATCCTGGTCGACCTCGGATTGACCAGGATCCGCATCCTGACCAACAACCCGAAGAAGATCTCGGGCTTGTCCGGGCATGGGCTGTCAGTCACCGACCAGGTGCCGATCATCCACGCACCGAACCCCCACAATGAGGCGTATCTGCGCGCGAAGCAGGAGAAGATGGGGCACACGCTGCACCACCAGGGGCTGGCGTACGACGACGAGATGCTGCACGACGAAAAGTCCGACGCCGATGCGCGCAGGAACCACGGGGAGCCGGTCGATGGCGAGTGACGACCGCGTCGCGCTATGTGTGGCGCGGTTTTACGCGGAGCTCGCCGACGCGCTCGAGCAGGGCGCGCAGGACGCGCTTGCGGAGGCGGGGATCACCCAGGTGGACGTATTCGACGTGCCCGGCGCGTTCGAGCTCCCGCTGATCAGCCGCTACGCGGCTGAGAGTGGTCGCTACGCCGCGATCGTCGCGCTCGGAGCGGTGATCCGCGGCGAGACCGATCATTACGACTACGTCTGCAGCGAGACCGCTCGCGGTCTCCAGGATGTGCAGCTGAACACGGGCGTTCCGGTCGGCTTCGGCGTGCTGACGGTCGACAACGCGGAGCAGGCGCGGGCGCGTGTCAAGGGCGGCGGTAAGCGCGACAGCGGACGCCATGCCGTCGAGGCGGCACTGGCCTCGCTGGCGGTCAAACGCCAGCTCGCGCAACGACCGCGACCGGCGGGCTTCTCGGCATGAGGCAACGGCTGGTACTGCACCCATGAGCTCGCCGCCAGCCGATCAGGGAATCGACGACCTGATCCAGATCGGCGCGGCCGCCACCGCGCTCGGGGTCAGCATCGACACGCTCCGGCGCTGGGAGCGCTCCGGGCGGGTGCGCTTCGAGCGGCGTGGAAACCGCCGCTACATGTCCTCCGTGGAGCTCTCCAAGCTGTTGCATGAGCGCGGGTCATCCGGACGCTCCAGCGCCCGCAATCACCTCAGCGGCGTGGTCGTGGCCGTCAAACGCGACGACATCATGGCCCAGATCGAGCTTGTCTGCGGGCCCTTCAGGGTGGTCTCGCTGATGTCGCGTGAGGCTGCTGACGACCTTGGCCTGAAACCCGGCGTCAGCGCCACGGCCGTGGTGAAGGCGACCAACGTGATCGTCGAGACGCGCTGAGCCGACGGAAGGCGGCGGTCAGCGGACCGCCGCCAGCGGCCTCAGGAACAAGAATCGGTGACCTGCGTATACTGGTCCGCCGTATGTCAAAGGTATGCCACGTATGCGCCAAGGGTCCCTCCTTCGGCCACTCCCGCAGCCACTCGATGGTTGCCACCAATCGCCGCTTTGATCCGAACCTCCAGCGCGTGAGGATCGACGACGGCGGTACGCCGCGTCGCGTGTACGTTTGCACGCGCTGCCTCAAGGCCGGCAAGGTCACAAAAGCTCGGTAGGCCGAACGGCCGCCCCGAACCAAGCGTGGTGATTAGTCCCGCCCGCGCGCGACGCGTACGAATGTACGCGAGCGACCGAGGACATGGTCTCGCGCCGGTTCGCGGAGGCCGCGCCCATGAGTGACCCAGCAATTCTTCGCTTCCGCGCGTTGGTGGAGGCTGGTCTTGCCGCGCTCGAAGAGCGCCGGCAGGAGGTCAACGATCTGAATGTGTTCCCGGTCGCCGATGGCGACACGGGCGACAACATGGTTCTGACGATGCGCGCTGTGCTCGACGAGCTCGACCGCATCCTCGAGCAGACGGGGCAACACACGCTGGACGAGATCGGGCGTGATGAGATCGTCAGCTCGGTCGCTCGTGCGGCGCTGCTGGGCGCTCGCGGAAACTCTGGCGTGATCCTCTCCCAGCTGATCCGGGGAGCCGCCGAGGAGCTGATCAGCCGGCCCGGAGAGCTGATCGACCCGGTCCTGATCGGGGCTGCTCTGGCGCGCGCCGCCGACCAGGCATACGGCTCGGTGCGCAACCCCGCCGAGGGAACGATCCTGACCGTCGTACGGGAGATGGCGACGCGCGTCGCGACCGAGCTCGCGCACATGTCCGAGACACGTCTGCGGACGGATGCGAGCGCCGAACACCAGGACGCGCTCGCCGCCGAGGTGATGGAGCGCGCGCTGGACGCCGGTCAGCAGTCCGTCAAACGGGGCCCGGATCTGCTGCCCGTGCTGCGTGAGGCGGGGGTCGTGGACGCCGGGGGCTACGGGCTCACGGTTGTCCTCGCCGGCATGGTCCAGGCGCTGCGCGGCTATGAGACCGTCCAGATCGAGCACCAGGCACCGGCCAAGGTCACACACCCCGAGCACGCCTCGACGACCTTCCGCTACTGCACCAACTTCGCGGTCACCGGCAGCGAACTGGACCAGCGGGCCTACATCGACGAGCTCGAACGCCTGGGCGACTCGGTGCTGGTCGTGGGCGACCGCACGACGCTCAAGATCCACGTCCACACGGATTCGCCGGATGCCGCGATGTCGCTCTTCGCTCCGCACGAGGTGTCGCGGATCGATATCGCCGACATGAGCGAACAGATCAGGGAGCGGGATGCCAGGCTGGCCGTTCCCGGTTCGGTCCACGGGGCGCTGACGCACCGACGGCGCCATCTGCGGCGCGATCGCGGTTGTCACCGGCGAGGGATTCCGGGCGCTGTTCCTCGGCCTGGGGGTGACGGCGCTGGATGGCGGCTCGACGCTCAACCCGTCGACCAACGAGTTGCTGGCAGCGATCCATTCGGTCCCGGCCGAGCACGTCGTGCTGCTTCCCAACAGCTCCAACGTGTTCATGGCGGCTGAGCGCGCGGCCGAGCTCTCCGACAAGAACGTCGTCGTCGTGCCTTCGCGCTCGCTGCAGGCGGGCCTTGCGGCAGCTGTCGCGCTCGATCCGCAGCGCGACGCAGCGCAGAACGCGATGGCGATGACGGAGATCCTCGAGGCCGTCCGCACCGGTGCGGTGGCCCCCGCGGCGCGCGATGACGCCGGTGGACGCTTCAACACGGGCGATGCGATCGGCTTCGTCGACGACCAGCTGATCGTCTGGGGTGACCCTGAGTCGACGCTGCGTGAGGTCATCACGCAGCTGTCAGACGACGCCGAGCTGATCACCTGCCTGCGCGGAATCGGCGCGCCGCTTGACGATCGGGCGGTGCAGGGGCTCGTTCGACGGCGAGCTCGAAGTCGAGCTCTCCGACGGCGGCCAGGAGAGCTACTGGTGGCTGCTGTCAGCGGAGTGACGCGGCACTAAGGGCCCGGGTACTCCGTCGGGTCGTTGACGCGAGTCAGCTTCGTCGTTGTCCTCGGCCAGCAGTTGAACGCCATGCAGCCGCTCGATGGCCTGGGTGAGCTGCTCCAGCGGGGCGATCAGATCTTCGCGGTCTGCCTTCTGCTCGAGCATGAGGCGGACATATGCGAGTTCGCGCGCCAGGAACTCGGTCTCGGCCAGCGAGCGGGCCGTAGCCTCGCGATCGCGCTCGACCTCCTGCTTGTCACGGTCGGCCTGACGGTTCTGCGAGAGCAGAATCAGCGGCGCAGCGTAGGCCGCCTGCGTCGAGAACACGAGGTTGAGCAGGATGAACGGATAAGGATCAAAGGCGTGATTCTTCCCCTCGGTCAGAGCTACATACGCGTTGAGGCGCGATCCAGACCACCACGAAGATGGTCTGCATTGCCAGGTAGCGGCCGGTGCCGAAGAACCGCGCAATGGATTCCGCGAAGCGAGCGAACGCATCGGCGTCGTAGCCCGAGCCGCCACCGGATCCGCGAGGGGTGGAAAGTTTGTCTTTACGTGCCATGACGGAGGCTCATCGGGGTTGGGTTGAAGATCAGTCGCTGGCATGGTGCTCTGACTCAAATTGTGGCATGTGTGAAGCGCCAATCGCTGGGCAGCACGCGATCGAGCACGTCGTCGATTGTCACCGCGCCCACAAGGCGCCCTGAATCGTCGGTCACGGGCAGCGCGACGACGTTGTAGGCAGCGAGCCTGCCCGCGACTTCGCGATCTGAGACGCTTGCGTTGACCGGATCCCAGTCTTCGTCGATACAACGGCCGATCGGCTTCGAGGGCGACTCGCGTAGCAGCCGCTGAATGCCGACCACGCCGAAGAAGCGTCCGGTGGGTGTCTCGAGCGGCGGCTGGCAGACAAAGACCTGGGTAGCCAGTGGGACCGGCAGGCCTGGGTTGCGTACGTGCGCGAGTGCCTCGGCGACGGTGGCAGTGGACGCGAGGATGATCGGCTCTGGTGTCATCAGGCCGCCGGCGGTGTCGGGCTCGTAGAGCAGCAGCCGGCGAACCGGCTCCGCTTCCTCAGGGTCCATCGCGGCAAGCAGCTCCTCTCGCTCGCTGCGCGACATCTCGCCGAGCAGGTCGGCCGCGTCATCAGCCTCCATCTCATCGAGTACGCGCCCCACGCGCTCAGGGTCGAGGCCCTCGATCAGACGTACCTGCTCGTCCTCAGGCAGCTCCTCGAGCAGATCGGCCAGGCGTTCGTCCTCGAGCGCCTCGGCCAGCAGCCGGCGGCGGCTGAGCGGCAGGTTGCGGATCTCATTCGCCATCTCCGCCGGATGCAGGCCGCCGAGCGTCGCGGCCTGGCGGTCGACCGGGCGCTGCTCGGCGAAGAGCTCGCTGGCCTCGCTCCAATCGATCACCTCGGGTGCGCGCTTGAGTCCCGGTGGCCGGCGCCCGCTGTTGAGCGCAACGGTCGCGACCTCCCAGGCAAACGGCTCCGGTGCCGGCTGCAGGCCGATGTCGACGACGCGGCGGCCGCCGAGCCGACGGCCCATCAGCTCGCCGGAGGCGAGCCTCTCGCCCTCCCGCAGCTCGAATTGCCTGAGGTTGATGGCGCCGCGACGCAGGCGTACGCCGCGGGTGTCAATCTCCCCGATCCGTCCGGCGCCCACGAACACGCGCCGGCGCTGCACACCGCCGACGACAACGCCGTTCACGCGCGGCGGGCGCCCGCCCATGTCGAGGACAACGTCGACGATATGGCCGACGTCCGACCCGTCCGCGCCAACGAGCGGGAGTCGTGTCACCCTCGATACGTAGACGATCCGGTCGCTCATGTCCCCAATCGTAGGCTGACCGGCCTTACGGTCAAGCTGTGCAACGGATTGACAACAAATATGACGATCCCTCGAGATACCGCCGCAGACTCGCTTCCGACGGCGTTCGCCACCACTCGGGAGCTGACACCGGATGAGCTCGCAGCGGCGCCGATCCGCTACCCGTCGCCCCGCCAGCTGGAGCGAGCCCTGCGCGTGAACGGCGCAAAGGCGGCCCAGGGTGCCGCAAGTCTCGGGCTTCACAGCGTCGCCGACCTGCTCGAACACCTGCCTCGCGACCGCCGTGAGGCGCGCAGCCTGGCCGATCTCATGCAGGGTGAGACGGCGACGATCCTCGTAGAGGTCAAACGGATCGCTGCGCGGCCAGTTCGCCGCCGTGGCATGCGCCCGTTGGTCGAAGCAACGGTTGCCGATCCCACCGGCACGCTCCGGGCCACATTCTTCAACCAGCCATGGCTGGCCGACCGCTATCCGCCGGGAACCAGGCTCATCCTGCATGGGAAGGCCGACGGCCGAGGCCGCTTCACGGTTCAAGGGCACGCGCCGACAGATGAGCGCCCCGCCGAGGCAACGGCGCGCTCGGCTGACGGGATGGCAGGCGGCGAAGCCGGCTCCGCCGTGGCCCACTACCCAGCCACCGACGGGCTCTCCTCGACACAGATCCTGGCGCTGGTGCACGAGCACGCCGCTAATTTCGACGATTTCCTGGAGCCGCTGCCGACATCGGTGAGGCTGCGCGAGCGCCTGCTCGACCGTCCCGGGGCGCTGCGCGCTGCGCACTTTCCCGCCGGCGACGAGGACGAAGAGGAGGGACGGCGCCGGCTCGCCTTCGAAGAGCTGCTGCTCGACCAGCTTGCGCTGCAGCAACGGCGCCGCAACCGCGCCGCAAACACCTCGGCGCCGCACCTTGCCCAACCCCGCGAGCTGACCGCCCGCTGGCTCGAACACGAGCTGCCGTTCCCCCTGACCGGCGACCAGAGCACCGCGCTGCAGGAGATCGATGCAGATATCGCCCGAGGCGAGCCGATGCAGCGGCTGCTGATGGGGGAGGTCGGCTCGGGCAAGACCGTGGTGGCCGTGTACGCGATGTTGCGCGCGGTCGAGCACGGTTTTCAGGCAGCGCTGATGGCCCCGACCGAGACGCTCGCCGAGCAGCACTTCCAGACGGTTCAGCGGCTGATGGGCTCCGAGCCGGTGACCGCCGGTCTGCTGACCGGCTCAACGCCGGCTCGCCGACGCACGGACCTGCTCGGGAAGCTGTCGACCGGGGAGTTGTCGCTGATCGTTGGCACGCACGCGCTGATCGAGGAGACGGTTGTGTTCGATCGTCTGGGTGTGGTGGTGATCGACGAGCAGCATCGCTTCGGCGTCGGACAGCGCGCCGCGCTCGCGGCGGGTGGGCGCGGGCAGACTCACGGGCTGAGCCCGCACGAGCTGCACATGACCGCGACTCCGATCCCGCGCACGCTCGCGCTGAGCCATTACGCCGACCTTGACATGACGGTGCTGCGCGAGCTTCCGCGCGGGCGCCGGCCGATCGCCACGCACGTCTGCTCCAGCGAGGCTGAGCGCGAGCGCGCCTACGCGCGGATCAGAAATGAGGTGGACAGCGGGCGCCAGGCCTTCGTGGTCTGTCCGCTGGTCGAGGAGTCCGAAGCGCTGCAGGCTCGGGCGGCCACGTCCGAGTACCAACGGCTGAAAGCGGGGCCGTTTGCCGGCTACGAGGTCGTGCTGATGCACGGCCAGATGCGGCCGACAGAGAAGCAGGAGGCGATGGAACAGTTCGCCTCGGGAAAGGCGCAGCTTCTGGTCGCCACCACGGTGATCGAGGTCGGAATCGATGTGCCAAACGCGACGATGATGCTCGTCGAGGATGCCGACCGCTACGGCATCTCGCAGCTGCACCAGCTGCGCGGGCGCATCGGGCGCGGCGAGCACGCTTCTGTCTGCCTGCTGTTTGGGCGACGCGACTCGCGACGTCTGGAGGCCTTGGCGCGCGAATCCGACGGCTTCCGGCTGGCCGAGGTCGACCTGGCACTGCGCGGTTACGGCGAACTCGCCGGGACGCGGCAGTCGGGGCACGACGCCCAGTACAAGTTCGCCGACCTCACCCGCGACAAAGAGCTGCTCGAGCGGGCTGTTCTGTACAGCAAGACCGTGCTGGACACGGACCCCAACCTGAGCGGATCGGAGCATGCCCTGCTGGCACCCCTGCTGCCGCGGATCTTGGCATGAGGGTCGTCGCCGGCACGCATCGTGGGCGGAGCCTGCGGGCTCCGCGCGGTGAGCAGACGCGCCCGACTTCTGACCGCGTGCGCGAGGCGCTCTTCTCGATCCTGGCGTCCGTCGAGGGGGCCGAGGTGCTCGATCTCTTCGCCGGCTCGGGCGCGCTGGGCATCGAGGCCCTCTCGCGCGGGGCGGCAAGAGCCACCTTCGTCGACTCCGCTGCCTCCGCTGTTGTCGCCATCCGCCACAACCTGGAGCAGCTGGGTCTACAGGCCGAGGTGCTGCGGATGCCTGCGCTGCGGGCGCTCACTTGCACGCCGGTTGCGGAGCGTCAATACGATCTGGTCTTCCTCGACCCCCCATACCGCTTGGCGAGCTCACTGGCGCCCGAGCTGTCGACCGCACTATCGCCGCTTCTGGCCCCGGAGGCCAGGGTGGTGGTGGAGAGCGACCGCCGGGCCCCGCTGGTGCTCGAACTACCGCTGCTGCGCGAGCGCCAGTACGGAGACACGCTGATCAGAGTTCATGTTGCTGGATAATCGTATTGCTGTCTGCCCCGGGTCCTACGACCCCATAACCAACGGCCACCTCGACGTGATCTCGCGCGCCTCGGCGATGTTCGACAAGGTCATCGTGGCTGTCGTCAACCTGCCCCTGCGTAAGGGCGGAACGTTGTTCACCGCCGACGAGCGCGTTGCCTTCATCCAGCACGCGACGGCGCACCTCGGCAACGTCGAGGTGGAGCCGTTCAGCGTGCTGACGGTCGAGTTCGCACGGTCACGAGGCGCCATGGCGATCGTGCGCGGGTTGCGGGCGATCTCCGACTTCGAGTACGAGCTCGAGCTCAACCAGCTGAACCGCGGACAGGCTCCGGACATCGAGTCCGTTTACTTGATGGCCTCTGCTAAGTACAGTTTCATCAGGTCAAGCGGGGTGAAGGAGCTCGCCACGTTTGGTGGGCAAATCGATGGCCTGGTGCCGGATGAGGTCGCCGTAGCCTTGAAGGAACGAATCAGCCGCTGACGAACAGGGACTTTAGATGGACGTACTCGTACTCATCGACAAGCTCGACGACCTTGTGCACAACGCCAAGCCGATGCCGCTCACGGATCAGGTACGCGTGGACAAGGAAGAGATCTACGACATCTTGGATCAGATGCGCGCGACGATCCCCGAGGAGATCAAGCAGGCGCGCTGGATCGTGAAGGAGCGCCAGGAGATGCTGGCCGAAGCCAAGCGCGAGGCCGAGCGCATCGTCAAGGAGGCTCGCGATCGTCAGGAGCGGCTTGTCTCCGACGAGGAGATCACCAAGCAGGCCGAACGCGCCGCCGAGGAGATCCTCGAGGAGGCACGTGCGCGCGAGCGCGAAATCCGCCTGGGGGCGGAGGACTACGCCGACGAGATCCTGAACACGCTCGAGGTCAACCTCTCGAAGTTCATCGCCGCCGTTCAGCGCGGCCGTGATCGCCTGGCGGGCAAGGACGAGCCTGCCGAAGTCGCCTAGGGTGGCTGAGGCGGCCAACGTGGCCGCCGAAGTCTGGCCCCCAGACCGTGTCTGCGTAGCTCGGTAGGGCTGGCAGCCCGCTGGCTGCCAGCTTTGTAGGTGAGCTGCAGCTGATCCCCGACCCGAACCTGCGTTCGGGCGGTTCCGTCCGGTAGCCGCGCCATCCTCGACGTATGAGTGCTGTCTGGCTATTCGTCGGGCTGGTTATCGGTGCGGGTATCACGGCACTGATCATGCGCGAGCGCATCCGCTCGCTGCGCGAGAACCAGGCCCAGATGTCCGATTCCTTCAAGGCGATGAGCGCCGAGGCGCTCGACACCAGCGTCAGGCAGCTCACCGAGCTCGCCAAGACCCAGCTACAGAGCACTCAGGCGGAGGCTAAGGGCGAGCTCGAAAAGCGCCAGCTCGCAATGGAGCAACTGGTCAGGCCGCTGAAAGATCAGTTGCAGCGAGTCGACCAGCAGCTGGTGACGCTCAACAAGGAACGCCACCAGTCGCAGGGCATGCTGGCCGAGCGCATGCGCCACCTGGCCGAGGCCAACGAGAAGCTGCGGACCGAGACCGGAGCGCTTGTCACCGCCCTACGCAAGCCCAATACACGTGGCCAGTGGGGACAGATGCAGCTCCGCAAGGTCGTCGAGCTGGCCGGCATGGTCCGGCACTGCGATTTCAACGAGCAGGCCAGCTTCGCCGGCCACGAACAGACGCTGCGGCCGGACATGGTGGTCAACCTGCCCGGAGGAAAGCACGTCGTCGTGGATGCGAAGGCGCCCTTGCAGGGGATCCTCGACGCCTACGAGGCGCCCGACGAGCAGACTCGCAATGACGCCATGCAGGCGCACGCGCGGCTGCTGCGGCGTCACGTCAAACAGCTCGCGGACAAGGCCTACTGGGATGGGATGGAGTCGGCACCGGACTTCGTCGTGTTGTTCCTCCCGGGAGAGCACCTGTACGGCGAGGCACTCGACGCCGATCCCACGCTGATCGAGGACGCGATGTCCCGCCGCGTTCTGATCGCCACTCCGACGACCCTGCTTGCTCTGCTGCATTCGGTCGGCTACGGCTGGCAGCAGGAGCGTGTGGCCGAGTCAGCTCAGGCGATCTCGGACCTGGGGCGCGAGCTGCACGGCCGGCTGGCGAAGCTCTCGGGGATGATCCAAACGCTGGGGAAGCGGCTTAACTCGACAGTCAACGCCTACAACGACACCGTCGGGTCCTACGAAAGGCGTGTCCTGCCTGCGGCGCGTCGATTCGCCGACCACGGTGCGGTCGCGAGCGCGGCGGATCTCACGGACGTCGAGCAGATCACAGAGTCAGCTCGCGATGTGGCGCTCTCGCCCGACGACGACAAGGCTGTCGCGGCTATCGACGAGCTCGATCGGCCGCGTGCGCTGTTTGAGGATCCGGCTGTTCCGCGGCCTCCGCGACACCTGCGTGCCGCCGATCTGCGCGCTGCCGACGGCAGCGATCTGCGCGCTGCCGACGGCAGCTAGCGGGACGGGCTGCCTGCCGACCGGGTGTGCGCCGGGTCAGGTGCCGCGGCGCGTCTCGAACCAGCGGGAGAGGTCCTCGCGCTGGTGTGGCAGCGGGTCCGCCGTCGGCTTGAGCTGCTGGACCTGAAGAAGGGCGCGGTCGAGCTCGATCCCATCGCGGATCGCAATCGCCCCCGCCGCCACGGCGGCCGAACGTTGCCACCCGGCTCGGCAGTGCAGGTAGACGACCTCGCCGTCGTCCAGCCAGCCGTTCACCTGGGCGGTTGCCGTCTCGAGTAGCTCTGGTGTGAGACCGCCGTAATCCTCGGTGCCGAGGCGGTGCTCGACGATCCCTTCACGGGCAAATGCCCGCTCGACCTCCCGGCGCGCATTGCGGGTGTACTCCTCGTCCTCGACGAGATTGAGCACACGGCTGACGCCGAGCGTCGCCAGCACCCGGACGTCGGTCTCGTCGAGCGGAAGCGCGCCCACGACCAGGTGGTCGTAGACGCTCGAGTACCCGTAGCTTCGAAACCAGGTCGACATGTGTCGATCAGAGCGTTGCGCTCGCGGCCGGTGCCGTCAGCTGTGTGCCCCCGCCGA
The DNA here is from genome assembly GCA_963846395.1 of uncultured Actinomycetota bacterium. Lineage (GTDB taxonomy): Bacteria > Actinomycetota > Thermoleophilia > Solirubrobacterales > Solirubrobacteraceae > Palsa-465. Next base: position 498,540 of record CAWJVT010000008.1, on the reverse strand, counting down.
CGCCTCGGCTGCGGGGAAGAGCTCGTTCATCTCGCGCACGCTGTCGCGTAATTCGCGTCCCTTGCACCATTCGCGTCCGGCGTGCTCCATCCGCGCCATCAGCACCTGGTCGGTGGCCAGCTCGCGCGTGACCGAGACGAGCTGGGCGACGTCGTTGGCGAGGAGTGCGAGATCGCGGGTCAACATCTCGTTGGTTGCGGCCTTACCGTGGCCGGCGAGCGGCTTGAAGCAAATGCAAGGGCGCGGCGTCCGCAGTGCTTCGAGCACTGTGACTCCGGCGCCGTTGGTCACCACGACATCGGCCGCCGCCATGATCTCGTGCATGTTGTTGACGTAGCCGTACGGGATCAGCCGATCCTCCGGCACGCCCATCCTCTGGAGATGATGGAGCAGCTTGGTGCTCCTGCCGCAGACCGCGACAACCTGTAGCCGCTCGATGTCGGAGGAGGTCAGCGCCTGGACCGCTTCATCGATCCCTCCGAGGCCCCAGGCCCCGCCGGTGGTCAGCAGGATGAATTTGTCGTGGTCGAGCCCAAGCCGCTCGCGCGCGTCCTTCTTGGAGACGCTCCCGAACCCGTCTCTCACAGGCGGCGCGCCGATGTGCATCGTCCGCTCGAAGCCAGCCGTTTGAGCATGGTCCGGGGCGGTCTCATACATCACGTAGTGCTGGTCGATCCCCGCGTATGCCCACACCGGGTGGACGTGGAAGGCAGGGATGTAGGTCACCGCGGGCACCTTGTAGGAGGTGTGATGGGTGCGCAGCCAATGGAGCGCCGCCGACCCGAACGGATACGTGGAGATGACGAGGTCGGCGTCGTGGCTCCTGAGAAAGTTCTCAAGTCTGCGGCCGAAAAAGCTCCCGATTGCAAGCTTGCTCAGCGCGGCGAAGCTGCGCGATCGACACAGCGCGTCGTAGAAGACCTCGTAGGTGAGAGGGAGCAGCCGGATCTGGATCTCATATCCCCAACTCATGAATCGGCTGAAGGGGCGCCCCCAGAGCTCGAGCGTGTCGAATCGTTCGACCTGACAGCCGGGCCAGACATCGGCGATCGCCTCGGTGATGGCAGCAGCGGCGGCGTTGTGGCCCTCGCCCATCTCACCGGAGAGGATCAATACCTTCCTTGGACTGCTGGGCCGTGACGGCTCGGGGGGCGATACGATCGCTTCCGTCGCTGCCAACTTCGGGTGCCCGTCTTGCACTGAATGCTCCTGTGATCGATGTTCTTTTTAGGGAGCGCGTTCGCGCTCATCTGTGGGCTCGCGAACAGTGCCGCTGCCGCCCTGGAGAAGCGTGAAATGATGCAGGTTGGCGTGGGCTCACGCGGGCTCTCGCTACTGGCCATCCTGGTACGGAGACCATGGTGGCTACTTGCGATGGCGCTGAGCTTACTCGCGTGGACCGCCGAAGCAGGCTCGTTGGGGCTGGTGGCGGTTCCCGTTGTCACCAGCTTGCGCAGTTTGGGACGCGGAGGCCTGGTCGTGATCGGACACCGCTGGCTGGGGGAACGCTTCGCGAGGATCGAGCTCGTGGGCGTGATTCTGTTGGCGGTGGGCGGGGTGTTGGTCGCCTCGAGCGTCGTCACCTCAGGCGTAGCCAATCCTCCGCTGTCCGACCTCACTGAAGTTCTGCTGGCGCTGGTGCTGGCCGTACCGGCCGCGCTCCTCGCCCGCTCGCGGAGTGGGATCTTCATGGGCGCGGCGGTTGGCCTTCTCTTCGTCGCAACTGGAGTGTTCACCAAGGAGATCTCCGACCGGGTCGTGCGCGATGGCCTCGGCGGCGCCGTGAACGTGCTGCTCACGCCTGGCCCGTGGCTGATGATCGTGTTGAGCGTGTGGTCGCTATCGCTCATCCAGCAGGCGTTCGCGCGGGCCAACGCCGCGAGCGTCTCGGCGGCCAGCACCACCGTCTCCGCCAACGGCCTGATCCTTGCCGTGGTGCTGCTCTACCACCAACCGCTGGCGAGCGGGGGCGAGCGCATACCGCTGCTGTTCGGGATCGTGCTGTCGGCGATCGGCGCCGTGGCTCTCGCCGGCCGGGAGCTGTCCGCGATTCGCGAAACATGACGGCTCGCAAGGCACGGCTACGTGCCCTGTACAGACTCTAAGCTGGCAGTCATGGGCGTCGTGACTGACAGCTTCGATCTGAATGGCCTGCGACTCACGTCAGGGGAGGGGCGGCGTCTCGACCTCGACGTGCAGCTGGAGCCGTTCACCTTGGGCGATGACAGCTATACGGTGGAGCCGCCGGTCGTGCCGGTTCGGCTGGACATCTCACGGACCACGGGACAGGGTTACGCGCTGCGCGTGCGCTTCGAGGCGAAGCTGCACGGCCCCTGCATGCGGTGCCTGGAGCCGGCGGATACGGTCTTCGAGATTGACGCGCGGGAGATCTCTCAGCCGGGTGCGGGCGACGAGCTCGACTCGCCATATGTGGACGCCGGCGTGCTCGACCTTGGTGCGTGGGCCCGCGACGCGCTCGCGCTGAGCCTCCCGAGGGCGATCCTCTGCCGTGAGGCGTGCGCAGGTCTCTGCCCCGTCTGCGGCGCCAACCTCAACACGGCCGGCGCCGACCACCACCACGAACCCGAACGCGACCCACGCTGGGCCAAGCTGTCCGAGATCAAATTCGACGGCTGAGGGGGCGCTTCCGGGCTGGCCAGCCTGCTAGCCTGACCGGCCATGGCCGTTCCTAAGCAAAAGCAGTCCCACTCACGCACGACCAAGCGTCGCTCGACCCACAAGGCGAGCGCGGCAGCGACGAACGAGTGCCCCACTTGCCACCAGCCCCGCCTGCCGCACCGTGTGTGCTCGGAATGCGGTAGCTACAAGGGGCGTACGGTCGTTGTCAAAGACTCATCGCTGAGCTGAGGCGACAGTCACCGATGGTGACGGTCGCCGTTGACGGCAACGGGGCCGACCACGGCCCGGATGAGGTAGCGCAGGGCGCGTCGCTGGCAGCGGCGCGCGGTGTGCGCGTGCTGCTGTTCGCCGACGCCTCGCGGATCACGACTGTTGCGGACGGCGTCGAACTGGTGGACGCACCGGTGTCGATCGCCAAGGCGACCGATCCCGCGTACGCGGTCAGATCGACTCCCACGGCTTCGATCGTGCAGGCGGCCAGGGCGGTCGCCGACGGCAGGGCGCAGGCACTCGTATCAGGGGGCTCGACCGGCTCGGCGCTGGCTGCGGGCCTGTTCAACCTCAAGCGGGACCGCGGCATCTATCGCCCCGCTCTGGCGCTGCCGCTGCCGCGCCCGGGTGTCGGGCCGCTGCTGCTGCTCGACGTCGGCGCGAACGTGAGCTGCCGGCCCGAGCATCTGGTGCAGTTCGCGCACATGGGCTCCGCCTTCGCTCAGGCGGTGCTCAACCTCGATTCTCCGCGGGTGGCGCTGCTCTCCAACGGAGAGGAGCCCGCCAAGGGCACGGCCGACCTCAAGGAGGTTCATGAGCGACTCAGCGGTGACGGCGGGGTTGGACTGAACTTCATCGGCAACGTCGAGGGCACCGACGCGCTCAAGGATGTGGCTGACGTTCTCGTCGCCGACGGCTTCACCGGCAACATCGCGCTGAAGCTGATCGAGGGGGTCTCGTCGCAGACGCTTCACCTGCTGCGCGATGCCGCCCACCGCTCGCTGCGCGCCAAGGTTGGCGGCTTCCTGCTGAAGCCGTCGATCATGGGACTGCGCGAGGAGATCGATCCGGAGGTCACCGGCGGTGCCTACATGCTGGGCTTGAGGCAGATCGGAATCGTCTGCCATGGCCGGTTCGCCCGTCGTGGCTTCGCCCGCGCGATCGAGGTGGCTGCCCGGGGTGTCGAGGAGGATGTGATCGGCCGCACGCGTGCGGCGCTCGAGGAGGCTGGCGCGCTGCGCAAGCCAGGCCCTGAACACGCGAACGGTGATGTGGAGCGCGCTTCAGCCGGCGAAACTGCTGCAAAGGCTCAGGAAGCGAATTCCCCGTCCGAGCATGGGGCTACGGTAGTTCGTCCATGACTCGTGAGCAGATCCTCGGCGCGATCCGCGCCCACCTGGCCGACGAGCTCGAGGTCGATCCCGTATCGATCGAGGAGAGCACGCGCTTCCGTGAGGACCTGGATGCCGACTCACTCGATCTCTACACGCTTGTCCAGGAGCTCGAGGACAGTTACGGCGTAAAGATCTCTGATGAAGAGGCCGCCAGGATTCTCACCGTCGGTCAGGCGGTGGACTTCGTGCTCGCGAGTGGCGTCACGACCGCGAGCGAAGCACCCGGTGCCGACTAACGGAAGCGATCCTCAGTCCTCCGTCTCGCAGCTGCGGGAACTCCTGGATGCGCTCCCCGAGGAGCTGGCGACAACCGTCTTCACGCACGCTTCCTGGACGACCAGGCGTTCCGACTCCTACGAGCGCCTGGCGTTCCTTGGCGACAGCGTGCTGTCGCTGGCGATCACGTCGCACATCTTTCCGATGCTCCAGCGCTTCGGCGCCGGCGAGCTGACGAAGATCCGGGCACAGACGGTTTCGGGCCGCTCGTGCCGGGCAGTGGCCGAGCGCCTTGGCGTGCCGGAGCGACTCGCAGCCGCAGCGCCAGCGGGCGCGGCGGCAAGCATCCCGAGCCTCGTCTCCACCGAGCGGGTGCTCGCATCGATCACCGAGGCTGTGATCGGCGGCTGCTACCTGGAGTTCGGCTACGAGCGCGTGGCGGAGGCTGTGGTTCAAGCTTTCCAGTCCGAGCTGGCTGACGCATTGGAGCGCCCCGTCGATTTCAAGTCGGCGCTGCAGGAGCGCCTGGCTCGCCGTGGCGCGCTCGTCAGTTACGAGGTGGTCGAGGAGAGCGGACCGCCACACGACCGCACCTTCACGATCGCCGCGATGATCGGCGATGAGGAGATCGGCCGCGGGGTCGGGCGCAGCAAGAAGGACGCGGAGCAGGCGGCCGCCGAGGAGGCGCTCGCGCATCTCGCGGTTGCCGGAAGAGCCAGTGGTTCGTAGGGGAGCGGAGGCCAGGTGTACCTGAAGAGCATCACGATGAAGGGGTTCAAGTCGTTCCCGGATCGCACTCGGCTGGAGTTCGGGCCGGGCACGAGCGTGATCGTGGGACCGAACGGCTCGGGCAAGTCCAACGTGACCGATGCGGTGCTGTGGGCGCTGGGGGAGCAGTCGCCGATGGCGGTGCGCGGTCATTCGATGCAGGACGTCATCTTTGGCGGAGCGCCGGGGCGCCAGGCCGCCAGCAGCGCGATGGTCGAACTCGTGCTCGACGACAGCGAGGGCGTGCTCGGATTCGGGCCGGAGGTGTCGATCATGCGCCGGCTCGAGCGCAGCGGAGACGGCGAGTACCGCATCGGGGGCGCGAAGTGTCGCCTGATCGACATCATCGAGGTGCTCTCCGACACCGGCCTGGGGAAGGAGATGCATTCGGTCATCTCGCAGGGCCGCGTTGAGGCGATCGTGACGTCCAAACCGCGTGACCGCAGGCTGCTGATCGAGGAAGCCGCCGGACTCGGCAAGCATCGTAAGCGCCGCCGGCGCGCGCAGCTCAAGCTGGGTCACACGCAGGACAACCTGGACCGCGCGCTCGATGTCGAGCGCGAGGCGCGGTCGCGGCTGAAGCCGCTCAAGCGCCAGGCTGAGGCCGCAGAGTTACATGAGCGACTGCATCGGCAGACGCTCGAGGTGCGCTGGGAACTCGCACGTGACGAGCTGCGTGCGCGGCGCACGGAGCTGGCGTCGGCGGCCGAGCAGGCCGTTCAGGCGCGGACGCAGCGCGCCCAGATCGAGAAGGAGCTCGAGGCCGTCTCCATCCGTCGAGGCCAAGCCGAAGAGGCGCTGGCCGCGAGGTCGACTCAGCGCGAGGAGCTCTCAAGACGCAGTTACGGCGCGCAGTCGGCGGCTGACAAGGTCGGCTATCGCGCCGAGGCTGTACGCGATGCAGAGCAGACCGTTTCGCGACGGCTCGAGCAGGCAAGGTCGCTGCTGGAGCAGCTGTTGGCAGCTGCGGCCGAGGATCGGCCGGACCCTGAGGCGCAGACGCGCATCGATGCTCTGAGCCGCGAGCGCGAGGCGCTCGAGCGCGATCGCGAGGCGGAACTCGCTCGCCAGCTGGTCGAGCTCGAGCAGGAGCTCGTGGCGGCAGCCGGGCTCGAGACCGAACGGGCCGAGACGGTCGCGGCTGCAAAGGCAGCACGCGAGGCGGCCGAGGCCACCTTCCAGGAGGCGCGGGCGGCGGTTCGCGAGGCCGAGCGTGCCGTTGAGGCGACGCGTCGGGAGAGTGCCCGGATCGGGGGCGAGCTTGCTGCGGTCAACCAGTTCCTGCGTGGCCACCAGAGCGCGCCAGGAGGTGCGCGCTCGCTCGCTGATGAGCTGACCGTCGCCCCCGGCTATGAGCTCGCTGTTGCCGCCGCGCTCGATGGGCGCCTCGGCGCGGCGCTGCTGGAGAGCCGTTCCGCGGCCGGTGAGCTGCTCGACAAGGCCGGACGGGACGGCGGACGTGTCATCGTTCTGCGCGACCGGAAGGACCGCGCCGCTGACGCGGCGGCGCCACCCGTCCCCGGCTCCGTGCGGCTTCGCGAGCACGTGTCCGGTGACAGTCCCGCCGCCGCCATAGCCCGGGACCTGCTGCGAGATGTGTGGATCGTGGAGGATGTGTCCGCGGTCGCCGATGACTTCCCTGGCATCGCGGTCACTCCCGCCGGCCGGGTTTATTCCGGCTGGAGTGGCGAGCTCAGGCAGACGGCGAAGGTCGGCGAGGAGCGGGTGCTGGCGGAGCGCAACCGGCGTGACGAGCTGATCGCGGCCAGCGAGAAGGCCGTTCAGGCTGAGCAGGCGGCGCTCGGCGAGGTCGGGACATGCAACGGCCGGACCGCTGAGGTTGACTCCACACGAGAGCAGGCGATTGCAGCTCACCGCGCTGCCGTGGACAGCTTTGACGAGGCCGTCGAGCAGCAGCGGCGCCTGGCCGCGGCGATTCAGCGTCGGCGCACCGCACCCGACGAAGGTCCTGGCGCAGGGCGCCGCGCGCAGATACAGGCCCAGCTGAACGCGGAACGGGCACAGATCGAGCGTGTCGAGCGTGAGCGGAGCCAGCGGGAGGCGCAGATCGGGCGGGTGCAGGCCGAGATCGCGCGTGACGTGCAGCTTGCGCCGAGCATCTCAGCCATCCATGGCGAGCTACAGGAGCTCGCCGGCGCGATCGCGGAGTGCAAGGCTGCCTTTGATGCCGAGTTGGCCCGCGACCGCGAGGCGGGGGAGACGGTCGCGGCAGAGCTCCGCGCCTGTGCCCAGGAGGAGGCGGCGATCCAGTCGCGCCTGCAGGCCGCCGGCGAAACGCTGACCACGGCTGAGGTCCGCTCCCAGCGTGCCCGCGATCAGGCAGCGGATTCGGAAGCGGCGCTCAAGGGCTTGGCCACCGAGTTGCAGCTCGAGCCGGATCCAGCCGAGGATGCGTTGCCGGACGAGCGCCGGGAGGAGCTGCGCACACGCTTGGAGCGGCTGGCGAGGCGCCGCGAGCAACTCGGACCGGTCAATCCGCTCGCACAGGACGAGTATGCGGAGGCACTTGCGCACGTTGAGGAGCTCGAGACCCAGCGCAACGATCTGGAGACGGCGCTGCGCGAGCTCGAGAAGCTGATCAAGGACACCGACCGCCAGATCCGTGAAACCTTCGAAGAGACGTTCGAGGCCGCCGCCAGCAACTTCGAGGAGCTGGTGGGGCGGGTGTTTCCCGGGGGCAGCGGCCGTCTGCGGCTGGTCGCCGAAACCGATGCCCGCGCGCCTGTGATCGGCGGACAGAAGCTGGAGTCGAGCGACGCGGCCGGGGAGAGCGAAGACCAGGCCGATGTGGAGGAACAAGACGGCATCGCAGAGGAAGAGGATGTGCTCGGCGTCGAAATCGAGATCACTCCGGCGGGTAAGGCGATGAAGCGGCTCACGTTGCTCTCGGGGGGCGAGAAGTCGATGACGGCGCTGGCGTTCCTGTTCGCCGTGTTCCTCGCCAAGCCGTGCCCGTTCTACATCATGGATGAGGTGGAGGCGGCGCTCGACGATCTCAACATCTCGCGATTCCTCGACCTGCTCGACACCTACAGCGAGCGCGCGCAGTTCATCGTCGTGACCCACCAGAAGCGCACGATGGAGGCGGCCGACTCGCTCTACGGCGTATCGATGGGCGGCGACGGGATCTCGAAGGTGATCTCCAGACGGCTCCCCGAGCGCGAAGCGGTCGCCTGAGCAGCCGGCGTTGCTAACGTCGCGCGCCGATGGCACGCGAGTGGGCAGACCTCTTCATCGTTGACACGGAGTCCTTCGGCAGGACCGTGCCCGAACCTGAGCCGGCTGCGGCTGAGGCGCGCCGCGGCATGTTTTCACGCCTGCGCGAGAACCTCCGCAAGACGCGTCAGGCCCTGGGCGCCGAGGTCCAGGCGACGCTCTTCGAAGAGGTCAACGATGAGACCTGGGAGCGGCTCGAGGAGGCGCTCATCTACGCCGATGTCGGCGCGCGCACAACCGCCCAGGTCGTGGGTCAACTCGAGCGTGAGGCCACCGAGGGAGGGATCAGTGGTGGTGAGGCACTCACGGCACGCCTGACCGAGCTCCTGGGAGATATCGCGCGCGTCGGCGATGACCACATCGACCTGCGGCGCAAGCCCACGGTGATCCTGATGGCGGGCGTCAACGGCACCGGCAAGACCACCACGACAGGGAAGCTCGCGCATCACCTCAGCCGCGAGCTCGGGCACAAAGTGGTGCTGGTCGCGGCCGACACCTTCCGTGCTGCAGCGGTCGAGCAACTCGAGCTCTGGGCGCAGCGTGCCGCCGCCGAGTTCGTGCGTGGGCCGGAGGGAACCGACCCCGGATCGGTCGCCTTCGAGGGTGTCAAGACGGGGATCGAGACCGGTGCCGATGTGGTGATCGTCGACACCGCGGGGCGTCTGCACACGCAGGATGATCTGATGGGCGAACTCGTCAAGATCCGTCGCGTGATCGCCAAACAGTTGCCGGATGCGCCGCATGAGACGCTGCTCACGGTTGACGCGACCACCGGTCAGAATGGCCTGCGTCAGGCGCAGCTGTTCTCACAGGCGATCGACGTCTCCGGGCTTGTGCTCACCAAGCTCGATGGCACGGCCAAGGGCGGAATCGCCCTCGCTATCGCCGGCGAACTCGGCATTCCTGTGAAGCTGATCGGAGTCGGCGAGCAGCTCGAGGATCTGCGGCCGTTCGACGCCGCAGAGTTCGCGCGCGCACTCGTCAGCTGACGGGCCATGGCCGCCGCGAGGCCGACGCACCGGTACCGGGTGTAAAACGTCGCGGTTCCGGAGTAATCTCGGGCGTCACATGGCTGGTTGGTTCATCTGGCTGGTCGTAGCCCTCGGCTTTGGGGTTGCGGAGCTGCTGGCGGGCGCAGGAAGCTTCTTCCTTGCTCCATTTGCGGCCGGTGCGGCGCTTGCCGCGTTGGCCGACAGCGTCGCCGGCGAGACGGCGGCCGCTGTCGTCTTCGTCTGCGTTTCGATTCTCACGCTGCTGTCGGTCAGGCCAATGGTTCAGCGCCATCTGACGAGTGGTCCGGCGTTGCGCACTGGCGGGGCGGCCCTGGTGGGCAGGCGGGCGTTGGTGACCGAACGCATCGCCAACCACGAGGGCGTCGGGCGCGTGCGGATCGACGGGGAGGTCTGGACAGCGCGCTCGCTCGACGAGGATCGGGTGATCGAGGCGGGTACCGCCGTCGACGTCGTGGATATCAAGGGCGCGACGGCGCTCGTCATGGAGTAGCCGAAAGGGGTTTGAAATGGTCGGAGGGATCGTCGCAGCGGTGGTGGTCTTATTCCTTGTGATCGTGTTCGCACGGACGATCAGGATCGTGCCTCAGGCGCGGGCCGGGATCGTCGAGCGGCTCGGGAGATATCACCGCACACTGAATCCAGGGATGACGGTTCTGGTGCCGTTCGTCGATCGCCTGAGGCCGTTGCTCGACCTGCGCGAGCAGGTTGTCTCGTTCCCGCCGCAACCGGTGATCACGGAGGACAACCTCACGATCAACATCGACACCGTTCTCTACTTCACGGTCAACGACGCCAGATCGGCCACCTACGAGGTCGCGAACCCGCTTCAGGCGATCGAGCAGATCACGGTCACGACGCTGCGAAACGTGATCGGCTCGCTGACGCTCGAGCAGGCGCTGACCAGTCGCGACCACATCAACGCGCAGCTCCGCGGCGTGCTCGACGAGGCCACCAACAAGTGGGGGATCCGCGTCAACCGCGTTGAGATCAAGTCGATTGACCCGCCACCCAGCATCCAGGAGGCGATGGAGAAGCAGATGCGGGCCGAGCGTGACCGGCGTGCGGCGATCCTCACCGCCGAGGGTGTCAAGCAGTCGGCGATCCTCACCGCCGAGGGCGCGCAGAAGGCGGCGATCCTCACCGCCGAGGGTGAGAAGCAAGCAGCCGTGCTCCGGGCCCAGGGTGAGGCCGAGGCGATCGGCACTGTGTTTGGCGCGATCCACGCCGGCGATCCCGACCCCAAGCTACTGAGCTATCAGTACCTGCAGATGCTGCCGCGGCTGGCCCAGGGCAGCGCCAACAAGGTGTTCGTGATCCCGTCCGAGTTCTCCCAGGCCGTCAACGGGCTCGGAAACATGTTCTCCGCAGCAGCCGGCGGAGCCGGAGCAGCCGGTGCCGCGGCGAACGACGAACAGCCACCGAGCTCGGCCGACACCGAGCCGAGTGACGAAACGCACAATTCCTGAAGGACGTCCGCGCCTATCTGGCGCCCCCGCGCACGGTACAGTCGCGCCCTCACGAGAGGGTGTCTAGGTAGGGGGAGAACGTAGTGGCCACGATTGGTGAGGTTGGCGGCGACGGACAGTCGTCAGAGTCCGATGCGCGCAGGGAGCACGAGCATTCGCTGGAACGGAATGCGTTGGGCTTCTGGGATGCCATCGTCATGGCGGTCGCGGGCAGCGCTCCCGCGTACTCGATCGCCGCGACGACGGCAGCCATCGTCGCGGCCGTAGGGTTCGCCGCCCCGGCGGCGCTGCTGTGGTGCGGCATCCCGATGATGGGGATCGCAGTCGCGTACCACCATCTCAACAAGCTCGGCGCCAGTGCCGGGGCGGCCTACGAGTGGGTAGGACGCGTGCTCCACCCGATCCTCGGCTTCTTCACCGGTTGGGGACTGGTCGTCTCGGCGACGATCTTTATGGTCGCGGGTTCGATTCCCGCAGGGCAGGTGACGTTGTCGCTGTTCAGCTCCACTGCTGCCAGTCACGCGGGCTGGGTGACGTTCGTCGGCGCGATCTGGTTCCTGGTGATGGCCTACTTCGTCGCCCGCGGCGTGCGGATCACCGCCAACGCTCAGTGGATCATGTCCTCGATCGAGGTGCTGCTGCTCGCGGTCTTCGGTGTGCTCGGCATCTTCCACCACCACAGGGTCAGCTTCTCTCCGAGCTGGCTCGGCTTCAGCCACTTCAGCTCGTTCAGCGTCTTTGTCGCCGGGGCCCTGCTCGCGGCCTTCTACTACTGGGGCTGGGACGTGTCCTCGAACCTTGGTGAGGAGACCGAGGACAGCAAAAAGAACTCCGGGATCGGCGGAATCATCGGCGTGCTGATCGTGTTCGTGCTCTTCGAGCTGTTCACGATCTGCATCAACATGACCATGACGCAGGGGGCGATCCAGAGCAACAGCTCCAACGTGCTCGAGGCCTACGGGCGGGTTATCGGCGGCGGCTTCGGTGCCAAGCTCATGATCATCGCGGTTGCCCTCTCGACGATCGCCACGCTCGAGACGACTTTGATCCAGGTAACGCGGTCGTTGTTTGCAATGTCTCGCGAGAAGACTTTGCCGAGCCAGTTTGGCGTGCTGCATCCCAAGTGGAACACCCCTGTGTTCGCGACCGCGGTCGTCGCAGTGGTCTCGGTCATTTTCTTCGCCCTGTCGAATCTCGTAGGATCGATCGGAACCGTTCTTAGTGACGCCATCAGTTCGATCGGTCTGCAGATCGCCATCTATTACGCGCTGGCTGGCTTCGCAGCGATTGTCGCCTTCCGCAAGCTTCTGTTGAAGTCCGTTACGAACTTCCTGATGATGGGCTTGTTCCCGCTGCTGGGTGCAGCGTTCATGACCTTCATCTTCATCAAGTCGATCCCTGGTCTGTCGGCCGTGGTTCTCTGGATCGGCCTCGGAGGCATGGCTCTCGGGTTCATTCCGATCGTCTACTACTACGTGCAGGGCAGCGCCTACCTGCACCAGCGGCCGACGCTCGGCAGCGTGTTGCCCGAGGACGAGTTCGCGGGCGACGACGTCGCGAAGATCGACTGACCGCTGGCGTTCGCTCGTCCCAGCGCACAGCTTCAGCGGTGCCGCCGGTCAGCGGACCGGCGGCACCGAGCTGACGTCTAATCTCTGTATCCAGATGTTTGACTCACTGGCAGAGAAGCTCCAGGCGACGCTCACCGACGTCCGCGGCCACGGCACGCTGACCGAGGCCGATATCAACAGCGCAATGCGGGAGATCCGCCTGGCGCTGCTCGAGGCGGACGTCAACTTCCAGGTCGTCAAGAGCTTCACCAGCGCCGTGAAGGAGCGCGCGCTCGGCGCCGATGTGATCGGGCAGCTCAACCCGGGTCAGCAGGTGATCAAGATCGTCAACGACGAGCTGACCTCGCTGATGGGCGGTGAGGGCGAGGAGGTCGAGTTCTCGCCGCGGCCGCCGACGGTGATCCTGATGGCCGGCCTGCAGGGCTCCGGTAAGACGACCGCGACCGCCAAGCTCGCGCGCTACCTGCGTGAACAGCACAACTCCTCGGTCGCCGTCGCCGCCTGCGACGTCTACCGGCCGGCGGCGGTCGAGCAGCTGATTCAGGTGGGGCAGCGCGCCGGCGCCGAGGTCTACGAGCAGGGCACTGACCGCAACCCCGTGGAGATCGCCGCCTGGGCGCGCGATCGCGCTCAGTCCGAGGGCAAGGACGTTTTGATCGTCGACACGAGTGGCCGGCTGCACGTCGACGCGGAGCTGATGAAGGAGCTCGCCGACATCAAGAAGGCGATCCGGCCCAACGCAGTGCTGCTCGTGGTGGACGCGATGACCGGCCAGGATGCGGTGCAGGTGGCCGAGCAGTTCGGCGAGCAGGTCGATTTCGACGGCGTGATCATGACCAAGCTCGATGGTGATGCTCGCGGCGGTGCGGCGCTTTCGGTCAAGGCGATCACCGGCAAGCCGATCATGTACGCCTCGACCGGTGAGAAGCTCGACCAGTTCGAGCGCTTCCATCCGGACCGGATGGCGCAGAGGATCCTCGGGATGGGGGACGTCCTTTCCCTGATCGAGCGCGCCAGCGAGACCTACGACGAGGAACAGGCGCGCGAGCTCGAGCGCAAGTTCCGCAAGCAGGAGTTCGATCTGGACGATTTCCTCCAGCAGATGCGGCAGATCCGCAAGATGGGTCCGCTGCAGAACCTGCTGGGGATGATCCCGGGCATGGGTAAGGAGCTGCGCGGGGTCAAGGTCGATGAGCGCGAGTTCGACAGGATCCAGGCGATCATCCTCTCGATGACTCCGGAGGAGCGGCGGCGCCCGGAGCTGATCAAGGGCTCGCGGCGCATGCGGATCGCTCAGGGCTCGGGTACGAACGTGCAGGCCGTGAAGGCACTGATCAAGCAGTTTGATCAGATGCGCAAGCTGATGAAGGTGGTCGCCTCCGGCAAGACGCCGGATCTCCAGGCGCTAATGCGTGCGGCACGCTAACCTGTCCCGTCTATGTCAGTGAGACTTCGACTAACGCGCGTCGGCGGACGCAAGAACCCCATCTGGCGGGTTGTCGTCGCCGATCAGCGCTCCAAGCGCGACGGTCGCGTGATCGAGACCGTCGGGCATTACAACGCACAGACCGAGCCGTCGACCATCGTGCTCGACGAAGCCAAGGTCAAGGACTGGCTCGCCCGCGGCGCCCAGCCCACAGACACGGTCAAGAAGCTCCTGCGCACGCAGGGCATCACCGGTTGAGCGAAGCACCCTCCTCGCCCCGCGACCTCCTCGAGTACCTTACTCGTGGGCTCGTGGACGAGCCTGACCACGTCACGGTCAAAGAGGTGCGTGAGGACGACGGCAGCGTCGTCCTCGAGCTCTCCGTCGCCCAGGACGACTACGGCAACGTGATCGGCCGGGGCGGACGGACCGCCTCCGCGCTACGCACGGTGGTAAAGGGCGCGGCGGTGCGTCATGGCCACCGCGTCTTCGTCGACATCGTCGATTAGAGGCCTGTCGTGGCTGACGCGGCCGCGGATCGGAAGTGGCTACACGCAGGGCGCATCGGGCGTCCGCATGGGCTCGACGGCAGCTTTCTGGTCGCCGACGCCAATCCGGTGCTGCTGCACAGCGCCGAAAGCCTGATGATCAACGGCGTCGAGCACGCAATCGAACGCAGGGCGGGACACGATGCGCGGCTGATCCTGCGTCTGGAAGGCTGCACAGATCGTGACCGCGCCGAGGCGATGCGCGGCCAGGAGTTGTTGGTCGCTCGCACGCACGCGCCCGAGCTCGAGGAGGATGAGTGGTGGGCGGAGGATCTGGAGGGGCTCGCGGTCTGCGACGGCGAGCGCCAGATCGGCAGAGTAACCCGGTTGCTGGCGCTCCCGTCCTGTGAGGTGCTGGAGGTGGAACGCGCAGACGGAGGCCAGCCGCTGCTCGTGCCGTTGATCTCAGACGCCGTCCGCGCGGTGGATCTCGAGCGCAAGCAGATCGACATCAACCTCGATTTCCTGGGGGAGGAGTGACCCTTGGAAATCGATGTCTTCACGCTCTTCCCTGAGTGGTTCGAGTGGTTCGAGTCCCAGCGCCACGTTCGTAACGCGCTCTCGCACGGGCACCGTCTGGGCTATGTGAATTACCGCGACCACACGCCGCTGAGCGGCGGTCAGGTGGATGACACGCCATTCGGTGGCGGCGCGGGCATGGTGCTGCGCGTCGACGTGGTGGAAGCGGCACTGCGGGCGCGCTACGGCCAGGATCCGACTGAGGTCCGCACGCAGCGCCGGGTCGTGGCGCTGACGCCCGGCGGACGCATCCTCGACGACGATCTGGTGGAGGAACTGGCGGCCGAACCGGCACTCACACTTCTCAGCGGCCGTTACGAGGGCTTCGACGAGCGCATCCTCGAACACTTCGCAGGCGACCGGGTGTCGATCGGTCGCTACGTGCTCGCCGGTGGGGAGCTCGCGGCGATGGTCGTCTGCGACGCCGTCCTGCGTAAACAGCCCGGCGCGCTTGGGCATGAGGAATCAGCACTCGAGGAGTCGTTCAGCCGCGCGCTTGACGGCCTCCCCGAGTATCCCCACTACACCAGGCCGGCCGACTACCGTGGCTGGTCGGTCCCCGAGGTGTTGCTTTCCGGGCACCACGCGAACATAAAGAGCTGGCGGTTGGAGCAGTCGCGGCTGCGCGGCGAGCTCGAGCGGGGCGCACCAGACGAGCCCTCTTCTCAAGGTCCGCTACCATAGGCCGCCGCGCGCTCTTCAGCTGCGCTTCCTTCTGTCCGTTTTGATCCGCGATGCCGGTGCTACCGGCAACGAGAGCACGAGCAATGAGCACCGTCATCGAAAGCCTGGAGCGCGCACAGCTCCGCCGAGTTCCGCAGTTCGACGCTGGCGACCGCCTGCGCGTCCACTTCCAGGTGATCGAGGGCACCCGCCGTCGCACCCAGGTCTTCGAAGGTGTCGTGATCAAGCGCCAGGGTCACGGCGCGCGTGAGACCTTCACAGTCCGCAAGAACTCCTTCGGAGTGGGTGTCGAGCGCACGTTCCCGCTGCACTCACCGAAGATCGAGAAGATCGAGGTCGCCGCTCGCGGTGACGTCCGCCGCGCCAAGCTGTACTACCTGCGCGACCGCGTCGGCAAGCGTGCCCGTGTGCGCGAGCGCCGCAACACCGGTCCGGAGGAGATCATCCAGCGCGAGTTGCTGTACGGCTCGGCGTTTGCTGAGCCCGAGGCTCCCGAAGTTGCCGAGCCCGAGGCACCTGAGACTGAGGCCGCTCCGGCTGAGGCTCCGGAGGCTGCCGCGCCGAACGTCGTCGAGGCCGCTGCGGAGGCGGCTGAGGCTGCCGGGGCAGCCGCCGAGGCTGCTGCGGACGCCGCTGAGGCCGCCGCGACTGCCGCCGATGCTGCTCAGGCAGCCGCCGATGCCGCTCAGCCTGGGGCTGGCGCGGAGACCGAAGCGCCCGCCGCCGAGGCTCCTGACGCTGACGCCCCAGCGTCGGCTGACGAGGCCTAGCGCACCACGGGCAGTCGGGGATCGATTCCCCATGGCCTCCACGAGCAAGAAGCCCAAAGGCCTCGTCGCAAACGGGATCGAGCTGGTGGTCACGGTCGCCATCGCGATCGGACTTGCGCTGCTGATCCAGGCGTTTCTGGTCAAGCCCTATCGGATCCCGAGCGGGTCGATGATCCCGACGCTCTCGATCGGGCAACGCATCCTCGTCAACCGCCTCGATACGCACCCAGGCCTTGGCGACATAGTGGTCTTCCACCCGCCGACCGGCGCCGTCACCGGGGACGGTGTATGCGGCAACCCCAGCCAGGGTGCCGGCCATGCACAGGCATGCGACAAGGGGGTTCCGGCAGAGTCCAGCCAGACCTTCGTCAAGCGCGTCGTCGGCCTGCCCGGAGACCGTCTGCAGATCCGCAACGGGTATGTCTACCGCGACGGCGTGAGGGAGCGTGGCTCCTACATCCAGCAGTGCGACAAGTTCATCGGCGCCGACTGCACATTCCCGAAGACCGATCGTCGTTCCCGCCGGTGAGTACTACATGATGGGTGACAACCGTGGGAATTCGCTCGACAGCCGTTACTGGGGGCCCGTGCCGCAGAAATGGATCATCGGTGTCGCCTTCGCCACGTACTGGCCGATCGATCGCATCGGCTTCTTCTAGGCCGCGGAGTTGGCAGCGTTGAGCGCTCGCTTGGATTGCGAGCTGCTCGCGAGTACGGTTGCAGCAGGATGAAGCGCAAGCCGCCGGGTCCCAAGCTCTTCGCGCACGATCGTTCGCTCGGCACGCGCTTTGTGGCCGGCGCCGATGAGGCGGGACGCGGTTGCCTTGCCGGACCGCTGGTGGCTGCCGCTGTGCTCTTCGACCAAGAACGTGTGACCCGTGCTGACATCAAGGCGCTTGCCACCCTCAACGACTCCAAGATGCAGACGCCGGCGGCACGGGCCGAGCTGTACCCCGTGATCCTCAGGATCGCCGCCAAGGTCTCGATCGTCTCGCGCTGCGCGCCCGGCATCGACGCCCGCGGGCTGCACGTGACCAACCTCGCGGCGCTCCGAGAGGCACTCGAGAACGTCGCCTGCGAGGGCGCGATCTGTCTCAGCGACGGCTTCAGCCTCGGCGACATCGGCTACGCGCACAGGGCTGTGATCAAGGGGGATTCGACGAGCGCCGCGATCGCGGCCGCCTCCGTCCTGGCCAAGGAGACCCGGGATCGCTACATGCGTCGCGTCGACGCGCGCAACCCCGGCTGGGGCTTTGCCCAGCATGTCGGATACGCCTCGCCGGAACATCGCAGCGCCATCCAACGGCTCGGCGTGACGCCGCTGCACCGTCTCTCCTTCCAGTCGGCTGCGTACCAGCAGCTCACCCTGGGCTGACTGCTCAAAACGCAGACTCCACGTGGTCCAGGCGCAGGAGCTGGCCGTCGGGTGCGAGGGTCACGCCGATCGCGTCGAAGCGCAGCACGCCGACATGCGGGTGTGGGCGCTCGACCAGCCAGCGCCCCGCCATCCTGCGGACCTGAGCCCGCTTGCTCGCATGCACCGATTCGAGCGGGTCTCGCCCGGCCCGGTTGGCGACCCGGCACTTGACCTCACAGAACACGATCTGGTGGCCGTCACAGGCAACTATGTCGAGCTCTCCCCAGCGTGTGCGGTAGTTGCGATCCAGGATCTGGAAGCCCCTGCGGGCCAGATGCTCTGCTGCGAGCTGTTCACCGGAGTTGCCGAGCAGGCGGCGTCTTTGGTCGGGCATACGCCGAAGCTATGGCGGCACGTGTGCCGTATCTGTGACGTCACGTCACGACTCTGTGACAAACGGCTCGGGACGCCGCCACAAGTCACATAGCCGTGACATAGCGTCGCGATCTCGTCACATATGCCGCCATAGCTTCGGCGGCATGCTTGCTCGCGTAACCACGTTTGCCATCGACGGGGTCGAACCCCGTCGCATCTTTGTTGAGGTGGACATCCGCCCGGGTCTACCGGCCTTCACCATCGTCGGGCTCGGCGATACCGCCGTGCGGGAGTCTCGCGAGCGGGTGCGCGCGGCGATTCAGAACTCGGACTACGAGTTCCCACAGCGCCGGATCATCGCCAACCTGGCGCCGGCATCATTGCGCAAGGTGGGGCCGGGCTTCGACGCCGCGCTGGCGCTCGCGGTGCTCGCAGCCAGCGGCCAACTGGACGCCTCGCGCCTGGCCGCCGTGGCCGTCTACGGAGAGCTCTCGCTCGGCGGGGAGCTGCGGTGGGCTGCCGGGACTCTGGCCGTTGCTGAGGGTGCGCGGCGGCACCGGATTCCCGCGCTGGTCGTGCCGGCGGCGCAGGCGCGCGAGGCCTCGCTGATCGAGGGGATCCGGATCCTGGGTGTGGGCGGCCTGCGGGCGGCGGTCGACGCTGTGACCGGCCGGGTGATTCCGCCGATGCCGTCAGCGGAGACGGGGGCCGGTTGCGCGGTGACGGCTGAGCCGGACCTCGCGGATGTTCGCGGCCAGGCGGTGCCGATCGAGGCGATGGAGATCGCGGCAGCCGGCGGGCACAACGTGATGTTCGAAGGGCCGCCTGGGACTGGCAAGACGATGCTGGCACGGCGCATGCCGTCGGTACTGCCGCCGATGACACGGGCCGACGCTCTTGAGGTGACTCGCATCCACAACGTGGCCGGGCTGCACACCGGCGGCCTGCTCAGCGGCAGGCCGTTCCGCGCGCCGCACCACACGATCTCGGCGGCGGGGCTGGTCGGGGGCGGCAACCCGCCGCGTCCGGGTGAGGCTTCGCTGGCCCACCGCGGGATCCTCTTCCTCGATGAGCTCTCGGAGTTTCGGCGCCCGACGATCGAGGCGCTGCGGCAGCCGCTGGAGGATGGATCGGTCACGATCGTGCGCGGCCAGCGGTCGCTCACCTTCCCGACCCGCTTCATGCTGGTGGCGGCGACCAACCCGTGCCCTTGCGGCTATGCCGGAGAGGGGGAGAGGTGCACCTGCGCTGAGGTGGACATCCGGCGCCACGAGCGGCGCTTGAGCGGCCCGCTGCTTGATCGCATGGATCTGCTCGTGAACGTCTATCGCCCGACGGAGGAGGAATTGCGGGGGCCAGCGATCACCAACTCCGCAGCAGTTCGCGACCGGGTGGCCTCCGCCCGCGAGCGCCAGCGACACCGGTTGCAGGGCACCAGGGCCTCGTGCAACGGTGAACTCGACGCCGGATTGATCCAATCGCGGGTCAGGCTCGACGATGAGGCCCAGGCGACTCTTGGCGGTGCATACCTGAACGGCCACCTCTCGGCGCGTGGCCGGCATCGGGTGGTGCGGGTGGCGCAGACCGTCGCCGACCTTGAGGGAAGGGAGCGGATCGGCGTTGCCGACATGCTCAAGGCCCTCCACCTCCGTCAGCGCGTCGGCGGAGTCCAGACGGCGGCGTAGGCGATGGCGGCCTGTGACTCGTGCCTGCGCCGCACCTGGCTTGTGGAGCGGGTGAGCGGATACCTGGAGTACGAGCGCCGACGAGTGGATGAGGTCCTCGGTCTCGGGGACCAGACGCTGATCGATCTCTGGCTGGAGGTCGCTGAACGGAGAGGTTCTGACGATGAGATCGGTCGCGAATATGAGGAGTTCGACACCCCTGATGTCGAGCATGCACGGGCCCGAGCGGATGCTGCGCAGCTGGAGCTGATCTGCGCGTGTGATCGCGAGTATCCAGAACGACTGCGCCGCCTCTCGGGCCCGCCGGCCGTGCTGCACGTGGCGGGCGGGATGCGCAGCTTTCTCGATCTCGCCCGGGCCGATCCGGTGGCGATCGTCGGGACCAGGCGACCGACGCCGTACGGCACCGATGTGGCTGAAAGGCTGGGTCGCGGTGTGAGCGTCAGCGGGATGACGGTTGTCAGTGGGATGGCGTTCGGGATCGACGCGGCGGCTCATCGCGGTGCGCTCGCCGGCGGAGGACGGACGATCGCTGTGCTCCCGGGCGGTGCCTCAGCGCCGTATCCGAAGACGAACCGGAAGCTCTACAACCAGATCGTGCGCAGCGGCGCGGCGGTCAGCGAGCTTGGGCCGGGTTCAGCGGTCCGGACGTGGACCCTGATCGCCCGCAACCGGATCATCGCCGCGCTCTCGGAGCTGACGATCGTCGTGCAGGGCCGGGAGCGGTCAGGGGCACTCAACACGGCGAACCTCGCCGAAAAGTCAGGCTGTCTGGTGGGGGCGGTGCCGGGATCCGTTCTCGTGCCCCAGTCGGATGGACCGCACAGGCTGCTCAGCGAAGGCGCCGTGCTGGTGCGCGGTGCGCAGGATGCGCTTGACGCGGTGTGCGGATCGGGGGTCCGGACGGCCGTGGATCCGGCCGTCGCGACGCTCAGCGCGCAGGCACGAGTGGTGCTCGATGCGATCGGCACAGGCGCCGACACCGCTGCCGAGCTCAGTCGCGCGACGGCGGCCGGTGGGCAGCTGTTGGCAGTGCTGGCCGAGCTCGAACTGGCCGGTTGCGTGCGCAGAGCCGCCGGCGGGCGCTACTCAATCATCACTTGATCGACATTCCCGATATGTTTAATCGAGTTTATCCCGTTGGACCCGAGCCTGGTCAATCGCTTTGGAGGTATGTGTGTCTCGTCGCAAACGGTCTTATCTGTTTAGGAGCTCTGCGCTGCTGGGAGCCCTCGTGTCCACCGGGGCGGTGGCGTTGAGTGCGCTACCGGCGAGCGCGGTCGCAGCGCCGACGACGCCTCCCTCCACGGTCCAGTGCAGCGGCACGATCACGCCAGATGCCGGTGGTCCGGCTGCCGGCAACGCCAACCCATTCGACTACTCGTTCGGCTGCGCCTCATCCATCAACGGTGCGACCGATCCCTCGGGCTACACCTGGAACTTCTCCGGCAACATCTGGTCGTACACGATCCTCGTCACGCGCCGTAAGGACGACGGCAATAACGTCTCGTATGGCGCGCCCACGGCGAACGTGCTCACCTCATCGGGCTCGGTGGACGCGACGCAATACGTGAACTGCTCGAGCGCGGTGCCCAGTGACGGCTTCAGCTGCAGTGCGCCCGGACCCGGCGGGAGCAGCGCCACGGACCTCGCGAACGGCACGAACCCCGCGTACCTGTCATACATTCCGGCGGGTGAGACTGTGACCGGCGGCTTCGCCCTGACGGAGGGGTATTGCTCCTTCCTGCCCAAGGGTGCCAAGCCCGGCACGCCGGCCGTCCCGCAGGCAACGGTCGAGCTGATCGTGACCGACACGAACGGCGTCAGCGAAGGCCCGTTCGAGCTGACTCGCACCGGCAAGTGCCCGAAGGTGGCGGCGGTTGTCCCGGAGCCCAAGTCCAAGAAGAAGAAGTCAAAGACGGCCAAGAAGGCAAAGAAGGCCGCGAGGGCGTAAGCCGGAACGCGGAACATGGTGGGAGCTCGGCAATCGGTCTGGCATAATTTGCCGGTGCGCTTTCTTCGTATGAAGCCTGGTCATGGCGAGGTTCTCATCGCGGAGGGAGATGTCGAGCTCCCACAGGACGAGCTGCGGCTGGTGGCGGAATTCCGCCACCAGCTGGATGCCGGGTTGTGGGCAGCGGTCCCTCTGGCGCACGTCGACGGCCATCGTGAGGCCGTGATGGTGCGCTCCTTCACCGAGATTCCGCGTGACGCTGAGCGCGTGATCTTCTTCCCGCGCGCCGCGGGAGGCTGAAGCCGGACTCGGCGATGCTGCTCGCCCTGAGTGTCTCCGCGCTGGTGGCGCTCGCGCTGCTCTCAGACATCCTGGCGCCGCGCGTGGCCGAGCTGTGGGCGCGCTTCCGCGCTCGACGCCGCGTCGTCAGTGACCCGATGCTCGATCCGGGACGGGAGCGCCGGGCCGAGCAGACCGCGCGCGAGCTGCTGCGCTCGTGCGTGGGCGATGAGGATTGGGCGATGTATCGCGAGCTGGGCTTCATCCGGGTCTGGGGTTCGCAGGCCACCGAGCGCATCGGGGGGCTGGAATACGCCTACCTGATCTATCCGCATCGCCCGATCGTCGCCTACGCACCGCAGACTGGACGCCTGATCGGCGAGTACTGCGTTGAATTCCCTGACGACACCCGTCCGTACGGGAGCTCGCGGCTGCCTGACTCCGACGACGTGCTGGCGAAGTGGATGGCGCTCACCGGCGATGAGCGCCGCTTGCTGGCCACCGCCAACATGCATATGCCCGGGCGCCAGGTTGACGCCGCTCAGGTGACTCGAGATCTCTGGCGTCTGTCGCGCTGGGAGCAGTCGCGCATGCGCGAGATCGCTGCGACGCTCGACGCTCCCTCGCACCAACCACGTTCCTGACGCCCCGGCGACGGTTGGGGTTACTGCTAATCTCGCATCCCATCAAAGCCGACTAAAGCAGTAGAGTTCATCGAACTAACTGGCTTGATGGTCTTGCTGATTACGAAAGGACGAAGGGTTTTGACACGCAACCGCAGTCGCTACGGCGGCTTCAAGTACCCAAAGCTGACCGCTAAGCGCGCAAAGGTTCTGCTGAGCCTGGCTGTGGTTGTGCCCGCGATGGCGATCCCGGCCACGGCGTCGGCCAGCACAGTGCTGATCGGCTCTGGTTCGAGCGCCGCCCAGCCGTACATGCTCGCCCTGTTCACGGCGTATCACAAGCTCCACAAGAGCGTGAGCTTCCGGTACAACCCGGACGGCGGCAACGCCGGCGTCAAGGACGTCCAGTCGGGGATCTCCGAGTTCGGCATCCAGACCGCGGCACCGCTCCCGTCGCAGACCCACGTCACCTTCACGAAGTTCTTCAAGGACGGGCTTTGCATCGACGTGAACTCGTCGAACAAGCTCGGCAATCTGGCACTGAGCCAGCTCGCCGGCGTCTACAAGCAGCCGCCCACCTTCACGGCCTGGTCGCAGTTGGGCGGCAACCTCGGCGGCGCCTCGATCGTGACCGAGGGCCGCAACAGCGCGGCCGGCCAGTTCACGTTCTTCCAGAGCGCCGTCCTCAACGGCGCAGCGGAGAACAGCTCCACCACCCAGCTGACCTCGGATGGCCTGGTCAAAGTCGCGATCGAGAAGAACAAGGACGCGATCGGCTATGTCGGGCTTGCCAACTCAGGCGTGAAGGGTGAGGCCAAAGCGACCGGCGAGAAGGCTCTCTCGATCAATGGCATTCGCCTGCTCGCCCGCCAACGTCAAGAAGGAGACCTACCCGCTGTGGCGCTATGACTGGTACGTCCTGCCCGCCGCCAGCCCCAACCCCGCGGTGCTGGCGTTCCTGACCTGGGCGCGCACGAGCAAGACGGCCGGCAAGGTGCTGTCGACGGCAGGTGCGGTCCCGGCCTTCAACAAGTAGTCCCGGGGAATTGCGCAGAGCACCATGAAGCGCCGATGGCCGTAGAGGACGCACTTCTCCTCCTCGACGAGGAAGAAGGATTCAGCCAGGACAAGCGCGCCGAGCTTTGGCTCGGCGCGCTGGTCTGTGGCGTCATCGTGCTGCTGCTGGCGCTGGTGGTCTTCATCGTCGCGGAGGCGTGGCCGTCGTTTGCGCACAACGGGCTGCACTGGTTCGGATCGGGCGGAAACGTCGACCAGCAGATCCAGGCGATCTTCAACTCGACCAACTACCTGCACAAGCCGGTCTACACATTCCATGCCTGGCCGCTGATCTGGAGCACGATCCTGACGACTCTGGGGGCGGGGCTCCTGTCCTTCGTGATCTCACTGTTCATCGCGATCTTCATGGTCGAGTTCGCGCCTGCATGGCTGCAACGCGTGCTCGAACCGGTCGTGCGGCTGCTGGCTTCGGTGCCGTCCGTGATCTACGGCTTGATCGGCGTGCTGGTGGTGGTGCCGTTCATCGGCACGCACCTGATCACTGCGCAGGAGAAGGCGTCTGTGACGCCCGTGATCCCGCTGGACGGCTCCAGTCTGCTGGCCGCTGTTGTCCTGTTGACCGTGATGATCGCGCCGATCATGATCGCGATCTTCGCCGACGGCCTGCGCTCGGTGCCACGCAACTGGCTCGAGGGCTCCCTGGCCCTGGGTGTGAACCGCTGGCGCACGTTTTGGAACGTCGCCGTGCTGGCTGCGCGGCCGGCACTGGTCGCGGGCACAGTCCTTGCGGTCGCACGCGCGCTGGGGGAGTCGGTGATGCTGAGCATGGTCTCGGGGTCCATCGGCTTCTCGCCGAATCCGGCTGACGGTCTGATTTTCTTCTTCGAGCCATCGCGGGGACTTGCGCCGACGATCCTGCACAACACCGAGCAATTGAGCTCGCCGCCGATGGAGCACACGCTGTTCGCAATCGCCGCAGTGCTGCTGTTCTCGTCACTGATGCTCTCGCTGATTGGCTGGGCGGTGAAGGTGCCGATGAGTCGCTATTTCCTGGTTGGTGGAGGGGGCGCGCCGAAATGAGCCGCCGTCGAGCTGTCGAGTCGAGTGCGTCCTGGAGGCCCCTCGATCGCCTCGGCCTGGCGTTCGCCTGGTTCCTCGGGCTCCTGTTCTGCGCGATCTGCGCGGGAATTGTGCTCTACCTGCTGATTCAGGGAGTCCGGTATCTGAGCCCCGACCTGCTCTGGACCAACCCGAAGGTCGGCAACACCCAGAACGAGACCGGTGGATTCCTGGCGCCCATGCTGGGAACGATCATCGCGACCTGCATCGCAATGGCCCTGGCCACGCCGATCGGCGTCGGCGTGGCGGTGTGGCTGAGCGAATACGCGCGCCCGCGTCCCCTGGCACGTGTCGTGCAGTCGACGGTCGAGATGTTCGCCGGGGCTCCGTCGATCGTGCTGGCACTGTTCGGCGTGATCCTGTTCCGCGCGTCATTCATGGGCTTCCTCACCGAGAAGACCGGCGGTGTGGTCTACGGAAAGGGCTTTTTCCCGGCCGGAGCGATGCTGTCGCTGCTCGCGTTGCCGCTGGTTGTCACCAGCGTTCGCGAGGGCCTGCAGGCCGTACCGAATCACGTGCGAGAAGCCTCCTATGCCCTCGGCAAGACGAAGATCGCGACGATCCGGCGCGTGCTTCTGCCGGCGGTGCGCCCGGACATCATCACCGGCTCCATGGTCGGTGCCGGTCACGCGATCGGTGACACGGCGATCATCGTCTTCCTGCTGGGCGACACCTACATCTTGCAGGGCGTGGGCAACGTCCCGGTGCTCGGGACACTCCGCGGCACCGGGAGCACGCTCACGAGCTACATCTTCGACAACGCCCCGACGGGCGACCTCAACCAGCCGAACAAGGCCTTCGCGGCAGCGCTCGTGCTGCTCGGCATGGTGCTGGTCATCAATGTTTTCGTCGATATCTTTGGCCGCAAGGCAAGGGAGCTGAAATGGACCTGACTCTGCAGCCACCGCCGGTTCGCCAGCTTGAAGCCGGCTCGACACTTACTGTCCGACCGGGGCGCAGCAACGCTCATGTGCACGGGCTCGCGGATCTGGCGCTCGAGACGACGCCGAGGAGCGCGCCCGGGGCGCATCACACCGTGGTGCCGACGCTCGAGCGCATGCGGCTCGAGCAGCTCTCGATCAGCTACGGCCAGAAGCTGGCTGTCCGTTCGGTCTCGTTGCCGGTACGCCAGGGCGAGGTGCTGGCACTGATCGGCCCCTCCGGATGTGGCAAGACGACGCTGCTGCGGTCGCTCAATCGCCTCACCGAGCTCACAAAGAGCGCCAGCCTGAGTGGTCGCATCACGCTCGATGGCGTTGATATCACCGAGCTCGAGCCGACCGCGCTGCGGCGTCGCGTGACGATGGTCTTCCAACAGCCCAACCCGTTCCCGATGAGCATCTTCGACAACGTCGCGTACGTGCTGCGCGAGCAGGCAAGGCGCAAGCCGCGCAAGCAGGCGCTGACCCCACTGGTCGAGGAGGCGCTCTCGCGGGCGGGGCTCTTGGAGGAGGTCAAGGACAACCTCACACACCCGGCGCTGAGGCTCTCAGGCGGCCAGCAGCAGCGGCTCTGCATCGCCCGTGCGCTGGCGGCCAACCCAGAGGTGCTGCTGCTGGACGAACCCTGCTCAGCGCTCGACCCGCAGTCGACCAAGGTCATCGAAGACCTGATCGTGAAGCTGCGCGAGGAAGTCGCTGTCGTGATCGTCACCCACAACCTCCAGCAGGCACACCGCATCGCCGACCACGTCGCCTTCATGTACCTCGGCGAGCTCGTCGAGTACGCGCCGACGCAGACGATCTTCGGCAACCCGAAGGAAGCGCGCACGCAGGAGTACGTCAGTGGCGCGTTCGGTTAGGGCTGCTCTGGTGACGTTGGCCATCGCAATCGCCCTGGCCGGGTGCACGACGACGCAGCATGAGGCGCAGCGCGAGCGGCTTGATTCCGCGCGTCTGCGTGCGGCGCTCGAGCCGACCCGAGTGACCTTCGCAAACACGCTCGTGACACCGACCTCGATCGGGGAGGTGAGGGCGGGTGGAAAGACGGCGTTCATCGTGACCGTGAGTAACCGCGGTCGCCGGGCGGTCACGGATCTCCCGATCTCGGTCGGTTATACGACTCCGGCTGGTGCGAACGTCTTCCTGAACTCCGCAGCGAATCTCAACTACTTCCAGGCGCATCTGCCGGCGATCAGGTCGCGCCGATCGCTCACCTGGATCTACACGACCGGCCGCACGGTTCCGGCCGCAGCACGGCCGTTTGCGAGAGTCGGACTGAAGCCCTCGGCGCCGGCGCTGCTCACGGAGAACGTCAATATCCTTATGAGCTATCGCGATCTGCCGAGCCGCAACTCGCTGGCGATCCACCTGAGCAACCCGACGAGCGTGCCCCAGTATCAATTGCAGGTGTATGCCTATGCGAAGCGCGACGGACACTATGTCGGTGCCGCAAACACCACGGTCATGAACCTTGGTGCCGGCTCCGGGCGGAGCGTCCGTCTTGGCCTGGTTGGCAGCCTCGGCAGCCAGTTGCACGTGCAAGCCATCCCTACGATCCTGCAATGAACACTGAGAGCACGAGCCAGCAGATGGCAGACGGCACCACGGTCGCGGCCGATCCGTCCGTCACCGGCAACGCGCCATCCGAGCGGTGCGGTCAGTGCGGGGCGCCGGCTGCACGTGAGCAACGGTATTGCCTGAACTGCGGGTTCCACCGCCGTAACGCACCGGATCCCGTGGCTCGGTATCTGAGCGAAGCGAGTGCGGCTCGGACGGCCGTGGCTGCGGCCACGGCGCGCGCGGCGCAGCGCCGCCGCAATCCACGGATCGGACTGCGGCTTGCTCTGACGCTTGTCGTGGCCGCACTGCTGATCGGCCTCCTGATCGGCAATGCCACCGCCGGCCATTCGGCGGCGCCGGTGGCGGCCAAGACCCATCATCCGGCGAAGAAGCACTCGACACAGGTCAAGAACGCGACCGGTTCGAGCTATCTCCAGCAGGAGCAGAACCTCCCGAATTCGGTGACGCCATGACGACGCAAGCGTCAGACAGCCACGAGCTCGTCGCCGAGCGTGACCGGCTGACCGAGCGCTTCGTGCTGATGCAGTCGGAGCTCGGAGGTCTCTTCTACGAGATGGCGATCCGGGACCACCTGCAGCTCGACCTGCTCGTCGAGCGGGCCGCGGCGATGCAGTGCGTGGAAGACGAGCTACGACGCGTCGAGCTTCGGCTGGGTAACGAAGGCCGCTAGCGGCGAGTCCTTCGGCCTCCTGCGGTGTTATGGGGCTCGAGCAACCAGATCATCGAGCGCGACTTCACGAACGGCTGCACAACCCCATCAAGCCAGTGAAGATTGTAGACTTAGTGAACTACTGGTATTTCGAGCGTGGGGTGACGCCCGCGAACAAGGGGAATTTGTTTTGAGAGACATCGCGGGTAGTTTCGCCTCCGGGCGCCGAATTACAGGAGTGGCGCTGACCGCCCTCGCAACGATTGCGACGGTCGCCGCACTGGCGCCTTCGGCCATGGCTGCAAGCTCGGTGACAATCAAGACGAGCTTCGAGAACAGCCCGATCAGCCTCGCCACATCCGACGCCATCGGCTACGCGTTCACGAACACCAGCGGCGCGTCCCAGAACGTGACATTCACCGACACGCTGCCCGCCGGCGTGACGCTCGATAACCCGATCGGGACGACGCTGACCAATGGCAGCAGCAGCGGCTGTAGCGTCGCCAGCAGCACGGCTGCGCCGGGCGCGTCCTCGCTGACGGTGACGATCACCGTTCCCAGCGCCACGAGCACCGTCTGCACGCTCTCGTACAGCATTGTGGCCGCGGCACCTAGCAACGACGTCGCGGTCAGCGACGCGTACAGCGCGGTGTCCACGGCCTCGGCAACGACTGTGGGCACGACCGCCGGATCATTGACGGTCCTCTCCAGCCCAAGTCTCAGCTTCACCGCGCCCACCAACAGCCAGTCGTTCTCGCTGGGTCAGGTCTCTGATGCAGCCTTTGCCTGTAGCGCAACCGACCCCAAGGACTCGATCGACAGCTTCTTCGGAACCGATGATGAGGGCAATCAGATCGAATCCGGCGCACCGATCGACACGGTCGACCCCGGGTCGCACACGCTCGAGGTCGACTGCTACAGCGCGGCGGGGGGCGGCGACGTCACCCAGACGATCAACTACACCGTCGGTTCCTACGCGCTGAGCGCTGTGAAGGCGGCCAAGACGGCCGACCTGATGACTTTCAAGACCACGGTGCCGGCCGGCAAGCTCGTCGCCAAGGACTTCTATGGCAAGAAGGTCATCGGCACCACCACGGTCTCGCCGACGTCGCGGGGCTCCGTCGCCGTGACGATCAAGCCGACATCGGCCGGTAAGAAGCTGCTGGCAGGCCTCAAGGGCAGCTTCGCGAACCTCAAGTTGCAGGTCTCGTTCACCCCGCAGGCGATTGGCACCGGGGATCAGCAGATCACTCCGGCTGGGGCGACGGTCCTCAGCAAGACCGTGAAGCTCCCGATCGCGCACGCCGCGAAGAAGAACAAGAAGACCAAGAAGACCAAGACCGCCAAGTAGTCTCACGCGTGAGCCGTAGCGGTGGCTGGGGCCAGCGGGCCCCAGCCACCGGGCATCGATGCTCGGACCCCCCGCCAGATGGGGATAGAACTGACCGATAGTTTGCGTGAATCTGGGGTTCCGGCGATACCCTTCATTGTTGGAACAACCTTCGTGATTGCTCGCGAGTGTTGAGAAATGCCCATGGACGGAGCGAAGCGGGATTGCTGGAGCTTCCGAACAACCAGGTGAGTTCGAGACGAAGCCGGCTGCGCTATGTCGTGCCGGTGCTCGTTGCCGTGCCGTTTCTCGCAGTCGCGGCGGTCCTTGTGTTCGTGGCCTCGTCCCATCCCAGCATTCGCGTCGGCAAGACCACGCTGGCTGAGATCACGCTTCCGCAGGGCGGCGGCACGATCACGCGCGTCGTCGCCATCGGCGGCCGCGAGCAGCAGGTCGTCCCCGTACGACTTGACGGTCGCCAGGTCGTGCCGGTGAACCGGCTGCCGGCAGGCGAGCGCATCACGATCCAGGCGACGATCAGACGACCCAGTTGGATCGGTTGGCTGACGGGCAAGAACGAGCAGGTGCAGGTGCGTGAGACAACGCCCGTGGCAAAGCTCGCCTCGACCTTCCTGACACGCAAGCGCGGACAGCCGGTGACCGTCGACTTCAACGCTCCCGTGGCTGAGGCCGGATTCGCCCGCTTCGGCGCCGCCGCCGCCGCCAGGCGCCTCGCGGCGCCGTCGAGGAGCCTCGCCCTCAACGAGCAGGCAAGCGCAGGGACGGGCAGCGTGGCGGTTGCCGCCCGCACATGGGAGGTCCCCACTGTCAAGGAGATCACCTGGTTCCCGGCCGGCACGAAGGCGACAGCGGTCGCGACGCCGGCTCCCGGCACCAGGATCACGCCCGACACGAGGATCACGCTGACGTTCTCGAAGCCCGTGCAAAAGGTGCTGGGCAGAAATCTGCCGCCGGTCACGCCGCACAAGGCAGGTGCCTGGCACGAGATCAACTCGCACACGATCCAGTTCGTTCCGCAGGGCTACGGCTACGGTCTCGGTGCCGATGTACGGGTCTCACTGCCGGAGGGAATCAACCTGGTGGGCGGCCAGGCTCGTGGCTCCGATCCGATCGGCCAATGGACCGTCCCGGACGGATCGACGCTTGCGCTGCAGCAGCTTCTGGCTGGGCTCGGGTACCTGCCGGTGAAATTCGACCCCTCGAGCGGCAGCACCGACGTGGCCAGTACCCCGGCCGCCGAGGAGGCCGCGATCGTGAACCCGCCGCCGGGCACCTTCAGCTGGCGCTACCCAGATACGCCGGCTCTGCTCAAGAGCCTGTGGGCGCCGACCAGCTACACGGAACTGACCAAGGGCGCTGTGATGGCGTTCGAGGCGGCTCAGGGCCTGCCCACCGACGGGGTGGCCGGACCGGATGTCTGGAAGGCGCTGATCCATGCGGCCGTACAGGCAAAGACTTCGACGTTCGGGTACACGTTCGTGATGGTCAGCGAGACGCTGCCTGAGAACATCCAGGTCTGGCACAACGGCAAGATCGTCGTGCACGGGGCCGCCAACACCGGGATCTCCGCGGCTCCGACGGCGACGGGCACCTTCGCCGTCTACGAACACATTCCGGTGGGCACGATGAGCGGAAAGAACCCCGATGGCAGCACGTACCACGACCCTGGGATCCCTTGGATCAGCTACTTCAACGGCGGCGACGCACTGCACGGCTTCATACGCGCGTCCTACGGATTCCCACAGAGTCTTGGCTGCGTGGAGATGCCTTTCTCCGAGGCGGGCCAGGTCTACCCGTACACCCCGATCGGGACGATCGTCAACGTCGCGGCCTGAGTCTCGTCGATGGTCCAGAAGGGGGTGCGAGCGCGGCGGCGAATTATGTGCCGTGCATAGCCCGTCAGGCCTCCGACACGAGTGTTCGCCCGCCTGGGAGCGCGCGCTTGACGACCTCGCCGCTGATCTTCGGCGCCGCGCCGTGTCCAGCAACACCGTGGTGGCATACATGAACGACTGCCGGCAGCTTGCCAGCTGGGCGACAGCAAACGGCCTCGAGCCGGACGGCATCGACCTGAAGGCCCTGCGCCGCTACGTCGCCGCGCTGTCGGCGGGTGGCCAGGCGCCGAGCACGGTCGCGCGGAAGCTGGCGGCGGTGCGTGCGCTGTTCAGGGTGCAGACCCAGCTCGGGCACATGGCCCAGAACCCCGCGGATCTGGTGGCCGCCCCGAAACGCCCCAAGACGCTTCCGCGCGTCCTCAAAGCGGAGGAGGTGGAGTTGCTGCTCGACCGCATCCCCGCGGTCACGCCCCTGCAGCAACGCGACCGCGCGCTGCTCGAACTCGCATACTCGTCGGGCCTGCGTGCCGAGGAGCTCGTGAACCTTGAGGTCTCGAGCATCGATTTCGACGCCGAGACCGTACGCGTCGAAGGCAAGGGCGGCAAGACCCGGCTGGTCCCGGTTGGCGAGCATGCGCTCGCCGCTGCGGGGCGTTACCTCGAGCGCGCGCGGCCGGCGTTGCGGATCGAGCGAGGAGACGGTCCGGCAGCTCAGCGGGAGCCGATGTTCCTCTCCAAGACCGGTCGGCGCCTGAGCACCTCGGACGTGCGCCGGCGGCTTCGCACCTGGACGCGCTTCACCAAAGGGAGCGCGCCAGCACTCGCGCAGGCGCACCCACATACGCTGCGGCACTCGTTCGCCACGCACCTGCTCGAGGGGGGTGCCGACCTGCGCTCAATTCAAGAGCTTCTCGGGCATGCCACTATCTCAACCACTCAGGTTTACACTCGGGTAGAGTCCGTGCGCCTCAGAGCGGCCTATTCCCGAGCTCATCCTCGTGCATGACGGTCCCGTAGGTTTGAATGGATACAAACGTTAAAGCGATCGAGCTCAAGGATCTTTGGAAGCGGTACAAGAACTCAGGTGACGAACGAGCCCGTGAGAGGCTGGTGGTTGCCTACTCGCCGCTTGTCAAATACGTCGCCGGACGCATGGGCACCAACCTGCCCGGCCATGTCGACGAAGCTGACCTGATCTCATACGGGCTGACGGGCTTGATCTCCGCGATCGAGCGGTTCGACCTTGCCCGTGAGATCAAGTTCGAGACCTACGCGATCACCCGTATCCGCGGCGCGATCATCGACGAGCTGCGCACACTCGACTGGGTGCCGCGCTCCGTGCGCGCCCGCGCTCGGGAGATCGAACGCGCGAACCAGCGGCTCGAGGCCAAACTGCAGCGCGCCCCCAGCGATGAGGAGATGTCGGCGGAGCTCGGCATCACGGTCGGCGAGTTCAATGAGGCCCTTGTGCAGATCTCGACCTCGACGCTGGTTGCCCTCGATGAGCTCTGGAACACCAACGATTCGAGCGGCGATCAGGTCTCGCTGCTCGACACGATCCCGGATCGCGGTGCGCCGGATCCCCAGTCGGTTGTCGACCAGGGCGAGCTGCGCGACCGCATAGCCGACGCGATCGCGGCACTGCCCGAGCGCGAAAAGCTGGTGATAGCGCTCTACTACTACGAGAACCTTACGCTGCGAGAGGTTGGCGAGGTGCTCGGCGTGACGGAGTCGCGCGTCTCGCAGCTGCACACCAAGGCGGTGCTGCGGCTGCGCTCCAAGCTCGGCGGCGAGCTGGACTGACCGCTGGACCGGCCGCGGGACCCGAACCCGCCCACCGCCCGGCGACCGGATGCAGGCGCTTGAAGCCGGAGCCCTCCCTGGCTAGTGTCATCTGACACAACCGAAGGGAGGCAGCATGCACAAGGCCGCGGATCGCATTCGCAACGTGGCGCTCGTCGGCCACCGCGGAAGCGGTAAGACCTCGCTGCATGAGGCGCTGTTGTTTCAGGCCGGCGCCGTCAATCGTCTCGGCTCCGTCCCGGACGGCACCACCTTCTCGGACGCGGAGCCCGATGAGAAGGCGCGGCAGATGTCGCTACAGGCGTCGCTCAGCTCGTTCGAGTGGCAGGAGCGCCGCGTGAACCTGCTCGATACCCCGGGTGACCCCAGCTTCGTCGCCGATGCGCTCTCCGCGCTTCGCGTATGCGAGTCGGCGATCTTTGTGATCAACGCCGTGATGGGCGTCGAGGTGCAGACGACGCGACTGTGGAAGCGTGCCGCGGAGCTCGATCTCGCCCGGCTGATCTTCGTCAACATGCTGGACCGCGAGCGCGCCGACTTCTTCCGCACGCTCGACGGGCTCAAGAGCGCCTTCGGTCCGCACGTCGTGGCGACCGAGATCCCGATCGGGTCAGAGCATGAGGTCTCGGGCGTGATCGACCTCATCGATATGCGCGCCTACCAGTACGTCGGCAACGGCCGCGACAACTGCAGCGAGGTGCCGATTCCGGAAGCGCAGCTCACCCAGGCCCAGGAGTATCGCGAGAAGCTGATGGACGAGGTCGCGGAGAACTCCGACGCGTTGATGGAGCGCTACCTCGAAGGTGAGGAGATCTCACACGACGAAATCGTCACCGCGCTCAAGGACGGCACCAACCATGGCTCGCTGTTCCCGGTGACGTGCGGGATCGCCACCTTGAATTTGGGGACCAACCGGCTGCTCGACGCGATCGTGGAGGATCTGCCCTCGCCGGTGAAGCATGGTGCGATCGACGCCGATGGCCATCTGCTCGAGCCGGACGAGTCCAAGGAGCTGTTCGCGTACGTGTTCAAGACGCGCGCGGACCCATTCGCCGGCCGCATCAACCTGTTCCGGGTCTACCAGGGCGTCATCAAACATGACTCGCAGCTGCTTAACACCCGCGCTCACGCCAAGGAGCGCATCGGCCAGCTGCTGAGCTTCGATGGCGGGCAAACGCCGCACGTGGAGGAGTTCGGTCCCGGGGACATCGGCGCCGTCGCGAAGCTGAAGGAGACGCGCGCCGGCGACTGGCTCGCGGCCCGCGACGAGCCCATCCAGCTACCGACGATCAAACTCCCGGCGGCGGTCATGGCGTTCGCGGTCGAGCCGCGCGCCAAGGGCGATGAGGAGAAGATGTTCTCCGCGCTGCGGCGCCTCCAGGAGGAGGATCCGACGATCGACCTCCACCGCGACCCGCAGACGGGTGAGCAGATCGTCGCGGGACTCTCGCAGATGCACGTGGAGGTGATCGTCGACCGCCTGCGTGACCGCTTCGGCGTCGAGGTCAACCTGCAGCCGCCGCGCGTGCCCTACCAGGAGACGATTCGGGCGGGCGCCAAGGCACACGGGCGCCACAAGAAGCAGACCGGCGGCCGTGGTCAGTTCGGCGACTGCCAGATTTCGATCGAGCCGCTGCCGGCCGGCAGCGGCTTCGAGTTCGTCGATGCGATCAAGGGTGGGGTGATCCCGAACGGCTTCATCCCCGCTGTGCAGAAGGGCGTGCTGGAGGCCATGCAGGCCGGGGTCGTCGCGGGGTTTCCGGTCAAGGACGTCAAGGTGACGCTGTTCGACGGCTCCTACCACTCGGTCGACTCGTCGGAGATGGCGTTCAAGCTGGCCAGCGGCCAGGCGATGCGGGATGCGATGTCACAGGCCAGCCCGGTACTGCTGGAGCCGATCATGCTGGTCACCGTCAGCGTTCCCGAGGAGTGCGTCGGAGACGTCATCGGCGATCTCAACTCCCGCCGTGGGCATCCGCATGGAATGGAGCCGGCCGGGGCTGGCATGACCGATGTCAAGGCCGAGGTGCCGATGGCGGAGATGCTCTCCTATGCACCGGATCTGCGCGGGATCACAGGCGGCCAGGGCGAGTACACGATGGAGTTCCTGCGCTACGAGGAGGTGCCCCAGCATCTTGCGGGCAAGGTCGTGGCGCAGGCGCGTCAGGAGCCGGTCGAAGGTCTAGAAGCCGCTCTCAGAATGCGGCGTCGCCCGCGTGGTCGCATGCCGCGCAGGGCGACGTCGCGAGGCCCCAGTTGATCACAACCCTGCAACAGGGCTGCACCAGTCCGCTACGCTCGATGAGCGCACGTCGGATCGGGGTCAGCCGACCGTACGCCGTCAATTCTCACGTATGAGCCAGCCGCTGAGCATCAGGACCAGTCACGAGCAGAACGTGTGCGATGTCTGTACACGCACGGTGCTGCGGGGCGAGAGGACCGAGGCCTTCATCAACGGTGGCCGTCGCTACATCGTCTGCGAGCTCTGTAAGCCGCATGCCCTGCACGAGGGCTGGATGCGCGAAGGAGCGATTCCCGAGTTCCAAAACGGCAGCGAGCGAGTGCAGCGGCGCCGGTCGTTGTTCGGTCGCCGCCGGGCCAAGCCCGAGCGCGGCGTCGAGCTCCAGCCGCTGGCCGAGCCGCGCACGCTCGATGACGAGCTCTCGCTCGGCAGCTGGGGGACCAGCAACCGCCCTGACCAGGGTCCGATGTCAGCCCCTGAGCCCGTGCCGGCTGCGGCCGGCAGCCGCGGACGGGTGCGTGAGCCTCGCCATGTGCACGCGATCCCGACCAGTGGTGACCACAAGATCGCTGTCGCCGTTGATGTGTTCAACGCGAGCACGCACCGGCGCACGGTTTCAGGTGTCGCACGCTCTCTCGGGGCGCCGACCGTCAACATCTCGCCCGACGAGGGACATCCGAGCCTCGTATGGATCGTCGTCTCGTGGGAGCTCTGCTGGTACCGCTACGAGGTCGACCTGTCCGATCCGCAAGGGCATGCGCGCCTCGACGGCCAGGGATACGAGCTCTCCGAGCTTGCCGACTACGAGCAGGTCGGCAACGCCAGCTCAGACGACAGCGGTGCACTCGTCCTGCTCTGAACTTGGTGACGTATGTCGTAACCAGTTCGATGGATCAGGCATACCCCAAGCTGGTGCTGCACGTTGACGGCGGAGCGCGCGGCAATCCGGGGCCAGCGGCGATCGGCGTGGTCGTCTCTCAGCCTGACGGGGAGGTCGTGACCACCTTCGGCGCCAAGATCGGCGAGGCCAGCAACAACGTCGCCGAGTACCGGGCCCTGTTGCGCGGACTGGAGCTCGCTGCCGAGCACGGTGCCAGCGAGGTGCACATCGTCAACGATTCGGAACTCGTCGCCCGTCAGGTCAGCGGCGTCTACAAGGTCAAGCACCCGGCCATGCGGGAGCTGCACCGCCAGGCGCTCGACGCACTCGCGGCTTTTGACAGCTGGAGCATCGAGTCCGTACCTCGCTCAGAGAACGCTGAGGCCGATCGGCTCGTCAACGAGGCGCTGGATCGCTAGGCTGGTGACTGTGACCGATGTGCTTGAAGAGCTCCGTTTGCGCCTGCAAGAGGCGGCCTCCGAGCTGCGCTCGGGGAATCTGCAGCCGGGCGAGACACTCGCCCTGATCGAGGAGTGCGCCCGTCTCGCCGGCGACGCGGCCTCACAGGTGGACGGCCATGTACGCGCCGCCCTCGAGCCGCTGCCGAACCTGCCGGGACAGCTTCCGCTGGCCGCGTCGCAGGCGTGAAGCTGCCTGCGGCCGGCATTTCTGCGGTAGAGCCGGCGCCATGAGCGAAGCCGTGTCTGAAGTCGTTCCCACGTTTCCAGACGATCTGCGCGAGCAGGTGGACGCGTACCTGCAGGACCTGACGTTCGCCCGTGACGACGGCATCGAGGGTCTCGAGGCGGCGATGCGGTACTCGCTGCTCGCCGGCGGCAAGCGCATCCGCCCGGTGTTGGCACTGGCAACGGCATCAGCGATCGGCATGTCTCGCGACGAGGTTCTGCCGCTGGCCGCCGCGCTCGAGCTGATCCACACCTACTCGCTGATCCACGACGACCTGCCGGCGATGGACGACGACGACATGCGACGCGGGCGCCCGACGTGTCATGTCGCCTACGGGGAGGATGTGGCGATCCTCGCCGGTGACGGGCTCTACGCCGAGGCGTTCCACCATCTGCTGACCCAGCAGCGCGGCTGAGCCGGCCAACATCATGCGAGCGGCGGCCGAGCTTGCCGCCGCAACAGGCGTCAACGGCATGGTCGGCGGCCAGTACCTCGACGTCGCGGCATCGGCGCCGGCCGGCGCAGAGGGACTGCGCCACGTGCACGAGCTCAAGACCGGGCGTCTGATCCGGGCTAGCGTCGAATGTGTGCTCCTGATCGAGGGTAACCAAGGACGTGCGACAATCGAGCAGTTCGAAAAATTTGCCAGCGAGCTGGGCGTTCTCTTCCAGATCGTCGACGACATCCTCGACGTGACCGGATCGGACGAGGCGCTCGGCAAGCCGAGTGGCAGCGACGAGCGCTTGGGCAAGCGGACGTACGTCACCGAGTTCGGGCTCGACGGCGCGCGTAGCCTCGCGCAGGACGCTCACCGCAACGCCAGCTCGGCCCTTGCAAGCGCCGAAACGCGCGATCCAGCACAGCTTCAGCAGATAACCGACTTCATCGCACACCGCAGCTTCTAATCTGGCCTACGACACATGTCCGAACTGCTCAAGGACATCGACAAACCCCAGGACCTCCACGGCCTGAGTGGCGAACAGCTCCAGCAGGTCGCAGATGAGGTCCGCAGCTACATCATCGACACCGTCGGTGAGATCGGCGGGCACTTCGGTGCGAACCTCGGCTCCGTAGAGATCGCCGTGGCGTTGCACTCGCTGCTCGACTCGCCGCGCGACAAGATCCTCTGGGACGTCGGCCATCAGGCCTACCCGCACAAGATCCTCACCGGTCGCCGCGATCAGCTGCCGACCATCCGCAAGTACGAGGGTCTCGCGCCGTTCTGCTCGATCTTCGAGTCCGAGCACGACATCATGGGCGCCGGCCACGCATCCACCGCGATCGGGTACGCGGTCGGATTGAAGGAGGCGATGCGGCGCGGGCACGGCGAGGACGGGAGTGTCGTAGCCGTGATCGGCGACGGCGCCATGACCGGAGGCGTCGCCTTCGAGGCGGTCACGCAGGCAGGCGGCCTGGGGACGCCGATCGTCGTGGTCCTGAACGACAACGGCATGTCGATCGCACCCAACGTCGGCGCGCTGTCGCGCTACTTCAACCGTGTGCGGCTGAACCCCAAGCTCTGGCATGCGCGCGAGGACGTCGAGTCGAGCCTCACCAAGATACCCGCGCTCGGCCACACCTTCGAGCGCTTCGGTCCGCACGTGAAGGAGTCGCTGAAGGCCTTCTGGGCGCCGGGACTCTGGTGGGAGGAGCTCGACTGGGCCTACATGGGCGTGATCGACGGACACGACGTGCGTGCTGTGCGCCGGGCCGTGAAGGAGGCGCTTGCCGCCCAGCGCCCGGTCGTCGTGCACTGCGCCACGATCAAGGGCAAGGGTTTCGCGCCTGCCGAGGACGGCGGCCTCGAGGGCATGGAGAAGTGGCATGCGGCGAAGCCGAAGTCGATCGCCAACGGCGCTCCTGCTCCTGCCGCCGCCGCGCCCGCTGGCGCGGCGGCCCCTCCTCCTCAATACACCAAGGTCTTCGGCGACGCGCTCGTGCGCGAGGCTCGTCGGGACGATCGCGTGCTCGGGATCACCGCCGCGATGAACTCGGGCACCGGCCTGAACATCCTCCAGAGCGAGCTGCCGGAGCGCTACTTCGACGTCGGCATCGCCGAGCAGCAGGCGGTCCTGCTCGCGTCCGGCCTTGCGCTACAGGGCTGCCGGCCGGTGGTCGCGATCTACTCGACCTTCCTGCAGCGTGCCTACGACGAGATCGTCCACGACGTCTGCCTGCAGAAGCTCCCGGTCGTCTTCGCGATGGACCGCGCAGGCCTGGTCGGCGACGACGGTCCGACGCACCACGGCGCCTTTGACATCTCCTACCTGCGCTGCCTGCCGAACATCGTGCTGATGGCTCCGCGTGACGAGGCGATGCTCGTGCACATGTTGCGCACGGCGTTGACCTACGACGAGCGGTCCGGTGGCGCTGCGCTACCCGCGCGGCGAGGCGATGGGCGTACCGCTCCCGTCCGAACCCTCCGTGATCCCGGTGGGGACTGGCGAGATTCTGCGTGAGGCCGAGGCTGGCGGCGCTCGCGTAGCGCTGCTCGGCTACGGCTCGGGAGTCGGCAAGGCGCTGGGCGCCGCTGACATGCCTGAGCGAGCACGGCGTGTACGGTGACGGTCGCCGACGCGCGCTTCGCCAAGCCGATCGACGCCGGACTCGTGGCCCAGCTCGCCGCCGAGCACGAGCTGCTGGTGACGGTCGAGGAGGGCGTTCTGAGCGGCGGCTTCGGCTCCGCGGTGTGGGAGACGCTCTCGGATGCCGGAATCACGCGTCCCGATCCTGCGGGTCGGCCTGCCCGATCGCTACGTCACGCACGGCGCGCCCAAGCTGCTGCACGCCGAGGTCGGATTCACGCCAGAGCGCATCGCCGAGCGCGTGCTCGCAGCGGTGGCCGACCGACCCAGGGTTGCCTAAGAGCCGTCTGGACGTCCTGCTCGTCGAGCGTGGGCTGTTCGAGTCGCGCGCACGAGCGGCCGCGGCCGTCCTGGCCGGTGAGGTGCTGCTGCTGCCCGGGCGCGAACGCGCGTCGAAGGCCGGGCAGATGGTGTCCGAGACGGTAGAGGTGGAGGTCGCCGCCCGGCTCGAGTACGTCTCGCGCGGGGGCGTCAAGCTCGCCAACGCGCTCGACGGCTTCGGGCTCTCGGTCGAGGGCGCTTGTGCGCTGGACGTGGGTGCATCCACGGGCGGCTTCACCGACTGCCTGCTGCAGCGCGGCGCTGCGCATGTGGTCGCCGTCGACGTCGCCTACGGCGAGCTCAGCTGGAAGTTGCGCGAGGATTCGCGGGTGACCGTGATTGAAAGGCGCAATGCACGCGCCCTGCAGCCGGGCGAGCTCCCGTACGCTCCCGGTTTGATCGTCATGGATCTCTCGTTCATCTCGCTGACCAAGGTGCTGCCGGCGGTGCTCGCATGCGCCGCCGCGCGGTATGACTGCCTGGCGATGATCAAGCCGCAGTTCGAGGTCGGGCGCGAGCGCGTGGGCAAGGGAGGAGTCGTGCGCGACGCTGCAGCCCGCCACGACGCGCTTGTATCCGTCGGCCGTTGCGCGGTCGAGCTGGGGGCGTCGGTGATGGGGTATGCCAGCTCAGGGCTGCCCGGGCCGAAGGGCAACCTGGAGACGTTCATCTGGATTGCCGAGGCGGCCCGGGAGGGCCGCGTCGTCGACCTGGATGCGGCTGCATCGCTGGTGGAGCCGGTGGCGGTGGAGCCTTGAGCCCGGCGGGCCTGGTCGCGACGGTGGTCACACACCGCCGCCCGGAGGAGACAGGACCCGCCGTTCAGCAGCTGATCGAGGTCGCGCGCGAGGCCGGGGCACGGCTGCTGTTCGATCCGCGTGAGGCCGAGAAGCACGGGCTTCAGGCTTCTGAGGGAGTCGAGCTCGTCGAGGACTTCCCGCGCGATGTGGATCTCTGCTTCGCGCTCGGGCGGCGACGGCACGATCCTGCGCGGGCTGCGCCAGTACGCCGGCACCGGTGTGCCGGTGTTCGGCGTGAACTTCGGCGAGGTGGGGTTCCTGGCGACGGTCGAGCGCGAGGATGCCCGCTCGGCGTTCGAGCGCGCCATGGCGCGGGAGTTCGACGTGCTGGCGCTGCCCGGGATCGCGGCGCGGGTCAAGGACGGCGACTGGATCGCGATCAACGACGTCTCGGTCGAGCGCCAGCACGGCCAGCGGGTTGCGACCCTCGCCTATTCGGTGGATGCCGATGAGCTCGGCCGCGTCCGCTGCGACGGCCTGGTGGTGGCCACGCCGGCCGGGTCGACGGGATACAACCTCGCCAACGGCGGGCCGGTGATGGCCTGGGGCGTGGAGGGCATGGTCGTCTCCTTCATCGCACCGCATTCGCTCACGGCACGCGCCCTCGTCGTAGCGCCCGGTGACACGCTGGCGATCGAGAACCAGTCAGAGCGACGAGCCGGTCGACGTCACGATCGACGGCCGCCCGGTCGTCGTCCTGGGACCCGGGGACAGGCTCGAGGCGCGCTTCGTCGACAAGCAGGGCTGCCTGGCTCAGCTCGCGGGCGTGAACTTCTACCGCCGGATGCACGAGAAGTTCGGGCGGCTGGCGACGCTGCGCTAGTAGCGAGCGGCGGCGCACGCAAGATTCCGCCCACGAACGCCTGTTCGTGTTGTTCCGTCCGGGGGTGAGCGTAGAACTGAACGCGTGCTGTACGAGCTTCGCGTCGAGAACCTGTTGCTGATGGAGCGGGCCGAGCTGCGGCTGGCTCCGGGACTCAACGTTCTCACCGGTGAAACCGGTGCTGGAAAGACGCTGCTCGCACACGCGCTCGACCTCTTGCTGGGAGGCAAGGCCCGCGCCGGGATCGTTCGTGAAGGCGCGGCTGAGGCATATGTAGAGGGCGTGTTCGAGCTGCCGCCGGGTCTCTCCCTCGGGGATGACGAGCGGATTCCGGCCGACGCCGAGGAACTGGTGCTCGCCCGTCGGGTTTGGCCCGACGGGCGAACCCGGGCCTACGTCTGCGGCCGTGCCGCGACGGTCGGCGACCTGCGCGAGCTCGGGAGCCGCATGCTCTCCTTCTACGGACAGCACGAGCACCGCAGGCTGATGCTCACGACCGCGCAGCTCGACGCGCTCGATGCCTTCTGCGGCAGCGAGCAGGCCCGGCGCCGCAGCGAGATGGTCGCAGCGCACGCACGGGTGCGTGGGCTCGAGGCGCAGATCGACGAGCTCGAGGGCCTGGTGGGCGCGCGCGAGCGCGAGCTCGACCTGATCGGCTTCGAGCTTCGTGAGATCGAGGAGATCGATCCGAGCGTCGAGGAGGAGGCCGAGCTGCTCGCCCAGCGCGACCGGCTGCGTCACCAGGAGGCGCTGCGGCTGGGTGCGTCGGCGGGCGCGGAGGCGCTGATCCCCGAGGAGGGTGAGGGCGCCGGGGCGCTGTTGACCCGGGCTGCCTTCGAGCTCGAGTCCGCGGGTGCGTTCGATCCGGAGCTAGTGCCGCTCGCGGAGCGTCTCGCGGCGCTGCGCTATGAGGCTGAGGATGTCGCGGCGGAGCTCCGCTCGTACCTGGACCGGCTCGAGGCGGAGCCCGGGCGGCTGGAGATCGCCGAGGAGCGGCTGGCCGCGTTTGCTCGACTGGCCCGCAAGCACGGGGGCGGCATCGCCGAGGTGATCGCCCATGCCGAGGCTTGTCGGGCGCGTCGCGAGGCGCTGCAGGACGCCGACGTCACGTTCGAGGCGCTGGCCGGCGAGCTCGAGTCAGCGCAGGAGGAGCGGGAGAGAGTCGGGGCGCAGCTTTCGCTTGTGCGCCAGGAGGCGGCACCTCGCCTGGCCGCCGCGGTGCTCGAGCGGTTGCAGGAGCTCGCGATGGCCGATGCTCAGTTTGAGGTGTCGGTCGGCCAGCGTGATGATGGCTATGGGTCGCGTGGCCGTGACACGGTCGAGTTCCTGATCGCGCCCAACCCCGGGCTCCCGTCCGGCCAGCTGCGGGAGGTCGCTTCGGGAGGCGAGCTCTCGCGGGTGATGCTGGCGCTGCTGAGCGCCGCGCACGGTGGCGCCAAGAAAGCGGGAGCAAAGGCGGCCAAAAAGGACGCAGGCGCGATCGGCGGTGACGGCGATGGCTCGCTGCTGGTCTTCGACGAAGTCGATGCCGGCATCGGCGGACACACGGCACGCGCCGTCGGCGCCCACCTGCGCGAGCTGGCGCACGGCCGCCAGATTCTCTGTATCACCCACCTGCCGCAGGTCGCGGCCATGGCCAACCGGCACTTCACGATCGTCAAGGACGGCTCCCGCTCACCGGCCGTCACGACGGTTGCCGCGGTCGAGGACGACGCGGTGGTCGGCGAGCTGGTGCGGATGCTCGGGGCTCACGAGGACGACCAAGCGGCGCGTGGGCATGCGCGTGAGCTGCTGAAGGCC
Source organism: uncultured Actinomycetota bacterium (assembly GCA_963846395.1). Taxonomy (GTDB): domain Bacteria; phylum Actinomycetota; class Thermoleophilia; order Solirubrobacterales; family Solirubrobacteraceae; genus Palsa-465. The sequence continues at coordinate 455,590 of CAWJVT010000008.1, read as the reverse complement.
ACTTGACGACGGGGCCTCGCGAGCCCGTCTTCGGCGCTTGCAAATGGGGGCAAGAATGCCACCAAACTCCCGTGGCTTCGGGCACTCTGCAATCGTTTGGCCATGGATCTCTCGCCCCTGTATGGGCTGCGGCTCCGGACCGACCGGTTGGAGTTGCGCTGGCCGGACGAGGAGGAGCTCGTCGCGCTCGGGCGCCTGGCCGAGACAGGTGTGCATGAGCCCGATGAGATGCCCTTCGTGGTGCCCTGGACCGATGACATCGGGCAGCCGGGCTTCGTGGAGGAGTTCGTCGATTACCACCTCGGTCTCCGCGACAGCTGGCAGCCGCAGAACTGGCAGCTCGAACTGGGCGTGTGGGCCGCGGATGAGCTGATCGGCGTGCAGGCGATCGTCGGCCGTGAGTTGACGGCCACCGGCGAGCTGGCCACAGGCTCCTGGCTCGCGCAGGCCTTCCAGGGGCAGGGCTACGGGACGGAGATGCGCGCTGCAATCCTCGAGCTCGCATTCCATGGCCTGGGCGCCTCGACCGCGGTCTCCAAGGTGCTCGACGGTGCCCAGGCCTCGCTGCGAGTCGCGCAGAAGCTCGGCTACGTGCAGGACGGCGAGGAATGGATTCAGGTCAGAGGCGAACGCCGGCTCGACCGTCACATGCGCCTGACGCGCGACCGTTGGACGGATCAGGAGCGGACCTCGGTGCGAATCAGCGGCCTGGAAGCCTGCTTCCCGCTATTTGGGCTGAAAGGTCCACCCGACCCCGTGGCTTCGGTCCTGCTGACAGGCCTGAGATCGAGTTTCAGCCCGCTACTCTGATCAAGGGCGCCGCAGGCTCGGGTCAAGCGTGTGCGTCCGCCCCGGACGGTACCTTCGGAAATCGGTGAGTACGGGAGCAAGGATCGATAAATGAGCCAGGCTGAAACGCGGTTTATCTTCATAACGGGCGGCGTTGTCTCATCGCTCGGCAAGGGAATCGCGGCAGCCTCGATCGGCCGGCTTCTCCGTTCGCGCGGCCTGTCGGTCCAGATCCAGAAGTTCGATCCCTACATCAACGTCGATCCGGGCACGATGTCGCCCTACCAGCACGGCGAGGTGTTCGTGACCGAGGACGGTGCCGAAACCGACCTCGACCTTGGGCATTACGAGCGCTTCACCGACGCCAACGCCAGCCGCGCGTCGAACGTGACGGCCGGTGGGATCTACAACACCGTGATCCGGCGCGAGCGCCGCGGCGATTATCTCGGGGCGACCGTGCAGGTCGTGCCGCACATCACCGACGAGATCAAGCAGCGCGTCCGGGTCGTGGCCGACTCCTCCGATGTGGACTTCGTGATCACCGAGATCGGTGGCACGGTGGGCGACATCGAGTCGCTGCCCTTTCTCGAGGCGATCCGTCAGTTCCCGGTTGAGGTCGGACGGCGTCGGTGCATGTTCATCCACCTCACGCTCGTTCCGTACATCGGGCACGCAGGCGAGCTCAAGACCAAGCCGACGCAGCACTCGGTCAACGAGCTGCGGCGCATCGGCATCAACCCCGACATGGTGCTGTGCCGGTCCGAGTCGGTGCTCTCGACCGAGATCCGCAAGAAGATCGCGCTGTTCGCCAGCCTGCCCGTGAACGCGATCATCTCTGCCTACGACGTGCCGGACGTCTACAGCTGCCCGCTCACCTTCCACGAGCAGGGCGTCGATGACTTCATTCTCAAGGATCACTTCGGAATCGACGCGCCGCCGCCGGATCTAGGGAGCTGGAAGGAGATCGTCGACCGTGCGGCGTCGCTGACCGATGAGGTGCGGATCGCCCTCGTCGGCAAGTACGTGCAGCTCGAGGACGCCTACCTGTCGGTGGCCGAGGCCCTGCGCCATAGCGGCATCCATCACCGGTGCCGCGTGAAGATCGAATGGGTCGACTCGGAGACCGTCACTGAACCCGATGTCCAAGCCTTGCTGCGTCGGATGGACGGGATCCTGATCCCCGGCGGTTTCGGCGGTCGCGGGTTCGAGGGCAAGATCGCGGCGGCGAAGCTCGCGCGTGAGTCCGGGATCCCATACCTGGGCGTCTGCCTGGGAATGCACGTGGCCGTGAGCGAGTTCGCCCGGCACGTCGCTGACATGCCCGGCGCCAACTCGACCGAAATGGATCCCGAGACGCCATTCCCGGTGATCGACCTGCTGCCGGAGCAGCGGGAGATCGGTGACATGGGCGGGACCATGCGCCTGGGCGCCGATCCCGTCAAGGTGCACCCGGGCACGATGGCCTACGCGGCATATCGCGAGGGAGTCGTCTATGAGCGTCACCGCCACCGCTATGAGGTGAACAACCACCTCAAGAAGCAGCTCGAGGCAGCCGGTCTCGTGTTCTCGGGAACGTCGCCGGACGAACGCCTTGTCGAGATCACGGAGCTTCCGCGCGACGTGCACCCGTTCTATGTGGCCTCGCAGTTCCACCCTGAGTTCAAGTCCCGTCCTGACAGGCCCTCGCCGCTGTTCCGGGACTTCGTTGGAGCAGCCTTCGCGTACCGGGAGCAGGACTCGCTGATCGAGCCGTTTCCGCAGAACGACGAGGTCACCGCGACACGGCTTGGGTAGTGGCCGCGAACGGGGGGACCGCCGGATGAGCGCGGTCTCCGAGTCTGAACGCGAGCGGCTGCACCACACCTTCGAGGCGCTGTGCCGGATCCCCAGCCCCACCGGCGAAGAGCGCGGGGTCGCCGACTGGCTCACGCATGAGCTGGCGGCCATGGAGATCGACGTCGAGGAGGACGGCGCAGGCTCTGCGGTCGGGTCGAACGCGGGCAACCTGCTGGCGAAGATCCCCGGCCGTAGCGAGCGCACGCTCATGTTCTGCGCCCACATGGACACGGTGCCGCTCGACCGCGCCCGTGGAGCCGGTGCGCCGCGAGGGAGGCTGGGAAAACGCCAACGAGGGAATCCTCGGCGCCGACAACAAGGCCGCGGTGGCTGCCATGCTGGAGCTGGCGCGCCTGCTGGCTCCGGACCAGCGACGGCCGGAGGTGGGCGTCGAGTTCCTGTTCACCGTCGCCGAGGAAACCGGCCTGAACGGCGCTCGCCACTTCGACGTGGGTCGCCTGAGCAGCCGCTTCGGCTACGTCTTCGATCATGCCTCACCGCTCGGCGAGATCATCACGGCCTCACCCACGCAGATGCGCGTCGATGCCGAGATCCGCGGAAAGGCCGCTCACGCGGGCCTTCAGCCCGAGCACGGCGTGAGCGCGATCGTCGCGGCGGCACGCGCGATCGCCAACATGCCGCAGGGCCGTTTCGACTTGGAGACAACGGCCAACGTCGGCACCGTTGCCGGAGGCACCGCCACCAACGTCGTCCCCGACCGTTGCGCGATCAGCGCCGAGGTGCGCGCTGTCGAGCAGGACCAGCTCGATCGTTACGTGACGCAGGCCATCGATGCGCTGCAGGACGCCGCCGATACAGCCGGCTGCGACCTGGACCTGAAACTTCAGCAGCAGTTCACCGGGTACCGGAGCGGGCACCGCGAGGCTGCGGTCGTGCTTGCCACGAAAGCCCTGCGCAGGCTGGGCTACGAGCCGAGCTACTGCTCCAGTGGAGGTGGCTCGGACGCGAACGCGTTCCGCGCGAACGGCTTTCTCTGCACGAACATCGCCAACGGCACCGAGCGCGCGCATGAGCGCACCGAGCGGGTTAGCTTCAGTTCACTCGAGGCCAACCTCGAGCTGATGCTGGCGCTGGTCGCCGAGGCTGCGGACTGATCCCATCGCGGCTGCCGCTCAGCGCAAGCAAGTTGCACGACGACCAGGAGGCGGTTTGATCAGGTTCGAGGTGGTATCGGAGACGGTCGAGTGGGAGGGACGGATCCTCAAGGCGGGACACGAAACCTACAGCTACAGCAACGGCAGCAAGAACACGTTCGACAAGGTTTGGCATGCCGGGGCTGTGACCGTCGTGGCCTACGACGAGAGGAACGTCTGGTTGGTACGCCAGCCGCGGGAGGCCTCCCGCCTACAGGGCTCGCTCGAGATCCCAGCGGGCAAGCGGGACCGCGACGGCGAGTCACCGCTTGAGCTCGCCAAGCGCGAACTGGTCGAGGAGATCGGCAAGGAAGCAGGGCAGTGGCGCGAGGTGTACGGCTTCTATCCCACGCCTGGGTACTGCGATGAATTCATCACGCTGTACGCCGCCACCGATCTCTCAGACGCCGACGGCGGGCCGGCACCCGACGTGGATGAGCACATTGAGGTAGTTCCCTGGCCGCTTTCAGATATCGACAGCGCGATCGCGACGACCAGCGACGGTAAGACGCTGCTCGGCCTGCTCTGGCTGGCGCGCGAGCTCAGCCTGCACTAGGGCCGGTCCCTGGCTGGCCGCTCGGCCTGGCGCTCAGCTGCTCGCCGTGGCGCTCAGCTGCGGCCCCACCGGCGCTCAACTTTTCTGAGCGTAACGCAGGAGTGACGCGGGACTGGGCGAAATCCAACCTGATGACCACGGTTGCCGCCGGTCCAGCCCAACGGCTGAGCGAGCTCACGCTCGACTTCCTCGCCTATCTCGAACTAGAGCGCGGACTGTCTCGCAACACACTGGAGGCGTACCGCTCGGACCTGCTGCAGCTCGGGGAGTTCCTGGGCCGCCATGGTGTTGATCCGCTCGCGGTCGATACCGCCCTGCTCGCGGAGTTCGTCAGCGAGCTCGCCGACGGGCGCGAAGGTCGTCGCCCCGCAGCGGCCTCGACACTGCAGCGCAAGGTCGCATGCCTGCGCTCCTTCTACCGGCACATGCGTCGCGAGGGGCTGCTCGAGACCGACCCGACCAAAGACGTCCGGCCGCCGCGCTCCCGCGCGCGCCTGCCGCGCGTGCTCAGCCGCGACCAGGTCAACCGCCTGCTCGAGCAGCCAAAGGGCACCAGCCACGGGGCGCTGCGCGACCGCGCACTGCTCGAGACGATGTACGCCTGTGGCCTGCGGGCCTCAGAGGCGATCTCACTGAAGCTGAGCGAACTAGACCTCAAGGCCGGCGTGCTGATCGCCCACGGCAAGGGATCGAAGGAGCGGATCGTCCCGGTTGGCAGCAAGGCGCTCGAAACCCTGTGCGCCTACCTCGACAAGGCCCGTCCGGCGCTCGTCGGGCTGCATGACGAGCCGCACGTGTTCGTCAACCTGCGCGGGCAGGCGCTCTCACGCCAGGGCCTCTACAAGATCGTCCAACGTCACGCGCGCAGTGCGGGCCTCGACTCCAGCATGAGCCCGCACACGCTCCGGCACACCTTCGCGACGCATCTCCTGGCCGGGGGATGTGACCTGCGCTCGCTGCAGGAGATGATGGGTCACGCCGACATCGGCACGACCCAGATCTATACGCACCTGTCCGCGGAGCGTCTGCGCGACGTCTACTTCGACGCGCACCCGCGGGCCAAGCTGAAGAGCAGCGCCGAGGACTAATCCGTCGACGCGCTGCCTATGATCGGGCGCACATGCCCGAGCTTCCCGAGGTGGAGACGATCAGACGGCAGCTGGCCCCGCACCTCGAGGGCCGCACGTTCAGGTCCGTTGAGATCCTCGATTACCGCTGGACACTCCCAGCTCCGCCGGAGCTGATCGCGGCAGAGCTGACCGGCGCCCGCGTCGAGCGGCTCGGTCGCCTGGGGAAGTACATGATCTGGGAGCTCGATGGTGACCGCAGCCTGCTCGTGCACCTGCGGATGACCGGATCGCTGCTCATGGATGCCGACCCCGAGTCGCCCTACACGCGGGCGCGCTTCGAGCTCGACGACGGCCACGTCCTCACCTACGTCGATCCCCGCCGCTTCGGCACGGCCCACCTGATGCTGTCGACGGCGGCACGCGACGCATATCTGCAGGCGCGGCTCGGAGCCGAGCCGCTCACTCCGGAGTTCACCGCCGAATACCTGCGCGATCAGGCGCGGGGCCGCTCGGCGCCGGTGAAGGCCTTCATCCTCGACCAGCGGCGCATCGCCGGTGTCGGGAACATCTACGCCGACGAGGCGCTTCATCGCGCGCGAGTGCATCCACTGCGCCCGGCCGGGAGTCTCACGCTGGCACAGTGGCGAGCGCTCAAGGAGTCGATCGAAGAGGTGCTCGCCGCCGGCATCGACGCCAAGGGCGCCTCGATCGATGACTTCCGCCACGTGGACGGGGCGCGCGGCAGCTTCCAGGATCGCTTCCTCGTCCACACCCGCGCAGGCGAGCCGTGCCCAACCTGTGGCGGCACCATCCGCAAGCTGGTCGTCGGCGGCCGCGGCACCTACGTCTGCGAGACGTGCCAGCCGCGCCCGCGGGTCCGCCGGGCCTCAGCCTGAGGCCTCAACCCCCGCTGGACGCGTTAGATCACTGATGCGGGCAGAGTGATAGCGAGCTCGGCCCAGGCCTGATCGACCTGAGATCGGTCTGGATCTGGCTGAACAGCGTTTGCAGCGCATCAGCGTTCTGCTTCTGGAGCGCGCTGGCGGCTGCCCCGAGGTCCTGCGCCAGGTGACCCTCCGCCGTGATGTTGGCCTGAGAGTCGCCGATCACAGCGACGCACGTGCTGCTGAAGCCCCGTGCCTTTGCCAGTCGGTCCACCAGCGACTCGGCTCTGTAAAAGGACTCCGCGTCGGCGTGATAGCTCTGAACGGCGGGCACCATGCAGCTGAGGAGCGCCGCCTCCGAGCTGGGGTCGATGCCGCATTTCGTCGCGCGCGCGTTGAGCTTGCCGTAGTCGCCGCCCAACCGGATCAGGTCCAGGCAGCCGCTGCGCACGTCGGCGATCATCCGGCTCACCGGGCGCATTTGAGTGCAGACTGCATCGGCCTGGCTGAAGTTGCGAGCGTCGGAGGACTCCAGCGACTTGATGTGCTTCTGCGCGAGCTCGAGCTGCCGGTATTCGCTCTTGGTCAGGACGCCGTGCTGCGCTGCGGCCGCGGGCGCCGCGGCGATGAGCGCGACAGCGACGCACAGCAAGAACCTACCGAGGGATCGCCGCAAAGCCATGGGACTAACGGTAGCCACAGCCTTGGCTTACTCATGCCTACAAACCTTCACCGTGCCGGAGGCGAAGAGCGCCTTGCGGGCCAACGTCGTATCCGTGCTGAACTTCTCGCTGGCCGTGAGCAGTGCCATGGGGTTTCCGATCACGAGCGCCCGATAGAGACTGTGGAGGCCCGAAGCGAGCTCGTTCATGGCGCTCTTCTGCGGAGGCGTGAGGATCAGATAGGCCAGGCATTCGCCGCCGAAGCCGCGCTGAAGCGCCGCATTCTTCGAGCTGCGGTCTGTCGTGAGAAACCGATTGGTGCTCCGGGAGAAGGTCGTCGTGGCTCGTTCGAGGCAGCGACGCCCAGCCAGCGCGGTCGCGTCCTTGTCGCACGCTGCGAAAACGGTGGTGAAGTCGACGAACCGGTAGAAGAAGACAAACGAGGCCTCACACTCGGCGTGCTCCGCTTCCGGTCAGCGCCGAGATGTTCGTAAGCCCGCTGCAGTCTCGCTGGGCGACCTGCGTAATCGCTCTGATGTCCGAGGTGAGCTTCTGCCTGCGCCGTGTTCAGGAACTCCTGGTATTCGGCCTGGCTGAGAACACCACGAGGCACTGCGCCGGCAGCTGCCGGAGAGCACACTGCGAGGCCAACCCCGAACGCCGCAATGATGCTCAGGATTCGCGTTCCGTCGCACTGCCGGAATACTAACCCGGCGGTAGCTCAAGCCGTTAGGCCGCCAGCAGCTCGGGCAGGGCGCCCTGAGCGGTCCGCAGCCAGCAGCTGGTCGAAGCCGCCGATCGACTTGCCGTCGATCACGATCTGCGGGAACGTGACCATGCCCGTGACCTCGTGGAGCTGGTTGCGCGCGTCCGGGTCGCGTGCCAGATTGATCTCCTCGTATGTCACGCCGCGCTTGTCGAGCAACGCCTTGGCGCTGCGACAGTAGGGGCAATAATCGGTGGTGTAGAGGGTTACGGGCTTCATGACTTCAAAAAGGATAGCGCACAGCTGCAGAGTGCGCCGGATGCCCGGGTCGCTGAAGACCGAGGCGATCGTGCTGCGATCGATCCGCTACGGCGAGGCCGACCGCATCCTGCACCTCTACACGCCCGAGCACGGGCGGCTCGGGGCGATCGCAAAGGGCGCACGGCGTGCGCGCAGCCGCTTCGGCGCCCGCCTGGAGCCTTTCTTCCAGATCGGAGTGGTGCTGCACGAGGGGCGTGGCGATCTGTACACGGTCACCGGCGGTGGACACGATCGATGCACGGGCCGGCCTCCGTGAAAGCGCCGAGGCGCTCGATTCCGCAGCGCGCGCATGCGACGCCGTCAGCCGCCTGTTCGAGACCGACGAACCGCACCCGGAGGTGTTCGCACTGCTAGCCAACGAGCTGACGCTGCTGGCCAGCGGGCCAGCAGCGGCGCGACCGGAGAACGCCCTGGCCTTTCGCCTCAAGCTGCTCCTCGCGGCTGGAATCGTGCCGCAGCTCGGGTCATGTGCGAGCTGCGGGGAGCGCGAGCACCTGACCGGCTTCTCGGCAGCCGCGGGCGGGGTCGTGTGCAGCTCCTGCGAGTCGGCGTCGTTCCCGCTGGGGGAGGAGGCATACGAGTTCATGGTCGCCGCCCTCGGCCGGCCGCTCGCCAGCGCGCCGCAGGCCTCGGAGCGGGCGCTGCAGATGGTCGAGCGTGCGGTCCGCGAAACCGCTGAGCATCACGCCCAGGTTCGGCTGCGGCCGGTTTCGTCGGCCTCCGCGCGCCGCTGAACATCCAGGATCCCTGGCAGAATGGTTATGTGAACAGGGTTTACGAGCATCCGAGCGGAGCCGTCGCCGACGGCGTTCGCGGAGCGGATCCAGGCGCGCGAGGAGACGGATCTCTCGCCGCTGGCGACGCGCTCGTACCCTGCTGTACGCGAGTTCGATGAGCCCGACTGCGGGCTGCGCACCCCGTTCCAGCGCGACCGCGACCGGATCGTGCACTGCAAGGCGTTTCGCCGGCTCAAGCACAAGACGCAGGTGTTCGTGCTGCCGGTCGGCGACCATTACCGCACGCGGCTCACCCACACGCTCGAGGTCACCCAGATCTCGCGGACGGTCGCTCGGGCGCTGCGGCTGAACGAGGATCTCACCGAGGCGATCGGGCTCGGCCACGACCTCGGCCACCCGCCATTCGGCCACATCGGCGAGGAGGCGCTCGACGAGTGCCTGGCCGAGCGCTTCGGCGCGCGGTTCTGGCACAACGAGCACTCGCTGCGTGTGGTCGAGGTGCTCGAGCGTGATGGCCGTGGCCTCAACCTGACTCAAGGCGTACGCGACGGCATCGCGGGGCACTCGTGGCGCGCGGCGGAGCCGCGGACGCTCGAGGGGCACATCATCCGCTTCGTCGATCGGATCGCCTACATCAACCACGACATCGACGACGCCGTCCGTGCCGGCGTGCTCGACGCCGCCGAGCTCCCGCGTGGCCCGATCGCGATCCTCGGCGACAGCGGCTCGCAGCGCATCGACACGCTGGTCCACGACCTGGTCGAGCGGTCGGCCGAGGCCGGGACGATCGTGCAGAGCGAGCTGGTGGGCGAAGCGATGTCGGAGCTGCGCGCCTTCATGTTCGAGCACGTCTATCTCGGCCCGCAGGTGACGCACGAGCGCGAGAAGATCAGGGCTGCGGTGCGGGTTCTGTTCAACCACTTCTGCGACCACCCGGAGCAGATTCCCGATTCGATTCCGGACGGCGACCTCGCGCGCCGCGTCGCCGATCACATCGCGGGGATGACCGATCGCTTCGCGGTGGCGGCGTTCGAGGCGCTCGCTGTTCCGACGGCGTTCACGCCGTGAGCCGCTACACGTCCGATTCACGCGACCGCGTGCGGGACGCGGTCGACATGCTCGCGCTGGTGAGCTCGAAGGTCGAGCTCACGCGACGCGGACATGACAGCTTCTTCGGCTGCTGTCCGTTCCACGACGAGCGCACCGCCTCATTCCACGTGCGCCCCGACGAGAAGCACTACCACTGCTTCGGCTGCTCTGAATCGGGCGACCCGTTCTCCTTTCGTGATGCTCACCGAGGGGCTCGACTTCAAGGGCGCGCTCGAGTCTCTGGCCGATCGCTTCGGGGTCAAGCTCGAGACGGAGGATGAGTCACCGGAGGCGGCGTCGCGGCGCCAGCGACGCGAGCGCCTGTATGCGCTGCTCGATCGTGCTGCGACCTTCTACGAGCGCTACCTGTGGGAGGCTCGAGAGGCCGAGCCCGCACGGGAGTACCTGCGGGAGCGTGGCTTCGAGGATGAGATCCTGCGTGAGTTCCGGGTCGGGTACGCGCCACAGTCGTGGGATCGGCTCGTGGGGGCGTCTGGCAAGGCCGGCTACAGCGCTGAGGAGCTTTTGGCGGCGGACCTGGGCCGGCGCAAGAAGGCGCGCCCGGACGAGCTGGTCGACCGTTTCCGTGGACGGCTGATGTTCCCGACGGCCGATGCGCGCGGTCGTGTACGGGGTTTCGGCGCGCGCACGATGGGCGTCGACGACGGCCCCAAGTACCTGAACACGGCAGAGGGTGAGGTCTACCGCAAACGCGAGGTGCTCTACGGGATCCCACAGGCCCGTCCGTCGGCCGCCCGGGAGGGGCGCATGATTCTCTGCGAGGGCTACACGGATGTCCTCGCGCTGCACCAGGCGGGTGTCCGCAACGCCGTGGGGATCATGGGCACGTCGCTGACCGATGAGCAGGTCGCCGAGCTGGTACGCGTGGTCAAGGTGCTCGAGCTGTGCCTCGACGCCGACAACGCCGGCCAGCGGGCGATGGAGCGCGCCGCGAAGGTATGTGCCGACTCCGGCCTCGAGCTGCGGGTGGTGCCGCTGCCGCCTGGTACCGACCCCGGCGAGCTGATCGCACACGAGGGTGCGGCCGCCCTGCGCGAACGCATAGCCGCCTCGGCGCCCTACATCGTGTTTCAGGTCGGGCGTGTGCTCGATGCGGCTGACCTGAGCACAGCGGAGGGGAAGGACCGCGCGATTGCCGAACTGCGGCCGGTGATGGGGAGCGTGGGGGAAAGCGTGTTGCGCGACGAGCTCGTCCGCAAGGTAGCGGGAGCCCTGGCGGTTCCGGAGGCGCGGTTGGTGACCCTGCTCGGGCAGGCGCAGCTGGCTGCGCCAGCTGCGCCGGCGGGAGACGACCGGTCCGGCGAGCCGGTGGTCGCCCGCGCCCGGCCGGTGAACGGAAATCGCCCGCGCCGCCCCGAATCGGAGCGCTCGTTCCTGGCAATGTGCGTGGCATCGCCCGACCTGGGGGCGGCTGCGCTCGCCCGGATAGATCCGGATGAGCTGCTGCTCGACGACCTCCTACGGCGCACGGCGCGCTTCCTCAGCATCCATCTGCCCGGCGCGCTGCCGGATCCCCCCGGTGACGATCCCGAGCTGATCCTCACCCTCGACGACCTGCGCGCCCGTGCCGGGCGCGGCCGCCGGGTCAGCCCAGACGAGCTCGAGCACGCACGCCTGGTGCTCGAGCGCGACCGCCTGCGGCGTGAGATCGGTTACCTGCGCGAGCACGGCGGGGGTGGCGGTACGCTGGCCACGCTCTCGGCGGAGCAGCAGGCCGTCATCGCCGCGATCAAGGTGATCGTCACCCGGTTGGAGGGGCCTGGGCAGCCGTCTTGACGCCACACTCAAGCCCTGGCCGATACATTAAGGGCTGAGGCAGCCAAGCCTTCGCAGTCGCCTTGGGGAGTAGCTCAGCTGGCAGAGCGTTCGACTGTTAATCGAAATGTCGCGGGTTCGAGCCCCGCCTCCCCAGTCTTCGAACGGTCGGGCGAATCGCCCGGCCGTTGCCGTTAAGCAGCCGATCCCGTGGTCACCAGCTGTTCGATCAGCTCAGCGGCTCGCGTCGGCCCGTCGTGCTCGGCCGCCCAGGCGGCGAGCTCCGTCGCCCGGGCAGAGAGTGCCTGATGCTCGTCGAGCGCCCGCTCCACGGCGAGCCGCACCGTCGCCGGCGAAGCGAACCGCCACGGCAGCCGCACGCCGAGCCCAGCCCAGTCGAGCCGGGCCGCGTTTTCGGCCATATCGCCGCTGTGCGGGACGGCGAGCAGCGGAACACCGCGCTCGAGGGAGCGGACGACCGTGCCGTGGCCGGCGTGACAGATCACCAGCGCCGCGTCGCGCATCGCGTCGGCATATGACATCCAGTTGACCAGCCGGGCACGACTTCCGGCGCGGAGCGGGGCGTAGACCGGACGCCTGTCCAGCGACGCCAACACTCGCACGTTCAGCCCGCGCAGGCCCTCCAGTGAGGCTCGGATCAACCGCTGATCCGGATCGTGGGAGGTGGACGGGGCGATCACCACCAGCGGTTCGTCACCCGGCGGAAGCGAGATCGTCGGTGCCGGCGGCTCCCAGAACATCGGCCCTACCACGTGAACCGCTGCGGGCCACTCCCGTGGGTACTCGAGCTGGGGGAAGGTCGCGACCAGACACAGATCGGCGCTGAGGCCGCCGTGAAGCCGAGTGAGCGGCGGTAGGCCAAGCCGCCCGCGCGTCGCGTTGAGCTCCTCCCGCCCCTGGCGGAGACCCAGCTCGAGCGGACGCTCGAACATGCCCCAGAAGCGGCTTCCGGCGTGGGTGCGCGGGAGCCGTGCGCCGATCGAGTAGGGCGCGAACCCCGGAGCGGTCACCGGGAACAGGTGCGGGATCAGCGTCGCTTTGCGAATTCCTTCGAGCTCGGCCGCCAGCGCGGGGGCGAGCGTGAGAATGTCGTGCACCACGACATCCGGCCGCCGGGCCGCGATGGCGGCACGGGTCGGCTCTGTCGCCCGGACGACCCCCTCGTAGGGCTTGAGCGGTCGCTCCATCGTGGGAAACACGGGGTACTCCGGCGCGGGCACGAACTCCATACCGGCGGCGACGACCGGCTCACGCCAGCGCTCCCAGGTCTCGTAGGTGACCTGGTGGCCACGTTCGACCAGCCGCTCTCCCAGCGCCAGCATCGGGAACGCGTGACCCGGCTGGCCAAAGGCGCCGAGAAAGATCCGGAGAGAACCGCTCGGGCTCGTCCGCTCGGGCTGGCTCACGGCCGACCGCCGCGGCTCAGGCGGCGAGCTCCGCCAGCGTGCGCAGCTGTTCGAACTGCTGCTCGCGGGTGTAACCGAGTGGCGATGCGAGCAGCGTGCCGACCCCCGCATCGCGATATGCGGCGAGACGCTCGGCGACCCTTGCGCGCGGACCCACCAGCGATACCAGGTCGATCAGCTCGTCGGGGATCGCCTGGCAGGCCTCCTCGCGCTTCCCGTCCAGGTAGAGATCCTGGATCTCAGCCGCCGCCTCCTCGAAGCCGTATTCGCGTACGAGCGCGTTGTAGAAGTTCTGCTGGCGCGAGCCCATCCCTCCCACATAGAGCGCCAGCGCGGGTCGCATGAAGTTACGTGCGGCCGCGAGGTCGTCGCTGATGTGGACACTGACCTGCGGTGCGATGTCGAAATTGTCGAGCGACCGGCCCGCCAGCGCCGCGCCCTCCTCGAGCCGCGCGCGAAACATCCCCACGTGCTCGGGAGAGAAGAACGTCGGCAGCCAGCCGTCGGCGATCTCACCAGCCAGCGCGGTATTGCGCGGCCCGATCGCCGCAAGGTAGATGGGGATCTGCTCCTGCACTGGTGCGATCGTCAGCTTCAAGGGCTTACCGGGACCGTCGGGCAAGGGCAGCTCCAGCGTCTCTCCGCTGTACACCACTCGCTGGCGTCGCAGGGCCATGCGCACCACGTCCACGTACTCGCGCGTGCGCTGCAGCTGCCTGCCGAACCGCTGCCCGTGCCAGCCCTCCGACACCTGAGGGCCCGAAGCCCCCAGGCCGAGGATCATGCGACCCCCTGACAGCTGGTCAATCGTCGCCGCTGTCATCGCGGTCATCGCAGCGCTTCGACCCGGGATCTGGAAGATCGCTGAGCCGAGCTTGATCTTCGTGGTCTGGCCTGCCAGCCAGGCGAGGACCGTGGCTGCGTCAGATCCGTACGCCTCGGCCGTCCATACCGAGTCGTAGCCGAGTTCCTCGGCGGCCCGTACCGCTGCAAGCTGCTCGTCGGCACCACCCCAGAGGCCCCAGTAGCCGATGTGCAGACCCAGCTTCACGGCGATGAGGCTACTCGGAATCCGGCCCTGGGATGATGTCGGTATGAGCTCGAGCAATCACGGCATCGTCCGTTACGGATACAAGGCGTCGGCAGAGCAGTTCCCACCTCGTCAACTGGTCGATTTCGGCATCAGTGCCGAAAAGCACGGCTTCGACATCGTTGCGGTCTCCGACCACTTCCAGCCGTGGCGCCATCACGGCGGGCACGCACCCAATTCGCTTGTCTATCTGGCAGCGCTGGGTGAGCGCACCGACAGGGTGACGCTCGCCACCAGCGTCCTGACGCCTACGTTGCGCTATCAGCCGGCGGTCATCGCGCACGCGTTCGCGACGCTCGCGTGCCTCAATCCCGGGCGGGTCATCCTGGGGATCGGGACGGGGGAGGCGATGAACGAAAACCCGTCGATCGGGATCGAGTGGCCGAAGTTCAAGGAGCGTTCCGAGCGCCTGGCTGAAGCTGTCGCCCTTATCCGCCGGCTCTGGACCGAGGAGCGGGTGACCTTTGAGGGCAAGTACTACCGGACGTTGAACGCGACGATCTATGACCGCCCTGAGCAACCTGTACCGATCTTCATCGCGGCGGGCGGCCCGAAGGCGGCTGCGCTCGTGGGGGAGATCGGTGATGGCTTCATCGTCACCAGCGGCAAAGGGGAGGAGCTCTACCACACTCTCCTGGACGGCCTCAAAGACGGCGCGCAGAAGGCCGGGCGTGAGCCAGACACGATCGACAAGTTCATCGAGGTCAAGGTCTCCTACGACCATGACGCGGGATACGCGAACAACGCGTGCAGACCATGGGCCGCTCTGGCGTTGACGGCGGAGGAGAAGGGCGGTACCGAGGACCCGATCGAGATGGAGCGCCTGGCGGAGAAGGCCGCCGACCGTGCGCACACCCGCTTCATCGTCTCCGATGACCCCGATGAGGTCGTCGAGAAGATCGCCTTCTACGTCGATCTCGGGTTCCAGGACCTCGTGTTCCACTTCCCCGGCGAGGACCAGGAGCGCGCGCTCAGCCAGTTCGCTGCCGACGTGCTCCCGCGGCTGCGCGAGCGCTGGGGGTAGGTGCAAACCCTGAGTCGCTGCAAGCCCCCGGAGCGTGATCCGGTCCCGCCCGCCGCAGCCGCCAGGGGCCGTTGAGCGGGACCAGCCGCCCGGGGCGGCCCAGCGGGGCCAGCCCCGGCGCAGACCGGGCAGACCTACGTGAGCTCGTCGAAGTCGCCGTGCACCCAGCTGGCGTAGCGCTCCGCTGAACGCTGCACCGCCGCGTCGGCGTCCCGTTTGGGGCCGCGGCCGAAGTTGTCGTACATCCGCTCGAACACCAGACCCGAGACCCCGGCGGCGAGCCGCTGGACCACCGCGGCCGACAGCGGGATCCGGTTCGGGTAGCTGCGCATGAAGGTGACCGTCGCACCGTCAGGGTTGCCGTGGATCGTGTCGGAGGTGAAGAGGACGCCGCGCCCCTCGGCGCCGCCGGCCCAGTGCAGGACTGATGACCCGCTGAAGTGCCCGCCGAGTTCGTGCAGAACGAGCCCCGGAGCGATCTCGTAGCGGTCGCGCCAGCCCGTGATCGCAGAGTCGGGACGCTGTACCCAGTCGAGCAGTGGTTCGCAGACCAGGATCGGAGCCTGTTCGAGTGCATGGCTCCACGCGCTCTGGACGCCGAACATATGTGGGTGGCTCGCGACGATCGCGAGCACCGGGCCGTGCTTACGCACACGATCCACGGCGGGACGGTCGAGGAACGGTGGAACGTCCCAGAGCACGCTGCCCTGCGGGGTCGAGACCAGATGTGACTGCTGGCCGATCCCCACGATCGGCTCGACCGTCAAGCCGAGCAGGCCGTTCTCGAGCTCCTCGAACACCACCCGATGGCCGGTTTCACGCAGCTCGCGGAGGCTGGTCCACGCCTGACCGGCAGCGGGCACCCACTGGCGTTCGTCGGCGCAGATCGCGCAGGTGCCGATCGGCTCGACGTGCTCGACCCCGCACGTCGCGCACTGCACAACCGAACCCACGTGCGGTCCGAGGACGCCCATACGGCGATCCTACTGGCGGCTCGTGCGGTGCGGCCTACGGGCAATGGCACCCAGTAGACGGCTGCCGCTTGACACATCGAAACCCGATGTGGCTCGTCGAGGTGTCCACCGACTCCGGTTGGCGCGCAGCCGGCCGATACCGCAGGCAGTAGTTCGGCGCGCACAGATGCGAGCCACCCTTGACCGTGCGTCTCGGGATGCTCGCGCCGGGATTGCCGACGTCATAGCTTGCCTCCGGGGTCGGCACTCGGGGGTTCTGGGGCACCCCGCAGCAGGGGCTGGCCGGCATCGCCGAGCTCTCGCCGCCCGGCGCGTAGTAGTCCGATGTCCACTCCCAGACATTTCCAGTCGCGTCGTAGAGGTCGAAGGCGTTTGGCGGAAACAGCCCGACCGGAGTCGTCCCGCGCCAGCCCTTCGCGCCGGTGTTTCGCCACGGGAACTCCCCCTGCCAGAAGTTCGCCATCAGCTGCCCATCAGGGTGCATCTCGTCGCCCCAGGCGAAGATCGCGCCGTCGAGCCCGCCGCGTGCCGCGTACTCCCACTCGGCCTCGGTCGGAAGCTCCTTCCCAGCCCAGTGGGCGTAGGCCTCGGCATCCTCATAGGCGACATGCGTGACCGGGTGATCCTGCCGCGCTGAGTTTTCGCTGTTTGGCCCCCACGGGTGACGCCAGTTCGCCCCGGGTACGTATGCCCACCATTGGCTTGGCTCGTCGAGCGGCACGGGCTGCGCGGTGGGATGGAACACCGCGGATCCGGCCACAAGCAGTGATGGGTCGGCCTCCGGGTAGTCGGCGGGATCGGGCGCTCGCTCGGCGAGTGTTACGTATCCCGTTCCGTCGACGAAGCGCGTGAAATCTCCTACCGTGACCGGTCCCCGGTCAATCGCGAAGCCGTCCACTTCGACCTCTCTGACCGGCGTCTCCTCTGGATAGAAGCGGTCGGCGCCGATTCTGAACCGCCCGGCAGGTATCTCGACCATGCCGCTGCCGATTTGAACGCCCGTCATATCTGGGTTGTCGCCCAGGAAACGAGAGCCGCCATCACCTGCTTGGGGTGATGCCCCTGAATGGGGTCGCTGATGACCTCACGTACAGGCCAGTCGATCACGAAACGGAGGGCGATGAAATGACTAAGCCGTTCAAGGGAATTGTGAACGTGGACGTCACCGAGTCGGTGCCTGACTGGGGTCCCTACACCCAGCCGATCGCCCCCGAGGGAACCCCGAATCTCCTTTACATCGTTCTCGACGACGTCGGATTCTCCGCGATGGAGCCGTTCGGAGGGCTGATCGACACCCCGAACATCAATCGCATCGCTGAAGGTGGCCTGCTCTACACGAACTTCCACACGACTGCGCTGTGCTCGCCGACGCGCTCGTGTCTCATGACCGGCCGCAACCACACCACCAACGGCATGGCCACGATCACTGAGGCGGCGTCCGGCTTCCCGAGTTCCAACGGCCATATTCCCTTCGAGTGCGGGACGGTCGCCGAGGTTCTCGGGGAGCGTGGCTGGAACACGTATATGACGGGCAAGTGGCACCTGACCCCTGAGGACGAGATGAACCTCGCCTCGACCAAGGACCAGTGGCCGGTCGGCAGAGGCTTCGAGCGCTACTACGGGTTTCTGGGCGCCGAGACCAACCAGTGGTATCCGGACCTGGTGTATGACAACCATCCGGTCGAGCAGCCGCATGCCCCGGAGGATGGCTATCACCTGACCACCGACCTCACCGACCACGCGCTGTCCTTCATCCAGGACGCCAAGGCGATCGCTCCGGACAAGCCGTTCTTCCTCTACTACTGCCCCGGCGCCTGCCACGCGCCTCACCACGCGCCCAAGGAGTGGGCGGATCGCTACAAGGGCAAGTTCGACATGGGTTACGAGGCCTACCGCGAGCTCGTGTTCAAGCGCCAGAAGGAGCTGGGGATCGTGGCCGAGCAGGCCGAGCTGTCACCGATCAACCCCTATGCCGACGAGACAGGCCCTGAGGGGCAGCCCTGGGCTGAGCTCGACAGTGTCCGGCCGTGGGCCGATCTGCATGACGATGAGAAGCGCTTGTTCTCTCGCATGGCGGAGGTCTACGCGGGTTTCCTCAGCCACGCCGACAACGAGATCGGGCGGCTGCTCGATCACCTCGAGGAGTCAGAGCAGCTCGAGAACACGCTGATCGTCCTTGTCTCTGACAACGGCGCCTCCGGGGAGGGCGGACCGAACGGGTCCGTCAACGAGAACAAGATCTTCAACGGTCTGCCCGACAAGATCGAGGAGGCGTTGCCGTTCATCGACGAACTCGGCAGCCCGCGCACTTATAACCATTATCCGACGGGCTGGGCGTGCGCATTCAATACCCCGTTCAAGCTGTGGAAGCGGTACGCCAACTGGGAGGGCGGCACCGCCGATCCGATGATCGTCTCCTGGCCGAAGCAGATTCACCAGGCGGGCGTGCGTCCCCAGTACACGCACGCCGTGGACATCGTGCCGACGATCTACGAAGCGTTCGGGATCGAACCGCCGGAGGCCGTGAAGGGGCACACCCAGTTCCCGATCGAGGGTGTCAGCTTCGCCGCCACCTTCGACGACGCCGATGCCAAGACCGGGAAAGAGACGCAGTTCTATTCGATGGGCGGCACGCGCGCGATCTGGCATCGGGGCTGGAAAGCAGCGGCCATCTCCACCTCGGCGCCGGGCAACTGGGCGGGGTATGAGTCCCAGCGCTGGGAGCTGTTCGACACCGACAGCGATCCGACCGAGTGCCACGACCTGGCCGAGCAGCACCCCGAGATGCTCCAGAGTCTGATCGGGCTCTGGTGGCATGAGGCCGGCCGTTATCAGGCGCTTCCGTTGGAGAACCGCAGCGTGATCGAGATCCTCACGACCGATCGTCCACAGCTCAGCAACCCACGAAGCCGCTACGTCTACTACCCGGACGGCTCGGAGATCCCGGAGTCGGTGGCGCCGAACATTCGCAACCGGTCTTTCAGCATCGCGGTCGAGGTCACGATCGACTCGGAGGACGCCGAAGGCGTCCTGCTCGCGCAGGGTTCGCGATTCGGTGGTCACGCCCTGTACGTCAAGAACCGCAAGCTCAAGTACGTGTACAACTTCGTGGGCCTGGTCGACCAATTCGTCGAGTCGACCGAGGAGATCCCCATGGGCCACGTCGTGCTTTCCGCTTCCTTTGAACGGGACGGGGAAAAGATGCCGACCGAGGGGATGCTGGCGCTGCATATCCGTGAGAAGGAGGTCGGCAGCGCGAGGATCAAGACCCAACCGGGCAAGTTCTCGCTCGCCGGTGAAGGGCTGAACGTCGGCCGCGACAGCGCGGAGCCTGTGACCGATGACTATCCGGGCAACCGCCCCTGGGCGTTCACGGGCGGCACGATTCACAAGGCGATGATCGACGTCAGTGGCGAGGAGTTCGTGGACCTCGCCCAGGAGGCGAGGATGGCCTTTGCCAGGGATTGAGTCGCCATGACCGATTCAGCGCAGAGCACGGCGCTCGCGTCCTGGAACGACGGCGCCGCCCGGCAGGCGATTGTGGACTTTGTAGACCGGGTGACTCAGGAGTCCAGCCGCGACTACGTGCCGCCGCCTGAACGCGTCGCGGTGTTCGATAACGACGGCACCCTGTGGTGCGAGAAACCGATGCCGATCGAGCTCGGCTTCATTCTCAGGCGGTTCGTCGAGATGGCCGAGCAGGATCCGGCGCTACGCGATCGCCAACCGTGGAAGGCGGCATGCGAGCACGACTACGCCTGGTTGGGTGGTGCGCTCACCAAGCATTACGAGGGCGACGAGGGTGACGTGAAGCTGCTCATGGGAGGGATCGTCCGGGCCTTCGACGGGGTGACCGTCGAGGACTACGGCACGACCGCCGATGGCTACCTGCGAGGACCTCATCCGACGCTCGGACGCCGGTTCTGTGATTGCGGGTACCTGCCGATGATCGAGCTGATCGGATACCTCGAGGAGCACGGGTTCACGGCCTACATCGCCTCAGGCGGTGACCGCGACTTTATGCGGCCGGTCTCCGAGGAGATCTACGGCATCCCGTCCGAGCGGGTGATCGGGAGCTCCAATGCGCTGCGCTATGAGGAGAGCGAGCAGGGCGGCCGCATCGTCTACGTAGATCAGCCCGATGTGTTCGACGACGGACCGATCAAGCCCGTCCGGATCTGGAGCAGAATCGGGCGACGACCGATCGTGGCCGGCGGCAACTCGAACGGGGATGTCCCGATGCTGCAGTATGCGGGTGGGCCGGAACGCCCTGCGCTGAGGCTGCTGCTGCTTCACGACGATGCGGAGCGCGAGTTCGACTACACGGACGGCGCCGAGACATCACTCGAGCGCGCTGACGCGGCCGGATGGACGGTGGTCAGCATCAAGCACGACTGGGGGAGGGTTTTCGCCGACCGGTAGCGGAGATCATCGCGGGGTTTGGCGCTGAGTTAGTGCCACTTTAGGGCTGCCGTTCTTCGGTGGTGGCGACAGCCGGTCGAGGTATCGTCGCGCCTGAATGCAGAAGTTCACACCGTCTTTGCGAGTCCGATCAGACGCGAGTGGTGTGCGCCTGACCGTCACCGGCATCACGCACGCGTGCGGGCCGAGCTTGCAGGAGGCGGCTGACGAGCTCGTGCGGAAGATCCTGGTGATGCTCGTGGCCTTCCGGGGCGGTGGAGTCGCGCCGGCCGGGCGCGGCCTGATGCTCGATCCCGGCATCCACGAGTTCATCTCCGAGCTCGGGGACTATGCCGCGAGCGGCGGCGATATCCGCGACCGGCTGTTCAGCACGCTCTGACTCAGTGTGGTGTGGCCGGCCCCTGGCTCGGCGTGTCGGCACGATCCGTGGGCTGCTCAGCTGTTCCGACGGCATCGACGGCGGCCTGGACGGTTGGGTACATGCGTTGGAGCGACGGGTTGTCGACGACGTGTCTGAGAACGTCGCGGACCTGCCCGATGTCCCGCGCGACGAGCAGCTCGATATCGCGATGACGGAGATCTTCGCTGAGATCGCCGAGCATGCGGGATGCGGTCACGTCGATGAATGGGATCGTCTCGGCGTCGAGCACGACCGCGCGGATCCCGCGGGCGGAGGCGGCTTCAAGAATCCTGGACCGGACCGCGTCGGCGTTGGCGAAATACAGGCCGCTCTCCACGCGCAACACGGCTATCCGGTCGGAACGTTGCGCATCGGGGTGTCGATCCATGTCGCGGTAGCGCCCGTCGGGACCGCTTGTCTTCCCGAGCGTTGCGATGTAGGGGCGGGAGGCGCGGTAGACGAGCAGGAGCAGCGACGCCGTGATGCCGATGAAGAGCCCGGGCAGAGTGTCGAAGACGGTTACGCCAAGCAGCGCGGCGATCGCCGCGATGAAGTCCGGGCGTGCCACGAAGCCGAACTCCCGGCCAAGCCGGCTGCTGTAGGCGTCATAGAGCTTGACGAGGGCGGGTACGTCAACGAGCTCGATAACCGCAGCGATCACGATCGCCGACAGCGTCGCCTCGGGAAGGTCTTCGAACAGGCCCGTGAGCACGAGCAGCGTGACGACCGTCAGCGCCGCGACAACCAGGCCGGAGAGTTGGCTGCGAGCGCCGGACGAAGCGTTCACCGCGGTCTTCGAGAGACTGCCGTTGACGACCATCCCGCTGCAGAGCGCCGCGGCCAGGTTGGCACCGCCAAGACCAAGCAGCTCGCGGTTGGGATCGATCTGCTGGTGCTCGCGCGCCGCATAGGTCTTGGCCGCGCCGAGGCCTTCGGCGAATCCGACCAGCATCACCCCGATCCCGCCCGCCGCAAGCGCCCCCACGTCGCCCGCGTGGATCTTCGGGAGCCCGAGCGAGGGGAGACCACTCTTGATCGGACCGACGATCTCGACTCCGTGTTGGTTGAGGTCGAACGCCTTGACGGCGACGATCGCTAGTAGGACGACGGCCAGCGAACCGGGAATCGCCGGCGCGAACCGGCGCAGCCCGAAGATCATCGCCAGGGACAGCGCACCGACCAGCAGAGTGAGCCCCTGGGTGTCTCCGAGGTTGGTGATGACGTGCCAAAGCTGCTCGAAGAAGTCGCCCGAGCCCTTGCTGACCCCGAGGAGCTTCGGGACCTGGCCGATGATGATCGTCAGCGCCAGTCCAACGATGAACCCCTTCAGCACCGGCTCGGAGATGAAGCTCGCCAGGAACCCGAGCCGCAGCACCCCGGCGAGCAGGGCAGCAATGCCTGTGGCGATTGCGAGCCCGGCAGTCAGCGCGGCAAAACGGCCGCTCCCGACAGGGACCAGCGCGGCAATGGTCGCGGCCGACAGCGCAGCAGTCGCGGCCATCGGGCCGACCACCAGCTGGCGCGAGCTCCCGAACGCGGCGTAGAGGATCAGCGCCCCGGGAGCGGCGTACAGTCCCACGACCGGTGATACACCCGCAATCCCCGCGTAGGCCAGCGCCTCCGGGACGAGAACCGCCCACACGGTCAGCCCGGCGATCAGATCGCCGCGAAGCCACGAACGCTGATACCCGCCGAGCGACCGGAACAGGAGTCCCACACGCGAGGACGCTATTTCAGCGCCGGCGTCGCGATCTCACCCGAATCAGACGATTGGCGACTCTCCCGGACGCTCGTATCGGCACTCACGGGTTCCCGGGATCGTGGGTTTCGGTGAACAGGGCGCCCTGTCCCGCTCCTGATCCGGCAGCGCCGCCACCCCGGCCGCGCAGGACGAACGCGATGACAACGGCGACGCAGGCACCCGCGATCGGTCCCGCAATGTAGACGAGGTAATGGGAGAAATTCCCGCTGACCAGGTCAGGACCGAATGTGCGGGCGGGGTTCATCGACGCGCCCGAGATCGGACTCCCCCACAGCCCTGCCAGTGCGATGTAGCCCGCGACTCCGATCGCTCCGAAGAGGCCCACGTTCTGGGCGCCCGAGGCCGTGCCGAGGATGACGCTGACCAGGCCCAGGGTGAGGATGGCCTCCATCCAGAACGCCGCCGTGGCCGAGTAGGCGGCGCTCGGGTAGTTCGATCCGTACGTGGCGGACACGTTGAGGACCGCGTGCAGGAACAGCGCCGCGAGCGTCGCGCCGGCGAGTTGCACGATGATGTAGCCGGGCACACGCCACCACGGGAAGTCGCGGCGCAGAGCGAACGCGATGCTGACGGCAGGGTTGAGATGGGCGCCAGAGACCTTGCCCATGAACAGAATCACGCCCATCACCATCAGGCCCGGCGCGACGACGGCGTCGGTGCGCGTGATCACACCGGGGAACGCGTGGCCCATCATGCCGCCACCGGCCGCTACCAGGACAAGCAAGAACGTTCCGAACAGTTCCGAGAACAGGCGTCGCCACTCCTGGCGCGGATCGTCGAAGTCGGCGATGCGATCGATCACGCTCTGCTCGTATCGCGCGATCGGGCTCTGGATCACGGTGCCTTGTGTAACTGTCATCGGCGCTTCCTCAGATCGGTCGGGTTCCGTCACCACCCTAGGCTGGATTGGCCCGTAGTGATGCGCCTCATCCCATTCGGATGAACCGGAGTTAGTGAGCCTCGCCCTTCGGGGCCAAGAGGGGGAAGAGGTGCCATGAGACGTCTCTGAGGACCTCGATGAACACCCGCATCACTCAAAATGGATGACTGGTCAGCTTCTCTCACTCCGGCGACAACAAGGAAGCCGGAACGAACGTCGAGGCCAAGCCGCAGGAACCCCAGTAACGACGGGAAGTTCCTGCAAATCGTATGATGCCGGAGGAGGGACTCGAACCCCCGACACGCGGATTATGATTCCCAGCCTAATCCCAGTGTTTACGGGCGATTCGGCACTTTTTGGACGGCTCGTTGGACTGTTTTGTCAGGCCGCGTGTCAAAAAAGAGCCTAAGGTCTATACCAATTAAGGATACCTGGGAGCGGTGCGTCCAGCGCGAACCTGGCGACCGAGAGGCGGCGTTCGAAGTGCGTTCAGGCCTGTGCGCGACGACGCAGGAACGCGTTGAGACGATCGGCCGGATCACTCTCATCGAGAGGCGGCAGCAGCTTCACGTAACGCTCCGTCGCCTGGAGCGAGCTGTGACCCATGTATTCCATGAGCTCGCGGAGCGTGTACCCCGCAGCCATCGAGAAAGCTCGCATAGGTGTGTCGGCACTCGTGCAACGTGATCGGCTCAAGACCCGCGGTGGTCCACCGCTCCCGGGCACGCTCGGCGATCTTGCCTGACATCACTGATTTGGCGCTCACTGCCCCGACCTCGCGCCGACCTTGGCGCATGAACTCGCTCAGCAGGATCGGCCGAAGCGGCTCCGCGATCGGCGGCCGCCGTCCTGTTCCAGCCTCGCTCTTTGCTTTCCGAACGATCAGCCGGTACCCGTCGAGCTGGACGTCAGGCCATTCGAGCCTTCTGATCTCGGCTCGGCGGAGGCCCGCGTAGAAGGCCAGTGCATACGGCACCCTGTCCGCCGGTTCGAGCGCGGCAAGCAGAGCCGCTGCCTCCTCGGCGTCAGCCACCCGCTCACGCGGCTTTTCGTCGCTCGGCGGCAGTTCGATCCCCAGCAGAGGATTCACTTCCACCAGACGTCGGGTCGGCCTGGCTGCCCACCCATAGATCGCGCGCACAACCGCGACGTGGTTCGCGATCCGCGAGCGAGATAGTCCTTCACGACTCAGACGATCGACCCAGATCTGCCACTCGCGAGGCTCGATGCGAGCAGCCGGCCTCGGACCGAACTCGGGCTCGAGGACATAACGGAGGGAGCGCATATACCCCTCGAGAGTTGTGTCGGAGTAGCCGACGCTGCGCTTCCCGCGCCGCCGACCTATCGAGCCTGTGCGCACACCATCAAGCCACTCGGCGGCAAGTGCAGAGAAGGTCGGCCCGGCCTCGAGGACCTGCTGCACGGCCGACTGACCTTTGTCGTTGGCGACAAGCCAACTGAAAACCTCGGCACGCCCTGAGAAGGTCGGCGACCAAGCCATGCTGCCGGCCATGGCGTCCCAACGCCGGCCTCGGAATGAAGGTGCGCATCGGCATCGGGCGTCGTCCTGAGTAGCAGTCGGGCAAGCCTTCTGATGACGGACGTAGACGCCTGGAGTCTTGGTCTTGCGGTAGTCGGACACGATGCCTGCCTGGTCGGGTGCCGACCAGCCTACGCCGGGCTCAGGCGGCATCGACTCCGGCCTTCAACAGCGATTGCTGATTGGCGCGAACCCAGCGGCGCAGCTCGTCCGGAGGGACCTGAACGAGGGCTCCGCATGGAACCACCCGGATGAACGGCTGTACGCGTCGTTCGAACGTGTCGACGCTCATACCGAGCGCGGCGGCAGCCTCCTCACGGGTGTACAGGAGACGTTCGACGGCGGCGATCGGGCGCTCCATTCGGCGGCGCGTGGCCATCACACGGTCCCGCACGGCCTGTGTGGCGATGAATTTCGAACCAGCGGAACCAGCACGGCATCTTCCTTGACGATCAACGCGCTAAATAATGATTGGAGCGCAACCTAGCATAAAATGCGTTACACGCGCTATCTTCGACGTATGAACGTTCCTAACACTGAGCCGCAGGACGACCCTTGGTTGACGCTGGGGGAGATTGCTGAGGAGTTGCGAGTCAATCCCGCGACGGTTCGGGCGTGGGTGAGCAAGGGGCAGCTCGAGGCGACTCGCGCCGGCATGCGCAAGTGGATCGTGCGGCGCTCCGAAGTTGACCGCATGCTCGCGGCCGCTCGGTCGGCCCCTGAAGAGGCCTTGGAGCCCCCGACCCGTCCGCCTAGCGGTGCTGCGAATACCGACCCGGACGTCTCGACCGAGCGGAGCGCCACACCGGCGTCGGACATGCGGGATCAGCCGGCTTGGCAGCTGGTCGACCTCTCGAGCCAGAGGTTGAGGGCGGCCGTCACGGCCAGTAATCTCGCGCCACCGTCTGCCGGGTATCCGGATCGGTTGCGAGCGATCGCGGACGGCCTTGAGCATTCGGCGTCCACGATCTTCAACGCTGCCGAGAACGGGCTGACGTGGGCCGGCGGGGCCGGCTGGGGGTGGGACCTTCTTGGTTACGAGGTCAGGCCGGGCGGGAACCGCCCTGCGCGCGAAGGGCTGTGGGACCGCCTCGACGAAGCCTTCAAGGCGCTCATCGAAGCCGGCGAAGGCACCGATGCCCGCGCGGTCGCTCAGGCGCACCGCGATGCTGGTGATGCGCTGCTCGAGGTAGCCAACCAACTCGCGGATGAGGAGACCCTCCCCGCCGACTCCACAGTCGGATGAAGCCCCCAACTGTGAGCGCGTTCGAGCAGGAGCCAACTGCGAGCGCGTTCGAGCAGGAGCCAGCTATAGCTAGTGCCGTGCTTTCGCCTGCGGCTCAGCACGTCACCAGCGCTGGCCCCTCCGGGGAAGACATCCGGCAACGGGCCCGAACCGCAGCGGGAAGCGTCGCGCCAGGGCGGCGGTGCCGCGCTCGAAACGACTCGACCTACGGGTGTCCGAGGAGGAACTTGCTCGAGCTGCGGGGTCTCGCAGGACGGCGCGGATCTCCATCCAGCGGATGCTGGTGGACGACGCGCTCACGGGTCGACGTGCGGATATGGGATGCGGCGCGACTGACAGCGTCGATGTCGATGACCTGGTCGGCGAGCTGATGCGCTTGCGCGGCGAGATCGGTCGGGCCGGGAACGTCGCGAACCAAGCGGTTCGCGACGCCCGAAGGCTCGATCCTGGGACTCGCAAGGAGTTGCGACTACGCGAGGCATTGGAGACGGTACGCGAGCTCGCTGCCCTCGCTGCGGGCGTGCGCCAGCTGGCCACGAGGGTGGGTCGGTTGCGGTGATCCCGAACATCACCCGCGGTGGCGACATGCAAGGGGTCATCGGCTACCTCGCAGGTCCGGGTAACAAGAACGAGCACGAGAATCCGACACTGATTGCCGCCAGCTCTCCGATCGCGGCGGAGGCGAGCTTCAAGACGCCGAGGCTCGAGAGCCGCCGCAACCAGCGATGGCTCGCGCGTGCACTCGACGCACCGAGGATCGTCTGGGGCCGCGAGGTTCGCCAACGAGACCCCGCCTGCGGCGAGATGAAGGCCGCGCACGTGTGGCATTGCTCGCTGACCCTTGCGCCTGGCGAGACGCTGACGGACATCGAATGGAGCCAAGTTGGGCGCCAGTTCGTGAACGCGATGAGGTTCGACGGTTGCGAGTGGGCCTTGGTCAAGCACGGCGCCACCGGTCGAGACCAGCTCGACCATGCGCATATGGTCGTGAATCTCGTGCAGACCGAGACCGGCAAGGCGGCGCGGGTACACAACGACTTCAAACGCGCACAGGCCGCCTGTGCCAAGATCGCCCGCTCCTGCGGCCTGACCGAGCTAGCAGGCCAGCAGCGGCACCTACCCGAGACTGACCGTCGAGCGGTCGCGCCACGGCAGCTGACCCAGGGCGTCCGCTACGAAATCGCCAAACGCGTCCTCGAGCAGCTGGATGGGGTTGTCGGCGACGACGCAAGGACGGCCGCCGTCGGCCTGAAGTACGTCTCCGCCAACGAGGTGGCGCGGTGGCACTCTTGGAGCGCCGCGACATCGCGATCCCCGCCAGCGACCTGCAGGCCCGCATCGACGAACACATGGCCGCCATCGACGTCGAGAGCCAGCAGCGCGAAGCGTTGGTCGACTCCTCGCCGCTCTCGCCGCCTGCGACCGCCCGATTGGAGACCGGGTGGGGCCAGGACGACGAGTACGGCATCGATGACCGCTCGCGGCTTCGATGACCACACTTCCGTTCTCACCCGCTTGCGGATCCACGCAGGATAGGTTTCCCGCGTGCCCGGCATAGAGGCCATCGTCTGGATCGACCCTCCGCTCGTGATTGAGCGCAGCCTCGCGGGAACGACACACGAGATCGTGATCGCCAGTCCAACAGGCGCAGCTCACGCTCCCACTCGATGGGCCTCAAGCGATCCCAGGACAGCCCGACGCGCCGGTATTCCCGATCCCCACGTTCCCGCCGCCGGATCTCGTTGAGCCCGTCGTGACCGGAATGGCTTACGCAACCGTCTCGATGCCAATCCCTCAAGCCGGATTTCTGCTCACCGCTGTTCGGTTGCGCTTGACAAACGCCAGCTATGAGAAGCGAATCGGAGAGCTTGGAGCCGTTGAGGAGTTTGTCGAGCTAGCTGGGATCTGGCTCGGGACCGTCCGCAATTGGTTGGTCGGTTGGGATGGCGACATCCGTGATTCCGTGTTTAGCGCACCACCGCCCCGCGTACGTCTCGTGCTGGTCGCCGAACCCGAACGCGGTCCGTTCAATGGAGGCGGAGGTCCGTCGCAAGCCCTCAGACCACAGCAAGTCGCGCTTGACTCGCGGGTACGGGCAGCATTCGCCGCTGCCTCGGCGGATCTCGCGCTCCCGCTCTCCCATGGCCTCCTCTACGAGGCTCGGCTCGCTCACGCGCGCCACGACCACCGACAGTCGGTCATCAACTCGTGCACGGCAGCCGAGGTTGGGCTCTCGAAGCACATCCGGGGTCACTTTGCGAACCGGGGGTTCAAGGCTGACGAGGTAAAGGAGATGACCAAGGTCAACGGCGTCGTTGAGCTCTATCGGATCGCAGCGGCCACAACGAACGTGTTGTCGGTGTCGATCGGCCGCGTGAAGGGCCAGCTCGCCGGTCCGCGCAACTTGGCCGCACATGAGGGTGAACTCCTGGACCACGGGCGAGCCGCGCAGGCTTTCCAGACGGCGCGTTCGCTACTCGACGATTTCGACCCTATGCCGACCCCGGAACAGGTCGTGGCCCGGGTCGAGTCCGGTGACTAGCCAAACCTTGCGTGGTTTCGTGAATGCGAGACTTGCGTCACGAATCTAATGGTCCTACTCTAGCTAGGACCATGCGCCTCGGACAGATCGACAAGAACGACCCGCTCGCATTGCATGAGCAAGTGGCGGCCGAGATCCGACGCGCGATTTCCGAGGGCGAAGCCGGGCCGGGCGACAGGTTGCCACTCGCGCGCGATCTGGCGGCGGTTCTTGGCGTGAACCGCAACACCGTCTTGCGTGCTCTGCACTTGCTGCGCGATGAGGGGCTGCTGGAGTTTCGGCGCGGTCATGGCATCAAGGTCACGGGAACGAAGGAGAAGAGCGACCTCTTGACCCAGGTGCACGCCCTCGTTGTGAACGCACGTCGAGCCGGATACCGCAAGAGCGAGCTGATAGCGATGATCGAGGCCGTGAAGTAATGGTCACGCAACTCGCCCCGCCGCCCCCGGCCGAAGCGGATCCTGAGCGGGAACTGCCGGACATGCTGTTTGAGGAGGCGCGTCGCCGGCGCCGTAAGCGGTGGCTCGCAGGCTCCGCTTCCTTCGTCGTCGCGGCGATCGTTGGCGGCCTTGCCGTTGGGCTTTCGGGAGGCGGGGGTGGCTCAGCCGCAGCGACGGCTCATGACCGACCGCGCGGCCCGGCCGGTGGGGGCTCGACGGGGGCGGCGGCCTTGGCGCATGATCGCTGGCGCGTGTTGGCGCGCTCGCCTATCGGCGCGCCGCCGTTTGGCGCGAGTGTTGTCTGGGATGGCCGCGAGCTACTGGAGCTCGGCGGCAGCGGTACCTTTCCGCGCCATCGGCTGCGGCGCGGTGCCGCTGCGTTTGATCCGGCGATCGGTCAGTGGCGAAGGATCGCTTCCGTCCCGTCTGCGGTTTGGCCTGCGAACGACCTGACAGCGTGGACCGGAAGCCGACTGTTTGTCATCGGACGCTCCTCGCGGGGCAACTCCCCGTCAAGCGTGACCGCTGGGCTTTACGACCCATCGTCTAACACATGGAGGATCACGCCTCCCAGCGCCAGTCCGCTTGCAACCCGCGGGCTTGGGTCAGGCGGTCTGGTGGGCGGGCCGAGTGATTCTCACCGCGGTCTCGGGACTCGCCAGCGATGATGACACCGGCCACGTCATGGCCTATGACCCAGGCACCAACCGGTGGACAGAGTTGCTCCCGTTCCGCGTTCCCACCCGGGACACGACCCCCAACGCCCTGGTGATGGTGCCCAGCGCCTCGGGGCTTCTGCTGTGGTCGATGTGGGCCCGGGGTCGTTCCGTCGGCAAACACACCGTCGAGGTCTTCTCTGGTATTGACGTCTACCGCCTCGAGCGCGGAGCATGGCGGCGTCTCAACGTCAGCTGGCCTCAGCACCGCACCGTGACTCCCATCCTCGCCGGCAATCGGGTGTTGCTCGCCCCCAGCTCGACCTGGTGCGGGTGGGGCTGCTCACCTCCTCTCGGTGGCGGCGATGGTTCGAGCCTCAACCCAGACACGCTCACAGTCACGAAGCTCGCGCCAGGCCCGTTCGATGTCATTGGTCCACAGATCCTGTGGACCGGCGCCGCCGAAATCAGCTTCAACGCCGGCGGCCAGGTCGGGAACCGAGTCCTGCCCGGCGATATCGCGTTCTTGAACCTCGCAGCACACCGCTGGTATTCGGGACCCCGCGCCCCGCGCAACCTCAGCGGATCTACAGCTGTCTGGGACGGCAGTCACCTACTCGTTCTCGACCAACGCGGACAGCTGCTCAGCTACGGGCCCTAGCCGCGCCATCTCCAATCCTCACAGGCGATTGGCAGCGCGTCGCAAACTGGTGCTCGGTGATCGCTTTCCACGAGCGCCGAGCTTGTCCGAGGACGAGCACTGCGCCCCGGATTCGCTGCTGAAGAGTCGGTGGTGCAACCGCCAGCTAGGTAGTTCGGTGAACGACGACGGCCGGGGTGTCGCCGCTCTCGGCTGCTGGGACGAGGTGGTACTGCATGACGTAGCCAAGCGACTCGGCGTAGCGATCGACGGTCGAGATCTTCGCGTCGCTGCTGTGCTCTCCAGCCTGGCCACAAACGACTGGGACGTCTCCATGACGGCCGCGACCTGAGTCTGGGTCAGGTTCTCTGCCTCGCGGCGCTCTGAGCGAGGGCGTGCAACAGCTCCCGCCGTCGGGTCGCGGCATCGAGGATCTTGGGGAAGTCCGGATTGCGCTCAGTGCGCTTGGCGATCATCCGGTCTAGGAAGTCACGTTCAGGCATGCGGTCTCAATATACCAAACTTGGTATCTCATTCTAGATATATTTATCGGCCGAGATCCCGCTTTGCTTCAGCTGTGCGCTGTACGGCGCCCCGTCGCCGCCAGTCGCTCAGACGCCGCTTGGCCAGCTGGATCGTCGCCGGCGGTGTCTTCTGGGTCTTCTTCTTGAAGCCTTCGAGCGCGAGCAGCACCCGGCCCGCGAGTACCTTCCTCGGCGAACAGGATCCGATAGATCACCCGATCCCCGTCGACGCGTACCTCCCAGATGTCTCCATCGAGATGTCGCGCCGCCGACAGACCCCGATCACGAACCTCGCCCATACCGGCGAGCACGGCGGCCGCGTCGGCATCGGAGAGCTCGTCGATGAACTCCTCGACCGGGCTTCGACCAGATGGCGTGCGGTAGTCGCGCCAGCGTCGACGAGGAGCCGGACGATCACCGGCGGTCGACGGGGGCTGGGGGCGACACGTTCGCAAGCTAACCAGCCAGCCGGACCGGCTATCGACGCCGCTCGAGATACCTGCCCCGCGCTCAGCATCCTCCACGACCGCCTCGGATCTCGTTGGACGGTTGGACTGTTCGTTGGACTGTTTTGTCAGCCAGCGGGCGGTTTGTAGCGGTTCGTAGCGGTCACGAGCTGACGCCAAAACCGGCAGGAACCCCAGTAACGACGGGAAGTTCCTGCAAATCGCATGATGCCGGAGGAGGGACTCGAACCCCCGACACGCGGATTATGATTCCGCTGCTCTAACCGACTGAGCTACTCCGGCCGGGGTCGTCGGCGAGTCTATAAGCTCGCCGCGCGGCGTCGCCGCCGCAAGACGTCGAGCGCATCCGACAGAGGCCATCGATGCTGGCGATCCCGAACTTCTCAGAGGGCCGCGACCGCAGACGGATCGCATCGATCGCGGAGGCGCTCACGAGCGTCGCGGGCGTGCGCCTGCTCGACACCCACAGCGATCCCGACCACAACCGGACGGTCTACACGCTCGCACGGCGCGGTGATGGCCCGCCGGCGAGTCTCGCCGACTCGCTGACCGCGGGCGCGGCGCGGGCGATCGAGCTGCTCGACATCGCCGCGCACGAAGGCTCGCACCCGCACGTGGGGATGCTGGACGTGGCGCCGATCGTCTACATGAACGAGTCCGAGCGCGGCAGCGCGTGCGCGCAGGCGCTTGTTCTCGGCGAGCGCCTCGGGAGCGAGCTCGAGATCCCCGTGTTCCTGTACGGCGCTCTGACCGATTGGCGGGTCACGCGCGCGAACATCCGCCGCGGCGGACCGCGGGCGTTGCAGAACCGGATCGACGCGGGCGAGCTGACGCCGGACTTCGGGCCGCGCAGGCTGCATCCGCGGGCCGGCGCGGTGCTCGTGAGCGCCCGCCCGCCGCTGATCGCCTTCAACGTCGAACTGGCGCCTCCGGCAACGCTCGAGACGGCCAGGCAGATCGCGGCGCTGATCCGCGAGGGTGGCGCGTGAGGGGCTGCCGGCGGTCAGGGCGATCGGCCTCACGCTGCCGCACCGTGACGGCGTCGCGCAGATCTCGACCAACGTCGAGGACTATCGCCTCACGAACCTCGCGACGCTTGTCGCAGGCGATCGCAAGGCACGCGACCCCGGCTCGTGCAGAGGTCGTCGGCGTGCCGCCGAAAGCCGCCTTCGACGGGCTTCCCGGATGACCTGCCCGGTGGCCAACCGCCGCTACCTCGAGGATGCGCTCCTGGGCGTCTCGAAAAGCGGGTCAGACAGCGGCTCGAATACCGACTAAGCTGCGTTCCAGGATGGCTCAGGCCAAGCGCAAACGCCAGACCAAGCACCGCGGCAACGCTGCCGGTGTGGTCGAGGCGCGCGGGCGCACGGGTCGACCGCCAAGCGCGGAGGAGAAGAAGCGCTCTCGAGCGCGACCAGCGCCGACAGGATCGACTCAACCGCAAGCCGACCTGGAAGAGCTCGGGCCAGCGCGCGCTGCTTGCCGGCGGCTTCATGTTCGTCTTCATCCTGTTCGCTCGGTCCGAAGACCAAGGGCGGGGACCGGGTCGTCTCGGCGGTGCTCTACGCGATCGTCGCGACGTTGCTGTATGTCCTGCTCGGCTACTACATGGAGATGTTCCTGTGGCGCCGGCGGATGGCCAAGAAGCAGGCGGCCGCGCCGCGACGATGATCGACGTCCGCAGCTTCACCGTCGGACCGCTCCAGGAGAACTGCTACATCGTCCGCCGGCCGGACGCCGAGCAGCGCGGTGATCGTCGACCCGGGGGATGAGGCCGCACGCCTGCTCGAGGCGATCGACGCACTCGGCATCGAGTCGCTCGACGCGATCCTGCTTACGCACTGCCACTTCGATCACGTCGGCGCGGTCAAGGCGATCCACGACGCCACCGGCGCGCCCGTGTGGTGCCCGGAGCTCGAGACCGAGATGCTCGCCAACATCGACGCCTACACCTTCCCCGGGTTCGGGCCGTTCGAGAACTACACGGCCGATCACACGGTCGCGGGTGGCGAGACGCTCGACCTCGCCGGGCTCACGCTTCGACGTCCGCTTCACTCCCGGCCACAGCCCGGGTCACGTCACCTATGCCGTGCGGGATGAGCTAAGCGCTGCTCTCGGGCGACGTGCTCTTCCAGGACTCGGTCGGCCGCACGGACCTTCCCGGCGGCGATTGGCCGACCCTGCTTGCCTCGATCGAGTCGCTGATCGAAGAGTTCCCGCCCGAGACGAGGGTCTATCCCGGGCCACATGGGCGTGACCACGCTCGGTCACGAGCGGGCCACCAATCCGTTCCTCCGCGAGCTCGCGCAGCAGCTCGTGAGCAGCCGCGCAGCGAAGGCGGCGCGGCGATGATTCAGGCGCCGAAGGGGACCTATGACGTCCTGCCGCAGGACATGGAGCGCCGGCGCGCGGCTGGCGGGTCACGCCGAGCGGATCCTCGGCGCGGCCGGCTACCACCGGATCGAGACGCCCGTCTTCGAGTCAACCGAGCTCTTCGCCCGCGGCGTCGGCGAGGCCACGGACATCGTGCAGAAGGAGATGTACAGCTTCGACGACGGCGGCGGTCGCTCGCTGACGCTGCGCCCCGAGGGCACCGCGCCGGTCTGCCGTGCCTATATCGAGCACGGCATGCACAAGCTCGCGCCGCCGGTGAAGCTCTGGTACCTGTCGTCGTTCTTCAGGGCCGAGAATCCCCAGAGGGGCCGCTACCGGCAGTTCTGGCAGATCGGCGCCGAGGTGATCGGCTCCGACAGCCCTGAGACCGACGCGGAGGTGATCGTGCTGCTCGCGGAGCTGCTGGACGCGATGGGCGTCAAGGGCACGCGGCTGCGGCTCGCGAGTCTCGGCCAGCCCGAGACGCGCGGCGAGTACCGCGACGAGCTGACCGCCTACCTGCGCGCGCACGCGGACGAGCTGTCCGCCGAGGTCCGGGCGCGGATCGATCTCAACCCGATGCGCGCCTTTGACGCCAGCGACCCTGGCACCCAGGCGGTGATGGCGAGCGCGCCCAAGCTGCTCGACCGGCTCTCCCCGGAGGACGCTCGAGCACTTCGCCCAGGTCCGAGCGCTGCTCGATGTCGCCGGAATCCCGTACGAGCTCGACCCGACGCTGGTGCGCGGCCTCGACTACTACACGCGCACGCTGTTCGAGTTCACCAGCGACGCGCTTGGTGCCCAATCCGGCGTCGGCGGCGGTGGCCGCTATGACCGGCTGATCGAGCAGCTGGGCGGGCAGCCGACCCCCGGCATCGGCTGGGCTGCCGGGCTCGAGCGGATCCTGCTCGCGGCACCCGAGCAGCCGACGGCGCCCGACATCGTGGACCTGCTGGTCACGGTTGCCGACCGCGAGAACCGCGCCGGCTCACGTGGCGGCGTTCGAAGTCGCGCGCGAGGCGCGCCGCGC
The DNA here is from genome assembly GCA_963846395.1 of uncultured Actinomycetota bacterium. GTDB lineage: Bacteria > Actinomycetota > Thermoleophilia > Solirubrobacterales > Solirubrobacteraceae > Palsa-465. The sequence goes on along the minus strand of CAWJVT010000008.1, from coordinate 420,573 downwards.
CGGCCTGGCCGCACAGATCGAGCTCACCGGGCCGCTCCTTGAAGAGCGCGCTCAAGCACGCAGATCGGATCGAGGCTCGCTACGTTGCAATCGTGAACGACGGTGAGCAGACCAGCCTCAAGGACATGACCAGCGGCGAGCAGCACGAACTCGGCGACAGGCGCGGTGATCGCGGCGATCCTGCGTGGGAGCCAGCTGTGATGAACCAGTTCCCCGCGTGCGAACGGCTTCCGTGACGCCTGGGCCGCCGAACTCACGGCGCAGCGCACCGGCACCATCGCCCGCGTCGCCGGCTGGGTGCACCGCCGCCGCGACCACGGCGGACTGATCTTCATCGACCTGCGCGACCGCTCGGGACTAGTGCAGCTGGTCTTTCACCCGGAGTCCGCGCCTGAGGCCCACGCGACCGCGCATCGTCTCCGCTCGGAGGACGTGATCACCGTCTCCGGCCGCGTCGTCGCCCGCGAGCCCGAGAACGTCAACCCGAACCTGATCACCGGCGAGATCGAGGTCGACGTCTCGGAGATCGAGATCCTCTCCGATGCCGAGACGCCGCCGTTCCAGGTCGACGAGGACGGTCCCGTCGACGAGAACCTCCGACTGCGCCATCGCACCCTCGACCTGCGCCGCACGCCGATGCGCGAGGCGCTCGAGCTGCGCCACCGCGTCGTCCAAACGATGCGCAGCGTGCTCGACGAGCGCGACTTCCTCGAGATCGAGACCCCGTTCCTGACGCGCTCGACGCCAGAGGGCGCGCGCGACTTCCTGGTGCCTGCCCGCACCGAGGCCGGCTCGTTTTACGCGCTGCCCCAGTCCCCGCAGCTGTTCAAGCAGCTGCTGATGGTCGGCGGCCTCGAGCGCTACTACCAGGTCGTCCGCTGCTTCCGCGACGAGGACTCGCGCGCCGACCGCCTGCCTGAGTTCACCCAGCTCGACATCGAGATGGCCTTTGTCGACGAGGACGACGTGCTCGAGATGATGGAGGCGGTCTTCGGCGCGGTCTTCGCGTCCGAGGGCTTCGAGGTTCCGCGCGCGCCGTGGGAGCGGGTCACCTGGGGCGAGGCGATGAGCCGCTGGGGCTCCGATCGTCCCGACCGTCGCTTCGGGCTGGAATTGCAGGATCTCTCGGATGCGGTTCGTTCTTCTGAGTTCCAGGTTTTCTCGGCCGCCCTGGCCGGCGGTGCGGGGCGGCCCATCGGGGCGCCGTCCTGGGCGTCAACGGTGGCCGCCTCGAACTGCCGCGCTCCGACCTCGACGCGCTGACCGAGTTCGCCAAGCAGTACGGCGCGCAAGGGTCTGGTCTGGGCCTTCGTCCAGGAGGACGGATCGCTGCGCTCGCCGATCGCCAAGTTCCTGTCCGAGGCTGAGATTGACGCGATCAAAGCGGCGCTTTCGGCAAAGGTCGGCGACGCGCTGTTCATCGTCGCTGACGCGCTGCCGGTCGCGCGCGCGGTTCTGGGCGCTCTGCGGCTCGAGCTGGCGCGTCGGTTCTCGCTCATCGCCGACGATGCGCCCCACGACCTGCTCTGGGTCGTCGAGTTCCCGATGTTCGCTCCAGATGGGGAGGGCGGCTGGACCGCCGAGCACCACCCGTTCACCGCGCCGACCGGCGATCTGTCCGACCCGGCATCGCTTCTCTCGCGCTCCTACGACCTGGTGCTGGACGGCAACGAGATCGGCGGTGGCTCGATCCGCATCCACACCACCGAGGTTCAGCAGCGTGTGTTCGAGATCATCGGCCTCGATGAGGAGGAGGCGAACGCCCGGTTCGGCTTCCTGCTCGACGCCTTCAAGTACGGCACGCCGCCGCACGGCGGCATCGCGATGGGCATCGACCGCCTGGTCGCGATCCTGGCCGGCCGCGACAACATCCGCGAGGTGATCGCCTTCCCCAAGGCGACAAGCGGCGCCGACCCGTTGACCGGCGCGCCAGCGCCGGTGGACGACATCCAGCTCCGCGAGCTGGGCCTGCGCCTGCGCTAACGCGCAACGTGTAACGAAACCGTGTCAATTCGGGCCGCGCCGCGGTCCGGTTCGGCACCCTGGCTGGCATGGCCTCGCGACGAACTTTTGACGTATCAGCACGCAATGTGAAGACCGAACGTCAAAAGTTCGCCTCGGGAAGCTCGCGGCACGTCAGTTCGGTCGCGTCTCGTGGGCGCAACTCGTGCGCCTTGACGTGGCCCCGAAGCACGATTCGATCGCTGGAGGACCACGGGCTATCTGATCCGCGTGCCTGCCCGGGCGTCTATGCGGTTGGTCACTGTACCGCCGACGAGCAGTCCCGCCTGTTCGCGCTGGTCCTCTTCGCCGGCCCGGACGCAGCGCTCAGCCATGGCACGTGCGCCCACTGGCGCGGCTGGCTCCGCTATCCCGTCAAAGCCATTCACATCGAGCACGCCACGGCGCATCCGAACCCCCCTCCCAAGCGTCGTTATTCCATTACAAACCGTGACCTCACGCGCGAGACTTATCAACGGCATCCCCTGCACTACCGCCACCCAGACCCTCCTCGACCTCGCCGCCACCGAGGACCCAAAGCTCGTCGAGCGATCGCTCGCCCAGCTCGACTACGAACGCAAGCTCAACCGTCAAAGCGATCCGCGCTGCCTGCGGCCGCGGGAGACCCGGGAGCGCGGCGCTGCTCAGCGCCTCAACTCCTACATCCCTCAGCTCGCCCGCACCAAGAGCGACCTCGAGGACGAGTACCTCTACCTCTGCCAGCGCTTCAAGCATCCCTTTGCCGCAGGTCAACACCTCGGTCCATGGGGAAGAGCCGGACTGCTATTGGCCGGAGCTCGGGCTGGTCGTCGAGCTCGACGGTGGCGGCAACCACAGCAGCGCTCCTCAACGCCACCGCGACCAGCGCAAGGCGCTCAAGCTGCGCTCCCATGGGCTGGCAGTCCTGCGCTACACGGACGACCAGGTCTTCAACACGCCCGAGCAGGTTGCGCGGCCGACACGCTTGCCCAGCTCGCCGCAGCGCCGCAAGCTCGGGTCCTGACTCAAATATCCTGCTTGAGACATGGACAGCGCTTGCCTTCGAGCACCACCTGACCTCGCCCGCAGGGCGAGGGCCACACGCCAGAGAACGCCTTCACGGTCACCTTCGGCGGCGGAGAGTGCTGCGACGAGGTCACCTTCAGCATCCAGACCGACGGCACCCGCGTCACCGACGCCGGCTTCAGCGCCAGTGGCTGCGGCGCTTCGCACGCCGCAGCCTCCGCCGCGGTGACGCTCGTCCGCGGTGCGACGCTGCTCGACGCCGCCCGCGTCGGAGCCGACGCGATCGCAACCGAGCTCGGCGGCCTGAGCCCGGGTAAGCACCACGCCGCGTCGGTCGCGGCCGACGCGCTCGCCCGCGCGCTCGGCGCCGCCGTCAGAGCCCGTGGCTCTGTGTCCGGTCCCGCTGGACCGCAACACGACCAGGACGCTTGTGGCCATGTCGGGCGGCGTCGACTCCAGCGTCGCGGCGCTCCTCTGCCAGCGAGCAGGGGGAGGCGGTCGCGGTGACCCTCGAGCTCTGGACCGACACCGAGAATGACGCGGAGCAGAGCTGCTGCTCCACGAGCGCGGTCTCCCAGGCCCGCGCGCTCGCCCACCAGATCGGCCTTCCACACTTCACGCTGGACCTCCGTCAGGAGTTCCGCAGCGGCGTGGTCGAGCCGTTCATCGCCTCCTACCAGGCAGGTGACACCCCAAACCCCTGCGTCGGCTGTAACGGCCACGTGCGGCTCGACGCGATGCTCGAGTTCGCCGACCGCCTGGGCTGCGCGACGCTCGCCACCGGCCATTACGCCCGCGTCGAGGACGGCCTGCTGAAGGTCGCGGCCGATCCCGCCAAGGACCAGACCTACATGCTCGCCGCGCTGAGCCCCGAGTCGCTTGCGCGCATGCGCTTTCCGCTCGGCGAGTATGAGAAGCCGCAGGTGCGCGAGATCGCCGCCAGACGCCGGCCTTCCGGTGGCGAGCAAGGTGGACTCCCAGGACCTCTGCTTCCTGGCCGGCACCACGCGCGCCACGCTTCCTGCAGCGCCACGGCGCCAGCGCGCCACGTCCCGGGTCTGTCGTCGACCCGGAGGGACGCGTACTCGGCGAGCACGATGGCCATGAGCTCTTCACCGTCGGCCAGCGTCGCGGCCTGGGCGTCTACTCCAGCGAGCCGCTCTTCGTGCTCGACAAGGACGCCGACGCCAACCGGGTCGTGGTCGGCCCGCGGGAGCGCCTGCTCACCAACCACGTCCGGGTGCGCGGAGCGCGCCTGCATCGCGACGGCGCCCGCGTCGATCGCGTCAAGCTCCGCTATCGCTCGAAGCCACTGCCGGCCCGGATCTGCGACTCGCCGCCGCCCGGCCGCCATCGCGAGCTCACGCTCGAGCTCGATGAGCCGGTCGCCGGCGCCGCTCCCGGCCAGCTCGCCTGTCTGATGGACGGCGAGCTGATCATCGGCTGGGCGACGATCACCCGCTAAGCCCCGCCAGCCTTCGCGCGAGACCTCGACCCGGGCCGTGGCCGCATATCGACCAGTGCCGTGGCCGCATACACTCCACCCCGCTATGGCGATGACCTCGGACGAGATCCGCGACACCTTCAGGCAGTTCTTCGAGGAGCACGGCCACCTCGCGCAGCGCGGCGCCTCGCTGATCCCGCCGCCCAGCGACACCTCGGCGCTGTTCATCGTCGCCGGCATGCATCCGCTGAAGGCCTACTTCGCCGGCACCGAGCAGCCGCCGAGCAAGCGCCTGACGACCTGCCAGCCCTCCTTCCGCACGGTCGACATCGAGAACGTCGGCATGACCGCGCGCCATCTGACGATGTTCGAGATGCTCGGCAACTTCAGCTTCGGCGACTACTTCAAGCGCGACGCGATCCGCTTCGCCTGGGAGCTTTCGAGGAATGGCTTCGGTCTGAATGAGGACGACATCTGGGTCACCGTCTTCGGCGGCGATGAGCAGCTCGGCGTCGGTCCTGACCAGGAGGCGATCGACCTGTGGCTCGAGGTCGGAATGCCCCGCGAGCGGATCGTCGAGTGCCCGCGCGAGGAGAACTTCTGGGAGTCCGGACCGACCGGGCCCTGCGGCCCCGACTCGGAGCTGTATCTCGATCTCGGCGTCGAGCGTGGCAAGCCCGACGATCTGCCCGGCGGCGAGAACGAGCGCTTCCTCGAGTTCTGGAACCTCGTGTTCATGCAGTACGACCAGAACCCGCCGAACCAGCTGACCCCGCTCCCCAAGCAGAACATCGATACGGGGATGGGACTGAACCGCATGGCCGCGATCCTGCAGGGCAAGGAGACGGTCTTCGAGACCGACCAGTTCGCGCCGCTGATCGCGCTCGGGGAGGAGCTCTCCGGCCACAGCTACGGCCAGAGCTTCGAGACCGACCGGGCGCTGCGGATCCTCGCCGACCACAGCCGCGCCGCGACGTTCCTGATCGCAGACGGGGTCGTGCCCTCGAACGAGGAGCGCGGGTACGTGCTGCGCCGGATCATGCGCCGCGCGATCCTCCAGGGCCGCAGGACGCTGGGTCTCGACCCCGGGTTCCTGCAGCGCTATCAGACTGCGGTCACCGAGATCATGGGCCGCGAGTACGGCCAGCTGCTCCGCAATGGCGAGTCGATCAGTCGCTGGCTGAACTCGGAGGAGGAGACCTTCGGTCGCACGCTCGACGAGGGCGCGAAGCTGCTCGACGAACTCATTGCCCGCGCCAAGGAAGCCGGAGACGAGGGCATCTCCGCCGCGGACGCGTTCCGCCTGCACGACACCCACGGCTTCCCGATCGATCTCACCCTCGAGCTGGTCACCGAGCAGGGGCTCGGCGTCGATGAGCAGGGCTTCGAGGCGCTGATGGACGAGCAGCGCCGCCAGTCGCGTGCCGTCGGCGCCCGGACCCAGGCCGGCGCGGAGGTGCGCGAGCAGGCGGCTGCGCTTGCGGGCTCGTCCGGCTTCAGGACCGAGTTCAAGGGATACGAGGTAACGACGGTGGATACGACCGTGGGCGCGCTCGAGTCTCAGAATGGCCGGATCCTGGTGAAGCTGCTCGAGTCGCCGTTCTACGCCACCGGCGGCGGCCAGGTTCACGACGCCGGCTACATCGAGTGCGAGGACGGAGATTGCCTGGCGCGCGTCGAGGATGTGCTCAGGGTCGGCGACGATCAGGTCCTGGCTGTGACTCCGGAGCGGGGCACGCTCAAGAACGGCGAGCGCGTTCACGCTCGCGTGGACCGCGCCGCGCGCCACGCCACCGCCTGCAACCACACCGCCACGCACCTGCTGCACGCTGCGCTGCGCGAGCGCCTGGGTAGCCACGTGCATCAGGCCGGCTCCTACGTGGGGCCGGACAAGCTTCGCTTCGATTTCACGCACAACGCGGCGCTCGGCCCCGAGGACCTGGCTGCGATCGAGAACCGGGTCAACGAGTGGATCCTCGGCGCCTACCCGGTGCGCGCGATCACCACCACGCTCAACGAGGCTCGCCAGCTCGGCGCGATGGCCCTGTTCGGCGAGAAGTACGGCGACATCGTGCGCATGGTCGAGGTTGGTGATGGGAGCTTCTCCCGCGAGCTGTGCGGCGGAACGCACGTGCATTCGACCGCTGAGATCGGGCTGCTCACGATCTCGAGCGAGACCTCGAGCGCCGCCAACGTGCGGCGGATCGAGGCCGTCACCGGCCCGGTGGCGATCGGCACGGCGCGCGCAGCACGGGCACGCTCTGGGCGAGGTCGCGAAGACGCTGCGGGTCACACCCGAAAACGTCCCGGCGGCCGCCGAGGAGTCTGCGCGAACGGGTCAAGGAGCTCGAGAAGCAGCTCAAGCAGGGCGCGACGGCCGCCGGCGGCGTGGACGAGGACGCTCTGCTTGCGGGCGCCGTTCCGCTGAACGGCGCCCACCTCATCGCGACCACGGTGGACGGTGTCCAGGGCCAGGAGCTGCTCGACCTCGCCGATCGCCTGAAGGCCAAGCTCGGCGACTCGGCGATCGTGCTCGGGGCGGTCTCCGATGACAAGGTCGATCTCGTTGCCTCCGTCGCGCCAGCGCTCGTCGAGCGCGGCGTCAGGGCAGGGGAGATCGTGCGCCTTGCTGCGGCGGAGGTTGGCGGGGGCGGCGGCGGCAAGGACACGGCCGCGCGCGCCGGAGGCCGCCAGGTTGACAAGTTGCCCGACGCGATCAGGACAGCGCGGCAGGCGATCGAGGCCGCGCTGCGTTAGCGGCGGTGCGAGTGCTTGCGCTTGACTATGGGAGCGCTCGCTGCGGCGTGGCCGTAAGCGACCCGACCGGCGTGCTCGCGACGCCGCTGGACCCGGTGCTCAAGCCCGGTGGGCGCAAGGGCATGGGACAGATCCTGGCGCTCGTGCGTGAGCTGCAGGCCGAGCGTGTGGTCGTCGGATTGCCGCTGAGCCTGTCCGGCGGCGACTCAGCGCAGACGCGCGAGGCCCGGGACTTCGCGGCCGTGCTCGAGCACCGGCTCGACGGCGTCCCTGTGGAGCTCTACGACGAGCGCTTCACCACCGTGCTCGCCCAACGCGATGGCGAGGGTGGGGCCCGCCCGCCGCGCGCCAGCGAAGACTCGCGTGCTGCTGCACATCTGCTCTCGAGCTGGTTGGAGCGCCATGCCGACGCCTAGGCGAACGCGGACACCCAGGCGCACGCCACCGCCCGTGCGCATGACGGGAGGCCGGCGCAGGCAGAACCCCAGGGTCTTCGTGATGCGCCGGGTTGCGGCACTGCTGGCGTTGGTGGCAGCCGTCGTGCTGGTCTGGTTCCTGGCCCTGCTGTTCCAGCCCTTTGGAAGCTCCGGTCACGGACGTGTGCAGGTGATCGATTCCTCGAGGGGTCGAGCGTCAGCCAGATCGGGTCGATCCTCGAGCATGACGGCGTGATCTCATCCAGCTTCTTCTTCAAGCTGCGCGCGGCGATCGATGGGGACCGCGGCAAGCTGCGCGCCGGCTATTACGTGCTGAAGAAGGGCATGAGCTACAGCGCGGCACTCGACCGGCTCACGGCCGAGTCGGGCCTGCCGCCGACGCTGAAGGTGACGGTCATCCCCGGTCGCTCACGCAAGCAGGTGCAGGCGGAGCTCGAGGCTGACGGTGTCAAGGGCAACTACGTGCGCGGGACGGTCAGCTCGCCGACGCTGAACCCAGCCCAGTACGGGGCCCCGAGGAGCACGCCGTCGCTCGAGGGCTTCCTCTGGCCCGACACCTACATCCTGCGCAGGCCGGCGAAAATGGGCCTGCTGATCAACGACCAGCTGGCGCGCTTCAAGCAGGAGTTCGCGAAGGTCGACCTCAAGTACGCCGCGTCGAAGAACCTCACGCCCTACGACGTGCTGAAGATCGCATCGCTGATCAGCGAGGAGGCGATGCTTCCCAAGGATCTCCCCAAGGCGGCGTCGGTGATCTACAACCGGCTGAAGCTCGGCATGGAGCTCGGGCTCGATTCCACGGTCGCCTACGCGACCGGCAACTACGGCACGCTCACCGAGAAGCAGTTGCATTCAGGCTCGCCGTGGAATACGACCAACCATCTTGGGTTGCCGCCGACACCGATCGACAGCCCTGACCTGGCGGCGATCAACGCGGCCGCGCACCCGGATCGCACCCGCTACCTGTACTTCATCAACAAGGTCTGTGGTAACGGCCGGCTGCTGTTCACCGCGAGCTACCACCAGTTCCTGCACTGGTCGGCTCTGTGGAACGACGCGGTTGCCAAGGCCGCCCGGAACCACGGCAGCGCAGAATTCTGCAAGAGCCCGTGAAACGGCTGGGCGTGCTCGGCTGGCCGGTGGCGCACAGCCGCTCGCCGGCGATCCAGAACGCCGCCCTGGAGGCGGCTGGGCTCGGCGCCGAGCTGGCATTACCAGCTGCTGCCGGTGCCGCCCGAACTGTTCGACGAGACGGTGCAGGCACTGCCGGCGGCGGGCTTTCGCGGGGTCAACGTCACGATCCCGCACAAGCAGGCTGCACTCGCCCTGGCGACCGATGCCAGTGATCGCGCCCGAGCGATCGGCGCCGCCAACACGCTCCTGTTCCAGGACGACGGCAGCATCTGGGCCGACAACACCGACGCCCCGGCATTGATCGACGCCGTCGAGCAACACATGCCCGTTAGCGGCTCGTCGGCGCTCGTCCTGGGTGCCGGCGGAACCGCCCGCGCGGCCGTGTGGGCACTCAAGAACGCGGGCAGCGACATCGCTATCTGGAATCGCACGCCGCGACGAGCCGAAGAGCTGGCCGCAGCGTTCGGAGCGCGGACCGTCGCCAAACCAAGCGACGTCACGGATGCCGAGGTGATCATCAATTGCACGTCCGTGGGACTGCACGATGGGGACGAGCTGGAGGCACTCGCCATGAGTGCCGAACAGCTCCGTCACCGTCGGGTCGTCGTCGACTTCGTCTACCGAACCGACTCCACGCCGCTGCTCCGGGCGGCTCAAACGGTGGGCGTCCCGACGGTCGATGGCCTCGAGCTGCTGATCGGCCAGGGTGCGATCGCTTTCGAGCTTTTCACCGGCGTCGCGGCACCGGTCGCGGCGATGCGGGCCGCGGTAGGGCTATCCTCGGCGCGATGACCACTGGAGCCAAAGCCGAGTACGACCGCAGCGCGTGCACCGCCTGTCGCGGCACGGGCAAGCTGATCTCCGGCAAGGGCGGGACCCCGCACGAGGTCGGCTGCCCCTGGTGCGGAGGCGATGGCAAGTTCCATCCCGGGCGCGACGCGCAGACCGGGGAACAGATCCAAACCGCGGCCGCGGACTAGCCCAGTACCCGGAACCATGGCCGAGCAGCTCGTCGAGGAGAAGCGCAGCGGCGGGCTTGGCCGCAGCGAACCGCTGCGCATCATCGGCACGATCCTGCTGGTGGCACTGTGGGTCGCGAACCTGGCCGTGCACCACTCGACCGTGCAGAAGGTGCTCGGCTTCGTGCTGATCGCCGTACTCGTGCGCGTCACGATCAGCGACCTCGAGGAACGACGGATCAAGAACGCGGTCACCTTCCCCGCGGCGCTTGCGGCGCTCGTGATCGGCCTTGTGCTGCATCCCTCAGGTCTGCCGGGGCAGATCGTCGCCGGTGTGGCGACGGGCGCCTTCCTGACCCTCTTCGCGCTGCTCTCGCGCGGTGGCCTGGGAATGGGCGACGCCAAGCTCGGCGTGGTGCTCGGCCTGTACCTGGGCCGGTACGTGGTCGTGGCGATGGTCGTCGGGCTGCTCGCAAGCGCCATCTTCAGCCTGGGCGTGCTCGCAGTGCGCGGGATCAGCGTGGGTCGCAAGACGGCCATCCCGCTGGGCCCGTTCCTGGCGCTCGGAGGGGTGGTGGCCGTGCTCGCAGGCCCATCTTTGCACCTGGCCACGTAATCTCAGGTTTCTATGGTGCTGAAGCTGATCACGGCCGGCGAATCGCACGGCCCGGGACTCACCTGCATTGTCGAGGGGCTGCCGGCCGGCCTCCAGCTGAGCCGCGAGGCGCTCGATCGCGACCTCGCTCGCCGCCAGCTCGGGCACGGGCGTGGCGGCCGCATGAAGATCGAGACGGACCGCGCCGACGTCACCGCCGGCGTCAGGCATGGGCGCACGCTGGGCGGCCCGATCGCGATCCAGGTCCACAACCGCGATTACGCCAACTGGGAAGACCGCATGAATCCGTGGCCGGTGGAATCGGAGACCCCCGAGGTGCACCTGCCCCGGCCGGGCCATGCGGACCTGGTCGGCACCCAGAAGTACGGCCTCACGGACGTGCGCGACATCCTCGAACGGGCGAGCGCCCGTGAGACCGCGGCACGCGTTGCCGGCGGCGCCGTGGCCAAGGAGTTCCTGAGGGCGCTCGGAGTCGAGGTCTTCTCGCACGTGCTGCAGATCACCTCGGTCACGGCGCCTCGCCGCGAGGACCTGACACCCGAGGATTTCGCCGACGTCGACGAGTCGCCGGTCCGCTGCCTCGACTCCGAGGCGAGCAGGGCGATGGTCAATGAGATCAACACCCTGCGCAAGCAGAACGAGTCGCTGGGCGGCGTGTTCGAGGTGCGTGCCTTCGGGCTCGTGCCCGGGCTCGGCTCGCACATCTCGTGGGAGGAGCGCCTTGACGGCCTGCTCGCGATGGCGATCCTCTCGATCCAGGCGATGAAGGCCGTCGCGATCGGCGATGGCTACGAGGTCGCCGGCCTGCCGGGCTCGCCAGGCACACGATGAGATCTTCTACAGCGAGGAGCGCGGCTACTACCGCGAGACCAACCGCGCCGGCGGGATCGAGGGCGGCATCACCACCGGCGACCCGCTGGTCGTGCGCGGCTCGATGAAGCCGCTGCCGACCCTGACAAAGCCGCTCCGCTCCGTCGACATCGAGACCCACGAGCCCGCTCAGGCACTGCGCGAGCGGACCGACTCGTGCACCGTTCCGGCCGCCGGCGTCGTCGGCTGAAGCGATGGTCGCGCTGGTTCTGGCCGACGCGTACCGCAAGAAGTTCGGCGGCGACCACATCGACGACGTCAAGGCCGCCGTGGCCGCCTACGAGGAGCGGATCGGCTGGCGGCGATGACGGCCGCCTCCGGCACAACGCCCAAGGTCGCCCTGATCGGCTTCATGGGCGCGGGAAAGTCGACGGCGGCCCGCGCGCTAGGGCCCGGACAGCGCCGATGTCGACGCGGTGATCGAGTCGCGCGACGGGCGCACCGTCCAGCAGATCTTCGAGGCGGACGGCGAGGGCGCATTTCGCGAGCTCGAGGAGCGAGTCACGCTCGAGCTGCTCGACGATCCGAGGCTCAACGCCGTCGCGCTCGGCGGCGGCGCGATTGCCTCGCCGAGGGTCCGCGACGCGCTCGCCAAGTGCGCGCGTCGTCTGGCTCGACGTTGAGGTCGACGATGCCTGGGAGCGGGTCTCGGCGACCGACGGCGTGAGGCCGCTGGCCCGCGACCCGCAGCGCTTCGAGCAGCTCTACGAGCAGCGCCGCCCGCTGTACGAGGAGCTGGCCGACGTGATCGTCCCGGGAGCAGGTCCAGATCGATCGCGCGAAGTGCTGGCCGCGACCGAGGGGCTGCCGCACGGATACGCCGCGTAGCTGCTCTGGGCGACGACGCCCTCGGCCGACTACCCGGTCTACGTGGGCCAGGGGATCGTCACCGAGCACCGGTTCTGGCCGCGCGACCGTGAACGGCAGGCGCGTCGTGATCAGCGACTACAACGCCGGCCGCCACTACGGCGAGCTGTTCGAACCGGCGCTCGCGAGCATTCGCATCACCCCGGGCGAGCAGTCGAAGACCGTCGCTCACGCCGAGATCATCTGGACCGAGATGGTCCGCGCCGGCGTGACCCGCACGGACGTCGCGGTGGCTGTCGGCGGCGGTGTGATCGGCGACATCGCGCGGCTTCTGCGCCGCCACCTACCAGCGCGGGATGCGCGTCGTGCAGGTGCCGACCACGCTCGTCGCCCAGGTCGACTCCGCCTATGGGGGCAAGACCGGCGTCGACCTCGCGGAGGCAAAGAACTACGTCGGGGCGTTCCACCAGCCCTCGGCGGTGATCGTCGACACGGCGACGCTTGCGACGCTTCCGCAGGAGGAGCTCGCCGCCGGGTATGCCGAGGTCGTGAAGACGGCGCTGATCACCGGCGGCATGCTCTGGCAGCGGATCATCGGCGGCGCGTCGCCTGACGATCCCGATGTGATCGCCCGGTGTGCCCTCGCCAAGCTGCGGGTCGTCGCCGAGGACGAGCTACGACACCGGCGTACGGCAGTTGCTCAATCTCGGTCATACGGTCGGCCATGCGATCGAGACCGCGACGGGCTACGCGCGCTATCGCCATGGCGAGGCCGTCGGCCTGGGCTTGCTCGCCGAGCTTCGCCTATCGGGCGCCGACGAGCTGCGCGGTCAGGTGATGGAGTTGCTCGCACAGGTCGGGCTTCCGCTCACGCTTGACCGGGAGGTGGACCTCGAGCAGGTGATCTTCGCCACCGCGCGCGACAAGAAGCGCGTGGGGGAGGGACCGGTGCCGTTCGTGCTCTGCACAGCCCCTGGGCGGCCCCAGTACGGCCAGATCGTGCCGCCGGCCGAGGTTGCGCGCGGCGATCAAGGAGCTCTACGCGATGACGTCGATCCTCAACAACCGCATCGAGGTGATGCACGGCGTCAACCTCGACCAGCTCGGCCGTCGCGACCCAGCTCACTACGGCGACCTGGACCTGCCGGCGCTCGAGCGGCAGATCGAGGCCTGGGCGAGCGAGATGGGCCTGAGCGTGCGCTTCTTCCAGACCAACCACGAGGGCGACTTCGTCGAGCACCTCCATGAGCTGCGCGACCTTGCCGACGCGATCATCCTGAACCCTGGCGCCTGGACCCACTACTCCTGGGCGATCCGACGACGCGCTCGAGCTCACGGGCCTGCCGGCCATCGAGGTGCACCTCTCAGCCGTGAACGAACGCGAGCAGTGGCGCCAGCTGTCCGTCGTCGGTGACCTGTGTCTGGCGACCGTCTCGGGCAAGGGCCCGGACGGCTACCGCGAGGCGCTCGAACTACTGAAAAAGGAGTTGGCCGATGAGCACACGCGCTGAACGGCTGATCAGCCGCCCTCGACGGGGCCGGCGTCGACCTGCTGCTGGTCATCCAACCTCGTCAACGTGCGCTACCTGACCGGCTACACGGGCTCCAACGGCCTTGCCCTGATCGGTCCGCGAACGCGCGTGTTCCTCACCGACTTCCGCTACACCGAGCAGGCCGAGCACGAGGTGTACCCCGAGTTCGAGCGCGTGACGGTCGCGCAGAATCTGATCACTGACGCGCTCGGGTTCCTGCCCGAGGGCGCGCTGCGCGTCGGCTACGAGTCGGAGACCGTCACCGTGGATGCGTTCGAGCGGATGCGCGAGCTGTTCCCCGAGCGCGTGCAGCTTGTCGCGGCCAAGGGGCTTGTCGAGAACATGCGCATCGTCAAGGATGAGCAGGAGATCGAGCTGATTGCCGCCGCCACAAAGATCGCGGACGAGGCGCTCGAGGGGCTCCTGGGGGCCGGGCTCAGAGGCCGCACTGAACGCGAGTTGGCGCTCACGCTCGAACACGAGATGCGGCTGCTGCGGCGCCGAGGCTCCGAGCTTCGACTCGATCATCGCGAGCGGGCCGCATGGCGCACTCCCGCATGCCAGCCCGCGTGACGTGAAGATCGAGCAGGGACAGCTGGTGGTCATCGACTGGGGCGCCAGGGTCGGCGGGTACTGCTCGGACTGCACGAGAACCGTTGCCGTGGGGGAGCCGGGACCAGAGGCTCGTGAGGCGTATGAGCTCGTCCTGGGCGCACAGCAGGTTGGGCTCGACGAGGTTCGCGCCGGCGGCAACGGTAAGGAGATCGACAAGGCCGTGCGCGACATCATCTACGGCGCCGGCCACGAGGGCCACTACGGCCACGGCCTGGGTCACGGCGTCGGTCTCGAGATCCACGAGGCACCGACGCTCTCGTTCCGCTCCGAGGACACGCTCCAGGCCGGCACCGTCGTCACCGTGGAGCCGGGTGTCTATCTGCCCGGCAGGTTCGGGATCAGGATCGAGGATCTGGTCGTCGTCGGCGAGGGCGGAATCGGGATCCTGACGCAGATTCCGAAGACGCTCAGGATCGTCGAGTAGGAGGCTTCCTCCGGGTCGGTCCGGCGGGCGGGGCCGAATCTGTCGGGCCCCGCTGACACCTCACACCTCTCTACACTCAGCCATCGCATGATCTCAACCTCAGAATTCCGCAACGGAAGCCATATCGACGTCGAGGGCACCATCTACAAGATCGTCGATTTCCAGCACGTCAAGCCCGGCAAGGGCGGGGCGTTCGTGCGCACGAAGCTGCGCCGGGCGTCCGACGGCAACGTGATCGACCGCACCTTCCGCGCCGGTGAGAAGTTCCGTCCCGTTCGCACCGAGGTGCGCAACATGCAGTTTCTGTACAAGGACGGCAGCGACGCGCATTTCATGGATACCGAGACCTACGAGCAGCTCACGATCCCGGAGACGACACTCGCCGATCCGCTGCGCTGGATGAAGGATTCAGACCAGGTCGAGGTTCTCTACATCGACGGCAATCCGTCGGACGTGCAGCTGCCCAGCGCCGTCGACCTTGAGATCACCGAGACCGAGCCCGGTCTGCGCGGCAACACCGCCTCAGGCGGCGGCAACAAGCCCGCCACGCTCGAGACCGGCACCCAGATCCAGGTGCCGCTGTTCGTCAACATCGGCGACGTCGTTCGCGTCGACACTCGCTCTGGCGATTACGTGTCCCGCGCCTGATGGCGCGAAGGACGGAGCAGCGCCGGGCAGCGATCTGGGCGCTCTACCAGAGCGACCTGCTCGAGCGCCCGCTCGATGAGACGTTCCCGCGCGACGTGCACAGCTTCACGCGGGTGCTGGCCACCGAGGTCAAGCAGCACCAGCCTGAGCTCGATGCGCTGATCACCCGCTATGCAAGTGGCTGGACGCTGGGCAGGATCGCACCGCTCGAGCGCTCGATCCTGCGGGTCGGCCTGCTCGAGATGACGCGGCCCGAGTTGCTGCCGGGCGACCAGGCGATCCCGCCGGAGGGCGCGATCAACGAGGCTGTGGAGACCGCCAAGGAGTTCTGCGGCGCCGACGCGCCGGGCTTCGTGAACGGCATTTTGGGCGCGGCACTACGAGACAACCAGTTAGCCGACGCATAGGGCACACTGCGAGTCATGGGTTACACCACTGAGGAAGGCCGGACGCAGATCCTCGACGATGCCGCGGACGCCGTGGAGCAGCTGAGCATCGCGGTCGCCGCCCTCGGGGAGGCCTACGAGCACCTGGACGAGCAGGCCGGCGATCGCATGGAAGCCGCTCTCTTCCGCCCCCTGCAGGGCGCCTATGGGCAGCTGAAGCGCACCCACAGCGAGTTCGCGCAGCGCTCGGGTCTGCCCGGCCGCGAGTTCCCTGCGGCGCCCCCGCCGGCACCGGAGGATCCGCGCGCATCACTCGAGCACGCGGCTGACGCGATGCAGGCAGCTGATGAGATCCTGGCGGAGCTGCAGGATTCTCTACTTCCGGTCGAGGTGGGGGATCAGCAGCTGCGCAGCGGCCTCTCCGGGACTCGCACAGCGATCTCCAAGCTCCCGGAGGCATGTGATGAGTTCATCCGGACGCTGGGCCGCTAACCCGGCGTAGCTCCGTGGCAGGTCAGAGCGCCGCTTCGACCTCGAGCGGCTCCATCCCGGCCGCGCGCATGCCTTCCTCGAGCGCGCTGATCACGGACTCGATCACCGCCACGCGCGCGTACGGCTTGCTCTCGGCTGCGATCAGCGTCCACGGCGCCGGCTCGTGGTCGGTGTGCTTGAGCATGCCGGCGAGCGCCTTTTCATACGCGCCTCGCTTCTCGCGGTTGCGCCAATCGTCGTCGGTGAGCTTCCACGATTTGAGCGGATCGTCGGCGCGGGCGTTGAAGCGTTCGAGCTGCTCCTTGGCCGAGATCTGCAGCCAGAACTTGACGATGATCGTGCCCTCGGCACAGAGACTCTGCTCGAAGTGGGCGATCTCGCTGTAAGCCCGCTTCCATTCGGGCTTGCTGGCCAGGCCCTCCACCCGTTCGACCAGGACCCTGCCGTAGTAGCTGCGGTCGAACACGCACATGCCGCCCCAGCCTGGCACGTGCGGCCAGAAGCGCCAGAGGAAGTGGTGGCGCCTCTCCCGGTCGCTCGGCGCAGCGAACTCAGAGACGGTGAAATGGCGCGGGTCGAGCGGTGCAGTCAGACGCCGGATCGCCCCACCCTTACCGGCGGCGTCCCAGCCCTCGAACAGGATCAGGAGCGGCGGACCGATCGTTCCCCCGCCGAGCAGCCCGCCGCACTGCAGCCGCAATGCCAGCAGCCGCTTCTGCGCTCGTTCGAGGCGCCCGGCGGCCTCGTCGTCGGACAGCTTCAGTGACAGGTCGACATCGTCCAGTGACGCCATTGCCCGTACTCTGACAGCAACGCTTCCACAACGGCGGCTGACAGAATGGAACTATGGAACAGCGCATAATCGAACGCCTCGGCCGCAGCGTCAGCGTGATCGGGCTCGGGACGTGGCAGCTCGGCGCCGACTGGGGATCGGTCGATCCGGGCGACGCCCAGGCAACGCTCGAGACGGCGGTGGACGCCGGCATCACCTTCTTCGATACCGCCGACGTTTACGGCGACGGGCGCAGCGAGGAGTTCAACGGCGCGCTGCTGAAACGCCATCCGGAGGTCTTCGTGGCGACCAAGATGGGACGCCGGGTCGAGCAGCTCACTGAGAACTACTCGCCTGAGAACTTCCGCGTATGGAACGAGCGCTCTCGCACCAACCTCGGCGTCGACACCGTGGATCTGGTTCAGCTGCACTGCCCGCCGGATGGCGTCTATGACAGCGACACCGTCTTCGGGGGCCTCGACCAGATGGTGGCCGACGGCCGGATCCGCGCCTACGGAGTGTCGGTCGAGACCTGCGAGCAGGCGCTCAAGGCGATCGCGCGCCCGAACGTCGCCTCGGTGCAGATCATCCTCAACTGCTTCCGGCTCAAGCCGCTCGAACAGGTGCTACCGGCCGCTGCTGAGGCCGGGGTCGGGATCATCGCACGGGTTCCCCTGGCCTCCGGAATGCTCTCGGGCCGCTACGACCGCACCACCACATTTGCGCCCGATGACCACCGCAACTACAACCGTCACGGCGAGGCCTTCGATGTCGGCGAGACATTCTCAGGAGTGCCGTACGAAGTTGGTCTGGAGGCTGTGGAAGAGCTCAAGCGGCTGCTCGATCCCGGTGTCACGCTGGCGCAGTTCGCGCTTCGCTGGGTGATCGATCAGCTGGGTGTGAGCGCCGTGATCCCGGGCGCCCGCAACCCCGACCAGGTCCGCGGGAACGCAGCGTCGGCCGGGCTTGAGCCGCTCCGCGAGGAGCAGCTCGAGGGCGTGGCGTCGGTCTATGACCGCCTGCTCCGGGCGCACGTCCACGAGCGCTGGTAGATCCTCAGTCGAGGGTCGTCTCGATCGCCTGATCGAGATACCCCTGTCCCTCGAGGAAGTCGATGGTCGTGTAGCGATCGCGGAGGCGCGTTGCGTGGTGGAAGGTTGCCTCGAGGATCTCCCGCGTGATCCCGAGGAAGCCGGGCTCGGTCGGGATCTCCGCCTGCCCGAGCGCTCGCTTCACGTCGGCGAAGGGTTCCATCGCGTCGGCAATCGCCTCACAAACCTCATCCCACGCCACCTGGCCCGCTGGCCAGGTGGCTGGACTGGCGGCGGTCAGTGCCTGCTTGGCGTCCACAGCGGCGATCAGCTCCTCGGTCGGCTCGCCGAGCCACACCCGAGCGCTCGGTCCGAGCGGATCAAATGCAGGCCGCGGCGGCCTGAGCTCCGGTACACCGCCGCCGAAGGCGTAGCGCTGCATCCGCATACCGAAGCCCGTGGCGTACCCGACCTGAAGCCCGTGAGAGGCCTGCTCATGCATGCCGCGCGAGGCGAGCAGATCCCAGAAGTGCGAGGCGTGATGCTCCAGGCCGCTAGCCGGTCGCGAGTTGCCGAAGCGCGCGATGTTGAGTCCAGACTCGATCAGGCCGTCGAGCAGGTCACGCAGCGCAGCGGGCTCGCCAGCCATCAGCTCGGGGACGCTGCGGGCGACGGGCAGCATCGCATCACGCGTGGCAGCCGCGATGCGCTGGTCGTAGCGTTCGCCGTAGAGCAGGTGTGCCGCCAGCCAATCGACGCCGGCCGTGGCCTTTCCAAGCAGGTCGCCGATGCCGGCGCGGGTCAGAGCCTGGGGCGCGGCTCCGAGCACCCGGGGGTCGGCGAAGATAGCCCGCGGCGCTCGCGCGGGGTAGGTCACCTTGACACCCCGCACCTGCATCGCTGCGACGCTCGAGCTGTACCCGTCCATGGAGGCGGCGGTGGGCACGCTCACGAAGTCTCGGTCGGCCTGGTCCGCGGCGTAGCGGACGATGTCGGTGATGACGCCCGAACCGACGGCCACCGGCGTCACATCGGTCTCGAGCCGGGCGCGGACACGAGCGGCCTCATCAGGCCCGGCATGCAGGTTGTCTCGCTCGTCGAACACGAACACGGCGGCGTCCTCGAGCAGGGCCGCCACTCGCACTCCTGCGGCCTCGCGCGTGTTGGCGTCCATCACCACCAGCGGTTTTGCGGGCGGGTCAGCCGCCAGTCGTTCGAGTGCGTCCTCGCCGATGACGACCAGCGGCTCCGCTGGGCTCATCGCTGGCCGTAGTACGCGTTCGGGCCGTGCTTGCGCTCGTGGTGCTTGTTGCGGACGGCGGCGTCGAGTGTGGGCGCGGAGGGCTCGAGCGTGGTGGTGAGGAAGGCCATCCGTGCAACCTCCTCGAGCATCACCGAGTTCTCCACGGCCTTGAGCAACGTGGGTCCCCAGGTGAAGGGTGCATGGCTGCGCACGAGTGCGCCCGGTATCCGAAGCGGCCCGCGATCGGCGATCGCCTCGATCAGCACCACGGCGGTGTTCCGCTCGTACCCCTCGTCGATCTCCTCCTCTGTCAAAGGGCGGGTGACTGGGATCGGGTCCGGGCAGAGGTCGGCGTGGGTGGTGCCATAGAGCGGGATCTCGCGCTGAGCCTGGGCCCAGACCGTCGCCCAGGTCGAGTGGGTGTGCACGATCCCGCCGATCTCGTCGAACCGGCGGTAGAGCTCCAGGTGGGTCGGCGTGTCCGTGGAGGGCGCGCGCTCGCCCGCGACTACCACACCGTCGAGATCGACGATCACGATGTCCGCCGCTGCCAGCGCGTCGTACGACACCCCGCTTGGCTTGATCCCGAACACGCCCCGCTCGCGATCGACCTGACTGGCGTTGCCCGAGGTCAGCTTGACCAGCCCTTGAGCCGGCAACGCGAGGTTGCCCGCCAGCACAGCCTCCCGCAGCTCTTGGTAGTCGCTCATCGGACGCTAAGCCTCCTCAGTCAACCGGTCTTCTGGACGCCGGCCGACGTGCCGGTGCCTTCATAGCGGCTCGTTGTGGTTGCGTACGGCTTGACAGTGTCCGGGTACACGAACTTCAGCCCGGTGTCGACATCGGCCGCACCAGTGAGGCCCTGTGTCCCCTTGTAGAGGAACAGCTCAACGGTGGCGAGGAATCCCTGTAGGTAGGGCTGCTGGTCGATGGCGAACTGCATCGTGCGGTCGTGGAGCGCATGCTCCGTGTCGGCTGTGAGATCGAACCCACCGCCGAGCACCTTGCCCTTGAGGTCGTACTTCGCCAGCGCCAGGGCGACAGCGGCCGTGCTGCCGGCATCGACAGCGAAGTAGCCGTCGTAGGCGGTCAGGCTCTGTCCGATCAAGGATTGGATCGTGTTCAGGTCCTGAGGTTGGGTTGCACCGGAGGCCTGCGTGTGGACCCGTATGCCGCTGCCCTTCAGCACGTGCCGTATTCCATCGAGGCGCGGCTGCAGGTTCGCGGAGCCCGGAGTGGCGATGAAGACCATGATCCTGCCGCCGCCGGGGAGCAGCTTCATGATCTCCCGGCCCATCTCCTGACCGCTCAGCACCAGATCCTGACCGATGTACGCGAGCCGGTTGGTGTTGGGCGCGTCGGCGTTGTAGGCGATCACGGGGATGCCGGCATCCATTGCGGCGTCCACAGGCTTGGCCAGCGCCGGGGAGATGATGCTCGTGGCTATGCCGTCGACGCCGCCGCTGATCGCCGTGTTGATCGCCATCGTCATCTGGCCCACGTTGCTGGAGTTTGAGCCTGTCCACTGATAGGAGCAGTTGAGCAGCTGGCAGGCGTCCTGGATGCCGTTGATCGTGGGGGTGAAGAAGGTATCCGTGGTCGCGTGGTTTACGAACGTGAATTTGTAGCCGCCGCTGACGCCGAAGATCGAGGGCACCGAACTCGAGTTGACCGCTGCCTGGGCGGCGGTTGTGCCGCCGACCGCGCTCCCGCAGGCCCCGAGCAGCACAGCGGCCAAACCTGCGCCGCCGCCCGTCAGGGCCGTGCGCCGCGTGATCTGGGCCGCCTTGGAAAGGTTGCCGGACTTCTCATCGCGCCACTCGAGCCGCTCGAGCGCATCACCTACAGCATCGTGCTCAGACATCGCTTGCAAGCGTACGCAACGCAAAGCAGACTCGCGGGGCCGGCCTTTTCGGGCCGGCCCCGCGACAGAGGGGAGAGGTCAGCGTGTGGCCGCTCGGCGCCGGACGATGGCGTCGAGCGAGACAGCGGCGATCAGAACGACGGCGGTGGCGATGTCCTGAACTGCGGCGGACACGCCCATCAGGCCCAGACCGTCAAACACGACGGCGATGATCAGGCCACCGAGCAGCGCGTTGACCATGCGCCCGCGGCCTCCGAACAGCGTCGTTCCACCGATCACCGCAGCGGCCACGGCATACAGCACGAGATTGCCGCCGTCGATATCGGTCGACATGTTGCCCTGCTCAGAGATGTAGACCAACGAGGCCAGGGCCGCGGTTGCTCCCGACATGATGAATGCGAAGGTCACAATCCACTTGACCTTGATGCCGGCGCGTCGTGCGGCCTCTTTGTTGTTCCCGACCGCATAGATATAACGGCCCGTGCGCGTGCGGGCCAGCAACCAGGAGTAGAACATGATGATGATCAGCACGAACGGGATCACCCACGGGATCCCCTCCACAACGCCAAGGTCGCTGCGGTTGTTGTTGCACACGTAAACGAGCACGAATCCCGCGACCGCCACGAGACCGATGGTCAACGCGGTGACGCCGAACGGTGGGGTGTGCAGCCCCCTCGCTTTGCGCGATCGGTTGCGGTTCAACGTGATTGCAGCGAACAGCGCGAGGCACACGGCGAGCGCGACCCAGCCGAGAGTCGTGCTCATGTTGCTGTTGACGAGCTTGTAGATCGGGCTCGTGGGATTGACCTGGATGACGCCGCCAACTGCCGTGCTGTCGACGTTGGCGAGCTCGAGCATAATGCCGACGAAGGCCAACTGCCCAGCCAGTGTCACGATGAAGGACGGCAGTCCGATCTGGGTTATCAGCGTTCCCTGCACGAACCCGAGGAAGCCCACTGCGAGCACGCCGCAGATGATCCCGAGCCACCATGGGAAGTTGACGGGTGGTGCGATCAGCTCGGCGATGACGAAGCCGCCGATACCCATCCCGTAGCCGATGCTCAGGTCGATCTCTGAGAGCAGCAGGATGAACGTCTCCGCGGCGCCGAGCACGATGTAGATGGCCGCCTCTTCCAACAGATTGACCAGGTTCTGGTCGGTCAGGAACGAGGAACGCTCGACCTGGAAGAAGATGATGATCAGGACCAGGCCGGCGATCACCGGCAGCGCGCCGCTCTCGCCGTTCTTGATCCGGCGCCACCAGGCCTGCAGGTAGTCCCCGAGCGAGTTTGCCAGCACCTCCGGTGCAGCCGTGGTCAGCTCGGTGTCGCTGAGTGCGGACTCCGAGCCCTCGTCGGGACGGGTGTCAGATTGCTCCGTGGTCACAGAAATTCTCTTTCGCAGATTCGATCAGGCCGCGGCCTGGCCAGCCGTTCCGGTGGTCATGTACTCAACGGTGCTCTGCCGGTTGAAATCGGAGACGGGCCCTTGGACCACGAGCCTACCCAGGTACATGACGGCGATGCGATCCGCGACCTCGAAGACGTCGTTCAGGTTGTGCGAAACGAGCATCACTGCGACACCGCTCGCGCCGAGTCGCTTGATCAGGTCGAGCACCTGGCGCGTCTGCGTAACGCCGAGCGCGGCGGTGGGCTCGTCCATGATCACAAGCTTTGCGTTGGACATAACGGCCTTGGCGACGGCGACAGATTGCCGCTGACCGCCCGACAATGATGCGACCGGCTGACGGATCGAGCGGACCGTGGTCACGCGAAGTTCCTTGAGCGTCTCACGCGCGCGCTGCTCCATGGTGTCCTCGTCGAGTAGCCGGTTCCGCAGCTCCTCGTGTCCGAGGAACATGTTCTGGACGATGTCCAGGTTGTCGCAGAGCGCCAGGTCCTGATAGATCGTCTTGATCCCGAGACTCTCGGCCTCGCGAGGGGTGTTGTGCGTGATCGGCTTCCCGTTCCAGATCATCTGGCCGCCGTCGGGCGCCCACAGGCCGGCGATGGTCTTGATCGTCACGGACTTGCCGGCGCCGTTGTCGCCGCACAGTGCCGTGACCTTTCCGGCGGGGATGTCGAGGGTCACGTCGCTGAGGGCCTGGACGGGCCCGAAGCGCTTCTGAACTCCGCGCAACGACAGCAGCGCTCCGTTGCTTTCAGTTGTGCTCATGTCCTCGCGTCACCTCGTATGGCAAAAGTCTTTGGGTGGGGAAGACCCGCCCGCCGGGCTCCGAAGAGTCCGGCGAACGGGATTCTCCCACCAATCAAGGGATCGGTACTACTTACTTGATCCCGTACTTCGCGCAGTCAGCCTTGTAGGAGCCCGCGCAGAGGCTGCCCGAACCGGTGACGGGGACGAACTTGTCCGCGACGACGGTGCTGTTCATGGTGCTGGCCGTGACCCACTCCGGGGTCTCGAGGACCGACGGAACCTTCTTCTTGCTGCTCGGGTCCGTGGTCGTGCCGTTCAGCAGGCTCTTCGGTGCCGTCTTGCCGTCACGCAGGTACAGCGCGAGCGCAACAGCGGCACTGGCTTCCTTGTAGATCGGCTTGTAGACGGTGCCGCACTGGTAGCCGGACAGGATGTTGTCCAGGCCGGTCAGCGTGGCGTCCTGGCCGGTCATCGGGAAGGTGTGAGGCTTCACACCCTGGCTCTGCAGGTACGTGATGATCGGCGCGCCGTTCTCGTCGTTCGGGATGACCGCCGAGTTGGGCGGGGTGCCCTTGGACACGAGGTTGGTGTAGGCGGCCTTGAACTCGTCAAGCGCGTCCGGGGACGGCGAGGTCGGGTTCCAGGTGCCTGCCGTGTTCTGCAGCAGCTTGACCTTGCCCGACTTCTCGAGCGGGTTCAGGACGCTGTTGTAGCCATCGGTGAACAGGGTCGCGTTGTTGTCCGTCGGCGCGCCGTGCATCTCGATGAACTGCGGCTTCTTGCCCTTGAGCCACGATGCGGCGCACGTCACGAAGCCGTGGCCGATCAGCTCGCCGACCGTCTTGTTGTTGAACGACACGTACGGGTCGGTGTCGACGGCGCCTGCGCCTGAGCTCAGACGGTCGTACTGGACGATGTGGACGCCGTGAGCCTTGGCGTACGTCATCGCCTGGACGCCGGTGCCCGGATCCTCGGGGTCGATCAGGATGACCGTGGCCCCGTTGGAGATATCCGCCTTCACGTCCGTCATGAAGGTCGTGTCCGACTTCTGGGCATTCTGCGGGGTGATGATGTCCGAGGCCGGTAGGCCAGCGGCCAATGCTGCCTTCTTGATGTCCGGCTGATCGAACTCGACGTAACGAGTCGAGCTCGTGGTGTCCGGCATGATCGCCGCAATCTTGCCTTTACCGGCAAGGGCGATCGGCTTGAGCGCCTTCATCGCGCTGAAGCTGTTGGTAAAGGAATTGACCGAGATTCCGCCTGCGGCATGGCCGGTGGCCTTTGCATCGGCGCTGGCCGTAAGGCCTGCGACGCCGACGCTCGCTGCGAGCGCACACGAGACAATTCCGACCTTGCTGTTGCGCAGCAAGTTCACGAGTACCTCCTAAGGTCCTCTCTCCTCTGGGAGACGCAGGCCAACGCCTGCCTCTCCCCTGACCCTGTTGATGTTATGGACCGGCCTATGAACGAGGCGTGAACAAAGGCTGTATCTACATAAACAGTGCGTTAACAGCAGGTTTTGCTGCGCGAGGATGGTTAGCGCGCACAATTCCTCGGGGCGATCACTCTGGCGCGAAGCGGTAGCCGGCCCGCGGGGCTGTCAGGATCAGCTGTGCGCCGTCGTCTCCCAGCTTCGCCCGCAGGCGCCTGACGTAGACGCGCAGGTACTCGGTCTCCGTCTGATACGCGGAGCCCCACACGCGGCGCAGCAGGTGTGCGTGAGTCAGGAGCTTGCCGCGGTTTAGCGCGAGCTCCCGGAGCAGCGCGAACTCGGTGGGGGTGAGGTGGATTGGCTGACCCGCCCGGGTCACCTGCTGCCGAGCCAGATCGATCACCACCTCGCCCGCGGTGATCGTCAGCGCTGCGGGCTCGGTGGGAGTGGTGGCGCGCGTGCGCCGGAGCGTGGCCGTGATCCGGGCGAGCAGTTCCTCGACGCTGAACGGCTTGGTCATGTAATCGTCGGCGCCCATGTTCAGGGCGGTCACCTTGTCTCGCTCCCCGCCGCGAGCAGACACCACGATCACCGCTACCGAGGAGCGTTCGCGGATCTGGCGGCAGAGCTCCATGCCGTCGGCGTCGGGGAGCATCAGGTCCAGCAGCACGATGTCCGGGGACTCTGTCTCCAGCAGACGCAAAGCCCGCTCGGCGTCGGTTGAGACGACCGTGTCGAACCCGCGCACCGCCAGGTTCGAACGGATCAGGTCGACGATGTTGGGATCGTCTTCCACGAGCAGCGCCCGCGTCGTCTCCTGGCCCTCAGTCATTGACGCCCACGTGGTTTGCGCTGATCAGCGCCGGTGCCGGGTGTGCAGGCTCGGGCGCAGCCTCCGCGGCCTCCAATGGCAGCACGATGCGGAAGCTTGCGCCCTCGGCCCTCGGCACGAGGTCGATCGTGCCGTAGTGAGCTATGACGATGCCGCGTGCGATCGAAAGGCCGAGGCCGGCGCCCGCGGTGGTCGAACGATGCCGGCGGGCGGAGTCGAATGGCGACTCACGCAGCTCGGGCGGCAGACCCCTGCCGTCATCGCTGACTACGAGCTCGATCCTTCCGCCGGACTGGTCCCGCGCCGCGACCGTGACCCGCGTTCCATCCGAGTTGTGCTGCAGCGCGTTGTTCAGAAGGTTCACGAAGACCTGCTCGAGTCGGTCGTGGTCAGCCCAGACTGCGGGCATAGGCCCGACCGGCTCGAAGCTCACGCGATCCCGCCACTCATCGGGCAGGCACGCGATTGCAGCCTCGATAACGAGATCGAGCTGGCACCAATCGAACTGCATGCGCATCACCCCGGAGTCAATCGCCGAGAAGTCGAGCAGATCGTCGACCAGGCGCCCGAGCCTGGAGGACTCGGTGGCGATCGTCTCGAGAAAGCGCTGCTGGGACTCATCGTCCCAGGTTATGTCGGGCGCGAGCAGGCTCGAGGCGTAGCCCCGGATCGCGGTCAGCGGTGTGCGCAGCTCGTGACTCAGGCGCGAGAGGAACTGCCGCTGCAGCTCGCGTGAGCGCCGCAGCGCCGCCGCCTCGCGCTGTGCCTCCTCAGATTCCTGACGTTCCACCGCTGCAGCGGCGTAACCCGCGTACAGCCCGAGCAGGTCGCGTTCGTCTCGTGTCGGTGGCTCGGCGGAGTCGCGTCCGATCGTGATCATCGCGCTGGTGCCACCGGGAGCGACCACCGGCACCAGCCATGTCTGGCCGTCCACGATCACCCGGTCAGCGGATGCCACTGTTGCATTGGCTCGGACCACGTCGATGCGGCCCCGGTCGAGGTTCAGCGCCGCAGCCAGGGCCGAGATGATCAGGCTGAGTCCAGAGCTGGGGTCAGCGACGGCGAGGCTGTCGGCGAGCCCGTGCAGGCGGGTCAGTTGGCGGCGGGCCGAACCGTCCACAGTGCCGCCGGCGAGCACGGCAGCGACGTCGTCAGGATGGGAATCCTGCGGCTCGATTTCGGCCACGATGCGCCCGTGGCGGAGCACGACGATGCGACTCGCGATGCGGAACATCTGGTCGACGTCGCGTGTCGCCACCAGCATCGCCACGCCACTCTGGCGCACCCGTTCGAGCAGGCGTTCCAGATGCGCCGCCTCCGAGACGCCCATGGCCGCCGTCGGCTCGTCCAGCACCAGCACACGCGGCTGCCGCAACAGAGCCATGGCCAGCGCCAGAAGCCCACGCTGTCCGCCGCTCAGGGTTCCGGCGCGTTGCATCACGTCGTCGAGCGGGATTGCAAACTCGTCGAGGATCTGCCTGGCGCGTTCGTAGAACCGCTTGGTAGACAGCACCTGGCCGCGCGTCTCCTGTCCGAGCAGCAGGTTGCCGGCGACGTCGAGCGTCTCACAGAGTGAGACCTCCTGCCAGACGACGGCGATGCCCTGGCGTTCGGCGGCACGCAGGCTGCTCGATATCAGCGAGCCCCCAACTCGGATCGTGCCGCTGCTGGGCTGGAGGTCCCCACCGATGCAGCGCACCAGTGCGGTTTTTCCGGCGCCCGGCTCGCCGCTGACGGCGACGATCTCCCCGGCACCGACGCTGAGATCGATGCCCTCGAGGGCCGTCACCGAACCGAAGCCGACACCTACACCTGAAACCTCAAGCACCCCTGCAGACTAGCCATACGGGCAAGCTAGGAGAGCACCCGCGCGCCTGGGCCCGGGAAGACCACGGTTGCGCCAGCGGGCGCAACCGTGCCCGCTGGCATCAGCCCAAGCACGTTGCCGCCAAAGCCGCCGCCCACCACGCGAGCTCCCAACGCCCCGGCACCCTTGAGCCTTGCCACCGTCTCCTCGACCGCGGCAGTGGAGACCTCGAAGTCGTCTCGCAGGCTCGCGTGCGAGAGATCGAGCAGGTGGCCCAGCTTGTCGAAGTCCCGCCGCCGGAGTGCGGTCACGGCGCCGAGCACGCGGCCGTTCTCGCTGATCACGTGCCGCGCGCGGCGGGCCAGTACGTCCGGCAGCATGTGCAGGTCCTGGATCAGTGCGTCGCGCAGCGACTCGACGCCCATCCGGTGGGCGGCCTCGACGCATTCCTCGCGGCGGCGGTTGTAGCCGGACGCGGCGTTGGCGTGCGACTCACCGGAGAAGAGCGTCACCAATGTATGTTCTCCGAGTTCGAGCGGCAGCGGTTCGAGCTCGAGGGTGCGGAAGTCGATCAGCACCGCCTGTCCGGCCGCGCCGCTCAACGATGCGAGCTGGTCGAGCAGGCCGGTCTGCGCTCCCACCCAGTCGTGTTCGATCCGTTGGCCGAGGCGCGCCAACTCGACGCGCTCAGGCGGATCGGCGCCGGCGAGCTCGATCAGTGCCAGGCACAGCGCGATCTCGAGCGCCGCCGATGAGGACATTCCCGACCCACGCGGGAGGTCGCCGGTGATCTCGATTCTTGCTGCCGGCACCGCGTACCCGATGCGCAGAAGCTCGGCTACCGCACCATGTACAAACGCGCGCCAGCCCTCGGTGGCGCCCGCGTCGTGCAGGCTGAACTCGTCGCGCTCGCCGATGTCGCGGGCCACCGCCTGGACCGCTTCGCCGCTGAGCCGCGTGGCGGTGACCGTGACGCCCGCCGTAACGGCAAACGGCATCGCCAGTCCCTCGTTGTAGTCGGTGTGCTCACCGATCAGGTTGACGCGCCCGGGGGCGAAGGCCTTTGCGACGTGCTCACTCAAGGTCGAGTAGCTTGCCACGTCTATGACCAGATGGGGCTTGCTTTCGACCGCGCGCATCAACGACGCGCTGCTGGGCGGCGTCGCGGCCGTCCCCGAGGCCACCGCCTATGCCGTCGCCAGCCGTGATGCCGATCGGGCTTCGGCGTACGCGCGCCGCAAGGGGATCGAGCGCGCCTACGGCAGTTATGAGCAGTTGCTCGCCGATCCTGACGTCGACGTCGTCTACATCTCGCTGCCCAATGGCATGCACGTGGAATGGACGCAGCGTGCGCTTGACGCCGGCAAGCACGTGCTCTGCGAGAAGCCGCTCAGCCGCTCGCCCGCAGAGGTGGAGGCGCTCTTCGAACTCGCCACCGCACACGGCCTGTACCTGAGCGAGGCCTTCATGTACCGCCACCATCCCCAGACCAAGCGACTGAAAGATCTGGTGGACGCCGGCGCGATCGGGACGCTGCGGTTGATCCGGGGTCACTTCAGCTTCAACTGCGACCCGGCCGATCCTCGGATGTTCTCCGACCAGGAGGGCGGCGGTCTGATGGATGTGGGCTGCTATCCGGTGAGCATGGCCAGATACCTCGCGGGCGAGCCCGAACGCGTGAGCGCCGAGCAGCAGCTCGGCGGGGACGAGGTCGACGTCGTGATGGCAGGGGTACTGCGCTTTGCGGGTGGGGTGATCGCGCATTTCGACAGCGGGCTCGCGATGCCCGGCCGAACTGAAATCGAGGTCGTCGGATCCGACGGGGTACTTCGTGTGGAGAACCCCTGGCACCCGGTGCCCGACGGGATCGAGCTCAGGCGCGACGGCTCCGCCACGCCGGAGGTGATCGCCGTACCCGCCGCTGACTCCTACGCGCTCGAGGTCACCGACATCAGCGCGGCCGCGCGTGGCCAAGGCGAGCCGCTGCTCGGACGGGCTGACGCACTCGGACAGGCGCGAGCGATCGAGGCGCTGTACGCCTCAGCGCGGTCCGGTCAGACGATCACCCTCTGACAGCGCGGTAACAGCCGCGTCGACGTCGAGGAAGAACCGTGAGTCCGGGATCTTCGCCGGCGTGAGTTGGGCCCGGGCCAGCTCTGCTCGCAGGCGCGCGCTGGCTCGCGCAATGGCGAATTGGATTCCGTCAGCGGCCAGCTCGTCGAGCACCTCGTGCATGGCAACAACGCCCGTGTAGTCGATGTCGGTGAGGCCCAAGGCGTCCAGCACAACGGCCCTGGGCGGGCCGCCGCTGGTCCGCGGCAACGCCTCCCGGAGCTCCTCGTGAAAGTGGCTCGCGTTGGCGAACCAGAGCGGCGTCGCGAAGAGCACGACGAGCACCCCCGGAACGGGCGTGGCCCCTTCGGCAATCGACAGCGGCGCCCAGCTCGTCGTGCCGGCTATACGGCCGAGCACGTGCAGATGGGGACGGGCGCTGATCCGGGCGCGATCGAGGATCGCGAGCGCCACCGCGACACCGATGCCCTGCACGACCCCCCAGAGTGCGACGGTTGTGAGCGTGACCAGCGCCAGCGCGAGCTCGACCCGGTCGAAGCGCGCTATCGCACGCAGCTCGCCCACATGGATGAGGCGCGTGGCGACGAACAGCAATATGCCCGCGAGCGCTGCGACCGGCACGTAGTAGAGCCCTCCGGCGGCGGGGATCAACGCTGCCATGACGAGCGCCGCTACCAGCCCCACCAGCTGCGTGCGGCCGTCGGCCTCCGCCACAGCGGCAGTACGCGCTGGACTGGCGTTGACCGGGAAGGCGCCGGCCAGCCCGGACAGCGCGTTGCCCACGCCGATGGCCAGCAGGTCGCGTCCAATGTTCTGCTGCACGCGGCTCGTGCGCGGCGGGCGGAATGCGCGTGCTGTCGCCGCGGACTGGGTGACGACGACCAGCGCGACGATGCCGGCGACAGGCGCCAGCTGCTCGACCACGTGTAGCGAGAGGCTGTGTAGCCCGAGGTGCGGCGCTCCGTGAGCGACGTGGCCCAGGATTGCCACTCCGTGATGCTGCAGGCCGAAGATCTCGACGAGCGCCGTGGCAGCGACCAGCGCGGCGAGCGCCGCCGGTAGGCGATGACTGAAGTGCTTGGCGATCACCACCAGCAGGAACACGCCCAACCCGATCACGAGGGTCCAGGCACACGTGGCGTGGAGCTCGTTGACGACATGCTTCAGGCGCCCGAGCGTCGAGCTGCCGCCGCCAACAACCCCGAGCAGATGCGGGAGCTGATGCACGATGATCACGATCCCGATGCCCGCCAGGAAGCCGGTGATGATCGGCTCCGAAAGCAGCTCCGCGATCCAACCCAGGCGCAGCAGCCAGACCAGCGCGACGGCGACGCCGACCATTACGGCCAGGATGCCGGCCAGAGCGACGTAGCGGGAGCTCCCGACCGTCGCGAACACGCCGAGCCCGGCGGCGAACAGCGGCGCAATCGTCGAGTCGGCGCCGACCGAGATCTGCGGGCTTGTGCCGAGCAGCGCGAACACGAGGCTCCCGGCGATGAAGGCGTAGATGCCGGTGATCGCTGGCATGCCGGCAAGCTGCGAGGTCGCGAGCTGCTCCGGCACCGCGATCGCGAGCAGCGTGACGGCAGCCACAAGGTCGGGCCCCAGCCACTCACGCCGGTAGCCCTTGAGCGAGGGCGCGATGGTGGAGGTGGGCAACGTTTCCGGTTTAGCTCGAGACGCTCTCGGCCTGCAGACGAGCTGCTGTGGCGCGTGCGCTCGCGAACGCCCCTGGTGTAGTCGTGACTGCGCCGACCAGGAACAGTATCGCTGCAAGTCCGACGATGAACCACCAACCGGGGTGGGTGGCCTGCGCGAACCGCGGGCCGAAGCTGATGCCTGAGCTGGCGCCGACGATCGCGCCCACGAGCGCGATCCCGATCGTCGAACCGACCTGGCGGCTGGAGGAGGCGATTGCGCCGGCCACCCCCGCCTGCGCGGGCGGCATGCCGGAGATCGCCGTGTTGGTGATCGGCGGGTTCACGAGGCCGAGGCCGATCCCGAAGATCACGTAGGAGGTGAACAGCAACCACACCGATGTGTGCGGCGTGACGTTCGTCAACAGCAGCGGGCCGATGCCGAGCGCAACCCCGGCGATCAGCAGCGGCCGGCGCGTTCCGATTCGCGCTACGAGCCTGCCGGTAATCGGCGCGAGCACCATCGTGAAGACGGCCAGCGGCAACGTGTAGAGGCCCGCCTGCAGTGCCGAGAGCCCGCGTGCGTTCTGCAGGTAGAGCGTGTTCAGGAAGAGGAAGGCGCCGTAGGCACCGAACGCGCACACGGCGCTGATGGCAGCGCCGCTGAACGGAGCACTGCGGAAGAAGCGGAAATCGATCAGCGGTTCGGGGCGGCGCAGCTCGTAACGGACGAGCACGGTGAACGCGAGCAGCGCCACGGCGAACAACGTGAGGATCGTCGCCGAGGTCCAGCCGTCAGCCTGGCCCTCGATGATCGCGTAGGTGAGGCTCGCCAAGCCGATGATGACGAGACTCTGCCCGACCGGGTCCAGACGCCGCGGATGCTCGGCCCGCGACTCGGGCACGTAGATCGCCGTCAGCACAAGGGCGATCAGGCCGACCGGGACGTTGACCAGGAAGACGTAGCGCCATCCGACCGTGGTGACCAAGATGCCGCCGAGCACCGGTCCCAGCGCGAGGCTCGCGCCAAAGGTCCCGCCCCACACGCCGATCGCACGTGCGCGCTCGCTCGGGTCGAGGAAGACGTTGCGCACGATCGAGAGCGCCACCGGATTGAGCATCGCGCCCCCGAGTGCCTGGAACACCCGGGCAGCGACGAGCATCTCCTGGCTCGAGGCGACGGCACACATCGCGGAGCCGATCACGAATGTCACAAGTCCGGTCTGGAACACGCGCCTGCGCCCGAGCCTGTCACCCATTGAGCCACCGAGTATCAGGAAGCTCGCGAGCACCAGCGTGTACGCGTCGATGATCCATTGCAACCCGGCCAGCGACGCATGCAGCGAGCGGTGGATGGCGGGAAGCGCGACGTTCACGATCGTCGTGTCTATGCCGACGATCAGCAGGCTCAGGCAGCAGACCCAGAGCACGACCCAGCGATGATTGTTTGATGTCATGCGCTCGGCGGTCAGGGTCACATAGTCAGGGTATCCATCGCCTCAGCGCAGCCCGGCGGATGGTGCGGGCGGAAACGTGAAATGCGCGTGCGGTGGGATCCGGGGCCCGACCTCGAGGACGATCTCCGCGCGCTGCGTCAGCGCGATACGGCGCGGCGATCCGGCGCGCGCTCGGCCGTTCACGAACACGCGAACCCCCTCGCCGCTGAATGAAGCGATGCGCGTGGAGCTCAGGACCTGACCCCAGGCCTTGAAGAGGTCACCAAGTGTCAGCCGCAGGCCGGCTCGGAAGTAGACGGTGCCGGTGGGATCGAGCGTGACCAGACTCCCGAAGCAGCGAGCGCGCGTCAGTCTCCCGTCGCTCACGATCCGCGGTGGCTCTGCGCCGATCCCGGCCGGCAGCAGCACGACGCGGTTGGCCCCGAACACCTCGATGTGCGCCTCCAGGCGGCGCCCCAGCCGCGTTACACAGGCGCCCGGCACCGGTCCGCGCAGCGGGGGTTCGAACCGCGGGCCGCGTCCGATAGGTCGCACCTCCTGCAGCAGGGATTCTGGGATGCCGCCGGCTCGGTGGCCGGGGGTGGGTGGGTGGGAACCCTTCGCCGACGGGGTCGGATGGGAGGCGCCGCAGCCAGCGGCGAACAGCGCGATCCCGAGCAGCAACGCGGCGCGTCTCATCCCGGCAGGCTGTCGAGCATCCGGACCCCGAACAGCGCGAGGCTGAGGGCACCCCCGAGCAGTGCCGCGGCGATCACCCGCACCAGGAACAGCGGGAGCACCACCAGTGCGTATCCGTGCGTGAGCACCGGCAGCAGCGTCAGCCCGGCCCACAACGCGATCACCGCGATGACCAGCAGCAGCGGCCCGCCGGAGCGGCCGCCAAGCAGGCGGCCGGCGACGGCCCCGAGCACCGCGAGTGTCACGAGCAGCAGCACTACATTGCCGGCGGTCACGCTGGGACTGCCGTGCAGGTACTTGGCGCCCATACCGACGGCGACGAGCGCGAGCAGCAACAGGGCGAGTCTCGCCGAGAGCCGCTGGTCGAGCTCTGGCGAGTGCAGGCGCCAGGCAGCCAGCGCGCAGACGAGCAACACGAGCACCGGCCAGAACCAGACGATCGAAGGTGCGCCGCGATGCCAGACGGTGCCGGTGATCGAGGTTGTCCTGCCGTTCACGATCACGGGGATCATCCAGGAGCCCACAAACCGCTGTCCGGGAGCCAGCGCAATCGTCGCCAGTGCGTGCAGGCGCCCCTCGCGCCACTCGTAGGCGTGGCCACGGGAGACCGGCACCCAGTGCGGTTGTGTGGTGCGGGTCAGTCCGCGCGGCGGTACGGCCGGTACCGGAACCTGGCTCAGGTAGTACTCCTGCGAGTTGTGGTTGATCGCCACGCCGTCCGGCGTGAAGCGCACCCACGGCGCACCGCGGAAATCGAGGACCGTCACGCGCGCGTCGGCCGGAACCCGCACCCACAGGTTCAGGTAGGCGTTCACGACCTGCGCGTCGATCCCGGCGGGGACGCGGGTGACGCGTGCGAGATAGTTCGTCGCGGTGGGCGTGACCGGTCCGTCAGCCAGCGCCGTTGCGGGCAGCGATAGGACCGCCGCGAGAACCGCCAGCAGCAGGCCGATCGTCAAGCCCACCCGCCTAAACTGGCTACTCGTGCACCGGATGGGGGTACCAGCTGTCATCACCGCCATTCTGGCGAGCGCGGCCCTGATGATCGCCGCGCCGAGCGCATCTGCCGACGGCGACCCGGCAAGCGACGTCCTCGTCCAGAGCCAGCTCTTCAATCCGATCGACTCGGGCGTGCCGCTGTCCGCGCAGGCGCGACTGGAGGCTGTGCTCGCGGAAAGTGCGCGTGCCGGCTTTCCGATCCGGGTGGCCCTGATCGCGTCACAGTCGGATCTCGGGACCGCGACGGCGCTGTGGCGTTCGCCGGCGAAATACGCGCAGTACCTCGGCTACGAGCTCTCGCAGCTCTACGACGGCCAGGTGCTGGTGGTCATGCCCGACGGATTCGGCCTCTACGGCACCCGCTCGGGGCACACGCGGTGACCTCCGCCGAGCTCGCGGTGCGGGCGACAGCGCCCGGATCGGGCCAGCAGCTCGCGACGGCAGCACTCTCGGCCGTACCGCTGCTGGCGCGAGCGGGCGGCCACCCGATCCCGGCATCGGCGCTCGCCGCCGCGGATCGCTCTGCCACGCTCGGGCAGAAGACCCGCGTGGGAACCAGTTTCCCGCCCAGCGTCGTGATCGCGTTGGTCGTCGGTGTGCTGCTGATCGCGACCAGCTGGGGATGGAGCCTGCGTGCGCGGCCACTCCAGATCGGCCGGAGGGTCACGCCGTGAGGCTGCGGGCGTTTGTCGCGCTGGTGTTGGCACTCGTGGCCTGCTTGGCCCTGCCTGCGCTGGCGCAGGCCGACGGCGACCCGGGCAGCGACGTGCTGCTCGATCAGAACCTCTTCTACGGCGCCGACGCGGGCGTCACCGTGCAGCAGGAGCTCAGCCTCGACAGGCTGCTCGCCGCGACCGCGCACGCCGGGGCGCCTGTGCGTGTCGCGATCATCGCCCACCCCGACGACCTCGGCACCGTCTCCGCCCTCTGGGGCAAGCCGCAGCCCTACGCCAACTACCTCGGCTACGAGCTGTCGCTCGCCTACACCGGCCGCCTCCTCGTGGTGATGCCAACCGGCCTCGGCGTCTACTGGCACGCCGACCCGGCAGGCGCAACCAAGCTCTCAACCTCGCTCTCTTCGCTAAAGCCAGTTTCCGCCAGCCCGTCCGCTTTGGTCGCGGCGACCGTGTCGGCAGTCGATCGAGTTGAGGCGGCTGCCGGCGTCAAACAATCCGCACTCGCGGGTTCAAGAAATGTCACTGCCGGATCCTCCTCCAAGTCCGCGAGTGGAGATTTTCTGAAGCCGGCAGCCACCTCACCAAAGAGCGCGAGGACCGGCAAACGCCACCAGACGCCGACGGGCTGGTTCCTGGCGCTGCTGGTGGTTCTGGCGCTCCTCTACGTCGCCTTCCGCACGGGACGCCTCAAGAAGCTGTGGCGGGCCGTTGGCCGTCAGAGGATGCGGGGTGAGCTTCGCGGTCTGCGGATCAGGCCGATCGCCCTGCTGCCGATGGTGCTGCTCATGATCGTGGTGATCGCGCTTGTGATCAACCATTCCAACGACGGCGACTCGACCGCCACCGGTGCGACGCTGGCAACGAATCCGCACCTGGATCCGGGGACTTCACTCGGTGGCCGGCAGGCTCCGAACTTCACGCTCGTCGATCAGACCGGCCAGCCTGTGAGCCTCAGCCAATACCGCGGCAAGGCCGTGATCCTGGCGTTCACCGATGCCGAATGCCAGACGATCTGCCCGTTGACCACGCAGGCGATGGTCGACGCCAAGGCGGACCTCGGCAAGGCCGGATCGCAGGTTCAGCTGCTCGGCGTCAACGCCAACTGGAAGTCGACCCAGATCGACGACGTGCTCAACTACACGGAGCTTCACGGGATGATGGGCCGCTGGCAGTTCGTCACGGGTACCCCGACACAGCTCGAGCGCGTGTGGAAGGCCTACGGGGTCGACGAGGAAGCACTTGTCACCAAGGCCGACAATGAGATCGACCACGTTGCCGCGCTGTACATCATCGATCCGCAGGGGCGCGAGCGTGTGTTGTTCACGACGTATCCGTCCTACGCGTCGGTGCCGCAGCTCGGGCAGCTGCTCGCTCAGAGGGTCTCGAAGCTGCTGCCCAAGCACCCGGCGGTCACCACGCGGTATTCATATGCCCAGGCGCCCGAAACGCGCCCGACACAGAGTGTGACCCTGCCGAAGCTCGGCGGCGGCACCGTGGCGCTCGGCCCCGGCAAGGCTCACCTGTACCTGTTCTTCGCCACCTGGGACCGGCAGACGGTCGGGCTCGCGTCTGATCTCGACGAGCTCAACGGTTATGACCGGCAAGCAAAGGCAGCGGGCTTACCGCGGATCACCGCGATCGACGAGGGCAGCGTGGAGCCGTCGCCGCATGCCTTGGCGAGGTTCATCTCAACGCTGGCCAAACCGGTCTCCTATCCCGTGGCCATCGACCAGAGCGGACAGGTCGCCGATGGTTACGGCGTCGAAGGAGAGCCGTGGTTCGTGCTCACGAACGCTGCCGGAAAGATCGTCTGGTACCAGGAGGTCTACACACAGGGATGGCCCAAGAGCCTCTCGATGCTGGATCAGGAGTTGCGGGACTCACTCGCCAACGCGGGCACCGGCGCCGAGAGCACGAAACAGGCGTCCGCGGAGCTGGCCGGATCGCCCGCTCCGCTCGCCGCGCTCCACGCTCAGGCGTCGAAGATCCTGCCCGGCGGCCAGAGGGCCCTGGACGCGCGTATCAAGAGCTTGCGGTCGCAGGGCTATTCGGTCGTCCTCAACATTTGGGCATCCTGGTGCCAGCCCTGTCAGGCCGAGTTCGGCTTGTTTGCTCGAGCTTCCGCGTTCTACGGCAAGGGAGTGGCGTTCCTGGGGGCCGACTCGGACGACAACGCCGCAGACGCCCAGGCGTTCCTCAAGAAGCATCAGGTCAGCTACCCGAGCTACGAGACCACCAGCACCAGCATCGACAAGATCCTCGCCGGGGGATTGCAGGGCACTCCGACCACCGTCTTCATCAACCCCCTGGGCTCCATGTTCGTGCATCTCGACAACTACACGTCGCTGGGTGCGCTGCAGGCGGACATCCAGGCACACGCACTCGGCGGTGGATGACGGCGCTGTCGTCGCGCGTGGCAAAGGACGCCACCAGCGCCAAAACGCTCTACACGCTCTGACGCTCTAGACGCTCTAGACGAGCCTGATTATCGCGATGATCCCGACGACGACGATCAGCGCCTGTAGTGCCGTCGGCGACAGCCTGCGCCCGTAGCGCGCTCCGAGCACGCCGCCGATGATCGACCCGGCGGCGATCAGCCCCGCGACACCCCAGTCGACGTGGGCGGCAATCACGAAAACGATCCCGGCGACCAGATTTGTCAGGCCAGTGGTGACCACCTTGACGGCGTTCAGTCGTTGCAGGCGGTCATCGATGGTCAGGCCGAGCACCGACAACATCAGGATCCCCTGTGCGGCGCCGAAATAGCCGCCGTAGATGCCGGTGAAGAACGCCCCGGCGAGCGCGCCCGGCCCGACGCCCTGCCCCGCCCCGCGGCGGCGGTGGCCGAGGGTGCGGTTGATCGGCTTCTGCAGGATGATCAGGACCAGCGCCACGGCGATGAAGAACGGGACGATCGCCTTGAAGGCGGAGGCCGGCAGCTCGAGCAGCAGGATCGCGCCGATGATGCCGCCGCAGAGCGACGCGCTACCCAACGCCAGCACGCGCTCCCGCTGGCCGGTCAGCTCGCGCCGGTAACCGATCGCGCCCGAGACCGATCCTGGTACCAGGCCGACCGTGTTCGACACGTTGGCGGTGACTGGTGGATAGCCGAACGCCAGCAGCGTCGGGAAGGTGATCAGCGTGCCGCTGCCGACGACCGTGTTGATCGTGCCCGCGGCCACGCCGGCGGCGAAGATCGCGACTATTTGCCACGCGCTCAAGAGCGCAATGGTGCCAGCCCCGTCAGAGGCTGACCTGCGAGCCCATCAACACGGTCCTGTCGACGGGCAGGCCAAAGTGCTCGATCGGGCTGGCGGCGTTGCGCGCCATCAGCAGAAACACCTTCTTGCGCCACAGCGCCATCCCTGGCTCGGAGGTCTCGCTGAGGGTGATTCGCGAGATGAAGTACGAGGCGCCCTCAAGGTCGAGATTGCGTTCGAGGTGCCCCAGCTTCCTGGCCAGTTCGAGAAGCTCCGGCACGCTATTGGTGTCCCGGTAGCCGTTGTTGACCACGACGTGCTGGATCTGGCAGCGGCCGCGACCCATGCGCGTCACGCCGAAGCGGCGCTCGCGCAGGACGTGCGGGACGCTCCTGGAGATGATCGAGACGATCAGGACCTTCTCCGGCAGCGTGTGCGTGTGCTCCACGAGGCTGCGCAGCGCCAGCGGGGTGGTCTCGCCGCTCGCGTTGAGGAATATCGCTGTGCCCGGCACGCGGTAGATCGGCGGCTTCTTGCTTGCGATCTCGTCCAGGAACTCGTGCAGGTCGCCCTCCTGCACGAGCCGATTGCGGGTCACGATGACCTGGCCCGCCTTCCAGGTGAGCATCACGAACGAGCAGGCTGCGCCGGCCGCAAGCGGCAGCCAGGCGCCGTGGAACAGCTTGGCTATGTTGGCCAGGAAGAACGCCACCTCTACGGTGAGGAAGAGGGCGCCGAGCAAGGCGAGCCGCCACTTCGGCGTGTGCCATAGAGCGCGCGCCACCGACAGGAACAAGACCGTGTTGAGGATGAAGGTGCCGGTCACGGCGACGCCGTAGGCGTTGGCTAGGCCGTTGGAGCTCTGGAATGCGAGCACCAGGCCGAGCACCCCGGCCGCGAGAATCCAGTTCACGACGGGGACATAGATCTGTCCTTCCATCTCGCTCGTATGAACGATCTTCAGACGCGGCAGGTAGCCGAGCTGCATGGCTTGGCGGGCCACGGTGTAGGAGCCCGAGATCACCGCCTGCGACGCGATCACCGTCGCCATGGTGGCAAGCACGACCTCTGGCAACTGGAGCCAGCTCGGCAGCACGGAGAAGAATGGGTTGAACGTGCTTGTGTGAAGCGGAGCCTTGGGATGATCCAGGATCCACGCGGCCTGGCCCATGTAGTTGAGTAGGACGGCCGGCCAGACCATGCTGAGCCAGGCGATCCGTATCGGCGCTGGTCCGAAGTGGCCGCGGTCGGCATACAGCGCCTCAGCGCCGGTCACGCATAGAACCACTCCTCCAAGGGTCAGGAAGGCCTGGAAGCCGTGATCGAGGAAGAAGCGGGCCCCCCAGGTTGGGGAGATGGCCTGGAGGACGCCGGGATGCTTGACGATCTCGGGGACTCCGATCGCGGCGATCGAAATGAACCAAACGAGCATCACGGGTCCGAACAGCCATCCGACGGTCCCGGTTCCGCGCCGCTGTATCAGGAACAGGCCGACGAGGATGACGACAGAGATCGGAACGACCAGATGCGCAACGCTTGGAGTGGCGATCTCCAGGCCCGAGACCGCGGAGAGCACCGAAATCGCTGGTGTGATCATGCCGTCGCCGAAGAACAGCGATGCGCCGAAGATCCCGAGTGTGACCAGCGCTGTGGCGTGCGCAATCTTGTTGCGCCGGATCAGCGCTGCGAGCGCCATGATCCCGCCGTCGCCGCGGTTGTGGGCGCGCATGATGAACCCGGCGTACTTGATCGAGACGACGATCGCCAACGACCAGAAGATCAGCGAGACGATCCCGTATACGCCCGTCGGGGTGACATGTTGGGTGGCCTTGTAGCCAAAGGTGACCTGCTCGGCGTAGAGCGGACTCGTGCCGATGTCCCCGTAGACGACACCGAGCGCACCGAGCGCGAGGACGGCACGGCTCGCGTGGGCGACCACATCGATCTGCGAGTCGTCGACGGGTTCCGGCTCGTCGTCGTGCTCCTCGCCCTCCTCGTGCCAGCGTCCGTGATACTTCTGCGGAACCTTGTGGGCGGCCTCGTTGAAGGTGCGGCGGCGCGGGCTGCTCGCCACGGCCGGAGATCCCGGTGTCTCCTCCTCAGACCCACTGGGTCCGGCAGGATCTGCTTCTGAGGCCTGCGCGGGCGTCTTCGCCTGGCGGTCCTGGTCCGGCGTGTTCATGGTTATCGATGAGGGTGAGCGGCGGCTGGTCAGCGACCACGGGGCGCGAACGCGAGGCGTTGTGGCTGCCTTATGAGGGTACTGATCGTCCCGTAGGGTGACGGTGAAGGTTCCGCTCACGCCACTAGGCAGGAATGTACGGCGCCGAGCCGAAAGCAGTCGCATGCTTCTTCGCAACCGTGCTCCGAGTCTCGATGCTGTTCCCGTCATCGCCGCCGAGGGCTACGAGCACCTCGCGGCCTCCTCGATTGCCGTCGTGCAGTGGCTCACGGCCTCCGGTGTCGACTTCGTACTCGTCGGCGCGGTGGCCTCCTCGATCCGCGGCGACTCGGCGGCCCGTGGGCCCGTCGACATCGTGCCGGCTCCCTACGGCCGGAACCTGGACCGCCTCGCACACGCGTTGAGCTCGGCGCGCGCTCAGGAGCGGGTGCACGGCGGACCGGCGGGTGCGGCCCAAACCGGCTCAGGGCACGCGGTCAAGCTCACGGCCGAGATGCTCGTGCGCAGCCAGCGCTGGGAGCTCAGATGCGGCGATCACGACCTCGATGTCGAGGGGCGTCCCCAGGGAGCTCCGAGCTACCAGGAGCTGCTGTATGAGGCCATCCGCTTCACGGTCTCCGCGGAGGTTTCGGTGGAGGTGGCGGCGCCTGAGGACATCGAGTACTACGACCACGTTCGCCGCACTGGCGTGGCGCCCGAGATGACCGTCAGCCGGCTGTAGGCCGACCGACGCCAGAACGCTCTAACTGTCCTGCTCGCGGAAGCGTCCTGGCTCCCACAGCGGCTCGCCGCCGGCGTTGGCGCCGCGGGCGAGGATGAAGAGCAGGTCGGATAGGCGGTTGAGGTAGCGGACGGGCTCGGCGCCCAGTTCGTCACCGCATGCGACGGCCAGCCGCTCGGCGCGACGGCAGACGGTGCGCGCCACGTGGAGGTGCGCTGCAGCTGCGGTGCCGCCGGGCAGCACAAACGATTTCAGGGGCGTCAGGGTCGCGTTGACCTCGTCGCAGCGCTGTTCGAGCCACTCGGTCTGCGCCGGCAGCACGCGCAGGCGCTCGCGTTCCGGATCGTCGGGAGCGGCGATGTCCGCACCCACATCGAAGAGGTCGTTCTGGACGCGCTCGAGCCAGGGCCTGTACGGGTCCGGAAGCTCGCTCAGCGTGAGCACGACGCCGATCTGCGAGTTCAGCTCGTCGACCGTGCCGTAGGCCTCGATGCGCGCATGGGTCTTCGGCACGCGGCTCATGTCGCCCAGATGCGTCTCGCCGCCGTCGCCGAGCTTCGTGTAGATGCGGGTCAGATTCACCACTGCGCTGCCCGAGTCTAGGGGCGCAACGTCGGACCAGCCGATTCCCGGATACGATCGGGGCGTCCAAGGTCGGTAGTGATGGGAAGCCGGTGCGAATCCGGAGCGGACCCGCCACTGTAATCGGGGAGGACGGCGATATCGAAGCCACTGGCGCCGGCAAGGCGCTGGGAAGGCATCGCCGGTAGGCCCGAAAGCCAGGAGACCACCTCCGACCACAAAGCCAAAACGACCCTCGGGGAAGGGGTGGCTCATGCAGAAGAATCATGTGATCAAGGCCGGTGCGGTAACGCTCGGCTCGGTGCTCGCACTGGCGAGCGCTCAGGTGGCGACAGCGGCGGCTCCGCGTGCTGTAGCCGGGCCTAAGGTGTCGATCACTATCCAGGGGAAGACCAAGACCCTGTTGGCGACGGAAACGGTTCAGGGCCGAAGCGGGTCGATCACGCGGGGCGGTGCGCCCAGCGGAAAGTGCCCGGCCGACAGCGCCCAGGGTGTGCTGAACGTCGCCACCCACGGCAACTGGAAGGGCAAGTGGTACTCGAGCTACGACGAGTACTTCATCACCGGGATCCTCGGTGACTCCGAGACGACCAAGAAGTACTACTGGAGCCTCTACGTCAACGGCAAGGCCTCGTCAAAGGGGGCCTGCGAGATCAAGTTGAAGAGTGGCGACAAGCTGCTGTTCAAGGTGACGAAGAGCTGAGAGCTGTGGTTCGCCGCCGCACCCGGCCGGTAGCCGCTGCCCTGGCGGTGGCCGTGCTGCTCGCCGGGTGCGGCATCGGCGCCGGTCCCGGCACCAAACAGGCGAGCGTCCGCGTCACCGCCAACTTCGGCTCCGAGCTCTACGGCAGCGCCGCCGAGAAGCAGGTGCCGGGCTCAGAAACGGTGATGTCGCTGCTGGAGCGCCATTTCAAGGTCACGACCCGTTACGGCGGCGGCTTTGTCGAGTCG
Organism: uncultured Actinomycetota bacterium; assembly: GCA_963846395.1. Taxonomy (GTDB): domain Bacteria; phylum Actinomycetota; class Thermoleophilia; order Solirubrobacterales; family Solirubrobacteraceae; genus Palsa-465. The sequence continues at coordinate 378,151 of CAWJVT010000008.1, read as the reverse complement.
ATCGACGGCCACACCGGCAGCTCCGGTCGCGCCCGCGACTGGTTCTATTTCGTCAACGGCATCCAGGCGCCACAGGGTGCCGCTGCGACCGACGTGCACAAGGGCGACCACATCTGGTGGGACCTGCACGACTGGAGCGTCACTGACACGGTTCCGGCGGTGGTCGGATCCTACCCCGAGCCGTTCACCAACGGCGTCGGCGGCAAGGAGTTCCCCACGCTCCTGAACTGCGGCGGAGATGTGCAGAACGCGTGCGACGTGGTGGGTGAGGCGCTGCACAGATACGGCGTCAAGGCGGCGGACCAGGTGCTCGGCACCGGTTCCGGGTCGGACTCGCTGGCTGTGGTGGTCGGCACCTGGAACGAGATCAAGGACGTGATCGCCGCGCAGCTGATCGCCGCCGGGCCGCGCCAGAGCGGCGTGTACGCGCACTTCGTCGGCTCCAATGGGCAGGCGCTCGAGCTGCTGAATCCGCAGGGCCATGTGGTGCGCACGCTGGATCACAACGCGGGCCTGATCGCGGCGACCGGCCAGGCGTCACTCGGCCAACCCACGTGGTTCGTGACCGGCACCGACACGGCCGGAGTCATGGCTGCCGCGAGGGCGTTCACCGCCGCCAAGCTCCGCGACCACTTCGCCGTCGCCGTCAGCGGCTCGAGCGTAATCCCGGTCCCGCTCGCGCCGGGGTCATGAGCTACCGCCGCAGAGCGAGCCCGCTGCACGCGGCCCGCGCTGCCGCGGCGATCGGCTGGTGCCTGGCGCTCGGGGTCGCTGCGCTGATCCAGTCAAACCCCGTGCTGCTCGGCGCGATCGCGGTCTCGGTGGTGGTAGCGGGTGGACTTGCCGGAGTCTGGCGCGAGCTGCGCCGCAGCCTGATCTGGGCGGTGCCGCTGTGGTTCACGATCGCCGCGATCAACGCGCTCGTTGCGCGCGATGGCTTGACCGTGATCTGGCGGTTCGGAGACCTGCCTGTGCTGGGTCAGACGAACATCACGCTCGAAGCGACCGTGTGGGGCGCGGTGCTCGGGGTGAAAGCCGTGACGCTCGTTCTGATCGGGACGCTGTATTCGGTCGCGGTCGACCCCGATGAGGTGCTGCGGCTGTTCCGGGGCTTCTCCTTCAGCTCCGCGCTGAGCGCGACGATCGCCACGCGCATGGTGCCGGTGCTCGTGCGCGACTCGCATCGCCTCGCAGAGGCACAACGCTGCCGACCGGGCAAGGCGCCCGGCCGGGCGGAGCTGCTGCGAGCCACCACCTCGGGCGTGCTCGACAGGGCGCTCGACATCGCCGCGACGCTCGAGGTGCGCGGCTACGGTGCCGTGCACCGGCCGACGCGCGGCGGGCCGCATCGGCGGCGGGAGGCCTGGTCCAGGCACGATCTCGAGTTCGCAGCCTCCGCGTTGCTGGTGCTGGCAGTTGCGGTGGTGGCGCGGGTGACGGGCTGGGGTGCGTTCACGGCGTATCCGCTGTTGCGCGCGCCCGCTGGCGCGCGCACTCTGGAGCTGGCGGCGCTGCTCGTATTGGTGACGCTGGCACCGTTCGCCGACCGGCGGGGGATCGTGCGGTGAGCCTCGTCTCGATCAGCGAGCTGACCTTCAGCTATCCCGGAGCTGAGCGGCCGTCGCTGGTCGATGTCTCGCTGACAGTCGAGCCCGGGGAGTTCGTCGTGCTTGCGGGGCTCTCCGGGTCCGGCAAGAGCACGCTGCTGCGGGCGATCAGTGGGCTCGTGCCGCACTTTCACGGCGGCACCTTCGCCGGCAGCGTCGTCGTCGCCGACCGGGACACGCGCAGCCACGGCCCGGGCGAGCTGGCCGCGACCGTTGGCTCGCTGTTCCAGGACCCCGAGACCCAGATCGTGCTCGGCACGCCGCGTGCCGAGCTTGCGTTCGCGGCCGAGAACCGAGGCTGGTCTGATGCCGAGGTGGCGCGCGCGGTCGAGGAGACCGCGCTGGCGCTGGCCGTCGAGGGTTTGCTCGACCGGCCCGTGCAGGAGCTCAGCGGCGGTGAGCTGCAGCGGGTCGCGCTGGGCGCGACGCTGTCTGCGCGCCCGGCGCTGGTCTGCCTGGATGAGCCGACATCACAGCTCGACCCGGTCGCCGGCGACGAGTTGATCGGCCTGCTGCGGCGGCTCAACGAGGACGGCGACACGGCGGTGCTGCTCGCCGAGCACCGGCTCGAGCGCTGTCTGGCCGCGGCCGACCGAGTGGTTGCGCTGGACGGCGGGCGCGTCGCCTTCGATGGCGCGCCGGATCTGTTCCTCGCTTGGGCGCTCGGTGCCGCGCCGGCGCTGGTCACGCCGGGGGCGAGGCTGTTGGCGGGGCTCGGGCCTGCCGCCGGCGCCGGGCGTGAAGCGCGCCCGTGCTGCGCTGCGCTCAAGCCGGCCTGTCGGCAGCGGCACGCTGCCCGCCGATCTGGATACGGGAAGCCGATTCTGCCGTGCTCCCAGGGACGCGAAACGCCTCCCGCGTCGCGAGCAGCCCGGCGCGGCGCTGCGGTTCAAGGCACGTCTGGCACGAGCTCAAGGACGGCCCGACGATCCTCCGCGACCTCGATCTGCAGATCGCACCCGGCGAACGCGTGGCGCTGATGGGCAGAAACGGCGCCGGCAAGTCGACGCTGCTCCGTCACGCCGCCGGCCTGATGCAGCCCACCCGCGGCAGGATCGATGCCGCGGGCCGCGTCGCGCTGCTGCTGCAGAACCCGAGTGACTACCTGGTGCACGAGACGGTGCGGGCCGAGACGGGGGAGGGCGCGCTCGCCGCTGTCGGGCTCGCCGCACCTTGCCGATCGCCATCCGCGTGACCTGAGCGGCGGTGAGAAGCAGCGGCTCGCGCTCGCGATCGTGCTCGGCGATCCGGCCGAGACGGATCGCGCCCGCGGTGCTGGGCCTCGACGAGCCGACCAGGGGCATGGATCGCGCCGCCAAGGACGCGCTCGTGCGCCTGCTGAACGGCTCGGACGCCGCCGTCATCGTCGCGACCCACGACCCCGAATTCGCCGCCGCGTTCGCCGACCGCGTGGTGCTGCTCGCCGATGGCCGTGTGATCGCCGACGGCACCGCGGCCGAGGTGCTCGCCGGCGGCACGTATTTCGCCACCGAGGTCGCGCGCATCCTCGGCGGAGCTGGTGGCGCGCTGATGCCGTCCGACGGCGTCGCGCTGTTGCGCGGGACCGGAATCGAGGTGCCGGCATGAGCTGGCAGCTCGCGGCCTTTGCGATCCTCGCACTTGGTCTGATTGCGGGTTTTGCCTGGTACGAGCGGACCCGCCCCGACGCGCGCATCGTCGCGCTGGTCGGGACGCTCGCCGCGTTCGGTGCGCTCGGTCGCATCGCCTTCGCGGCGGTGCCCAACGTCAAGCCGACCACCGTGATCGTGCTGATCTCCGGGTACGCGCTCGGTGGCGCCCCGGGCTACGTCGTCGGCGCGGTGGCCGCGCTGACGTCGAACTTCTTCTTCGGGCAGGGGCCGTGGACACCCTGGCAGATGGCCGGTTGGGGAGCCACCGGCATCGCCGGCGCGCGGCCTGGCGTGGGCCACGCGTGGTCGCATCGGGCGGCTGCCGCTAGCGCTCGTGTGCTTCGCGCGCGGGATTCGCCTTCACTGCGCTGCAGGATTTCGGCGACTGGGTCACCTACAGCGACCACAGCCTGGCCCAGCTGGGCGTCTTCGTCGGCAAGGGGATCGGCTTCGATCTGGTCTATGCGTTCAGCTGCTTCGGGTTCGCGATGCTGTTCGGTCCGGCGCTGATCCGCACGCTCAACCGGTTCCGGACGCGAATCCAGGTCACCTGGTTGCCGCCGGCGGGGCGTGCCGGCCTGCCACTCGTGCTGGTGGCGCTCATCCTTGTCGGCGCGGTCAGCAAACCGGCGCCGGCAGCCGCGGGCGTGCGGCACGGATCGCCAGCGCGATATCTCGAATCCGTACAGAATCGGGATGGTGGCTGGGGTTCGGCCAGAGGCCAGCAGTCAAATCCCGATGTACACCGCGTGGGCCGTGCTCGCCCTGGACGCCGCACATGTACCGCCGGCGAGCGTGCGGCGGCACGGCCGCAACGGCATCGAGTATCTGGGTACCACCATCGGTCAGGACTCCGACCCCGGCTCGATCGAGCGGACGATCCTCGCGGTCGTCACGTCGGGGGTGGACCCGGTGCACTTTTCCCGACGTGAACCTGATTGCACGGCTCGAGCGATTCATCCGGCGTGACGGGTCGATCGAGGATCTCACCAATCTGACGACCTTCGGCGTGCTCGCACTCGAACGAGGCAACGTCTTGCCTTCTGCGCGAACGGTCGTCTGGCTCGCGCATCAGCAGGATCGCGACGGCGGCTTCAACTTCGCCACCCGCGGAGGCTCGAGCGACGTCGACGACACCGGAGCGGTGCTGGCGGCGCTGGGCCAGACCGCGGTCTGGCGCGAATATCCGCATGCGCTGGGTCGAGCAGTCGCTTTCCTGCGCAGCCAGCAGAATCGCGACGGCGGTTTCGGCGATCAACAGGGCGGACCTTCGAACGCTCAATCCACCGCCTTTGCGGTCTGCGGGTCTGAACGGTGCCGGGCGTCAGCGCGGCGACCTTTCACCGTCCACGGTGCGCCGTCGCCGCTCGCCTACCTCACATCATTGATCCAAGCCGACGGCGCCGTCGACTACGCTCGCGCGAATTCGCAGTCGCCCGGTCTGGGTGACGTCGGAGGCGGAGATCGCCCTCTCCGGCGAAACTCTGTGAACCAAACAGTTCGGCCAGAAAATCTGTTAAGCCGATCAGTAATCGGTAGATTGGTGCGGCATGAGGGTCGGGATTCCGAAGGAGGCGCAGGCGGGGGAGACGCGGGTCGCCGCGACGCCCGAACACGGTTGAGCAGCTGGTGAAGCTTGGCTACGAGGTCGTGGTCGAATCCGGCGCGGGCGCCCTGTCGAGCTTCACGGATGCGGCCTACGAGGCCGCCGGTGCGACAGTCGGCGATCCGTTCGAGGCCGAGATCGTTTTCTTCGTGAACGCGCCCGCGGGGGAGCAGTTGGACAAGCTGAAGCCGCATACGACCCTGATCAGCTGGCTCTCGCCGATGCTCGATCAGGAGCTCGTGGACGACCTCGCGAAGCGGCCGATCACGGCGCTGGCGATGGACGCCGTGCCGCGCATCAGCCGTGCGCAGTCGATGGACGTGCTCAGCTCGATGGCCAACATCGCCGGCTACCGCGCGGTGATCGAGGCGGCGCACGAGTTCGGGCGCTTCTTCACCGGTCAGGTGACGGCGGCCGGCAAGGTGCCGCCGGCCAAGGTGCTAGTCGCCGGCGCCGGGGTCGCCGGGCTGGCGGCGATCGGCGCGGCCGGCAGCCTGGGCGCGATCGTGCTACGCCACCGACCCGCGGCCGGAGGTCGCCGACCAGGTCAAGTCGCTCGGCGGCGAGTTCCTGAAGGTCGATACCGGCCAGGAGGAGGAGGTATCGGCCACCGGCTACGCGCGTGAGATGGGCCAGGACTACAACAAGCTCGCCGCGGACCTGTACGCGCGCACGGTGCCGGACGTCGACATCGTCATCACCACCGCGCTGATCCCCGGGCGGCCGGCGCCGCGGCTGATCACCGAGGAGATGGTCGCGTCGATGAAGCCGGGCAGCGTGATCGTGGACCTGGCGGCGGCGAACGGCGGCAACGTCGCCGGCACCGTCAAGGGCGAGCGGGCGGTCACCGACAACGGAGTGACGATCCTCGGCTACACCGATCTGCCCGGCCGGCTGCCGACGCAGGCCTCGCAGCTCTACGGGCAGAACCTGGTCAACCTGATGAAGCTGCTCACGCCGGAGAAGGACGGGCAGCTGGTGCTCGACTTCGACGACGTCGTGCAGCGCTCGATCACGGTCGTCCGCGACGGCGAGCTGACCTGGCCGCCGCCACCGGTGCAGGTCTCGGCCGCGCCTGCGGCTGCGGCGGCGGCCGCCGCTGTCCCGGCGGCTGAGGCCGGCCGAGAAGCAGCCGATGCCGGCCGTCGCGCAAGTACGCGTACACGGGCATCGCCGCGCTGGTGTTCTTCATCCTGGTGGCGATCGCGCCGCCCGCGCTGGTTCCGCAACTCACCGTCTTCGCGCTGGCGATCGTGATCGGCTACTACGTGATCGGCAACGTCCACCACGCGCTGCACACGCCGCTGATGTCGGTCACCAACGCGATCTCCGGGATCATCCTCGTCGGTGCCCTGCTGGAGATCGGGCACTACGGCACGCTGGTGACGATCATCTCGGCCGTCGGGGTCCTGCTCGCATGCATCAACATCTTCGGCGGCTTCGCGGTGACCCGCCGCATGCTCTCGATGTTCTCGAGGAGCTGAGGCACAGAGTGAGCGTCAACACCGCGGCCGCGGCCGCCTACCTGGTCGCTGCGCTGCTGTTCATCCGGGCGCTGGCCGGGCTGTCCAAGCACGAGACCGCCAAGGCGGGCAACAACTTCGGGATCGCCGGCATGGCGGTCGCGCTGGTCGCCACGGTCGTGCTCGCCGCCCACGACGGAATCAGCTCACTCGGCGTGGTCCTGCTGATCATCGCCGTGCTGGCGGGCGCGACGATCGGCCTGTATCGCGCCCGCGTCGTCGAGATGACCGGCATGCCCGAGCTGATCGCGCTGTTGCACAGCTTCGTCGGCCTCGCCGCCGTGCTCGTCGGCTGGGACGGCTACCTCAGCGTCGAGCGCAAGCCCTACGGCCTCGAGGCGCTGAGCTTCAAGGTGCAGGGCACCTACGGGATCCACCACGCCGAGGTGTTCATCGGCGTGTTCATCGGCGCCGTCACCTTCACCGGCTCGATCATCGCCTTCCTGAAGCTGTCGGCGCGGATCAAGTCCGCCCCGCTGGTGCTGCCGGGCAAGAACCTGCTGAACATCGGTGCGCTGGTCGCGTTCGCCGGGCTGACGACGTGGTTCATCATCGAGCCGCATCTGATCCTGCTCGTGCTCGTCACGATGCTGGCGCTGGCGCTCGGCCTGCACCTGGTGGCCGAGCATCGGCGGCGGCGACATGCCGGTCGTGGTCTCGATGCTGAACAGCTACTCCGGCTGGGCCGCCGCTGCCTCCGGGTTCCTGCTCAACAACGACCTGCTGATCGTCACCGGCGCGCTCGTCGGCTCCTCCGGTGCGTACCTCAGTCTACATCATGTGCAAGGCGATGAACCGCTCGTTCATCTCGGTCATCGCCGGCGGCTTCGGGATCGAGGCGCCGACCAGCGACGACCAGGACTACGGCGACTACCGCGAGATCAACGCCGAGGAGACGGCCGAGCTGCTCAACGACGCCAAGTCGGTGATCATCACGCCCGGGCTACGGCATGGCCGTCGCGCAGGCGCAGCACGGCGTCGCCGAGCTGACCCGCAAGCTGCGCGAGCGCGGCGTCGAGGTCCGCTTCGGCATCCACCCGGTCGCCGGCCGCCTGCCCGGCCACATGAACGTGCTGCTCGCCGAGGCCAAGGTTCCCTACGACATCGTGCTCGAGATGGACGAGATCAACGACGACTTCCCCGACACCGACGTCGTGCTCGTGATCGGCGCCAACGACACCGTCAACCCAGCGGCCACGGAGGACCCCGGCAGCCCGATCGCCGGCATGCCGGTGCTGCACGTCTGGGAGGCACGCCACGTGATCGTCTTCAAGCGCTCGATGGCCTCCGGCTACGCCGGCGTGCAGAACCCGCTGTTCTTCCGCGAGAACAGCGCGATGCTGTTCGGCGACGCCAAGGAGCGCGTCGAGGACGTGCTCAAGGCGCTCTGAACACGCGCGCGGCGCTTTGAACACGTGTACCGCGCGAGCCTCTCACCTATCGACGTCCTCACCCGTTAGGTTTTCTGCGGTGGATCCCGCTCGACTCCTCCGCAACCCGGTCTTCGCGCAGCTCGAGCCGCGCGAGCTGGCGCGGCTTGCCGCGTTCGCCACCGAGGAGAGCTTCGCGGCCGGTACCAAGCTGGTGCGTCAGGGCGATTTCTCGACCGAGCTCTACGTGATCGAAGAGGGGACCGCCGCCGTCGTGCGTGACGGTCAGGAGGTCGACCAGGTTGGCGCGGGCGCGTCATCGGTGAGATCGGCGTCCTGGAGAAGACCAAACGGAACGCGGACATCGTGGTCAGGGAGCCGCTGCTGGCGATCAAGGTCACACACTGGGAGATCCGCCGTCTTTCCCCTGAAACCATCGCCAAGCTGCAGGCGATCGCCGCCGAACACAAGGGCTCGAGCCGGCGGGCGCCGGGCCCTGTGCTTGACTAGGTAGCGCAAACGCGGGTCCGCCGGACCCCTGAATCGCCGGCCGCTGCCAGCAACGCGGCCGGGGCCTACCGATCCATTCGAAGGAGAACAGATGTCAGTACTTGATCGCGCGACGCTCGAGGAGAGCACGCTCGCCGACCTCCACGCAATCGCGTCAGAGCTGTCGGTCGACGGCTACCGCAGGCTTCGCAAGGGCGACCTGATCGACACGATCATCGCGCACCAGGGCGGCGAGGAGCCCGCGGCCCGAGACGAACCGGAGCCCACGGGCCGAGACAAGCCCGAGCCCACCGGCCGAGACGAGCCCGAGCCCGCCGGCCGAGACGAGCCCGAGCCCGCCGGCCGAGACGAGCCGGAGGCCGCCGCGGAGGAAGAGGATGGAGGCGCCGCCGCCCGCCGACGCCGCGGGCGGCGCGGCGGTCGTGGTCGTGCGTCCAGCCGCAACGGCGCAGCCGAGAGCGACGAGGCCGAGGAGCCAGAGCCCACGCGCGCGCCGGCAAAGGATGAGGCGGCGATCGTCGAGGGCACCGTTGAGCTGCTTGCCGAACGGCTCCGGTTTCGTGCGGGTCTCGCCGCCGGAGTCCTCGGATGACGACGTCTACATCTCCGCCGCTCAGGTCAAGCGCTGTGAGCTCGTGAACGGCGACCGCGTGACCGGCCCGCGCCGTGCCCCGCACCGATCCGAGCGCTTCCCGTCGCTGGTGAGAATCGACACGGTCAACGGCCGCCCGGCCGAGGAGCTGGCCGACCGCGGGCGCTTTGACGATCTGGCGGTCGAGTTTCCGAGCCAGCGCTTCGAGCTCGGCTCCGATGATGCGACGCTGAAGGCCGTCGAGTTTCTGACTCCGTTCGGCCGCGGCTCGCGCGCGGTCATCACGGGCGGCAGCGTGGGCCGGCAAGTCGTATCTGCTGCGCCAGCTCGCCGAGACACTGGCCGGCCAGGAGGGCGTAACCGTTTTCGTGGCGCTCGCAGGCGTCAGGCCGGAGGAGCTGGGCGAATGGGCCGACGCCGCTGTGAAGCCGGGCGCCGCCGTGAGCTTCGCGGCCTCTGCCGAGGCTCAGGACAATGCGATCGAGCTTGTCGTCGACCAGGCACGCCGCCTGGCCGCGCGCGGTTCTGACGCGGTCGTGTTGATCGACACCCTCGACGGGCTGCACCCCCTGAGCGCGCGCAAGGCGCTCGCCGCTGCTCGCAAGCTGCGTGACGGTGGCTCGCTGACGGTGATCGCCACGAGCTCAAAGCCGCTCGGGGGCGAGACGACCGTGATCGCGCTCGATGCAGCGCTTGCGATCAGCGGCCGTTACCCCGCGCTCGATCTGCTTTCGAGTGGCACTCTGCGCCCCGAGCTGCTGGTCGGCGTCAACGGCGCCAAGGCGATCGCCAAGGAGCGCGTCAAGGCAAGCAAGTAGTCAATAGGCGGTGCTGCTGGCTCTATGCCGAGGCACCGCCTTGTACTCCGGGGCCTGACCGCGGTTCCAGAGGATCTCGTCTATCTGCGCGGCCGTCGGGTGGGCGGGCTCGAATTCCAACGAGGCCGCGACGAGCAGCTCGACGGCGTGCACAGCACACGCGCGGATCTCGACCTCCTCAGGCGAACCGTGCTCGATCAGCTCCCCGCGCTCGATCCGCGCGACCAGCTCCGGATCGAACCAAAGGACTCCGTCGAGCCGCAGCACGTGGGGGACGAGGTTGTCGGCGAACATCGTCAACCGGTCCAGATCGCCGAAGTCGGCGACGCCGGCGCGCTGCAGATCGGCGGCGGCGATCTGTGCGCGCTTTAGGAATGGCACCGCGCGTCCGTCGTAGTACGGACACGTCCGCGAAGCACCGCCAGTCCGCCAGGATCTCGACCAGCCTGACCGCAGATCCCGCGGCGCGATCCACAACAGCGGCAAACGACCGCCCGTACAGCCGCTGCACGTTCTCCCCAAGATCCCGCAGGGAGCCCGACATCAACCCGACGAGTTCGTGCCCAGGCTCCTGATCGAGCCAGCCCGCCAGCTCGGCGTCAGTGAGACCCGTCAGCTCCGCCGCAGTCCACCTACCCACCTGGTCAAAGCGCCTGCGGATCACCTGCGGCGATCGTCCGATAACCCGTCGGCTCAAGCCGCTTGCGGAGCGTGGGAACCAGCCTGAGCCGAAGTTGATCGCATCGAGCGTCAGCCAGTAAGCGGCCTCGACTTCGCGTACGGCGTGGGGACGCCTCCGGACGTCGCCTAGTCGTTCGAGCGACCGCAGGAGGCATCCCGAGGCCACCCGCGTACTCGGGGATCTTGGTTCCTCGACCACGCGTACCTGCGTAGAGCGCGCCGCTACCCAGGCGCAGACGTCCCGAAGTGAGTCAGTGATGACCACGCAGCCCGATACCGTAGGGATCAGAAGATGATCGAGGCGAGTGAACAGGTTGAGGCGCTGCTGGATGGGTTGAACGACCCACAGCGCGACGCCGTGACGCACGGTGATGGGCCGCTGCTGATCCTGGCCGGCGCCGGTTCCGGCAAGACGCGTGTGCTGACGCACCGGATCGCCTACCTGGTCGCCACCGGGGCGGTCCAGCCGAGTGAGATCCTGGCGATCACCTTCACCAACAAGGCCGCGTCGGAGATGCGGGATACGGGCTGAGCTGCTGGTCGGCCGCCGCGTGCGCGCGATGTGGATCATGACCTTCCACTCGGCCTCCGCGCGGATGCTCCGTGCCCATGCCGACAAGCTCGGCTACACGCGGCAGTTCACGATCTACGACCAGGCCGACTCGCGCCGGCTGATCAAGCGCTGCATGGAGGAGAACGGGGTCGATCCCAAGCGCTTCACCCCGGCGTCGATCCACAACCAGATCTCGGACGCCAAGAACCGCATGCGCGATGCCGAGGCCTATTCACAGCTGGTCGGCTCGTTCTTCGAGCGCACCGTCGCCGATGTCTATGCGAGCTACGAGCGCGAGCTGCACCGCATGAACGCGATGGACTTCGACGACCTGCTCGCCCGCTCCGTGAACGTGCTCGAGCTGTTCCCGGAGGTGCGCCGCGCCTACCAGGAGGCGTTCCGTCAGATCCTCGTGGACGAGTACCAGGACACCAATGCGGTTCAGTACCGCTGGCTCGAGCTGCTTGCCGGAGAACGCCGCAACCTCACGGTTGTCGGCGACCCGGATCAGTCGATCTACGGCTTTCGCGGCGCCGATATCCACAACATCCTCAGCTTCGAGCAGCAGTTCCCCGATGCCAAGGTCGTCAAGCTCGAGCAGAACTACCGCTCGACGCAGACGATTCTCGATGCGGCGAACGCGGTCATCTCCAATAACCGCGGACGCAAGGAGAAGGAGCTCTGGACCGAGCTCGGCGAGGGAGATCCGATCCACATCCGCGAGCTCGACGACGAGCACGCCGAGGCGCGCTTCGTCGCGGGTGAGATCGAGCGCCTTGTCGACTCCGGAACCTCCCGGAGCGAGGTCGCCGTCTTCTATCGCACCAACGCCCAGTCGCGAGTGCTCGAGGACACGCTCGTGCGGGCTGAGATCGGCTACCAGGTGGTCGGCGGCACCCGCTTCTACGAGCGCGCCGAGATCAAGGATGCGATGGCGTATCTGACGGCGCTCGTGAACCCACAGGACGCCGGCGCCTTCACGCGGATCGTCAACTCACCGCGGCGCGGGATCGGCGCCACCTCCGTGGCGAAGATCCTGTCTTACGCGAACACGATCGGCGCGAGCGTCTGGGACGTGGCGGCAGAGCCCGCGAGCCGTCCCTGGGCTGGGCGCAGCGGCGGTGAAGGCGGTCGGCCGCTTCATGGACACGATGGGCACGTTGCAGGCCCAGGCCCAGGCCCAGGCCGACATGCGCGTCGCGCAGCTGCTGAGCGGCGTGCTCGAGCAGACCGGCTATCTGGATGCGTTGCGGGCCGAACGCACGATCGAGGCGCAGGGGCGGATCGAGAACCTCGACGAGCTAGTCAACGTCGCCGCCGAGTACGACGTCGGCGAGGCCGAGACGCACTCGCTCGGGGACTTCCTGCAGCAGATCTCACTGGTCGCCGACGCCGACACCCGGACCGACGATCAGGGACTTGTGACGCTGATGACCCTGCACAACGCCAAGGGACTGGAGTACCCGATCGTCTTCATGATCGGCTGCGAGGATGGGATCTTCCCGCACTCGCGGGCGCTCGAAGAGGGCGAACTGGAGGAGGAGCGCCGGCTCTGCTACGTCGGCATCACCCGCGCTCAGCGCGACCTCTACATCACCTGCGCGCGGCAGCGCACGGTCTTCGGCGCCCACGGCTACGCGATCCCCAGTCGCTTCCTGGCGGAGATCCCGAGCGAACTGACCGACCGCGAGGAACAGCGGCCGCGCGGCGTCGGGAACTTCCGTGAGCGACTCACGTCGTGGCCGGTGAGCAGACCGGCCACGGAACCGGACGCCATGTCCGGGACGATCAGGATCGGCCGCGCCCGTCCGCAGAGCGATGTACCGGACTTCCGGCTCGGTGAAGAGGTCAGCGACGCGAAGTTCGGCGAGGGCACGGTCATCGGCGTCGAGCCGGGCGGGATCGTGGTCGATCCGTTTCAGCAGTGACGGCTCGGAACGCAAGCTGCTCAGCCAGTACGCGCACCTGACCAGGCGCTGAGCGCGATGGAAGCTGTAGCTTGGCGGCGATGACCGTCAAGACGACACGTCTCGGCCTCGGTGAGTGGCTGCTGGCGGCCGGTTCGCGTGCTGCTCCTGGTGGACCTGTTCGCAGTGCACCTGGTTCGCGTACAAGGCCGCAGTTCCACGTGACGGCGGTGATGCTGGGCCAACGGATCAGTGCCAACGGCTGGCAGACATTCGAGGTGATCGGGCCGTTCACGCTGCTCGTCTGCCTGGTCGGAATCGCCATCTGCTTGCTCTGCCGCCACTCGCCGCTCACCGGCGGTCCCGGTGGTGCTGACAACGCTGCTCGTGCCGCTCTCATTTGTGCTCGTGGTCCTGATCGCGGTTCGCGTGCTGCTCGATCGGCCGACCGTGCACCTCGCGCAGGCCGGCGGGGCGAACGTGATCGAGGCGCGGCCGGGCGCATACATCGGACTGGTGCTGAGCGTCATCGTCTTCGCCGGGCTCTATCTCTCGCTCAGACGCGACGGCGTTGCCCCCGAGGACGCGCCGGCGGCCATCGAGACCCTGCGGGTTTAGCGCTGAGTCGCAAATTCGCGGCGCCGGTGGGGCGTGCGCGGGGGCAGCTCGGGGCAAAGCCCGAGCCGCGTCGGGACCCTAGAATGGGCCCCATGCTCTCACCGGAGACCGTCGACCATGTCGCGAGGCTTGCACGTCTCGAATTGACTGAAGCCGAGCGCGAGAAGATGGCCGTCGAACTGTCAAAGATCCTCGACCACATCGAGGCGATCCAAAAGCTGGACCTCGACGGCGTGGAGCCCACCTCGCACGTCGTCGACGTCGTCAACGCATTACGCGCGGACGTACCCCACCGTTCACTGGATCCCGAGGTGGCGCTGGCCGCGGCGCCGGAGCCCACGCCCGCGGGCTTCGGTGTCCCGAGTCCGGCTGCGTCAGCCGAATGAGCACCGAACTGCTGGACCTCAGTGCGGCTGCCGCGGCCGCCGCGATCCGCGCGGGCGAGCTCGACGCCGAGGGAGCTGTTCGAGTTCTACCGCGCACGCGCTGCCGCGGACGACCTGAACGCATTCATCTGGGTTGCGGAGCACGCTCCGTCGGCGCTCACCGATTCCGCTGAGACCGCACGGAACGAGCCGCTTGCGGGCGTGCCGCTGGCGGTCAAGGACCTGTTCTGCACGGAGGGCGTACCGAGCCAGTCCGGTTCGAAGATTCTCGAGGGCTACCGGCCCCCGTACACGGCAACGGTTGTGCGCAAGCTCACCGACGCGGGTGCGACGTTGCTGGCAAAGACGAACCAGGATGAGTTTGCGATGGGCTCATCCAACGAGAACTCAGCGTTCGGACCGGTGCTCAACCCGTGGGATCGCGGCCGCGTGCCGGGCGGCTCATCGGGCGGCAGCGCAGCGTCGGTTGCAGCCGGGCTCGCGCCGTGGGCGCTGGGAACCGATACCGGCGGCTCGATCCGCCAGCCGGCCGCCTTCTCCGGGATCGTCGGATTGAAGCCGACCTACGGCGCATGCTCGCGCTACGGCATGATCGCCTTCGCATCGTCGCTTGACCAGGCCGGGCCTCTGACTCGGGATGTCACCGACTGCCGCACTGCTGCTGCGGCACATGGTCGGTCAGGACGCCAACGACTCCACGTCGCTCGCCTTCCCCGAGGAAGTGCGGCTGCCCACACGCGAGGATCTCGCCGGAGTGCGCCTCGGGGTTCCGGAGGAGCTGCTTGGTGCCGAGGGCGGCATTGATCCGGGGGTGCGCGCGAGCTTCGACGCCGCGCTCGCTCAGGCCGAGAAGCTCGGAGCCACGATTCAGCCATGCACCTTGCCGCACGCTCCTTACGCGCTCTCGGCTTACTACATCATCGCTCCGGCCGAGGCCTCAGCGAACCTGGCTCGCTTTGACGGTGTTCGCTACGGCCTGCGCGTCGACGGTGACGCCGACCTGACGACTATGTACAGCCGTACCCGAGCGCAGGGCTTCGGCCCGGAGGTGAAGCGGCGGATCATGCTCGGGACCTACGCGCTCTCGAGCGGCTACTACGACGCCTATTACGGCACCGCCCAGCGCGTGCGCACACGCATCTCGGAGGACTTCCGGACAGCCTTCGCGGCGGTCGACTTCATCGTGACGCCGACCGCGCCGGGCACGGCGTTCGAGCTCGGAGCCAAGTCCGACGATCCACTCGCGATGTACCTGAACGACTTCTGCACGGTGCCGATGTCGCTGGCCGGCATCCCGGCAATCTCGATCCCCAGCGGTCTCAGTGACGGGCTTCCGGTCGGATTCCAGCTGGCGGGCCCAGCCTTCAGCGAGAACCGCCTGCTGGATGCGGCCTATGCACTGGAGCAGGCGCTCGGTTTCGACGGCAGCCCCGCCCGTCGTGGAGGTGCGGCAGCGTGAGCGACACGGTCGAGTACGAGCCGGTCATCGGCCTCGAGATTCACGTTCAGCTGAAGACCCGCACCAAGATGTTCTGCGGGTGCGAGCTGTCGTTCGGCGATCCGCCCAACACGCATACGTGCCCGCGCTGCCTCGGGTTGCCGGGAACACTGCCGGTCGTGAACGCACAGGCGGTGCATTACGGGATCATGATCGGGCTGGCGCTCGGCTGCGAGATCGCGCCGCGATCGCAGTTTCACCGCAAGAACTACTTCTATCCCGATCTGCCCAAGGGCTACCAGATCTCCCAGTACGACGTCCCGCTCTGCAGCTCCGGCCGGCTCGGGAACGTCCGCATCCACCGTGTGCACCTCGAGGAGGATGCCGCCAAGCTCGTGCACACCGGAGCCAGTGGTCGAATCCACAGCGCCGATCGCAGTGCTGTCGACTTCAACCGCGGCGGCACGCCGCTCGCCGAGATCGTCACCGAGCCGGACCTCCACTCGGCTGACGAGGCGCGCGAGTGGCTGAACCTGCTGCGCACGACGCTGCGCGCGATCGGCGTCTCCGACGTGAACATGGAGGAGGGTTCGCTGCGCTGCGACGCCAACGTCTCGGTGCGGCCCGTCGGATCGACCGAGCTTGGGACCAAGACCGAGCTGAAGAACATGAACTCGTTCCGCTTCCTGGCTCAGGGGATCAAGGCGGAAATCGAGCGCCAGGTCGAGCTGTTGCGCTCCGGCCATCCCGTTCTCCAGGAGACCCTGCATTTCGATCCCGCCACCGGCAGGATCACGTCGCTGCGCTCGAAGGAGGAGGCGCACGATTATCGTTACTTCCCCGAGCCCGATCTGGTGCCGTTGGTCGCGACAGAGGAGATGCTCGAGGCTGCGCGGGCGGAGCTTCCCGAGCTGCCCGCGGCGCGTGCGGAGCGCTTTGCCAGTGAGTACGGCCTGCCGGCGGAGCGTGCGCGTGAGTTGGCGTTCCGGCCCGAGCTGGCTGATTTCTACGAGGCAGCCGTGCAGTCCGCCGATGGACTCGATCCCGTCGCCGTGGCCAACTGGATACAGACGCTTGTCGAGCGCCTCGACGAGGGCGCCGATCCCGGCGATTCGAAGGTCACTCCGGCCGCGTTCGCGAAGCTGGTGCGGCTGGTCGCCGACAAGGCGATCAGTCGCGATGCCGGTCGGGAGGTGCTTGGAATCCTCGTTCGCGAGGGGGCGAGCCGGGTGCGATCGTCGAGCGAGAGGGGCTCGGCTCGCTCTCTTCGGAGGACGGTGGGCTGGCCGAGATCGTCGCCGCTGCGATCGCGGCTGACCCCGAGGCGGCGGAAAGGCTTCGCGCCGGCAACAGTAAGGCGGTCGGACCCCTGGTGGGCTACGTGATGCGAGAGACCAAGGGTCGAGCGGACGGCGGGGAGATCAACCGGCTGATCCGTGAGCAGCTGGGGATCTGACACCGGCTCGACTTCCCTTGCCTGGACCTGTGGAAGGGGGTCTGTGAAAAACCTTGGACGTGCGGCCAGTGCCGTGGCAGGCCGCACGCGGGACCATTCGTGCCATGAACTCACGACCCACAACGTCCAAGGTGTTGCTGGTGGCCGGCGGCCGTGCCGCGGCCGATTCCGGTCCGATGGTGCCCGTACGGCGGTACCGCCTGGCCCGAGTCCTTCCTGAGTATCGCGCAAGCCTGCGCAGGCCGCCCGCGAACCGCCGCGCCTAGCTGACCGGACCGGTTCCGGCGCCGGTCAACGGACGGTCGTGGCCGTGCCGCGCGCGGAGCGCCGCGCCGAGCGCTAGGCTTGTGGAAATGGCACATCAGATCGAACCGACCCGTTCCCGCCCGCCGATCATGCGCAGGGCGGTTGCAGCCCTGGTCCTGGTCGCCGTAGCGGTGCTGGTCTTTCACATCATCGCGGGCCTGATAGTCACGGTCTTCTGGATCGTCGCCGTGATCGCGGTGATCGCCGCGGTTGTGTGGGCGGCCCGCGAACTCTTCTGAGAGGCATCGATGTCGAGCTACGGGCTTGGCTTGCTGGTGATCCTCTTCTTCTTTGGCTTGGCCGGCGGCTTTGTCGGCCGCCTCAAGGGCAGCTCGTTCACGCTGTGGTTCCTGATCTCCTTCTGCGTACCGTTCATCGGGTTGCTCACCGCGGTGCTGTACCGCTACGACAACGAGGAGCTCAGACGTGAGTGCCCGAGCTGCCACAAGGTCCTGAAGCTGTACGACGCCGTCTGCATGCGTTGCGGCTATGAGCTGGAGTTTCCGGATGTTGCGATCGCGCCCGAGGCGCGCTCGATGCACCGTGCCGTGAACTGAAGGATCGCC
Organism: uncultured Actinomycetota bacterium; assembly: GCA_963846395.1. GTDB lineage: Bacteria > Actinomycetota > Thermoleophilia > Solirubrobacterales > Solirubrobacteraceae > Palsa-465. The sequence goes on along the minus strand of CAWJVT010000008.1, from coordinate 360,583 downwards.
CACCCACCCGCAGGAGCGCCCACGCGGGGCGGCGAATACCGGTTGAGCCATTAGACTCGAAACCTCTCGGCGCGGGCTCGCCGCGCCATTACGCGAACTCTTGGAAAGGAGGCGAGCGCTATGCGTGCAGTCGACGCACTGATGGAATGTCTCAAGGCAGAGGGTGTTGACGTGGTATTCGGGCTGCCGGGCGGCGCCAACCTCCCGACGTACGACGCCTTCTACGACGCTGGGATCCGGCACATCCTGGTGCGCCACGAGGCCGGTGGTGGCCACGCGGCCGAGGGCTACGCCAAGGCCACGGGCAAGGTCGGAGTCTCGCTCGGTACGAGCGGTCCGGGCGCAACCAACCTGGTGACCCCGATCACCGACGCGATGATGGACTCGGTCCCCGTTGTGTTCCTGACCGGACAGGTGCGCACCGAGCTGCTCGGCACCGACGGCTTCCAGGAGGCCGACACGATCGGCATCACGATGCCGATCGTCAAGCACAGCGTGATGATCCAGCACCCGTTCGAGCTTCCGCGGGCGATCCACGAGGCCTTCCACATCGCTCGGACCGGCCGGCCCGGCCCTGTCGTCGTGGACATCCCGACCGATCTGAGCCGCGCGGACATTCCGTACGAGCCGATCACCGACGTGCACCTGCCCGGGTATCAGCCGACCACCGACGGCAACCAGAAGCAGATCCGGCTCGCGGCCAAGGCGCTCGCGAACGCCCGCCGACCGGTGATCTACGCGGGCGGTGGCACGGTCGGCGCGTCGGCCGAGCTCGTCGAGCTGGCGACCTCCGACCGGCTGCCCGTGACCTGCACAGTGATGGGCCTGGGCGCATTCCCTGCGAGTCACCCTCAATGGCTCGGGATGCTCGGGATGCACGGCACCCGCACGGCCAACTACGCGATGGACGAGGCCGATCTGATCGTTGCGATCGGCGCACGGTTTGATGACCGGGTCACGGCCAAGCTCTCCGAGTTCGCTCCGCATGCCAAGTTCGTGCACATCGACGTGGACCCGGCGGAGATCTCGAAGAACGTCCCGGCCCACATTCCGATCGTCGGCTACGCCAAGAACATCCTGCCGCGCCTGACCGCCGAGTACCGCGCGCTCGAGCCGGACCCGAACCGTCTGGATGAGTGGTGGCATCGCATGGACTCGTGGCGTGAGCGGTATCCGTTGGGCTATACCGACAGCACCGACAACGAGATCAAGCCGCAGTACATGGTCCAGGCGCTCTATGAGGCAACCGGCGGCGACGCGATCGTCTGCAGTGACGTCGGCCAGCACCAGATGTGGGCTGCGCAGCACTATCACTTCGACAGGCCGCGCCGCTGGATCAACTCGGGAGGCCTGGGGACGATGGGCTTCGGCCTACCTGCTGCCATGGGCGCCAAGGTCGGCTGCCCGGATGACACGGTCGTGTGCATCACCGGCGACGGCTCCTTCCAGATGAACACGCAGGAGCTTGCGACGTGCGCCCAGAACGGGATCGACGTCAAGGTGTTCATCATGAACAACGGCTACCTCGGCATGGTGCGACAGTGGCAGGAGTTGTTCTGGGACAGGCGCTACAGCCAGGTGGACATGGGCCAGTTCCCGGACTTCGTGAAGCTGGCGGAGGCCTATGGTGCGACCGGCATGCGGCTCACGGACAAGCAGACGCTGGTCGAGGACATGAAGCAGGCGCTGGCCACCGATGGTCCGGTCGTCGTCGACGTGCGGGTCGCCGCCGAAGAGAACGTGTACCCGATGATCGCGCCCGGTCAGGCGGCGCGGGACATGGTCGGTTAGGGGGAGATCAGAATGGGTGAACCAGCAACCAAGGAGATCCTGTCCCTCGAAGAGCTCGAGGCTGCAGGCAGCTTCCGCACCGGCCGCAAGCACATCCTCTCGATCCTGGTCGAGAACAAACCCGGTGTCCTGACACGGATCACCGGCCTGTTCGCGCGGCGCGGCTTCAACATCGACACGCTGGCCGTCGGCCCCACCGACGACGAGACGATCTCGAGGATCACGCTCACGCTGGACGGCGCCGTGCAATCCATCGATCAGGTCACCAAGCAGCTGCACAAGCTGATCAACGTCCTCAAGATCCGTGACCTCGAGCCGTCGGACACGATGGCGCGCGAGCTTGCGCTCTTCAAGATCTCCGCCGACGGGGCAACACGCGCCGAGGTCATGCAGGTCTGCGAGATCTTCCGCGCCAAGATCGTCGACGTGAGTAAGCGCACGGTCGTGGCCGAGGTCACGGGGACGCAGGAGAAGATCGACGCTTTCGAGCGCCTTGTGAGGCCGTTTGGCTTGGTCGAGATGGCACGGACCGGCGAGATCGCGATCGCGCGCGGCCGGACGGAGACCTGATCGGGGTTAGTTGTGAGAATGCGACGCACCGCCCCGGATGCCGGGACCCAAGCGTCGCATCGCTCGCCGTGGCTGTCTGATGCCGCTGAGGCGCGCCTGCGGGCGCGCCTCGCAAGCGCACGCCGTCAGGCGACGGCGGACTCGCCGGTGCTCGCGAGCGTCACCGAGCGACTTGCCGGCACACACGATCCTGCGGCGGTGGTGGTTGCGTCGCGGGCGCCGGGCCAGCCTTGGTACTGCCTCGAGCAGCCGGCAAGAGATGGCACGGCCCACGCCGGGCTCGGCGTCGCGCTCGCCCTCGAGACCGCCGGAGCCGACCGCTTCAAGGTGCTCGAGCGACGCTGGCGCAGGCTCAGCGAGCGGGCACTGGCCGATTCCCCCGACGCGCCACCTGGCGTCGGGCTCGTCGCGATGGCCGGGTTCGCCTTCGCCGAAGATGGTGCGGCCAGTCCCGCCTGGCGCGGTTTCGGGGCAGCGTCCCTCACCGTTCCCGCCGTGTGCCTCGCGCGGCGAGGTGACAGCACCTGGATCACCTGCAATGTGCTGGTCGAGCGCGACGAGGCTGACATCGACGCGCTGCTGCAGCGCGCGATGCGCGCGGTCACCGACTTGCAGGAGCGGCCGCTGCCGATGCTCGACCCCGCTCCGGTCGGGAAGTTCTCGGTCCACAGTCCGATGCCGCCGGCTCACTACGAGGAGGCGGTGGCCAGAGCTGTTGAGCGGATTCGGGACGGCCAGCTCGAGAAGGTCGTGCTCGCCCGGGAGGTGCAGGTACGGGCGCCCCAGCCACACGACCCGGGTGCCGTGTTCGATGTGCTGCGCGGAGGCTTCCCGGAGTGCTTTGTCTACGCGGTCGGACGCGGCGACGCGACCTTCATCGGCGCGACGCCCGAGCTGCTCGTGCGCAAGGACGGCATGCGCGCGAGCACCGTGGCGCTCGCTGGATCCATGCGGCGAAGCGCCGACCCGGCGGTGGACGATCACCTGGGCGAGAGCCTGCTGCGCAGCGACAAGAACCGTCATGAGAACCAGGTCGTGGCCGAGCGGATCGCGAAGGCGCTGTCCCCGCACTCGGTATGGGTGACGGCCGCCCCGGAGCCGGTGGTCATCAAGGTCGCGAACATCCAGCACCTGGCAGCCCCGATCCGTGCTCAGCTGAGCGAGGCGGTAGGTGCGCTCACCCTCGCCGGCGCGCTGCATCCGACGCCTGCCGTAGGGGGGGAGCCCGGCGACGTGGCCGAGCGGCTGATACCAGCCCTCGAAGGTCTCGATCGCGGCTGGTACGCCGGAACGCTGGGCTGGACCGACACCAACGGTGACGGCGAGTTCTGCGTCACGCTGCGCTGCGCGCTGCTGCGCGGGGAGCTTGCATCCTGCTATGCGGGCTGCGGGATCGTTGCGGATTCCGAGCCGGCATCCGAGCTGGCCGAGACCGAGGTGAAGCTGCAGGCGCTGCTGCCGGTGCTCGCCGGCTGAGTCAGAGCTCCCAGGGGCGCACGACGGCACTGGTTGCGACCAGCGACGAGATCGCCTTGCTCTCGAGATCTTGAAGCACTGCATCGAGCCGCGCCTGCTCAACCTCTTGGGCGTAGTTCAGACCAAACGGCCTCAGATGCACCTGCTCGACGGCATCCACGATCGCCAGCCGCGCGCCATGAGTGTCACAGAGCTTTGACCAGCCGGCGTCCAGGCCCCAGCCCTGGCCCGAGTCATCGGGAAACGGGACGATCTCATCGCGCAGACGGGGCCCGATGATCAGGATCGGCCCGACCTCGACGAAGTTCGTCAGCCGCACGGCGCTCAGCGGCCGACGCAACGTGATCGCGTGCGACCAGTGGCCGTGCGGCGCCTGAGCGGGTTGGCAGAGATCGAGACGGTGGCGATCGGCGATCGCGACGAGCCGGGCGATGGTGCCGGACACGAGCCTCACATCGTCGTCGATGACGACGACGTACGGAGATTTCGCCTCAGCCACGAGGTGATTGAGGTGGCCCATACGGGTCCCAGGACCGGACCCGACCGTCATGTCGGCGAGCCCGGGGGGCACTACGTCGAGCGCCCAAAGCCGGACATGCGGTGCGCCATGTATCAGCTTCTCGACGACCGGCGCGTTCCCGCTGCTGTACACCCCGATCACCGTGAACTCAGGGGTCGGGGCGCCCTCGCGCAGCTGCCGCGTGACGCAGGCGTCGGCGACCACGCGGCTGGCGTGCACGAGCCGCAGCCAAGCGGCGATCGGTGGCTTGAAGCGCCAGCGACTCGGGACCATGGTCGATGATGGGAGGGCGCGGGTCACGTGCTCACGAGGCGCTCGTCCGGAGGCCTGCGAGCGCGGCCGACTCTATATCGGCGTGAAGTCGGCGGTTGTTGACTCGGTCGGTATGCACTTCGATGATCGTGGGTTCGGACCCGTTCAGCCCGCTCATCAGGGCGTCGGCGAACTCGTCGAGCGTTGTCGAGCGCTCGTGGCGGAAGCCATAGAGAGCTGCGGCCTGCGCGAAGTCGAGCCCGGTCGGGGTCGCGATGTGCTGCTCGAACCGCTCGCCATGCGAGGCGACGGGCAGGAAGTTGAAGATCCCGCCGCCGTCGTTGTTGAGCAACACGATCGTCAGCTTGAGCCCGAGCCGGCGCGCTGCGAGCAGGCCCCCGATGTCATGGGCCAGCGTGACGTCGCCGAGCACAAGCACAACCTCGCCGCCGGCGGCGGCGACGCCGAAGGCGGAGGACACGGTGCCGTCTATCCCGTTCGCGCCGCGATTGGCCAGGACGCGCGGCGGTTCGTGCAAGGCGGGGAAGAACTCCTCGACGTCACGGATCGGCATCGACGCACCCACGAACACGGTTGCGCTGGGCGGGAGGAACTGAGCGAGTGCTGTGATCGTGGCCGGTTCGCTCAGCCCCGCGGCCATCATCGGCTCTGTGATCGCGTGGGCGACCGCGCTGTCAGCCAGTGACCAGTTGTCGAGCCAGTCGCTGTCGTCCCGGGGCAGCACCCCGTCGGCCAGGTCGGCGACGCACTCGCTCAGTGGGCCGACCACGCGAAGCTCAGTTCGGCTCAACGGATCAAGCCAGCGATCGTCGGCGCTGAACAGCACGTGGCGCGCCTCCGCCAGTCCGCCGAGCCACTGGCGCAGCGGCTTTGAGGTTGGGAGGTCTCCGATCCGGAAAACGAGGTCGGGCGCGAGCGCCGCCGCCGTGTCGGGATCCCGGAGGATGAGATCGAAGTGCGCGATCGCCGCCGTGCCGCTGCGGGCTCCTGAAAGCGGATCTGCGAGCAGCGGAATCCGCGCCCGACCGGCGAGCTCCGCCAACTGGCGACCCGCAGCACGATCGGGACCGAGGTCGCCCGCGACGATCACCGCCCGTCCGTCGGGGCTCGGCAGCGATGCCGAGAGCCGGCCGGATGCGTACTCCCTGACCCAGGGCGCTCCGTCGTGTCGTCCGCCGCCGCCTGGCTCGTCAGCGGGCAGGGGCGCCTCGAGCACCAGCGGCTCGCGCAGAGGCACATTGATATGCACCGGGCCCGGCCGTCCATTCAGGGCCGTCCAGTACGCACGGCAGGCCAGCGAACGTGCCCAGTGCATGCGCTCAGGGGTGGCCTCAGGAACCCCGAGCTCCACGAACCACTTGACCGCGTCCCCGTACAGCTTGATCTGGTCGATCGTCTGGCCGGCGCCCACGTCGCGCAACTCCGGCGGCCGGTCGGCGGTGAGCAGGATCAGCGGTACGCCGGCCTCATGAGCCTCGATCACTGCCGGCAGCAGGTTCGCCGCTGCCGTTCCCGACGTGCACGTCACCGCCACCGGACGGCCGCTGGCCTTGGCGGCTCCCAGCGCGAAGAAGCCGGCGGCGCGCTCGTCGACGTGAGACCACGCGTGCAAATGCGGCTCGTCGGCGATCGAGAGGACGATCGGCGTGTTGCGCGAGCCGGGGCAGGTGCAGGCGTGCTGCATCCCGCAGCGCACGAACTCGTCGAGCATTGCGCGGATCAGCAGGTAGCTGTCTGTGGCCGTGGCGGTCATGATGCGGGTATGGAGAATGCACCCGCGCTCGTGCTGCTGCACGGCTTCACCAACAGCGGCGCCAGTTGGCGGCCGGTGATCTCGGGGCTCGGCGAACGGTACCGTGCGATCGCTCCGGACATACGCGGCCATGCCTCGGCGGGCACTGCCGAGCCCGTGACGCTGAGCGCGGTGATCGACGATGTGGCGGCACTCACGCCCGAACCGTTTACGCTGGTGGGGTATTCCCAGGGGGGACGGATCGCCCTGCACGTCGCGCTGGCGCTGCCGCACCGTGTGACGCGTCTGGTGCTCATCGGTGCGAGCCCCGGACTCTCCGACGAGGCTGAGCGTGAGCAGCGACGCCTCGCCGACGAGCGGTTGGCCGAGCGGATCGAGTCCCTGACGATCGACGACTTCGCACGGCAATGGGCGCAGACGCCAATCCTCGCTGACATCCCGCCCGACATCGCGGCTGTATCGCACGCCGATCGTCTCCACAGCAGCCCGCACGGCCTTGCCTCCGCGCTTCGCAACCTGGGCACCGGCGCGCTGCCGTCACTCTGGAAGCGCCTGCCGGAGCTGCGCATGCCGGTGACGCTGCTTGTCGGGGAGCGCGACGACAAGTTCACCGCGCTCGCCAAGGAGATGATCCGCTGCATCCCCCGCGCCACGCTGACGGTCGTGCCCGGCGCTGGCCATGCCGTCCACCTCGAGCGACCCGATGCCGTCGCCGAGGTGCTATCGCAGGTACCAGTCGACTAGCTCGTCACCAAGCCCCGGACCGGCGGGCATGTGCATTTGCCCGCCGACCGGCACCAGGGCCGCCGGCACCGCCCGCTCGAATCGCCCCAGCGTCGCCAACCCGCAATGACGATCCGGCTCCACCACCGCGGCCGCGTGCAGCGCTGCCGCGATCCCCAGGGGCCCATCGAGCGTGGAAGCTATGTACACGTCGTAGCCCACCTGCCGCGCTTGCTCGGCTTCAGCAATCAAGCCAGAGATACCGCCCGAGCTCGAGATCTTGAGGCAGACAGCGTCGCAAAAACGATGCGCGTAAGTCCCCAAATTTACACTCGCACTCTCATCAAGTGCGAGTGCAAATTTTGGGACATTGCGCGCAACCGCTTCTATCGCCTCCTGGCCGTGCACAGGCTCCTCGAACAGCTCAACGCCGAAGCGAGCGAGCGCGCGGATCCTCTCGGGCGCCGTGAGCTGGTCCCAGGCGCCGTTGGCGTCGACGCGGATGAGCATGTCTGGGCCGACTGCCTCGCGCACAGCCTGCAGGCGTTGGCGATCGTCGGGCGTGCCGACCTTGAGCTTGATGCAGGCGAAGCCAAGCCCCTGCGCCGCCTCAGCCTCGTGAGCCGCTGCGGAAGGCTCGACGGCGCCGATCGTCGCATTCACGGCAATCGCCTCCGTGTCGCCCGCGCCGAGCAGCTCGAAAGCGGGTCTGCCTGCGCGTCGCCCAGCGAGGTCCCACAGCGCCAGGTCGATGGCGGCAAGCGCCTGGGGTAATGGATCAGCCTCAGCGCACGCTGCCCGCACGTCCTCTTCTGGCCACTCGTTCGTGGCCAGAGTGGACGTGTGGGTGGCGAGCGCGCTCATGACCCGCTCGACGCTGATGCCGTCGTACTGCTCGAGCGGAGCGGCCTCGCCGTAGCCCACGAGGCCGTCTGTCGCCTCGAGCCGGAGCAGGATCAGCGGGCGAACCGAGGCAGCGGCTGGGCGTAAAGGGTCGGTCAGGCGAACGTCGTGGACGGTCGCCGTGACGATCATCGACTGAGCAGGAGCCCCGCGGAGAGCAGGACGCAGAAGACGAGCTGGAGCTGGCCGGTCTTTGCGAGCGCGCGGTTGAGCGAAGGGCCGTCCGAGTGCGTCGAGACGATGCGGATCACGCCCGCGGCGATTGGCAGCGAGAGGAATGGCAAGAGCAGCCAGGCATGCAGCGGCCCGAACACCCACGGGATCAGAACGACCGGGTAGGCGACCAGGACCATCGCAGCGAACAGCGAGCGAGAGCGTTCTCGGCCGATTCGCACCGCGAGCGTGCGCTTGTTCGCGCGCCGATCGGTGTCGATGTCGCGGGTGTTGTTGACCACGAGCACGGCGGCGGCGATCAGCCCGATCGGGACCGAGAGCACGAGCGACTCCCAGCTGAAATAGAGCACCTGGGCGAAGAACGAGCCGGCGACTGCGGCGAATCCGAAGAAGAGGAACACAAAGAGCTCACCGAGGCCCTCATAGCCGTATGGGCGCGGACCGCCCGTGTAGAGGACACCGGCGATGATCGACGCCACCCCGATCAGCAGCAGTTGCCAACCGGCGACGGCGATCAGATAGGCGCCGCACAGCAAGGCCAATCCAAAGGTCACGTACGTGGCGATCAGCACCTGGCGCGGCGGCACGAGGCCGCCCGCGGTGACGCGGACCGGGCCAAGCCGATCCTCGGTGTCGGCCCCGCGACGCGCATCGGAATAGTCGTTTGAGAGGTTCGCGCCTATCTGGATGAAGACCGAGCCGAGCAGAGCCGCCACGAACCGCAGCGGGTAAAACACGTGCATGTAGCCGGCCAAGGCCGTGCCCACGAGCACGGGCGCGACGCCGAGCGGCAGCGTCTTCGGCCGCGCGGCCATCACCCAGATGCGCACCGGGTTCGGGCTGGTGACCGACATCAGGCGCGGCGGGGGAACTTCGAGAAGTCAGGGCGCCGCTTCTCCAGATACGCCTGGCGACCCTCCGCGGCCTCCTCGCTCATGTAGAAGAGGTAGTTGGCGTCGTGCGCCAGCTGCTGGATGCCGGCCAGTCCGTCCTCGTCGGCGTTGAAGCTGGCCTTCAGCAGCCGCAGGCTCATGGGGGAGAGCTGAAGCATCTCCTGGCACCACCTCACCGTCTCGGCCTCGAGCTCGTCGAGTGGCACGACGGTGTTCACGAGTCCCATGTCCAGCGCTTCCTGCGCGTCGTACTGGCGGCAGAGGAACCAGATCTCCTTGGCCTTCTTGGGACCGACGAGGCGCGAGAGGACGCTTGCGCCGAAGCCGCCGTCGAACGAGCCGACCCGGGGGCCGGTCTGGCCGAAGCGGGCATTGTCCGCGGCGATCGTGAGGTCACAGACGACGTGCAGGACGTGCCCGCCGCCGATGGCGTATCCGGCGACCATCGCCACCACGGGCTTGGGCAGCCGCCGGATCTGCACGTGCAGATCGGTGACGTGGAAGCGGCCGGCAGTCTGGTGCTGCCCCGCCTGGGAGGGATCCGCACCGGTGACGTAGCCGCCGTGGCTACCGCGCACGCGCTGATCGCCACCGCTGCAGAACGCAAGTGGACCCTCGCCGGTGAGAATGACTACGCCAACCGCGGGATCCTCGCGGGCGCGCTCGAACGCGTCCATGAGCTCGATCACCGTCTCCGGCCGGAACGCGTTGCGCACCTCGGGCCGGTCGATCGTGATCTTCGCGATCGTCGGCGCGGAAGGGTCCCAGCCCTCGCCGGCCGCGAGCTCGTAGCGGATGTCCTCGTATTCGGCTGCAGCCTGCCAGGTGACGCTCACGGCGTCGGAGACTACCGTTTCGCAGATGTACGACTGGCTTGAGCGTGCGGCGCGGCGCCGCCCGCAAGGCGTGGCACTCGAGTTCGCCGGCGGGCGCAGCCTGACCTACGAAGCGCTGCTGCAGGCGGCATGGTCCCGCTCAGCGTTCCACGGCCGCGAGCGTGGGCCAAGCTACCTCGAGGGCGGCGATGATTTTGCCATCGAGCTGCACGCGGCGCTGGTTGCCGGAACGCCGGCGATCCCGCTCGATCCCCGCCTCTCGGGCGAGGAGCGGGCGCTGCGGGTCGTCTCCCGCGAGCTGCCGTATCCGGACGTCGCGACCGTCATGTTCACCTCCGGAACGACCTCGGCGCCCAAACCGGTCTATCTGACGCCGCGCAACTGGGAGGCCAACGCGGTCGGCTCGGCGCTGGCGCTCGGACTCGACCCGAACGAGCGGTGGCTGTGCGTGATGCCGCTCGCCCATGTCGGCGGCCTCGCGATCCTGCTGCGCTCGACGCTGTACGCAACGACGGTGATCCTGCATAAGCGCTTTGACACCGAGGCGGTGCTATCCGAACTGATGAATGAGGCTCGTGGCGTCACGCTCGTCTCGCTCGTCCCGACGATGCTCACTCGCTTGCTCGATGCCGGTCTCGAGCGACCGCCAACCCTACGCTGGGCCCTGCTTGGGGGCGGCCCGATACCGCAGCCACTGCTCAAGCGCGCGGAACGAGCCGGCGTGCCGGTCGCCCCGAGCTACGGGATGACCGAGGGCTGCTCCCAGATCGCGACGTTCGGGTTCCCGCTCTACGGGGTGCGGATGCGCCTCGACGAGGGTGAGATCCTGGTCAGTGGCCCGAACTTCGCCCCGAATACGCTCGGCGATGACGGCTGGCTCCACACGGGTGACCTCGGCGACCTCCATCACGGGCGGCTGCGAATCATCGGACGCAAGTCCGACACGATCGTCTCCGGGGGAGAGAATGTCGCGCCGGCGCAGGTCGAGGCGGTGCTGCTCGAGCATCCCGCCGTCGCCGATGCCGGCGTGTTCTCGCGCCCCGACGCCGAGTGGGGGGAGCGGGTGGTCGCCAGCGTGGTTCTACGCGACGGGCATTCGGCCACGCCCACGGAGCTTCAGGAGTTCGTGAGCGCGAGGCTGGCGCGCTTCAAGGTGCCGAAGGAGATCGGCTTTTGCGAGCAGTTACCGCGCAACTCCTCCGGCAAGCTTCTACGCCGCAAGCTAGCCTGACGGCATGGAGGACGTCGAGGAACATCGCGAGCGCCTGCTCGACGCCTGGGATGAGGCGGCGAAGGGCTGGGGCCGGCAGGCCGATCGCACCCACGCCGTAGCGCTCCCGGTCTCCCAGTGGATGATCGCCCACACCCAACCGCAGCCCGGACAGGTTGTGTTGGAGCTGGCTGCCGGCCCCGGTGACACGGGCTTCATGGCAGCCCGCCTGATCGAGCCCGGCGGCAGGCTGATCTGCAGCGATGCGGTCGCCGGCATGCTCGACGTCGCCCGCGAGCGCGCGCAGGAGCAGGGTCTCGACAACGTCGAGTTCAAGCAGTTACAGCTCGAGTGGATCGATCTTCCGACTGCCAGCGTGGACATCGTCCTGTGTCGTTGGGCGTTGATGCTGGTCATCGATCCGGCTGCCGCCCTACGCGAGTGTCGCCGCGTAGTGAAGCCCGGAGGTCGTCTGGCCTTCGCCGTGTGGGATTTGCCGGACAGGAACCCGTGGATCACGATCATGCAGCGGGCGCTGCTGGACATCGGCTACGTCGAACCCCAACCGCAAAGCGGTCCGGGCATGTTCGCGCTGTCGGACCGGGAGAGGCTCACCGAACTGCTCGATGAGGCTGGTTTTCTCGATGTCGAGATCGAGCCTGTCCCTATCCTCCGCAACTACGCGAGCGTGGTCGACTGGCTTGGCGAGACGCGAGATCTCTCGCGTCAGTTCGCCTCAGTCTGGGCTGACCTCGCCGACGAGCAGCGACAGGCATTGCGGGATCACATCGCCGCCGCCGCGGCCGATTACGCCGATCAGTCGGGTGCGCTTGCGCTGCCGGGCAGCTCACTTGCTGCCGCCGCGTCTGCCTGATCCGACCCGCTCGCGCCGCCCGGCGCGCTACGACAACCTCCGCCGGACTCCTCCCGCCGCAACGCGGCGACCAAAATGGGTGGCGCTTTGCAGGGGTTTTATGAAAAGGGCTGAGCGGAGAACACTGGGTGCATGCGATTGCGTGTTGTTCTTCCCGCGGCGCTCGTCATGTTGCTGTTCCCCGCCGCTGCTTCCGCGAGCTATCCGCACGTGGTGCAGCGTGGCGAGACCCTTACCTCGGTTGCCGCGACCGACGGCCTCAGCATCGCGGCGATCGCTGCGGCCAACGGCATCTCGACGCAGGCACAGCTCGTCGCCGGCCGGATCCTGTGGATTCCGCCACAGACCTTGGAGACCGCGGGCGCCGGCGCCGACACCACGGGCACCAGCGGGTCCGCGGTTGCGCAGACCCGGTCCGATCCGGACTCTGACTCTGACACCGATTCCAACGCCACCGAGGTGGCCACAACGTCAACCAGACCTAGCACCGTCCAGGCTCAGACCGCCGCCCAGACTGTCGCGATGCCGGTACCGACTCTGGAACGGGTCTCCGGGAGTGAGATCGCCTCGATCGCCTACGCAAACGGAGTGCCGGCCGCACTGGCTGAGGCGATCGCCTGGCAGGAGAGCGGCTGGAACAACGACGAGGTCTCGGGAGTCGGTGCCGTAGGTGTCATGCAGATCGTGCCCGCCACCTGGACCTGGATCGACCACTACCTGACGCCGAGCGACCCGCTTGGGACTGCCTCCGCGGCAGAGAACATCCGCGCCGGCGTACTGCTGTTGCATCAGCTGCTCCAGGTGTCCGGCGGTAACGAGTCGCTGGCTGTGGCCGGCTACTTCCAGGGAATCGCCTCGGTCAAGGCGCACGGCATGTACGCCGCCACGCGCCAATACGTCTCGGACGTCCTCGCGCTCTCCCAGCGTCTTTGATGGGCTACGCTGCGGCGCATGTTCTATGACGACGACGCTGACCTCCACCTGCTCGACGGCAAGACCGTCGCGATCATCGGGTACGGCTCACAGGGCCACGCCCACGCCAACAACCTCAAGGACTCCGGCGTAAACGTCGTCGTAGGGCTTCGTCCCGGCTCGGCAAGCGTGGCCAAGGCCGAGAGCCACGGACTGCGCGTTACCGATCCTGCCGCCGCGGCCCACGAGGGCGACGTTGTGATGCTGCTCGTGCCCGACGAGCTGCACGGCGCCGTCTGGGAGGAGATCCAGGGCGGACTCGAACCCGGGAACCTGCTGCTCACGAGCCACGGCTTCTCCGTTCTCTACGAGACCGTCACGCCCCCGCAGGACATCGACGTGGCGCTGGTGGCGCCCAAGGGCCCCGGCCATATGGTGCGCAGGCTCTACCTCGAGGGCACCGGCATCCCCGGACTGATCGCCGTTCACCAGGACTCCACCGGCAACGCTCAGCAGCTTGCGCTCGCCTATGCCAAGGGCATCGGCTGCACGCGTGCGGGCGTCTTTGAGACGACCTTCAAGGAGGAGACGGAGACCGATCTGTTCGGCGAGCAGGCGGTGCTCTGCGGCGGCGTGAGCGAGCTGGTGCAGGCCGGCTTCGACACCCTTGTCGAGGCGGGCTACAACCCGCAGATGGCCTACTTCGAGTGCCTCCACGAGCTCAAGCTGATCGTCGACCTGATGTACGAGAAGGGTCTCGCTGGGATGCGCTACTCGATCTCCAACACGGCCGAGTACGGCGACTACACCCGTGGCAAGCGCGTGATCACTGACGAGACCCGTCAGGCGATGAAGAAGATCCTCGGCGAGATCCAGTCAGGCGAGTTCGCGCATGAGTGGATCGCAGAGAATCGCGCCGGCCAGGAGAACTTCAAGCGCATGCGCGACGAGCAGGCCGGCCACCAGGTTGAGGTCGTCGGCAAGGACCTGCGCTCGCACATGTCCTGGATCGATACCTCCTTCCACGAGTAGGCGCCAGCCACATAACTTGGCGGTACGGGGCGCGGCATGCTTTGCCGCGCCCCTCGGTTTGCTGGTTGAGACCCGACTGTGAGACTGTGGAACTGTGATACTGTGGAACTGTGAAGAACATCACCGTCGCAGTTCCTGACGACATCTATAGGGCGGCACGCGTCGCCGCTGCCGAGCGCGGCACCTCGGTCAGCGCGATGGTGGCGCAGTTCCTGGAGTCGGTTGCGATCGAGCCAGAGCCGGATCCTCGCGGTCAGGCACGACGGGATTTCGCCGCCATCGTCGACGACATCCGCCGCAACAATCCCGAATTCAAGGCCTCCGAGCGGCTCCCGCGGGACGAGCTCTACACCCGTGGATCTCGTTGACACGAACGTCCTGCTCTACGCCGTCTCGCCTGTAGCCGAGGAACACGAGAAGGCGGTGGTCGCGAACAGGATCCTCGATCAGCGCGACGTTGCCTTCTCCGTCCAGGTTCTGCAGGAGTTCTATACGCAGGCCACCCGTTCCGGCGGGCGCTTCGGCCTCACTCCGGACCAGGCGCTCGGGATAGTCAACACGTTGCTCATCGATCCGGTCCAGGTGGTCACGCCGTCGATTGTTCTCGCTGCGATCGCCACCAGTCAGCGCTTTCAGATCAGCTACTGGGACGGCACGATCATCGAGGCGGCCCGCGAACTCGGTTGCGACACCGTGCTTTCCGAGGATCTCAACCACGGCCAGGACTTCGGCGGCGTGCGGGTCGAGAACCCGTTCCGCAATCTCTGATCGCGGCTCCTGAGGGCGAGCTCGAAAAGCCGCCTTCGCTATCGTTCGCCGGGCCCGCCGTGACTGGCGCGACAAGGTGGACAACCACCGGGGAGCGACGGGCCGTTTTGCCGTCGCCGCGCGCCTGGGCACTCCCATCTCTCTCTCCCTGACCCCGAGGACACTCGAGGAGCGATCGTGCCCCAGACAGAAGTAGTCATCCCCGACCAGATCAAGCCGCGCGACGGACGCTTTGGGTCCGGTCCGTCGCGGCTTCGACCGGAGCAGTTGCCCGCGCTCGCCGCCTCCGGCGCGTCGGTGATAGGCACCTCTCACCGCCAGAAGCCGGTCAAGCAGCTCGTCGGTCGTGTCCGCTCCGGGCTACGCGAGCTGTTCAGCCTGCCCGACGGCTACGAGGTGATCCTCGGTAACGGCGGTACCACCGCCTTCTGGGATGCGCTGATTGCCGGCGTCATCCGTGAGCGCGCTCTGCACCTGAGCTACGGCGAGTTCTCCTCCAAGATCGCGACCGGAACCAAGGCCGCCCCGTTCCTTGTCGACCCGATAATCGTCGAGGCTCCCGCCGGCGATGCCCCGGATCCGCGGGTTTCAGCACAGCTCGACGCGGACGTGATGACCTGGGCGCACAACGAGACCTCGACCGGCGTGATGGTCCCCGTCGTGCGTCCGGACGGACTCGACGACGATGCGCTGGTCCTGATTGACGCCACCTCCGGCGCAGCTGGTCTGCCGGTCAACATCGGTGACGCTGACATCTACTACTTCGCGCCGCAGAAGGGCTTCGCGTCGGACGGTGGGCTGTGGCTCGCGCTGGCGAGCCCGGCGGCGCTCGAGCGGATCGCCCAGATCGACGCCGACCGGCCGACGGTGGGACCAGAGCGCTGGATCCCCGAGTTCCTCTCGCTGACGACGGCGCTCGACAACTCGGTCAAGGACCAGACCTACAACACCCCCGCCGTTGCAACTCTGTTCCTGCTCGCCGACCAGATCGAGTGGATGCTCGCGGGCGGCGGTCTCGACGGGATGGTCAAGCGCACGACCCAGTCCTCGTCGCACCTGTACAGCTGGGCCGAGGCTCATGAGCACGCAACCCCGTTCGTCAGCGATCCCGCGAAGCGGTCGCTGGTCGTCGGCACGATCGACTTCGACGACGAGGTCGACGCCGCCGAGGTCGCGGCGACGCTGCGTGCCAACGGCATAGTCGACGTCGAGCCGTACCGCAAGCTCGGCCGCAACCAGTTGCGCGTGGCGATGTTCCCCGCCACCGATCCCGCCGAAGTGCAGGCGCTCACCGCCTGCATCGACTACGTCCTGGAGCTGAACTGATGAGCAACCAGCGTGTACTCGTCGCCGAGAAGGTCGGCGCGTCCGGAATCAACCTGCTCGAAGAGCACTTCGACGTCGAGCTGGGATTCGACTGGGACCGCGACCAGGTCAAGCAGCGGCTCCCCGAGTTCGACGGGATCCTGATCCGGTCCGCAACGAAGCTCGATGCCGAGCTGCTGGCGGCGGGGACCAACCTCAAGGCGATCGGCCGCGCCGGCGTCGGCGTCGACAACGTCGACGTGCCCGAGGCCAGCAAGCGCGGGATCGTCGTGGCCAACGCGCCGCTTTCGAACGTCGTGACGGCGGCCGAGCACACGATGGCGTTGTTGCTCGCGCTGGCGCGCAACGTTCCACAGGCGGACGCCTCCCTGAAGGCAGGCCGCTGGGACCGGTCCAAGTACTCGGGCGTTGAGCTCTACGAGAAGACCCTCGGTGTCCTGGGCTTCGGGCGCATCGGCCAGCTCGTGGCAGAGCGGGCCAAGGGCTTCGGCATGAAGGTGATCGCCTACGACCCCGTCGTCAGCGATGAGCGCTACAAGGAGCTCGGCGTGGAGCGGGCCGCCAGGCCCGAGGATGTCTACGCGGTGGCCGACTTCCTCACCCTGCACCTGCCCAAGACACCGGAGACCACAGGCTGGCTGAACGCCGACGTGCTCGCACAGTGCAAGGACGGGGTGCGCGTGCTGAACGTCGCGCGCGGGCCGTTGGTCGTCGACGAGGACCTGCAGGCGGCGCTCGACAGCGGCAAGGTCGGCGGGGCGGCGCTGGACGTGTTTCAGAGCGAGCCGATCACCGATCACCCGCTGTTCGGCTATCCGAACGTGATCGCCACGCCGCACCTCGGAGCATCCACTGCGGAGGCCAACGACCGCGCGGGCTACCAGGCAGCCGAGCAGATCGTGCTTGCGCTGACAGGAGGCTCCGTGACCACCGCCGTCAACATCCCCGCGATCCCGGACGAGGATATGGAGGCTCTGACGCCGTTCGTGCCGCTGGCACGGGCACTCGGCAAGATCGCGGCCTCACTCGACGAGGAGGCGGCGATCGAGACCGTCAAGGTCGAGTTCCTGGGCGGCATCGCCTCCAGGGACACCCGGCTGCTGGGTCTCAATGTGCTGATGGGTGTGCTGGCGGCCAAGGGCGCCGAGGACCTCAACGAGGTCAACGCACCCGCGATCGCCGAGCAGCGCGGGATCACGACCGAGGACTCCAGGCAGGAGAAGGTGCGCGACTACACCGACATGATCCGAGTGACCGTCACCTCGAGTCGCCACACCGCCAGCGTCGCGGGCACCGTGATCGGCAACAACCACCGGCCACACCTGCTCGAGGCCTGGGGACAGCGCTTCCAGGTCCAGCTGGAGGAGAACGTGACGATGTTCCGCTACCACGACCGTCCGGGCATGCTGGGACGCGTGGGCACGCTGTTCGGGGCCCACAACGTCAACATCGCCTCCTCGATCGTCGGCCGCCAACCCGAGGGAGGCGACCACGAACCGTTTGCGGCGATGGTGCTCACCACCGACGGGGCGGTACCCGACGCGCTGGTGCGTGAGATCGCGACCAGCGACGGGTTCGTCGCCGGCGTCACCGTCACGCTCTGAGCCGTCCACGGGAGGGGCGGGCAAAGCAAGCCCGCCCCTAGTGCCTCAGCCCGCGAATCCTGCGGCATTCGAATGGCCTCCGGGGGCGCCTGGCGGCGTCGTCGGTCGGGTCAATACGCCCAGGTATTTCCCCTCCCTGCGTGCTTGCCAGACACCCCCGGCGACCTTTCTCGGCGCCGGCAGGACCCGCGGGCTGAGGCACTCTTGCGACCAACCGGCGCAGCCGCTAGCCTTCCGCGCGATGGCGTTCGCCCTCGACCTTCGACTTCTTCTCCTCCCCCTCCGGGGGGAATAGCGCGCCGGCGGCCGCACGTAGCCGCGAACGAAGCCCGAGAAGAAGCAGGACGAGACCAAAGGAGACGTCTGAAGTGACGCCATCGAATGACCCCAACCGAGTAATCATCTTCGACACGACGCTGCGTGACGGCGAGCAGTCACCTGGCATCTCGCTGAATGCGCAGGAGAAGCTGGAGATCGCCCAGCAGCTCGCGCGGCTCGGCGTCGACGTGATCGAGGCCGGATTCCCGATCTCCTCGCCAGGGGACTTCGAGGCGGTTCAGGCAATCGCGCGCAACGTCGATGGTCCGGTGATCGCTGGGCTGGCACGCGCCTTCCCCGGTGATATCGATACGGCTTGGGGGGCGCTGAAGGATGCCGAGCGCCCGCGCATCCACACCTTCATCTCCACCTCCGACATCCACATCCAGTACCAGATGCAGAACACGCGCGACGACGTGCGCGGGATGGCGCGCGCGGCCGTTGCGCACGCCAGATCGCTGTGCGAGGACGTCGAGTTCTCGCCGATGGATGCCACTCGCTCCGACATCGACTTCACCGCTGAGATCGTCCAGATCGCGCTCGACGAGGGTGCGACCACGATCAACATCCCCGACACCGTCGGCTACGCGATGCCGCACGAGTACGCCGCTTTCCTGACGCGGCTCTATGAACTCGCTCCGGGGCTGCGAGAAGTGGTCCTGTCGACCCATTGCCACAACGATCTGGGGCTCGCGGTGGCCAACTCGATCGCCGGCGTGATGGCCGGCGCACGCCAGATCGAGTGCGCGGTCAACGGCATCGGCGAGCGCGCGGGCAACGCTGCGCTCGAGGAGCTCATCATGCTGATCGCCACGCGGCAGGCGGAGCTCGGTTTGCACACAGGCGCCGTCACCAAGGAGATCGCTCGCACATCGCGGATCGTCTCGCGACTGACCGGCTATCCGGTACAGCCCAACAAGGCGATCATCGGGCGCAACGCCTTTGCGCACGAGTCCGGCATCCACCAGGATGGGGTGCTCAAGGAGCGCAGCACCTTCGAGATCATGGATGCAACCTCGATCGGCCTCGACTCCAACCAGCTGGTGCTAGGCAAGCACTCCGGGCGCCACGCGCTGCAGCAGGCGCTCAGCGAGCTCGGTTACGAGGTCTCCGGCCAGACCCTGAACCAGGCGTTCAAGCGCTTCAAGGAGATCGCGGACAAGAAGAAGCAGGTGACGGCGATGGACCTCGAGGCGCTGCTCACCGACGAGCTGCGCGAGCAGGCCGAAGAGCTCGGCTACACGCTCGAGTGGTTCGACGTCGAGTCCTCGACGCGGCGGCCGCCGCACGCCAAGGTCGGGATCCGCAGCCCGGAGGGTGAGGAGCTCAATGGGTCCTTTGGCGGCGACGGCCCGATCGACGCGATCTTCCGTGCCATCAACGTCGCCACCGGAGTTGACGCGCGCCTGCGCGAGTTCCATATCGGCGCTGTGACCGGTGGCCAGGACGCGCTCGGCGAGACCTCGATCGTCGTCGAGGTCGACGGCTTCACCGGCTCCGGCCAGGGCGTCTCCACCGACATCGTGGAGGCGGCGGCACGTGGTTATGTCCGCGCGCTGTCGAATGCCGTGCGCCGGCGTGACGGTGAGAGCGCCGAGACGGCCCTTGCGGGCACACCCTAGTGTCGTGAGTCGGGAATTCGTAAGCAGTCTCGCGAGTGGCGCCACGCGCGTCCAGACGCCGCGAGCTGCCCGCGAATTTGCGACTCAGGGCATTAGAGGCTCAGGCCCTGGGCGTAACCGGCGACGTGCGTCTCGTCGAGCCGGGCCTCCGACATCAGGTCCCTCCCGATCGAAACGGCCGCGTTCCGGTCGGGAGTGATGATGCGGACGCTTGCTCCTCGAGCCTTCAGCGCTGACGCCTCGAGCAGCATCGCCGCCCGAGAAGCGGCACGGACAGGCGTGTTCCACGGGCCGTGGACGCTGGCCATCGTGGCCAGGATCAGTACACGGGCCTCGCGGCTCACCGGCGCCACGTCCCCATTGGTCGGGCTCCAAATGGCGCCGTCGACGTACTCACGCCCACCGATCACGGCCGGTGCGAACACGAGCGGCAGCGCGCAGGAGGCCGTCAGCGCCTGCGCCACCGTTGCCTCAGGCGCGCCTGGTGAGCCGAACACGACGCGCTTCCCGGAGCGGCGGTCGACCGCCACGACCCGCAGCCTCCCGTCAAAGCGTGCGCGGCTGGGTGGGAACGCGTCGCGAAAGTCGGGTGATGCTCCGTCCTGCGTCGCCAACAGGCCGAGGGCCGCAGCGCGCACCATCTCTGCTGGCCGGACCGCCACTCTGAGCCCGATGCTCGCGAACGGTGCGGCGATCGCCATTGCCGAACTCGCCGCCCAGCTCGGCGACGGAAGTTGCCCGGCGGAAGCGGAACCAGCGCGGCCCGGAGCGGGGCGCCTGAGCACCCGACCCGAAGCCAGTTTCGCGGCGACGATACTTCCGGCCGACGTTCCGACGAAGTAGTCGCATTCCGCGAACGAGACCCCGTGCGCGTCCTCAAGCCCCGCCAGCACGCCGGTCATCCAGGCGTCACCCTGGCGACCGCCGCCACCGAGCACGAGGATGTCCGGTCGCCTCGATCACCGTCGCACAGCGTACAGCTGTATGCGATAACATACGCGCGTATGGCGACAGTCGAACAAACCGTCACCTCTCCCGAGGTCCTCGGGGCGCGCGTCCGCGCGCTGCGCGAGGCGATGGATCTGTCGCTGCGCGACCTGGCCGAGCGCTCCGGCGTGAGCGCTCCGATGCTCTCGCAGGTCGAGCGGGGGGAGACCTCGCCGACGCTGCAGGTGGCCGACGCGGATCGCCGCCGGCCTGGACCTGCGCCTCTCGCAGCTGCTGCGCCTCGACGAGGACGGCGCGGTGACCGTTGTCCGCAAGCGCGACCGGCGCAAGGGTCCCAGCACGGTGATAAGGGCCACCGCTACGAGATCCTGAGCCCGCCGCTGCCGGGGCAGCGTGCCGAGCTGTCGCGCCACACACTTGCGGCAGGCGCGGCCACCGGAGGCTTCGGTGATCCGCCGGTGCATGAGCCCGGCAGCCGCGAGACGGCCCTGGTCGAGTCGGGCGACGTCGTCCTGGCCTGCGACGGCCGCCGCTTCGAGCTGCACGCCGGTGACTGCGTGACCTTCGACGCCGACCTCCCACACCACTTTGAGAACCCTGGAACCCAAGACGCCGTACTGCTCGCGGTCGTGAGCGCCGGCCTGAGACGCAGCTAGGGGCCCGCCAAGCGGGGCGGGCCTCCAAAGCCGCTGGCCCAGCGGGGCCAGCGGCGCCTGCCGGCCTAGCGGGGCCGGCAGACCAAAACGAGAGGAGTCCAAGTTGCCCAAGAGCCTGTTCGACAAGATCTGGGAGCGCCATGAGGTGGCCCCCGGTCTGCTGTACATCGACCTGCACCTGGTGCACGAGGTCACGAGCCCGCAGGCCTTTGACAGCCTGCGCATGGAGGGACGCAGGGTCCGCCGTCCCGACCGCACGCTCGCAACCGCCGACCACAACACCCCGACCGACGGAACCTCGGCGTCTCGCCTGATCAAGGACGAGCTCTCTCGCATCCAGGTGGAGACACTCGAGCGCAACGCAGCCGAGTTCGGGATCCCGATCTACTCGCTCGGCTCCGAGCATCAGGGGATCGTGCACGTGATCGGACCAGAGCTGGGCGTCACGCAGCCCGGCATGACGATCGTCTGCGGCGACTCGCACACGGCCACGCATGGGGCGTTCGGCGCCCTGGCCTTCGGCATCGGCACGAGTGAGGTCGAGCACGTGCTCGCGACCCAGTGTCTCGTGCAGCAGAAGCCGAAGTCCCTGCGGATCAACTACGTCGGCGAGCTTGGCTTCGGCGTCACCGCCAAGGACCTGATCCTGTACACGATCGGTCAGATGGGCGTCGCAGGCGCCACCGGATACGTCGTCGAATACGCCGGTCCTGTGATCGAGCAGCTCTCGATGGAGGGCCGCATGACGATCTGCAACATGACGATCGAGGGCGGGGGTCGTGCCGGCATGATCGCACCCGATCAGACCACCTATGACTACGTCATCGGCCGTCCCGGCGCGCCCGCCACCGTGCCAGACGACTGGCGCGACCTTTACACGGAGGAGGGCGCGCACTTCGACCACGAGATCACGATCGACTGCGCGCAGATCAGTCCGATGGTCACCTGGGGCACGAACCCGGGCATGGTCGTCGGTGTCGCCGACACCGTGCCCCAACCGGCCGGCGAGCAGGACGAGCGAGCGCTCGAGTACATGGGCCTCGAGGGCGGGACGCCCATCGAGGAGATCACTCTCGATCGCGTGTTCATCGGCTCCTGCACCAACTCGCGGATCGGCGACCTGCGCGCCGCAGCCGAGGTGGTCGCCGGCCGTACGGTGGCCGACGGCGTTTACGCGATGGTCGTCCCGGGTTCGGTGCAGGTCAAGGAGCAGGCCGAGGCCGAGGGGCTCGACCAGGTCTTCCGCGATGCCGGCTTCGACTGGCGCGCCGCTGGATGTTCGATGTGCCTGGGGATGAACCCGGACATTGCGGCACCCGGCGAGCGCGTGGCGTCGACCTCGAATCGCAACTTCGAGGGCCGCCAGGGACGCGGTGCTCGCACCCACCTGGTCTCGCCCCAGATGGCGGCCGCGGCCGCGATCGAGGGCCACTTCGTCGACATCCGCACTTACAACCCCGAACCCGTGACGGCATAGAGGAGCAGCACGATGAAGGCAATCGAAACCATCACGGGGCCGGTGTCGGTCCTCAACCGCAACGACATCGATACCGATCAGATCATGCCCAAGCAGTTCCTCAAGCGCGTCGAGCGCACCGGCTTCGGGGAGTTCCTGTTCTACGACTGGGCCAAGGAGCCGGACTGGAATCTGCCGCAGAACCCGATCCTGGTGACCGGACGCAACTTCGGTTGCGGCTCCAGTCGCGAGCACGCGCCGTGGGGCCTCGAGGACTACGGCTTCCAGGCGATCATCGCGCAGAGCTTCGCCGACATCTTCTACTCGAACTGCACCAAGATCGGGCTGCTGCCGATCGTGCTCTCGGCTGAGGATTGCCACGCGATCGCGGAGGCCGGTAACGCACAGGTGGACCTGGCCAACCAGGAGGTGCGCTGGCCGGGCGGGAGTGCCAGGTTCGAGATCGATCAGAGCATCAAGTACCGGCTGCTCAACGGTCTCGATGATGTCGGCATGACGCTCCAGCAGGGGGATGCGATCGCTGCGTACGAGTCGGCTCGGGAACGGTCCGGGCCGGTCACGACGTCTGTATGAGTAGGCCGCTCGCGTCACAGGCTTTCTCGGCACACGCTGCCGAGTACACCGCGTTGCGGCGTCGGCTCGTTCCTGGGTTCGACGCGTTCTATGGAGCCGCCGTCGACGCACTGAGTGGGTGCGCCTCCGGCAGCTCCATAGCTCGCGTCCTGGATCTCGGCGCCGGCACCGGATTGCTCACGGCGATGGTCGCCGAGCGGTATCCGGATGCTCGTTTCGAACTGCTTGATGGGTCGCCAGAGATGCTCGCCGAGGCACAGCAGCGTCTTGGGGAACAGGTGGTGGCGGTGTATGTGCGGGACATGGCTGGCGAGTTGCCGGAGGGGCCGTTTGACGCCGTGATCTCTGCGCTGGCGATCCATCATCTCGAGGATGAGGACAAGCGTCTGCTCTTCGCACGGGTTCACGACGTGCTCCGGCCCGGCGGAGTGTTCGTGAACGCCGAGCAGGTTCTCGGTCCGACGCCGGAGCTCGCCGAGCTCTATGTTGATACGTGGCAACGTATGTGTAGGGAGCTCGGCGCGAGCGAGGCCGAGCTGAGCGCCTCGATCGAGCGCCGCCGGCACGACCGCTGCGCGGACGTCGAGAGTCAACTCCAGTGGCTGCGGTCTGCGGGCTTTCCCGCTGCGGATGCTGTCTACAAGTATTGGGAACAAGCCGTGCTCGTCGCGGTGAAGGGAACCGCCATATGAGCACACGCGATTGGGACGCATCAACCTACGATCAGATCTCCGCGCCGCAACAGGCGTGGGCCCGTGAGCAGCTCGCACGCCTGCACCTGCGCGGCGACGAGGTGCTGCTCGACGCCGGCTGCGGGTCCGGCAAGGTCACCGCGATGCTCGCCGAACTGGTGCCCGACGGCCGCGTCTACGCCGTGGACGTCGCGCCGTCGATGGTGGAGCACACCAAAGCGGCGCTCGGGGACAAGGTGACCGCCTACTGCCAGGACCTGACGGAGCTGGCGCTGCCCGAGCTGGTGGACGCGATCTTCTCCAACGCGACCTTCCATTGGATCCCGGATCACCCGAAGCTGTTCGCCGCACTGTCGGCGACGCTCAAGCCCGGCGGCCAGCTGGTTGCGCAGTGCGGGGGTTTCGGCAACATCGACGCCTTCCGGGTCACCGCCGACG
Organism: uncultured Actinomycetota bacterium; assembly: GCA_963846395.1. Classification (GTDB taxonomy): domain Bacteria; phylum Actinomycetota; class Thermoleophilia; order Solirubrobacterales; family Solirubrobacteraceae; genus Palsa-465. Next base: position 336,221 of record CAWJVT010000008.1, on the reverse strand, counting down.
AGGTCGCGCACAGTGCTGAGTTCGCGCCCTACTTCACCGACTGGAAGGGCCCGTGGAACTATGCACGCGCCGATATCACCGCCGAGCGTCTCGGTGCGGCCGGTTTCGTGGATGTGAAGACCTGGCTCGAGCCCCGCCCGACGACGCTCGATGACCCAGAGCCCTTTGTTCGTACTGTCTGTCTCGTGCGTCACCTCGATCTGCTCCCAGAGGATCTGCATCACAGCTTCATTCGTGCCGTGCTGGCCCGGACGGGGACACCGCTGGTGCTCGACTACGTTCGCCTGAACATGGTCGCCCGCCGGGCGGGTGAGACGCGGTGACCGCCGCGCTCGAGGTGCGCGACCTGGTCAAGCGCTACCCGAACGGCATGGAGGCGCTCAAGGGCGTGTCGCTGGAGATCGGCGCAGGCGAGTTCTTCGGGTTGCTCGGCCCCAACGGCGCCGGCAAGTCGACCATGATCCACTGCATCACCGGCCTGGCGCGGCCGAGCTCGGGCAGCGTCCGGGTGTTCGGTCACGACGCGGTACATCACTACCGTGAGGCGCGCGAGGCGGTGGCCCTCGCGCCGCAGGAGATCAACCTCGACATGTTCCTGACGCTCGAGGAGACGCTCGACCTGCACGGCGGCTACTTCGGCATGAGCAAGGCCGACCGGCGCGAGCGCGCGGCTGAGCTGCTGGAGGTGTTCTCGCTGACGAGCAAGCGCCAGGAACGCACGCGCACGCTTTCGGGCGGGATGAAGCGGCGACTGACGCTCGCGCGTGCGCTGATGCACCGTCCACGTTTGCTCATCCTCGATGAACCGACCGCGGGCGTCGACATCGAGCTGCGCCTCGAGCTTTGGCAGTACATCGAGAAGATCAACAGCGAGGGCACGAGCATCATGCTCACGACTCACTACCTCGAGGAGGCCGAGCGGCTCTGCGATCACATCGCGTTCATCAACCACGGTGAGATCGCGGCGCAGGGAACCATCCCGGAGCTGGCCGCGCGGTACGGCGTGAGGTCGCTCGAGGACGCCTATCTGGCGCTCGTCGGGCGCCAGGAACTGTCGCGCGTACACACTGAGGACACCGCGGCATGAGCGCCTCGCAGATTCGGCTGTTCTCGTTGATTCGGCGAGAGGTCAACCGCTTCATGAAGATCAAGCGGCAGACGCTGGGTGGCCCGCTGCTGGAGACCTTCCTCTACATCTCGGTGTTCGGTGCTGCACTGGGCACGCGCATCCACCAGATCCATGGCTACAAGTACATCGTGTTCGTGATCCCGGGGCTGATCATGATGGCCTGGGCGCTGAACGCGTTCTCCAACAACTCCTCGTCGATCCTTCAGCAGAAGTTCACCCACTCGATCGACGACCAGCTCTCCTCGCCGGCCTCGCCGATGCAGTTGCTGCTCGGCTTCACGCTCGGCGGCTTCATCCGTGGCTTCATCGTCTCGGTGCTCACCTACATCGTCGCGGCGGTGCTGCTGTCGCTGCCGGTAACCCACCCGCTCGTGCTGATCCCGGGCCTGATCCTCGTCGGTCTGTTCTTTGCGCAGTGCGGCGTGCTTGTCGGGGTGAGGGCGGAGCAGTTCGACGATGTCGCGCTGTACCAGACGTTCGTGCTGCAGCCCCTGATCTTCCTGGGCGGGGTGTTCTATGGCGCCTCGCTGCTGCCGCAGCCGTGGCAGACGCTCACGCGCTTCAACCCGGTCTACTACATGATCGCGCTCGTCCGCTATGGATTCATCGGGTATCAGGACACCAACATCCCGCTGGCATTCGCGTTCCTCGTCCTCGCTACCGCCGGCCTGCTCGCCCTGAACCACCGGATCTTCGCCCAGGGTCGCTATCTCCGAAGCTGAGCCGGACCGTCCTCCAACCTGGGCGGTTCGCTAGCGTGCAGGCCCTATGGCTTCCAAGATCATCCTGCTGCCCGGTGACGGGATCGGCCCCGAAATCATCGCTCCCGCGCTCGAGGTGCTCAGCGCCGTGGGGACCAACTTCGACTACGAGGAGCACGTCTTCGGGGGCGCCTCGATCGACGCTCACGGCGTCGCGCTGACGGAAGAGACGCTGGCGGCCTGCCAGGCCGCCGACGCCGTGCTGCTGGCCGCCGTCGGCGGACCCAAGTGGGACACGACGGATCCCGACAAGCCACGCCCCGAGCAGGGCCTGCTGGGGCTGCGTAAGGGTCTTGGGCTCTATGCGAACCTGCGCCCGGTGCGCCCGCTGCCTGCGCTCTACGACGCGAGCCCGCTCAAGCGCGAGATCATCGAGGGCACCGACCTGCTGGTCGTGCGCGAGCTCACCGGCGGGATCTACTTCGGTGAGAAGACGCGTACGGCCGATGCCGCCTCCGACGTCTGCGCGTATACGCGCGAAGAGGTGGAGCGGATCGCGCGGGTGGCGTTCAAGGCGGCCAGGCGCAAGGTTTCGAGCGTCGACAAGGCGAATGTGATCGAGACGAGCCGGCTCTGGCGCGAGGTGGTGCGCGAGGTTCACACGGCCGAGTTCCCAACCGTCGAGCTCGAGCACATCCTCGTCGACAACGCCGCCATGCAGCTGGTCTCCAACCCCGCCGGCTTCGACGTGATCGTCACCGAGAACATGTTCGGGGACATCCTCAGCGACGAGGCCGCCACCCTGACCGGCTCGATCGGGATGTTGCCCAGCGCCTCGCTGGGGGACCCGGGCAAGCCGGGACTGTTCGAGCCCGTGCACGGTTCCGCGCCAGATATCGCCGGTACGGGCGCCGCCAATCCGCTGGCGATGTTCCTTTCGGCGGCGATGATGCTCAGGCACGGACTCGGTTTGGAGAGTGAGGCGGCGGCGATAGAATCGGCCGTTGACCGTGCGCTCGAGGCCGGCTTGCGCACACGTGACCTGGGGGGCAGCGCGGACACCCGTGAGGCGACCCAGGCCGTTCTTTCCAACCTCTAAGGAGCACCAAGTGGATCAAGCGGACCTCATCTGGCTGAACGGAGAACTCGTTGCCTGGGAGGACGCGAAGGTGCACGTACTGTCGCACGGACTCCACTACGGCACGGGCGTGTTCGAAGGCGTGCGCGCGTACGAGACGGTCAACGGCACCGCGATCTTTCGCCACCACGACCACATCGCGCGGCTGTTCCGCTCGGCCGAGCTCTACTACATGCCGATTCCGTACACGCGGGAGGAGCTGCGGCAGGCGACGCACGAGCTGCTGATCACCAACGGCCTGCGCGAGTGTTACATCCGCCCGATCGCGTTCCGCGGCTATGGCGTCATGGGCCTCTTCCCGCTCGAGGCACCGGTCGACGTCTCGATTGCGGCGTGGCCGTGGGGGGCCTACCTGGGTGAGGACTCCAAGCAGGTCGGCATCCGCGCGAAGGTCTCAAGCTGGCGGCGCATGAACGGTGACTCCTTCGTCCCTGAGTCGAAGGCGACCGGTCAATATCTGAACAGCATCCTCGCGAAGATCGAGGCGACCAAGGCCGGCTACGAGGAGGCGATCCTGCTCGACCAGCGCGGCTTCGTCGGTGAGGGCAGCGGCGAGAACATCTTCCTGGTCAAGGACGACACGATCCACACGCCCAGCCTCGCCGGCGGGATCCTCGAGGGGATCACGCGCAACTCCGTGATTCGCATCGCGCGCGATCTCGGCTACGAGATCATCGAGCGCGACATCACCCGCACCGAGCTGGCGATGGCCGACGAGCTGTTCGTCACCGGCACCGCCGCGGAGGTCGCGGCGATCCGCGAGGTCGACGATCACCCCGTCGGCAGCGGCAGCCGTGGACCGATCACCGCCGAGCTGCAGCGCGTGTTCGAGGACGCCATCCGTGGCCGCGAGCCGCGTTATGCGGAGTGGCTCGATCACGTAGAAGTGCCCGCACCGACGGCCTAACGCGCTCGTGATCAAGATCGAGCTCTACGACACCACCCTGCGCGATGGCATGCAGGGGGAGGGCATGTCGCTGTCGGCGCATGAGAAGGTGCGCGTGGCGCACATGCTCGACGAGCTCGGGATCGACCTGATCGAGGCGGGCTTCCCGAGCTCGAACCCCAAGGAGCTCGAGCTCTTCGAGCTGCTGGCCGGCGAGCGCTTTCAGCATGCTCAGATCGCGGCCTTCGGGATGACGCGCCGGCGTGACGTCCGGGCCCAGGACGATCCGGCGCTGCAGGTACTGGCGGACTGCTTCGCGCCGGTATGCACGCTCGTCGGCAAGACCTGGAGCCTGCACCTCGAGAAGGTGGTCAAGGCCGATCGCGGGGAGAACCTGCGGATGATCTCCGAGTCGATCGCGTTCCTCGTCGCAGCCGGCAAGCGGGTCGTCTATGACGCCGAGCACTTCTTCGACGGCTTCGTCGACGACCGCGAGTACTCGCTCGCCTGCCTGCGCGCCGCCGCCCAGGCGGGCGCCGAGACCATCACCTGCTGTGACACCAACGGCGGCACGCTGCCCGACGGGATCGCCGAGGCGATGGAGATGGTCGTTGGCGAGCTCGGCCCTACCGGTATCAGGATCGGAATCCACTGCCACGATGACGCGGGCTGCGGCGTCGCCAACACGCTGGCGGCGGTCGGGGCCGGCGCCACCCACATCCAGGGCACGCAGAACGGCTACGGAGAGCGTTGCGGCAACGCCAACCTGACGACGCTGATCCCCAACCTGCAGCTCAAGCGCGGATACGAGTGCGTCAGCCGGGAGCAGCTGCACGCCCTGACCGCGAGCTCGCACTTCTTCGACGAGCTCTTGAACTTCACCCCCAACCACGACCAGCCCTACGTCGGCCGCAACGCCTTCGCCCACAAGGGCGGCATGCACGTGGCCGGCGTCACCGCCGACCCCAGCACGTTCGAGCATGTCAATCCGGAGGTCGTGGGAAACGACCGTGCCGTCCTGGTCTCGGAGCTATCGGGCAAGGGCACGATCCACGCCCGCGCCGCTGAGGCCGGCATCCAGCTCGACGATGCCGGTGCCGTCAGGCTGATCGAGCGCGTCAAGGAGCGCGAGCACGAGGGCTACCACTACGAGGCGGCCGACGGCTCGTTCGAGCTGCTGATGCGCAAGGAGAGCGGCGATTACGTCCCGCTCTTCACGCTCGAGTCGTGGCGCGTGACCGCCGAGAAGCGGGCCGACGGGCGCGTCGAGACCGAGGCGACGATCAAGCTCTGGGTCGACGGTGAGCGCTACCTGTTCACGGCCGAGGGCAACGGCCCGGTGAGCGCGCTCGACCGGGCGCTGCGCGGCGCTCTCGCGCGCGTGTATCCGGAGCTCGACACGATCAAGCTCGTCAACTTCAAGGTGCGCATCCTCGACGGCGCCAAGGCCAGCGACGCGATCACCCGCGTGCTGCTGGACTCCTCCGACGGCGAGCAGGAGTGGGGTGCGATCGGCGTCTCGGACAACGTGATCGAGGCGTCGTGGGAGGCGTTGGTCGACTCACTGGAGCTCGGGATGCAGACGGGCCGGCGGCCGGCGAGCGCGGACGAGGCGCGCGCCTCCTCGTGACGCGCCTTCGACACGTCCGGAAGCGCTGGGACTCCTGACGGGCGGGCGGGTCCAATTCCGCTGGCCCGGCCGGTGCTCGGCGAGCCCGAGGAGCAGGCAGTGCTCGAGGTCCTGCGTTCCGGCCATCTGTCGCTCGGGCCGCGGGGACCCGAGTTCGAGCGCGGCTTTGCGGCACGCGTCGGCGCCCGCTGCGCGAGCGCGGTCTCCTCGGGAACAGCGGGCCTTCACCTTGCTCTGCGCGCGGTCGGGGTGAGCGACGGCACCGAGGTCATCACGACGCCGTTCTCCTTTGTGGCCAGTGCCAACGTCGCGATCTACGAACGCGTCGCGGCCGGTGTTCGTCGACATCGATCCCGTCACGTTGAATCTCGACGCCGAGGCGGCCGCCGCGGCGGTAACCTCGCGTACCTCGGCGTTGTTGCCGGTGCACGTGTTCGGTTACCCGGTCGACATGGCGCGCCTCGAGCAGACGGGGCTGCCGATCGTTGAGGACGCCTGTGAGGCGCTCGGCGGCAGTCTACGCCGACGGCGGCCCGATCGGCGGCCGTGGCCACCCGGCCGTGTTCGCCTTCTACGCCAACAAGCAGATGACCACCGGCGAGGGCGGCATGGTGGTGGCAGGCGACCCCGCGCTCAAGGAGCGCATCGACTCCGAGCGCAATCAGGGCCGGGCGCCGAACATGGACTGGCTCGACCACGACCGGTTGGGCTTCAACTACCGCCTGTCGGATATCGCCTGTGCGCTGGGGCTGGCGCAGCTCGACCGACTCGACGATCTGCTCGCCGGTCGCGAGCGGGTGGCGAGCCTCTACCGCGATGCGCTGCAGGAGATCCCCGAGGTCACGCTTCCCTGTGAGAACGCCGGCCAGGCTCGGCGGGGCTGGTTCGTGTACGTGATCCAGCTGCCACGCGGGTTGGACCGCGACGCCGTGGTCACGCAGCTAGGGGCGCGCGGGATCGCAGCCAAGCCGTACTTCCCGGCGATCCACCTGATGAGCTACTACCGCGAGACCTTCGGCTACCGAACCGGTCAGTTCCCGGTCTGCGAGGATGTTGCGGCGCGCTCGATTGCAATCCCGTTCTTCCCGCAGATGAGCGAGGGTCAGGTGGCGCGCGTCGTCGACGAGCTGGCTGGTGTGCTGCAGAGCGCACACGCGACGCGTGGATCCTTGACATCGCGCGCCTCATGAGCTCGTCGAAACGCCTGATGTCCAGCCCGCGGATGGCGGTGCCCCAGGACGATGTCTTCAGGCGCCTGAACGACTCGCTGTCCTTCGACTGGCGTCTGGCGCCCTACGACGTGCAGGGGTCGGTCGCGCACGCGACGATGCTGGCGGCCAGCGGGATCATCAGCGACGAGGACCGCGACGCGCTGCTCGCGGCGCTCAGCCGCGTGGCCGAAGAGGTACGCGACGGCACGTTCGCCTTCGGCGAGGGCGATGAGGACGTCCACATGGCGATCGAGCGCCGGATCACCGAGCTCGCCGGCGAGGCCGGCGGACGGCTGCACACAGCGCGCTCGCGCAACGACCAGGTCGCGACGGACATGGCGATGTTCACGCGTGACGCCGCACTGGACGCTTCCGCAGCGACGCTCGAGCTCGCGCAGGTACTGCTCGAACTGGCGGAGGGCCACATCGATTGGCCGATGCCCGGCTACACGCACTTGCAGCGTGCCCAGCCCGTCTACCTCGGACATCACCTGCTCGCCTACGCCTGGATGCTGCTTCGTGACGAGCGCCGCTTCCGGGCCGTGCTCGATGGGACCGGGGCACTTCCGCTCGGGGCAGGAGCCCTGGCCGGGGTGAATTTCGTCACCGATCGGGACCTGCTCGCCTCGGAGCTCGGCTTCGTCGCCGTCTCTGAGAACTCGATCGACGCGGTCTCGAACCGGGACTTCGTGCTCGACTATCTCTCGGCTGCCAGCACCTGCGCCACGCACCTGTCGCGGCTCGGTGCCGAGATCGTGCTCTGGTCCAGTGAGGAGTTCGGCTTCTGCGAGGTCTCGGATGCGTGGGCGTCAGGGTCCTCGATCATGCCCCAGAAGAAGAACCCCGACGCCGCGGAGCTTCTGCGCGCCAAGGCCCCGCGCATCTCCGCCCACCTGGCGGCGATGCACGGTGTGATGCACGGCCTGCCGCTCACCTACAACAAGGACATGCAGGAGGACAAGGAGCACCTGTTCGACGCGGTCGACACGCTCGAGCTGGTGTTGGCCGCAGCACACGGGATGCTGAGCACGATCACCTTCAAGCGCGGCCGCCTGGCCGAGGCAGCCGGCGATGAATTTCTCGCGGCGACCGACGTCGCCGACTATCTGGTCAAGCGCGGATTGCCGTTCCGCAGCTCGCATCACGTGGTCGGGGAGCTGGTGCGGCTGGCGGTCGGCAGCGGTCGCACGCTGTCGGAGCTGACGCCCGCCGAACTGGCGGACGCCTCGCCGCTGCTCGAACCCGACGGCTTCTACGCGCTGCTGGCGGACGGCGCCTGGCTCGAATCCAAGGCCTCGCGCGGCGGCACCGGCTCGGCCGCGGTGCGCGAGCAGCTCGCTCATGCGCAGGCGGCGCTCAACCGCGCGCGCAGCGGACGGTGAAGCCGGACTTCTACCGCCGGCCTGTGCTCAGCGTCGCCGAGGATCTGATCGGCTGCGTGGTCACCCACGGCCAGTGCAGCGGCGTGATCGTCGAGACCGAGGCCTACCACGACAGCGAACCGGCATCGCATGCCTTCGTCGGTCTGACCGCGCGGACCGAGACACTGTTCGGGCCTCCCGGACGCAGTTACGTCTACCTCTCATACGGCGTCCACGCCCTGCTGAATGCGGTGTGCGAGCCAGAGGGTGTCGGGGCTGGGGTGCTGATCCGGGCGCTCGAGCCACTCGACGGGGTGGAGCTGATGGCAGAGCGTCGTGGCCTCGACCCAAGCCAGAAGAGAGCGCTCTGCTCAGGCCCTGGGAAGCTCACGCAGGCGCTCGCTGTGACCCTGGCCGACAACGGATCAGATCTCGAGAGCGGGCCGCTTGTGATCTCCGGGCGGCCCGAGCGCTACAGCGATCCGGTGGTCCAGCGGGACCTCCGGATCGGGATCACCAAAGCCGCAGAGTTGCCATGGCGCTTCTGCCTGGCGGGCAGCCCGTACCTGTCGGTGCCCGTCCGGAATCCGGCTTAGAGACCCGAGCCGCCGGTCGGGCCGCCGGTGGACGTACCAGACGACGAGGATGGTGGCGGCGTGTTGGTCTGCGGCAGCGTCTCGGTTTGGTTCGACGATGTCGAGTTCTGGGTGGGGGCATTGGTGCCGGCGTCGTTGGTACCCAGCTGTGCGCCGCCGTTCGTCTGGGTCGTGTCGGTGGTCGCGGTGGTCTGCGTCGAATTCGTCGCGGCCCCGGTGCCGGTGCTCGAGGGGGTGCCCGTGTAGGTGGGCGTCTGAGTCGTCACCGTGTTCGCCGCGGCCTGTTTGTTGGTGGCCTCGTCCTGCAGGATCTGCAGCGCACCCGTGACGTAGTTGTGGAAGATCACGGCGGGGAAGGTGCCACCCTCGACCGGCCTTCCGTAATACAGGTCCGTCATCGGCTTGCCGCTGTTCGGATAGCCCACCCAGACCGCGACCGTCATCGTCGGCGTATAGCCGACGAACCAGGCGTCGACGTAGTTTGAGGTCGTGCCGGTCTTGCCGGCCACGTCCACGCCCGGAATCGCGGCGGCAGTTCCGGTTCCGTAGCTGTCATCGACCGGGCCGTGCAGCAGCTCTGTAAGTGTCGCGTCAACCTCGGGTGAGAGCACCCGGTCGGTCTTCATGGTGCCCCAGTTGGTGATCGTGCTGTGATCGCACTTGCCGCAGTTGGAGATCTTGTCGATGCCGATCGGGCCGCCGTCGACGTCACCCAGGACAGGGTTGAAGACCTTGACGCCGCCGTTGGCCACCGTCGAATAGGCATGTGCCATGTCGAGCGCGGAGACGCCGGTGCTCAGGCCGCCCAGGATCATCGACGGGTTGCGCGAGATCGGCGAGCGGATGCCCATCAGACGCGCGTAGTTGGCCACCGTCTCGGTTCCCATTCCCTTCTCCGTGCCGAGCTGGGCGAAGACGCTGTTGTCCGATGTCGCGGTCGCCACGGTCATCGGGATCCAGCCGCTGTAGACGTTGCCGAAGTTGTGCACGGGGAAGCGGCCGGTGCCGTTGGGGGCGTAGAACGCGTTGCCGCCCTGTTTGACGAAGTTGATCGTGAGCTGGTGGGAATCGAACTCGGTGTAGGGGCTGATCAGGCCCTTTGAGAGCGCGGCCGACAGCGTGAAGACCTTGAATGACGATCCCGGCTGGCGGTAACCCATCGTCGCCAGGTTGAACGGCGACTGCTGGTAGTCAGGACCGTCCCCGCTGACCATCGCGCGGACCTCACCGGTCTTGTTGGAGATCGCGACCAACGATGCGGTCGGCAAGCCCTCGCCGGAGGGAAGCTCATGATTGATCACGGCCTGGGCCTCGTTCTGCAGGTCCAGATCGATGCTCAGCTTGATCTTGAGCCCGCCGTAATAGGCCTCGTACTGGGCCTGCTTGGGTGACAGACCCTCGCCCTCCAGTGCGCGGACGACCTGAGGCTCGACCCAGCTCGTGAAGTAGGGAGCGGCGGAGGGCTGCTGCTGCGGCTGCTTGATATCGGCGACGGGTGGCAGCGGCCGGTTCACCGAGTACTGGTACTCGCCGTAGGAGATGTAGTGCTGGTGATACATGTCCTCCAGCACCAGATCGCGACGGACCTTGGCGGCGGCGCGTTCGCTCTGGGTGCCGGCCGGATTGAAGGCGCTCGGGTTGGCGACCATGCCGGCCAACAACGCTGCCTGTGCGGGGGTGAGGGTGCTCGCGCACTCCTTACGGTAGGGGTGCTGCGCGTCGGCGTCCCCGCAGGAGTCCTGACCGGCCTCGGGATTCGAGGAGTCATAGCCGTGGGCCCAGCCGAAGTAAACGCGCGCCGCCGCCTCGATCCCAAGCGCACCGTTGCCGAAGTAGATCGTGTTCAGATACTCGGTGAGGATCCGCTCGTGGCTCCAGTGGTGGGAGAGCTGGAACGCCATGCCGGCCTCGACCAGCTTCTCGGCCACGGTGCGGTCGCCCTCCTCGGCCCGGACGTTCTTGATGAACTCCTCCGGGATGGTGGAGGCGCCCTGGAGCTTCCCGCCGGTGACGTCTGCGAAGGCGGCACGCACGAGCCCGCGGACGCTGATGCCCGACTCGCTCCAGAAGCCGCGATCTTCGACCGAGACGATCGCATGCACCATGTTCTGTGAGATCTGGTTCCAGTTGTCGATCGCCGGCGTGCTGGCGGGGGCCAGCGGGCCGATCGGGTTGCCGTTGACGTCGTACATGTAGGAGTCGAGGTTGCGGCTGAACTGGATCTTGTTCTCGAACCGGGGCAGGTCGGAGGCGATCGACGTAAGCGCGCCGAACAGCATCGAGACCACGGCCAGCCCGCCGAACGCGGTGAGCACGAACAGCAGCCGCAGCTTGCGCACGCGTGGGCGCGGGCGCCTGGGCCCGCGCTGGCGCCTGATTCGCCGGCGCTGCGGCGGGGCGATGACGATCGGCGCGGGACGCTGCTCGCCATCTGTGCGGGTGTCGTTGTCGACGCTCATGCGATCGGAGCTTCAGCGGCGGCGCCTGCGGCGCACGGCTCGCCGCCTGCGGACCCGGCGCTCGCAAGGGCTAAGCGCGTGATGGGTACCTACCGGCTGGCGGCAGTTTAGTCGCAAGCCGGACGCGCGAGGAGACCGCAGGTCCGGTGAGCCTGCCATTACGATTGCCGCGATGTCAGCCACACCCTCTGAGGCGGCCGCGTGGCTGTCACGAAACGCAGTTGACTGCCTGCCGGAGGGCGGGCTCGAGGCCAAGCTGAAGCTGGGCCGGCCGCTGCGAGTCAAGCTCGGCATCGACCCGACCGCAGCGGATATCCACCTCGGCTTCACGGTGGTGCTCCAGAAGATGCGGGAGTTCCAGGACGCCGGGCACACTGTCGTGCTGATCATCGGCGACGGGACCGCGCGCGTCGGCGACCCGAGCGGTCGCTCGTCGACACGGCCGATCTTGAGCGACGAGCAGATCAGGGCAAACGCCGTGACGTTCCAGGAGCAGGCGCTCAAGGTTCTCGACCCCGACCGGCTCGAGGTGCGCTTCAACGGCGAGTGGCTCGATATGTCGATGCCGGATTTCTTCCGGCTGCTGTCGACCACCACCGTCGCGCACGTGATCGAGCGCGACGACTTCGCCAAGCGGCTTGCGGCCAACACGCCGGTCTCGATGCTCGAGCTGATGTATCCGCTGCTGCAGGGATACGACTCCGTCGCGATCCGAGCCGATGTCGAGCTGGGGGGGACCGATCAGAAATTCAACCTGCTGCTCGGGCGTGACATCCAGCGCGCGTACGGGCAGGACGAGCAGGTGATCCTGACGATGCCGCTGCTGACCGGGACCGATGGCGAGCGCAAGATGTCCAAGTCACTCGGCAACTACATCGGGGTCACCGATCCACCACAGGAGATGTACGGCAAGACGCTGAGCATCCCGGATACCTCGCTTGAGTCCTGGTACGAGTTGCTGCTGGGCCGCGAATTACCCGCGGACCTTGCGCCACGGGACGCGAAGCGGGCGCTCGCGCGGGCCCTGGTGGAGCGCTTCCACGGAGTGGAAGCCGCCGAGGCTGCCGAGCAGGAGTTCGATCGGGTGTTCGTCAGCGGAGGCGTGCCCGATGATGTGCCGGAGGTGCATTTCACGCCGTCCGGCGGCGTCGTACATCTCCCGGCTCTGGTCGCCCAGGCCTTCGGCGTGTCCACCTCGGAGGCGCGACGATCGCTGGCACAGGGCGGCGTCAAGGTCGACGGAGAGCCGCTTGCCGCTGGTCTGCTCGACGTGCCGGCCGATGTCGTGGAAGGGCGTGTACTGCAGCTCGGAAAGCGGCGATTTGCTCGAGTGTTGATCGGCTGAGGGCGCCTCAAACGCAACCGAAACGCATTCCGCCCGCGGGTACGCTACCTTTCTGCAGGCAGTGAGCGCGGCTACGCGCCTCCCAAGTGGGTGAGTTTGCGCCCCCAAGCGAGAGATGTGGCTATACTCTTCTGCCCCGAGCGCCGAAAGGCCTCGGCGCATCCTCTGGAAGGAAACCCCTTCCGCCAGGAGGCGACGGTCTTTGAAAACTCAACAGCATGCGCACCTCGGCCTGCCTATGGCCGAGAGTGTGTCCAGGTTCGACGCCGTCGTCGGACGGCTCATTCGTGAGCCGATCGAGCGACGGCGCCAAGATTGAACCCGTCTCGTCCCCGGAGCTCCGCCTGTGTACTTGGAGCTCCCGATGGCCGCATTAGCGGTCGGGCGTGGAGACGAGGGTCCCTTCCACCAGGGAGGGACCCAGGTTTTGCTCGTCAGGACCCGCGGCATAGTTCGCGGAGCCGATACGGCGAGCAGAATTCCTGACAGCTCTTTGTGAAGTTCTTCACGGAGAGTTTGATCCTGGCTCAGGACGAACGCTGGCGGCGTGCCTAACACATGCAAGTGGAGCGACGAACCGGGCTTCGGCCCGGGGCAGAGCCGCGAACGGGTGAGTAACACGTGGGTAACCTGCCCCGATGATTGGGACAACCCGAGGAAACTCGGGCTAATACCAAATGTGCCCTCCGGCCATAAGGCTGCTGGGGAAAGGAAGCTTCGGCCTCCGCATCGGGATCGGCCCGCGGCGCATTAGCTTGTTGGTGAGGTAACGGCTCACCAAGGCGACGATGCGTAGCTGGTCTGAGAGGACGATCAGCCACACTGGGACTGAGACACGGCCCAGACTCCTACGGGAGGCAGCAGTGGGGAATCTTGCGCAATGCGCGAAAGCGTGACGCAGCAACGCCGCGTGGGTGAAGAAGGCCTTCGGGTTGTAAAGCCCTTTCAGTTGGGACGAAGCTTCGTCGGTGAATAGCCGGCTGGAGTGACGGTACCTTCAGAAGAAGCCCCGGCTAACTACGTGCCAGCAGCCGCGGTAATACGTAGGGGGCAAGCGTTGTCCGGAATCATTGGGCGTAAAGCGCGTGTAGGCGGCTCGATAAGTCTGCTGTGAAAGTCCAGGGCTCAACCCTGGAATGCCGGTGGAAACTGTCGAGCTAGAGTCCGGAAGAGGCGAGTGGAATTCCTGGTGTAGCGGTGAAATGCGCAGATATCAGGAGGAACACCAATGGCGAAGGCAGCTCGCTGGGACGGTACTGACGCTGAGACGCGAAAGCGTGGGGAGCAAACAGGATTAGATACCCTGGTAGTCCACGCCGTAAACGATGGGTACTAGGTGTAGGGGGTGTCGACTCCCCCTGTGCCGACGCTAACGCATTAAGTACCCCGCCTGGGGAGTACGGCCGCAAGGCTAAAACTCAAAGGAATTGACGGGGGCCCGCACAAGCAGCGGAGCATGTGGTTTAATTCGACGCGACGCGAAGAACCTTACCTGGGCTTGACATGTCTCTGACCGCCGTGGAAACACGGCTTCCCTTCGGGGCAGAGTCACAGGTGGTGCATGGCTGTCGTCAGCTCGTGTCGTGAGATGTTGGGTTAAGTCCCGCAACGAGCGCAACCCCCGTCGCATGTTGCCAGCATTTAGTTGGGGACTCATGCGAGACTGCCGGTGACAAACCGGAGGAAGGTGGGGATGACGTCAAGTCATCATGCCCCTTATGTCCAGGGCTACACACGTGCTACATTGGCGCATACAGAGGGCTGCAAGACCGCGAGGTGGAGCGAATCCCTTAAAGTGCGTCTCGGTTCGGATTGCAGGCTGAAACTCGCCTGCATGAAGGTGGAGTTGCTAGTAATCGCGGATCAGCATTGCCGCGGTGAATACGTTCCCGGGCCTTGTACACACCGCCCGTCACACCATGGGAGTGAGCAACACCCGAAGCCGGTGGCCTAACCCGCAAGGGAGGGAGCCGTCGAAGGTGGGGCTCGTGACTGGGGTGAAGTCGTAACAAGGTAGCCGTAGCGGAAGCTGCGGCTGGATCACCTCCTTTCTAGGGAAGTCCCTTATTGGGACGCCCGGAGCCCGTCAGGCAATAGTGCCTGGCGAGTCTGACACTCTGGTTGAACCTCGAGTTCACCGGTGTCAGCAGTGCATTCGGACTAGAAATGTCGACCGGACCTGGAAAGGCACGTTGTTTGGGAGCCAGCTCCCAGTCCGCAACGTGCCGCATGCTGTTGAGTTTTGAGAGACCGGCGCGTCGCCGGCAGATCACTGTGTTTCGGCACTGATCTGCAGGTCACGCGGCCTGAGCCTCCTCACGGACCTTGAAAACTGCACAGTAGCCAATGTAAACGGGTATCACCGAGTGGTGACTTCGGTCACTACTCATGTGAGTCACTTAGGTGACTCACAGCAAGATCACCGTCAAGATAGTAAGGGCGCATGGTGGATGCCTTGGCACCTAGAGGCGATGAAGGACGTGAACGGCTGCGATAAGCCGCGGTGAGGCGCTGAATAGCCTTTGACCCGCGGATTTCCGAATGGGGAAACCCGGCACCGGTAATGCGGTGTCATTTCGTGGTGAACACATAGCCACGATAAAGCCAAGCGGGGGAAGTGAAACATCTCAGTACCCCGAGGAAAGAAAATCAAAAGAGACTCCCTGAGTAGTGGCGAGCGAAAAGGGATTAGCCCAAACCGACGTGGATTCGTCCACGGCGGGGTTGTAGGACCGTCCATAGTGGAGTTACAAAGTTGTGTGGTAGACGAATCGCGTGGAACCGCGAACCAAAGAGGGCAACCGTCCCGTAGTCGAAACTGCACAGCCTCCCGGACGGCACCTGAGTAAGTCCGCACCCGTGAAACGCGGACTGAATCTGGGGGGACCACCCTCCAAGGCTAAGTACTCCTAGGTGACCGATAGCGGACTAGTACCGTGAGGGAAAGGTGAAAAGTACCCCGGAAGGGGAGTGAAATAGTACCTGAAACCGTGCGCCTACAAGCGGTGGGAGCAGCTTCGTGCTGTGACCGCGTGCTTTTTGCATAACGAGCCGGCGAGTTACTCGTCTGCGGCAAGGTTAAGCGATGAGCGGAGCCGTAGCGAAAGCGAGTCCGAATAGGGCGTCATAGTCGTAGGCGGTAGACCCGAAGCTGAGCGAGCTACCCATGGGCAGGTTGAAGCGGGGGTAAGACCTCGTGGAGGACCGAACCGACCTAGGTTGAAAACTGGGCGGATGACCTGTGGGTCGGAGTGAAAGGCTAATCAAGCTCAGTGATATCTGGTTCTCTCCGAAATATATTTAGGTATAGCCTCGGATAAATTCCGTGGCGGCCGTAGAGCACTGTTTGGACTAGGGGCCCTACCAGGTTACCGAATTCAGGCAAACTCCGAAGACCGTCACGGCTACTCCGGGAGTCAGTTGCTGGGGGATAAACTTCAGCGTCAAGAGGGAAACAGCCCAGACCGCCAGCTAAGGTCCCCAAGTACTAGCTAAGTGGTAAACGATGTTCGAGTGCATAGACAACCAGGAGGTTGGCTTAGAGGCAGCCACCCTTGAAAGAGTGCGTAACAGCTCACTGGTCAAGTGTTCGAGCGCGGACAATGTAACGGGGCTCAAGCTAGTCACCGAAGCTGCGGGTGCGACGCAAGTCGCGCGGTAGGAGAGCGTTCCCAGGGCAGTGAAGCGGCGGGGTAACCCAGCCGTGGAGGCCTGGGAAGTGAGAATGCCGGCATGAGTAACGAAAGAAGGGTGAGAATCCCTTCCACCGATTGCCCAAGGATTCCTGAGTAAAGTTCGTCTGCTCAGGGTTAGTCAGGACCTAAGGCGAGGCCGAAAGGCGTAGTCGATGGCCAACGGGTTGATATTCCCGTACCACGTCGCGTTCGTTTGACCGATGGGGGGACGAGGAAGGCTATGGGAGCCCAGGCGATAGTTGCCCTGGGGTAAGCGTGTAGGGGTGGTTCTAGGCAAATCCGGAACCGCTTTAACCTGAGACGCGATGCCAGCTGGCTTTAAGCCGGCGAGTCCCGGACGCCAAGCCTCCAAGAAAAGCCTCTAGGGAGAACGCGCGTGCCTGTACCAAAACCGACACAGGTGGGCAAGTGGAGAACACTAAGGTGATCGAGATAACCCTCGTTAAGGAACTCGGCAAAATCGCCCCGTAACTTCGGGATAAGGGGCGCCCCAGTAGGGTGAAGCACTTCGCGTGTGGAGCCTGAGAGGGCCGCAGTGAATAGGTTCAAGCGACTGTTTACCAAAAACACAGGTCTCTGCTAAGTCGAAAGACGACGTATAGGGGCTGACGCCTGCCCGGTGCCGGAAGGTTACGTGGAGGTGTTAGGGGCAACCCGAAGCACCAAAACTAAGCCCCGGTAAACGGCGGCCGTAACTATAACGGTCCTAAGGTAGCGAAATTCCTTGTCGGGTAAGTTCCGACCTGCACGAATGGCGTAACGACTTGAACGCTGTCTCAACGAGGGGCTCGGTGAAATTGCAGTCTCGGTGAAGATGCCGAGTACCCGCGGCTAGACGGAAAGACCCCGTGAACCTTTACTACAACTTGGTATTGAGGTTCGATGCATCTCGCTCAGGATAGGTGGGAGGCTTGGAAGCACCGGCTGCGGCCGGTGTGGAGCCAACCTTGAGATACCACCCTTGGTGTATTGGATCTCTAACCGCACGCCGTGAATCCGGGTGCGGAACAGTGACAGGTGGGTAGTTTGACTGGGGCGGTCGCCTCCCAAAATGTAACGGAGGCGCGCAAAGGTTCCCTCAGCACGGTCGGAAATCGTGCGTAGAGTGTAAAGGCAGTAAGGGAGCTTGACTGCGAGACAGACATGTCGAGCAGGTACGAAAGTAGGCCTTAGTGATCCGGCGGTAGCAAGTGGAAGCGCCGTCGCTCAACGGACAAAAGGTACTCCGGGGATAACAGGCTTATCGGGCCCAAGAGTCCACATCGACGGCCCGGTTTGGCACCTCGATGTCGGCTCGTCGCATCCTGGGGCTGAAGTAGGTCCCAAGGGTTGGGCTGTTCGCCCATTAAAGCGGTACGCGAGCTGGGTTCAGAACGTCGTGAGACAGTTCGGTCCCTATCTGCCGTGGGCGTTGGAGATTTGAGAGGATTCGTCCCTAGTACGAGAGGACCGGGATGAACGCACCTCTGGTGTATCAGTTGTCGTGCTAACGGCACTGCTGATTAGCTACGTGCGGATCGGATAACCGCTGAAAGCATCTAAGCGGGAAGCCGGCCTCAAGATGAGATCTCCCATCCACTAGATGGAGTAAGACCCCTGGTAGACCACCAGGTTGATAGGCCAGATCTGGAAGGGTGGTAACACCTGTAGGAGACTGGTACTAATGGGTCGAGGGCTTGACGGTATTTTTGATACCACGTACATTGGCACTGTGTAGTTTTGAAGGCCCGTGAGGGGCCGGCTCTCTCACCGTTTTCCGGTGGTTATAGCGAGGGGGAAACACCTCTTCCCTTTCCGAACAGAGCAGTTAAGCCCCTCTGCGCCGATGGTACTTGGCTTGAAAGGGCCTGGGAGAGTAGGTCGCCGCCGGTTTTTTACTTATAGCTCGAGCCGTCTGACACATGTCAGGCGGCTCGAGGTCGTTACGGAAGCCCTAGCCGCCGCTGCGCCTCCACGCTCTACCGGTGCCGAGCTGCCGGTATACGGCAACGAGCACTCCCGGCTCGGCGACGGTGTTGAACTCAAAGCTCATGCCGATCGAGGTGGCCACCTGAATCGAGCCGGCATTCTCAGGCAGAATCCGCGCAGTCAGGTGCGGCGCACCGAGCGACGTGAACGCATCGTCGGCGACGGCGCGTGCGCCCTCGGTGGCATAACCGTGTCCCCAGTGCTCGGGTGACAGCCACCAGCCGATTTCGTGCTCGTCTGGGTCCAGCCCGGCGGTGCCGGCGCCCATCAGGTTGAGCGCGATCAGGCCGATCTCGGTACCGCTGGCGACGTGGATCACGACCCTCCAGCCAAAGCCGTGCTCGCGCCAATGGCTCAGGGCGCGATCTGAGACGGTGATGGCCTTCAATGCCGTCCACGTGTGGCCCAGCCCGATGTAGCGCGTCACCTGCGGGTTCGAGCTGAGCGAGGAAAGCAGCGCGACGTCCTCACTCGTCCAGGGACGCAGCAGCAACCGGTCGGTCTCGAGCACGTGCGACATAGGCCGTTCCATCGTAGGTGGACTTAAGCGCTTGCGCCCCAGTTCAACGCTGCTGAGCCGCTGTCGCGTGGCAACGCGATCGTGAGCTCAGCCTAACGAGTGCGTTCGATCAGAGTGGCGTTCCGGCGTCGGCCCGCGGCCTCGGCCGGAACAACAGGATTCCCTCCGGACCGAGTTCCTCCAACATCAGGAAACCCAACCGGTGAAACAGTGAGATAGCCATTGCGCTGGGCGACACCAGCAGCTTCTGGTACTCACGGTGGTCGGCAGTGTCCATCGTTTCGTTGATCAACGCTGTGGCGACACCTTGACGACGCTCGCCGTCCCTGACGAAGAGATGGTCGATGTACCCCCATCGTGATGACCGAGCGCGAGGCACGGGCATGCCGCTGCACTCGAGCATGGAAATCATGCCAATCGGCCGGTCGTCAGCGCTGGCCATCAGCGTGATCCGAGATTCCCCGTCGGCTTCAAGCCATGCTCGGATCGAGCTGGTGAACAACGAGCCGGGCGGCTCCCCTGCGCTCCAAACAGCCCGCAACTCGGCAACGGCAGGAGCGTCAATCCCCTTGACACGACGTATCGTCAGCTCTGGCGCTCGGGGCGCAGCGGCCGGGTACATCGACATGGCGTTCATGATGCCTCCCCTCGCCCAACGGACCGCACACTTGCCCAGCGAGTCAATCGTGATCCTGCAAGGCTGTTCTGTCAACAACCACGCCCGCCGCGAGTTACGTGCGGGCTCTCGCCCAACGCACTCGGCCGCCTCAACTCGGGCATAGCACGCGAGCCCGAAGCTCAGGGAGGTTGCGGTTGCGACTGTGGATCAGCCGTCGAAGGTCTTCAGAAGTCGTCCATTCTTGGCCTACCTGGCAGCTCGACTGAGCAGCTCGAGTACCGCTTGCTCGACTCTCGCCCGCGCGTGCCAGCCGTCGCCCGGCCCCTCGTCGGTCTCGAGTACCTTGCCAGCTGCATAGAGTTCCAGGATCCGCGGGTCGATGTAGGCCCGCCGCGCGATGGCGGGCGTGTTTCCCAGTGCCGTGGCCGCGGCTCGCGATGCCACGACGGCGGCGCGCGAAGGCCGGGGACGCTCCTTCTTGAGCGCGACGGCGGCGAGGACGGTAGCGTTCCACGTTCGGTACTCCTTAGCGGAGAACGGTCCCGCTGCCTCGACGCGCAGGAAGTTGTTGACGTCCTCCCTGTGGATCCGGGTCCAGCCTCGAGTTCCGCGGTAGGCCAGCAGCTCGGCCGGGCCGCTGCGCCGCCGCCGCAGCGTCGCCAGCGCGGGAAGTGCCTCCGGATCGGCTATGGAGAGCCGCTGCCTCCGGCCCGCCTTGCCGGTGTAGTCGAACACCGCTTGCCGGTTCCGGATCGTCAGCTGGTTGGTGAGAAGCGTGGTCAGGCCGTAATGCTGGTTATCGCGCGCGTACCGGTCCGAGCCCACCCGGAAGAGGCCCACATCAAGGAGCCTCAGCGAAAGCGCCAGGACCCGACGGTGGGAGAGCTGACGATCTTCGGTCAACGCCCGATAGACGTGCTCCCGGAGCTGCGGCTGGACTCGGCCGAACGCCTCCATGTCGCTGAATTTGAGCTCGTCGCGATCGTGCCGCCAGGCTGGGTGGTACCGATATTGCTTTCGGCCACGACTGTCGATGCCCGTCGCCTGGAGATGCGAGTTCGGGTCGGGGGAGACCCACACGTCCTTCCAGGCGGGCGGAATCGCGAGCGACCCGATCCGGCCGAGGACAGCTGGATCACTGATGGGGTCTCCGCTCGCGTCCTTGTACGTGAACGGAGCACGATCGCCGATACGACTAATCCCGGGGTCGAAATCGTGCGCTAAGCGCAGCTGCGCGTCAGCCACAGACGACCGATCTATCCGTCGCACACGTCAACTCCGATGCTCGCGCCGGTGGGCATACGGCAATGCTCGCACGGCAGCGATCGCGCTGGCCGTTTTCGAGCATTACGAAATCCCGCCGGTCGGAGCGTTCTGGTCGGTCACGATGTATGACGCCGAGGGATTTCCCGTCTCGAACTGGGCAGCGTCAGATAGGGACGATGGACAATTCCGCGGAAGGATGCTTGCGTGGTCAATTATCCTTCCGCGGAATTGTCCTCGTGAACCACATGCCGCATCCAATCCGCGATCCGGCCACTTCTCCATGCGGGTCATGGCTGGCCCTCTGAAAGACTCCCTGGATGCTCAGAAGGCTTTTGCTATTAGGCGCGTCCGTGTTTGCGGTGGCTGGGTGCGGGTCGCACACCACGACAAGCGACAGTGCGTCTGCGCGCGCGACCTCAGAGGGCTCGACCCTCGGATGGTTTGCTGCGATCAATGACCACAAGCGTCAAAAGCTGTTGTCGTACGTTGCCGCCGATGCCAAGGATCAGATGGGGTGGGCGCAGCCTTGGCGGCCCTGGCCGAGGTTCACCGATCTGCACTGCAAACTGGTTCACGTGGCTTCCTCCGCTCTACCAGAGCCGAATGACGTTGACGACCGCTGCACGTTTCACGAGTCGGGGCCCAACGAAGGCAACCCGGACACCTTCTGGGATGTCTACCTTCAGAAGAGCGGCTCCAAGTGGCTGATCGACAGCTACGGTCAGGGCTAGCAAGCTCCGGAACTCGGGTTCATCATGATTACGTGACGCCGGCTCGCCCACTGGGAAGAGACACCTGAGGATCGCCTCCCGGCGAGCGGAAAGTGTCGGCGAGCGTGACAGCAACCAACGGAGGTCCAGAGCGATGCATACGACGTGGAAGCCGCACGAGAAGCATGGTGAGCTGACAGAGCGAAGCGACCTGCCCGACAGCGTGTTCGCGTTTCCTGATGAGCGGAAAGAGCCGCTGACCGACGCGGAACACGTGCGGAATGCGATCGCGCGCTTTGACCAAGTGATCGATGTTTCTGATGACGAGCGTGAATTGGCGTTCGCGAACATCAAGAAGGCAGCCGAGCACTACGGCGTGCATATGAGCGAGGCCGAATGGGAGGATCTAGTGCCCTGAGTCGCAAATTCGCGGCTGCCTCGCGCCGCCGTGGAGACGAAGCAGGAACGCGCCGAGCTTTGAAGCTCTGACCTACCGGTGGGCGCGTGTCCGAGCGGCGGCCGTCGCCGGACGGATCGAGCCGGAGCGCACGGGGGAGACGCACTCCGCCGCTCGCGCTGGCACTGTGCCCGGACGGCGCTCCTTCGGCCCCGAAGCGGCGGTGCGCTGCGATCCGAACCCACGACCGGCTGCCGGCGTCCACGTCAGCTCTGCGACGTGGTGAGGGTGCTCGCGGTGGTAGTCGACGTCCGCGTACAGGTCGTCGCCGTCAAGGATGTAGTCGAAGTCGCCCACCAGCATGTCGTCGATCAGGTCGCTGACGCGGTGGGCAAGGCGGGCGGTGGTAGAACGGAACATATGTTCGTAGGCTAGGTTCGGGCTCGGACAGATAGGCCGATTTCCTGCAATTTTAGTTGCAGATACCCACCCGACCAGAAGAGAAACCCGCAATACGCAGGGAAAACCTGCGGAACCGGCTCAGCCTAGGGCTGACCAAACCTCGAGCTTGGTGCGGATCCGCTCGACCACGGCGGTCGTGAACTCGGTGGTTCCAGCCGAGCCTCCCAGGTCGAACGTCTTGACCCCCGACGCGACGGTCTCGAGCGCGGCCTCGTATATGGCGCGCGAAGCGCGGTCGGCGTGCACGCCGTGTCGCTCGGCGGCGTGATGCATGACGGCGCCGCAGGCGAGGATCATCGCCAGCGGGTTGGCCAGGTCCTTGCCCAGGAGCGCGGGAGCCGTACCGTGTGGAGCCTCGGCCATCGCCACCGTCGTGTTGTAGTTCTCGTCGAATGCGAGCAGGATCGACTCGGCGCCCGCGATCGAGCCGAACATCGGCAGTACCAGGTCCGATAGGCAGTCTCCGTCGCGGTTGAGCGCGGGGATCACGAGCGTCTGGTCGGTCGCGCCCGACAGCAGCCCGGCATATGTGGCATCGATCAGCACCGGCTGGTAATCAACGTCGGGGTGGCGCGCCGCGGCAGCGTCCATCTCCTCCTTGAGCATGCCCTCGTAGATCGCTGAGACCGTCCACTTGGGACCGCCGTAGACACGAGCCTCGAGGCGCTTGGCCGTCCGGAACGAATACTCCGACACGGCACGGCAGGTCGAGCGGGTGATGTGCTCCTCGCGATAGGCGACCTCGTCGTCGGCACCGGGCTCGCCCACACGCCACTGCTTGGCGCCGTAAGCGTCCTCGACAGCCATGCGCACGACCGAGATCGGGTAGTGAACGCCCGCCATCGGTGCGATTCCTGGGAGCCGCCGGCCCGTGCGGACGATGACCTTGCCGTCGATACCCTCGCGCACGATCGCGTTGGGCGTGCCCACATCCTCCTTGCCCTCCGGAGTGATCGTCGCGGCTTTGATCCCGAGGCCGGCAAACTTCATGGCAGCCGCCGACTCATGCACCACGTCGTTCTGTGTCGCCCGGCGATTCTCGAGAGATAGGTCGAAGCGCTCGAGCTCGACCTCGAAGTCGAGCAGTTCGGAGTCGAGTACGCGCAGCGACTGCTCCAGCAGCTCCTGGCCCGTTTCGTCGCCATCCAGAACCACGATCTTGATCACCTCAGACATCGGCGCTGACGATAGCCGACGGGGCCCCGGGGAGCCTGTGGCCAGACTCAGGCCGCAGGCAGTAGTTCGTCCGAGGACTCTGCCAACGCGGCGATCACGATCGCGACGTGCTCATCGAAGTCGACGCCGAGCGCCTCCGCACCGGCGACCAGCTCATCGCGACCCACGGCCGCCGCGAAACTCGGCTGTTTCATCTTCTTCTTTACCGACTTCGGCGTCATCCCGATCAGACCCTCCGGGCGGACGTACGCGACGGCGAGGATGAAGCCGGAGAGCTCGTCGACCGCATAGAGCGCCTTCTCCATCGTCGTTTCTCGGGCAATGCCTAGGAAGTCCGCATGCGAGCCGACGGCGCGGATGAGCTCCTCCGGGTATCCGCGGGCGCGCAGCTCCTCCATCGCATACCGCGGATGGCCGGTATCCAGGTTGGGATAGCGCTCATAGTCGAGGTCGTGCAGGAGGCCCGTGAGCCCCCACAGCTCGACGTTGCCGCCAAAGCGCACTGCATAGGCACGCATCGCTGCCTCGACGGCAAGCATGTGACGGCGCAGCGAATCGCTCTCGGTCCACTCGCAGACGAGCTCCCAGGCGTCGCTGCGCGAGGTACCGGTGGCCATGTCGTTACCTTACTGAGACCTATGCAGAAGTTCGTAATCGAAGGCGGCGTCCCGCTGTCGGGCACGGTTGTGCCGGCCGGCAACAAGAACGGGGCGCTTCCGATCCTCGCTGCCTCGTTGCTCACCGACCAGGACGTGACGCTGCGCAACGTCCCGCGCATCAGCGATGTCGACGCGATGCTCGCGCTGCTCACATCGCTTGGGGCGGCCGTCACCTGGACCAGTGACGGTGAGGTCCATGTCAACGCGTCCGGCGTGAACCAAACCACCGTCGACCGCGAGCTCGGCGAGCAGATTCGCGCCTCGTTCCTGCTTGCCGGACCACTGCTCGCACGCTTCGGCCGCGCGAACATGCCGCCCCCGGGCGGCGATGTGATCGGACGCCGCCGCCTCGACCCGCACTTCGACGCGTTGCGAGCGCTTGGGGCAATTATCGAGGTGGACAAGACAATCGAGCTCTCCGCGCCCGCTGGAGGTCTGAAGCCGTGCGACTTCCTGATGGATGAGCCGTCGGTGATGGCCACGGAGAACGCACTGATGGCCGCCGCCCTGACTCCGGGGACGACCGTCATCCGCAACGCGGCATCCGAGCCGCACGTTCAAGACCTCGCGCGCATGCTCGTCTGCATGGGCGCTGAGATCGATGGGATCAGCTCCAACGTGATGACCGTTCACGGCCGTGAACGGCTGCACGGGTGCACGCACGCGATCGCCCCCGATCACATAGAGATCGGCTCGTTCATGGCGCTCGCCGGGGTGACCGGCGGCGAGCTCGTCGTCAAGGACACGGTCCCCGAGGACCTGCGCATGATCCGGCTCGTGTTCGAGCGTCTCGGCCTGCGCAGCCATCTGGACGGCAACGACGTGGTGGTGCCCGGCAATCAGCAGCTCACGATCCAGACCGATGCCGGCGGCTTCACGCCCAAGATCCAGGACGGCCCGTGGCCAGCGTTTCCGGCCGACCTCACGAGCGTCGCCCTCGCCCTGGCCACCCAGTCCGAGGGCTCGGTGATCGTCCATGAGTGGATGTTCGAGAGTCGCCTGATCTTCACCGACAAGCTGCAACTGATGGGCGCCGCGATAACGATCTGCGACCCCCACCGAGCCATCATCGTTGGGCCGCGCAAGCTGCGGGGCCAGCGCGTCGAGTCGCCGGACATCCGTGCCGGCATGGCGATGCTCATCGCCGCACTCTGCGCCGAGGGCACGACTGAGATCGGCAACGTTCGACAGATAGATCGCGGCTACGAGCGCATCGACGAGCGTCTGCGCGCGCTGGGCGCGCGGATCACGCGCGTCGAGGACACGAGCGGCCGCGCCTAACCACCGCCTCGGCGCTTTTTCGACAGACTGACGCGCTCATGCTCGACCGTACGCCAAGCGGAACCCGTGACGTGCTGCCCGACGAGATGCGGGAGCTGCGCGCGCTCATGGAGCGGGTGCGAGCGGTGTTCGAACGCGCCGGGTACGGCGAGATCTACACCCCGGCGCTCGAGTACGAGCGCACATTCGCGCGCGAGGGCACTCGCGTCAGCTCGCCGTACAGGCTGTTCGATGAGCACGGCAACGTGCTCGTGCTGCGCTCTGACATGACCGTGCCGATTGCGCGCATGGTCGGAAGCCGTTATCCAGCCGCGCCGACACCGATGCGCTTCTGCTACTTCGCCCACGCCTACCACGGAGTGCGCCCGCGGCGTGGCCAATCTCGCGAGGTGCTGCAGGCCGGCGTCGAGCTGATCGGCGCGCCCGGGCCCGAGGGCACAGCCGAGGCCCTGACCGTGCTCTGTGACGCGCTCGAGGCCGCCGGGCTCGAGAACTTTCGAGTCGGGGTGGGGGACGTGGCGCTGTACCCGTCACTGCTCGAGTCGCTCGGCGTCGACGCCGAATCGCGCGAGCTGATCCTCGCCGAGCTCGCGACCGGTGACTTCGTCGGCGTGGAGCGCGAGCTCACACGGCTCCCGCTCTCGGACGCCGATGCGGCGCTGCTGCTGCGCGTGCCCCGCGTGCGCGGTGGAGCCGAAGTGCTCGACGGCTTGGACGGACCGCTCCAGCAGGCCGGTACCGGGATGCACACACTGCTCAGCCTGCTCGAGGCGCGAACAGCCCAGCGGGTGATCTTCGACTTCGGCTTGATGCACAGCCTCGGCTACTACACAGGCGCGATCTTCCAGGTTTACGACCCCGCGTACGGCATGCCCCTGGGGGGTGGCGGGCGTTATGACGAGCTGCTCGGAGACTTCGGTCGAGCGTTGCCGGCCGTGGGCTTCGCGCTCGACGTGGAGCGCGTCCACATCGCCCTGCGGGCAGAGGAGCGCAGCCGTGTCTGAGTCGCTGGCCGCCTCCGGACTGCGGCTCGCGGTTCCCCGAGGAGCGCTGTTCACCGACACTCTGGACCTGCTGGAGCGCCTGGGCATCGACACCCAGCCGGTCCGCGACAACGATCGTAAGCTTCTGTTCGAGGACGCCGGGATCATCACGATGCGTCCCTCGGATGTGCCGACCTACGTCGAGGCCGGCGCGGCCGACCTCGGCATCACCGGCAAGGATGTGCTGATGGAGCAGTCCGAACGCGAGCTCTACGAGCTTGCCGATCTCGGTTTCGGGCGATGCAAGATGGTGGTCGCCTCCGAGGCCGGTGAGGATCCGGCCGCCGATGCCCTGCGCCGCCTCGGCATGGTTCGCATCGCTACCAAGTACCCGCGGATCGCCACCCAGCACTTCCTCTCGACCGGCCGGCAGGCTGAGATCGTCGAAGTCAAGGGATCGGTCGAGCTCGCGCCGCTCACGGGGTTGGTCGACGCGATCGTCGATCTCACGGCGACGGGGACCACGCTGCGCGAGAACAACCTCGTGATCCGCGAGGAGATCGCGGTCTGCACGGCCCGGCTCATAGTCAATCCGGTCGCCGACAAGCTGAAGGCCGAAGCGATCGACGCCCTGGTGTCTAGGATCGCTAGCTGAATGGACGCACAGATCATCAGGGCCACGGGCACCGCGACTGAGGTGGCAGACGAGTTGCGGAGCCTCGTACCCGACGGCGCCTCGGTCGCCTCGGCGGTCTCGGCGATCGTGGCCGACGTGAAGGTTGCAGGCGACGCCGCCGTGCTGCGCTACACGAAGCTGCACGACACGCGAGGAACTGAGTCGCTTGGCCTGCGCGTCAGCGAGCAGGAGCTGGCCACCGCTCACGCGCAGCTCGATCCGGCCGTGGCCGCCGGTATCGAGCTTGCCCTTGTGAACGTCACGAGGGTCGCCAGCGCTGCGGTCCATCAGGACGTGACGGTCGAGTTCGACGATCACACTGTGAGGGTCCGGGAGGCACCGGTCAAGCGCGCTGCGGTGTACGTGCCGGGCGGGCGCGCCCCCTACCCGAGCACCGTCGTGATGGGCGTCGCCACAGCCCGTGCGGCGGGCGTCGAGTCTGTTGCAGTTTGTTCGCCCCCGGGACCTGACGGCAACATCAATCCCGTGATCCTCGGTGCCTGCGTGCTCGCTGGCGCCGACGAGGTCTATCGGATGGGCGGTGCCCACGCGATTGCCGCGCTCGCCTATGGCACCGAGACCGTCAACCCTGTCGACGTGATCGTCGGACCCGGGAACCTCTTCGTGCAGGAGGCAAAGCGCCAGCTCTCCGGGCGGATCGGCATCGACTCCTTCGCGGGACCGAGCGACCTGCTCGCGATCGTCGACGGCGACTACCCGCTCGAGCCACTCGCCCTTGACCTGATCGCGCAGGCAGAGCACGGCGCAGGCGCAGCCGTCGTCTGCGTGTCACCGGACGCGGCGCTGCTGGCCGCCCTCCAGGAGCGGCTGGCCCAGGATCTGCACGAGACCGAGGCGATCTGTCGCCTGGTGGAGGTTCCGTCGCACGAGTTCGCGTATGAGCTGGCGGAGGCCTTTGCTCCCGAACACCTGGAGCTGCTCGGCCCGCTGGCCGAGCAACTCGCTCCGCGCATCACCCGCTCGGGCTGCCTCTTCGTCGGCACGGGCACGGCCTTCGGCGACTACATCGCCGGCTCGAATCACACGCTGCCCACCAGCGGCGCGGCCCGTTTCGCCTCTGCCTTGGGTCCCCAGCACTTCCGCCGCGTGTTCACCGAGGTGCGGATTGACGACCACAGCGCGCTCGCCCGCGCCGCAGCGCCCATCGCAAGGGCCGAGGGCTTCGAATTCCACGCGCAGTCGATGGAGATCAGGATCAGCGACAATCAAAAGCCATGAGCCGCGTGGCAGAGATCGATCGCAAGACGGGGGAGACCGAGGTGCGCGTCGAGCTGTCGCTCGACGGCGCCGGCAGCGGCACCCGGGAGACAGGCGTCGGCTTCCTCGACCACATGCTCGACCTGCTGGCGCGCCATGGCCGACTTGATCTGAGCGTGACTGCAAGTGGCGATCTGCAGACGGGTGCTCACCACACCGTCGAGGACGTGGGCATCTGCATCGGGCAGGCACTCGACAGTGCACTCGGCGACCGCTCCGGGATCACACGCTACGGAAACGCCGTCGTGCCGATGGACGAGGCGCGCGCAGCCTGCGCAATCGACATCTCCGGCCGCGGGCTGCTGGTGTTCGAGGCCGAGTTCCCGCCCGGGGCGATCGGCAACTACGACCACGAGCTTACGGAGGAGTTCCTGCGCGCCGTCGCAGCCAACGCGAAGCTCACTCTCCATGTCACGGTCGAGGCGGGCACCAACGCTCACCACATGATCGAGGCGGTCTTCAAGGCATTTGCCAGAGCCCTGCGTGCGGCGGTTGCGCTCGACCCAACGGAGGTCGGCGTCCCGAGCACCAAGGGCACGCTCGTATGAGCAGCGGTCGTGCGCGGATCGCCGTCGTCGACTACGACATGGGTAACCGGCGCTCGGTGGAGAAGGCGCTCGAGCATGTCGGCGCGGACGCCACCATCACGCGCGAGTTCGATGACCTCGAGCAGGCCGACGCGCTCGTGCTCCCCGGAGTGGGAGCGTTCGCCGCCGGGATGGCGAACCTGCGGAGGTATGGCCTCGATGCGCTGCTGGCGGAGCGGGTCGCCGCCGGAACGCCGCTGCTCGGTATCTGCCTGGGCATGCAGCTGCTTTTCGATTCGTCAACTGAGCTCGGCGGCCTGACACCCGGGCTCGGATTGATCGGCGGAGAGGTCCGCGCGCTCGATGCCGAGCAGCGTCGGATCCCGCACATCGGCTGGAACGAGGTGCGCTTCGAGCGGGCATCGCCGCTCACCGCGGAGTTGCCCGGCGAGAGCGCGCCGTTCTACCACGTGCACTCCTACGTCGCACACCCGACCCAGCCGGACGCCGTCATCGGCACCGCGGAGTATGGCGAGCGCTTTGCCACGATCGTCGCTCAGGGCTCGGTCTACGGCACACAGTTCCATCCCGAGAAGTCGTCCCGTGACGGGCTCACATTGCTTGCATCGTTCGTCCGTCTGACGCGGGCGCCGAGCCCAGCCGAGGTCCGCGCGTGATCCTGCTGCCGGCGATCGACATCATCGACGGCAAGGCCGTGCGTCTGTTGCGCGGGGACTTCTCGCAACAGA
This sequence comes from uncultured Actinomycetota bacterium, assembly GCA_963846395.1. GTDB lineage: Bacteria > Actinomycetota > Thermoleophilia > Solirubrobacterales > Solirubrobacteraceae > Palsa-465. The sequence continues at coordinate 306,799 of CAWJVT010000008.1, read as the reverse complement.
CGGACTACGACTCCGATCCGCTCGACGCAGCCACACGCTGGGTCGAGGCTGGCGCCCGCGCCCTGCACGTGGTGGATCTGGACGGTGCGCGCTCCGGAGTGCCCGCGAACGTCCGCCACGTCGAGCGGATTGCGAGCACGTGCGGGGTCCCCGTACAGGTCGGCGGTGGGCTGCGTTCGCTCGAGTCGGTGCGCGCCCTCGCTGAGAGTGGGGCGACACGGGTGATCCTCGGGACAGCTGCGTTCCGCGATCCGATCTTCCTGGAAGAGGCTGTAGCGAGTTACGGGGAGCGGGTCGTGGTGTCGATCGACGCACGCGCCGGCCGTGTCGCCGCCGCCGGTTGGACGGAGGACACAGATCTCACGGTGGAGAACGCGCTGATCGATCTGCAGAGGCGCGGCGTCGGCAGCTTCGTCTACTCGGACATCGAGCGCGACGGCATGCTGCGCGGTCCCGACCTGGACGGTGCCCGTGCGTTCGCAGCCAGGCTCGAAGGCAGCTTCGTCTATTCCGGCGGAATCGGCGAGCTGGCGGACCTGCGCGCCCTGGCCGAGCTGCAAGAGCCGAACTTGAGCGGCGTGATCGTCGGCAAGGCGATCTACGAACAACGCTTCACTGTGGGTGAGGCGCAGGCTCTGCTCGACACGCTCTGATGCACTACAAGCGCGTGATCCCATGCCTGGACGTCGATCGCGGTCGCGTCGTCAAGGGCACCGGCTTCGTCGATCTGCGCGATGCCGGCGATCCCGTCGAACTCGCCGGCCGCTATGACCTCGACGGTGCAGATGAGCTCGTGTTCCTGGACATCACAGCTACGTCCGATCAGCGCGACACCGTGGTCGACCTGGCACGGCGTAGCGCCGACGACGTCTTTGTTCCCTTCACCATCGGTGGCGGCATCCGTTCTGTGGCAGACGCCCAAGCGGTGCTCGACGCGGGCGCTGACAAGGTCTCGGTGAACTCGGCGGCGCTCGCCCGTCCGGAGTTGATCGACGAGCTCGCCGCACAGTTCGGTGTGCAATGCGTTGTGGTTGCGATCGACGCCAAGCGAACCGCCGACGGCCTCGGCTGGGAGGCGTATGTCGCCGGCGGCCGGCGGCCGACCGGCCGCGACGCCGTGGCCTGGGCACGCGAGACCGCGCAGCGCGGTGCCGGTGAGATCTTGCTCACGAGCATGGACCGGGACGGGTCCAACGCGGGCTACGACCTCGAGCTCACTGCGGCGGTCGCGGAGGCGGTCGGCGTTCCCGTAATCGCGTCAGGTGGCGCTGGCACCCTTGAGCACCTGGCAGAGGCGCTCCGAGCGGGCGCCGACGCCGTCCTGTGCGCCTCGATCTTCCACTACGGGCAGCACACCATCCCGGAGGTCAAGCGCTACCTCGCGCAGGCGGGCATTGCGGTGCGCCAGCCGCTGCAGTAGGACGAGTCGCCGCGTCCGACCAGGGGCGGCCCCCCTGTCAGCGCTCGCCGGGTAGAACTTAGGAGGCCCTGACGCAGCGGGCACCGAAGCACTCGTGTTACGTCAGGGCCTCCTAGGCAGTTCTGGAAGGGCCGCTAAGCGGCTTCTTCAACGTAACCGGCCGCTGCGCAAGCATCGCAATACGCGGCGGGCGGTACGCGGGGCTCGTAGCAGCCCGGACGGCAGCAGGTGGACGACCGCTTGGGCCGGCCCCGACCAATGCGGGCGGCGGCGGCGTCCTTCAGCTCCTCACGCATGCGGTCAAGCTCCGCCGCATGCGTGGCACAGAAGCGTCGGCCCTTGAGGACCGGCTCCTGACAGTGACTTCCACTTCTACAACGCATAGGTAGAACAGGCTATCATCTTTGCCCCTGGCTCGCCAAGGACCGGTCTTGGACGCTCGCGTATGGCCCGCTCGATCAACAGCCTTGTTTGGGCCACCGACATCGATGTTCTGGCACCCGATCACACCGCCGAGCGGCGTGACAGCTACTGGGTTGTGCAGTCGCCCAGCAACCCTACCTTCTGGTGGGGGAACTTCCTACTGTTCGACGACGCGCCCGCCGCAGGCGACGGCGATCGCTGGGAGCAGGTGTTCGCCGTCGAATTCGCGCGCTGCCCAGAGGTGACGCATCGGACGTTTGCCTGGGACCGAGTCGACGGGGAGCTCGGAGCGGCGGATCACGAGCTCGTTGCGCGCGGCTACGAGCTCGAGTGGACCTCCGGCCTGATCGCACGCAGTGACGCCATCAGAGCTCACGAGCGAGCGGACCCCGAGGTGCTGGTGCGGGCACTCGATCCGGATGGCGACGAGCGTCTGTGGGCTGCCGTCATCGAGGTGCAGATGGCGGGAGCGCGCGAGGAGTTCAGAGACAGCGACTATCACCTCACCTTTCTGCGCCGCCGTCAGGAGGAGCTGCGCGAGACGTTCCGCCGCGGCCGGGGGAGCTGGTACGTGGCGCTGCGCGACGGAGCGGTCGCCGGCTCACTCGGCGTCGTGGTTACCGATCGGCGCGCTCGCTACCAGAGCGTCGATACGGCGGAAGCCTTTAGGAGTCGAGGCATAGCCAGACGTCTCGTGGTGGACGCAGCCCGTGACGGCCATGTCGCGGCATGCGATCGACCACTTCGTGATCGCTGCCGATCCCGACTACCACGCGATCGGCATCTACGAGGGGCTCGGCTTTGAGCGCGTCGAGCTGATCGTCGGCGCGATGCTCAGGCCCGAGCACAGCTGACCTGGAGCCGTTCGCAGCGAGACCCGCGGCCTACTTCTTCTTCAGCTTCGGCAACCTCGCGTCGCGCGGGACGAGCTTGTAGAGGACGTACTTACCCATCAGGAACACCGCGTGCCTGTCCGCGATGACAGTCGTATAGGAGCCGTCGGGGAAGTAGAAGTCGGCCCGGCCGGTCCGAGCGTCGAAGCCGTGACTGCCCTTGTAGTAGACGGTAGAGACGTAGACGGTGTTGTCCACGACGGTGGCAGATCCTGAGATCGCGCCGCCCACGTCGGCGGACCATCTGACGCCGCCGGTTGCGGCGTTCAGCGCATACAGCTCGCTGTTATAGGAGCCGATGTAGACCGTCGGTCCGAGGCCCGGAATCTCCGCGACTGCCGGTCCGCCATATACGTAACCGCCGAGACCGGCGCTCCAGGCGACCGCGCCGTTGCGGAGATCGAACGCATAGGCGTCGCCGTTCTTGTTGCCGACGTACACATGCCCGAACCCGATCGCCGGAGTCGAGTAGAACTGCCCGCCGGGGCTGGCTGACCAGACCTCTCTGCCGCTATTGGCACCGACGGCGTAGAAGCTTCCGCCGTAGGTTCCGAAGTAGAGGTTGCCTCCCCAGTAGGCGGGGGCGCCCTTGATCGATCCGTCGGTCGGGAACGACCAGTTCTCGTGACCGGTCCTGATGTTCAGCGAGTACAGCGTGCCGGCCTGGTCGCCGAAGTAGACCGAGTTGCCGACGATCATCGGTGAGGACTCGGTGCCGCTGGACACCGGGGATGTCCACAGGATCTTGCCGCTCCGCATCGAGAGCGCCGCTTCCTCGCCGTCGGTGCAGCCGATCGTGCCGCAGGCGTTCGACAGGACCGAGACGAACAGCTCCTTGTGCCTCACGTCCAGCGACGGGGTGGAAGCCGACAGCAGCCCCACATGCCGCAACCAGATCTGCCTGCCGGTCGTGATGTTCACCCGCTTCACCGTCGCACCGTCGTCGATCAGGTAGAGGTTGTTGCCCCAGATGGTCGGGGGAAACTCGAGCAGCGCATTGCCGCCGAAGCTCCACGCGAGCTTGAATGGCGGGTTCAGATCGGAGGCCTCAGTGAAGTCACGGGTGCGGGTCCGCTGGTTGCCGTAGTAGGCAACCGTGAAGTTGTTGACGTGCTTGGACGGCGCCGCCGGGGCCGTCGTGGTGATGGGGGTTGTGACGGTGGAAGTCGTCGTTGTCGCCGTTGGGGTGGTCGTCGGGACTGAGCGCGACCTTCTTGGCGGGCGTTCCGCTGGCCGTGATGGCGTACACGGCTCCCGCGGCGATGATGACGACGAGGACGCCGGCCAGCGTCCAGAGCTGGCTGATTGATCTGGGGAAGCGCATTGCGCCAGCAGGGTAGCCACGGGGCAGACGGATCCGGAGGTGCGAGGCACCAGAGCCCCACCACTCCCATGCAGCGAGCTCGGCTCGTCAGCGCTGATTGACGGCGAGCCCGACCAGAGTCGGCGCGCCTTCTATTTCTTGGGCACGAACTTGTAGAGGACGTACTTGCCCATCAGGAACAGGGCGTTCTGATTCGCGATCACCGGTGTGTACGAGCCGTCGGGATACGTCCAGACCGGTTTGCCGGTCGTGGCGTTGTACGCATAGCTCCCGGGCGCGTACACCCCCGAGACGTAGACCGTGTTATTGACCACCACGGCCGAGCCCGAAATCGCCGGGCGCGAGCCGCCGATCTGCGCCGACCAATCCGTGGCACCCGACCTCGCGTTGAGAGCGAACAGCGCGCCGGTGTAAGAGCCGATGAACACCGTTGCCCCAAGGCGCGGGACGGTCGCGACCGCGGGTCCGGAATACACGTAGTTCCCAAGGGCACGACTCCACGCGAGCGTGCCGTTGCTCGCGACGTACGAGTACGCGGCGCCGTTGTTGTTACCGACGTAGATCCGCCCGAAGGCATAGGCCGGCGTCGAGTAGAACTGCCCTCCCGGACTCTCTGTCCAGACCTGCTTGCCGGTTTTGGCGTTGACGCCGTAGAAGCTGCCGGCGTAGTTGCCGAAGTACAGGTTGCCGCCGTGATAGACGGCGCCTCCCTTGATCGATCCGCCCGTCGGGAACGACCAGTTCTCGTGACCCGTCTTGACGTTGAGCGAGTATTCGGTACCGGCCTGGTCGCCGAAGTAGACCGAGTCACCGACGATGACCGGTGATGATTCGGTGCCGCTCGAGACCGGGAACGTCCAGAGAATCTTCCCGCGGTGGCCCATCGAGAGCGCCGCGAACTCACCGCCGACCGCGCCGATCGAGTCGCCCTTCAGGGAGAGCACCGATACGAACAGCATCTTGAGCTTCGGGTCGAGCGCCGGTGAGGATGCAGACAGGCCGCAGCCGGTGCAGGTCCCCATGTGTCGCTCCCAGATGAGTTTCCCGGTCGTGATGTTGACCCGCTTGGCGGTGGCACCGTCATCGAGGAAGTAAAGGCTGCTGCCCGAGATCGTCGCCGGGAACTCGAGCAGCGCGTTACCGGGGAACTTCCAAGCGAGCTTGAGCTTCGACGGATCGTTCAGCGCGGGCGAAGAGACGAAGTCGCGGGCCCGGGTGGCGTCGCCTCCATAGAAGGGCAGGAGGAAGTTGTTGACGTGCCTGGCTGAGGGCGTCGTGTTGGTCGTCGTGGTGGGCGCGTTGAACGCGGCGTTGTTGTTGACGGTGTTCGTCGGCTTGCCGAGCTCATAGATGGCGTAGGCGCCGACCACGACCGCGACCACGACGAGGACGCCGGCGATCACCCACGTCCGCCGATTTGACCTGGGAAAGCGCACTGGGCAAGCAGAGTAGCCATAAGCGAAGATGGTTTCGTGCAAAAAGATGCGCAGGGGGAGCTCTTCGCGCGCGTATCCGCGCTGCCACCGGTCGCGTCGATGATCGACGACGCGACTGATCTGCCCTGCGACGTGTACCTGGTCGGAGGCACGGTCCGCGATCTGATCCTTGACCGCGAGTTCCTGGACGTGGATCTTGCGGTCGATGGCGATGGACTGGCGCTCGCCAACAAGATCGGCACGCCCAGTGGGACTGAGACGCGCTTTGGAACGCTGAGTGTCACCAGCGACGGTTACCGCTACGACCTGGCGCGCACCCGCAGCGAACGCTATCCATACCCCGGCGCCCTGCCCGAGGTCGCGCCCGCCGGGATCGACGACGACCTCAGGCGCCGAGATTTCACCGTCAACGCCCTGGCCGTCGGCCTGACCGGCTCACGTGCCGGGGAGCTGATCGCGGTCGACGGCGCGCTCGAGGATCTGAACAGCCGGGAGCTCGCGGTGCTCCACGAGCGCAGCTTCAGCGACGACCCGACCCGGCTGCTGCGCCTGGCACGCTACGCCGCCCGCCTCGACTTCAGCATCGCGCCGCACACACGCGAGCTCGCCGAACAGGCGATATCTGCTGGCGCCCTCGACACCGTCAGCGGCATCCGGATCGGCAACGAGCTCCGTCTCCTCGCCAACGAACCCGACCCAGTCGCCGCCTTCGAAGCCGCCGCCGCCCTCGGCCTTCCGTGGTCCTTGGACCCCGAACTGACCCGGGCGGCGCTGTCTGCACTTCCCGAAGACGGTCGCACTGACCTCCTCGTCTTGGCCTCGGTGTTCGGCTCGCAGCAAAGCGAGCAGCTTCCTACCGAGCTCGACCGCCTTGGCTTCATCGCCACCGACCGCGACGCGATCGCGGAGGCCGCGACAGGCTCTCGCGCCCTGGCGCAGCGCTTGTCCACCGCTAACACAGCATCTGAAATCGCCAGAGTCGTAGGCGCGTCAAGGATTGAGACGGTAGCCCTCGCGTTCAGCCAGGGCTCGCCGTCGCAATCCCTGACGTGGCTACGCACCCTGAGACACCTCAGCCTCGACATAACGGGAGAAGATCTCATCAAGTCCGGCATTCCGGAGGGCCCGGAAATTGGGCGAGCGTTGACCAGGGCCAAATCAGCACTGCTCGACGGCCAGGCGCCCGATCGCAACTCGCAGCTCGAGGTGGCGCTGAAGCCCGAGGAGTAGCCTCGGGGCATGGACCTGCGAGCCCCCTTCTACGAGAGGGACGGCCAGATTGCCGTGGACCTGCCGGGCGCGCGAGCGATCTTCACCACGCGCTCCTGGGGCGATGTCCGCGAGTCGCAGGAGCAGATCGGTGTGCGGCTCGGTGTGCGGCCTGTGCGTCCCAAGCAGGTGCACGGAAACACCGTGATCACCGCAGCCGACGAGGCCGGCGCGCTGGAGACCGAGGCCGACGCGATCGTAACCGCGACAAACGGCATCGCCCCGACTGTGATCACTGCCGACTGCCTGCCGATCGTGATCGCCGCACCGCGGGCCGTCGCCGCCGTGCATGCCGGCTGGCGCGGGCTTGACTCGGGTGTGATCGCCAGGGCGGTGGCTGCGCTGCGCGAGCTCTGCGGAGGTGTCATCAACGCCGCAATCGGTCCTGGCGCCGGCGCCTGCTGTTACGAGGTCGGGGAGGAGCTCCATCGCCGCTTCAAGTCGCACTCTCAGGACTTCCATCGCGGACGGAACCTCGATCTGAAGGCGATCGCCCGCGTGCAGCTGATGGAGTCGGGCGTCGCGAGAATCTACGACAGCGAGATCTGCACGATCTGCGGCGACCCGGCGGCGATGTTCTCCTACAGGCGCGAGGGCGCTGAGACCGGACGGCAGGCGGGGGTCGCATGGTTGAGCTGATCCAGGGGCTGCGCGTCGAGGATGTGCGGCTCAACCTCGAGCGCGTCCACGAGCGGCTCGATGCGGCGGCCCGCAAACCCGGTGAGGTCCAGATCCTGGCAGCCGTGAAATACCTCGCGGTTGAGGAGCTCCAGGCCCTGGCCGATGGCGGGATCACGCTCGTCGGGGAGAACCGGGCTCAGGAGCTGCTCGCCAAGGCAGAGGCACATCCAGAGTTCACCTGGGACTTCATCGGCGCGCTTCAGAGCCGCAAGGTGCCCGTCATCCTGCCGCACGTGCGCTACATCCACTCGGTCGCAAGCGATTCAGCCCTGCAGCAGCTGGCCAGGCATCGAACCCCGGATACGCGGATCCTGATCGAGGTGAACGTCGCCGGCGATACCGGAAAGAGCGGGATCGCTCCGGCCGAGCTGGGTGCGTTTCTCGAGCGTTGTCCGGTTATGGTGGCGGGTCTGATGACGATGCCGCCACTCACGGCGAACCCGGAGGAGAACCGCCGCCACTTCGCAGCGTTGCGCGAGCTTGCCGGAGCCCACGGGCTACAGGAGCTGTCGATGGGAACGAGTCAGGACTACGCTGTAGCGGCAGAGGAGGGCGCGACGATCATTCGCCTCGGATCGGTCCTCTACCAGCGCTGCGCGGCATAATCAACCTGCAGTAGCAGGGAAATCGCGACGGAGAACCGAACTCAGGCTCGATATGGCATTTCGCGACAGATGGCATCAGGCCCTCGTCTACTTCGGCCTCGCGGAGGATGAGGTCTACGACGAGGACTATGAGCCTTACTCGGAACCGGAGGTCCAGATGCAGGACAGCTACCGGGATCGCCCCACGGTGCGGCGGCTTGATACCCGCCCACGTAGGCGCCGCGACGAGTTCGACGACATCTTCGGCGACGACGACGATCGCCGCACGACCGTCCTGCGGCCCGTCGCATCCCGTCAAAGCCGAGCCGGCAACGGCGACGTGCGCGTGCATTTCGTCGCCCCCAAGAATTTCAACGACGCCCAGGACGTGGCCGACAAGTTCAAGGACGCCATCCCGGTGATCCTGAACCTTCAAGGGGCCGACTCCGACCTCTCAAAGCGCCTGATCGACTTCGCCAGCGGCCTCACCTACGCGCTGGACGGCGGGATGCAGCGGATCGCCGACAAGGTCTTCCTGCTGACCCCGCAGAACGTCGAGGTCTCCGCCGAGGAGCGCGCGCGGCTGATCGAGAAGGGGTTCTTCAATCAGTCCTGACCGTCTGTCCGGGTGTACTGCGCCCGCTGGCGCGCACACCCGTCGGTAGGCTTGTCGCCGATGCAGATCGGACTCATCGGCTCCGGAAACATGGCGCGTGCGCTGGCCCGTGGCTGGGGTGAGCCCGTGCTCTGCACCGACAGCGGCTCGGGCAACGCGCAGGCGCTGGCTGACGAGTTGGGAGGCGAGCGGGTTGCCTCGAACCGCGAACTGGCCGAGCGCGCCGACATCGTCGTGCTCTGCCACAAGCCCTACCAACTCGAGGCCGTTGCCAAGGAGATCGCAGGCGCTGCCAAGGTTGTCGCGAGCGTGCTCGGCGGGGTCGACACCCGAACCCTCCAGGCCCACTACAAAGGCGCGCAGGTCTTCTCCGTGATGCCGAACACTCCGGTGGAGATACGTCAGGGGGTCGTCGTCTACGGAGTGCCCGACCATCGCTTGGAAGCGATTGACAGCGCGGTCGAAGTGCAGGTGCTCGAGCTCTTTGCGCGGCTGGGCAAGGTCGTCACCGTCCCCGAGCGGTTGATGGGCGCGGCCACCGCCATCTCCGGGGTCGGCCCGGCCTACCAGGCACTGTTGGCCGAGGCGCAGGTTGACGCCGCCGTGCGCAAGGGCCTCGGCGCGCAGCTGGCCTCAGAACTCGTCACGGCCACCATGAGCGGCAGCGCCGCCCTGATCGAGGCCAAGGGCTACGACACGCTTGCGGTGCGGCGCGAGGTCACCTCGCCAGGAGGCTCGACCGCCCGGGGGCTGGACGCGCTGGAGCGCGCGAATGTGCGCGAGGCCTTCCAGGACGCGATCGATGCCGTCGTGAATCCTGACCGCGGACGCTGAACATGCTGCTCACGGCTGTCACGCGACTGGATGTAGCCAACTACGTCTCCGACCTGTTCGGCGTCTATATCGTGCTGCTCCTGATCTACATCCTCGCCAACTTCGTGTTCGCGTTCGGCCTGCGGCCTGCCTACTCGCGCACGCTTGACGTGGTAGTGGGTTTCTTGCGCGATGTGTGCGAGCCGTACCTACGGATCTTCCGGCGCCTGATTCCGGGGATGGGGATGATCGACCTCAGTCCGATCATCGCCCTGATCGTGCTCGGGGTGCTCCGCACGATCGTGGTGAACCTGATCAGTGGCTGACGCGGCGCGGCGCCGAGCGGCCGTACGGGCCGCTTCCGTCTGTGCGGGGGTGATCGCGCTCGACCAGCTGACCAAGCACACGCTCGGAACGTGGATCCATCCGGACCAGGTGCGACACGTGATCCCCGGGCTGACGCTCGTCTACGAGCGCAACGACGGCGTGGCCTTCAGCTTCCTGGCGGGGACAGGTGCCCTGGTCTATGTGGTGACTGCGATCGCCCTTGTCGCGCTTGTCACCTTTCTGATGAAGCATCCGCGGCGGCGCCTGCTGTGGCTGCCGACGGGCCTGCTCGTCGGAGGCGCCCTGGGCAACCTGATCGATCGCGTCGCGCTCGGCTCCGTGATCGACTTCATCAAGCTCCCGCACTGGCCGGCGTTCAACATCGCCGACACGTGCATCACTGTTGGTGTGATCATCCTGGTGTTCGTGATCGAGCGAGGGCCCCGCAGTGACTGAGTTGGAGTGGGAGGGAAGCGTCGCGCCGGAGGATGCTGGCGTGCGGCTCGACCAGTTCCTCGCCGACCCGTTGGGCTCGCGTGCGCGTGCAGCGCGGCTGATCGCCGCTGGCCTTGTCGAGGTGAACGGTCGCAGAGTGCGCAAACGCCATCAGGTAGCCGCCGGTGAGCGGATCGTCGTCAGGGAGGAGCCGCTCGATCCGTTGCCGGGATCCGATCCCGCCCACCCGGCAACGATGGCAATACACGCTCTTTACGAGGACGATGCCCTGATCGTCGTCGACAAGCCCGCCGGCGTTGTCGTGCACCCGGCAAAGGGTCATGAGACCGGGACGCTCGCGCAGGCGCTGGCAGACCGCGCCGCGGGCGGGGAGGATCCATATCGTGCGGGCATCGTCCACCGCCTCGATCGTGATACGTCGGGGCTGTTGGTCGTGGCCAAGAGCGACAGCGTGCACCGCCAGCTCAAAGCGCTGCTGCAGTCGCGCGAGCTGCGGCGCGAGTATTTGACACTGGTCGACGGGATACCGCCCGCGCATTCGGGCACGATCGAGGCGCCGATCGGCCGCGATCGCCGCGATCGCGTGTTGCACTCGATCGACACCGATAGCCCGCGCGAGGCCCGGACCCACTTCGAGCTGCTGGAGCCCATGCGCCACGAGGCGCTGCTTCGCGTCTCACTCGAGACTGGGCGCACCCACCAGATCCGCGTCCACATGCAGGCGATCGGCCACCCGGTCCTCGGGGACCGCGCCTATGGCGGCCCCTCCCGATTCGGGCTTGAACGCCAGTTCCTGCACGCCGCGCGCCTGGCGTTCCCGCATCCGGTGACCGCAGAACCGATCGACGTCAGCTCGCCGCTGCCCGAGGACCTCGACGCGGCGCTGGCTCTGGCGCGCGCTCAGAACGACTGAACTACACTTAGTCCCGTTCTATCACCCGACCCTTCGCCAGGGGCCGGGTCGCGCCCTGCTCCGGAACCGATCCGGAGTCGCGACCGCAACGGCCGGCGAGGGATTTCTCAAAGTTCAACAAGGGAGTATCACGTGGCTCAGGTAAGCCTAAGAGAGCTGCTGGAGGCCGGCGTCCACTTCGGCCACCAGACGCGTCGCTGGAATCCGAAGATGCGCCGCTTCATCTTCGGCGAGCGCGACGGCATCTACATCATTGACCTGGAGCAGACCGACGAGCTACTCCAGCAGGCGCAGAAGTTCGCGGCCGACATCGGCCGACGTGGCGGGACCGTGATGTTCGTCGGCACCAAGAAGCAGGCGCGCGACGCGATCAAGGAGACCGCTGAGGCCGCGGGCATGCCGTACGTGAACCATCGCTGGCTGGGCGGCCTGCTGACCAACTTCCAGACGATTTCCGGCCGGATCAAGCGCCTGCACGACCTCGAGCGCTACGAGACCGAGGGCCAGCTGCAGCTGCTGCCGACGCGCGAGCGTATGGCCGCTCAGGCTGACCTGGCGAAGCTGCGCGCGAACCTCGGTGGCGTCAAGAACATGCAGCGTCAGCCCGACGCGGTGTTCGTCATCGATCTGAAGACCGAGGCGATCGCCGTCAAGGAGGCCCAGCGCCTGCGCATCCCGATCATCGGTCTGGTCGACACCAACTGCGACCCGGAGGGCATCGACTTCGTCATCCCCGGCAACGACGATGCGATCCGCTCCTGCGCGGCAATCACCAAGGCGATCGGCAACGTCGTCGCCGAGGCCCACGGCATCTTCCGCGCCGAAGAGGAGAAGGCCCGACTCGAGCGCGAGCGCAAGGAGGCCGAGGAGCGCGCCCGCCGCGAGGCGGAGGAGAAGGCGCGCCGCGAGGCCGAAGAGGCAGCTCGCGCCGAGGCGGAGGCCAAGGCCAAGGCAGAGGCGGAGGCCGCTGAGGCCGAGGCTCGCGCCAAGGCCGCTGCCGAGGCCGCCAGCGCGGCCGAGACGCTTGCCGCGACCGAGGCCGTGGAGGCCGAGGCGAGGGCGAAGGCTGCAGCTGAGGCCGCCACCGCAGCTGAGGCCGCCACCGCAGCTGAGGCCGCCACCGCAGCTGAGGCCGCCAGCGCCGCACAGAAGCCTGCCGCGACCGATGCTGCTGAGGCCGAGGCCCGCGCGAAGGCCGCTGCCGAGGCTGCCAACGCCGCCGAGACGCTTGCTGGGACCGAGGCCGTCGCCGCGGCACAGCAGGAGTCGGGCGACGATGCTCGCGCGGCAGCCGTCGAGGAGGCAGTTGAGCAGGACGCCGCAGCCGGCGGGTCCGTCGAGTCGACCGATCCGACTTTGTCAGAGACCGAGGTCGAGGCTCAGCCCGAGACCCCCGTTGCCGCGGAGGCGCCTGCCGCTGAGTCTGAGGCGCAGCCCGGCGCGGACGCGGAAGCAGCCGCTGAACCTGCCGCGACCGAAACGAAGACTGAGGAGAAGTAGATGAGCGCGATCACCGCGACTGACGTCAAGGCTCTCCGCGACCGCACAGGCGCGGGGATGATGGCCTGCAAGAACGCTCTGGCTGAGGCCGACGGCGACTTCGAGCGCGCCGTCGAGCTGTTGCGCGCTCGTGGCGAGGCCCAGGCTGCCAAGCGCTCGGCCAACGAGGCCACCGAGGGCACCATCCAGACCTATGTGCACTCGAACGGCAAGATCGGCGTGCTGGTAGAGGTCGACTGCGAGACGGACTTCGTCGCGCGCAACGATGCGTTCGTGGCCTTCGCCAAGGACCTGGCATTGCACATCGCAGCGGCCGCTCCGGTGGCGGTCTCCGACGACGAGGTCCCGGCCGAGGAGCGCGATGCCGAAGTCCGAGTCGCGACCGAGAAGGCCGCCGAGCGGCCCGAGAACGTGCGCGAGAAGATCGTGCAGGGATCTGTAGACAAGTGGCTTGACGGCGTGGTGCTGCTGCGTCAGAAGCACGTCAACGAGGACAAGTACGGCGGCGCGACGATCGAGGAGATCCGCGCGAAGCTGGCCTCGGACACCGGCGAGAACGTGGTGATCCGCCGATTCGCCCGCTTCTCCATCGGCGCCTAGCATCCGCGCGGGCCAGGTGAGCACAGAAATCACTGACAACGGCGCACCCGCCTACGGGCGGGTGCTGCTGAAGCTGTCGGGCGAAGCTCTGCTGGGCGACCGTGAATACGGCACCGACCCGGCACGCGTACAGGCGATCGCGCATGAGATCGCCACGATCCATCGCCGGGCGGTGGAGGTCGCCGTCGTGGTCGGTGGCGGCAACATCTACCGGGGCCTCGAGGCGGCCGCGCGCGGCATGGATCGGGCCACCGGCGACTACATGGGCATGCTGGCAACGGTGCTGAATGCGCTGGCGCTGCAGGACGCGCTCGAGAAGAGCGACGTCCCGACACGCGTTCAGTCGGCGATCACGATCTCAGAGGTTGCCGAGCCCTACATCCGCCGCCGTGCGATCCGCCACCTCGAGAAGGGTCGCGTCGTCGTCTTCGCCGCGGGCACCGGCAACCCGTTCTTCACGACCGACACTGCCGCGGCACTGCGCGCCGCCGAGATCCACGCCGAGGTCGTGCTCATGGCCAAGCACGGGATCGAGGGCGTCTACACCGCCGATCCGGCGAAGGACCCGACCGCGCAGTTCATCCCAGAGCTGACGCACAAGGAGGCGCTGACCCAGGGCCTCCAGGTAATGGACTCGACGGCGTTCGCCCTGTGCATGGACAACAACCTGCCGATCGTGGTGTTCAACATGGCTGACGGCACCAACATCAACCGGATAGTGTCCGGTGAGCGTGTGGGAACTCTCGTAAAGACATGAGCGAAGACGATCTGGTTTCAGGCCTGCTGGAGGATGCGCGCGACCGCATGCACAAGTGCGTGGAATCGACCCGCCACGAGTTCGGCTCGGTCCGCACCGGGCGCGCGAGCCCGGCACTGCTCGACCGCATCAACGTCGACTACTACGGCGCGCAGACGCCGCTCAAGCAGCTCGCCACGCTGAACGCGCCGGAGGCCCGCCTGCTCTCGATTCAGCCGTTCGACAAGAGCTCGATCAAGTCGATCGAGAAGGCGATCCTCGAATCGGACATCGGTCTTACACCATCCAATGACGGTGCCGTGATCAGACTCGCGCTGCCTGAGCTGACCGAGGAGCGCCGCAAAGAGCTGGTCAAGGTCGTCCGCCACATCGCCGAGGAAGGCCGTGTGGCCATCCGCAACGTCCGCCGGGACGTGATGCAGGATCTGCGCGAGCTCAAGGACGCAGGCGACATCGGAGCCGATGATGAGCACCGCGCCGAGGGTGAGCTTCAGAGGGTCACCGACACGCGCGTGACCGAGCTCGACGACCTGCTGAAGGCCAAGGAAGAAGAGATCCTCGAGGTCTGAGGTGGCCGAGGGCGCGGGGCCGGATCTGGGCGCTGAGGGCCCGCGCTATGTCGCGATCATCACCGATGGCAACGGCCGCTGGGCAAAACAGCGGGGCCTGCCGTCGATCCGTGGTCACGAGGCGGGCGCCGACGTCGTCAAGGCACGACTGCGCGATGCCGCGAGCTTTGGAATCAGCGAGCTGACGGTGTACTCCTTCTCCACTGAGAACTGGAACAGGTCGAGGACCGAGGTCTCGGGCCTGATGCGCATGTTCGCCCGGCGGATCGATGCGGAGACTCCTGAGCTCAAGGCCGAGGGTGTGCGGATGCGGTTCATCGGCCGCCGATCGGCGCCTGTCTCGCAGCGGCTGATCGAGAGGATGGAATGGGCGGAGGCGCAGACCGCCGAGAATGACCGGATCACCCTGTTCGTCGCCTTCAACTACGGTGGTCGGGCCGAGATTCTCGATGCCGCAAGGGCTTTCAGCGGTGGAGACGAGGAGGAGTTCCGCCGTCATCTGTACGCCCCGGAGATGCACGATCCCGACCTCATAATCCGCACGAGCGGTGAGCAGCGGGTCTCGAACTTCCTCACGTGGCAATCGGCCTACTCCGAGTTCGTGTTCCGGGACGAGCTCTGGCCTGACTTCACACGCGAGGCGTTCGAAGCAAGCCTCGCCGAGTTCGGCGCCCGGCACCGGCGCTTCGGGGGGCGCTGATGCCACAGGCGCGGCGAGCCCCAGCGCAACCTCCGAGTCAGCGCTCAGACCTGCTATCGCGGGTGATCGTCGGCGTACCGGCGGCTGTGCTGGCCGTGATCTTTGTCGACATCGGCGGGATCGGCTGGATGCTGATGATGGCGATTCTCGCCTTCGCGTGCCTGAGCGAGTTGTATCGGATGCTTGCGGACTGGCGGCCGGTGCCGGTCGTCGGCTTCCTGGTCGCCGCCGGCATGTGTGTAGCGGCTCGCTACGGGACGCTCGATGACGTTGTGGGGGCTGCTCTTGCCTCCATGCCGCTCGTCTTCCTGGTGATCCTCGAACGCGGCCAGAGCAACGGCGCCGCGGCCACGATCACATCCACGCTGCTCGGCGTGCTCTGGATCGGATTTCCCTTCGCCTGCGCGGTGCTGCTTCGGGAGATCCCGCATGGTGTCGGCAAGGGGATCCTCATCGACGTCATGGTCGGGACCTTCGTCGGCGACACCGCTGCCTATCTCGGCGGGCGCATGTTCGGCCGCCACCCGCTCGCACCCTCGATCTCCCCAAAGAAGACGATCGAGGGTCTGGGGTGCGGCGCGCTCGCAACGATCGTGGCCGTCGTCGTCGCTGGGCTGTACCAGGAGGCCTGGCTGCCGCATAGCACCGCGCTGCTGCTCGGCATCGCCGTGGCACTGCTGGCCCCGATCGGCGACCTCTTCGAATCCCTGATCAAGCGCGACGTCGGCATCAAGGACGCGGGCTCGATGTTCGGGGCTCACGGCGGCGCGCTCGACCGGTTGGACGCCATCATCTTCACCGTGGTGGTCGGCTACTACATCGCAATCCACATCTCGATTCCCGCGTAGGAGTGCCGGAGATGTCACGGCGACTGGTAATCCTTGGTTCAACCGGCTCGATCGGTACGCAGGCGCTCGACGTTGTCGCACGCAGCGCCGGTGAGCTCGAGCTGGTCGGGCTGAGCGCCCGCAACGATTGGGAACAGCTGCTCGCCCAGGCGGAGCAGTTTGGAGTGAAGACGGTTGCGCTGGCCGACCGGGACGCCGCCGCACGCGCCTCCGAGGCATGGACCGGCGGCAGCGTTCTCGCCGGTCCGGACGGTCTGGTCGAGCTCGTGGCCGACTCCGGCTGCGATCTGGTGCTGAACGCGATCGTCGGATCAGCCGGGTTGCTGGCAACGGTCGCCACGCTCGGGGAGGGCATCGATCTCGCTCTCGCCAACAAGGAGTCGCTGGTCGTCGGCGGCGAGCTCGTCAACCAGCTGGCAGAGGCAACCGCAGCGCAGATCCTGCCGGTGGACTCCGAGCACTCGGCCCTACACCAGCTGATCGCGGGCGAGCGCGCCGGCACGATCGACCGGCTCCTGCTGACCGCCTCGGGCGGCCCCTTCCGTGGCAGCACCCGAGCCGAGCTCGCCGAGGTCACCGTCGAGCAGGCGCTGGCGCACCCCACCTGGGCGATGGGGGGCAAGATCACAATCGACTCGGCGACGCTGATGAATAAGGGCCTCGAGGTGATCGAGGCGCACTACCTGTTCGGAACGCCGTACCAGCAGATTGACGTTGTCGTGCATCCGCAGTCGATCGTGCACAGCATGATCCAGCTCTGCGACGGGGCAACGCTTGCGCACCTCGGCTACCCGGACATGCGCGTACCGATTGCCTACGCGCTGCACTATCCCAACCGCACCGAGGTGCCGTTACCGGCGCTCGATCTCGCATCTGTCGGAGCGCTCACGTTCGAGTCGCCGGACCTGGAGACGTTCAAATGCCTGCGTTTGGCGCGGGAAGCGGGCATCGCCGGCGGCACGGCGCCGTGCACACTCAACGCCGCCAACGAGGTCGCGGTTCACGCTTTCCTGTCGGGCGAGCTCGCGTTCTTACGCATCGCTGATGTGATTGAGCAAACCTTGGAGCAGCTGCCGGCTCAGGCTGTGCACTCGTTTGACTCGCTGATGGAAGCCGACCTCGAGGCGCGTAGAGTTGCAACCGAGGCAATTCACCGTTAATTTGATCGACCGTTAACCAGCCCGGTGGCACACTAAAAAGGCACGGATGTCCTACTTTCTCGCGTTTCTCGGTTTCGCCCTCCTGATCCTGCTCCACGAGGGCGGCCATTTCCTGGCCGCCAAGGCCGTCGGCATGCGCGTCGAGCGCTTCTCGCTCTTCTTCGGGCCGATGTTCGTCAAGCGGAAGATCGGGGAGACCGAGTACGGCATCGGCGTGATCCCACTCGGCGGCTACGTGAAGATCACCGGAATGAGCCCCAACGAGGTGTTCGAGGAACCCTCGCATGAGGCGCGCGCCTACGTCAACCAGCCGCCGTGGAAGCGCATCGTGGTGATCGCCGCAGGCCCGGCGGTGAACCTGATTCTCGCGTTCGTGCTCGCATGGGCGTTCTTCGTCGGGACCAAGAACCATGACGTCACGAACTCGGCTGGCGTGCCCCTGGTCACCAACACCGTCGGGGCGATCACGAGTGGCAGCGCGCGCAGGAAACGTGCTGAAGCTCGGTGACCGCATCGTCTCGGTGGACGGCGTCAAGGGCGATGCGCAGACGATCCATGACCAGATCGCCAAGCACACCTGCGCCGGTGGCGCCAAGGTCGACAACTGCCCGGCAGCCACGCCGGTGACGCTGGCGGTGCGGCGCGACGGTGCGCTGAGGACCGTGCAGCTACGACCGCGCTGGAACGCCACCTTGAAGGAGATGCTGATCGGCATCAGCTTCGCCGACAAGACCGCGCCAAACGGCGTCGTCTACTCGGCCGGCCAGAGCGTCGCCGGTCTGTGGCGCGTGACCAAGGCGACCGCGAACACGCTCGCCCAGATCTTCAAGCCGAAGGAGCGCCGGCAGCTGCACAGCATCGTGGGCGCCTACGAGATCACGAGCCAGGACATCGCCGCCGGCTGGACCACGGGAGTCGAGATCCTCGCCTTGATCTCGCTATCGCTGGGGCTCATCAACCTGGTCCCGTTGCTGCCGCTCGACGGTGGCCACATCTTCTGGGCGGTCGCGGAGAAGATTCGCGGCCGCAGGATCCCGTACAAGGTCATGGAGCGCGCGACGATCGTCGGCTTCGCGCTGATCGCGCTCCTGTTCGTGATCGGCGTCAGCAACGACATCTCGTCGCTTGCCGGCTCCGGCTTCCACGCTCAGTGAGCGGCTGGTAGCTGCGGAGATCTTCCCGCCTCGATCGAGCGCGCCAGCACCTCGATCGGGTGATGTACGGCCAGCGGGCTGCCCAGCTCGCGCAGGTGGCGCTCGAGCTGCGCGATGCAGGTCGGATCGGCGCTGACCACGAGCTCGGCACCGGTCTCGAGCAGCGCCTCGGCCTGGCGGCGGCCGAGCGCGGCCGCCGCCTCGGGCTGCATCAGCCTGTAGATGCCGGGCGCTCCGCAGCAGGCACCGGCCTCGACTGGCAGCTCGAGCAGCTCAACGCCTGGGATGCGCTGAAGCAGCTCGCGCGGTGGCTGAGCGACGCCCTGGCCGTGGCGCAGTTGGCAGGAGTCGTGGTAGGCGACCCGCACCGCGAGCGGGCCGAGGCGCGAGCGCAGCGGCGCTCGCGCGAGCAGCTCATGGACGTCGAGCGCCAGCGCGCTGAAGGCATGTGCTTCCGGCGTCCCAAGCAGCCGGCCGTAGTCCTTCAGCGCCGCTCCACAGGTGCCCGCGCTCGTGAGCACGTGGTCGACGCCGCCGACGGCGGCAAAGGCTTCCATCGTCAGCTGCGCGCGGTGCAATCCCTTGGTGCGCTCGCCGCTGTGCAGTTCGAGCGCGCCGCAGCAGTCAGGCAGGCGGGGTGCGATCACCTCATAGCCCTCCGCCGACAGCACCGCGAGCGTAGCTCGGTGCAACTCCGGGTGAGTGGCCCGCTGGGTGCATCCGAGCAGCAGGCCCACACGCCCGCGGCCAGCGCCCTGTGCCGGTGTGTAATGCGGGATCGAGGCGCGACGGGCGGCGCTGCTGATCCGGCCCGAGCGCGGCAGGGCTGTCAGGGCGGCGCGGCGTCGCAGGCGCTCCGGCGCCGGGCGCTCAACCTCTCGCTCGACTGCTGCGCGTCCGGCCGCAAGCAGGTCGGCAAACGGCACCTCCTCGGGGCAGACGCTCATACATGCCATGCAGCCGAGGCAGCGATCGATGTGGACGGCCATTTCCGGCGTGGCTCGCCCGCCCGGGCCCAGCGCGTCTTCGATCAGGACGATGCGCCCGCGTGGCGAGTCGGGCTCTGCGCCCCAGAGCGTGTATGTCGGGCAGGTCTCGAGACAGAGCCCGCAGCGGGTGCAAGTCATGCCTTAGATGCTGCCCACGAATATGCCCGGGTTGCAAACGCCCGCCGGGTCGTATCGGCCTTTCAGCTCGCGCATCAGCTCGAGTCCGGGGCCATCCGTGACGTCCCAGGGGTCAATCGCTCCGCGTGCCGTGGCCGGCAGGTCGAGCGCGACCGCCGAGCTTCCGGCCGGCAGGCCGGCCCTGACACGGGCGATCTCGGGGACCCCGAGCGTCAGATATGCGACTCCCAGCGCCGCACGGCCGACGACGGTGGCGTCGGCCTCGTCGGCGAGGATCAGGATGCGGTCGAGCGCATCGGGCCGGTGCCTGACCTGCACCAGCGCCCGCTCGGCCGAGCGCTGACCGGCGCGCTGGCGCGCCCACAGTCCCGCGTCGTCAGTTCTCACGCTTGCGCCCTCCAGGCCACAGGCGCGC
The DNA here is from genome assembly GCA_963846395.1 of uncultured Actinomycetota bacterium. GTDB lineage: Bacteria > Actinomycetota > Thermoleophilia > Solirubrobacterales > Solirubrobacteraceae > Palsa-465. Next base: position 286,814 of record CAWJVT010000008.1, on the reverse strand, counting down.
ATAGTTGCGACCACCGCCTGGCCGCGAGCCTCGACGCTCTCGCCGGCAAGCTGAGCGAGAAGGCCGCCGCGACCCGCCAGCCATGCCAGGTCGAACGCCTCCAGGTCGGGATGCGCACGGGTGATCACCTCTGTGGCCTCGCGCAGCTGGCGTGGGTCAGAGCATGTCGCCAGCGCGGTCGCGGTGGACCCCGGCAGCGGCCGCAGGCGCACGTCCACCGCGAGGATCACGCCGAGCGTCCCGAAGGAACCGGGGAGCAGGCGCGTGACGTCGAAGCCGTCCTGGACGTGATCGGTGCGCGGGCCGGTGCGCAGCAGCTGGCCGTCAGCGAGCGCCACGGTGACCCCGACAATCTGATCGGCTACCGGTCCGTGACGGTGGCTCAACGGGCCAGAGTCGGCGGTCGCGACTGCGCCGCCCGACGGTTGCCGCCGGGTTGCGGCCGAGCCCGAGCTGGGGGTCGACGGCAAGCATCATGCCGCTGCGCGCGAGCATGCCCTGGGCTCGCACCAATGGCGTCCCGGCGTTGATCGTCGCCGTGACGCCGTCCTCGTGCACGATCACACGGCTCAGATGGCTCGTGTGCAGCTGCAGCGCGTGAGGCGGTGCGCTGCCACCCCAGGCGAGCTTGGTCGCGCCGCCGACGATGTGCACGGGGCGACCCTGGGCCGCCGCGCCCGCTAGCGCGGCGGCGGCCTCGCTGAAGCTGTGTGGGACGACGGCCTCGCTCACCGTTGGTGCACCACTCGTAGCGTGATCATGGCCGCTATCCCGGCATGACCGCGCGATCCGGCAAAGGCGCCACAAAAGTCGTAACCAGGTTGCATAAGGTCAAGATGCACCAGCTCTCCGTCGGGGCGCACCAACTCCAGCGCCAGGATGTTGGTGACGCCGCGGGTGCTCGCGAGGTGCCCGCCGACGGTGCCCAGCGGCTCTGACTCGTATGGCCAGGACAGGCCGCCGAGCGGGAGCAGGGTGGAGACGGGCACGCCCGGCTCGACCGTCAACTCGTCCTTACCGACCTCGAGGATCCGGCGCAGTCGAGTGAGCACGACCAGCACGCCGTCAGCGACAGGCAGCGCGTCGCCGTCGATGCTGGTGCCCGCGCCGCGCACCACATAACGAACCCCGGTGGCGGCGCAGGCCGTCACGAGGCTGGCCAACTCGGTCGCGCTGCCCGGCAGGATCGCGGCACGCGGCAGCGGGCCATCGCGCTTGAGACCGTCGGAGCGGTAAGTCGACAGCACAGTGGCGTGCGTGATCACATGCTGCTCACCGCAGATGAGTCGCGCTCGCGCGATCAGTTCAGCACCCGCCTCCATGTGTGGAAGTTTCCCCGATATGAACGAGGCTTCGAAAGCCGGTCTGCTGGGTCGGAGCGCCGGCATGACTCACTAGACTGGACTGGCGATGGCCTCCAAGAACCAGATTCACGTCGGCGACGTGCCGATCGGCGGCGGCGCCCCGGTCGCGGTGCAGACCATGACCAAGACCGAGACCGCCGATGTCGAGGCAACCCTCGCTCAGATCAAGCGCGTGGCTGAGGCTGGCGCGGACATCGTCCGCTGCGCCGTGCCGCGCGAGAAGGATGCTGAGGCGCTCAAGACGCTTGTGCGTGAGTCGCCGATCCCGATCATCGCTGACATCCACTTCAACCACACTCTGGCGCTCAAGGCATTGGACGCCGGCGCCCACTGCATTCGCATCAACCCCGGGAACATCGGCGGCCCAGACAAGGTCGCCGAGGTTGTCGCCAAGGCGAAGGAGCTCGGCCGCCCGATGCGCATCGGTGTCAACTCCGGGTCGTTGCCGAAGCATCTGCTCGAGCTCGAGTACTCCAATCCGGTCGAAGCGCTGGTGACCGCTGCCGTCGAGTTCGTCGAGCTGATGGAGCGCCTGGACTACACCAACTTCAAGGTCTCGATGAAATCGACCAGCGTGCCCAACACGATCGCCTCGAACCGGCTGTTGTCGGAGCGGATCCCTTACCCGCTGCATCTGGGCATCACCGAGGCCGGCACCAAGTGGTCTGGCTCGCTGAAGTCGGCTGTGGGTATCGGAGCACTGCTGGCCGACGACATCGGCGACACGATCCGGATCTCGCTCTCGACCTTCCAGGCTGAGGAGGAGGTCAAGGTGGCCTGGGAGATCCTCAAGGCGCTGCGTCTGCGCCGCAGGGGACCGGAGCTGATCGCCTGCCCGACCTGTGGCCGACTCCAGTTCGACATGGACACGATCGTGGCCGAGGTCGAGAAGCGCCTCGAGGCCTACGAGGATCCCATCGTGGTTTCAGTCCTGGGCTGCGCCGTCAACGGCATCGGCGAGGCGCGCCACGCAGATTTCGGCATCACGGGCGCCAAGGACGCGGGCGCGATCTACGCGAAGGGCGAGATGGTTCGCAAGTTCGACACCGGGAATCTGGTGGACGAGCTCTTCATCGAGATCGACAAGTACTACGCCGCCGGCAAACGCGTAATCGTGGACGAGGCGAGTGCAGCCGAGGCGCGGAAGTGGCTCGCCGAGAACGAGGACGAGACTGCGATGACGCCGGAGCGTCTGGCAGCTCTCGAGGCGGAGGCCGCGGAGCTTGAGAACGGCGCCAACGGCGCAGCTCCCGAGGCCCCCGTCAAGCTGGACGAATCGGTCTCCCCGGTCGCCGGTCGCCGCTTCACCCGCGCCTGAGATCTCGTCTGCGCTGCGACATTCAGCCCGGAGACCGACGTTGGTCAGGTAACGCTGAACAGATCAACGACGAAGACGAGGGTCTCGTCCGGCCCGATCGCCCGACCAGCTCCGCGCTTGCCGTAGGCAAGCATCGGCGGGATCGTGATTCGCCGACGACCGCCGACCCTCATTCCGGCTACGCCCTGATCCCATCCGGCGATCACCTGGCCCTTCCCCAGGCCAAACTTGAAGGTGCTACCACGGTCCCAAGACGCGTCGAACTGCTTGCCGGTCTTCCAGGAGACACCGACGTAATGCACCTCGACGACCCGTCCGGAGACGGCCTCATCTCCGTCACCGACGGTGATGTCCTCAATCTCGAGCTGGTAGGACGGCTCCTGATCAGACGGCACCACGACATCCGGCTTCTCACCGATCGACATGACCTCCAACCTACCAGCAGCTGCTTGGGCCGCTGTCATCTGAGCCAGCTCTGGTCGGCGAGGAAGCCCGAGACAGGGCTGTATTGATAGTTCTGCAAACGGCGCGAGGTGATCTCGATGTCACGCTGAGTTACCGTTGGCACCCAGACGGCCTGGTTGGTGAGCCGCCGGTCGATCGATTCCCAGAGTTCGCTCGCCTTGCTGGGATCGTCGAGTTCGGCCAATCCAGCCTCTTGCATCTCCCGGTCCAGCGATGGGTTGCAGAAGTAGCCGTTACTCGTGCCGCCGCCGCAGCTCACAAAGCTGGGTACATAGGAGGACGGGAAGGGGTAGGCCGCCAGCCAGTCGCCGTCGGCGGAGAGCTGGAAGCTCCTGTGCATCGCCTCGGTGAGCGAGGCGGTTGGGATGAGATGTAGGTGCACGCGATACCCCAGGGCGCTGAGGACTCCCGCGAGGTACTCGGGCATGGTTGTGGGAACGAAGCCGCCGCCGTCGGGCGAACCCCACAGGTCAATTCGTTCGCCGCGCGTTCCCGACTGCCCGACCAGTTGCCGAGCACGCTTCATGTTCGGGGCGCTCCAGACCCCGTCGGGTCGGGGGTGCATTGTGTACGGGCAGTAGCGGCGGTAACCGGGCAGACCTGGCGCGATCAGCTGACAGGTCGGGGAGGCGAAGCTCGTCCCGCCGTTGAGCTGAACGATCCTGGCTCGGTTGATCGCGTAGTTGAAGGCCTGCCGGACCTTGAGATTGTTGAACGGCGCCCGGTTGGTGTTCAGCGGCACGAACTCAACGGCGAATTCTGGATTTGAGTGCAGCTCGGCCGGGTCTTCCAGTTCCAGTTGGCGGTATTGGGCGGCCGGGATCTGGCCGAACAGCCAATCGGCTCGTCCCCGCTCGATTGCGGTGACGCCGGCTCGCGCGGTTGGCACTGAGCGCCAGACGATCGAGTTGGGGTTGCCGTCTGGCTGTGCTGCGTGGGACCACTCGTGAAAGAACGGGTTCCGAACGAAGCGGACCTGCGTGTCGCTGACACTGGCAATCTTGTAGGGCCCCGTGCCGGGCACGGTGCCTCGGCCCCTTTCGTGGTCAGGCGTGCCCGGCGGGATCGGCGCTGCGAACGCGAACTCCGTGAGCCGCAACAGAAAATCGGGATCGGGCGCGCTGAGGTGGAAGGTGACGGCGCCCGTGGTGTCGTTGGTGACGATCCCTCGCGAGAGGTTGCAAGTGTGCGGCGCTCGTATGCATCCGCGCGAACCGACGACATCCTCAAACAGGGAGACGCCGGGAGACCCCACGCGGAACAGGCGCTCGAACGCGCGTCGGAAGTCTCCGGCGCGCAGCAACTGCCCGTCTGAGTAGCGGATCCCGGGACGGATCCGGAACGTGTACGTGGTGCCGCCGTTACTCGGCGTTGGGATCGACACGGCGAGGTCCGGGACGAGCCGCAGACCGTTGCTTCCGGGGCTCTGTTCGAAGTTGACCAGCGTGTCGTACGCCAAGCCGGTGAACTGGGGATTGTTGGCCTGGTTGTAGAACGCAGGATCGACGGACGCAAGGCTCATCGGGTTAGACGAGGTGACAGGCCCCGGGGTGACAAGCACCAGAGTCCCGTCTCGGTGGCTGCCGCCATCCGCTGCGACTCCGACCCAGACGTGCCCGCCGCTGACGGTCAGCGAGGTCGGAGCGCCCGAGATGGCGGTGGTGGCGGCCACGAGATGGTGTCGCGTGTCGATCCGGGAGACGGTGCCGGAGTACTGATTTGCGACCCACACCGACCCGTCGCCGGTGGCGAGCGCGGTCGGGCCGCTCCCGACCGCAATCTTCGCCGTCACCCGGAGATTCGCTGGATGAATCCGGAAGACGGTCGAGTCAAGGCTGTTGGCGACCCACAGCGAACCGCTCCCGAACGCGAGCGCCACGGGACCGTCGCCGACATGAACGCGCCCGATCACCTTCCCTGAGGCGGGATCGATTTTCTCCACCGCGGCCTTGTCGTAGCCGGCAACCCAGATCGCCCCGAACCCAGTGGCTATCGCGCTCGGTTGGAGGTCCAGTGACGATGTGCGCTCGAGTGCATCGGTTGCCGGATCTATCTCGAACAGCTCGCGGTCGACCGCATCAGCGACCCACAGCCGACCCGCGCCGTACGCGATCGCACCCGGATTCGCGCCGGGCAGGTCGATTGGCGGGGCCATGGTGTCGGTGTCCGGGTCGATCCTCGTTACCGTCGATCCGACCGTGCTTACGACCCAGACCGCCCCGTCGCCGCTGACGATGCTCCCAGGCTCTGCGCCCACCGGGATCCTGTCCACCACCGAGGCGGAGTCCGGATCGACCTGATAGACGAGCTCGCCCGCGGGGTCCGCCACCCACACTGATCGACCGCTTGCTGTTACCGAGCCGGCGTCCCCTGCCAGCGGCGTCGCGCTCGCGACCCGGCCCGACGTCGCGTCCACCGCAACAAGCCCGCCGTCTCCTGGGGCGAGGCCGCGCGGGTGGCCCGCCGCCCCGCCGCTCAGTACCAGCACGCCCACGACAAGCGCAGCGATCGCGGCCGGTACCGCGATCGCGAGCGATCGCGCGCGTGGCGCGCCCGACGGCGGCGCCAGCCGATGAGGAACTCCGAGTGTCGGGTCGTGTTCGAGCATCCGCCGCTGCAACGCATGCAACTCGCGCCCGGGCTCGAGCGCGAACTCATCAACCAGGTGCCGACGAGCCACCGTGAAGGCGTCCAGGGCGTCGGTTTGGCGACCAGCGCGATAGAGGGCGAGCATCAGGCTCGCCACCAAGCGCTCCCGCGATCGGTGCTCATCAACCAGCCGCTCGAGCTGCGGCGCGAGCTCGGCACCGTGTCCGAGTGCGAGCTCCGCCTCGAACCGCGATTCGAGCGCGTTCAGCCTCAGCTCCTCAAGTCGTCGTGCGTCGGCTTGGAGTGCGTCGTCGTCCAGCAAGTCGCCCCAGGCTGGGCCGCGCCACAGTGACAGCGCGCCCGTCAAGTCTGTGAGTGCCTCGTCGTGGTCGCCGGCCTCAGTCGCCGCCGTTGCGCTTGTGACGAGTTGCTCGAATTCGTACGCGTCGAGCTCGTCTGGTTCGACGTGCAACAGGTAGCCGCCCGCCTCGTGTGACAGACGATCGTGGCCGAGCAGTCTGCGCAACCGGTACAGGTAGCTGTCCAGCGACTCGGCCCAGCTCGCCGGACGTTGCTCGGCCCACAGCGCGTCGACGAGCCGAGCCCGTGAGACCGGCTGGCTCGCGTGAAGCAATAGGACAGCGAGCAGCGTCCGCTGCTTTCGCCCACCGAGCGGGACCGCTTCCCCGTTGTTCGACACCGAGAGCGGTCCGAGCACCTCAAACCGCATACGGGCGGGATGAAACCACCGATCCGGCTCGGATTCCAGTTTCTTTCCAGGTGCCGCGTGCATCATCTCGGCCGCTTACCGGAACGACAACCCAGGCGCCCGCTCACGGCACGCCGGCACACCGGAGGTTCGGCAATGACGGCCATTACACAACTCAATGGGTCGGCTGCGATGAAGCGACTGGCGGCAACCGCACTGGTCGGTGTCGTGGCACTCGCATTCGCGACAGTGGGCGCATCGGCTGCAAAGGCGGATGCGCTGTGCGTCGGTGGCCCAGGCTGTTATGCGACGATCCAAGCGGCTGTGAACGTCGCTCAGAGCGGGGACACGATCCGTATCGGGCGTGGCACGTTCGCCGGCGGTGTGACGATCGACATGAGCGTCAACCTTGTTGGAACCGGGGCGTGGAAGACGACGATCTCCGGCGGCGGGCCGGTATTGACGATTGGGAGCACGAACGCTGCGCCTACGGTCACGCTCGCGAACCTGACGATTACCGGCGGCGAGACAACCACCGACCCACAGGCCCCACGTTGCGGTCCGGACGTGCCGACGTGCGGACCTGACTACCCGACGGCAACCGCTTTGGGTGGTGGTATCGAGGCCTTCCACGGGACGACGGTCACGATCGTTGACAGCGCGATCGCCGGGAACAGTGCGGTCGCTCCCACCTCTGTCCCGAGTGTCAAGGCCCTGTGCCCCGGCAACGTGCCGTGCCGGGCGTCGTTCGGCGATGCGGCCGGGATCGACGATTGGGGCGCAATGACACTGATCGGTACGACCGTCAGCGACAACCACGCCGCCGGAAGCCAGTCCGACGGCGGCGGGATCGCCGTCGAGTCGGGCGCATCACTGTTGCTGGCACGCTCGAGCGTGACGGGGAACAGCGTCTCGGCGACTGCGCCACTTGGGCGCTTCGCGGACGGTGGTGGCATCTACGTTGACGGCGGCGGGTCGCTAAGCGTCCAGAGCAGTTCGATCGACGACAACACGTCGAGCCTCGCGAACTCGTTCCCGACCCCCTACCCCAAGGAAAAGGACGCGACCGATCAGGAGAATGCCTTCGCGGGAGGGGTGTTCCTGTCGGACGGCTCGAACGCCACCATCAGCAACTCGACCCTCGATCACAATGCCGTTGCCGTTGACACGCCGCTGGGGCAGGCATCGGGAGCGGACGCCGCGTTATGTGCATGCGGGGACGTACCACTGACGATCGCAAACAGCCAGATCGACGGGAACACGGTAACCACGAACGTGTTCTCGACCGACGCCAACGGCCCAAACGGCCCGTCGGCGTTTGAGGCCGACGCAAACGCAATGATCACGAACACCCGCGTTGCGCGGAACAGAGTCACAGTGGTGGCGCCGACCGGTGACGCTGCGGCAATCGGCGCGGTTGGCTTCTTCTTCGGCGGCACCGAAACACCGAGGATGACGAACAGCACGATCAGCGACAACAGCTCGAGCGCAAGCGCTCCCGAGGGCGCCGCCACGGTCCAGGGCGCCGGTATCAGCAACAACGGACCGCTCGTGCTCGCCAACGACCACATCAGCGGCAACACGGGAACCGCGAACGGTCAGAGCGGGTTTGCCCAGGGTGCCGGCATCTTCAACGGGCTCCTGTTCGGTGGGCCGACCTCGCCGCTGACGGTTGTCAACACGACAGTCACTGGGAACAGCCTGAGCGGAGGTCCCGGGATCACACTCCAAGGCGCGGGGATCTACACGCTTGGCTTCCCGCTCACGCTCACAAACAGTGCCGTGTCCCACAACACCCCCGACCAATGCTATGGCTGCTGAGCGGCCCTGACGTCGCCGTCGCTTTCTGGCTGGCACTAGGCTCGAACTCGCGACGAGGGGACAGGCGCGACCTGCCGCATGGCGAGGGACGATCGGCGTCCGCAGCGCTCTCTACGGTGAGCGGGATGCGGCGGGTTGCGGTGATCGGATGTGGAGGCTCAGGCAAAACCACCCTTGCGAACGAACTCGCGGCGCGTCTGGATCTCCCAGTCGTGCACATTGACTCCCATTACTGGCGGTGGGTGGACGGCGAGCGGGTCGAGTCGACTCCTGAGCACTGGACGGTGTGCCATCGTCGCTTGATATCCGAAACGGACTGGGTCATCGACGGGATGAAGCTCGGGACGCTCAGCGAGCGTTTGACCCGCGCAGACACCGTCATCTATCTGGACCTTCCGACCCGCGAGTGCCTGAGCGGGATCCTGAGTCGCAGGCTCTGCTACCGCGGCGGGTTGCATCCGGGCATTGGGGTCTACGACCAGATCAACCTCGGCTTCCTACGCTGGGTGTGGTTGTTTCGCCGTCGGCAGCGCCCGCGGCTGCTTCAGCTGCTCGCAACTTTCAACGGGGAACGGGTCGTGCTGCGCCGCGGTCGCGATGTTCAGCGGTTCCTCGACGCAATCGACGCCCCGGAGAAGACGGCAATCGAGGTCTGAGCGACCGAGTCGCGCGGACCCAGTCGCTGAGGTGTCGTGCGCACATTTCGGCGTTGGTGTGATCGAATAGGCGTCCGTGACTGATCCGCTTCCTCGGTTCCGCGACGTGCTTGACGCGCGGCGGCGCCTCGCTCCCTATCTCGACGAGACTCCGCTCCGCCGCTACCCGCAACTAGACCAGCTGACGGGCGTCGAGCTGTTCGTCAAGCATGAGAATTTCCTGCCCACTGGTGCCTTCAAGGTCCGTGGTGGGATCAACCTGGTCCAGCGGCTTTCTCCCGAGGAGAAGACCGCCGGCGTGTTTGCCGCTTCTACCCCCGAAGGATTCCACAGCAAGCGCGTCGCGCTCATCTGCAGTGGCGCCAACATCAGCCCCGGCCAACTACGTGAGCTTCTCGCGTGAGCGCGCCCCGCCCTGACACATCAAGGCGGCGACTGGTCGCCTGTGCCCGACGGTGCCGGATCACCGGGATGTTCGCCCCGTCCCGCCTGGTGCTCGAAAAACGCGGTGACCCAGGCCGGATCGGCTGGAGCGAGCAGTGACTCACGGATCGCGTCGTCAAGCTCCGGGAAGCCACTGGCGCGCATCTCGGCTGCTGCCGCCGAAATGTCGTAGGCGGTCTCACGCAGTTCTGGCCTCCCGTCAGTCACCAGCATCCAGAACGCGCCGGGTCGTCCTTCGTACGGCAGACCGACGCTGCCGGCGTTGGCAACGACCCGGTCGTCGGGAAGGGTGCGGATGAACTGCTGATGCGTGTGGCCGCCGATCACCAGGCCCGCAGAGGTGCCGCCGATCGCGGCAGCGAGCGCCTCATCCGGTGTTGCCCGCGTGAGACTCTCATCGTCGGCTCCCGGGCTGCCATGGCAGAAGCACACACCGTCGAGCTCCAACGCGATCGGCCAGGCCGCCATCCGATCACGCCAGCCGCGGTCGATCTCCCGCGCGGTCCACGGCGCCCAGTCGCTTCCGACATCCGCGGAGTCGCCCTGGTCGAAGCACGCGACCGTCTCGCGCTCGCCATTACCGCTCACCCAGTACACCGGCTCCGGACGCGCGACAAGCATCTCCAGGGACCCGCGCACGAGCGGACCAGCCGCGGTATCGCCACAGACCACGATCGCGTCAACTCTCTCTGCCTCGATCTCGGCAAGGGTGGCCCGAAGCGCCGGCAGGTTCCCGTGAACATCCGCAACGACCGCAATCCTCATCCTCATCCACACTAACCAACGAGACGCCGACAGCTAGGCCACGGCGCGCCGGTAGACGTGTGTGGCCCAGGCGAGCGAGACCGCACACAGGGGCGTCAGGACTGCGAAGGCTTGCCACAGCGCTCCGCCAGAGAACGTGTCGAGTGCGAGTGTCCGTGACGCTGTCACGAGGTAATAGAGCGGGTTGAAGTGGGCGAGCACGCCCATCCAGGCAGGGCCGAGCGAGATCGGTAGCAGCACGCCGGCGAGCAGCATCAGCGGGAGGTTGATGCCGTTCACGATCGCGGCGAACCCTGTGATCTCCTTGGTGAGCAGCGCCACGGCTGTGGAGAATGCGGCCAGCGTCAGATAGAAGAGCGCAAGCAGTACGGCGAGTACGAGCAGCCCGGGCACGTGGACTTGGAACCCGAACGCGACGCCGACAACGACCAGCAGAAGGTCGAAGATGAACATGCTGACCATGCCGGAGACAAGTGGGCCGAGCAACAGGGCGAGCCGGCTCGCTGGCGTGACACGGAAGCGTTCGATCACTCCGGCCTGCAGCTCGAACAACGTCGAGAATCCTGCGCTGGTGCCGCTCGTAAACGCGAGCAGCGCAAGGATGCCGGGGAGGAACTCGTCAAGCACGCTGCCGCCTTGTCCTGGGGTAACCGGCACGTGTCTGAGCAACGGTGTGAACAGCGCGAGGTAGAGCAACGGCACCGTCAAGCTGACGAACAACCAGACCGGGTTGCGTAGCAGTTGCAACGAGCGGCGCCAGGCCAGCAGGCGGGTGTCACGCACCAACTTCATGCGGTAGCCCCGGCTTCAGAATCGCGCAATGACCGCCCGGTCTTGGCGAGGAATACGTCGTCCAGCGTAGGCTCAGAAAGACTGATCGCGCGCAACGGGATCTCGGCTGCGTCGACGAGGCGCAGCAGTTCGAGCAGCGCTACAGGTCCGTCGTCGACGTAACAGTGCAGCTCGCCATTCTCGGCTTGGGTCGTCGAGCGTACGAACGGCGCATCGGCTAGCAGCGTCTCAACGCGCGCGCGAACGCCGGCGTCGTCGTCGACACGCAGCACCACGGCATCACCGACTATGTCGCGCTTGAGCTCGCGCGGGGTCCCTTCGGCGACGATCGTCCCGTCGTCAATGATCATCACGCGGTCGCAAAGAGCGTCCGCTTCCTCGAGGTAGTGCGTCGTGACGAAGACGGTGACCCCGCGGTCGCGCAACGTGCGCACGTGCTCCCAGAGGTTTGCGCGGTTTTGTGGGTCAAGCCCGGTGGTGGGCTCGTCCAGAAACAGCACTGTGGGCTGGTGGACGATCCCCAGCGCCACGTCCAACCGACGTCTCTGCCCACCCGAGTAAGTTTTGACCTGACGCTCCGCAAAACTCGCGAGGTCAAGCAGGTCGAGCAACTCCTTCACGCGCGCAGCTACGTCGCCGCGGTCGCGGCCGTACAACTGACCTTGGAGCATCAGATTTTCGCGGCCGGTCGCGAGGTTATCGGCGCCGCCGAGCTGACTCACGTAACCGATTTCTTGTCGGACCTTCGCCGGTTCGCGCGCGACGTCGAGACCCGCGACGCGTGCCTGCCCCTCGTCGATGCTCAACAGCGTCGTCAGCATCCGCAGAGTCGTCGTCTTGCCCGCGCCATTTGGGCCGAGGAACCCGAAGATCTCGCCCTGGCGGACGGCAAAGCTGACGCCGCGCACGGCGTCGACAGTGCCGTTGCGCGATTTGAAACGCTTGCGCAGCTCGTGCGCCTCGATCACGTCGCTCACTCCGAGCCCCCTGACGCAAACTCGAACTCGGATACCGGCACTCCGTCATGCCATCCCCGCCAGAGCTCGATCCCATCGATCGTCCCAGCAATGATCTCCCCGAGCAGACGGCGCACGAACCTCAGTTCGGTCTGGCGCAGCTCGTCTTCGAACTCGGCCTCGACCCAGAGAACCCGCGGCAGACCGCGTTGCTCAAGCATCTGGCGCACGGCGCGGGTGCCGGCGATCAGCTCCTCGAGTCGCCCGGCACGCTCCTCGAGCAGCGAGACCGCCTCAACCGGCGCCACGCCCGGCAGGAACGACAGGCCGGCCGCAAATGCTGGATAGTCCTTGGCTGGGACCGCAAGGATGTGCGCAAGCCAGTCGTGCGCCTCGACGCGGCCGGGTTCGGTCAGTCGGTAGATCGTGCGCTCGGGCAGCCGGCCCTCGCGTTCGGTGTCCCGGGCGACGATCAGCCCGCGGCGCTCCAGCGAACATACGACCGAATACAGCGAGCCGTAGTTGAGCTTGACGCTCTCGTCCTTGTGCTGTCGCCGAAGCGTCGTCGCGATCTCGTACGGGTGCATGTCGCGCTCGACCAGCGTCATGAGCACGGCAAGTGCCAGCAGATTTTTGCGGGCCGCCTCTCATCGAGTACTCGATTTAGAGTACCAGCATTGGAGGCGAGCTGGCCGCTATGCGTTGAGTTCGTTCAGATCACGGCCACAGTCGGCCGACAGCTCGTGGTCAGGGATGTACTGGATTCCTGGACATGCAGCCTTACACTCGGGGACGTGGCTTTAGGACGAATCAGGAAGACCAAGCGCGACATGTTCGGCCGCCCGGCCGGGGCGGCGCCGCCGCTGCCAAGCCCAGTGACAGCTCCTCCGGATCGCACTGGTAACCCTGAGAACAGAGGATTCGAGCCCGCTGCCGACTCTTGGGGTAACCGGGCGAACTTTGGACTTGCAGGGCCCGACGGCCGGCTGGGCAATTTCGTCGCGGACTTGTGGAGCCAGTGGTGGCGTCCTTGGGCGCTGCTCGGCATTCTGATAGTTGTTCTCGCCGTCGCGGTGATTCTCTCGTGACCTAGCCGGCTATCGGCGGATGATTGAGCGGGCCTTGACGTACGGGCCGTTCCCGACTTCGACGGTGACCGTCACTCGCCCCGACGGGAGCGTTCGCGACACTTGGCCGAGAGGAAGGGTGTCCGACACCCCGATTTTCCTGGTGCCTTTGATCACATCATGCGCCGTCCAACTGGCCTGCTCGTCCACGATCGGGTGCTTGACGGTCACGGACACCCCGATTGGACAGGCCACGGCGCATTGGACAGTCGCGACAAGGACCTGCTTGCCGTGCCGGTATCCCGGGGACAGGAAGGTCACTTTGGGGGCTGCGGGTCCCGTGATAGGCCCATATGGTCGGGAGCGCGCGATGGTTGCGTTCGCCGGCCAGGGTTTGATCGCCGCGGGCGACGAGTACCCGAGGATGAGCGAAGTCGGGTTGCCGAGGTGCGCGTCGAGCGCGAACAGATACCACCCGGTGAACCAGTTCCCGATGCGGGCGTCCCTTGGTGCTGTCGGCTCCCCGACGACGCCGCCCAGCTCTCCGCAGCCGCTGGCAGAGCAGTCAAGCGCCGCGCCAGTGAGCATCACACAGCCGGACGCTCGAACGGTGCGGCACGCCTCGATCCCGAGGTCCTCATGTTCGGTACCCCAGCCACCCGCCCACTGCGCGGCGCTGACCCGGACGGTCGCGCCAACCCGCGTCACGCCACTCAGCATCGGTCGCCTGGCGACGCGGAGCGCTCCCCGCCACCTGAGCGTCATCGAATACGTCTGACTCCCCAACGTCGAGCTGACCTTGAACACCGTGCCCGCCGGCTCCGGGCCAGGATCAGCACTACCGTGGTTCACCGCGAGCGGCGTGCACCTCCTGGCGCCAGGCGCGCACATCGACCAATCGATCCGACCAACGCTGCCCGAGTACGCATACACAGCGGGCTCTGGGTTCCCGGCGGCATCCAAGAAACCGGCCGTTTCAAACTGCTCCGCCAAAGAGGGCTCGCGGTGTGTCTTCGCGCGATGCTGCGTCGTGCCGCACGCCGCAAGAGCAGCCACACACACGGGTCCCGCAACGACAAGCACCCATCGCTGAGCGAAGCTCCTCACCGCGCGTCAAGCGCCGGCCGCCAGTTGACTCCCGCCACCTCGATGGACGGGAGCTCCTCGAGTCGAGCTACGCGAACCGACATGGCCGGAAACGCTACACGTGACAACGCCTCAGCCGCGAAGCTCGGGGAGTTTTCCGTCATTTCTGACGGTAGACGCCCGTAGCTTGCTCGCTGCGCGCACTGCGAATCGTAAGTGTGGTAAGTCGACTAACTTGATTTAGAATGCGGGGTGGAAACCAGTAAACAACCAACAGGAGCCATTCATGAGTCTCAGCGCAGCCGTGGAGAGCCTTCCGGAGACCGGGGTCTGGAAGATCGACTCCCTGCACTCGACTGTGAACTTCAGCGTCCGGCACCACGCCGTGGCGACCTTCCGCAGCGGATTCACCAACGTCAGCGGAAGCTACGACGCCGATCAGGGGGACATCGCGGGGGAGGTGGCGGTGGCGGACATAACCCTGACGGGGCTCGACCGCCTCAAGGGCCACATCCTCACACCCGATTTCTTCAACGCGGAGGAGTTCCCGACGTTCAGCTTCCGCTCGAACGACATCAGCGAGAGCGGCGGTGAGCTGCTGGTCAGCGGGGAGTTGACCCTGCGGGGCGTGACGCGCCCGATCACCGCGATTGCGTCGGTGCGCGGCCCGCAGACGACCAGGCACGGCGACGGGCATGTCTCCGAGCGGCTCGGCATCGACCTGGTGACGACGATCGATCGTCGCAACTGGGGCATCAACTTCAACAACGAGGTGGCCGAGGGTGTCACCAATCTCGGCTGGGACGTGACCGTCGAGGCTGCCCTCGAACTGTTCCTCGAAGACTGATCGCTCCACTGCGCCGCTGGCCCGGCTGTCAGCGGCGTCGTGGAGGACCGCTGGCCCGCTAGCCAGCGGCCCTGCCCGCACGTCTTCAGCGGACGCGCGAGCCCAAGAAGTCGCGCACCGCGCCGACCAACTCGGCAGGTGCGCTGCTGGGAACGTCGTGGCCGGAGTCGAGCTCGACCACGTTCACAGCCGCGAAATCGGTATGCAGACGCAGGAGCGCGGCTTCGTCGTAGGCGGACGATCTGGTCGCCCGGATGACGAGTGCCGGCTGCCTGCGTCCGACCAGCCCGGCGAGTGCGTCCCAGAGATCGAGCGGCAGCAACGCCGAGCTCCACTCGGGGCGGTCGCTGGGACGGTCGTTCTGGAAGGCGGGGTCGCGGCGCATGTTCACCCAGCCGCCGTCGCACTGGCCGAAGATGGCCTCAACCCGCCGGCGCCCGGCCTCGCTGGAGAGCTCGTCAGGATTGCGGCTGGTGCGGGCATGCGCCTGCTCGAGCGACTCGTAGACCGGACCCCATGGGCTGACGTGCAGGGGCTGAGGGCGGGACTGGCCGGCTCGGCCCGATGCTTGTCTGAGAACCGTAATCCCCCTGGCTGACGAGCGCGGCCCCGCACGCATCCTTGCGTGCGGGGCCGCGTCCCTGCTCAGCCGCCGACCGGCGTCTGCCAGCTGGCGATCGAGAAGTTCTTGACTTCGTTCTGGCCAACGAGGAACGCAAGCGTGCCGCGCAGGTGAGCGATGCCCGTCGGGGTGAAGTCCTCCGGGGGGTTGCCGGACAGCGGGTAGTACTTCTTGGCCAGCGCCGGAGTCGTCTGCTCCTGCTTGGCCTCGAAGACGTAATACGCGGTCTGATGGGCGTTGGCGTACTCGATCGCCTCGGCGCGCGCGTAGTTCCAGGCGGCCGGAAGGCCGGGATCCTGCTTCAGCGCCGCCGCGGTGACCTCGGTGACACCAGTGCCGGTCCAGGCGGGCGTCGTCTCACTGGTGGCCAGCGTGTTGTACTTGGCGGTGATCTCCGTCAGGTCGGCCGGCGGCAGGACGAGGTCGGGGATCTGGCCGCTGTTGAACTCCGGGATGAACTGCGCGAGCAGGCCCGGTGCCAGCTTGACCTGGCTCAGCAACCCTTTGGACTTGAGGTAGGCCTGGACCCAGCGATCCATGTAGGACTGGGGCTGGCGGTAGAGGTTCTGGTTGGCGAGCTGCGAGAGCGAGGTGACGTTCTTCTGAGTGATCAGTACCGCCTGCAGGCCGACCTGCTCCTGGTTGATGATCCGCGTGTTGTCACTGGAGCCGCTGAGGGGGGACTCGCCAACGATGGCCGGTGTGTCACCCAGTTCGCCGAGTTGCAGGCTCCCGCCGACGAGCGCCGCCGTGAGCAGCGGCCCGTTCGCGAACACCGCGGTGCTCTTGATCGTGACCTTGCTCGGTTTGAGCCACTTCTGCAGCAGTCCCTTGGAATATGCGAACCCCTCGGGCCCGGTCAGCTGGCTCTGCGAGGACTGGGCGCCGCCGATGTAGCCGAGGGTGATGCTGATCGGCTTGTTCTTCGCCGACGATTTCTTGCTCGTCTTGGCGATGCCCGCAGCCGGGCTCAGGGCGATAACGAGTGAGGCCGCGGCGATTGGCACAGCGACAGCCGCCCCGCGCACGGCGCGGGTTGAAAACGACAGTTTCATATGTTCTTCTCCTAGGGGTTGTTCGGTATGTCTGGCGCGTACACGCCGAGTTCCTCGAGGAGGCGGGCGCGCAGCGTCAACGCCTCGGGTCCGTTGCGCTCGTCCGGAGGAACGCGGTGGTCCAGCGAGATGTGGCTGTCCTTGACGACCAGAATCCGGTCGGCCAGGGAGATCGCCTCATCAACGTCATGCGTCACCAGCAGGGTTGCCGGCTGGTGACGCTCGCAGAGCTGCCGCAGCAGCCCGTGCATCTTCAGGCGCGTGAGCGCATCCAGCGCGCCAAATGGCTCGTCCAGCAGCAGCAGGCGCGGCTCGCGGATGAGTGCGCGCGCGAGTGCCACACGCTGCGACTCGCCGCCAGAGAGAGTGCCCGGCCATGCATCCGCTCTGGCCGCGATGCCGACCTCTTCCAGGGCGGCTATCGCCTCCCGCTTTCCGTAGCGGCGTGGCGTCCCGATCAGGACGTTCTGCCAGACACGCTTCCAGGGAAGTAGGCGGTGGTCCTGGAATGCGACGGCTCGCTCGCGCGGGACGCTGACGAAGCCTGTGGCCCACGGATCCTGCCCGGCAAGGGCGCGCAGCATCGTGCTCTTGCCCGAGCCGCTGGCTCCCAGGAGCGCCGTGAGCTCTCCCTCGTGGAGTTCCAGGTCGATCCCCGCGAGTACCGTGCGCCCGTGGAAGCTGCGTCCGTAGCCGCGGATACGGACGACCACCTCGCCCCGGTCTGCCGTCGGGACGACGCTGAGTGTCGGCTCCTCTAGCGGTTCACGTAGCTGGAACGCCATGCGAGGGCCCACCTTTCAATGAGTCGAACGATCAAATCGCTGAGAACGCCCAGCAGTGAGAAGACGATCAGGACCGCAAAGATCACGTCGGTCTGCATCAGGCTCTGCGCCGTCGTGATCAGGTAACCGAGGCCGGATGTCGCGTTGATCTCTTCCGCCGCCACGAGCACGAGCCACGACACACCCATCGCGATGCGCAACCCGGTCAGGAATTGCGGCAGCGCGCTCGGGAGGATCACCTGGCGGATCAGGCCGAGGCGGTTCAGCCCAAGCACCTCGCCGGCCTCGATCAGCTTCGGATCGACGGACTTGATCCCGGCGTAGAGGTTGATATAGATCGGGAAGGTGACCGCCCAGGCGATCACCATGACCTTCGCCTCCTCGCCGATCCCGAACCACACGATGAACAGCGGAAGCAGGGCCAGCACCGGCATCGTCCTGAACATGTGCATGACCGAGTCGATCAGTCGCTCACCGAGCTCCGTCAGGCCGGAAAGCATCGCCAGCACCGAGCCGGCGACCACGCCCAAGAGCAATCCGAGCACGACGCGCCTGACCGATACGACAAGCGCCGCGCCCAGCTCGCCGTTGCTGATCAGCTCACGCAGTGCCTTGGCGACGTTCGCCGGCGACGGCACCTGGTTTGCGGGAACGTGGAGCACGCTCACCGCGAACTGCCAGAAGACGAGCAACAGCAACGGGCCGGCGAAATAGGCCCAGCGAGAGCGCAGGACCCGGCGTTTGAGCTTCGCGGGGGCAAACCGGTTCGGCCTCGGGCGAGCCGCGGTCAGGGCGTCCGCTCCGTACTCATATGCGGCCGGGGAGCCGGGGAGCCCAACGACGGTCTCGAAGCCGCTTGAGACGGCTGTCACTGTGAACCTCCTTGCGCTGCCCCGCCGATCGGCAGGAGCTCTCTTGACATCAGGTGTTGGGTGCTGCGCCGAGGTCCCGCAAGCGGTAGGCGCTCGCTCCATCCCAGCTCGCGGCGGTAGCTGCCGAGCAGGCCCTGTTCGATCAGCCAGGGCTCATCCCGGTAGGGGGAGTCCGGGCCACCGGCTCGGTTTCCGGAGCAACGAACAGAGCATCAGTCGGGCACCACGCCTCGCACATGAAGCAGGTCTGGCAGTCGGCCTGCCGCTTGATCACCGGCAGGCGATCGGCGCCACGCTCGAACACGTTGGTGGGGCAGACGCGGATGCAGACATCGCACTTGATGCAGCGCTGCTCGGAGACAAGCTCGATCATGCCGCCAGCTCCAGTGCGCTGTATGGACGCTTTGGATCGGTCGCCGTCCAGACGCGGTCGAGGCCGCCCACGAGCTGGCGCTGCTGCTGTGCGGGGTCGAGGTTCGGGTGGTCGACGCGCTTGTGCATTCCCCGCGTCTCGGTGCGCAGCCGTCCGACTGAATACATCCAGCGGGCATGGGCCAGCATCGCCGCGGATTCGCGAGCGCGCAGCGTGGCTACCGTGGGGCGCTGCTCGCGTTCCGGCTGCAGACCCGATCGCGTCTGCTTCCAGAGGTCGTCCAAGCGCGAGAGTGAGTCGGACAGCCCCCGCTCGGTACGGAACAGGTTGCGATCGCACGGGATGACCTCCTCCTGTACCGCGCGTGCAACTGCCTCGGCCGTCAGCGAGCGATCGACCGGTCCGCATGCGCGGATGCCCGCGCCGCCGGCGGGGCGGCCCGGGTCGGCGCGGCGAAGTCCGGGGTCTGCGAGCCGCTTGGAAGTGGCGAATTGAGCGGCACCGTGTCCGGCCCACGAACCCGAGGAGATCGCCCAGGCGGCGTTGTGACTGCCGCCGCCGGTGAAGCCACCGCAGATGAGCTCACGCGTGGCCGCATCTCCGGCCGCGTAGAGCCCTGCGACGGTGGTTGCGCAAGCGTCATCGAGCACTCTCAGGCCGCCGGTTCCACGAACCGTGCCTTCGAGCCTCATCTTCACCGGGAACTTCTGTGTGAACGGGTCGATGCCCGCACGGTCGAACGGCAGGAAGAAGTTCGGCTGCGCGCTGCGCAGATCACTATGGATGTCATCCGGCGCGCGGTCGAGGCGGGCGTAAACAGGCCGGCTGAGCAGTTCTCGCGCAATGATCGAGCGGCCGCGCTGGGCACCAGCGCCCTCGAGCACGCCGTCATCGGTGTAGAAGGTGGCGTACCGGTAGAAGGCAGTCTTCGTGACGGAGCTGAACGCGGGGGAGATCGCGTAGGCATTTGAGAACTCCATTCCGGAGAACTCGGCGCCCAGCTCGGCAGCCATCAGGTGGCCGTCGCCGGTGAGCACGTTGCAGCCCAGCCCGCCGCTCAGGAAGGCGCAACCACCGGTGGCGATCACGACGGCGCCGGCACGGATGGTCCAGGCATCGCCCTGCTGGCGGCGGATCCCTCGAGCTCCGCAGACCGGTCCGTCGGCCTCTCGCAGCAACTCGATCGCGGGACTGTGATCGAGAATCCGGACACGCGAGCGCACGACCTGTTTGCGCATGCGCCGCATGTACTCGGGGCCATCCAGTGAGCGGCGCACCTGATCGCCGTCCTCGCCTGTGGGGAAGGGGTAGCCCCAGTCGGCGAGCCGGCCCACGCGCTCGTAGGTCTTGTCGAGGACGCGGTGCATCCAGTGGCGGTCGACCAGCCAGCCACCGAGCTCCTCGCGGCTGCGGATCGCCTGCTCCCGCGCCTCCTCGTCGGGCTCGATGTACCAGACGCCCACGCCGGCGGAGGCGGTGGCGCCGGTGGTCCCGCAATAGCCCTTGTCGACCAGCACGACCGAGGCGCCGGCCTCAGCCGCTGAGATCGCTGCCCAGCAACCGGCCGGTCCGCCGCCGATCACGAGCACGTCCGCGGTTGCGCTGACGCCGTCTTCATCCTGTCCGAGTTGCGGTCGCTTCGGACCGTTACCGACTGACGTTGCGGTCATGATCATTCTCCACCTTGTCAAGTGAATTAGTCGAGATTAATAGCGTAGTGGGACGGAAAGAGGTGTCAAGCGCCGGCCCTCAGGCTGCCGCGGCGATCAGTTCGTCTTCGTAGGGGGTGACGGGATCGGCGATCGGAACGATGTCGACCGCGATCCGGTCGGTACCGCTCACCACCAGGCGCTGGCGCAGCCCGGGGTCGGGCTCGGGGAAGTCCCGGCGCCGATGCATGCCGCGGCTCTCCGTACGGCGTGACGCGGCAGCGTAGGCCCACCGGGCGCTCGCGATCATGGAGGCCGTCTCCCGTGCCCAGACCTGCTCGCGTCCGATGCTGCCACGCAGCCCGTCGGCGGCAACCGCCCAGAGGTCGTCGAGGCTGCTGAGTGACCGCGAGAGTTGCCCGTCGCTGCGAAACCCGTTCTTGGCCGGCGGCAGGATCTCATCCTGCGTCGCTTTCGAGAACTCGCGCCAGGCCCCGTCGGGCAAGCTGCTACCGGTGGGCCGTAGGCCCACGCGGCCGGCTGGAAGCGAGCGTGTGGGACCCAGCTCGCTGTGCGCGCTGCGCGCGTGTGCAGCGGCCGCACGACCGGACCAGGTTCCGGAGCCGATTGTGAAGGCGGCGTTCGGCGCTCCGGCGCCGCTCGAGGCACCGACGATGGCCTCACGCGAGACGGCATCGCCAGCGGCCCACAGGCCCTCGATTCCGGTCCAGCAGGTGTCGTCCACAACTCGCAGGCCGCCGGTCCCGCGGGTGGTGCCCTCGAGGATGTACTCGATCTCGAAGGCCTCAGTGAACGGGTCGATCCCGTGACGATCAAAGGCCATGAAGAAGTTCGGCATCTGGGCACGCATGTTCGGCCGCGCCTCAGGCGGAGCCAGGTCGAAGATCGCATACACGGGACCGTGGAGCGCCGCCTCGAGCAGCCACGTACGCGCCCCGCCGACGCCTGCTGTGGTGGTAAAGCCCGAGGCGAGTACGTTGCCGTCGGCATCCGTGAAGGTCGCTGCACCGTAGAAGCCGTTCTTGTCCATCGAGCCGCCGACCGGCACGATCCCGTAGTAGTTCGAGAACTCCATGCCGGAGAGCGATGCGCCGACCTCAGCCGCCATCAGATAACCGTCGCCGGTATCCACGTTCGAACCGAGTGCGCCGCTGCGCCAGCAGCAGCCGCCGGTGGCGAGGATCACCGCTCCAGCCGCTGCCCGCCACGGACGGTCCTTTTGCCGCTGGACGCCAGCTGCCCCGCGCACGGCGCCGTCCGCGTCGACGAGCAGCTCGAGTGCGGGGGAGTGATCGAGGATCCGCACGCCGCTGTGGGCGACGCGCCGCCGCATCTCGCGCAGGTAGACCGGTCCCTGGAGGAGCATCGCGCCCTCACGCGCGGGACTGCGAATTCCGAGGAATGCGCCTCCGGGGTAGCCATGGGTGCCACCGACCTCGGGCCAGCGCCTCCAGGTTTCCTCGAGCACCCGCTCCATCCAGGAGCGCTCGCTGAGATTTCCGCCGGTCGCGTCGCGCTCGGAGATTGCCTCGTCGCGCTTGTGCGGAGGCACCCACCAATGGCCGGCAGTGGCAGCTGCCGCGACACCGCTCGATCCGCAGAAGCCCTTGTCGACGAGCAGCACACGCGCGCCCTCGGCACGGGCTGAGAGGGCCGCCCAGACCGCAGCCGGGCCGCCGCCGATCACGAGCACGTCCGTATCAAGCTCCAGGGTTTCAGGGCCTGGTCGCGTCATGCGGCTTCCTCCTGGGTGGTGGGGGACCCGGTCGGTGCGGCTGGAGAATCCAGTAGCCGCGGTCCGATCAGCGACAACTCGAGGAGTTCATCGCCGGTGCGTGGCGGCCTGCTCTCGGCGCCCCAGCCCAGACGCGCGCGATAGCTGCCGAAGTAGCCCTCGCGCAGCAGCGCGGCTTCGTCGAGGTGCGGCGAACCCGGCTGCGCCGGATGGCGCATCGGCGCGACGTACATCGCGTCCTCCGGGCAATGCGCCTCGCACATGAAGCACGTCTGGCACACGTCCTGACGCGCGATCCGCGGCGGTCCATCAAGCGTCCGGTCAAAGACGTCCGTGGGGCATACCCGGATGCAGAGGTTGCAGTTGGTGCAGCGCTCGGCGTTGATCAGTTCGATCACGCCACGAGATACTACACAAAGGCAACCAAGTTAATGAAGATTACGGAATTACCCCGCCACCACCTTTTCACGCAGGGGTTCCGGGACCAGGCCGAGATAGAGATCAGGGTGCTGGCGGACATACGCAGCGATGAAGGGGCAGCGCGGGATCAGCTCCAGGCCGCGCGCGCCGACGTCGGTAAGTGCATCCTTTGCCAGCTGGCTGCCGATCCCTCGGCGCTCGTGCTCGGGGTCAACCTCGGTGTGGGTGAGCGTGAGCCGCGAGCCGTTCAGGTGATACTCGGCGAAGCCGACGAGCTCGCCGTCCACCCAGGCTTCGTAACGGCTCAGTTGCGGGTTGTGGATGACCTCGACGCCCACACCCCGAGCATGATAAGCCTGTCAAGCCTCGCCGATCGGGTCAGCCGACGTCGTCGCGACCGCCTCCCGGGCACTTCCCGATCCGCCGCATCGTTGCAGGCGGGGGAGGAAAGTGCCCCAGAGGGGTGCAAACCAACAGAACTACGAGGTGGCTGAGAACCTCTCAGCGACGGTGTCCCAGTTGATCACGTTCCAGATCGCGCTGAGGTATTCGGGGCGGCGATTCTGGTACTTCAGGTAGTAGGCGTGCTCCCACACGTCGACGCCGAGCAGCGGCGTCTTCTTGTCGATGAGGGGCGTGTCCTGGTTCGGTGTGGAAATGACCTCTAGCCCGGCGCCGCTGGTCACGAGCCACCACCAGCCGGAGCCGAAGCGCCCGGCGCCGGCGGCGTTCGCCTTCTCCTGGAACTCCGAGAAGGAACCGAAGGTGGAGTTGATCGCGTCGGCGAGCGCACCACTCGGCTCACCGCCACCGTTGGGGCTGAGCGACACCCAGAAGAGCGAGTGGTTGTAGTGCCCGCCGATGTTGTTTCTGATCGCGGGTACCTCCAGCGCAGCCGGCGACGTAAGGATCTCCTCGGCTGTCTTGTCAGCCCACTCGGTCCCGTCGATCGCCTTGTTGCCATTGGCCACATATGCGCCGTGGTGCTTGTCGTGATGGATTTCCATCGTCTGCGCGTCGATAGTGGGCTCGAGCGCGTCGAAGGCGTAGGGGAGGTCCGGTACTGAAAAGGCCATGCTCACTCCTGTCTTCGTGTTCGCTCCAGAGAGCTGAACGGTCGCTTGTTTAGGGAATTCTTGCTGTAGTCCCGTTCTATCAGAGCGCCTCAGCATCCGACCTGGCCACGCCCGGCGGCCGCAGCGGCGTCGGGCACGCGCCGCGGGTACGCTTGCTCACGATGCCCCGCCTTTCCGAGTACCTGCTGCCGACCGAGCGTGAGCCGCCGGCCGATGCCGAGGCGATCAGCCACAAGTTGCTTGTGCGCGCAGGCCTGATTCGCCAGGTCGGGTCGGGCCTCTGGACGTGGTTGCCGGCGGGCTGGCGTGCGCATCAGCGGATCGTGCAGATCGTCCGCGAGGAGATGAACGCGATCGGCGGCATGGAGCTGCTGATGCCGATCATGCAGCCGGCGGAGCTCTGGAGGCGCAGCGGCCGTTATGAGGTCTTCGGTGAGGAGCTGTTCAAGCTCAAGGACCGCAAGCACGCCGACCTGGTGCTCGGGCCGACGAGCGAGGAGGTCGTGACCACCCATGCCTCCACGATGATCCGCTCCTACCGCGACCTTCCGAAGATCCTCTACCACTTTCAGACCAAGGAGCGCGACGAGCCGCGACCGCGCGCGGCGGTGCTGCGTTCCCGCGAGTTCGTGATGAAGGACTCCTACAGCTTCGACCGTGATCGCGAAGGCTTGGACCTCTCCTACGAGAAGCACGCGCGCGCCTACGACCGGATCTTCGACCGCGTCGGACTCGAGTGGTACCGCGTTGAGGCCGACGTGGGCGCGATGGGTGGTTTCGGCGCTCACGAGTACATGGCGCCGTGCCCGGCAGGCGAGAACGATGTCGTGCTCGCTCCGGGCTACGCCGCCAATCTAGAGGTCGCCTCGGCGCAGGCACAGACGGTGCCGCTACCCCAGGCGTCCGACGGGCCCGAGGAGGTGCTGACACCGGGGATGACCACGATCGCCGAGGTGGCCGCGGCGCTCGGGCTGCCAGAGGGGGCGCTGCTGAAGGCGTACCCGGTCGTGCTCGAGGATGGGTCGTTCGTGCTGGTGATGCTTCGTGGCGACCACAAGGTCAACGACATCAAGCTTGTGCTCGCGCTGAATTCGCCGTTCCGTCAGGCCAACGCTGAGGAGATCGAGGCACGGCTTGGCCCTCCGGGTTCGATCGGGCCTGTCGGCGTGCAGGCGCGGATCCTGCTCGACGACGCGGTGGTCGCCGAGGCCGGGGGCTACGTGGTCGGCGCCAACCGGCCTGACATGCATCTGCGCGGCGTTGTGCCAGGCCGGGACTTCAACTTCGAGCGTGGCGATCGTCCGCAACGTGGTGGCCGGGGACACCGTGGGAGGTAACCCGGTGCGGATCGAGCCCGCCATAGAGGTTGGCAACATCTTCAAGCTCGGTACCCGCTACAGCGTGACGCTCGGCGCGCACTACCTCGATCAGAACGGCGCGAGCCAGCCGCTCTGGATGGGCTGTTACGGAATCGGCCCCGCGCGTATCGCCGCGGCCGCGATCGAGCAGTTCGCCGACGATCGCGGGATCTCCTGGCCGCGCACGATCGCGCCGTTCGACATTCATCTGGTCACGCTCGGCAAGCAGGACAGCGAGGAGCGCGGCGTCTCCGACAGCCTCTACGAGGAACTCGAAGCAGCAGGCCTGGACACCCTCTACGACGAGCGTGACGCCGGCCCAGGTGAGAAGTTCGCGGACGCCGAGCTGCTCGGGTGCCCGCTGCGCGTGACGATCGGCCGCCGGACCCTGCAGAACGGCGAGATCGAGGTGCAGGTGCGCCGGGGCCAGGATTCCCGCGCCCTCCCGCTGGAGGGCGCTGCATCGGCGATCGCTGACCTGTGGCGCGACCTCGACTAAGCAAACGACGCCTGTTCGGCGTCGACCGGTCCGGCCCCAACCCGGATGCGACGCGCCCCGACCAGCCCCTGCATCCGCTTACGATCCCCAACGCGATTGGCCTCATCCGCCTCGCGCTGATCCCGGTGTTCCTGATCGTGGCGCTGTCGAGCACCGATGGACAGAGCGCGCCGGCCGCGGCGCTGTTTGCGTTGATCGGCTGGGCCGACTATCTCGATGGTTTCACCGCCAGGCTCACCGGTCAGTACAGCCGCCTCGGCGCGCTGCTCGATCCGATCGTCGATCGCCTGCTGGTGATCTCGGGAATGGTCGTGGCCTGGAAGTTCGAGCTGCTGCCGCGCTGGGCGCTGGCGCTGGTGATCGCGCGGGAGCTGTTGATGCTCGCACTGAGCCGTTACAGCCTGCGCCACGGGGTCGAGATCAAGATCAACTGGGCGGGCCGCCTGGCCGTGGCGCCGACGATGGGCGCGCCATTCTTTGCCATGGCCGGGGTGCACTGGCTGGCGTTGATCCTGCTCTACGTCGGGCTCGCGCTCGCCCTGATCGCCACCTTCCTCTACATCCGGCGAGATCTGCAGGAGCTCCGCCAAGCCTGAAGGCCCGCTGCTATCGACCCTCAAGCTCAGATTGACCCTCTGGCCGTCCGCGAGGTTATACTCAGCGTCCCGGATCCCACCCTCGCCGCTGCAGCCTCACGGAGGACTTAGTCGCAATGGACACTTTCCCAGACCTTGGCTCACTGACCGATCAAGAGCTGAAGGATCTCATCAAGGAGATGACGGACGAGGAGATTGAGGTCTCCTACCGGCGACGCATTCTCCACGGCAAGATCGACATCCTGCGCGCGGAATTGGTGAGCCGCCTGCGCCGCAAGGATGAGAGCGGTGAGCTGCTGATCAGCGGCGCCGACGTGCAGACGCTCACCGACATCCTCACCGGGAAGTTCTCGGGGCCCGATGAGCTCCCTGCTGACCTCTCGGGCGACCAGGCTACAAACGCCGACTAGGGCGACCGTGGCGCAGCACTGTCCAGAGTGCGGCTTCGCCAACGCTGACGGAGCGAACTACTGCCAGCGCTGCGGCGCGTTTATCGGCGGCGGCGAGAACCCGGTCGGCGATTCGACGGCCACCTACCGGATCAGTGAGACCGGAGAGTTCGAGGAGGTCCCGTACGAGTCGATCACCGCACGCGGAGCGATGCTCGTCATCCGCGCGGGCGGTGGCCGCGCCGGTGAGGCATTCCCACTCGACCGCGCGCGCCTGACCGTCGGTCGCCGGCCCGACAGCGACGTATTTCTCGACGATGTGACCGTGTCCCGGGACCACGCCGTCGTGGTCAAACGGGGCGAGCACTTCTACCTCGACGATTGTGGTTCGCTCAACGGCACGTATGTGAACCGGCGACGGATCGACTCACAGTTGCTCAACGACGGCGACGAGCTGCAGATCGGCAAATACAAACTGGCTTTCCTGGGGCACTGATGGCGACTGGCGAACGCAACGAACTTCCTGTTGAGCTTCCCGACGCGGGACTGGGGGATAATGGCCGCCCGCGCCAGAAGGCGGTCACGATCGGCGCCGTTTGCAAGGCGCTCGAGCTCGAGTTTCCGGACATCTCGATCTCCAAGATCCGCTATCTGGAGGACCAGAAGCTGCTCACACCACGCCGCACGCAGGGCGGCTACAGGCTCTACACGCCCGAGGACGTGCACCGGCTGCGCACGATCCTGCGCCTCCAACGGGACGAGTTCCTGCCGCTAAGAGTCATCCGGCAGGAACTGGCAGGCGGCCGCAGCGAGCGTGAGGTGAGCCCCGCGGCCGACACGCGCTCGCTCCGGCGTACCTCGGTCAGCCGCGACCCCGGCGCCCTGTATTCGCTTGAGGACGTCGTCGACGAGACCGGTGCCGACCCGAAGCTGGTGGGCGAGCTCGTGGAGTTCGGAGTGATCAAGGGCGAGATCCGCGCTGGCACACGCTACTTCGACGACACCGAGCGGGAGATCGTGCGTGCCGTCTCCGAGCTCGCGCGCTACGGCGTCGGCGGTCGCAACCTGCGCGTGTTCCGCACCTCGGCCGATCGTGAGGCCCAGCTGTTGCAGAGCATCCTCGCTCCGGCGCTGCGCTCGCGTAACCCCGAGCGTCGCAAGGAGGCCGTCGAGGCACTGGAGAACCTGGCCTCGGTGACCACCCACCTCAAGCATCTGCTGCTCATTCGCGATCTGCGGAAAATCGCTACGTAGGGAGCGAGCACCATGCCCGCCAGCCGGTCTGAGGACGGCGTCAACCTTCGCAGCTACGTTCGCGACATACCGGACTTCCCGGCGCCGGGAATCCTGTTTCGCGACATCACGCCGCTGCTGCTTGACCCGCGGGCGCTCGACGCCGCGGTCACGCGCCTGACCAAGTACGCACGCGACCTCGACATCGACATCGTGGTCGCCGCCGAGGCGCGGGGTTTCATTCTCGGGGGCGCGCTCGCGCGCAGCCTGCACGCCGGGTTCGTTCCCGCGCGCAAGCGCGGAAAGCTGCCGCACGACACCGTCAGTGCCGAATACACGCTCGAATACGGAGTTGACGCGCTCGAAATGCACGCCGACGCGTTCGCCGGCGGCGCCAGGGTGTTGATTCACGACGACCTGCTGGCCACCGGAGGCACGGCGCACGCTCTGGCCGAGCTCGTGGGGCACCTTGGCGGCGAGGTCGTGGCGTGCGTCTTCCTGGTCGAGCTCGAGTCCTTCGAGGGGCGCAAGCAGCTCGAGGGCTACCAGGTCTACTCACTGATCCAGTACGACTAGGGGCACTCAGCGTGCGAGATGGCAAGAACCACCCGCAGCCGTCGCATCGCAGCCACCCCTGAGGGCGTCTGGGAGGTCGTCTCCGACCCTCACCACCTACCCCGCTGGTGGCCTGGAGTGCTGCGTGTGGAGGACGTCCGGGGCGAGCGCTTCACGGAGGTGATCCCGACGCGGCGGGGTAAGCCCGTGCGCCTGGACTTCCTGGTCATGGAGTCCGACCCGCCCCGGCGGCAGGCCTGGACGCAGGAACTGGCCGGGACGCCGTTCGAGCGCCTGCTGAGCGCCTGGACCACGACGGTGACCCTCGCTCCCGAGGGCCAGGATGGCTGCCTGGTCACGCTCGAAGAGAACCAGCAGCTACGCGGCTCGTTCCGCGCTGGCCTGCTGCTTCAGCGCCGGCCCGCGGTGCGTCGGGTGGAGTCCGCGCTGACCGCGCTCGCGGCGCTCTTCTGAGTCACGGAGCCGGCACCCGGCACCGCTGTCACGGGTGCTCGCGGAATGGGCCTGAGAGCACGACCTCACCGGGGCTGGTCGGCTTGGACTGCGTCTCCAGCGTGATCAGCAGGCGGTGATATGCGGCCGCGTCAGCCGGGAGCTTGCCCTCGGTCGTGAGCTTGCCGTCCTTGGTCACGAGGGTCGGGACGAAGCCGACGAACTGGTGGCTCGTGGGCGAGTTGTAGAGCCAGACCGCGTAGGCGTTGTGCGAGGTGTTGGCCGGTATACCCTGGGCCTTGATCACGACGCCGACGACGCCGCGCTCCCGAACGACCAGCCCGACGGCGAGCGTCGAGCTGGCGCCGGTGGGGGAGGTCAGATTCAGCTGCGACAGGATCTGGGGGGTCGTCGTGCTGGCTGTCGTGCTGTTCGTCGTGGTCGTGCTGGTGGTGGCCGTCGAAGTCGTGTGGCCGCCGGCGGTCGGATTGGTCGCGGACGCGGAGTGCTTGGCGGGGCTGCCGGAATTGGCCACGGCGATGACGATCGCCGCGGCAATCAGCACGGCAACGACACCCAGCAGGATCGCGCCGCCACGGCGTGAGCTCGGCCGCGCCTCGCTCCGGCCCTCGGAGCCGAATTCGTACTCGGGCTCCTGCCAGGACCCCGTTGCGACCGGCGGCAGCAGCGCCTCGGCGGCCGGCGCGCTCTGTACACCCTGCGAGCTCGCTTCAGGCTCCGGCTCGGCGCCGGCCGTCGGCGGGTAGCCGTCGTGCTGGAGGCCAGCACCGGCCGGGTCGTCGGCGCCGCGGGCGGGATCGAATCCGCCGACGGGGATCTCAGGCAGTGAATGGGACACGAGCGGGCCCAGCAATTCGACCATCGCCGCGGCCCACGCGCGATCGGCGTCGGAGGCCTGAAGGAAGGAGTACACCTGCTCGGCGACTCTCTCGGGGAGCTGTCCGAGCAGATAATCGGTCACCAGCGCGTGCTCTGGGCCGGGCAGCACCGTCGCCGGTGTCAGCGCGTCGAACGCGTCGAGCGCGCGCTGGCGCACCGCGGCGCGTTCGATCGAGAGCAGCTGCGCGATCTCGTCATAGCTGCGGCCACGCTGCAGCACGAGCTGCAGTACCGCGCGCTGATCGGGCGGCAGGTTCTCCAGGGCGGACATCGCGTGCAGAGGGTAGTGGAGCGCCCGGGCGGGACCCGCGGGGAAGGGCGGCTGCTTAACCAGGCGTTATCGTGGGGCGCCATGACCGACAACGAGCTGTTCACCGAACCCCGGGGCTTCGACGCGTTCTACGGTTTGGAGCTGCTGGAGCTCGGCGCTGAGCAGGCCCGCGGCCGGCTGGTGGTGCGGGAGGAGCACAAGCAGCCCTTTGGACTCGTTCATGGCGGCATCTACGCCGCCATCGCCGAGGGCCTGACCTCGTTCTCGACGGCCTCGGTAGTGCTCCAGCAGGGCAAGGTGGCGAGCGGCATGTCCAATCTCACGAGCTTCCTGCGGCCCGTGACCGGTGGGACGATCGAAGCACACGCGACCTGCAAGCACTCCGGGCGCACAAGCTGGGTGTGGGAGGTCGAGATGAGCGACGATCAGGGGCGACTCTGTGCCGTGTCGCGCGTCACGCTCGCAGTCCGGGAACTTCCCGAAGGCCATCCGTTCGCCGACGCGGCCTGAACGGTCTCGGCGATCACCTGCTCGAGGTCGCGGGCGAGCAGCTCCAGGTCCGGCAGCGAGTCATAGTCGGCGTTCAGGCCGAAGTTGAGGCGGCCGTAGTAGCTCAGGACCGCGATGCCGAGCGCTGTGTTTGCTGCCAGCGGCACCAGCGGGTAGACGGCGAGCATTCGTCGCCCGAGCAGGTAGAGCGGCACCTGCGGACCCGGCACGTTGGTCACCACGAGGTTGAAGAAGCGCTGACGCGCCTGCAGCCGCGCCGCCTGTGCAACCAGCGTCGGTGAGGCGAATCCTGCCAGTTCGGTGAGCGCCTGGGCGCCGACGGCCTGGCCCGAACGCTTGACGCCCGCCATGGCCTCGGCGATCACCCCAAGCCGCCCTAGTGGATCGACGATGCCCACCGGCAGCGGCGCCCACATCGCCGCGATTCGGTTGCCGAGCACGCCACGGTCGGCCTCATCCGTGACGGATACGGGTACCAGCGCCTTCAGCACCAGGCCCTCTGTGTCGAAGTCGTGCCGGCGCATGTAACTTCCGAGCGTCCCGGCGACCACCGACAGGATCACGTCGTTGATCGTGCACCCCAGCGCCTGCTTGACGTGCCTGAACTCGCTCAGCGGGGCATCGACCCAGGTGAAGCGCCGGTGGGGCCCGATCGGCACGTTGAAGGGGCTGCGCGGCGCGGGATCGAGCCCCATCCACGCAAGTGCGCCGAGGCCGGCGAGCGCCGAGCCGGCGCGCGCCAGCAGCTCATGCGGGCCGCGCACGAGCTCCGCGAGGCTGTGTACGGTCGCAGCGGGGTGGGTCGTGTGTGCCACGAGGGCGTCGGCCAGCAGCTGTGCCGAGGACGGCAGCGGGCGTGGCGCCCAGGGCCGGGGCGGTGGAGCGACGGGCTGAGGGTCGGCCTCGGTGTCGAAGATGACGCTGGCGATGTCGATGCCGGAGATGCCGTCGATCAGCGCGTGATGGGTCTTCGAGAGCACCGCAAAGCGTCCGTCGCTCAGCCCCTCGACCAGCCACAGCTCCCACAGCGGGCGATCGCGATCGAGTGCCTGCGAGAAGATCCGTCCCGTCAGGCGCCGCAGTTGCTCGTCGTCTCCTGGCCGCGGCAGCGCCGTATGGCGGAGGTGAAAGGGGAGCCGGAAATGCGGATCGTCGACCCAGACCGGTCGTCCCTGCCCGAGCGGCACCGATGCGAGCCGCTGCCTGTAGCGCGGCACGAGATGCAGCCGGGCCGCGACGGTTTCCACCAGGCTGTCGTAAGCGGGCGCCGGTCCGGCGAAGATCGCACAGCCACCGACGTGCATATGGGCGGCCTGCCGCTCGAGCTGCAGAAACGAGTAGTCAAGCCCGCTGAGACGGTCCCCGTGGGGCATCGAACGGATTCTGTCAGGCATTCAAACGTTTTGGCATTTGCAGGAACAAACCATTTGCTAACACGCTATGTGTGATCAGAGTCACACACGGGTCAGAACTCGCTCTGCGAATGTGCGCGGCGTCATAAATCGACCTGCCTAATCGCCTTCGCCAGGAGCGAGGGCGAGCGGGGGAACCAATTGCCAGTCGGTGTTACTCACTGTCTGGCTGGGGCGAATCGATCGCCGGCCAATGCCGGCTGCACCCGTAGCGGTGAGTAAGCGAGCACACCCGTGCCGCGCCTCCCGCGAGCCCGTCAGCTAACTCCGTAGGCGCTGGGTCGAGGAACTGAAAAAGGAGGCCCTCAGTTCATGAGAGCCAAGCGAATTTTGCACGCGCTGTGTGCCATGCGGCCTCGCGCGCTGACACTCACCATGGTCGTGGCTGCCGTTGTGCTCGGTAGCGTCTCAGCAGGCGCCCTCGCCGCCACGTCCGGATCTTCGAAGTCTGCACAGAGGCCCAAGACCCACGCCAGGGTTGCGCGTGTCCCCGTCGCAGCGAGGTCGCACCTGCTGGTGCGCCGCGGCCAGTTCGCGGCCCCCGAGGGGAGCACTGTCGTGGTTCACGGCCTGCTCGAGCCCGGCCGCCGCGGCGCGACCGTCAAGCTGTTGGAGCGCAACGGACGTGCCTGGCGCACGCTCGCCATCGGACGCACCCGCCGTAGCGGGCAGCTTCCGCATCCGCTACCGCGTGCGGGGTCTCGGCGCGGCCTCGGTCCGGGTCGCCTTCGACGGCGGCCGTCGGGCCCGCTCCGTCACGGCCGCGGCCGGACAGATCGTCGCGCTCGCGCCGACCGTCGCGTCGTGGTACTACGACGCAGGTAACACCGCCTGCGGGTTCCACGCGACGTTCGGAGTCGCGAACAAGACATTGCCCTGCGGGACCAAGGTGACGCTCTCCTACGGCGGACGCACCGTGGTC
This sequence comes from uncultured Actinomycetota bacterium, assembly GCA_963846395.1. Classification (GTDB taxonomy): domain Bacteria; phylum Actinomycetota; class Thermoleophilia; order Solirubrobacterales; family Solirubrobacteraceae; genus Palsa-465. The sequence goes on along the minus strand of CAWJVT010000008.1, from coordinate 254,229 downwards.
GCCACCGTGGACGACCGCGGACCGTATGTCTACGGCCGCACCTTCGACCTGAACCAGAACACCGCGCGCTACCTCGGAATGTGGGGCGTGGGTCAGGTCTTCGCCTCGGTCTGAGGCTCATTCGTTTGTTGACAGCGCCCGGTCGACGAGGCGCTGTCGACAAACGTATGAGGCGCGGGCGATGCGTTCAACATCGCGCGCCGGGGGGCCGATATCGCGCCCGTGCACGTGCTTCGCCGCAGTATCACCACTCTCACAGCCCTTCTGAGCTGCCTTGCGGTGGCGCCGGCCGCGCTTGCCGCCGGAAGGGCCGCTCACGACGATCCGGCAGCTGACGGAGCGGGGAGCGTATTCCTCTCAAGCTCCGTGTATCAAGCCAACGAGGACGCCGGGCAGTTCGCCATCACCGTCGATCGCACGGGCGACCTCAGCCAACCGGAGACGTTCTACTACGGGGTCACCAACAAGAGCTCCGGGGCCGGAAACAACTTCGACAAGATCCCCAACACCGAGGCGCAGTTCGCCCCCGGGCAGAGTTCGTACACGTTCAACGTGACGATCCACGATCAGGGGATCAACGGCCCGATGCGCCTCGCCCGGGCGTACATCTATGGCGCCAGCCCGCAGCACCTGGGCACGCCCAACCAGGCGACAATCGACCTCCTTCAGAACGATCCGCTGAGCGTCAAGAACACGGAGAATCCGCTCGGGTACCTGCAGGTCCCGACCGACGGCGATCCGCTGCAGTTCGTCAACTGGTACGTCTTCGGCGCTCAGTCCCCCGCGGGCGCTGCACTCGGCAAGTACTCGAACAGCAATCCCGCCTGGGCGCAGGCGCTGCACACGATCGCCTACACGCCGGGTTCGGGAACCTACCGGTTCTGGATGTGGAATCAACCGAGCCGGACACTCGCCTCGACTGTCGAGAAGTACCTGGCCGATGCGGAGCTCGCTCAGCCGAACACGACCGTGGCGCTGAGCACCTATTCGCTCGTCCACGGAGCGTGCGAGAGCCCCGAGGCGATCAAGGACCGGTTCGAGAACTGGGTGACGCAGCTCGCCCACGGCATCGGTAACTTCCGCGTCGTCCTCTATCTCGAAGAGGACTCGCTGATCGAGACGCACTGCCTGAGTCACGGGGCGCTCGAGACGCGCCTGCAGGAGTTGGCCTACGCCGTCAAGCAGCTGTCGCAGGATCCGCATCTGCTGATCTACATGGATGCGGGCGCGCCCGACGGCTGGCTCTCGGCGCAGAGGACCGCGCAGTACCTGCAACAGGCCGACATCGATCAGGCGACGGGCTTCTTCGTGAACGCCACACACAATGACTGGACCACCAGCGACGTCAGCTACGGGCAGGAGATCGCCAGGCTGACCGGCGGCAAGCACTTCATCGTCCAGACTGACGACAACGGTCGCGGACCGCTGGTTCCACAGGACCGCAAGGACAACGGCAACGAGGATCTCTGCAATCCGCCCGGGCGCGGTACGGGTCCGCTCAGCTGGTCCACCGGCTACGAGTACGTCGATGGCTTCCTCTGGTTCAACAACCCAGGCAACTCGGACGGCGCCTGCGGTGAGGGCGCCCCGCCGGTCTCCCAGTTCTGGGCTTCCTACGCAGTCGGTCTCATCCAGCACGGGACCACGCAGGTGACTGGGCCGCGCTTCCCGCTGGCCAAGTCCAGCACCAACATGTAGCCGAACGTGTGTTCTGTCCGCTGTATGCGCTTGCATGTGCGACATGAGCGAGCGTTGCGTCGCCCATCTGGACATGGACGCCTTCTACGTGTCCGTGGAGCTACGGCGCAGGCCGGAGCTCCACGGCAAGCCCGTGATCGTCGCGGGCTCGGGACCGCGCGCGGTCGTCACCACCGCGTCGTACGAGGCTCGCAAGTTCGGTGTCGGCTCGGCCATACCAGCCTCACGAGCGCGGCGCCTGTGCCCGCACGGTGTGTTCCTGCCGCCGGACTTCCCCTACTATCGCGCCGCCTCGGCGCAGGTGATGACGATCATCCGCCGCAACGTCGAGACGGTCGAGGTCGTGGGGCTCGACGAGGTCTACCTGGAACTGACCGGACTGCCGGCGCCGAAGGCGGGCATGCGTCGCATCGTCGCCGAGATCCAGGAGCAGACGGGGCTCACGGCATCGGTCGGCATCGGACCGAACAAGCTCGTTGCCAAGGTCGCCTCCGACGCCGAGAAGCCCCACGGCTTCGTGGTGCTGAGCCGTGAGCAGGCGTGCGAGCGGTTCGCCGCGTCGCCCTGCCGGCTGATTCCGGGCATCGGCGGCAAGACCGCCGAGCGCCTGCAGTCACTCGGGATCAAGAGCATCGCCGAGCTGGCGGCAACCCCGCTGGAGAGCCTGGGGTCAGCCTTCAGTCCCCGCACTGCCCTGCATCTGCAGGCGCTTGCGCACTTCGAGCACGGCGGCGAGGTTACGCAGGAGCGCAAGGTCGTGTCCGAGTCGCGGGAGCGGACCTTCGACACCGATATCACGACGCTCGCCGAGCTCGAAGAGATCTTGGAGCGGCTCGTCGACGAGCTCTGCTCGGCGCTTGGGCGCCAGGATCGTCGCGGGCGCACGGTGGGCATCAAGGTGCGCCTCGATGATTTCTCCACGCACACACGGGCACGCACGCTGTCCGTGCCCGTGAATGGCGTCGATGACGTCGGCCGTGTGGCACTCGAGCTGCTGCGCACGTTCGATCCGCCCCGCCCGGTCCGGCTCCTGGGCGTACGCGTGGCAGGGCTCGGCGTCGAGGAGGTCGAAGCCGACCAGCTGGTGCTGGCCGTCTGAGCTTTCTGGCTAGTAGAGCGCGGTGGCGAGGCGCCGCCGCGATGCCCGCGCCAGGTCGCTGTCGGCTCCAAGCTCGTCGAGCACGCCCACAACGACCTTTCGGATCTCGTCCTTGGCGCCGTCAGCGCTGGGAATCGCATCGATCAGAAGGTCGAGGCCGCGCTCGGTGGAACCGGTGTCGAGTGCGTCGAAGGCCTCGTGAAGATCGGGCGTCCCGGAACGCTCCAGCTCGATCCTGGCAAGCAGCCCCTCGGCGGCAAAGCTCCCCGAGACGTTCTCGAGGATCGCGGCGGCCGCATCGGCCTCACCGCGCGCGTAGAGCAGCTTGGCCAGCGGCACTGCCGCGTCGGCACGGCCCGGCTCGAGCTCGAGCGCGCGTCGTAGCGCTGCCTCATCGGCCTGAGCCACCAGCGCATCGGCCTCCGACGGCAGCAGCGAATCGAGGAAGCGCTCAACCTCCTGCGGCGGCTGAGCTCCGGTGAACTCGGCCACCATGGCCCCATCCTTGAACGCCTTGACGGCCGGTATGCCCTGGATCCTGAAGGCCTGGGCCAGATTCTGGTTGCTGTCGGTGTCGACCTTGACGAGTTCCACCTTGCCGGCGCGCTCGGCGACGGCGCGTTCGAGTACGGGCCCCAGCTGTCGGCACGGGCCGCACCACTCGGCCCAGAAGTCGACCACCACTGGCACCTGCTTGGAGCGCTCGATTACTGCGGTTGCGAATGTCTCCTCGGTGACGTCCATAGTTCTTTCATCCTAGAGTCCCGGCGGTGGAAGGCGAGTTCACAGTTCAGAGCGACGGCGTCACGCTCTCGGGGGACGAGGCGGGCCAGGGCGCGCCGGTGGTGCTGCTGCACGGTCTCACGGCCACTCGACGCTATGTCGTGATGGGTTCGAAGGCGCTCGAGCGCTCCGGGCACCGCGTGATCAAGTACGACGCGCGAGCGCACGGCCGCTCTTCGCCCGCACCGTCGGCTGAGGCCTACACCTACGATCAGCTCGGTGACGATGCACTGGCGGTGCTCGACAACCGCGGCATCGAGCGGGCGGTACTGGCTGGCGCCTCGATGGGTGCTCACACGCTGCTGAACTTGGCCCTGCGCCGGCCTGAGCGGGTCGCGGGGCTCGTCGTGATCACGCCCGCATACAGCGCTGACGACGCCCTCGAGGAGCCCCGCCTGGGACGCTGGGACCGTCTCGCCGCCGGCCTGCGCTCCGGAGGCGTCGATGGCTTTCTCGAGGCATATGGCACGCCGGAGGGGGTCTCGCCGGAGTTCGCCGAGACGATCAGAGTGCTCACGGCGCAGCGGCTGACGCAGCACGAGCACCTGGATGCGCTGGCCGATGCGCTCGAGGCGCTGCCACGTTCGCGACCGTTTGCATCGCTCGATCAGCTCGCCGAGATCTCCGTTCCCGCCGTGGTGGTCGCCTCGGACGATGCGGCCGATCCCGAGCATCCCGAGGAGCTCGGCCGCGCCTACGCCGCCGCACTCCCGAACGCGCGACTCGTCACAGATGCGCCTGGCAAGTCACCGGTCGCCTGGCAGGGCAGTCAGCTGTCGCAGATCATCGCCGACGTGGTGGGCGCCTCCGGGCTCGGCTGAGAGCCCGGAGGCGGTTGCTCATCGGAGCTTCAGCCGGGCGATCCGGTCGACGGGCGCCTGGTAGGTGTTGCCGCCGAAGCTGGCCCGGACCGTGATGCGGGCCGAGGCGCGATCGCGGATTCGGGCGCTTGTGCTGTAGCCACAATGCGGACCGACCAGCGCCTTTCTGGTCGCCATCCGGCGACGGCCGACGTAGTAGCGGACCGTCACGGTCCCGTTGCACCCGAGCGGTGTCGTCGTGGTCGCTGCGAGCCCGATCGTGCCCCTTGCCGTCACTCTCGCGAAACCACGGCCGGCGCTGCGGTGCCCCAACCCGAGGACGAGGCTTGTGTGTCGCCGTGGCCAGGGCAGCGTCTCGAACGTCATGTCGTTCCCGTAGGTGGTTGCGGTGGGGCCGTGACTCGAGACCAGCCGGAAGTGGTACACGGTCCCCGGCGCCAGGCCCGGAAGAGCGGCCGTGACCGCCGTCGGCGCGCTGCCGGCCGGAATCGAGGCGACCGCCGTCTGGTAACCGTAGGAGCTCGTAAGGCCGTACTCGAAGAGGTACGTCGTCGCCTGGTTGTTGGGCGCGATGGTGCCAACCAGGGTCGCGCCGTTACGTCCGACGCCGGTCGCCAGATCGGTGGTCGAAGTGGGCGCCGGGTTGCCGGTTGTCTTGAACGACTCGATCGGAGTCGTTGAGCTGCCGTCGGCGTTGGTTGCGACGAACGCGTAGTAGTAGGTGGTGTCTGGCGATAGCCCACCCACTCGGTTGGACTCAGCCACGGCCGCTGTCCCCGATCCGGCGCTCCCGGCTGTCGCCGGAACCGCGCTTCCGAGCGCGTTCGTAGGGCCGTACTCGAACTGATATGTCGTCGCCAGCCCGTTGGCATTGACGGTGCCGTGAAGCGTGGCGTACGTCTGGCCGATGCTTGTGACTGCGCCAGCCGTCACCGTCGGTGACGACGCGGCAAGCGCTGCGGGGGCGCCGACCAGCGCCGTCACGAGAACGGCGACGGGAATCAATTTCCGCATCACAACCTCCCTTGGGGGCCCTCCGGGAAGGGCCATTTCCTTTCGTCTTCTTAAACCCGGGCAGCGCGGGAGTTATGCGGGCAGGCCGTTAGCGCTGTGTTGGGACGCGGCCGGTGCGGGCTTGCACGCGCCTGCGCGCGGGCCGCTGGCGGGCTTTAGAGCGGCGCCATAACCAAATCGAATAGTCGCAATAACCCCTGTGATGGTTCTGCCGAGCATATCTACTTGCCATAACCCGAACGAATAAGGGCACTAAAGGCTGAGACATACCAGGGCCCGGAAGTAGCACCGGTATATAACCGCTGCTTGTTGCCGCTATAACCGGCAACCCGATGCTCTAACCAGCGGTTATAGCTACCACAACCGACGGCAAACGACTGTAAACTGCCGTATACGACCGTATGGCCTGCCGCCGGTACCCATAACATCCGCTTATCGATGAGTGAGCAGCTCTATTCCGCGGAGGAGGCAGCCCAGATCCTTGGACTGCAGGTGCGCACCGTTCGCAACTACGTGCGCGAGGGGCGGCTGCCCGGCGTACGGATCGGAAAGCAGTACCGGATCGCCAGGGCTGATCTGGAGGCCTTCACAGCAGGATTTGGCCCGGGGGATGGCGCGGCCGGCCCCCTGGACGCACAACCGGCGCGGGCGGACGCCTCAGGCGCGGCCGCCGAGGTTTCGAGCGTTGTTCAGCTCGATGGGATCGCAGCCAGCGCGTCTGAGCGGCTGCAGCGCACGTTGACCGCTGCGACGGTCGCCGCGGCGGGGCAGGGCGCGACCGTCCTGCGGCTCGAGCCGATCTACGACGAGGATCGCCGGCGACTCAAGCTGATCATCGTCGGGCCGCTGTCGGAGGTTGCCGACCTCCTGCGGATCGTCGATGCCTTCACGCGCGAGCCAGGCTCGCCCGGCGTCTTTTGAGGTAGCTGACCTCTGCCGGATTGACGGCCAGGTCGATCGCGGCGTCGTAGGCCCGACGCGCGTCGGCCGAGCGGCCCAGACGCCGCAACAGATCAGCTCTCGTGGCGTGCCAAGCGTGGTAATGAGCCAGCTCGAGTCGGTCGACCTCGGCCAGAGCAACCGCGGCGCCGTCAAGTTCGGCGATGACGATCGCACGATTGAGGGCGACCACGGGCGATGGGTTCACCGTGTAAAGCTGGTCATAGAGCGTGCCCAGCTGCTCCCAGTCGGTGTCGCGGATGTCACCGGCATACGGTGTGCACCGCGTTGATCGCCGCCTGCAGCTGATAGCGGCCCGGCGGAACGCCACCGGCGATCAGCCCGCGCACAAGGGCGTGGCCCTCGCCGATCAGCTCTCCGATCCCAGGCTCCGCGGTCCTGCTCGGCCAGCGGCACGAGCTCACCATCAGCGCTGATCCTGCTCATTCGCCTGGCTTCTGTCATCAGCATCAGCGCCAGCAGGCCGGTCGCCTCCTCGGCGTCCGGGAGCAGCGAGCACAGCAGACGGGTCAGGCGGATTGCCTCGCCGCTCAGTTCGGGTCGCAGTGGCTGGTCGCCTCCGGGCAGGTAGCCCTCGTTGAACACGAGGTACACCACCGACAGCACAGTGTCCAACCGCTCGGGCAGCTCGTCCTCGGCTGGGACCCGGTAGGGGATGTGGGCAGACGCGATCTTGGCCTTGGCGCGCGTGATCCGTTGCCCAACCGCTGCCTCGGTCTTCAGCAGGCCCCGGGCGATCTCCTCGACGGTCAGACCGGCCACCAGGCGCAGCGTCAGCGCCACCTGTGCCTCGCGTGCGAGCGCGGGGTGACAGCAGGTGAAGATCAGCCGCAGGCGATCGTCGCTGAGCGGCCCTTCATCGTCGAATGGCGCGCCACTGTCCGGCGTGTACCTCGGTGGCGACCCCACCGCTGCCGATCACAAGCGCGGCGGCGTACTTCTCCTCACGTCTGGACTCACGGCGGATCCGGTCGATCGCCCGGCGGGTGGCTGTGGTCATCAGCCACCCGCCGGGGTTTGGCGGAAGCTCGTCCCGCCAGTGCTCGATCGCGGCCAGGAATGCCTCGCCGGCCGCCTCCTCGGCGATGTCGAGGCTCCGGTAGCGCCGAGCAAGAGTGGCCACAATCTGTGGCCACTCGCTGCGGTGGAGCTCCACGATCCTCGCCTGAAGAGGCGGCTCCCGGTCGTCCGGAGTCTGGGATGCGGAACGAACAGGCATGGTCAGCGCCGCCGGCAGGTCACACACCCTCGGGCGGGCCTTCCATGAACGGGCGGACCTCGAGCACCTCGCGGCACGCCACTGAGGCTTCGCGCGCGAACGCCAGGGCTGCGTCCAGATCCGGCACGTCGATGACCCAGAAGCCTCCGAGGTATTCCTTGCTCTCCAGATAGGGGCCGTCTGTGACCTCCGGCTTGCCGCTGCGCGGGTCCACAGTGGTGCTGGCGCTCTGGTCATGCAGGCCGCCGGCAAACACGAAGATCCCGTCCTCCATCGCCTTCTCGTTCACGACACCAACGGCGGCGACCATCTCACTCACCTCCGCCGCCGGGCGGCTGCGGGTCTCGGGTCCGTTGTGCACCGCGATCAGATACTGCGACATGGCTTGTCTCCTTGGCTCGTGAGCGGTCCCAGCGACCGCTCTCATCGATACCACGCACGGGAATGGCCAGATCCGACAATCAGCGCCCCGAAGGCTGGAGCGTAGGCGTGGGCTCTAGGATCCGCCAGGGTGTCTGTTGGCGAGTCTCACCTGGGCGGGCAAGCGGACGAGCAGCTCGACGCGCTGTCGTTGGCCGGTTGGCGCCGGCAGGTCGCCGAGATGTACGGTGAGGTGCGCCGGGACGGGGAACCAGCACACGCTCATTCGCTATGGCGCGACCGTCGCGACCGGCTCTTTCGAGAGCATCCGCAGAGCCCCCTCGCGGCGGACGATCCGATGCGAGTAGGCGGCATCCCTTACTGGCCTTACAACCAGGCGCTGCGATTCTCGCTACCCGTAGTGCCGGCATCCGAGGCCAGTTCCCACACGATCGCAACGGGTGAGGAGGAGCTGACCCGGATCCGTCAGGTCGGGTGGGTCGAGCTCCCCGACCCGGTCGGCGGGCGGCTCGCCGTCTGGTGGCTCGAGCAATACGGCGGCGGCCTCTTCGTACCGTTCCGTGACGCCACCGCGGGCACCTCGAGCTACGGCGCCGGTCGCTACCTGTTGGACACGGCCAAGGGTGCCGACCTGGGCGTCGACGGCAACCGCCTGGTGCTCGACTTCAACTTCGCCTACCACCCATCGTGTCGCTACGACGCACGCTGGCAATGCCCGCTCGCGCCGCCAGAGAACATCGTGAGTGCGGCAATCGAGGCGGGAGAGAAGCTGTCGCGCTAAAGAAAGTCGATCTCGGTCGGCCGGGACGGCTCGAGGTTGACGACCGCGAAGCCGAACCGCTCGGCCAGCCGGCCTGCCACGAGTGAACGGTGACATGCCGCGGCGCTGGCTTCCACGCACATCAGTGCGGCGACGCCGTGAACGGGCAGCCGCCGCACCAGCGGCTCCAACGGAACAAGGTTGAGGATCTCTTCGGTGTACGCGTGCACGTACTCCGGTGAGAGCTCCTCCCGCGAGCGCTTGCCGACGCCCTGACGGGTGTCCTCGCGGTATTGCAGCTGCCGCATCTCGGTGTCGGGTGCGAGTTCCGGGTGGTGTTCGTAGCCGATTCGCGCCTCAGCCAGCCTGGCCTGCAGGCGATTGGCATTCGCCCAGGCGTACTGCGAGCCACGCACGCCGCGGCGTTGGCGTATATCGAGCAGCAGCGTGACACCGGCTGCATCGAGCTCCCTCACAAAGCTCGCGCCGTCGTACTCATATACGCCGATCGTGGCGATCGTTGGCATCGAGCGCCACGTTAGCGCTCTCGATGCGTCGCTAATGAGGGTGTCCGGCCGGATTCTCGCCGCACCTTGTGGAAAGCTGCATGAAGGCAGCAGCTGCCCGTTGACATCTGTCGGGATGCCGATCCAGTAGGCCCCGTCGCCCATGAGCGTGTTGAACCGGCTGACCCCCGCCGCGTTTGGACCCGGGGGTGGGTTGGGCTTTGGATCGGACAGGCCAGACACTCCGTGCCGGCGCATGCACTCCGCCCAATGCAGCAGTCGCGTATAGGCCGCCGCAGTTGGTTGCACGTTCGGAGGCCGCTTCACCGGCAGCAGGCTCCTGCAGGCCGTCTCGGCGGCCTTGACCGCTGGTGAGGACTGATTGATCCCATTCAGGTTGAAGCCGCCTGTCGGACTTGGATCCGGGAAGCTGGTCACGCCGTGGGACCGCATGCAGCGGGCGTAGCTCAGGCCGCTCTGCTGAGCCTCGGTCTGACTGGCGCGACTCGCCGAGGTTGTCGTCTTCGGGGCGCTCGAGCCACAGGCTGGCGATGGTCGGCTCGCCAGGACCGCTGTCGCTGCGACGGAAATGGTCGGTGCCAATCGAGCCACGCGTCCCCTTGTACCGGCCTGCCCATGACATTACGGCAACAAAACGGAGTAGAAACGGGCCTGATGTGCGAGCAGAACCGCGTAACGCCGTTGGGGGAGATCGAGGCCTTTCCGCTGCGTGGAGCGTTCACCGGCAACCGCGGGCGCTTGCATGAGGGTCACCGGATCGCCCGCTTTCACGCCGGCGACCTCTGGATCATCTGCGCGCTGCGCTTCCGGGACAGGTGGAACGAGCAGTGGCTTCCGCGGCGGTTCACCTGGCTGTTCTTCCATGACGAGGCAGTCGCCCTCGCCGCCGGCCACCGGCCATGCGGGGAATGCCGTCATTCGAGCTACGTCGCCTACCGGGATGCCTGGGCGGCCGCCGGCCCCGGCTCTGTGCCATCGGCCCGCGAGATGAACCGGCAGCTGCACACCGAGCGGATCGTGCGCGGCACACACCGCCGCCGGTTGCACCCGATGCCGTGGAATGAACTTCCCGACGGGACGTTCGTGCTGGGGGCAGACGCGGAACCGCAGCTGGTCCATGGAGGCGAGCTGGTGTCGTGGACACGAACGGGATATGGCCTGCGCTCGCCGCGCCCGCGCCGGGGGACGGCCGCTGTTATCACCCCACCATCCTCGGTCGCCGTTCTTCGCGCCGGCTACCCGGTTCAGATCGACGAAGCGGCCTGCCGGTGATGTCGCACAGATGTCATCTGCGCGCGGGCATACTGGTGCCGTGCGCGTGCTGGTGGTTGAGGACCATGAGACGCTGGCCGCCCGGATCGCCCAGGGTCTACGGCAGGCAGGAATGGCGGTGGATGTCGAGTCGGATGGCGCACGAGCGCTCATTACGGTCGCTTGCACCACCTACGACGTGATCGTGCTGGATCGCGATCTGCCGGCGGTGCATGGAGACAGCGTCTGTCAGGCGGTTGCCGGGTCCGGTCCACGAATCCTGATGCTGACTGCGGCGGCCGGTGTGGAGGACCGGATCGACGGGCTGGAGTTAGGCGCCGATGACTACCTCGGTAAGCCGTTTGTCTTCGGCGAGCTCGTAGCCCGGGTGCGGGCTCTGGGCCGTCGGCTCCCGTCTGCGCCGCCGATCGTGCGCCGCGGCGATCTCACCGTTGACCGTGCGCGACACCGTGCGACCCGGGGTTCCCGGACGTTGTCGCTGACCCGCAAGGAGTTCGGGGTTCTTGAGATGCTGGTGGCCGCAGACGGCGCCCTGGTGAGCGCCGAGCAGATGCTCGAGCACGTCTGGGACGTGAACGCGGATCCGTTCAGCAACGTCGTGTCGGTGACCATGGCGCGTTTGCGACGCAAGCTGGGCGAGCCGCAACTGATCGAGACCGTGGTCGGCAAGGGCTACCGGATGTGAGGCCTCGCCTGCGGCCTACCGTCCGAGCACGGCTGACCCTGCTCAACAGCCTGTTGTTCGGGCTTGGCGGCGCCGTCATCGTCGCGGTCAGCTACGCGCTGGTCGCGCAGGAGGAGCCTGCTGGGCCACCGATTCAACCTGTCGGGAGCGGGGCGGCAAGCATCGTCGCGCACTGCAAGTCCAAGTTTGCGGGCCCCAGCCCGAATAAGCCGCTGATCGCACAGTGCGTCGAATCGCTCGAGCAGCAGCGTGGAGCTCAGCACCAGCAGTCCTTGATCCTGTCGCATCTGCTCGCGTACGGGTTGATCGCACTCGCCGTGCTCATCCTCGTTTCTGCGCTGCTCGGATGGATCGCAGCCGGGCGGGCGCTGCGCCCGGTGCACCGCATCACGGCGGCTGCGCGGGCCGCCTCCGAGCACAACCTCTCCGCGCGCGTCGCCGCGGGCGGGCCGCGCGACGAGCTCCGCGAGCTGGCGGAGACCTTCGACGACATGCTTGGCCGGCTGGAGTCGGCGTTTGAAAGCCAGCGGCGATTCATCGCCAACGCCTCGCATGAATTGCGGACGCCGCTGGCGGTGATGCGCACCACGGTGGACGTCGTCGCCACAGATCCGGCGAGCTCCCAGGAGGACTTCCAGGGGATGGCCGCCGACATCCGAGCTGCGGTGGATCGTGCCGAACAACTGTGCAGTGCGCTGCTGATCCTCGCTCGCAACGACCAGGGTCTCGCAATCCACGAACAGGTCGACCTGGCCACCGTCGCCGAGGATGCGCTTGATGCCGCCACGCTTGCAGATCGGAGCGTGCATGTTGCCCTGGAGCCGGCCGTCATCACCGGGGATCCTGTCCTGACCGAGCGGCTGGTCGCGAACCTGCTCGACAACGCGGCGCGGTACAACACCTCCTCCGGCGACATCTGGGTCACCACTGACGTCGGCTCGGGGAGCGCGCAGCTCATGGTTGCCAATACCGGGCCGCCACTCAGCGCGGCCGACGCCGAGCGCATCTTGCGGCCATTCCAGCGCCTCAACGACCGCACCTCCCACACAGGATTCGGCCTTGGCCTGGCACTCGTAGCCTCGATCGTGGAGGTTCACGGCGGCCGCATCGTCGCCACACCGCGCGGGGGCGGCGGACTCGTCGTGGCTGTCACCATCCCATTGGCGGTAGGCTCGGCCAAAGAGAGGGGAGACGATGACCACAGTGAGCGTCCGCTACATCGTTGACGACGTCGATGCCGCGATCGACTTCTACTGTCGCCGCCTCGGATTTCAAGAGGTGATGCATCCGGCTCCGACGTTCGCGATGCTCTCCCGCGGCGACCTGCGCCTGGTGCTGAGCGCCCCAGGTGGAGGGCCGGGAGGCGGGCAGGCGATGCCCGATGGGACCCTGCCCGCACCGGGGGGTTGGAACCGAATCCAACTCGAGGTAGAGGACATCGAAGCCTGCGTGACGGACCTGCGCAAGAACGGGGCCGCGTTTCGCAGCGAGGTCATAGCCGGGGTCGGCGGGAAGCAAATCCTGGTCGAGGATCCGTCGGGAAACCCCGTTGAACTGTTCGAGCCGACGCTCCCCGAGGCGAGACTGTCCGGCGGCGATTAGAACCCGAGTCACCCCTGAGGGTGCGAGTGCGCTTTAGAGGACGGTAAGCCCACGGGAAGGAATTCCTGCTGCCGGGCGTCCTCTCTAAACGAGCCCGGAACTGAGGGCGGCTATATCGGCAGCCCGGTCCGGTACGTACAGGAGGTCCATCGTCATGGGCGCAGGCGATTCTGTCCCTTCAACGTCGCGCGGTTGGAGGCGGTTGGTGCAGGTGCGGGGAAGACTTGGACTGAAGGCGACGGCGGCCATTGCGGCGTTGTTGTCGGTGCTGCTGCTTGGCCCTGCGATCGCCGAGGCGGCGCATGTCGTACATGGGCACGGTTCCGAAGGAGACACTGCCGATTGCCACGACCGTGCCGCCTCGGCGACCAGAATCCCGTACGGGATCGTCACGGTGCCGAGAACCGTCGGTTCCCTGCAGCAGGGCGACCTGCTCGTCAGCAACTTCAACAACAACCAGCCGAACGGCGGGCAGCAGGGCACCGGAACCACGATCGTGCAGATCCCGCCGGTGGCAGCAACAGGGATCCAGGCACGGCTTCGGTGTTTGCGCACTTCGGCCAGGACGCGCTTCCCGATGGCGTCGGCCTCACCACCGCGCTGGCCGTCACGTCGACTGGAGATGTGTTCGTCGGGGATCTGCCGACGTCGGATGGCACGTCCGCCACTGCCACGGCAGGAGGGATCCTCGTCGTCAACAGCAGCGGGCACCTGATCGAGACCATCTCCGGTGGTCCGCTCAACGGCCCATGGGACATGACCTCCACTGAGAAGGGCGACATCACGACTCTGTACATCACCAACGTGCTGAACGGAACGGTGAAGAATTCGCCGAACGTGGTCAACGATGGCACGGTTCTGCGCATGGAGTTCCTGACGACTGCCGGACGCCGCGCCGATGCTGCTGAGCGATACGGTCATCGCTCGCGGCTTCCCTGAGCGCACGGACCCCTCGGCGCTCGTGGTCGGGCCAACGGGCGTGGCGCTGGGCAGCAACGGCACCCTGTACGTCGCCGACACGCAGGGCAACCGGATTGCGGCAATTCCGGAAGCGGCCACCCGGCAGACCGCGCTGGGCGGGGGTGGAATCACCGTTGCCACCGGTGACGACCTGATGGGACCGCTCGGTCTTACGCTCGCTCCCAACGGTGACCTGCTGGCCGCCAACGGGGGTAACGGCAACATCATCGAGATATCCCCCACAGGTGCTCATGTCGCGACCGTCACCGCCGATGACTCGAGCGCGCCAGGCGGCGCGGGCGTGCTCTTCGGCCTCACGGTCTCCCCGTTCAACAACGACCTGTACTTCGTCGACGACGGGCTGAATGCGCTTGGCGTCTTCTCGCCAAGGTGAGCGATCCCTGGCTGGGCCGGCCAGCGGGCCGGCCCAGCCTCGGGACCGCGTCATTACCGAGCTCACAGCGCGTGACATAACGCGGTTGCGAAACGAGGTCGCGTTCGCGCGGGCGACACGAAGCGATTGATCCCGCCGTCGCGGGTAGCCTTCCAGCCGATGCCCTCGCTTCGCAAGCGATCACGCCGTGCAGCTGTTCCGGGGCCTCCCGGACCACTACGACCGGGTTGGGGCGGTGATGAGCTTCGGACAGGATCCACGATGGCGCCGGGCGCTGGTCGACTGCATCGATCCGCAGCCCGGGCATGCGGATCCTCGACGTCGCCACCGGCACCGGGATGGTCGCCTTCGCGCTGCGCGCGCGCGGGGCGCGAGGTCGTCGGGCTGGACCAGAGCGAGGCGATGCTCGGCCGGCGCCCGAGCCCGCTTGGAGCGCACCCCGGGGCTGGCCGAGCGGCTGTCGTTCGTGCTCGGTGAGGCGGAGGCGCTGCCGTTCGCCGACGGTGAGTTCGATGCGCTGTCGTTCACCTATCTGCTGCGATACGTCGATGACCCCGCGGCGACGATGCGCGAGCTCGCCCGCGTCGTCAAGCCGGGCGGGCGGATCGGGATGGTCGAGTTCGGCGTGCCCGGCGACCGGTCGCTGCGAGAGCTGTGGCGGCGTCCACACCAGGGCCGGGCTGCCGCTGATCGGCCGCGCCGTCTCGAGTGACTGGTATGACGTCGGGCGGTTCCTCGGGCCCGAACATCGAGCAGTTTCACGCGAGCGGTGCCCGATTTGCCGGGCCTATGGCGCGACGCCGGGATCGCCGGCAGCGCAGCGCATGACCTGAGCTTTGGCGCCGGGATCGTCCTCACGGGGGTCCGAGACGGCGCTGCACATCGATAAGCGCGCGGCGCCGCGCCCGGCCTTCTACGCGCTGTCGCCCGGCGGCTGGCGCGATCTGGTGACGATCCTGCATCCGCCCTACACCGCGTGGCACCTCAGCTACGTGGCGATCGGGGCCGCGCTGGCGCCGACGTTCGTCCTGTGGCGGCTGGGCGCGGCGCTGGGCGCATTCTTCCTGGCGCTCGGCGTCGCGCTGCCATGCGCTGGACGAGCTGGCCGGGCGGCCGCTGGGAACACGGCTGTCCCGCACGGACGCTGGTCGGGCTGGCGATCGTTGGCCTGGGGGGTGCGCGTGGCGATCGGAATCGTCGGCGCGGTGATCGTCTCCTGGTGGCTCATCCCGCTCGTGGTGCTCGGTGCGTTTCTGGCGCTCGCCTACAACCTCGAGCTGTGGGGCGGACGCTTTCACACCGACCTCTGGTTCGCCGTGGCCTGGGGCGGCTTCCCGGCGTTCACCGGCTGGTTCGTGGAGGCGCTGAACGTGCGGATCGAAGGCGTGCTGGTGGCGCTCGCGTGCTGCCTGATCGAGCGTTGCCCAGCGCAGGCTCTCAACCCCGGCCCGCGAGCTGCGCCGTCGAACAATCTCGGTGACCGGCCAACAGGCCCTGCGCGATGGCGAGGTGCGTGAACTCGACAGTCGAGCGCATGCTCGCTCCGCTGGAGGGAGCACTGTCAGCCACTGTCGATGGCGATGGTGGTGCTCGCGGTCGCGCTGGTCGCGGAGCGGCTGTGAGCGGCATCATCGTCGAGCGCTTGCGCTGCGCGCGACAATCGGGTTTGCGGCGATGCTGATCTATTCAATGAGTGTCTCGGTGGACGGCTTCATCGTCGACCGGTCGGGCGCGTTCGGATGGTCGGTTCCTGACGAGGAGCAGTTCCGTTTCCACATCGAGCAGGTGAGCGAGCTCGGTGCTCATCTATTGGGACGCAGGCTCTACGAGACCATGGTGGTCTGGGAGACCGATCCGTCGTTGCGCCAGAGCGAGCTCGGGGCGGCGTTCGCCGACCTCTGGGGCGCGCTCCCCAAGATCGTTTTCAGCCGTACGCTGGACGGCGTTCAGGGCAATGCTCGGCTGGCTGAGGGGTCGCTGGCTGAGGAAGCCGCTGCGGCACTCGCGGGGACCGAGAAGGACGTCGCGATCGGCGGCGCCGGCCTGGCGGCGGAAGCGATCGAGCTCGGCCTCGTCGACGACGTGCGGATGTTCCGCAACCCGATCGTCGTGGGTGGCGGCACCCCGTTCCTGCCAGCGGTCACAGAAGCCGTGCCGCTCGAGCTCGTGGAGACAAGGACGTTCGGCTCGCGCGCCATCTATGAGCGCTACCGGCGCACCCGCGGTGAGCCGGACTGATAACGCTCTCCGAGGCGGCCCGGAAGCCTGGGCGGTCGCGGCGCATGAGCTCCTGTCCTCACTCCAGGATCCAATTTCCGAGCTGGCGCGGGCTGACGGCCCTGTCGATTTCACGCTGCCGTCATACGGCACCGCGCCGCCAGATCACCTCGGGCGGCTCACGCTCAGCATCGTCGGACAGGTCATCAGCGCCAGGGCAGCGATCAGGATCTTCGGCGTTCTGACCGAGCGGCTCGGCGGCGCGGTCACCGCTGAGGCGCTCGCACAAGCCGAAGAGTCAGACCTACGTGCCATGGGCCTTACCCAGGTAAAGGCCAGGGCGCTCCATGAGCTGGGAGCAGAACTCGTCGAGGGTCGCTTCTCCTTCGACGAGCTTGAGCAGATGACCGATACCGAAGCCGAGGCGCGGCTCATCACGCTGCGCGGGGTCGGACCCTGGTCGGCGCAGATGTTTCTGCTGCGCTCGCTTGGGCGTCCTGACGTGTTTCCCGCCGGCGATCTTGGTCTGCGACGAGGCATCGAACTGCTTGATGCTCTTCCAGCGATCCCAACCGTAGGCGAGGCCGTGAAGCGCGCGTCGGCGTGGCAGCCCTACCGATCCTACGCCGCAAAATACCTGTGGCTGAGATGGGTACGCAAAGCGTGACAACTTGGCGGTTGTCGTCGTAGTAGTCTCGGCTGATGCCTGACGCTCCGACCCGTCAGCGAGACGCTCAGAGACACCCTCGAGTGGGAGCGGGAGCTGGGCCTGGACCGCGTCCGCAAGTCGGGGATATCCGGTGACCGCGAGTCGGAGCTGCTCAGGAAGCTGGGCGGCTACGGCACCCCGGCCTGCTCACGGATCATGTAATCGGCGTACCAGTCGGGCCAGTCCGGATCCGCATGGCCGATTCTCGCTTCGTGCTCACCGTGGGCCGCTTCAGCGCGCCGAAGCGCCTTGGATAGATCACCGGCAGAGGCGAATGAGGCGGCAGCCGGATCGACCCTGCCCGGGAGCCGCGTGGTGATCTCCTGCAGTAACCATCCGTTTCCGTCGGGATCCGCAAACGACGCGAATGATCCGTAGCTCTTGCGCTCCGGCTCCGCGCCATCGAGCCGGTCGCTCGCACCCAACGGGTGAAAACGACCCCCGAGCTCCTGCTCGTGGAATACGGCGCTGACCGGGGCACCGCGAGCAATGAGGTCGGCGCGTGCCGTCTGGAGATCGGATACCGCCAGGTACAGACCGCTCGCCGAACCTGGAGCCGCAGACGTGAGGTCCGTACCGAACTGGATGGAGCACCCTGAGCCTGGAGGCGTGATCTGGAGCAGTCGGAAGCCGTCACGGGCGACGTCGGCGTCGACCCTCCAGCCGAGACGCTCATAAAACTCCGCGGCTCGCTCAACGTCGGAGACAGGGATGACGACGACCTCCAGCTTCAAGGCGATGGCCGCGTCTGAGCCCTCGTCGCGTTGAACTCGGCTTGTGTCTTGGGCGCTGCTCATCTGCTCCTCCGTCTGCTCGTAAGTTGGATGAACTGTTCCGGGACTACAGGCGCGACACGAGCTCGGCCACGATCTCCGCCGCCGGTTGTGTCCGTTTCGCGAGCGCAACGCTCTGCCCTGCCCACATCGACAGCGGTTCGATCTCACCCGTCGTCCCAACCATTGGCGGTGCAGGTTCGTATCGGACGATCGCCTCACCCGAAGCGAAGTGCGCCAAGACATCACCCTCTTGGGGGCGGGCCCCCAGATCCGGCTGGCCCGCTGCCTCCCACATCGCCGCCGTCGAGTTGCGGATGGCGCGATGCGAGGTATCGGGCCAGCCCACCGCGTACAGGTTGCGGTACCACTCTGCATCTGTCTCGTTCGCGTCGATCAGGCGTCGCCGGTACTCCTCGTGAATGGGCATCTCATCGGCCAACAGGAATCGCGTTCCGAGCAGGGCGGCCTGCGCACCCAGGGCAAGCACGGCCGCAACACCGCGAGCGTCGCCAATCCCCCCGGCGGCAATCACCGGTACCGGCGCCACGGCGTCGACCACAGCAGGGACGAGCGGAAGCGTTGCCACGCCACTCCACACGTGCCCTCCGGCCTCCCATCCCTGTGCGACAACGATGTCGACGCCGCATCCGACCGCGCGCCGCGCCTCCTCAACGCTGCCGACCGTGTGCATGACAAGGCCTCCGGCGTCGTGCACGCGGTCGACGTAGCCCTCCGGGTCTCCCCAGAAGAACGAGACGACCCGCAGTCCTGCCGACAGTGCCTGGTCGACTCGATGCTGCTGGTCGAAGGCGAGTACGAAGTTGCCGGCAAACGGCCGATCGGTGAGGCTCGCCGTCTGCCGAACCACTTCTGCCGCGTCATCGGTCCACCCGAGCCCGAGGGTTCCGAGACCCCCTGCATTCGAGACCGCGGCGGGCAGGCGCGGATCCACCGCTAACGGTGCCTCGATGATCGGGCGTTCGATCCCCAGCAACTCACACACGGCTGTACGGACGGTCATTTGGATGACACCTCCCGGCTGATCAACGACTCTGCCTCGGTGGCGCTGACGACGACGTCGTGAAGGTCACCTCCGACCTCCAGCCGAGTCGACTCCTCGAGCCCGCCGACCTTTGCCGGCTGGAATCCCGCGGCGCGGATCAGTCGCTCGACTGCCCCGACGGTGCTGTCATCGTCGGTGACGTAGAAGAGGACCGCCGGCTCAGGTGACCGGCGGCTGGATGAGTCGAAGAGACCCGACGACATGGTTCCGAACGTCATCGCCAGGCGCGCCGTCGACGGTAGCCAACCGGATACGACCTCCCCAGAGGATTGGCCCTCTGGAAGGACGCGTACAACGTTTCCCCGCGCATCGAGGGTGACCGGGTTGCTGGGAACGATCACGAGCTTGCCGGCCAGCGGGCCGACAAGCCCATCAATCACGCTCTCCAGCACGGTGAATCGCAGCGCGAGGATGGCGACGTCGGCTCCCTGCAACGCGTCGCCGTTGTCCGAGGCCACGGTCGCCGCCGGACCGATCGCGGCAGCCAGCGCCTCTGCCGACTTGCTGTCGGTGCTCGCGAGTCGCAGGCTCTCGCCGCCCGAGGCGAGGTGGCGTGCGATGACCGAACCGAGCTGTCCGCTGCCGATGATCGCGGTGGTCATGGCGCGGGCTTCTCTATTGGCCAGTTCGACCAATCGCCGTCTGGGTCGGTCGTCTGTCCCACTTCAATCAGATGGCCATCGGGGTCGCGGATGTAGCAACGGATCTCGAAGGCGTGCTGCTTCGGTGGCGTCAGGAATTGCGCGCCGCGCGCGCTCCAGTCCGCGTAGACAGACGCGATGTCCTTGACCCGGATATTGAGGAAGCTGCTGGTCCGGTTGGGATCGGGTGGCGTCTCCAAGGTGACCGTCGGCTTGTCGTCGGTAGGGCCGCCGCCGACATTGATGATGATCCAGCTGTTGGCCAGGGCGACGTAGGTGACGTCACCGTCGAAGACCACCTTGCCGCCGAGCACCTCGCTGTAGAAGCGTTTCGAGCGCTCGACATCGGCCGAAACGATGAAGTGCGCCAGGACCAGCTCATGCTCGACGGTGCTCATGCTGACCTCCGTTTTCGAAGTTGACGTTCATAGATCAAGGACCAGGTCGCCGCGGGGCTGCGAACAGCAGAGCAGGGTGCTTCCGTCGGCCGGCGGCTCGACCGGGTCGGGGCTGTAGCTGACGTCGCCCGCGATCAGGTTGGTCTCGCAGGTGTGGCAGACGCCGGTGCGGCACGACCAGCGCACGGGTACGTCGCAGGCTTCAGCGAGTTCGAGCAAGTTGCCGTAGTCGCTGTTCCATGGCACCTCGAGGCTGCTACGGGCGAACCCGATTATGGGGCCGCTGCCAGGGTTGCCTGTCGGGAGGTGCGGCGGCCGCGCCGGCGTTGCTGCGATGCCCGGGGTGATGCCGGGCGCGGGACCGAACGGTTCCGTGTGGATGTGCGAGGCATCGATGCCCAGCGCCGCCAGGCCGGCGCTGATCGCGTCCATGAAAGCTTGGGGCCCGCACAGGTATGCCTGGGCGTCCTGCGGAAGTTCGAGTGCGTCGAGCTGTACTCCTGTGAGACGGCCCGCGTGATCGAAGTCGCGGCCCTCGACATCACCTGGACCTGGCTCGCTGTAACACACGCGGCTCTGCGCATCCGGCAAGGAAGCGAGAAGGGTCCGGGCCTCAGCGGCGAACGGATGCTCGCGGCTGTTCCGTGCGGACTGCAGCCACCAGACCTCACGGCTCGGAATGCTGCTCGGCGAGCGCCTGCAGCATGGCGAGCACCGGTGTGGCCCCGATCCCGGCGCTGATCAGCATCACGGGCGTCTCTGCCGCGTCGAGCATGAAGCTCCCGCGCGGCGCGGCGACATCGAGTCGGTCGCCGACGGTCAGCTGGGTGTGAAGGTAGGCGCTCGCGATGCCGTGGTCCTCGCGCTTGACGCTGACGCGGTAATAGCCGGCGTCGGGTGGTCCGGAGAGCGAATAGTTACGCAGCACGGACTGCTGCTCCTGGCCGGGCTGGACCCGCAGGGTGAGGTACTGGCCTGGGCGTGCATCGGGCAGCGCGCTCCCGTCCGGGTCCTCGAGGCGGATCGAGATGACCGAGTCGCTCTCGCGCGTGATCGCGGTGACGCTCAGCTGGCGGAAGCCCGGCCAGGCGGGAGGCGGGCTGGCCGCGACAAGGCCCGCGTTGCCGCTGCCCGGCTCCTCCTCGAGCAGGGCTCGGAAGGACCCCTGCCAGCCTGGGCTGAGTGCGGGAATGCGCAGCGCTCGCAGCAGCTGCTGGCGCGGATGCCCCGGGAGGTAGAGCAGCGCGTCCACCTCCGCGATCGCCATCTGTTCGGGGCCGGAGGTGACCTTGAAGATGTCGTCTCCGGCCTCCACTTCGCCCTCCTCTATGACGCGGAAGTAAAAGCCTGGCCGGTGATGCGATACCAGCAGGGCCGGGATCTGCGGGTCGTTCATGCGGATCCCGACGCGGTAGCAGGTGACGCGGGGTTGAGTGACCTCGAAGACCGCGGCGCCGATCCGGTAGCGGTCGCCGACGCAGACCTCGTCATCGGCGAGCCCGTCGACCGTGAAGTTCTCGCCGAACTGTCCGTGCACGAAGTCGTCTCGCCCGAGCTCCTGCTGCCAGTATCGGTACGACTCGATCTGGTAGACGAATACCGCACGCTGCTCCCCGCCGTGCCCGCCGAGGTCGCCCTGACCGTCGCCCTCCACGTTGAGCTTGCCGACCCGGCGGGGCCCGGCGACGGAATCCTTGAAGACGCCGGTGAAGACCGTCTTGCCGTGCCATTGCACGTTCTTTGGCATCCCGACGTTGACGGACAGCAGCCGCCCGACGGCGCTTCCTTCCATCAGTCCTCCGCTCAGTACTCCGATGGCCGCTCTGAGGTTTTCTTGGCCTGTTTGTTCCAGCCGTGAAACGGTGCTAAATCTCCCGCGTCCCAGCGCTCACGCAGCCCGGGAACGGCGAGGTCCCAGTCGGGACGGATCTCACTCGTGACGAGGCGCAGGTCCTGCCAGAGTTCAGCGAAGGAGGGGCGTCCCCAGAACCAGTAGCCGTTGTAGATCCGGTGGATCACCAGCCCAGGCCTGAGCACGAGCGTGTGCGGGATCATCGGGTCGTGCTCGGTGTCGGTGTACTCCTGGATGTCGAGGTCCTTCTGCACGACGCGCTCGGGGTCGGAGAGGAACGGCCACTGGGCGCCGACCGACGCGCGGAACTCCTGGCTCGAGTGGTGCGTGTCGGTCGAGATCGTCGCGACCTTCGTGTAGGCCACGGCGATCTTCGGATAGTTGGCGGCGAGCTCGAGGTGCTGCTGGTGCTCCTTGGGGCAGTAATTGCCGCGGGCTAGGGTGAGGATCAGGGGATCCTCGCCCTGGATCTCGCTGAGCTTCCGGGGGACGTCTTCCTGGTCGGGCAGCTCATAGTCCGGAAAGGTGCTGCCGGGCGTCATGTCGGGGCGCAACGTAGTTGTCCTTCCGATCGGGGGTCAGAGAGTGGATCGTCTTATGGATTACCGGCCGGCCGCCTGACCGCCGTCGACGTGCAGCGTCTCGCCCGTGACGAACGTTGCCCGCTCGAGGTAGAGGACCGCGTCGACGACATCGCTGACCTCGCCGACACGACCGAGTGGGTGCAAGGCGCCGAGCCCCTCGTACGAGGCTGCGTCGTGCAGCGGGGTCTTTATCACTCCGAGCGAGACGGCATTGACTCGGACCCCGCGCGAGGCGTACTCGATCGCCAGTGAACGACTGACTGCAACGAGGCCACCCTTGGTAAGGGCGGCCAGCGCCGATGGCCTCGTGCTGTCCGCGTTGTCGACCAGGCTCGTTGAGACGTTCACGACGTGCCCTGTGCCGCGCTCCGTCATGTGTGCGATCGCCCGCTGTGTGATGTGAAAGAACCCGGTGAGGTTCACCGCAGTGATCGCCGCATAGTCATCAAGCGTGTAGTCCGTGAACGGCTTGCCGATGAAGATGCCGGCGTTGTTGATCAGCGAGTCGATTCGTCCGTAGCGATCGAGAGCCTCGTCGACCGCGCGCTGCGCCGTTGCGACGTCGGCGATGTCACCCTCAATGGCGACCAAATCGTCGTCGCTCGACGTCGGCATTGACAGTGCGACTCCGACGACCGCGTACCCGGCGCCGCGGTAACCGGCCGCGAGACCCGCGCCGATGCCCTTTGAAGCGCCGGTGATGATCGCGACCGGTGGACTCATCCTGCCGTCTTTGGATGCCCTGCCTTGGCGATCTCGCGCCGCAGCGCCTTCAGCGCTTCGGCATTGATGTTCGAGAAGCTCGGGAACGGTTGGATCGTGTCGTTGAGGACATCGAGCGGAACACGGGCGCGTATCGCGAGTGTCGCCTGCTGCAGCCACTCACCGGACTCCGGGCCAAGGGCGTACGCCCCGGTGAGGTGCTCCCCGTCGCTGAGCAGCGTCATGAACCCATTGGACTTCGCGAACTCGTGGGTGTAGGTGGCGGTCTTCGCGATGTCCTTCAGGAGCGCCGTTGCGCTGAACGGTGCCTCCGTCGCGCCGACCGCCGCTGCCTGCGGATCGGTGTAGGTCACCCGGGGCACCGCTTCGTAATGGACTTCGCGAGGCTGGCCGAGGATGTTCGCTGCGGCGACCTCACCCTGATACTCGCCCACGTGGGTCAGCTTCCAGATGCCCGTGACGTCGCCGACCGCCCATACGCGCTCGGCCGCGCGCATGTGTGAGTCGACAGGGATTCCGTGCGCGTCCGGCTTGATGCCGACGGTCTCCAGGCCGATCCCGTCAACCCGAGGCCGCCGTCCGGTAGCCACCAGCAGACGATCGCCCCGCAACTCCTGCCCGTCCTCCAAGCGCGCGACGAAGTCATCGCCATCCCGGGAGATCCGGTTTGCATGCAGTCCGAGCTTGAGCTCGATCCCGTCTCGGCGAAGCGCCTCGCCGAGCCCGTCGCCGAGCGCGTGCGGGCTCGCGCGCGAGAACGCGCTCCGACCCCTCGATGATGACCACCTCACCGCCGAGCCGACGCACGACTTGAGCGAGCTCCACGCCAGCCGCTCCTCCGCCCAGGACAACAAGCCGCCTCGGTACGGCCTTCATGGCCGTTGCGTCGTTCGTGCCCCAGACGCCATCGACCTCCTTCAAGCCTGGAACTGGCGGGACAATCGCGTCGGCGCCGTTTGCCAGTACGACGTGTTCTGCCGTGTACCGCACGCCGTCGACTTCCACGACTCCGGTGCCTGCGAGGCGACCATTGCCCCGCAGCAGGTCGATCCCGCGATCGGCGAGCCACTGTGCGGCGTCAGTGTCTGAGTAGTTCGAGACCATGAAGTTGCGCCAGTCGAGCGCTGCCTTGACATCCACCTCCGCGTGTGCGCCTGCCTCGCGCGCGCCGTGCACCGCTTCACCGGGACGCAGCAGCGCCTTCGACGGGATGCACGCCCAGTAGGAACACAGGCCACCGACGAGGTCACGCTCGATAACGGCGACGCGCAGCCCGCCTTCGGCGAGTGCGGCGGCAGTGTGCTCACCCGGAGCGCCGCCGCCGAGAACGATCACGTCGTATTGCGTGGTCATGCGGACCGCTGTTCCCTACGGCTGGCCGCCGACTCAGCGGCTATCCGCAGGCGTTTCTGACGCCGGATCAGCAGGCGGTCGAGCACGACGCCCAACAGCACCGACAACACGATCACGAGGATCAGCGGTGTCTGCGCTGTGGTGATCAGCCAGTTCACCTTGACATCGCCGAAGTTGAGCAGCGCGAACACGGCCAGGAGTGCCCCCACCACCGCTGCCACCATCTCGCGGCGCCGCCGCCGCTTCGCCTCGAGGGCGGCTCTTTCGGCAGCGGGTCCCGGCGTGATCGTCACCGCGGCATCAAGCTTCGGCTGCCCCGAGACTGTCCGGCGCCGCGTGCTTCGCCGCCCAGATCGCCGCGACGATCAGACCAAGCGCGATGGCTCGCACGATCAGCGCAATACCGATGATCACGGCCAAGGTGGTCACCCCGATCTTCGGGTCGGACACGATCACCACCCCGAACGCGATCTCTGCGATAGCCAATACGAACGACCAGATCCGGTTGCCGGGCTCCGCGAAGGTCCGTACCAACCTGATCAGCCCGGCGGCCAATAGCCAGAGACCGATGATCAGCGCCACGGCAGCGACCGCGTGCGTCGGGTGACGGATCAGGAGTACCCCGAGGACTGCGCTGATCACCCCGAACACCGCCGACATGCCGCGGCTCTCGCGGTGGCCGAGGATCGCCGACCCCAGATCGACCACGCCCGAGACCAGCAGATAGATACCGACGATCACGGCCAGCGTGCTCAGGGTGATCGATGGCTCGACCAAGATGAGCACCCCGAAGCCCAGCGTCAGCAACGCGAGGACGGCAATCAGCCAGGCGGCCCAGGTGAACGCCCTGTCGTCATAGTCGGATGACAGGCCCATAAGGTCACCAGCGTCGCGAGGTCGGTCTTGCGACACATCATCCGGATCGGGTGACATGACCTTAGGCATAGGGCTATTCGCTGCGCCGGATTTCTGCGCCGGCGTGCGCTAAAGAATTCTTTTCGGACGGTGCACACAGACGGCCCCAGAGGAGTAAGGTCGAACAAGTTGCTGGCCTGCGGCCAGAATTCTCGAACCAAGCCCGATTGCCACCGACGGCGCTGTTCGCGCTACGAGGCGGGAGGCGTGGGTTACTGGTTTTGACTGCGGGCCGGTAGCCCTTGCCCGGCCGTCGCGCGCTCACCGTTCTGGCGGTGGCCAGCCTTCCGTGGTGGGTAGGCTATGGGTCGTGGAAAAGCGGACCTGATGGACGCCGGCGGATTTCTGGCTGCCCTGCCGGGCCTGTTCGAGGATTTTCCGAAGTCTGAGCGTCCGAGCGGTCGACGCTTCGACGACATCATCGCGGCGGTGCCGAACCTGTCCACGGAAAACAATCTGGCGTTGCTGAATCTCGCCGCGAGCCTGCTTCCGTCGGCGGAGAGCTACGTCGAGGTCGGCTCCTTCATGGGGGCCAGCCTGATCGGCGCGATGCGCGAGAACGAGGACAAGGACTTCGTGGCTATCGATCGCTTCGAGTCGACCACTCAGCCGTTTAGCAGCAGCGGGTCGCTGGTTAGTCGCGAGGCTTTCGACGCGAATCTGAAGCGCTTCGGGGCGACGGGAGCGACGGTCATCGAAGGCGACGCATTCGATGTCCTGGAGTCGGCGCAGCTCGAGCACTTGAAGGTTGGTGTCTTCTTCTGGGATGCCGACCACACACACGAGGGTCAGCTCCGCGGACTGCGCGACATCGAACCGCGTCTCGCGCCCGGCGCCGTGCTGATTATTGATAACGCCGATCGTCCCGGAGTCACGGCGGCAGCCGATGAGTGGCTCCTGGAACAACCTCGCGCGCGTCTCGCGCTCGACCTCGGTGGACGTACACGCGGCCAGCCGTGGTGGCACGACGGGATTCGGATCCTGCGGTGGGAGGGCTAACCCCCCGCGACAGATCGCCAGATGGCGGCGGCACACCGTGGGGCTCGCTCTCTGAGCGCGGCGAAGCCGCGGTATAGGAGGTCCAGAATCCCCCACATGCCGCGAAACGTCGTGTAGCGTCATGCCGCAAGGTGGAGCTACGGAAGACTCGGCGGTGAGATCGGGCGTCCGTACTTTGCCCCTAGCAAGGAGTGAGCGTGGCCGAGGTGCTGCAGCACGACATCGTGATCGTCGGTGCCGGCGGTGCTGGTTTGCGTGCCGCGATCGCTGCTGCCGAGGCTGATTCCAGCTTGGATATCGCGCTCGTCTCGAAGGTCTATCCGATGCGGAGTCACACGGTGTCCGCTGAAGGTGGAGCCGCTGCGGTCATCAAGGGCGGAGACTCGTTGGAGCACCACATCCGGGACACCATCTCGGGCTCGGACTGGCTTGCCGACCAGGATGCCGTGGAGCTGTTGGTGAACGAAGCGCCGAAGGAGCTGCTGCAGCTCGAGCACTGGGGGTGCCCCTGGAGCCGCGAGCCGGATGGCCACGTCGCGGTCCGTCCGTTCGGCGGGATGAGCATCGAGCGGACCTGGTTCGCCGCTGACAAGACCGGTTTTCACATGCTGCACACGCTCTTCCAGACCTCGCTGAAGTACGCCAACACCAAGCGCTATGACGAGTGGGTGACGACGGGTCTGCTCGTGGAAGACGGCCGTTGCCAGGGCGTGGTCGCCATCGAGCTCCGTAGCGGGCAGGTACGTGCGATTCTCGGCCGGGCGGTCGTTCTCTGCACGGGCGGCTTCGGTCGCGTATTCCCCTTCACCACGAATGCGGCGATCAGCACCGGCGACGGGCTCGGGATCGCGTTCCGCGCCGGGGTGGCGCTCAAGGACATGGAGTTCGTTCAATACCACCCGACTGGGCTGCCGGGCACCGGCATCCTGATCACCGAAGCAGCGCGAGGAGAGGGCGGCGTACTCGTGAACAAGCACGGGGACCGCTACCTCCGCGACCACGACCTTGGCGAGCCGCTCGACGTCCATGACCCCCGACACCCGGCCCTGCGGTCGATGGAACTGGGCCCACGGGACCGACTCTCACAGGCGTTCGTGAAGGAGGAAGACCGCGGCAACGTGTTTGAGGGCCCGCACGGAACGTATGTACACCTCGATGTTCGCCATCTTGGTGAGAAGAGGATCAATCAGAAGATCCCTTTTGTCCGAGAGTTGACGAAGAACTACGTCGGCATCGATCCGGTACACGAGCCGATCCCCGTTCGGCCGGTGGTGCATTACATGATGGGCGGAATAGACACAGGCCCCGACACGGCGACTTCGCTGCCTGGCCTGTTTGCGGCGGGCGAGTGCGCCTGCGTCAGCATCAACGGCGCCAATCGGCTCGGCTCCAACTCGCTTGTGGAGATTCTTGTTTTCGGCGCGCTTGCCGGCAGGAACGCCGCACACTGGGCTCGCGAACATCCCATGTCGTCCGTCGCTGCGCTTGAGAAGCAGGCTGATGAGGAGCAGATGCGCATCGCCCGCGACTTCATCAATAACCATGAGGGCAACGAGCGCATCGCCCAGATCCGCTCGGAGCTACAGCGCGCGATGGAGTCAGGCTGTGGGATCTATCGCACAGATGCAGGCCTGCGTGAAACGGTTTCGAAACTGGCTGAGCTGAAAGACCGCTTTGGACGTGTAAAGCTGGACGACCACACCCTCAGCTTCAACACCGAGCTCGTGGCGGCGCTGGAGTTGGGGTGCTTGATCGAGCTAGCGGAAGCGATCGCGCACTCGGCTCTCAACCGCACCGAATCTCGCGGCTCCCATCAGCGGATCGACTTCCCCGACCGGAATGACGATCAGTTCCTGAAGCACTCGCTCTGCCAGAGCACCGACGATGGACCACGGATCGCGTACCGAGACGTGGTGATCACCAATTGGCCGCCGGCCGAACGCGTCTACGGCCGCGAGCACTAGAGGGTGAGGCCCATGGCCGATGTAGCCACCACGACCGCAGCCACCACGACCATGCCGACTGCACGGCCGATCACCATTCGGTTCGAGATCGCCCGGTACCGGCCAGAGAAGAACGAACGGCCATATCTGGAGTCGTTTGAGGTCCCGTTTCACGCCGACTGGGTCGTCCTTGACGCGCTCAATTACCTGAAGGACGAGGTGGATGGGACCCTCTCGTATCGCTGGTCGTGCCGCATGGGGGTCTGTGGGTCGTGCGGCATGATGGTGAATGGTGTCCCGTCATTGACGTGCTCGGCGTTCCTGCGTGACTATCTCCCCGGCCCGATCCGGATAGAGCCCTTGGCCAACTTCCCCGTCGAGCGCGATCTGGTCATCGTGCTGGACGATTTCATGGAGAAGCTGCCGACGGTCAAGCCGTGGATCATCCGTGATGATGACGCGCCGCTTGAGCAGGGCGAGTATCTGCAAACACCCGCACAGCTTGCCGAGTTCAAGCAGTTCAGCATGTGCATCAACTGCATGCTGTGCTACGCGGCGTGCCCGGTCTATCAGGAGGACCCGGATTTTCTCGGGCCAGCGGTGCTGGCGTTGACGCAGCGCTACAACCACGACTCGCGCGACGAGGGCAAGGACCAACGCAACGAGGTGGTTTGGGTCGACGAGGGAGTCTGGGACTGCACGTTCGTGGGTGAGTGCAGCGTGGTCTGCCCTAAGCACGTCGACCCAGCGGGCGCGATCCAGCAGGCGAAGCTGGAAAGCACGCTGGCGTGGTTCCGGTCTTTCGTCATGCCATTCGGACGGAAGTAGGCGGAGGAGACGATGATTGGGCAGCCCTACCCGCGGCAGCACTCGAGTACATGGTTCGTGAAGCGCTGGCCGTACCGGATCTTCATGCTCCGCGAGCTATCGTCGGTCTTCCTGGCTGCGTACATGGTGCTGCTGCTCGTGCTGGTGACAAAGGTGCATGACGGGCGTCATGCGTTCACCAGCATCCAGCACACGCTGCACTCACCCGGGTGGCTCGCATTCAACAGCGTGGTGCTGCTGTTCGCCCTGCTGCATTCAGTCACATGGTTCCAAGCTGTACCGAAGGCACTTCCGCTCCGGCGGGGTGAGAACAAGGTGCCGCCACCGCTGCTTATCGGGATGCATTACGGCCTGATGCTCGTTCTGAGTGCAGCCGTGCTCGCTCTAGCGTTGGCCTGAGGGGGGAAGCGAATGCGCAAATCAAATGAGCCACTGTTCTGGTCGCTGTTCTCCGGTGGGGGCATGCTTTTGGCGCTCGTTGCGCCGGCGCTCATCGTCGTGACGGGTTTCCTGGTTCCTGCGAACGCTGTCAGCTTCGCACGCCTTCACGCGATAGTGACCAACCCGGCTGGGCGCGTCGTGCTGTTCGGCGTCGCGGCGCTCACGTTTTTTCACTGGGCGCATCGCTTCAGGCACGTCTTGATCGACGTTGGCTTGAGGCGGTTCAGCCTCGCGCTCGCAGTCGTCTGCTACCTGGCTGCGCTGGGCGGGACGATCTGGGCCGGAATAGTGGCGTTCACGTAGATGGGAGGTCAGTCATGGGTCAATATCTCATCGTCACACACAGGACGGCGTTCGCTCCCGAGCTTCGGGACAAAGTGCGCGAGCTGATTGGCGATGACCCCGACGCTGAGTTCGGCATATTGGTGCCCGAGGCGCCGGGAGAGAACTACACCTGGGAGGGCGAGACCGTCAGTCCAGCGCAGGAGACGGCTGACACTCTCGCGGAGACGCTCGAAACCACGCTTGGAGCGAGCGTATGCCGGATCGCGGTTGGGGTCGAGGACCCGCTGCAGGCCATCGCCGGCGAGCTACAGGGCAACCGCACCTACGACGCGCTGGTGATAAGCACGCTGCCGCTCGGGGCCTCTCACTGGCTCAGGCTGGACCTGGTGCACCACGCTGCGCGGAAGTTCGGGCTACCTGTCCACCATGTAGTCGGCATACCCGTTCAGAGATAAGCCAGTGTGAGATGATCGAGGTACGTCGATGAGCGCAGAGCATGAAATCACTGTCCGCGTGGTGAGCCCGGAGGAGGCCGATTACGGCGTGGCCGAGTTCTGGATCGGGGCCGAGATGGTTGGTTTCACGTACCTGGCCGAAGGCGAGTTGCTGCTGAGCATTCAGCCGCGCAACGACGGGAGCGCAGTTCTGGTGAACGCGCGCAGCCTGGCCGACGCGTTGGCGCAGGCGAAGACGAAGCTCGAGTCGTACTGACCAAGGCGCTTCATCCGTTTCGGGGGATGCCGGCTCTCTCCAGGCAGCTGATGATCTTCGCAAAGGAGGGTGAATGACCGCAAAGGCAGACTTCACTGAAGCGGAGTGGACCACGGTGCTCGAGGGGCCTCCAAGCGCTGGGATGGTCGTGTTGTCGGCGGCTCACGGCGGCACGTTCCGGGAGACCTTCGCGATTGGCAAGGCGTACACGGCCGCCCGCGAGCTGCACGGCGAGAGCCAGTTGCTCGACGAGATCGTGTCCGCCAAGCCGGCGGTCGATCGCACCCACTATCACTCGGTCGAGGAACTCAGGCAGCACGAGCTCCAGCATGTCCGAGACGCGGTCGAGCTGTTGGAGCAGAAGGCCACCCCCGACGAGCTCAGCGGCTACCGGCGGTTCGTCATGGCGCTCGCCGAGCGAGTTGCCGAGGCGCATCGCGAGCATGGGGTTGCCGTGAGCCCGGAGGAGCAGGCCGCGCTCGCTGACATATCCAAAAGCCTAGGCGACTCGGGATAGGTTGTCTCGGTCGCCGCACCAGGCCGTGATCGGCGTGCCATCACGAAGCGCTGCAATCCTCAGACGGTTCGCCGTTGCGTTGACCGCCGCAGCAGCGCTCGCGTTGGTCGTGGGGACTCTGGGGCCAACCGACATCGTCAGCGCGGCAACCACAGGATCGACCACAACCTCGGGCGGCGCTGTGGTCACCGAGACGATCACCGAGCCAGCGATTACCGTGACCGAGCCGAGCACGGCTCAGCCGCCCGGCACCACAACGTCGATCATCAACCACACGACCACGGTCCAGGTCGCACCGGCGCCGACCACCAGTTCAGAACAGTCGAGCACTGGCGGCATGCCGGATTGGGGCTGGGTGCTGATTGGGGTCGGCGTGGTCCTCTTCGGGCTGCTGACGTTCCTGCTGGGGCGCCACCGCTCGAATCCGGCAGGGGGGCCGCCCACGACACCCGGACCGGGCGTCAGATCGTGATCCAGCTCGTCACCACCGGCGCTACGAGGTCCGGGCCATCCTCGATCAGCAGGCGGATCAGTCCACCCGCCGGAAGGGTCGCACGGAATCGCCCGAGCTCGTCGGACTGAACCGACGCGATCAGCTCAGTGGTTGTGTGGATCTCGATCTCGGCGCTCAACGGCGGCGTGATCTGTCCGAGCAATGTGCGCTCGGCTCCGTCGACGTGAACATCAACGTCAATCGTCCTCGAGCTCGCCCGGAATCTGACGGACCTGACGGGCAGCACATCGCCTCCGCCGCGAACACCAGCAGTAGCGCGGTCTTCCAGCAGCGAGTCGCCCAGCAGCTCGGCCAGATCGGCATCCATACGACGCCAGCCGAGCGACGCTTTGGCCAGCTCGGTAACGAGTGGAGGCACCGGATCATCGTGCTTGAACAGCTCTCGGAGCTCGGCGACCAGCGGCTCATCGGGATCGGGGAGCTCACTCATGCGTCGCTCCAGGGAGCTTCAAGTCCGGCCAGCTCGGGACTGCGCCGAAGCTTTTCCAGACAGCGCGCGCGGGTGGGGCCGATCGCCCCGATCGGCATGCCCAGCGCCTCGCTGATCTCCTCGTAGCTCGGCGAGCTCTCGGCACCGAGCATCCTCAACAGCGCCTGGCATCGCTCTCCGATTCGGGCGAGCGCACGCCGCAGCGCGTCACTTCGCTCATGTGTCAGCACTTCGGTCTCGACCGAGTGATCGGCGGCCCGCTCGAACACTGAGTCGTCGAAGGCCGGTGTCTCACGCGCGTCCAGACGAATGTGCCGTAGACACTCGTGCCTCGCCGTCGTCGCGAGCCAGGCCCCGAGACGCTCGGGATCACGAATCCGATCGAGGTTCTCCAGCAGCCGCAGCCAGACCGTCTGCACGACGTCGGCCCCCGCGGACGAGGAGAGCCGGTGAGCGCGGCTCGTGGCCCAGATCAGCCCCTCGAACCGGTCAACGATCTCACCCCACGCGTCCGCGTCGCCGTCCCGGGCATCCTCGACCAATTCCTGAAGGGTCGCGCTCACGATCAGACCGCGACCCTGGGCAGCTTCACACCGTGGTGCGGACTCAGGGTGAAGTCGGTGACGGAGTCAATCGCGGAGGCGCGGACCCGATTCCACGCATCGGTCGGCAGCAGGTCCGGGTCCGCGGCGATTTGGCGGGCGATCTCAGCGGAGACCTTTGG
Organism: uncultured Actinomycetota bacterium; assembly: GCA_963846395.1. Classification (GTDB taxonomy): domain Bacteria; phylum Actinomycetota; class Thermoleophilia; order Solirubrobacterales; family Solirubrobacteraceae; genus Palsa-465. The sequence goes on along the minus strand of CAWJVT010000008.1, from coordinate 221,431 downwards.
CGCGGCGAATGACGTCCCGTCCCAGTGAGCCCACCCGAGGAAGCGCTCGACATCTGTGATGCGCTCTCCCTCGACCGGCCCGGTCCAGTCGATGAAGGTCGAATACACGTACTCGCCGCGACTACAGCAGTCGCACCAGTCCCCCCAATTTGAGAACCACGAGCGGGCGTCGCCGCGGCGGTTGGTGGAGGCGACCCCGACGACATCAGGCAGCGCCGCCGGCCAATAGCGCTGGCAGGACTGCTCATTACCCGCCGGTGCCACAACCGCGACATGACCGCCGCGGGGCGCATTCGGCTGGCGTAGCTCCTCCAGCACCGCGGCGAAAGGAAGCGACGGGTACTCGTCGAGTGTCGGGAACGCGAAGCCGCACTGGATCACATCGGTCCGGCCGCGTCTCAACATCGCAAGGGCGATAGACAGCTCGGCATGAAACAACCCGAGCTGCTCGGCTGGGTCGCGGGTGTCGTCTATCTCCACTTCCTGGTTGCGCATGCCCACCACCTCGAGCCGGGCTTCGGGGGCGATGTGCGCGATCAGCCCGGCGATGAATGTGCCGTGACCTGAAATCCCGTCGAGTCGGCCTGAGCGATCGGTGTACCGCCCGTCAGGTTCATCCAACGTCCAACCGGGAGGGTTGGTGTTGGTCAGCGACTGACCCCGGACAAGGGTCACACGCGCGTCGAGGTCGCGATGCGTGTTCGGCATCGGTACGTGGATGTAGCCGCTGTCGAGGATCGTCACCTTCGCCGCCGGCCCGCTGGTCGGCTGCTCAACGAATCGGCCCGGGGGTGCGGGCGCTGGCTGTGGCGGCGTGGCAGGGCAGCCGCCCGCATGCGGCGCGAGGATGCCTGCGTGGTTGGGCGCCACCGCCGGCAGAACCAGCTCAGCGCCGCTGGCGGTCCGGACATGCTCGTCCGGGACCAACCGGCGCAGACGACGAGATTCGTCGAGTGCGTCGCGGCTACCGTCCTTCAGTCGCCAGAGCTCGAGCTGACTGAGCGGGCCGTCCGGCTGGGGTTCGTAGTCAGCGTCGACCTGCTGCCACGTACCCGGCGTCGCGCCGCCGTGCGGGACCACGCAGTCGCGCGTGGGGAGGGCCCTCGTTGCGATCTCGGCAAGGTTCCCGTGATAGTCCGCCACATGCTGCAATGCGTCGCGCAGTTCCCGGCTGCGGTCCAGGTGCTGTCGACGAACCAGCAGATCGGTCTGAACCCCGAGCACCAGCCCACTGGCGCTGAAGTCGTGCGTCAGGCTGCCGACCTGCCTCACGCGTTCGGCGATTGGGCTGAGTGCGCCAAAGTCTGGGGGGATCACATGGTTGGGGCTCAAAGCCGGTCTTCCTCCTTCTGGCCGATCGCGGCGAAAGTCTATTTCTTATTCAGAGCCGCCAGCGTGCCGTTTTGATACATGTGGACCGGTGGTGGTTGACATCTCCGAAAACGAGGAGCTCCAGCTTGCCGACGCCGCCTTTGCGCTCGTCGAGGCTGACCCATGGGCAGCCCGCGGACTCGCACACACCGCGTTGCGTATGGCTCGCCGCAATCGCGCAGCAGAGGCCGAGGTGGCGGCGCTGCATGCGCTCAGCTTCGCGCAGCACCAGCTGGGCGAAGCTCGAGTCGATTACAACGATTAGGCGAGCTGTCCGTACCGGGGAGCGCCACGGGCTGACCCGGCGGACAGCCATGGCCCGCCGCCGTCTGGCGCTTGACCTCGCGAGCCGCGGTGCCGTCTCTGCCGCGATGATCGAGCTCGACCTGGCGTGCGCGGCGCTGAACGCCCATGACCGCGCCCGTTCGGAGGTGTTCCGAGTCGGCGTGCTCTGGTACGCGGGCAGCGCAGCCGTGCCGATGGCGGCGACCGACCGAGCACTCGCGATCCTGCGCCGTCACGGCGATGCCTTCTGGGAGGCCGAGCTGTTGCGTAACCGCGGCGGTCTGCTGCTCGAGCGTGGTGATACCGATGCCGCCGAACAGGACCTGATGCGCGCGCGCGCTGTTCCTTGGCCTTGGGGCGAGAGCCGCCGCAATCGATATCGATCTCGAATTGGCGCGACTGGCCCTGATCCAGGGTGACTTGCCGCGATGCCTGGCTCGTCTCGACGCGATCGACCCACGCGACGCTTCCCCGCCGGTTAAGGCTGAGCTCGCGCTGATCAGAGCGCAGGGACGGCGACCGCTCGCCTCCGCAGTGAGGCGCTGGTCGCCCTGAAGCAGGCCGAGGCGATCTGGAAGCAGATGAACCGTGATGACCACATCGGCCGACTTGAGGCCATCCGCCTGACGCTGCTGGCCGGCGACGCTCCAGCGGCGCGTGAGCTCGCTCTTCGCGCCCAGCGGTCCTTCGCCGCGCAGAGGCGGGAGGTCAATGCCGCACGGGCTGCAGGTCTGGCGCTCCTGGCGGCGATCGCCTCCGGCAGCGCCCGCCGCTCTGATCTTCGCTCGGGGCGCCGTGCCGTGGAAACACTGGCGAGCGCAGGCTGGCGCCCAGAGGCGCAGCGAGTTCGCCTGGCGGTCGCACGTGCGGCGCTCGCGCTCGGCTCCCTGACCGTGGCCCGACGTGAGGTGGCGGCTTGCGCAGCGCTTCGACGTAGCGGGTCGATCGCAGACCGGATCGAGTTCCGGCATGTCGAGGCGCTCATGCGACTGGCGGCCGGCGACCGAGCCGGGGCACAGCGAGCGGCCAGTCACGGACTCGGGCTGCTCGAGAGTCACCGTGAGACACTGGGCGCATCCGATCTTCGCGCCGCGGCTTCGGAGATCGGAGTCGAGCTTGCCCAGCTTGGGCTCCGGATCGCGCTTGATGCGGGGGACACCGCGTCGATGCTCAGGTGGGCTGAGCGCCTGCGCGGCAGCGCGATGCGGCTGGTACCGGCGATCCCACCGACTGATCCCGAGCTCCGGGAGCACGAGATCAACCTGCGGCGCGTCAACTCGGCGGCTCGGCGCGAGGCCCAGGCCGGACGAGCTTCGCAGGCACTGCGTGCTCGACAGGCGCAACTGGAGGAGTCGATCCGCAGGTGCGCACGTCACGCCACCGGGGCGGGCCCAACCTTGATCGATGAACCGAGCCACGGCCAGCTGGCCGCGGCATTGGGCGACGCTGTTCTGCTCGAGCTGATCGAGCTTGACGGCACGCTCACCGCGCTGACGCTCTCCGGAGGAAACCTGGGCCGCCATCGGCTCGGACCGATGGCGGCGATCAACGAGCAGCAGGACTGGTTGCGCTTCGCGCTCACTCGCCTGGCCGTGTCGCGGCGTACGCGCGGACAGCAAGACGCGACCGCGGCCGGCGCGCTGGCCTCGGCACTCGCGCTCGACCGGTTGTTGCTCGAACCTCTCAGCGACGCAATGGGGAACGGCCCCGTGGTGCTGGTGCCGACGGGGGCCCTGCACACCGTTCCGTGGGCGATGCTGCCGAGCATGCGCGGCCGCCCGCTGGTTGTTGCTCCCTCGGCAGCCACTTGGCTCGGCCTACAGACGAGGACTCGGGATGCGCGAGGCAACGTAGTAGCTGTCGCCGGCCCGCGCCTGCGTCACTCGGCCGCTGAGGCCGAGGCCGTGGCCGCGCTGTACGGGAGCGCCACCATCTTGAGCCGCAAGCAGGCGACTGTGGCAGCCGTGACCGAGGCCCTCGACGGCGCCAGGGTCGCGCACCTTGCATGCCACGGGAACTTCCGCTCGGACAGCCCGCTGTTCTCCTCGCTTGAGCTCTATGACGGCCCGCTGAACGTTTACGAACTGCAGCGGCTCAGCCGAGCGCCAGAGCTGATCGTGCTGTCGGGGTGCGACCTCGCCGTCTCAGACACGCGGCCCGGTGACGAACTGCTGGGGTTTGCGGCGGCGCTCATCGGCATGGGCTCGCGCACGGTGATAGCCAGCGTCGCGCCTGTGCCCGACGCCGCGACCAAACGGCTGATGATCGCGCTCCACGAGCTGCTGCTGGCCGGCGAGTCGTCGGCGGCCGCGTTGGCCAGAGCGCAGGCGGAGCTTGGTCGCACGCACGCAGCGCTCGCCGGCTTCATCTGCCTCGGGAGCGGCTGACCGACCTCCGCGTCGTGGAGCCGTGCGGAGCCCGGAGCGAGTCGCCGGCGGGCGAGCACATCCGGTCCACGCCCGCCAGCGACTTGCATCCCTGCTTCCGGTACGCCCCTGCTTCCGGTACGCCTCCCGCTCCCGGAAGCCCCCGTCCGGAACGCCCCCTGTGCCCTTTGTGGTTCCACCTTTGGGCATTTCCATTGGTAAGAGCGCGTAGGTGCGGGCCTGATACATCGAATTGTTCAGTTGTCGAGCTCGAGCAGGCTCCGTCCATTGATCAGGCTGTTCGCCGGCGATGGACAGGCCGCGTCGCGACGCGCCACAGGCTCACCCGACGGTTCACTGGGCGAGCGTCGGGTTGTGGATCAGGCCGATCCGGGTGTCCGGTCCGGTATCTCGCGGCCTGTTCGTGTAGATCGGTTTGGCGCTGCCTGGCGAGGAAAGGTGCGAGGTTCGAATGCATCGTGTGCCTCCGTCGTGGAGATCGTCTCGACGTGCTGGCGCTGCGTAACACAGCTCTGGCGGTTCGCCGACACGACCTATTGCCCTTGCACCTGTGAGAGCGCTGTTGGTGCCGACTTGATACCTCAACCTTCATCGCGCTCACTTTCTGAAGGGCCCCATCCTCAAACTTGACATGAACCACGGCTCAGATCGTTGATCGAAGGCACGCGAGATACTGGAGTCGTGGGGTTGAAATCGTCACGCCCGCTGACCGGCCAGGTCTGCTGAACCTGGACGATGTCGACCGAGAGGGAGCAGGGCACCGCGACCTACCGAGAAGACAATCTGTGGGTACGGCACCGATAGGCAGTCGATGTCCTGATCGGTGGATCTCGATCGTCGAAAGGGAGGAAGAGGTCGATCCGACCTACCCGAAAGCAGAGGAGTTGTGATGTCTGAGTACCTGATCTTCTTCAACGACGAATGGGTCACCGAAACCAGCGACGAGGGCTGGCAGCAGCGGTCACGCGACGTATGGGCCGTGATAGCCGAGATGAAGGCGGCCGGGGTTTACATCTTCGCCGGCGGACTCGACAACCACGCGCGGGTCTTCAACGTCAAGCCCGGTGGCGGGACACCCATATTCACCGACGGGCCCTTCACCGAGACCAAGGAGGTCTTTGGCGGCTTCGCGGCCGTCGATGTTCCAGACGAGGCCACAGCCCGCTATTGGGCTGGGCGCATCGCCGTGGCCTGCGACTGGCCGCAGGAGGTGCGGATCTTCCAAACGCCATCGCAGATTCCCACTCCCGAGGCCGACCGCGCGGCTGCAGCAGCGAGTGAGGGCCACGACCTGGAGTTGTGATCCATTGGAGTGGCGATTGCGTAGTGGTTCACAACACACTCGCAACGCAGGCGCAACGGATAGGCGAGCAACTCCTGATGGGCCCATGGGTTCCTTCTTACGATGCATTCCAAGACTCGCCTAAACACGCAAGCAACGACTCAACCCTTCCCAGAGCTGCGTCTGGTGCCGGTCGAGAACCTCACCTCGATGCGTGAGCTCGACTACCGATTCGTCAACGGCCTGCAGGTTCAACTCTGGTGGGATTCTGAGACCGGTTGCGTCTGGGTCTCGGTCCGGGATGCCCGTAGTGGGAACCAGTTCCTGATCGAGGTCAGAGACGGCGAACGACCGCTGGATGTCTTCCACCATCCCTTCGCGTACGCGCCCGGCCAGCAACTCGCGGCCGTTCTCGCCGGCCCGCGAGACAACGGCGTCGCGTCTGATCCGACTGCGTACTGACGCTGGCGATATCCGCTAACCCAGCGGACCCGGACAGTGCAGGAGAGCTCAGGTGTTAACGCAATGTGGACCTCGTGTTACCGGGGCCGTGCCGGCGTGGGCTCGGTAGGGCTGCCGACAATATGATGCCGGCAAAGCACACGACAGGAGACATAAGAGATGTCCGTGATCCACGACCCTGAAGCGCTTTACGACATGCTCGGACGGGCGGGTGAGAAGCGGTTGATCTCGCCGAGTGAGGTTATCTTCGAGCGCGGCGACAGGGCGAACAGCATGTTCGTGCTGGTCTCTGGAACAGTTGATTTCAAGCGTGGCGACGAGGTTTTCCACAGTCTTCAGGCACCCGGGCTCTTTGGCGAGCTGGCGCTGATCGATCTCGCCGAACGGTCGATGACGGTGGCGGCGCAGACTGAAGCCGAGGTCGTCGAGATTCCGGCGCGCCACTTCTGGGTGCTCGTGCAGGAGACTCCACGCTTTGCTCAACTGGTCATGAGCGTGATGGCGCACCGCCTGCGTGAGCTGAGCGAGACCGCCTGACCTGACGGAATGGGGCTTCGTTGCGGTCCGGCTACAGCTACCTCAGCGCGCTCACAAGCAACGCTGCTCCGAACAGCGCCACCATGTGGACTGCCTGATCGATCAGCGCTGCGACCGGGCGGTGTGCTGAGGGGTCCATCCCTTTGACCCTGCGGATGTAGAGGGTCAACAGGCGGCCATCGTCCTGTACGAGGTGGGGGATCGAGACGGCGGCGGCCACGAGCAGCGTCTGCCAGCCGAGCAGAGAGGCGATCCACACGAAGGCCGGGACAAAGGCCAGCGAATAGGTGAACGTGTGCGACAGGAGAGCGCGACGAGCGACGCGGTCCCGGCTGAGGCCGCCTGCCTTGTGTGTGGCCTGCCAGTCCGTCTGCAAGAGGTAGTCGCCGACCTGGTGGGTCACGAAAAACACCACGAACACCTCACCCCAGGTCATAAGACAGCAGCACTAGAGCGATGGTTTCCAGGCGTGGTCCACCCGGCCGACGGGCGCGCTCGGCATGTGGCGGCATCCTACTGAACCATTTCGGCAAACACGTTTGCTAAGTTCGCCTCGAGTGCACTGGGGAGCTGGTGGGTCTACTAGCCAGCGTGCGAGCGCGGCGACAGTGGGGCTGGAGCGGTACGTCCCGCGCCTGCTGATGTCCCGGCTGCCTCCGGACCCGACTCGCCGGGTGGAGGTGATCGAGGGCACGTTTGTGTTCATCGACGTGTCAGGCTTCACGAAACTCTCAGAGCGCCTGGCCAAGGTCGGCAAGGAGGGCGCAGAGCTGCTGGTGGATGCGATCAACTCGTGCTTCACCGCGCTGCTCTCGGACGTCGACGCGCTCGGCGGCTCGCTCGTGAAGTTCGGCGGCGATGCGCTGCTGCTCTGGTTTGCGGGCAACGCCCATGCGGTGCGGGGCTGCGATGCGGCCGTGCTGATGCGGCGACGGCTGCGCGAAGTGGGCAGGCTGACCGTCGGATCGAGCACGGTGACCTTGCGCATGTCAGTCGGCGTGCACTCGGGCGATTTTCACGCGTTCCTGGTCGGCGAGCTTTTCCACGATCTGATCATCGCCGGGCCGGGCGCGAGCACCGTCGTGGCGCTGGAGGGCGCCGCCGAGGCGTCGCAGATCCTGATCAGCGACGCGACGGCCGCGCAGATCCCGGCGCGCTGTATCGGCAAGCGAACCGGCCCCGGTTTTCTGCTCGCTCGGGCGTCGGGGATGGTCGGAGGGGTTGGGCTCGAGCGAACTGCAGGAGCTCGATCCAACAGTGCTCGCGATGTGCCTGCCGCCACAGGTCCGACAACAGGTGGAATCGAGCCCCGGCTCAGCGGAGCACCGCACCGCGACGGTCTCGTTCGTGGAGTTCGGGCGCTTCGACGAGATGCTCGAGCAGGACGGCGCCGACGTAACCGGTGAGCATCTGCAGGAGCTGGTCGCCCATGCGCAGGCGGCTGCGGACGAGCAGCAGATCTGTCTGATCGACTCCGACGTCTCGGGCGGCTCGGGAAAGCTGCGCTTCACGGCCGGCGCCCCGCGGGTCGTCGGCGACGACGAGGAGCGCATGCTCCTGGCGATGCGCAAGATGCTGGCGGCCGACACGCCCTTTCCAATCCGGATCGGCGTCAACCGCGGGCCGGTGTTCACCGGAGAGATCGGCCCACCGTACCGACGCACCTACGTGTGCATGGGGGACACCGTGAACCTGGCGTCTCGGGTCATGGGCAAGTCGCGGCCGGGGACGATCTTCGCGACGAAAGGCGTGCTCGACCGGTCGCACACGAAGTTCGACAACGAGCAACTTGAGCCGTTTGTGGTCAAGGGTAAGAAGAAGCCGGTTCAGGCATGGTCGGTCGGCCGGCCGCTGCGAGTCGTGCCCGCGCGCATCGCCAGTGTGCACGCACCGTTGATCGGCCGCGATCGGGAGGTCGAAATCCTGCGCCACGCGGTAGCTGGAGCGAATGCCGGCAGCGGCTCGCTGATCGAGCTCGTCGGCGAGGTCGGCAGCGGCAAGTCGCGGCTTCTGACCGAGGTCCGGGAGCTGGCGCCCGAGATGCAGTTCGTTCACTCCACTTGCGAGCCCTACACGCAGGGGATCCCATATGTGGCGTGGCGCGACCCGCTGCGGCAGCTGCTGGGACTTGGGTGGGACGACGCGCCGGCGGCTGTCTTGGAGCGCCTGCGTGCGGAGCTGTCCGGTTCCCGCGCCGACCTGATGCCTTGGCTGCCGCTGCTCTCGATCGCGGCCGACGGTGAGCCGATCGGCAGCCCGGAGGTCGACGCGCTGTCGCCCGAAGCGCGCACGCGCGTCCTGCACGAGGCGGTGCTCGCGTTCCTCGAGCCGGCGCTCGCCCTGCCGACGCTGGTGCACATTGAGCACGCGCACTTGATGGACGCGGCTTCGGGAGCGCTGCTCGTCGCGCTGTGCGATGCCCTGCAGTCGGCGCCGTGGCTCGTTCTCGTGACGCGCCGCGATAGCGAGGACGGGTTCGTCGCACCCGACCACGACGGCGTAACCCGTCTCGAACTCGGGCCGCTCTCGCGCGAGGACACGCTGCGGCTTGCCGAATCGACTCCGGCGGCCCATGTCGTGCCGCCCCACATGCTCGCGCGGGCTGTTGACAGGTCGGGCGGGAGCCCGGAGTTCCTGATGGACCTGCTCGCCGCCGCGCAGGCGGGCGCGACCGAGCTGCCCGCGAGCATCGATGCCGCAGCGATGGCGCGAATCGACCAGCTCGACCCCGGGGACCGCACGCTGGTGCGCCGTGCGTCGGTCCTCGGGGTGAGCTTCCACCCGGGACGCGTTCGCGATGTTCTTCCGGAGGCAGTGCGCGCGCCGACGGTCGAGACCTGGTCGCGACTGTCGAGCGTTTTTGCGCTCGACCCGGACGGACACGTGCGCTTCAAGCGCCCGGCAATCCGCGAGGTGGCCTACGAGGGGCTGCCCTACCGCGAACGGCGGGCTTTGCATGCGGCGGTGGGCGCTGCTCTGGAGCGTGACGCGGGCGACGACGTCGACGCCGAGCCGGCGGTTCTGTCGCTTCACTTCTTCCTCGCGGGCGATTGGGAGCGCGCGTGGCGGTACGCGCTCGGCGGGGCGGAGCATGCCGCGCAGAGCTACGCGCATGCGGATGCCTCGCGCCTGTATCGGCGCGCGCTCGAGGCTGGACGGCACGGCAGCGCCTCCTCCGCCGAGTTGGCCGCATGCTGGGAGGCGCTCGGTGACGCGTTGCAGCGGACCGGTGAGCTCATGGCAGCCGGTGATGCGTTCAATACGGCGAGGGGCATGTCCGGGGCAGTGCCTCTGGCGCAGGCGCGACTGCTCCACAAGCGGATGGTCGTGGCCCACATGGGCGGCGAGCTGGCAGCGTCGGTCCGCCGCGGGGGCGCGGCGGTCCGGGCACTCGAGCACGCGGACGGCAGGGCTGCGCGGGCCTTACGCGCGCAGTTGCTGGTGGAGTTAGCGTTCGTCAGGTGGAGGCAGGGCAGGTTTGCGCTGAGCGAGCGGCTGTGTCGGGCGGCGATCGAGCAGGCCGCCGGCGGCCGGGCGGAGCGTGCACTTGCCCAGGCCAGCTACGTGCTCGACTTCGTGCTGCTCGACCTCGGACGTGTCGAGGAGGCGGTTCATTCGACACGGGCTTTGGCGATCTACGAGCGGCTCGGAGATAGTGAGCAGCAGGGGAACGTGCTCAACACGATGGCCTTCCTAGCCAGCTATCGCTGGGATTGGGATGAAGCGATCACCCTGTATCAGCGGGCTGAGGCGTGTTACGAGGAGGCTGGAGATCAGGCGGGAGTCGCCACCGCAGCCTCAAATCTCGGCGAGATCCTGTCCGACCGGGGCCTCGGCGAGCAGGCGGTCAAACGGCTCGAGCATGCACTCCGTGTAAGCAATTCGATGGGCGAGCGCACGGTCGCGGCTAACACGAAGGCGTTGCTAGGGCGTGAAGCAGCGCGCTCGGGGAAGGTTGACGAGGCCCGCGATTGGCTGACGGAGGCCGCAGCGGAACTGAGGAGTCTGGGCGAGACCCACTATCTGGAGTTCGCAGAGAATGCGCTCGCGGAGGCCGAGGCGTTCGCGGGTCGCGCCTCGCTGGCGCTCGAGGTCGTCGACTCGATGCTCGATGCCGACCGCCGCAACGTCGCCTGGCTGCTGCGAGTCAAGGGCGCCGCGCTGGCGCGGCTAGGGCGACGCCAGGAAGCGATCGACACCCTTGAAACCTCACTCTCCGTTGCGCGTGCTCAAGGCGCGCTTTACGACGTCGCCGCGACGCTTGATGTGCTGCACCTGATCGGTACCGACGGTGACTCGGCTGAGCGCGACGTACTGCGCGCCCGTCTCGGAATCGAGCGGTTCCACATCATTGACCTGAGCGTGGATCACGACGTCGCACTCAGCGGGACTTAGACCTATGGGCCGCGCCGACGGCGCGGCCCATAAGTCTGTTGGTGCTGCTTGTCAGTTGCGCATCGACGCGTCGAACCCGGCTGGGAAGGACGCGACCATGGTGTGGACATTCGCGGTCAGACTTCGGCTCACGACACCCGGCTGGGTGTCGCAGCTGACGGTTGGCGCCGCGCCGTCACCGGTGCAGTTGGGCAGCAGGCCAGCGTACCCAGGTGTGCCATCCGGCTGGGTCACCGGAATCGCCGGCCCGAGGGTCACCGTGCCGCTTGCCGAGAGGAACTTGGCCGTGAACGGCTGGGAGGTCGTTACGCAGAGTTCGTCCCGATAGCCGGGATAGTCCGTCGTGTTGATGGTCACGGTGAAGCTGCGTTCGTTCGGACCGTTCAGAGCGGCGCCGCTGACGTATTCGTCGTGCACCGAGTCGATGCCCGAGCACTCAGTCGCGGGGTTCAGATGCGGGCCGTAATCAATCGCCTCGTAGAAGGACCCGCCGCTGGTGCCGGTTGCGTTGGTTGTGATGCTGATCGAGCCTCCGGTGCTCCCGGTGGCGCCGCCGTCCGCGACCGTCGCGCTGCAGGTATTGGACTGCGTCGCCGACGTGCATGTGACCTGGCTCGACAGAACGACACCGAGCTGGCTCGTGTCCAAATCGAGATTGAGATTGTTACCCGTTCCGTTGTATTCGTTTGACTGCTTCGCACCTACGCCCCACTGGCACGGCGTGGCGGTCGTGCAGCTCGAGGGTGGTGGCGGCGTCGTGATGCCCATTGAGACCTGGATCGAGCCGCCCGGCGGGATGTCGAGGCTCGCGCAATTCGAGCACGCCGGCGGTGGTGATGCAGCTGCTCCTAGGTGAGGTCGTGGCTGAGCAGGGACCGATCGCCGTTCCGCCGAGCGACGCCGACACCACGGTGACTCCCGACGGTGGGGTCAGGTTGGCGGAGCCCAGCGTAAGGCCGGAGCCCGTCGCCGATTGGTTCGTGATGACGGCTGTAAGCGTCGCGGGCGTAGAACTCGACGCTCCGGGTGACACCACCGGCGGGCTGTAGCGCTGACACGACTGTCCGGGGGCGCAGATGACCACTCCAAACGGCTTCTGCGGCGCTGCCGCGGCGCTTCCCTGCCAGGCCAAGACCGCCAGCGCGCTCCCCAGGCACGCTATTGGCGCCAGCAGCCAGACGCGCCAGCGGCGCGGTCGTTCGGTTCGTCTATTCATGACCCCCCCTTTGTTTGCCCAGCCCATAAGGCGCAGCTCGAAGAAATGCGCCAATCGGCGCAGTTTATACCTGCAAATCGCCAGAGGGGAAAAGGGGTTGGGGCTCCCGGATGAGTTAGAGCGCACCGCTCGAACTTCGGGCGACCTCGGTGCCGGCCCGCTGCACAACCTGACGCACACGCATATATGATCTCGGCCTATGTCTAGTTCGGAGGAGCTGCTCGGGCACGTCCCGATATTCAGCGAGCTCAAACAGAAGGATCTGAAGCGGCTGGCTAGGGAGGTGCACGAGCTGCGCTTCGAGGCCGGAACGCACCTGACCGATGACGACGCGTTTGGTTCAACGTTCTTCGTCGTCGCGGAGGGGACGGTCGAGGTAAGTGTCAAGGGCCAGCCGGTCCGGAGTCTCGGCCCCGGCGATTACTTCGGTGAGATGGGTCTGGTCGATCGTCAAGACCGTTCGGCGACAGTCGTGGCTCAGACCGATGTCACCTGCCTGGTGATCTCGCGCCCGGTGTTCCGGCCGTTTGCCTACGACCACCCAGAGGTCGCTTGGGCGCTGCTGGAGGTCATGGTCGCGCGGGTCCGCGAAGCCGAGAGTCGCTCCGTCAGCTGATTTCTACGCGCTGTGAGGCTTCCGCTTTCGTCCGAACGATCGAGACGCTAAAGGGGGCCTACCGCGCAGCTGGGGGCTGGAGGAGCTTGGTCTGCGGGGTGCCGGCGAGCGCCGGGGCGTTTTCGTTCGAGGACCAGACCGTGCTCTCGAGGAACCTGAGGAAGCGCTCTGCCTCCTCGGTCGTCGTGAAGTCGAGATCCACGAAGATGTAGTTGGGGTCGCCCACGAGATGGAGGACCCGCTGAGCGGTGACGCCTGCATTGGTGCGCGCCTCCGCCATGCGGTCGAAGGCGGCGAGCCAAACGCTGAGATCGGTGACAGGGTGTTCGATGTGTAGCGTGGTCATGCTGAAACTCTTTCCGGATTCCTAGGCAAGAGGTTCTGCTGGGAAACGGAGTCCGAAGCGTTGAATCAGCTCAGGCACGCTCGCGGGATTCATCTCGAGGGCGAAGCGCTGGCAGAGCTCCTCGAACTGGTCCGGGCTGGTCGTGGTGACACCGCCGAGTTCTACAAGTTCGGCGAAGAAGCGTTCGAAGCCAGCGGGGGAGATGATCTCGAGGATTCTGCAGGGCTCGTCGCCGGCGTTCCAGAACGTGTGCCACTGCCCGCGCGGCTTGAAGACGAAGTCACCGGGCCCCGCCTCGACGTGCTCGTCACCGAGTAGCGCGCCCATCCGTCCGACCAGGACGAAGCTGTATTCGTCCTCGTTGTGATGACGGTGTAGCGGCGCGGCGAGTGCCCGGGCCGACATGGGGTGCTCGACCATGGAGAAGCGATCGCCAGTTTCAGCACCGTCGAGCATGAAGCGAACGCCGATGCTGCCGAGAAACCCTGCCTTCCCATCGGCAGGTCCGACGACCTTTGCAGTGGTGACGCTCATGGGTCCTCGTTTCGTTGAACAAGTCGCGACCCGGGCTGCGCCTGGGCGGCTTGCGGCTTCGCCGGTGTCAGACCGGCGATGTGGTGCGTGAATCAGATCGATGCGCAACGCGCAGCATGGCTGGCTGATCCAGGCTATTGACGACCTCCCAATCGACACTACTCCGATCCAAGCTGGTTACAAGCCGCAGGGGCGAGTTCATCCTAAGGCTGGCCTGATGATCCCGGACCAGTCGCCGCCGGAGGTGGCTGAGCTTCGGTAGCCGGTGCTCCATTAGTGAGCAAGCGCTCTGGCGAGATGGACGCCCGTGGAAACGACATAGACGAGACCAAGTAAGTGGCGAAACCAGTTGACCCCGTGGACCAGTTCCTCGTAAGCCCAGATGGTGATGGCGACATATGAGACCGCCTGAGCGGCAAAGTGCCCCGGGCCATGGAGCATCGCTGCGACCTGACCAGCAACGAACGCCGCGATCAGAGGGTTGTTGGGGAACTGGGCGATCGGGTACCTACGAGGCCAGCCAAACCCTCTCACCCGCCGATACGAGGCCAAAGCGTCTGTTCGATTCATCACAGACTTAGACGTCCCCACACGGGAATTCTTCCGGTGCGGCCGAGCAACCTTGCGAAAAGCGCCTGTCGAGTGACCGTGATATGCGGCAGCGAACCCGCCGATGACCCGATCAGCGCCCGCCCGTCGGTTTACCCGGCCGGCCGCGATCACGGCAGTGCTCGGCTGATAGCCGGTGCAGTAAGAGTCGCGTGCTCAGGCCGGGCGTGGGGTGCTGCGACTCCGAGCCATGCGAGCCACGGCCTCGTCGTCCTCCGCGGACGATCTGCCGGATTCCACCCACGCAAAGCGGAAGCACAGCGCCGCGCTCAGGAAGCAAAAGCTCGCGAAGTGCTCGGCGGGGCCGCCCCAGCGCTTGCGGATGAGGCGCGCGCCCAACCCGGCGCGGGACAGCCATTGGGCGCGGCGGAACCAGACGGCGCCCGCGCCGTCCTCCAGCACCGACGCGAGCGAGCCCAAACGTTCGCGGTTGAACTCGGAGAGCAGCAGCTCGGCGGCCATCGCGCCGCTCTCGACGCGGCCGAGCGCCTCACGCGTCGGATGCCCTGCAGGCACGCCGGTCGCGCTCAGGACCAAGCGTGTGGTCGCTGCGCCGGTGAGTGTGGCGGTGGAGATGAAGATCGGACCGAGAAACAGCCGGCTGCGCGCCCACACTGGGACTGCGGTCGACGCGAGCAGGACGCCGGTATAGGACCCCAGGTACGAGCCGACCACGGCGGTGCCGGCGCCGAGCGCTCGCGCCGTCTTGCGGTGGCCGAGCACGTCGGCGCCGACTGCCGCACTGAGCAGGCCGCCGAAGAGCGACAGGCACCACGAGCCCATCGACATCGGCGAGCGCGGCTTGAAGATGCGCAACATGTTGTAGAAACGCTCTGGCCGCCCGAGGTCCATGATCAGCAGTGGCGGTGAGGGCAGCAGCGCGCCGAGGGCGACTTTGCGAGCCACCTGCGCCGAGTGTTCATCTCCCGCGAGGTCACATGCGACGGCGACGAACGATGCGCCTGCCGCCATCCCGCCGAACCAGAAGTACAGGGGCACCTCTCGGCTCCAGACCGGCGCCTTCATCATCGGGCCCTGGATGATCGCCGGAGGCTCGCCCCGCCGGCCGCGCAGGTTGGCTTGCTCTACGCGCTCGGGATCGGCCGGCTCGGCGGAGGCGTAGTGCGTATCGCGCCTGTAGATCGAGGACCACTCCGCATCTCGCCAGGCGCGCTGGTGCAGCCCGACCGCCCCGTCTGCGACGGCCCGCCGCCACGAGGCGGGGCCACCGGGCGCGCCGACCGCCGCGCGCATGTCACGCTCGCTCTTCGGCTCCGCAGCCCGTTTCTTCATCCCGCGTGCCTCCGCTGCCTTCCCCGCGCCAGGAATTCACGCCCGATCTCGAATGCCCCAGCACCGATCGCGAGCACGTTGAGCGTGCCGAGCCCGCTCGAGGGAGCGCGGCGGTATCGGAACGCCGCGGCAACGCCTGCCGCGGCGATGAGTCCGGCACTCACCGCCGCTAGTGTCGCGGGCACGACGTTCTCCTGGATCGGCGATTCTGCCTCGGCGGGGAGGCCGTAGCGCTCAGGTGGCTCGGTCAGCAGGAAGAACGCGCCGAGGCCACCGGCCAGTTGCGCGCCGGGAGCGTCGCCGGCGCCGTAGAGGTAAGCGCCGCTGAGGCCTCGATCCTGCAGCGTGACCACACGGCGTTGCGCGATGTCGACCAATTCCTCATAGGGGCCGAATTGAATCGAGTCGGTTGGGCAGGCCTTCGCGCACGCCGGCTCGAGTCCGTCCTCGAGGCGGTCGTAACAGAGCGTGCACTTGGACGCGCGTCCGTCTTCGTGCGAGCGGTCGACGACGCCGAACGGACACGAAGGGATGCAGTAACCGCAGCCGTTGCAAACGTCAGGCTGCAGGACCACGGTCTCGAACTCGGTGCGAATCAGCGCGCCAGTGGGGCAGGCGTCCATACAGCCGGCATTGGTGCAGTGCTTGCAGACATCTGACATGAAGACCCAGCGGTCCATGTCAGCCACAGCCGCGGCAATGTCGACAGGCTCGTCCGCCTGAACCATCGCGACGAGATCCGGCATCTCGTCCTCGGTCACGCCACCGCCGGCATCAGACAGGGCAGAGGCCGGGATGTTCGGCACTTGCCCGCCTGCTCCGAACGCCAGCGCGCGCTCGGCCTCTTGACGGGCGATTGGCGATGGCTCGAGCAGCTCGATGAAACGGACGTGTCGCCAGGTGGTGGCCCCGAGCGAGACCGTGTGGTCGTAGGAGCCACCGCGCCGGAACTCGCCGCCGTCTGACGGCAGGTCGTTCCACTGCTTACAGGCCACCTCGCACGCCTTGCAACCGATGCACACCGTGGTGTCGGTGAAGAACCCCATGCGCTGCGCGCCCTCACGGTGTATGGAGATCTCACTCGGGGCGGGATGGGGGATGACGTCGATCACGCGGTGTGCCGTGTGTTCAGCTTCGGCTGCTCAGCCGGATGCTCGCGGTTCACGTCGACGTGCCCGTGCGGCGCGTTGGTGACGCTCGAGGTTGCCGGCGAATGGCGACGACCGGCGCGCACGTCGCAGGTCAGAGACTTGGTCGTCTCGATTGTCGTGTTCGGGTCGCCGGAGAGGTGCAACAGGTCATTGATGCTGTCACCTGTGCTCAGCCCCGCATAGCCCCAGTGCCAGGGCACGGCGATCTGGTGGATGACGCGGTCAGCGATGCGCAGCGGGCGCATGCGGTCTGTGACCGTGGCGCGCGCCTCGATCTCGCCGCGCGCAGTCGAGACAATCAGCCAGCCGCCGTCCTCGATTCCGCGGTGGGCGGCGAGGATCGGATCGAGCTCGACGAACATCTCGGGCTGTAGCTCGTTTAGCCACGGCAGCGTCCTACTCATGCCGCCGACCGTGTGGTGCTCGGTCAGCCGGAAGGTCGTCATCACGACCGGCCAGCGCGGGTCCTGTGCGATGTTGATCGGGTTATCGGGCCGGTCCCACGCGATCGCGACCGGATTCGAGCTCAGTGCCGGATACAGCAGGTTGGGCACGGGGGATTCGACCGGCTCATAGTGCGTGGGCAGCGGGCCATCGAGCAGGCCCGACGGCGTATAGAGCCACGCCCGACCGTCTCCCATCATCATGAATGGCTCGTCGCCTGAAATCGCGTCCATGCCGTGGGCGTCATCGGACGCGCGGTAATCAGGGCGTTTGTCGACAGGGAAGTCGGGGACGTCGTAGCCCGTCCACTTGCTCTGCTCCTCGTCCCACCAGACGTACTTCTTGCGTTCGCTCCACGGCCGACCTTGGGGGTCGGCCGACGCGCGGTTGTAGAGGATGCGGCGGTTGGCTGGCCAGGCCCAGCCCCACTCGGGCGAGACCCAGCCGCCCTCGCTCTCGATGTCGCCGGCATCGCGGCGGCGTGCCTGGTTCACACCGTCGGCGTAGACGCCGCTGTAGATCCAGCAACCGCAGGCCGTGCTGCCGTCGTTGGTCAGCTGCGCGAAGCCTGGCAGTGGCTTGCCGGTGGTGACGTCGTACCCGTTGATCTCACGCAGGACATCCTCGGCGGAGGGCTCGTCGGGCACATTGCCCTCGACCTGCTCGGAGTAGTCCCACTTGAGGTTCACGATCGGCCAGTCCTTGGGGTCCTTCGAGCCCGCGTAGTGCGCCATCACGCGCTTGGTCAGGTGGTGCATGAACCACAGCTCGCTGCGCGCGTCGCCCGGCGGGTCGAGTGCCTTGTCGCGCCACTGCACCATCCGCTGGGTCTGCGTGAAGGAGCCAGCCTTCTCGACATGCGTCGCGGCCGGCAGCAGGAAAACCTCGGTCTGAATGTCCTCGGTGCGGACCTCACCTGACTGGACCTCGGGCGCGTCACGCCAGAAGGTTGCGGTCTCGATCTGATTGAGGTCGCGGATTACCAACCACTTCATGTTGCGCAGCCCGCGGCGCATAAGTCCGCCATTCTGAGAGCCGATCGCCGGGTTCTGGCCCATCACGAAGAGGCCGTCGAGGCCGCCGTCGACGGCCCGCATCATCGTCGGAAAGTGCGCGTGGTTGCCCGTGATCTTCGGCAGGTGCGTGAAGCCGTAGTCGTTGTCCGCGGTCGCGGCGTCGCCGAACCAGGCCTTGAGCAGCGAGGTGATGTATTTGTCGAAGTTGGACCACCAGCCCCGGTCCGCTGTGCCCGCAGCGACATAGGTCTCGAGCGAAAGCTGTTCTTTGCGCGCACGGGGCATCGGCAGGTAGCCGGGGAGGAGGTCGTAGAGCGTGGGGATATCACTCGAGCCCTGGATCGTCGCGTGGCCGCGCATCGCCATGATCCCGCCGCCCGGACGGCCGATGTTGCCCAGCAGCAGTTGCAGGATCGCGCCGGCGCGGATGATCTGCACGCCGAGTGATTGCTGCGTCCAGCCGACGGCGTAGCAGAGTGCGGTGGTGCGCTCGCGGCCGGAGTTCGCGATCAGCGTCTGCGCAACCTCGTGGAACTGCGCCTGGGGGATTCCGCAGATCTGCGCCACCATCTCCGGCGTGTAACGCGAGTAGTGCTTGCGGAGCAGCTGAAAGACGCAGCGCTCGTGCTGCAGCGTTTCGTCGCGCCTGATCGGGCCTTCGAGCAGGCCCACTCCGGTGCTCTCGCTGAACGCCTGGGTGGCGTGCTCGCGCGTGCCGGCGGCGGACGCGACCTCGCCACCCTCATACATCCAGGTCGAGCGGTCATAGGTGCCGGTCTCGGGGTCGAAACCGGAGAAGAGGCCGCCGAGGTCCTCGGTGTCGGCGAACTTTTCGCCGATGATGGTCGATGCGTTGGTGTAGTGCAGAACGTAGTCCTTGAAATAGGACTCGGTTTCGAGCACGTGGCGGATGATTCCGCCGAGGAACGCAATGTCGGTGCCGGAACGGATCGGGACGTGAAGGTCGGCCGAGGCGCTGGTGCGGCCGAAGCGCGGGTCGACGTGGATGATCT
Source organism: uncultured Actinomycetota bacterium (assembly GCA_963846395.1). Classification (GTDB taxonomy): domain Bacteria; phylum Actinomycetota; class Thermoleophilia; order Solirubrobacterales; family Solirubrobacteraceae; genus Palsa-465. The sequence continues at coordinate 202,474 of CAWJVT010000008.1, read as the reverse complement.
TCGCGCCGCGCTCACGCGCACGCATCGCCCAGCGGAAGCCGACCGGATGCGCCTCAGCCAGGTTCGAGCCCTGGATGAGAATGCAGTCCGCGTTCTGCAGGTCCTGCTGAAAACCGGTGGCGCCTCCGCGCCCGAACGAGGTCCCCAGACCGGGGACCGTGCTGGAGTGTCATATGCGGGCCTGATTCTCGATCTGTACCGCACCCATCGCCGTGAAGGACTTGCGGATGAGGTAGTTCTCCTCGTTATCGAGCGTCGCTCCGCCGAGGTGTGCGAAGCCGAGCGTGCGGTCGACCGGCTTGCCGTGCTCGTCCTCGGTCTGCCAGCCGTCCTCGCGTGCGGCGATAACACGCTCGGCGATCATGTCCATCGCCGTCTCAAGACCGAGGTCCTCCCAGTCTGTACCGCCCGGGCGCCGGTAGCGGACGGTTGTCAGCCGGCCCGGCTGCTGGACGAGCTGGCGCGAGGCCGAGCCCTTGGGGCAGAGCGTGCCCTGGTTGACCGGCGACCGCGGGTTGCCTTCGATGTCGATCAGTTCGCCGCCGCGCGTGTAGACGACCTGGGAGCAGCCAACCGCGCAATAAGGGCAGACGGACTCAGTGACCTTCAGACCGGCAATGCGAGCCCCGGCCTCGCGTGTCTGACGCGATACCGCGTGCGGACCCATGCCCCAATCGGCGGCGCGGCCGACGCCGGGAAGATCTCGCAGCTTCTGAAAAGCCTTGGGGCGAGCCATCTCAAAGACGATTATCGCCGACGGCGCAGCCGAACGAACTAACGATCTGGCGTACAGCCAGGCTGCCGGCTCGCTCCGTGCTGGATCGTAGGTCGGGGAGGAGCAAGCCCAATTACACGGAAGGGGTGTCGGGCCCCTGCCCCGCGGGGGCGTCAGCTCTCGGTCTGTGCCACGAGCGCGAGCACGTCCGCTCCGTGGCGATCGACGAACCGGGGTCCGATGCCTTTGATGCCGGCGAGCTGACCGCTCGAGGTGGGGCGCAGCGTGGCGATCGCCTCAAGCGTTCGATTGTGCGCGATGGTGTATGCGGGCTTACCCGCGCTGGCGCGGCCCCGCCATTCGCGAAGCGCGTTCAGCAAGGAGAGGGTCGCAGGGTCGAGCGAGGTGGTCTCCGTCGTGGATCGCTTGTTGGCACGTCGCGGTGTGAGCGACGCCGGATTGGGAAGGCCGATCGTGTCGGGATCACAGACATCGCAGCAGCGTCCTTCCGGCGCCGCCGGGGTGCTGTCTGCGAAATGGTCGAGTAGCGTTCGCCGCCGGCACGTTCCCGGTCCTGAGGCGAACGCCTCGACGGCGTGGTAAGCGGCCCACGCGCGGTCACGCGCGTCGCGGCAGATGCTGGCCACGGCGCCGCTGTTTTGTGAGTGAGTCAGAGTCACCGCCAGTTGTCCGCCACCGGCGGGCTGCAGGCGGCAGAGTCCGGCCCGCTCGGCGATACCGAGGCAGACGCGATCACGGTCGGCCCGCGGGGCGTCGATGACGGCGGTCCCATCCGTTGTCGCTGTCTCCAGCCGCCGCACGTAGTCCAGAACATGGCCGGTCTCTAGCGCGTCGCCCTTGATGAAGTTGATCAGGCGGCCGAGATCGGCCCTGCTGGAGAGCAGGATCGCGCGCGATGGGAGTGCGTCGCGTCCGGCGCGACCGACCTCCTGGTAGTAGGCCTCAACGCTCTTCGGGATCGCCCAGTGGATGACCGAGCGAACGTCGGCCTTGTCGACGCCCATGCCGAAGGCGTTGGTGGCGACGACGATCTCAGCATCGCCTGTCATGAAGCGGTGCTGTGCAGAGGCGCGCTCATCGGCCGGCAGACCCGCGTGGTAGCCGACCGCCAGCATTCCCTCGAGTCTCAGCTGCTCGCTGACCTCGTCGACCTCACGCCGCGTGCCGCAATAGACGATCGCCGGCCGCGCTGCGGGGTTCGCGAGTGTGAGTGAGAGCAGCATTTGCTTGCGTGCCTTGGAGCCGGGCCCCTCGAGGGAGATCACGTCGAACGACAGGTTTGGGCGATCGAACCCGGCTCGCAGCGCGTGCGGGTCGCGCAATCCCAGCCGGTCACTGATCTCGCGCCCGACCTGCTCGGTCGCGGTCGCCGTGCACGCCATCACCGTCGGGAACCCGAGACGATCGATAACACCCCGTAACCGCAGGTAGTCAGGGCGGAAGTCGTGGCCCCACTCGGAAACGCAGTGAGCCTCGTCCACCGCGAACAGATCTACCTTGCGCTCGGCGATTGCGTTGAGGAACGTCGCGGAGCCGAAGCGCTCGGGCGAGCACAGGATTATCCGCGCCTGCCCGCTGCGCACGTCCGCGAGCGCTCGCGCTGCGGCGTCGGGGTCCATCCCAGAGGCGATCATTGCCACCGGGTGCCCGCCCTGACGCAGCCGGCGGTACTGGTCAACCATCAGCGCGATCAAGGGGGAGACCACCACCGTCAGATCAGGGCTGGCGATCCCCGGCAGCTGGTAACAGAGACTCTTGCCGCCGCCCGTCGGCATCACCACCAGGCTGTCGCGGCCCCGCAGGGCCGCGATGACGGCATCCCGCTGGCCGGGCCGGAACTCTCCGAGGCCGAAGTAGGCGAGCAGCTCGTCGGGATCGGGCGGACCGTTGTAGACCCGATCTGTGGCTCCTGTGACCTCGATCCGGTCAAGTCCGCTGAGCGCCCGGAGTGCTTCGTCTTCGTCCGTTACGGTGCGCGCCCGTAAATGTGGCGGTGCGGCCTGCGCAGCGGCGAGCGCCCGCGCGCTCGCCGCTCCGGCTGCGCGATCAGCGTCGGACATCGAACGCCAGACCGACCGCAACCGCGCAAGCTCCTCGAGCACCTCCGGGTCCGAGCAGTCAGCGGCGATCCGCGGGACTAGCGCCATAGCTGAGGTCGAGAAATCATTCACCGCTCGCCAGGCTAGGAGCAGCGTAGGACGGTAACACCAACGCCGTTGAGCGTTGAAGCTGTTGATCGTCATCACATCGGCCACGGCGACGTGACACCGAACCCCGGAAGGATCGCCGGCCGCGAGCCGTACGACGACTCGCGGCCTGACGACCCTGAGTTCCTGCCGGCTCCCACCTACTTCATCTTGAACTTCCACTTGGCCGGCTTTGCGTCGTAGCCGCCCTGGTTCGTCCCGTCGACGTAGAAGAGGTAGTGGCCCTTCTTCAGTTTGTTTGCATAGAACTTGGGCGAGGTGCAGGCCTTGTAGTGCAATGGGTGCCCGTTCAACATCAGGTCGCAGACGAACTTCTTGGTGCCGTGGGCGGTGAACCTGAAGAAGGCCTGCTTCTTCTTGTGGTTGATGATCGCCTGCGTGATCTTTGTGTGCGACGGCGGCTTGCAGTTGAGACCCGCCACTCTGGCTCTCGCCATCATGGAGCTCGCCCGTGCGGTGTTCGCACAGGGTGTCGGCGTGAAAGCCACCTGAATGTCGCCGAGCCCACTCGCGAACGACGGATCGGCGAAATCGAAGCCGTATTGCTGGGTCAGAACCCCAAACGGCGCCGGGCAGCTGAATCCGCCAGCGGCGTCCGGATCGCAGAATTGAGCGTCGCCCGCGGAGAAGCCGAAGCCGAATTCCCCATGAACGTCGGACAACTGGGAAGTGCTGGCGTTGGCCGGTGGGGAGTTGGGGTCGAGCGTGACGGCTCCCATCGGGGCGCCACTGCTGGGTAGGTCAGTGACGGTCAGGCAGTACGCCGTGGAATAGACAAAGTAGGGGCACGAGCCTCGTTGTGTAATCGCGGTGACCTGAAGGCCCTTGCCGTGCGGGTCCATCGGTGAGCCGTTGACCTCGATGCTGTCGAATATGACGTTCAGCGACGCCAGCCCGAAGCCAAAGTCGATCTGAGGACCGTTGGGCTCGCGATTGGAGAGGTAGATCACCACGCTCTGTCCTGGAGGCACGAAGAGTCCCGTGCAACTGAACGCGCCAGTCCCATCGGCGGCGCATGTTGTCGCCGTTGTGCTCGTGGTGACGGAGTTGAGTGGGAGGGGAGAGCTGTTGCCCACCCCGTCGATCTCCTTGATGTCGGTGTAGCTGGATCCCCGATTGGTCACCGTCAGCGTCGTGGTGTCCGGCGGAAGGTACCCGGCCTGTGTGGGCGAGGGCCCCTGCGGCAGTGTGATGCTCGCTGACACCTGCAGGCCCGTGCCATCCGCGTTGGGGGCAGCGCCGTTGATCAGGATCTGGTTGATGGAGGTGCCCGAAAAGGCCGCCGCGGATGCAGGCAGACAGAGCCCCGCGCCCGCGATCGCTAATGACGCCAAGGCAGGCAGGTAGAGCCCCCGCCGCATCAGACCACGTCCGCCTGCTAAAGCCCTGCGGTGTACAGCCTTCATTAGCCCCCCCAAGGGTTTGTCGTCGCTACGTGCCGCCCCCGGCGCGCGGCAACATATCGCACCGGAGTGAGCTTGAGCGCCACACACTGCATTCCGTTAATTCAGATTGACGGCGCGTCGGGTGCCAAGCGATGACCAAGAAGCGTCGAGCTCCCGACTCTGGATCCGGGGCCGCCCGCGGCCGCGCTTTGGGGGCGCTGGTGTCCAGCGGGACACCAGCGCAGGTCGACGGCTCCGGCCCTACGTCGTCCTCGTGGCCTGGGTCCGTGCTCGCGCTTCGGCGAGCGCCGCTGCGCGTGCCGCGTGCGTGTTCTCTTGGTCGGCGCGCGCGTCGGCACGGCCGGTGACGAGGCCCGCAAGCAATGGTACGAGGACCGCCGTGACGGCCACCGGCCCCAGCCCGAGCTGCAGCCAGTCCCAAAGCGTGTTTCCCTGATAACCGGTCCAGGCCCAATCGCCTGCATAGCCTCCGACCACCGTTACGACCAGGCCAAGCGCGAGCACCCCGGCAGCAGTGAAATGGAAGGCGTTGACATTGCGCCCGATTGATGGCCAGGCCTTGATCGTCAGCACCGCCAGCGGCAACAGCATGAGCGTCATCCAGTCCCAGAGCGTCTGGCCGCGAAAGCCGGTCCAGCTGAGCGGCGCGACGTAGCCTGCAGCGACGAACACGGCGAACCCGAAGACGGCCGCTCCGAGCGCGCGGCGGCGAGCCACGCTCATGTACGGGGAAAACCTCAGCCACAGCGGGAAGGTCGCCAGGGCGAGCGGAAGCAGCAGCAGGTTCATCCAATCCCACACCTGATTGCTGCTGTTGAAACCGGTCCACGACCAGTTGAAGGCATAGCCGCCGATGAAGCCGATCACGAGCGCCACCAGGGCCACACCGAACACCGCCGTCTGCAGACGCGCAGCGCGAGACGGGATGGGCGTCTGGGGGTTGGCCGGCCCCTCTGCGGTCGCCGAAGCGTGAATGCTCTCGGCCAGCGCAAAGGCGTCGGCCGTGGGTGGCCAATCCATTCCGGCACTCCTCAGGCGCTCCACGATCCCGCGCTGCATCGTGAACCGCAGCATGTCTGAAAACGCTGAATCATCGCTCGGCGCGATCCCCTCGAGCTTCGCCAGCAGATGGACGCCCAACAGCTCGTCCTCCGCAAGTGCGATCGAAACCGCTGTGCTCTCCGCTTCAGCCATGGTGCTGCAAACCCCCTTGTCGTCGTAGCCGCGCGGAACCCTACTGCGCACGAGGCGTACGCGAGGCGGTAGGAGTCTCGTCCCATTGACGGGAGCGTTGTCACTCTGAGCTGGAGGCAGACTGCGCGAGAAAGCCCCGGTCGATTGTGTCGGCCGGGGCTTTCGGTGCGCTCGGAGAGGTAGGGTGCTAGTTCACCGGCGGGATCGTGTCCCACAGCCCAAATTCATCATCCGCTCCGTAGATGCCCTGCGTCCCGGCCCCCGCGATGGGCCCGATATATGCATCGTTGTTGAACAGGTACAGGGGCCGGCCGTTGTAGGTCACCTGGTGGCTGCCGTCGGGCCTGACGATCATCCCGAGGGCGTGCTGGTCAACGCCGGGCCCGGCTTCAGGCCACTTTGAGGTGAGGAGCGGCGGCCAGTGGACGGCACACAGCCCCTGACAGCCACTCCCGTCGCCCCCTCGATGGTCCCCGCTCAAGGTGTAGACGGGGAAGGTTGCGTTCGGGAAGACGGAGAAGTCATTGTCCATCCTTGCGGCCAGCACGGTTTCGTTGGGCCCAGTGCCGCCAACGGGAGCGGTCTCGAGCTGCAATTGAGCCCGACCCGTCGCGGGAGTGCCCAAGCGCGGATCGACGAGGTACCAGATGCCCGCGGGACTGGTCACTGGATCGTCCAGGTTGGCGCCCTGTGTGTCGCCCGGCACTTGGTCCAGGAAGAAACGGTATAACGGCTGACCGGCGTAGGTCACCTGCTGTACCGCCGGCAAGCCAGGCAGGTCGGTGCGGGTCACCGTCCCCAGCAGGTTGGGGTTGACCCCGGGTCCTGCGATGGGATCTCCTTTGGTGAGGAGCGCTGGCCAGAGGTCACTGTCGCACGGCATGGCTAGGACGTTCATGTTGTCGCTACACGCGAACTGAGCGCCGGAGAGCGCGTGGAGCTGGTCGGAGGTGAGTAGGTACAGCGAGCAACCGGCGTACTCGCCCGAACCGACGACCAGCACCCTGCCATAGGATGTCGTGGATGCGGCCGATACGGTCGCAGGGCCTGTTGCGGCGCTCACCACATCGTCGGAACAGGGCTTGGTTGCAGCGCTTGCGGGTGAGCTGAACGCGAGGGCCGCGGCAAAGAGGCCCAGTGTAAGTGTGGCGGCAGTGGCACGGCCTGTAATCGACCGCCCGAGCCTAGGAAACAGCGTGGTCATTACGACCTCCAATCGTCTTTCGGGGCCCGCTGGCCTGAGATGCAAGCGACAGGCCCCGCATAAATAACAGGGGTGAAATCACGGCGAGCAATGCGCCGCCGAACGCCTGCTGCGAATCGTGTGTATCTGCGCATCACGCAACCTCACCGGTAGAAGTAGGGGTCGAGTACGCGCACCTGGGTGATACGGTCGACGGGGAGCTGGTTGCGCGCGGCCGTCTTGCGGATTGCCTCGGGCGAGGGCGCGTCATAGACGCAGAACGTGCGGGTCTTGTCCTCCGAGACGAAGGAGTTGATCCAGGTCACACCTTCCTCGGCGTTGCGCTCGACGACCCCACCGCAGAGGTCTGCTCCGCCGTTCTCGATCGGGATGTGCAGGCCCTCCGGAAAGCTGCGCTCCACTACGTAACGCTGCATATCGGTCCTCCTAGTACGTTGACCCGGTGGGATGCGACCAACGTATGGCGAAGTGCCGGCACGCGCATCGGGAGGACCACCCATGTTGGACGCCGCCGTTGCCCATCTTGGACCTAGGTGAGCGGGCGCCCGGCGGACCAGGGGAGATGGAGCGCCGCACCGCGGCGAGGATCTCGTCAGGCCGGAGGGTCGGCCGGCTAGCGCAAACCCGGCGTGCGCCCTAGCGCGGACGGGCGACGTACCGCGGAAGCAGGCTTTTCACGTGGGGGCATTGAGTCCGAGTGTCGACGCCTTGACGGTCGCTTCGCTGCGGTTGCGGGCCCCGAGTTTCCGCAGGATCGCGGAAACGTGATGATCGACGGTCTTGGCTGATACGAACAGTCGATCGGCGATTTCCGCGTTGCGCAGTCCCTTCGCCAGTAGCGCGAGCACCTCGACTTCGCGCGCAGTCAGGCCACTGGGGTTCGCCCGTGTGTTCGCGCGCGGTCCGCGTGGCAACCGGCCCCCGCGTTCACGCAGCCTGCGCGCAACCGCCGCTTCTGCGGACTTCGCTCCCATCGCGCGGAGCTCATCGAGTGCTTGCCGGCTCGCGTTGAGATCGTCTGCTTCTCCGCGTGCGAGCGCCGCTTCATATGGGCATCCAAGCCGGAGCCACTCGGCGGCGGCACCGCACCAATCGCCAGCGAGCTCGGCTGCGTACGGTCCCGTCGCATGGGCCTCCGGATCCTGATCAACGACCCCCGCGCGCTTGCGCCACGCGAGAAGCTCCGAAGTCAACCAGTCGGCCCCTCGGAGCCTGGCCAGCCCGAGCGCTCGCGCGGTCACCTGTTCCACCTCGACGCTCTCGCCGGACAGCCAGAGCGTCTCCGCGCGGGCCACCGCGACGGGCGCCTCGGCCTGGAGCTCCAGCCCTCGGGCGGCAAGTGAGGCGGCCTCGTCGAGCAACGGCCCGACCTCGGGATCGCCTCGGCGGGCACGGATGCGTGCGGTCACGCAGAGGGCCGCGATCCGTGGAAGTCGCGAGCGGCGGGGCTCGCGCAGAACCAGCGCCGCCGTGTCGGTCGCCGCCGCCCATTGTCCGAGCTCGAGCTCGATCTGCGCGCGGCAGGCGAGCTGGTAACCGCGCGCCAGTTCCCATCCGCGCTCGCTCGCGTGGCGGAGCCCCGAATCCAGGTAGCGCAAGCCGGCAGCGTAGTCTCGTCGACGCTGTGCACTCCGTGCGAGACGAGTCAACACCCAGATCACATCCTCGTCTAGCCCAGCCTCTCTGGCGAGCGCGAGACTTCGCTCCAGCATCTCCCTGCCTTCGGCTTCTCCCCGCAACGACAGCGCCGTACCGACGCGGCCCAGCGCATGAATCGCAAGAGCGCCATCATCGATCGATTCCGCGAGGTCGGTGGCCCGCTTGGACCATGTAACGGTGGCATCCAGGTCTTCGGCTTCCATGCTCAGGTGCGCCATCCGGCCGTACGCCACCGCCAACTCGTGTCCGGGTGCAACGCTCTCCAACACCGAAACCGCTTGGAGCGCGGCGTTTCGTGCTTCAACGACCCACCCGGGACACCACAGCACGTTCGACAGCTGTTCTACCGCTCGTCCCTGGGCCCGAACGTCGCCCAGCTTGGCGCGCAGCTCGATGGCAGCTCTCAGAGCTTCGATCGCGGACTCGATCTGGTCGGTGACCATGCATTCATGCGCGCAACTCTCGAGCAGCTCGGCCCGTTGTTGCTCGGAGAGCTTCTCAGCGAAGCGCAGCGTTCGCGCGTACTGTGCCGCGCTCTCGCGATGCGCGCTCAGCGCGGCGGCCTGCCGGGCCGCCTGTGGGGCAAACTGGAGAACGGCGTCGACATCGCCGGCGGCCTCCGCGTGATACGCCAGCCGAGCGTGATCGGATGAACCTGCGAGCGCCTCAAGTGCCCGCCCGTGCAGCGCGACTCTCCGGTCTGGAGCGATCGAGTCCTCGATCACCGCGCGGGCAAGCTCATGTCTGAACATGACGCTGGGTCCGGCCGCGATCACGACACCGCAGGCGATGCATTCCGCAAGGCAACCGATCGTCTCGCCTGCGATCGTCTCGAGGACGGGCAGGCGGGGCGCCTGGGGCGCGATCGCGATCGCCTCCATCAGCGCCCTGGCCTGGGTGCCCAGGCCGGCGGTCCGTGCCAGCACCGCATCGCGCACGGTCGACGGAATCTCGTCCGTCCCAGCCGCGAGCACCTCGGAGACGAAGAAGGGGTTGCCGTCGGTCCGCTGATAGAGCTCCTTCGCGTCGATCCCGTGCGGCGCCGCAAGCTCTGCGACGGCGGTCGCCGACAACCGCGGAACAGCCAGACGCTTGACCCCCGGCGTCCACGCGAGCCCACCCAGCACAGTGCGCAGCAGCTGCGAGCTGTCGAGTTCGTCGTCACGATAGGTGGCGATCACCAGCGCGCGGAATCGGTCGAGGCGGCGACTGAGCAGCCTCAAGACGTCGAGCGTCGCCTCGTCTGCCCAATGCACGTCCTCCACCACCAACACCGTCAGCGCGGTCGTCGACACGACATCGCCGAGCGCGGACACCACCTCGTGAGGACGTCCGCCGCGTTCCACCAGCTCTCGGAACTCGCCACCCACGAGCTCGGCGATATCGACGAACGGGCCGAGTGCGCGCGGAGTGAACATCGGGTCGCATGCGCCCCACAGAGCTCGGGCGCGCGGCTGCTGCTCCCCGCAGAACTGCCGGATGACCGCGGTCTTCCCGATCCCCGCCTCACCTCGGACGAGCACCAGCCGACCCTGATGGGTGTCCATCACCGCGTCGAGCGACTCAGCCAACGCACTGAGCTGCTGCGTCCGCTCCAACAGACGAAGTGATGTCGCGGTCGCGCTGATCGTCGCGCTGTCCCCGGCCACCCTAGGCCCCGCGGTCCATGGGCCATTGTCCACCCACCGACATCGACAAGCAACAATGTGATCCGCGAACAGCAGCTCCGGCATGGGCCGCGGCGCGAGCCCGACTCTGAAGAAACCGCAACGGACAGCCTGCAGCCGTCATTATGCAGCTTGCAAAGGGCGTTGACCACCACTCGGTGCGGTCCCGCCGCAAGGCTCTGGTGGGGTGGGGGCAGTGGTCATGGGTACTCGAGCGCGCATGCAGGTGGTGGGCATCTGCGTCAGACGCTCGGTAGTGGTTTTTCTGCTAGCGGTCGTGGCGTTCTCCGCCGTCGCTGAGTCAACCGCGTCTGCGAAGACGTGGTATTTGACGATCTCTCCGGCGCGGGTCGAACGTGGCGGCAACGTGGCGATCGAGACGACCAACCACGTGAAGTGCCGTGTCACGCTCAGGGTCAGGGGATATGTGTTCCATTACACGATGCGGGGCGGGCGAAAGCTCTTGGCGATTCCGCGCAACGAAACGCCGGGGCGCTGGAGAGTCCGGGTGGACTGCGGACGAACTCACGCGATCAACACGTTCACGGTCCTAAATTCCGTTCTCGGTGCTCGAACGCCAATCACCGTCGCGAATGTCTGCGGTCTCGACCCGGCTCTGGGGACAGTGCACAAGCAAACGATCAACGGGTATCCAACCGCTTACTGGGAGGACGGGTCGCAGGCGACGATGTTCGCGTACTCGATCGACGGCAACTCGTCGGTGGACATTGCGGTTGTCGTCAATGCCCAAGGCGGCATCGGGTACTTCGCGCGGTGCAGCTGGTCGAGATGGTTGACCGTCGCGCAGTACGAGGAGTCCCAGGCACAGCAGGGAGTATCGAGCGCCCAAGCCAGCTCGTTCGCTTACCTACTGCAGGAGCAGACCGACAACTCCATCTACGAAGAGGACTCAGAGTGGTTCACGCCTGAGCCCGGCTGGCAGGAGTGCCCGACCAACCCGTATGACGATTGCTATTACGAGGATACGGATGACGGAACATGACGCAGACGCAGCTCATTGGGTCTACGACGCATCTGGTTCCGGCAGCCAAGTGGTTTCAGCCGCCGCCGTAGGAGACGACGGGGTCGGTTGCTACGCCGGCGAGGAAGCCGGGGGCGAGGAGGCAGAGGCCGAGGGTGCGGTGTCCATAGCGACGCATGCCGGTCCAGATCTCACCGACGACGTAAAGGATCGCTCCGCCTGCTAGGGCGTAGAAGGCGAGCTCGAGCGGGTCGGAGTGGACCTGGTAGCCGACGATCGTGCCGAGCAACGTGGGGCCGCCGCCGATCAGGCCGGCCAGGGCGAGCCATCGCCAGGAGGGGCGGATCGCGCCGAGCGGTCCGATGATCCCGAGCCCTTCGGTCGCGTTGTGGAGCCCGAACCCGATGATCAGCACGGTCGCGAGGCCGACCGCGCCGGTCTTTGCCGAGACACCGATCGCCAACCCCTCGGCGAAGTTGCGCAGCCCGATCGCGACCGCGATCGTCATTCCGGTCTGGAGCGCACGCCGGCGCTGGTCCAGCTCGCCGACCCCCAGGCCGGCGAGCTCCTGTGGCGTGAAGGCAGCGTCCGTTGCGCCACCCGCGATCGGCGGTCTGATCGGCACTCGCGAGCGCAGGCGCCGCTCGATCGCGGAGATGCCGGCGGTCCCCACCGTAAAGCCGGCCGCAAACAGCGCGGAGAGGCCGAGGACGTGCGCGAAGGTGGTCTTGTGATGCTTGAAGTTGCTGAGCGCCGAGTCAACGATCTGCTGACCGTGTGTTAGGGCACCCTAATTAGGTGGCCCTAAGTTCTATCACGCAGATCGGTAGTGCGGTGCGCGCCGGCGCCTGATCAGTTTCTGGTGCACAGGCGGCCGAGGTCCATCCCGTAGATCGGCTGGTATACCTGGCACCCGACGCGGGCGGAGAAGAAATCCCGAGCTGATTCTGTCGCCCAGGCAAGGATTGGAGCATCTTGCAAGGCAAGCTTGTCGTCGAGGCGCCCGTAGGCTTGCAGCCGCGCCTCGCCGGTCAGCTTAAACGCCCGGCGGATGGCAGCGATCCAATGCGAGCGCAGGGTCAAGTAGCCACCGGACCAGCCATACAGCGCCGGGTCGAAGAGCCCGGAGATGTAGTCAGATGGATCAGCAAAGTCGTAAGTCCAGGTAGTCCAACCGAGGTCCCACGAGTTGCCGGTCACCATGCGGGTCGACATGACGTCGATTGGCAGCGAGGTGATCTTCACGTTTATTCCGATTGGGCGCAGTTCGCTCTGGACCAACTGCGCGGTTTGGACACAAGCGGGCGTATTGCACGTGAGCATCGTGGCGCTCGCGTGGAGGCCGCGGGTCAGTGCCTGGGCCTTGACGAGATCGGGGGTGCCGAGGGGGTAGACGGGGGCCGGCAGCGATCCCGGCATCCCGGGCGGGAGGTAATGACTCGTCGGCACACCGCCGTAAAACGGACCGGCGACGGCTACCAGCGCCTGGCGATCTATCGCATAGTTGACGGCTTGCCGAACGCGCCTCGACGCGAATAGGCGCCGATGAGCGTTGAGCGAGAAGAAGTCGAGGGTGACCGTGGGGTTGGTGAAGTACCGCTGGCGTCCTGTCCGCGCCAGCATGCTGCCCGCGCCGTACCGCTGCTGCAATCGCGCGGAAAGAGACGCTGGGATGTTCGCGTCCAGCGCGAGCTGAACGCTACTCACATAGTCGCTGCGACCGTGAGCGACGCTGCTGACCGCGTCGGCATACTTCTCTCCGAAGCTGTAGATGATCTCGCGCGGCACGCGGGGCCGACCGCCGTGGTAGTTCGGATTGCGCTTCAGGACCAGCTGCGTTGGGCTGCTGTCAGCTATGTAGTACGGCCCTGCGGCCGGCATGGGCTGTGTCTGGGGAGCATTCGGGGTGTCATCAGGCACTGCACAGAACGTGAGCATCGCTAGGCGGGCGGGAAGATCCGGCGCCGGAGCGGTGAGACGGATCTGGAGCTTGTTGCCGTGCGCGGTCACACCGGCAAGCCGCTTCGTCCGGCCGGCGTTGAAGGCCGCCTCGCCCACGATGTCGCCGAAAAAGCCGCGCTCGTATGCCTCGTCTCCTGCGCTCAGCGCCCGGCCGATCGTCCGCTGGAAGGTTTCGGCGGTGACCGGAGCGTCCGACGGCGGCGAGAACCTGAGGCCCTTGCGAATGGTGAACGTATATGTGCGACCGTTGGGCGATACGTTTGGCAGTGCGGTTGCCGCGTCGGGGACGAGGCGCTCACCCGCTGGCCCAGGGAGATCGCGGTAGGTGAGCAACCCTGCGCAGGTCTCGTACATCAACTGCATCTCGTCCTGGTCGGCCGCCCCGATGCGCGTCGGATCGAGGTATGGGAACGGACGCTCGCGTGAGATCCGGATAACTCCCGGCTGGCTGCCTGCGGCCATTGCTGGAAGAGCCGGGCTCGCCTGCACGGTCACCCAGACCGCATGATCTGCGAATGCGAGTTGCTGGGGGCTCTGCCCGACCCTGATCGTGGCGTCAACGCGATTGGTCCTGGGGTCGATGCGTGAGACGGTGCCGTCGCCGCTATTCGCCACCCAGATCGAGCCGTTTCCCCACACGACGCCTCGCGGGGCCGCACCGACCGGAATCGTCGTGATCACGGAATCTGTGCCTGGATCGATCCTGACCAGCGTGTTATCGAGTGTGTCAGCCACCCAGACGGCGCCCCCGCCGACCGCGATCCCGCTTGCGCCGCGACCGACGTTGATGGTCGCAAGCACGTCACCGTCCGGCTCAATCCGGGAGACAGTGTCGGACATAGAGTCGGCAACCCAGGCCGAGTGCGCACCGATGGCAACTCCGCTCGGCTGGTTGCCGACATCGGTCGTTGAAACGATCGAGCCGTCCCGCGCGACCTGCACAACAGCCGCGCCGTTATCAGCGAACCAGGCGGACCCGCCGCCAACAGCAGCTGCAGTCCCACTGGCGGGGAAAGTGCCCCAGAACCGCGAGAGCTTGACCTTCGACATGACCGTTCCGAACTCGGGATCGAGTCGACTGGCGGAGCCTTGTTCCGCCGTGTCGAAAGCCCACAGCTGACCGTCGCCGCCGGCCACACCATCGATCGTCCCCCCGGGCGCGAGCGTACGCACGACAGCGCGCGACCTGACATTGATTTCCGAAAGCGTGTGGTCGGAAGTGTTGGCCACCCAGATCGCACGGGCATCAACCGCGATTCCCTCCGGAGCGGAACCCACAGGTACCTCCGCTGTCACCGAGTTGGTGGCTGGGCCGATCACTACGACCGTATTCGGTCCAGCGACCAGCGACGCCGCGCCACCCGCGTCCAGGTTGAGGGCGAGCGCTGCCAGCGCGGCGAGGCCAAGCGCGCTGCCGACCACCAACAGCAATCCACCGCGTAGTGACCGCGAACGAGGCGGATGAGGCGCTGTAAGTCCTCGCGGGGGCTCCAGCGCTGGATCCTGCGTGAGAACGCCCTGCTCCAACTGCTGCAGGTCGTTGCCGGGTTCGATTCCGAGCTCCTCGACAAGTCGCCTGCGCGCGTCCCGATAAACCTCGAGCGCGTCGGCCTGGCGACCCGAGCGGTATAGGGCCAACATGAACTGACCGATGAACCGCTCGCGAAACGGATGCTCGCGCACGAGCTCCTCGAGTTCTGGCACCAGGCGGGTGTGCTCCCCGAGCGCCAGTTCAGCCTCGATCCGTTCCTCCAGCGCTGCGAGGCGGGCTTCCTCCAATCCGTGGATCCTGGCTTGCGCGAACGAGTGATATCCAAAGTCGGCAAGCGGCGGTCCACGCCAGAGCGCCAGCCCTTCGCGGAGGAGCTCAGCAGCGTGTCGCGCATCACCCTCGCGGAACGCGCGCGTGCCCTCATCGACGAGCGACTCAAAGCGGTCCTCGTCGACCTGTCCTGGGGAAACGTCCAGCATGTAGCTGTGCCCACGCGTAACCAGCAGCCCGTCACCCAGTGCCCGGCGCAGGTTCGAGACGTACCCGTGCACGATCTTCGCGGCGGTTGCGGGCGCACGATCCTCCCACAGCGCGTCAACAAGTCGGTCAGCCGCAACGGGCTGACCACGGTTCAGGATCAGCACCATCAAGAGCGCCCTCTGCTGCGGGCTGCCAAGTTGAAGCTGGCGATCTCCGTCGATCACCTCGAGCCGCCCCAGAACCTGAAATTCGATCACCGTTTGCCCCCGGCGACAGTACCACCAGGCGGATCGGGCGCCGTCAACGCCACTGTGAGAGAAACTTGATGTTCATGCCATCGCTCGTCGGTTGGGCGGCGATCCGTATCAGCCACCTTGATGCCGAAGGGCCATTTGGCTTCGCACGCCGAAGCGAAACGGATATTGCGGAGGCGGGTTATCGGCTGGAGCAAGTTGAGGAACTGCTCCGCCAACTTCCGGATCCGATCGACACTCAGCGGGACGCCGTTGCAATTTCCAGGCTCGGGCTGTCTGTCGACAGCCTTGCGGATCGGATGGGTGGTAGCGACAAGTCGGCTCGCCTGAAACGTGATCGCAAGCCTCGTCGTGGGTTCGACCCGCGCCAGATGTCATCCTCATGCCTCCCGGCGGGTCTCACCGGCGCGGACGCGCGGCTCACTGGAGCAGTCCGAGCCGGGCGGCCGCCGCACCGACCTCACCCCGATGACGTACGTCCAGTTTGCGCAGAACTGCCGAGACGTGGTGGTCGACGGTCTTCGGTGAGACGACGAGGCGCTGTGCGATCTCGGCGTTGCGTAGGCCATCGGCGACTAGCGCCATCACCTCTAGCTCGCGCGCGGTCAGGCCTGCCGGGTTCTCCCGGGTCTGCTGTCGAGGGCCACGGGGGAGGCCGCGTACGCCGCGGGCCCGGGCGCGGCGGGCGACCACGGCGACCGACGCCCGAGCGCCCAGTCGTTGCAACTTCTCGATCGCTTCTCGCAGCGACAGAGGATCGTCGTCCTCGGCGAGCGCGAGCGCCGCCTCGTAGGGGAGGCCGATCTCCGTCCAACGCTCGGCGGCGCGCATCGAGTTCCCGACGAGCATCGACGCGTACGGCTCGGGCACAGCAGTCGGGAGCGTGTCGTGGAGACCGGCTTGCCGCCGCCAGAAGGCGAGCTCGCCGATCGACCGGAGATCGCGATGTTCGCACGCGAGCTCGAACGCTGCTGTCGTCAGTCCGGCGATTGCACCGTGGTCGTCGACGAGCCAGGCCGCTTCGGCTCGGGCGGCGGCGATAGGTGCGATCCATTCGATCTGCCCCGTCGGGCTGACGATCTCGTGCGCGGTTTCGAGCGGCGCTGAGGCTTCCGGATCACCGCGCCGCGCCCGGATGAGACCGAGCACCCCGAGCGCCCACACGCGTGGCGCAGGCGCGGTGCGGGGATCGCGCACTGTCTTGGTGGCAAGCTCGGCGGCCAGGTCCCAGCGGCCGGCGAGAAACTCCACCCTGGCAAGGCCACCGAGTATGTAGACACCGAGCGTGTCGAGGGCACGCTCGCGGCAGAACGCGTAGCCGGCTTCGGCGTAGCGGCGCGCGATGTCGAGCCGGCGCAGCCGCAGGCTGCCGATCACGAGCATCACGTACACACGAGCGGCTTCGCCCTCGAGCTCATGCGCCTGTGCGAGCTCCAGAGCCTGCGCGAGCTTTGAACCGCTCTCGTCCTTCCCATGTTCGAGTTCGGCGCTGCCCACGTACGTCAGCGCGCAGACCCGCGCCTCGGCGTCGTCGATGTCTTCGGCGATCTCGAGAGCCTTCCTGCCCCACAGCGCCGTCCGTTCGCAGTCGTCGCGCGCGGCGTGCTGAAACAGCGCCATCATGGCGTAGGTCATGGCGAGCTCGTGGCCGGGCGGGAGCGGCTCGAGCAGCTCGATCGCCTCGAGCAGGAGTGGCTCGACGTCGCGGGACCAATTCGCGAGGATGTGCAGCCGCGCGAGCCAGCGCAGCGCGTCACCCTGTTCGCGCCTGTCGCCGAGCCGCCGGTGGCACTCGAGCGCCTCGCGCTGAGCATCGATCGCCTCGTCGAGCTGGTTGGTCATCGCGCACTCTTCGCTGCGACGG
The DNA here is from genome assembly GCA_963846395.1 of uncultured Actinomycetota bacterium. Classification (GTDB taxonomy): domain Bacteria; phylum Actinomycetota; class Thermoleophilia; order Solirubrobacterales; family Solirubrobacteraceae; genus Palsa-465. The sequence continues at coordinate 185,367 of CAWJVT010000008.1, read as the reverse complement.
CGCAGCAGCGCGGCCCGGCGCGGCGCTGGCAGACCATCGGCGAAGCGCAGCGCCCTCGCGAACTGAGCGGCAGCCTCACGATGCGCCCGCGACGCGGCGGCGCGCTCGGCGGCCTCCGGCGCATAGCGCAGGACCGCGTCGGCGTCGAGGGCGGCCTCGGCGTGGTGGGCGAGCCGCGCGACATCAGGCCCGCCGACCGCCGGCTGCGTGAGCGCGGCGAGCGCGCGGCGGTTCAGCCCTCGCCTGTCGGCCGGGGCAAGCGACTCCTCGACCGCCAGCCGCGCGAGCTCGTGCCGAAACGCGACGCAGTCCACGTCCGCGCGCAGCACACCAGCATCCAGGCAATCATCGAGTGGCTCGAGTCCTTCATCGAGCAGCGCCTCCAACAGCCAGAGCTCGACGGGCTGCGGCACGATCGAGACAGCGTCGAGCACTCTCCGCGACGGGAGGCGCAAACGCGCGACCCGCGCCAGCACCGCGTCGCGCACAGTCGGCGGCACCCTCTCAGTCCGGGCGGCTAGGGACTCGGTCACGAAGAACGGGTTCCCGCCGGTCCGCCCGAACAGCTCATCGACGTCAACCGGCAAGGCCTCCGCGAGTATCGCGACCGCGTCGCGCGACAAGGCGGCCAGCTCCAGTCGCGTGACGATCCCGCCACGCGGAAGCTCGCCGAGCAGGAGTCGCAACGGATGAGTGCGACCGAACTGTTCGGGCCGATAGCTCGCGATCAGCAACGCGGGCAACGCATCGATGCGCCGGGCGACGAGACGCACGACGTCCAGCGTCGCGTCGTCGGCCCAGTGCAGGTCCTCGAGCACGAGCACCGTCGGGACAGTCGACCCCAGCTCCTCAATCAGTGCCACCGCTACATCTGGCGGGCTGGCCGAACGCTCAACCCGCTCGCGCAGCTCGCCGCCCGTGACACGCGCGACGTCAAGCAGTGGCCCCAGGGGACGCGGGGTGGACAGGGCGTCACAGGCCGCCGACAGCGCACGCGCCCGGGGCGGAAGCTGAGCGCAAAAGTGGCGCAGCAGCGCGGTCTTGCCGACACCGGCGTCGCCGTACACGAGCGCCAGCCGACCGGCAGAATCGCCCACAGCCTCCAGACATGCCTCCAGTGACGACAGCTCCGCGTTCCGCTCCAGAAGCTCGCCCGGCTGGACAACCCCCACGGCGCTCGAGGCTCGCACGCGCTGATCATCACACCCAGCTGCGCAAGCCGCAACATGCGCGTATCCGCAAGTATCGTGTTTTGACATTGCGAACGGTCACATTCTCGGCGGACCAGGGCATGCCGCATGGCTTGAGCGCGGGATGGCTGTTAGAGCAACCATCCCATCACCGAACACGCGTTCGCCTACGAGGCGGCCGTCATCGGACCTTCCCGTAGGCGCTAATCGACAACGGGTTCCCGGGCGGGAGGTAGGCTGCGCAAACGACACAGGAACCGCCACCGGATTTCGACCCGGAACGCCAAACCGAGGAGTGGGTCGCCGATACGCGCCGCTCGTCGGACGATTTGGACGAGTTACGGGTGCCGCAAAGGCCGCGGGCTTCGAAGTCCGACGTGTGGCCCGCGACTGGCCAAGCGTCGGGCTCAGGACAAAGATGCGGCCGGCGACGCGATTCTGCGAGCCGAGGGTGCGGAGCAGATCATCCGCTTCGCGACCGCTATCGGAAGCGTGTGGCGAGGATTGGCTGTTGATCCGCAGGGCAGGGGCGCGCGTGCGGGATGCCTCTCGTCACTCTAATGCTCGATAATGCACGTTATGTAACCCGGTAAGCAAGCAGACGCTGGACGAGTGGTTTCAGTTGTCGGGTCTCACCGAAATGCGACAGGAATCTCATTTAGCCGCGACAACTAATCTCACGAAGATGCGACAACCAGCGCAAGTCGTAGATGTCCAGTCCGTGGTCGACGTAGATTCGCTCCGGCCCGACACCGAGCGCGGCGAGCGCGTCACGCTGGGCGTTGAGGTCCTGTTCGTCGGTCGAGACGCGCGCGTAGCCGATCAGTAGCTCGCTCACAGCGGCAGTGTCCCATATAAGGACCCTTCACCGGGCACTTCATCGGGCGGGTGTTACGGGACTGTCGCCCGAAAGGCGACGTCGAGGGACGTCGACTGTGGGGGATGTCCCGGTAGGGGCTCCCCTTCCGGGCGGCCCACCGGCGTCCCCGCTCCTGGCGAGGAGGAGGGCAACGCCGTCGAACGGGTTGCGTCCCTGCTTTTGTGTCACTGCGGATGACCGGTGGCGGCAACCTTTGCGGTTTCTGGATGTGGCGGCGAGGTGGTTATGAGTGGTTGATGTAGCTCTGGTCCTGGCGGGAGTCCATGTACATCTCGGAGATGATTGTCCAGGTGCCGTCTGGCTGTCGGTGCAGGACTCGTAGGGAGTGGTTGTCACGGATCGGGATGGTGCCGCCGTCGAGCAGTCCTTGGCCGGTGACCTGCAGGTGGGTGGAGACGATCACGACGTTGTCGTCGACGACGCGCAGTTGGCTGGATGGGGCGCAGGCGAGCTTTCCTTGGTCGAAGTTGCCGTCCTTGAACAGGCCTCGCAGGTAGTTCAGGATGGTGTCGGAGCCCTTTTTTACGCTGCCGAATGCGTTGACCCAGTCGGCGTCCTTGGCGTAGACGGCGGTCAGTTTGTGGGTGTTTCGCTCTTGGAAGCCGTCGAAGAGGTTACTCAGGGTGGTGATGATTGCGTCTTGGTCGTCTGCGGGAAGTTGGTCGAGGCCTTTTAGGCCGAAGCGCGCTGCGAGCTGCTGGCTGGTGGATGAGGTCGTCATGGTGCGTCTCCTGTGGTGGTCTTGGCATGTCGGATCCGTGATCCGAGGTCAGTTAGTGGTGGTGGGGATGAGGATCTCGTCGAGCCAGTCGAACGCTTCCCGGTGAAAGGCGGTGCGGGCGCCGCTCTCACAGTGCTCGCCCGCGCCGTCAGCGGCCTTGAATTGCACGAATTTCTTCCCCGGACAGGTCAACGCATCGAAGAGCTTTGGTGCGCTGACGCCGAGGTCATCGGCGTCGGTGTTACAGACGAACGTTGGGCACCGGATTTCCTGCTCGATGCCCTTCAAGCTGTATTGCGGCGCCATGCGAAAGAACTCCAACGGTTCGGTCAGCCCGTGGACCATCAGGTTGCGGCGCAGCGCCCATCCGGCGGTGGGCTTGCTCATCACAAATCGGGCTATGCGATCCAGGAGCCGCAGGAGCCCCGGGCGGCCGTTGGGGAGTTGGGACGCGAGGAACCCGGGGAGTCGGCTGGCGGCGGCGTCAAACAGGTCGTACGGACCGCAGTCCGAGATGCACGCGGCGAGGCGATGCTCCTTGGTCGCTGCGCGTGGGGCGAGATAGCCACCGAAGCTCCACCCCATCAGTGCTACACGCGTTCTGTCGATTCCGGGCTGCTCGAGAAGGAAGTCGAGGACCGGGGAGATCACGTTCTCCCAGTCGGGACGGAAGGGAACGCCCTGCTCGATGATCATCGCGCCTTGCCCAGGCCCGTCGAAGGTCAGAACGTTGTAGCCACGGGCGAGCGCCGCGACGCCGGTGGTGAAGTACAGCTCCTCCGCGGTAGCGTCATATCCGTTGGTCAGGATCAAAGTCGGACGCGACGCGCTGTCGACGCCCGGGCGGAACAGGTAACCCGGAAGCGTGCGGCCTTCGTATGGGATCTCGACGATCTCCGGCGGCCGTTCCAACAGCTCAGCGCCGCGGCGAAAACTCTCGACCTCAAGTCGATACGCCGTGACCAAGCGCGCGTCGACAGGCGATCCCATTGCGAATAGCCACGAGGTCCGAAAGTAGTTAGACGCCCGAAAGAACCCGCTACGAGCGCTCTCCATGTGACCGGCCGCCTCGCTGCTCTCGGCAATCTCTCGGACGCGATTGGCGGTGCTGAACCATTCGTCGTGCCACTGGTTGAGTTCGGTCCCCGCGATCCGACCGGCCGTCGCCAGACACTCCCCCATATCAGCTGCCCCATACGGCGCGTAGCCCATCGCCCGCAACAACTGCGCCTCAAACAACTCGTCCTTCATCAGTTTGCCCATGCTCGATTCCTTGATCAATAAACGTGTGTAAACTTAGCTCGGGTCGAACTATAGAACCTAACTTAACGCTTGTAAAGACTGCTTGATCGCGATGACCACATCAGCACGTACACGGAACCCTCGCGGCGAGGGCAGCAGACTTCGAGAAGAGATACTCGACGCCGCGATCGCGCTCATCGACGAGACCGATGACGCAGCGGCACTGACCCTGCGCGGAATCGCCCGCAGGGCTCAGATCAGCGCCCCCGCGATTTATTCGCACTTCCCTGACCTCGTGACCCTCACTGAGCAACTGCTCGCACACAGCTTTGACCAGCTCCACGAAACGGTCGCTCGCGCCGCCTCGACTGAGGCGAACCCTGCCTCGGCGCTCGTCGCCGTCGGGGGTGCCTACGTCAGCTTCGGTCGGGAGCACAAGGCTCGCTACCGACTCATGTTCAGCGCTGGCGGATACGCCCCCAACGCGCTCGAGACATTCACGCTGGTGGAGAACTGCATCCGCGCCTGCGCCGAGGCAGGACTCAGCGACAGCACCGATCCTCACCTTGACGCCTGGATCCTCTGGGCAGGCCTCCACGGAGTCGCCACCCTGGAAAAGCCCGGTCGAACCGATTACCTGCGCCTCGGCGCCCTCGACAGGCCCACGATGCTCAAAGCGATCATCCAACGCCTCGCACGCATCCGCGACAAACCACAAACCCACCGATAGAACTCAGTTACGACCGTCCGACTAGACCCGCTTCCGGCCCGACACGAGCATCTCGACTTAATGGACGAGACACGCGGACAACGCGCACACATGGTCGTGCACCTCGACGGCAAGGTGACTGGTGACTACGTCCTAGAGACCCCAGCCGCCCCGGCCCGGCTTTCCGTGTCAGCCGGCACTGGCGACGCGGGGTGCCGACACCTTCCAGGTGGCCTCTCCGCCGCCGGTCAACCCGACAGTAATAGCGCAGGGTCTCGCGATCACGAGCATCACTATGTGACCCGCGCAGGCCGTCAACGCGTCTGCGGCATCGTCACGAACGAGCGCCCCAACGTCGTCCCGACCGAATACGACGCACTACGAGCGATCCTCCACAACTCTGCTATCCATCAGCCCGCGACCCAGAACCGCCAAGCGGTACCTGACTTCCGAGCGCACCTGCTCTGCCGCATCACATAGATCGCAGCCCTCAACCCACACGAGGCGAAAAGCTCCACCGCCAATTCGCCGCGAACGCCTGGGACGACCCGACGTGAATCTTGGACGTACGGTCCGAAACCTCGACCTGAGTCCGATCGTCGCCTCCCTGTTCCATGAAAGCATCTCGCTACGCCCGTCAGTCCGGACGCTGCCCTTGCCACGCGAGGGACCTACTTTCCCTCCGGCGCGCACATCGGTGCGACGCCAGCGGCGCACTTCCTTTGCGCGGATTGCGTTCCCGCGGCATAGCGATCACCGGGCTTCAGTACTCCGTCGACCAGAGCCAATCGTCTACTCAGTGTCAGTTTGGGCGGCAGCTGCGGCCCGCGCGAGGATGCTTTGTTAGGTTCGGGCGCATGATCTACACCCCTTCGCCGGAAATCCTCGATCGTTACGGGGAGGTGATGGTCAACTACGGGCTCGGTGACGGCGCGGGCATCAAGCCCGGGGACGTTGTCGGCATCGTCTGCGCAGAGGACGCCAAGCCACTGCTGCTACAGGTGGCCAGGGCCGTCTGGCGGGCCGGTGGGCACGTGATCGTCGACTTCCGGCCTGCCGATGACCCGAGCTGGAACTTCAACGCTGCGTTCTATGAACTCGCTTCCGGTGAGCAGCTCGACTTCTACCCGGATAAGTGGCGGCGCACATACTGGGCCGAGATCGACCACTACCTGGTGTTGATGGCCATTCGTGATCCTCATGCCGGTGTGGGGGTCGATCCCGTGAAGGCGGCGCGACATAACCGTGCCCGTGGGGGTGAGAGCATGTATTGGTTCGAGGAGGTCAAGGCCGGGCGGCTCAGCTGGAGCGGTTGTCTTTACGCCACCGAGAGCCTCGCAGCGGAGGCCGGGATGACGCTCGAGGAGTACTGGGAGCAGATCATCCACGCCTGCTACCTCGACGACCCCGATCCGGTGACGCGCTGGCGGGACACCAGAGCCGAGATTCGGCGAACCGTGGACTGGCTCAACTCTCTTGATATCGACCGCCTGCATGTCGAGGCCGACGAGACCGAGCTGTGGATCACGGTGGGGGAGCAGCGCCGCTGGACCGGTGGTGATTCGGTCAACGTGCCGTCCTTTGAGATCGCCACCTCACCGGACTGGCGAGGCACCCAAGGGCACATCGCCTTCTCCGAGCCGTTGTATCAACGCGGTGTGGTCATGCGCGGCGTGCGGCTGGCCTTCGTAGACGGGGAGGTGGTGAAGGCAAGCGCCGAGGAGGGACAGGCGGAACTGGAGGCAATGATCGCGACCGATGAGGGTGCCGCTCGCATCGGCGAGTACTCGCTCACCGATGGCCGCCACTCCCGGATCATCCGCTTCATGGCCAACACCCTGTTTGACGAGAACCGCGGAGGGCCTACAGGCAACACCCACCTCGCGCTCGGCAAAGCCTATGAAGAGCTGTTCACCGGGGACGTCGCCACCACCACGCGAGAGCAGTTCGCCGCGCTCGGCTACAACAGCTCTAGCATCCACGTCGACATCATTTCCACATCAGACCGGACCGTCACCGCCACCCTACGAGACGGCTCGACGCTCCCGATCTACACCGGCGGCCAGTTCCTCAACGACTAGCTGTCCACTCATCGCGGGGCAGGCGGCCGGCTCTTCTCGAGCGCACACGATTGCTACGCCACGCTTTGGTAACTGTGCCGGCACCCGCTTCGGTGTTCGGACAGGCATCTTCGCGACGGAGCTGCCGGCCCTCCTTCGCGCGGAACGTAGGTTCTTGGCACTCCTGGAGCCTGTCCCGCTGAGGGATCGGCTTACGGGACACCTGCTTCGGTACCCGGCATGTCGCAGGTTCGTGAGACTTTGTCGCATTGAGGTGAGACTCGCGCTGTCGCAAATTGGTGAGACCCGACACTTCCGTCGGTTTACCTAGGCTGTAGCACGTCCTAGGTCGAGATTCTGTCGCACGGCCGCGGGATCGACGCCGAGTGCGCGCAGCAGCACCGCCGCAGGATCTGGTGGTTGGAGAGTAAGGATCTGTGCCAGCACCTCGGGACCGGTGACCTGGAGCTTCCGATGGCCCTTGGGCTTGTACGCTTGCTCAAGCATCTTCTTCGCCGCGGGCGTCATGCGGAAGCGATCTTTTTTCGCGACGTCTCTGATCCTCGGCTTCTTCGGAACGACTCGCATCGGTAGTTCGGGAGCGTCGGCGCCGGCCCCCAGGCCCAGGGCGCCCAAGGCTTCGCGGTCGAGAGACTCAAGGGCCTCGCGAGCTTGCTGCAGGGTCACGCCCAGCGCGGCTTCGATCGAGGGCTCCTCCAACAAGGCGAGCAATAGGTGATCGGTGCCTGTTCGGCGATCGCCTCGGCGACGAGCCTCTTCACTGGCCTGCAGGTAGATGGCCCAGGCGTGAAGCGTCTCTGGCGCGACGGATTGGGTGCTCATGACGACTCCTTGCCGTATTTGGTGTGCACGGATTGACGGGTGATGCCCAGGGCGTCCCCGATCTGCTGCCACGACCAGCCCTTTTCCCGAGCCGCCGCAACGTGGTGCGCTTCGACTCTTTCAGCTAGGCGATGCAGCGCCAGAGAGGCGCGGAGCCCCAGCGACGGGTCGTTGGATGCGATCGCGGAGGCGATATCTTCGGCGTTCATGGGTGTCAGTCTAGACTGACAGCAGCCTCTTGTCAATCCAAACTGACACAGCCGCCCGGTCTTCAGATGACTGGGAACAGTCCCGAGCATCAGCGCCGGCGACCGGTGTGTCGGAGTCCGACTACTGCATTGGCTCAGGTACAGACGCGAAGGCGAAGGCAGTAGTCAACCCTGGACACGGCCGCGTCTCGCTTTCGCCAATTTCGCACCTACCGGAACACGTGCGCAGCCTGATCGCTCGCGATCGCGGACGCCATTCCTCGCGCGCGACTGGAATCGCGATCGGTGTGCCGGCCGCGATCGCACGCGACGCTCACCGTGGGCCCTCCCCTACTCCCTGGCTGAACTAGCTCGGGGTCAGCACGCGGGCCGAACAGATGTTCGGTGACAAAACTGCACTGTCATTTGACCGACGATTCACACGTGATGAGGCCCTTCAAGCAACCCTGGCCCGACCCATGACCGCCGGTCACTGCACGGATCAGGAGACTCCGCGGAAGAATCGCCCTGAACACATGTACGCAATAGCGAACATGGTTCATGCCATCTAGACCGCAGCGCATCCAAGCGATCGGCTGCGGATCAGACAGCGGCCTGCACCGTGATGCGACCGCTGGCCGCGGCATCTAGCAGCGCCTGGTAGTCGCGCTCGTTCTGGTCCGCATAGGCCTCGGCGAAGGAGGCCATCGCGCGGTCGAAGGCGCCGCTATTGCCGAGGTAGGCGGCGATCGCGACTCGATCTCCGGAGCGAGCATGAGCCTTGGCGAGGGTCCAGCCGCACACGACGCCGTAGGCCGCAAGATCGTGCTCGTTCATCAACTCGAGTTCGGCGGAGCCCTTCGCATCCCAGAGCTGACGGATGTAGAAATCCCGCGTCTGCCCGTCGATCGTCACGATGCGCTCCCATCCGAGCATGATGTCGGATGCCATCTGCATCATCCTCTGACCTTCCACCACGCGCTGCCCGTGCTCGGGAAACTCGCTCTTGCCGATGAACGGCTCCAGGACCGAGGCTTGTGCCTCCTTGAACTGAAGGAAAACGGGGTCGTTCTCATCATGGCCGAGCAGCAGCAGGACCCAGGCGCGAGTGCCCACGCTGCCGACACCGACGACCTTGCGGGCAGCATGAACGTAGCGGTAGTTGTCCAGCAGCTTCTGGCGGTCGTGGGGCAGCGAATGGCGGTATGTGGAGAGCATCCGCTGCACGGTCGCCTCGAGGTGAGCCTGTTCCGCCCCGGGAAGGACATCCTCAATGGGCGTTATCAGCGGCGGGTTACCGACGATCCGTAGCTCGCCGTTGACTGGGCCGCACAGCTTCGCGAGCGCGCGAAGGTTGTCCTTGGTGTGATGACTTCCGACCTCGGACTGGAGGCGCTGCAGTTGTTTGATGGACAGCTCGTCCGCAAAGCGGTCGAGCATCCGCCGGACGTCGAGACGCACGTACCACATGTCTAGGGTGCCCATCGCCGCGAACTGCGCCATCGCGCGCCGGTATTCGCCCGCCATCGCCATCACGATCTGTCTGCGGCTGGGCTCGTCGAATCCCCGGTCGCGGCCTGCAACGGCAAAGCTCGCGGCAAGTCGCTTCACATCCCACTCGAACGGTCCGGGCAGCGTCTCGTCAAAGTCGTTGATGCTGAACACCAGCTTGCGGTCCGGCGCCGCGAAGATGCCGAAGTTGGAGAGATGCGCATCACCGCACAGCTGGGCGTAGAGGGCCGTTCGCGGCCCGTCGGCGAGATCAGCCGCCATCACGTAGGCCGCACCTCGAAAGAAGGTGAACGGCGAGACCAGCATCCGTCCGTACCGGATCGGGATCAGCTCGGGCAGCCGTGAGCGCGCCTGCTCCTCGAGGAGGGCGACCGGGTCCGGCCTGGTCGCCGATGACTGCCAATCACCATGCGCAGAACGCGGGACATCCGCACGAGCCAGCTTGCCTCGCGCCGCGCGCTCGGAAGCCGAGAAATATTGCCCGCCAGCGACAACAGGCTCCGGATCGGCGGTCGGCTGAGACTCCGCCACGGCATCGAGCACGAATTCCGAAGAATCCGGGTCGCTCTCGGCAACCGTCGGTAATTGTGAACTGTCCTCCCTCATGTGCAACCTCCTTCGGCCAGGTTCCGGCTAGGGCGGCGCTGGTCACATGGGTGAAGTACGACCATGCCTCGCCGTCTTCGCTGTAGTCCTCCCGAGCGGTGCCCCATTGCCGCTCGCTGAGGTACGGGCCCAGGCACGCCAGACCACACCCGCTCGCGGCTCCTGGAGACGGAGCTCCTCAGCGGTGCCAGCCGATGATCGCGGAACGTGAGTCATCTCCCGTGGCCGGGATACTGCGGGACAGCCTCCCGGCCGACGTCATCCGTTTGGGGTGAGCGAGAGCCAGAGGGCCAGCACGAGGCGCACCTCGATCCTTCCGGCTTCGACGTCCGCTATGGCCTAGATGACCTGAGACTTTGTCGCACCTAGGCGAGACTGCCCGTGGTTGTGCTGACGGTGTTCTGCGCGGTCCTGGGAGTGGTCGCGGCGATCTTGGTTGACGGCTGCCGCGATGGTCATGGTCGTCATCGGCGAGGTCTTGAACCTCCGGCGCTATCGGCGTCATCCGGCTCGGCGCTGCTGAGAGCTGCTGGGGCGCGCTGCAGCGCGTCGCCTCATCTTAAGTCTGGTTGCGCGGTCGTCAGGGAGCGGCCTTTTGGGATGGTTGCTCTAACAGCCACGCCTCGGTCACTAACTGCGAATGTCTATCTCGGTGAGCAGGCCGCCCGCCACGTGGTCGAGGTTTGCGCGTCAGAATGCCTCGGTGACGATTGATGCTGAGGAGATGAAGATCTGCCTCGAGGTTTTAGCGCAGGTCGAGACCTTGCCAGCCGACGATCCCGACGCCGTGGCGGTGCGACTGGCGACCGCACGCATCTTCAAGGCCGTGAAGTTGCAGCGTCGTTTCGATCGACGCGCCGTGGTGTCAGCCAACGACCAGGCGGTGCTCGCGCGCACGGCGACCGCAGCACCTGGTCGAGTCGACGACGAGACGAACGGCACCGAGTTGATTTCGAGGGCGTCGGGAGCAGTCGCCGGGACTCTGATCAAGCCGCGGCCGTGTTACCAGTGCAAGGCTCGCTACGTTGAGGTTGACGCCTTTTACCATCAGCTCTGTCCGGCATGCGCCGCACTCAATCGCCAGCGCCGGGAGGCCCGCACAGACCTCACCGGCCGGCGCGCTCTGCTGACCGGCGGACGCGCCAAGATCGGGATGTACATAGCACTGCGCCTCCTGCGCGACGGCGCCGAATTGACGATCACGACGCGCTTTCCCAAGGACGCTGCGCGCCGGTTCAGATCTATAGCCGACAGCAGCGACTGGCTGCATCGGCTGAACATTGTCGGCATAGACCTCCGTCAGATCGGCCAAGTCGTCGCCATAGCGGATGCGATCGCCGCCGATGGTCCCCTAGACATCTTGATCAACAACGCCGCTCAGACGGTGCGCCGCTCTCCCGAGGCGTACTCGTTGTTGGTAGCCGGTGAGGCTCAGCAACTCGTGGACACGTCGCGAGTCCTCGAGCTCGGAGGTCCGCACGATCTGCACCCAGGCACGACGCTGGCACTGGCTGCGCAGGGCACGACGATTGATGCTGGCGGGCTCATTCCAGATTCGGTCGATCACAACAGTTGGACACAGCGCGTCGACGAGATCGATCCGGTCGAGATGCTGGAGGTCCAGCTCTGCAACACGACAGCGCCGTTCATCCTGATCAGTCGGCTGCGAGCCGCGCTCGCGGCGTCGCCTGCTCGCCGCAAGTACATAGTCAACGTCTCAGCCATGGAAGGAAGCTTCGGGCGCGGGTACAAGGGGCCTGGTCACCCACACACGAACATGGCCAAAGCGGCGCTCAACATGCTGACGCGCACAAGTGCTCGGGAGATGCTCGACGCCAACAGCATCCTGATGACGAGCGTAGACACTGGCTGGATCACCGACGAGCGTCCGCACTCGACTCGAACACGGCTAGCAGACGAGGGTTTTCATGCACCGTTGGATCTCGCTGACGGCGCGTCACGCGTATACGACCCGATTGTCCGTGGTGAACTCGGCGAAGACCTGCATGGCGTCTTCCTGAAGGACTACGCGCCAACGTCGTGGTAGGCGCGCCAGATACGAACAGGCGTTCGGTAAACACGCGGTGCCCTCCCCGACCCGAGCAGACGTCATAGATGCGGTCAGTCCGCGTTTTGTGAACCCTCAAGGAGGACTGGCCGTCGGGCGTATCGGATGAGCGCAGTGCTCATGCCGACGGCCGGGGATCGCGGATCGGGGCCCCGCGGGTGCGGTGGTCTGGTGTGGCCACGCTTTCCATGACCGGCACGCGGTCCCGCGGGTGCGATTCGTACCAGCGGGCGTAGCGCCTGGCCAAGGGCGCTGCCGTGATTCCGTGCGCCATCACCGACAGCCCGATGGTCACGTATGTCGTGGTCAGGATCGTCGCGGCGCCGGGCAGGTGTGCCTCCTCGACGACGATCACTGCGAACACGATCGATGCGAGACCTCGCGGGCCAAACCAGCCGAGAAAGCCGACCGTCGGCGGGCGAGCGCCGGTACGGATCATCGCCACCGCGACCGGCAGGATGCGCACCAACGTCAAGCTGAGCACGGCGTACAGCACTATCTGCCAACTCACGTGCTCGAGCGCCGGCCCGAGTAGAACTGCGCCAAAGATCAAGAACGTGATTCCTCCGAGCAAAGCTCCGAGTTCCTCATTCAGCCGTGAGGCTTGCTCGGACTCGCGGCTGACGAGCGCGCCGAAGAGCGCCCCCGCGACGAATGCCGCGATGAAGCCCGAGCCTCCAAGCGCAGCCGCGACTCCATACGCCAGGCCTGCACCGGCAACGGGAATGACCTGCAGCCAGGGGTCGCTGATCAGACCTCGTCGATAACCGATCGCCACGATCACGGCGGTGGCCAACCCCGCCGCGATGCCTCCGAGGATCCCGTAGCCGATTTGTTCGAGCACGATCCGGAACGCGTGCTGGCTGCTTGCGGCATCGTCCTCGACATCCGCCACCGCGAGTGCGATCAGCAGCAGCGGGACACAGATCCCGTCGTTGAGTCCGCTCTCGACGTTCAGTCCCTGGCGGATCCGCGACGGCAGTCGCGGCTCGGTCACCACCGCTTCACCGAGGGCGGCATCCGTGGGCGCGAGGAGCACCGCCAACACGATCGCCTCAGTCAGACTGAGCTGATCGAAGATCGCCGTCGCGAGCACCGCACCGATAGCGATCGTCAACGGCAACCCGACCCCGAGGAGACGAAGCGGCACCGCATACTCGTGGCGCAGGACGCGAGACTTGATCCGGGAGGCGTCCGCGAACAGCACGACCGCTAGCGTGGCTTCGGCGAGCGTCCTGACGCTCTCACCGGTCGGTGCGGCAGTCACCTCGTCGATCACAAGCGGTCCCACGAGCACACCGACGACAACGAACACCATCGACGGCGTGACGGAGGTGCCGGTCAGCCGTCGCGAGACCGCAGCGACCGCCAGAACGCTCGCGGCAATGATCGCCAAGTCCCATTTCACCGCGGTCCCCAGACTCCGGGCGCGAGCTCGGCTCCGCATCGCCCGGATGAGATGACGCCGACCAGCTCGCGTCCTCACCCGATGCGGATGATGAACACGACGATGGCTCTCAGCAATCTTTCGTGCGGGGTGGCCGGTTACGCCCCGCCGAGCGCAAGCGTCGACTGGCTCGTGACTACTAACTGACCAGGCAAGGCGAGTCCGATGGGATTGCATTCGGTTCCGGGGGTGCGAGCAATCGCCGGATACCAGGCGTCGTGGCTGCGTCGCGACGCAGTCGCTGCGATCGTCCTGACGACCTTGCTGGTTCCGCAGGGCATGGCGTACGCAGAACTCGCGGGTCTTCCGGCGATCACTGGTCTTTACACGTCGATCTTGTGCCTGATCGGTTATGCGGTGTTCGGGCCGTCTCGGATCCTCGTGCTGGGGCCGGACTCGTCACTCGGGCCGATGATCGCGGCGACAATCCTGCCGATCCTCGGCGCAGACGGGAACCCGGCGCGGGCGATCGCTCTGGCGTCGATGCTCGCGCTCCTGGTGGGAGCGATCATGATCGGGGCAGGTGTGGCAAAGCTCGGGTTCGTGGCCGACCTTCTGTCCAAGCCGACCCAGATCGGCTACATGAACGGACTCGCGCTGACAATTCTCGTCGGACAGCTACCGAAGCTGTTCGGGTTCTCCGTCGACGCCAACGGGCTGATCAACGAGGCGCGCGCCTTCGTCGATGGACTCTCCTCCGGGAAGGCCGTGGGCGCCGCCGTCGCGATCGGTGTGTTCAGCCTGTTCTGATCCTGGCGCTTGGCCGCTGGCTGCCGAAGCTCCCGGCGGTACTGCTCGCCGTCGTCCTGGCGATTGTCGGCGACCTCGGTCTTCCACCTAGCCGAGCACGGCGTGTCGCTTGTAGGAACCCTGCCGCAAGGGATTCCCGCCACTGACCGTCCCGCATCCAGTCTCCGATCTGCCGCTGTTGGTGGCCGGGGCGCTCGGAATCGCGCTCGTCGCGCTCACCGACACGATCTCTACCGCGTCCGCCTTCGCGGCGCGTACGGGTCAGGAGCTCGACGGGAACGGGGAGATGATCGGGATCGGTGCTGCGAATGTCGCCGCTGGGTTCTTCCAGGGCTTTCCCGTCAGCACCAGCGGCTCGCGCACGGCAGTTGCCGAGCGAGCCGGCGCCAAGACGCAGCTCACCGGCGTGATCGGGGCGGCGCTGATCGTGTTGATGCTCGTGTTCGTGCCAGGGCTGCTGAAGAATCTTCCGAATCCGACGCTCGCTGCAGTGGTGATCGCCGCATCGCTGTCCCTGGCCGACATTCCCGGAATGATGCGGCTATGGCAGCAGCGTCGAGTCGAGTTCATGCTCTCGATCAGCCGCGTTCCTCGGGGTTGCACTCCTCGGCGTTCTCCAGGGCATCGCAGTGGCGGTCGCGCTATCGATCTTCAATGTCTTCCGGCGCGTCTGGTGGCCGTATCAGACCACCCTCGGACGAGTACCGGAGATGCCCGGCTACCACGACCGCCAGCTTCATCCCGCAGCGGAGGAGCTGCCGGGATTGGTGATCTTCCGATTCGACGCGCAGCTTTTCTTCGCGAACGCCCGGACATTCCGCGAGCAGATCCGTGCAGCTCGCGGCCCGCGAGCCGCGACCGCAGTGGATCCTGATCGCTGCCGAGCCGATCACCGATGTCGACACGACGGCAGCCGACATGCTTGCCGAACTCGATCAGGAGCTCAACGCCACCGGTACCTACCTGGTGTTCGCTGAGCTCAAGGACCCCGTCCGCGCGAAACTGGAACGCTACGCATTGATCGGCCCGCTGGATCCGGACCACTTCTTCCCCACCCTCGAGGCGGCGGTTGACGCGTTCCGAGAGCACGCCGGTGTCGATTGGGAACCAGACCTGCCGCCAACGCGAAGCGCGAGCCGCCGAGGACGTTTAGGCACCGCGTTCGTTCCCCGGCGTCTGCGGTTAGCGCCTCAGCGTCATCTTCCTCACGCTCGTGAGGTGGACGGTCCCGAGCGGAAGCTGCCCGAGACCGTGATCGTCAGCACTCGGGACTTGGCCAGCAACGCATGACCCGCCGCTGTCAGCTTGATTGCGAGCCTGGCCTTCGCGTGGGCTCGCAGGGCAGCCGTTCCTCGCGCGATCACGATCCTGTGGTGGCGCACCACGGCATACCACGTGATCGTGATATGGCCTGAGGCGGTAGCCGCTCGCAGCATGCTGGACACGCCGTTCTTCTTGAGCAGGCCCCCGATCTTCAGGGAGGCGCTCGAGGCAAGGGCGCCGGCAAGCCACCTCGTTGCCGCTGCTCTGTTGACCGTGCCTTGGGACCCACTGGGACCGATCGATCCGGTGCCGTTCGAACCCGCGGTTTGCCCCGACACCGTGATCGATTGCTGCGCGGTCGCGGACAGCTGATCAGACTGCGTCACGGTGAGCGTCACGATGTACGTCCCGGCCGTTGCGTAGGTGTGCGTTGGGTTCGGCGACGTAGATGTGGCACCGTCGCCGAAGCTCCAGCTGTAGCTGGCGAGTCCCGCGCCCGTACCAGCTGACGCGGTGTTCACGAACGAGAGGCTCGTGCCCACTGACGGACTGCTCGGGCTCCACGTGAAGCCCGAAATCGGGGGCGCGTCGACGGTCACGGTTGCCGAGGTCTGTGCCGTCTG
This sequence comes from uncultured Actinomycetota bacterium, assembly GCA_963846395.1. Classification (GTDB taxonomy): domain Bacteria; phylum Actinomycetota; class Thermoleophilia; order Solirubrobacterales; family Solirubrobacteraceae; genus Palsa-465. The sequence goes on along the minus strand of CAWJVT010000008.1, from coordinate 169,265 downwards.
CAGGTCCGTCTGGGTGACCGTCAGCGTCACCGTGTACGTCCCGGGTACCGCGTAGGTGTGCGCGACCGACGCACCCGTGCCCGAACCCCCATCGCCGAAACTCCAGGCATACGACGTGATGCCCTCGCCGTAGAAGGCGGTCGAGTCGCTCGTGAACGTCAGCGGGCTACCGGTCGCCGGCACCGCCGTCAGGATCGACTGGGTGAAACCTGCGATCGGCGGACCAGGCGTGGAAGTGACGACCAGCGTGGCTGCGGATGTGGCGGTCAGCGTGCCGCCGGTGAAGTGGGCCGTCACCACCACCCGCAACGTGGTGCCGACGTCCTTCAACGCGACCGGGTAGGTGGAAGCTGTGGCATTCGTCACCGCCGTACACGAAGTGCCCTGGGCATTGCAGTGCTGCCACTGATAGGTGTAGGTCGGGCTCCCGGTCCACGTGCCAGTGCTGGCGCTGAGGGTGCCGCCGACCGCCGTGCTCCCGGTCACCACCGGCAGAGCGGTGTTGGCCACGACCACAGACGAGGCCGCCGACGTCGCGGATGCCGATCCGGCGATGTTGCTGGCCGTCACCTGAACCCGCAGCGTGTTGCCGGCGTCGCTTGAGGCGACCAGATACTGGGCACTGTTGGTCCCCACGTTCGTGCATGTCGCCGACGGATTGCAGCTCTGCCACTGATAGCTGTAGGTCGGACCACCGCTCCAGGTGCCGGTACTGGCGGTGAGCGTCGAGCCCACCGCAGCGGTCCCGGAGATCGACGGCAGAACCGTATTGGCCGGGACGCCGACGACCACCGACGTCGGGTTCGACGTTGCGGCGGTCGATCCGGCGGTGTTGCTGGCGGTCACCACCACCTCCAGCGTGTTGCCGGCGTCGCTTGAGGCGACCGTGTACTGGTTGCTGTTGGTCCCCACATTCGTGCAACTCGACGACGGATTGCAGCTCTGCCACTGATAGCTGTAGCTGGGGTTACCGCTCCAGCTGCCGCTACTGGCGGTGAGCGTCGAGCCCACCGCAGCGGTCCCGGAGATCGACGGCAGAACCGTATTGGCCGGGGCCCCGATGACCACGGCCGTGGGATTCGACGTGGCGGAGGTCGATCCGGCGGTGTTGCTGGCGGTCACCACCACCTCCAGCGTGTTGCCGGCGTCGCTTGAGGCGACCGTGTACTGGTTGCTGTTGGTCCCCACATTCGTGCAACTCGACGACGGATTGCAGCTCTGCCACTGATAGCTGTAGCTGGGGTTACCGCTCCAGCTGCCGGGATCGGCAGTGAGCGTGTGGCCGACCGTTGCGGTCCCGGAGATCGACGGCAGAACCGAGTTGGCCGGCGGCCCCGGGACCACAGCCGTTGGATTCGACGTTACCGGGCTCGACGTTCCGGCGCTGTTGGTCGCCGTCACCGTAACGACCAGCGTGTTGCCGATGTCAGCTTGAGGCGACCGTGTACGTCTGACTGTCGGCCCCCACATTCGTGCAACTCGACGACGGATCACAGCTCTGCCACTGATAGTCGTAGGAGCTCGGGTTGTTGGTCCAGCTGCCGTTATTGGCAGTGAGCATCGAGTCCGACCGTCGCGCTCCCAGAGATCGACGGCGGAGCTGTTATTGCTCGGCGCCCCTGGGACCACAGCGGTCGGGTTCGACGTGACGGCGCCCGAGGTTCCGGTGTCGTCGGTTGCCGTCACCGCAACGACCAGCGTGTTGCCGATGTCACTCTGGGCGACCGTGTACTGGTTGCTGTCGGTCCCCACATCGGTGCAACTGGACGACGGATCACAGCTCTGCCACTGATAGTCGAAGGTTTGGGCGCTTCCATCTCCGCTCCAGACACCCTGATCGGCAGTGAGAGTCGAGCCCACCGTCGCGCTCCCGGAGATCGACGGCGCAGTCGTGTTGGTGGGCCCCGCCGCTGGAACCAAGGGCGCTAAGGCAACACTGGGCGTGAACGCGTACCAGCGTCCCAGGCCCGGCGCCGACGCGACGCTCATCGTGCCCGACGTATAAACGGTGGTCGCATTCCCGTCCTGCGCCGCGCCCGCCAACGCCGCTGCGGTCGAAGCCTGGGCCCCCGCCGCTCCGCATCCCAGGGTGGCCACGATCGCCAACCCAGCACTCACGACCAATCGTCGCATGCTCATCCTTGCCCCCCGGCCTTCCGGCCCTCTCGATCCAGACAGTATCTCAGTCTTTTGCGTTCAATCACAAGGCGAGCTCGCTCCGTCAACTGTTCGAGCCCGCAGCACCGCACCACTAACGAGAGCGCTGCGGCCAACAGCGCACCGAATCCGAGCCCGGCACGACGCACGTGATCTCAACCGTCGCCACTGGCCACCCGAAGAAGTTACGCTGCAATCGGCGTTGGGTGCGACGTCGGTCGAGATAAGGGGATGCCGGTAATGGCAGTGGTTCAGGCGGAGTCTCTGACGAAGCGCTTTGGCGAGGTTTCGGCAGTTACCGATCTGTCGTTTGCGCTGGAGGCCGGCACGATCACTGGTTTCCTTGGACCGAACGGCGCGGGCAAGACGACGACGCTTCGAATGGTGCTCGGGCTGGCGGCGCCGACGAGCGGGCGAGCGCTGGTCTTCGACCGTCCTTATCACGAGCTTGAGCGTCCCTCCCTGCGGATCGGGGCGGTGCTCGAGGCCACCGACTTTCATCCAGGCCGCTCGGGTCGTGATCACTTACGGATGCTTGGGATCGCCGTCAGTGTCCCCGATTCGCGCGCGGATGAGGTGCTGCGATTGGTGGAGCTCGGCGACGCCGGACACCGGCGTGTGAAGGGGTATTCGCTGGGGATGCGCCAGCGCCTGGGTCTCGCTGCGGCCTTGCTTGGCGACCCGGAGTTGCTGATTCTCGATGAGCCTGCGAACGGGCTTGACCCGGAGGGCGTTCGCTGGCTGCGTGACTTCCTGCGCAGGCTTGCGTCTGAGGGCCGCACGGTGCTCGTCTCGAGCCATGTCCTGGCTGAGGTTGCGCAAACGGTCGATCAGGTATTGATCATCAGCCGCGGGCGGCTCGTGATCGAGTCCTCGCTGGCAGAGCTGACGGCGCGCGCCGGCGGCGCAGTACGCGTCCGAAGCGCGGATCCTCAGCGGCTCGAGTCCGCTCTGCAGGCCAACAACCTGCAGGTCACGACCGGAACAGATCGCGCGCTCCTCGTACAGGGAGCCTCGAGCGAGCAGGTCGGCGAGATCGCGTTCGCCGCGGGCGTTCCGGTTCACGAACTGCTGACGGACGGTGGCTCGCTTGAGGAGATCTTCCTCGAATTGACCTCGGAGGCGCCAGTGACCTCGGAGGCGCCAGCATGATCGCGCAGATCAGGGCTGAACTCCTCAAGATCCGCTCGACCAGGACCACCATCGGCCTGCTGCTCGGGATGGTCGCGCTGATCCTGCTGTTCACCCTACTGACCGGACTGCTCAGCCATCCCCCCGGGCTCATGGGCAAGGACAACCAGAGACAGCTGCTCAGCCTGGGCAGCCTCGCAGGAGTGTTCTCAGCGCTCGCCGGGGTGCTGCTCGTAACCAGTGAGTACCGCTACGGCACGATCCGCCCAACGATCCTGTTCAACCCGGCGCGCTCGCGCGTTCTCGCCGCCAAGATCGTGGCCGGCGCGCTTGCCGGGATCGTGTTCGGTGTCATCGGCGAAGCGATCGGGTGGGCCATCGGCGTCGTGATCCTCGACGGTCGCGGCATCACGATCGTGCTGAGCAGCAGCGATGTACTGCTGCTAGCGCTCGGAGGGCTCGCTGGCGTGGCTCTGTGGGGAGCGATTGGCACCGCCCTCGGCACGATCATCCGCAACCAGGTCGGCGCCGTCATCACCCTGCTGGCCTGGGGGTTCGTGGTCGACAACCTTCTGTTCGGTCTCGTGCCCGCCGTTGGGCGGTTCACGCCGACGCGCGCCCTTGACGCGTTGATGGGCCTGAGGACCGACCACCTGCTCTCGCCTGGTGCCGGCGCAGTCATCCTGATCGGCTGGGCGATCCTGCTTGCGGTCATCGGCATCGGGCTGACCAGCCGGCGCGACATCAACTGACACCCCGCTCAGGCGCAGGATCGGCCGCCTGTAACAATTCGCGCATGAACGACCTTCAGATCACCGACCACATCGAGGCTCTGGTAGCCGAGGAGCACACGTTGCTTTCGCGCGAGTCAGCTGACAGCGGGCGAGAGGACGCGCTCGAGGCTGACCGTGAGCGACTTTCGCAGATCTCGATCGAGCTGGACCGTTGCTGGGATCTCCTGCGCCAGCGCCGGGCACACCGTGACGCCGGGCAGAATCCAGACGATGCAACGGAGCGGGACGCCTCGACTGTTGAGAGGTACTGGCAGTGACGCCCCGGGAGTCTGCTGCATTGGATGATGTGGCGAACGAGCTTGCGACCTGGCCCGGAGTTCGGCTTGAGCGGCGAACCACCGGCGTCGTCGCGGTGATCTACGACCAGTCCGAGCTCGGGATCCTGGACCCCGAGCACGAACTCGTGGAGCTGCCCTTTCTGGGCGAGGAGCGCGACAGTCTTGTGGAACATGGCGATGCTGAGCCTGCGACCTCGACCCCAGACTCAGTCGGCGTCAGCCACGACGTTCGCGGCCCGTCTGACGTAACCGCTGCGCTCGAGCTGTTCGACCGCCGCTACCGCGACGTCCGGGGCGAGGTGAGCTGACATCGGCCAGCTGCAATTGATCTTCCAGGTTCCGCGGGGCAGCGCGATAGAGCGGCAGCTTCGCGACGAGCCGCCGGCGGTGTTGAGCGAAGAGGGCGTGTTGGTCGAGGCAGGCCCGACCGACGAGCAGGGGAATCTCGAGGCTCTGGCCGGCCAAACCGTCCTCTCGGTCCCTTCGTTTGAAGAGCTCGAACGGCAGGCGGGTGGACTTCGGCATGTGCTGCGGCAGGCGGGTACAGGCACGCAACCGCTGGTCATCGTCGTCGGCGCAGCCGAGGAGATCGAGGATCAGTTGGCGACGGCCGTGGTCGACGCTGCGCGAGACGCTCCCCGCCCAGTGTTCGTCCGGGTCATTCGCCCGTCCGAGCGTTAATCAGCCGATGAGCGCGGCACCCGCGCCTCCAGCTCGCCGATGCGGTCGAGCAGCTCGACGACGAGCACGGCACCGGCGTAGTTGAGATTGAGGTCGCGGCGCAGCCGCTCCGCTCTGGCCACTCGTGCGGCACTCGTCGGGTGAAAGCGCTCGGTTGATACGGCGGTGGTCACTCGAGTCTGCTCGGCCTCGAATAGCCCGAACTCCATATAGCGACGCACGCGCACCGTCTGGACCCCGGCCATCCGAGCGATGGCTGTCAGCTCAACCGGCTCCTCCGCAGTGGCGTCGCGATCGCTTGGCTCTGTCGTTGGATCGTTGGCCATGCTCACGCCTCCTCTTCGTCTGGGCTCGAGCTCTGAGCCAGCTGCTCGTAGAGCTCGCGTTCGCGATCCGAGAGCTTCTTCGGCACCACGATCTTCACGACGGCATGAAGGTCGCCGCTCGCGCCATCGCGCTTTGGGAGACCGCGCCCACCCAGCCGTAGTCGCCGTCCACTCGATGAACCCGCCGGCACCCGGATTTGCGCCTCGCCGGTGGGTGTCTCCACGCCCACCGTTGCCCCGAGAGCCGCCTGCGATGGCGTAATAGGTAGATCGACATCCAGGTCGTGATCGCCACGCCGGCGAAAGCGGGGATGGGGTTTGAGTGCGACCCGCAGAAACAGATCGCCTGGAGGCCCGCCGTCGTACCCCTCCCCTCCCTGCCCAGCCAGTCGGATGAGCTGGCCATCCCGGACGCCCGCGGGGAAGTTCACACTCACCTGACGCCCATTCAAATCAAGTCGTCGCCGCCCGCCGGCTAGCGCATCTTCGAGCGACAGCTCCAGCACCGCTTCTCGGTCGCGCCCGCGGATCGGCCCGCCCGTGCGTCGCTCTCGGGCTCCGAACAGGGCCTCAAACAGGTCCCCACCGAAGTCCATACCCGTTCCATCGCCCCATCCCTGATCCGCGAAGAAGTCCGCGAAGCTCTCGTTTGGAGCTTCCTGCTCGGTCTCCCGCCAGTTGGCGCCAAGACGGTCATACCGCTCACGCTTCTCCGGGTCCGATAGGACCTCGTAGGCCTCACCCAGCTCCTTGAACCGCTCCTCGGCATCCTCATCCGAGTTCAGATCCGGGTGATATTGCCGCGCCAATTTCCGATACGCGCGTCGGATCGCGTCGTGATCCGCATCATGCGAAACGCCGAGGGTCTCGTAGTAGTCCGTGTAGCTGAGGGCCATCTGAGACGGAATCCTCTCTCAAATGCGCCAAGGCCGCACTTCGAGCTGGCTCGGCCACGTCCCAGGGCAGATGTGAGCCGGAAACTTGGTCGTCTCCCCTCCCTGCTCGCGACATACTGTCTAGACAACCGTGACCACGCGACGTGGATGAAAAGGAGTCGCAGTGAGTCAGCCGGGCACGAATCAGAGAGCGCGGACAATGCCCCTGCAAGGCGTCGCGAACCAGTTGGTCCGCGTGCTGTTGCGTGCTCCGCTCGTAAGCCGAGTGGTGGGCAAGCGCCTGATCACCGTCTACGTGGTCGGTCGGAGTCCGGACGGCATTACGACATTCCTGTTGCCTACGTCCGCCGTGGCGGCAGTCTGGTGATCAGTTCGCCCTTTCCGTGGATACGCAACCTCCGCACAGGCGCCCCGGTGGACATCCGCCTCTTTGGAAGGCGCCGAACCACCGACGTTGAGGTCTTGAATGACGAGGGCAGCGTGGTCGAGCACTTGGCGAGCATGGCGCGCGAGAACCACCAGTTCGCCAAGTTCAACAAGATCGGACTAGACGATGGAGGCGAGCCCAGCGCTGTCGACCTCCACCTCGCCTGGGCCGCGGGTGCACGCGTCGCTCGGCTGACCCCGCGGTAGTTGGCGCGCCTGATGCCGCATTCAGAGCATCTCGGGCGTCCGGTCCGCTCAGATATATTGCAATGATCTAAAGCCTAAGCGGAGCGTGAGTCCATGGAGTCGACGGCGTCGAATGAGCAACTGATCGCGCAACTGATAGAGCTCGAGCGCGCTCGCTGCGCCGCGATCTCGAGTGACGACCGGGCCGCTGTGGACGAGCTGACCGGCGACACCCTGACCTACACGCACAGCACCGCGGTGACTGAGGACCGCGACGCCCACCTGGCCAGCCTCGGCACCTATCCGCGCCGCCTGTCGCGACCCGAAGCTCCATCGGTTCGCCTCTACGGCGACGTCGCCGTGATGACCGGCCCGGTGCATGCGCACTTTCCCGAGGCAGGTCCGGGCAAGACGCCCGTGGACTTTGGCGCCCACGCGCTGCAGGTATGGGTAAGACAGAACGGCAGCTGGAAACAGGTTGCGTTTGCCTCCTCGGGCCAGCTGCCGGATTCGATTCGACCTTCTTGAGCGACTACCAGGGCCCTTCGCCGGACTGCCCTCAGCGAGCCCTTACAGGAGCATCCTGGCGAACCGTCGTGCCTTTTCCAACGGCCTGAAGATCCTGGGGATAGATTCGCGGCATGCTCACACCAGGACCGAGCACGCCCGCCCGCGCGAGTTCAGTTGCTGCACGAGCCATCGTGACCGCGCTGACTTCGGCTTTGGTCCTCACTGGATGCGGCAGCGCCGGCCGGCCGCGACCAACGGTTTGTGAGCTGAAGGCGCAGCAGGCGATTGCAAGCGCTCTCGGCATCGGCACGAGCACGATCGCGTACGCCAAATCCGAGGGCACCAACGGCATGCCGCAATGCACGTTCACCGCTCACGCCACCGGTCGCAAGGTCGTGGTGATGGTCAACGTCGATAACGGGCCGTCGGCGTACTTCAGATTGCTTCGAACAGTCGATGAGGCGACCCAACTCTTCGGGCCGCCACCTCCTGGCTTCCACGCGCCCGAGGCGCTGTTGGGTCTCGGACCGTTCGCCTCCTGGTTCCCCAACAACCATCAGCTGATGGCGACCAACGACGTGGACCTCTTGACGGTGACCGTGACATGGCCAGGCGCCGGTCGCAACAGGGAGGTCAAGGTCGCTCACGCTGCGGTGCTGCCCTACCTCAGGCACAAGCACGGGCACGGGAACACCAACGATTACCCCTGAGCCGGTGCTTTTAGAGGCGTGAACAACGAAGGCGGGCGGCCACGGTGACACCGCCGCCGCCCCCCGCGCCCGCCTCCGCGTCGGCGTCCGTGCCGACCGACTTTGCTTCCCCCATCGGCATCCCTGCCGATCAAGTCAATAACGGCAGATCGGATCAGCGATCGGCAGCGCCTCTCACCAGCGCCCGTGAGTGACGGAAGCGTTTCCGGCGAGCGGCGCCGATGCGGTGACTGCACCGACGCGCGTCGCGCCGGCCAGCAGGCGCCGCGCACGCAGCCAATGCGAGCGGGCGGTGGCCGTGAAGGTGCCCGAGCGATGGCTGCGGACTTCCGCGGCGAGCTGCGCGTTGGCGGCTTGGCGGTGAAGCTCCTGCCGGTGAGAGTTGGCGATCGCGAATTGAAGATTGGTGTTCATCTCTGCCTCCGGGACGGTGGGCGTTGGAACGTTGTGCGATGCAACGTACGCCGCCGCAAACAGCGCAACTACGTCATTTGACACATACGCCGGTGGCGCCCGGCGATACTGGGTGAAGTGATCGAGACGGCGTACTCGCCAGCATCCTTCTTGGCGTCGATCCCGGACGCTGATCGCGACGAACTGGCGGCTCTCGGTCACCGCCGCGCGTGGGAGCGCGGCGAGATCTTGGTGCGCGCGGGCGACGCAGCTGATACGGCGATCGTGGTGCTCGCCGGTGTCGCGAAGGTGCATACACAAACGAGGGACGGCGCGGAGGTGATCCTGAACCTCTGCGGCCCCGGGGATCTGTTGGGCGAGGTCACGGCTGTTCGAAATGCGCAGCGGTCCGCCACGGCGACGGCCATTCAGCCGGTATCCGCGTTCGTACTCACGATCACGGAGGTCCGCTCGTTCTTGGCGAGCCACCCGCGCGCCAGCCTGGCACTGCTCGATCTGGCCCTGACCCGTCTGCATCGCGCGGACGCAGATCGCCTCGAGTTCGCCGCGGCGGATACGCTCGGACGAGTCGCCCGCCGCCTTGTGGAGCTCGCCGAGCGCTTCGGTGAGTCGGGTGCGGACGGCGCGATCGAGATCGGGCTCGCGATCCCGCAGGAGGACATCGCGGCGTGGAGCGCAGCGTCACGTGAGTCGACCGCGCGCGCGCTCCGGACCCTTCGTCAACTCCGCCTGATCGAGAGCCATCGCCTGCGCCTCATCGTCGTGGATATCGAACAGCTGCGCCTGCACGCAGCGCGGCTCCAACGCGCGTGAGAGTCGTGATTCTGGGAGCGACGGGGGCTGCGGGTCGCGCAGCGGCAGCCGAGTTTGTCGACGCCGAATGGGAGGTCGTCGGCACAGGACGCGACCCGCGATGGTTTCCGGCGGGCCTGCAAGAGCGGGGCGTTCGCTTCATTGCCGCTGACCGCCATGATGCCGGCGCCCTCCGGGGTGTCTTGGCTGACGGAGCCGATCTGGTTGTCGATTGCGTCTGCTTCTGCGCGCAGCACGCCCGCGCTCTGCTCGAACACCGCCAGCTAATCGGCTCGGTCGTGATGCTTTCGAGCAAGGCCGTTTACGTCGATCGGCACGGTCATCACAGCAACAGCGACAGCCAGCCACGCTTCGACGGCCCGGTGTCTGAACAACAGCCACTGCTGGAGCCGGACTTCTCGGGCGCCTATGCGAGCCGTCACGGGTACGGCCCCAACAAGGTCGCCGCCGAGCTGACGCTGCTCGATTCGGATCTGCCGGTCTCGATCCTGAGACCCTCGCTGATCTACGGCCCCGGAAGCCGGCAACCGCGCGAGTGGTTCGTCGTCAAGCGGTTGCTTGACGGGCGCGAGCGTATCCCGCTCTCGCATCAAGGTCAGACGGCTAACCATCCCACCGCCGCCGTGAACCTTGCGCGCGTTGTCGCCCGCTGCGCGCTTGCGCCGGCGCCACGGATCGTCAACGTCGCCGACCCCGGCGCCCCGACCACGGCCGACGTGGTTTCGGCGATCGCCAGCGCATTCGACCGGCCCCTGGAGATCGTCGGCCTCGATCACCAGGCCCCAGCCGAGCTGGGCCGCACGCCGTGGGCAAACTGGCCGCCGTTCCTGGTTGACACCACCGCCGCGAGCGCGCTGGGCTATACGCCGGCCGGTGGCTACGCCGAGCTGGTCCCCAGCACCGTCGACTATCTACGCGGCCTCAGTGACGCGCAGCGACGCGAACTCGGCCTCGGCACCTCATTCGACTACCGAATCGACGAAGCGGGCCTGCGCTATGGCGATGCCGCACGAACTCGAGCTGCCAGCGAGGTCACTTAGGCGTCCTCCCCCTCGGGAGCGGTATCCCGGGGGAGGCGAACGAGGGGAGTTGCGCTCGGTCCGTGGCTCCAGGATTTGAGAGGATTGGGCCCGAGGCCACATGGCCGACCGGCCCTCGTAGGCAGGCACGGACCACACATGAGGAGGAGGCGAGAGTGAGCGAGACGACCCTCATCTCCGGCGGGACCGTCGTCACGGCAGACGACGAGTTCCCCGGCGACGTTCTGATCGAGGGCGAGACGATCGCCGCTGTCGGGCAGCGTCGGCGTCCCCGAGGGCGCGCAGGTGATCGATGCATCCGGATGCCTTCGTGCTCCCGGGGCTGATCGATAACCACACGCATCTGTCGATGCCGTTCATGGGGATGATGTCCTCCGACGACTACGACACGGGGACGCGGGCCGCGGCTGCGGGGGGCGTCACCTGTCTGGTCGACTTTGCCATCCAGCGTGAGCCGGACAACCTGCGATCGGCGTTGGAGCAGTGGTCTGCTCGCGCGGCGGGCGCGGCGCACGTGGATTACGGCTTCCACATGGCGATCACCAACGGCAGCGAGCCGGTGCTCGACGACATGACGGCGATGCTCGAGGCCGGGATTTGCTCGTTCAAGCTGTTCATGGCCTACAAGGGCGAGTTGATGGCGCGCGACGACGTGCTCACCGCCTGCATGGAGCGTGCCCGCGACCTGAACGCGCTCACGATGGTTCATGCCGAGAACGGCGACATCGTCGACCTGCTCGTCAAGCGTGCGCTGGCGAAGGGCGACACCTCGGCGATCAATCACGCTTTGACGCGCCCTGAGTTCGTCGAGGCCGAGGCCACCGGCCGGGCCGCGAGGATCGCCGAGAACGTCGGTGCGCCGCTGTTTGTGGTGCACGTCACCTGCGCTCCGGCCGCCGCCGAGATCGAAGCTTCTCAGCAGCGCGGCGGACCGGTGACTGGTGAGACCTGCGTGCAGTACCTGACGAACTCGATCGATGATTTGAAGAGGCCGGGAGTCGAGGGCTGTCGCTACATCTGCTCCCCGCCTCTCCGCGATGCTTCCAATCACGAACAGCTGTGGGAATACGTCGATCGCGGGGTGCTCGAGAGCATCTCGACCGACCATTGCCCGTTCACCGACGAGCAGAAGGCCCGGGGTCTTGACAACTTCAGCCTGGTCCCAAACGGCCTGGCGCTTATCCAGCATCGGCTCGCGAAGCTGTGGGACGAGGGTGTCGCTGCAGGCAAGCTGACGCGCTCTCAGCTCGTGGACCGCACCGCGACGACCGTGGCAAGACGTTTCGGGCTGACCCGCAAGGGCGCGATCCTGCCAGGCAAGGACGCCGACATCGTCGTCTTCGACCCGAACGCTCCCCGCCCGTACGGCGCAGTCCAACTCATTCATGAACGTCGACTACGACCTCTACGAGGGCGAGACAGCATCCGCGAGCGTGCGCCACACGTTCTGCCGCGGAACGATGGTCTATGACCGCGGCGAGATCCTGACCTCCCCAGGGCATGGTCGTTTCGTAAAACGGTCGCTTGCGGGTGCGCTCTGATGACCGAGTTCGCTCTCGATCCCGCGGCTGTGATCGCAGACCTCGATGAGGTCGCCGCACAGAGCGGCGGGCGGTTCGCCGGCGCAAAGCGCCTCGCCTGGAGCCCCGACTGGTTGGCCGCCCGCGCCTGGCTGCGCGGGAAGCTCGAGACGATCGGACTGCCGATCGCGCAGGACGTCGCGGGGAACCTGTGGGCCACCGTGCAGGGCCAGAGGGACGAGTTCCTGATCGTCGGATCGCACATCGACGCTGTCCCCGACGGCGGATGGCTCGACGGCGTCCTCGGGCTGATGACCGCCCTCGAGACGGTTCGGCAGCTGGCGGCGGTCTCTGACCCACTCCCGGTGAGCGTGCGGTTTGTCGACTGGGCCGATGAGGAGGGCGCACGCTTCACGCGCAGCCTGCTCGGATCCTCAGCATGTGCCGGCACGCTCGTTCCCGACGACGTGCGCAGCCTCCGCGACGCCGGTGGGGTGACACTCGGGCGACGCGCTCGCGAGCTGCGACGTAGACCTCGACCAGGCAACCGGCGCGACGGCGTCGCTCGACGGGGCCATCGGCTACCTCGAGCTGCACATCGAACAGGGCCCCGTACTACTCGACAGCGGACGTATCGCGTCAGCGGTCAGCGGCACAGTCGGCGTCGAGCGGCATCTGATCACGTTCACGGGCCAGGCCGCGCATGCCGGCTCGACACCGATGAATCTCCGGCGCGACACCCTCGCTGCAGCCGCGCAGGCCACACTCGCGATCCGTGAGAGCGGCATCGCTCGTGGCGGCGTGGCCACCGTCGGAAACCTCGCATCGACCCCGGGAGTCATCACTGCGGTCGCGGGACGCACCGAGATGCAGCTCGACCAGCGCCACCTTGACCGCGATGCACTTGGCGGCCATGCTCGAAGACGCGCTCACCGCTTGCCGCACGGCAGCCGCCGCCTATCGGATGCACGCTCGAGGTCCAGCGTGTATTCGGCGCCACACCCACTCCGTTTCACCCAGCCCTGGTCGCAGCCGCACGCCGAGGCCGTGGCCGACGCCGGCGGTGGCGACGGTGACTCGATCCCCAGCGGGCCGCTGCACGACGCCACCGAGATCGGCCGACTCGTCCCCACCGCGATGATCTTCGCCCAATCCGATCCGCCGCTCTCGCACGCCAAGATCGAGAACTCGACCGATGAGGCGCTGCGCGTCGCCATCGAAGCCTACGGGCGCACCGTCGCGTGGGCGTTGAGCAACCCCGACGCGCTCCGAGGAGGCGACTCCCAGTGAACTTCGGAGTCGTGCTCCAGACCAACCCGCCGGCATCCCGGGTCATCGAGCTCGCCCGGCAGGCCGAGACCTACGGGTTCACCCACGCATGGACGTTCGACTCCCACCTGCTGTGGGAAGAGCCGTTTGTGATCTACAGCCGCATCCTCGACGCAGACCCACAGGATCATCGTCGGGCCGATGGTCACCAACCCGGCGACCCGCGACTGGACCGTGATCGCATCGCTGTTCGCGACGCTGAACGAGATGTACGGAAACCGGACCGTATGCGGCATGGGCCGCGGCGACTCCGCGGTCCGCGCGATCAACGGCAGGCCCGTCAAGCTCGCCGAGATGCGCGACGCGATAGAGGTCATCCGCGCGACTCGCCAACGGCCAGTCGGTCGAATACAAGGGCTCGACCCTGCGCTTTCCCTGGAACCCGGACAGCCGCCTGCCGATCTGGGTGGCCGGCTACGGTCCCAACGCGCTCAAGCTCGCAGGCGAAGTCGGCGACGGCTTCATCCTCCAGCTTGCCGATCCTGACATCACCGCGTGGTCGATCGAGATGGTCCGGGAGGCGGCCGCCGCCGCGGGTCGCGACCCCGAGCAGCTGACCATGTGCGTCGCGGCACCCGCATATGTCACCGACGGCACCGACGCGCACCGCGCCCACGCGCTCGATCAATGCCGCTGGTTCGGCGGCATGGTCGGCAACCACGTCCACGACATCGTCAACCGCTACGGCGCCGAGGGCGGCGCGATCCCGCAGAGCCTCTCCGACTACATCGCTGGTCGGGAGGGCTACGACTACAACGAGCACGGAAGGGCGGGAAACACCCACGCAGAGTTCGTGCCGGATGAGATCGTCGAGCGCTTCTGCCTGATCGGGCCGCCCGAGCGGCACATCGAGCGTCTGAAGGAGCTCGCCGCGATCGGCGTCGATCACTACGGCCTCTACCTCCAGCACGACGCCCAGGACGCCACTCTGTCTGCCTACGGGCAGCGGATCATCCCCCACGTCAACCAAGCAGTGCGCGCTCGCGATTGACTAGACGGTGATCGGCTGCTCGTCCTCGGGGGCGGCGGTCGTTGCGCAGGTCGGGCACCACCACGCGACCTCTAGGGGCGTGCCGCAGACCGCATGAGTCGGTCCCGGGTGGCTGGACAGTCGCCGCGCGCCCCAGGCCGCCAGGAGCCTCAGCAGATCTGAGAGCTCGCCCCCCGATTCCGTCAACCGGTACTCGAATCGGGCCGGCCGCTCTGAGTACAACGCGGAGACCACCAGACCATCGGCCTCGAGCTTCTTGAGGCGCGCACTGAGGATGTTTGGAGCGATCCCCGTGAGCCGATCCATCAGCTCCCCGTAGCGAAGCGGTCCCTCCAGAAGGGCACCGATCACCGCGGGCGACCAGCGGTCGCCGATGATCGAGGCTGCCTCAGAGATCGCTGCGACGGGTTCGTAATCAGTCATCTACGAGCAGCATAACGGACATTGGTTATGATGCTTGCATGTTGCAAGTCACTAGCTTGAAAGCACAGATGGGGCGCGCTGTCACTCCTCTGGGCCGGGGCGCCCGGCGCGGTTCCGGCCTGGTCGTGGGCCAGGATCGACTCATCGCCATGTCTTATTCGTTGGCCGGACCCAGCGTCGAGCTGCGGATTGCGGGCCAGGTTGTCGAAGGCACGGTCGAGCGGTCTGACCGCGTCGTCGGGATCTCTCTTATCGCGGCTCCAACGGGCGAGATCGCACCCATCACCTGGGCGGACCGTGTGCCGGAGCTCGGGGATGTCGTATTCGCGGCGGGCGACCCGGGCACCGGGCTGCGGATCACGGAGGGCCGCGTGTCGGCAGAGCCGCTCTCCCTGCGTGGGCGTTCCGGCCATCTGCTCGAGGGCCTCGAACACACCGCGCCGCTTCCGCGCGGATCGGCGGGAGGCCCACTCCTCGACGCCGATGGCGCCGTTGTTGGCCTGAACGTGCTGCGCACAGATCCCGGCTTTCTGTTTGCCGTTGGGACACCGTCGGTGCAACCGGCGCTCGACCGACTGCTCAGAGGCGATGCCGAGCCTGCACGGCTCGGCATCGCGCATAGCTCCCCCACGCGTTGCCCGCAGGCTGCGCGGGGCGGTGGGGCTGCCCGAACGCGATGGCCTTCTGGTCCGCGATGTCGAAGATGAGTCCGTCGCTGCGCGCGCTGGAGTACAACGCGGCGACCTGATCATCGGGCTTGGCTCTGTTGAGATCGACTCGGTCGATGCGCTGTTTGCGGCGCTCGAGGCAAGCACTGCTGAGCCGACGGTTCTGCGGCTTGTTCGCGGCGTCGACGAGATGGAGGTGCCGATCGACCTGAGCGGGGCGCGGTCATGAGCGAGATCGCTGTCAGCGACACCGCGGTGAGCGAGTCCGACGCCCTGGACGCCTACAGCCGGGCGGTCACTCGCGTCGTCGACGTGCTCGCGCCATCGGTAGCGAACCTGCAGGTGCTTGCGCGCCGCCGCGACGGCGGTGAGCGGCAGGTCGGCGCCGGGAGCGGGATCGCGCTGACGGCCGATGGCTTCCTGCTCACGTCGGCTCACGTTGTGTCGACGCGCGACGGACGCTCCGGGCGCCACGGGACGGCCTCCTTCACCGATGGGCGTGAGCTGGCGTTCGCGGTGGTCGGTGCCGATCCCCTCAGTGACCTTGCCGTCCTGCGGTGCGAGGATGGCGGCCTGAGACCAGCGAAGCTCGGCGACGCCGGCAACCTGCGCGTCGGACAGCTCGTGGTCGCAATCGGCAATCCGAATGGATTCGCCGGCTCCGTAACGGCTGGCGTTGTGTCGGCGCTCGGGCGCTCGCTACCCGCGCGCAGTAGTAACGCGGTCCGCAGGATCGACGATGTCATCCAAACCGACGCCGCACTGAACCCCGGTAACTCAGGCGGCGCGCTCGCAGACCACCGCGGAGAGGTCGTCGGTGTCAACACGGCAGTGGCGGGGATCGGCCTCGGGCTTGCCGTCCCGATCAACGCCGCCACGCTCGGGATCATCGCGGCGCTGATGACCAGCGGCCGTGTGCGTCGCGGGTACATCGGGATCGCCGGTGCGACGCGACCGCTACCGCTGTGGGCTCAAGCGGACCGCACCGCGGCGGGTTGCATCGAGGTGGTTGAGGTTGTCGCGGACTCGCCCGCTGATACGGCCGGAATCCGGGTCGGCGATCTGATCGTCGAGCTCGACTCCCAGCCGATGAGCGGCGTTTCTGAACTCTTGAGTCTGCTCCAGCACGAGGTGATCGGAAGTCCTCTCACCGTCGTGCTCTTGCGGGATGGGAAGGAGCGACGGCTGCAGGTCAGCCCGGTCGAGCTGAGCTAAGTCGCTTCCCCCCCGATGTGCTCGGCGAGTTCGACGATCAGGCCCTCGGGTCCGCGGATGTAACAGAGCAGGTAGATGCCCTCGTAATCGACGACCTCTCCAATCGGTCCCCAACCGGCTGCCCTTACGCGTTCGACGACCCCATGCATGTCATCGACGCTGAACGAGATGTGCCGGAGCCCGGGACGGTTAGCCGCGGGCTCCGGCTCCTGAGCCGCGGTAGCGGGAGAACGGAAGCGAGTCACCTCGAACACGTCGCTGCCATCCGGGAGGCGAGCCATTGCGAGCTCGATCGTGACGTCGTCGAGGCCCACGATCCGATCGATCCACTCACCGCCGTACACGCCCGGCTCGCCGCAATCGAACCCGAGAACTCTGAGAAACCGCAAGGTCTCCTGGAGGTCCTCGACCACCAGACCGACATGGACGAAGTTCTTGACGCCAGTGACAGCGTCGGGGCTGTGGTTCATGTTTCTCCGATCCGAAGAGCCGTACGAGCTGTAGGGACAGTAAATGGCTGGCCTCGCGTGCCGGTAGCTCGTCATCCGCCACGGGCAGTCCAAAGTGATACTTGCCTTCGGCCTGCGGGCGGCAATCGCGGCGGCGGGAATCCTTGCCCTCCCGACTCTGCTGTTGTTGCCGCGCAGAGCTCGCTTCCCAGGGAGAGGGGAGCGGTCATTCCCGCCGAGAACCCGGCGTAGACCCGTCCGAGGGGATTCGGAAGCGCGCCGGAATCTGAGCCCGGTGCGGTGCTGTAACGAGCTCAGCAGTCATCTCGCCGATCAACGGTGCGAACTTCGCGCCGTGTCCGGAACACGCTGAGCAGACCACAAGCGTGCCGGCGCGATCGAGGACGAAGTCCTCGTTGGGGGTCGTCGTGTACAGGCAGGTCGCCTCGCGGCCGGGCGTCGGGTCCAATCCGGGCAGCCAGCGCCTCACGTACTCCACGATCCGCGCCCGTGAGGCAGGGTCAACGATGCCGCTGCGCCCCGACGCCGTCGTCGCCGTGCCGTGGCGGTGCTCTGCGATCTTGCGATCCTCGCCCGGTCCCCCGTCCCGTCCGCCTGCGAGGTGATAGACCGGCGTCAGTTCGTCGTGGATCACGCTGGGCCACTGTTCGGCATCGGTGTCCAGGCGCGGGAAGTGGAAGATCTGCTGCTGCGTGACCGCTAGCGGCGGAAGCGTCACCCGCCCGTGCAGAAGCGGCTCGGCCCAGCCGCCCGCCGCGACCACCACCGCCCTCGCCGCCACCCGCTCGCCGCCGGCCAGCTCGATCTCGCTCCGGCCATCGCCTGGAAGCACCGCAACCACGCGGGTCTCTTGCAGCACCCTTACGCCGTGACGCACAGCCTCGTCCAGGAAGGCCTCGACCGCCAGCGCGGCATCCATCGTCCCGGCCTGCGGATGGAAGAGGACGCTTCCTTCGAAGCGCATCCCGGGCCACCGCTCCTCGGCTGCCTCTGACCGCAGCAGCTCGTGAGCCACCGCCTCTGCCGCCAGCCGCTCGGCGACGGCGTCTACATCGTGGTTCGCCCCGTGGTCGAGCCCACCGTGCATACGCAGGATGCGCGTGCCAGATGACTCTTCAAGCTCCCGCCACAGCTCGAATGCCTGACCGGTCAGCCGCGTGTAGAGCACATCGGAGTAGGCGCGACGCACGATGCGCGCACTGCCGTGCGAGCTTCCCCTGTTATGCCCCGGGTGGTACTGCTCAACCAACAGGACCGATCGTCCCCGCCGCGCGAGCGACCAGGCCGTGGCCGCCCCCATCAGCCCGGCGCCGATCACGATCGCATCGAACTCGTCTGAGCTCACTGGCGACCGTCCCGCAGGATGCGAGGCATCAACCCTGCTGACCGCGCGTTGGCGGCAGCGCGTCGAGGAACGGAATCTGACCTCGCACGAGCTTCTGTCGCGCGGAGTCGAGGTCAACCCACTCCGCCCTGTCGATCTCCGGGAACTCCTGAAACCTTCCAGATCGGGGCGGCCATTCGAGCGTGAACGTGTTACTCCTCAGACCGCGTGTGTCGAAGTCGCCCGGCATGCACCACACGCTGATGATCTTCCCGCCGGGTTGCCGGAGCTCGCCGAGCGGCTCGGCCGGACCGGGCGGCGCCGGTGTGCCCATCTCCTCCAAGAATTCGCGTCTGGCGGCTGCGAGGGGATCCTCACTCTGGTCGTACTCACCCTTCGGAATCGACCATGCGCCCTCGTCTTTCCTGGCCCAGAACGGCCCGCCCATATGCCCGAGCAGCACCTCGAGCTGCCGTTGCTGGGTCCGGTAGAGAAGTAATCCTGCGCTTCTGGTCGGCACAGTCAGGCCTCGAGCCGCTCCTTCGAGCGTCTCATGTTGCTCGTCGGGTAAACCATCTCACAACAAGAGCCGCAATAACGCAGTTGTCGCGACCGCCAGTGCGAAGACCACAAGCAGCGATCGCCCTCTCCAGAGTGCCAGCGCGCCAACCGCAACCCCGGCGAGCGTGTGCCAATCAGCGCTGTAATGCCGGTTCGAATCGAACAGGTCGGTGACAATCAGCGCGCTGAGCATCGCGACGGGCAAAAGCCCGGCGATCCGCTGTACGCGCGGGTGGCCGAGAACCGTCTCAGGCAGCGACACGCCGATCAGCTTGAGCCCGTAGCAGGCGACTGAAGCCGCGAGGATTGCAGTCCAGGTGCTCAACGCGGCGGCTCTCCGCCCTCAGATCTTGAGCGCTGCGGCATCAGTCCTGCCCCGATCGCCACCGCGGCCGCGGCGATGATCGGCACTCCCGCCGGGGCGATGGTCACCAGTGCCAGCGCCACAACCGCAGCGCCTAGCGCGACTGCCGGTCCGCGGTCACGCGTGAGCTGTGGCCACAGCAGCGCGAGGAAGATCGCCGGTGCGGCTGCGTCCAGTCCGAGTGCTGTGGTGTTGATGCTGCTGCCGATCACGACCCCGACAAGCGTGCCGATGTTCCACAGCGCGAAGAGTCCGACTCCGGTGGCCCAGAAGGCATAGCGGCCGGCGCGCCCGTTGCGCTGGGCCACTGCCATCGCCGTGGTCTCGTCGATCACGAGGTGGGCGGTCAGTAGCCGCCCCAGACCGCGAGGGCGCACGATCGCGGACACCGGGACACCGTAAAAGGCGTTGCGCGTGCCCAGCAGCAGCGCAGCGGCGAGCGCGGCAAACGGCGATCCACCGACGCCGAGGATTCCGACGAGCGCGAACTGCGATGCGCCAGTGAACATCACGGCGCTCAGCACGACCGCCTGGAGCACGCTCAGGCCGGCTGCGGCGGCAACGGCCCCGAAGGCCAGCCCGAACACGCCTGCGTAGACCGCGATCCCGGCCACCGCACGTCTGATCGACTCGCGCTCGCCGAAGTAGTCCGGCTCGCGGGCCGGAGTTTCCCCCGAATGCGAGGTCATCAGCGTGGTCACGGGCAAAAGAGTACGGATCGGGCGCGGCAACACGATGGCGAATTTGGCTGCTCAAGCGCCGATATGCGCAATCATCTACCGCTATGGATGCAACCGACCGTCGGATCATTGCGGAGCTCGGACGCGATGGACGCCTCTCCAACGTCGAGCTTGCTGAACGGGTCGGGCTGAGCCCGGCCCCCTGCCTGCGCCGAGTCAGGCGGCTCGAGAGCGATGGCGTGATCCTCGGATATGTGGCGCAGATCAACCCCAGGGCGGTCGGGCGCGGCTTCGAGGTGCTCGTCAACGTCGATCTAACACGCAAGGACCGGGCTACGTTCGAGGCCTTCGAGGACGCCGTTGCGGCGCTCGAGGAGGTGGTCGAGGTCCGCAGGATGTTCGGCTTGCCCGATTACCTGCTCCGTGTCGCGACCGACAGCATCGAGAGCTATGAGACGTTCGTGTCCACCAGGCTCGGAGAGCTCCCAGGGATGGACAAGCTCGACTCGCACATCACGATGAAGCTGATCAAGTCCCCCAAGCAGATGATCGTGGCGCCCCAGCCGCGCTAGGCACGATCGGCCTCAGTGAGCCGCCCGCCAAGCACGCCGCCAGAAGGAGACCGGCGAGGCACCACAGCGCCGGGAGGAGGCCAACCGACTCGGCGAGGAAGCCGATCATCGGCGGCCCGATCAGGCTCGAGAGGTACCCGATCGACGCCGCCACACTGACCTGTGTGGGCGGATCGTCGCCCTCGGCGGCCGCGGACATGCCAAGCGGGAACCCCATGCTGACACCGATGGCCCAGAGCACCACACCCACCGCCACCACCCAGATCGATCCGACCAGGATGAACAGCGCCACGCCAACGATGCCGAGCGCAGTCGTGTAGCGCAGCATCCGGACGCGGCCGAAGCGATCGACCAATGGTCCAGCAACCACTCGAGCCGACATTTCGCTCACCGCAAACAGGGCGAGGAACAGCGCTGCAAGTGCGGCCGTTTGGCCGTGGTCCTGCTTCACCGCCAGCGCCAGCCAGTTATTCGCCGACCCCTCGCCGAACTCGACGCCGAACAGCACGATCCCGATCAGGAGCAAGCGGCGATCGGCCCAGCCGTGCAGCCAGCGCCGTAACCGTGTAACCCACGGTTCGGAGACCCGCTCCTCCGCCTCCGGCGGCGCACTCGCAGGGATGGATCGAGCGAGCATCAGCCCCACCACTGCGACCAGGGCCGCCAGCAGCAGGAACTGCACCTGCGGCTTCACCCCTGTCGCGGCGCACAGCGCGCCGATTGCGGCGCCAATGGCTGCACCACCCGACCAGGCCGAGTGCATCAGCGGAAGCAACGTGCGCCCGGCTCGGCGCTCAACCGCCGCCCCTTCGACGTTGATCGCGACATCGAGGTTGCCGAGGCCGAAGCCGACAATCGCGAACCCGATCGCGACCAGAACAATCGCGCCTGACGTGACCCCGACCCCCATAACCGCGAGCGCGCCCGCCATCACGAGCAACGCACTTAGCACAGCTCCGCGACCCCCCAGGCGATGCAGGGCGTACCGGGATGTCAGCAGCCCGGCAATCGAGCCCACCGTCGAGCAGGCGAGCAGCAGGCCGATCGTGCCGGTCCCGACCCCGAGCTCTGTACGGATTGCCGGCATCCGCGGACCCCACGAGGCAACGGTGATACCGCCCAGCCCAAAGGCGCAGATGATCGCGTTGCGCCACCGGCTGATGGCCCGCGCATCTTCGGTGACGGTTGAACGTGTCCGTGAGTCGCGCGGCAAGGGTCGGCAGATTATGCCTTTGTTTGCCCTGTGTTGGGATGCTTGCGAGCGCAATCATCCTTGCTACGATCTGAGTCGTCCGAACTTAGATTTTGAGAGGGCTTTGACAGTGGATAATCAGGAAAATAACTCTGAAAAGGTGCGCCTTTGCGACGTCTGCGGTGAACGGCCGGCGGTCGCCCAGTTCCGCTTTGTCGCAGATGGCGAAACCCATGACGGCGCAGTCTGCGACCAGTGCGCGCGCGAGGCCATGGGTGTCGCTGCAGCTGCCGCCCCCACGCTGGGCGGGTCCGTGGCGCAGGTCCGGCGGCGGCGCTCGCAGCCCGCGGTGAAGCGCTCCGAGACGGCAGCGCTCGACCGCTTCGGCCACGACATCACAGCTGACGCGGCTGACGGGAACATCGACCCTGTGATCGGCCGCGATGCGGAGGTTGAGCAGGTCATCGAGATCCTCAGCCGGCGGCGTAAGAACAACGCGGTCCTGATCGGTGAGGCCGGTGTTGGTAAGACGGCGATCGCCGAGGGCCTTGCGCTGCGGATTGCGTCTGGTCAGGTCCCTGAGATGCTCAAGGACGTGCGGGTGATCGCGCTCGACCTGGCCGGGATGGTCGCCGGGACGCAGTTCCGCGGTGCCTTCGAGCAGCGCCTCCAGGCCCTGCTGGCCGAGGTCGAGCAGGCCGAGGGGCGCGTGATCCTCTTCGTGGATGAGCTGCACACGGTGCTTGGCGCCGGCGGCGCGGAGGGCGCGATGGACGCGGCCAACATGCTGAAGCCGCGTCTGGCGCGCGGCACGCTGCGCATGATCGGTGCGACGACGCTCGCCGAGTACCGCGAGATCGAACGCGACGCGGCGCTCGCGCGACGCTTCTCGGCTGTGATCGTCGAGGAGCCGTCGGTGGCCGACACGATCGAGATCCTGCGTGGCATCAGGGCCGGTTACGAGGAACACCACGGTGTGAAGATCACAGACGAGGCGCTGGAGGCCGCGGCGCGGCTCTCCGACCGTTACATCACTGAGTACCACCTGCCGGATAAGGCGATCGATCTGGTCGACCAGGCCGCTGCGCGCCTGAGGCTGCGCTCGAGCGGCTCCGAGCTGGGCAGGCTACGGACCGAGATCGAGCACCTGAGGGTCGAGAAGCAGGCCGCGGTCGACGCCGAGGCCTACGAGGACGCCGCCGAGATCAAGGCGAGGATCGCAGGGGCTCGAACAGCGGCTCGAGCGGACCTCGACTTCCGAGGAACAGCCGGCGGCAGGTGCCGCTGGGGTGGGCGATACCGAATCCACCGGCACCGGTGAAGCGCTTGTCGGCGAGAGCGATATCGCTCACGTCGTCGCGGTGCGCACCGGCATCCCGGTGGGCGAGCTGGTCGCCGCCGAGCTGGCACGGCTCGAGACGCTCGAGGGTGACCTGCATCGCCGGGTGGTCGGTCAGGACGCCGCGGTGCACGCGGTCGCCGAGACCGTTCGTCATGCACGGGCAGGCCTGGCTGAGCCCGACCGGCCGCTTGGCAGCTTCCTCTTCCTGGGCCCGACCGGAGTCGGGAAGACCGAGCTCGTCAAGGCGCTGGCGGAGCGGCTGTTCGCGACCGAGCGGGCGCTCGTCCGGATCGACATGTCCGAGTACCGCGAGCCGCACACGGTCGCGCGGCTGATCGGCTCTCCTCCCGGCTACGTCGGCTACGGCGACGGCGGTCAGCTGACTGAGCCCGTTCGCCGGCATCCGTACAGCGTGGTCCTGCTCGATGAGATCGAGAAGGCGCACCCCCAGGTCTGGAACATCCTGCTGCAGGTGCTCGACGACGGCCGGTTGACCGACGGCGAGGGCCGCACGGTGGACTTCACCAACACGGTCGTGGTGATGACCTCCAACCTCGGCGCCGGCCAGGCGAAGCGCGGTCTCGGCTTCACCGCCGACCCAAGCGCGGCGCCGGATGCAGGCGAGCGCATGCTCGCGGCCGCCAAGCGGACGTTCCTGCCGGAGTTCCTGAACCGGATCGATGAGGTCGCTCACCTTCGAGCCGCTCTCGGAGGCGCAGATCACGCTCATCGGTGAGCTGCTGGTCTCACGGATCGCGCGAGCGACTGGACGCCGAGCGCGGCATCAAGCTGACCGTGACCCCGGAGCTTGTCGAGCAGCTCTCGCGTGAGGGGTTCGACCCGGAGTTCGGCGCCCGTCCGCTCAAGCGGCACCTGCGCCGCACGCTCGAGACGGAGCTCACGCGCGCGATTCTTGACGGCACGCTGAGCGACGGCAGCCAGGTGAGTGCCGGGATCGGCGACGAGCAGCCGGTTGTACTCGAGGTCAGCGAGCCGGCGGTGGTGGTCGCCTGACCATTACTCAAAACTGTGCCCGAGGGGGTGTCCGGCCATTCCGCCGGGCACCCCCTCGTCTTGGCCGGCTTCACTTGGCGGACGCAGGAGTGGTTCCTGATCCCGCCTGCCCGCCGCCGCTATGCGCCCGAGAGCGGGGCGCCACGACTCGCCTTAGCTGTTCAGCGCGGCCAGGAGTCGCCAGCGATGCGCAGCGGTTACCGTTCGGCTCCCGCACGATGCGGGTGATGCCATGTCAACCGGGGCGACAGACACTTCCACACGAGCTGCCGAGCAGCCGACCGCGGTGATTGCCACCGGCGGGACGATCTCCATGTTGCAGGATCCCGAATCGGGGGTCCGGCGCCCCACGCTCACCGGCGCCGAACTCGCCGCCGGCATCGGTGGGCTCGATGCTCCGCTCGCACACGTGCAGGCGTACGCGATCGGCAGTGAGGATGCGACCTTCGCGCACTGGCTGTCGCTCGTCCGGGAAATCCAGCGGATCGCACCCGACCACGCAGGCGTCGTCGTCATGCACGGCACCGACACGATGGAGGAGGCTGCGCACTTCATCAACGAATGCTTGCCCGGGATCCCGGTGACCCTGTGTGGCGCGATGCGGCCGCCGGGGACGCAGGGCTATGACGGGGGCCGCAATCTGCTCGATGCCGTCACGGTCGCCCGGGACTCGCTGGCGTCGCGGCTGGGAACGGTGGTGGTGATGAACCACGAGGTGCTTCCCGCGTGGGACGTGGTCAAGCGCGACTCGGTCGCACTGAGTTCGTTCGCCACCAGGCACGGCACGCGGATCGGCACCGTGCATGACGGCCAACTGCGACTGTTATCGCAGCCGCTCGAGTTCAACTGGCTGGGAACGATCCCGAGTACGGCTCCGGACCCCGACGCGGTCGCGTACGTACGGCTCACCGGCAGCCCCGGCCGTCGGCGCTTCGTGCAGGCGATCAGCGGCGCCGCCGGGATCGTGGTCGACGCACTCGGGGCGGGCTCGGTGCCCGCCCCTGTCAGGGCGGACCTCATGGCTGCATGCGACTCAGTGCCTGTCGTGCTCACCACTCGCACGGGCTCGGGCCCGGTGCAGGCTGAGGAATCGTATCCCCATGCCTGGGATGACCTGCTGGCTGCCGGCATTGCGCTGGAGAAGCGTCTGGATGGCCCCAGGGCACGGATACGGCTGTCTCTGAGCCTCGAGCTGCGACGCGACTACACCCCGTTTGAGCCAACCGTCTGACCGGGGCGCTTCGCTCGCCCCGCTCCAGGACCGGATCAGGCCGAGCTGACGGTCACGTCGTCGCTGCGCACGGCCAGCAACAGGCCCGCCCCCGTGGGCGCGACGGCCTCGATCATTCGCGGGTCCGCGGCCAGGAGCGCGCGAAAGTCCGCCACCTCGTCCGCATGAGAGGTGACGTTGTCGACCGCCAGCAGCCCTCCAGGTCGCAGGGCACGCACGAGGTTCGGCCAGTAGGAGACGTATGCGGGTCGCTCAGCATCGAGAAATACCACGTCCCATTGCGCGTTGGTTGACTGACGCAAAGCGTCGCCCGCGTCCTGAACGAGTACCTCGGCGAACTTGGTGAGTCCCCCACGTGCGAGGTTGCGCGCGGCCTCAGCGCTGCGGTCGGGGTCAAGCTCGACGCTCACCAGGTGCCCTCCCGTGGCACGCACCGCGTCGGCAAGCCACAGCGTCGAGTAGCCGTTGGAGGTGCCGAGCTCGAGCACCTGGCGCGCTTGCGCCGCCCGGACGATGAGCGCGAGCAGCGCTGCGGTATCGGGCTCGAGGTTGCGCAGCCGCTCGAGCCGGTCCTCCTTGCCCGCATCGTGGGCCACCCCGTACGTGTGGAGCTCGTCCAGAACTGCGCGTACCTGCTCATCCACGGCACTGCTCCTTCCGCGTGATCCACCCAGTCCCGATCGTGACTCTAGGGGCACAGGGACTGTCGGCGAATCACACTAGGCTCGGAATGATGGAAGACCCGATGCCAGTCGGAGATGGCGCGCTGATCCCGCTTGCCGAGGTCACGGTGCGCGCTTCCCGCTCATCCGGCCCCGGTGGCCAGCACGCCAACGTCACCGCGTCGCGGATCGAGGCGGTCTTCGACGTGGCCGCATCGGCTTCCCTATCCGAGGAGCAGAAGCAGCTGATCATCTCCAGGCTCGGCACCGCGCGTCGTCGCGGTGGCGCAGGATGCGCGCAGCCAGAGCCAGAACCGCGAGCTGGCGCTCGAGCGCTTGCGAGAGCGCCTGGAGCGGGCACTTCACGTGGCACGGCCCCGGAGACAGACGCGTCCGACAAGGGCGTCGGAGCAGCGCCGCCTGGAGGACAAGCGCGTTCAAGCACAGCGCAAGCGCCAACGCCAGCGGCCGGCCGACGAGCCGCATTGAGCAGCTGGCTCGGTGTCAGGGAACGGCTCACACGGACAGTTCGCGCACCACAGCATCCGCGAACAGCCGCCCCTTGCGCGTCAGCTGCACGCTGCCATCGACGATCGTGATCCGACGGCGCGCGACCTCGAGCTCGGCTGCGCGAATCCCTGAAGGGCTCAGCGTCGAGAGCGCCAGGCCGCCGCGCTCGCGCAACCCAAGCATTACCGCCTCGAGTGCGCGCTGCTCATCGGTCAGCACCTCCCTGTCCGCAGCCGGTGAGCGGCCCTCAGTCAGTGCCTGCGCATAGGCGCCGGGCCGCAGCACGTTCCACCAGCGCACGCCCGCCACATGCGAGTGCGCTCCGGGGCCGATGCCCCACCAATCGTAAGAACGCCAGTAGCCGATGTTGTGGCGGCAGCGGGCCTCCGGCGTGGTCGCCCAGGAGCTCAACTCATACCAGTCGAAGCCGCGCTTGCTCAGGAACTCGTCCGCAAAGGCGAAGCGCCTGGCCTGGTCAGCATCGTCTGGCGCGTCGAGTGTTCCGCTGCTGACGGCGCGGCTCATGGCGGTCCCCTGCTCCACCGTGAGCGCGTAGGCAGAGATGTGGTCGGGCCGCGCGCTGAACGCCGCCTCGAGCGTCCGCTCCCAATCGGAGTCAGTCTCCCCGGGAGTGCCATAGATCAGATCGAGCGATACGTGCTCGAAGCCGGCCTTCCGGGCCTCGATCGCGGCTTCCGTAGCGCGGCCGGGCGTGTGAACGCGATCGAGGGTGCGCAGGACGTGCGGCGCCGCCGACTGCATCCCGAGGGAGACCCGCGTGAAACCTCCGCCGCGCAATGCGCGCAACAGCTCCAGGTCCGTGGACTCGGGGTTGGCCTCGGTTGTCACCTCGGCGTCCGGCGACAGCCCGAACACATCTTCCACGCCGTCGAGCAGGCGCAACAGCTCACCGGCCCCAAGCAGCGTCGGGGTTCCGCCGCCGATGAACACGGTCGCGACCCGCCGCCGGCCAAGCTCCGCGCGGGCCTGGGCCAGCTCCAGCAGTGCAGCCTCGACGTACTCGGAGGGCTGCCCAGGGCCGCTCGGAACGTAGGTGTTGAAGTCGCAGTAGCCGCAGCGCGCGGCGCAGAACGGAACGTGGATGTAGATGCCCAGCGGCACCTCGCGGTCTTCCATGGCACTAATGATGGCTGATGCTCAGGGGACTTCTGAGGGCGAAACCGGCCGGGAGAGATCCGGCCGTCCCTCGCGTGAGGTTCGCGCGCTGCGGTTCGGTCGCGGGATCCACGTCCAGAGAGCTGCGCCGGCCGCCAGCCCGACACCACCGCTCACCAGGATTCCGGCGCCGAGACCGGCGATGCCGGTCACCACTGAGAGGATCACCGGCCCAATGCCGGCACCCGCATCGCTCAGCTCCCGCCAAACGCCGAGGAAGGTGAGGCGGCCGACCGCGGGCGAGGTATCGGCGGCAAGCGTCATGACGATGCCGGAGCCGATGCCGTTGCCAAAGCCCATCAGCATCGCCACGAGCACCAGGCTGAAGCCGCTATGGGTCAGCGGCATCAGCATGAAGGCGAGCGCCATGATCAGCACACACGGCACCGCGACACACCGCCTGCCTCGAGTGTCCATGACCTTCCCGGCTGGATAGAAGGTCAATGCGTCGATCGCACCTGCCAGCCCGTAGATGATCGAGCTCGTCGTCGGCGACAGGCCGATGTGGTGGGCCCAGAGCGGAATCACGCTTTGCCGTGTCTGCCGAATCGCCTGAAGCAGCAGCACACCTAGACCGAGAGTCAGGAAGACGCGCCAGTGCTCCTTGAGCACGCGCTTGGTCGTGACCTTCGCGGAGGCCCGGCGATGCTCATCGCCGAGTTCGAGGTCCGGCACGCGGTGCACGATCACGCCGGCCGCCAGGATGGCCGCGATGCTCACGAAGTAGGCGCCGGACAGCCCCCACAGCAGAGTCGCCCCGGCACCCAGGAAGGGCCCGATGAAGAGACCGATGCGCATCGTCCCGCCCAGGGTCGAGAGCGCTCGCGCGCGCATATGCAGCGGGACCATCTCGGTCAGATAGGACTGCCGTGCCAGGCTGTACACCGAGCCGGCAGCGCCGATCAGCAGCACCCCGAAGCCGTAGACGGCGAGCGACCAGGAGCCTTTGCCGAGGTCGAGGACGCACAGCAGCAGTCCGACGACGGTCACCACCGCCGCCACGAGCATCGCTCTGCGCTCACCGATCCTGGTGGCGAGGATTCCGGCGGGGATGTTCGTCAGCAGCGAGCCGATGCCGATCAGCGCGACGATGAATGCCGCAATCGACGTGGTTGCCCCACGGGCGTAGGCCGAGGCCACTACGACTGGGATCATCGCGCCTTCGGCGAGCCCGAATAGTGTGGCCGGCGCAAAGGCGGCGATCGCCACCGAGCGCAGCCTGAACTCTTCGGTAGGTGCGTGATCAACCATCTCTTCCAGCTTGGCAGGCTCGATGTCCGTCTCGTCGCGGTCGGGCAATTGGCTCGCCAAGGGCGCTGCCGGTATAGGTTGTGCCGATGCTCGGGCTTCCGGAGAACATCGAGGGTTTGCTCTTTGACATGGACGGCGTGCTTACGCAGACGGCCAAGATCCACGCCGAGGCGTGGAAGCAGACCTTCGACGCCTTTCTCCGCCGGCGGGCAGATCAGGACGGAACGGACTTCGTTCCCTTCGACAAGGTCAGTGACTACGACGACTACGTCGACGGCCTGCCGCGCGAGGATGGCGTGCGCTCCTTCCTCAAGTCGCGGGGGATCGAGCTGCCCGAGGGGTCGGACGGCGACCCCCCGGACGCCGACACGATCCATGGGATCGGCAACGACAAGAATCAGCGCGTTCTGAAGCTGATCCGCGAGGAGGGCGTCGAGGCCTACGAGGGCTCGGTCCGCTACGTGCAGGCGGCGCAGCGCGCCGGGCTGCGCCGCGCGGTCGTTTCGTCCAGCACCAACACCCACGATGTGCTCGCGGCCGCGAAGCTCACGGGTATGTTCGACGCGGTGATCGACGGGGTCGTCGCTCAACGTGAGCATCTGCACGGGAAGCCGGCGCCGGACACATTTCTCGCTGGAGCAAAGGCGTTGGGAGTCGAACCGACCCGAGCGGTGGTCTTCGAGGATGCCCTGGCCGGTGTGGAGGCCGGACGCGCCGGCAAATTCGGCTATGTGGTCGGGGTCGATCGAGTGGGCCAGCGGGACGGGCTGAAGGCACACGGCGCTGATGTCGTGGTCAGCGACCTGGCGGAGCTGCTCGAGTCGTGATCCAGCACTCCGCCTTTGAGGTTGACCCGTGGGCGATCCGTGAGTCAGAGCTCGACCTCGAGCGCCTCGCTCAGACAGAGTCGATCTTTGCGCTCTCCAACGGGCACGTTGGGCTGCGCGGGAACCTCGACGAGGGTGAACCCAGCGGACTGCCCGGAAGCTA
This sequence comes from uncultured Actinomycetota bacterium, assembly GCA_963846395.1. GTDB lineage: Bacteria > Actinomycetota > Thermoleophilia > Solirubrobacterales > Solirubrobacteraceae > Palsa-465. The sequence goes on along the minus strand of CAWJVT010000008.1, from coordinate 139,418 downwards.
TCTGGGTGGGTTCTGGGAGGCCCGCGCGCTCCCTTACGCGGAGCCGGGGTACGGCGATCCCGAGCAGGGCCAGGCGGTCGTCAACGTGACCAACGGCAAGATCATCCGCCTGCTCGTCGGCGACTCGCCTTTCGACGTGCGCTACGGAACGCTGCACAGCCATACGCGCGAACTCGACTTCCGCGACGGCGTATTGAAGCGGAGCGCCGAGTGGACCTCCCCGTCCCATCAATCGGTCCGCGTCCGCTCGACCCGTCTGGTGTCACTCTCCCAGCGCGCGATCGCCGCGATCAGCTACGAGGTCGAGCCCGTCGACGAGGCTGTCCGGATCGTGCTCCAGTCGGAGCTGATCACCAACGAGGAGCTCCCGAACTCGGGCGCGGACCCGCGGGCCGGCTCGGCGCCGACCGCGCCCCTCGAAAGCGAGCTCTACGACAGCAGCGACATGCGCTCGGTCCTGATCCACCGCACAGCCGTAAGCGGGCTGCGCGCCGCCGTGGCAATGCGTCACGAGCTCCACGGCCCCGAGAAGCTGGAGTCGTCGTCTGAGGCCTTCCCGGATCACGCTCGGATGCTGGTCGCCACGACGCTGGAGCCAGGCCAGACCCTTCGGGTGGTCAAATACCTCGCGTACGGTTGGTCGCGCGTGCGCTCCACGCCGGCTCTGCTCGATCAGGTCTCGGCGGCACTCTCTGAAGCCCACGCCACGGGCTGGGAGGGCCTATGCAAGGAGCAACGCGCATACCTCGACGCGTTCTGGGGACGCGGGGACGTGGAGATCGAGGGCGATCCCGAACTGCAACAGGCGACCCGTTTTGGGATGTTCCACGTGCTGCAGGCCGGCGCGCGTGCGGAACAGCGAGCCATCGCCGCAAAGGGGCTCACCGGCTCGGGCTACGACGGCCACACCTTCTGGGACACCGAGACGTTCGTGCTCCCGATGCTCACCTACACGCTGCCACAGGCCGCCGGCGACTCGCTGCGGTGGAGGCACCACACGCTCGCACGCGCCCGGGCGCGCGCGACCCAGCTGGAGCTCGAGGGCGCAGCCTTCCCCTGGCGTACGATCCACGGCGAGGAGTGTTCGGGCTATTGGCCGGCCGGAACCGGAGCGTTCCACATCAACGCGGACATCGCGGCTGCGGCCGGCCGCTACCTGAGGGCCACCGGCGACGAGGAATTCGGGCGCGAGATCGGCAGCGAACTGCTCATCGAGACAGCGAGGCTGTGGCACTCGCTGGGCCATCGCGACGCTCACGGCGCCTTCCGGATCGACGGCGTCACCGGCCCGGACGAGTACAGCGCGATCGCCGACAACAACATCTACACCAACCTGATGGCCCAGCGGAATCTGCTCGCCGCGGCCGAGGCGGCGGAGCGGTATCCGGAGATCGCACGTGGCCTGGACGTCAACGCGGAAGAGACAGCGGCGTGGCGCGACGCGGCCGCAGCGATGCTCATCCCCTACGACAAGCAACTCGGTGTCAATCCGCAGGCGGAGGGGTTCACGCAGCACGAGGTCTGGGACTTCGCGGGCACCGCGTCCGAGCAGTACCCGCTGCTGCTGCACTTCCCGTACTTCGATCTGTATCGCAAGCAGGTGGTCAAACAGGCTGACCTGGTGCTCGCTCTGCATCTGTGCGGCGACTCGTTCACAGCCGAGCAGAAGCTCGCGAACTTCGACTACTACGAGCCGCTGACGGTGCGCGATTCGTCGCTCTCAGCGTGCACTCAGGCCGTTGTCGCTGCCGAGGTCGGCTACCTCAAGCTCGCCTACGCGTACTTCCGTGAGGCGGCGCTGATCGACCTCGACGACCTCGAGCACAATGTTCGCGATGGTGTGCACATCGCCTCGCTGGCGGGCGCCTGGACTGCCGCCGTTGCCGGCTTCGGCGGGATGCGCGATGAGGGGAAGTCGCTCAGTTTCCGACCGCACCTACCGCCGGAGATCAGCCGGCTGGCGTTCAGGCTCTGCTATCGCGACACCACGATCGCGGTTGAGATCGGTCCGACCCATGCGACCTACAGTCTGCTCTCGGGGGAGCGAGCCGAGCTCGGGCACTACGGCAGCGTCGTGGAGCTCACGCAGGACGGACCCGCAACACTGCCGATCCCGAAAAGGACGAGACGCGGAGCGCCGCACCAGCCGCCTAATCGCGAGCTCCTCACCGGCTCTGAAACCGGCTAGCACGTGGGCAGGAAGCCCTCAGAGCGTGGGCAACCAGCCGTGTGGTCCGTGCACTTCTCTGTAGGGGCGGCCATCCTCGGTCAGCGGCAGTTCATGCGCTCCGTAGATGTGCAGCTGCTCGATTCCGGCGTCGCCGGCGCGCAGGATCATCACTCGTTGGAAGGGACCACGCCGGCTGTAATCGCTCAGTTCGTAGTTGGCCGACATCTCGGCGATCCAGACCCCGCTCTCAGGGTTCCACTCAGACGTCACGTCATGGTGTGCGGTGCGCAGCGCACGCAGGAAGACGCCCAGGACCGCTTGCGCCTGCTCACGACCGGCTGCAGTGTCGCCGTAGACGGTCGTCAGCGAGCCGTCGGGCGCGAAGAGCGCGACTGCACCATCGAGGTCGAGCGAGTCGATCGCGCGCAGCACCGCCTGCATGGGCGTCTCGGGCACGCGCACAGCCTAAAGGATGTCTCGCCACATGACGACGTGCGGACCGATGTGCGGCTCATCCCAGACCTCACCCCAACGCTGCATGCCGCCGCGTTCGTAGAGGCCGAGCGCGCCAACCCGGGCGTTGCACCAGAGAATCCCGCCGCCTGAGTCGGCGACGTGCCCGATCAGCGCGCCCAGAACGGCCGACCCGATGCCCAGGTTGCGAGTCTCGGGGCTGGTCGCCATCCCGCGCAGGCGCCAACTCTGCTCGCGCTCGGTATTGAAGGGCGGCGGCTCAGGAGTGAGCCGGCCGACCCCGATCACCCTGTCATCCGGGGTGACGGCACCGAATGTCACCGTTGTCGGCAGATGGTCGTCGGGGAGCACGTAGGGCTCGTCGTCGGCCAGATACGGCCGCAGGACCGACTTGCGCAGCGCCAGCGTGCGCTCGATCGGCACCCGTCGAACCGTGTAGTCGATGCTGGCCATCACCCCGCATGCTGTCACGCGAAAGCCTTGAATCGCGCCGTCATCTCCTCGTCGGGTGATGGCCCGGCGGCATCGTTCTCCTCCGCCTCGTCAGCATCCTCGGCGGCGAAGAGCTCCTCCTCCCCCACGAGCGTCGTGTTCGCCTCGAGCACAGCGCTCTCGAGAAAGTGCTTGACGCGTTCCTCTTCCCCAGGCCGAATTGGCGAGATGCGCACATGGTCCGGCTTTATCTCGTCCAACTCCCAGGTTTCGCGGCTCAGCAGCGTGGCTGTCCTCGCGAATGCCTCACGCCACTTCTTCGGCGCCTTGTCGCTGAACCCGACCCTCAGCTCGCCGTTGCTGACCTCAGCGGTTGACCAGTTCAGCTGTATGCCTGCCATCTAGTACCTCCGGTGCGTGCTGGCTTCCGCTGCCGGAACTACCCACTGCCGCCGATCATGCACCGGTGCTCGGGCGATCTGCTGCCTGCCTCATCGGGAAAGAGGCGTGTTCGGTCCAGCGCCGGCGGTCGAACAGGTCAGGACACGGCGGTAGTGATCCCCGCCAGCGACTCATCGATCAGCTCAGACAAGCCTCGGTCCTCGCCCTCGGCCACCCAGCGTTCGAACGCAACCCGGAACGCCGCCATCCCCAGCTCTGCGGTGATGCTCGCAAGGGGCTCCGGGACGGCTCGGCCGCGCAGCGCCTCAGCCATTCCCGCGGCGACGTCGGCAAGCTTGATCAGCTCGCGCTCGCGTAGCTCTGGGTTCGAGATGATGATCCGATGGCGGGCTCTGGCAAAGTCGCGGCCGCGGTACTGCTCGAGTGCCGCGGATGCTGCTTCGAGCGCAAGCGTTACGCTCTGCAGCGGAGTTGCTGCAGCCGGCGCACGGCTGATGCTGTTCACGAAGTTCTCGCGGAAGGCCGTCGAGCCTGCGAACAGCACCTCGCGCTTGTCGCTGAAGTGCCTGAAGAAGGTGCGCTCCGTGAGGCCCGCACGCGTGGCTATGTCGGCCACGGTGGTCTGCTCGTAGCCGCGCTCGCTGAACAGCTCCATCGCGGCTAGCGCAAGCCTCCCCTGTGCATTTGGCTCCCAGCGTCCCATGCCGGTGATTCTATGTGATGTCACGAACTGTCATCAAGCGTGGTAGAGTGATGTCAGGTTCTGTCATCACCTCTCCCCCTGGAGGGCACCATGCGTGTATTCGTCACCGGCGCGTCGGGCCACATCGGTTCGGCCGTCATTCCAGAGCTGCTCGACGCCGGCCACGAGGTCACCGGCCTGGCTCGCTCAGATGAAGCTGCTGCAGCCATCGAAGCGGCGGGCGGCGCGGTCCAACGTGGGACGCTGGACGACCTCGACGTTCTGCGTCAGGCCGCCGGCGACGCTGACGGCGTCATCCATCTCGCCTTCAAGCACGACTGGATGGCCAGCGGCGACTTCCAGGGCGCCGTCGACGCCGACTTCAGGGCGATTGCCGCGATGGGTGAGGCGTTGATCGGATCGGACAAGCCGCTCGTCACCACCTCGGGCACCTTGATGCTCACCTTTGGCGGTGTTACCGGCCGTCCTGGCACGGAAGCGGACGTGCTCCCCGGTGGCCCTCGCGTGGACGCCGAGAACCATGTCGTCGCCCTCGCCGAAGAGGGCGTGCGCTCATCCGTGGTTCGGCTTCCGCCCACGGTGCACAGCTCCCTGGACCTGCACGGGTTCGTCCCGACGCTGATCGGCTTTGCGCGCAATACCGGCGTCGCCGGGTACGTGGATGGCGGCTCCAACCGCTGGCCGGCCGTCCACACCCTTGACGCGGCTCGCGTTTACCGGCTCGCCCTGGAGTCAGGGCCGGCAGGAAGGCGCTACCACGCGGTCAGCGACGAGGGCGTCCCGTTCCGTGAGATCGCCGAGGCCATCGGCCGAAACCTTGGCGTGCCGACCGCGAGCATCCCGGGGGACCAGATCGATTTGCAGTTCGGGTTCCTCGCGCGATTCGTCGGCGCAGACAACCCAACGGCCAGTGAGTCGACCCGTGCGACGCTCGGCTGGGAGCCGAGCCACGCGCTGCTGATCGCGGACATGGACGAGGGCCACTACTTCGCGCAGGCGGTCGCCTGAGCGGGCTCCGAACGCGAGCCGTAGTTGAGGAAACTGTGGATCTCCGCGCGCGAGCGCGGAGACCACAGCACCGAGACGTGGCCGCGCCGCGGTCTGACCACGACCCGGGAGTTGGGGATGAGTCCAGCCGTCTCCTCGAACAGCTCGGGCCCGTAATAGCGGTCGCAACCGCCCCCCACGATCAGCGTCGGCGCCTCTATCGCCGGTAGGGGCGCGAGGTCGAACTCATCCTCGGCCTCGGCCATCGTCGCCAGGTGGTTCATGCCCTCGGTCGTGAACAGGCGCGGAGCGAGCAGCCAGCCGGCGACTGCCGCCGGCAGCTCGAGAGGACCGAACGGGACGAGATCGGCCGCGAAGACCGCCACCGCCTGGCGCAGTGCACCGGCGCGCACGCGCGCGGCGACCTGCCGCTGGAGGCGGCGAGCCACAGGACCCAAGTGGCAGCCCGTACTGACCAGCACCAGCCGCCTGACGACGTCGGGATGCTGGGCTGCGACCTGCTGGGCGATGCTTCCCCCGGTGGACATCCCGAGCAGGTCCACCGGCCCGGCGAACGCCTCGCGCATCGCGTCTGCATGCTCGGCTGCGATCTCGGCCATCGTTATTCCCGGAAGCCATCCCGGGCGGCGATTGACGTAGGAGACCTGACGGTCGCCGGCGAACAGCCTGGCTGTCCGCTCGTGCTCGCCGCGCATCGACCCGCGCTCCACGCCGGCCTGCGGCACGAGCCCGGCGAGCACGACCAGGGGCTGGCCCGGAGCCTGCCACCAGGCACGGATAGCTCCCCATTCTCGCCTCGCGCACGTCCACGCTGTCATGCTGCCAGGTCACCGGCTATGGGTGCATCGAGGCCACAGACACCAGCGATCCCGATCTTCGACGGGCACAACGATGCACTGACCGCTCCGAATCGGGCGCTGCTGGTCACCGGCGGTGGCGACGGGCACGTCGACCTCCCGCGGATGCGCGCGGCAGGAATGTTCGGCGGGATCTTCGCGGTGTTCGTCGAGTCGCGCGAGCAGCACCACGATCTGGAGCCGGAGCCGGGGGTCGCGTACGCGCGCCCGCTCTCGCCACGGGTGCAGCACACCCGCGCTGCCGCGGTCACGGCTGCGACGGTCGGCCGCCTGCTGGCGCTGGAGCGCCAGGGCGCTGTGCGGCTCGCGCGCTCCATCTCGGACCTGGACCAAGCCGCCGGAGGCGACGAGCGGCCTATGGTCGTGCTCCACTTCGAGGGCGCGGAGGCGATCGATGCCCAGCTCGAGAGCCTTGAGACCTGGTACGCGGCGGGCCTGCGATCGCTCGGGCCCGTCTGGAGCAGACCGAACGCGTTTGCCCACGGTGTTCCGTTCGCCTTCCCCTCCTCCCCTGACACTGGCCCGGGCCTCACGCAGGCCGGAGCGAGGCTTGTTCGCCGCTGCGCCGAGCTCGGGATCGCCGTAGACCTCAGTCATATGAACGAGGCCGGCTTCTGGGACGTCGCCCGCCTCGATGTCGGCCCGCTGATCGTCAGTCACGCCGGGGTCCACGCGCTGTCGGCGTGCTCGCGCAACCTCACCGATGCCCAGATCGACGCGGTTGCCAGCTCGGGCGGGCTGGTCGGCATCGTCTTCGCCTGCTATTTCCTGCGCGCCGACTTCGCGAACGAGCCGGAGACCACGCCGCTCGAGTTGATCGTCGAGCACGTCCGCTACGTCGCCGACCGTGTCGGGGTCGAGCACGTCGCCTTCGGCTCGGACTTCGACGGCACCACTGTCCCGGCGGCACTCGGCGGAGTCGACGGCTACCCACGGCTGCTCGAAGCCCTCGTGGCCGACGGGTTCACCCCAGCGGAAGTACGCCAGATCGCTTGGGACAACTGGCGGCGCGTGCTCGATGCCTGGTGGTAGGGGTGGCCGTCCAGCGGGACGGGCCACCCCTGTACGCCTTCTGGCCGTCCAGCGGGACGGCCACCGTCACAGAAACCTAACGGTGCTTCACACCTTCCCGCGCGAACGGCGCCAGCCTACGCTCCTTGAGCGGCGCGTCCCCCAGCGCCTCGTCAATCGCTGAGAGCACCTCCGCTGACAGGGTGATGCCGGAGGCCGACGCGTTGGCGTGAACCTGCTCGGGTCGCGATGCTCCGACGATCGCCGATGCCACCTCGGGGCGGCGCAGCACCCATGCAAGCGCCAGTTGCACGAGCGTCAGCCCCTCGCCTTCCGCGATCGGCACAAGTCGCTGCACAGCTTCGAGCGCCTCGTCGCTCATCACGAGGTCCATCGCCGCGCTCATCTGTTCGCTTGCGGCGCGCGAGTCCGCAGGATGGGATTCACCAGGTTTGTACTTGCCGGTCAGCACGCCCTGCGCGAGTGGCGACCAGACGATGTGCGAGATGTCGTAGCGGGCGGCGACCTCGAAGAGCTCGGCCTCGGGCGCCTGCCACAGCATCGAGTACTGCGGCTGGGAGGAGACGAACAGGTCCGGCCCGGCGATTTCGACGGCAGCCTCGATCTGCTCGGGCGTCCATTCGCTGAAGCCGAGGTAGCGCGCCTTGCCCTGCTCGACGACCTGCTGCAGCGCCTCGATGGTCTCCTCGATCGGCACCTCCACGTCGAAGCGGTGCGCCTGGTACAGATCGACGTAGTCTGTCTGCAGGCGCGCGAGCGAGGCGTCGATCTGCTTGGCGATCTGAGCCGCCGACAGGCCCTGGTCGCTGGGGTCGTCGGACATCTGGCCGTTGACTTTGGTGGCGAGGATGTAGGAGTCGCGCGGGCGCTTGGACAGGATCGCTCCCCAGGCGGTCTCAGCGGCGCCGCGGCCGTACACGTTCGCGGTGTCAAAGAAGTTGATCCCGGCATCGAACGCCGCATCCGTGCATGCGCGTGTCTGCTCGAATTCGATCCCGCCTGCGTACGTCAGCCACGCGCCGAGTGAGATCTCCGAGACTTCCAAATCAGAGCTGCCGAGCTTGCGATACCGCACTGGGTTCCTCCTTTGAAGTGTTGTTACCTATGAACCCCATTGCCCGCTCGGCCAGGGCAGTGATCGTCAGACTGGGATTTGCGCCGACATTTGCGGGGACGGCGGCGCCATCGCAGACGAGCAGGTTCTCGTAGCCGAAGACTCGGTGTCGCGCGTCGATAACGCCGCTCTCCGGCCCTTCGGCGATCACCGCTCCGCCCAGGATGTGAGCGGTCAGCGGGATGCCGAGCACAGCCTCCGTAATGCCCGAATACGCGGTCCCGCCCGTCCGCTTCGCGAACCACCTGGCGGCGTCGTAGGCGGCAGGAATGCTGTCGGGATTGGGGTTCAGGGGATCCTGCTCGGTCGTCAGCATCACGGCGCCGTTCGGTAGCCGGCCCTTGACCTTGAGCCGCATCGAGTTATCGAGGGACTGCATTACGAGCAGGATCACCGAGCGACGCGAGGTCCCCTTGATCCTGAGCGCACCGAGCGCCTCGCGCGGGTGTCTCGCGACCGCGAGCGCGAAGTGAAATGGGCGTGTCCCCCGTCCACCGGCGGTGACCATCAGCTGGCGCAGCAGGCTCTGGCTGTCCCCGCCCTTGCCGTAGGTCACCACCTCGATGTGCGTGTCAGGGTCGGTGTAGATGCTCGAGGTGATCGCGACCGAGTCGCTGAAGTCGTAGCTCGAACCCGCGGGTGCACACACCGAGATGATCGCTTCGCTGTTGGTGCGGACGGTGTACCCGAGGCGGTCCGAGAGCCGCGGCAGCGACCCACCGAGCTTGCAGCGCTGGAGCAGCCGGTTGGTCCCGAGCGCACCCGCCGCGACGATCACGCCGCGTGCGCGCAACGTCCGGCGGTGATGGCGCAGGATCCCGCCAGAGCGCTCGTGGGTGACCTCGTAGCCGTCGGCGCCGGTGCCACCGCCGATCGGCTTGATGTCCGTGACCGTGCGCTCCGGATGGATCTGCACTCCGAGTTTCTCCGCGAACCACAGGTAGTTCTTGACGAGCGTGTTCTTGGCGCCGAAGCGGCAGCCGATCATGCAGCTGCCGCAGCGCGTGCAGCCGGTGCGCTCGGGGCCCTCGCCGCCGAAGTACGGATCAGGCACCGTCTTGCCCGGCTCGCCCAGGAACACGCCCACGGGAGTGCGGCTTGTAGCTCGCACCGACGCCGATCGACTCCCCGTACTCCCGCAGCAGCTCGTCGGCAACGCCGTCACGGTCGTAGCTGGTCGACGCCGAGCATGCGCTCGGCCTCCTGCGTAGAACGGCTCGAGCTCGGCAGCCCAGTCGGCCAGCCCGCGACCACTGGGGGTTCTCGTAGAACCCGGGACGGGCGCGGTACAGCGTGTTCGCATAGCCCAGGCTGCCGCCGCCCACCCCGCACCCGGAGAGCACGAACACGTCCCTGAAGATGTTCAGCCGCAGGATCCCGCGCATGCCCAGATGCGGAGCCCAGTTGTAGCGGCGGAAGTCCGCGGTCCGCTCCGCAAAGTCCTCGTCGCGGAAGCGCCGGCCGCACTCGAGCACGCCGACGCTGTAGCCCTTCTCGGCCAGCCGCAGCGCCGAGACGCTGCCGCCGAAGCCCGAGCCGATTACCAGCCAGTCGTAGTCGAAATCCGTCATTCCTTGGGGCTCAGCACGATCACCGGGATCTTGCGCGTCGTCTTCTCCTGGTACTCGGCGAACTGCGGCGAAGCCTGTGCCTGGGCGTTGAAGAGACGGTCGCGCTCCTCGCCCTCAGCCTCCTGCGCAACCACGTCGATGGTCTGATCGCCGACCTCAACCCGCGTCTCAGGGTGCGCCTTGAGGTTGTGGTACCAGGCCGGGTTCTCCGGCGCACCGGCCTTGGACGCGAAGATCACGTAGCGGCCGTCATCGGGCATGTACATCAACGGCGCCACGCGCTGTTCGCCCGTCCGGGCTCCGGTGTGGTGAACCAGGATCATCGGCGCGCCCTCGAACATGCCGCCTACCCGCCCGTGGTTCTCCCGGAATTCATTGATCACCTGCGTGTTGAAGTCGGCCATCGACATCGCGATCTCGCTCCTCTGGGACGTGGTGTGGGGCTGCGCTGACATGATCCTCGCATGCTCAGGGAGGTTGCCGCGACACGCTATGTCACCCCGCTGCGCGAGGGTGGATCGCTCCCCGGCCTCGTCGAGGCCGATGACGACGGCCTCTATGTGGTCAAGTTTCGTGCCGCCGGCCAGGGGCTGAAGGCGCTTGTGGCCGAGGTGCTCGTCGGCGAGCTCGCGCGCGCGGCCGGTCTGCGCGTCCCGGAGATCGTGCTGGTCAAGCTGCGGGCGGAACTCGGCCACACCGAGCCGGATCCGGAGATCCAGGAGCTCATCACAGGAAGCGCCGGGCTCAACTGCGGGATCGACTTCCTGCCGGGCTCACTGGACTACAACCCTGCGCGTCCTGGTGATCTCGATCCTGTGCAGGCCTCGGAGATTGTCTGGTTCGATGCGTTCACCACGAACGTCGACCGCACCCCACGCAATCCAAACCTGCTGGTCTGGCATCGCCACACCTGGCTGATCGACCACGGCGCCGCGCTGTATCAGCACCACAGCGATCGCGACCTGGTCGGGCGCGCGCGCGAGACCTTCCCCTTGATCGCCGATCATGTGCTGCTTCCGCTCGCTTCGTCGCTGGCCGAAGCCGATGCGCGCCTGGCGGGCGTGTTCGACGAGAGCGCGGTTGTGGCGGCCGCCAGCCTGGTGCCGGACGAGTGGCTCGGTTCGGAGCCGGAGGCGGCCCGCGCAAGGTACGTCGATTATCTGTGTGGCCGGCTTGCCGCGCCACGCGCGTTCGCCGAGGAAGCGGAAGCCGCCCGTGGCGCCTGATCCCTTCCAATACGCCGTGCTACGGCTCGTGCCGCGCATCGAGCGTGATGAGTTCGTGAATGTCGGCGTGATCGTCTTCTGCCGGACACGCGGTTTCCTGCGCGCGCGGGTCGCGCTCGACCCGCGCCGCATCGAAGCGCTGGCACCGGGCTTCGACCTTGAGACCGTGCGCGAGCACCTCGAAGCGCGCGTGCGCATCGCGGCCGGCGATCCTGAGGCGGGGCCCATCGCGGCGCTACCGCAATCGGAGCGTTTTCACTGGCTCGTTGCACCGTCGAGCACAGTGATCCAGACCTCTCCGGTTCACAGCGGTCTGTGCGAGGAGCCCGAGGCGTTGATCGACCGGCTATTCCAACAGTTGGTAGCCGTCTAGCACGCCCGCTGGTTCGGGGCGCCGGGCACTAGACTGCGCGACATGCCGAAGCAACAGCGCGCCATCCGCATCGAACAGAAGGGCCAGCTCGCAGCGATGCAGCAGCTGGAGTCCCGCAGTGACGAGGAGCTGGCGGCGGAGACGCGCTACCGCGCCGCCGCCCAGGCGATTCTCGGCGCGCGTGCCGCCGAGCGCTATGACGCTGAGGCTGCACGGGAGCACTTCAAGAAGGCGGTCGCGGCGGCCCGTCCCCAGGAGCGCATGCAGCTGCGCCGCATGGCCGATGCGTCCCTCGCGCTGGCCGAACGGCGCGCGGGCGACCTCAAGACCGCAACCGAGCGTCTCGGTGTCGAGGGGCCGACCTCCAGGCAGCTGCTGGGGCTGCGGATCATCGGACTTATCGCGCCGCCGTCCAGCGCGGGCATCTTCGCGCGTATCCGCGGGATCGTGGTCGTGCTGGCGGCGATCATCGCGATTCTCGCCCTGGGCTTCGGCATCGTCGAAGGCATCGGCCAGGCCGCCGGCGGGATCTCGCTCGACCTCGCGATCTTCTACGGTGTCGCGCTGTCCCTGGTCGCCGTGGGAATCGCCATCTACTTCGGTCGCAGACGGTCCAAGGCCGCGCTCGCGAAGCGCCGCGAGACATCAGCAGCCCGCTCCGGCGGACGCTGAGCCTTCTCGTTTGCGCAGGCGCGGCCGATGTGCGGGCGCTACTCGCTGACCACGCCTGACCCGGCACAGCTGCGTGCGCGCTTCGCTGTGGCCGAGTCGCTGGCCGTGGCGCCGCACTACAACATCGCCCCAGGAACAGACGTGCTCGCGGTGACCACCGACCGTGAGGGCGCGCCCCGCGGCGAAGCACTCAGGTGGGGACTGGTGCCGACCTGGGCCAAGGACACCAAGACGGGCTTCAAGATGATCAACGCACGGGCAGAGACTCTCGCCGAACGGCCCGCCTACCGCAGCGCATTCGAGCGCTTCCGCTGCCTGATCCCCGCCGACGGCTTCTACGAGTGGCAGCAGATCCCCGAGGAGCGCCGCAAGCAGCCCTTCCACATCACTCGCGCCGACGGAGAGCTGTTCGCCTTCGCGGGGCTGTGGTCGGTCTGGCATCGCGGCGAGCCCGAGGAGCTCCGCACCTGCACCATCATCACCACGGCGGCGAACTCAGCCGTCGCGCCGATCCATGACCGCATGCCGGTGATCCTGCGCCGCGATGCCGAGGCGCTCTGGCTAGCGCGCGATGTGCCGGCGGACGAGCTTCGCCCGTTGTTGGCAGGCCTGGAGCCCGAAGAGATGGCGCTGCGGCCGGTGGGACCGGCGGTCAACGACGCCCGCTACGACGGGCCCGAGTGCCTGTTGGACCCGCCCCCGCCCGCGCAGCAGACCCTGTTCGCTCAGTGATGCTTAAGCGACTCCCGGCAATAATCCGGGCGTGAGACTCTCTGCTCTGCTCGACTCCTACGACCAGGTGATCCTCGACCTGGACGGCACCGTCTGGGTCGGCGGGGCCGCCACGCCCCGCGCGCCGGAGGCCGTCGCCGCGATCCGCGCGAGCGGCCGGCGGCTGGCGTTCGTCACCAACGACGGTGCCCACTCCCCAGAGGAGTACGTCCAGAAGCTGTGGTCGATCGGCTGCACCGCGGCGGTCGAGGAGGTCGTCAGTGTCGGCTCGGCGATCCAGTACGTGCTCGCAGAGCGAGCGCCGGGTGCGAACGTCTTCGTGATAGGTGGGCCACCGGTGTTTCGCCACGTCGCCGACGCCGGTCACCACATCGTGAACAACACCCCCCACGCCGAGTCGGCCGATGTGGTCGTTGCGGTCGCGCACCGTGACTTCAACTATGCCGAGCTGCTGGCCGCGACGCGCGCCATTCTCTCCGGCGCCGAGCTGATCTCGGGCGGGCGCGACCGCAACTATCCGACCTCAGGCGGCATCGCTCCCGGCACGGGCGCAGTCACCGCGGCTCTGGAGTACGCGACCGGCGCCACCGCACGTGTCGTCGGCAAGCCCGATCCACAGGTGTTCGAGGTCGCGGTCGATCGCATGGGCGCGGGACGCACCCTGGTGATCGGCGACCATCTGATCTCCGATCTGGGCGGCGCCGCCGCGGCGGGACTGGATGCGGCGATCGTGCTCAGCGGAATCACTTCGCGCGATCAGGCCGAGGCGGCCAACGACCCTGCGCCGGTGGCGATCGGGCAGGACCTGGCGACGCTCGTACTCTCGGATTGATGCTATGCCTGATCGTGAACCCGTCCTCGGGCGGTGGGCGCTCTGCGCGCGCACTGCCGGCCGTGCGCGCCGCGCTTGGGCGCTACGGGCTCGAGCACCATGTGGAGTTGACGCTTGACCTCGACCACGCCCGGTCGCTCGCTCGAGGCGCTGTCGCCGCGGACGAGATGCCGGTCGCCTACGGAGGCGACGGGCTGGTCGCGGCGGTGGCCGACGCCGTCCGGGAGACAGGTGGGGTGCTCGGCGTGCTGCCCGGCGGCCGCGGAAATGACTTCGCGCGCTGCCTCGGGCTTCCGGTCGACCCGGTTGACGCAGTCGCCGTTCTGGCCGACGGCAGGCCCAGAGCCATCGACATGGGCGCGGCCGGCGACCACTCCTTCCTCGGTATCGCGACCTGTGGCTTCGACTCCGAGGCCAATCGGATCGCCAACTCAGCGCGGCTCATTCGCGGCCGGTTCGTCTACACCTACGGAGGCCTGCGGGCACTCGCCACCTGGCGGCCGGCGTCGTTCACGCTTCGCGTCGACGGCATCGAGCACGCGCTGTACGGCTACACCGTCTCGGTTGCGAACGCGCCCATGCATGGCGGCGGCATGCTCATAGCACCCGAGGCTTCCCTCGACGACGGGCAGTTCGACGTGGTCATGATCGCGGACCTCTCCAAGCGCCGCTTCCTGCGCTTGCTTCCGACCGTCTTTCGCGGCGAGCACGTGCGGCAGGACGAGGTCCGGATCCTTCGCGGCAGCACGGTCGAGCTCAGCGCCGACCGGCCCTTTACGGTCTATGCCGACGGCGACCCGTTGGCCGTCCTGCCGGCGACGCTTCGCGTGCTTCCCGCTGCGGTACGCGTGATGGCTCCCGCGGCGGTTTCCGTCGCGCCTGATGTGGACGCTCAGGGGTCCGAGCGATGACCGCGCTGGGAACGAAGATCAGGATCGCGCGCTCGGTCGGAGAGGTGGTGCGCGCGTCCGGGCGCGGCGGCGGCACCAGCCTCCCCGGCAAGGTGCTGTTGCGTCTCGAGCCCGACGCGATCTCCGAGCTGGCCGCGCGCCTGCCCAACGGCAGTGCCGTCATCTCCGCAACCAATGGCAAGACGACAACCGCGACAATCGCCGCCACGATCCTCGAACGCGCGGGGCGCACCATTGTGCACAATCGCGCCGGCGCCAACATGGCCGGTGGGATCGCCTCGACGCTGCTCGCCGCGGCGCGTCCACGTGGCGGCATCGCCGGTGACTCCGGCCTCTTCGAGGTGGACGAGTTCTGGCTCGACTCGGTCACGCAACAGCTGAAACCGCGAGTGCTCTTGCTCTCCAACCTGTTCCGTGATCAGCTCGATCGCTACGGCGAGCTCGAGACGATCGCGGACCGCTGGGCCCAGGTCGTAGCGCAGCTGCCCCACCCAAGCGCGCTCGTGTTGAACGCCGACGATCCGTTGATAGCGGACCTCGGCAGAGACCGTGCCAACGTGACCTACTTCGGCGTCGACGACGACACTCTGGCGTTACCAGAGATGCAGCACGCGTCGGACTCGAAGCATTGCCGTCGCTGTGGAGCCGCATATCGCTATGACGCCGTCTATCTCGGCCACCTCGGCCACTACCACTGCCCGGACTGCGGGCAGGCGCGCCCGTCGCCCAGCGTCCGCGCCGAGCGCATCACCCTCCACGGCACCAGTTCCACCACCTTCATGCTCGTCACGCCGGAGGGGGAGCGCTCGGTCCTCCTGCACCTGCCCGGGCTCTACAACATCTACAACGCGCTCGCAGCTACCGCGCTCTGCCTCAACCTGGGGCTCTCGCTGGATGTGATCGTCGCCGGCCTGGAGTCGGCCACGGCCGCCTTCGGACGTGCCGAGACCGTGACGCTTGATGACACGAGCCTGCAGATCCTATTGATGAAGAACCCGGCCGGCGCCAATGAGATTCTGCGCACGCTGGCGCTCGAATCTGACCAGCTCGACCTACTGGCGATCCTCAACGACAACATCGCCGACGGCCTGGATGTCTCCTGGGTCTGGGACGCGGACTTCGAGCTGCTCAGCTCACGGGTTCGCAGCGTGACCTGCTCCGGCACGCGCGCGGCGGAGCTGGCCGTGCGCTTCAAGTACGCCGGCGTCCCCGCAGCCGCGCTGTCGGTGGTTCCGGATCTGCCGTCGGCACTGGATCAGTCGCTCAGGCGGGCCAGCGGCGGACGGCTCTTCGCCCTACCGACCTACACGGCCCTACTCGCATTGCGTGGCGAACTTGTAACGCGAGGGCTTGTCTCTCCGTACTGGGAGACGGCCGCATGAGCGGGACGATCTGGCATGACATCGAATGCGGCCGCTATCACGAGGATCTGCCGCTCTGGTTGGCGCTCGCGGCTGAAGTCGAACTTGAGGGTCAGGCTGTACTTGACGTCGGAGCCGGCACCGGACGCGTCACTCTGGCGCTCGCTCGCGCAGGACACCACGTGGTCGCGCTGGATCGCGACCAGCAGCTTCTGCGGGAGCTCGGCCGCCGCGCGGACGGTCTGCCCGTTGAGGCCGTATGCGCTGATGCTCGCGAATTCGACCTGCCAGGGCGCAGCTTCCCGCTGATTGTCGTTCCGATGCAGACGATCCAGCTGCTCGGCGGTGGCGCCGGACATCTCGCCTTCCTCCAAAGCGCACGGCGCCACCTGTCCGTCGGCGGTGTAGTCGCGGTCGCGGTCGCCGCCGCGGAGGACTTCGAGGAGTTCGAGTGGCACGACGGAGACCTCGCCCCCCTCCCTGACATCGCAGAGATCGACGGCTCCTCCTATTTCAGCCAGCCCACGGCCGTGCGGCGACTTGGGGACACGTTCGTACTCGAGCGACGCAGGGAGATCGTCGACGCGAGCGGCGTGCGGACGAGCTGCGCGGACAGCATTACCCTTGATGTTGTGACCGTGCAAGAGCTGCAGGATGCCGCCACGCGAATCGGTCTGCGGCCCCTGGGCGTGCGCGCGATTCGGCCGACCGATGAGCACATCGGCAGCGAGGTGGTGATCTTCGGTGGCTGATCAGGTGATGCGCGTCTGCGCGCTCTACCCCGACCTCATGAACATCTACGCCGACCGCGGCAACCTGCTCATGCTGCGCCGGCGCTGCGAGTGGCGCGGCATCGGCTTCGAGCTGTCCGGCGCTGGGATCGGCGAAGCGCTGGACCCGGACGGGGCCGACCTCTACTACATGGGCGGCGGCCAGGACCGGGACCAGAAGCTGTGCGCCAACGACCTGTTCGAGCACAAGCGTGAGGCGCTCTGCGCCGCCGCCGGTCGGGGTGCGCTGGTGCTGGGCGTCTGCGGTGGCTACCAGCTGCTCGGCCATGCCTATCAGCTCGGCGATGAGGAGCTTCCAGGCGTCGGCCTGCTTGACATCCGCACCGTCAGATCCGACGGGGCGCGCCTGATCGGCAACGTCGCCATCGAGGTCGACCTGCCCGGCGCCTCGGGGAACGTGCTCGCCGGTTTCGAGAACCACGGTGGCCGCACACATCTCGGTGCAAACGCGCAGCCGCTCGGACGCGTCCTCAGCGGCCATGGGAACAACGATTCGGACGGGTATGAGGGCGCACGGGCGGCCAGCGTCATCGGCACCTACCTTCATGGGCCGCTGCTGCCCAAGAACGCCTGGTTTGCCGACTGGCTGATCGGCACAGCGCTCGATCGGTCCGACCTGCGGGCGCTCGACGACGAGCTCGAGCAACTTGCTCACGCCGATGCCAGGAAGGCGGCAGGGGTATGAACGCTCACCGGCGCACGGTTGGCTTCCTGGCCGCGCTGGTGCTGAGCGCGGGCCTGCTCGCAGGTTGGCGAGCCGGGGCGGCGTCAGCTGGACACGGCGCCACCTCAACAGGCACCACTGGCACAACGATCACCGAGCCATCGGTGACCGCGGTGACCACGCCGACGACCCCGGTCGATCAGCTGCCGGGCACGGGCAAACCTGTGGTGCACCTGGCGGACGGGAACGTGCCCGAGCAGTTCATCATCGGGCAGCTGTACGCGATCGCGCTGACGCATGAGGGATACACCGTCGTGCTCAGCCGCAACCTCGGTCCGTGGAACGAGCGGGTTCCCGCGCTGGTGTACGGCACGCTCGACCTGTATCCCGAGTACCTGGGAGCCTGGAACAGCCGAATCGCGCACCTGCACAGCCGCTTTCAGACCCTTTCCGGCTCATATGGGGCGGGCGATGCGTACGCGCGGCGGCACGGCGTGACCTTACTTCCGCCGACGCCCTTCAGCGACACGAGCTGCGTGGCCGTGCTGTCGCAGTACGCCTCCGAGAACCACGTGTACTCGATCCCCGAGCTCGCGCGCAGCGGCGGCATCATCTTCGGCGCCCCCCTCGAGTTCCAGAACAGCGCAGACGGCGTACCGGCGTTGGAGCGTGGCTATCGACTGCACGCGGGCTACCTCCAGTCGATAGCCATCGGGGTGCAGTACTGGTGGCTCAACACCGGAAACGTCGACGCCGCCTACTGCACCACGACGGACCCCATGCTGGCCAACCCCAAGTATGTGGAGCTCACCGACCCCAAGCACATCTTTGGCTGGGGCAACATCGTGCCGGTCACGACGCGCCACGTCCTCAAGGTCGAAGGGCCAGCCTTCCGCCACACGATCGAGCACATCGACGCGCTTCTGACCCAGCGGGCCATGCGCGGCCTGAACGCCGAATATGACCTCGGCGGCCACACCGCGACCGCGATCGCGTACCAGTTCCTGGAGGGCACCGGGATCCTGCCGCGGGCACGTTACGCCCCGGTGCCGACCACGACTACGCCGTCCAAGACGACATCGACCAAGGCCAAGGACGGGACTCCCCCGTGTGCCTGCATGTATTCGGCGCGGCGCTCAGATCGAGCCGGCGCCGGCGCTCGGATCGCCGCTCGAGGCGAATCCGCCGCTTGAACCAAAGCCGCCCTGCCCGCGCTCGCTGTCGCTGAGCTCGTCGACCTCCACCACAGCCGGCGTGGCAACGGTGATCAGCACCAACTGAGCGATGCGGTCACCGGCCTCGAGCGTGCATGTCTGGTCGCGGTCGGTGTTCAACAGCAGCACGCGGACCTCACCTCGGAATCCGGCATCGATCAGACCGGGTGCGTTGACCAGCGCGATGCCGTGTCGCGCAGCCAGCCCGGAGCGTGGCAGTACCAGTCCCGCCTGCCCGTCGGGGATCTGGACAGCGACGCCGGTGCGCACGCTCGCGCGCTCACCGGGCTCGAGCGTGACCGCCTCGAGCGCATACAGGTCCAGGCCGGCGTCGTGCGCGTACGCGCGCGTAGGCAGCACCGCCTGAGGGTCAAGCCGCTTGATGCTGAGTGTGTCGGACTGGCTCACGTACTCTGGCGACCGGGGCCGGATCTGGGATCGCAAACTGCGCGAAGCGCTCGGCCACAGGGGGCGGCAGGCGCACGCTGACGCGCACTCCCTCGGGCGTGTCCTCACGGACCAGATCGCCCGCGAGCACATGCAGATCGGCGAGCCGCGCGCCCTCGTTGTACGGGATCAGCAATTCAACGGCCTGCAGGCGACGGGCGAACTCCTGCTCGATTGCCTCGGTGAGCCCGGGCAGACCCTCGCCGGTCAGCGACGAGACCTGGATCGCGTCCGGATGCCGGTGGCGGAGCTCCGCCCGCCCCTCATCATCCAGGCGATCGATCTTGCCCATCACCAGTAGCCGCGGCACGTCGCCGGCACCAATCTCGGCGAGCACGTCATCGACCGACCGGATCATGGCGAGGCGCTCCTCCTCTGCGGCGGAGCCGTCGACGATGTGCAGGATGAGATCCGCGAGCCGCGTCTCCTCGAGCGTCGCCCCAAACGCCTCCACCAGCTGGTGAGGGAGCTTGCGAATGAAGCCGACCGTGTCTGTCAGCAGGTAGTCGCGCCCACCCGCGCGCATCACGCGCGTGGTCGGGTCGAGTGTGTGGAACAGGCGGTCCCGCACGCCGACCTCTGACCCGGTGAGCGCGTTCAGGAGGGTCGATTTCCCTGCGTTCGTATAGCCCGCCAGCGCAATCTGTGGAAAGTGCGCACGCTCGCGCTCGGCGCGCATGACCGTCCGGTTCGACCGAACATGGGCGAGCTTGCGCTTCAGCGCCGCGATCCGGTCACGAGCCAGTCGCCGGTCGGTCTCGATCTGCGTCTCGCCGGGACCTCTGGTTCCGACCCCGCCGCCGAGACGCTCGAGGTGGGTCCAGAGTCCGCGCATGCGGGCCAGGTTGTACTGAAGTTGCGCCAGCTCGACCTGCACCTTGCCCTCTGCCGTATGGGCGTGGGCCGCGAAGATGTCGAGGATCACGGCGGTCCGGTCGACGACCGGCACGCCGAGTGCCTGCTCAAGATTTCGCTCCTGGCGGGGCGAGAGCTCGTCATCGCAGGCCACGACGTTCGCGTCGGCACGCTTGATCTCGTCCTTGAGCTCGTCGAGCTTGCCCGGGCCGAGATAGGTGTTGGGATGCGGCTTGTCGCGGTGCTGGACGCTGGCACCCACCGTGGCGACCCCCGCCGTGAGCAGGAGTTCGCGTAGCTCGTCGAGCTGCTCGACCCCGCCCTCCTCGAGCGCGGCGATCATGTACGCGCGCTGTCGCGCGCGAGCCTGTCGTTGGGTTGTTGGCTGTGCCGGCACCAGTCCGACATTACAACGCCGCTAAAGGGACCGATACAACGGCGCTAAAGCGAGCGCAGACGCTCCACGGCCTCGAGCAGCCTGTCGTCGGGGGTTGTCAGCGAGATCCGGAAGAAACCCTCGCCGCTCTTCCCGTAGGCACCACCAGGAGAAATCACAACCGCAGCCTGCTCGAGCACGTGCTCGCAGTAGGCGGCCGAACTCGAGAAGCCCTCAGGGATGGGTGCCCAGATGTAGATCGTGCCCTTCGGCTTGGTGACCTCCACCCCAGCCTGAGCGAGGGCGTCGCAGACCAGATCGCGGCGCCGTGCGTAGACGGCGTTCATCGCCCTGACGTCAGCGTCCACCGCGGGATCCAGGGCCGCGATGCCCGCGAGCTGTACAGCCTCGAAGAGGCCCGAGTCGACGTTTGACTTCAGGCGCCAGAACTGGGCGATCGCGTCTGCGTTACCGACTATCGCGGCACAGCGCCAGCCGGTCATGTTGTAGCCCTTGGACCAGGAGAAGACCTCGACGCCGGTCTCCTTCGCACCGGGGGTCGCCAGGAATGACGGTGCGACGTAGCCGTCATACGTCGTCTCGCTGTAGGCGTTGTCGTGCACTGCGAGGATGTCGTTGGCACTTGCGAGCTCGACAGCGCGCTCGAAGAACCCATCGGGCACGGTCGCCCCGGTCGGGTTATTCGGGTAGTTGAAGTACATCAGTCGCGCGCGGCGCAGGACATCGCGCGGGATCGTGTCGAGGTCGGGCGCAAAGCCGAGCTCGGGCTCGAGCGGCATCAACACCGGCTCAGCTCCGGCGAGGATCGGACCGCTGGTGTAGACGGGATAGCCGGGGTCGCTCGCGAGCGCCAGGTCACCCGGATCGAGGAAGGCGATGTTGAGGTTGAAGATGCACTCCTTGGCGCCGATCGCCGGCATCACCTCGGTATCGGGATCGAGCGTGACACTGAAGCGGCGCTCGTAGAACGCTGCGACCGCTTCCCGGAAGTCCTGCCGGCCGCGATTGCTCGGGTACTGATGCGTACTGGGGTCCGCCACTGCGGCCTGGGCAGCGGCCACGATCGCGGGATACGTGGGTGTGTCCGGGTCGCCGATACCGAGGCTGATCACATCGACCCCCGCCGCGCGCTTCTCCGCGATCTTGCGCTCCAGCTCTGCGAAAAGGTACGGCGGGATCTTCTCCAGGCGGCTACTCGGTCGCACGCAAGTCCTCCATAAGTTCTTCGGCGATCGTCCCGCGAAGCACAGGGACCGCCCATCCGGTCAGATTGATGTGCAGGTCCTCTCCGACCTCAACCTCCAGTTCCCCGCCGTCGAGCACCACCGTCACAGGCGAGTCGCCGCCGGTGAGCACGTACGCGACCGCAGCGCCTATCGCGCCGGTCCCGCTCGCCGAGGTCTCTCCCACGCCGCGCTCGAAGATGCGGGCGCGAATGCGCCCTGGGCCGAGAACGGTGTACCACGACACGTTCGTACGGTTCGGGAAGAGCTCGTGGTACTCGAACGCGTTTCCGATCGCAGGCAGATCGAGTCGTTCTAGGTCGGTTTCACTCTCGACCTCGATCGAACACTGAGGGTTGCCGATCTGGATGTGTTGAAACGACCACGTGCGCCCAGCGGCGCTCAGCTCGCCCCTGCCATCGGGCTCTCCGCTCGGATAGTCGCCACTGCTGAGGCGGGCGCGGCCCATGTCCACCGTGCAGGTGGTGGGAGAGGTGATCTGGGCGCGAATCTCGCCGGCCACGGTCTTGATCGAGAACCGATTCTGCTCCGTCCAGCGCCGCCGCCTCAGGAACAGGATTGCCTCGCGCGCCCCGTTTCCGGAGAGCTCGGCCTCGGAGCCGTCCGGGTTGAAGACACGCATGTTGGCCACGAATCCGGGCTCGTCTGGCGCTGAGATCAGCAGGATGCCGTCTGAGGCGATCCCAGTGTGTGCAGCGCAGAGCCTGCGGATCCGGCCCGGCGTCAGCTCGAACGGGATCGTGCGCTCATCGAGGATCACGTAGTCATTACCGAGCGCCTGCCACTTCTCGAAGTTCACCGGGCGCAGGCTAGATGATCGGCTGGCGGATTGCCCCGACCGGAGCGGCTCACCCGTCCAGCCAGCGCGCTGCGATCTCGGCCGCCACGTCCTGGCCGCTGCGGCCCGTGACATCCACCTGGAACACACCCGGAAGCTTGCGCATCCAGGTCAGCTGGCGACGGGCGTAGTTGCGTGTGCGGCGCTTCATTCCCTCGACATCGCCGGCCAGCAGATCGTCGAAGCCAAGTGCTCGGCGCGCGGTCGCGCTGGCTCGGCCACCGGCGCTCGCCGCCCTGACCTCCTGCTCGACTCCCGCGGCCAGCATCGCGTCGACGCGTGCGTCGATCTGTGCGTAGAGGCGCTCACGGTCCGCGACCAGCCCCACCAGCAGCGTCGGGTGGCGCGTGGCGCGCGTCCAGAGTTCGGACTCCCCTCTGATCGGCTCGAGCTCGCCCGCCTCGTGCAGCTCGAGGGCGCGCACGATTCGGTGGCTGTCACCAGAAGCGATCTCAGCCGCAGCCCAGGGCGCACGGGCCGCAAGCTCCGCGTGAAGGGCCTCCGGCCCGTCGCGATAAAGCGCTTCAGTCCAGCGTTCCCGCACGCCATCGAGCGGCGGCGGCTTCAGCGACAGGTCCGCAAGGGCGGCTCGCAAATAGAGGCCCGTTCCCCCAACGACGATCGGCCTGCGCCCGTCGGTCAGCAGCCCGTCGATCTCGTTGTGCGCAAGCTCCGCATATTGCCCCACGCTGAACTGTGCATCCACCGGCAGGAAGGAGATCAGGCGGTGCTCAAGTTCTGCGCGTTCAGCCGCCGTCGCCGCACCAGTGAGGATCTCGAGGCCCTGGTAGACCTGCAGCGCGTCTGCTGACACGGCCACCGGATCCTGCCCGTGCGAACGCAGCATCTGGGCAAGCGCGATCGCGACGTCGGTCTTGCCGACCGCCGTCGGCCCGAATAGTGCGATGACATCCTGGCGCGGCATTTGAGCCCAGTATCGTGCCAGCCGTGATCATCGGTCTGCCAGACGGCATCCCGTGAAGGTCTCTGGCTCCAGAGTGCTGCTGACCGGAGCGACGGGCGGGCTTGGCCTGGCCTTGGCTCACGCGTTTCACGAGCACGGGGCTCGGCTTGCGATCAGCGGACGGCGGATCGAGGTGCTGAAGCCACTCGCTGCCGAGCTTGGGGCCCAGGCAATCCCCGCCGACCTCTCGGCTCGCGACGATCTGGAACGGCTCGCCCTGGAGGCGGGAGAAGTCGACGTCCTCGTCGCCAACGCGGCCCTCCCGGCCTCGGGCCACCTGCTCGATCTCAGCCAAAGCCAGATCGACACGATGCTCGACGTCGACCTCCGGGCACCGATCGCGCTCGTTCGGGCGCTCGCGCCGGCCATGGCAACACGCGGGCGCGGGCACATCGTGCTGATCTCCTCGCTCTCCGGCAAGGCCGCCACGCCGGCAGCATCGATTTACAGCGCCGCGAAGTTCGGGCTGCGGGGCTTTGCCCACGGAGCCCGAGCGGACCTTCGCGGCTCGGGGGTCGGAGTGTCGGTGATCCTGCCCGGCTTCATACGCGATGTCGGGATGTTCGCCGACACGGGCCTGCGGCTCCCGCCCGGCGTCGGAACCAGCTCGCCGCAGCAGGTCACCAAGGCGGTGATCACGGCGATCGAGCGCAACCGCGCCGAGGTCACGGTTGCTCCACTCGCCATGCGCGTGGGTGCCGGTATTGCCGCGGTGGCACCTGAGCTATCAGCCCTCGGCCAGCGGCTCATGGGCGGCGCGCGCGTCGCGGGTGACGTGTCGGACCGCCAGCGGGAAAAGCGTCCGCTTGACAGCTGAGGGGATCCCGCGCGTAGATCCACTCGTGCCCGCCAATGCGGCCACGCGGATGGTCCGGCGCGCCTTCGACATAAGACCGGTGGGCCAATCGCTGATCCGGGTCGCGGCACGGCTCGATCCCCTCATGCATGGATGGACCCGTGGGCGTTTCGGACAGCTCGTGCCGATGCCGTTTGCGAGCATGACCACGACCGGCGCGAAATCCGGCGAGCCCAGGACCGCGGCGGTGGTCTACTTCAACGACGGCGATGACGTGATCTTGATCGCCTCCAACTATGGCGGGACGAGACATCCGGCCTGGTACCACAACTTGAAAGCCAATCAGACCGCGATCCTGCAGCGCGGCAGGCGCTCTGGCACATATGTGGCGGCTGAGGTCACCGATGAGGCCGATCGCGAGCGCCTGTTCGTACTCGGCGATCTGGTCTACCCGGGGTACTCCCAGTATCGGGTGCGCACCGCGACGATCGGCCGTCGCATCCCGATCATGCGGCTACGCCGAACGAGTACTCAGCTACGCGGCGCGCCGGCATCCACGGCGACGTGCTGTCCCGTGACACTGACCAGTGCGGAGATGATCTCGTCCGCCAGCCGCGCGCCATCGGAATGACGCTCAGGCGTCGCCTGCACGCGCACGACTACCGAGTCGCCGTTGACCTCCTCGAGCAGCACGCTCGGCGCCTTTCGCGTTGGCACGGAGATGTTGGAGTCGAGGATCGACTGCACGTGACTTGGGCGGATGCCCGATCCGAGCGTCACTTTGACGTCCACCGGGTCGGGCTCTCGCAGCGGCACTATCGCCGACGACAGGACGAGTGTGTTCGGGATCATGACCCGCTCGTCCCCGCGTGAGAGCGTGGTGTAGAGCAGGCCAAGCGACGCGACTACGCCGTCGACCCCGCCCGCCAGCTGGCCCGCTTGAAAGCGCACGCGCTCGCCCAGGCGGAACGGCCGGGCACTCAAGAGCACCATGCCGGCAAAGAGGTTTCCGAGTGTCTGCTGGGCGGCGAGTCCGGCAACAATCGCGGTGAAGGCACCGCCGACCGCCAGCGCCTGGAGCGAGATGCCACCCACCGCCAGAGCCCCCAGGATCGTGGCCGCAACGGCCAGCAGCCGGATCAGGAACTCCACGGTCCCGGCCGTCGCCGGGTCCATGCGCCTGAACACGGCAGGCGATGCCTTTGCCAGATCGCGGGAGATCAACCATCCGAACACGAGGACGAGAATGACCGCCACGACCTTCACAACCGCATCGATGACGCGGTGGCTCGGATGATGCTTGGCGGCGTCCAGCGCCCAGTTGCGGCCCACGATGACAGCTATGAGCCCGAGAAACTCGAGCGGCAACCGCTGCGCCGCATGACGCACGGCCTGACGGTTGATCTCCACATCGAGGCCGACGGCAGCCCAGGCCTCACTGCGCGTCTCGAACATGCGATCGAGCGTGCGGGTGTTGCGTGTCTTGAACAGACGCGGCATCGATCTTGGCGCTACCTGACGGCGCGTGCGACGAGCGACATCTCGCCGCTCAGCGTCTGGCTGGTCGCACCGGTTATCTCCACCTGCACGTAATCCCCTGGATCTCCCAGCCCATCGAAGTTCACGACCTTGTTGTGGCGGCTGCGGCCGCGCAACCGCGCCGGATCCGTACGGGACGGTCCCTCGATAAGTACCTCGAGCGTGCGTCCTATAAACCGCTGGGCCCGCTCGGCCGCGCGCCGCTGGATCACCTCAACGAGGCGCTCCAGCCGCTCGACCTTCACCTCATGGGGGATCTGCTCCTCCATTTCCGCGGCCTCGGTGCCGCGCCGCGGCGAGTAGATGAACGTGAACGCGCCGTCGTAGCCGACCTGCTCTGCCACCTCCAACGTCTGCTGGAAGTCCTCCTCGGTCTCGCCGGGGAAGCCGACGATGATGTCGGTCGTCAGCGCGCAGTCGGGCACGTGCTCGCGGATCAGCGCCACACGGTCGAGGTAGCGCTCGCGGGTGTAGGTTCGCCGCATCCGCTTCAGGATCGCGCTCGAGCCGGACTGAAGCGGCAGATGCATGTGCTCGCACAGCGCCGGGAGCTCGGCGTGCGCGCGGATCACGTCCTCGCGCATGTCCTTCGGATGCGGGCTGGTGTAGCGGATCCGCTCGATACCGGGCACCGCGTCGACGCGGCGCAAGAGCTCCGAGAACGCGATGCGACGTCTCGAGCGGGAGATCACGTCCGTACGAGTTGACGTTCTGCCCCAGCAGCGTGACCTCGGTGACCCCATCACCGACCAGCCGCTCCACCTCCGCGATCAGCGTGTCGGGATCGCGACTCACCTCGCGCCCGCGGGTGGAGGGCACGATGCAGTACGAGCAAACGCAGTTGCAGCCAACGCTGATCTGCAGCCAGCCCTGGAAGTCCCGCGCACGCTTGACCGGAAGATCTCCCGTGAACGATTCGAACTCGAAGTACCCCTGGGCCGTCAGCGACTCGCTGGTCAGGAACTCGGCCAGCTTGTGCACCTGACCCGGCCCGAACGCCACATCCACGTACGGGAAGCGCTGGAACACCTCCTCCTTGACCGACTGCGCCCAGCATCCGCCGACCCCGATCACCGTGTTCGGCGCCCGGCGCTTGAGCGCGTTCGCCTCGCTCAGATGCGCGATGAAGCGGTCATCCGCCTTCTCCCGGATCGAGCACGTGTTGAACAGGATCAGATCGGCCTCAGCGCGCTCCGCCGCCTCGCTGTATCCAAGCGACTCGAGCATGCCCTTCATCCGCTCCGAGTCGTGCTCGTTCATCTGGCAGCCGAATGTGGTCAGGTGATAGCTCTTAGCCACGCTCGACAATTTAGCGGCGCTGCGGGCGAGAGCCGGCAAGCTGAGGGATCGGCTTGGAGCGGGTCGAGTGACCTACGCCGCCTACCTCGCGTAATCGACCGCGCGCGACTCCCGGATCACCGTGACCTTGATCTGGCCCGGATACTCGAGCTGCTTTTCGATGGTGCGGGCGATCTCGAATGAGAGCAGGGTCGCGCCGGCGTCATCGATCGCGTCGGGGGCGACGATCACGCGGATCTCCCGGCCTGCCTGCATCGCGTAGACCTTCTCGACGCCCTTATGCTTGGTCGCGATCTCCTCCAGGTCGCGCAGGCGTTTGACGTAGAGCTCGAGCGACTCGCCACGGGCGCCGGGCCGGGCGCCGGATAGCGCGTCGGCAGCCTGCACGATGACCGCCTCCACCGTCTGCGGCTCGACCTCGTTGTGGTGGGCCTGCATCGCGTGGATCACCGCCTCGGTCTCACCGTACTTGCGGGCCAGCTCGCCGCCGACAAGCGCGTGCGGGCCCTCTACCTCGTGCGTGACCGCCTTGCCGATGTCGTGCAGCAGCGCACCACGGCGGGCGGTCTTGGCGCTCGCGCCCAGCTCCGAGGCCATCATTGCCGCCAGCTGCGCCACCTCGACGGAGTGGGCCAGGACGTTCTGCCCGTAGCTCGTGCGGAACTTCAGGCGGCCCAGATACTTGACCAGCTCGGGATGCAACCCCTGCACCCCTGCCTCGAAGGCACCCTCCTCCCCTGCCTCGAGGATGTGGGTCTCGAGCTCGGACTTGACCTGGAAGTAGACCTCCTCGATGCGCGCCGGGTGGATGCGGCCATCCTGCAGAAGTCGCTCCAGCGTCAGCCGCGCGATCTCACGGCGGACGCCGTCGAAGCCGGAGAGGACCACGGCACCCGGGGTGTCGTCGATGATGAAGTCGACACCTGTGAGTGTCTCCAGCACGCGGATGTTGCGGCCCTCACGGCCGATGATGCGGCCCTTCATGTCGTCTGAGGTGAGCTGCACGACAGAGACCGTGGTCTCGGCCGCGTGCGCGGCTGCCAGCCGCTGCATCACAACCGAGAGAATGTTCCGCACGCGGCGATCGGCCTCGCGCCGGGTGTCGTCCTCGATCTGCCGCACGCGCCGCGCGGCCTCCTGCCTGGCGTCGTCCTCGATCTTCTCGACCAGCAGCTGCTTGGCGCGGGTGGCTGATACCCCGGAGATCCGCTCGAGCTCGCGCAACAGCTCCTCGTGCTGGTGGTCCAGCAGCACTCGTGCGCTCGGTGAGTTGCGCCTCGAGCTCGCTCAGCTCCTGCTCACGCCGAAGCAGTTCCTCACTGTGGGCCTTGCCACCGCCGTTGCTTGTCGCAGGTGGCGCCGGCAGTCGGTCATCGGTGGCGGCAATCGTCTGTGCTACGGCTGATCCGCCAGGCGTCCCGGCGTGAACCGCCGGCCACGCGCCGCGGGTCACGCGCGCATACACAGCCGCAGCCCCCACTATCCCTACGGCTATCAACGCTGCGGCAACGATGATGTCCATGGTCGTTCCTCTCCATGAGCCCGCACCAACACGGGCCCCTCAACCTATTCACTTGTCGGGAGCGACCGAGCGACAGGGATCTCCTTCTTGCGGGAGCATGTCCGGTATCAAAGGTCCGGTATCAAAGATCACGTGATTTCCAGGGAGTTTCGGTTTCACCGGCCATCCCGGCCATTCGTTCGCTACGAGCGATGCTATCGCGCCCCGGCGGCCCCTGTGAGCGGGCTCACACAGTTGTCCGCCGTGCCCATTCCCTCACCGCGTCGGCAGCGGTCTCGCTCTCATAACCCTTGCGCGCCAACACTCCGAAGGCCCGCTCGCGATCCCTCTGGACCGTCGCTCCCGCAGGGAAACGCTGGCTGAGCAGCGCCACCGCACGCTCGAACTCGCTATCCACCCCGGGGTCCGTCGCCGCTCCGCGGCCGTCACCCCCGCTGAGACCGTCACCC
Source organism: uncultured Actinomycetota bacterium (assembly GCA_963846395.1). Lineage (GTDB taxonomy): Bacteria > Actinomycetota > Thermoleophilia > Solirubrobacterales > Solirubrobacteraceae > Palsa-465. The sequence continues at coordinate 110,529 of CAWJVT010000008.1, read as the reverse complement.
GCGCCGAAGCCCGCCGGCACCTCGGCAAGCGCCACCTCGATCAGATCACGCTCAATCCCGCGCTCCCGAAGCGAGCGGGCGATGCGCTCGTTGCCCCAGGCCTCGAGCGCCCGCTTGTCCTCCGTGAACACGCGCGCATAGCGGGCATCGTCGAGGTAGCCGAACTCGAGCAGTTCGGCTATCACCTCATCGGTCTCTTCCGCCCGAACCTCCGCCCGCTCCAGGCGCGCACGCACCTCAGCGACCGTCCGCTCGCGCCGATTCAGGTACGCATAGGCGACCGCGAGGCCCTTCCCGGTTTCTGCGCCAGACTCAGCCTCTTCGGCCACGGCCTAGGTCAGCGTCGTCCCGATCAGGCCGCCTCGCCAAGATCGTCGGCGAGGCCGCCCTCGTCCACGTCCTGGTGCTCAATGGGCTTCACAAGGTCCCGCCCGATATCAAGCGCGGCGTAGATCTTGCCCTCGATCTCCTTGGCCAGCTCCTGGTGCTCGTCCAGATAGGCCTTGGCGTTGCCGCGGCCCTGGCCGAGGCGCTCATCTCCGTAGGAGAAGAATGAGCCCGACTTGCTGATGATGTTGTGCTCGATGCCGAAGTCCAGCAGGCAGCCCGAGGTGGAGATGCCCCTGCCGAACTCGATGTCGAACTCGGCCTGCTTGAAAGGAGCGGCCACCTTGTTCTTGACGACCTTGACGCGCACGCGGTTGCCCACGGCCTCGGTGCCGTCCTTCAGTGTCTCGATTCGGCGGATGTCGAGCCGCTGAGACGCGTAGAACTTCAGCGCGCGCCCTCCGGGCTGTGTCTCCGGGGACCCGAACATCACGCCGACCTTCTCGCGGATCTGGTTGGTGAACACGCAGAGCGTCTGCGTGCGGTTCAGGTTGCTTGTGATCTTGCGCATCGCCTGCGACATCATCCGCGCCTGCGCGCCGACGGTCTGGTCACCCATCTGGCCCTCGAGCTCGGCCCGTGGGGTCAGCGCCGCGACCGAATCGACAGCGATTACGTCGACCGCACCCGAGCGGATCAGCATGTCGACGATCTCGAGCGCCTGCTCGCCGTGGTCGGGCTGGGAGACCAGCAGTTCGTCGATGTCGACGCCGATCTGCTGGGCGTACAACGGGTCCATCGCATGCTCGGCGTCCACGAACGCGCACACGCCGCCGAGCTTCTGCGCCTCGGCGAGGATGTGGTAGACGAGCGTCGTCTTACCGGACGACTCCGGGCCGAAGATCTCGACGATGCGGCCGCGCGGCACGCCGCCGATTCCCAGGGCGATATCCAGCGACAACGCACCCGTAGGGATCGCGTCGACCGCGACGCGGGCTCCCGGGTCGCCCATCCTCATCACGGCTCCCTTGCCGAACTGGCGCTCGATCTGGGTCAGCGCGCCCTGCAGCGCCGCCTGGCGCTTCGCATCGGACTTCGGATCCGCCGATGCAGCGGCGAGCTTCGCGCCCACCTTCTCCTGTTCACTCATGCTCGTCTGGCTCCTTGTCTGATGCCTCTGCGACTCGTCAAGTTACGACCAGCAGCGGACGGAACCACAGAACATCTGTTCGTACAAGATCGCTCCTGCGCCGCGTGTGTGACAAAACGGTGCCAATTCCGTCACACACGCCATTGGGTCCCCGACCACCGGTTATGGTTTCTGAGCGATGGCTGGCCCATCAGACTCCGAGGCGCGCGAGTTCGCCCAAGCGTTCAGGTCGTTCCTGCAATGGGTGCACTCGGACGCCGCCGAGGGAGAGCGCAACGAGGTGTCCAAGCTGGTCGCTGACTTCCTCAGGGACGAGGGCCGCGAGCACTCGGTTGTGACCCGCACGCTTCAACTCTTCGAGCACGTCAACCTGCAGACGGCGCTCGATGCGTGGTCCGCGGAGCCGGGGCGTGAGGTGCAGCTCCATGGCATCTCGATCCCGCCACACCACGGCGGTATGGACCTGCAGCAGATCGTCACCGGCAACGGCTCTCAGGCTCTGCGGCTCTCGCCGCCACCCCTGGTCGCCCTGGCCAACGGACCCGGCTCGACGCTGGCGTGCCTGAACCTCGGCCTGCTGCTCGTCAACGACGCCGCCGGCCGTTACGTGCTCATGGTCAACGGTCCCGGAGAGCACGACCCCAGCCTCGACGTGGAGATCGCCGGTCTCGCAGTGGAGGACGCCCAGGCGGTGCACGCACGGCTCGACGCGCTGCGCCGCCAGCTGAACGTCTACCGCGGCCACCTGCTCGATGTCGGCGCGACGCCCATGGGCGGGATCGTGCTCGAGTTTGTCGAGCCATCCGGGCTACAGCGCGACGACGTGATCCTGCCCCCCGAAGTCCTCGATCGCGTCGAGCGCCACGCGCTCGGGGTCGCTGTGCACCGCGATGCGCTGCTCGCGGCCGGTCAGCACCTCAAGCGCGGCCTGCTCCTGTACGGGCCGCCCGGAACGGGCAAGACGCACACGACCCGCTATCTCGTGGGGCAGATGGACGGTTACACCCGCTTCGTCCTCACCGGACGGGCGCTGCGGGCGATCGGAGCGGCCGCTGAGATGGCCCGCGATCTCCAGCCTTCGGTGCTGGTCCTGGAGGACGTTGACCTGGTGGCCGAGGAGCGCACCCGCGGCCCGGGTTCAAGTCCCATCCTCTTCGATCTGCTCGATGCGATGGACGGCGCTGCCGGCGACGCAGACCTGCTCTTCCTGCTGACCACCAACCGCGCCGATCTGCTCGAGCCCGCGCTGGCGGCCAGACCCGGTCGGGTGGACGTTGCCATCCAGATCGCGCTCCCGGACGCCGGGGCACGCGCCCGACTGCTCGAGCTCTACAGCCGCTCGCTGCAGCTGCGACTCACCGCCGCCGAGACCCAGGAGGTGGTCGAGCGCACCGAGGGTGTCACCGCCTCCTTTCTCAAGGAGCTGCTCCGCCGGGCGGTGCTCGAATCTCTACAGGACGAATCCCAAACGGACGGAGGTGGCGGCGCTCCTACGATCACCGCCGCCCACCTGGGCCGCGCGCTCGACGACCTGCTCGACTCCAGCCAGGAGGTCACCCGCAGCCTGCTCGGGGTCGGCGAGGATCGCGATCGTCTCCCGCCTGGAGGAGGAGTGGGTTCGCTCCCGCCACAGGGCGGCGTCGCGATCAGCGGCCGGGCCGCTGCGCGGTTCCAGCGCGGGCGCTGACGGGCTGTCGCGAAAGAGCATCCATGCAGGTGAAATGCATCGTGCGAAAGGCGAGCCTAACCCCTCAGGCGACGATGGGTCCTTGAGATGACGGACCGGCACACGTTGCACCTGATCGCCTGGCGGGCCGATGCGCTGGTGCTCGACTCGTTTAACACGTACCTGCGGACAGGCAACCACGACGCGCTGCGGAGCTCCGCAGAGCATGCTCACGAAGCTGTGCACGCGCTCATGTCAGCCGAGGGCACCACCGCTTCCGGAGCGCAGGAGCTGATCCAGCTCAGCCTCCCCGGTGTCTGCACCCTGATGCAGGCCGCAGTTGACCGGCTGACATCAGACACCACCACGCGGCTGTGCGCGGTGTGGCAGCTCATGCAGCTGCCCGGCCCCGGTCCGTCCTGGAATGACGAAGAGCGGGCCTTCGCGATGCGACTGCTGACCAGCGCGCTTGTCTCAGATGACGCCGAGATTCTGGATGCTCGCGAGCGCGTTGGACGTATCCCGCACCGTCGCGCGGCGACCCTGCTCGTGGAAGAGCTTGGAGGCTCCGAGGGGCCCTGGAAAGCCGCTCTCTCCGCGGACGAGTACAAGCATCTGTCGCACAGTTATGCGCCGCGCACGGGCACGGGCCGCGGTCGCCTCTGCGCGGCGCTGACACGTCTCGACAGAGAGCGACTTACTGCGATGCTCGCCGCCTGGCTTGACAACGGCGCGCCGCGCGACAGGCTCTCTTCCTGCCTCAACGCAGCGTTGGCAGCACGCGTCCCAGCAGTGCTTGTCTGACCGGCTACGCCGAGGTGTCGCTCTCGCCGCGAAGCACCCGCGCGATCAGGTGCATGGCGACAGTGGTGGAGCGCTCGCGTACGGCAGCGCGATCGCCCGGGAGGTTGCGGGAGCGAGTCAGCACTCGCGATGCGTCACCCTCGCCAACTCGACCGTACGCCACCGAGAAGCACACGAACCCCACGGGCTTCTCCGGGGTCCCGCCACCCGGCCCGGCGACGCCGGTGATTCCCACACCAACCGACGCGCCGAAGCAGCTCCTCGCGCCGTCGGCAAGCGCTCGCGCCACCTCCTTCGAGACCGCGCCGTGCGCTGAGATCAGCGCCGGATCGACCCCGACGACCTCCGACTTCGCCTCGTTGCTGTAGACCACGGCGCCGCCGATCACGTACTCGGACGAGCCCGGGCGCTCGGTCAAGCGGGCGGCCAGCAGGCCGCCCGTACAGGACTCACCCGTTGCGATCGTCTCGTGGCCATCGAGCAGGAGCGAGGCGACCTGGTCGTCGATGGTGCTTCCGTCGCGCGAGAACAGATGCTCGCCGTGGCGGTCGGAGATGAACGACAGCAGCGCGTCGTACTCGTCCTGTGCGTCGGGCTCAAAGCGCGTCGAGACCTCGAGCTCCCCTCGTCGCAGGCAGGTCGTGATCTCAAGCGGCGCGAGCCTCAGGCCGGCTGCGTCAGCCGCCCTCAGCGTGTTGGCGATCTCCGCCTCCGGGATTCCGTACAGGCGCACGATCTCGCGCCGGTACACGGTCGCGCCGGCGATCGCTGACTGGAACGCCTCCGACGCGACGGCGTCCCCCCACATCGGCTGAAGCTCGCCGGGAGGGCCGGGCAGCACCACGACTGTCGGCCCCTGCCGGCCTTCTGCCGGTGGCACGACGAGGCCCGGCGCGGTGCCACGCGGCTGCAGCACCGTCGCCCCGAAGGGAATCACGGCCTGTTTGCGGTTCGCGGCCCGTAGCGCATCGCGGTCCGCGTCGGGCCAGCGCAGTAGCGCGGTCTTGATGATCTCCGCGATTCGCTGCTCGAGTGCCTCGTCGAGCACCATCTCGCGCCCGCTGAAGCCACCGACGATCTCCGCCGTCAGGTCATCCGCTGTCGGCCCCAGTCCGCCGCTGGTCACGATCAGCGCGACACCTGTGGCCGCCATCTGCTCGAGCGCGGTCCGCAGGTCGCTCGGGCCGGTCGCCGACGATCTCGAATCATCGCCGCGTCCACGCCCAGGTCGCGCAGCTGTTCGGAGAGCCAGGGCCCGTTGCGGTCACTGATGATCCCGGTCAGTACCTCAGTGCCCGTCACCAGAATCCCGGCTCGGACGGCTGCGCGACCCGTGAAGACCGCAGCGTCAGTCACCCGGTGCACTTCGCCACGATGGCCGACGTGGTGACGCCGTGCGGCGTGACCTTCAAACTCTGGACAGTCCCGCCGCTCAGCGGGTAGGGCTTGCCGTTGGCGGTCATCGTGACGCTGGTATTGCCGAGCGTCACCAGCAGCGCTCGCGAGTGCAGGGTTGGGATCGTCTGCCCCGGGCTGTAGTCGGCGGCGGTCATCAGCGGCGTGCCGGCCTGGTTCTCGACGCAGATCCAGACTGTGGCCGTCGGCACCAGTGAAAGCGTGGCGTTCTTCGGCGACGAGCCGGTCGTCGTGGTCGTCGTGGAGGATGTGGTGCCGGTCGTGGTCGTTCCACCCGTGGTCCCAGTGCCGGTGTGATGCCGCGATCCTGTTGTGGTCGTGGCTGGAGTGATCGGGTTGCCGCCACCGGTCGGATTCTTCCCGCCGTTGTGACTGCCGATCACGTACAGCGCCACGACGATCACGACCAGCGCGACAACGATCACGCTGCGGGGCGATAGCAGCGCGCTGCCGAGCCGGCTGGGCCGACTGGGCCGACTGCGCCGACGATCGCGCTCGCGCGTGGTGGAAGCCATGGCCCGGAACTCCTGGTCGCTGGGCCGCTCGTAGCGCCGCTTGAACTCATCGACCAGCAGGCGGCTGTCGAGCCCGAGGAAGTCCCCGTAGGTCTTGAGGAAGCTCTTGACGTAGACCGGCCCCGGGAGCAGATCCCACTCTTCGTTCTCCAGCGCGCGCAGATATTTCGCACGGATCTTTGTGCCGACCTCGACCTCGCTGATGTCGATGCGCGCACGCATGCGCGCCTCGCGCAGGGTTGAGCCAATATCGGCCATAGCTGCAAGCGTACGATGCGATCCGCCAAGGCACCTGCACAAACCGCTGCAGGCACGCCAGGTTTCCGGTACCTGCCCAGGCTGCCGGTGCCCAACTGGGTGATCTGCACTACTGATCGAGCGGCATCTCGGCATCGGCCGAGCTGCCCGGTTCAGTGTCCAGGGAACTCTGGGGTGCGCCACTCTCTGCCAGGCGGTGACGGCCGCGAGCCCTCGGCGAGATGCATCAGGATCCGCGGCACGTCGGCCTCGGTGATCAGCACTTGGCGGGGTTTCGAACCCTCGTATCCGGAGATGATTCCGCGGCGCTCGAGCATGTCGATCACGCGCCCCGCACGCGTGTAGCCCAGCCGCAGGCGCCGCTGCAGCATCGAGGTCGAGGCGGTGCCCATCGAGGCGACGAGGCTGATCGCCTCCTCCAGCAGTGGGTCCTCGTCGGGATCGAAGCCGTCATCAGCGCCGCCATCGGAGCCGCTGTCTCCATCGTCCTCGACCTCTTCGAGCAGCTCCTCGCGCAGCTCAGGCTCGCCCTGGCGGCGCCACGACTCGGTCAACTCGGCGATCTGCTCCTCGTCGATGTAGGCGCCCTGGATCCGCTGCAGCTTGTTGGTGCCGACCGGCGAGAACAGCATGTCGCCCTGCCCGAGCAGCGACTCGGCGCCGTTCTGATCGAGAATCACGCGCGAGTCGGTCTGACTCGAGACCGCGAAGGCGATCCGTGAGGGCACGTTGGCCTTGATCATGCCGGTGATCACGTCCACGCGCGGCGACTGCGTGGCGAGCACCAGGTGGATGCCGACGGCGCGCGCCTTCTGCGCCAGTCGGATGATCGAGTCCTCGACGTCGGCGGGCGCGACCATCATCAGGTCGGCAAGCTCGTCGATCACGCACAGGATGTAGGGGAGCGGCTTCTCCCCGCGACCCTCCAGCACCTTGTTGAGCTCCGGTAGCGAGCGCGTCCGCGCGAGCGACATCGTCCCGTAGCGCTGTTCCATCTCGCGCACCAGGTTCTGCAGCGCGTTGGCGGCCATCTTCGGGCTGGTGATGACCGGCGTCAGCAGGTGCGGGATCGACTCGTAGTGGTTGAGCTCGACCTGCTTGGGGTCGACCAGCACCAGGCGAACCTCGTGCGGATTGGCTCGCAGCAGGATCGACGACAGCATCGAGTTCACACACGCCGACTTGCCGGCGCCGGTGGTTCCGGCGACGAGCAGGTGCGGCATCTTCGCCAGGTCCGCGCCGATCGCTCGTCCGCCGATGTCCTTGCCGAGCCAGACGGTCAGCGGTGACCAGTCGGCGGGCGGTTCCTGGTAGACGTCTCCCAGGTGCACGATGCGGCGACGCGCATTGGGTACCTCGACGCCGACCGCGGTCTTGCCCGGGATCGGCGCGAGGATGCGGATATCGGTGGCCGCGAGCGCGTAGGCCAGGTCATCCTTGAGGTTGGCGACCTTCGACATCTTCGTGCCAGGGGCGAGCTTGATCTCGTAGCGGGTGATGTGCGGGCCGCTGACCTGGCCGACGACCTTCGACTCGATCCCGAAGTGCCCGAGTGCCTCCACGAGCGCCTTGGCCGTGGCGGCCTGGCCGGTCGTGTCGGGCTTCGCCGCCTCGCCGGTCGAGCGCACCAGGAAGCGCGCCGACGGCACCCGCCAAACGAAGTCAGGATCATCGGTGACCGAGCCCCGGTAGCGTCCGGCGGGCGTCAGCTCGCTGGAATCGACCTCACGCTGAGGTCCTCCAGCGGCATCCTCCGCTTCGTCGCCGTCCTCGTAGTCGACGGCGTCCATCTCCTGCGTCGCGCCGTCGGTCGAGCCGTCGAAGTGCACGAACTCATCGAATTCCGCCGGGTCATCGGGCGCGAGCTCATCGTCCGCCTCGTCCTCGTCGTCGACGGCGAAGCTGCGCTGGCCGTCTGCGTCCTCGTAGACGTCGATCGGCGGCGCCTCCACGTGGGTCGCCGTCACGATCAGCTCGGTCTCCCCCGGGTCGGGCACGACCATCGGGTCATCCTCGTCAAGCGTGTTACGCCGCAGCCGCGCCGCGCGGATCTCCGCCCGCCGGGTGGCACTGCGCACCTCGGGTCCGCGGCGCAGGGCCGTTGCGTGCCGGCGGCTGTTGTTGATCACCGAGGCGAAGGTCGCGCCGCTCAGCAGGATCACGCCCGCGATCAGCAGGAAGACAGCGAGGATGTCCGCGCCGGCGGTGGAGATCAGATGCCCGACCACGTAGTACTCCACGCCGCCCAGCAGACCGCCGCGCGGATCGATGACCTTCGCGGACCAGAATCCGGCGCTCGGGGTGCGCCCGGGCCCGAAAACGCCCGCCGCAAAGGCGAGTGCCAGCGCCAGCAACAGACAGATCGTGCCGCTACGCAGCGGTCGCGTCGCCGGCGCCACGTCGATGTCGCGCGCGAGCACGCGCGCGCCGCCGAGCACGAGTGCGATCGGCGTGAGATAGGCGAGCTTGCCGATCAGCAGCTCCAGGCCCTTCAGGATCCCGTGACCGAGCGAGCCGCCCGCCCAGAACCCGTACATGACACCACCCAGGAAGATCCCGACAGCGATCACCGCGAGCGCGATCACGTCGATCTGATGCGGCTCGAGGTCGCGGATGCTGCGCAGCCCCGGCCGGCTCGCTACCAGCGAGCGCCGGGCGCGCGTCGGAGGCTGCTTCGCAGGCTTTCTCTTTCTACTGGTGGCCCGCTGGCCACCAGTAGACCTACCGCTCTTGGCGGTCGTCTTCCGGGTCTTGTTCGCGGTACGGGCGGCAGCCATCTTCTATGCATGGTCTACTTCGACCTCCGGCGGAACACCCCTGCCTGGGACACTCGCGCGATGGACGTGACCGTAGCGATCCTGGCCGGTGGTCACGGAAGCCGCATCGGCGGCGACAAGGCGCTCGTGCAACTCGGCGGCCGCCCCCTGATCAGCTACCCCCTCGCTGCCGCCAAAGCAGCCGGTCTCGACGCGGTCGTCGTCGCGAAACGCAACACCAAGCTCCCCCCTCTCGATGTCCCTGTTCTGCTGGAGCCAGACGCACCATTCCATCCCCTCCTTGGCGTCATCACCGCACTCGAAGAGCTCCCGGCCGTGATTGCACTCCCCTGCGACATGCCGTTCGTGCGCGCCGCGGACCTGGCCGCCTTGGCGGCGACTCCGGACGACCTGGCGACGTTATGGCTGGACCAGCCGTTCCCGTCCCTCTACAGGCGCGCGGTCCTTCCAGAGCTACGCGCGGGGCTGAAGCGAATCGGTCGATGAGGTCAATACATGCGCACTCGTCGCGTGTGCATGGGATGGCCTCATCGACCGATGACGCAGCTCAAGCCAGCATCAACACGCCCGAAGACGTCGCGGCGGCAGAGGAACGCCTCAGAACTGGTTGACCCGCTCAGCGGCCGCCAGGAACTCCTCGATCGAGGCACCCGCGCAACCGGCGACCCAGCAGGCGAGCGGCGCGGCGGGACGCTCCGAGGAGTGCGCGGCGGTACCGGCAAGCGCCAGCAGCTTCTCAGCCTGCTCTGGCGTGGGCGGCTCCACGCCGAGCTCCCGCGCGAACGCTTGAATCCACTCGTCCCTGGTCACGGCGCATAGGCTACCCAACCGCCCCGAGTCACCAAATCAACGACGACGTGCAGCCACTTTGTGCAATCGGGTGGGCTCCAACGCCCGGAATGCACATTCCGTGCGGAGTCACGGTGATTTGGGGCCGCGGGGCGACGGGATCGGGTGTGGCTCCTGAGGAGCGAGTAGCTTGATGGCCGTGGATTCGGCGGCTCCCCTTCACCCACTCCAGGCGCAGTCCGAACGGTTTTCCACGACGGCCGCGAGGACACCATCGCGGTCGAGGAGCCTCTGGAGATCCGCGTCGACGACGAGCCGATCGCCGTGACGATGCGCACGCCCGGCCACGATGAGGAGCTCGCCCTGGGCTTCCTCTACGGCGAGGGTCTGATCAACGGTCCCCGGGAAGCCGGGCCAACCGACGACCTGGCCAACAACACGATCCTGGTGAGCGGGCCGCTGACCCGCACGCCCGGCACGCGGAATTTCTATACGACCTCATCCTGTGGAGTCTGCGGCAAGGGCGCGATCGAGGAGGTCACCGTGCACAGCGAGCGGCTGCGGCGCCTGGCCGCTCGAGCCACTCGGTCGCGAGCTGCTCGCAGAACTGCCCGACCGGCTGATGCAGCCCGGATTTGCCCGCACCGGCGGCCTACACGCGACCGGACTGTTTGACGCCGGCGGCAAGCTTCTCTGCGTCCGCGAGGACGTCGGCCGCCACAACGCCATGGACAAGGTGATCGGCTGGGCGCTGAGCGCGGGCCTCCTGCCGCTCAGCGAGCAGCTGCTCTGCGTCAGCGGCCGGCTCTCATTCGAGCTGGTGCAGAAGGCGGCTGTCGCCGGGGCGCCCGTGCTGGTCGGCGTCGGCGCGCCCACCTCGCTCGCCGTCGAGCTCGCCGAGGACCGCAATCTGACCCTGTGCGGCTTCGCCCGCCACGGCCGCGTCAACGTCTACAGCGGCGAACACCGGCTCAAGCCAGTTTAAAGAGTCTTGAAGAACCTTCGCATGCAGCGCCTTCGCGCTTACCATCAGGTGCGGGATGACCATCGCCACCGAATTTGAGCGCCCTGCGCGCGTGCTCGTTGTCGAGGACGACGACGCGATTTCTCAGGTGCTCCAGCGCTCACTGCGGATGGAGGGCTACGACGTCCGCATCGCCGGCGATGGCATGGCAGCGCTCGACGAGGCGCACTCCTTCCTGCCTGACCTGGTGATCCTCGACCTCGGGCTGCCGAAGCTCGACGGACTCGAGGTGGCGAAGACGCTGCGCGAGTCCGATGATGTCCCGATCCTGATGCTGACCGCACGCGACGCCGTCGAGTCCCGCGTCGAGGGACTCGACGCCGGCGCCGACGACTACCTCGTCAAGCCTTTCGAGCGCCAGGAGCTGCTGGCACGGCTGCGTGCGCTGCTGCGCCGCCGGCCTCCCCGCGGCCAGGCTGCGATCACCGTCGGCGACCTGCGGCTGAACCCCGACACGCATGAGGTGCTCCGCGGCGAGCGCCAGCTCGACCTCACGCAGCGCGAGTTCGAGCTGCTCGAGTACCTGATGCGCAACGAGCGGATCGTCGTCTCGCGCCAGCGCCTGCTGGACGAGGTCTGGGGCTATGACCCGTTCTCGATGACCAACACCATCGAGGTCTTCGTGTCCAACCTCCGCCGCAAGCTGGAGGCTGGCGGCGAGCCACGCCTGCTGCACACGATCCGCGGCGCGGGTTACGTGCTGCGGGTCTGAGTGCGGCAGGTTTGGCGCGGCCTTAGTTTTGCCCGCTGACAACTTTAAACAGCAGGCTGGGCGAGTGGTCATACGGGGCGTACATTCATGGCGATGACGCGCGGGGAGCCAGGTCTTAGCGCGCGATTCGCGCCGTATTCGGCGCCTACCGGCGAGTGCCCGTGCGCTGGCGTCTGGGCGGCGGCTCCGCGGCGCTGACCTTCGTGATCCTCGCCGGCGTCGCGGTCGTGACCGACGTGCTCACCGACCGCCAGCTATCGCAGCGCCTTCTACGAGCAGCAGTCCGGGGCCGCATCAGCAGTTCGCCGGCGAGCTAGGCCCGACCGACACAACGCACCAGCCGTCTCATGCAACACGGCGATACTCCAGTTGCGGAGCTCCGACGGCTGCTCAGATCCGGCTGTTTCGCACGCGACGGGACGCTGCTGTGCTCCTCACAGCTCAACAGCACGTTCACGGCGCCCGCTCAATGTGCCCGCGCTTCCGGCCGCCGCGCCGCGGCCACCCGCGCGCTATGTTGGACAACGGCTTTCTACGTTGACACAGCGCTCGTCGCAGTGAAGGCCCGCACGGTACGGGGCACGGATGCTGTCTACGCGGAGCCGCTTTCCAACCTCAACGAGACCATCAGCGAGGTCCGTATCTACCTCGCCGGCGGCGTCCTGGCGGGCACGATCCTGGCGATGCTGGCTGGGCTGCTCGTTGCCCAGCGCGCGATGCGCCCGGTCGTCGAACTGACGGAGGCCGCACGGGAGATCGAGCGCACGCGCGACCCGTCGCTGCGTATTCCTCACCCTGAAGCTGAGGATGAGGTGGCTGACCTTGCCCGCACGCTCGAGTCGATGTTGGGGGCGCTGAACGCGGCCCGCAATGAGAGCGAGTCGGCGCTCTGCTGCGCCAGCGCGAGTTCGTTGCCGACGCCTCCCATGAGCTGCGCACGCCACTGACCAGCGTGCTCGCGAACCTCGAGCTGCTGGCCGATGAGCTCGAGGGCGAGCAGGCCGATTCGGCCAAGTCGGCGCTGCGCTCCACCCGCCGCATGCGCGGCTGGTCGCCGACCTGCTGCTGTTGGCTCGCGCCGACATCGGTCGCCAGCAGCAGCAGCAGCGGCTGACCGATCTCGCGCGGTCACCTGACCGATGCTGCCGCCGAGCTCGGGCCCGGTCCTTGACGATCATGAGGTCACGCTCGACCCAAGCCCGCTCCGGTCGAGGGGCTCGGCGATGACCTGCACCGGCTGATCCTCAACCTGCTCGAGAACGCGCTGAACCACACGCCACCCGGCACGCACATCAGCGCCATCCAGCGGCATGCGGGACGGCCACCCGGTGCTGTTCGTCGAGGACGACGGGCCCGGCATCGATCCTGACGTTGCAACGTCGCGTGTTTGAGCGCTTCGTGCGTGGCGGCGGTGATACCGGATCGCGCGGCACCGGTCTCGGCCTGGCGATCGTCGACGCGGTCGCGAGCTCACACGGCGCGACGGTCAACGATGACCTCCCTGCCCGACGTGCACGGAACGCGGTTCGAGATCACCTTCCCCGAGCATGCATGTGCGACGCAGGCCGACGACGGCTCTCCCGCCACGGCTGAGCTGGGCGTGGCTCAGACCTCGACGACGACCGGCAGGACCATCGGCCGGCGCCGCAGCCGGTCATAGACGAACGCCGCAAGGTCGTCGTGCAGCTCCTCCTGGAGCAGGTCCACCTCATTGATGCCGTCTGAGTGGGCGCGCGCGAGCGAGCGCTCGACCTCCTCACGGATCTCCTGACGCAGGCTCCTCGGCCTGCTCGACGAACGGGACGCCTCGGAAGATCACCTCGGTGTCGGCGACCGGGGCGCCCTCGACTTCGAGATCGTCGCCACGACGATGAAGATGCCGTCGGCCGAAAGCATCCGTCGGTCACGCAGCGCCACGTCGGAGGGATCGCCGATATCGACGCCGTCGACGAAGATCATGCCCGACTGCTCGGGCTCGCCGAAGCGCGCGCCGCTGCTCGTCGATCTCGAGCGGCAGCCCGTTGTTGCCGCGGAAGATGTTGTCCGGGTCGATCCCGACGGACTCGGCGAGCTGGCTGTGAAGGTGGATCCGCTTGTGGTCGCCGTGCACCGGCAGCACGTAGCGCGGCCGCACGAGGTTCAACATCAGCTTGATCTCCTCGGCGTAGCCGTGTCCGGAGGCGTGGATCTGAGCGTCCGCGGTCGTCACCACGTCGCAGCCGATGTGGTACAGACGGTCGATCGTCTCGTTCACGGCGCGCTCGTTCCCGGGGATCGGCGTCGCCGAGAAGACGACCGTATCCCCGTCGCGCAGCTTGATCTGGCGGTGGTCGTTGTGGGCCATGCGCCGCAGCGCCGAGAGCGGCTCACCCTGGGAGCCGGTGGAGATCACGACCACCCGATGGTCCGGCCAGTCCTCGACCTCCTGCGGCTGGATGAGGATGCCCTCGGGCAGCTCGATGTGCCCCAGCGAGCGGCCGATACCGACGTTCTTGCGCATCGAACGACCGACCAGCGCAACCTTGCGCCCCAGCGTCGCAGCCGCATCGACCACCTGCTGCACGCGATGGATGTTCGAGGCGAAGCTGGTGACGATGATCCGGCCCTCCGCCCGCGCGAACACCTCTTCCAGATGCGGCCCAACCACGCGCTCGGAGGGCGAGAACCCGGCACGGTCGGCGTTCGTCGAGTCGCCACACAGCAGCAGCACGCCCTCGCGTCCCAAGCTCGGCCAGCCGCTGAACGTCGGCCGGCTCTCCGTCGACGGGCGTCTGGTCGAACTTGTAGTCGCCGGTCATCAGCACGGTGCCGACGTCACACGTCAGCGCCACCGCGCACGTTCCCGGGATCGAGTGGGTCATGTGGATCAGCTCGATGTCGAAGGCGCCGGCTGCGATCTCATCCCCCGGAAGCGCCTCGACCAGCTCGACCTCGCGCAGCTTGTGCTCGTCGAGCTTCGAGCGCGCCATCGCCATCGTCAACCGCGACGCCGTACACCGGCGGCAGCTCGCCGTAGCCGCTCAGGTCGCGAAGCACCCACGGGAGCGCGCCGAGGTGGTCCTCGTGCCCGTGCGTGATCACGATCGCCTCGATGTCATCGACGCGGTCGCGCAGGTAGGAGAAGTCCGGCAGCACGAGGTCGATGCCGAGCATCTCCGCCGTCGGGAAACGCAACCCGACGTCGACCACGACGATCGAGCCCTCGTACTCGATCACCATCATGTTCTTGCCGATTTCGCCCAGGCCGCCGAGCGGCAGGACGCGCAGCTTCGACTCGGTCACCGGCTGTTGGCGGGTTGCAGGAGACCGTGGCGCTCAAGCAGCGCCCGGATCACCGCAGTCTCGCTCTCATCGAGGGGCACGTACGGCAGCCGCGGCTCACCGACCTCCACACCGATCAGGTTCAGCGCCGCCTTGCAGGTGGCTGCCGCCGGCGCCACCGCCATATCACGGTAGACGTCCGCGAGCGAGGCGTCGATGACGTGGCGGCGTCCCTGCTCATCGACCATGCGCCGCATCTCGTTGCCGAAAACGTGGCTGCTGGTGAGGATGCCGCCCGGCTCGCCCATGTCGAGCACCGTGGCCAGCAGATCGTCGTTGCCGGCATAGATCTGCAGTCCTTCGATCTTGGCGACGTTGTCCGGATTGGCCTGCTTGATGGCGACGACGTTCTCAAGCTGCGCGAGCTCGGCGAGCAGATCGTTGGGCATGTCCGAGCCGGTGCGCTGCGGGATGTTGTAGAGCACGATCGGCAGATCGGTGGCGGCGTTTATCGCCTCGAAGTGGGCGATCACGCCACGCCGGTTCGGGCGGTTGTAATACGGGTTGACCGACAGCAGCGCGTCTGGACGCATCTCCGTCGCCCGCCTCGGTCAGCTCGACCCCGTGGCGCGTGTCGTTCGAACCGACGCCGGCGATCACCGTCTTGCCCGGGTGAGACGGCACGCGACCTCGTCGATCACGAACTCGATGAACCCGAGGTGCTCCTCGTCGTCGAGCGTGGCCGCCTCACCGGTCGTGCCGCAGACCACAACACCGTCGGACCCGTTCTCGAACAGGTGCTGAAGCAGGCGGGCGGCCGCCGCCTCGTCGACGCGGCCGTCGGCGTCGAAGGGTGTCACCATCGCGGTGAGAATCGCTCCGAAGTTCACAGTCAACTCCTTCCCGATCATCTCACAGAAGTCGTTCCAGTCCGATCACGACTCGCTCGGGCAGAGATGCAACATGACGCACGGCCAGCAGCACGCCCGGCATGAACGACTCGCGGTCGAGCGAGTCGTGCCGGATCGTGAGCGTCTGACCGACGTCCCCCAGGATCACCTCCTGGTGGGCGACCAGGCCGGGCAGGCGCACCGAATGGATCGGTGGCTCCGGCTTGTCGGGGGCCGCCTCGTGCATGCGCTGAGCCGTCAGCGCGGCCGTGCCGCTGGGCGCGTCGACCTTGCGATCGTGGTGCATCTCGATGATCTCGGCCGAGCGCATGTGCTTGGTCGCCTGCGCGGCGAACAGCATCATCAGCACCGCCCCGATCGCGAAGTTCGGGGCGATGAATACGTTCGCGCCGTCGAGGCCGCGCACCTCGTCGGCATCGAAACCGGTGGTGCCGACGACGACGTGGACCCCGATCCGCCACGGCGGTGCGGATGTTCTCGACCGCGGTGCTCGGGACCGAGAAGTCGACCAGCACGTCAGGGTGGTGATCACGCAGCGCATCCTCGAGCCCGACTCCCAGCTCTGGATCGATCCGGGCCACCAGCTCCATGTCTTCGGCGGCCTCGACGGCCGCGCAGGTGGTGGACCCCATGCGCCCGCAGGCGCCGCTGACCGCGACCCGGATCATGCAGCCGGCACGGCGTCCGTGTCCGCGAGAGCTTCCTCGAAGCGCTGCTCGTCGGGGCCGATCCCCGCGACCGAAAGCTGTGCCGGATCCCAGAGCTCGGTGGCGAGCTCCTCGAGGTCGCTCAGGCTCACGGCGTCGATGCGCTGCAACGACCTCGTCGAGCCCGAGCAGCGGCGCCTCCGCCAGGATCTCCGAGCCCAGCCGGCTCATGCGAGCCCCGGTGGACTCGAGCGCCAGCAGCACCCTGCCCTTCAGGTTCTCCTTGGCGCGCGCCAGCTCATCGGCGGTGGCCGGCTCGCTGCGCAGCCGCGCCAGCTCGCCGTCGACGACGCGCATCGCCTCGGGTAGGTTGTCGGCACGCGTTCCGACGTAGAGACCGATCTGGCCCGTGTCCTGGTAAGCGCTCGTGAACGAGTACACCGAGTACGCCAGGCCGTAGCGCTCACGCACTTCCTGAAACAGGCGCGAGGACGAAGTGCCGCCGAAGATCGTGTCGAGCACGCGCAGGGCAAAGCGGCGCTCGTCGTGGCGCGACAGGCTGCGGCCACCGATGCAGACGTGGAACTGCTCGGTCTCCTTGCGCTCGAAGCGGCGCGTGGCAGTCGTCTCAGACGGCGCGGGTAGGACTGGTGGTGGCCCAGCGGGACCGCCACGGCCCATCAAGACCGAAGATTCTGCGTGGCGAGCTCGACGAAGGCGTCGTGGTCGACCGCGCCCGCAGCCGCGATCACCACGTTGCTCGGCAGGTAGCGCGAGGCGTGGAAGCGGGCGATCTCCGCCGTCGGCGTATCGGCGATCACCGGCGCATAGCCGATGATCGCGCGGCCCAGCGGATGGTCGCCGAAGACCGCGTGGCCGAGCACGTCGAAGACCTTCTCCTGGGGATCGTCCTCGTACATCGCGATCTCCTCGAGGATCACCGCGCGCTCGGAGTCGATGTCGCTGAGCGTCGGCCGGAAGACCATGTCGGAGATCACGTCGAACGCCTTCGGCAGGTGCTCGTCGATCACGCGGGCGTAGACGGAGGTCGTCTCCTTGCCGGTGCCGGCGTTGAGCTCCGCACCCATCCCGTCGAAGATCTGATCGATCTCGAGCGACGAGTACTTCGAGCTGCCCTTGAACAGCAGGTGCTCGAGCAGATGCGAGAGCCCGGCCTCGGCCTCGGACTCGCCGCGCGAGCCCGTGCCGATCCAGAAGCCGAGCGAAACGGATCGGACGGAGGGCATGTTCTCCGTCACGATCCGTACGCCCGAATCGAGCGTCGTTAGGCGATGCTCGAGAGTCACTTCGCGTGCAGCCTGCCCGGCTGGGCCGCTCAGCCGCGGTCGGGGTCGCTGTCGCGGACGCGGCCGCCACGCGGGGCACGGTCGCCGTCCACGGTCGCGGCCGCCACGGTCACCGCGGTCGCCGCCACGGTCACGGCTGCCGCGGTCGCCACGGTCACGGCTGCCGCCGCCCGCACCGTTGCCGCTGCTGGCGGACCGATGGCAGCGAGCTCCTCGACGCTCTTGCCGGCGATCTCGGGATCGTCCGCCAGACGCAGGCCGATGCGGCCGCGCTCGCGGTCGACCTCGACCACGCGGACGCTCAGCTCGTCGCCCTTGTTGAGCACCTCTTCGACGGTCGCGATCCGGCGGCCCGGAGCGACGTTGGAGATGTGCAGCAGGCCGTCGGTGCCCTTGGCGAGCTCGACGAAGGCGCCGAAGGTGGTCGTCTTGACGACCTTGCCGGTGAACTCGTCGCCGATCTCGACCTCCTTGGTCATCGAGCGGATGCGGTCGACCAGGGCGTCGCCCAGCTCGCGGTTGGAGGCATAGACCAGAACCTGACCCTCGTCGTTGACGTCGATCTGGGACTCGAACTCCTCCTGCAGCGCGCGGATCGTCTCGCCGCCCTTGCCGATCAGCAGGCCGATCTTCTCGGGATCGATCTTGATCGTCGAGATGCCGGGCGCGTACTTCGAGAGCTCGCCGCGCGGCGCGTCGATGACCGCCTCCATCTTGCCGAGGATGAACTCGCGGGCGTTCTTGGCCTGAGCCAGCGCGTCGCGCATGATCTCGAAGCTGACGCCCGTGATCTTGATGTCCATCTGCAGCGCGGTGATGCCGTCATGGGTGCCGGCGACCTTGAAGTCCATGTCGCCGAGGTGATCCTCGACGCCGGCGATGTCGGTCAGGACGATGTACTCATCGCCCTCCTTGATCAGGCCCATGGCGATGCCGGCGACCGGCTTCTTGAGCGGCACGCCCGCATCCATCAGGGACAGCGACGAGCCGCAGACCGATGCCATCGAGCTCGAGCCGTTGGACTCCAGCGTCTCCGACACGACGCGAATCGTGTAGGGGAAGTCCTCCTGGCTCGGGATCATCGGCACGAGCGCGCGCTCAGCGAGCGCACCGTGGCCGATGTCACGGCGCTTGGGACCGCCCAGGCGGCCGGCCTCGCCGACGCTGAAGGGCGGGAAGTTGTAGTGGTGGAAGTAACGCTTGGACGTCTCGAGGCCGAGCGTGTCCAGGCGCATCTCCTCACGTGTGGTACCGAGCGCGACGCTTGAGAGCACCTGCGTCTGACCGCGCGTGAAGAGCGCCGAACCGTGGGTGCGCGGGGTCACGCTGACCTCGATGTCGATCTGGCGGATCTCGTCCGAGGCACGGCCGTCGGGGCGGATCTTCTTGATCGCGATGCGCTCACGGATCAGCGACTTCTCGAGCTTGTCGGCGGCACGCTGCGCGTGGGCCTTGGCCTCGGCGTAGCCCTCGAGCTCCGGATCGCCGGAGTAATGCTCGACGATCGCGGCCTTGACCTCTTCGGTCGCGTCCTGACGCTCGAGCTTGTCCTCGACCTGCGTCGCGGCTTCGAGTGCGGCGCCGTGTGATGCCACCACCTGCTGGTAGAGGTCATCGTGAACACCGGGGGCCTCGAACTCGATCTGCGGCTTGCCGGCCTGGCCCTTGAGCTCATACCTGCGCGGCACACAGCTTCTTGATCGCGTCGTGGGCGATGTCGAGCGCGTCGAGGATCTCCGCCTCGGGGATCTCGTTGGCGCCTGCCTCGACCATCGTGATGCCATCGAGGGTGCCGGCCACGATCAGGTCGAGGTCGGTGTTGTCGAGCAGATCCTCCTCGTTGGGGTTGACGACGAAGTTGCCGTCGACCTTGCCGATGCGGACCGCGCCGACAGCGTGCGCGACCGGTGCGCCGGACAGCTGCAGCGCCGTGGAGGCACCGTTGATCGCGAGGATGTCGTAGGGGTTGACGTGGTCAACCGACAGCGGCATCGCGACCAGCTGCGTCTCAAAGCGCCAGCCCTTGGGGAAGAGCGGGCGGATCGGGCGGTCGATCATGCGGGCGGTGAGTGTTCCCTTCTCACCCGCGCGACCCTCGCGCTTGAAGAATGAGCCGGGGATCTTGCCCGCGGCATACATGCGCTCCTCAACGTCAACTGTGAGGGGCAGGAAGTCGGCATCGCGGAGATTGCCGACGACGGCGGTGCAGAGCACCATCGTGTCGCCCGCGCGGACGACAACAGCACCGGTGGCCTGCTTGGCAAGCTTGCCGGTCTCGAACGAAATCTCCTTACCGGAGATCTCGACACTAACGCGCTTCACGGCGTCAGACATATGTAATTCCCTTCTGCTCCGCCTTCGGTCGGCGGAGTGCATCGCTTCTTTTATCTCTATACGGACCCACGTGATGCTAGCGGGTGCCGGACAATGCAGCCGTTTTGCCGATCTCGCGATTTGTCGCGCCGACCCGTTCGCATAGAAGTGCCTCGCAGACAGAAGTTCGAATCCGCGGCGCTATCCGGACCATAGGGTCCGCTTGTGATAGGTTATGCGGACCATCCGGTCCACTTCCTACCTTACGGAGGCCCTTTGTGAGCTCCGACTCATCAACGACGAATCGCTGGCTCGTACTGGTGATCGCCTGCCTCGCGCAGTTCATGGTCGTGTTGGACAACACGATCGTCAACGTCGCGCTGCCCTCCGTGCAGCGCGGATTGGACTTCTCGCCCGCGAACCTGCAGTGGGTCGTCAACGCCTACACGCTGATCTTCGGCGGGTTCCTGCTGCTCGGCGGCCGCGCCGCCGACCTGCTCGGGCGCAGGCGCCTGTTCGTGGCGGGCGTAATCCTGTTCTCAGCTGCATCGCTGTTCAACGGACTCGCCCAGAGTTCGACGATGCTCATCTTCGGCCGTGGCGTGCAGGGGCTCGGAGGCGCGCTCGTCTCCCCCGCGGCGCTCTCGATCATCATGACCACCTTCCAGGACACCGGCGAGCGCACGCGCGCGCTGGGCGTCTGGTCCGCGATCGCTGCCGGCGGTGCCGCATTCGGCCTGCTGCTCGGTGGGATCCTCACTGACCTCATCTCCTGGCGCTGGAACTTCTTCGTGAACGTGCCCGTCGGCATCGCCACAGTGATGCTGGCGCTGCGGTACGTGCCAGAGTCGCGAGCCGATCTCGGCCACCACCGCTTTGACGCAGTCGGCGCAACGACGGTCACCGCGGGCCTGCTCGCGATCGTCTTCGGGATCGTCAAGGCACAGCCCTGGGGCTGGGGCTCGCAGAAGACCCTCGGAGTGCTCGGCTTCGGCGCGCTCCTGTTGGTGTTCTTCGTCTTCCTCGAGTCCCGCTCGGCGGCGCCGCTCGTGAAGCTCTCGATCTTCCGCATCCGCTCGATCGCAACCGCGAACGTGGCGATGATGCTCGTGGCCTCGGCGCTGTTCGGGATGTTCTTCTTCGTCTCTCTCTACGCGCAGGACGTGCTCCACTACAGCCCGCTGCAGGCCGGTTTCGCGTTCCTGCCGCTGTCGCTCGGGCATCGTCGTCGGTGCGGGCATCTCGCAGGCGATCATTCCGCGACTGGGAGTGCGCAACGTCTCCGTCGTGGGACTCGCCCTGGCCACGGCCGGCGTGCTGTGGATGACCCGGGCGCCGGTCCACGGGAGCTACGTGACGGACCTGCTGATCAGCTTCGTGCCGATGTCGATCGGGCTGGGGCTGGTGTTCGTGCCGCTCACGCTGCTGGCCACATCTGGCGTCGCCAATGACGACGCCGGACTCGCCTCGGGCCTGTTCAACAGCGCCCAGCAGGTGGGTGGTTCGCTCGGCCTGGCGATCCTGGCCACGCTCTCAGTCGACCACACCACGACGTTGATCAAGCAGGGGGTCAACACCACCGCAGCCACCGTCTCCGGCTACCACGTGGCCTTCCTGGCGGCGGGAATCATGATGTTCGCCGGGGCCTTGCTGCTTGTCGTGTTTCTGCGCAAGCGGCACCTGGAGGGCGTTGAATTCGATCCTTCCGCAATGGCTGCCGCCGCATGAGAGACTGCCCTGCATGAGGAAGGACGCTCAGGCCAACCGGGAGCGGTTGCTCGAGGCAGCCGACCGGATGTTCCGGGAGCACGGCGTCGAGGTCAGCGTCGGCGAAATCGCCGACGCTGCCGGCGTCGGGCGCGGCACCCTCTTCCGGAATTTCAAGAACAAGAACGAGTTGATCGCGGCCGTGCTCTCTGAGCGCCTGGGCGAGGTGCTGGCCTTCGGCCGCGACCTGCTCGAGCGGGATCCCGATGACGCCGAGGTCACGTTCACCTTCCTGGCCGGCCTGGTGGCACGTCAGGAGGAGAACCGCGCGCTGCTTCAGGCGGCCACCGACGAGTTGTTTGCCACGCCTGAGCTCGAGCGCGCGCACGTCGCGCTGATGGAGTTGTTCGGGGCGCTGCTCGCGCGCGGGAAACTCGCCGGCGCGATTCGCCCGGAGGCAACCGCGGCCGACATGTTGATGCTCGTCAAGGGTCTGTGCATGTTCACGCCCTTGGAGCACCCACTCTCACCGGAGACGATCGTGCGGCATCTGGACCTCGTCCGTGCCGCGCTCACGACGCCTGAGTACGCGCGGCCGCTACGCGGCGTACCGGCGCCGCTACCGGTCTAGTGTCGCCTCAGACCGCTACAGCTTCTCGGGGTCCCAGCCGAGGCTGACGGCCCCGTACAGCTGGTCCTTGACATAGAGCGGAACGCTCAACGTCGTCAGGACCGCGCCCGTGTCTCGCAGGTAGCTCTGGATCAGGACACTCTGCGCCGTCTTAGCGTCGCGCACGAGCCTGCCACCCATCGCCTGGAGCTCAGGCCGCGTGAATTTCCGCAGCTCCAGCTCGCGCAGGCCCAGACCCATACGCGCGGCCCGCGTGAGCGGCGCCGAGTCGAGGAAGTGGCGCTTGGTGCGGTTCTTGGCCAGGTCGATCGCCGGATCGCCCGTGATCGGCTGAGACACGATCGTGTTGTGCGCGCACGCGTAGGCGTTGAGGTCCAGCGGCAACGCGAAGACAAGTGCGGGTTCTTGAGCCAGGACGGCGTCCATGAACTCCATCATCGGCTTGTCGACCAGCGCGTCGTAGGTCGTGTGGTACTTCGGCGGGGTGAAGCCCGCCGGGTCGGCGCGGCTCACGTCGAACAGGCGCGCGAAGCGCCGGATCGACTCCAACCCGTTGGCTTCCTGGTACGCCAGCCGCAGCACGTTGTCCAGACTCACCAGGCGCTGGTCGATGGCGTCCTCGAGGATGCCCTGAAGCTGTCCGGAGAGAGTCTGGGCCAGCCCGCGCAGCCTTGAGATCCTGCTGCCGGTGTCATAGCGAGCGATCACGCCCGAGGCGCGCTCGGTTCCGCGCGCGAGCTCCTGCTGGCGCACTGTCTCGGCTCGGGCCTGCTCGTCGATGCCCGCACTCGCCTCCGCGATCTCATGGACGTGGGTCTCGACCACGCTGATGTCCGCCATCTGCTCCCCGGCAAGCGCCGCGATCTCCGTCATCGCGGCCGTCGAGTCGATGCACCAGCTCTGCGATCCTCGCGAGCACCTCACGCCCCTCGTCAGCCTCGCTCGCGCCACGTTCAGCCAACTCGTGGTTGCTACCGGAGGCCGCCTCGATCAGCTGCATCTGGTCACGAGTGCGCTGCACGGTGTCCCGAATCTGCGTGGTCTGCTCAGCCGTCTCTGTGGCCAGGCGCTTTACCTCCTCAGCCACGACCGCGAACCCGCGGCCGTGTTCGCCCGCGCGCGCCGCCTCGATCGCTGCGTTCAGCGCCAATAGCTTGGTCTGGTTCGCGATCCCCTCGATGATCGCCGAGAAGGACGCGATACTCGAGATCTCGTTGGCCGCGAGGCTCGCCACGAGCTCATGTACCTGGCCGGAGTCCTCATTGATCTGAGCGATCGAGTCGATCAGGCGCCCCAGCATCTGCGTCCCGCGATCGCTCTCGCTGTTCAGTTCGGTTACGACCTCAGCGGCCTGCGCGGCCGTTTCGGCCATCTGTCGCGAGGAGTGGCCGAGCGAGTCGACCCGCTCGGCGACCTCCTTGATCTGCGCGCTCAGGCGCTCAACCTTGTCGCTGACGACTTTGATCGAGACCGAACTGCGTGCCGCCCCGGCGGAGAACTCGGATACCACAAGCGCGAGGTCATCGATGGCACTGGCGAAGTCGCCACTCAGCATCCCGAGCTCGTCGTCACGGGCGGCGAGGCTGGCAAGTGGCCATACGCCCTGCTCGTCGACCAGCACCGCTTCAGCATCCACTACCACCACAGCCCGCTCCTCGTTGTCGGGATCCCCGAATAAGTGGTTTCTTATATCGGCATCAGGGCGGCAACCATTGAACGCAGGCTGTCGCCGACGTACGCAAGTTGATCCATGAAGACGGTCGGCGTCGTGACCACGCCGGCGCGCACCCCTCCAACGAAATCGGAGCGCACCCGCGCCGCCACCGCGTCGCCGCGCCGGTCGATGTCGAAGCGCTCGACGTCGAGTCCGAGGGCCGCCGCAAGGGCCCACAGATGCGGGTCCTCCATGTGCCCCTGATCGGCGAGGATCGCGTCGTGCATCTCCCAGAAGCGGCCCTGCAGCGCGGCGGCCTCGGTGGCGCAGGCGGCCGCCCATGCGCGGGGATGCGCCGAACGGACCGGGAAGTGCCGGTAGACGAGCCGCAGCGGGGTCAGCTCGCGCAGCACGTCCAGACGCACGTGCAACGCTGCGCAGTAAGCGCATTCGAGGTCGGCGTATTCGATCAGCAGCGGCGCATCGGCGGGACCGCGCACGTGGTCCTCGGCTGAAAGCTCAGGAACCGGAGCTGAACGTAGATCGCTCATCGCCGGCGGGCATTCTCGCCTCGCCGCTGCTTCGGCGACACGGGCGCCGGTCAGGTGGCCTGGAGGCCGTCGAAAATCAGATTGGCGCCGGGCAGATCTCCCGGCGAGTCGGCCTGGTAGCTCCACTTGACCCTCGCATCGGGACCGACGATCACCAGCGCTCGCTGCGGAAAGCCGCCCGGGTGGTAGACGTCGAAGGCCCTGCAGGTGGAGCCCTTGGGCTCGAAGTCGGAGAGTTGCTCCATCTTCACGCCGAGGCTTTCCCGGAAGGCGGCCTGCGACCAGACGGCGTCGCAGGAGACGCCATACAGCGTCGCTCCCAGCGAAGCGAACTCGTCGCGCAGCTCGTCGTAGAGGTTCAGCTGGTCTGTGCAGACCGGGCTGAACGCAAACGGATAGAACACCAGGACGGTCGTCCTGCCTGCCAGGTCGGCTTCGGTAAACGTCTCATCCCCAGCCCGCGCGAGGCTGAACGACGGGACGGGCGAGCCGGCCGGCAGCGGACTCACTTGCGCAGGCCGAGCTCCTTGACCAGCGAGCGGTACCGCTCGAGGTCAGAGCGCTCCAGATACCTGAGGAAGCGGCGACGTTGGCCGACGAGCATCAGCAGCCCGCGGCGCGAGTGGTGGTCCTTCTTGTGCGTACGCAGATGATCGGTGAGCTGGTTGATGCGCTCCGTGAGCAGCGCGATCTGAACCTCGGGCTTGCCGGTGTCCTGCTGGGTCTCGCCGAACTTCTCGATGAGCTCGGCTTTCTTTTCCTGTGTAAGACTCATTCGACCCCCGAGGCTAGCAGTTCGCGCGTGCGATCCACATCGCGGTGGATCTGCGCGACCAGGTCGTCGACGCTCTCGAATCGTGCCTCGTTGCGCAGGTGTGCGAAGAACTCCACGGTGAGCTGCTGCCCGTAGAGGTCGCCCTCGAAATCGAGGATGAAGGCTTCGAGCAGAGGTCGCAGATCGGCCCCGAACATGGGCCGTACTCCGAAGTTCACCGCGGCGAGCCGCTCGCCCACGCGGCAGGCGTACACGCCATGGGCCGGGCTGGTCAGGCTGGGGTCGGGAGCCATGTTCGCTGTCGGAAACCCCAGCTCACGACCGCGCTGGTCACCGGGGATCACCTCACCGCGCATCCGGAATGGAGCGCCGAGCAGGCGACCGGCCTCTTCCACGTCGCCGTCGAGCGATCAGCGTCCTGATCCGCGTCGATGACACTGTGGCGCCGTCGACCTCGAACCATCGGCACCACGCGCGTCTCGAAGCGGTCGTCGGCGACCAGCAGCGCAGCGTCACCCGGGTCGCCGTGTCCGAAGCGGAAGTTCTCCCCGACGGACACGTGCGTCGCGCGCAGCGCACCCACCAGACACCGCGTCGATGAACTCCGAGGCCTCCGCGATGCGCGAAGGCTTTCGTCGAACGGGACGACCACCAGTTCCTCAACGCCCAGCTCCGCGATCAAGTTCAATCTTGACTCGAGGCTTGTCAGCAGCTTCGGTGCGCTGTCCGGGCTTCACGACGGCGGCCGGATGGGGCTCGAAGGTCAGCACCGTGTCGTTGCCGGCAATCACCTCGCGGTGGCCGAGGTGGACTCCGTCGAACTCGCCCACCGCAACGCGACGGGGCCGCGGCTCGACTTCGCTGAGAGGTGTGACGCGCATCGGGGCCAGGAAGGCTAGATGGTTGATTGCACGGCCGCGCCCGGGATGTGGCGGAGCGACTGCTCGAGCGGGAGCAGTCGCTCCGGATCCGCATCCTCGATGTCAAAGTCGCCGATCCGCGTGCGCCGCAGGGCCGTGCAGTAGGCGTCGCCCAGGTCGGCGATCAGTGAACGCACGTAGGTTCCCGAGGAGCACTCGATCACGAAGTCACGCTCGGCGCCCGTCGCGGCGCGTCTCCTCGAAGCGGTACACGGTCACCTCGCGCTCCGGCATTTCGAAGCTCTCGCCGGCCCGAGCCAGCTTGTACGCGCGGCGGCCGTTGATCTTCACGGCCGAATAGGCTGGCGGGCGCTGGCGGATCACTCCGGTCGGCAGGTCGAGCTCGCCCTCCGGCACCCGCTCGGTGACGGAGATCTCACCCTCGGGATCGCCGGTGGTCGAGACCGCGCCGAAGCGCGCCGTCACCACGTAGCGCTTGGGCAGCGCCATCACGAACCGCTGAACGCGTGTCGCGCGGCCGACCAGCAGGATCAGCAGACCGGTCGCGAACGGATCGAGCGTGCCGGCGTGGCCGACCTTGACGCCGCGGCCGAGCCGGCGGCGCGCTTGGGCGACGACGTCGTGCGACGTGATGCCTGCCGGCTTGTCGCACAACAGCAGCCCGTCGATGCGGTGACCGGCGCGCTCACGCGTTCGGCGGAAGGTTCTCAAGCTGCTCGGTGAGCTGCTCGCGCAGAAACGCGACGAGCTCGTTCCAGGGCATCGAGGTGCTGAAACCGG
Source organism: uncultured Actinomycetota bacterium (assembly GCA_963846395.1). Lineage (GTDB taxonomy): Bacteria > Actinomycetota > Thermoleophilia > Solirubrobacterales > Solirubrobacteraceae > Palsa-465. The sequence goes on along the minus strand of CAWJVT010000008.1, from coordinate 83,673 downwards.
CGGCGGCCCGGTGGCCGCCGCCGCCCTGCGCACGCGCGATCGCGGAAACGTCGACCCGCATGTCGCTCGCGCGCAGCGAAACCTTGCGCACGCGCTGGGCGTCCGTGGCATCGCCGCCTCGCCGGCGGCGGGCAGCCGATCCCGCGCGAGTGCCGCCATCGCGGTTCCGCGCACGGCTCGCAGATGGTCGATCACGCCTTCCGAGTAGGTCTCCTCGGCGCCGGCCGCGGCGAAGTCCTCGGCGCTCAGCTGCGAGGCGGTCAGGCGCCCGTCGTCGTAGCGCTCGGCGTTTGCCAGGCCCCGTGCCAGCAGCGCAAGCTTGCCGAACGGCACGCCCTCGTAGACCTGCTGGTAGATGGCGTGGACGTCGACTCCGGCCTCGATCAGCTCGGCGGCCATCAGGTGGGCGCGGGGGCCGGTGTTCTCGTACATGAAGCAGCCGGTATCGGTGATCAGACCGACGTACAGCGCGCTCGCGAGCGACGGCGTCAGTTCGACCTCGAGTGCGTGCGCCAGATCCCAGACCATCTCCGCTGTGCACGAGGCCTCGGGATCGACGTAGTTCACCGTCCCGAAGCGGGTGTTGTCGTGGTGATGGTCGATGTTGAGGATGTGCCCCCAGCCATCGGCCGGGCGCAGCCGCTCGGCCGCAGGGTTGCGCTCGATGTTCCCGCAGTCCAGGAAGATGATCGTGCGCTTGTCCAGGTCGGACGGCGCGTCTGAGATCACGCTGTCCAGCGGTAGGAAGCGGTACTCGTACGGGAGCGGCAGATCGCTCTCGGCGATGAACATGCAGCTGTCATGGCCGAGCGCGGTGAGCACCTGCTGCATCGCGATCAGCGAGCCCAGCGCGTCTCCGTCAGGATGCTCGTGGGTGACGACGACCGTCTTCGTGGCGGCGCGCAGCTCGTCGAGCACCGCCGCGCGGCCGATCTGGACGACGGTCGGCTCGTCGACGCTAGTCATCGTCTCGCTCGTCCACCGGAACGACCTCCTCGAGCAGTTCGGAGATCCGCATCCCGCGGTCGACCGATTCGTCGTAGTCGAAGGTCAGCGTCGGCGTGTGCTTGAGCCGCAGCGACTGGGCGACGCGAGCCTGGAGAAAGCCGCGGGCCGCCTGCAGTCCCTCGAGGCTCGCCGCCCGCGCGTCGTCATCGCCGAGCACGCTCACGTAAACGCGCGCATGGCGCAGGTCAGGGCTGGTCTTGACTCCGGTCACCGTTATGAATCCCACGCGGGGGTCCTGCAGGTCCTTCGAGATGGCCTCACTGAGCACCGCGCGCATCGCCTCGTCCACGCGCCGCATCCGTGCACCAGCCATCCTATCCCCGCTCGCCCGGAGCGTGGTCGTCAGGCGAGCTCGCGCTCGACCTGACGCGTCGTGTAGGCCTCCATGACGTCGCCCTCCTTCACGTCCGCGTAGTTGTGCAGCACGATGCCGCAGTCATAGCCGGTCGCGACCTCGCGCACGTCGTCGTTGAAGCGGCGCAGCGATGCGATCTCACCGTCATAGATGACCGTGCCGTCGCGCACCAGCCGCACCTTGTCGCCGCGCGTGAGCTTGCCGTCGGTGACATGCGAGCCGGCGATCGTGCCGACACGCGAGGCCTTGAAGATCTGGCGCACCTCGGCGCTGCCGACTGCCTCCTCGACCTCCTCCGGGGCGAGCATGCCCTGCATCGCGGAGCGCAGCTCCTCGATCGCGCGGTAGATCACCGAGTAGTGGCGGATCTCGACGCCCTCGCGCTCGGCGACCGAGCGGGCGTCGCCCACCGGCCGCACGTTGAAGGCGAGGATCACCGCGTCGGAGGCGGCCGCGAACATCACGTCGGATTCGGTCACGCCACCGACGGCGCCGCGAATCACGTTCACCGACACCTCGTCCTGCGGCAGCTTGGAGATCTCGTCCTGCATCGCCTCGAGCGTGCCGGCGACGTCCGACTTGATCACCAGGTTGAGCTCCTGCAGACCGCTGCCGAAGATGTCCTCCAGCGAGATGCGCTTGCTGCGCTGGCGCGCCAGTGACTCGGTCTTCAGGCGGTTGGCACGCTCTCCGGCGAGCTGTCGCGCGCGGCGCTCGTGCTCGACGACGCGGAAGCGCTCGCCGGCCTCGGGAACCCCGTCGAAGCCGAGAACCTCGACCGGCTCGCCCGGGAGCGCCTGCGTGACGCGGGCGCCGGTGAAGTCGTGCATCGCCCGTACGCGGCCCCAGTGGGCGCCGGCGACGAGCGCGTCGCCGACCTCGAGCGTGCCGCGCATCACGAGGATCGTGACGACGGGCCCGCGGCCCGGATCGAGCTTGGACTCGATCACGGTGCCCGATGCGGCGGCGTCGGGGTTGGCGCGCAACTCCATGATCTCCGCCTGCGCGACGATCGTGTCGAGCAGGTCGTCGAGCCCGGCCCTGGTCTTGGCCGAGACGTCGACGAAGTCCGTGTCTCCACCCCACTCGACCGGCTGCAACCCGAGCTGCGTCATCTCGGTGCGCACGCGCACCGGATCGGCGCCTTCCTTGTCGATCTTGTTGACCGCGACGATCATCGGGACCTCAGCGGCCTTGGCGTGGTCGATCGCCTCCTGGGTCTGCGGCTTGACGCCGTCGTCGGCGGCGACCACGATCACGGCAAGGTCCGTGACCTTGGCGCCGCGGGCGCGCATGGCGGTGAACGCCTCGTGGCCCGGCGTGTCGAGGAAGGTGACCGTCCTGTCGTCGTGGTGGACCTGGTAGGCACCGATGTGCTGGGTGATGCCCCCGGCCTCACCGGCCGCGACCTCGGTCTCGCGGATCGCGTCGAGCAGCGAGGTCTTGCCGTGGTCGACGTGGCCCATGATCGTCACGACCGGAGCGCGCTCGACCAGATCCTCATCAGAGTCGTCGAACACCACCTCGGCAGCGGTCTCGTCCTCGGCGTGGACGATCTCGACCTCCTTGCCGAGCTCGACTCCGAGCAGCTCGATCGTGTCGTCGGACAGCGTCTGGGTCTGGGTCTTCATCTCACCCAGCTCCATCAGCTTCTTGACGATGTCCGGAACGCGTACGTCGAAGTACTCGGCGACGTCCTTGACGGTCGACCCGGAGTTGATCCGGATCACGTCGGGGGCCGACACAGCGGTCTGCGCCGGACGCGACTCGGCCTCCTCGTCGTAGACACCGCGACGACGACGTCCGCGTCGCTGGCGGCGGGGCGGCTGAGCGGGACCGCCGCCCGGAGAGCCGGGAGCGGCAGGTGCGCGGCGCGAGGCCTGGGCGTCGATCACGACGCGGCGGCGGCCGCCGGCGTTGCCGGGAGTGCGCTCGCCCTGCAGCGAGTCGCGCGTCGGGCGCTTGTGGGCGTGCTCGGCATCGGTGGCCGTACGGCTTTCAGAGCGTCGCGCCCGCGGGCGCCTCGGCCGGCGCGGCGCGGCGGCTGGGCTGCGCGCTCTTGCTGCGGCGGCTGGGCTGCCGCGCTGCGGCTGTTGCAGCGGGCTGCGCGCTCTGCTGCCTGCGGCCTGCGCGCACCGCCGGACTGGCTTGGGCGGCGCGGCTGCGTCGGCGGCCGGCTTGGTGGTCTGCCTTGGCGGGCTGCGGCTTGCTCGGCGCTGACTTGGCTGTCTGCGTCCGGCCCGTCGGCGGCTTGTCCGCGGCGGCGCGCGAAGCTGCCGGCTTGGCTGCCTTCAGCGCTCGTCTTTGCGGGCTTGGTCGCTTCGGTCGGCGCCGCGGCCGGCTTGGTGCCGGCAGCGCGCGTGGTGGCCGGCTTGGCCGGTGCCGAGCCGGCGGCGCCCTTCGCGGCAGGTGCCTTGTCCGCCGCCGGGCGCGCCTTGGCCGCGCCCGCGGCCTGCTTGGGCGCGCTGCGCTGCTTCGGAGCTTCTTCGGTGGACTTGCTCATGTGTTTCCCAGTGTAGAAGTGTGGTTTTTCGGCTGGCGCAGCGCGGTGCCGGCTCGGGAGCTAGGCGCCGGTCTCTGCGTCCGACGGGACCTGGTCCGACCCTGTGCCCTCGAGCGCCTGATGCGCCTCGATACCGCAGTAGCGGGACCCGGGCAGCGCCGCATTCGGGCAGCGCCGTCCGTTGGTGAGGATCGCGTGGCAGCGCCCGCTGGTCTCCTCCTCCTCATACCCGGTTTCGACCTCTTCGGCCGCAAACTCGGTCTCGGAGCGGATGTCGATCCGCCAGCCGGTCAGACGCGCCGCCAGGCGAGCGTTCTGGCCCTCGCGGCCGATCGCCAGCGACAGCTGGTCGTCGGGGACGATCACGGTGGCCTGCTTGGCCTCGTCGTCGACCAGCACCTCGCGCACGCGTGCGGGTGAGAGCGCCTTGGCGACGAAGCGGGCGGGCTCGTCGTTGTAGGGGATGATGTCGATCTTCTCGCCGCGCAGCTCGGAGACGACCATGCGCACACGCGAGCCACGCGGGCCCACGCAGGCGCCGACCGGGTCGACACCGTCGACGTGCGAGACCACGGCGATCTTCGAGCGGTACCCCGGCTCGCGCGCGACGCCGGTGATCTCCACCAGGCCATCGGCGATCTCGGGGACCTCGAGCTCGAACAGCGACTTGATCAGCTCCGGGTCGCGGCGCGAGACGATGATCGACGGACCCTTGGTCGAGTTCGAGACGTCCTTGATCACGGCCTTGATCCGCTGCGAGTGGTCGTAGCGCTCGCCCTCGACCTGCTCGGACTTGGGCAGCAGCGCCTCGACGCGCTCGCGCAGCTGCACGAGCGTGTACCGGGAGTCGGACTGCTGCACGATGCCGGTGATCAGCTCGCCGACGCGGTCGCGGTACTCCTCGAACATCATGTCCCGCTCGGCCTCGCGGATGCGCTGCAGAATCACCTGCTTGGCGGTCTGCGCGGCGATCCGGCCGAAGTCCGTCGGGCGTGACGTCCTCGGTCTCGATCTGGTCCTCGTACTCCTTGAGCTTCTCCAGGTCGATCTCCGGCGCCGGCGGCTCGCGCATCTCACCGGTCTCAGGATCGACGCGTCGGCTCCTGGTCGGTGGTCGCCTCGATCAGCAGCTGCTCCTCGAGCTCGGCCGGGATCTTCAGCTCCCACACCGTGAAGTCACCGGTGTCCCGATCCATCTCCACGCGTGCGTACGGCGCCGAACCCGGCGTCTTCTTATACGCCGACAGCAGCGCGTCTTCCAGCGCCTCCATCAGCTTCTCAGCGGAGATGTTCTTCTCGGCGGCCAGACCGCGGACGGCATCAAGGATCTCTTTTGACATTGGTCCTCTCAGTCACCAGGTACGAGGTTGGAGCGGGCGATCTGCTCGTAGGGGATCGACACGACCCCATCGCCGGCGGCGATCGTCACCTCCTGCTCGGAGGCGCCGACGAGCTCGCCCGTAAGGCTCTTGTGTCCGTCGCGTGCCTCGCGCAGACGCAGCCGCGCCTGCTGCCCGAGGAAGCGACGGAAGTGCTGCGGCTTGGTCAGTGGGCGGTCGGCTCCGGGCGAGGACACCTCGATCGCATACTGCTCGCGATACTCGCCCAGCAGGTGCGTGACCTGCTCGCAGTGGTCGAAGGTCACCCCGTCCGGGTGATCGATGAACAACCGCAGCGTCTCGCCGGAGACCTCGACGAGCAGCACCTCGACATCGGGGGCGCCGGCGGCAAGCCGGGCTTCGATATCTGATGTCAGTGCGGTCAACTCGTCCTCTTCTCCGTGCAAGGTCATAAAGGTCATAAAAAAAGCGGGCGAGCGCCCACTTCCTGTACATCCACCGGGTTCGCTCCGGCCTTACAGAAGCTGTGCGTCTAGCGTAGCACCGGAAAGCGCCCGCGTCAGCCCCACCTGACCGCTGAAGCCGACCGAGATCCGTGCTCAGTCGGCGTCGTTCTGCAGTGACGCGGCCCGCTCGGCCGCGTCGCGCGCGCGGTCGCGGTAGGCGCGGTAATCGCTGCGTTCGGGCTGCATGCATGCGGCCAGCGCCAGCGGCTGCTGCGCCTCCGCGTGCCGGCCCAGCATCTGCAGGCTCCTGCCCAGGCAGAACAGCGCATAGTCGTTCGTCGGCGCCCGCTCGACGACTGCCCGGAACTCCTCGGCGGCCTCGTCGTAATGCTGGGTCTGGAACAGCGCCCGCCCCAGCGCCTCGCGGATCGAGGTGCTATCCGGCGAGAGCCGGCTGGCGCGACGCAGCGGAACCGCCGCCTGGTGGAAGTGGCCGTCCGCCAGGAGCGCCGAGCCACGACTGAAGAGCTCGTAGACGTCGTCCATGGCTTTACTCTAGTTTAGGGCGGCGCCGGACGGCGCCTGCGGCAGCTTCGCGCAGGCGCTGAACCTGGTCGAGGACGGCGTCGGCGACCTCGCCCTTGGCCGCGCGCGGGACGTGCTGCTCGCCGCCGTCGCGGGTCAGGATCACCACCTCGTTGTCTGTCCGAGTCGAAGCCGATGTCGGCGCGCGAGATGTCGTTGATCACGATCGCATCGAGGCGCTTGCGCTCGAGCTTCTCGCGACCGTACGCCGCGGCCTCCTGCCCGTGCTCGGCGGCGAAGCCGACCACGATCTGGTCGGCGCGCCGCTGCGCCGCAAGCTTGCTGAGCACGTCCTCGGTCGGCTCCAGCTCGATCTGCTTCGGCGTGCCTCGGGTCCGGTCTTCTTGAGCTTGTGCTCGACGGGCGCCGCCGGGCGGAAGTCCGCGACCGCCGCCGCCATCAGCAGCACGTCGCTTGCGGGGAACTCCTCGGCGCATGCCGCAGCCAGCTCCGCGGCGGTTTCGACCCGCACCACGCGCACTCCATCCGGCATCGGCAGAGCTGACGTTGGCGGCGACCAGCGTCACCTCGGCGCCACGCGTCAGCGCGGCTTCCGCCAGGGCCAGGCCCATGCGGCCGGACGAGCGGTTGCCGATGTAGCGCACGCTGTCGATCGGCTCCCGCGTTCCACCGGCCGTGACGAGCACCCTCACGCCAACCCAATCGCCGCGGTTGGCGTGACGAGCGCTGCGTCGCCGACCGGAACACGAGACGCCACGATGGCCTCGCACGCGGCAAGCAGCTCGGCGGGCTCGGGCAGCCGGCCCACGCCCCGCTCGCCGTGCGAGGCAAGCTCGCCCGTCGCCCGGCGGGACGACCGTGACGCCGCGCTCCTCCAGCGTGCGGAGGTTGGCCTGCGTCGCCGGGTTCAGGTACATCCGGTTGTTCATCGCCGGCGCCACGACGACCGGGCAGGCGGCGGCCAGCGCCGCGGTGGTCACGAGGTTGTCGGCGGCGCCGGCGGCAAGCTTGGCGAGCGTGTTGGCGCTGGCCGGGGCGATCAGGTAGACGTCGGCGCGCTCGACCAGCGCCAGGTGGCTGATCGGTGCCCGTTCGGGAACCGGCTCGCCGGGATAGGCGCCGCGCGCCGGGTCGGCCTCGAACTCCGAGGTCAGCACCGGCGCGCCGGTGATCCCGGCGAACGACGCGCGCGCCGACGAAGCGCTCGCTGGTCGGCGTCTGGATGACTCTGACGGCGTGACCGGCCTTGACCGCGAGCCGCGCCGTCTCGAGCGCCTTGTAGGCCGCGATCCCGCCGCTGACGCCGATCAGAAGTCTCAACCTCGATCTCCGCTTCAGCGCTCGCGGCGGCGGGCTGCTGCCTAGCGGTAGTGGTACTTCAGCTTGCCCTGAGCGACCTCTTCGAGCGCGATCGTCAGGTAGTTCTTCGAGCGGGTCTCGACCATCGGCGGCGGAAACTCGTCGAACGTGCCCTCGCCGAGGTTGTGGTAGTAGGAGTTGATCTGGCGCGCACGGCGCGCGGCCACGACCACGCTTGCGTAGTCGGAGTCGACGTGCTCGAGAAGCTTGTCGATGCGGGGAGAGATCAAGGCTGGTTCTTTCCTTCTGCGTTAGCTGGTTACCTCAAAGAGTACCCGCACTCCAGGCTTACTCCTGCACGCGGCCGCCGCGGCGGCCTCGGCAGCGCGCCAGTGGCAGGCTTCGCAGGACGCCAACCGCGGCTCCCGGGCAGGTCGTTAGCTCGCGGTCAACTCGCCTCGCACGATCTCCACGAGCGCGTCCACCGCGTCCTCCAGGCGGTCGTTGACGACGACGTGCTGGAACTCCGGCTGGGCGGCGAGCTCGGCGTCGGCGGTCTCGAGGCGGCGCTGGACCTGCTCGCGCGGTGTCGGTGCCGCGCCCGACCAGGCGCGTGCGCAGCGTCTCGCCGCGATGGCGGCGCGATGAACACCTGCACTGCCTCGGGCATCTTCTCGCGCACCTGACGGGCGCCCTGGACCTCGATCTCGAGCACGACCGGCACGCCGTCCTCGAGCTGCCGTTCGAGTTCCGAGCGAAGCGTCCCGTAGCGGTTGCCCGAGTACTCCGCCCACTCGACGAAGTCGCCGGCGGCGACGCGACGGTCGAACTCGTCGCGGTCGAGGAAGTGGTAGGCGACGCCGTCCTGCTCGCCGGGGCGCGGCGCGCGGGTCGTCGCGGACACCGACAGTCCGAGCTCGGGGACGCGGTCGAACAGGGCGCGGATCAGGGTCCCCTTCCCGACGCCGGAGGGACCCGTGATCACGAACACCTTGGCCACGCGGACGCGAGGCTCAGGTCAGCGATTGGCGCGCCGCCTAGCGGCGGCGCATCAGCTCGACGAGCTCGGTGCGCTGCCGCTGGGACAGCCCGCCGATCGTCTTCGAAGGCGAGATCCGGCACGTGGACAGGATCTTGTTGACCTTGACGCGGCCGTACTTCGGCACGGCGAGCATCAGGTCGAAGACCTTTGCGGTCTCCAGGTACTCGGGCGGGTCCAGAAGCAGCTCGTGGATGGCCTGACGGCCCGCCTTGAGGTCGCGCTTGAGCTGAGCGCGACGGCTGCGAATGTCGTTGGCGCGCTGAAGCGCTTCCATGCGCTGCACGAGCGAACGCTCAGGCGCGGCGATGGCTTTCGTAGGGGAATCACTGACCGGCGGCATGGCGGGCGACTATACATCTTGGAAGCACGCAGATCACACCCTTATCCGCCAATTTCGGCTCGACCTCAACCTAAGCTTGAGCATTGTCGAGGAAGGTTGCGGCAATCAGTCAGGTTTGCAGGCAGTTTTATTGGCCAAATGGACGAAGTCGATTGACCGTGAATCCCATACCACAACCTGCTCCTGCTAGGGTGCATGCATTGCATGCAAGCGGTCGCCTGCAGCGTCGGCAAACGTGTGCACAACGCCACTGCTGCTGAGCGCCTCGGACTCGAACCCGTCGCACCCGCCCGTTTCGGCAGCGCGCAAGCTCAGGAAACCGGCGCCGACTCGGCGTAGAGCTCCTGCAGCGAGACGACCTCCGGCTCGCCGTGCGCCGCGGCGGCGATCGCCCGCACCGCGGCGATCCCGCCCGACATCGTCGTGATGCAGGGGATCCGGTGCGCGACCGCGGCCGCGCGGATCTCGTAGCCGTCCGAGCGTGCGCCGGTGCCGACCGGCGTGTTGATCACGAGGTCCACCTCGCCCCGCCCGATCGCCTCGACCACGTGCGGCGAGCCCTCGCTCAGCTTGTTGATCGTCTGCGCCGGGATCCCCATGCGCGCCAGCGCCTTGGCGGTGCCGCGCGTGGCCAGCAGCTTGAAGCCCATGTCGTGGAGCTGGATCGCGATCCCGGTGGCCGCCGACTTGTCGCGGTCGGCGACCGAGAGGAACGACCGTCCCGCTGCGCGGGCAGCCTCGCGCCGGCCGCCGCCTGCGCCTTGGCGAAGGCGGTCGGGAAGTCGCGCGCGATCCCCATCACCTCGCCGGTCGAGCGCATCTCCGGGCCCGAGCAGCACGTCGGTGCCGGCGAAGCGATCGAACGGCAGCACCGCCTCCTTGACGCACACGTGGCCGGTGGCGACCTCGTCCGGCAGACCCAGGTCGGCGATCTTCTCGCCGAGCATGATCCGGCAGGCGAGCTTGGCGACCGGCAGGCCGATCGCCTTGGAGACGAACGGCACCGTGCGCGAGGCCCGCGGGTTCGCCTCGATCACGTGCAGCCCCTCGCTCGGCGTGGATCGCGAACTGCACGTTCAGCAGCCCGACGACGCCGAGCGCCTTGGCGATCCCAGTCGCCTGCGCGCGGATCTCATCGAGCATCTCGCTCACCGAGCGAGTGCGGCGGCAGCACGCAGGCCGAGTCGCCGGAGTGGATCCCGGCCTCCTCGACGTGCTGCATGATCCCGGCGATCCAGACGTCCTCGCCGTCGCAGAGCGCGTCGACGTCGACCTCGACCGAGTCCTCGAGGAAGCGGTCGAGGTAGATCGTCGGGCTCTTGCCGGTTCGCGCCGGCCGTCCCGCCGATCACGCCGACGCGCTCCAGGTAGTTCTCGCAGACCCTCGACGCTGTAGACGATCTCCATCGCGCGGCCACCGAGCACGTAGCTCGGGCGCACGAGCAGCGGGAACCCGACCTCGGGCGCGCGCTCGAGCGCCTCCTCGGGCGTGCTCGCCGACGCGTACGGCGGCGCCTTGTAGCCGAGCTCGTCGAGCAGCGGGCCGAAGCGCGCGCGATCCTCCGCCAGGTCGATCGCGTCGGTCGTCGTGCCGAGGATCGGGATCCCGGCGTCGCGCAGGCCGGCGGCGAGCTTGAGCGGCGTCTGGCCACCGAACTGCACGATCACGCCCTCGGGCTGCTCGACCTCACAGACGCCGAGCACGTCCTCGAGCGTCAGCGGCTCGAAGTAGAGGCGATCGGAGGTGTCGTAGTCGGTCGAGACGGTCTCGGGGTTGCAGTTGATCATCACCGCGTCGCGTCCCGACTCGCGCACCGTCTGGGCGGCGTGCACGCAGCAGTAGTCGAACTCGATCCCCTGACCGATGCGGTTGGGGCCCGAGCCGAGGATCACGACGCTCGGCGTCGAGCCGCGCTCGACCTCGTGGGCGGGCAACGCGGCTGGTCCCGTCCGCCGCCCGACCGGGCGCGGCCGCTCCCAGGCCGAGTAGAAGTAGGCGTCGCGGCGGCGAACTCGGCGGCGCAGGTGTCGACCGACTTGAAGGTGCGCTCGCCGGTGAACGACGCCGTCCGGGTCGGTCGCGACCGCCTGCAGCTCGCGCAGGAACCAGGGGTCGATGCTCGTCAGCTCGTTCAGCTCCTCGATCGCTGTGCCCGCGGCGCAGCGCCTCGAGCACGTGGTCGAAGCGCTCGGCGCCCGGGCTGCGCGGCGCGCGCGAGCAGCTCCGCATCGTCGGCCGGGGAACTGCGGCTGCGAGTCGAGCTCGCGCGAGCGCAGCGCCTTGGCGAACGCCTGCCTGAAGGTGCGGCCGATCGCCATCGCCTCGCCGACCGACTTCATGTGGGTGGTCAGCTCCGTGCTCGGCGCCCGGGAACTTCTCGAACGCGAAGCGCGGCCACTTGACCACGCAGTAGTCGATCGCCGGCTCGAAGCTCGCGGGCGTGGCGCGCGTGATGTCGTTGGTGATCTCCTGCAGCGTGTAACCGACGGCCAGCCGCGCCGCGATCTTGGCGATCGGGAAGCCGGTCGCCTTCGACGCCAGCGCGCTCGAGCGCGACACGCGCGGGTTCATCTCGATGACGATGATCTCCTCGGTCGCGGGGTTGACGGCGAACTGCACGTTCGAGCCGCCGGTCTCGACGCCGATCGCGCGGATCACCTTGATCGCCTGGTCGCGCAGCTGCTGGTAGAGGCGGTCGCTGCAACGTCTGCTGCGGCGCCACGCAGACGCTGTCGCCGGTGTGCACGCCCATCGGGTCGAGGTTCTCGATCGAGCAGACGATCACGACGTTGTCGGTCCGGTCGCGCATCACCTCGAGCTCGAACTCGCCCCAGCCGAGCACCGACTCGTCGATCAGGATCTGGCTGATCGGCGAGGCGTCGAGGCCACGGCCGATCACGGCGCTCGAGCTCGAGCCATGTCGCGCAGCACGCCGCCGCCGGCGCCGCCGAGCGTGAACGCCGGACGGATGATCACCGGCAGCCCGATCTCCTCGACGGCGGCGCGCGCCTCCTCGAGCGTGTGCGCGATCGCCGAGCGCGGCACCCGCAGGCCCGGCCTCGTGCATCGTCTCGCGGAACAGGTCGCGGTCCTCCCCACGCTCGATCGCGTCGATCTTGGCGCCGATCAGCTCGACGCCGTAGCGCTCGAGCACGCCGTTCTCGTGCAGGCTCTTGGCGAGGTTCAGCGCCGTCTGGCCGCCGAGCGTGGCGAGCAGCGCGTCCGGCCGCTCGCGCTCGATGATCCGCTCCAGCGGTCCGGGCAGCAGCGGCTCGACGTAGGTGGTCGTCGCCACATCGGGGTCGGTCATGATCGTCGCCGGGTTGGAGTTGACGAGCACGACCTCGTAGCCCTCCTGCATCAGCACGCGCGCGGCCTGCGTACCGGAGTAGTCGAACTCGGCCGCCTGACCGATCACGATCGGCCCGGAGCCGATCAGCAGGATCTTGTGGATGTCTTCACGTCTGGGCATCAGCGGCCGTTCCGGATCTCGTTGATGAAGCGATCGAACAGGTACAGCGAGTCGTTCGGACCCGGGCCTGCCTCGGGGTGGTACTGGATCGTGCCGCCCTGGACGTCGAGCAGCGTCAGCCCCTCGACCGTGCGGTCATAGAGGTTGACGTGGCTGAGCTCGGCAGCGCCGAAGTCGGTCTCCCAGCGCACCGGCTCATCGCCCTCGATCGCTTCGAGCCGCCCGGGCCGAGCACAGCGAAGCCGTGGTTCTGGCTCGTGATCTCGGTCCTGCCGGTGGCCAGATCCTTGACCGGATGGTTGGCGCCGTGGTGGCCGAACGGCAGCTTGTAGGTCTCGAGGCCGACCGCCCGGCAGAGCAGCTGGTGGCCGAGGCAGATGCCGTAAACCGGCTTCTTGCCGACCACTCCGCGGACGGTGTCGACGATGTAGTCGAGCGCGGCCGGGTCACCGGGGCCGTTGGCCAGGAACACCGCGTCGGGGTCGTCGGCGAGCAGCTCGTCGGGACCGTAGGTGCAGGGGTACAGGGTCAGATCGACCCCGCGCTGGGTGAGCTGGTCGAGGATCGAGCGCTTGACGCCCGTGTCGATCATCGCGATCCGGATCCGGTCTCTGCAGCGCCGGCTCCAGATCCGGGCTCCGTCCAGCGGCGACGGGGCGCCGGCGGACTCACCTCACGAGCCAGGTCGCGTCCCGTCCATCGCCGGCTCGGCCGCGATCAGCTCGCGCGCCTCGGCCTCCGACGATCGACCCCGGGAAGACGCCGCCGCGCATCGCGCCCTCGTCGCGGATGTGACGCACCAGCGCGCGCGTGTCGAGGTCGGTGATCGCCGGCACGCCGTGCTCGGTCAGCCAGCTCAGCCAGCCCTGCTGGCGCCTTGGGCGCGTCGCCGTAGTCGACCGCGGCGCGCATGATCGCGGCGCGGGCGTGGATCCGGCCCGACTCCATGGCCGACTCGTTGACGCCGTAGTTGCCGATCTGCGGGTAGGTGAAGGCGATCAGCTGCCCGGCGTAGCTAGGGTCGGTCATCGCCTCCTGGTAGCCGGACATGGAGGTCGTGAACACGATCTCCCCGACCGCGTGCGTGTCCGCGCCGCAGGCGAGCCCGTCGAAGCGGGCCCCGTCCTCCAGCAGCACGTAGGCGTCGCGGCTCATGAGACCTCCGTCAGCGTTGTGATCCCGGCGCCGCGCGATGCGAACACGACGCTGCCGGCGGCGACCGTCAGCTCGACCACTCCGCTGAGGACGCGTCCGTGGAAGCAGCAGTTCTGTGAGCGGCTGGCGTAGCCGCCCTCACCCACAACCCAGTCGCGCTCGAGATCGACGAGGACGACGTTGGCCGGCTCGCCGACGGCGATCCGCGGGATCGGCAGCCCGTACAGCGCGCCACCGGCGGTCATCCGCTCGATCACCAGCGACAGCGGTAGCACCCCGGGTCTGACCAGCTCGGTGTAGACCGCCATGAACGACGTCTCCAGGCCGGTCGTGCCCATCGGCGCCTGCTCGAATGGCATCTCCTTCTCGTGGCGCGCGTGCGGCGCATGGTCGGTTGCGATGCACTCGATCACGCCGGAGCGCAGGCCCTCGATCACCGCCTGCCGATCGGCCTCGGAGCGCAGCGGCGGGTTCATCTTGAAGTTGCTGTCGAGCCCGAGCACCGCCTCGTCGGTGAGCGTCAGGTGGTGCGGCGTCGCCTCGCCGCTGACCCGCGCGCCCGCCGCGCGGGCGGCCGCCAGCGCTTCGACCGACTCGACGCAACTCGAGGTGCTGGAAGTGCACGCGCGCGTCCTCGTAGCGAGCGATCGCGGCGTCGCGCGCGACGTAGGTCGACTCGCTGATCGACGGGATACCGGCAACTCCGAGCCGCGCCGAGACCGCGCCCTCGTGCATCACGCCGTCGCCCGAGAGCGCCGGGTCCTCCTCGTGCAGCGCGATCACACCGCCGGCCAGGCGCTGGTACTGGAGCGCCTTGCGCAGCAGCCCGGCCGAGACGACCGGCTTGCCGTCATCGGTGAAGCCGAGCGCGCCGGCGTCGCTGAGCGCCGCCATCTCGGTCAGCTCGCTGCCCTGCAGGCCGATCGTGATCGAGGCGAGGAACCCCGTCGGGCACCACGGCCTGCTCGCGAGGCGGTCGCGGTCAGCGGCCTTCAGCACACTCACCTGGTCGATCGTCGGAGCGGTGTTCGGCATCGCGATCACCTGGCAGAAGCCGCCGACGGCCGCTGCCATCGTGCCCGTCTCGATGTTCTCCTTGTACTCCTGGCCGGGCGTGCGCAGGTGCACGTGCGGGTCGACGAAGGCCGGGAAGAGGTGCTTGCCGGCTGCCTCTATTGACGGTGCGGCGGTGCTGGGCGCGCGACTCCCGTCAAAGCTCCAGGCTCCCCCAGCTCGGCGATCCCGCCGTCACGGATCAGGACGTCGTGCGGCTCGTCGATGCCCGTGCGCGGGTCGAGCACGTGCGCCTGGCGGATCAGCAGCTCGGCCGGTCGCGCCTGGCGCGTGGAACAGCTTCTCGTGCGTACTCCCGGTGGCGACCACTAGGCCACCGCCTGCAGCACCGGGGCGCCGACCAGCAGCTCGTAGAGGACCGCCATCCGCACCGCGACGCCCGGACTTCACCTGGGCGCCGATCAGCGCGACGTCGGAGTCGATCGCCTCCCCGCTCAGCTCGACGCCGCGGTTGACCGGGCCGGGGTGCATCAGCAGCTGGCCCGCGCGCAGCCGCGGCAGGTTGACCTGGTAGCGCTGCGCGTACTCGCGCAGCGTCGGCACGTAGGCCTCGTGCATGCGCTCGTGCTGCATGCGCAGGACGTAGACGACGTCCGCCTCATGCAGCTTCGCGAGGGTCGTCTCGCAGCTGCAGCCGAGTGCCTCGATCTGGCGCGGGATCAGCGTCGGCGGGCCGCAGACGGTGACCGTGGCGCCCATCCGCTGGAAGGCGAGGATGTCCGAGCGCGCGACGCGCGAGTGCAGGACGTCGCCGACGATCCAGATGTTGAGGCCCTCGAGGCTGCTCGAGTCGCTGAGTCAGCGTGAATACGTCGAGCAGCGCCTGCGTCGGGTGCTCGTGCTTGCCGTCGCCGGCGTTCACCACCGACGCGTCGGTCCAGCTCGACGATCTGCTGCGCCGCCCCGGCGAAGGGCGAGCGGATCACGATCGCGGCGGGGTCGTAGGCGCTCAGCGTCTGGACCGTGTCCTTGAGCGATTCGCCCTTGTCGACGCTCGAGCCGACGCTGCGGATGCTGACGACGTCGGCGCTCAGGCGCTTGGCGGCGAGCTCGAACGATGAGCTGGTGCGCGTCGAGGACTCGTAGAAGAGGTTGACGACGGTGCGACCCTTGAGCGCCGGGACCTTCTTGATCTCGCGGCCTGACACCTCAGCGAACGAGCGGGCGCGGTCGAGGATGCGCTCGATGTCCGGCGCGGTCGAGGTCGTCGATTGAGATCAGGTGGCGGGTCATGCCGGACCTCCTTTGCAGCTCTGCTGATCGTGACCTCGTCGCTGCCGTCGACCTCCTCGACGTGGACGTTCACCCGCTGGCCGCGGGCGGTCGGCAGGTTCTTGCCGACGTAGTCGGGCCGGATCGGCAGCTCGCGGTGGCCACGGTCCACCAGCACCGCCAGCTGCACGCGCGCCGGCCGTCCGTAGTCGAAGAGCACGTCGATCGCCGCGCGAGCGGTGCGGCCTGTGTAGAGAACGTCGTCGACGATCACGATCGTGCGGTCGTCGACCGGGAAGTCGAGCTGCGTCGAGTGCACGACAGGCGCCGAATCTGGCCCGTGCGCGCGGATACCGAGGTCGTCGCGATAGAAGCTGATGTCGACGGTCCCGAACGGGACCTCGGCGTCGGTGAGCTCGCTTGTCAGCGAGTGCAGCCGGCTGGCAAGCACGGCTCCCCGGCGATGGACGCCGACGATCGCGAAACCAGAGCCTGACTCCGCCTCGTGCGGCGGGTTCTTCTCGATTATCTCGTGCGCGATCCGCACCAGCGTGCGGCGCATGTCGTCGCGGTCGAGCGCGACCGTGTGATCCGGCATCTTGCGTCCTTCCTGGCCTCACAGGACCGGGTTAAAGGCGACAGTTCAGATGAAGTTATCAGCAGGGCTCGGCATCGGCGGCGTCCTCCGTCGCTCCGGCCGTCCCGACGCGGGATCACGGTCCGACCAGCGCAGCAGCTCGGGCTCGCCGCGCTCGGCGAACGGGATCTCGATCGAGTCGAAGTCGCGCGGCAGCACCGTGTTGGCGAAGATCTCGCGCGCCTCGTCTCGCAGCAGCCGCGCCGGATAGCGGATCGAGAGGTGGTTGAGGGCGAGCAGCTTGACCTCGGCCTCGCGCGCGACCCAGGCGGCCTGCGTGGCGGTCGAGTGGCCGGTCTGGTGCGCCCGCTCCGCGTCCTCGATCGCGAACGTGGCCTCGTGGATCAGCACGTCGCTGTTGTGCGCCGCCTCCCGGAGCGTTGTCGCACGGGCGCGTGTCGCCTGAGATCGTGAGCTTGCGGCCCGGCCGCGCCGGGCCCATGACCATGCTCCGGGCGTGACGCCGTTGATCGTCTCGCCGCGCTGCACGCGGCCGAAGTCGGGGCCCTCCTGGAGGCCGGCCTGCCGGGCCTTGTCCGGATCGAAGACCCCGGGCCGGTCGTACTCGTGGAAGACGTAGCCGAGCGGCCGCGCCGCGGTGCGAGACCGCGACCGTCTCGATCTCGTAGCCGTCGCGCTCGAGGATCTCGCCGTCCTCCAGCTCGACGACGTAGAGGTCGTAGGTCGGTCGCTGCCGGCGTAGCGCATGATGCCCTGAACGAGATCGCGCAGGCCGCGCGGGCCGTGGATGTAGAGCGGCCGCTCGCGGTCCCGGAGGTCGAAGGTCTTGAGCATGCCCGGCAGGCCGAGCCAGTGGTCGGCGTGCAGGTGCGTGATGAAGATCTCATCCAGGTCGGTGAGGCCGATCGAGCGCAGCAGCTGGCGCTGCGTGCCCTCGCCGCAGTCGACGAGGATGCGGTCGCCGCCCCGGCGGACCAGCAGCGCGGGCAGACCGCGGCGCTGTGTGGGCAGCGAGCCGCCGGTGCCGGCGAAGAAGACCGAGAGTTCCATTCAGGTGCCAGTCTGTCAACCCGTCGTTACTCTGGTGTTGTGCCAGCTGTGAACTACTCTCGCGGTCGGCGATTCGGGCGGACGCCGTGGCTACCGGGCGCTGCCTCTGTGGGCGCAGTGGGCGATCCCGTTTGCGGTGGCCGCCGCGGTCGTGATCGCGCTGGTGGAGTTCGTGAACTACGAGACGAACGACGTCTCGGCGGTCGCCGGTGTCACCAGCCCGAACGCGATCGGGAGCAGAACCGCGAGGACACGATCCTCGTCCAGCAGCAGCAGGCTCCGCACGTCGTGAAGCTGAAGGCCGGGCGGTCGCCGGTCGAGCGGCGTGCACGCGGCAGTCGTCGGCTACATGACCCACCAGATCAACATCGGCGTCGATGGACGGGCCGATCAAGTCCTCCTCCTGCCGCCCTGCTGGCGGCACGCAGCAGCCGCCAGGTCTTCCACTGCCAGGTCACCGCCTCCGCCCAGCACGTGACCTATCCCTTTGACGGGGTGGTCCAGCCGCGCCTCAGGCGTGGTCACCTACTGCCAGCGCGTTGCGCCGCCGGTGCCGAGCATGAACGTGCCGGTCAGCAAGCGCTGCACGTAGCGGATCCGGCCACCTGTCCAAAGTCGCAAATCACCGCTGCGTCGTCGTGATTTGCTCCGAGACGCACGAAAATCCGCGTCCCGGTAGCAAATCAGCGCGCGCGACGCCGATTTGTCACTCTGAGCATGCCCGCTCAGTTGATCAGCGCGGCCGCAAGCTCGGTCCACTCGCGCGTGGGCACGCCCGGCGCCCCGACCGTCTGCACGCAGACGTGGTCGGCGCCGGCCTCGAGGTGCGCGCGCACCGCTACCGCGACCTGCTCGCCTGAGCCCTGCGGCACCAGCTCGTCGATCAGCGCCCTGGAGCCGCCGTCGGCGATCGCCTCGTCGGTGTAGCCGAACTTCTTGAGGTTGCTGGTGTAGTTGGTGAGCTTCAGGTACATGTCGGCGTAGCTGCGCGCCTTCTCGTATGCGGCGTCAGCCTCGCCGGTGTCGATCACCACCGCCTGCTCTGGCGCGACCAGCGCGCCGCTTCCCAGGCGCTCGCGCGCGAACCGCGTGTGCGCCGGCGGCGTGAAGTAGGGGTGCGTCCCGAGCGTGCGCTCGAAACTCAGGTCGAGCATCTTCGGGCCGAGTGCCGCCAGCACCATCTGGTCGCGACGGCACCGGATGCGCCGAACGCCGCGATCCCGTCGAGGAACTGCCGCGTCTTTGTCAGCGGCTTCTCGTATTCCTGAGTCGCCTCGGGGTGGCCGATGCCGATGCCGAGCAACACGCGGCCGGGGAAGTCCGCCTCCAGTGCGGCGAACTCGTCCGCCAGCTCCGCCGGGTCGTACTGCCAGATGTTCACGATGCCTGTGGCGATCACGATCGTGTCGGTCGCCTCCAGCATCGGCCGCAGCTTCGGCAGCCGCGGCGATCCACCCAGCCACAGCGCCCCGAACCCGAGATCCTGCGCCAGCAGCGCCGCCTCGCCGTACTCGGCTTCATCCAGCGAGCGGCCCACCCACAGTCCCAAACTTGGTCAGCTCCATGCGATAAGCCTTGCACACCGCTTACCTCGGCCGTCCCGGTTGTCCTACTGCTCACCAGACCGCTAATCTCGCCTCTGGCGTCCCCGCCATCAGAGCGCCCGTAGCTCAGGGGATAGAGCGTTCGCCTCCGGAGCGAAAGGCCGCTGGTTCGATTCCAGCCGGGCGCGTGGTCGAGAAGCCCCGCCGCCGCGGGGCTTCTCGCATTCCTGGAGCTTTCATCCTTGCGTGGTTCGCGCTACCCGCAGCCGCGTTCCCCTTCAGCGGTCAGTACAGATAGGCGTCGGGGATCGTTATGCCGTAATCACTCACTAGCTCGCAGAGGGTGGCGGCGAGCCGATGGCCGAGGGTCAGCAGCTCATCGTCGGCGACACCGACGGCTGCCATCGTCGCTCCGGCAGCGTTCCACACGAGCCTGAGCAGTTGCTCGGCCGTCAAGAGATAGTCGCCGTCGGGGTCGGTCGCGGCAAATCCGTTTACCGGCCGGGCGGAATGCGTGCGTCTTTGGTGTTGCGCGAACCGTTCCATCTTTCGGTGTTCGCCCGCACCGACGCGACCCCTTCCCTGGTGAGTCGTACCGTTCGCCGGGTGCGTGGTTCAGAAGCCCCACCACCGCGGGGCTTCTCGCATTCCCGCGTGCTTCACGTGCTTGCGAGCGCTGAACGCGACGGTTCGAAGCCCGGTCGGATCGCACGCGCGACGCGAGAGCTCGCGTACCAGCTGCCGGACATGAAGCGCATCGTCGGACCGAAGCTGACTGCGGCCGGCGCGCCGACGAAGTACAGACCGGGGACTGAGCTCTCGAGTCCCTGGCGCAGCAGCGGGTAGCCTGCCTCGGTACGCAGATCAGCGAGGACGTCCGGGGGGAGAAACCCGTACTTGGCCACATCGACCCGATACCCGGTGCCGAACATCAGGTGGTCAACCTCACGCGTGGATCCGTCTGACAGCGTCAGCCTCAATGACCCGTCAGCGGGCTCCGCAGCTGTCACGGTTGTTCCCGTGGTGAGGCGGATGCCATCGAAGCGCACCTTCACGAAGTACGAGCCGGCCGGCCGGATCGAGCGAGAGGCAATTCGATCCCGCCGACTGCGCGGCAGCAGGTTGAAAACCTTCGGAGCCGCCACAAGCCGGCTGTACCAGAGCGGACCCACATCAGTCGGTGCATAGAAATAGCGGCCGAGGGGTCCCATGAAGTGGATCGGCGACCAGCTCTTCAGCCATACCAGCTCCTGGCGACGCGCGACAAGCTCGACCTCCGCCCCGCGCTCGGCCATCAGCACCGCGTTTTCGATCGCGCTCTGGCCACCCCCAACCACCAGGACACGTTTGCCGGCAAAGACACTGAGATCAGGGTGCTCGCCACTGTGGGAGACCGAGCCAGCCGGGATGTGATCGAATCCCTGTGGCCTATGTGCGAACGCTGCGATTCCACAGGCCACCACGACGCGACCTGCCCGCATGTGACCGCCGTCGGCAAGGTCAAGCTGAAATCCACCATCGGCTCGGGTCAGCTGCGTCACCGAGCGCTGTTCCACATCTGGAACCGCATTGCGCTGGACCCAGAGGCCGTAGTCAATGAAGCGCCGAAGAGAGAAAGGGTGACTGAACCGCTCGCCGATCTCATCCATGTAGCTATTCAGTGAGAACGGTCCGTTGAGCTCGATCAGGTTCGTTGCAGTGAAGTTCGACCGCAGCCGCATGCCCAGCGGCATCGAGCGCCAGAACCCGAGGGGCTCCCCGAACACCTGAGTGTCGACACCGGCGCGCCTGAGCTGTACCGCACAGGCGAGGCCATGCGGGCCTGCTCCGATCACTGCAACTTCAGTGTCCACATTGGCTGTCACAGACCTCGCCTCCTTGCAAGATATGGAAGTAGGGCCACCTCGGCGAGCGACGGACGCGGGTCATCGCGGCTGAACACGCCCTCGATGTCCACCGACCTCAGGGAGTTGACGTAAGCGCGCAGGTCAAGGCGTCCCTTGAACAACTCAACTGCGGCAGTCGGCACATCGGTGGCAAGCCGGACCCACGTCATGCCCGCCGGCGCCCGAAGACCGGTCGGCACCTCAAGTCCCACCTGATCGGCGTACAACAGATACGGGAAGTCCACCCCGGCGAGCTGTCCGAGGCTGTGATAGCCCCAGGTGCGAGCGTTCATGTCCAGAAGCTTCGCCACGCCCTCTCGCGTGTCGAACTTGTATTCGAGCTCCACCAGTCCGTAGTAGTTGATCGAGCGCAGGAACCGCTCCGACATCGCCGCGAGCTCCGGGTCGTCGATCGTTCTCACAAATGTGCTGGCGCGTCCGAACTCCATGGGATGTTGGCGGAGGCGATTCGCGGTCATGCTCGCGACCGCTTCGCCGTCCTTGAAGAATGCACAGTAAGAGAGCTGGCACTCACCGCCACCGGGAATCAGCTCCTGCACTATCACCTCTTCCGTACCCACCACTGCGCTCGCGGCGGCAAAGCGGTCGGCGAGCTCGGCCTGGCTGTCGGCGCGCCACGCCTTGCAGCCGGTGGCGTAGAGAAAGTGTTCCTTGATCGCGGGTTTGACGGCGAACGGCGGCTGCCCGTCGATGAGCTCCAGGTCCGCTTCTGTTCTCAGGGTCCACGAGCGCGGGACGGGGACGCCGGCTTCGGCGGCGGCGCGGTATGTGTTCCGCTTGTCCCAGGCCTGGCTCGTCACGTCCCACGGCGGCGTGGGTATCCGGAAATATTCCGCGAGGCGATCTCGCTGCCGCGACAATGCCGCAACCGTCTCCTCGCGGGTCGGGAATACCACCCACTCGTGCACCGGGTGGCGCTCCGACAGCGCGAGCAGCCCGGCCACGGTCCCCTCCTCGGTGCGCAGATCGCGCCATTTGAAAAAGTGCGTGACATAGCGAGAGTGCCGGCTGACCGACGCCTCGTCGTCCACGACGACGATCGGTATCCCGCGGCGCCCGAGGCTGCGTGCGATTCCCAGCCCCTGGTGATCGCCGCCGATGATCACCGCGCCGGGTTGCGCGTCACCAAACACCCTGCTCACAGTCAAGCCTTGTTGCGTTGCCCCCGACCACTTCAACTTCGTTCCCCCTGCATACTCAAGATTACGGCGTATTGCCACCAAACGGAAGCGCGTCGCCCCCGACGCTCCGCGGCGGTCTCCGCGAGAGTACCTCCATATCGGCCGATGTGGTCTTTGCGTTGAGCGAACGGTGTCGATGACGGATTGGCTCGCCCGTCGGCTCGGCGACTCCACTGCTCAAGCACCCCCTGCAGGCCGCCGATGCACTCTCGTGACGGAAATCGCGCTCTCCGGGGTCATCGGCTCGCTGTCGTACGCCCTGGATGTCGTCGAGGGGCAGCCACCAGGTCACGCGCTGCGATCGTGTCTGATCGGGATGCGGATTGCAGCGGAGCTCGAGCTTGATGCGCGGGCGCGGTCGGACCTGTTCTATGCGCTCCTGCTCAAGGATGCCGGCTGCTCGGCCAACTCGGCGCGGATGTCGGCGGTGCTGGCGTCCGACGACATGGCCGCCAAGGCGTCGTCGAAGCTGATCGACTGGAGCGACAGCCGCGCCTCGCTGCTCTGGGCAATCCGCCACGCTGCATCGGGATCTGGCATCAGACGCCGAGCGCAGGTCCTGCGCTCGATGAAGGACGAGGGCGAGCTCACCAAGCAGTTCATGGAAGCCCGCTGCGACCGCGGCGCAGAGATCGCACGAATGCTGTTCCTCTCAGAGACAACAGCGCTTGCGATCCGCAGCCTCGACGAGCACTGGGATGGTCGCGGCATGCCGGACGGGCTACGAGGCGAGGAGATCCCGCTTGCCGCGCGCATCCTCTGCCTGGCACAGACCGTTGAGGTCTTCCACAGGACCGGCGGTATCCGCGCGGCTCGCGCCGTCGCCGAGCAACGCCGCAGGCGCTGGTTCGACCCTGCACTCGTCGATGCCTTCCTGGGCTTCTGCGACGACAGGACCTTCTGGACGTCGCTGGCAGCACCGGATGTGTCCCCCTGGGAGCCGCGCGAGCTCGCCTTGTCCGCGGACGACTCGCGGCTTGACCGCATCGCCGAAGCGTTCGCCCGCGTGATCGATGCGAAGTCGCCGTTCACCGCGCGCCATTCCGAGCGAGTTGCGGAGATCGCGGTCGGAACTGCCACCGTGCTCGGCTTCGATCTCCCCCAGCGTCGCATGCTGCGCCGGGCGGGCCTCCTGCACGACATCGGCAAGCTCGCGATCTCAAACCAGATCCTGGACAAGCCCGGCAAGCTGACCGACGACGAGTTCCGGGCGATCCAGACCCACCCCACCTACACGCTGCGGATCCTCGAGCGCGCTCCTTGCTTCGCCGAGTTCGCGGAGCTCGCGGCAAACCACCACGAAAAGCTCGACGGCAGCGGCTATCCGCGAGGTTTGAAAGCCGAGGCGCTTGATCTGCCCATGCGACTTCTCGCAGTCGCCGACATCTACGAGGCGCTCACTGCCACCCGGCCCTACCGTGACCCCCTGCCGCCCGACGCTGCGCTCGCGATCATCGACAGGGACGTGCCGGACAGGCTGGACGTTGATGTGCGTATGGCGCTGGGCGATCATCTGGGCATCGTTGAGCCGATCGCCGCCGAGGCGGCCTGAGCGCTGCTGACGCCTGCGCGGCCGGGCCCGAAGCGTCACGCGCTTGACCAAACCGCGTCGCAAGAGCGAAACTCCGGGCTCATAACGGTGTCTATTGGGTGACACGAAAGCCCGTGTGCGCCCTATGAAGCAAGCAGCAGTCCTCCTCATCGCAATCGCCGCGCTCGCGGCGCCCGCCTCCGCCCTCGCTGCGCCGCAGTTGGCCGCGCCGATTTCCACGGTTCGTCCCACGCAGCCGACCGGGAGCACCGCCTCCCCGACGAACGTGACCCCGGATCGCAAGGCGCTCAACGCGTACGGGACCTATCTGGCCACACTGCTCGAAGGGGTTCCCGCCGCGCAGAGCGGCGACGCCGCATATATCGCGACGATCTCGAACCCCAATGGCTGCAAGAGCGCGCTTGAGCCGCTGACCCAGCCCTCCAATCAGCTAAACACCGACGTGCAGCACACGCTCACGGTCCTCGGCGAGGAGATGGGCGACGACCTCTCGATCACGTTCGATCAGCCAGCCATGCCGGCCTTCACGAAGTTTTCCAACACGATCCTGCATCTGCACTGGACACGTCTCAGTGGCGCTCTTCAGGTCGTGAAGCACTACGTCACGGCCGAGACCGCCGTGCTCGAGATGCTGCCGAGCCAGCTCTGCCAGGACGCGGCGCTGGCGGGCGCATATCCTGACAAGGTTCCCGAAGGCACCAAGACCTTCATCAAGAACTACGACAAGGCCTCGACATTTGCCAACCTCGCGCTCTCGAACCTCATGAAGATGATGCAGAGCTACGAGGTTCCGACCGAGAAGAGCCTGGTCACGCACATCACGATGTTGGCCGGCCAGGTCTCGGCGGTCACCAAGTCGGACCTGCTCCAGGGCGGCTCGGCGCTGAGCATCGCGCTCGAGACGACCTAGCTTCGCGCCCGCCGGAAACCGGGCTCCCCGGACCCCGCGGGACTAAGCTTGCTTTGTGTTCGAACTCTGGCGTGAGAAGACCAAGATGATCGACCCTGAGCGCGCGCTCCGCGGTCGTGAGCAGCAGATGCCGGTGGCCGCCGCCCACACGGTGCTCGGCAACCCGCTCAAGGGCCCGTTCCCGGCCGGGCTCGAAACCGCAGTCGTCGCACTGGGCTGCTTCTGGGGCGCCGAGCGTGCCTTCTGGACGCTACCGGGCGTCTACTCGACAGCCGTCGGCTACACGGGCGGCTTCACGGCCAACCCAACCTATAAGGAAGTCTGCAGCGGCAGCACGGCGCACACCGAGGCGGTGCTGATCGTCTTTGACCCGAGCCAGATCTCCTACGCCGAAATCCTGCGCCATTTCTGGGAGAGCCACGACCCCACCCAGGGAATGCGCCAGGGCAACGATGTCGGGGACCCAGTATCGGTCGGGGATCTACTACGCAAACCACGAGCAACGGCGGATCGCGGAGGCGTCGAAAATCGCCTACTCGGACCAGCTCAAGGCCGCCGGTTACGGTGAGATCACCACCGAGATCGCCCCTGCTGGACCGTTCTACTACGCCGAGGACTACCACCAGCAGTACCTCGACAAGAACCCGGACGGCTATTGCGGCCTGGGTAGCACCGGGGTCAGCTGCCCAATCGGCCTGATGAACGTCGCCGAGTGAACGACCAACCGCGCGCTCACCCGTCGATCGCAGGCGGTGAGCAGGTGGAGATCGTCCTCTTCGACATCGGCGGGGTGCTCGCGCGGTTTGCCGGCCTCGAGGTGCTGCGCGAGCTGACCGGCAGCGAGTCCGAACTCGAGGTCGCCGCTCGCTGGTTGATGAGTCCGATCGTCCGCAGTTTCGAATCCGGCTTCTGCAGCAACGAGGAGTTCGCCGCCGGTGTCGTCGAGGAGTGGGGCTTGCCCTACACAGCCGCCCAGTTTCTCGAGATCTTCCCGACCTGGCTCGAGGGCCCGTTCGAGGGTGCCGAGCAGCTGGTCAGGGACACGAGCGCACGCGTGGGCGTCGGCTGTCTCTCGAACACCAACGCTCTGCAGTGGGACGGCATGATCTCGCACTGGCCGTTGAGCGCGCTGTTCGAGCACCGCTTCCTGTCGTTTGACCTTGGGGCGGTGAAGCCCGATCCCGAGATCTACACCCTGGTGGTCGAACGCCTGCCGGTGCCGCCGGGCCGCGTCCTGTTCCTCGATGACAACCCGCTGAACGTGGAGGGCGCGGACGCGGCCGGTCTGCGCGCCGAGCAGGCCATCGGCGTCGAGGGCGCACGCGATGTGCTGACGCGCTACGGATTGCTGGGCTAGCGCGCCGGGCGTTACTCGTCGCGCCGGCTTCGCCAGTCAGCCGTCCCGCGGTGGCCGGCCGGCAGCTAGCACCCAGGCGATGAACGCCGCCTGAAACGGCAGTCGCAGTTTCAGGGACCGAGCCCCTCCTGGGACCTTCGGGTACTGCTCTGGGTGCTGGGCCATATGGAGGTTGGCCGGAAAGATCGCCAGCAGCGTCGCCACCAGCCACCATCGGGCACGTCCGCGCCACGCCGGCACCATCAGGCCGACGCCGCCCGCTGCCTCGGCCACCCCGCTCATATAGACAAGCGCCTCAGGCGCGGGCAGGTAAGGCGGCACGATCTGCCTGTAGACCGCCGGCCTGACGAAGTGCATCGCCCCAGCGAGCACAAAGAACGGGCCGCACGATCGTCGCAACCAGCGCACGCCCGATCTCAGCAGCCCCCTGCCACCGCCGGCAGGATCGTCACCTCGGCGCCGTCCGAGACGGGCGTGTTGATCCCCTCCAGGAAGCGAATGTCCTCACCGCCCACGTAGACGTTCACGAAGCGCCTGAGCCCCTCCTCGTCGGCGATCCGCGCCTTCAGCTCGGCAAAGCGCTCGTAGAGAGCGTCGAGCACCTCGGCAACGGTGGCTCCGTCGACCGTGGCCACCGCCTCTCCGTCCGTCGCGGCTCGCAGCTGGGTCGGAATCTTGACGTTCACTGACATCTGATCTGGCTCTCCTGATTGCTTGGATACGTCGCTCAGGCGGTCACGCCGAGACGCGTCTCGCGGGCCTGCTCGAAGGATTCTGCGTTCGGGTCGATCTCCCACGCCTCGAAGGTGCCGCGGGCGCACTCCAGCGTCTTCAGTCCCTCGCCCGTGATCACCGCAATGACGCGTTCGGACTCGTCGATGTCGCCGCGCTCGGCGAGCTTGCGCAGCACCGCGGTGGTCACACCGCCGGCCGTCTCTGTGAAGATGCCAGTCGTCTGCGCGAGCAGCTTGATGCCCTCACGGATCTCGTCGTCGGTGACCGCGTCGATCGCGCCGCCGCTGCGGCGCGCGAGCTCCAGTGCGTAAGGCCCGTCGGCCGGGTTTCCGATCGCGAGCGACTTGGCGATCGTCTCGGGCTTCACCGGACGGCAGAAGTCACGGCCCTCGCGGAAGGCTGTCGCCACCGGCGAGCAACCCTCTGCCTGAGCACCGTTGAACGTCGGAAGCCGGCCCTCCAGCAGCCCGACTTCGAGCCATTCCTCGAAGCCTCGGGCGAGCTTTGTGAAGAGCGACCCAGAGGCGATCGGGCCGACCACTCGGTCGGGCAGCTCGAAGCCCAGCTGCTCGGCGATCTCAAAGGCAAGCGTCTTCGAGCCCTCTGCGTAGTACGGCCTCATGTTGATATTCACGAAGGCCCAGTCGTGTTCGCCGGCGAGTTCGGTGCAGAGTCGGTTGACGTCGTCGTAGTTGCCCTTCACGGACACCAGGTTCGTCCCGTAGATCCCGGTGGCGAGCACCTTCTGTTCCTCGAGGTCCGAGGGGATGAAGACGAAGGACTCGAGTCCCGCGGCCGACGCGTGGGCCGCCACCGCGTTCGCGAGGTTGCCGGTGGAGGCACAGGCGATCGTGGTGAAGCCGAGCTCCTGGGCGCGGGCCAGCGCGACCGAAACGACGCGATCCTTGAACGAATGCGTCGGGTTGGCGGCGTCGTTCTTGATCCAGAGCTCGCCGATGCCGAGCTCCTCAGCGAGCCGGTCGGCGCGCACCAGCGGTGTCCATCCGGCGCCGAGCGCCGAATGCGGGTGCTCGACCGGTAGGAAGTCCGCGTAGCGCCATATCGAGTACGGCCCGGCTTGGATCCGCCGTTTCAAGTCGGCTGGGTCGAGTCCCTCGCGCGAGGCGTAGCGCACCTCGAGCGGGCCGAAGCACTGCTCGCACACGTAACGCGCTTCGAGCGGGTATTCGGTCTTACATTCCTTGCATCTAAGAGCTTCTGGCGGCATATGAAAAAACCTCCGCCGGGTATCAGGGGTCGGAGGTTGGAACCGCCCTACCCACATCTCCCAGGCTTGTCGTTGGAGCCTGATGGAATTGGCACCGTTTCCTTGCGGCCGGTTGCCGGGGTTTCGTAGGGCCATTTCCCTCCACCCCTCTGGATGCGTACTGCTATGTGCCCTGCAGTATAAGGAATCGGTTCGGACACCGTCAGCTTTAGACGTTTTGAGACACTCCTGTGAGTGAGCGCCACCGACTACGAGTCCGACCTCGACATCGTCGCCGACCTGAGCGCCATCGATGAAGGCGATCGCAGGCGCCTTCTGATGATCGTCAATCCCTACGCGACAACGGTCTCGAGCAGGCTCAAGAACCTCGTGATCTCAGCGCTGCGCGGCAGCTTCATCGTCGATGCAGTCGATACCGAGCGGCGCGACCACGCGACGGAGATCTGCCGCGAAGCCGCGGAGGAGGGATACGACGCGGTCGTAGCCTTTGGCGGCGATGGCACGGTCAATGAAGCCGCGAATGGCCTTGCGGGCACCGGCACGCCACTCACCTGCCTGCCAGGCGGGCGCGCCAACGTCTATTGCCGGATGCTCGGCATTCCCGCGGACGTCGTGGACGCCACCGAGCACCTGCTCGACTTGGCCGGCGACTGGCGTATACGCCAGGTCGACCTCGGTCGCGTCGGCCGGCGCTACTTTCTGTTCTCGGCCGGGGTGGGTCTCGACGCGAGCGTCGTCGAGCGTGTCGACGCCCGTCCACGACTGAAGGCGCGGCTCGGCGAGTACTACTACGCCTGGGTGGCGACGACGACCTTCGGTCGCCGCTACCTGTTCAGGCCGCCACGACTTGTGGCCGAGCTCGAGAGCCAGAACGACGAGGCGCCGCTCGAGGGTGTCACCGTGGTGATCCAGAACGGTTCGCCCTACACCTACTTCGGCGATCGCGGCGTTGAGATGGCGGAGGGCGCGTCACTCGACAGCGGCGATCTCGCCGGGCTGATCCTCAAACGCACAAGCCCGCTCGATATTCCGTCGATCGCCTGGCGCGCGCTTTCCGCCCGCGCGAGCATCGTCGGCCATCGCCAGATCGAGCCCTTCAGGGAGCAGAAGCAACTGAGAATCCGCTCGCTCGACGATCGCACGCTGCCCCTCCAGGTCGACGGCGACTTCATCGGCAGCGCCACCGAGCACAGCTTCTCGGTCGCCCCGGGCGCGCTGACCGTGCTCGCCTAGATCTAGACGCCCGCCGGCGCGAGCACTATGTCAAAGCGCACGCTGGTCCAGCTGCGGTCCACACCTGGGTCGCGGCCATCCGGAGTCCGCGTTCCGGCCGGCTGGCGTTGGAACTCCCGCACCAGCGACTCCTTGACCCCGAACACCGCGTCGCCGCCGTCGCGCAGGTCGTCACCCTCGACGAAGATGTGCGTGATCAGCGTCCGCTGGCCGGGAGCGCTCACGAGGAAGTGCAGGTGCGGGGCGCGCATGGGCGACCGCGAGGACGCGTCGAGCAGCCGCCCCACCGGGCCGTCGTGCGGGATCGGATACGGGACCGGGGTGAGCGCCCAGAAGCGGAAGTTGCCCTGCTCGTCGGCGCGCAGGCGCCCGCGCGCGGCCGTGCGATCGGCGCCGTACTGGACGTCGTAGAGGCCGTCCTCGTCACACTCCCACACCTCGAGGATTGCGCCCGGCAGCGGCCTGCCCTCTGTATCGGAGACGCTGCCCTCGACCCAGCACGGCTCGCCGGGCGCGCGGAAGGCGATGTCACCGCCGAGCTCGACGTCCGGCGCCCCATCGACGAAGAACGGACCCAGCACGGTGGCCTCGGTGGCGTCCGCATACGCCTCGTTGTTGATCGCGATCGTCTGCATCGAGGCCCCGAGCACGTCTGAGAGCAGCACAAACTCCTGCCGACGGTCGTCGGTGATGTGGCCCGCAGCGGTCAGGAATTCGATGCCGGCCCGCCATTCCTGCTCCGTCAGCCGGGTCTCGCGCAGGAACCCATGGAGATGCCGCACCAGCGACTCCAGAACGAGCTTGGTCCGGGCGTCGGGCGTGTTCTCAAAGGACCCGACGACCGCGGCGACGAGCCCGGCTTCGCGCGCCTGCTGCTCGTCACTCTGAAGCTCCTCCGTCATCTGCGTCAAGTGTCGCGGATCGGAAAGTCGGGAGCAGAATTTGCGGCCCGCGGCGACGGTCTGGCACGCCGCAATTTCCCGCACGCTGCGTCCGAAACCTCGCCGCCGGGGGGTTAATCGAGCGCCGCCAACGCCTCTATTGATCATGGCGTCTGAAATCTCGCTGACGGAAGCTGATCTCTCGGTGCTCGGCCCGCTGGCCGAGCACCGGATCCTGATCGTCCCCCAGGTCTCCCTGCTCCTCCGGGTCAGCGACCGGACCGCGGCGCGCCGCCTCAAGCGGCTCCATGACGCGGGGCTACTGCGTCTGGACTCGATCTTCCACGGTCAGCCCGGCGCGGCCGCGATCACCGGCAAGGGCCTGCGTGCGACCGGATCCTCACTCAAGGCCCCGTACCTGAACCTCAACGAGTATCGCCACGATGTCGGGGTCTCCTGGATGTGGCTCGCCGCGCGCGACGGAGCCTTCGGTGAGCTCACCGACCTGACCTCCGACCGCCGCATGAAGGCCGAGGATGCAGCCACGGTGTCCACCGGCGGGCGGCCGCGCTGGGGCGTCGGCCTGGGGTTGCTCGGACGCCACGGCAGCCCGCAACACCACTATCCCGACCTGATGCTCGAGCTGGCGAGCGGCCACCGTGTCGCGGTTGAGCTCGAGCTCACGAGCAAGAGCATCCGCCGGATGTCACGCATCATGCTGGCCTACGCAAGCGACGCGCGTGTCGACCATGCCCTCTACCTGGTCGCCAACCGCCGGATCGGCGGCCGCGTGAGCCAGGCCGCACAGCGGGCTGGGATCGGTGATCGGGTGCATGTGCAGGTGCTCGCGCCTGATGGGATCGAGGGTGCGCGGGTCGGCAGCGCGCGGGTCGGACTGCGCCAGCAATCACGCTCCCTGACGCCGCGAGGAGCCGAGCGATGAGCGCTCAGCTCCCTCGCGCCCGCGGCGCAGCGAGCGACGATCCCCCTCCTCCCTCCTGGCTGCGCTCGCGCAACCTGCTCTGGCCGGCACTGGCCTTCACCGCGCTGATGGCGATGCCGCCGGGGGCGGCCATCGCGCTCATGCTGGTCGGCGTGGTGGCGCGCGCGGGCTGGCGCACGATCCAGCATGTGCGCGCACGGGATGCAGAGATTGCGGCCCGCGCTGCCGACGGACCGACGATCGTGATCGGACGCGACTACGCCGGACGCGCCGTCGAGATCCCCGAGCGAACGCTCGCTGCGCACGGGCTGATTCTGGGCGCAACCGGCGCCGGCAAGTCGACCACGCTGCTCACACTGCTGAGTGACCAGATCGCGCGGGGGCGACCGGTTGTCGCCATCGACCTGAAGGGCAGCCCCGCGTTCGCTGAGGAGTTGCGAGCGGCCGCCCAGGCGGCCGCTCGCCCCTTCATCCAGTGGTCGCCGGACGGACCCAGCCACTGGAACCCGCTTGCCGCCGGAAACGCGACTGAGCTCAAGGACAAGCTGCTGGCCACCGAGCGCTTCAGCGAGCCGCACTACCGCCGTGCCGCCGAGCGCTATCTGCAGCTGGCGATCCAGGTGGCGCAGGAGGCCTCGCCGGGCGAGCCCCTGACGCTCACAGGCGTCGTCGAGCTGATGGCGCCCGAGCGCCTCGCCGCCGCGAGCAGGCGCACGTCGCGGGCACGCGCCGAGCACATGAGCGAGTATCTGGGTTCGCTGACGCCCGATCAGAACAGCGCCGTCCGTGGACTCGCCTCGCGACTGGCGGTACTGACCGAGTCCCACACCGGTCCCTTGCTCGAGCCGGGGCCGGGAGCAAGCACGCTCGACCTCCGTCGTGCGCTCAGTGGTGGCGAGGTCGTCCTCTTCAGCCTGAACTCGAGCACCTACGGGGGGCTGGCCTCAATGCTCGGCACACTTGCCGTTCAGGACCTGGTCTGCGCCACCGGCGCACGGCTCACCAGCGGCTCGGGCTCCGCGCCGCGGGCGGTGGTCGCGATCGACGAGTTCTCCGCGCTTCACTCCGACAACGTGCTGGCGCTGCTCGCCCGTGGCCGCGAGGCCGGGGTCGGCGTGCTGCTCGCAACCCAGGAGCTGGCCGATCTCGATCGCAGCGGGCGCGGGGTTCGGGATCAGATCCTCGGAAACACCGCGCTCAAGATCGCCCACCGCCAGGACGTCCCGGAGTCGGCGGCCGCCGTGGCCCGGCTCGCCGGCACCGTGCGCGTCTGGGAGCAGAGCTACCAGCGTCGCCCCGGACCACACAGCGTCGCCAGCGAGGTCTCGACCAGCGCCCGCCTGGTCGACCGCTACCGGATCGAGCCCGACCAGGTCAGCACGATGGGGACGGGCGAGGCGTTGGTGGTGATCAAGTCGCCCCGCGCGAGCGCGCAGATCGCGCGGATCCGGCGTCAGCCGCCGGCGCCGGGAGTGACCCGATAGGCGTCGAAGACGTTGTCGATGTTGCGCAGGCGGCTTATCGCCTGATCGAGTGTGCGGGTGTCTCCCACCTCGACCACGAACTGGTTGCGGATCATCGGGTGGCTGACAGTGCAACGCGCCTCGATGATGTTGATCCCGGCCTCGGCGAATGTGCGCGACATGTCCTCGAGCAGACGGTGGCGATCCCAGCCCTGAACCTCGATCTCAACCTGGAAGGAGGTGTCCGCGTCGCCATCCCAGGAGACCGGAGTGAAGCGCTCGGGGTCCTTGCGGAGCACCTCCACGTTCGGGCAGTCGTCCCGGTGGATGGTGATCCCGCGACCCAGCGAGATGTAGCCGACGATCTCATCGCCGGGCACCGGATGACAGCACTTGGCCATCCGCAGCATGACCTCGTCGATCCCGTCGACGTTGATGCCATACCGGTTCGATGAGGTTGTCGAGCGCGAGCGGCGGCGACCGGCCGACATCAGGTCGGCAGCGGCGGTCGGCTGTGACTCGGCGGCCTCGCCCTCCTTGAGCCGCTGCATCAGCTTGTTGATCACGACCTGTGACGAGACCTTTGCCGCACCGAGCGCGATGTAGAAGTCGTCGCCCTTGCGGAAGCCCATCTCACGGATCACCTCGGCCATCAACGGTGAGGCGACGATCTTCTGGGCGGGCAGCCCCTGCTTGCGCAGGTGGTCCTGGAGCAGTTCGCGGCCGGCGTGCTCGGTGTCCTTGCGGGTCTCAGCCTTGTACCAGGCCTTGATCTTGTTGCGCGCACGGGTCGTCTTCACCAGCGAGAGCCAGTCGCGCGACGGGCCCCGCTCGCGCTTCGAGGTCAGCACCTCGACGATGTCTCCTGAGCGCAGCTGGTAGGACAGCGGCACGATCTTGCCGTTGACCTTGGCGCCGACGCAGCGGTGGCCGACGTCGGTGTGGATCTCGTAGGCGAAGTCCAGCGGTGTGGCGCCGACAGCGAGTGACTTGACCTCGCCCTTCGGTGTGAAGACGAAGACGTCGTCCTCGAACAAGTCGACCTTCAGTGTCTCGACGAACTCGCGCGGGTCGGAGACATCCTTTTGCCAGTCGACCAGCGAGCGCAGCCATTTGAGCTTGCCGTCGGGGTCGCGCAACGCGGCTTCGCCGCCGGCCTTACCGGTGGCTCGGCCGGTCGGTGACGCGCCGTCCTTATACATCCAGTGGGCGGCGATACCGAATTCGGCCAGGTCGTGCATCGCGGTAGTGCGGATCTGGATCTCGAGCGGACGTCCCTCGGGCCCGATCACCGTCGTGTGCAGCGACTGATACATATTGAACTTCGGCATCGCGATGAAGTCCTTGAAGCGCCCGGGCAACGGCTTCCACAGCGAATGGATGACGCCGACGGCGCCGTAGCAGTCCTTCACCGAACCGACGATCACGCGCATCGCCGTCAGGTCGTAGATCTCGTTGAACTCGCGACCCTTCTTGGTCATCTTCGAGTAGATCGAGTAGAAGTGCTTGGCGCGCCCGGAGATCTCGGCCGTGATGCCCACGTCGATGAGCTCCTTGGAGAGGTACTCACCGGCACTGTTGACGTAGCGCTCGCGGTCGTCGCGCTGCTGCGCGACCAGCGTCTTGATCTCGGTGTACTTGCGCGGGTGCAGGGTCTGGAAGGCCAGGTCCTCGAGCTCCCACTTGATCGCGTGGATACCGAGGCGGTGAGCGATCGGCGCGTAGATATCGAGCGTCTCGCGCGCCTTGTCGATCTGCTTCTGCTTGGGCATCGCATCGATCGTGCGCATGTTGTGCAGGCGGTCGGCGAGCTTGATCAGGATGACCCGGATGTCCGAGGCCATGGCGACCATCATCTTGCGGTAGTTCTCGGCCTGGACCTCGTCGCGGGACTGGAAGGTCAGGCCGGTCAGCTTGGTGACGCCGTCGACCAGGCCCGCGATCTCCTCGCCGAAGCGCTCCTCGATGTCCGGCAGCGATGCCTGCGTGTCCTCGACCGTGTCGTGCAGCAGGGCCGCGCACAGCGTCTCGGTGTCGAGGCGCATCCCGGCGCAGATCTTGGCCACGCTGACCGGATGGACGATGAACTCCTCGCCGGAGCGCCGACGCTGATCCGCATGGTGCCGGCAGGCGTAGGCAAAGGCTTCGCGGACGCGCTCGCGGTCGACGGCGACTGCCGCCTCGTCGGCGTGCTCCGCCACGACGGCGAACAGGTCGCTGAGCAGACCCTCTTCGAAGGCGCTGAGCACGACCGGGGGCCGGCTCTGCGACTTCTCCGGCTGTGCGACAGCGGGCGGGTGTGTCCCGGCAAGGGCGGAGCCACCGGCCAGCGCCGGGCCATCCGCGAGCATGGCGCCGTCGGTGAGCACGGAGCCGTCCCCAAGCGCGGTCGCTTGGGCGTCCGGCTTCAGTTCGCTCTTCGTGGTTGTAACCCGCTCAGGAATCGCTGACCGTCCTCACTCACTTTGGTGTAGGCCCTGTACGCCGCCGAACGCTCCAGCTCGGTCGACTGGGCGTTGGCGAGGGACAGTGCCGGCAGATCCGGATCGAGGCTGACAAGCCCCAGCTCCGTGAAGACTCTCAGCAGCCGCCCCGACAATCTGGCGGAGCGAACATGCGATCCGTCGCCACGAAGCAGGTGCTCGAGCTCCTCGCCGGCGACCCTCCCCCGCTCCCGTAGGTCTCGGTAGAGAGTCACAAGCGAAGTACGTAGACCGTACTCCAGCTCGTGTATCTGCTCAGCAAAGCGTAGCTCAGCTTCGCCCCATGCCAGGTGGGTGTACCCCTGGCCTAGTCGAGTGAGCGCATCCTGGGTGGGTGACGCCGGAGGATCGAGTACCACCATGTGCTCAAAGTCGGCAAGTAGCTCGGGTTCCTCAAGCAGGGAGTCATGGCTGATCAGCGCAAATCCACCGCGGCGACTGGCCAGGGCAGCGACTCGCCTTGGTGTATCTGCGCAGATCACCAGCACCGGAGCTTCAGGACCGGAAGCTGCCTGGACATCAGCGATCGTGGCCAGTGGGCTCCGACCTCGCCAATCCAACACAGTGCGTTCGGATGTCTGGTCCAGATCGCCCGCTGGCAGAGGCTCGTATTCGCTAGCTGACTCCGGGTCGTCTTCTTGGGGGTCGTCCAGCTCGCGGTCGAGCTCCATCAGCATGGTCGTTAGGTAGTCGTCGGCTTCACCAAGGACGAAGATGTCGGAGGGTGCGCAGGGCGCACCGTGCTGAAGGATCAGGCGGGGCTCGACCACGCCGTTCCAGATGTTGCGCTCGAGCTTGAAGCTGGCGTCGATGGGAGCGCCGTCGGCGCCCGGGATGCGACCGTCGCAGCCGAACGCGACCGCGTTGGCACGCGCACCGCCGGAGATCACGTTGAAGCGCACGTGCTGGCTCGATTGGCCCATCACGCTGAGACCCTCGAAGGTCGCGCCGGGCACGTAGAGGCGAGCCTCCGGATTGCCGTTGCCGAAGGGGGCCAGCGCCTGCAGCTCCTCAGCCAGATCGAGCGACATGTCGGCCGCCGTCACGACCGCGTCGACGCACTCGACGGGCGAGAGCAGATCGGGGGTCAGGACCTCCTCGGCGTAGAGCTCGAAGGCCTCACGAAACGCTGCGATCTGGCCGGGCAGGATGCTCAGGCCGGCGGCCGCACGGTGCCCGCCGTAGGTGATGAGGTGCTCCCCGGTGGCCTCGAGCGCCGCAAGGAGGTCGAACCCTGGGATGCTGCGACCCGATCCCTGGGCGGGCGCCTCCGGGTCGCTCGGATCGATCGCGAGCATGATCGCCGGGCGGTTGTGGCGCTCGACGATCTTCGACGCCACGATCCCGATGACCCCCGCGTGCCAGCCGGGTGCCGCCAGCACGTACGCGCTGCGCTCCCCCATCTCGCAGGCCAGCGCGTCCGCCTCCCAGGTGATCCGCTGCTCGGTGTTGCGGCGATCGTTGTTGACGGCGTCGAGTTCCTGCGCGATCTCCTCGGCGCGTTGGGGGTCCTCGGTGAGCAGCAGCTCGAGGCCGGCGTCCGCGCGCCGCATGCGGCCCGCGGCGTTGATCCGCGGCGCCAGCCGGAAGGCGAGACAGGAGGCGTCAAGCGCGCTCGGATCCGTGCGCGAGACCCGCATCAAAGCCCGCAGGCCCGGGCGTTCGGTGCCGGCCATCTGCACCAGCCCGTCGCGCACCAGCCGGCGGTTTTCGCCGCGCAGCGGCATCAGGTCGGCCACGGTGGCGAGCGCCACGAGCTCGAGGTCGCTGCCAGCGGTCGGCGCACCGAGCGCCTCAGCCAGCTTGTGCGCGACCGCGGTACCGCACAGCTCCGTGTTGGGATAGCGGCACAGGGACGGATGCACTATCGGACAGTCGGGCAGCTCGCCGTCCGAACGCGGAGAGTGATGATCGGTGACCACCACATCCAGCCCCCCGGCACGTGCAATCTCCACCTGTTCGACCGCTGTGATCCCGCAGTCGACGGTCACGAGCAGCCGCGCCCCCGATTCGCAGAGGCGCTGCACCGTGGCGGCGGCCAGACCGTAGCCGTCCTCGCTGCGGCTCGGCAGATACCAGCCGACGTCGCCGCCGAGCGCGCGCAGCGCCCGCACGAGCACAGCCGTGGCACAGACGCCATCGGCGTCGTAATCGCCGTGCACAACGATGCGGTCACCCGCGCGCAGGTGCCGCCAGATCAGCTCGAGCGCCTTGTCGATCCCGGCGAACAGGGTCGGCTCATGCCGCTCGTCTGCAGCCAGGAAAGCACGCACCGTTTCAGGTTCGGTTTGCCCGCGGCGCACCAGGATCTGCGAGAGCACGTGGCTGATACCCAGCTCGCGCTCCAGCCTGAGTGCGGCTGCGAGGTCGTACCCCGACAGCTGCAGTCGCACCAGCGGCAGTTCGCCGGCCTGCTGTGATGTCGGTGCGGAGATAGAGTCGAGCAGACTGACGGCCATCACCGCAGGGTAGGCGGCGCGTACGACGGAACCGGCCCGGCCGGCGGACGTCAGCTCTCTGTCGCCGGCGGCGTCGTCTTGTGACGCGAGAAGATGTTGCCGATCTTTGTCACCTCGTGCTCGGCGTGCGCAATGTCCTGTTCGGCGTGCGCGAGCGGCTCGAGCACCTCGGATATGACGTCCAGCTTGGCATTGAGCGACCCGACGCTGTCAACCAACGCCGGCATCTGAACGGACAGATCGACCATCGCCGTGGTTAAGGGGATCAGGGCTGCGGCGAGTCGCTCGATTACCTCGGCGTGAGCCTCAAGCTGCTCGGTGGTCTCCCGAATCGCGTCCACCGCAGCCACAAGGTGGGCTTCAAGTGGCACGAGATCTTCCACAGCCTCATGTTCCGCGCCGAACAGGACGTGGCGGAGTGGTCCGGTCGCGGCGTCGATCAACCCCATCACCGCGATCCTACCGGGGCGGCGCGGCGCTGAGCCGATTCTCGGCTAGCTGAGGCCGAGACCCGGCACGGCACCGGCGCGCTCGCGCCGGACGCCCTCACCGTAGATCAGGGCGATCCCGATGAGTGCTCCGGGAATGGCCTCGAGCGCTGTTCCCAGATGCGTGGTGTGCGGACCGGGGATCGAGAAGCCATTGACGATCAGCCCGAACAGCACGGCGCCGATGATGGCGCCCACGAAGGCGCCGACGATCCCGCCCCAGAAGCGGTCGGGCAGCCAGATCGTGAAGTGCCAGATCGCAAGTCCCATCATCGCCCAGGCGAGCAGGCCCATTAGTGGTCACTCCCATGGATGCGGTCGCACCGAGAGGCGTGACTGGTGGATGACGGACGAGCGGGAGAGATCACTTAGCGTCTCCTCCCGTGGCGGCGGTTGCGGTTCTTTGGACGACGCCCAGATGGCGTGCCCTTGGGGGCGTCGACGACGCCATCGTTCTCGGCCTCGTCCGGAGCCGGAGTGACAGGCTGCGGGGTGGTGTCCAACCCGTCAGCGGCTGCCTCACCGCGGGCGCCGGCCTCGTTGCTGACGGGAGCTTCGTCGCTCGAGTCAGCATCGTCATCGGCTTGGACGGGTGGCAGCGGCTCGGACACCCCAGCGTCGGCGGGCGATGGCGGGGTGAGCGTGGAACGGCTGGCGCTCGGCGCACGGGTCGCCGGCGTAGCAGGTCGGTCATCGTCCTCGGTCTCGCGAGCGGTGCGCTCTACGAGCCGCGACGGGCGCCTGAGAGGCTCATCCTGCTCGAGGCCGAGGTTACGCTTCATCTCCTCGAAGTCGGCCGCCGAGACGTTCTCCTCCGGCGGCGCCGTCAGGCGACCGGTTGAGCGGACGCGGCCTTGCGTGGGATCGACATCCCCGCCGTCCGCGTACGCCGGGACGTAGCCCAGGTCAGCGGTGATCCGCTCGCGGCGAGCGCGGTAACCATGCTCGCGCTCCTTCCAGTGCGTGAGCACCGGGGAGGCGATGAAGATCGACGAGTAGGCGCCGGAGGCAACACCGACCAGCAGTGCGAAGGCAAAGTCCTGCAGCGTCGAACCGCCGAAGACAAGCAGCGCGATCACCGGAAGCAGCGTGCAGGAGGTCGTGATCAACGACCGCGTCAGCACCTCCGACATGGAGCGGTTCACGATCTGGGAGAACGCGGCTCTCGGCATTCGAGGCACGTTCTCACGCACACGGTCGAAGACGATGATCGTGTCGTACAGGGAGTAGCCCAGGATCGTCAGCAGGGCGGCCACCGTGTCGGCCGAAACCGTCCGTCCGGTCAGGGCGTAGACGCCCGCTGTGATCAACAAATCGTGCATCAGGGCGATCAGGACCGGGACGGTGAATTTCCACTCGAACCTCAACGCCACGTAGAGCGAGATCACGATCAGCGACACGATGATCGCGACCAGCGCGCTGTGCGTGATCGTCGACCCGAACGCCGGCCCCACCGAGGTGGCGTTGAAGCCCTTGGTGCCACCGTGGATCCCGTACCTGGTTTCGAAGAGGCCGCGCAGCTTCTCGTACTTCGGCTGCGACAGGTACTTCGAAGAGATCTGGAAGCCGTAGTTACCGAGCGTCTTGCTCTTGCTGATGGCCTGGACCGTAACGTCGTTGCCGCCGACGCTTTGGACGAGCGACCTGACCGCATTGACGGATGCCTTCTGCTGGAGCCCGACTGAAACCTGAGTACCGCCGGTGAAGTCGATGCCGAGCTTCAGGCCGCGGCCACCGATCGCCAGAGCACCGACGAGCAGGATCACCCCGGACATCGAGAAGAAGTACCGGCTGGCGCCCATGAAGTCGAAGCGCCAGTGTCGCTTCGCCCCGCCTGCACCCAGGGCGGACGGGCTCTGGATCAGGCGCGAGTCGCCCATCGTCGTGAGGATGGCCTGAGTCGCCAGCACCGCCGTGAACAGCGAGACGAACGTGCCGATGCCGAGCGTGAAGGCGAAGCCCTTAACGTCCGAGGTGGCGAGCACGAACAGGATGAATGCCGTCATCACGGTCACCACGTTCGCGTCGATGATCGCGGTGATGCCCTTGCGGTAGCCGGTGATGATGCCCTGGCGGATCGATCTGCCGCCACGTATCTCCTCTTTTACGCGCTCGAAGATGACGACGTTCGCGTCCGCCGCGACGCCGATGGTCAGGATCAGGCCCGCGATGCCGGCGAGCGACATCGTGATCGGAATCACCTTGATCAGTGCGTAGAAGTAGAGCCCGTAAACGAGCCAGGCCAGCGACGGCGATCAGCCCGAGCACGCGGTAGTAGGCGAGCAGCAGCAGAACCACGAGTGCGAGGCCCACAGCGCCGGCCACCAGGCCCTGATGCAGCGCCTGCGAGCCGAGCGTGGCAGATACCTCGTTCTCAGAGATCTGCTGCAGCTTGACCGGCAGGGCGCCAAGGCGCAGCTGGGTGGCGAGCTGCGCGGCGCTCTGGGTGGTGAAGCCGCCGGTGATCTCGCTGCCGCCGCTCGACGGGATCCCCTGCGGGAACTGCTTGTAGTCGATCTGGGGGACGCTGATCAGCTGGTTATCGAGCGCGATCGCGAAGTGCTGGTTGTACTGCTGCCCAGGTGGGCTGGCGAGTGATGCACGCTGAGCGATCGTGCCGGTGACCTTCTCGAAGTCGCTGCCCCCCCGGCCCTGGAAGCCGAACGTGACATCCGGCGCACCGCTCTGGTCGGTGCTGGACTGCGGGTTCGTGATGTCCTTGCCGGTCAGCGCGACGTTGTCGCGGACCACGTAGTAGCCGGCGTCGGGCGAACCGAACTTGGGCCACTTGGTGAAGTTTGCGTGGCGAGGCCTGGAGGACCTGGGTCCCCTGCTTGACCACCTTGACCTCGGTACCGGCCGTCTCGGCAGGACTCAGGCCCGACTTCAGCTGCTCGATGGCCTTGGCCTCGCTCGTGGTGGTCGGGGCCTGCAATTGGGAGATCAGGCAGTGCACGCCCTTGTCGGGCTTGGTGTTCTGCGACTTGGCGAACGCCTCACAGGCGGCGCTTCCCGGCGCACCAAACAGGAAGTACTGGTTGCCGGTCCCCTGACCGGCGTTCTTGTCGGGCTCGAGCGGCTGCTTGGCCGCGAGCGAGACGGCGTCGTAGAAGCCCATCGCGCCGGCCGCTGAGCTGTCATCACCGGGTCCGACGGTCGAGCCGTTGCCCTGGCTGAGCGCGACGGACGTCGGATCCTGGCTGATGATCCCGCCTGCCGCCGGCTGACTCGTGTTCGGGTTGAGGACGTTGGCTTCCCAGTCGTAGAAGTACAGCTGCGAGGTCTTGCCGACGAGCGCC
Organism: uncultured Actinomycetota bacterium; assembly: GCA_963846395.1. Taxonomy (GTDB): domain Bacteria; phylum Actinomycetota; class Thermoleophilia; order Solirubrobacterales; family Solirubrobacteraceae; genus Palsa-465. The sequence continues at coordinate 42,569 of CAWJVT010000008.1, read as the reverse complement.
TCAGCCTGCGCGACGTTGGTCACGTTCGGCAGCTGCACGTCGATCAGGTTCTTGCCGTCGGTCGTGATCTGCGGCTGTGAGACACCGAGCTGGTTGACGCGGTTGTTCATCACGTTGACGGCACGCTGCAGCGCTGTCGGAGTGATCACCGGCGTCTCGCGCGTGGGCTGCGCCTTGTAGACGAGCTCGACGCCACTGCTTGAGGTCGAGCCCGAGCCGCGTCGGATTCGTCGCGATCACGGCTACGGACGCAGCGATGAGCCCTGCCACGAGCAGCAGGATTAGTCCGTGTCGTCTACGGTCGGTCATCGCTGAAGTCTGATGCTAGAAGAGGATTGTTTTTGGCGCTGTTAGGGCTTTGTCAGCGGCCGTTGGAGGGCGTCAAAACGACCAGCAGGCCGCCCTCCTCGTCATCGTACGCCGGAAACATGTCAGCGACAGCGCTGGCGCGCTCGGCTCCGGCGTTGAGTTCGACAGGCTTGCCGCTCACCCGCACCTCCCATTCGAGGGCGGTGGCCATGTGGTCGACGCCGTCCGTGAAGCTCAGGCCGAGCGCCTGCTGCAACGGCTGGCCGATGGCGGCCTCGGTCCGAAGCCCGGTGAGCTCGAACGAGCCGCGGCCACAATCGACGATCCGCCCCTCCGAGTCGCACGCGAAGAAGGCGGCGGCCGGCGCGGGGTAGTAATCGTCGAGCAGCTCGAATAGGTAGGCGAACCCGCATTTCTCACATCCGCGAGCTTCACGCCGGAATCCGGCGTTACGGTCCGTCCCCATGGAACGGTTGCCGCAGTGCGGGCAGATGAAGTAGTGCTCGTGCGCCATGTCGCGCCCAGGATAGTCAGTCATCTGAAGCAGGGGATGAGTGCGTGCATGCCAGCCGACGTACGCCGGATGGCATCTTCAGAGCAAGCCTAGCTGGGCCGACGGGGGCTCGAGCCCCAAGTGTTCGAATGCCCGCCGCGTTGCGGCGCGTCCGCGCGGCGTGCGTTCGATCAGACCACGCTGGAGCAGGTAGGGCTCGTAGACGTCCTCGACGGTGTCCTGCTCCTCTCCGATCGACGCCGCCAGCGTGGAGAGACCGACCGGGCCGCCGGAGAACTTCTGGCAGATCGTGCGCAGGATCTCACGGTCCAGGCGATCGAGCCCGACCTGGTCGACCTCGAGCAGATCGAGCGCTGCAGCGGCGATGTCTGCCGTGACTACACCGGCGCCGCGCACCTCCGCGTAGTCGCGCACGCGCTTGAGCAAGCGGTTGGCAACGCGCGGGGTGCCGCGGGAGCGCGACGCGACGGCGAGCGCTCCCCCATCCTCGATTTCCACGCCGAGCAGCCGAGCTGAACGGCGCACGATCCGTCCCAGTTCGCGCGCGTCGTAGTGGTCGAGGCGGTGCTGGATTCCGAAGCGATCCCGCAATGGGGTGCTGAGCAGGCCGGTACGCGTGGTCGCGCCGATCAGGGTGAACGGCGGGAGGTCGATCGTGACAACCCTCGCCCCCGCGCCCTGGCCGACGGTGATCGGTAGGCAGTGGTCCTCCATCGCCGGATAGAACGTCTCCTCGAGCGCTCGCGGGAGGCGATGGATCTCGTCCACGAAGAAGACCGAACGAGGCTCGAGCGCGGTGAGGAAGGCGGCGACGTCACCCTTGCGCTCGAGCGCCGGCCCGGCGGTCTGCACGAACGGCACCCCGAGCTCGGCGGCGACGATCTGCGCGAGCGAGGTCTTCCCCAGCCCGGGCGGCCCCGCCAGCAGCACGTGGTCGAGCGCCTCGTCGCGGCTGGCGGCGGCCGTCGATCGAGACGGAAAGCTGCTCCTTCAGCGCCTCCTGCCCGATGAAGTCCTCCAGCCGGCGCGGCCGCAATGAACGGTCGACGTCGTCCTCGGGAAGCTGCTCGGCGCTGAGGATCGTCATCGCCTTGCCGCCCGCAGCGCCTCGGAGATCAGATCCTCGGGCGAATCGCCACTCAGCCCGTCAAGCAGGGCGTCGACCTCCTGAGGGTTGTATCCGAGCCCGATCAGGCCCTCGCGCGCAATCGCGTGGGGGTCGTCGCTGCGCATCACGCTGATCGCCTGCTCGGGAAGGCTCACCCCCACCTTCTCGCGCAGCTCGACGATGATCCGCTCGGCCGTACGCTTGCCGACGCCCTTGACCGCCTGGAAGCGGGCCGTGTCGCCGCCCGCGATCGCCGCCAGCAGCTCGCGCGCCGGCCCACCTGAGAGCACGTCCAGCGCGACCTTTGGGCCGACGGACTGAACGCCCAGCAGCATCAGGAACAGGTCGCGCTCCTCCTCGGTGGCGAAGCCGTAGAGCAGCAGCGCGTCCTCGCGCGTGATCAGGTGCGTGTGCAGCATCACGTTGTTGCCGACGGCGGGTACCTGCCGCAGCGTCTCGCTCGAGACCGACAGCCGATACCCGACACCGCCGCAGTCGACCACGACGTGGTCGGCGCGGCGCACGGCCACCGTCCCGTTGACCAGCGCGATCACAGGACAGCCTCCGCGATCGCTCCGGCAAGCGGCGCTCGGTTGACGTCGCACAGTCCCACCGCGAGCGCGTCCGCGGCGTGATCGGGCCGCGGCGGTGACGCCATCCCCAGCAGCCGTGCTGCCATCCGGGCGACCTGTTGCTTGTCCGCGCGACCGCTGCCGCAGACTGCCGCCTTGACCTGCTGCGGCGTGTAGGCACGCACAGGCACGCCCTGCTGGCCCGCAGCCAGCAGTACCACGCCGCGCGCCTGCCCGACGGCCATCGCGCTGACGACGTTGGCGCCGAAGTAGAGATCCTCGACCGCCACGGCGTCCACCGCAAACCGCCTGATCAGTTCGCCCACGTCCGTGTGGATCTCCGCGAGCCGAGCCTCGGGCGCGGCGGACGATGGTGTCTCGATCACGCCGAACTCCAGCGCCTGCAGGCGCGAGCCGACGCTCGAGACGAGTCCGTACCCGGTGTTGGCAATGCCGGGGTCGATTCCCAAGACGATCATGTGTTCGCCTATTCAACGCGGCGAGTCGGACGCCTCCCGCTGGTGACTAACGTTGATGGCGATACCAAGCGATCAAGGAGGCGCGATGACCACAACGCGCGAGCCAGTCATTCCCGGTCCAGACCACCCGATCGACGTCGAGCCCTTCGGTGGCCGCGTGCGCGTCACGTTCGCCCACCACACCGTTGCCGACACCACCAACGCGCTCGAGCTGCGCGAAGCGTCCTATCCGCCCGTCTACTACGTGCCGATGGCAGACGTGGACCACGCCGCGCTGCGGCCGAGCGATACGACCAGCCACTGCCCGTACAAGGGTGATGCGTCCTACTACGACGTGATCGACCCCCACACGCTGCAGTCGGTCGAGGACGCCGTGTGGCATTACCGCACCCCGTATCCGACCTTCACTCAGATCGCCGACTACGTGGCCTTCTATCCCAGCAAGGTGGAGATCGAGGTTCAGCCCGCTGGCTGAACCTCGACAAGAGCGCTCCGGGGGCCGCAGCACACCAGTGGTGCCGCGACCCCGAAGCTTGAAGCGCTACTTGGTGACCTTGAGCAGGTCGACGATGAAGATCAGCGTGGAGTTCGCCGGGATTGTCGGGGGGCTGCCCGCCTTCCCGTACCCGTCTGATGGCGGGATGATCAGCTCTCGCCGGCCGCCGACCTTCATTCCCTGGAGGCCCTTGACCCAGCCGGAGATGACCGAACCGGACGTCAGCGGGAAGGAGATCGCCTTGCCGGGCGTGTCCTTCCAGGAGGCGTCGAAGACCTTGGCGTTGTTGAAGAGGGCGCCGACGTAGTTGACGTAGACGGTGTCACCCTGCTCGGCGGTCGCGCCGGTGCCCGTGATCAGGTCCTTGATGATCAGGGTCTTGGGTGCCGCGGTCGTCGGCTTCTTGATCACGGGCTCAGTGGCCAGCGGTCCACTCGTGGGTGTCGTGACCGTCACGGTGGTGGTGGTTGGGGTGGTGGTGGTGGTCGCCGGCGCGGTCGCGACCGTAGTGTTGGTCGCGCCTTGGCCTGGGGCGAGCATCACGCCGCCGGCCTTGCTGCTACCGCCACAGGCGGCAAGGCCGAGTGCTACTGCTGCGGCCGCAAGGGCCGTCATCGCTGCTTTCAAAGTCATCGCGGTGCGAGGGTAGCGGGAGTCGGTCGCTGACGCGCCGACGTCAACCGGCTATCCGTTCGAGAACTTCGGCGTCGACGTCGTAATTGGCGTGCACAGCCCCCACGTCATCGGACTCTTCGAGCGCGTCGATGAGTTTCATAAGTTTCGCCGCGTCATCCTCGGACACGGGCACGCGGGTCTTCGGGCGCTGCGTCACGTCGGCGCTCTCGATCTCGATCCCGGCAGCCGTCAGGGCGTCTCGCACGACCGTGAGCTCGCCGGGCGCCGTGATGATCTCGTAGACGTCGTCGTCGAGCACGATGTCCTCAGCGCCCGCGTCGATCGCGACGATCAGGTCATCCTCGCTGTAGCGCTCGCCGTCCACGACGATCACGCCCTGCTTGTCGAACAGGTACGCCACTGAGCCGGGCTCACCCAGCGAGCCTCCGTTCTTGCCGACGATGTGCCGGACGTCCGCGGCCGTGCGGTTGCGGTTGTCGGTCAGCGCCTCGATCAGCATCGCGACACCGCCGGGTCCGTAGCCCTCATACGTCACGCTGTCCCAGGTTTCGGCGTCGGTGCCCGCTCCGGTGCCCTTCTGGATCGCGCGCTCGATGTTGTCCTTCGGCATCGAGGCGTCGCGCGCCTTCTGGATCGCGAGTGCGAGCCCCGGATTGCCCTCCGGGTCGCCGCCGCCCTCCTTGGCCGCCACCGTGATCGCCCGTGCGAGCTTGGTGAAGTGCTGGCCGCGACGCGCGTCGACGACCGCCTTCTTGTGCTTGATCGAAGCCCATTTGGAATGCCCTGACATGAGCATCCAGTCTAGTGTCGTGAGGCGGAAATTCGGTAGCAGCCTCGCGAGTGGCTGGGCGCCGTCAGAGCGTCCAGACGCCGCCAGACGGGTACGATCGGGCCGATGAGCATCTCCCCTCGAAATCTTCAAGGCCTACGACATCCGCGGCATCCACGGCAGCGATCTGGACGCCGTCGGCGCGCGCGAGATCGGCCGCGCCTTTGCGCGGGTGATCGCACAGCTGGAGAACAAGCCTACGACCGAGCTGAAACTCGGCCTGGGCCACGACATGCGCCTGACCGCACCCGAAATGGCAGCCGCCTACGCCGAGGGCATGGCCGCCGAGGGGGCAGATGTACTCAACGCCGGGCTGGTCGGCACAGAGATGCTCTATTTCCTCGTCGGCTCCCGCGACCTCGACGGCGGACTGATGTGCACCGCCTCGCACAACCCCAAGGCCTACACCGGCGCCAAGCTCGTCAGGCGCGGCGCGATCGCCCTCTCCGGCGACGAGGGCATCGGCGACGTCAGGGATCTCGCGCTGAACGGCATGGGCGAGGAGCCCGGTGGCGGCAGCGTCGAGCGGGTGGAGATCTACGACGACTTCCACAAGCGCGTGATGGGCTTCATCGACCCGTCCGCCATCAGGCCGCTGAAGGTCGTGGTCGACGGCGGCAACGGCATGGCCGGCCCGATGGTCGGCCCGCTGCTCGAGCAGCTCGGACTGGACCTGGCCACCTCATACTGGGAGCCGAACGGCGAGTTCCCCGACCACGAGCCGAATCCACTGCTGCCGGAGAACCGTGAGTTCATCATGGCCGAGGTCAAGCGCCAGGGTGCCGACCTCGGGATCGCATGGGATGGCGATGCCGACCGCTGCTTCTTCATCGATGACACGGGACGCTTCGTCGACGGCGACTTCCTGACGGCGATCCTCGCCAGCTCGATGCTGCGCAAGAACCCGGGCGAGACGATCCTCTACGACGTCCGTGCGAGCCGCGCGGTTCCGGATATCGTCGAAGAACTGGGTGGCACCGCGCTGATCAATCGTGTTGGCCACGCGTTCTTCAAGTCGCGCATGCGCTCCGAGGGCGGGATCTTCGGCGGCGAGGTCTCCGGCCACTACTACTTCAGAGACTTCTACTGCGCCGACTCCGGCACGATCCCGGCGCTGCTGATCCTCGAGGAGCTCTCACAGCGCGGAATCAAGCTCTCAGAGCTGCTCGCGCCGATGCGCAGCAAGTACTTCATCTCCGGAGAGATCAACTCCGAGGTTGACGACCCGAAGGCGAAGATGGATGGGATCGCCGAGAGCTTCAGTGACGCCGAGCAGAGCCATCTCGACGGGATCTCGATCGATTACCCGGACTGGCACTTCAATGTCCGCGCCTCCAACACCGAGCCGCTGCTGCGCCTCTGCCTCGAGTCGCTCGTCTCCGAGGCCGACATGGAGGCCAAGCGCGACCAGGTCCTGGCACTGATCCGCGCGTGACCGCCGGGCTCACCGAGGAAGTCGCAGCGGGCGTCCACCGGATCGCCGTCCCCACGCCGTTTGCCGTCGGGCGGGTCAACTGCTACCTGCTGACCGGCGAGCCGCTGACACTGGTCGACACCGGACTGAACTCCGGCACATCGCTTGACTACCTGGAGCGCGCTCTGACCGAAATCGGCGTCCGGATCGAGGACCTCGAGCTGATCGTGCTCACCCACCAGCACATGGACCACGAGGGCCTGCTCGAGATCCTGGCGCGGCGGTCCGGCGCGGAGGTCGCGGCCTTTGCGCGCGCTGGTTCCCTGGCTCGCAGACTTCCCGGCCAGCGCGAAGGGCGATGACGAATACGCCCAGACCGTGATGACGGCCAACGGGGTGCCGGGCGACATCAACGTGCTGCTTGGTGTGCTCGCGCGCGGACTGCGTGCCTATGGCTCGCCTGGGACCGTCACCCGTCCGCTTCATGACGGCGACACGCTCACCATGGGTGGGCGCGACTTCACCGTGCACCACCGCCCTGGACACAGTCCGTCTGATCTGGTCTACCACCAGGCGGAGTCCGGGTTGCTGATTGCCGGCGACCACCTCCTAGCACGTATCTCGTCCAACGCCCTCGTCTCGCGCCGGCTCGACGGAAGCACCGACGGCCCGCGCCCGACACCACTGATTCATTACGCCAACTCCCTCCGGGCCACCCGCGAGATGGACGTCAGCAGGGTCCTCGCCGGACACGGCGAGGACTTCAGCGACCACGTGGCCCTGATTGACCAGCGCCTACGCGATCACGACCGCCGGGCGCGCAAGATCCTTGGGCCTGATCAGCGCAGTACCGCTCACTGCTCATGGGATCGCGCTGAAGATGTGGGGCGAGATCGCGATCACGCAGGCCTACCTGACGCTTGAGCGAGGTGCTCGGGCACCTCGACCTGCTGCTGGCGGACGGCTCTGCCAGCGAGACGCAGGAGGACGGCGTCAGTCGTTTCCGGGCCGCTTAGACGCCGGATCCGCCGCTGCTGGAGCCGGACCCGCTGGACGGGCTGGCTCCGCCTGTGGTGCTCGTCGTCGCCGCAGCACCCGAGCCCTGACCACCGCCACCGCCCTGGCCGGCGAAGGCACTTGCGCCCGGCATCAGCGGCGACAGCGTCGCCTTCCCGCAGGCCGCCACACCGGACACCGACACCCTCATCTTGACCGTGTCGTCAGGAGCGTAGATCTGGAGATATGCCGCCGTCGGGCAGCTGCTGCCGTCTGGGCCCATATCGCTTGTGACGAGCCGGAAGGAGGCCTCCTCACCCGGCTTCAGCGTCAGCGCGTTCGCCGGGGTCGAGCCGACGACATCACCAGTTGTCCGCGTCGACCCGGTCGGTAAGCGGAGCGCCGCTCGATGACAGGAACTGAGCTCCCGGCCAGCCGTAGGTGTGGCAGGTCGTGCTTCCTGTGTTCTTCAAAGCGAATCCGAGCACGATCGTGCCGGCGGCGCCATTCGACCCAAGATAAAGCGGCGTCAGATCGGAGGCGTTGCAGGCCGAGGCGATCGGCTGCGTGCTCGTCGTCTGCGTTGCCGTGGTGTTGGTCAGCGGCCCGGTATCCGTCGTTGAAGGCGTGCTCGTGAGTCTGCGTCGACAGTGCGCGTGACGGTCGACCGGTCGGCTGGGTCCCGTTGGTCTGGTCAGAGGTGTTATTGGAGCCGCCACACGCGGCCAGGAAAAGCGCGCCGATAACCGCTGCGGCCGCAGAAATACCTGAGCGCCGACGCCGCATCTAACCGTCTTTCTTCCCGGCTCCGTCGAATCCTGCCAGCGACAGGAAGAACCGATGCAGACGGTCCTCGCCGGTCAGCTCGGGGTGAAACGACAGCGCGAGGATCTTCCCCTGCCTGATCGCGACCGGGTGTCCGTCCACGTCGGCGAGCACTCGACACATCCGGCCCGTGCTCAGCGACCCAGGGCGCGCGGATGAAGATCGCGTGCACAGGGCCGCCGTCGACCCCGTCGACCTCGAAGTCCGCCTCGAACGAGTGCAGCTGGCGCCCGAACGCGTTGCGCTGCGCGAGCACGTCGAGGATCCCCAGGTGCGTCGCGGTCGAGCATGATCATCCCCGCGCAGGTGCCGAGGATCGGTGTGCCGGCGGCCGCGAGCTCGCGCAGCGGCTCGCTTCAGGCCCTCGCGCTCGATCCCGAGCGTCATCACCGTCGACTCGCCGCCGGGGAGCACCAGCGCGTCGAGCCCCTCCAGATCAGCGGGCACGCGAACCTGCCGCGTCGAGGCGCCGAGTCGCGTCGAGAACCCGCTCGTGCGCCTCGAACCCTCCCTGGAGGGCGAGGATCCCGACGAGCGGCGCTGCCCTCAGTCGACGCGCTGCTCACCAGCCGCGCGGCGAGAGCAGCTGCTCGGCGTCGAGCTTCGAGGTCTCGATGCTCTCCATCGCCGGGCCGAGACCGGTCGAGGCAGCAGCCACACGCGCCGGATCGGCGTAGTGCGTCGTCGCCTCGACGATCGCGCGAGCGCGGCGCTCGGGATCGGAGGACTTGAAGATGCCGGAACCGACGAACACGCCCTCGGCGCCGAGCTGCATCACCAGCGACGCGTCGGCCGGGGTGGCGATCCCGCCGGCGCAGAACAGCACGACCGGCAGCTTGCCGTCGGCGGCGACCTGGCGCACCAGCGGCAGCGGCGACTGCAGCTCCTTGGCGGCGGAGGCGAGCTCCTCGGGACCGAGCTGCGTCAGCCAGCGGATCTCGCTGCGGATCTTGCGCAGGTGCGTGACGGCGTTGACGATGTCGCCGGTACCGGCCTCGCCCTTCGAGCGGATCATCGCGGCGCCCTCGCCGATGCGGCGCAGCGCCTCGCCGAGGTTGGTCGCGCCACACACGAACGGCGCCTTGAACGCCCACTTGTCGATGTGGTTGACCGTGTCGGCCGGCGTCAGCACCTCGGACTCGTCGATGTAGTCGACCTCGAGCGCCTCGAGAACCTGCGCCTCGGCGAAGTGACCGATACGGGCCTTGGCCATCACCGGGATCGTGACGGCCTCCTGGATGCCCTTGATCATCTCCGGATCGGACATGCGGGCGACCCCGCCATCACGGCGGATTCGGCCGGCACGCGCTCGAGCGCCATGACCGCGGCGGCGCCGGCGTCCTCGGCGATCTTCGCCTGCTCCGGCGTGACCACATCCATGATCACGCCGCCCTTGAGCATCTCAGCCAGGCCTGCCTTGACCGTGAAGGTGGACTCGTCGCGTGCGATGTGGCCGTTTGTGCTCATGAGCCCAGTGTAACCCGCCCGGCCTTAGCCGGAACGGCAGAAGCTGTGGACGAAATGGCTCAGAAATGTCACCAAACTCCCCGAGCTTCCCTCCAGATAGCCTGCCGAACGTGCCTGATGCCATCTTCGAGCGACGCGGCGACGCGTTCTGGGCGACCGAGCTCGCGCGCGGGCCCGTGGGACCCGAACGCGCAGCACGGCGGCGCCCCCGCGGCGCTGCTCGCGCGGCGAGCTCGAGAAGCTCGACCCGCAGCCGCATATGCGGATCGTCGCGCATCACCTTCGAGCTGCTACGGCCCGTTCCGCTCGGCGAGCTCCACGTCAGACGCAGGTGGTCGCCGGCCGGGCAAGCGCGTGCAGTTGCTCGAAGCGACGCTCGCCGCACCCGACGGCACCGAGCTCGTGCGTGCACGTGCCGTGCGCGTCGCCCGCGCCCCGCTGGGCGCGGGCACTCTGGTCGAGGAGACCCCGCGCCGATCCGGAGGACATCGCCCCCACCCCAGGCCCCTGGGGCACCGCGGCATTTCCCGGCGGAGCTGTCGAGATCCGCTTCGCCACCGGAGCGTTGAACGAGCCCGGCCCGCCACCGCCTGGTTCCGTCTGACGGTCCCCGTGATCGCGGGTGAGCAGACGACCCCGCTTCAGCGGCTGATGGCCGCAGCCGATTTCCCGAACGGGATCAGCAGCGAGCTCTCCTGGGACGACTGGCTCTTCATCAACCCCGATCTGACCGTCTACATCGAACGCGAGCCGCGCTCGGAGTGGGTCGGCGCTGCAGGCACAGACGCGGATCATCGAGGGTGAGACGGCGCTCGCGCAGGCAGTCATCTTCGACACCGAGGGCCAGATCGGCCGCTCGCTGCAGTCGCTCTACGTCGCTCGCGCCCCCACAGCACAGGTCGAGGAAGCGGCAAAGGGTGAGTAGCGGGCGGCAAAGCAAGCCGCCCGCATAGATCACTTCAAGCGAAAAGCCTTGATCCGGACGTCGTACTGCTGCGCGTCACGGCTGTAGACCCCGTAGGCGAGTGCCTGGATGATCGACAGCAGCGCCGTGTGCGAACGCACGAACGCCGGCGTGTTCGACGAGTAGTACAGCCGGATGCGGGCCAGCCGCGCGACCTCTGAGAGCGTCGCGTCGGTGATCGCGAGCGTCTTGGCGCGGCGGTGGCGCGCGAGCTTCATCGTGCGCGTGATCAGCGGGTGCGGACGACCTGCCGACAGCCCGATCACGAGCGTCTGCTCGTCGATCCGGCTCAGGCGCCCAAGCGCCTCCTGCGACGGGCTGGCGACGATCTCGGCGCGAACGTCGAGCAGCATCAGCAGGTGGCGCAGGTAGCTGGCGAAGAACGCCATCTGGTCCGTGCCGGCGATCAGAACCTTCTCCGAGGTCACGATCGCGTCGATCGCGGCCTCGACCTCCGACCGCGACAGCTTGTGCGCGGTGTCCTCGACGTTGACGTGGTCGGCGGCCAGCGAGGACTCGAACTCGGTGTGGTCGAGCGAGAACAGCGGTGCGCCGGATCCGAACGTCTCGGCGACGCCGCTTGCCGTGCGACGACGGTATTCGTCGCGCGCGGCCTGCTGCAACTCCGGGAAGCCTTCGAAGCCGAGCGCCTGCGAGAAGCGCACGACGGTGCTGGAGGAGGTGTTCGCGCGGCGCGCGAGCTCCTCAGCGGTCTGGAATGCCGCCTCGTCGAGGTGATCGACTATGTACTGCGCTACGTCCTTCTGCGACCGCGAGAACTCGTCGAAACGAGCCGTGATGTACGCGGAGAGGGCCTGATGGCCGTGGGGCGCCTCAGGCGCCGCGGTGGTAGCTGATGCTTGCTTCATAGGCAGCGTCTGTTTCGACGCTGCACGCTGTCGTTCCTTCCCGCCGCTTTATCCGGCGTTCACGACCGCGTGATGCGTCGCTCAGAACTTCTGGCGAGCATCGTACTCGCGCATGCGCTCTTGGTTCTGCTTTCGCTCGACCAAAACCTGGCTCGACGATGTAGACGATGAGGAAGTTCACGACAGCGGCCATGATCACGAACCAAGTGAGGATCAGCGCGAGCGTCGTACCGAAAGAGCTCGGCGACTCGCCGAGTCCGAGAATCCCTGACGCGATCACCAAGTGCATGCCGTGGATCATACGGACCCCATTCGATGGACGCACCACCGCCGTCGAAACCGCTACCTTGCTCGCGGCGGCCCTGTAGCTCAGCGGTCAGAGCACCCGGCTCATAACCGGCGAGACGCAAGTTCGAATCTTGCCAGGGCTATCGTCATGAATGCGCGGCTGTCAGGCCGTTTTCAGCAAGGCCCTGCTAACTTCGGTGCCACGGTCGGCGCTCGCTGGCCGTGAGGCAGTTGCTTTCAGTGGACGCGTTTTCGCGCGGTTCGGGGTCAGCCACATAGCCTCCCGAATCGTTTTGCGGTCCCGCACGGGACCGCCAGGAGAACACATGTCCAAGCAGTCCTTCGCCGATCTCGGCGTGTCCAGAGCGGTCGTCGACGCGCTCGCCGCCAGGCGAATCGTCGAGCCGTTCGCAGTCCAGCACTCGGTGATCGGTGACGTGCTCGCCGGCCGCGACGTGCTCGCCCGCTCCCCCACCGGCTCCGGCAAGACGCTTGCCTTCGGCATGCCGGTGATCGACCGTACGGCAGCCGAGGCGCGACGCCCCGCGGCGCTCGTGCTCGCCCCCACGCGTGAGCTCGCCACCCAGATCGTCGACGAGCTGCGGCCGATCGCTCAGGCCCGCGCGCTCCGCGTCACGGCCGTCTACGGCGGTGTCGGCCTCCTCAAGCAGGCTCAGGCTGCCGCCAAGTCCCACATCATCGTCGCCACTCCTGGCCGCCTCGAGGACCAGCTCGAGCGTCGCGCCTTCACCCTCGATCACGTCCGCACGCTGGTGATCGACGAGGCCGACCGCATGCTCGACATGGGCTTCCGCCCGGCGCTCGACCGCATCGTCGCGCTGTGCCCCCCGAACCGGCAGACGCTCTTCTTCTCCGCAACGCTTGACGGCGAGGCGGGCAAGGCGGCCCGCCGCTACACCAACGATGCCGTGTTCCACGAGCACGGCCCGTCGGAGCGCCGCGCCTCGCTTGACGTCGAGCACCGCTTCGTTGAGGTCACGCACGAGTCGCGGATCGACTCGCTGCTCGAGCACCTCGGCGGCAAGCGCGACCTGACGCTGGTGTTCGTGCGTACCAAGCATGGCGCCGACAAGCTCGTCAAGAAGCTCTCGACCGCACGGCGTCGCCGCGGTCGCTATGCACGGCAACAAGAGCCAGCGCCAGCGCGAACGTGCGCTCGCGCAGTTCGAAGCCTTTGAGGTTGACACGCTCGTTGCGACCGACGTCGCAGCCCGCGGAATCGACGTCGGAGGCATCTCGCACGTGATCAACTTCGACCCGCCGCACGACTCCGAGACCTATGTGCACCGCATCGGCCGCACGGGTCGCGCCGGCGCCACGGGCATCGGGATCACGTTGGTCTCGCCCGACCAGAACCGCGAAGTCGCCCAGATCGCAGGCGAGCTCGGGCTCGAGCACGGCCTCCCGGGCAGTCGCCCCAGCGTCGGCGCCGGCGGGTTCAAGCAGGGTCACAAGAACGGCAGCGGCGGTCCGCAACGCTCCGGCAAGCCGACTGCTGGGCGCCACGCCCGCAACGGGCAGCCCAGCCGCAACGGGGAATCGGGACGCAACGCCCGTAGCGGGCAGTTCAGTGGTCCGCCCAAGCGGCAGGGCAAGTCGCGCCGCTTCAACAACTCCTGAATTGAGCGCACCCGGTGGGCTCAGGTCGTACTCTGAGCCCACCGTGGCTAATCATCCCGACGCCGAACACCCCGATCCCGAGCACCCGGACTCGGTCGTCCCCGAACGCTTCGCGCTGCGGCGACGCCTACCGGCGCCACTTCGCGAACCCCGAACGGGAGCGCGCCTTCCTGCACGCAACGGGTTTCACGATCGGCTTTGCCGGCTGCCGGATCGTCACCCATGCGATCCGCGCCCAGCGCGGCCCCTTCCGCAACATGAGTTTCGGCGGCCGCCATCTGCATCACTCGACGCCCGGGATCATCGCCCAGATCACCCTCGGTTATCTCTGGACCTGGCAGGTGGCGATGGGCACCGATCCCCAACATCGCGCGGCCTCTCGCGTCGCGGCGCTCACCGCCGGCCTCGCCACGGCTCTCACTCTCGATGAATTCGCGCTGTGGTTCGACCTCGCCGACGATTACTGGGACAGGCAGGGCCGCAAGAGCATCGACGCCGTCGTGCTGTTCTGGGGCGTCTCGGCGATGCTCCTCACCGGCCGCGACCTGGCCAGCGAGTGCGGCAGGGCGCTGCGCGGCGTGGAAGGCCGTCGCGTGGAGCAGGCACAAACTGCCTAACGCCGTATTCGCGCATCAGGCTCCCGGGAGGGCCGGGACGAGCGACTTGTCGTAGCTCGAGAGCTCGGGCAGCAGCTCGCGGCAGTGCGCAGCGAAGGCCTGCGAGCGCAGCGTCGGCCGCACCCCAGGCGCGCGCGCCAGCATCACTTCGACAGTCTTCACCTCGCCGCTCAGCGGCACTGCCACGAGCGGCCGGCCCTCGTAGCTGACATCCCCATACGGGCGGCTGATCAGCAGCGTGAAGCCGAGGTTGCGCGCCACCAGGGAGCGCAGCAGTTCGTAGCTGGACGTACGGTGGCGGATCTGCGGCGTCACTCCAGCGTGCGCGAACAGGCCGAGCTGATGCTCGTGCACGGGCTGGATGTCGAGCGTGATGAAGTCGTGCCCAGCGAGTTCGGCGAGCGTGACGCTCTCCGACGCTGCGAGCGGGTGCTCGGGCGCGAACAGCGCGTACGGCACCGTGCTGTAGAGCGGCTCCTTCGCGAGCGCGACATGCAGGCCGATGTCGTACATCAGCGCCACCTCGCAGCCGCCCTCGAGCAGAGCGGATTCGAGTACCGCGGTACTGCCCTCGACGAAATCGAGCGACATGCCGGGATAGCGGCGCTCGAAGGTCTCCATCAGCGCCGGCAGCACGAGCGGCGCGCCGGTATCAAAGCAGCCCACGGTGAGCTTCCCGGAAAGGCCTCGGCCGATGACGTCGGCCTGCGAGCGCATCGCCTCGGCGTCTGCCATCAGGTTGCGAGCCGGCAGCAGCAGCTCGCGACCTGCCGGCGTCAGCTCGAGGCCCCGCCCGTGGTGGCGGACGAACAGGTCGGTCCCAAGCGCCTGCTCGAGCCCGCCGGATCGCGAGCGACACCGCGGACTGCGACAGAAGCAGACGCTCCCCGGCGGCGGTCATCGAACCGGCCTCGGCGGCAGCGACAAAGATCTCAACCTGCCTCAGGTTCAGCACCACATGAGTATCGCTCATGACCTGGCCAAGCAGGTCGCCCTTTACTTGTCGCTGCGTTCCCACCAGGATCCATCTCAGCCAAAGCAAGACGCATTCGAGGAGAAGAGGGCCAGATGAGCGAAGACAGCCTGGAGGCAGCGATCCAGCGCGCCGGTGGCGCAGTCGAGTTCCTGCGCAACGCGCAGGCGCGCCCGCACACCTTCCCGGTGAGGCCTGAGTTCAGCAACTGGCGCAGCGAGCAGACCTCCTGGCGGGAGAGCTGCGCGCTGCTCGACCAGTCCCATCACATGACCGACCTGTTCCTCAGCGGGCCAGACGCCGCTGGGACTGCTGCAGCGCCTGGCGGTCAACAGCTTCGCCACCTTCACACCGGGCAAGGCCAAGCAGTACGTGGCGGTCAACCCGGACGGCCTCATCATCGGCGACGCGATCCTGTTCCACCTGCCCGACGGCAGCTTCGACCTCGTCGGCCACCCGATGGTGCTCGACTGGGTCGAGTTCCATGCGGTCAGCGAGCGCCTGGACGTCGAGCTCGAGCGCGACGAGAACTCGATCGTGCGCACCTCCGGCCCGCCGAAGCAGTACCGCTTCGAGCTGCAGGGCCCGACGGCCGCGGCGATCATGGAGGAGCTCACCGGCCGCGAGCTACCGGACGTGAAGTTCTTCAACATGGCGAGCTTCGAGATCGCCGGCCTGCACGTCGACGCGCTGCGCCACGGGATGGCCGGTCAGCCGGGCTTCGAGCTGTTCGGCCCATGGGAGCACGGCGAGCGGATCCGCGAGGCGCTGCTCCGCGCCGGTCGAGGCACATGGTCTCGTGCAGGTCGGCTCGCGGGCCTACTCGACGGCCAACCTCGAGTCGGGCTGGGTCCCGGCGCCGTTTGCCGCGATCTTCTCCGGCGAGGAGATGAAGGCCTACCGCGAGTGGCTACCGGCCGGCAAGGCCGGTTCGCTCGCGGGCAGCCACTACGCCGAGGACGTCTCCGAGTACTACCTCACCCCCTACGAGCTCGGCTACGGCAAGGTGATCGCCTTCGATCACGACTTCGTCGGCCGTGAGGCGCTCGAGGCGCTCGCCGATGCCCCCGCACGCGAGAAGGTCACGCTCGTCTGGAACCCGGAGGACTGAGCGCACGCGATCGGCAGCGCAGTTCGAGCCGGAGACTCCGCCAAGTTCATCGAGTGGCCCAAGGCTCGCTACGGGCTCTACCAGGTCGACACGGTGCTGCTCGACGGCGAGCAGGTCGGCGTCTCGCACGACTGCGGCTACATCTACAACGAGAAGGCGTTCGTGTCGCTGGCGAGCATCGACACGCACGCGGCGCCAGTCGGCTCGGAGGTCACCGTCGTCTGGGGCGAATCGCCGAACTCGACCAAGCCGGCGGTCGAGCCGCACGTGCAGGTCGAGATCCGCGCGACGGTCGCGCCGTCCCCGTTCGTGTCGTTCGCGCGAGCGCTACCGCGCGCCTAGGCGGTGTCAGCGGTGCTGCTGGCTAGCGGGCCAGCAGCTACCGGAGCTGCGCCTCAAAGGATGCTGATCGGCGGCCGGTCGCCGGCCCATGGCCGCGCAGCCTCGATCTGACCCGCGAGCGAGTAGAGCAGCTCCTCGTCGCCGCGCGCGCCCGACGAGCTGCACGCTCAGCGGCAGGCCGTCGGCGCCGAACCCGGCCGGCAGCGAGATCGCGGGCTGCCCGGTGAGATTGAACACCGGGTACCACGGCATGAAGCGCCCGGCCTTCTCGAGCGCGAGCGGCGCCGACTGCCCGTATCCGCCCTCGGCGGCGATCGCGGTCGTGGCGAGACCCGGCGTCAGCAGCACGTCGCACTCGTTCCAGAGCTTGGTGATGCGCGCGATCGTCTGCGGGCGCTTGGCGAGCAGACGCGTCGCGGCGGCGCGCGGATACGAGCCTGCCGCCGATCGCCGCGAGCTGCCGGGTGGAGCCCTCGGCCAGCTCCGGGCGCCAGAGCGTCTCGAACTCCTCGTGAGCGCCGCGCAGGTAGCTCTGGATGAACTCGAGCGACACCGTCCCGTAGCTCGGGATCGCGCTCGATCACCTCGTGGCCGAGCTCGCTCAGCAGCCGCGCCGTCTGGTCGAACGCCAGGCGCTGGTCGGCGGAGAGCCGGGCGAACGAGCCGGGCGGCAGCTTGGCGCGAGACCGCGATCCGCAGTGGCGCCGCCGGCGGTGTCTGGGCCGCCTCGAGGAACGTGCCGCGCGGCGGCGCGATCGCTGTACCGTCGCCGGGCGCGGAGCCCTGGATCACGTCGAGCAGCAGTGCGCTGTCGGCGACGGTCCGCGCGAGTGCGCCGAAGGTCGCCAGCCCGAGCCAACCGTCACCCAGCGGCTGCGACGAGACTCGGCCGCGCGTCGGCTTCATGCCGACCAGTCCGCAACAGGCCGCCGGGATCCGGATCGAGCCGCCGCCGTCCGATGCCCCCGCCGCCGGAACCAGACCGGCGGCGACCGCGGCGGCCGAGCCGCCCGATGAGCCGCCTGGCGTGCGCGATGAGATCCCACGGGTTGCGGGTCACCCCGCCCGCGTCGCTGGCCGTCCACGGGAACAGCATCAGCTCGGGCACGCGTGTGATCCCGATCGGGATCGCGCCGGCCAGCCGCAGTCGCCTGCAGCGGCTCGGCATCCAGCGGTTGCGGCTGTGCGGGGGATTTGGACCCGCGCGTCGTCGCGTGCCCGGCAAAGGGCATGTCGTCCTTGATGGCGATCGGCACCCCGGCCAGCAGCCCCGCGCCCCTCCATCGCCCCGCCGTCGATCTGCGACGCGGTCGTCCGGGCCAGATCGGGGAGCGTCTCGCGGAATGCGTTCAGACGCGGGTCGAGCCGTTCGATGCGGGCGAGCGACAGCTCGACGAGCTCGCGCGCGCTGATCTCGCGCTCACGCACACGGCGCGACAGCTCGAGCGGCCCCGCGAATGCGAGCTCGTTCTCTTCCTCGCGACTCACAATTGGCCGTCAGTCTTCCAGATCCTGGAGCGCCAGCAGCAAACTGCGGATCGCTGGCGCGTAGCGGTAGGAGATTCCGCCGTGGCCGCCGTCGAAGAGCTCGAAGCTGTGCTCGATCCCGAGGGCGTTGAGCGCGGCTGAGAAGGCACCGCTGCCGACGTCGAGCATGTACTCGTCGGAGCGCCCGGCCTCGATGTGGATGTGGCGCAGACCGCGCAACTGCTCCGCGTGACGTGGCGCCATCCGCACCGGGTCGTGAGCGAGCCATCGCTCCCAGATCTCAGGGATCAGCTTCCCGGTCCGGGTGTCGAACGGCAGCAGCACCTTGCCGGGTCGATCGGGGTCCGGCGAGTAGGCGGCCGCCATCGCGTAGGCGTTGAGCGCCTCGCCCCAGCGGCCCCAGTTGAAGCGTGTCGGCCTGCGCGAAGTCCGCCAGCAGCTTCTCGTACGAGCCGTCGTAGTGATCGCGCAACACGCGGACGGCGCGCGGGAAATCCATCGTGTAGCAGGCCTCGAACAGCGTGTCGGGCGCGTGAGCGACGAGCGCGCCGAAGGTGTCCGGACGCAGCATCGGCAGCACCAGCGCCCCGTAGCCGCCGGAAGAGTGGCCGGTGACGGCGCGGCGCTCGCGCACGGGCGCGGTCGGATAGCCGGCCGTCGATGAACGGAACGACCTCGTCGCAGACGTAGTCCATGTAGTTGCCGGTGGCGGTCGAGTTGAGGAACTGCGAGCCGCCCAGCGACGTCCAGGCGTCGACGAACACGACGACGGCGTCGGGGCAGTCGCCGGCCGCGAACATCGCGTCGAGGCGCTCGACGAACAGTCGGCTCGAACGGCTTGCGCGCCAGCCAGCCGTCGAGCTGGCCGCTGAAGCCCTGCAGCACGTGCACGCAGCTCACGTCCGCTCGCCGTTCCTGCGGCGACGCCGGGCGAGCTGTAGACGTAGAGCGGTCGCCGCGTGGGATCGCCGAGCGGGTTGCCGGCGAGCACCTCCGATTCGACCACGAGCTCGCTCGAATCTGCCCTGCTAACGGGCGCTCGCCAGGGTGGGCCGAGCAGGCTCGTCGATCTGCCTGAGCGTCATGTCGCTGACCGTATCTGAAACGCTGGCTTCCGGCGCCCGCTGGTCAAAACTCTCGACCTCTATAGTCCGGCAGTGTCGTGAGTCGACACAGAGCCTGCTTCCGACGAGACTGCCTGAGCGTTAGATGACCGAGACCCTCAACGGAACCTCCCCCGACGGTGACGTAGACATCGACACGGTCGAGACGACCGAATGGCTCGATGCGCTCGATGCCGTCGTCGAGCACGACGGCGTCGGTCGCGCCCGGCATCTGCTGAGCCGGGTCGTCGAGCGCGCCCAACACGCCGGCAGCGGCCCGATCGGCTCGCTGAACACGCCGTACGTCAACACGATCCCGGCCTCGCTGGACGAGCCGATCCCGGGCGACCCGGAGATCGAGCGCCGCCTGCGCTCCGTGATCCGCTGGAACGCGATGGCGATGGTCGTGCGCGCCAACAAGTACTCGTCGGAGCTCGGCGGCCACATCGCCTCGTTCCAGTCGCTGGCGACGCTCTACGAGGTCGGCTTCAACCACTTCTGGCACGCGCCGTCGGCGCGAGCACGGCGGCGACCTCGTCTACTTCCAGGGCCACTCGTCACCGGGCAACTACGCGCGCGCGTTCCTCGAGGGCCGCCTGACCGAGGAGCAGCTCGACAACTTCCGTCAGGAGGTCGGCGGCAACGGCCTCTCCTCCTACCCCCACCCCTGGCTGATGCCGGACTTCTGGCAGTTCCCGACGGTGTCGCTCGGGATCGGCGCGATCACCTCGATCTACCAGGCGCGCTTCATGAAGTACCTGAACCACCGCTCGATCGCCGACACCGTCGGCCGCAAGGTCTGGGCGTTCCTCGGCGACGGCGAGATGGACGAGCCCGAGACGATGGGCGCGATCGGCCTCGCCGGACGCGAGCAGCTCGACAACCTGATCTGGGTCGTCAACTGCAACCTGCAGCGCCTCGACGGCCCGGTGCGCGGCAACGGCAAGATCATCCAGGAGCTCGAGTCCGACTTCCGCGGCGCCGGCTGGAACGTGATCAAGGTGATCTGGGGCTCGCGCTGGGACCCGCTGCTCGAGGCCGACATCGACGGCCGCCTCGTGCACGTCATGAACGAGTCCGTCGACGGCGAGTACCAGACCTACAAGTCGCGCGACGGCAAGTTCGTGCGCGAGCACTTCTTCGGCAAGGATCCCGGTGCTGCTGGAACGCGTCGCGCACATGAGCGACGACGAGATCTGGCAGCTCAACCGCGGCGGCCTCGATCAGCAGAAGGTCTATTCGGCCTACGCCGCGGCGGTGCGCGAGACCGGCCGCCCCACGGTGATCCTCGCCAAGACGATCAAGGGCTACGGCATGGGCACCTCCGGCGAGGGCCAGATGATCGCCCACCAGGCCAAGAAGATGGCCGAGGACGCGCTGCTCGCCTTCCGCGACCGCTTCGAGCTGCCGCTGACCGACGAGCAGGTGCGCGCCGCCGAGTACTACAAGCCGCCGGCGGACTCCCCGGAGATGCAGTACCTGCGCGAGCGCCGCGGCTGCGCTGGGCGGCTCGCTGCCGACTCGCCGGCGCACGGCCGAGGCGCTCGAGGTTCCCGAGCTCTCAGCCTTCCAGTCCCAGCTCGACGGCACCGGCGAGCGCGAGATCTCGACGACGATGGCGTTCGTCCGCGTGCTCGCGACCCTGCTGCGCGACAAGCAGATCGGCAAGCGGGTCGTGCCGATCGTGCCCGACGAGTCCCGCACGTTCGGGATGGAGGGCATGTTCCGCCAGGTCGGCGTGTACTCCCCGGTGGGCCAGCTGTACAAGCCGGAGGACTCCGAGCAGCTCATGTACTACCGCGAGGACCAGGCCGGCCAGATCCTCGAGGAGGGCATCACCGAGGCGGGCTCGATGTCCTCGTTCATCGCCGCCGCCACGTCGTACAGCGCGCACGGCGAGCAGATGATCCCCTTCTACATCTACTACTCGATGTTCGGCTACCAGCGGGTCGGCGACCTGGTCTGGGCCGCGGCCGACAGCCGCGCGCGCGGCTTCCTGCTGGGCGGCACGGCTGGGCGGACGACGCTCAACGGCGAGGGCCTCCAGCACGAGGACGGCCACAGCCACGTGCTGTTCTCGGTGGTGCCCAACGTCCGCGCCTACGACCCGACGTACGGCTACGAGGTCGCGGTGATCATCCAGGAGGGCCTGCGCCGGATGGTCGCCGAGCAGGAGGACGTCTTCTACTACCTGACGTTGATGAACGAGAACTACGTGCACCCGGAGATGCCCAAGGGCGCCGAGGAGGGCATCCTGCGCGGCATGTACCTGCTGCGAGATCGGCGGCTACGCCGCGGGCGAAGAAGCCGCGCGTGCAGCTGCTCGGCTCGGGCACGATCCTGCGCGAGGTACTGGCGGCCGCCGAGCTGCTCGAGCAGGACTTCGGCGTGCTGGCCGACGTCTGGAGCGTGACCTCGTTCACCGAGCTGCGCCGCGACGGCATCGAGGTGGAGCGCTGGAACACGCTCAACCCGCTCGCCAAGAAGCCGCGCACCCCGTACGTGACCGAGCAGCTGCAGAAGCGGCAGGGGCCGGTGATCGCCTCCACCGACTACATCCGCGCCTACGCCGATCAGATCCGCGGCTGGGTCGATGGCTCGGGCACGGGCGACAAAGCCCGGATCTATCGGGTGCTCGGCACCGACGGCTTCGGCCGCAGCGACTACCGCAAGGCGTTGCGCAACTTCTTCGAGGTCGACCGCTACCACGTCGCGGTGGCCGCGCTCAAGGCGCTGGCCGACGACGGTGCCGTCGATGCCAAGCAGGTCGCCGAGGCGATCAAGCGCTACGAGATCGACCCGTCGGCGCCGATGCCGACCACCGTATGAGCGCACAGCTGAAGCGCTCGCCGTCACCGTCCCGGACATCGGGGACTTCGGCGACGTACCCGTGATCGAGGTCCTCGTTTCCGTCGGGGACACGGTCGCACCGGAAGATCCGCTGGTGACGCTGGAGTCGGACAAGGCGACGATGGACGTGCCTTCGCCCGCCGGCGGAACCGTGAAGGCCATTCACGTCAAGGTCGGCGACCACGTCTCGCAGGGCTCGCTCGTCCTCGATCTCGAGCCGACCGCCGGCGACGGGCCGGCGCCGAGGCCGGCGCGAGGAGGCTCCTGCCGCACCAGCTGAGGTCGTCCAGGCGAAGGCGAGCGAGTCGCCGGTGGCGGAGGGCACGCGAATCGCTGCAGAGGCCGATGCCACTCCGGCCCCAGCGGCGCCCCCGCCCGCACCCACCGCCGCGCGCGCCCAGCGAGAACGGCGACTCACCGGTCTACGCAAGTCCTTCGGTGCGCAGGATCGCGCGCGAGCTCGGCGTGGATCTGCACAGCGTCGCGGGCAGCGGCCGCAAGGGCCGCCTGACGCCTGAGGACGTCCGCAGCGCCGCCTCGGGTGGCCCGGCTGCGGCGACGGGCGCGGTTCCGACGAACGGCAGTCTCGCCGGCCTTGGGCTCGCGCCCTGGCCGGTCGTGGACTTCGAGAAGTTCGGCCCGGTCGAGCGCGTCGAGCGCACGCGCATCCAGCGGATCTCTGCGCCGAACCTCGCTCGCAACTGGGTGATGATCCCGCACGTCACCCATAACGACGAGGCGGACATCACCGAGCTCGAGGCATGGCGCAAGCAGTTGAACGCCGAGCAGACGCAAGGACGGCGTCAAGTTCACGATGGTCTCGTTCCTGGTCGCCGCCAGCGTCGCGACGCTGCGCGAGTTCCCGACCTTCAACTCATCGCTGGATGGCGAGCAACTGGTCCTGCGCAAGTACTTCAACATCGGCTTTGCCGCCGACACGCCCGGCGGGCTGGTCGTCCCGGTGATCAAGAATGCCGACACCAAAGGCCTGCTCGAGATCGCCAGGGACCTCACGGAGCTCTCCGGCAAGGCGCGGGAGGGCAAGCTCGGACCGGCGGACATGGCCGGCGGCACCTTCACGATCTCCTCGCTGGGCGGCATCGGTGGCACCTCATTCACGCCGATCATCAACGCCCCTGAGGTCGCGATCCTCGGCGTCACGCGGTCTCAGGTCAAGCCCGTCTGGGATGAGGCGACGGCGAGCTTCCTGCCGCGCCTGATGCTGCCGCTGTCGCTGTCCTATGACCACCGGGTGATCGACGGCGCCTCCGCGGCCCGTTTCGTCGCCCACCTGGTCAAGGTCCTGAACGATCTGCGCAGGGCGTTGCTGTGACGGTCGTGGAGGTGAAAGTTCCGGACATCGGCGACTTCACCGATGTCCCGGTCATCGAGCTGCTTGTCAGCCCGGGTGACAGCGTCGCGCCTGAGGATTCGCTGGTAACGCTCGAATCCGACAAGGCGACGATGGACGTGCCGGCGCCGTTCGCCGGCACCGTGCAGGAGCTGCGCGTGAAGATCGGCGACAGAGTCGCCGAGGGCTCCGTTCTGTTGACGCTTGATGCGACCGACTCGCCGGAGGAGACGAAGCCAACCGAATCGGCTCCCCCTGCCCCTGCGGTCTCCGCCCCTGCTGCGCCCGCTCCGGCGCTCGCCGCCCCTGCTGCGCCCGCTCCGGCCCCGTCCGCCGCTTCCCCTGCGGCTCCTGCTCCTGCCGGTGGCGGTCCCGGATCGCACGTGGTGGTCATTGGCAGCGGGCCGGGTGGCTACACCGCCGCGTTCAGAGCCGCCGACCTTGGCTTGAAGGTGACGCTCGTGGAGCGCTACGAGACCCTGGGGGGCGTCTGCCTCAACGTCGGCTGCATCCCGTCCAAGGCGCTCCTCCATGCGGCCCGGGTTGTCGCCGAGACCGAGGAGATGGCGGAGCACGGCATCAGCTTCAGCAAGCCGAAGCTGGACCTCGGCAAGCTGATCGGCTGGAAGCAGGACGTGGTCGACAGGCTGACGGGCGGGCTTGCGCAAATGGCCAAGCAGCGCAAGGTCGAGGTCGTGACCGGAGTTGCCAAGTTCACCGGCCCTGAGGTCGATCTCCGTCGATGGTCGCGAGATCAGCTTCGACAGCTGCATCATCGCGGCGGGCTCCAGCGCGCGTGAAGCTGCCGTTCCTGCCCGACGATCCACGCATCATCGACTCGACCGGCGCGCTCGCTCCCGACGACGTGCCCGGGCGGTTCCTCGTGATCGGTGGCGGCATCATCGGCCTCGAGATGGCGACCGTGTACCACGCGCTCGGCGCCCAGGTCACGGTCGTGGAGATGATGGACCAGTTGATTCCTGGCGCCGACGCTGATCTGGTGCGTCCGCTGCACAACCGCATCAAGGACCGTTACCACGGGGTGCTGCTGAGCACGCAGGTGACGGGCGTCAAGGCCTCCAAGAGCGGCCTGCGGGTCTCCTTCTCTGACGGCAAGGATCAGACGTTCGATCGCATCCTCGTGGCCGTGGGCCGCATTCCCAACGGCCGCACGCTCGACGCTGACAAAGCCGGCATCACCGTGGACGAACGCGGCTTCATCCGCGTCGATCGCCAGTTGCGCACGAACGTTGCAGGGATCTACGCGATCGGCGACATCGTCGGCGGTCCGATGCTCGCCCACAAGGCCACGCATGAGGGCAAGACCGCTGCCGAGGTGATCGCCGGAGTGCCGGGGGCCGAATTCGACGCGCTGACCGTGCCATCCGTCGCCTACACCGACCCGGAGGTCGCGTGGATGGGCCTGACCGAGCTCGACGCCAAGGCGCAGGGCATCAAGTACGAGAAGGCCGCGTTCCCCTGGGTCGCCTCCGGACGCGCGCTCGGACTCGGGCGGCCCGAGGGTTTCACCAAGCTGCTGTTCGATCCGGAGAACGACCGGCTGCTCGGCGCAGGAATCGTCGGAGTCGGGGCGGGCGACCTGATCGCGGAGACGGTGCTCGCGCTCGAGGCCGGGCTGAACGCCCAGGACATCGCGCTCGCGATCCACCCGCACCCGACGCTGTCGGAGACGATCGCCTTTGCGGCCGAGCTGCAGGACGGTTCGATCACCGACCTGCTGCCGCCCAAGAAGCGGCGCTAGGAGCGCGCCTGCGGTCGTTCAGCGACCGCTGGTTCCTTTAGCTGGACCCGCGGCTGCGCACCCGCCGCCACAGCCAGAGCCCGCCGAGCACCGGCGCGGCGACTATGGCCACGACCTTCGGCCTGCGCGCCTGCTCCAGTCGCGAGCGCTTGACGCGGGCCTCCTCGGGGGCCGGCATCGCAAACTCCTCAGCCGCCAGCACGTCCCGCGGCTCATCGCCCACGAGGTCCGCCGGCAACCGCAGATCTTCGGGTTGGAACGCCGGGTCCGGGGCCGGAACCCCGAACTCCTCCGCTGCCAGTACGTCGGTTGGCTCGTCGCCACTTCTATCGTCGCTCATCGGCTGTGATCTTCCCAAACCGGACGGTCGAATCAAGGCGTCAACATGGCGGTGCGATAATCTCAGTCGTACCGACTCAGATCCGAATTGCCTCCCGCATTCGCAGGTGGTACCATCTACTTACGTTTTGTTAGTTCCTGGTGAAAGTGAAGCCTTGATGACCCGCTTGCTACTTGTCCCGCTAGACGATGCGGTCGTCTTCCCCGGCATGTCCGTCACGCTGGCAGTCGACACCGCCGATGAGCAGCGCGTGCTGCTCGTGCCCCGTCATGACAATGAATTTGCCGGCGTAGGCACCGTCGCGGACGTCACCGAGACCGTGCGCTTGCCAGGTGGTGCCCGCGCCGTCGTGGTCGAGGGCCTCCACCGTGGAATCGCCGGCGCCGCCGTCACCGAGCCCAACGGGCGCCTGTACGTTGACGTCGACGAGCGCCCCGACCCCTCCGGCGAGGTGCCGAGCCGTGAGCTCCGCGAGCTCGAGCGCGAATATCGCGCCGTCGTCGAGGAGATCCTCGAGCTGCTCGGCGCAGACAGCCGCATCCAGTCGTTCCTGCGCGGCATCACCGAGCCCGGCGCGCTCGCGGATTCCACCGGCTACTCCCCGGACCTCAACTACGAGCAGCGCATCGAGTTGCTGCAGGAGGTCGAGATCGTCGCGCGCCTGAGGCTCGCGTTGAGTTTCCAGCGGGAGCGCCTTGCCGAGCTGCAGATCCGCAAGCGGATCCGCGACGACGTCGAGTCCGGCGCCGAGAAGCAGCAGCGCGATTACTTCCTGCGCAAGCAGATGGACTCGATCCGCCGTGAGCTCGGCGAGGACGACGCCTCTGTCGTGGAGGAGTACCGCACCAAGATCGCAGAGGCCGATATGCCGGACGAGGTCCGCGAGCAGGCCGAGAAGGAGCTCGGGCGGCTGGAGCGCGTCGGCGAGCAGTCCGGCGAGTCCAGCGTGATCCGCACGTACCTGGACTGGCTCCTGGCCGTGCCGTGGGGCAACCGCTCGGAGGAGCGGCTTGATCCGCAGCACGCACGGGAGGTGCTGGACGCCGACCATGCCGGCCTCGAGGACGTAAAGGACCGCATCGTCGAATACATCGCCGTCAAGAAGCTGCGCCAGGAGCGCGGGATCACCGAGGACAAGCGCTCCGGCGCGATCCTCACGCTGATCGGCCCTCCCGGCACCGGCAAGACGTCGATCGGCGAGTCGATCGCCCGTGCGACCGGCCGCGAGTTCATCCGCATCTCGCTGGGTGGCGTGCGCGACGAGGCTGAGATCCGCGGTCACCGCCGCACCTACATCGGCGCGCTGCCGGGTCGGTTGGTGCGCGCCCTGCGTGACGCGGGCACGATGAACCCGGTGATCATGCTCGACGAGGTCGACAAGGTCGGCGCCGATTGGCGTGGCGACCCCAGTTCGGCCCTGCTCGAGGTCCTGGACCCGGCGCAGAACCACAGCTTCCGGGATCACTACCTCGACGTCGAGCTCGACCTGAGCGGCGTGATGTTCATCGCAACCGCCAACGTCGCGGACACGATCCCCGGCCCGCTGCTGGACCGTATGGAGGTCATCCGCTTCGACGGCTACACGAGCTCCGAGAAGGTTGCCATCGCCCGGGGTTACCTCTGGCCGCGGCAGCTCGACCGCAACGGTCTGCACTTCGACGAGGTCGAGGTCAGCGATGAGCTGCTGCAGACGATCGTGACCGAGTACACGCGTGAGGCCGGCGTCCGCAACCTCGAGCGTGAGATCGGCACGCTGCTACGCAAGACCGCGACCCAGATCGCGGCAGGCAAGGCGACGCCTCCGGTCTACCTCGATCTCGAGGCGGTGCGCGACGCGCTGGGCCGTCAGAAGTTCTTCCAGGAGTCGGCGATCCGGACCGCGGTCCCAGGCGTCGCGACCGGTCTTGCTGTGACCGGCGCAGGTGGCGATGTGCTGTTCATCGAAGCGACGGCGATGCCCGGCAAGCCCGGGCTCACCCTCACCGGCCAGCTGGGCGACGTGATGAAGGAGTCGGCGCAGATAGCGCTCTCATACGTGCGCGGCCACGCTGACGAGCTCCACATCGACCGTAGTCAGTTCGATGAGAAGTCGTTCCACGTGCACGTGCCGGCTGGCGCCATCCCCAAGGACGGCCCCAGCGCGGGTGTCACGATGGTCACCGCGCTCACCTCGCTGCTCACGGGACGGCCGGTGCGTCACACGGTCGGGATGACCGGAGAGGTCACGCTGCAGGGCCGGGTGCTGCCGATCGGCGGCGTCAAGCAGAAGGTGCTTGCCGCTCACGCAGCCGGACTCACAGACGTGATCCTGCCGGAGCGCAACCGTGGCGACGTCGATGAGGTGCCGCAGGAGGTCCGGGACGCCATGACCTTCCACTTCGCGATGACGGTCGACGAGGTTCTGGCCGTGGCTCTCGAGCGGGCGCCGATCGCGGCCGCAGCCTGAGCCATCGGGCGCTCGAACACAGGCTTCAACTGCAACGCATAGCGGGGCTGCCGGTCAGCGGACCGGCAGCCCCGAAGCGATCAGTAGACCGCGTACCCGGTCCGGCTGATGACGAAGCCGTGGTGCTGGTTGGAGAAGCAGTCGATGCCGATGCGCCGCACCTGACAGGTGATCTGCCCGAGCTTGTCGTCCCAGCCATCCGGGATCACCTTCGCATTGGGAGAGACTGCGCTGCTGCTTCCACAGACGAATTTGGCGGCGTTGCGACCCTGCATCAAGATGGTGTTGCCCCAGTTCGTCTTGCACGATGCCGGCTGGGGGCTAGCCGCCCAGACGCGCTGGAGCACCGAGCAGCGCACCGCGCCGGGAGTGACCTGACAACCGACGTTGCCACCCGGTACCAGGAAGCTGGTCTGGGCAAGGACGGGATGCGTGGACGGCAGGAATGCGGTCGATGGCACATCCGGTCGAACCGTCTTTATCACGGTGCGGACCCGCACGATCGTCCTGGTCTTCGTCTTTGTTCTCGTCCTGACGACCGTTCGCACGATGGTCCTGGGCGGAGCGTTGTGCTGGACGGGCGTGGTCGTGTTCGTGGTCGGAGGCTTGCTCGGTGTCGTGGTGGTGGGAGGCTTCGTGGGGGTCGTCTCGGTGGAGGCCGGCTTAGGTGGGGTCGTCTTCGTGGAGGCCGGCTTGGTGGCGGTTGTGCTCGCCTTGGCGGGGGCTGTTGAGGTGCCCGAAGCGCTGATCACCTCGCCGCCAGAGCCGGAGCTGATCACCTCGCCGCCAGAGCCGGAGCGGACCGCCGTGGAACCCTGGGTGAGTGACTGAGCGGCACCAGTTGTGAGCTTCGGTGCATTCTGCTTCACCACGTTGCCCCCTGAGCTCCCAGACGGCGCGTTCGCGAGGTCGTCCAGGCTGGCGCCCACGGCGGGCGCTCCTGGGGTCACGTTCGCCGACGCGGCCGGGGTGGTGCTGTTCACGGGCGGCGTGGAGCCGCCAGCACCGCAGCCTGCCACAGCTGCCGTCACGACAAGCGCAGCCAGTGCCCGCGGGGTGCGCCCGCGCAGAGCCAGTAACGTTCTATTGATGAGCACGATCATTGCCAGCGACGAACGTCGCGTTCTTGAATCTGTCCCGCATCAACTGCTTATCGGCGGGGAATGGCGAGATGGTGAGCACGGAACGCTTTCTGTCGAGGATCCGGCCACCGGCGAGGAGCTGGTGGAGGTCGCGGACGCCTCCCCCGAGGACGCCGTAGCCGCGCTCGACGCTGCCGTCGACGCCGGTCCGGAGTGGGCCGCGTACCCGCCGCGCGAGCGCGGCGAGATCCTCCGCCGGGCCTTCCAGACGATCATCGAACGCACCGACGACCTGGCGCTCCTCATGACCCTTGAGATGGGCAAGCCGCTCGCCGAGTCGCGCTCGGAGATCGTCTATGCCGCTGAGTTCCTGCGCTGGTTCTCGGAGGAGGCGGTTCGTATCGACGGGCGCTACAGCGTTTCCCCCAATGGCAACGGCCGGATCCTGACCATGTCCCAGCCCGTGGGACCATGCCTGCTGGTCACCCCGTGGAACTTCCCGTTGGCGATGGGCACGCGCAAGGCCGGACCAGCGCTGGCGGCCGGCTGCACCGTGGTCATCAAGCCCGCGCAGCAGACGCCGCTCTCAACACTTGCGTTCGCGAAGATCCTCGAGGAGTCGGGGTTGCCGCACGGCGTCGTAAACGTCGTGACGTCGAGTCAGGCCGGTCCCACCACCGCGCCGCTGCTCTCCGATCAGCGCCTGCGCAAGCTTTCATTCACCGGCTCGACAGAGGTCGGACGTCTGTTGATGTCGCAGGCCTCCGAGACGCTCCTGCGGCTGTCCATGGAGCTCGGCGGCAACGCGCCCTTCCTGGTGTTCGAGGACGCCGATTTGGACGCCGCCGTGGAGGGAGCGGTGCTGGCCAAGATGCGCAACGGCGGCGAGGCGTGCACGGCCGCAAACCGCTTCCACGTGCACGAATCGGTGGCCACTGAGTTCTCGGAGCGCCTCGCACGGCGGCTCAGCGCCCTCAAGCTCGGCCGCGGCACCGAGCCCGGCATCGAGCTCGGGCCGATGATCGACGCCAAGCAGCGCGACAAGGTTGACGAGCTGGTCGGCGATGCCCTGGATCGCGGCGCCAAGCCGCTCACCGGCGGCAGTGCCGTCGACGGTCCCGGTTATTTCTACGAACCGACCGTGCTGGGCGGCGTCCATGAGGGCACTCGCCTGCTCACCGAGGAGATCTTCGGGCCGGTGGCACCGGTCATCAGCTTCTCCAGTGAGGACGAGGCGATCCGCGCAGCCAACGCCACCGAATACGGCCTCGCGGCTTACATGTTCACCCAGAACTTCAAGCGCGCGATCCGCGTCGCCGAAGCGCTCGAAACCGGCATGATCGGCCTCAATCAGGGCATCGTCTCGAATGCCTCCGCGCCGTTCGGCGGCATCAAGCAGTCGGGCTTCGGCCGGGAAGGTGGCCACGAGGGGATCCGCGAGTACCTCGAGACGAAGTACGTCGCCGTCAACATGGATTGAGATGGCTCGAGCGGACCCGCGCCTGGCTGAAGGCCGGAGCAGGCAGCGAGCTGACCAGCCGCTCGTACGAAGCGTCGAGCTGGCCACGCCCCCGGAGCCGGGCGTGGCCGCCGAGTACCCATGGAACCTGCCTGCGATCCAGGCCTTGGAACACGGCCTGGCACTGCATCCGAAGGTCACCTACCTGGTCGGGGAGAACGGCAGCGGCAAGTCGACCCTGCTCGAGGCGATCGCTGTCGCTGCCGGCCTGAATGCCGAGGGTGGGTCGTCGAACTTTGCCTTCTCCACCCGCGAATCCCATTCCGAGCTGTGGGAGTCGATCCGGCTTGTGCGCGGGCACAGGATGCCACGCACCGACTTCTTCCTGCGAGCCGAGAGCCTGTTCACCTCGGCCACCTACCTCGACGAGACTGAGAGCTCACAGAAGGACCCGTTCCGCGCCTATGGCGGCACCCCGCTGCACGAGCAGTCGCACGGCGAATCGTTCCTCGCGGTGCTGCTGAACCGCTTCGGCCCGGACGGCTTCTACGTGATGGATGAGCCGGAGGCCGCGCTCTCAGCGCAGAACTGCCTCACCTGCCTGCGGCGGATTCACGAGCTGGTGATGGCTGGCTCGCAGTTCGTGATCGCAACGCATTCCCCGATCGTCCTCGCCTATCCGGACGCCTCCATCTACGAATGCAGCGAGAATGGCCTGAGCGAGATCGAGTACGAGCAGGCTAGCTCGGTCAGGCTGTTCAGCGGCTTTCTGTCGGCACGCGAGCGCTTCCTCGCAGAGCTGCTCTCCGAGTAGACGCCAGCCGACCGGACCGAGCGGGCAACAGGGCCCGTGGTGCGTTCAGCTGACTTTGGCCAGGAGGATCGTGTTGACCGGCAGGAGCACGGCGAACAGGATCGTCCAGCGGTTCAGGTTGCGCTCAACCAGCGAGCCACCGCTGAAGGGCCCGCCGCCTCCGCCACCGGTGCCGCCGCCCATTCCGAAACCGGAAAGCCCGGAGTCCTTGCCGGAGTGCATGAGAATCAGGAACACCAGCATCACGCTGATGAACACCTGGACCACGTCGAGCACGAAAGTCATATCGGGCGCTGATGGTAGCCGCTTTCCCGCAGAGTCGAATGCGCCCGCTAGGTTCCGGTGTCCTCGGCCTCGGAGTCGGCTTCTCCGCTGTCATCGAGCTCGTCGAGCTGGTGGAGCAGTGCGATGGCCTCGGCACGCAGCGTGGAATCGATTGCCGCGTAGTCCTCGTCGGAGAGCTTGCCGGTCTGGTGATCGAGCTCGGCGTCGCGGATCTCTCGATACTTGGCGTCCCGAGCGGCCTCCAGATCGATCTGCTCGAGCGACTGGAGCTCGTTCTCCTGAAGCTGGGGGACTGGGCCGCGACGGAGCGGAGCGCTGACGAAAAAGACCACGCCGACCAACAGCAGGATGACGATCACGTATGCCATGGAGCTGGTGCGAGCGGCTCTACGCGAGTTCGCGCACGGCGACGCGCGAGCGTTCAGGCACCTTGCTGCGACGCCCTGGTAGCAGCGTCGGCGGGACCAACGAGATCAGACCGCCGAAAAAGATGATCGCGGCGCCGGCCCACAGCCATGTGACGAGTGGTGAGACGATCAGGAGGAATTGAACCGGGTAGGCGTGCGTCCGGTAGCGGTTCGCGATCTCCTGCACCGCGGCATCGCGCTCGATCCAGAAGTTGCTCTTGCTCAGCGTGTCGTTGAGCGCGGCCTGCTGCTCGCGGAGAGGCAGCTTCTTAGCCTGCGCAACGATCGCGTTGTACTCGCCCGCGAAGAGCCTGTCGCCCTTGTTGATCAACGGTGCGAGCCGCGTGAGGTTCGCGGCCGCGACCGTCCAGATGTCGCGCAGCGGGCCGGCATCCAGGCCGATGGTGCTGTCGGCGTTCGAGCTGTCGAAGAAGCGGCCGATGAAGCCGTCCGCGCCATTGGTCGACGGATAGAAGCTCTGCATGGTGTGCAGACGCGTGATCTGCTTGCCCGCTTTGGTCACCCGGAGGACCGCGCCGAACGAGATGCGCTCTGGTGTGACCGCAACCGTCGGCCGCACGTAACGGAACACGTAGCCGTCGTTGGAAACGCTCTGTCCGGGACGCAGCGTGACGTTACGCGAGTGCTGGAACGATGATGAAGCGGCAACGCCGATCAGCATCACCACGAATCCGAGGTGGGCGATGTAGCCGCCATAGCGACGGCGGTTGCGTCGTACCAGCGCCAGCAGTGCCACCGGCCAGGGATCACGGGTCACCGCCCGCCGCGCCGCGGTGCCGCGGTAGAACTCCTGAAGCACGGTGCCGATCACGAACGCGCCAAGCCCGAACATCGCGACCGCCAGCGGCTTGCGGCCGGCGTCGGTCAGGGCGAGTACCAGAACCGTCACCAGCAGGCCGAAACAGACCGGGAAGACAAAGTGCCTGCGCAGGTTGGCAGCGGTCGCGCGGCGCCACGAGATCAGTGGGCCGACGCCGCTGAGGGTGACGAGGATCAGCGCCAGTGGCACGACAAACGGCGTGAAGGCGGGCGGGCCGACCGAGACCTTGGTCCCCGTCACAGCCTGGGAGATCAGCGGGAAGAGGGTCACCCAGAAGATCACGAAGGTGATCGCCAGCAGCACCATGTTCTGCAACAGGAACATCGCCTCACGTGAGATCAGCGAGTCGAGCCGATGCTCGGACGCCAGCCGTTGACGGCGCCAGATCACGAGGCTCACGGAGCTGACGAACATGATCCCGAGCAGGATCACGAACGGCACCCCGAGCGTGGAGGCGCCAAAGGCGTGAATCGAATCGAGCACGCCGGAGCGCACCAGGAAGGTGCCGAAGATCGCCAGCGTGCCGAACATCAGGACCAGCGACACGTTCCAGACCTTGAGCATCCCGCGCTTTTCCTGGATCTGGATCGAATGGATGAAGGCGGTGCAGACGATCCACGGCATCAATGCCGCGTTCTCGACCGCGTCCCAACCCCAGTAGCCGCCCCACCCGAGCTCGGTGTAGGACCAGCGCGCCCCGAGGATGATGCCGACCCCCAGGCACAGCCAGGCGGCAAGCGCGAAGCGCCTGGTGTCGCGGATCCACTCGGAGCTCAACCTGCCGGTGATCAACGCGCCGACCGCGAACGCGAACGGGATCGCCATCAGCGTGTATCCGGTGTAGAGCATCGGCGGGTGGAACATCATGCTCGGATGCATCAGCAGCGGGTCCAGGCCGGCGCCGTTGGACGGCGTCACGGCAGCCGGCGTGGTCTGGAACGGATTCGCGGCG
This sequence comes from uncultured Actinomycetota bacterium, assembly GCA_963846395.1. GTDB lineage: Bacteria > Actinomycetota > Thermoleophilia > Solirubrobacterales > Solirubrobacteraceae > Palsa-465. The sequence goes on along the minus strand of CAWJVT010000008.1, from coordinate 8,939 downwards.
AACGCGGCAAGCGCGGCAAAGAACCCGGCCAGCCCGAGCAGCACGGCAGTCGCATAGGGGGCGATCTCCCGCAGGCGGCGGCGCGTCAGGAACAGCGCCAAGGACGACCACAGCGAAGAGAGGGTCACCCACAACAGCAGCGAGCCCTGCTGCGAGGACCACGGCGCCGTCAGCTTGTAGAAGACCGGGATCGTCGTGGAGGACGTGTCGGCGACGACCTTGAAGCTGAAGTCATTGCGCAGGAACGCGAGCTCGAGCACGAGAAAGGCGATGATGCTCAGCGCCGCCAGCGCGTAGACCGCACGGCGTCCGGAATCGGCCCATTCGCGTCGACCGGTTCGCGCTCCGTAGAGGGACGCGCCGATCCCGTACAGGCAGACTCCGAGGTCGAGCAGCAGAATGGCGCGCCCGAGCGGGGCCATCAGCTGCCAACCACCGCCGGTCCGGCCGGGATCCCGGCCGTGTTCTTGATCGAGCCCGAGGCGGCCTGATACTTGGACGGGCACTTCGTCGTGAGTGAGTTCTCCTGACCGACGAACCTGCCGCCCTGGTCGGTGACGTTGACCATCACGGCGCGGCCCTGCGCGAACGGATCCGGCACCGAGCCCTTGTAGCTGACATCAACCGCCACCGTGCGCTTCGGGTTCAGTACCCGGAAGTCCAGCGTCGAGCCCACGTAGCGAATTGAGCCGTTCTCGACGGTTCCGGCCAGGATGTACTGACCCCCCGGCGTGGCTTTGTGGAGCAGTTGCGAAGCGGTCAGTTCGTCGCGACCAGCGCTGAAGCTGACATAAATCAGCGCGCTTGCCAGCAGCAGAGCTGCCGTCAGGGCGACCGTCAACCGGATCGCACGTTTGCGATTCGGGTCCATGCGAGATGTGATTGTCCCACAGAGACCGGGCCAGGGACGCCCGACCCGGTTCCCCTATTCGTTAGCCTACTTCAACCGCTCGCGCGCCGCCTTGGCCCAGCTGTCGGTGATGTCGCGCACGAACTTCGCCTGCGACGCGGCGAGCTGCGTGATCCACTCGAGCTCATCCTTGGCCGGGCTCTGCGATACGCCGTTGGCGATCGCCTTGAGCGCCTTCTCGTAGCTGGTCAGCGTGCTCTCGCCGGCCTCGCGCCCGAACTCGATGATCCTCTCGTTCAGCTTGCGCAACCGCTCGGCGATCGCCTCGACCTGCACGTTCTCGGCGTTGACGCGGATGGTTACGCGCGGCGAGCTCTTCGCGGTGGCGCCGTTCTTGCGCGCAGCAGTCTTCACAGCTGCGGGCCTGGCAGCCGTGGTCTTGGTCCGCCCGGCCGACTTCGCCGTTGCCGCCTTCGCGGCGGGCTTGGCGGCAGCAGTCTTGGCCGCGGGCTTGGCGGCGGCGCTCCTGGTGGCGGCCGGCTTAGCCGCCGTGCGCTTCGCGGCGGCGCTCTTGGCGGCGGCCGGCTTCGCAGCAGCACGCTTGGCGGCAGCGGCCTTCGCGGCGGCAGACCTTGTAGAAGCGGGCTTGCCAGCGGCGGTCCTGGCGGAGCGGCTCTTCGGTGCGGAGGGGTTGGCTGGACTCGATCCGGCTGTACGGGCCTGCGGCATCTCTACTCCTTTGCGCGGTCTGCGCGTTAGCTGTCTTGGTCACGGCGCCCACGTCAGCCTTCCACGACGGTGCGCGTGCGGAGAGAACCGCACGGCGACGAGCGTAGCGCCGTCCGAGACGGCAAACACAACACAACCGATGCGATCCTCACCGGCCGTGATGTAGCGATCGAAGTCCTCGAGCGGCGTCCGGCAGATTCCGTGCGTCGCCAGCACGGGCGTCACGACACCGCCGGAGGTCACAACCGAGACGTCACCGGTCGCGGAACTGTCATAGAGCTTCGGCCCAGAACTCCGGATCTGAACGATCACTCCGACCGCGCGCGCACGTTCAGGCAGCTCGGCGCCCGAGCCCCGCAGGGGATCGATCACGCGCCGAAGCGTCACGGCCAGCTCCGCGCCGGCCGTCTCGACTCGCTGCGTCGTGCCGGGGCCTGGCAGGGGTCCACGCGCGAGCCCGGGCGGGGCCTGTCTGCTGAGGCCGCCAATGGCGACGACGGGCAGCGGCTTACGCTCGCCGGAGGCAGCGCTGTGTGCGCCGCAACCGGCGAGCAATATGCCCGCCGCGGCCGCCGCCACGCGGGTCTTCAAGCCCCTGTGCATGGCGAGCAGCGTAAAGCCGGCACAAACCTCTAGTTTCCAAGCCATGTTCGAGATTCGCACCCGCGCGAGCGACAGCCGAGCGCGCACGGGGACCTTGCGCCTTGCTTACGGTGATGTGCAGACCCCTGCATTCGTCCCGCTGGCCACCCGCGGAGCCGTCAAGACGCTCGATCCGCACGACGTCGAGGCGCTCGGTTACGAGATGGTGCTCGGCAACACGTTCCACCTGTATCTGTCGCCCGGTCCAGAGCTGATCGATGCCCACGGCGGCCTCGGTGAGTTCATGCGCTGGCGGCGCCCGATCATCACCGACTCCGGCGGGTTCCAGGTCTTCTCGATGGGCCACGGCGGCGTGGCCGATGAGATCAAGGGCCGCGGGCGCAGCCGCACAGTCGGTGGCACCGGGACGAGCGCGATCCGCGCGATCACCGAGGAAGGCGTGCGCTTCCGCTCATACATTGACGGCAGCGAGCGCTTCATGGCCCCCGAAACATCGATGGCCGTGCAGGCGGCGCTGCATTCGGACATCGCGCTCGCGTTCGACGAGTGCACACCCTTCCACGTCACCCGTGACTACACCGCGGCTTCGACCGCGAGGACGCACCGCTGGCTCGAGCGCTGCCTGGACTGGCACGAGGAGAACGGTCCCGCCGACCAGGTTGTGTACGGGATCGTGCAGGGTGGCGTCGAGCCGGATCTGCGGATTGAATCGGCGGAGACGGTGTCCGCCAGCCGCTGCGGCGGGATCGCGATCGGCGGCTCGCTCGGACAGGACAAGCGGCAGATGCACGAGGTCGTCGACTGGACGACCGCAGCGCTCGAGCGCGTATCGCCAGAGCGTCCAAGGCATCTGCTCGGAATCGGCGACATCGATGATCTGCTCGTCGGGGTCCGGCTCGGGATCGACACGTTCGACTGCGCGATGCCCACCCGCCTCGCGCGCCACGGCGTGGCAATCGTCCCCGAACCGGAGAACCGCTGGCGGGTGGACCTCGTCAAATCGCGATTCCGTGGCTCACAGGAGCCGATCATGGAAGGTTGCCCGTGCCCAGCCTGCTCAGCGGGCTTCACGCGCGGCTACATCCACTACGCCGCAAAGGCCGGCGAGACGACCGGCCCGCGGCTCCTGACACTGCATAACCTGAGCTACATCCAGCGACTGATGGCGGACCTCCGCGACGCCATCGACCGGGGCGAACTGGCGCACGTGGCCTCTAGCTTCCTGTCCGGATCCGCACCTTCGGTGCGCTGAGGCGCAGCTACTTCGTGTACCGCGAGATGATCGACTGAACCCTGTTGACGGCGGACTGCCAGTCGTGGGCCACGACCTGCTTGTACTGCACGACTGAGGCCGATCCCTGGTGCAGCGCGGCGACGATGACAACCGCCACCACCACGATCACCACCAGCAGCGCCAACACCCAGGCGACGCGTCGGCCGGTCCGGCGGCCCTCACGCGGCCGCGCGTAAGCGGCGGGCACCTCTGGCTGCGAGGGTGGGCGCCGTGCCGGGACGGTCCGCGGCGCACGCGGTGCCGCAGAGGGGGAGGGCGCACGCGGCACCACCATCGTCTCCTGGGTGGCAAAGTCGCGATCGCGCGCGGGCACGACCCGTGTCGGCGCGGTGCTCATGCCCATGTGGCGGGTGGGAGCCTCGTCGGACCAGGGCGAGATCCCGTTGGCACCGTCCACGATCAACTCGGATAGCTCCGTCGCGGTCCGCGGGCGCTCCTCGGGAACGACGGAGATTGCGAGCGCCACGGCCTCCGCCAGGGCTGTCGGCACATGCGGATTGATGCGCTGCAGGGGGATCGGCGACTCGCGCTGCTGTTTGAGTGCGAGCTCCGCCAGGGAGTTCGCTTCGTAGGGCAATCTCCCGGACAGCAGTTGGTAGGTCACGACGCCGAGTGAGTAGAGGTCAGCTTGCGGTCCGGCCTCCTCGCCGCGCGCCTGCTCCGGTGAGAGGTAGGCCGCCGTGCCCAGCACGGAGCCGACCTGCGTGATGCTCGACTGCCCCGTTGCGCGGGCGATGCCGAAGTCCGCGAGCTTGACCACGCCGCTTTCGGAGACGAGCAGGTTGCCCGGCTTGACGTCTCGGTGCACAACGCCGTTGCGATGCGCGTAGTCGAGCCCGCGACAGGCCTGGGTGACGATGTCCACCGCCTTGTCAACGTCGAGGTGGCCGCGGTCGCGCAGGATCTCGGCGCAGGACCGACCGGGCACGTACTCCATGACGATGAAGTGCTGATGCGCCGACTCGTCGAAGCCCGAGTCGAACACCTGGACGATGTTGGGGTGCACGAGACGGGCTGCCGCCAAGGCCTCGCGCCTGAATCGCGAGACAAACGTCGGATCGTCCGCCAGGTGCTCCGCCAGCAGCTTCACCGCGACGTGGCGCTCGAGCCGCTCGTCGAGCGCGAGCAGGACCGTCGACATGCCGCCGACGCCCAGCCGGCCCTCGACTCGGTAACGACTGTTGATGACCGACGCCGTGCCCATCAGAAGCCGCTCCCGGATGTGCCGGTGGTCGTGCTCGTGCTCGTGGTCGTCGTGTCATCGGTCGTCGATGTGTAGGTGTCGCCCAGACCCGTGCCTCCGCTCGGCGAGGTCGTCGAGGAGGTCGTCGTGGTCGTGGCGGCGGTGCTTGTCGTTCCGATCCCCTGACCGCCTGTGGTGCTGGTGGTGCTGGTCGAGGGCTGCGTATACGTGTAAGTCTGCGTCGGGATGGTCGTCGTCGGTTCGGTGAAGGTTGGAACCGTCTGGGTCGCCGTCGTCGTCGTCGTCGACGAGGTCCGCGTCGCGGTGGTGTGCGTCTTCGGCGTCGTCGCCGTGCTGCTCCGACACTCGTCGCTCGTGTTGGTCAACGACTCGATCGTGCTCGCGCCCTGATTGAGGTTCGCGAGCAACGTCGAGTTGACGCCGCCGAACTGGCTGAGCGCGGTCTGGAAATCGGTCAGGTAGTGCTGAGCGCGCACGCACTCTCCCACGTCCAGCGCCTGCTGGACGTTGTTGAGCTGCGCGGTCAGCCTGTTGGCCTCCGACTGCGATAGCCAGCTGCCTCCGCTGCTGCCGCAGCCCGCGATTGCGGCCGCGGCGAAGCCGACACCGGCAGCGACGAATGCCCTGTGTACGAAGCCCATCCGCGCTCGACTTTAGCCACTGCTGCGGCCAAAGCCGGTCAAACGGTCCTTCTGAGGGACCTCTGCAAGCTCTATTGCCCGAAGCTGAGCCGCTCCGCCAGCGCGTCGGGAAGTCGGGCTGCGCGGATCGCCCAGGCGGCCCCGTCGATGTCGTACTCCGCCCGCCGATAGCTGGCTGTCCAACGCTCCGTGTCCAGTTCGAGCCACGCTGCCCGGGGGTCACCGTCGCGAGGCTGGCCGACGCTCCCGGGGTTCAGCAGCCAGTACCCGGCGGTGACGTCGAGCTCATCCCCCGCGTGTCGGGTCTCCCCGGTGGCGCTGTCGCCATCGAATCGGTGGAACTCGAGCGCGACATGCGTGTGTCCGACCACGCTGATCCGCTGCGGCTGTACCTCGAATGCGAGCTCCGCCTGCAGCGGTGAGACAACGTACTCCCAGACCGGGTCGCGTGGACTCGCGTGGTAGAGGCTCACGACCTGCCCTTCATCTTCGGGGGACAGCGCCTCGAGAAAATCGCGCGTCTCCTCGGAGATAACGCTCGCCGTCCACTCTGCCGCCCGGCGCGCGATTTCCGAGAAGTCCTGCACCGAGAGTGCTCCGATCACGCCCAGGTCATGATTGCCGGCCAGGCAGATGTCGGCGTGCTCTCGCACCAATTCCACGCAGGCATCAGGATCCGCCCCGTAGCCGACGACGTCACCCAGGCACCAGGTGGCCTCGCATTCGGCGTCGCGGATCTGCTCGAGAACTGCCTCGAGCGCCTGCCTATTGGCGTGTATATCGGAGACGATCGCTACCCGCACGGCATCGGATGTGGCGCGATCGCGATCAGCGGGAGGACTTACTCCGCGTTATCCAGCGGTTCGTCGCCCGCGGGGCGATTACCGCCGAACTCCGGGAGACTCTTGATGTTCTCGCGAGTCTGCCACTTCGCGTAGTTGTCCTGCATCGCGTCGATCAGTTCGCGCATGAACTTCGGTGAGAGGTTCACGCGTGCCACCACGACACCGGGAACCTCGTCGTCTTCGATCTCGTGATCGACGCGCGCAAAGGTGATCGTGAACTCGTAGTCAGAGTGGCTGACATTGGCGAAGTTCGAGTAGTGGCCGGCCATCAACTCCGGCGAGAAATGGATGTTTATGTGGCGATCGGGCTGCTGGGGTTGATCCATATGTACTTAGTATCCCATCGGTGCGGATCATCGTCGTCGCCGTGGGCCGTTTGCGCCCGCCCTTCGTGGACGACGTTGCCCATTACGCCAAGCTGCTCGGACGATACGCTCGGCTCGAGCTGATCGAGGTCCGCGACGATACCGGCGTGGCCGCGCGGATCCCGGAGCGCGCCTTTGTGTCGTTACTGGACGTCGAGGGCAGCGCGCCGGACTCGATCGCGTTCAGCGAGTTCCTCGAGCAGCGACGCGCCAGCGGCCGCGACCTGTGCTTCGTGATCGGCGGTCCCTTCGGTGGCCTTCAGCTCGAGCGGGTCGACCACAGGCTGTCACTCGGTTCCATCACCCTCCCCCATCAGCTCGCCCGCGTCGTGCTGCTCGAGCAGATTTACAGGGGCCACAAGATCCTCGTCGGCGAGCCGTACCACTATTAGACCCATGGAAGAACGCCACTTCGCCCGTCGCCTCATGCTTTTGCTCGGGACGGTGTCCACCGTTACGCTCGGCGCCGCGGTCGCGTTCTCGCTGCTCGAGCACACTTCGATCGCCTTCGGCCTGGCCTGGGCGCTCGACAAGATCACCACCGTCGGCGCCCTCCCCACCCCCAGCGACACGGGCGGACGCGTGATCCTCGCGACCCTCGAGCTGTTCGGGATAGGTACGCTCTTCTACGGCCTGGCGACTGTTGCCGAGTTCTTCGTCTCCGGGCAGCTCAGCGGCCTCCTGGACCAGCGCCGCATTCAGAAGATGATCGATTCCTATACAGACCACTTCATCGTCTGCGGGTACGGACGCGTAGGCCGCCAGGTGACGCGCGATCTCCGCGCCAGCAACGCGCAGATCGTGGTCATCGATTCGAACCCCGACAACCGCGAGACCGCCAAGCACGACGGGGTCGCCTACATCGAGGCCCAGGCCTCGCACGACGAGGTCCTGCTGCACGCCGGGATCGAGCGTGCCCATGCCGTTATCGCCTGCGTGGACTCCGACGCAGAGAACATCTTCATCGCGCTCACCGCCCGCGAGCTCTCGAGCGAGGTGCGCGTGATCGCCCGCGCGGCGATCGAAGAGACCGAGCGCAAGCTGATTCACGCCGGCGCCGATGAGGTCATCTCCCCATACACGATGGCCGGTACCGAGATGGCCCGGCTCGCTCTCAGCCCTGCGATCCAACCATGAGCGACCCTGTCGCCGATCTGAGGACCACGCTTGGTGCTGCTGCCACTGCCTTGCGTGGCAGTGGCAGCGAGACGGACCTCGGCTCCGGGATGAAGCTCGAGCGCCCCAAGCGGGCCGGGCAGGGCGATTACGCCACCAACGCCGCGATGCTGCTCGCTCCGGTGCTGGGCGCTCCCCCGCGCGAGATCGCCGCTCAACTCGGGGGGGAACTGGAGAAAGAGCTCGGTCCGGCGCTCAGCCGCTATGAGGTAGCCGGCCCCGGCTTCCTCAACCTCGTGATGTCCGACGAGTGGCACCGGGCCGGACTGCGTCAGCTGCTCGATGCGGGTACGCGGTTCGGGTCAGGGGGTGCCAGCAAACCTGAGCGGATCCTGCTCGAGTTCGTCTCAGCCAATCCCACGGGCCCGATCGTCGCCGCGAGCGGTCGCCACGCCGCCTACGGGGACTCCCTCGGCCGGATCCTGGAGCTTTACGGTCACACCGTCTCCCGCGAGTACTACGTCAACGACTCCGGCTCGCAGGTGCTGCGGCTGGGCGAATCGGTGCGGGCACGTGCCCTCGGCCAGGAGCCGCCCGAGGACGGCTACCAGGGCAGTTATGTCGCGGATCTCGCCAAGGAGATACCGGGCGCCGCCGACGAGTCGCTCGACGTGCGCGAGCTGGCAGACCGCGCGGTGGCGGCGATGGTCGAGGGGATCAAGGCGACCATGACCCGGTACGGCGTTATGTTCGACACCTATTTCAGCGAGCGCTCGTTGCATGAGGGGTCACCGAGCACGGTCGACCGCGCGATCGCCGACGTCAGGCGCCTCGGCCACGTCTACGAGCATGACGACGCCATCTGGCTGCGCACCACGACCTTCGGCGACGACAAGGACCGCGTGCTGGTGCGCGGCGGCGGCGAGCCCACGTATTTCGCATCGGACCTTGCCTACATGGAGAGCAAGCGCGAACGCGGCTTCGAGCGCCAGATCCTGGTGCTGGGCGCCGACCACCACGGCTACGTGGGGCGCCTGAAGGCCGCCTTCCAGGCGCTCGGCGGAGATCCCACGCTGCTCGAGACGCTGATCATGCAGCTCGTGCACCTGATCGAGAACGACGCGCGTACCAAGATGTCAAAGCGCGCAGGCGAGTTCGTGACACTCGACGAACTGATCGACGGGATCGGCGTGGACGCGACGCGCTACTTCATGCTGCAGAGCTCGCACGAGCGCACGCTCGACCTCAACCTCGACCTGGCGCGCTCACAGTCCTCGGAGAACCCGGTCTAC
>CAWJVT010000007.1:0-813291 GCA_963846395.1 uncultured Actinomycetota bacterium | reverse complement strand
CTCCTCGACGTCGAGCAGCGCCTCGCGCACGGCCTCCGTGCCATTGGCTGGGTCCATCTGATAGCTGCGGCGGTCACCGAACGCAGGAGCCGAATCCGCAGCGGCCCGGAACGGGCCATAGAAGGCCGAGGCGAACTTCGAGGAGTAGGCCATGATCGGGGTCTCGGTATATCCCGCCTCGTCGAGCGCTTCGCGGATGCGCCGATGCGCCCGTCCATCATGTCGCTGGGGGCGACGATGTCCGCGCCGGCCTGAGCCTGCGAAACCGCTGTGCGGGCGAGCAGCTCGAGCGTCTGGTCGTTGTCGACCGCCCCGCCCGAGCGGACGACCCCGCAGTGCCCGTGGTCGGTGTACTCGCACAGGCACAGGTCGGTGATCACGATCAGGTCGGGGTGCGCCGCTTGATCGCGCGTGTGGTGAGCTGGACGATGCCTCCTCGCGTCATAGGCGCCGGAACCCTCGGCGTCCTTGTCTCAGGATCCCGAAGAGGATCACCGCGGGGATACCGAGCTCCGCGGCGGCGCCCGCCTCGCTCACCGCTTCGCTGACGGAGAGCCGGTCGATTCCGGGCATCGTCCGGATCGGCGCGCGCGCCTCGAGCCCTCGGCGACGAACAACGGATACACGAAATCAGACGCGGATAGCTGCGTCTCGCGCACGAGTCCCGCAACTCGTGCGTGGTCCGCAGCCTGCGCATACGCGTCTTGGGGAAAGCCATGAGCCTCCGAGGATACGCCCCCTCGTCGGGCCCAGCCGAATAGCGCGTTGCTACACGAGCTTCCAGGGCTCGACCGTCCGCTCGACCACGAGCCCGGCTGAAACATATGGATCGGTGTCCGCCCAGGCTTCGACCTCCTCCTTGGTCAGCCCTTTGACCCCGATCACCGCTCCTGCGGGAGGCTCACCGAAGGCGCCGGCGACGATCAGCCGGTCGGCTGCGCGCAACGCCTCGATGCGTTGCAGGTGCGCCTCGCGATAGGGCCCGCGACGCTCGAGGATGTCGGCGACATAGGTGTAGAACAGCACGTAGGTGTACTCCGGTTCTGTCATCGCGTAACGCTAGTCTTTGGCGCGATGCCAGGGATCGAGAAGCGCGGCGACTACAAGCCTCGCAGCCAGCGCGAGAAGGAGGCCTACCGGCTCGCGGTCGCGGGCGCGGGCACCGGCGTGGTCGGAATAGTCACGCTCGCCTTGGCGGTCGTTGGGGTCACGCAGTGCGATCTGGCCGATCATCCTGCTGCTGATCAGCGTCTTCTGCGTGTGGCGCTTCATGCGGGTCACAGGCCAGCGCTGAGCCTGCTGCAGATCATCTTCCTGATAGCTGCGGGCCTACTCGCCGGCATCGTCGGCACAGCCGGCGGCATCACCTCGCTGATCTCCTACCCCGCTCTGCTCGCGCTCGGGCTTCCTCCGCTGAGCGCCAACGCAACCAACCTCGTTGCCTTGAACGCCTGCTGGCCCGGCTCCGCCCACGGCTCACAGCGCGAATTGGCGGGCTGGGGTCCGTGGCTGAAGCACTGGTTGCCGCTCACGGCGGCCGGCGGCGCCACCGGGGCCGTGCTGCTGCTGGTGACACCTCCCGGTGCTTTTGCCCACGTCGTGCCGTTCCTGATCGCCGCAGGCTCGGCTGGCCTTGATCGCCGAACCGTGGCTGCGGGCGCTGCGACCGAGCCGTGCCACGCGCCCGGGTCGCCGGCGCACCGTTTCACTGGCTCTTGCCCTGGGGCTGCTCGCCGTGTACGGCGGTTACTTCGGCGCCGGTTCGGGGGTGATGACGCTCGCGCTGCTGCTGGTGACGGTCGAGCGCGACCTGCCCACCGCCAACGCGCTCAAGAACATGACCAATGGCGCGATCACGTTGCCTGCGGGTGTGCTTCTGGCGATCTTCGGGCCCGTTCACTGGGCCGCGGCCGCCCCGCTCGCAGCCGGAGCCCTGGTCGGCTCACGCATCGGGCCAGCCGTCCCGCGCGCGCTTCCGCGCTCCGTCACCCGCTGGGCGGTGGCCACGCTCGGCCTCGGACTTGCGGTCTGGCTCTGGGTCAAGCCGAGCGCCTGAGCCTCAGAGCCGCGGGTGCTCGGTGCTCCATGGTTCGAGCACGAGGTGCCTGCGCAGGTAGAGCGCGGTGGCGCGGATCATCGTCGCGACCGGCAGCGCGAGCAATGCCCCCGGTATCCCGTAGAGCTGGTAGCCGACGAGCAGCGTGAGGATCACGAGGATCGGGTTGATTCGCAGAGAGATGCGGAATACCTGCGGCGCCACCAGGTGGCCCTCGATCTGCTGCAGCGCGACGAACACGACGAGCAGCCATAGCGCCGCGATCGGCTGGGTCGCGAGCGCCACGATGATCGGCGGGATCGGACCCAGGATCGGGCCGATGTACGGAATCAGCTCCATCAGGCCGTAGAACAAGCCGAAGAACACGGCGTAGTGTGAGCCGTCGCGGAAGATCCCGAGCAGGCCCATGAGCTCCATCAGCAGGGCGGCGCTGCCGCCCATGATCAGGCTGAACAGCAGCTGGCCGCGGACATAGCCGGAGACCGCCTGCTGGATCAACAGCGGATAGTCGTCCCCCGGCGTGCCGTCGCCCGAGGGCATCCAGCGACGCACCAGGCGGCCTACTTCTCCGGCGTAGACCAGCATGTATACGGAGAGCACGAAGGTCAGGATCAGGTCGACGGAGATCGTCACCAGCTGCCCGAGCACGTCGCGGGAGAACGACAGGATCGAACCGGAGCTCTTCAGGACCTGCTTTTGCACCGTCTGCAGCGCGCTCTGGCCCTGCTGTGCGATGTGGACCTTGATTCCGTGGTTGTTGAAGAAGTTCTGAATGTTCAGTAGGTCGCGGTTCGCGCGTTTGACGAAGTGCGGAAGGTTGTTGGTGAAGTGACTCAGCTGGTCGCTGACCGGAGCTGACAGCAGCGCACCGATTCCGGCAAAGAACAGCAGGATCACGAGGTAGGAGAGCGCGATCGCAATCCCGCGTGGCACAGCCCGCTGGAAATGCTTGGCCAGCGGGTTGAGGATCACCGCGATCACCCCCGCGCCGACGACGACCACCATCAGGGTCCCCATCGCGCGTCCGAGCTCCCACAGCCCGAGCAGTGCGAGCGGTAGCAGCACCAGCTGGATCCAGCGCGGCACCAGCACCGGCGCCACGAGCGCCGTGGAGATCGGGTGATCGGCGGTTTCCGAGCGCTCGGTGCTGTCGGGCGCCTGGTCCTGATCGGCGGCCGACTGCGGACCCGGTTCGGCGGCGGTCGGCTCCGGCTGCACCTCTGTCTCTTCCATTTTGGAAGAGTATGCGCACATGCGCGACGGAGTCAGGATCCTGTTCATCGGTGATGTGGTCGGAAGTGCCGGACGCCGCACGCTGCAGGCGGTACTTCCCCGTCTGCGCGAACGCACCCCGATCGACTTCGTGGTTGTCAACGGCGAGAACGCCGCCGGCGGTCACGGGATCACGTCGAAGATCGCGCGCGAGATGTTCGCCGCGGGGGTCGATGTGATCACACTCGGCAACCACACCTACCGTCAGAGCGAGGTCTACGGCTACCTGGATCAGGAGGAGCGGATCCTGCGCCCTGTGAACTTCCTGCGCGGTCAGCCGGGCCACGGCACCTGCGTGGTGACCAACGCCGCCGGCGACGTGCGGCTGGGCGTTGTCTCGGTCTCGGGCAACCTGTACATGAACAGCTCGCTGCCGGCCTTCTCGGAGGCCGACGCCGCGCTCTACACGATGCGCGGCAAGGCCGACCACATCCTTGTCGACATGCATGCGGAGGCGACCAGCGAGAAGGTCGGGCTCGGCTGGCACCTCGACGGGCGCGTTACCGCGGTCGTCGGCACCCACACTCACGTCCCCACAGCCGACGCGCGCGTGCTGCCGGGCGGCACCGCCTACATCACCGACGTCGGTATGACCGGAGCACGGAACGGCGTGCTCGGCGTGAAGCGCCAGCAGGCTGTCGACGCCATGCTCACCCGCATGCCGGTGCGGTTCGAGGCCTCGGACGAGGACCCCTGGCTGCAGGGCGCGCTGATCGAGTGCGCCGCCGAGCCGATGCGTGCGGTCTCGATCATCGGGGTGCAGGAGCCGCTTTCGGGCCAGAAATGAGCGGATCTTGCCCGATTTCGGGCAAGATCCTTGGCATCTTGGCCCAGATTGCCGAAACTTATAGGGATGGCGCCTGAAGAGCTGGCCCCGCTACTCGATCATCTCGAGCATTCCGGCATCTCCCGTGGCGTCGCCGCGCGCGTCGTGGCCGAGGTGCTGGCCTACTTCTCGGAGACGAGTGAGGAATTCGTTCGCCGCCGTCACCGCGAGCTGCAGCGTGAAGGCGTGGCCAACTCCCGGAGCTTTGCTCTGATCGCCGGCGAGCTTGCCGGACGCAGGGTCGCCGGGCCGCCCCTGTCCGAGCGCCAGGTCCGGCGCGTCATCTACGGCTAGTGACTCAAGGCACTAGGAAGGAGTCCGGATGTGTGGAATCGTCGGTTACGTCGGCCGCCAGGATGCGGTGCCGGTGCTGCTGGAGGGGCTCGCGCGGCTGGAGTACCGCGGCTATGACTCAGCGGGCATCGCGGTCGCCCGCAACGGGTCTCTGCGGGTGCACAAGCAGGCGGGCAAGGTGCGCGACCTGGCCGCCGGAATGCCCAAACGATTGACGGGGCAGGTCGGCATCGCCCACACCCGCTGGGCAACGCACGGGCAGCCGACCGACGCCAACGCTCACCCGCACACGGATATGAGTGGGCGGATCGCCGTCGTGCACAACGGCATGATCGAGGACGCCGGACTGCTGAGGCAGCGACTCGCGGCCGACGGCATCGAGTTCGCCAGCGAGACCGACACCGAGGTCCTGGCTCACCTGATCGCACTCGAGGATGCAGACGACCTCGAGGAGGCTGTGCGCCGGGCGCTGCACAAGGTTCACGGCGCCTACGGTCTCGCGGTGCTGGACGCTCAACAGCCCGACCGGATCGTGCTCGCACGCAACGGCAGCCCGGTTCTGATCGGCGTTGGCGACCGGCAGATGCTCTGTGCATCGGACATGTCGGCGCTGGTTCGCCATGCCCAACAGGTGGTGCACCTCGAAGACGGTGAGGTCGCGACGGTGACCGCCGACTCGTTCTCCACCGCCACGCTCGACGCCCGGCCGACGACCAAGACCGCCACCAGCCTGGAGTCGGCAGCCGAGGATTACGAGCGCGGTGGCTTCGAGCACTTCATGCTCAAGGAGATCCTGGAGCAACCGGACGCGATCGAGTCGACCCTGCGCGGGCGGCTCGACACCAGGTTTGCCACCGCGCGGCTGGGCGGGCTCAACCTCTCCGCGCGCGAGCTGCGCGCGTTCAGGCGGGTCCACGTGATCGCCTGCGGTTCTGCGCTCTACGCCGGGATGCTCGGGGCCGGCATGCTCGAGTCGCTCGCTCGCATACCGGCGGCTGCCGAGCCGGCCGCCGAGTTCCGCTACCGCAACCCGGTGATCGAGCCCGACACGCTGTATGTCGCCGTGAGCCAATCGGGGGAGACCGCGGACACGCTTGCGGCTGTCGCGGAGATCGTGCGCAAGGGCGGACGCGTGCTCGGGGTCGTCAACGTCCCGGGCTCGAGCATCTCGCGCGTGGTCGACGGCGGCATCTACCTGCACGCAGGGCCCGAGATATCGGTCACCTCCACAAAAGCGTTCACCTGCATGGCCGTGGCGTTTGCGCTGCTCGCACTGCACCTCGGCCGCCTGCGCGACCTCGGCCCCGCGGACGGACAGCGCCTGATCAGCGGACTCGCCGAGCTTCCCGGGAAAGCCGCGGAGCTGCTCTCATCCAGTCAGGAGATCCAGCAGCACGCGATCTGGCTGAGCCCTGCCCGCAGCACCTTCTTCATCGGCCGGGTCCGCGGCTACCCAGTCGCGCTGGAAGGCGCCCAGAAGCTCAAGGAGGTCTCCTACATACATGCCGAGGCCTATCCGGCGGCCGAGCTCAAGCACGGCCCGCTTGCGCTGATCTCTCCGGAGCTCCCGACTGTAGCGATCGTTCCCGATGACGAGCTGTTCGAGAAGAACCTCGCGTCGCTCGAGCAGATCCGTTCACGCAGTGGCCCGGTGCTGGCGATCGCCAACCGGCCGCTCGGCGAGCTCGCCGACAAGCTCGTACAGGTCCCGAAGAGCGAGCCCGAGCTGGACCCGATCCTGCTCGGGCTGCCGCTGCAGCTGCTTGCCTACCACGCCGCGGTGGCGCTCGACCGCGACATCGACCAGCCGCGCAACCTCGCCAAGAGCGTCACGGTGGAGTAGGCGCGGCCAGGAGGCCAGCGCGGATCTGCTTGGCGATCCGCACGTCCTCCGGCTCCTGCCGCGGGTCCGGATGCGCCAGCACCAGGGCGATCACGACGAGCGGGAAGAACCAGACGATGTAGAGGTAGAACCAGTACGTGATCCCGCACTGGAGGGCGATGATGATCGCCGCGCCCAACGCGGCAACCTCCACGTGTGTGCGTTCCCCCCGCGGCAGGAAGGGCGCCGCAAGGCCAAGCGCGACTGCAGCGCCGAGCACGATGCGCTCGGGCAGGTGCAGGGTCTGGTGGTAGCCGCCCCAGAGACCCCAGATCGAGAACGGCGCCGGACGCGTCGACTGGTACGCGATCGTGTGGGCCCAGAACCAATGCCAGTCGTTTGACAGCAGCACCGGCAGCATCGCCAGGCCGATCGTCAGTCCATACGCAACGGCAAACGTCACGAGGCTCCGCTTCCTCGGCCAGGGACCGATGCCGCGCCCCAGGAGCGGCGCGAGCCCCAGCGGCGCAAACTTCGTCAGCCCCGCCATCGCGCCAAGTACACCGCGCAGCGCGGAAAAGCGGATCACCACCAACGAGGCCACGATCAGCAGGGCCACGAGGGCATCGTTGGAGTTCGACATCAGCACGAAGGACGTGAACGGATATGACGCCCAGAGGTAGGCGAGCACAATCCCGGTCTTGAGGCCGCGCAGCGACCAGCCGAGGACGAACAGGCCGACCATCGTCAGCAGGTCGAAGGTGATGGCGGCGGCATGGGCGGCGGGCAGGCTGTCCCACACGCCGCTCCAGCCCCAGATCAGCCTGAAGGGGACATAGGCGAAGTAGTTGACCGGGCCGTAGGTGTCACCCGCGGAATTGTCAGCCGGCCAGTGGCCGTAGAGCTGCACCCCGTGGATGAGCTTGTCGGCGCCGATCACACCGGCATAGCCGACGTCGATCACGTTCGAGTTCACGACATTGAGGCCGATCCGGAACCCGATCAGGAAGATCAGCGCGACAGCCAACCACGGTGTGGGGATCACCACGCGCAGCGGCTCACGCGGTCGCCCACGCCCCGCTGCCAGCAGCAGCATGCGCACCAGCAGGTAGACCATGAACGGGTAGACCAGCGGCGCCGACAGGCCGAGGTTGGCGTTGTTGAAGAAGGCAAACGAGATCGAGAACCCGAGCAGCATCAGCAGATCCAGATGCCACAGGGACGGACGGCGTCGCCAGGGGATGAACGGCAGCAGGAAGACAGCGCACAGCGGCAGCCAGATGTAGAGCGCGTTGACCTCGCGACCGAAGGCGCCGGGATAGCCGCGCGCCATCGTCCACGCGACCTGGTAGCCGGTCCAGACCTGGGTGACATCGCCTGTCTGGTCGGACACATACAGCTGCAACATCTCGATCTGAGGCTGCGGCTTCGGCGGCGGCGTGAACAGGCTCACCTGCCAGACCCCGATCCCGCGCGTGTAGACGTAGGCGACCAGGTGCGGGTGCTTCTTCAGCTCCGCGATCAGAGTGGGGTTCTTGAGCGCAGCCGCCAGCACCTGATTGCCCGTGAGGCGGAAGCCGGAAGGCGGCTTGGTCATGGCGGCCAGGCGGTATGGCCCGCCATGGTGGAATGGGCCTGCCACGAGGACCGCCACACCAGGGGGGGCCGAGATCGGGGCCGGTTGGCCGGGTGGGTTGCCGGCCGCCAACGCGCCGGCCGGTAGGGCGAGCGCGCTCAGCAAGATGAGCGCAGCGCAGAGCGCCGCACACTTCGTCGCCAGGCGGCCGGGCCGGCGGACGCTACCGCGGATCAGGCCCTGAAGCTCCAGAACTTCTGGGCGACGAAGGAGATCGGCGTGGCGATGATCCAGGCGATGGCGTCGGCGAGGGTGTGCTGCGTGATCCCAACGGAGTGGACGAGCAGCGTGTAGATGCCGAACGACAACAGAAACACGAGGAACGATACGAAGAAGAATCGCAGCGCCTGGCGACCAGGGTGGTCCTGTTTGGCCTGGAACGTCCAGTGTCGGTTCCAGAAGAAGTTGTTCGACGAGGCGATCACGGCGGCGAGCACGAACGCCAACTTGTCGGCCGCCTGGAGCGGGTGCACGAGGATGAAGAAGCAGAAAAGGTTGACGATGTAACCCGATGCGCCTACGCAGAGGAACCGCACCAGCTGTTTGTGGTTCTCCGGGTGACGAACCTCGTAGGACAACCGCAGGTATGCGCTACGCAGTCGGCTCAGTGCCCGAGTGGAGGGCGGAAGCTCGAGCATGGAGGTCATTTCGTCAGGCACTCGTCTCAATCCTATCTGCAAAAGCTGTATTTCGGCGGAAGCTAGTGTGGGCCTTCCAGGGAAATCCCAGATAAGTACGGGAGGCCCGTCATCGCCCCTGGACCGCTGGTCTAGCGGTGTACTACCCGCCGAAATGCGTCCGGATCATCGGCGTCACGTCCCGCAGCGACCACTGTTCCCGGGCGCCGCGCGAATCGGGGCCGGTCCCGCACCAGAGTAGCGCCCCCAAAGAGTCGGTCCGGTGCAGCGAACCGTGGCTGCCACCACCCACATGGTCGGCTCCGCCCCAGTCCACGAACTCGTAACCGGGGGCGGCAGAGAGCAGGATGTCGCCGGCGTTCTCGCAGCGCAGAGCCGACCACATACGTGCCAGCGCGTCCGGATAGTCGGGGCAGATGAAGCGTCCGTCCTCGATCTGCGCCGCCAGCACACTCAGCTCGCCATCGACGCTCCAGCGCTCTCCGCGCAGATCGCTCAGCTCTCCTCCTGGTGCAAACCGGAGCTCACCACCCCCCGGCGCCCTGATCACCGCCTCGGGCATGTCGCTCCCGGGGTCGGGCAGCCACATCGTCAAATCGACGCCCTCAAGCTCGCTGACCGCCTCAACCGCGCGCTGCAGCAGCTCGTCCCGGCGATCAGCGTCGAGCACGTAGATCATCGCCGCGCGCTGGGCTGGGCTCAATGCCAGCTCCGCGCCGACCGATGCGCCCGCGCTGGGGGTGGCGACGTGGAAGTCGGCAAGCGCCATGTCGAGCCGGATCCGCGCCTCGACCAGCGCCTGCGAGTGATCTGAGGTGACGACCACGGCATGTTCCTCGAGGAACCGCTCCGGGCCGCCCCCGGCGTGCATCAACCGCTCGAGCTGGCGGTCGGCGGCAGCGATCGAGCTGACCTGCGCATGCGGGCCGTTGCGGTGAGACCAGGCGTCATTGTCCGGTAGCGAGAACAGCATGAAGTCGAACAGGTCGTGCTCGACCAGATATGAGCCGACGCAACCCGTGTGCTGATCGCGCACACCGGGCATCCCCAGCTGGCCGCGGCAGCCGGTACGACGGCTGGCGTACAGGTCGGCGTAGAACAGCTCCTTTGGCCCGAAGATCGTGCGCCGGAAGAGCGTCGAGGTGACCAGCCGCGCCAGCGCCGACTCCTGCGCCACATCGTGCTGGTGGCGGCCGCGGTAGATCAGATAGGTGGTGCCCGCCGTACGCAGACCCATGTCGTCGAGCGACTCGAACACGGTGGGCGTGTCGTTCGACAGGTGCTCAGCGTTCATCCGGTAGACCGTGTCCGTCAGCGATCGCACCACCCCGAACTGACGCGTCGCCGAGAAGCTGGAGCCGTACTCGACATAGCGCTGCTCGAACCGGTGGTACCAGTTCATGCTCGGGATGTGGTGCTGATCGGGCCCGACGCCAGTGGTGATCGTGGCCGCGCAGACCGGCGTGACCGACGGAAAGGCCGCCACCACGTCGTTCACGTACACGCCCTCCTGGGCGATCCGCTGCAGCGCCGGCGCCCGGCCCGCCTCGATCGCGCGGTCCAACATCTCCGGCTTCATGGCGTCTATCACCACGAGCACGAGCTTCTTCATCGCCGTCGCGCCCTCACGCCGCGGCCGTCCTGCATCAACGGAGAATTCTGAGGCCGGCGTACTTCTGCTCGCCCCGTTGCTGACCCCGGTAGAGCAGCCACAGCAGACCGATCAGCGCGACCAGGCCGAGTGGTGGTACGAGGATCGATAGCACGGCGATCAGGAGCGCCGAACCATCGGAGATCACCGGCAACCCCACAGCAGCCGCCGCGTCGTCCAGTCGTGAGCGCAGCCTGGTCAGAAACGGGCGGGCGGCTGCGATGCCGACGCCCGCACAGATCACGCCGCCGATCCATCCAGGCCACGCGGCGTAGTGGCCGCGAGCCAGCGAGCCGGCGAAGAACAGAGCCCCAAGCACCAGCGATGCCGCGCTGAGCGCAAGCACCGGGATTCCCTTGTGCAGATGGATTGGCCTCCCGGCCCAGACTTGCTGGTCGAGCACGACCAGCAGCGCAGCGCCGACAACCATCACGAGCAGGAAAGGCAGCGATTCCAGAAAACCATACGAGGTGTGATCGAAGCTGATCTGCACGTCGCCCGCCGCGAGCGCACCGGCCGCCACGCTGGGAAGGAACGGCCTGATGCCGATCGCCGCTGCGATGCCAATGCCCTGGAATATGTCGAAGGCGAGATGCACCGTGGTGTACCGTGACCGAGCGTGACGATAGACGAGCCGGCGCCAATCTAACGCGTGGGCGCGTGAACGACCAGCCACGCAAGCCGCGGTCGGCGGCCCATGAGATCGAGCGCTACGGCGCTCTCTTCGCCCAGCGCACGCGCGTCATGAAGTCCTCGGCGATGCGCGATCTGATGGCCCTGACGGCCCGGGACGACATCATTTCGTTCTCCGGCGGGCTGCCCGACACCTCGACCTTCGCTCCGGGTTTCTTCACCGAGCTGATGAGCCGTGTGGCCACAGACTCGGTCGCCAAAGCGTTGCAGTACGGTCCCACCGAGGGCCTCAGCGACGTCCGCGACGCGATCGCGCTGGTCATGGAGGCGGAGGGAATGAAGGTCGATCCCGACGCGATCCTCGCGACCAGCGGGGGCCAGCAGGCGCTCGACCTGGTCTGCAAGATCCTGATCGACCCCGGCGACGTCATCATCGCCGAGGCACCAACCTATCCGGGCGCAGTGCCGACGTTCTGCTCATACGAAGCCGACGTCATCCAGATCCCGATGGACCGCGACGGCATGCAGATCGACAAGCTCCGGGAGGCACTGGCGCTGCTCGATCGCGAGGGACGCCGCCCGAAGTTCATCTACACGATCCCGAACTTCCACAACCCCGCCGGCGTGACCTTGTCGCTGGAGCGCCGCCGGGAACTGCTGGGCATCGCCGCCGAGCGCGAACTGCTGGTGCTCGAGGACAACCCCTACGGGCTGCTGCGCTACGAGGGCGAACCGATCCCGACGCTGTACTCCCTGGACGCCGACTTCGTGCTGTACGCCGGCACCTTCTCGAAGATCCTGTCGCCCGGCATCCGCATCGGCTGGCTGGTGGCGCCGCCGCCGGTGCTGCGCCAGCTCGTTCTGGGCAAGGGCTCGGCCGATCTCTGCTCCTCCTCGGTCTCGCAGTACTTCATCGCCGAGTACTTCCAGGCCGGACCGTGGATCAACTATGTGCGCTCGCTGTCTGAGTTGTACCGCCGCCGCCGCGACGTGATGCTGGACGCGATGGCGGAGCACTTCCCGCGCGAGGCGACCTGGACGCATCCGGCGGGCGGTCTGTTCCTGTGGGCGACGCTGCCGGACTACATCGACACGACCGACCTGCTCGCCCGCGCGATTGAGGAGCGGGTGGCCTTCGTGCCAGGCCGCGCCGCTTTTGTCGACGGCCGCGGCGGTTCGTCGATGCGCCTGAACTTCAGTGGTGTCGGCGAGGACGACATCCGCGAGGGCATCCGCCGGCTTGGCGAGGTGATCCGCGAGCAGGTGGCGTTGTACGGCACGCTCACCGGTCAGGATCGACCACCAGCTCCGCCCGAGTCCGCCACCGAACCGGTGGATAACGTCCGGCACCTGACGCGCAAGCGCGCGGGATGAGCCGAGTTGCAGTCCTGAAGGGCGGCCGCTCGCTGGAGCGGCAGGTCTCGCTGAACTCCGGCGCGCGGGTCGAGGAGTCGCTTCGCCGACTCGGTCACGAGGTGCTCGAGGTGGACGTCGGGCACGACCTGGTCGACCGGCTTTCGGCCGACCGGCCTGACGCGGCGTTCGTGGTGCTCCACGGTCGCGATGGCGAGGACGGCACCGTGCAGGAGCTGCTCGAGGTGCTCGACATCCCCTACACCGGATCCAGGGTGTCGGCCTGCATCCGCGCGTCGGACAAGGTCCTGGCCAAGCACGCGATGCGGGACGCGGGGATACCCACACCCGACTTCTTCGCGTTCAGTGAGACGGCGTTCCGCAGCCTTGGCGCGGCACAGGCGTTGCCGGCGATCAGCTCGCGCCTGCGCTTCCCGATCGTGGTCAAGCCCGCCTCGCAGGGATCTGCCCTCGGGATCAAATTCGCTCGCTCCGAGAACGACGTGCCGACAGCCCTGATCGCGGCCTTCTCCTATGACAGGAAGGTCCTGTTGGAACGCTATGTCGCCGGACGCGAGCTGGCCGTCTCGATCCTCGAGCAGGACGGTGCGCCCCGAGCGCTGCCGATAGTCGAGGCCGTGCCTGAGGAGGAGTCGTTCTACGACTTCGAGTCGCGCTACCAGATCGGCCGCACCCGCTTCATCTGCCCGGCCGAGCTCGATCCGGAGATCACCTTGAAGGTGCAGGCGCTCGCATTGGAAGCGTTCCAGCTGCTCGGGTGCTCGGTCTTCGCTCGCGTCGACCTGATGCTCGACGCCGAGACGTCTGAGCCGTTCGTCCTGGAGGTCAACCCGATCCCGGGCCTCACCGAGACCTCACTGCTGCCGCAGGCCGCCGATGCTGCCGGCATCGGCTTCGATGATCTGATCGCCCGGATCATCGCCGCGGCTTCGTAGCCCGCAACGTGCTGAGCAAGCCGAGCTGATCTTGCCGGACTACTCCTCGCCCAAAAAGTCGTCGGGCTTGACGGTGTCGAGGAAGTCCTTGAACTTCTCGACGACTTCCTCGGTGTCCTCGACCTCGTGTTCGAACTCGATCGCGGACTCGGCGATCACCTCGTCGGCGGCGAAGATCGGGGCGCCGGAGCGCACGGCCAGCGCGAGCGCGTCGCTCGGGCGTGAGTCGATCTCGAGCTCGCGGCCGTTGGCTCGCAGGCTGATCGAGGCATAGAAGGTGTTCTCCCGCAGCTCGGTGACGGAGACGCGTGTGCACTCAACCTCGAGCTCCCCGAGCACGTCTGAGAGCAGGTCGTGGGTCATCGGCCTGGGCGTCGACGCACCCTGCAGCTTCATCAGGATCGCCGCCGCTTCCGGGTGCCCGATCCAAATCGGCAGGAACTTGTTGTTCTCAACCGTTTTGAGCAACACGATCGGCTGCTTGCCGACCATGTCAAAGCTCACGCCGTAGATCACCATCTCCTGCACGCGCCGGCTCCTACTCGGGGTCAGGCACCAGTATATGTGTCGCGATTGGAGCCGCCCCCACCACTGACCGGCGCAACGCCCGCCCACGCTCGTAGGCTGTCGCCATGTCCGAGCCCGCTCAAGCCGGCAAAGGCCCACCGTATCCGCCCCCGCCGGGCGGGGAGTGGCATTGGCCACCGCAGCTCGCGATCATCACGGCGATTGCGCTGCAGCTTCTCCTGCCCAACCGCATCACCCTCACTCACAGTGCGAAGTGGATCCTGCCGGCGCTCGAGGGAGTGATGTTGATCGCGCTGTTCATCATCTCACCGCAACGGCTTGAGGCACCGCATTCCGTGCGGCGCCGTCTCAGCCTGACGCTCACAGCGGTTGTCAGCATCGCCAACGGCGCGTCGCTGGTCCTGCTTGCGCACCTGCTGCTCAATCGGGGCCTGTTCAGCAAACTCCAAGGCCATGAGCTGATCATCGCGGGCTCTGAGATCTGGTTGACCAACGTCCTGCTCTTCGGGCTCTGGTACTGGGAGCTCGATCGCGGTGGCCCCGGTATTCGCGCGGGCGGCTTCGACGACAAGCCCGACTTTCAGTTCCCGCAGATGACCGATGAGGTGGCCGCCCTCTACCCCGGTTGGCGGCCACAGTTCGTGGACTACCTCTATCTGTCGCTGACCAATGCGACCGCTCTCAGCCCCACGGACACCATGCCGCTCAGCGTGCAGGCGAAGCTGCTCATGGGGCTGCAGTCGCTGGTCTCGCTTGTCACGATCGGCCTCGTGGTCTCGCGCGCGGTCAACATTCTGTAGGTCCTCAGTACCCTCAGTTCTATGAACGCCGTACTTGGCTCTGCGGAGTATCCGTTGCGTGTCGCGATCGTTGGCTCGGGCCCGGCTGGGTTTTATGCCGCGGGGCAGTTGCTGTCGAGCTCTGATTCGGTTGTTCAGGTGGATGTCTTTGACCGGTTGATGACGCCGTGGGGTCTGGTGCGGTTCGGTGTGGCGCCTGATCATCCGAAGATCAAGTCGGTCACGCGCGTGTTTGAGAAGACGGCAAGGTTGCCGGGGTTCAGCTTCCACGGCAATGTTGAGGTTGGTGTCGATGTCAGCCATGCCGAGCTGGCCGCCGCGTATCACGCTGTGTTGTATGCGGTCGGCACCCCGGGTGATCGGCGGCTTGGTATCGAGGGGGAGGATCTGGCGGGCAGCGAGTCGGCAACTGAGTTCGTCGCCTGGTACAACGGCCACCCTGACTACGCGGATATGGACTTTGACCTGTCCTGCAGGCGTGCGGTCGTGATCGGCAACGGCAACGTCGCACTGGATGTCGCGCGGATGCTGGCGCTGTCGGTGGACGAACTGCAGGTGACCGACATCGCCGATCACTCGATCGAGCTGCTGCGTGACTCCAACATCGAGGAGATCGTGGTGCTCGGTCGCCGCGGTCCCGCGCAGGCGGCGTTCACCAACCCGGAGCTGCGCGAGCTCGCTGACTTGGAGCTCGCTGACGTGATCGTCGATCCGGCGGACATGGAGCTCGACCCGGAGAGCGCGGCGACGCTCGAGGCGGCGGACGGCACGATCCAGCGCAACGTGCAGACGCTGAGGACCTATTCGACCCTGACCCCCAACGGCAAGCCTCGCCGCGTGGTGTTGCGCTTCCTGAGCTCACCGGTCGCGATCGAGGGGACCGCCAGGGTGCAGGCGCTGGTGGTCGAACGCAACGAGCTCATCGCGGGTGATGACGGCACGCTCAAGGCACGTGCCACAGGCGTCAGAGAGCGGATCGAGACCGGGCTGGTGCTGCGCGCCGTTGGTTATGTCGGCAAGCCGCTTCCCGGCGTTCCGTTCGATGATCGCCGCGCGACAGTGCTTAACGAGGGCGGACGGGTGCTGGACCCCGACACGCAGCGGCCGATCCCCGGGCTGTATGCCGCCGGCTGGATCAAGCGCGGGCCCTCCGGTGTGATCGGCACCAACAAGAAGTGCGCGCAGGAGACAACCGCATGCCTGCTCGAGGACTTTGCTGCAGGCAGGATCCCCGAACCGACAGACACGCCGCAGGCCTTGCTGGGGCGCCTGCGTGACAAGGGCATCAACGTCATCGACTACTCCGGTTGGGAAGCGATCGACGCGCACGAGCGCGCGCTCGGCGAACCCAGCGGGCGCCCCCGCGTGAAGCTCGTACGCCGCGACGAGCAGCTCAGGCGCGCCGCGGCGGCGTGAGCGCAACCGAGCGCAACGAGCGGGAGCCGGGCATCAGCCGGCGTCTCGTGCTACTGCTGGCGTTCACCACCGGTGCCGCGGTCGCGAACATGTACTACGCGCAGCCCCTGCTCCCCACGCTCGGTCACGCGTTCGGTGTCGGAACGGCAACCACCGGGCTGCTGGTGACTATCGGCCAGATCGGCTACGTGCTGGGTCTCGCCTTCCTGGTACCGCTCGGCGATCTGGTCGAGCGGCGCAGGCTGATCACTGTGAGCCTGATGTGCCTCGCGGTAGGCCAGGCGATCTCCGCTCTCGCGCCCGATCTTGCCGTGTTCGCTACCGCCGTGCTGCTGGTGGGCGTCGCGACGTTCGTCGGCCAGGTGGTCGTGCCGATGTCATCGCAGCTGGCGGCTCCCCACGAGCGCGGGAAAGTGGTGGGCACCGTGATGAGCGGACTGCTGCTGGGAGTGCTGCTCTCGCGAACGCTGAGTGGGCTGATCGCCGAGCTGTTCGGCTGGAGGGTGGTCTTCGGGTTTGCTGCGGTGGCGATGCTGTTGCTGGCTCTGGTTCTGCAGCGGGCACTGCCGCGCGTCGAGCCCACATCCGACCTCCCCTACCGGACGGCACTCAGGTCGGTCCTCGGGCTGATCCGCACCGAGCCGGTCCTACGCCAGCGGATGGTGCTTGGTGGCTGCGCGTTTGGGGCCTTCAGCATCCTCTGGACCTCGATCGCGTTCCTGCTCTCGGGTGTGCACGGAAGCCACTACCACTACGGCAACGCGACGATCGGGCTGTTCGGCCTGGCGGGTGTCGCCGGTGCGTGCGCCGCTCAGATCGCGGGACGGCTGGCCGACCGCGGCCATGGCGCAGCCACCACCAGCGCAGCGCTCTTTCTGACACTCATCAGCTGGCTTCTGCTGGACCTGGGAGCCGGGTCGGTGGTGGTGCTGATCGTCGGCATCATGGTGCTCGACCTAGGCGTCCAGGGCACACAGATCAGCAACCAGAGTGCGATCTACCGGCTGCACCCGGATGCGCGCAGCCGGATCACGACGGCATACATGTCCGCCTACTTCCTCGGCGGCGTGCTGTGCTCGTCGGTGACCGGCGCTCTGTATGCGTCCGACGGATGGTCGGCAGTGTGCGTATTCGGCGGGTGCGTCTCGCTGTTCGGGCTCTCCGCCTGGCTGCTCACTTTCGCGCGGGTCCGAGTCCCGGCCGCTGAGCGCTCGACCGCGTAGCATCGCCTGCGGCGGCTAGTCGTCGCGACTGAAGAGGTCCGAGAGACGGCGGGCGAATTGCTTCTTGCTGTCGCTTCGGTGCAGGCGCTCGCTGAACTCGTCGGCAGCGTCGTCGATGATCTTTGTGAAGCTGTCATCGGTCGTGTAGTAGCCGAGCTCCTCCGGCGTCGCACGCCGTGACTCAAACTGGGCCTGCTCATGCGCGCGCCGCTCCTCGGCCTCGCGCATGGCTGCCATTTCCCGCTCGAGGCTTGCGATCCGATCCTCGATGCCCGTGTCCTGCGCTGGTTGGGCCGGCCGCGTGGGCCGGGAGGGCGGTGCCTGATGCGACGGCTGCCGGGGCGGCTGCGCGGGCGGCTGCTGCGACGGCGGCGGCGGGTGACGGTGGTGGGCGATCTGCGCGTATGCGTTCTGGATCTGCGCAAAGCGCGCCGCTGACTCGGCGGAGCCACCGTTGTGGTCGGGGTGGTGGCGCTTGACGAGGCCTCGGTAAACCCGACGCAGCTCGATGTCGGAGATCTCAGGCGCCACTCCGAGCACGGCGTATGGGTCCAGCGCGGCTTCGCTCATTTCTTGATTATCGCGCGCCGCCTGACTGGCCTTTAGCCCCTAAGCGGATATCTGGCCCGTGATCCGCAGGCTGGCGGGCCGCTTCAGCCCGCCAGCCTGGCGCATCCGGTGCGGGGAGAGAGGAGGAACCCGCACCTTCGGCAACGGCCGTCTCACACGGCCGCGGGAGCTTCTGGAAGCCCGGGTTCCTCGGGGGCAGGCAGAGACCCGATCTGCCACAACCAAAGGGGTATCGACCGAAGTGGGCAGCTCGCCGGTCAGAGCCAGCTGCCTGTAGAACTGCGCGCTGCGCTTGGGGACCCGGCGTCCGGAGTCGAACTCGACGTAGTGCAGACCGAAACGGCGCCGGTAGCCCTCCGCCCACTCGAAGTTGTCCATCAGCGACCAGTGGAAGTATCCGCCCACCTTGACGCCGGCGTCCATCGCCTGAAGGACCGCCTCCAGGTGACCGTGGATGAACTCGATCCGCTCGTGGTCCTCGATCGTGCCCTCCGGCGTCAGGTAGTCGTCGGCGGCGCAGCCGTTCTCGGTCACGTAGATCGGGAGCCCGCCGCTCTCCTGATGCAGGCGGATCAGCAGGTCACGCAGCCCCTCGGGCACGATCGGCCAGCCCATCACCGTGCGCGGCAACTCGGGCGGGAGGTAGAGCACCGCACCGGGCTGACCAGGAATGGCGCTCTCACCGAGGCGGAGATCTGCAGGATCGCCGCTTCGCACGTAATGGGGCCGGTAGTAGTTGAGGCCGAAGAAGTCGATCGGCGCGGAGATCAGCTCCAGGTCGCCGTCCTTGATCAGCGCATCCGGCGGCCGCAGATCGGCGCGCAGGTCGACGGGGTAAGCGCCGGAGAAGACCGGATCGAGGTAGGCGCGGTTGTACTCGGCATCGAGCGCCAAGGCGGCTGGCAGCGCGTCCTCGTCGAGCGCGTGGAACGGCTGCGGGTCCATGGTCGGGCCGATAATCGCGTTCGGGCAGCTGCGCGCGCAGCGCCTGCAGCGCGTACCCGTGTCCCAGCAAGATGTGGTGCAGCGCAGCCGCTGCCAGCTCGCGGTCGCGATGGCCGGGAGCATGGGTACCGGTGACGTAGCCCTGCTGCACGATCTGCAGCGGCTCGTTGATGGTGACCCACATGGCCGCCTGATCGCCGAGCGCGCCCGCCAGCACGTGCGCGAGCTCACCGAGCGCTTGAGCGGTGTCCCGGTTGGCCCAGCCGCCGCGCTCCTCGAGCGCCTGCGGGAGGTCCCAGTGGTAGACGGTGACGACCGGCCTGATGCCGTTCTGGTTGAGTCGCTCGACCAGCCGGCGGTAGTAGTCGAGGCCTGACTGATTCACCAAGACCGCTGCCGCGTGGGCAGCACCCGCGGCCACGACACCGAGAAGCGATAGGCGCCCACGCCGAGTTCGCTCACCAGCCGAACGTCGTCCTCGAGCCGGTTATATGAGTTGCACGCGATGTCGCCGGTGTCCCCGCGATTGACCTTCCCGGGCGTGTGAGCAAAGACATCCCAGATCGAGCGACCCCGTCCGTCGGCGTCGACCGCTCCCTCGATTTGATAGGAGGATGTCCCGACCCCCCAGACGAAGCCGTCTGGAAAACGCCGCGCGCCCTCTGAGCCTCCGTGAGTGAGGCTGTTCATCTGCTTCTCCTAAAAGGTTGTGTGGGTGGCGGGGTTCGTCGCTTCGGGACGAACCCAGGAGCCCGGGGTGCCGCCCGGTGCCCGCAACGCGAGCACCGGGCAACTGACCCCAGAGGAGGGCTAACTCAGCTCTTGGGCTTGAGGTGCAGGATCACAACCTCGTTCGTCGGTGCGCTCGGCTGAGCCGTCTCGTACTCGTTGGAGGGAGTCGGCCAACCACTGAACGTACCGGTGTTGTACTCGCCCCACGACACGCCATAGACGGTCGGGATGACCGGCAGGTTGGTAGCCACGTAGGACTCGATCGGCGCCAGGTCCTTGACCTGCTGGGCAACCGTACTGGCCGCCGCAAGCTTGGTCAGTTCCTTGTTGACCGTGGCGTTCTTCAGACCTTCGAAGTTACCCGCGCGGTTGCTCTTGGTTGCCAGAGCGCCGTTCAGCCAGTCGTTGTAGAGCTGGTACGGAGCGACGCTTGTCTGCGACCAGTGCATCGTGAGCTGGAAGTTGGCAGTGGCCATGTCGGCGTTCCACTGGTTGACGGCCAGCCCGTCGAACGATGCGTCGATGCCAGCGGCCTTCAGGTCGCTAGCGACGATCGCGTCATCGGCGGCGTAGTCGCTGTAGGCGGCCGGGTCGGTGATGGTGATCTTCACGACCTTGCCGTGCAGGGCGAAGTACTTGCCCTGCTTCTTGTAACCGGCGTTCTCCAGGACCTTCTCAGCTGCCTTCGGGTTCGCGCCCGAGCTGAGCTTGTACTGCTTGGCTGACGGCGCCAGGTACTGGTTGAACACCGGCAGCGTCAGGCCGCTGGCGTTGATCGCCACCGGCTGCTCGCCGCCCTCACCCTGCGTTGCGATCGCCTTGCGGTTGATCGCCAGGCTGATCGCCTGACGGACAGCCAGCTGGTTGGTCGGCCACTCGTGGAGGTTGGGCTCCAGCGAGTTGGTGTTCAGCGGCGGTGACCAGAAGACCAGCGGCTTGCCCGCGAAGGCCTGCTTGACACCGGCGATGAAGTTGCCGGCCCAGTCGACCTGATCGGTCTCCAGCGCCGACAGCGCCGACGTGTTGCTGCTCAGCGCGGGGAACTGCACCGTCTTCACAGCCGGGGCGCCGCCGCCGACGTTCCACGGACCGCCCCAGTACTTGCTGTTGGCGGTCAGGACGAGGCCGCTGGCACCGACGCTCTGCACGGTGTAGGGGCCGGTGCCGATCGGGCTGGTGTCGGCGAATGTCGACGGATCTCCCGCGTTCTGCCACTGAGACTGCGGCACCATGTAGACCGTGGTCGCGATCTGCTGGAAGTTCGCGTACTGCGCCGTGGGGAAGTGCAGCGTCACCGTGTTGCCAGAGGTGGTGACGCTGGTGATGGCGAGGCCACCACCGTTGATCGAGGGATTGTTCTTGATCAGGTTGTAGGTGAAGGCCACGTCAGCGGCGCTGAACGCAGATCCCATCCGACCACTTCACGCCCTGGCGGATCGTGAACGTGATCGTCTTGCCGCCCTTGCCCCAGGCGTACTTCGTGGCAAGGAACGGGTAGTACGTACCCGGCTTGAGGATGTCGGACTGGAACAGCGGCTCGTAGATCAGCGACGTAGCGCCGACGATCGACGAGGCCGAGGTGGGAACGAACGGGTTGAAGCCGTTCGCCTGACCGACCGGGCTTGACTCGACGGTCAGCGCCGCGCTGTTCGCCACGGTGGCCTTGCCCTTCGCGAGCGCGGGGGTCGCACTTGCAGCGGCCACCGCAACCGAGGCACCCACGGCGAGCATGCCGGTGGCGGCCTGGAGAGACCTTCTACTGAGTATTCGCTTCATGAAGCGAGCACCCCCTCCTTTGATACATAGTTACTGCTGGTCAATGGATGTCCGCGCTCTGGTTTCTGACCTGACGCGGATACTGCACTGGCGGGGTTTGGGCGCCCCTTGCACGTGAGGCGGGGGCGTCCACTCTCCTCTTCTCCTCGTCTACTCCGAGGCGACCTCCTTTTCCAGACCCTCCTTGGCGAGCACTGCCGCCTGTTCGGGGACCTCGGACGCGAACGTGTCCGGGTCCGGAGAGGAGGCGATCAGGAGCTGGGTGTATGGGTGCGTGGGGTTCTGGACGAGCTCCTCGGCAGGGCCGCGCTCGACGATCTCCCCGTAGTGCATCACCAGGATCTCGTCAGCGAAGTACCGTGCTGACGCGATGTCGTGGGTGATGTACAAGATCGCGAGCTGGAACTTGCTGCGCAGCTCGGCGATCAAGTCAAGGATCTCCAGCCGGATCGAGACGTCGAGCATCGACACCGGCTCGTCCGCCAGCAGCACGCGCGGCTCGGCGGCGAGCGCGCGTGCGATCGAGACGCGCTGACGCTGACCGCCGGACAGCTCGTGCGGGTAGGCGTCACGGAACTTCTCGACCGGGTCGAGCTTCACCTGGCCGAGCAGGCGATCGACCTCGGCTGCCGACGCTTCGCGGCCGGTGCGGCTCGCGTGCACCGTCAGCGCACGCTGCAGGTGATAGCGAACCGTGCGCAGTGGGTTCAGCGAGGCAAACGGGTCCTGGAAGACCATCTGCACCTCACTCTTGTAGGCGCGGAAGTGGCTGCGAGTCGAGGGCTCGATCTCCTGGCCGTCGAGCAGGATGCTGCCGCCGGTGCGCTTCTCCTGCCCGGCGAGCAGCTTCGCGATCGTGCTCTTGCCGGAGCCGCTCTCGCCGACCAACGCGACTACGCGGCCGCGATGCAACTCGAGTGAGACACCCTTGACCGCCGACACGACCTGCTCCCCGGCGGCCGCCGTAGTCCTTGCGGAGATCGACCCCCGCCAGAACGAGCTCTCCGGCATCGGCGACGCTCTTGTCCTCAACGCCGG
Source organism: uncultured Actinomycetota bacterium (assembly GCA_963846395.1). GTDB lineage: Bacteria > Actinomycetota > Thermoleophilia > Solirubrobacterales > Solirubrobacteraceae > Palsa-465. Next base: position 791,126 of record CAWJVT010000007.1, on the reverse strand, counting down.
TTGCGCGCTCGATCGCCTTGGCGGCGTCCGGCAGCGGCTGGCCCGGAGCCACGAACGGGCAGGCGGTCACGTGGCCGTCCGTGCAGCCCCGGAACCTGCAGCGAGCTTCATGTCGATCTCCAGGCAGGCGTCCCGCGCGAACCCGCAGCGCGGATGAAACGGGCAGCCCTTGAGCGCGCTGCGCAGGTCCGGAGGCGTGCCCGGGATGCCGGTCAGCTGCACCCGCGGTCCGCGCAGTCGCGGGAACGACCCGAGCAGTCCCGCGGGTGTACGGGTGGACGCCGCCGGAACGCACGTCGACGGTCGGTGCCGCCTCCACCATCTGGCCGGCGTACATGACCATGACCTGGTCGGCGATCTCCAACAGCAGCGACAGGTCGTGAGTGATGAACAGCACCGAGAAGCCGAGGCGCTCCTTCAGATCCAGACCTCGCGCAGGATCTCCTTCTGCACGATCACGTCCAGGCCGGTGGTCGGCTCGTCCATGATCACCACCTCGGGATCGACCGCCAGCGCCATCGCGATCATGACGCGCTGGCGCATGCCGCCCGAGAGCTCGTGCGGGTAAGCCTGCAACCGCTCCGGCTTGATCCCGACCATCTCGATCAGCTCGACGGCGCGATCGTGAGCCTGCTCGTGAGACACCGGCATGTGCGCGCGAATGCCGTCGGTGATCTGATCCTCGACCCGGATCACCGGATTCAGCGCGTTCATCGCGCTCTGGAAGACGATCGCGATCTCTCGCCAGCGGATCTGCTTCAGGCCGGCGTCGCTGGCCGCCAACACGTCGAATCCGTCCGGATGCTCGCCGCTGAGTCGGCGGCCGTTATAGATGACGCTGCCGGCCGTCACGATCGCAGGCGGGCGCAGCAGCCGCACGGCACCGTACGCGAGCGTCGACTTGCCACAGCCGCTCTCCCCGGCGAGCCCGATGATCTTGCCGGGATTCAGCGCCAGGTCGACGTTGCGCACGGCACGCACGTCATTGCCCACCTCGGTGCGGTAGTTGATGCTCAGGCCGCGGATGTCCAGCACCGGTCTTGCTGGACCGGTGCTGACCGGAGCGACGCGGTTGTTGGATTCCAGGATCGCGGAGGAAGCAGCGGGCTGACTCGCTGTGCTCACAGGGTTCACGCCCGGAGTCCCTGGCTCGCTGGCTGTGCTCACAGCTTTCCCTCAACGTAGTCGAGGATGACGGGCGTCGGGTCGGCCGGGCGCCAGTTGCGCCGCCCGAGCTTCCGGCAGGCTGCGCGAGGAGCGCAGACGGGGATTGGAGAGCTCGTCGAGGCCGAAGTTGATCAGCACGAGGCTCATTCCCAGGATCGCCACCGCCATGCCGGGGAACACGTACCACCACCAGGCGCCGAGGTTGACGGCGCTGCCGCTGTCCGCCCAGTAGAGGATGTCGCCGTAATTCCAGTCGCTGAAATTCGTGATGCCCAGGAAAGCGAGCGCCACCGAGGTCAGGATCGCGTAGAGAAAGACGCCGACGAAGCTGGCCGCGATCAGGCCGATCTGGTTGGGCAAGAGCTCGTAGAAGATGATGCGCCACGGTCGCTCGCCGACCTCTCGAGCTGCGAGCACGAAGTCACGGTTGCGCAGCGAGAGTGTCTGCGCACGGATCACCCGCGCACCCCACGCCCAGCCCAGCGCGCTCAGCACGATCGCGGTCGGGATCTCACCGGTGTGCGGGAGATATCCGAGAATCACCACCAGCAGCGGTAGCGCGGGCAGCACGAGGAAGACGTTGGACAGGAGTGAGAGGCCCTCGTCGCGGAAGCCGCCGAGATAGCCGGCTGCCATGCCGACGAGCACCGACAACACGGTGGCGATCACCGCGGTCATCAGGCCCAATGTCACCGTCGCCCGCGTCCCGATCAGCACCTGGGAGAGCACATCGCCACCGGTCGCGCTGGTTCCGAACAGATGGTGGATGTTCGGGCCCTCCGGGATCGCCTGCGTCGTGGTCGCATTCGGGTCATACGGCGCAATCCACGGGCCGATGATCGCGATCAGGATGTAGAACGCAAGGATCAGGACCCCGATCTTTGCCTTGAGGGGCAGGCGGCGGAAGGTCTCGACCAGACCGCGAATCGCCCGCAGAACCCATGCGACTGGACGCGTCTGCATCAGAACGCGCTCCGCCGGCGTGCGCGGGGATCAAGAACCGCGTAGGCGATATCCGCCAGGAATGCAGCCGACAGCACGGCCAGAGAGATCACGAGGAAGATCCCCTGCATCAGCGGGTAGTCGTTGGAGGTGACCGCGTTGTAGAGCGTGAAGCCAACTCCTGGGTAGGAGAACACGATCTCCATCACGAGCGCACCGGCAACGACGAAGCCGATTGCGAGCGCGAAGCCGGCGATGTTCGGCAGGATCGCGTTGCGGGCGCCATAGGTGAACATCACCCGTCGGGTCGAGAGTCCCTTGGCCTGCGCGACCAGGATGTAATCCTCGGAGATCGTGGTCAGCATCACGTTGCGCATCTGCAACATCCAGCCACCTATCGAAGTTGCGATGATCGTCAGCGCCGGCAGGATCGAGTGCGTGATCGCACTCGAGATGAAGGGCCAGTTGAAGCCGGTGGTGAGACCGAGGGAGTAGCCCTGGCCGTAGGGCAGCCAGTTGAGCTCGACCGCGAAGGCCTGGATCAGCAGCAACGCGAGGAAGAAGTAGGGCATCGCCTGCAAAAGCGTGAGCGCGGGCATCGCACGGTCGAGCTGACCACCACGACGCCAGGCAGCGAAGATGCCCAGGAGCGTCCCGATCGCGAAGCTGAGCACCGTCGCTACGCCGACGAGTATCAGCGTCCACGGCAGCGTCTCACCGATGATCGTCGAGACGTGCGTCGGATACTGACTGGTTGAGATGCCGAGGTTGAAGTGGAGCACCTGGTTCCAGTACTGGAAGTACTGGGTGATGATGGTGCCCTTGGGGTGGAAGCCGAACTCGATCTCGAGCGCCTTGACGGCCTGCGGGCTCAGATTCTGGAACTTGCCGAGCACCGCGTCGACCGCGTTCCCGGGCATTACCCGCGGGATCATGAAGTTGATCGTCACCGCGGCCCACAGAGCCACGACGTAGAACGCAAGGCGTCTCGCGATGAAAGTCATTCCCTCTCCAGCTCCTCTCGCCCGTAACGCTAGCTGAAACGTTTCTGACGTGTCAAGCGAAAACTTTTCTGAAACAGTTTCAGAAATATGCTTGAATGCTGTTCGTGGCGGAAATCACAACTGCCGGGAACGGCAGCAGCCATGGGCGCCCGACGATCCGGGACATCGCGCATCTGGCGGGTGTTTCACCTGCCACGGTCTCGCGTGTGATCAACGGACGCCCCGAGGTTTCAGAGGCCGTGCGCGAGAAGGTGCTGCGCGTGGTGACCGAGCACGGCTACACCGTGACGCGCCCCCCGCTGACCGGCATGCACAGCGGGCTCGTGGGCGTGACGCTTCCGCTGATCCATCACTCGTACTTCTCGGAGATCCTGGCCGGCGTCGGTGAGGCGTTCTACGAGCACGAGATCCCGATGGTGCTGTGTCCGACTCTGCACGAGCACGATCGCGAGGTGACGCTGCTACAGCGTCTGCGCCATGGCACGACCGACGGCGCGCTCCTGATCCTGCCGGAGGAGTCGCATGATGAGCTGGCGGTCCTGCAGGAGCAGGGCTACCCCTTCGTGATCGTCGACCCCCGTATGACGCCCGACGAGCGCGTTCCGACCGTTTCGGCCTCGCACCTCTCTGGAGCGCGTGAGGCGACCGAGCACCTGCTGCGCCTTGGCCACCGCCGGATCGCGGCGATCACCGGACCGCATGGCTGGATCGCGACCGAGGAGCGTCTGCGCGGCTTTCGCGGGGCGCTCGGTGAAGCCGGCATCACACCCGATCCCGCGCTGCAGATCGATTCGAACTTCAGGGACAACGGCGGCCGCGCAGCGACGCAGCAACTGCTTGCCCTTCCGGATCCTCCGACGGCGATCTTCGCCTTCAACGACATGATGGCGATCGGCGCCCTGCAGGCGGCGCGCCAGCACGGCTTGCGTGTGCCGGAGGACATCTCGGTGGTCGGGTTCGATGACACCTACGAGGCCTCGATCATGTATCCGGCACTGACCACCGTGCGCCAGCCACTCGCCGAGATGGGCCGCATGGCGGTGGCGCAGCTGGTGCGGCTGCTGCAGGGCCAGCGGATCGAGGCGCTCCACGTGGAGCTCGCCACGCGCCTGGTCGTGCGTGACACGACAGGCCCCGTTCCGGCCTGACGGTCAGCCCAGAGCGGGCGTTACCAGGCCCGATTCGTACGCGAAGACGACGATTTGGACCCTGTCACGCAGGTCGAGCTTGGCGAGGATGCGGCCGACGTGCGATTTCACCGTCGCCTCGGAGAGCACCAGTCGCTCCGCGATCTCGGCGTTGGAGAGACTGCGTGCGACGAGCAGCAGCACCTCGTGCTCGCGCGCGGTGAGCTGTTCCAGGCGCTCGCGTTGAGCCGGCGGCATGCGCTCCACGGGATCATCGCTGCCGGGCACGGCCAGACGGTGGGCGTATGCGTCCAGCAGCCGCCTGGTGATGCTCGGAGCGACCACGGCATCACCGCTGCCGACCGCCCGGATCGCCGACAGCAGGTCCGCGGGTTGTGCGTCCTTCAGCAGGAAGCCGCTTGCGCCGGCCCGCAGCGCCGCATACACGTACTCGTCGAGGTCGAACGTCGTCAGGATGATCACCCGCGCGTCGCTTCCCGAGTCGACGATCCGCCGCGTTGCCTCGACACCGTCGAGCTCCGGCATGCGCACGTCCATCAACACCACATCCGGTCGCAGCGCCTCGACCTGGTCGACGGCATCTAGCCCGTTGGCGGCCTCGCCCGCCACGGTGAGGTCCGGCTGGCTCTCGATCACCATGCGGAACGCCATGCGCATCAGCTCCTGGTCGTCGACCAACAGGACGGCGACGCTCATCGAACCGCCTCCAGTGGCGCGGGCGGCGTGGCGGCACCGGTCTGCAGGCGCAGATGCACCCGCCATCCCCCATCGACCGTCGGGCCGACGTCCAGCTCGCCGTCATAGATGTTCGCGCGCTCGCGCATGCCGAGCAGACCACGGCCGTCCAAAGCTGAGAGCGGCGCAGGCTCCGGATCGGCGGCATTCGGGGCACTCCCGGTGTTCGTGACCTCCAGCTCGACCTCGCCGGGGGTGCAGCGGAGCTGGACGCTCGCCCTCGTCGGTCGCGGGGCGTGCTTGAGCGTGTTGGTCAGCGCCTCCTGGGCCACGCGGAAGACCGCGAGCTGAACGCCGGGGGCCAACTCCTGCAGGTTGCCGTCGACACCGACGGCAACCGGGATTCCGGCGGCGTCGACCCGCGCGATCAGCTCGTCGAGGTGCTCGAGTGTCGGCTGCGGCGAGAAGGGTTCGTGGGCCGGCTCGCCCCGCAGCACGCCCAGCAGTCGGCGCATCTCCGTGAGCGCCTCGCGCCCGGTGGCCGAGACCCGCTCGATCGCCGCCGTGGCCTGCTCGGGGGACGCGTCCAGCGCGTAGCGGGCGCCGTCGGCAAGGGCGATCATGACCGTGAGGTTGTGGGAGACGATGTCGTGCATCTCCCGAGCGATGCGCGCTCGCTCAGCGGCGGCGCCCAGCGCGGCCTGCTGATCGCGTTCGCGTTCGAGCCGTGCCGCCTTCTCCCTCAGCGAGATCAGGAGCTCGCGCCGCTGGCGGATCATCAGCCCGAGCGCCGCCGCGGCGACGGCCAGGCCGGTGACGGCGAACCAGTACTTGAACTCCTGGGTCTCCCATCTCAGGGCGAGCATGATCGCGCCGGCCTCAGCCGCGGCGACCGCGAACAGGATGGAGGTTGCATCGCTCTCCAGACAGACCCAGTAGAGCGCGATCAGCACCGCGACGTCGGCAAGCTGGGGCCCCGAGATGAGCCATTGCAGCAGCGCGACGAGCGCCACGCATGCGTAGGCAAGGCGTGGAGCGCGGTGGCCGAACAACAACGGCAGGCAGAACGCAGCGCAGAAGCCTAGCATCGCCGGGGTGATCCGGTGCTGGATCGCGAGTCCGGTCACGCTCGCTGCAGCTGTTGCCGCGGCCAGCAGCGTGCCAGTCAGTAGCGGATGGCGGGTGGTCAGCCGGCTGATGCGCTCGACGCGCTGGTTCAGCCAGCGGAATAGGCGCTCGTCGGAATGCTTCGCCATGGTTTGAATCTTGGCGCTGCTTCCCCGTGAGCGCCAGCCGAACCGGCTAGTCGGCCTCGGGCGCCAGCACGGGATGTGGGTGCGGCGTCGCGTGGCGGTGGGTCGCACCGGCGGGCTCCGCCGCCCCAGCGCCCTGCACGTCGCGCTTGGTGATGGTGATCCAGGCGACGAGCGCCGCGAACACCGCGAAAGCGATCAGGCTGACCGTTGGGTCGCCCAGGTTGAGCCCGCCGTTGGTGGGCTTGCTGAAGCCGTCGGCGAAAGAGGCGCCGAGCGGGCGCGTGACCACGTAAGCGAACCAGAAGGCGAAGATCGGGTTCCAGTTGAAGCGCCACCAGCCGATCGCTGGGACCGCGAAGATCCCCGCGAACAGCAGCGCCGACGGCCAGAAGCCCAAGTTCAGCTGCAGCGCCGTGAGGTCGCCGGCGGCCGTTCCGAGCGCGAATGTCCCCAGGACGGCGGCCCAGTAGAACTTCTCGCGGCGTCTGGTATCGACGCTGTGGATGGACAGCGTGCCCTCGCTGCGGTACCAGAACAGGAAGATCAGACCCGTGACGAGAGCAAACAGCGGCGTCGTGACCGTGTAGGGGATACCCGCACCGTCGTGGATTCCGTCCGCGGCCATCGTGCCGAAGATCGCGACCATCATCACGGCAAACCAGTAGTACGGCGCCCTGTACTCGCGCTGGCGCAACTGCAGCCACAGCGCAAGCCAGAGCCCGAAGATGCCGATGGCGGCCGCGATCGGGACGTTCTTCTGGCCCATCGCATCGGACATCGCTTCGCCCATCCCGGTGGTGAGCAGCTTCAGCACCCAGAACGCCCCAGCGATCTCAGGGACCTTCGTGGCCAGATAGCGCTTGTTGGCTGTGGTCGTCATGGGCTCCGGTGTAGCTCGCGCGATGTCAAACGGGCGAGGCATCGGCGGCCTTCATCCCGAAGCCAAGGTTAGAGCCCCCCAGCTGGGGGCTCTGCGAACGTTTGATTGATTTTTGCAGCCTAAATTCAGCCTCAGGTCGAGGCTTGACTGCTACCTGAGGAGGACTCGGCGTCCTCGTCGAAGACGCGCTGCGCGATCGCAAAGGCGGCGTTCGCGGTCGGGACCCCGGCGTAGACGGCGGTGTGGATGAAGACCTCGGCGATCTCCTCCCGGGTCAGACCGTTGCCCAGCGCTGCGCGCACGTGCATGGCGATCTCGTTCTCTCTGCCGAGCGCGGTCAGTACCGACAGGGTGACCACGCTGCGCGCCCGGCGATCGAGCCCGTCCCGCGTCCACACCGCACCCCATGCGTGGCGGGTGATGAATTCCTGCCATGGCGCCGTGAAGTCGGTCGCGTTGGCGTTGGCGCGGTCGACATGGTCGTCGCCGAGCACCGCGCGCCGCACCGCCATGCCCTGCTCGTACTGCTTGTCTTCAGTCATCCTGCAGATGCTCCCGGATGAGGCGGTTGATCCTCTCAGGCTGCTGCGCACTGGCGATGTGCGCAGCGTCAGCGATCAGCTCGAGTCGCGCGGACGGTATCGAGTCGGCGATCAGCCGCTGATGGTCAGGGGGAAGCGCCAGATCCTCCAGCGCCCCGATCACGAGCGTGGGGGCGGAAACCTGCGGCAACGAGTCGCGCAGGTCCATCGCGGCGAGCGCCTCGCAGCAGCCGCAGTAACCGTCGGGATCGGTGGCGACGATCATCGCCCGGTGCGCGGCCACGACCTGTGGGTGGCCCTGCGCCCACACCGGTGTGAACCAACGCTCGACCACCGCGTCGGCGATCACCTCGGTGGCGCCCGCCGAACGCACGGAAACGACGCGCTCGAGCCAGCGCGACGCCGGCGGGGCGTGGGCGGACGTGCACATGAGCACCAGCCGGTCGAGCCGGCTCGGTGCGTTGGCCCCGAGCCAGAGACCGACCATCCCGCCGATCGAGATGCCGGCGTACGAGGCGCGCTCGATGCCCAGATGGTCCATCAGGAAAACAACGTCGCCACCGAGATCGGCGATCGTGTAAGGCGGCCTCGGCACCGGTGAACGCCCGTGGCCGCGGTGGTCGAACGCAACCACCCTGAAGTGATCGCTCAGCGCCGTGATCTGCGGCTCCCACATCGACAGATTCGTCCCAAGCGAGGGGCCCAGGAGCAGCACGGGTCCGTCCTGCGGGCCGCTGACGGCGTGGTTCAGGAGAACCGGCGTCACCGCCGCACCTCCGCCAGTGCACGGTCCACCAGTTCGGTCGCGCTCGCAAGGTGCTGCTCCGGCGTCTCCGCCGCATCCACACCCGCCGCAGCCAACCCGGCCAGGTTCTCGCGCATCCTCGCGCTGTCAACCGCGAGGTTCGCGAGCAGATCGGCAAGCCACGTGGCCGCCGACCCGGTGAGCGTCAGCAGCTCGGAGAGCGTGCCCCACTCCGCCTGCCAGGCACCGGCCGCCCGTTGGAGCTCCTGCTCCATTGCGGCAAACAGCGTCGCGACCAGCCCCGGCACGCGGTGCGCGCAGGCGAGCACAGAAACGGCGGCGACCGGGTTGCGCTTGTGTGCCATCGCCGATGACCCGCCGCGCCCCTCGCCGCCCTCGCGGAGCTCGCCGACCTCCGTCTGAGCAAGCAGGGAGACGTCCCGCGCCACCTTGGCCGCGGTCCCGGCCAATGCGCCGAGGGCCGCCGCCAGCTCCACCACCCGTGTGCGGTCGGTGTGCCACGGGAGCACCGGCTCGGCAAGGCCGAGCGTGGCCGCCACACGCGCCGCAACCTGTGGCGAGCGGCTTCCGACAGGGCCACCCATCTGCACCGCCAGCACACCATCGCGCACACGTTCGAGCTCGACGCAGGCATGCTCGAGACCCACGAGCCATCCCGCAGCGACCAGCCCGAACGATGTCGGCAGAGCCTGCTGCAGCAGCGTACGTCCGACCATCGGCGTCGCGCGGTGGGCTACGGCAAGCTGCGCCGCCGCCGCGGCGGCGGCGCTCGCGTCGCTCAGCGTCGGACCGAGCGCACGCTGCGCGACCAGCATCGTGGCCGTGTCGACGATGTCCTGGCTCGTAGCGCCGAGGTGCACGGCGTCCGCGAACTCGGGCCCGACGCGCTCGCGCAACTGGCGGACCAGCGGAATCACCGGAGACGCATGGTCGCCGGCCTCGGCCGCGATCGCTTCAACGTCGAACGGCCCCTGCTGGAGCGCCCGCAGGATGGCCTCACCAGCCTGTGGCCGGATCAGCCCTTCGACCACGCAGGCCGCCGCGAGCGCCGCTTCGGCGTCGACCATCGCCCGAACCCACGCCTCGGCGGTGACGGCTTCAGCAGCGCCGCCACGGGCATACGTCCCGGCAAAGAGGTCAGATGTCAAAGAAGACGGTTTCTCCGGGGCCCTGGAGGTGGATGTCGAAGCGGTAGCCGTCTTGCGTCGGCTGCGCGAGCAGAGTATTGCGACGGGCGGCGGGAACGCTCGCGAGGACCTGGTCCTGGGCGTTGGCATCGGACTCGTCGGCGAAATAGATGCGGGTGACGACACGGTGAAGCATCCCGCGCGCGAAGAGGGTCACATCGATGTGCGGCGCCTGCAGCGGCCCGTTGTTCGGGCCGGGCACACGACCCGGCTTGACGGTGACCATCGTGTACGTGCCGTCGCCGTCCTCGACCCCGTAGCGACCAAAACCACGGAAACCCTCGAGCGTCGACTGCTCACCGTATCCGTAGATATCGGCGAAGCGCCCCTCCGCGTCGGGCTGCCAGAACTCGATCAGATGATCGGGAATGACCTCACCGCGACCGTCATAGATCGTGCCCGTGATCCGTACCTGACCCGGGGTGCCCTCCGCGACGATCCGGTTACCGCCCTCAAACGGCACCCCGATCGCGAAGTACGGGCCGACGGTCTGAGAGGGAGTGACCTCGAAAATCATGGTTCAGACGCCTCCTAGAACGACTCTTCGAACAGCGTCGCCGCCGGGCCGCGCAGATAGATGTCCCAGTTGAACGCCTGCGCCCAGTTCGGTCTCGTCTCATGAATGTTGAAGGTCGAGATCATCCGCTCCCGCGCTTGCTCGTCCCTGACCGAGTTGTAGATCGGGTCATACGGGAAGAACGGATCATCGGGGAAATACATCTGCGTCACCAGGCGCTGGGTGAACGCACGCCCCAACAGCGAGAAGTGGATGTGCGCAGGACGCCACGCGTTGTAGTGGTTGCCCCACGGATACGGACCGGGTCGGATCGTCGTGAACTCATACCTACCGTTCGCGTCAGTCAGGCAACGGCCGGCACCATGGAAGTTCGGGTCAAGTGGCGCCGCCCAACGATCCCACTTGTGGTCATATCGACCGGCGGCGTTGGCCTGCCAGACCTCCACCAGCGTGTCCCGCAAAGGCTTGCCCTCCGTGTCATACACGTGACCGGAGACGATGATCCGCTCACCGATCGGCTCGCCAGCAGACTGGATCGTCAGATCGCTGTCAGAAGCCTTCAAGCTCACCGTGCGATCCAGCTGCGGCCCTGTTATCTCCGTGATCGAATGCGGCAGATAGACCAGAGGCTGCTTCGGATACCGAAGCTGCGTCGACTTATACGGCGGATAGTCAAGCGGCGGATGCGCCCCCTCCGGATCCCGGCGATAACGCGTCGGCGTGTCCGCCACCGGGTCATAGATCTGCCGGACCTCACCCTGCCCGGGCTCCTGGACCTCATCACGTTCAGTGGTACTCATCGTGCAACCAGCTCCCTTTGTGCTGCAAGTTCCCCGGCTCTGCGTGCCGCGGATACCTGCAAGTTATCGCTCACCACGCGGTCCAGCCTCCGTCGACCTTGAGGATGTGCCCGGTGACGCTGTGCGAGGCGTCGCAGGCCAGATAGCGCACGGCCCGTGCCACGTCCGCGATCTGCGCGAGCTCACCCGTGGGCAACCTCCGGTCCAGCACCTCGCCGCGAAACTCCGGATCGTCGAGCCACTGCTTGGTGAGTGGCGTCTCGACGAAGGTCGGCGCGACGGCGTTTACTCGGATACCGTCCCGCGCCCACTCGACGGCGAGCGCCCTGGTGATGCCATCCACCGCGTGCTTGGTCGCGCAATAGGCGACGCGGCCGGGATACCCCACCGATCCCATCTGCGAGGACATGGTCACGATCGATCCAGGAGCGGCGCGGCTGAGCAGCGCATCGCCAAACGCGCGGCAGGCCAGGAACGTCGCGCGCACGTTCAGGTCGAAGAGCAGATCCCAGTCCGAGACCGGATAGTCACGAGCCGGCCCGGGTCGGTTCGTCCCCGCCGCGGTGACCAGCACGCGGAGCTCGCCCAACCCGGCGGCAGTCTCGACGACCCGTGCAACCTCATCCGGCTGGGTGACGTCGGCGACGATCGCGACCGCGTCGTTGCCGGCCTCGGCCGCCGCCTCGGCCAGCTCGGACTCGGTGCGCGCGACCAGCACGACCCGCGCGCCGGCATGGCCGAGCTCGATGGCACAGCCTCGGCCCAACCCGCGGCCGGCGCCGATCACCAGCGCCACCCGCCCGTCCAGGCGCCAGGGATCGCTCATCGCGCGGTCAGACCTGCAGTTCCGCCAGGCGCTCCAGCCGCACCTCGGCCGTCATCGCATGTCCCTCGAAGTGCTCCTCGTGGCTGATCGCCGCCACAGCGGGCGCGACCAGCCGCGTTCCCTCCGGCGTGAGCCGCTGGTAGGTGCAGGTCTTGAGGAACTTGCCCACCCACAGGCCTCCTGTATACCGGGCTGCGCGGGAGGTCGGAAGCACGTGGTTGGTGCCTACGGCCTTGTCCCCGTAGGCAACGGTCGCCTGCTCACCCAGGAACAGCGAGCCGTAGTTGGTCAGCCTCTGCAGATACCAGTCGAGCTTCTCCTCCGCGACCTGCACCTCGAGGTGCTCGTCGGCGGCCGCGTCGGCGATCGCAGCAGCTTCCTCGTCGTCGCCGGCGATCGCGATCCACCCGTGGTCGCGCCACGCCCGGCCGGCGATCTCCGCGGTCGGGAAGGTCTGCAGCAGGTCCTCGACCTCGGTCTGGACCGCGCGCGCGACGTCCTCGCCGATCGCGATGCAGCCTGCGGGTGAGTTGGGGCCATGCTCAGCCTGACCGAGCATGTCGGTGGCAACCAGCCGCGGGTCGGCGGAGCCATCGGCGATCACCAGCACCTCGGTGGGTCCGGCCAGCAGATCGATCCCAACGCGCCCGAACAGCTGGCGCTTTGCCTCGGCGACGAACGCGTTTCCGGCACCGACCAGCATGTCAACCGGCTCGAGGCCGTCGATCAGCCCAAATGCCATCGCCGCCAGGGCCTGGACCCCGCCGAGGCACAGCACAGCGTCGGCGCCCGACGTGCGCATCGCGTACAGCATCGTCGGATGGATGCCCTTCTCACGCTGCGGGGGGGCGCAGGCGACAACCTGCTTCACGCCGGCGACCTTGGCGACGAGCACCGTCATGAATGACGACGCCAGCATCGGATAACGCCCACCGGGAACGTAGGCGCCGACCGCGTTGACCGGGATCAGGCGGTGGCCCAGGACGACGCCGTTGCCGACCTCGACCTCCAGCTCGGCAACGGTTCCGCGCTGGGCGGTTGCGAACGTTCGGATCTGGTTCTGGGCGAAGGCGATGTGCTCCTTGATGGAATCGTCGAGCTGCGCAGCCGCCCGCTCGAACTCGGCGTCGGAGACGACGAAGTCGCCCGGCTCCCAGCTGTCGAGCTCCTGCGAGTAGCGGCGCACCGCGTCCAGCCCACCGCGCTCGATGTCCCTGAGGATCTCGGAGACGCGATCCGCGAAGCTCCTCGGTGGCCTCGGTCGTGGGCGGGTTCGGCGCCTTCAGGTATCTGGTGTTCATACGTATTCCCTTGGTATACGCGCGGTCACTGCGTGACGACCGGCGCCTCGTAGTGCTCCACTTCCGGCGAAGCCGCGAAGTAGGAGCCGATCAGCTCGCGCCAGCGCACGAACAGGTCTGACTCGCGAAAGCCCTGCATGTGGTCCTCGACGCTGTCCCACTCGATCAGCAGTAGATACGTCGATGGCTGTTCGATCCCGCGCTGCAGGCAAAAGGAGTGAAAGCCCTGAGCCTCGGCGATGACCTCCTTGGCCTGCTCCATTGCGGCCTCGAAGTCGTGCTCCGAACCCGGCTTGACCGCAAAGATCGCGCGCTCGAGAATCACTCCGCCACCTCCACTTGACCCGTAGCCCCGGGGAGCACAACCGACCAGCCGCCGTCGACGACCAGGTTGGCTCCGGTGATGTACGCGGCCTCGTCGCTGCAGAGGAATACGGCCGCGGGGATGATGTCCTGCGCGGTACCGAGGCGTCCCAGGGGAATTGCCCTGGCGATTCCCGCGCATCGGGTGATCCGGCGCCAGCAGGTTCTGTTCGGACCCGGGCGTGGCGATCATCCCGGGACTGATCACGTTGGCGCGGATCCCGTGCGGGGCGCCCTCGGCCGCGAGCTGGCGCGTGACCGCGATCACGCCGCCCTTCGATGCCGTGTGGGCGACGCGCTGATTGGTCATCGAGCCGGTGAGACCTGCGGTCGAGCCGATGTTGAGGATCGCTCCGCGGCTCGCCTTCAGGCACGGCCAGGCGTGCTTGCAGGCGAGGAAGATCGAGTCGAGCTCGGCCGCGAGCGTGAAGCGCCAGTCGGCAAAGGACTGCTCCTCGATCGCGCCGAAGCGCACCGCTCCGGCGTTGTTGTAGAGGATGTCGATGCGACCGTGCGCGTCCGCTGCGCGCCGCACCCACGCGACAACGGACTCCTCGTCGGTTACGTCGAGGTACGGAGTGCCGTCCTGCGCGAGGATGTCGCCGCCGACGACGGTCGCACCCTCGGCCTCGAATCGCGCCTTGGCCTCCGCACCCTGTCCGCGGGCCGTGCCGCTTATCAGCGCGACCTTGCCCTGCAGACGGCCGCTCACGTGCCGGCCCTCCTCACAGCCTCGGACATGAACTTCGAGACACCGCCCGCGACCTGGCCGCCGTCGATCGGGATCTCGGCTCCGCTGATGAAGCGCGATTCGTCCGAGATCAGGAAGACCATCAGCTCCGCGACCTCCTCGGGCTGACCGCCTCGCGAGAGCGGCGTGAGCTCGAGGTTGGCCTGCAGGAACGTCTCCGGAGCGTTCGCCGTCATCGGCGTGTGGATGTAGCCCGGATGCACAGCGTTGACACGGATCCCGCGCGAACCCAGCTCCGTCGCCGCGGTACGGGTCAGCCCGCGCAGTCCCCATTTGCTCGCCGTGTACGCCGCCGTGTAATGGCCGGTCAGCCCGGCGATCGAACCGACGTTGACGATCGAGCTGCCCTCGTGCATCAGCGGCAGCAGCGTCTTGATCCCGAGCATCGGACCGGTCAGGTTGACGGCCAGGACTCGGTTCCACTCCTCGAGCTCGACGTCGGGCAGGCGCACGCGACTGGTCACGCCGGCGTTGTTGATCAGCCCGTCGACGCGGCCATGGTGCTCGGCGATGAAGTCGCGCAACGCCTCCCAGGACGCCGGGTCGGCGACGTCAAGCGGATGGGGATTAACGCCTGGTCCCGCCGGTGGTCCCGCTGGACCGCCGGCGGACTGGAGCGCATGGGGCAGGTCGCAGGCGATCACCGTCGCGCCCTCGGCGGCCAGCCGCGCCGCCTCGGCCTCGCCCTGCCCCCGGGCAGCCCCGGTGACGACGATCAGCTTGTCCTGTACGCGGCCGCTCACAGCGTCACCAGCCCTGCATCGACCCGGATCGCCTGGCCGGTCACCGCCGCAGCGGCGTCGGAGGCCAGGTAGGCCACCGCGCCGGCGATGTCGGCGGGGTTCAGCTCGCGGTCGAGCGCCTGCTGCGAACGGACCTCGGCAAAGGCCCAGCTCGGGCATGTCGGCATCGGTGGCCGGCGTGCGCGTCAAGCCCGGGGCGACGGCGTTGACGGTGATGTTGCGTTGTCCCCACTCGACTGCCAGCGCACGGGTCATGCCGAGCAGCGCTCCCTTGGTTGTGATGTAGGCGATCATCCCGGACGCGGGTGGCGCCCAGACCGTGTTGGAGACGATGTTGATCACGCGGCCCCCACCGTGTGCCGCCATCGCCGGCAACAGTCGTGAGCAGAGCAGGAGCGGCGCCTCGACGTTGACCCGCTCAAAACGCCTGAAGGTCTCGAGCTCGAGCTGCTCGAGCGTCTGCATCCCGAACTCGGCGGCGTTGTTGACGAGCACGTCGCAGTGGCCGTGCTGCTCCAGCACCCGCTCGGCCAGCGCAAGCGTCTCCTCGGGCTCCGCCAGGTCCGTCGTGTAGCCATGGGCTCGGACCACCTCGGCCGCGGCCTGCTCGGCGCCGACGCGGTCGGCGATCACCACCAGGTGCCCGTCGACGGCCAGGCGCTCCGCGCAGGCGCGGCCAATGCCGCGGGCGCCTCCGGTGACAAGCGCCACCTTCATCGCGCTTCGCTGACGCAGACGTTGCGCTGTGCGCCCAGGCCGGTGATGCTCGCCTCGATCACGTCGCCCGAGTGCAGGAAGCGCCGGTGATGCATGCCGTTTCCTGCCGGCGAACCGGTGAGGATCACATCTCCCGGGCGCAGCGTCACGAGCGTTGAGGCGTAACTGACCAGCGTGGCCACGTCGAAGATCATGTCGGCCGTCGACTCGTCCTGCATCAGCTCGCCGTCGACGCGGAGGTGGATCTTCAGCTGCTGCGGGTCGGCGACGAATTGGCTGGGCACTATCCACGGCCCGAGCGGGAGGAAGGTGGGAGCGTTCTTCGAGCGAAGCCAGTCGCTGCCGATCGCCGACAGATCCGGGCGGTAGACGAGGTCGCGCGTCGTGAGGTCGTTGGCGATCGTGTAACCGGCAACGTGATCCAACGCCTGCTCCCTGGCGATGTGGCGCCCGCCCACGCCGATCACGGCGGCGAGCTCGAGCTCCCAGTCGTGCTGCTCGCCGCGGCTGGGAAGAACGACTTGGTCGTACGGACCGGTGACGGCGCTCGCGGCGCCAAGGAAGATGTAGGGCTCGCCAGCGGTCGACGCGCTCGTCCATGATCTTCGTGCCGAGCGCGAGCGCCTCCTCGCGGCGAGAGACTCCCGCGCTCGGCCTCCTCGGCGACGACCAGGTCGATGACGTGCTTGCGGTAGTTGGCGCCGCTCTGCAGGATCTGCCGAGGCTGCAACGGGGCAAGCGTACGTCAGCTCCTCGAGAGGGACATCGCCAACGCCGTCGGCCGATGCCGTCGATCACCGCTCGGGCTGCGGGCCAGCCATTCAGGATCTGGTTGGTGTCGCTGCCAGCCGTAGCCGGAGAGATCGACGACGCGCTCGTCGTCGAGCACCAGACCAGGGAACGGCGGCTCGCCGTCGCGCGCAAATGTCCCGATCGCATACATCAGATCGGCTCCGCGGTGACCATCACGCTCTTCATCGTGAGACCGATGAAGTCCGCCTCGCGGTTGCGCTCGATCTCCCAACGCGCGATCTGCTCGGAGATCTCGACGATCGCGCGCACGCGCTCGTAGCGCCGGCGGCCGAAGGCTGCGAACGCCTCCGGCAGCTCGTCCGTCGCCGCGAGCTCCTCCGCGAGCACGACCGAGTCCTCGAGCGCCATGGCCGCGCCCTGGCCCACATGGGGCGAGGTTGCGTGAGCCGCGTCACCGACCAGCGTCACCCGCCCGCGCTGCCAGGGCGGCTCCACCCAGACGGTCTCTATCGGGCGGTACACGACCTTGCTCGAGTCGGTGATCAGGTCACGGAGCTCGGCGATCTTCCCGCCGAACGCATCGAGGCGCTCGCGCAGAACATCGGCGAGCGTGTCCGGGTCGAGCTGCGGAGGCGTCTCGCCGCCCGGAGTCTCGATGTAGAGCAGATACATCAGATCAGGGGCCAGCGGGACCATGCCGGCCTTGCTTTCCGGGCCCGCGTACATCGTCAGCTTGTTCACCTCCGCCGGGCGCGGCAGGTTGTAGCGCCACACCGCCTGGCCGGTGTAGCGCGGCTCCGGCGCCTCCGGGAAGAGCAGCGGGCGGACCTGCGAGAACACGCCGTCGGCGCCGATCACCATGTCGTAGCGACCAGCACTGCCGTCGGTCAGCTCGACGTCGACGCCGCCTGCATCCTGGTCGAGCGTCTTCAGACGGTGGCCGAGCGTCACCTTGGCTCCGGAGCGCTTCACCGCCGCGGTCAGGATCTCATGCAGGCGCGGCGCGGGTGATGCCGTTGAGACCCGGATACTCGGGCCCGACTACGCGCGGAAAGTCGCTGTCGGCGAGCTGCGTGCCATCGGCCAGGAAGAAGCGGTCGCCGTCCATCGCGAAGCCTGCCGCCAGCGCCTCGTCCAGCAGGCCGAGCTGGTGCAGTGCCCGCATCGCGTTGCCGGGCTGGATGATCCCGACCCCGTACACGTCCCACTTGGGGTTCTGCTCGACGATCTCGACCTCGATGCCGCGAGCGCTCAGCGCGATCGCGCTGGAGAGCCCGCCGATGCCGCCGCCGACGATCAGGACCCTTGAAGCTGCAGGTGGCACTGCCCTCTCTCCTCCTTCTCGAGCAACGGTGCTACTGGCACTCTCGAAGCGGCGACGCTGACAACGAAGCCTGCCGGAGCGCTCAGAGCAGAGCCCGCCGTGGATTGCGGCACCAACCTGTGTGCATACGTATAACTAACCTACTACCGCGGCCGGTTCCCGTCAAGCACCGCCATCGCTCTCAGCGACCACGAGAAGCGGCGGCAGCGACGACCACGGAGAGCGCGGCCAGCGTGTGGGTGGTCAGCGCCGGCACGTAGTGCAGGTCCTGTGAGGCCGGCGTCAGATCGGGAAAGCGCCGGCCGAGCGTTCGCAGCGCAATGCGCGTCTCGAGTCGCGCGAGCGGTGCTCCCAGGCAGAAGTGGGTTCCCCGGCCGAAGGCCACGTGCCTGTCGATACCGGGCCGACCGAGGATGAACTCCTCCGGACCCGGGAACTGCCGCGGGTCGTGGTTCGCCGATCCGTAGAGCAGCTGGACCGTTGCGCCGCGGGGGATGACCGTCCCGGCAACCTCGACGTCCCGCGTTGTGACCCGGAACAGGCCCTTCGAGGAGCCGCGGCGGCGCAGGGTCTCCTCCACGACGCTGTCTGCCAACGCGTCGTCGGACGCCAGTGCACTCCAGAGCTCACGGTCCGGCGAGACGTACAGAACGGCATGCGCGATCAGATTGGCGGTGGTGTCGGTGCCGGCGAGGATCAGCTCGGCGATCCGGGCGAGGATGTCCTCATCCTCCAACCTGGTGCCGTCGGCCAGGGTCGCATGCGCAAGCGCCGACAGTAGATCATCCGTAGGTTCGCGGCGGCGAGCGGCGAGCTCCGCCGCGACGAGGCCGTGCAGCTCACTGATCCTGCCGATCCGCGCGATCACATCACTCGCCTGGCTCTCGTCGAGCTCGCGATCGCCGGGGGAGTTGACCACCAGCAGATCCTCTGAGACGGCGCGCATGCGCGCTGCGAGCTCCTCGCCGAGCCCCAGAATCCCGGCGATCACGGAGGTTGTCAGCGGATAGGCGAAGGCGCTCATCAGCTCGATCTCCCCGCCCTCGAAGCCGTCACAGAGCTCTTCGGCTCGCCGCTCAATGAAAGGTCTCAACGCAGCCACGCGCCGCGGAGTGAACGCCTGCTGGGCGAGCTTGCGCTGTACATGGTGCGCGGGCGCGTCGGTGGTCGCCAGAAACCTGCTGTCGTCCGGCAGGCCGGAGCTGGAGGCCTGCTGGAGCTCCGCTCGCATTCGCGCCGGAAGCTTGTCGCCCAGAGTCATCCCGGTCATGGCCGAGGAGAACGTTTCCGTGTCGCGGATCGCCGCCACGATGTCGTCATAGCGGGTCATGAACCAGAGGCCGAGGACCTCGGAGCGGAAGACGGGCGCCTGGGCGCGCGCGAGCGCGTAGGTGGGATACGGATCCTGCAGCTCGATCCGAGCCAGCGGGTTGTATGACGCCAGATGCGGGCACGCGGCTGCGAGTGGGCTCGTGGACATGAAGGCCATCGTCAACGATCAGAGCACAAAAGTCAACACATGTCGATAATCATCGACATGTGTTGACGACGGTACTGTTCAGGTCGTGAGTACCACTCCTCTGAATCGACGGGCGGCTCAGCAGCCGAAGGGCGACGAGCGTCAGCGGCTGCTGTTGAAGGCGGCCAAGGAGCTGCTGGAGGCCGGGGAATTCGAGCACGCATCCGTGGCTGAGCTGGCTTCTGCCGCCGGTGTCTCGCGCCCGACCTTCTACTTCTACTTCGAATCCAAGGACGCCCTGTTGGCCAGCGTCATCGACGCCACGCAGTCAGAGATCGCAACTGCCCTCGACGACGCGCTGCAGGAGCCCGGCTCGCCGCTGCGACGACTCGAGCTTGCGATTGCAGCCGTCGCCGAGGCCTGGTGGGAGCAGCGCGCGACGATGTCGGCGGCGATCTCAATGGCGGCCAAGATGCCGGCTTTGGAGGAGCGCATGGTGTCGGCCATGGCGGGCGTGAACGCACGCTGCGTGGAGCTGGTTTTGGCACATGGAGCCGTCCCCGAGCGCAACGATCGCGCCGCCGCAGAGCGACTGGTGGCGACCCTCGCGCTGATGAACGAGCGGGCCTTCAGCCACTCCTTCGCCAGCGCTCGGCGCCGCGAGGATCTCGTGGAGGTGCAGCAGCGGCTGCTCGTCATCTGGCAGCGCGCGCTCGGACTACCCGCGGAATGACACCAGCTGTTATACGTATGCGGTGACTTCGCGACAGGTGACCAGCCATGACGTGGCCCGGGCCGCAGGTGTCTCGCAGCCGACAGTCTCGCGGGCCCTGCGCGGCGATGCGCGGTTGTCGGAGGCGACGCGTCAGCGAGTGATCGAAGCGGCCGAGGCACTTCAGTACGTGCCCAGCCAGCGTGGGCGGAGCCTCGCGACGCGCTCGACCGGGCAGATCGGGATCGTGGTCAGCGACCTGGGCAACCCGTTCTACCTGCAGGTCCTTGACGAGCTCCATCGCGCGCTCAGCGAGACCCCCCTGCGCATGCTGGTGCTGACGCCCGACGGAACACGACGCGGTACCGTTCGAACGGCTGGTCGACGGCTCGCTCGACGGAGCGGTCCTCACCACGACGCTGCTCGACTCGAGCCTCCCGGCAGCTCTGAGCGAGCGCGGCTTTCCGTTCGTCCTGTTGAACCGCGAGGTCGACGACGCCCCCTGCGACGTCTGCGTCGTGGACAACCATCTGGGCGGCATGCTGGCCGCCGGCGAGCTGATCGAGCTCGGGCACACGGAGATCGCGGCACTGTTCGGACCGTCGACCACGAGCACGGGGCGCGACCGCGAGGCCGGCTTCCGTCAACGGCTCGCGGAAGCGAACATCCCGCTGCCCGAGCGGCGCTACCGCCGTGCGCCGTTTGACTGGACCGCCGGCCATGCGGCGGCGCTGGAGCTGCTCGACTCCAAGCCGACGGCGCTGTTCTGCGCCAACGACATCCTGGCGCTCGGCGCCTTCAATGCGCTTCACGGCCGGGGAGTTCGAATACCCGAGGAGATCTCGCTGATCGGCTTCGATGACGTGCTGCTCGCCAGCTGGGAGGTCTTCCAGCTGACGACCGTCAGTCAGGACATCCCGGGTATGGTCAGCGCTGCCACCGAGCTATTGCTCACGCGGATCGCCGCCGAGCAGGTGCCGCCACGTCGGGTGGTGCTGACGCCGAAGATGGTGCGCCGCGGAACGCACGGACCGCCGGCGGTTGCCTGACCGAGGGCGCGGGCCGCTGCTAAAACAGCTCGCGCCAGCTGAACTCCGGGGCGTACCCCAGGACCCGCCGTGCCTTGTCGATGCTCAGCAGCGTGTCGAATCCGTCCACCTGCTCCGCGACGGGCACGCCGGGGAAGACCTCCGCCATCAGCTCCCGGCTCGGCCGCTTCATGACGGTGTCAGCGGCAGCGATGATGAAGCTGTCGGCGCCGGCGACATCCACCTCGAGAGCCAGTCGCACGCTCTGATTCACGTGGCTCTCGTCGACGTAGCCCCACAGGTTCCACTTGCGCAGCTGCGGGTCGTCCCAGAACGTCGGGAAGCGCTCGTAGTCATGACGGACCATCACGTTCGAGAGGCGCAGACCCAGGATCGTCATACCCGACCAGCGGCTGAACTGCCTCGCCATCTCCTCGCCGAGCACCTTGGACAGGGCGTAGCTGGTCTCCGGGTAGATGTGCGCCTCGTCAACGGGGGCGTAGTCCGGGAGCCGGTCGAACGGCAACCCGAGCGTCGTCTCGCTCGAGGCCCAGACGACGCGCTTGATCCCCAGGCGACCAGCAGCTGAGAAGACCGTGTGGGTACTGGTGATGTTGTTGCGGAAGATCTGGTCGGGGGTGGCGTGAACCGGCGACGGGATCGCCGCCAGATGCACGATCGCGTCGGGCTGACCGCCCCAGACACCAGCGCTGAAAGCCTCGAGCGTCTGCCCGTAATCGGTCAGGTCGGCCGGCAGAAACGGGATTGCCGAGTCGGGACCGGACGATTCCGGCGAGGACCGCTGGTCCACGTTGAGCACCTCATATCCGTGCTTCTGTAGGTCGCGCACGACCCCCCGTCCAGCCTTGCCACTGCCACCGGTGACGACGACCCTCTTGCTCATCGACATCTCCTCGCTCCGCGCGAAAACGATCCCCGCGGATTGTCTCGAACCGGAGCGCGTTAAGGCGCGATCGGCATTGACCTAGGGCGCGATCGCCGTGGCGCCGCCGTCGATCGCGATGTCGGCACCGTTGATGATACGTCGCCTCATCGGACGCCAGGAACGACGCAAGCGCCGCCACCTCGTGGGGCTCGCCCACACGGCGCGAGGGAGTCTTCGCGATCAGCTCCTCGAGCGGGCCGCCCGGTGCGTCGATCACGGGCGCGGTCGCCGGCGTGCGGATCATCCCTGGCGAGATGCTGACCGCGCGGATGTTGTGCGGGATCCCGGACACCATCAGGTGCTTGGTGAAGGCGACGACGCCGCCCTTGGCCGCACCGTGCGCGTGCTGGTGCACGAAGCTCGCGCCACGCGACAGCCGACACCGAACCGACGTTGATCACGCAGCCGCCGCCGCGGGCGACCAGGTGCGGCCAGGCAGCCTTGGTGCTGAGGTAGACGAGGTCCA
This sequence comes from uncultured Actinomycetota bacterium, assembly GCA_963846395.1. Lineage (GTDB taxonomy): Bacteria > Actinomycetota > Thermoleophilia > Solirubrobacterales > Solirubrobacteraceae > Palsa-465. The sequence continues at coordinate 768,853 of CAWJVT010000007.1, read as the reverse complement.
GCTCGTAGGTGATCGTGCGGCGCCACTCGACGTAATCGAGCTCATCCCAGGGGCCGACGCGCGCAACAGAGGCGTTGTTGTAGAGCACGTCGACTCCGCCGAACTCAGCCACGGCAGCCTCGACCCAGCCGACCGCCTGCGCCTCGTCGGTGAGGTCCACGGGGGCGAAGGACTTCATCACACCGTCGGCGTCCCGCACCAGCGCCTCGGTCTCAGCGTCGCCCTCCACGTTCATATCGCAGCCGGCAACCAGCGCGCCTTGCGCGGCGAACTCGATCGCCGCCGCCCGACCCATGCCACCCGCGGTCCCGCTGATCAGCGCGACCTTTCCCTCCAGTCGTCCCATGGACGATCCTCTCACGCCGCAACAGTCGAGCCAACGTCGGCTGGACTCTCGACGGTGGGCGGCCGCGGGGCCTGATCGCCCGGTTCATCGCCGCTTCGACCCAGCAGCTTCTGCGCCCGCGCCAGGAGCTTGAAGTACGTGCCCTGCATCTCCTTGGCGATGCCGTCCGGGTTGGCGACGGCGGTGATCATCAGCGCGAAGCCGGCGATCAGCATCTGGTAGGTGTTGAAGTCGAAGAGCTTGTTGAGCAGCGTCGCCATCAGGCCGTTGCCGGCGAGCAGAACACCGGCCGCCACCGCCCCCGCGATCCTGCCGACGCCGCCCACGTAGGCGATCGCGAGGATCGTCAATGACGTCCACGAGGTGAACGACGCGGGATTGATGTTGATCTGCTGGTAGGCCAGCAGCCCGCCGCCGATCCCGGCGATGAAGGCGGAGATGCCGAACGCGAACAGCTTGGTCCTGGCGACGTTCACGCCGACGGCCGCAGCGGCGTTCTCATTGGAGCGTATGGCGATGAACATGCGGCCGGCTGGGGCATTGCGCAGGCGCGCCACGAAGTACCCCATCAGACAGAAGATCACCAGCGAGAAGATCGCGAACACCGTCGAGTTGCCGTTGCTGGTGATGCCGAGGTTGAGCCCGAGCAGGTTGGGCGAGTGCACCGACATACCGGTGTAACCGCCGCTGAACCAGGTCGAGTTGAAGACGAGCGCATCCAGCGCCGTCGCCGCCGCAAGCGTCACGATCGCGAGGTTGACCCCGCGCACACGCACCGCCGGCAGACCGATGACGACACCGACGACGACGGCGCACAACGCCCCGAGGATCAGCGCGAACGGGAAGCCCAGGCCGAGGCCGTGGCCGATGTGGCTGATCTCAAAGGCGGCTGATCCCGGCGAAGGCGCTCTGGGCCAGCGAGATCTGCCCGACGTATCCGGTGATCACGACCACCGACAGCGCAACGCACGCGACGTTCAGCGACGCCGCGAAGGCGTACTTGTAAAGCTGCGAGAACAGCAGGATCGCCACGACGCCGATGACGAGGGAGATGCCGGTCGTGCGCAGCGGCGCCTTCGGGCGGCCGATCGAAGCATTGCGAATCGTCACCAGAGTCCCGCGCGCTGGCATTCGCTTGGACATCAGGACGACGGCGATCATGATCAGGATGAAGGGCAGGCCGTCCTGCAGACCCGACTGCGGCAGCCAGGTCCAGACGGTCTGCAGCTTTCCGAGCTCGGACTGGAGCATGCCGATCGCCAGACCGGCGGCAACGGTCACCGGGAAGGACGTGAAGCGCGCCAGCAGAGCCGCGCCCAGGGCGGGCACGATGAACAGCGTGTAGTCGCTCGGGCTGAGGGTGGTGATCGGCAGGATCAGGATGCCGGCCGCGGCCGCCAGCACGGTCGCAATCACCCAGTTTGCGGCGCTCAGCCGTGTCGCCGAGAGCCCGATCAGCAGCGCACCACGTTCGTTGCCGGCGGCGGCGCGCGTGGCCAGACCGAAGCGGGTGTATCGATATATCGCGCCCAGAATCAGACCGACGATCACGGCGAAGGCAGCCAGATAGACGTCGACCGAGGGCACGATCAGGCCGCCCCCGAGGTTCATCGAGGTGTCGGGCAGGATCGGCGGCGACGCCACCTGGAAGGTCCCGAAGTTGATCGTCGCCGCGGCCTCCAGGTAGAGCATGAAGCCCACGCACGCGCAGACGCGGGCGAGCACCGGTGCGTGCCGCAGCGGCCGCACGACGGCGTAATAGAAGATCAGTCCGAGGATCGCCGAGTAGACGAGTGCCACGACGATCGAGAACCACACCGGCGCGCCGCTGTTGGCAGAGAACAGCTGGATGTGCGTCGCGACCGCCACCCACGGGAAGACGAGCTGGCCATTGGTGTGCAGCTCGAGGAACACGTATGAGCACCACATCGCCACGGCGGCGTGTGAGAAGTCCACCACGCCGGCGCTGCGGTGCTTGAGCACCAGGCCAAGCCCGAGCAGCGCGTACACGGCGCCGGCGCCGAGCCCGATCATCAGGAACAACACATAGCTCATGTCTCTCGTCTCCCTGCCTGAGCCTGGACCGGTCCGGCGGCATCGAGCCTACGCCCGGTCGGGGCCCGGATCACAAGATCCCAGACCCCGACCGCGACGTAAAGCCGCCTGACCCGGAACTACTTGATCAGGCTGGCTCCCTCGTTGGTTGGCGTAGCCACCTTCACCGGCTGCCCGTTCTTGATCTTGTACACGTAGTAGCTGGCGTTGCAGACCGCCTTGTAGGCCGGGATGGCCGTGTCATTGCAGGTGTACGGCGCAGCCAGGAAGTTCGGATGGTTCTTCCCGCTGCGGAGCGTCTTCAGGATGTAGGACTCCTTCAGCTTGGACGGGCTGGTCGTATGGAAGGCCGACCAGATGTCCATCACCGTGCTCATGTCGGTCAGCGCCGGCGAGTCGATCGGGATGTTCTTGGGCGCGTACTTGGCCAGGATCGCGACCGCCAGGTTGGCCTGAGCGGTGTGCGTCGCCGGCACCTGGAACGGCTGCGTCCAGTACATGCCGTTGGCGGCGGAGCCGGCAGCCTTCACCGTGACGGGCGCCGAGCACGGGTCGATCGAGATGACCGGGCCATGCCAACCCGCGGCCTGCAGGCCCTGCAGCAGCGGCAGGCACTGGCCCGGATCCTCGAGGCCGATCACCTGGGCGCCGGATGTGACCGCTTCCTCCACGGTCGAGGTCACGGTCGCCGACGTCAGGGGCACGGAGAACAGCGAGAACTGGCCGCCGGCCGCCTTGATCCCGGGCTGCCAGAGCACGTTGGCGCTGAACTGGCCCTGCGGGTTGCCGAGCGTGATCACCGCCACCTTCTTGCCGCCCAGCTTCTTGACCGCGTACTCACCGGCGATGACGTTGCCCAGCTGGGCGGAGTCGTTGAAGATGATCGCGTTGCTGGCGGTGTTCTCGACCGGGGTGAAGTCCATCCCGCCGAGGTAGGCCAGGTGAGCCTTGGCGTATGCCGGGATGGTCACGGCGGTCGCCAGGTCGCTGGCGCCGATGATCGCCTTCGGATGATCGGCGATCAGCTGCTTGGCGCAGCTCGACGACTGCGCCGGCGTGCCGTCGGTGGCGCACCAGTCGATCTTGATCGGGTGGCCGTCGAGGCCGCCCTTGTAGGCGTTGATGTAGTCGACCATTGCCTGGGCCGCTTCCTGCGACTCGGGGAAGGCGGCGCCGGGCGCGACGTTCATGTTGTCGGCGCCGAAGACGACCGGTGTCCCCTTGGCGGGATCCGGCTTGCCCAGACTGCTCGCCGAGTGGGCGCGGGCGCGCGTGGTGCGCGCCCCCGCTGTGGTGATGGCGACTGCCATCGCGGCACACATGGCCGCGAGGACTATCGCCAGAGTTTTGATGCGCATTCCTCTCTCTTCCTCCTAGATGCGGTTGTTACCACGCAACTGCGGTTTGCTGAAGCTGCCGTGTATGCGTATGCACACGGCGGGACAAGTCTTGACGCGCTGAATCACGGGTGCTCCTCCACAGGCGGATCGAGCGGCGGCCTTCTTCGGCCGCGGCCTTCGCCGAGATAGCTGGCCTCGAGCAGGTCGCGACGGCTGCGGAGCTCCTGCGCCGTGCCCTGCAGGACGATCTTCCCGTTGACCATCACGTAGGCGCGCTCGGCCAGTTCGAGCGCCTGCTGCACGTGCTGCTCGACGAACAGCACGGCGGTGCCGAAGTCGTCGGCGATGCGCCGCAGCACCGGCATCAGCCGCTCGACGATCACCGGCGCGAGGCCGAGGCTCATCTCGTCGACCATCAGCATCCGGGGGCGGGTCATGAGGCCGCGCGCGAGTGTCAGCATCTGCTGCTCGCCTCCCGAGAGCACGCCCGCCTTGCGATTGAGGCACTTCTCCAGCTCCGGCAGCATCTCGATGATGTCGCTCTCCTCCATGCTGTCGCCGCGCTTGGCCAGCCGCAGGTTCTCCCGCGCCGTCAGATCGAAGAACAGCGCACGGTCTTCGGGGACCAGCGTCAACCCGTCTCTGGCAAGCCGCTCGGGCGCGCGGCCGGCGATCGGATTCCCGTCGAAGAGGACCTCCCCGGCGATCGGCTTCAGCAGGCCGGCGACCGTCGAGAGCGTCGTGGTCTTGCCGGCACCGTTGGGACCGAGCAGCGCGACCACCTCGCCGGCGCCCACCCGCAGCGAGATGCCCCGCACGGCGGGGATGCCGAAGTAGCCGGCGGTCAGGCCCTTCAACTCCAACGTGGTGCTGCTGGCTTGCTTGCCAGCAGCTTCCGACGCAGGTACGCCTGTCGCGCTCACTGCACGGCCTCCTCGTCCTTGCCGTGCCCGCCCTGGCGGCCGAGGTACGCGTCGATCACGCGCTGGTTGGTGCGGATCTCAGCCGGCGTGCCCTCGGCGATCAGCTTGCCGAAGTCGATCACGAGGATGTGGTCGCAGACCTCGAGCACGAGGCTCATGTCGTGGTCGATCAGCAGCAGCGTGATCCCGCGCTGCGGCAGTTCGCGCAGGCGCTTGCCGAGCAGGGCCGTCTCGTCTGTGTCCAGTCCCGCCGCCGGCTCATCGAGCAGCAGCAACGAGGGCCGGCTGGCGAGCGCGCGCGCCACGCCGACGAGCTTGCGCTGCCCGTGCGAGAGCTCCTGCGGTTGGCGCTCGAGGATGTCGGTGATCTGAACGGCGTCGGCGGCCCAGGCGACAGCCTCAGCGCCTGGCCGTGCGATCGGGGCGAGCACCTGCCCCAACGCCCGCCACAGCGACGGCCGCTCGGCTGCGACCAGCAGGTTCTCCTCGACGTTGAGATCATCGAAGAGCTCGACCGACTGGAAGGTCCGTCGTCATTCCGCGCCGCGCCAAACGGTGCGCCGAGTGACCGGTGACGTCCACGCCATCGAAACGCACGTGTCCGCCAGAGGGGCGGTGCGCGCCCATGAGCCCGTCGACAAGTGAGGTCTTGCCGGCGCCGTTGGGACCGATCAGGCCGACGATCGCGCCCTGCGGGATCGTGAAGCTGATGTCGTCGATCGCGACCACGCCGCCGTACTGGATGCGTAGCCCATCGACCTCGAGCAGCGGCGTGCCGGTGGCCGTGTTCGCCGGCTGCTCGCCGGACTGCGTGGCGGTGCTCACCGTCGGGGTTCCTCTCTCCTGGCCCGGCATTGCCGAGCCCCTTCTCGGCGTCAGCCTACATGCGCCCAGGCGGCCATCGACCACAGCCAATCGACCGCTAACCAAACGCATGCAAAGCTCCTGGGGCGACCGCGGCGACGCTCGCGCGCAGTCGGGCGAGGGGATACTCCGGATCGAGCGCGGAGGTGACCAGCAGCGCCGTCGCAACGTAGTGCGCGGCGAGTGCATCGGCGAGCGCGTCGGCGTCTCGAGCCATCGCGGCATCGAGCATCGCCCGATGCTCGACGTGGCGCTTCTCGTACTCCTCCGGCGTGATGCTCCCGTAAACGCGCCGGTAGCGCTCGGCATGATCAAACAGCTCCGCGATCAGCCGTGACGATCGCAGCCCAGCTCTGCCGACGAAGCGCTCGTGGAAACGCGCGGTGCGGCGCGCGGAAGAGTTGCAGCAACGGGGAGCGCTCCGCCAGATGGGCCTCCGCCGGCCAGATGGGTCATCTGCGCCATGTAGCCCTCGAGCTCGGCGAAGTCGGTCTCCGTGAGCCGCGGCAGCGTCACTCGCGCGGCGGCGACCTCCACCGCGATCCGCAGCAGGTAGAGCTCCTCGGCATCCTCGACCGACAGGCTTGCGATCACCACCCGCCGGTTGGGCTCGGTGACGATCAGGCCTTCGCTCTGCAGCATGCGGACCGCCTCGCGCAGCGGCGTTCGCCCGACGTCCAGGTCTCGCGCGAGCTCGGCCTGAGAGGTCTTCGCCCCGGGGCGCACGTCACCGGACAGGATCGCGTCGCGCAGCTGCTCGTGGACCTGGACGACGTTGTCCCCGGTGCGGCTGGTGACTTCGCTCACCAGCTCGCCTCGTCGATCGTCAGGTAGCTGTGGAAGCATGCCGTCGGGGTCGCGCTCCGCCCGCAGCTGTTCGAGACGCGAGGCGTTGTCGTCCGAAAGGAACCGCGCCGAGCGTTCGCGGAGGTTCTCGTCCGCCAGCTGGATGCCCTCAGAGAGTGACTCCATGCGCTGCATGTGTTGCGTCGGCCAGGCGACGTACTGGTCATCCTGAACGGGGTCGTGCCAGCCGGCGAAGGCCGCGAGGTAGAGGTCACCCTGCACCGAGATCGCGGCGTCGTCGAACTGCTGCCGCCGCCACGGGTACCAGAAGATGTGCGACTCCGGCGTGGGCACGTCGCGGAACAGCTGCTTAGCGGGCTCGAGCAGAGCTTCGCCCTTGACGTTGGTCCACATCCCGTCCGCTGACCAGCGGACGCCCTCGGGCTCGACCGCGTTGGGGCCGTCGTAGAGCTCAGTGAAGGAGACCCTCTTGGCGTCCTCCCGGTGCAGCGCGCGATCGATTACGGGGCACTCGTCGAGTCGCGCCAGCGCGTAGCGCGCGTCCTCGTCGTCGTACATCAGCGCCTGGCACATGAGCATCAGCGCCGTGCCTTCGTGGACGGTGCGACCGTCCGGCAACGTCGGGGTGGTGCCGAGAATCGCGAACTCGAATTCCGGAGGCTGAGTCGGTTCGAACTCCAGTGCCCAGCTCAGCACGCCCTCGATCTCATCCAGCGAGTAGACGTCAGTGCGCGTGTAGGTGGCGCTGGGGCGTGGGTGGCAGCGCAGGTAGAAGCGCGTGATCACGCCGAAGTAGCCGCCGCCGGCGCCGCGCGCCGCCCACCAGTAGTCGGGGTTCTGCTCGGCGTCGGCGTGGATCAATTCGCCGAAGGCGGTGACGACGTCCACCGCGACGACGCTCATGCAGGCTGGCCCGATCGCGCGCGAGTTCCAACCCCAGCCGCCCTGCAGCAGGAAGCCGCCGATTCCGACGGACGGGCAGTGGCCGGACGGGAAGAACAGGTTGTGTTCGGCGAGCAGGCCGTTGAGGTCCCGACCCTTGACGCCTGGCTGGACTGCGGCGATCCCCGAGTCCGCATCGAATGCGATCTCGTTGAGGCGGGAGAGGTCGATCAACATCCCGGAGCGCACCGAGGAGCCGCTCCAGGCATGACCGCCGGCACGGGCCTTCACTCGAAGCCCGCGCTGCCGGGCCAACGCGACGGCGTTGACGACGTCCTGATCAGACTGCGCCTGGACGATCACCTCGGGATAGCGATCGGGCTTGCGAACGTTCCAGACCGCGGCCTGCCGCGCCTGCTCGTAACCCTCATCGCCCTTCCAGAGCACTGCACCCTCAAACTGCATACCAACCCCTCAGCTGCTGTAGGCTGCACGAAGTCTATACACATTTGTCAAATGGATGCGATGACGATAAGTGCACATCATGTTGGCCTGACCGTCAGTGATCTGGATCGTGCGCAGGCCTGGTACGCCGCTGCCTTCGGATTCGAGCCGCAGGTCGAGTTCGAGCTCCCGGGAGGTGTGCGGGGCGCGATGCTGGGTACCGCGGGCGGAGCTCGCATCGAGCTGTTCGAGGTTCCAGGCTCCGGCGCGGGCCTGACCTGGGCCGATCCGCCAGTAGCGATGAAGACGCGCGGGTTCGGTCACGTCGCGCTCGAGGCGGCCGACCTTGATTCCGCCTATGCGAAGGCGATCGAGCGCGGTGCGGCCGCGGTATGGGAGCCGCGCCAGTCGCCGGAGCCGGGTAGGCGCATGGCGTTCGTGCACGACCCGGAGGGCAACCTGATCGAGCTGATCGGACCCGTCGAATGAGCGCTACGGGCAACCCGCTGCACGGTTGGGCCGTCGACCGCGAGCAGATCACCTTGATCGGCCGCGATCTGCAGCGACCGGAATGTGTCCTGGCCGAGCCGGACGGGACGCTCTGGAGTGCGGACGCGCGCGGAGGAGTGATGCGCATCGACCCTGACGGAGCGCAGACGCTGATCGCGCAGGAGGTCGTCGAGCCCGGTGGAGACGCCGAGTCGGTGTCGCGCTACATCCTCGACGGCACGCTGCCGAACGGGCTCGCCTTCGACGCGAGCGGCGACTTCATCATCGCCAACTTCGGAACCGATGCGGTTGAGCGGATGACCCGTGACGGCGTCTCCGAGACGCTGCTCGAGACCCTCGACGGCAAGCCGCTCGGCAAGGCCAACTTCGCACTGACCGATTCGCGAGGACGGATCTGGATCACCGTCCACACGCGATCGAACCCCTGGCTGATCTCCGTGAACGAGAAGCTTGCGGACGGCTACATCATCCTGATCGACGAGCGCGGCGCGAGGATCGCGGCCGACGGCTTTGTCGGCACCAACGAGATCCGCTTCGACGCCGCCGAGGAGTGGCTGTACGTCGTCGAGTCGAACGCGCGACACATCTCCCGCCTGCGCGTGGACGACGACGGATCGCTGCACGGCCGCGAGATCTACGGGCCAGCGGATCTGGGCGGCATCCCCGACGGATTCGCGTTCGACGCGGTCGGCAACCTCTGGATCACGCTTGTCAACGGCGATCGGCTGATCGCGCTCACGCCGCAGCTGGAAATCCTCACGCTGCTCGACGACGGCAACGCCGACGGCGTCGTGGCCTTCGACGAGGCGTACTTCGCCGGCACCATGACGCCTGAGATCCTCGGCGGCGGACGCGGCACGCTGGCGCCGCTGATGGCCAGCGTGACCTTCGGCGGTCCCGATCTGAGAACCGTCTACCTCGGCAGCCTGATGGGTACGACACTGCCGTCCTTCCGCTCGCCCGTCGCCGGGCTGCCGATGAGCCACTGGCATGAGAAATGAACCACCTCCCGGTGGGGCGGCGCCCGCTGGCGCGGGCCCGCCGCTCCGCCGGATCGTCACCGGCCACGACACCGACGGACGCGGGAGGGTCGTCAGCGACGGCCCGCCGCCCGCCTCGCGTACGGTCCCCGACGGCGCCACCTTCCACGACATGTGGGTCACGACCGCCGCGCCGGCACCGATCCCCGCTACCGAAGACGAGCCGATCCGCGCCGGCGAGCTGATCGGACCACCGCGGTTGGGCACACGCGTGCGGATCGTCGACATGCCGCCGGGCGCTCGTTCGCCGATGCACCGCACCGAGAGCGTCGACTACGGCGTGGTGCTCTCAGGGCGAGATCACGCTGGTGCTCGACGACGGCTCGGCCACGACCGTCGGGCTTGGAGAGCTGGTGGTGCAGCGCGGGACCGACCACGCCTGGGAGAACCGCTCCGAAGGCTGGACACGCGTCCTGTTCGTGCTGGTCGGCGGGAGCTTCGAAGGCGCCCTACGCGCGCAGCTGCCGAATCGATCAGACGGCTACACGCCGGCGCGAGGTTCCGTAGTCGGCCGGCTCGGAGCCGGCCACGACCGTGTTCTCGATCGTCCCGATGCGCTCGACCGTCATCCGCACCACGTCACCAGGCCCCAGCGGCGATGGGTTGCGCGGGTCGCTGCGACCCCACAGTTCGCCAAGGCAGCCGGCGCCGCAGGTGCCGGAGCCGATCACGTCGCCGGGCACGAGCGCCGTCCCGCGCGAGGCGTAGACGAGCATCTGCTCGAACGTCCAGGCGGCGCTTGCGAGCGTGTCGGTTCCCATCTCCTCGCCGTTCAGCCAGACCGTCATCCGCAGATCGAGCCGACCCTCGTCATCGCGGTACTGCTCGAGCTCGTCGGCGGTGACGATCCACGGGCCGAGCGTGGAAGCGGTGTCCTTGCCCTTGGCCCAGCCCATACCGAGCTTGCGGTCCTCGCCCTGCAGGTCGCGTGCCGACCAGTCGTTGAAGATCGTGTAGCCGGCGATCGCATCGCGCGCGCTGTCGAGCGTCAGATCCGCCGCGCGCTTGCCGATGATGGCGCCGACCTCGAGCTCGTAGTCGAAGCGCTGGGCGCGCGGTGGCACCGGGATCTCGTCGCCCGTCGCGTACAGCGAGTTGGGGTTCGAGAAGTAGAACGCCGGCGCCCCGTACCATGCCTCCGGGAAGGGGATCCCTTCGCCCATGACCATGCCCTCGATGTGCTGCTCGAAGCTGACGAAGTCGCGCACGCTCGGCGGCTGCAGCGGCACCAGCAGGCGCACGTCGCTCAGCTGCACCGGATCGCCGAGGGCGTGGGCGGCCCGCCCCTCGGGACTCTGCTGCAGCAGGTCGGTCACCCCGACGCCCGCGGGCAACGAGCGGACGACCGCCGCCCCTGCGTCGCCCTCGACGGCGCCGACGCGCACCGCTCCATCCAGCTCGTACCTGGCAATGCGCATCGATGTTCTCCTGTCGCTGGGTGCTAGACGAACAGACCGGTGGTCTGCATGGCGTCGGACTGCACGTCGGCCGACATCTCGACGGGCGGGAAGTTCTCGAGCATCGAAGGCGGCATCCCGAGGTTGCGGTAGAAGACGTTCGAGCCGCTTCTGCGGCTCGTAGCGGACGGTCTCCCAGTCTGGCTCGTAGTTGCGGTATCCGCCGGCGTTGAGCTCGATCGCGCAACCCGCTGGGCTCGCGGAAGTAGAGGTAGCCCTGCTCGCCCATGCCGTGCTTGCCGGGCCCGAACTCGATCGCGACGTCCTGGTTGAGCAGCACGTCGGCCGCACGCAGCAGGTTGTCGGTGGTCTCGACGTAGTAGGCGAAGTGGTTGATGCGGCCGCGCGCTGGCGTCGGATCCCAGGCCAGGCCGAGGTCGTGGCCGCGCTCGCATGTCGTGGTGAAGCAGAAGACGATGTTGTCGGGATCGTCCGGGATCGTCGTGAACTCGGTGTAGCGGTGGCCGAGCGTGTCGCGGAACCAGCGGGCGTCGCCGTCGGGGCTCGCGGTGGCGATCGTCACGTGGTCGATGCAGCGAGCGCCGACACCGCGCGGGACGAGGCGCTGCGGGCGGTTCGGGAATGGCGATTCCTTGCCCGCCGGGGCGTGGTAAAGCTCGACCTCCCAGAAGATCTCATGCAGGTGCCCACCAGGCGAGCGGTACTGGTAGGCGGGGCCATGGCCGATGGAGTCCTCGCGCCAGCCGACCCCGGCCCCGGCGTCCTCGAGCCGCTTGACCCCGCGCTGGAGCTCCTCCTGGCCGAACGCTCGCCAGCCGATGTGCGTCAGCCCGGCCTGATCGCCCTCGGTGAGCTGCAGCGTGTGGTGGAAGCGGTCGCCCCAGCCGCGAAGGTAGACCGACTGGCCATCGCGCGTGGTCTCCTCGAGTCCCATCACGTTGGTCCAGAAGTCCAGTGACTCCTGCGGCTTGGGCGTGGTGAGCTCGACGTGAGCGAGCTGTGAGATCAGGGACAGTGCCATGCAGACTGCTCTCCTCTTGGTGACGAAATTAGACTGGCGATTCTAATTTGTCGAAAGACTAGCTCCTGGGCGCCTGAAGTCAAGCCGAGCGGGCCGTGAGGCGGCTCGCGGCGCTGGCTAGTCTTGGCGCGTGAGCCAACCCGAGCCCCTCATTCGCCCACCGCTGCAACGACGCAGCCAGGAGTCGCTCGAGCGCGTTCTCCAGGCAGGCTTCGAGCTGCTCCAGGAGCGCGGCTTCGAGGGCTTCACGCTGCAGGAGGTGAGCGCGCGGGCAAACGTCTCGATCGGCTCGATCTACGCCCGGGTTCCCAGTCGCGAGGCCCTGATCAAGGCTGTCTACGAGCGCGCGATGCTGTGGACGGAGGAGCAGGTCGAGCCGCTCGAGCAGGCGGCGCACCGCCCGGGGACCGCCCGCGAACAGATCGCAGCGATCGTGGTGGAAATGGGAACTGAGATGCTCGCCCACGGTGACGTGCTGCGCGTGTTCATGCGTCAGGCGCCACTGGAGCCATGGATCCTGGAACGCGCCGCCGAGAAGTCCCAGAGCACGTGCGAGGTGTTCACCCGCGCGATGCTCGAGCACCGCGACGAGATCAGGCACTCGGATCCCGAGCTCGCCGTCGACGTCGCTTGGCGGACCGTCTACAACACCACCGCGCGCCGGATCACGCATGGGTCCAGCTTCGAATCTCAGCGCCAACTCAGCGACGCGCAGCTCGTCAGCGAGCTCGCGCGGATGGTGGCCGACTACCTACTCTGAGTGTGATCTGATTCCCGGGTGGCCGGACTGTCACTGCTCGACGGGCGTGTCGCTGCTACTTGTGGACGGGGGCGATCGTCGCCGGGAGCGGCGTGCCGAGCCCCAACTCGCGGGCGCGTTTCAGGCACAGCTCCGCAACGGCCAGGTCCTGCAGCGCCGACCCGACCGACTTGTAGAGCAGGATCTCACGGTCGTCGCGGCGACCGGGGTGTGCGCCCGAGACCAGTTGCTGCAGGCTGTGGAGCTTGTCGCGGAACTCGACTCCCGCGGCCGTGGCGTCGAGCATGTCTCCGGTCTCGTTGGCGACCTCGTCGGGCACATCGGCGTAGATGGTGGCGGCCCGGTGAATGACTTCGACGTCGACCTCGTGCTGCTCCTGCAGTGTCGATCCGATCGAGACGACGGTCATACCGGGTTCGAGCCAGGCACCACGCAGCGTCGGCGACTCGTCGCGCGAGCGCGCTGCGGCGATCACGATGTCCACGCCGCCGACCGCCTGCTGCGCGCTCTCCGCAGCGGTTGCGGGGATTGCGAGCTGGCCACTCAGCAGTCCGGCAAGCGCCGCACGCTTCGTCGGCGTTGGGCTGTAGATCGCTACCGACTCGAGCTCACGGATCGCCGCAAGGGCGAGCACGTGGTTTGTCGCCTCGAGGCCCGAGCCGATGACAGCCAAACTGAGCGGCCGCGAGGGCGCCAGCAGGCTGGCGGCAAGCGCTGACGTCGCAGCGGTGCGCGTGGCGGTGATCCGGCCTGCGTCGAGCAACGCTGCCAGTTCAGTGGTCGTGCGGTCGAAGAGCGCCGCGAGGTAGCTCGCCTGTCGGTGCCGGGGCGATGCGGCGATCACCTTCACGCCCATGTACTCCGACCCCGGCGGGGCACCGCTCAGTGTGCGTAGCCATGCGCCGTCGGCCCGCGCCATCGTGCGCGGGGGCAGCGCCGACTCTCCGGCCGGCACCGAGTAGGCCTCACGAATCGCCGCGATCAGATCGGGCCAGTCGCAGGCGGCGGCGACGTCGGCGTCGCTCAGAAAGATCGTCTCCCGCATCGCGAGCGAGAATCTATCAGCAGTTGGATGCAACGTTTGATTAGCATCCAACTTGTGCTGGTGCCTAAGTGCGGGACAACTAGGAGGAACGGATGGCGAGTTACACACGAGCTGAAGCACGTGACTGGGCACGGGAGCACCTCCAGGGCGTGGTTAACGTGATCATTCCGTCGTTCACCATCGATCTCCAACGCGTAAACGAGGCAGCGGTCCGCCACGACGTGCGCAAGCAGCTCGAGTTCGGCTTCGACGGCGCGCTGCTCGTCTCAGAGGTTTCGATCACTGGCAGCGAGTACCGCCGGTTCTGTGAGATCGCCCATGACGAGGCGGCGGGTCGGCAGATCTTCTTCCACCACTCGAGCTGGAGCGATCTCACAAGCGCGCAGGCGGCGCTTCGGGTTGCCGAGGACACGGGCGCCGAGGTGGTGCTGCTCTCCTATCCGCCGAACTTCTATCCCCAGAGCGAGCAGGACATCTACGACTACACCAAAGCGATCTGCGAGTCCACAAGCCTCGGCGTGATGATCTTTCCGATGTTCCTCTGGGGCTTCTCTCCCCGCATTCACCCTTCCGACATCCCGTCGTCGCTGATTCGCCGACTGCTCGACGATTGCCCGAACATCGTCGCGATCAAGGCTGAGGGCGGCTTCCCGGGGATCATGGGCGTGATCGAGTGCCACCGTCTGTTCGCCGATGAGGTGGTGATCAGCTGTCCGATCGAATCCGAGTTCATTCCGTTGGCCCAGGTGATGCCGCTGCGCCTGAGCGCCACCAGCGACCACGAGTACTTCGGCTCTGCGATCCCTGACGTGTTCAAGCTCCTGCAATCCGGCAGGTTCAACGAGGCCACCGAGCTGTACTGGAAGATTCACCCGGCTCGCCGGGCCAAGAACGGTCTCGCGGCGCAGCTCAACGGCGGCGCGTTCATCAACCGTCAGGCGTGGAAGTTCCAGGCATGGCTCCAGGGTTACAACGGTGGCCCATTGCGGCAGCCGACGCAACGCATCCACGACGCCCAGATGAACGCGCTGCGGAAGGGCCTGATCGACTCGGGCCTCAACCCGACCGACCAGCCCAACGCCGACTTCTTCATCGGGCGCAATCCGTGAGCAGCCCAAGGGGACATAACTTCGCGGCCGGCTACGGGGTGCTCCGCGCCGCGATCATCGACGGCGAGCTCGAAGCTGGTGCGATCACGACGCAGATGGCGCTGGCCGAGCGCTTCGCAATCGGGCGCACGCCACTGCGGGAGGCGCTGCGCGTGCTGCAGAAGGAGGGCCTTGTCGTCAACGAACCCAACCGGCGCGTGCAGATCACCGCGCGGACCGCGACCGACGTGGAGCAGCTCTATATCGCGCGCGTGCTGCTCGAGTCCGAGGCGGTGCGCGAGACGGTCCCGGGGCTCGAGTCGCGGGACGACGCAGAGCTGCATGGCTACCTCGCACAGATGGACCATTACGGTGGAGCGAGCGACTGGGTCGGACTGCGCGATCCGCACAGGGAATTCCACTTCCGGCTCTATGCGGCCGCCGGGGACAGGCTTGTGGGACTGATCACCGAGCTCGCCGAGCATGCCGAGCGCTACCGCGTGGCGAACGCGGCCAGCACCGAGCTGTGGCAGCGGCGCCAGCGCGAGCACCGCGCAATCACCGAGGCAGCGGCCGAGCGTGACGCCGAGTTGACGACGCGGCTGCTAGTCGAACACTACGCGCACACAGCCGCGATGATCTGCGCCGACCTCGCACCGGCGGCCGACCTCAAGCGGCTTGCCGAGACCCTGGCGCGTGCGGCGCCGGGGTCGGAGAGGGTGCTCAATCGATGAGCGCTACGACGCGCGCCGGCGCCGCGCTCGCGCGCGCGATCTTCAGCGGGAAGCACGAGACCTGAAAGCCCGTCTTCGGCAGCGCCGCAAGGTTCGTGAGCCGCTCGATCTGCGAGTAGGGCAGGTCGACCTGGTGGGCGGCCCACATGATGCCCTGCTCGTTGCGCTCGCGAGCGACCGCGGCCTGCATGCGCAGCGGGGCGTCCCAGCCCCACGCGTCGATGCCCATCACGCGGACCCCCTGCTCCCACAGCCAGCGGGTCGCCTCCGGTGTCACGCCGGGACCGTGGTGCATGTACTCGCGGTCGCCGTAATAGCGGTCTGTGCCGGTATGGATCAGGACGATGTCCAACGGCGCGAGCTCATGCCCGGCGGCCGCGATACCGGCCCGCACCTGCTCGGCGGTGACGGCGTCGCCGTCCTCACGGCCGAGCACGTCGACGACCACGCCCGGGGCGAAGAACCAGTCGAGCGGCAACTCGTCGATCGTCTCGGAGGGCCTGCCCTGGATCGTCGAGTTGTAGTGATACGGAGCGTCGAGGTGCGTGACGCTGTGCGTGCCGATCGAGAGGCGCTCGCCGGCCGGCCCCTCGCCGCGCAGCAGGAGACTGGGATCGGTGCCGAAGCCCTGTTCGAACTCGCGTGCACCGTTGGCGTGGTCCTGATAGCTGACCTCGCTGCGCAGAAAGTCCGGGAGATCGGGCGGGTCCGACACGATCAGGTGGGAGAGGTCGACGATCTTTGTCATGCGGTGGCTCCGTTCAGCTCTTGGATCACTTCTGCGAGCGCCTCCATCTGCGGCATCGGGATCATCACAGCCCCGATTCCGAACCGCGACGCCAGGTCACTCAGCTTCTCGGCCATCTGCAGGGCGTTGCCGGTCAGCACCATCGGCGAGTCGGCCAACGCCTCCTCGCCGAATTTGGATGCCAACATCGAGATGAAATGCTCACCTCCCGCGATGGCCGCGCGGACGGCGTCGACTCCGCCGGTGTCGTGGGGGATCGTCGCCGCAATCGGCAGTTGCAGCTCGAGCGTGCTGAAGCGCTCAGGAGCCGCGGC
The DNA here is from genome assembly GCA_963846395.1 of uncultured Actinomycetota bacterium. Classification (GTDB taxonomy): domain Bacteria; phylum Actinomycetota; class Thermoleophilia; order Solirubrobacterales; family Solirubrobacteraceae; genus Palsa-465. Next base: position 752,514 of record CAWJVT010000007.1, on the reverse strand, counting down.
CTTTACGTGCGAGACCATCGTCGTCAGGAATACCTCGCTCGGGTCGGGCGCCTGCAGCATTGAGAGGCTGACGATGTCCGCCTCGCGAGCGGCCAGCGCGAGCATCCGGGGCCGTGTGGCGCCGATCATGATCGGCGGGTGCGGCCGCTGCAGCACCGGCGGTTCGTCTGCCATCGAGTCGATCGTGAAGAACTCACCGTCGAAGCTGAACTCCCCTGCGGCCATCACCCCCTTAACCACCTTGACGTACTCGGTGAGTCTCCGCAGGCGCTCGGAGGCGGGATCGAACGGGATCCCGGCCATGCGGTACTCAGGCTCGTTCCAGCCCATTCCGAGGCCGAGCTCGAGCCTGCCATCGCTCAGGACGTCGAGTGATGCCGCCTCGCGCGCGAGCACCGCCGGATGGCGGAAGTCCTGGTTGAGAACGGAGGTGCCGATCCTGATCCGCTCAGTTGACATGGCCGCGGCCGTGAGCGCCGGAAGCGGCGCGAAGTGCGAGAAGTGGCGCCCGGCGAGCTCGATGTGGTCCGAGCATAGGACGACGTCGTAGCCGAGCTCCTCGGCTCGGCGAACCGCCTGCACGTAGCCGTTACGCGTCGGTGCGCCGACCACTACCCCGAAGCGCATCAGTGGCCTCCCGGCCCGGCGCGCAGGGGGTCGCTGCCGTCCCAGCCGACGGAGGATGAGCGGATCAACTCGTAGAAGCCCTCTATCTCCGGCCCGCGTCGCAAGAGCTCGACGTGATGACCGAGTTGCGCGCGACCGTCGTGCCAGCGCGCCGAGACCGGCCCGGCCGAACCAGTGTGGAACACGGGCAGACCGGCCGCTTCCAGGGCGTCGCTCTCGGCACCGAGATCATCGACAAGCATGCCGATGTGTCCGACTCGGGGTGCGTGGCCGCCCAGCATCTCGGCGAGCCCCGGCGGGTCGGTTGAGTGCACGACCGTCAGCTCGACCTTGATCTCACCCCATTGACCAAAGGCGGAGGAGTGGTCGTACTGCGCCGGCTGCCCGTCGAAGGTGCAGACGTCGAAGGGCAGGTGCGAGATCACGAAGAACGGACCGGCGCCGAGCGTCCGCACCGCCCACGCAACACCTTCCTCGATGTCGTCGACGACATAGCCGACGTGTCCGATCGGGGGAAGGGGGAGGCTCATGCCATTGAATTCATAGCGGGATGTGCATACGCATGCAAGAACGATCGCGGTCTGGAAGGCTGCTCAAGGTGACAATTCGTCCGCCGATCGGGCGATGTGCTCCCAAATGCACGGATGCACGCGCTCTGGAGGCAAAGCTCGTGCGAGCGGCGAGATTTGCCACTTCGAGCAGGTCGGCGGCGCCGGCTACCCCCGCGTACCTCATTTGCTCCCGGGCGGAAAATGGATCCCCGTCGCATTTGGATCCAGACCCGACACTCGGGCCACGGGTCACGCAGGACGCTCCGCGACGACGTAGCGGAACAGGTTGTGGATCGTCACTGCGCCATCGTCGCCCACGAACGGCGTCATCGCCTCGGTTAGAGCGGCCTCCACACGCTCGCGCCCGGCGACCGCCGAGGCGCGCGCGCCGCCGGCCGAGCAGAGCAATGCACGGAGGGTGGTGTCCGGGTCGGCGTAGCGCCAGGTGACCGGCAGCTCTCCCTCCTCGCGGACGGTCAGGCCGGGGTCCTTGACCGCCCGCTCGAGGCCGCCGGGCTGGGAGAGAGCGTAGGGGGCGTAGCCGTCCTCCTGGCCCTCGACCTGTTCGACCAAGTGCTTCATCGCCAGGTGCAGGACGGTGCCCTCATTGCGTTCCGGCTCAGCGAAGAGTGCGGCGACCAGCACTCCGCGCGGCCGGAGCACGCGCGCGGCTTCTGAGACGGCCCGAGCCGGATCGGGCGCGAACTGGAGCGCGTTCGCACCGGTGACGACGTCGAAGCGGCGATCTGCGAACGGCAACGCGGAGATGTCCCCCTCACGAAAGGAACCCTGAGACGTCCGCTCGCGCGCGATCGCGAGCAGCTCCGGACAGATGTCTATCCCGCTGACTCGGGCGCCCCGCTCAGCCGCAAGCCCGCACAAAAGGCCCGAGCCACAGCCGACGTCCAAGAGCTGGGTGCCGGCGTCCACGCCGGCGAGCTCGAGCATCCGCTCATACAGAGGCAGGTTCTCCGGCTCGGCCAACTCCGCCCAGTCCCGCGGCGCGGTCCCCCAGAGCTCGCGCTGGGCCGCGAGGATCTCCTGGTGGCTGCTCACGCCACTACTGCCGGCCGGATGTTCTGGTTGAGGCGCAGCACGTTCTCGGGGTCGTAGGTCGCCTTGATCTTGGCGAGCCGCTCCTGCATCTGCCCATAGGCGGCGCTGGGGGCATCCGGCTCATCGTCCTGCATGAAGTTGGAATAGGCGCCGCCGCTGAGGTGTGGCTCGATCGCCGCAAAGGTGTCGCGACACCACGCAATCTCCCGCTCGGTTTCCGTAGCCTGCTGCCACTGGGCCGGAACGTTGATCAGCCAGCGCGCGTTGCGGTGGGGAAAGGCGGTCATCTCTGATGGGACGTCGGCGATCGCGCCGCCCATCGCGAGGACCTCGATCACCGACATATCCGAGCCCACGCGTGCCGCGTGGTTGCGGAGCGTGTCGATGAGGTTGGGCGTGAGCTCGGTCGCGAAGCCGGCCTTCACGTACGCCCGCAGGGTCCCCGGGGCCAGCAGCTCATCCGTCAGCGTCTGCATCGTGAGGTACGGGACACCATCGATCGAGGCGCCCGGGGCGGCAAGCTCGTCGCGGATGCGCGCCAGCAGCTCGTGGCCGGCGTTGCACTCGCCAGACCACTCGATCAGCGACATGATCCCCGGCTGGCACTCGAGCTCAGCCGGCACGAAGGGCGCGCCCGCCGGTGGCTTGCGCAGGAATGAGGTCCACAGCAGCTCCCGCGGAGTCGACGGATCCGTCATCCACCGCTGGGCCAGCTCGAGAACCGCTGCGACACGCTCGAGCGGTTGGAAGCACCCCAGCACCACCAGGTCCGTCAACTCGTGAGCGCGGAACACGAACTCGGTGACAATGCCGAAGTTTCCGCCGCCGCCGCGCAGTGCCCAGAAGAGGTCGGGCAGTTGACTTTCCGAGGTCCGCACGACACGACCGTCCACGAGCACGACCTCAGCCTCAAGCAGGCTGTCGACGGTGAGGCCGAAGCGCCGCATCAACCGGCCGACGCCGCCGCCGAGCGTCAGACCGCCGACGCCCGTATGGGACACCACCCCCACCGGCACGATCAGACCGTTTGCCTGTGCCGCACGGTCGACGTCGCCGAGCAGCGCACCGCCCTGGACGCGGACCGTCTGCGCCCGGGGGTCGACCTCAATGCGGTTGAGTGGGCGCAGATCGATCACCAGGCCACCCTCCACCGTCGAGTGCCCGGGGAGTGAGTGCCCGCCGCAGCGCACCGCGATCGGCAGGTCGTTGGCCTGTGCGTGAACGATCGCCGCGGCCACGTCAGCCGGGGACGAGCAGCGGGCGATCAGCGCCGGACGCCGGTCGTGCAGCAGGTTCCAGACGGCGCGGTGCTCGTCGTAGCCGGGCTGCTCGGCGCCGAACAACAGCCCCCTGAAGTCGTCGATCGCCACAGCCGTCATCTCTTCCTCGCTGGTTGGTGTCTCGTCCGCTACATACCTATAAACTTATAGGTATTCTGTCGAACGGAAGCGTACCACTGGCAAATGCACTGCGTGATATCTCGTGGCTGCTGCCGCGGACGCTTGCGCGCGCGCCCAGCCCTGTTGCGTTGCTCCCGCGATCCGAGGTCGAGGTGATGCGCCTGCTCGTGCGACGTCCAGGGCTGAGCGTTAGCGAGGCCGCGGCCGAACTCGGCTTGCAGGCCTCGAATCTCTCCTCCGCCGTCCGATCGCTCGTCGCGCGCGGAGAGCTGGAGCGGCGCGCCGATCCCGCCGACCGTCGCATCGTGCGGCTGTACCCGACCATGCAGGCACTGGCGGTGCGAGCCGCGCAGGAGCACGCCTGGGGCGTGGCACTCGATCGGGTCCTGGCCGACCTGGATCCGGTACACCGGGATAGGCTGCGCGGCGCAGCCGAGTCGCTGGCGGTGCTGGCACAGGCGCTGGCCGGTCAGAGCGATCAGCCTCAGTAGCGTTCCTCCGGCGGCAATGGTCGTAGCTTCCGTACCGGAGTTGCGCATACGCATGCAGAGGCCGTAGGCTCTGCCCATGCCACGGATCGACATGCACGCCCACGTCCTGCCGGCGTCCTACATCGAGTCGCTGCCGCCGCAACTCGCAGCCACGCACCGGCCGATCCCCGTCGAGGCGCTCGATGCGGTCATGCAGCGCTACGCGATCGACGCGGCGGTCGTGTCGGTCGGACCACCCGGAGTCTTCTTCGGCGATCAGGGCCGAGCGGGTGAGCTCGCGCGCATCCTAAACGAGGAGCTCGCCGGGATCGTACGCGCGGCGCCGCAGCGCTTTGCCGCGCTTGCCACCCTGCCGCTGCCGGATGTGGACGCCGCGCTGCATGAGCTGAGCCAGGCACTCGACGTGCTCGAACTGGATGGGGTGATGGTCGTCTCGCAGGTCGCCGGCGTCTACCTCGGCGATCCGGCGCTCGAGCCGCTGATGGCCGAGCTCGACCGCCGCGAGACCTACGTGTTCGTGCACCCGACGTTTCCGCCCAACGGGCAGCCGCTCGCGCACCACCCGATCTGGCTCTACGAGTTCCCGTTTGAGACCACCCGCGCGATCGCCAACCTGATCTACAGCGGCACGTTCGAGCGCCACCCCAGCATCCGTTGGCAGTTCGCGCACCTGGGCGGGACCGCGCCGTTCCTCGCGCAGCGGCTCGCCTCGCTCGCCGACCGCGAACCCGAGCAGGTCGCGAGCGCGCCGGCTGGCGCACTCGCCTATCTCTCGCGCCAGTACTACGACACCGGCCTCAGCAACCATCAGTCGGCGGTCGAGTCAGCGCTGCAGGTGGCACCGTTCGAACACGTCGTGTTCGGCACCGATTGGCCCTACCTGGCACTGCTCGACCCCGACGACGTCGCCCCGGGGCTGAGCTATCTCGGAGCCGAGCGTCGCGCGCTGCTCGAGGGCGAGCACGCAAAGGCCCTGGTGCCGCGGCTGTTCAGCTGAGCGGGACTGTGCGTCAGGGCGACGGCCTGCATCAGACAAGCATCGAGCTGGGCGCGGCATCGTCCTGCGCGTAGTCCGGCCGGCACTTCGGCAGCGTGAGCGAGGCGAGCAGCGCGATGACGAGCAGCACGCACGCCCAAGTGAACGTGTTGCCGAAGGCGATCGCCATCGGCTCAGCGACCTTCTCGCGTACCGCCGCTGGAACGGCGGTGTGGCCGATCGTGCCGTGGTTGCCGTGTCCGAGCTGCGCCGCCAGAGCGGTGGTGAGAATCACCGACATGACGGCGGTGCCGATCGACGCGCCGGTCTGCTGAAGGATGTTCAACACGGTCGAGGCGCGCGCGGCGGCTGCAGCCTTGATCGACTGCAGCGCCCCGGTGTAGATCGGCATCATCGCGAAGCCCATCCCGAGCCCGAAGACGAACAGATCGATGCAGATGGCGGCCCACGAGGTGTGGGCGCCGATCTGCGTCAGCCAGGCGACCGACGCGACCACCGTGATCAGGCCGAAGGGCACGATCCGGCCCGAGCCGGTCTTGTCCGAAAGCTGGCCGGCGATCGGCATCGTGATCATCGAGCCGAGACCCTGTGGCGCCAACAGCACGCCCGCCATCAGCGGCGACACGCCGCGCACCGACTGGAAGTACAGCGGCAGCAGCAGGAACGCCCCGAAGACGGAGATGCACATCAGGATCAGCGACATCGACGACGTCGCGAACGCTCGGTTCTTGAACAGGCGCAGGTCGATCAGCGGGTCGGAAGCGCGCAGCGCGTGCCAGACAAATGCGCACAGCAGCAGGATCCCGGCGAACAGCGGGATCAGCACCTTGGCCGAGTCGAAGCCGCCCGACGAGCTCGACTCGGCCAGCCCGTAGATCATCAGCGCCAGTCCGGGGGAGACAAGCAGCAAATCGACTACGTCGAGCCGCTGCGAGTGCTGGGCCACGTCTCTCGGCAGAACCCTGAACGCCAGCAGCAGCGCGACGATCCCGATCGGCAGGTTGATGAAGAAGATCCAGCGCCAGCTCACGTCGGTCACCAGCCACCCGCCCAGGATCGGGCCGAGGATCGGGCCGAGCAACATCGGCACCCCCATGATCGCCATCACGCGCCCGAGCCGCTGCGGTCCAGCGGCGCGCGTGAGGATCGTCATGCCGGCGGGCATGATCATGCCGCCGCCCAGGCCCTGGAGCACGCGGAACAGGATGATCGTCGTCGAGGACCAGGCGAGACCGGAGAGGCACGAGCCGAGTACGAACATGGCGATCGAGCCCATGTACAGACGCTTGGTGCCGAAGCGATCGGCGGCCCAGCCACTCAGCGGGATCACCGTCGCGAGCGCGAGCGTGTAGCCGGTGGCAACCCACTGAATCGTCGGCAGGGTCGTGTGGAAGCGTGTCGCTAACGTGTCGACCGCGACGTTGACGACGGTCGTGTCGAGAATCGACATGACCGCGCCGAGCACGACCACAGTCGCGACCATCAGCAGCGCCCGGCTGATGTGAGTGGGGTCGTCAGCCTGCGGGCCACGCTCGTCGACGATGATGGCGTCTTCGGTTGTGCTCATGGCCGGACGGCCTCCTGACGTCGCGTACAGAGAGGAGAGGGAGAGAGGCTCAGATTAACGCAGTCCGTCCGCAGGCGGATCTGACCCATCACGTGGTCCGGGCGGCGGCATGCGCGACCCGCCCGGCGGGTGCGTCAAACTCCGGCGCCGTGAGGATTGGGCTGTTCGCTACGTGTGTCGCTGACACAATGTTTCCGGAGGCTGCGCGCGCGACGGTGATGGTGCTGGAGGGTCTCGGGCATGAGGTGGTTGTGCCGGGTGAGCAGACGTGTTGCGGTCAGATGCACATGAACTCGGGGTATCGGCGGGAGGCGATTCCGCTGGCCGAGCGGTTCGTGGCGGCCTATGGCGAGTTTGATGCGGTGGTCTCGCCATCGTCGTCGTGCGTTGGGGCGGTCAGGGTGCTCTACGGGCAGCTGCTGGGGATCGATCACCCGGTGCTGGAGCGGACGATGGAGCTCTCAGAGCTTCTCGTGCATCGGCTCGGCGTTGAGGATGTGGGTGCCACCTACCCGCACCGTGTGACCTATCACCCGACCTGCCATTCGTTGCGGGTGACGCGGATCGGTGACGCGCCTCTGCGACTGCTGCGCAACGTCAAGGGCCTGGAGTTGCTCGAGCTGCCGGATCAGACCGAGTGCTGCGGCTTCGGTGGAACGTTCTCGATCAAGAACGCCGAGACCTCGAGCGCGATCCTGGCCGATAAGTGCAGCGCGATCGAGTCCACCGGGGCGGATGTCTGCACGGCGGTCGACAGCTCATGTCTTTTGCAGATCGGCGGCGGGCTCTCGCGTCGCGGCGACCGGGTTCAGGCGGTCCACCTGGCGCAGATACTGGCGAGCCGATGAGAGCCCCGAGCGAGAGCTTTCCGGTTGCCGCCGGGCGCGAGCTGCGCAACGCGCAGCTGCGCGCGAACCTGGGACACGCAACCGGTGCGATCCGGGACAAACGGGCGCAGGTCGTCGCCGAGCTGCCTGATTGGGAGCTGCTCCGCGACGCGGGCAGCGCCATCAAGGCGGAGGTGATGGCGAACCTCGACACCTACCTGCTGCAGTTCGAGCAGGCGCTACAGGCAGCCGGTGCGACGGTCCACTGGGCCCGCGACGGCGCCGAGGCCTGTGCGGTGGTCGCCGGGGTGGCGCGAGCGCACGGCGCGACAGAGGTCGTCAAGGTGAAGTCGCTGACGACCGATGAGATTGAGCTCAACGACGCGCTCGCAAAGCTGGGCATTCACGCGCTCGAGACCGACTTCGCGGAGCTGATCCTGCAACTCGACGGCGACTGGTCATCGCACATCCTGGTGCCGGCAGTCCACCGCAACCGCACCGAGATCCGTGACCTCTTCGCCCGCACGATCGCGCCGGACATCGAGTCAGACGACCCTGCCGTGCTGGCCGAGGCCGCGCGGCTGCACCTGCGTGAGCGGTTCCTCGACGCCAAGGTCGGCGTCAGCGGCGCGAACTTCGGGGTCGCGCAGACCGGCACGCTCTGTGTCGTCGAGTCGGAGGGCAACGGTCGCATGTGCACCACGCTGCCGCCCGTGTTGGTCTCGATCATCGGAATCGAGAAGCTCGTGCCGAGCTTCGCCGACCTGGAGGTCTTCCTGCAGCTGCTCCCACGCTCCTCGACCGGCGAGCGCATGAACCCGTACACGTCGCTTTGGACAGGCGTCCGCGAGGGTGACGGCCCGCAGGAAATGCACGTGGTCCTGCTGGACAACGGCCGCACCCGCGTGCTGGCCGACGAGGTCGGGCGCCAGGCTCTGCACTGCATCCGCTGCAGCGCTTGCCTGAACGTCTGCCCGGTGTATGCGCGCACAGGCGGGCACGCCTACGGTTCCGTCTACCCCGGGCCGATCGGCGCGATCCTCACCCCGCAGCTGATCGGCATCGAGAACGCTCCGAGCCTGCCGTTCGCATCGAGTCTGTGCGGAGCCTGCTACGACGCATGCCCGGTGAAGATCGACATTCCGCGTGTGCTGTTGCACCTGCGCGAAAAGGCGGTTGATGCGACCGGAAAGCCCGGCGAGCGGTGGGCGATGCGAGCCATGGCCTGGGTATTCGGACGTGCCAGCCGGATGCGCACCGCGCAGCGGCTCGCTCGGATCCTGCAACGCCCGTTCGTGAGATCGGGGATGATCCACCGCCTACCGCCACCGTTTTCGGCTTGGACCAAAACTCGAGACATGCGGCCGGTGGCGCCGGCCAGTTTCGTCGAGGAGCACCCTTCCGAGGAGCCAAAAACATGAGCGGCGCCAGGGAGGAGATCCTCGAGCGCGTGCGCGGCGCGATCGGTACGGACTCCGCCGCGCCCCCACGGATCCAGCGCAGCTACCGCCGAACCGACCAGCGCACGCGCGACCAGCTGGTCGCCGTGTTCTGCGAGCGCGCCGGCGACTACAAGGCCGAGGTGCAGCGCATCCGCCCCGCCGATCTGCGAGACGCGATCAGCGCAGCAGCCTCGCGCCACGACGCCAAGCGCCTGGTGATCCCGGCCGGACTACCGAACGACTGGCGCTCACCGGAGCTCGAACTGATCACCGACCAATCGCTGACGCCACGCGAGCTCGACAAGCTCGACGGCGTCATCACCGCCTGCACGATCGCGATCGCCGAGACCGGAACGATCGCGCTGACGGCCGGCCCCCACGAGGGCCGCCGCCTGCTGAGCCTCGTTCCGGACCTGCACATCTGCGTGGTTGCCGGAAATCAGATTGTGGGGACCGTCCCGGAGGCCATCGCCCAGATCGGCGAGGTTGTCCGCACAGATCATCGCCCCGTGACGCTCATCTCAGGCCCATCAGCGACCTCCGACATCGAGCTGCAACGCATCGAGGGCGTGCACGGACCACGGAAACTCGTCGTCCTCGTGACCCAGGAGTCCGCGTGACCCAGCGCAGCCGGCCATTGGTACGGTGTGAGCCGTGAGCGTCGTCAAGATCAACGCCATCACCGTCGCGCCCGAGCGCATGGAGGAATTCGCCGAGCGCTTCGCCAACCGCGCCGGCCGCGTCGAGCAGGCGGAGGGGTTCGAGGCGTTCGAGTTGCTGCGCCCGAACGACGGGCGCGATGTCTGCCTGGTTCTCACCCGCTGGCGCTCGGAGGAGGACTTCCAGGCCTGGATGAACAGCGCCGACTTCGGCGCCGGGCACTCGCAGCATCGCGCAGGCGGGCCCGTCGGCACGGGCAGTGAGGTGTGGTCGTTCGACGTGCTCGAGCGGATCTAGATCCGCTCGTACACACCCACGCCGGTCGCAGCGTCGACCAGGTGTGAGAGCGGCAGGCTGCCGTCGAAGGAGAGCTCCGTACCGGTGAGCAGCTCACGCCAGCTGCCGGCGGGAAGCCCATGCACGGCCGGGTCGGCGTCCTCACCCGCACGCGGCAGCGCAACCGCCGTCAACAGCTGGCCGCCACGTAGGAACACACATGCGCCCGCACCCGCCGCGAGCGGCTCGTAGGCGCCGGCGAAGATCTCGGGACGTCGCGTGCGCAGGCCGAGCAGCCGCGCTGTCAGCCACAGCTTGTGATCCCCGAGGTTGTCTCCGGGGCGCCCGCCACCGAGGAGATAATCCAGGCGTTCACGGCGCAGTTCCCAGTCGACCGGCCGGCGGTTGTCCGGGTCCACCAGGGCGCGGAACTCGAGCTCGTCGCCCTGGTAGGTATCGGGTATGCCCGGACAGGTGAGCTTGAGCAGCAGCTGTCCCAAGGTCGCCCGCAGCGCCAGCGGCGCGAGCTCGTCGAGGAATCGCTCGAAGTCCACCGTGAACCGCTCGTCGTCCATGAGCGCGCGCGCGAAGTCCTTGACCGCCTGCTCGTAGGGGGCGTTCTGCTGCACCCAGTTGGTGTTGCGTTTTGCCTCGCGCAGTGCCTTCTCGAGGTAGCCGTCGAGCCGCTCGGGCTCGATCGGCCAGACGCCGACGAGGGTCTGGAAGATGAAGTAGCGCTCGGCGAGATCGGGCGCGGTCCGTCCGTCGATCTCGCTGCCGTGGCGCTCTGACAGCTCCAGCCATCGCCTCACCGCCAGGACCCACCGGTCCGGGATCTGGGAGAGCGCCGCGACGCGCGCGCGCGTGTCCAGCGAGCGCTTTGCGTCGTGGGTCATGGTGGTCAGCAGTGCCTCGGGAAACCGCAGCGCGCGCTCGGCGGTACCGGCATGGAACTCGTCGACCCCGACGCCGAAGCGGCCCGGGTCGCCGCCCACGTCGTTGAGGGCAAGCAGCCTGAAGTAGCGATAGAAGGCGGTGTCCTCGACGCCCTTGGCCATGATCGCGGGGGTCGTCTGCTGAAAGCGGGTGACGAACTCGCCGGCTGTCAGCGGTTCGTAGGTCCGGTAGACCGGGACCGCAGAGAGCGCGAGCGCGAGCGCGTCGCCGGAGAGCTCGGGGCGCAGGCGCTGAAGACGCTCCACCTCGGGCGCGAAGGTCGTACGCGCCTGCTCCAGCTTGGCGTTCAGCGCGTACACGCCGAATGGCCGCGTGTCTCCGCTCAGTTCGCTCCAGAGATCCGTAAGCGTCCGCTCGCCTGCGGGATCGACGAACAGCTCGCATACGTCATTGAGGAACTCGTATCCCACGGTGCCGCTGACCGGCCAGTCCGCCGGCAGGCGCTCGGTGCAGGCGAGGATCTTCTCCACCCACACCCGTCGCGCGCCACGGTCGCGCAGCCGCCGCAGGTAGGTCACGGGGTCGGCCAGCCCGTCCGGATGATCGATGCGCAGGCCATCGATCACGCCCTCCTCGAGCAGACGCAGGATCAGGCCATGTGTCGCATCGAAGACCTCTTCGCGCTCGATGCGGATCCCGGCCAGGTCGTCGATGTCGAAGAACCGGCGGTGGCGGCCGCTGACCGGGTCCACGTCGAAGAAGCGCTCGCGCAGCTCCGGGTCGGCCCAGAACCGGTTGGCGTCGTCCGCCGCCATGTGGTTGGGCACGACGTCCAGCACGATGCCCATGCCCGCGCCGTGCGCCTGAGCGGCCAGTTCGCGGAACCCCTGCTCGCCGCCGAGCGCCTCCGACAGTCGTGACGGATCGACCACGTCGTAGCCGTGAGTGGAGCCCGCCCGCGCCTGCAGCGACGGGCTCAGGTACAGGTGAGAGATGCCGAGGTCGCGCAGGTACGGGATCAGTCCGGCGGCGAACTCGAAGCCGAACTCTGGTGTCAGCTGCAGGCGGTAGGTGGCGCGCAGCTCGGCGCTCATGCGCCGCGCTTGAGAACGAGCATCGAGCGGGCCGGCACCATGACAGGCGTGTGCGGCTCGTAGCGTGAGCTTCCCGGCTCGGCCGCCGGATCGGCCGTGCAGACCTCCAGCACCCAGCCAGGGCCCATGTACTTGCGTGGCAGCATGAACTCGCAGTCCTCGCCAGAGGCGTTGAACAGCAGCAGGAACGAGTCGTCGGTGATCTCCTGCCCCTGAGGCCCGAGGTTCGGGATCGTCTCGCCGTTGAGGAACAGCCCGATGACGGGATCGCCGTCGGTCCAATCCTTCTTCGTCATCTTGTAACCGTCCGGACGGAACCACCAGGCGTCGGGCAGGGCCTCACCGTCGATCGCGCCCTCCAGGAAGCCCTCGCGGCGGAATACGGGGTGGGCCTGGCGCAGCGCTATCAGCCGCTTGGTGAACGCGTGGAGCTCGTCATCGAAGTTGCTCCAGTCGTACCAGGAGATCTCGTTGTCCTGGCACCACGCGTTGTTATTGCCGCCCTGCGTACGACCCAGCTCGTCGCCGCCGAGCAACATCGGCGTTCCCTGTGAGAGCAGCAGTGTCGCCAGGAAGTTGCGCCGCTGGCGCGCGCGGAAGTCGCGCACGTCCGGATCATCGGTCGGTCCCTCTGCGCCGCAGTTCCAGGACCGGTTGTCGTCGGTGCCGTCGTTGTTGTCCTCGCCGTTCGCCTCGTTGTGCTTCTCGTTGTAGGAGACCAGGTCGGTGAGCGGGAAGCCGTCATGTGCGGTTACGAAGTTGATCGACGCGAACGGGTCGCGGCCGTCACGCTGGTACAGATCCGACGAGCCCGAGAGACGCGAGGCAAAGTCACCGCGATTGGCCTCACCTCGCCAGAAGTCCCGCATCGTGTCGCGGTACATGCCGTTCCACTCCGACCACAGCACCGGAAAGTTGCCGACCTGGTATCCGCCGGGGCCGACATCCCACGGCTCCGCGATCAGCTTCACCTGCGAGAGCACCGGGTCCTGATGGATGATGTCGAAGAAGGAGGAGAGCCGGTCCACATCGAAGAACTCGCGTGCGAGCGCTGAGGCCAGATCGAAGCGGAAGCCGTCCACATGGCATTCGGTCGCCCAATAGCGCAGTGAGTCCATGATCAGCCGCAACACGCTCGGCTGCAGCGGGTTGAGCGAGTTGCCTGTGCCCGTGAAATCCATGTAGTGGTGCAGGTCGTCGGGCACGAGGCGGTAGTAGGCCATGTTGTCGATTCCCTTGAACGACAGCATCGGGCCGAGGTGGTTGCCCTCCGCGGTGTGGTTGTAGACCACGTCGAGGATCACCTCGATGCCGGCGCGATGCAGCGCCTTGACCATGCCCTTGAACTCGCGCACCTGCTCGCCACCGCGACCGGTTGCCGCGTATTCGGAGTGCGGCGCCAGATAGCCGATCGTGCTGTAGCCCCAATAATTCGAGAGCCCGCGGTCGACCAGAAACGACTCGTCGGAGATGTGGTGGATCGGCAGCAACTCGACCGCTGTAACACCCAGATCCTTGAGGTATTCCAGCACCGGCTCGGATGCGAGCCCGGCGTAGGTGCCGCGCAGGTCATCGCGAACGTCCGGGTGCCGCATCGTGAAGCCGCGGACGTGGGTCTCGTAGATGACGGTGTCGGCAAATGGGATCCGGAGCTGCTGGTCCCCCTCCCAGTCGAACCCCGGATCGACCACCACCGACTTGGGGATCGAGGCGGCGTCGTCCTCGTCGTCGAACTCGAAGTCGTCCTCGTCGCCGCCCTCGCTCGGGACGTAGGGCAGGACGTTGCCGTCGCTGCTGAAGTCGACGAGGCCCTCGATCGCCTTGGCGTACGGGTCGATCAGCAGCTTTGCCGGGTTGAACCGATGCCCGTTTGCGGGCTCGTACGGTCCGTGGACGCGGTAGCCGTAGCGTTGGCCGGGCCCGACGCCGGGGAGGTAGCAGTGCCAGTTCTGCGCGCGCCTTTGGGTGACCGGGACCCGGTGCTCGGTGCCGTCCTCGTCGAACAGGCACAGCTCGACCGCCTCGGCATGCTCCGAGAACAGCGAGAAGTTCGTTCCGTTCCCATCGCAGGTGGCTCCCAGCGGGAACGGGCGCCCCGGCCAGATCTCGGTCAACGTCCCCGCTCCCCGAGCTCGAGCAGGACGCCGCTCAGGCGCGGCAGGGTGAGGCGGCCACGTCGCAGGGTGACCTCCTTGCGGGTGCCCAGAATCATGCGTTGCGCCCTGAGCGCGCAACGAGAGCTCGTCGTCCCCGAAGTTGCAGACCAGCTCGAAGGCGCCGCGCAGCACGCGCAGCCAGCGCTGCTGCTCGTCGAACGCGATCTCGTCGACCTGCTCGGCCGGGAGCCGACGGCGAGCGCGGAGCAGCTCGGCGTACAGCGCCGCAAGTTCGGGGTCGGCCTCGCGGGTGAGCTTTGACGCCTCGAAGGTGGCGGCGTCCTGCGGATCCGGGATCTGCTGGCCAAACGATGCGAAGGCGGCGAACTCGGCGCGTCGGCCCTTGCGCGTTGCCTCGGCGATGCGCTTGTCGATGTGGTCGGTGAAAAACTGGAAAGGCGCGTTCTCACCGTACTCCTCACCCATGAACAGCATCGGTGTGAACGGTGAGAGCAGCACGCAGAACGCCGCCAGCGGGCGGGCCTCGGCAGGAAGACGGTCGCCGAAGGCGCGATTGCCGACCTGGTCGTGATCCTGGGAGAACACGACGAAGCGCCGGGGCGGGACATCGTCTGCCGGCGCGCCGAAGCGGCGCTTGCGGAATTCCGAGTACTCACCGTCGTGAACGTGCGGGCGGTGAAACGCTTTGGCGAGTTGGCCGACGCGACCGAACTCGGCGTAGTAGCCGTCGTGATCGTCGCTGATGAGCGTGCGCAGTGCATGGTGAAAGTCGTCCGCCCAGGCGGCGTCGCAACCATAGCCGCCCTGCCGATGCGAGCGCATCACCCGCGGGTCGTTGAGCCCACTCTCGGCGATCACGAGCTTGCGGCGCCCCAGTGCGTGGACCCTTCTGGCAACGGCTTCCACGATGTGCTCGGCGCTCGAGTCGAAGATCGCGTGGATCGCGTCGAGTCGGAGCCCGTCGATGCCGAAGTCGCGAACCCAGCCCTCGGCTGATTGCAGAACCCACTCGCGCACCGGATCGCACTCGGCGTCGTCGTAGTTGATCGCGCGCCCCCAGAACGTCTCGTACTTCTCCGTGAAGTAGGGGCCGAAGGCGTCAAGCGCGGCGTTGCCCGATGCGCCGATGTGGTTGTAGACCACGTCCAGGATTACCGCCAGCCCATTCTCGTGAGCGGCGGCGACCAGCTCCTGCAGTCCGGCCGGACCGCCGTAAGAGGATTGAGCCGCGCTCAGGTAGACGCCGTCGTAGCCCCAGCCGTGGGCGCCCGGGAACTCCGCCACCGGCATGATCTCGATCGCCGTGATCCCCAGCTGCGCGAGCTGTGGCAAGAAGGGGATCGCTCCCGCGAAGGTCCCCTCGGGGCTGAAGGTGCCGACGTGCAGCTCGTAGATCACCTGATCGGCCAGCGGCTCGGGGGTGAATGGCGACACGGCGCGACGGCGCGTAGACCCGCGACGGGCCGCGCAGACCCGCGGGCTGCCAGCGAGACGCGGGATCGGGCAGCCGCCGGTTGCCGACCAGGTAGTAGTAATCGGTCCCCGCCGGGGCATCGGCGACAACCGCGTAGATCCCATTCCCGGCGTGCTCCAGCGGGAGCGCGCCGGAGCGTGAAGCGCTGGATCGAGCGGCGGCTCGGGTTGAGGATCAGCCGCGGTTCAGTACGCGGCGACCAGACGCGGAACTCCGTGCGTCGATCATCGAGCGGCCGGGCCCCGAGCGGATGCTCCCACGGGTATTCGGCGTCAAGACTCCGGCACCAGCCACAGCGCTGCCAGCGGCGGAATCGTGAGCTCCGCCGAGTACGGCTGCCCGTGCCAGGGCACCGGCTCTGCGACGATCCCGCCGAAGTTCCCCTGGTCGCTGCCGCCGTAGAAACGGGAGTCGGTGTTGAGTGCCTCGCGCCAGCGGCCGGGGCGTGGCAGTCCGACGCGATAGCTCGAGCGCGGCACCGGCGAGAAGTTGCCGATGTAGACGAGCACGTGCTCGCCGCCACGCGACTGCCGCGCAAACGCGACCACGTTGAGATCGGCGTCGTTGGGCTCGAGCCAGAAGAAGCCCTCGGGCTCGAAGTCGAGCGCCCACAGCGCCGGGTGCTCTCGATAGGCGTGGTTGAGGTCGCGGACCAGCGCCTGTATGCCGGCGTGGTCCGGCGTCTCGAGCAGGTCCCAGGGCAGCGAGGCGGTGGCGTCCCATTCGTGCTTCTGGCCGAGCTCGCCGCCCATGAACAGGAGCTTCTTGCCGGGATGGGCCCACATGTAGCCGTAGAGCGACCGCAGGTTCGCAAGCTTCTGCCAGTGGTCGCCGACCATCTTCTGGTAGAGCGAGCCCTTGCCGTGCACCACTTCGTCATGGGAGAGCGGCAGGATGAAGTTCTCGGTGAAGGCGTAGACGAAGCTGAACGTGAGCTCGTTGTGGTGGTAGCGGCGGTACACCGGGTCCTGCTGCATGTACCGCAGCGTGTCGTGCATCCAGCCCATATTCCACTTGAAGCCGAACCCGAGGCCTCCGAGGTAGGTGGGACGTGACACGCCGGGCCAAGCGGTGGACTCCTCGGCGGCGGAGATGATGCCCGGCTCGCGACCGTGGATCATCTCGTTGAGCTCCTTGAGGAACGAGACCGCCTCCAGATCCTCGCGACCGCCGAACTGGTTGGGGATCCATTCGTCGGCTTTGCGCGAGTAGTCGAGGTAGAGCATCGAGGCGACCGCATCGACCCGCAACCCGTCGATATGGAAGTCGCGCAGCCAGTAGAGCGCGTTGGCGGAGAGGAAGTTGCGCACCTCGTGGCGTCCGAAGTTGAACACCAGCGTGCCCCAGTCGGGGTGCGCCCCCCGTCGCGGGTCGGCATGTTCGTAGAGCGCGGTGCCGTCGAAACGCGCCAGCGCCCAGTCGTCGCGCGGGAAATGCGCGGGAACCCAGTCGAGGATCACGCCCACGCCGCGCTCGTGCAGTGTCTGCACGAAGGTGCGGAAATCATCGGGCGAGCCGTATCTGGGCGTGGGCGCGTAGTAGCCGGTGACCTGGTAGCCCCACGAGCCCTCGAACGGGTGGGCCATCACCGGCAACAGCTCGACGTGCGTGAAGCCCATGTCGAGCGCGTAGGCGGAGAGCTCGTCGGCCAGCTCGGTATAGGAGGGCGCTTCGCCGTCAGCGTTCCGCCGCCAGGAACCCAGGTGCACCTCATAGATCGAGACGGGCTCGGCCAGCGGGATCGCATGGGACCGCCGTTCGTGCCACTCCTGGTCCCCGGCACTCCAGTCGTGGTGGGTGCGGGTGATCACGGACGCCGTCTGCGGCGGCATCTCCGTCTCCTGCGCGTACGGATCGGCCTTGGAGCGGAGCTCACCGGTGGGGGTGAGGATCTCGAACTTGTAGCGGCCGCCCTCCACGTCCGGGATGAAGAGCTCCCAAATGCCGCTCGAGCCGAGCGAGCGCATCGGGTGGGCCTGCCCGTTCCAGAAGTTGAAGTCACCGACCACGCTGACGCTGCGCGCTCCCGGCGCCCACACCGCAAAGGCGGTGCCGGCCACGTCCTGATGGATCTTCGGGTGCGCCCCGAGCAGGTCGTAGATGCGCTCGTGGCGGCCTTCGCCGATCAGGTACAGGTCGAGCTCGCCGAGCGTCGGCAGGAATACGTACGGGTCGACCTGGGTGTGCGTGAGCTGGTCGCCGTAGGCGGCCTCGATGCTGTAGCTGAGCGGCATGCTCGCGCCCTTGACTGTCGCCTGAAACACGCCGCCGGGGTGCGCGCACTTCAGCTCGATGCGTGACTCGCCATCGGGTCCGGGCGCGTCGAGCACCGCCGTGACGGCGGTCGCACCGGGGCGTAGCGCGCGGATGACGACTCCGCTGCGCTTGGGATGCGCGCCGAGTACCGAGTGCGGGTTCGCGTGCTCGCGGTGAGCAATCGCCTCTAGGTCGGCGTCGCGTTTCGTGGAGGTTCGGGCCATAGCTCTCCGCCTACCCGGGCGCACCGGATGTCATCCGGCCTCCACCAATCGCAGGATTCCAGCTACCGGAATCGGCACCCAGTCGGGCCGGTTGTTCAGCTCGTACTGGAGCTCGTACAGCGCCTTCTCCAGCTCGAAGGTGGAGAGCAGGCTCGAGACCTGTGACTGTCCGGTCGGCAGCAGCGCCGGATCAACAGTGCCCAAGTAGGCGTCGAGGAAGGCGGCGCGCGCGCGGTCCTCGAAGCCGTCGGGTGCCTCCAATCCGCGCTGCAGCTTCACCGCCCAGGTCGCATACGAGAAGGAGCGCAGCATGCTGGCGACATCGCGCAGCGGCGAGCGCTTCTGCCGGCGCGCGTTCAGCGGCCGCGCCGGCTCCCCCTCGAAGTCGAGCAGCGTCCAACCGTCCTGGCTGTGCAGGGTCTGGCCGAGGTGATAGTCGCCGTGGATGCGGATGCTCTTGCCGCCTATCGGCCCCTGCGACGGAAGCGTGATGCGCTCGCGAACCTCCTGTTCGAGTCCGACGATCGGGGCCACGCTGGGGTTGTCCTCCGGCAGGTGTCCGAAGACCTTCTCCAGCTGATCGTCGAGCGTCGCCTTGAGCAGGTTGAGGAATTCGCTGCTGGGATCCTGGGGCGAGAACGCCGGGTCGCCCGCGTCGGTTGCCAGCACGGAGTGCAGCCTCGCCGTGGCCGTGCCGAGACTCGCGACCCGGTCCAGGAACAGCTCCGGCTCGTCCGGGATCTCGCGGAGCGCCAGATCCCAGCCGTCGGTCGCTCCCGAGACGAACTGCTGGGCGACCCCGAGGGTGGCGGCCAGCGTTTCGCCCTCATATTCGTACCAGCCGTACAGCGGTGCGATGTTGGGGTAGTCGTGCGCGGTCAGAAAGCGAAGCATCTCCAGGTCCGGATTGATGCCGGGCTCGAGCTTGCGGAAGACCTTCAGCGCAATGTGCTCGCGAAACACGACCGAGCTATTGGACTGCTCGGCGCCCATCGGCCTGACCTGCGTCGCATCGGTGTCGGTGGCCGGCCTGGCCCAGTCCGGTCTTCGGCCATCTGCCGTCGCGACGTGGCGAAAACCGAAATGACCGTGGAGGCCATGGATCTCGCGGCCCTGGTCGATCGCAGCCAGCAGCGCATGCGCGCGGCTGCCCTCGCCGAGCACGTCCAGGCCGCCCCCGCTGCCATCCGGCGGAAGCACCAACTGGTAGAGCTCGTGGTCACCGGTGGCGAACTCCACCTGCACCACGGCGAGCGCGAGTTGATCGTCGATCGCCGCCTCCTCGAGCACCTCGAGGCCACACAGCGTCTGGCTCTTGGATGCGAACCAGCGCTGCTCCCGCAGCCATCCGAGCACCGTGTCGCGGTCCAGGCTCTTCGTTATGGGTCCCGACTCACGCGCCGGAGGCTCAGGCATCGGATGGGTCCTTTCGCTCATCAACCAGGGCGAACCAGTAGTAGCCCCTTGGCTGGAAGGTGAGCAGGTACGGTAGCTCCCCGATCTGCGGGAAGCGCGAGTCGCCGAACAGCTCGACGGGGTGGTGGCCCTGATACGCCGTCAGATCCAACTCCACGGCCTGGGCTGAGCGCGCCAGATTGTGGACGCACAGCACGATGTCCTCGTGGAACCTGCGGATCAGCGCGAAGATCCGCGGATTGGAGGTGTGAATCGGCTCGTAGCTGCCGAATCCGAACACCGGATGCTCCTTGCGGAGCGCGATGAAGCGGTGCATCCAGCGCAGCAGCGAGGTTGGAGTGCGCAGGCCGGCCTCGACGTTGACCGCCTGGTAGCCGTACACGGGATCCATCAGCGGCGGCGAGTACAGCTGCGCGAAGTCCGCCCGCGAGAACCCGCCGTTGCGGTCGACGCTCCACTGCATCGGCGTGCGCACGCCGTCACGATCGCCGAGGAAGACGTTGTCCCCCATCGCGATCTCGTCGCCGTAGTACAGGACCGGCGAACCGGGGAGCGAGAAGAGGATCGCGGTCATCAGCTCGATCTCGTCACGGCCGTTGTCGAGCAGCGGCGCGAGGCGGCGGCGGATTCCGAGGTTGAGCTTCATCCGCGGATCCTTGGCGTACTCCGTGTACATGTAGTCGCGCTCCTCATCGGTCACCATCTCGAGCGTGAGCTCGTCGTGGTTGCGGAGGAACAAGCCCCACTGGCAGCTCTCTGGGATCGCGGGCGTACGATCGAGGATCTCGTAAACCGGTGTCGCCTGCTCGCGACGGACGGCCATGAACATCCGCGGCATCACCGGGAAGTGGAAGGCCATCTGGCACTCGTCGCCGTCGCCGAAGTACTCGACGACGTCCTCGGGCCACTGGTTCGCCTCGGCCAGCAGCACACGGTCGGGGTAGTTCGCCTCGATCTCGTGCCGGACCCGCTTCAGGTATTCGTGGGTCTCCTGCAGGTTCTCGCAGTTGGTGCCCTCGCGCTCGAACAGGTACGGAACGGCGTCAAGGCGGAAGCCGTCCAGGCCCATGTCGAGCCAGAAGCGCAGCACGTCGAGCATCGCCTGCTGAACCTCGGGGTTGTCGTAGTTGAGGTCCGGCTGATGCGAGAAGAAGCGATGCCAGTAGTACTGGCCCGCCCCCGCGTCGTAGGTCCAGTTCGAGGCCTCGGTGTCGATGAAGATGATTCGGGCGTCCTGGTAGCGCTCCGGCGTGTCGGACCACACGTACCAGTCGCGTTTCGGGTTATCCGGACTCGACCGCGACTCCTGGAACCAGGGGTGGTCGGAGGACGTGTGGTTCATAACCAGGTCCGCGATCACACGGATCTGCCGAGCGTGCGCGGCATCGATCAGCATCTTGACGTCCTCGACCGTGCCGTAATCCGGATGCACCGCGTAGAAGTCGGCGATGTCGTAGCCGCCGTCGCGTAGCGGTGAGGCATAGAACGGCAGCAACCAGATGCAATCGATGCCGAGCCACTGCAGGTAGTCGAGCTTCTCCGTCAGCCCTCGGAAGTCGCCCGAGCCATCGCCGTTGCTGTCGAAGAAGCCGCGGATGTGGATCTCGTAGAAGACGGCCCGCTTGAACCACAGCGGATTGTGCTCGAACCACTGGCTCGTCTGCGCGAAACCCGGGGTCGGGCCCGCGGAAGCCTCCGCCTCAGGCGGCTGCTGTGCTGCTTGGGGCGGGCTCTGACGCGAGGTGGTCATCAACTCACCATCAGATTGTCTCCACGCGGGCAAGGTGAGCGCCCCCGGGCGACAGGCGCACATAGTTGCCGCCCAACCGCCACTCGAAGCGGGCGTCGGTGAGCAGGTCGCGCACGGGGAACACAGGCGGCAGCCCGAGGTGTGCCGGGATCACGATCAGGCCCTCCTGTATCTGGTGCGGGTCGATGTTCACCACGGTAACCACGGTGTTGCCCTCCGACTGCTTGGCATAGGCGATGAGCGCCTCGTTGGCGGTCTCCAGGAACGTCACGTTCTCGAGCCGCTGGAGCGCGGGGTTCTCCCGACGAGCGAGGTTGACCCGCTGCACCATCGGTAGCAGCGGGCCGTCGAGCGCCCGCTCCAAGATCTCGTACTTCTCAGAGTGCAGATACTCCTCGGAGCCCTGCCGCACCGGCGTGTGCTCGAAGTTCTCAAAGCCGGAGTAGATGCCGTAGCTGGGACTGAGCGTCGCAGCCAAGACCAACCGGGCCTCGAACGCGGGCCTGCCGCCGCGCTGGAGGTACTCATGCAGGATGTCGGGCGTGTTGGCGAAGAAGTTTGGGCGGAAATACTCACGTTCATCGCTATACGCCAGCTCCGAGACGTATTCGGTCAGGTCGTAGCGTGAGTTCTTCCACGTGAAGTACGTGTAGGACTGGCTGAATCCGAGCTTGGCGAGGTGCCGCATCACGACCCTTCGCGTGAACGCCTCCGCCAGGAACAGCACGTCCTGGTCGCGCTTCTGCACCTCCGCGATCAGCCACTCCCAGAACGGCGCCGGCTTGGTGTGGGGGTTGTCGACGCGGAACACCTTGACCCCGCAGTCGACCCAGTGGAGCATCACCTCGAGCAGCGCGTCCCAGAGGCCGCGCCAGTCCTCGGAGTCCCAGTTGACGTTGTAGATGTCCTGGTAGCGCTTGGGTGGGTTCTCGGCGTACTTGAGCGTGCCGTCGGGGCGGTGGTGGAACCACTCCGGATGCTCGCGCAGCCAGGGGTGATCGGGTGAGCAGTTGATCGCGAAGTCCAGCGCGATGTCCATTCCGTGCTCGGCAGCGGTCTTGGTCAGCCTCCTGAGATCGGCCTCGGTGCCCAGCTCAGGGTGAACCGCGTCATGACCGCCGGTTTCGTCGCCGATCGACCACGGCGACCCGGGGTCGCCGAGCGCAGCCTGCAGAGCGTTGTCGCGGCCCTTCCGGTTGGTGTGCCCGATCGGGTGGATGGGCGGTAGGTAGATAACGTCGAAGCCGAGCTCCGCCAGGCGCGGAATCTGGCGCTCAACGCCCTCCAGCCCTCCCCACGAGCGCGGGAACAGCTCATACCAAGAGCCGAAGCGCCCCCGCTGCCGGTCTACCCGGACCGGCAGCGGGCCCAGGGTGGTCAGCCCGACGCGAGGCTCGTGCCCGCTCACGATCGTGTACAGCTCGTCGCCGATCGCCTCCGACGGCTCCTGCTCGAGCCGGTCGAGTGCCGCCTGAATGGCAGCGGCTGCGGTGGCGTCGCCCGCTTCGGTCGTGTGCTCGTGCACCTGCTCAAGCAGCAGTCGTCCTTCCGACAACTCGCCGGCTAGGTCCGTCTGCCCGGCGGCGAGCTTGCGCTGTAGCTCGTCACGCCAGGTCCCGAAGCGATCGACCCAGGCGTGGATCTCATACTCCCAGTCGCCCTCTATGTCGACCTCGAACTCGCCGGCCCAGGAGACGCCGCCCATATGAGCGTCCACGCGGCGCAGCGGTGCCTCGCGCCAGCCGCCAGTCCTGGGTCGCCTGCGCCTGTATCTGGCGGCCGCGCGAAGCAGGTCGTGGCCGTCGCGGAAGATATCGACGGACACCTCGACCGTGTCGCCGGGACAGCGCTTGATCGCGTACCGGCCCCCATCGACCGTCGGCTGGGGATACTGGATGACGATCCGCTCGGGGGTTTTGAGTGCCATAGCCTCTGTAAGTAAACCCTGCTCGCGGTTGGGTAAAACACCAATTACGTGAACATCCCCGAACGCAGCAGCGGTTTGCTGCTCCACATCACCTCGTTGCCGGGTGGCACGCTCGGGCGCGAGGCCTACCGTTTTATCGACTGGTTGGCGGCTGCCGGCCAGTCGTGGTGGCAGGTGTTGCCGATCTCCCCGCCTGACCGCTACCGCTCTCCATACAAGTCGGCGTCCGCCTTCGCCGGCTGGCGCGGCCTGCTGTCGGCGCCGCGCGCCCGCGTGTCAGCAGCCGAAGTCCTGGCGTTTCGTGAGCGGGAGGCGTACTGGATCGAGGATTGGGCGCGGCTGCAGTCGGGCACGCGGGCCGAGCTCATCGCCGACCAGGTGCGCTTCGAGCGCGAATGGGGGCAGTTGCGCGGCTATGCGGCTGAGCGCGGGGTGCGGGTGATGGGCGATCTCGCAATCTATGTGGCTCCCGGCAGTGTCGACCACCGGGCGCACCCGGAGCTCTTCAACGACGCGGTGCTCGCGGGCGCGCCGCCTGACGCCTTCAGCGAGCTCGGGCAGTTCTGGGGAAACCCGGTGTATGACTGGGCTGCGGCGCGTGCGTCGGATTACCAGTGGTGGGTGCGGCGTCTGCAACGCAACCTGACGTTGTTTGACGCGGTCAGGCTGGATCACTTTCGGGGTTTCGTCGCCTACTGGGCCGTGCCGGCGGACGCGGCCGACGCGCGCGCCGGACGCTGGCGACGAGGCCCCGGACTTGGGCTGTTCGAGGCGTTCGAACGGCACCTCGGCGCCGGGCTGCCACTGGTCGCCGAGGACCTGGGAGTCATAACGCCGGCCGTCGAGGACCTGCGCGACACACTCGGCCTTCCCGGCATGTTGGTGCTGCAATTCGGCTTCGGTGGCCCGCGTGCGGAGCGCTCGAGCCCGCATGCGTTTGCCAACCACGCGCTGAACCGAGTGGTTTACACGGGCACCCACGACCATGACACCGCAGCCGGTTGGTATGCGAGTGCTTCGAGTGCGACGGTTCGGCGCGTTGAGCAGGTCTGCGCATCCGTCGGGATTGCCGACCCGGAGCCGTGGTGGCGGCTCGTGCGCCTTTGCCTCGACTCCCACGCGGCTGTGGCGATCGTTCAGGCCCAGGATCTGCTGGGGCTCGGCTCTGAGGCTCGCATGAACGATCCTGCCAAGCGTGGCGGCAACTGGCGCTGGCAGCTTCAAGCGGGGGCGTTGACCCTGGGGCTGGCGGGGCGCCTGCGTGAGGCGACTGCCGCGACCGGCCGGCTCAGGTCGTAAGCCGGCTCAGCGGGCGCGCCAGGTGCGAACAAGCGTGCGCACGTCCTGCTTGGTGTGGCGGTACGCGTAGGTGACATCTCCGCGCAGCTTTCCCCAGAGCGTTGTCTCGTGGGCGCTGAGCTCCGTGGGATGGACTCGAGTTGGAAGGCCCTCGATCGCCAGCAACTCGAGTGCCAGCTCGGCGATCGCCACCTGACCGAGGGCCGTGGGGTGCACATGGTCGGCCATCATCACCTCGCGGCCCCGGAAGCGCCGCAGATCCAGCACGCTGGCGCGGTGGTGTCCGGCTGAGCGCTCGATCGCCTGGTTGGTCTGCTCGATCAGCTCCACGTTACGGGGGCGGCCCATGTCGAGCGGGATCGTCAGCGTGAGCAGCCTGTCGCAGCGCGTGCCGAGAAAGCGGAGCGCTCTGTCGTGGCCCTGCTCGAACTGGCTCACGTCGAAGCCCGGAAGGCGAACATCGTTGGTGCCGATGTAGAGGCAACCGAGCGTGTAACGGCTGCCTTTGGCTGCCGTGCGCCCAAACAGTGGGATCTGGTGCTCGTGGACGTCCTCGACCGTGGCGCCGTCCACGGCGTAGGGGCTGTAGGGGATGCCGAGCCCCCGCGCCGTCCACAGCGCCCACGACTGCATCGCGACCCCCCACTGCAACTCGCCGCCACCGTTTGTGATCGAGTCACCGAAGGCGAGCACGCCCAGGCGACAATCGCCGATCGGATCGGGGGCTTGGGCTGGGTCGTGGCGCAGGCTTGCCGGTCTTGGGGGCACTAGGTCCTCTGATATCAAACCGCACGTCGCCTTGCCTAGAAGGACGCTCAACGGTGGCGGCCGGGTCGCCGATAACTCAAGTGAGCCGAGCATGACCGACCCCGCCATCAACCAAGCGCTCACCGCCAGTATGCGCCAGCTGATCGAAGCGAACTTCGATGCGGACCATCACGCGTGCCGCGAGGCCGCGGATGAGATGCTGGAGACAATCCGCGGCAACGAGGATTACAGGGACTTCGCGAGCATCCTCGGTCGTCTGCGCGCAGCGCTCATCATCGTCGCGATGGCCACGTCAAACAGCTCCAGGATTGCCCGTCGGGCACTGGCTCAGACGAGCGGGTGGAACATCGCCCGCAAGGAGATGGCGCAGGTCATCGACAGCCTGGGCTTCGAGTACCTCGGCGACGGCTGGGCGTGATCCGGTCGCGGAGCGCTCGGACGCTAAAGACCCTGTTGCTGCCGCTTGGACCCTCCCGTACCGAGGCTGTTCGCTATCGCATACAAACGTTCAGGGCGACGATTCCGCGGAGTCGCGACGGTGAAACAACTTCGGGACTAGTCGCCGCGCTCCGCAGCGACGATTGCCTGCGCGGCAACGCGACGTGACGTTCCCGCACCGAGGCCCGAGTGCTTTGTGGTGACAGCGATAGCGCCCCCGGCGTCGCCCCGGCGAACGCCGGCTCGCCGGCAGGGCGCAGTGCGGCATCATCCGAGCCCGCCGGTCGGCGGCGGGACGCGAACGGGTGAGTAGGTGTCGGCGAGGGGAACGGTCACTGTTCCGTTGACGGGTATGGTCGCTGTGCGCCGGCGCGTTGCGACCGCGGTCACGGTGGTTGTGTGGCCGTCGGCTGTCTCGGTGACGGTGCAGCGGGCCCCGGGCGGCAGGCCCGGGAAAACGCGGGACACAGTACCGCGACCGGTATGGGCCGGGATCAGGAACGCGAACGCGTGCAGCGGACCGCCGCAGGCGACGTCTATGGCGATGGGGCCTTGCCGCCCGGCGTCCGGGCCGGCGATCGTCTTGGTCACCTTCAGCGTCCCGGACGGCCTCGTGATCACGTCCGGGTCGACCCCGGAGGGACGCTGGTAGTAGACGTTCATCACGTTCACCGGGACCACCTTGCCTGCCGGGATGGTCACGCTCTGGCCGTTGCCGGCGACGTTCGCCGCGACCGTGTCGGTGGTCCCGTCAGCGGTCTCCTTGATGGTGCAGGTTGAGTCCGCCGGGATGTCTTTGAGGCTGTGCGAGACGCTTCCAGCTGGACGCTTTGCGGGGATCACGAGCGGCGGCAGGGCGCTGCCGTTGCAGACGACATGGATGGTTACCGGTCCCTGGTGGCCCGCCAGCGGACCGGCGATGGTTTTGGTGAGCAGCAGAGAACCGAAGCCTGGAAGGGAGGGCGTGATGGTGACGTGGTGGTAGGTGTCGGTGATATCCACGTGGTCGCGGCCGCCGGCGGGGATGGTCACCACCTGCCCGTCCCCAGTCACCACCACATCGGTGCCGGTGTCGCTGCCGTTGGTTGTCTCGATGGCGACGCAAACGGTTCCGGCCGGGATGTTCCGGTAGGTGCGGGACCTGCGCCGGCGCTCGCACCGGCAGCGATCACGAAGTCGGGTCTGGCGGTGCCGTCATCACAGACCACATGGATGACTACCCGCCCCTGCGAACCGGCGGCCGGACCGGCGATCGTCTTTGTCACGATCAGTGAGCCGGGATCAAGGAACTCGGCTGTGGCCTGCACGGTGGTCGTCAACGTGGCCGTCGCGGCCAGGATGAGCGGCTGGGCGTCGTCGACTGCGGCGTTACCGTCGTAGAGGTAGACGCTGCCGGTGGGAACGACGGCCGTCGCGGTGGCCTGGAGCTCGGCGGTGCTCGGACCGGTGGAGCGCATCCAGATTTTCTGTCCGGACGGAACCGTCGCCCCGTTGGCTATCGGAACCGTGCCTGCCGCGTTCGAGAACATATCGCCGCCCGTCGCCGTGACGGTGGCATCCGGGGCGGTCCGGAAGCGGCGATGGCCACGCACGCGATTGTCCGTAGTCAGCGTGAACGGTCCGACCACGCCGCCGGCAGAACCGCTCTGATGCGACGGATCGAGGGCGAGGCTGGGCGGCGGAGGTTCAACAAGCGGCCCCTGGGCTCTGATGTGGTTCACGATCTTGACGACAGCGCTGCGCAACGGACTGGTTGTGCTCAGCACGTAGCTGTCGCTGAAGAACCAGATGGCCGCCTGCACAGCGCCGGCCTTGTCCCAGACGCTGGGGAGCGAAGCGGGCTGGTCGGTGGCCGGGTAGTACTCGTTCAAGCACCCGAGCCACGTAGCCCACGTTGCGGACATTGACCGCGTCCCAGGTGCCGTAGCGGTAGCCGATGCCGGCCCTCGTGAAAGCGAATAGGTCGATGCAGTACAGCTTGAGCTGCTCGCGGCTACCTGTCGGCCTGCCATAGACGACGCCAGCGAAACCCTCGTCCTTGCGAGTGAAACCGGTGGTCGGGTTGCTCGGTGGGTAGCCGTCAGCAACCGGGTCAAACGGGTTGTCTGCGTTCGGGACGAAACCGTTCAGCGCCCGTCCCGGACCCTCACCCGTCATCACCAGCTCAGTGTTGCTGCCCACCACCGGGCGGGCAGATGGCGGTCCGCGCTGGAAAACAGCGCCGCCGGAAGCAGCCTGCAACAGCAACAACCCAAGCGCCAAGATCAGAACAAACGGCAGGCGCCACGCTCGGCCAGCCATGCACACACACTAACGCACGCGGCCGAAGCTGCGGGCGAAAGCAAAGTCCGAAGCCCGCAACCCGCGGGCGCTCGGAAATGGGCGATCCAGGATTCGAACCTGGGACCTCTTCCTTATCAGAGAAGCGCTCTAACCGACTGAGCTAATCGCCCGCTGCAGCGGGCATATTAGCGGTCCTTGCTCGGGTTCGACACGGGGCGGGCGTCTGTCCGAACTGGTCAGCTGGACAACCGCTCGGCCAGCTCGAGCGCCTCATCCACAGACGAGAAGTTCAGTTGGACCGTGAAGCCGCGGGCTGCGCCCCGAACCTTGACGTCGGCGCCCAGGACGGGACCAAGGGCGTCAGTGATCTGCTCGATCGCAGCCTGCCGGTCCGGATGCTCGGCTTGGGAGCCGGCTGCCGGCTGCCTTTCGGCTGAATCGCTCGGGCCGCCCTCGGCGTCTCGGGCTCGCGCCTCGAGCTCGCGAACTGACCAGCCCTGCGATGCAGCCTGACGTGCCAGATTCCGGCGCATCGTGTGATCACCGACCAAAAGCAGCGCCCGGCCATGGCCTTCGGTGAGCTCGCGACGTTCGAGCAGCTCGAGGGCTTCGTCCGGAAGGTCGAGCAGGCGAATGAGGTTGGACACCGCTACGCGGCTGCGGCCCACGCGCAGACCGACCTCCTCACGCGTCATTCCAAGCTCCTCGACCAGCCCCGAGCAGGCTCGCGCCTCCTCGACCGGATTGAGGTCCTCCCTGGCCATGTTCTCGATGACGGCCAGCTCGAGCGAGCCGGCGTCGTCGTCGTGGTGCCGCACAACCGCGGGGATCGTCTCGAGCTCCGCGATCTGGGCCGCCCGCCAACGGCGCTCGCCGGCGACCAACTCGTAGCGCCCCCCCGCAAGCGGGCGAACGAGAATCGGCTGGATCACACCGCGAGCCCGGATGGAGTCGGCCAGGGTGACGAGCGACTCCTCATCGAACTGCCGCCGCGGTTGGTGGGGATTTGCCTCGATCAGGTCGACCGGGATCTGCCGGAGATCCTGTTCTTCGTCGCGCGGGGCCGCGGCCAGGATCGCGGCGAGCCCGCGTCCCATGCCCTTCGACTTGTCAGCCACGGGATGCGACCTCCTTGGCGAGCTCGAAATAGGCGGTGGCACCCGCAGAGTGCGGGTCGTGGTGGATCACAGGTTTGCCGAAGCTGGGAGCCTCGCCGATCCGGACGTTGCGTGGAATCACGGTGTCGAACACAAGGTCGGGGAAGTGTGTGCGGATCTCTCTTTGTACGTCCTGAGCCAGACGGGTCCGGGCGTCGTACATGGTCACGACCATCCCGGAGATCGTCAGACGGGGATTCAGCTCGCGCTGAACGAGTGAAAGTGTGTCCAGGAGCCCGGCGAGTCCTTCCAGGGCGTAGTACTCCGCCTGCACCGGCACGAGCACACGGTCCGCCGCCACAAGCGCATTGACCGTCAACGGACCAAGCGACGGCGGACAATCCAGCAGCGTGAAGGCGTAGCGGTCCCTGACGCTTGCGAGACTGTCCTTCAGCCTGTGCTCTGAGCCGGCTATCCGAGGAAGCTCGACGTTGGCGCCGGCGAGATCAGGGCTTGCGGGCGCCACCCAGAGATGCTCGATCGTGGTGGGCACCGCAACCTGCTCGATCGTGGCCTCGCCACTCAAGAGCTCGTACACGTTCGGCTCGAGGTTCTTCTCTAGGCCGACCCCGACCGTGGCGTTGCATTGCGGGTCGATGTCGACCAGCAGGGAGTCGTAGCCAGCTTCGGCGATGCACGCCGCCAGGTTCACCGCCGTCGTGGTCTTGCCGACCCCGCCCTTCTGATTTGCAATCGCGTAGATGCTGCCCATCTGTCGTCAAGAAGCTAGCGACCGCGTCACTCGGCTTGTCCCATCACCCCCTCATCTACCGCTAAATGCGGGGAATGGACACTCAGGCCCGCCCGAGTGGTCGCTTTCGTGCAACACCATCACGCCGGGGGAACCGATCCGGCGTCGCGTCGGTCTTGACCATCACGTGGAGATGCCGGTTGAGCGCGTCTGGGTACGGGACGACCTGAATCGGCTCCCAAACCGTGAGACCGAGGATCGCCGCCGCCCGGAGGGCGTCAGCCTCGGCGTCCGCTTCCCGTTGTCCGCGCCAGGCGACGAGCGAGCCGCCGAGCGTCAACAGCGGAGCTGAGTATTCGGCCACGACATCGAGCGGCGCCAATGCGCGGGCGGTGACCACATCCATCCGACCGAGCCCGTCCTGCCAGGTCTCGGCGCGACCGTGGACGACCTCGACATTGCTCAGGCCCAGGCCCGCCGCCGTGCTGCGCATGAACTCGCACTTGCGGCCGTTTCCCTCCACCAGGACCACCTGGGCCTGCGGCAGCGCGATCGCGAGCGGCAACCCTGGCACCCCAGCGCCGGCCCCCAGGTCCGCTATTGCCGTGGCCTCGCGAACGACCGGCAACTCCAGCGCCACGAGAGCGTCCGCCAGATGGTCGTCGCGCACCCGCGCTGGATCGTGCACGGTCGTCGGCGCGCGCTCGTCCTCGGCAAGGACCACGCCGAGGCGCCGCAATTGCTCGGTCTGGGCAGCGGCCAGTCCGAAGCGGGAGCCCAGCGCTTCGAGCGAGGGAAACCGGTTCCCCTGATCACTCATCGTTGGGGGTGGTTGCCCGAGCCCGCTCACGCGCGATGAAGCCGGCATAACGGCGTCGCATCTCTTCGAAACGCTCCGCGGCGTGGCCGTCCAGGCCGGAATCAAGGTGTTCCTCGAGCAGGGGCAGCAGGTCCTCCACCAAAGTTCGGCCGCGCGCCATCCACTGGTAGTACGAGCGACCACCGTGGTTGTAGGGCCCGTAGAGCTTGGACCGCGGGAGGCGCTCCACCAACCAGTGGAACAGTGCCTCGTGGCGGGTGTGCATCCGCAGCGTGACCTGGGGTTGCTTGCCATCGCCGCCGAACGAGCCCTCGCCGACGAGGAGGCCGACGAGGAAGCCGCGATCGAAGTCGGTTAGCTCAGTCATAGCCTGGAGTTTTAGCGCCCAAGTTGTTTCACCGTCAAGAAAAACGTGAAACGGCGGCGGTCCGTCCGCGCCCGTTGGGATATTCGCCGCGTGCTCCTACTCGTGACCGGCGCGAGTGGGGTTGGGAAGTCGACGGTGCGGCGGATCCTGGACTCGCAGGTTGCACCTGAGGTCGACTGTCTGGAATTAGCGGAGATTTCTCCGCAATCGGCGGTTAGGGATCTCGCGTGGAGGCAGCAGGGCGTTGAGATGGGCGTCAAGCATGCGGTTCGACTTCAGCATGAGGTCGTCATCTCCTACTTTGCGGTGACCCGGTGGCCGCTGTCGAGGTCGTCGCTGCGCCCTCAGCAGGCGAGCTCGATGGCGTCGTCTTCTGCCTCCTCGATGCCGGACGCCCAGGCCGCACGGCTCGCTGCGCGGGGCGACGATCCTTCGCTCCTCGTCCATCACCAGGCGTTCGCCCAGTGGATGCGCCAGCAGGCCACCGATCCCCTGCACAGGCTCGATGTGGTCGCGACCAACGGCTGGGGAGAGATGCGCTGGGACCGTGTCCCGCAGGCGGCCGTCGGCTGGGTGGCACACGTCATCGACACGACCGAACTCACGCCTCAGGACACCGCAGCGGCCGTCCTCAGCTGGCTCCGCTCCACCCCACCCCACCCTCTCAACGCACGCGCCCGCCTGATCCCATCCCCCAAACCAGCTTCGTGCAGCACTTCCAGAGTCCACGAGCCCGGAGTCGCGAGCGACCCGGGGCTGTCCGGGTCGGGGACCGGGAGGCGCGCGGCTTGCTGCCAGGATCCGTGCGGCTACCCCTGCGGCGTGAGCGGTGGTTGCTGTCCGGTCTTCACTGCAGCCGCTTGGAACGGTCTGCCCTAGACAAGACAGCTCTTCAACGGTTTCGCGGCGGAAGGGAAGGCCGGACAGCAACGACCTTCCAAGTCGCGCCTAGGAATTCAGAGGCGCGACAACCAACCGCCGAGCGGGCTCCTGCCCCTCGGAGTACGTCTCCACGTCGAAGCGTGTCTTCAGGTACTCGTGCACGACCTTCCGCTCCTGGGCGCCCATCGGCTCGAGGGAAACAGGCCGCCCCTCGCGGATAGCGGTGTCCGCGGCCTGGTCGGCTACCGAATGCAGCGTCGACGCGCGGCGCGCGCGGTAACCCGCCGCGTCAACAGTCAGCGGGCGGCGCTCCTCCACGCCGTGAAAGGCGATCCGGTACGCCAGGTGCTGGATCGCGTCGATCGTCTGGCCGTGATGGCCGATCAACAGCGCAAGGTCGTCACCCACGAACTCGGCGACGATCCCGTCGCCGGCATCGTCGACCCGAACCTCCGCGTCCACACCCACCGCCTCGGCGATCGTCTCGAGGATCTCCTCCACGTACTCGATGGTCTCGGCGTCGTCTTCCGCGGACATACGGTTACCTCCTGCGCCCTGAGCGCTTCTTCTTCTTGCGCGGCGGGGCGGGAGGTTTGGCGGCAACACGCCCCGGGCCCGCGGTGGAGCTGCCGGAACTGCCGTTGTCGCCGTTGCCGCCCCCGCGCGGGCCACGGCCACGGAACAGTGAGGCGAGGCCGCCTCCGGAATCATCGTTGCTGCCGCCTGTGCTGTCGACCAACTCCGCGGTGGCGGAGGGCGGAACAGGCCCCATCAAGCGCTTGATCGTGTACTGCTGTCCCATCGTCCAGGCGTTGGTGGTGATCCAGTACACGATCAGGCCGGCCGGGAAGCGGATGATGAACAGCACGAAGACCAGCGGCAAGAACAGCATCATTCTGCGCTGGTTCTTATCCATGGTCGGTGCCGACATCAGCAGCGTCGACATCACCTGGGTGCCGACATACAGGATCAGCAGCACGACGAGCGTGATTCCACTCGCCGTGTTCGTGATGTCGTTGATGAAGAGGAATCCCGCCCCGGGATAGTGCGCGTGGTAGTACGTGCACCACGTCGTCTGGCTGAGAACCTGGCTCGACGTCACATGGAGATGGTTCACCAAGGCGTAGTGCGCCTGGAACCTGGCCTGGACAGGCGCGCAGATGTCGTGCCGCAGGTTCTTACGCAGCATGTAGAACAGCGAGATGAAGACCGGTAACTGCGCGACCATCGGGAGGCACGACCCGAGGGGGTTGACCTCGTTCTCCCGGTAGAACTTCATCATCTCTTCCTGCTGGCGCTGCTTGTCGTCCTTGTACTTCTGCTGGAGCGCCTTCATCTGCGGCTGCAGGTGCTGGAGTTTGCGCATCGAGTGGAACTGCTTGATCGCCAACGGCGTCAGCACGAGGCGCACGGAGATCGTCAGCAGCACGATCGAGAACCCCCACGACACGCCCAGGTTGTTGTGGAAGAACAGGATCACGTGCTGGAACACGTCGATCAGCGGCTGGAAGATGTTTGCGGTAACGAGCATGCTCAGGCGCCTGCCGCCGGGGTTCGCGACCTGAACAGGCGCTGATCTTCGACGGGATCAAACCCGCCGTGGCTCCATGGGTTGCATCTCAGCAACCGCCACCCGGCAAGCACAAGCCCGCGGAGTATGCCGAACTTGCTGATCGCCTGCACCGCGTACTCCGAGCACGAGGGGTAGTACTTGCACCGCGAGCCCGTCAAAGGCGACACAGTTTTCTGGTAAAGCTTGATGGGCAGGACGGCGACCGTCCGCACCGCGGTAGGGGTCGGGTTCATCGGTCCTCTTCCCCGATCGCCTTGCGGCGCGTCTCGAGTTCCCGCGCGGCCGCGTCGCCCTTCGAGGCATCGGACTCGGGGGCATCAGGCTCGGTCGACTCAGCCCTCAATTCAAGAGGCCCTCCGTCACCGACGCCGTCGACCTTGTCGATCAGCGCACGCAGGGCGGCATGTACCCCCTGGAGGCCATCCTTCTCCGCCAACTGGCGGGCACCCGGACGAGCGATCACCACGGCGTCCGCGCCGATCGGCAGCCGATCGGCCTCGCGTGCGAACGCTTCGCGCAGCAGCCGCTTGACGCGGTTGCGGTCCACGGCGCCGCCCACCTTCCTCGACACGGACAGGCCGAGCCGCGGCGGCTCATCGCTTCCACGCGGGAAGACGTACAGCACGAGATCACGGCCGGCATGAGACCGGCCGTTGCGCATCACGCGATCGAAGTCAGCGCTTCTGGAGAGCCGGCCTCGGCGAGGCGAACGTGCGCCCGCCACGGACCACCTACACCGTCAGGCGCTTGCGGCCCTTGTCGCGGCGCCGCTTCAGCACGTCACGTCCGGCGCGCGTCAGCATGCGTGCACGAAAGCCGTGCGTACGGGCGCGCTTGCGCTTCTTTGGTTGGTAGGTCCTCTTCATGACAAATCCTCCCGGCCTCAGCCGGAGTCGGCATCGCAGTATACGCAGGCGCTGGCGAAACGCTCGGAGCGGCCGCTGTGGTGTCCGACCGATGGTGTATCAGGCCGGCACAAGCTTTTTCCCGCGCTTTGCGTCAACGGACGCGTCTGGCGGCCACGCAGACCCCGCGGGCGGAGCTATATTCGCCAACCCGGCCCCATCCCGTCGGGTCTCTCGAATACGTCTCGACTCAGCAGTTAGGAGCCGCCCGGAGTTGCCTGCGCACCTCGAGCAAACCCCTGCCTGGCAGGACATAAGAACACGGTTGCGCACCGCCGTTGGCCAATCGATCTACGAAGTCTGGCTCTCAGGTATCGAGGTCAAGGGCTGGGACGGCTCGGTCCTGGTACTGCAGGCCGACCAGGGCACTGAAAAGTGGCTCGCGGCACGCTACGGGCAGGTACTCGAGCGCTGTGCCCAGCAGGTGCTCGGAGCGAACGTGCGTATCGCCTTCGCCGGAGAGCCCGCGGCCAAGGCCCATGAGGCCCTCAGCAAGGCCAGCCGCGGCAGCGATGCACATCCAGGCGAGGAGTTCAACCCGCGCCATACGTTCGATCAGTTCGTCATAGGCGATGGCAACCGGCTCGCGCATGCCGCCGCCCTGGCCGTCGCCGAGGCGCCCGGTCAGGCTTACAACCCCTTGTTTCTGCACGCGCCGCCAGGTCTCGGAAAGACCCACCTGCTGAACGCGATCGGCAACTACATCAGGACATTCGATCCCGGCACCACGGTCCGCTACACGACGGTCGAGGCATTCACCAACGGCTTCATCGCCGCCCTCAAGGGTGAGGCGCTGGACCGCTTCAAGCACCTCTATCGCGACGTCGACGTGCTGCTGATAGACGACGTGCAGTTCCTCGCCAGCAAGGCGAAGACCGAGGAGGAGTTCTTCCACACGTTCAACGCCCTGTATGACTCAGGCCGGCAGTTGGTGCTCACCTGCGACCGCCTTCCGAGCCAGATGACGGGGATCGAGCAGCGACTCCGGGAACGCTTCGAGTCTGGCCTCGTCGCTCATCTGACGCCTCCCGACTGGGCGACCCGCAAGACGATCCTGCGCAAGCGTGCGGCGGTCGACCACATCCAGGTCGAGGACGACGCGGTCTTTGAGCTGATCGCCGAGCGGATCACAGACAACGTGCGATCACTCGAGGGCGCGTTCATCCGGGTCGTGGCGCATCACTCGCTCACGGGACAGCCGATTGATGGCAGCCTCACGACCGCCGTCCTCGACGCGATCCGTCCGGTGGCCAAGCGCTCGCCCACGACCGCACCTGCCGGTCCGCCGACCATCGCCGCAATCCAACAGATAGTCGCGGAGCACTTCACCCTCGCCATCAGCGATATCACCGGCGCAAGCCGCGTCGGGCACGTCGCGTGGGCCCGCCAGCTCGCGATCTATCTGGTGCGTGAGCTCACCGACATGCCGCTTCAGCGGATCGGCGACGCCTTTGGTGGTCGGAACCACGCCACCGTTCTCCACGCCTGCAAACGCGTCTCAGATCGCATCTCCGTCAACAACGACGACGCCGCCGACCTTCAAGAGCTCAACGCCGCGATCAGTTGTCGACAATGACGACCGGCGCTATTGACAGACTGAGCCGTTGGCCCGCACACAACTTTGCCGCTAGCTCCGCAGAAAGCCTGACTTCTCCACAGCCTCTTTGCCCCCTATGACTTCTATATACCTTCTAAGGAGTTCATCGTGAAGATCTCGCTCGACCGCGATGCGCTTCTCACGCAGTTGCAGGCCGTCACCCGTGTCGCCTCAACCAGGACTGCGATCCAGGCGCTTTCCGGGGTACAGGTGGCCGCCTCCGCAGGTGTATGCGAGCTTCGTGCCACCGATACCGACGTCAGCCTTCGCGTCCCGCTCCAGGTCGAGATCATCCGCGAAGGCACGGTCGTACTGCCTGCGCGCTTGTTTCTCGATGTGGTGCGGTCACTACCGCAACCTTCCGTCTCGCTCGAGTTGCGTCCGGCCGAGCACGACGTCGAGTTGCTCTCCGGAAACGCCACGTTCCACATTCGCACTCTGCACGCCGAGGACTTCCCACCGTTCCCGGAGCTCGATCCGTCATCGGCGATCTCGCTTCCACTCAAGGAATTTGTGGAGACTGCCACCAAGGTCTCGGGTTCGGCCTCGCGCGACGAGACGCGGCCGGTGCTCACGGGGATCCTCGTCTCCGCATCGGGGAGCGAGGTGCGCATGGTCGCCACGGATTCCTACCGACTGAGCGTCAAGGAAACGCCGCTCGAAACGCCGCTCGAGGCTGGCTTCGAGGTGAACGTGCCAGCTCGCGCGCTGCAGGAGCTCGCGCGCCTCGCGGCCCATTCCGAGGGTGAGAAACTGACGATCAGTGTCCGTCAAAACCAGGTCGTCTTCGCCCTCGGAGAGGTGGTGCTCTCCTCGCGCCTGATCGATGGTCAGTTCCCGAACTACCGCCAGCTGCTCCCGGAGGCGTTTGAACACGAGCTACGGATCGCGGGGCCCGAGTTGCGCGACGTAGTCCGCCGCATCAGCCTGCTCGCGCAGAAGAACGCACCACTTCGCCTCTCCTTCGCGCCCGGAGAACTGACCGTGTCCGCACAGACACCGGACATCGGTGAGGCGCGCGAGTCAATGCCCGTCAACTTCCAGGGCGAGCCACTCGAGATCGGATTCAACCCCGAGTTCCTGCGCGACGGACTGGACGCCATCGAGGATGCCGACGTGCTCGTGAAGCTCATCAGCCCCCTGCGCCCCGGTCTGCTCGAGGCCGGCGACAACAGTGGATTCGTCTACCTGATCATGCCGATCAGGCTGAACGTATAAGCGACCTAAGCTCACCGGACGATGCGCGTCGTCTCCGTAAGCGTCCGCAACTTCCGCACCTACGAGGCGGCCGCCGCCCCGCTGGGCGGCGGCTTGTCGGTCGTCTGGGGACCCAACGGCGCCGGTAAGACGAACCTGCTCGAGGCCGTGTATTTCGGCTGCACCGGCCGCTCCTGCCGTACCGCCAACGACCGCGAGCTGGTGCGCTTCGGCGCGGAGACCGCGCGCGTAGTCGTGACGGCTGACGACGAGCTCGGCAGCCACGAGCTGAGCGTCGGTTTCACCCCAGGGGAGGCCAAGCGGATGACCGTCGACGGTGCGCAGGTCGAGCGGCTGCTAGATGCGCCGCAACGCCCGCTCGTGAGCGTCTTCCTGCCCGATCGGCTCGAGCTGATCAAGGGTGTCCCGGCGCTGAGGCGGGCGCACCTCGACCAATTCGTAACCGCGCTCTGGCCTGCGCGTGCAGCCACGCGGCGCGCGTACGCACAGGCGCTGGCACAGCGAAACGCGCTGATCGGGCGTCTGCGCTCCGGGCACGGCTCCCGGGAAATGCTGCTCGCCTGGGACGCACGACTTGCGGAAACCGGGCTTGCGCTGATGGCTGACCGGCGTCAGGCGATCGAGCTCACGGTTGAGCCATTCGCCGATGTCTGCGAGCGGCTGGGGCTCGACGGGGTACCGGCGATCGCCTACCGCCCACGCTCGCGGGCGGTGAGACCGGATGAGCTCGTCAGCGAGCTGCGCGACCGCCTTGACTCCGACCTGGAACGCGGCTTCACCGACCACGGGCCGCACCGTGACGACCTCGCGATCACCCGCGAGGGCAGATCGCTACGCACCTACGGTTCACAGGGCCAGCAGCGGCTCGGCCTGCTTGGGCTGCTGCTGGCGGAGCGGCAGGTGATCAGCGCGCAGCGGCCGACGGTGCCGCTGATGCTGTTGGACGATGTGATGAGCGAGCTCGACCGCGACCGCCGCGCGGCGCTCGTCGCATTGCTGGCCGAGACCGGTGGGCAGGCCCTGATCACCACGACGGACCTCGAGCATGTCCCGGGAGTATTCGCTCCTGGGGTGGCCCGGATAGCCGTTCACAACGGGCAGCTCGCCGAGGATGTCGCTGCGGAGACCATGGTCCGATGAGCTTGCACCGACGCTCCCCGCGACCGCTCGCCGGTGCCCTGGAGGCGATGCGGGGCGATTGGCAGCCGGCGTCTCCGCTGGGCCGAGCGCAGAGCGCTTGGGATGAGATCGGGCGCATCTGGGAGGAGGTGATCGGTGCTCACGGCTCCTACATCGTCGAGCGCACGAAGGTGGTCAGCCTGAATTCCGGGGTGCTCACCGTGCGCTGCTCCGAGTCGGTCGTGGCGGACACGCTGGAGCTCGAGTCTGAACGCGTGCTGGAGCGTTTGAACAGCCACTTGGCGGGCGACCCGATCACGCGCCTGAAATGCGTTACGGGAAGCCGATGAGCCGTACCGCATTTTCGGCTGATTTGCAGGCAAAATGCGGGCTGCTGGGGGTCCGTTCGGACGGCGTTATGTGCTATTCTTCTGTACACCAAGCTTTGACGCCCCGGCTCGCGAGCAGTCTTCTTGCGGTCGGGGCGTCTCAACGTCAATCGGAGGATCGTTGACGAACGAAGACGGCGCTGAGCGCCCCAATACCCCGCAGAGTTACGACGCCGAGAACATCCAGGTGCTCGAGGGGCTCGAAGCCGTGCGCAAGCGCCCCGGCATGTACATCGGTTCGACCGGTGAGCGCGGCCTACATCACCTGGTCTACGAGGTTGTTGACAACTCTGTTGATGAGGCACTCGCCGGCCGTAACGACACCGTCGAGGTGACGATCCATCCGGACAACTCCATCACCGTCGTCGACCGCGGCGCGGGCATCCCCGTCGCGACGATGGAGAAAGAGGGCAAGTCAGCTCTAGAGGTCGTGCTGACCGTGCTGCACGCCGGCGGCAAGTTCGGTGAGGGTGGCGGCTACAAGGTCTCCGGTGGTCTGCACGGCGTCGGCGTCTCGGTCGTCAACGCCCTTTCAGAGCGGCTCGACGCAGAGGTGCGGCGCGACGGTTACGTCTGGACGCAGAGCTACGAGCGTGGCGTCCCCCTGGGTCCGATCACGAAGGGCGAGGCGACCAGCGAGCACGGCACGACGATCACGTTCCTGCCCGACGCCGATATCTTCGAGTCGCTCGATTTCAACTTCAACACGCTCGAGGAGCGTCTGCGCGAGACGGCTTTCCTGACGAGGGACCTGCGCATCTCCATCGTGGACGAACGCGGTGAGGGCGCCAGGGCCGCGTTCCACTACGAGGGCGGCATCACAGACTTCGTCGCCTACCTCAATGAGAACAAGGAGCCGATCCACAGCAAGGTCATCTCCTTCGAGGGAGACTTCGACGAGGGCTCGGTCGAAGTCGCGATGCAGTGGAACGCCTCCTACCAGGAGTCGGTGTTCTCCTTTGCCAACAACATCAACACCCACGAGGGTGGCTCGCACCTGAGCGGCTTCCGCTCGGCGCTGACCGGCGTCATCAACAAGTACGCGCGCGACATCGGCGAGCTCAAGGAGAAGGACGAGAACCTGAGCGGCGAGGACGTTCGCGAAGGCCTCACCGCTGTCATCTCCGCGAAGCTCTCAGAGCCGCAGTTCGAGGGTCAGACCAAGACCAAGCTCGGGAACCCAGGCATGGCCGGCTTCGTGCAGTCGATCGTCAACGCCCGGCTGGCCGAGTGGCTCGAGGAGAACCCGCAGGACGCACGGCGTGTGATCCGCAAGGCCGTGTCCGCCGCGCAAGCGCGCGCGGCGGCACGCAAGGCACGGGACCTCACACGCCGCAAGACCGTGCTCGGCAACTCGACCCTCCCCGGCAAGCTCTCCGACTGCTCGGTCAAGGATCCCTCGCTCGCCGAGATCTTCATCGTCGAGGGCGACTCCGCAGGCGGCTCGGCAGTCGACGCGCGCGACCGCAATACGCAGGCGATTCTGCCGCTGCGCGGCAAGATCCTCAACGTCGAGAAGAGCCGTATCGACAAGGTGCTCGGCAACACCGAGATCCAGGCGCTGATCACCGCGATCGGCACCGGCGTGCGCGACGAGTTCGACATCGAGAAGGCCCGCTACCACAAGATCGTGCTGCTGACCGACGCGGACGTGGACGGCGCACACATCCGCACGCTCGCGCTGACCCTGCTGTTCCGGGAGATGCAGCCGCTCATCGAGGCCGGCTACGTGTACATCGCCAAGCCGCCCCTCTATCGGCTCACCCGCGGGCAGAAGCACCGCTACATCGAGCGTGACTCTGAGCTCGAGGAGATCCTGCTCGGCGACAAGTTCGAGAAGATCGAAGTGACGGATCACGATGGCAAGCAGTTCAAGCTCACCGAGGCTCGCTGGCAGCGCTTCACCCGCCTGCTCAAGCAGTACCAGGGCTGGGCTGCGGCACTGCGCACCGCCCACGGTCACGGCGTCGTCTCGTTCATGCAGCAGGCTCGCCTGCTCGAGGCCGGCGTCACCAGCGTCGACGCGCTGCGAACGCACCTGGCGGCGAACGCCACGCCCAACGGCCACGCATACACGACCGAGCTGCTGTCCGAGGATCCGTTCGAGATCGTCGTCAAGACGATTGAGACCAAGACGGGCATGGCGACCACGCACCGCGTACGCCGAACCGTCCTCGACGCCAACGAGTACAGCCGTCTTGCGCGCGTGCACGAGGATCTCGCCGGTCTGGTCGGCAGTCCGCCGTTCCACATCAAGCTCGGTGACAACGCCTTCGATGCCGTTTCGTTCGAGGAGTTGCGCGAGGGCGTGCTGGAGGTCGCTCAGAAGGGTGTCTCGTACTACCGCTTCAAGGGCCTTGGCGAGATGGACCCGGAGGAGCTCCGCGAGACGACGATGGATCCGGCCTCGCGCACGCTCGTGCAGGTGACCATGGAAGATGCGAGTGCCGCGGACCGCGTGTTCTCGATGCTGATGGGCGATCAGGTAGAACCCCGACGCCAGTTCATCGAGGAGAACGCCCGCCTCGTCAGCAACCTGGACGTATAGAAGGGGATTTGTAGATGGCCACGATTGACACCCTCGGCGGCGGCAACATCGAGCCCCGCGGGCTCGAGGATGAGATGCGCTCCGCGTACCTCGACTACGCGATGTCGGTCATCGTCGGGCGAGCGTTGCCTGACGTGCGCGACGGGCTGAAGCCCGTCCATCGTCGCGTGCTGCACGTGATGAACGAGAACGGCCTGCAGCCGTCCCGCAAGCACGTCAAGTGCGCCCAGATCGTCGGCGACGTGATGGGCAAGTACCACCCGCACGGCGACAGTGCCATCTACGACACGCTCGTGCGACTCGCTCAGAACTTCTCGATGCGCTACAAGCTTGTCGACGGGCACGGCAACTTCGGCAACATCGACGGCTGGCCCGCTGCCGCGATGCGCTACACCGAGGCGCGCCTCGAAAAGCTGGCGACCGAGATGCTGCGGGACATCGACCAGGACACGGTCGACTTCGTCCCCACCTACGACGGCAACACGCGCGAGCCGGTGGTGCTTCCCGCTCGCTTCCCGAACCTGCTCGTCAACGGCAGCTCGGGCATCGCCGTCGGCATGGCGACCAACATCCCGCCGCACAACCTGCGCGAGGTGATCGCCGCGACGATCGCCTACATCGACGATCCGTCGATCGACCTCGAGGGCCTGATGCAGTACATCAAGGGCCCAGATTTTCCAACCGCGGGCACGATCCTCGGACGCGATGGCATCCGGGATGCGTATGCGACCGGCCGCGGGCGGGTCCGGGTGCAGGGCAAGGCGCACATCGAGCCGATCGGCCAGGGCAAGGAGGCGATCATCGTCACCGAGCTCCCCTTCCAGGTGCGCAAGGGCGGCGACGGCGGCCTGATCGAGAAGCTCAGCAACCTGGTCGAGGAGAAGAAGATCCCCGAGATCAGCGACCTCCGCGACGAGTCCGACCGCCGCGGCATGCGGATCGTGATCGAGCTCAAGCGCGAAGCGATCCCCAAGGTCGTGCTCAACAAGCTCTACAAGCACACGGCGCTGCAGACCACGTTCGGCGTGAACATGGTCGCGCTCGTCGACAACGTGCCGCGCACGCTGTCCCTGCGCGAGGTGCTCGGCCACTACGTCGATCACCAGCGCGAGGTGATCGTGCGCCGCTCGAAGTTCGAGCTGCGCCACGCCGAGCAGCGCGCTCACATCCTCGAGGGCCTGTTGATTGCACAGGACAACCTCGACGAGGTGATAGCCCTGATCCGTGGTTCGCGCGATCCCGAGCAGGCACGCATCGGCCTGGTCGAGCGTTTCGAGTTCACCGTCGTGCAGGCCGAGGCGATTCTGCAGCTGACGTTGCGTCGCCTGACCGCGCTCGAGGCCGACAAGATCAAGCAGGAGCACGCTGATCTGCTCGAGCGGATCAGGGAGTTGCGCGACATCCTCGGCGACGAGGCCAAGGTCTACGGGCTGATCAAGGACGAGCTGACCGAGATCGCCGAAACCTACGGCGACGACCGCCGTACCCTCATCACCCACGCCGAGGGTGAGATCGACATCGAGGACCTGATCGCCGATCAGCAGATGGTCATCTCGATCACGCACTCCGGCTACATCAAGTCGCTGCCGCTCTCCACCTACCGGCAGCAGCACCGGGGTGGCGTCGGCGTGACTGGGATGGACACCAAGGACGACGACTGGATCGAGCACCTGTTCGTGACCAGCACGCACGACTTCCTGCTGTTCTTCACCAACCGCGGCAAGGTCTACCGGCTCAAGGTCTACGACCTGCCCGAGCAGTCGCGCACCGCGCGCGGGCGCGCACTCGTGAACCTGCTGCCGCTGCGCGAGGGCGAGCGCGTCCAGTCGGTGCTCAACACACGTGACTTCACCGAGGGCAAGTACCTCGTTTTCGCGACCCGCAAGGGCATGATCAAGAAGACTGCCTTCCTCGCGTACAACACACCGATCAAGGCCGACGGCATCATCGCCATCAACATTCGCGACGACGACGAGCTGATCGCCGTGCGCAAGACCGGCGGTGATGACGACATCATCATGGTCTCCCGCTCGGGCCAGGCATCGCGCTTCCGCGAGGGACAGGTGCGCGCGATGGGCCGCGACACCTCCGGCGTCCAGGGCATGAACGTCAGGCAGAAGGGCAACGCCGTGCTGGCGATGGACGTCGCGCGCGACGACCAGGAGCTGCTGGTCGTAACCGAGAACGGTTACGGCAAGCGCACCCTCATCTCCGAATACCCGGTTAAGGGACGCGGCACGATGGGCGTCAAGACGATCCAGCTGACCGAGAACAAGGGCGCGCTGGCAGGCGCCCTGGTCGTGCGCGAGCATCAGGAGCTCGTCTTCATCTCGCAGGGCGGCATGGTCCAGCGCACCTCGGTGCGCGGCATCAGCCGCTATGGCCGCGCCTCGCAGGGCGTCAAGGTGATGAACATCCGCGACGACGATCAGGTCAGCGCTGTGGCGCTCGTGGTCGAGAGCGAGGACGCGACCGAGGCCGATGTTGCCGGGGCCATTCCCGGCGAGCCCGGAGTCGACATCAACGATCTGCCCGTTGGCGACGCGGATGGCGTGATCGCGGTCGACGGCGACGACGCCGACCAGCCGGACGTCACGGATCAGGTCGACGACGAGAACGACGCCGATCAGGCCGACGACGTCGACAGCGGCTCAGCTGAAGACGACGAGTAGCGGTCAGGCGGCGTAGCGCTGAGCAGCCCGTTCCCGCGCCCGCGCCGCCACGAGCTCGCGGTCGCGCGGAGGCGCCGTGGTCTGGAGGTCGGCGAGCAGGTGGGCTGAGATATGCGCAATCTCGTGGACGGCGCGGTTGAACGCCTCTTCGTTGAGCTTTGATGGCTTGGTGAAGCCGCTGATCTTGCGCACGTACTGCAGCGCGGCCGCCTCGATCTCATCGCCGCGGGCCGGCGGATCGAAGTTGTAGAGGGTGCGAATGTTGCGACACATGGCGTTCAGCCTACCGCGCCCGGGGCGCTCGACTGCTGGGTCGCCGTACCTTTGGGGGCGCCTTCTTCGGGGACGAACCATTGAAGAGGCGTTTGTCGCCAGAGGAAGCGTGCAAAGTCCCCTCGTCAAGGCCCCCCAGAGGCACCACTCACCGCAGGCACTCCCGGGCCCGTGGCCTCGCTTAGCGGCTTGAGCGCTTAGAAGGGGAGGCCGTCAATGTGGATGGTGCCCGGTGGCCAGTCGGCCGTCCGGATCGGCCGCCACATGGCGCGCGTGGGCATGATGATCGGTCCGGCCGGCTGGTCGACCCAGACCTCGTCGGTGAGTTCGATGTAGCCGCGGCCGGTGTACATCGGCACGAGGTGTGGCTCGCAGAACAGCATCGCGCGATCAGGACCCATCTCGGCTGTGATCTCCCGGAGTCGCGACATCAGTTCGCCGCCCAGCCCACGGGCGCGGGCTTCCTTCTTGACCAGCAGCCCGCCGACCCCGACGATCCCAAATGAGTCGTGGCCCTCGACCGTCACCTGCGCGATCGCGGCACCGATGACCGCAAGCAGGCGACCGTCGTCGTCTCGCGCGCCGACATAGCGATCCATCTTGCGGACCTCGATTCCCGCGGTGGTCGGGCCAAACGGCGCCGGGTCATGACGAACCAACCTCACCCAATCGGCAAGCGAAAGCGTCTCGAACTCGACGAATTCCATCTGGGTCTCGGCCGTCGCGGTG
The DNA here is from genome assembly GCA_963846395.1 of uncultured Actinomycetota bacterium. Classification (GTDB taxonomy): domain Bacteria; phylum Actinomycetota; class Thermoleophilia; order Solirubrobacterales; family Solirubrobacteraceae; genus Palsa-465. The sequence continues at coordinate 707,737 of CAWJVT010000007.1, read as the reverse complement.
GGCTGGTGAGCGATCCGCGGCCTTTGCGGACCCGGACGTACCTCAGGGTACAGCGCTCAAATTGAGCGAATCTGCGGCGCGTCCGTTGGGGCGTCCGTTAAAGACGGAGGGCGCCGTCGACTAACGGCGCCCTCCGCCACTACTGGCTGGCATCGCTGATCTGGAACGTCCATCGCCGAAGGGACCAATGCCGGCACCAGATCAGTGGTGTCACGGTGGGACTCCGCCCAGGGCGGTCAGCCATCCGACCTAGCGGCCGGACACCTCCAGGGTCCCGCAAGTACTGTCAGACAGGTGGACCACCTCCTTTCTCTGGTAGTCACAAGATTACAACGCCCGGCGGCAGATCTCGCCAGGCGCTGTAGGAAAATCGGCTGACCGATCAGGGCATTCGGGCGCTAGGCCGCGAGCGGGGCAGGCGCTCAGGCCGCGAGCGAGCCGGTCATGTTCCGCGACAGGTACTGCTTCCAGGTCGCTGGGATCGTCGGGCTGGCGACGTGGATGAAGATGTCGGGATTGGGCGTCCGCGGCGGGCGCGCGAGGATCATGCCCGCTTGTCGCGGCAGGGCGTCGCCCTTGCGGCGATTGCAAGGCGCGCAGGCGGCGACGATGTTGTCCCAGGTCGAGCCCCCGCCCTTCGAGCGGGGGACAACGTGGTCAACCGTCAGTTGCGTGCGCGAGCCGCAGTACTGGCAGGTCCAATCGTCGCGAGCGAAAACGGCGCGGCGCGTGATCTTGCGCCGCTGACTGTCACGCGGCACCTTGACGTAGGTCACCAGCCGGATCACCGCGGGGCGCGTCAGCGTGGTCGTGGCCGAGTGCAACTGCCGCTCGGTCTGCTCGACGACCTCCGCCTTCTCCTTCAGGAGCAGGACCACGGCGCGACGAACGGTGCACACGTTGATCGGTTCGTACGTCGCATTGAGAACGAGCACCCGGCCACCATCAGGTCCGCGTCGGTGGTGCTCAGCGAGCGACGCGGACCGTGGTGGGGCTGGTATTGGGGAGCCCATCGCGCCGATAAGTCTACCGGGGCATACGGACGGCTGCCCGTCAATAAGACGTAAAGATGCAGCCAAAAACGGTGCATCGCAAACGCCCAGTCGGGACGGCCTCTTTGGGGTCGCGTCGGAAATTCCATTGCGTCCGTAAAGGATCGCGGGGCTGGGGCCGATGAGGCGCCCGGGACTGGATGGCACACGGAGTGCAGGGAGGAGAGTGCCCTCGATGGATGAGAACCATCTCGAGGAGAAGCTGAAATACGGAAGCCAGCTGCCCGGGGCCGACGTGCCCGCGCCGGATGTGGTCCGCATTGGAACTCGGCTCTACGAACGCCGCGCCGATGTGGTCGACCGCAGCGACGTGCTCAACCGCAACGGAAAGGTCCAGCTCGATTCCGCTGCGCACGCGAGCGTGGCGCGCGTGATCGAGGTCTCCACCGAGGCATTCGCCCGTTGGATGGCCGGCGAGGGCAAGGAGACCGCTCGCGAGGTGGGACGTGAGGCGGCCACGATCTTCGGCCAGCTCGCGATCCAGCGCGAGGCTCCCCTCAATGAGATAACCAAGCGCACGCTGCACTGGCGCGACGCCACGCGCGAAGTGCTCGATGAGATCGCCGACGAGTTGGGCGCGACGCTGGAGGCTCGACGTGAGGCGCATCGCATGCTGCAGCGCTCGGCGGACGTGACCCTGGTGCGACTCTGCGAGGCCTTCGAGAGCGAGCGCGCCCTGATCGATGATGAGCTCGCCCGCCGTCAACAGGAACTCGTGTTCATGGCCACCCATGACGCGCTCACCGGGCTTCCCAACCGGACGCTGATCCTCGATCGTGCCGAGCAGCTGATTGCGCGCGCCCGTCGCGAGCATCAGCTGTGCGCCGCCCTGTTCGTGGACCTCGACGGCTTCAAGGGCGTCAACGACGGCCTTGGACATCGCGCTGGCGACGAGCTGCTGCGGTCCGTCGCGGCCCGGCTCGAGAGCACGATCCGCGAGGCGGACACGCTCGGACGCCTTGGTGGCGACGAGTTCGTGATCCTCGCCGATGGCATCGCACTCGCGGCCGGCCCGGAACTGGTGGCGGAGCGCATTCTCGACGCGCTCAAGGAGCCCTTCGAGATCGACGGCTCACACACCGGACACCTGGCGATCACCGCCAGCATCGGTGTCGCACTGGCCGACGGGCACAGCGCTGCGGACCTGCTGCGCGATGCGGACGTCGCCATGTATCGGGCCAAGCTCGGCGGCAAGAACCGCTACGTCGTGTACGAGACGGGCATGCAGGACGCAGCCCACACCCGCATGGAGATGGAGATGGATCTGCGCGAGGCGGTGGCCAAGCAGCAGTTCTACGTCGTCTACCAGCCGATGTTCGACCTCGACGGGCTCACACCGATCCGGATGGAGGCGTTGCTGCGCTGGGATCGACCCGGCTCGCGCCCCGCCGGGCCAGACCAGTTCGTGCCACTGCTCGAGGAGTCCGGCCTGATCGCCGAGGTCGGGCGCTGGGTCCTGACGGAGGCCTGCACGTGCTGCGCCGGCTGGGCCCGTGATGGGCTGAACATCGGCGTCGCCGTCAACGTCTCAGCCGTACAGCTCGAGCAGGACTCGTTCGTCGGGGATGTCGCCGACGCGCTCGAGGAGAGCGGGATCGAGCCGAGCGCGCTGACGATCGAGATCACCGAGACCGCGCTCATGCGCGACGCCGAGAAGACGGCCGAGCGGCTGCGGTCGATCAAGAAGCTCGGCGTGCGGCTCTCGATCGACGACTTCGGCACGGGCTACTCCTCGCTCGCGTACCTGCAGCGCTTCCCCGTGGACGAGCTGAAGATCGACCGCTCGTTCATCTCACAGATCGAGAGCACCGCCCAGCGCGACGCGCTGATCCGCACGTTCGTGCAGCTCGGGCGGTCACTCAGGATCGAGACGATCGCAGAGGGCATCGAGGACCAGGCGCAGCTGATGCGGCTCCAGGCTGAGCGATGCGATATTGGTCAGGGCTTCCTGTTCGCGCGGCCGATGGCGGCCGATCAGTGCCGCGAGTTCGTGGAGCGCTGGGCGGCTACACAGCCGGGAACGAGCCCAGCGTCCGCAGAACATTGACGCGGCCGCGCAGCCCGGCGAGCGCGTCCATCACCTGAGCGTCGCTGTCACGGCCGTCAAGGTCGGCGAAGAACATGTACTGGCCGAGTCCCGCGCGCAGCGGACGTGACTCGATGCGTGTCAGGTTCACGCCGCGGAATGCCAGCTCCGACAGACAGCTGACGAGCCAGCCCGCGGAGTCGGTGCCCGCGCCCCAGAAGACGATCGCCGTCTTCCAGGCGGCGTCGGCTGCGGGGGTCGCGCCCGGTACGCCGGGCTCGGCGCCGTCGCGGGCCAGCCATGCGAAACGTGTCTGATTGCCGGTGACATCCTCGATACCGGCCTCCAGTACGACGCAGTCGTAGAGATCTGCTGCGAGCCGGGTACCGATCGCCGCCCAGCGATGGCGGATCCGCTCGGTTACCAGCCGCACCGCCTCGGCGGTGGAGCTCGAGGTCATCACCCGCGCCTCCGGGAGGTTGGCGCGGATGTACTCGCGACACTGCGCGGTGGCCTGCGGATGGGAGATCACCACCTCGATCTGGTCGAGCGGCAGCTCCTCCTGCGTGATCAGGCACTGCTCGACGCCCAGCACGGTCTCACCGATGATGCGGACGTCCTCCGCCTGGAACACCAGGGTGTCGAGCGTCACGTTGACCGAGCCCTCGAGCGAGTTCTCGATCGGCACGACGGCCTGTTCAACGGTGCCTGCGTGCACGGCCAGCACCGTCTCGTGGATCGTCTCCTGGGGGATCAGCTCGAACTCGGGCGCAAGCGGTGCGCTCAACGCCGCGGCCTGGGTGAAGGTCCCTTCAGGACCCAGGTATCCAACGCGCATCGGCTGCTCAGCTCTCCGTCGCGTCCTGCGGGTTGGCCGTGACCCCGGGGTCCGGTTGCAGCGCAAGCCGCACCGCTTCGCTCTCCTCAGGGGAGAGCTCGAACTCCGGCTGGCCATTGCGGATCTGCTTGGCGTACAGCCGCGCGGTGTCGCGATGGTGAATCGACGAGAGGACGATGCCGGTCCGGGTCGCATCGAGCAGTGCGATCGAGGTTGACTGCCGTCCTGACATCTCGCCGTACGCGTCGTAGCGGACAAGCGCACGGTGGGCGATCGTGCCATCCAGACGGGTCTCGGCATGGTCCATGCGCCGGTCGAGCCTTGTCCCGAAGTCCTCCACGTACTGTGCGAGCGAATCGAACGACGACTGCAGATGCGCCGCGTGTGCCACGAGGTCGCGCGAGCTGTCGCCGAGGACCGCGCGCTGTGCTGCTTTCAGCTTGCGCATGGCGACGGTCAGTCCGATCGACCATCCCACCGCAATCACCGCCACAGCTCCAGACGCGACGGCGACGATCCCCGCGGTGGTGTTGAGATTGTCCACGCCCCCAATATAAGCCGAGGGGCGCGGGTCCGGTCAGTTGAAGATCACCGAATAGGTGATGGCGTTGTTGCCGAGATTGGTCTCACCCGGCACCTTGTCGATGCGCGCCGTCACCGAGTAGGTCCCGGGGGTCGGGGCGGATGGCAGCGTCACGGTGCAGTTCGACGTCTGATGGGCGATCGTCTCCGGGAGCGTCGCGGTACCCGAGTCGCTGAGACCGGAGATCGTCACGGAGCAGCCGACCTGGAACTCGTTGTAGTTGCCGCCGTTGGTCACGTTCAGAACCCAGGTGCGCGCGTTACTGGCCGGGATCGTGTTGGTCGACGTGGAACTGAGCTGCGTTCCGTCGACCGTGACGAAGTTGAGTGAGTGCCCGTGCAGGCCGGGCTGGTCGTTGTTGGCGTTGGCCTGTGCGGTCGACTGCTGCGCGCCGATCTTGTCCGCGATCCAGGTCGACTGCAGCCAGCCCAGGTCAGTCAGGATCTGCCCGGAGTTGATCTGCTGCCCGCCGGGCCCGATCGGGATGCCTGCGGCGTTGAGCGCCTTGGCAATGCCCGTGCCCACGAAGGCCTTGTAGAGCACATCGGAGCCGTACAGCTCGGAGGTGCCCACGGAGATGTTGTAGACCGCGTCCTTGCTGGTGTTCTTGTCGGCGGCCTGCGACGTGTTCGCGGCGATCGTTGTGATCGCGTCCGCGCGCAGCTGCATCACCTTCACCAGCGCGCTCTGGGCGGCGGCCATCTGGCTGGGCGTACTCAGGTTCTCTGCCTGACGTAGCTGCGAGTCCGCCGTCTGCACTTCGGTGGCCAGGTCGAGCGAGCTCAGGTTGCCGCTCGCAAGGCCCTGGGGTCCCAGCACCTTGGCCCCGTTGCTGTTCGAGGCGCTGATCAGGTTGTAGACACTGGCGTTGTAGTTCTTCAGCGAGCTGTTGGTCGCGCTGTTGTCGCAGCTCTTGATCAGCAGCGCCATCACGATCACGATCACGACGATCACGCCGGCTGCCACAAGCCGGCGTGTCTGTACGTCCTGCTGATGTTGGCTGCCCGGCGGCCGTCCCGATCCCCCGGGCGGCCGACCAGACCGTTGCCGCGGGCGCGGCACGCTGCGTGGTCGTCTGGCCTCCGGGCGGGGGGTCGGTTCTGGTTCGTCGGTCTCGTCGAAGAACGACAAGTCGGTTTCCTGCTCCTTGCGGGATCTTTAGGTGGCCCCCAGTAATAGCGGCTATCCCATCGGCTAGGCAACTTCGCAAGCGGCCATGCAGGTCGGCACAGCTTCCCGTCTTTCCGCAGGGACCTGCGCTGGCGCTCCGAACATCATTAACACGTGAGAGCGAGCCAGCTTCCAACCCGGCACCTCGGCGAGGAGCCGACAGTCGTCAACCCCTCGCGCGCCGGTACCCAGAGCGGCTCCGGCGAGGCCCCGACGCGGCCGCTCAAGGCGCGGCGAGACGGCCTCGGGCTTGAGTCGGACCTGGTGATGGATCGCTACCGCCTCACCAAGCGCCTCGGCAGTGGTGCGTTCGGCACGGTCTGGTCGGCGCGGGACGAGCGCCTCGACCGCGACGTGGCCGTGAAGGTTCTCCCTCGCGAGCGCGTGATCCACGCACGTTTCGAGCGGGAGGCACGCGCGGCCGCGCGGCTGCAGCACCCAGCGATCGTGACGCTGTACGAGGCTGCCGTTGACGACGAGGGCGCCTACCTGGTCTCCGAGCTCGTGCGCGGCCGTACGCTGGATGTGCTGCTCGAGCAGGGGAAGCTCTCCGATCGGGAGATCCTCGAGGTGGGCGTCTCGCTCTGCGACGCGCTCGCCCACGCCCACGCCCAGGGCGTGATCCACCGCGACGTCAAGCCGTCAAACGTGCTGGTGCCCAATCGGAGTTCGGGGTCGGGGGATCGCGCCAAGCTCACCGACTTCGGCGTCGCGCACGTGATCGGCGGTGCCACGCTCACGCACACCGGCGACATCATCGGCACGCTCGCCTACATGGCGCCCGAGCAGTCCGAGGGCCGGGAGGTTGGGCCCGAGGCCGATCTTTACTCGCTCGCGCTCGTGCTCTACGAGGCGCTCACTGGCGTCAATCCGCAGGAGGAGAGCCGTCGTCGGCGCCGCACCAGCGGATTCGTGCCGCCTCTGCGCCGTCAGCGCCGCGACCTCAGCCGCGGCCTGGCCGCCGGCCTGGACCAGGCGCTGAGCTCACGGCCGTACGAGCGGGGCAGCATGCTCGATCTCCGCGCGGCGCTGCTCTACTCGCTCGACGAGGTCGACGACACGCCCGGCGTCGTCGCGCCCGCCTGGCACGGGGGCGAGGACGACACATGGATCCAGGATCAGCCCGGGCCCGAGTGGCGCGACGGCGACGGCGCTCCCCGCCTGCGTTTGGCCGGTGCCCGTGGTTCGCTGACCAGGAACGCCGATGCGCGTGCTGGCGCGGCTGCTGGAATTCAATCCCGCTCGCCCCGCAGCCTCGGGTCATGGCTTCCGCGCGCCGCGAACGCCGCAGGCGCCGGCCTCGGTGCCGTCTGGCTGAGCACCCACCTCTGGCACCACCCGCCGCTAACACCCGCCGTGGTGGGCCTTGCCGTTGCCGTGATTGCATTGCTGCTGCCGCTTGTCGGGTCGCTGCTCACCGCGATTGCGTTGGGCGCCGTGTCGCTCGCGGGCGCCGTGCCCGCCGTGGTGGCGCAGCTCGGCGGCCGCTGGTGGCAGCGCGCCTTTTTCGGCGCTGCCGGGCTCTGCGTCCTGATCGGCGTCGGGCGCGCCACCCACCACGACCTCTACTGGCTGCCGGCTCAGATCCCACCGCGCCACCCGCGGGCGCTTGCCACGATCGGCGTCTGGGCTGCGGCCGCAGCCGTCCAGCCGCTTTTGCGCGCCCGACGCTTCCCGATGCTGGATCTCATGCTCGCCGTCGTCTGGTCGGTGGCGCTGGTGATGGGCGTTGCTGCGGTGGGTGCGCGGCCGATCGTCGGTGAGCTTCCAGGAGCGCTCGTGGCGACCGCGATCGTCGCCTGTGGGCCATTGCTAACGATCCTTGAAGAAACCCGGGGTTACGCGGGTATACATAGCGGCGTTGCGTAGCATCAATGGTTGGAAACGCAGGAACTGCGCCAACCGACCGACCAAGGCCTGCAAAACCAAATGCCCGTTCTCAGGAATCTCGAAAGCATGATCGCCGGAGTGGTGGAAGGCACGTTCAGCCGTGTCTTCCGTTCCGAGGTGCGTCCTGTGGAGATCGCCCGCAAACTCGCGCGCGAGATGGAGGAGCACCAATACTCCACGCTCTCGCGCACCTATGTCCCCAACGAGTACCACGTCTATCTATCGCCTCGTGACCGCGAGCGCTTCAGCACCTATGAGGACGCGCTGGCCGACGAGCTGGCGGGCTACCTGCTCGAGCATGCCCGCCGCGAGCGCTTCGCGCTGCTCTCGCGCCCGGTGATCGATTTCGAGACCGACGAGCGCCTCGGCCTTGGCGAGTTCGGGATCGAAACCGCCGTGGTGCAGCCGGAGGAGGAAGCGCCGCTCCCGGCCAAGCCCCGCGTACCGGCGGCTGGGCCGGAACCTGAGCCGGTGGGCCGCACGATGGTGTTCAGTGCCGCTCAGCGGATCGCCGAGCCGCTCGAGGAGTCGGCGACGGTACGACAGCAGCGGGCGCTGCTGCTCTACGGCGGCAAGCGCCTGATGGTCGGCCCACGGGGCGCGACGCTCGGGCGCAGCCGAGAGTCTGAGATCGTGATCGACGATGCCAACGTCTCACGCCAGCATGCCGAGCTGCGACCTCGCGGCGGCGCGTGGGTGATCAGCGACCTCGGCTCCACAAACGGCACGCGCGTGAACGGGCGCACGATCCACGGCCCGGAGGTCGTGCGACCGGGCGATGAGATCGAGGTCGGATCCTCCGTGATCACCTTCGAGCTCGAGTAACCACCAACCCAAGCGACGCGGATGCTCCAGCCAGTCTCAGTCGGACTCAAGTTCGGCTTTCTGATCGTTCTCTATCTGTTCCTGTTCTGGGTCGCGGCTAGCACCCTGTTCGACCTGCGCCGCGGGCTCGGTGGCCGGAGCGAGGGCGGCGCCACTGCCGGCGAGGCGACGAGTATTCACCAGACGGTGGATCCGCTGGCGGTGCTCGAAGGCGACTTCGAGCCGCGGCTCGTCGTCGATCAGGCCGAGGGTCACGGACCGGGTGTGGCATATGACCTGATGGACCCGGTCACGCTCGGCCGCGGTAACGTCGAACTGAAGCTCGAGGACCCGTTCGCGTCCACCCGTCACGCCAAGATCACACGCCAGGGCCGTTCGGTCGTGATCGAGGACCTCGGTTCGACCAACGGCACGTACCTGAACGGCGAGGCGCTCACCGGACCGCAGCCGCTGCACGACGGCGACCGCATCCGTATCGGCGACTCCCAGTTCACCTACTTCCAGTAAAGCCATCATCAGCAGATGCTCAGAGCTGCAGAGACAACCGTGCGGACAGACGTGGGCCGCCAGCGCCGCGGCAACGAGGACTCGAGCTATGCCCAGCCGCCCGTGTTCGTCGTCGCCGACGGTATGGGCGGCGCTCAGGCCGGCGAGGTCGCGTCGCAGATGGTCGTGGAGTCCTTCATCGAGGGGCTTCCGGCCGACGGCACACCCGAGGAGCGACTCTCGGTCGTGGTGCAGAGGGCGAACCGGGACATCCATGACCGCTCGCGCACCGAGGCCGAGAGCGCAGGCATGGGTACGACCGTCACCGCCGCCTACCTCGACGCGGACTCGGTTGCGCTCGCGCACGTCGGCGACAGCCGTGCGTACCTGCTGCGCGACGGAGAGCTCTCGCGCCTGACCGAGGACCACTCCCTGGTCGAGGAGCTGCTGCGCGGCGGCAAGCTCACGGAGGAGGAGGCGCTTGAGCACCCGCAGCGCTCGGTGATCACGCGGGCACTGGGGATCGAGCCGATCGTCGAGATCGACACCTGGACCTATCCGCTACGTCCCGACGACGTGGTGCTGCTGTGCAGCGATGGCCTCACCTCGATGATCAGCGAGCAGCAGGTCCAGGAGGTGCTCGCTGAGGCGCCGGATCTGGACGCGGCGGCCGATCGGCTGATCGACGCCGCGAACGAGGCGGGCGGCCGAGACAACATCACCGTCGTCCTCTTCCGCGTGGAGCTTGCCGGCGACAACGAGCCGGTGGTGGACCAGCCGACGATGATCACCGGGGGTGCAGTGGCGTCTGACCAGCTCGCACGTGCCGAGATCGCGCCGCGGCCGGTGCAGCGTGCCCGCCTGCAGGGATGGAAGCCGCATATGCCTGCCGGCTTCGTCCAGCCGGCCAAGAAGGAGCGCCACTTCGGTCCGCTCGGCAAGACGGTCGCGGCGCTCACCGCGTTGTTGGTCGTGCTCTGCCTGATCGGCGCCGGCGGCTACCTCGCCAGCCGCCAGCTCTACTTCCTCGGCACCAACGGGCAGGGCACCGTCGTCGTCTATCGAGGCTTCCCCTACGTTCTGCCGCTGGGCATCCCCATGTATGAGACGTACTACGTCTCCGGCGTCCCCGCCGCGACGATTCCAGCCAGGTACCGCGCGACCCTGCTCAACCACGCGATGCGCAACCAGACCAACGCAATTCAGCTGGTCAACGACATGGAGCTGGGTCAGATCAACAAATGAGGGCTCGCAACTGGGAGCTGTTCGGGTTGATTCCGGCTGCGCTGCTGCTTTCGGCAGGGTTTGCGGCCGTCTACATCCAGCGATCGAACCAGCTGTCGACGATTTCGCTCGTCTACGGCGCGGTGTTCCTGGGGCTATGCCTGGCAGCGCACATCTTCATCCGCATCACCCTGCCGTACGCCGACCCTTTCATCTTCCCGCTGGTGGCGGTGCTCGCCTGCTTCGGGATCGTGATGGTCTACCGGATCAACGGCACGACGCTGGCTCGCCAGCAGGCGCAGTGGTTCGTGCTCGGCCTCGCGCTCTTCGCGGGAACCGTGCTCTGGTTCCGGGATTACCGCAAGCTCGAGAACTACCGCTACCTGATCATGATCGCGTCGCTTGTGCTGCTGGCGCTGCCGCACGTGCCGCACTTTGGCGAGCAGGTGAACGGCGCGTATCTGGCGGTGCATCTGCCCGGGATCACATTCCAGCCGACCGAGTTCGGCAAGGTCGGGCTGGTGATCTTCCTCGCCTCGTATCTGCGCGACCACCGTCAGGCGCTGGCCTCGGGCCGCAGCATCCTCGGCTACCGCGTCCCGCCCCTCAAGCATCTCGGTCCGTTGCTCGTGCTCTGGGGTGCGGCGATGCTCGTTCTGATCCTGTTGCACGACATCGGATCGTCGCTGATGTTCTACGGCGCCCTGCTCGCGATCCTGTACGTCGCCACCGACCGCATCTCATTCGTTCTCGTGGGGGTGCTTGCCTTCGCCGGGGGCGCCTGGTACCTGGGTACGCACATCGCCCACATCGACGCGCGTGTGCAGGACTGGCTGCACACCTATAACCCACACGTGTACGGCGTGCTCGGTGGCAGCCTGCAGGTTGCCAACGGCACCTTCTCGATGGCCGCGGGAGGCCTGTTCGGCCAGGGCTTTGGCCAGACGCTCCTGACGGTCCCTGGAACGACGAACGCATACATTCCCGTCCCGAACACGGACATGATCTATGCCGTGATCACCGGCGACCTCGGCCTGTTCGGCGCTGCGGCCCTGCTGCTCGCCTACATGATGCTGGCGGCCCGTGGGTTCAAGACCGCGATACTTGCACGCGACTCCTTCTCGAAGCTGCTCGCCGTCGGACTCTCGTCGGTTCTCGCGCTGCAGGTGTTCGTGATCGTCGGCGGGGTGACGCGGGTGATCCCGTTGACCGGCGTGCCGCTGCCGTTCGTCTCCTACGGCGGCTCCTCGATCCTGGCCAACTTCGTCCTGGTCGCCCTGCTGCTGCTGATCTCCGACCGGGCACGCCGACCCGCGGCGCAATCATGACCGGCGCGGTGAAGGTCTCATGAACCGCTCGATCGTCCGCCTCTTTTTCGTGGTGATCCTTCTGTTCAGCGTGCTCGTCGTCTGGACCTCTCGCTGGACCGTGTTCAGCGCCACCGCGCTCGACCGCAATCCGCTCAATCAGCTCTCGTACTTTGCGTCCCTGAAAGTCAAGCGCGGCACCATCTACGCCAGCAACGGCCAGGTGCTGGCCAGGTCTGTGAAGGCCAGGGGCGGCACGTGGAAGCGCGTCTACCCCCAGGGGTCCCTGTTCTCTCAGGTGATCGGTTATTACTTCCCGCAGACCTTCGGGACGACCGGACTCGAATTGGCCCGCAACGACGAGCTCAAGGGCGGCCTGCACAGCGCGCTCGCCAACGTCTTCGGTTCGTTCAACGGCACCCCGAAGGTCGGTGACGACGTCCACACGACGCTCGACCCGCATGCGCAGGCGCTGGCGCGCCAGCTGCTCCACGCAACCATGGCGTCGACCGGCGCGATCTCGGGCTCGGTCGTCGCGATCGTGCCGCAGACGGGTGCGGTGAAGGTCATGTACTCGAGTCCGACATACAACAACAACGACCCGAATCCAGTCACGTGCGAGAAGACCCCCGGCTGCAGCCAGTACTTCAACGCCACGCAGGGCGCATATCCCCCGGGCTCCACGTTCAAGCTCGTCACCACCACGGCGGCCCTAGACAGCGGCCGCTACACCCCGTACTCGATCTTCAACGGGAACTCGCCGGTCACGGTCTCGGGCCACTCGCTCGAGAACGACAGCAACTACAGCTACGGCCAGGTGACACTGACGAAGGCCCTGACGGACTCGATCAACACGGTTTACGCGCCGCTGGGCGTCACGCTCGGCGGCAGCCTGATGCAGAAGTACATGAAGCGCTACGGCTTCGGTTCGGTGCCGCCGCTCGATTATCCCGTCGGCCAGATGCGGGCCAGCGGCGAGTACTACAACGGCAAGCTCGTCCCCGTGACCAACCCCAACATCGACCTGGGCCGGACCGCGATCGGCCAGGCGGGGCTCGAGGTGACTCCACTGCAGATGGCGATGGTCGTCTCGGCGATCGCCAACGACGGCAAGCTGATGCAGCCGCGGCTCACCACCAAGGTCGTCAACAGCGACGGTCAGACCGTGGCGACGATCTCACCGACGGAGTACGACCAGGTGATGACGCCGAAGGTGGCCGGTAAGTTGCAGCAGATGATGCGCGATGTCGTGGAGGAGGGCACCGGTCAGTCAGCGAACCTGGAGGGGCTGAGCATCGGCGGCAAGACGGGCACGGCGTCGACGGGCATCACCAAGGACGGCCAGCCGCTGGATGACGCCTGGTTTGTCGGCTTCCCCGAGAGCAAGCCGAACATCGCGGTTGCCGTAGAACTGACGGACATCCCGAACGGCTTTGGTGGCACCTACGCTGCCCCGATCGCTGCGAAAGTGATACAGACTCTTCTAGCGGAAAAGCAATGAGCGAATTCGACTCCGGGACCATCATCGACGGGCGCTATCGGGTTCTTCATCGTCTGGGTGCCGGCGGCATGGCGGACGTCTATCTGGCCCAGGACGAGCAACTCGACCGCGAGGTTGCGCTCAAGCTGCTGCACCGCCGCTTCGCCGAGGATCCGGGCTTTGTCGAGCGCTTCCGCCGGGAGGCGCAGGCGGCCGCGTCGCTCCAGCATCCGAACGTCGTCAGCGTCTTCGATCGCGGCAGCTTCGAGAGCACGTATTACATCGCGATGGAGTATCTCGAGGGTCGGACGCTGAAGCGCCTGATCCGCGAGGAGGCGCCGCTCGACACGAGCCGCGCGATCGACCTCACGATCCAGATGCTGAAGGCGGCGCGCTTCGCGCACCGTCGGGGTGTCATCCACCGAGATCTGAAGCCGCACAACGTGATCGTCGACGACAACGACCACATCAAGGTCACCGACTTCGGTATCGCGCGGGCCGGCGCCTCGGATATGACCGAGACGGGCTCGATCATGGGCACCGCTCAGTATCTGTCGCCGGAGCAGGCGCAGGGCCACGCGGTGAGCGCCCCCAGCGATCTGTACTCGATCGGCGTCGTGCTCTACGAGATGCTGACCGGACGGGTCCCGTTTGATGGCGAGTCGCCGGTCTCGATCGCGCTGAAGCATGTCTCGGAGGCACCGGTGCCCCCCAGCCAGATCAACCCCGAGATTCCCTCGGCGCTCGAGCAGGTGGTGCTCTGGGCGCTCAACAAGGACCCGGCCGATCGCCCCGCTGACGCCGACCAGTTCATCATGGCGCTCGAGCAGGTGCGGGATGCGCTGGCCGCGCCGGCCGGGGAGGTCACGGCCAGCATGCGTGCGCTTTCGGCCGGCGGCGGGATCGTTCCGGCTGCGGGGTACCCGTCGAGCATGATCCCGGCGAGCGATGCCGCGGGCGCATACGGCGGCGCCGTCGGCGTGGCGTACAACGGCGACCGACTCGATCGCTATGACGACGACGACCGGCGCGACCGGCGCGGATCACCGATCTGGCCGTGGATCGTGGGCCTGCTGGTGTTGCTGCTGATCGGCGGAGGTGTGGCCGCATATCTGCTGACCCGGCCCAAGAAGACGCTCGTCCCCTACGTCGTCTACCTGCAACTGCCCACGGCCCAAAGCCGTATCCAGGACGCAGGTTTCACGCCGAACGTGATCCCCGAGACCTCCAACTATCCGGTCGATGAGGTGATCAACCAGAGTCCGCTCGGGAACTCGCGGGAGAAGGCCGGCTCCACCGTGACCCTGACGTACTCCACCGGGCCGGGCTCGACCACCGTGCCGACGGTCGCTCAGCTCTCCGAGGCGGCGGCGAAACAGCAGCTCCAACAGAACGGCCTGAAGGTCGCGCGCGTGGTCACGCAGACCTCCAGTTCGGTGCCGCAGGGCGAGGTCACCGGGACCCAGCCAGGCGCTGGCGCGAACCTCTCCAAGGGAGCCAGCGTGATCCTCTTCGTCAGCTCCGGCGTGGCGATGCCGAACGTGGTCGGCGATGACCTCGGGAGCGCGCAGGCCGCGCTCTCGCAGATCAGCACCAACTCGCCGAAGGTCGTCTACCAGACGTCGACCACCGCGACGGCTGACACGGTCCTCAGTCAGTCGCCGGGACCGAACCAGCCGCTCGCGAACAACGGCACGATCACACTGACCGTCGCCAAGGCGCCCGACACCGTCAAGCTCGTGCGCGTGGTCGGCGAGACACCATCGGCCGCAGTCTCGACGCTCAGCGGGCAGGGCCTCAACGTCAACCAGGTTCCCACGACGGTGCACAATCCGGCCAACGTCGGCTTGGTGGTCCAGCAGTTCCCGACCTCACTCACGGTTGTCAAGAAGGGGTCGGTCGTGACCATCTACTACGGCGTCGCGGCGAGCTCCGTTGGCGGCCAGTCGACCGGCGGAACCACCGGCGCTGGGAACTCCAACCGCGGCGAACTCCGGTCCCGGCAACCCCACCACCACGCCGGCAACCACGAGTACCCCGTCGACGACCACCACCGTCTCACCACCACAACTTGAATAGCCACCGAATCGCGGTGCTCGGCGGCGGCCGTTCGTCAGAGCATGAGGTCTCGCTCGCCTCGGCGGCGTCGGTCGCCGCCGGCCTGCGCGAGGGCGGCCACGAGGTGCTCGAAGTCGAGGTCGGCCGTGACGGCGTCTGGCGCACCGACGGCGGCGGTGAGCTCAGTTTCAGCCCCGGCCACGGCTGGCCCGGGATCGACGTCGTGTTTCCGGCTCTGCACGGGCCGTTCGGCGAGGACGGCACCGTTCAGGGCCTGTTCGAGCTGCTGGGAGTGGCCTACGTGGGCGCCGGTGTGCTGGCGAGCGCCGTCTGCATGGACAAGATCGTCTTCAAGGAGCTGATGGCGCGCGCCGGCGTGCCGCAGGTGGACTACCGGGCGCTCACCGCCCACGACTGGGAAGCTGACCCTGAGGGCGTGCTGGCGGACGCTGTCCGAGTTCGGGCTGCCCGCGTTCGTGAAGCCGGCTCGGCTCGGCTCGTCGGTCGGCATCGGCCGCGTGCTGGAGCAGGATCAGATGCGCCCGGCGCTGGTCGAGGCGTTCGCGCATGACCCGCTGGTGATCGTCGAGGCGGCGGCTTCGGGGATCGAGGTCGAGTGCTCGGTGCTCGGTAACGACGAGCCGATCACCTCGGTTCCCGGAGAGATCCTGCTGGCCTCGGGCGAGTCCGGCTGGTACGACTACGAGGCCAAGTACACGCGCGGGAGCCATGCAGCTGGTCGTGCCAGCCCGGATCTCGGAGAGCGCGCGCGAGCGCGTGCAGGCAGCTGGCCGTGGAGGCCTTCATCCGGTGCCGGCTGTGCCGGGCTTGCCCGAGCCGACTTCTTTGTCGATGGCGACGTCGTATTGGTCAACGAGCTGAACACGATGCCCGGCTTCACCGAGACGAGCGTCTACGGCGCTCTGTTCGCTGCATCCGGGGTTCCGTACACGGAATTGCTCGACCGCCTCGTTGGTTTCGCGCTCGACCGCCACGAGCGTCAGCGTGCGTATACGCACTGAACCGCACTTGCCCGCAACTCTCGCGGGGTACCCCGGTTAAGGTCGGTACACGGATTGCCATTACCGACCATGCCACGCATACGGCGTGGTTGGGCGTAAACGACACCTGGCGCTTCCAGGTGAGGAGGAATTCGTATGTCACATGTACAGTCACCGCCTGGCGGCGGTGCAGGTACGCTCGCGCGTCCGCGACGGCCCTGCTCAGGCGAGCCGGGCTCGGCCTGGTCGCCCCGGCGCTTGCCGCAGCTCGCGCTGGCGGCCGCGCCCGCGGGCGGCGCAGGCTGCCACCACCGGAAGCATCAGCGGCTCTTTCACCGTTCCGGCTGGGACGGTCCATCCTGCCGATGTGAACATCCGGCTCGTCGACCGCAACGGCAACGCTGCCGGTAACCAGGGCAGCCTGACCGTCACCAACACGAGTGCCACCACGGCCACTTACACGATCACCGGGGTCGCCCCCGGGCCAGTACTACGTGTATTTCAACGACGCCACCGCGGCTGACAACGTTTCACCCGATTACTACGGCGACAGCGGCGCGGACAACATCGCCAAGGGCACCGTCGTGACGGTGCCCGCGACGGGCGGCAGTCAGGCGCTCGAATGCCGAGACGCTCACGGCCGGCGCGATGATCACCGGCGCGGTGACGGACGCCAACGCCGCAGTCGGAGACCGCTTCGCACGTCATCGCCGAGCCGACCTCTGCGGCATCGGTCGCCGACCCGATGCTCGGCGGCACGGCGGCAGCCGTGAGCGGCGGCACCTACACGATCCGCGGTCTGCCGGCGGACGGCTTCTCGCTGTTGTACTCCGCCACCGGCACCGGCTTCCGCCTTTCCGGCGTATGGGTCGACAGCACCGGTCTCACCTATGACTCCGGCTCGGCTACGCAGTACGCCGTGACCGCCGGCACCACAACCACGGCGAGCTTCGCCGTTCCCGCGGTCGGTGGGATCAGCGGCACGGTTACCGATGCGAGTGGTGGCGCACTCTCCGGAGTGGGCATCTCCGTCTACGACGCAGCGGGCAACGTGATCCCCGTCGGTGCGAGCACCGCCGTCGACGGGACCTATACGGTCAGCGACGTGCTGCCCGGCAGTTATGAGGTGGAGTTCGACGGACTCGTCCGGCTCCAACCTGGCGGCCACCTTCTACGGTGGCAGCACGCTCGCGACCGGCGCGTAAGGTGACGGTCTCGAGCGGCGCGACGACACCCAGCATCAACGGCGCCCTCGGCGCCGGTGCGACGATCAGCGGCACCGTCACGGCGGCGCAGGGCGGAGCAGCGCTCGGCGGCCTTCCGGTCGACGTGGTCGACGCGCAGGGCAACGTCGTGGCGCAGACGATCACGAACCCCAACGGCACCTACACGCTGAGCGATGTGCCGGCGGGCACGTGGTACCTGGAGTTCGTCGGCGGACGTGCCTACAACGGCCAGTACTACGCGACCGAGTACTACCTCGGGCAGAGCACGCTCGGTGGGTCGCTGGCGATCAAGCTGAGCGCCGGTGAGGCGCTGAGCAACGTCAACGAGGGTCTGCTCCCAAGAGCACGACGCTGCCCGGCGTGCCGAAGCTTACGCTCGGCCGGCTGACCGGCCTGGCGACCAGCAAGGTGGCGCTCAGCTTCAGGCTGACCGCCGGTACCGGCCCCGCCGGCTACCTGCTGGGCTTCTCGGTCAAGCTGCCGAAGAACGTCAGCTGGAACCGGGCTGCGCTCAAGCGCGACATCGTGATCCCGGGTGACAAGTACAAGGAGAGCATCAAGGCAGGACGCCTGGTGATCACCTTCACGAGTGGCAAGAAGCTGGTCAACTTCCGCATCAAGGCGGGCGGCATCAAGGTCAGCAAGGGCCTTGAGACGCTGGCCAAGAAGCGCAAGATCAACTCAGAGGGCATCGCGCTCATCGTCTCCGACACCACCGGCAAGCTCAGCGCGGCGTCGTTCACGGTCAAGAAACCGCACTGAGCCGGCCTCAGGCTGCGCCTAGCGCGGACCTGAGGGTTACTTGACGGCGACCAGGGGACGGGACTTCGGTTCCGTCCCCTGAGTCGTTGGGGAAGCAAATCTGGCCGGCCCAGCGGGGCCGGCAAAACGCACTACCTGAAGAGCTTGATCTCGTTGACGGAGATGTAGTTGTTGTGCGTCGGCAGCGACGTGATCCAGAACAGGTAGTAGCGGTAGCGTGTTGCCGCCGGTGTTCAGCTGGAAGGGCTGTGTCGAAGCCACGTTGTCGAAACCCCCGACTCGGTGCCAGCCAGTGAAGTGGTTCGGGTCAGGGGTCGCGTTGGTCGCATAGATCACCGCGTTGAAGCCCGCGGTGCGTCGTATCGACGACCATCTTCCTGGCCGCTACGGCGCCGCTGCCGCTCACGTAGATCCCGACGCCCGGCTTGTCGTCGAGGTTGCCGCTGTAGTACTGGTCCGTCGTCCAGGCGGTCGTGAAGCTGCCGTCGACGGCGTATTTGGCCTGGTTGTTGTTCTGCGAGATGCCGCCTTTGCCATAGGGGTTGTAGGCGTTCGTGCAGCTCAGGCTCGAGCAGAGTTGAACCGGGACCAGCGTGCCGCCGCCGCCACCACGCCTGCCGCTGTTCGGGCCGTTGTGGGTGTTCAGCACCAGTGCGATGATCGCCGCGGCGATCACCAGCAGCGCGAGCAGGCTGACCGCATAAGCGGCGCGAGGGCGCCGGACGCTGAGCGGCACGCGCCGGCGGGTCTCCGGCGGCAGGGTCTCGATCACCGCTGTGACCTGGCCGTCGGCGCTGCCGGCGCGGGTCGTCTCGAGCGCCAGCGCGTTCTCGAGGTCGGCGACCATCTCGTCGTCGTCGGCGTAGCGCTGCGAGAGCTCCTTGGCGGTCGCGCGCTCGATAACCGCGGCCAGCGCGGCCGAGACCTCAGGGCGCAGCCGGCGGACGTCCGGCACGGTCTCGCGCACGTGCTGCATGGCCACAGCCACCTGGGTTTCGCCTCGATACGGGAGCTCTCCCGTCAGCATCTCGTACAGCACGACGCCCAGCGAATAGAGGTCGGACTGGCCCGTGGCATGCTGGCCGAGCGCCTGCTCGGGTGAGACGTAGTCGGTCGTGCCGAGCACGCGGCCGTCTGCGGTGAGGCCGTCCTCCTCGAGTGTGCGAGCGATGCCGAAGTCGGTCACCTTCGCGGTTCCGTCGTGGTCGATCAGCACGTTCTGTGGTTTGACGTCACGGTGCACGACGTGGTTGGAGTGCGCACAGCCGAGGGCGCGCGCGATCTCGACGCAATAGGCCACCGCCTCGGGGATCTCCAGCCGCTCGAGCCGGCGGATGCGCTCCTTCAGCGTCTCCCCGTCGATGTACTCGAAGACGATGTAGGGACGGCTTTCGTCCTCGCCGGCGTCGATCACGTGCACGATGTTCGGGTGCGTGAGCCGGGCCACGGCGCGTGCCTCACGCCGGAAGCGCTCGAGCTGATCGGAGTCGGTGGCGACCTCGCGGTTCATCAGCTTGATCGCCACGAACCGCTCGAGTGTCTCGTCCTGGGCGCGGTAGACCGTCGACATGCCGCCGGAGCCGATCCGCGACTCCAGCCGGTAGCGACCACTGAGCGTCGTTCCGAGCAGGCTGCTCATCTGGTCGTCCTATTGTGGAACACGAAACCTAAGTGCTGGCAAACCGGCTGTCACTTCAAAAAAGCGGCGGTGGGGTAAACGGGTAAACGGGTAAACGGTACGGCGGCTACATACCCTGAGCGGGCCTACTTCAGCCGTCCAGGTGCCGATCGCTGCGGGCGAAACTGCTCAGTATTTCGTGAGCCGCTCGCTGTCGGCTGTGGCGCGGATCCGCATGTGCGGCAGCTCGATCACCCGGGCATCCTCGGTGATCCGGCCGATCACGGCTGCTCCGCGATGGAAGCTCGAGAGCAGCTCGACCGCGGCGTCGGCCTGATCGGCCGGAACCATGGCAACGAAGCCACAGCCCATGTTGAAGACCTCCCACATCTCGGAGGCCGGGACCTCCCCGAAGGAAGCGATCAGCTCGAAGACCGGCGGCGAGGGGAGCGGGTCGGTGATCGAGTATCCGACCCCCGTGCCGATCCGTCGCAGGTTCATCAGGCCGCCGCCGGTGATGTGCGCCAGGCCGTGGACTTCGACCTCGCTGGCGATCAGCGCGAGGATCGCTCGGACGTAGATCACCGTCGGCTCGAGCAGCACGTCGGCGACTGTCTGGCCGAGCAGCTGGTCGAGCCGCTGGTCCATCGACAGCTGGCCGTCGTCCAGCAATGCCCGGCGCGCGAGCGTCATCCCGTTGGAGTGGATTCCGGAGGCCGGCAGACCGATCAGTGCGTCGCCGGGCCGCACGGCGCTGCCGTCGATCAGTTTGTCCAGCTCGACCACGCCGAAGGCGGAGCCAACCAGGTCAAAGCCGTACGGCGACGGGTGGCCGCGCAGCACCTCGGGGACCTGGCAGACCTCCCCGCCAGGGATCTCGACGCCGGCGTCAGCGGCACCGATCGCCAGTCCGCGCCCGATCGCCTCGAGCAGCTCGGGTTCGGCGCGCTCTACGGCGATGTAGTCGAGCAGCGCCAGCGGCTGTGCACCGACGCAGATCAGGTCGTTGACGTTCATCGCCACGCAGTCGATGCCGATCGTGTCGAAGCGCCGCGTCTGCTCGGCGACGATCACCTTCGAGCCGACGCTATCGGTGGCGAGCGCGATGCCGACGTTGGGAGCCAGAGGCCCGGGCAGGCGCATGACGCTCGCGTAGTGGCCGGGCAGTGGCACCGCCAGCGACTCGCGGCCGGTCTCGATCGTCTTCAGCACGTTGACGATCGCGGCCACGCCCTGGTCCGCCTGTTGGGTGTCCACACCCGCTGCTGCGTACGCGTCGCTCATGTGTGGTTGCTTGCAGAGGGATCGCTCACGTGTTCATCTTGGCACGGCGCCTGGCGCGCAGGTGACGGATCGCAAGACTGCCCAGCCCCACCCGGTAGGCGGCGAACGGCCACAGCGGGCGGTCGCGCTCGACGAGCTCGATCAGGGGAGTGGCGCCGAGCGTCGAGGCAAACGACGCGACCACGCCCACCGCGAACGCCGGGCCCGAGCCCTCGGGCAGTCCGCGCTGCCATAGACGCAGGCACTTGAGGAAGGTCGCACCGCCGATCACCGGCAGCGCCACGTGCCGTGAGAGCCGCTCGGCGTCGACCCGTGCAAAGCGCCGCAACCGCGCCGCGGTCAACGTCGCGCCATTGCGCGAGACGCCCGGGAACAGCGCAGAGGCCTGGGCGATGCCGAGCCACAGGCCGTCGATCGGTGCTCGCGTCGTCGAAGGCCCGCTCCTGTGGCTCGCGGTCGGCCCAGGCCAGCGCTATCCCGCCGGCGATCAGGCCGGCGGCGATCGTCCCGGGCTTGCCGAGGTAACGCTCGATCGGCCGCTCCAGCGCGAAGCCGACGATCACCGGCGGTAGCAGCGACAACCCGACGACCGCGGCGGAGTCGAGGCTGACCTCGCGTGCGGCCTCGATCACCTCGTCACGCAGCATCACCACGAGCGCCGCCGCCGTGCCGGCGTGCAGTGCGACCTCGAAGGCCTTGCGCACCTCGGGGTCCGGCGATACGCCATCCCAACCGAGCAGCCACGGCACCAGTTCCACGTGACCTGACGAGGAGATGGGCAGGAGCTCGGCCGGGCCGTGCAACAACCCGATTGCCAGCGCTCGGCCCAGCCCGGCTCTCCGTGGCGCCATCGGTTGCGGCGACTACCTTGGCGTCGGTGTCCGCCGGTTGCGGATCACGCGCAACAGAAACCAGGCCAGCAGCACGACGACGATCGCAACCACGGCGTAGTCGACGTAGTCCAGGTGATGCTTCCACTGTGGCCACTGGTGGCCGACCGCTTTGCCGACCAGCGCCAGCCCGGTGATCCACACGATCGAACCGAGCGTCGCCATCGAGGCGAAGCGCCAGTACGGCATCCTTGCGATCCCCGCCGCGTAGGGGGGTGCGGAGCGGAACACCGGAATGCAGCGGGATACCGCCACCACCGGCGATCCATAGCGCTCGAACCAGCGGTGGGTCATGTCGATCTTGCGCGCGTCGACGTGCACCGGGCTGCCGGGACGCGATAGCGCCTCGTGCAGGCCGAAGTAACCGATCGCGTAACAGATGCTTGCGCCGAGTACGTCACCGATCACGCCGGCCACGATGATCCCGATCAGTGTCAGGTGGTGGGTGTCGACGTTGAAGCCGGCGAACAACATCACCACCTCGGTGCCCGGGACGATGATCACCTGCGAGACCATGATCATCAGCGCGACGCCGGCGTAGCCCAGGTGCTGGACCACGTGCGTGGCGATGTTGGCAAGGGAGTTGGTAACCGACGCGTCTAGAAGCACGCGCTGAGTGTACGGTTGTCGGCTCGCTCCGTATGTGCGTCTAAGGTCGTTCTCATGCCTGTACCTCTGTTTGACACTGAAACCCCACTTGCCGACCTGCGGACGACGATCCTCGAGCGCGTCGCCGAGGTGATTCAAGGCGGCCGCTTCATCCTCGGGCCTGAGGTGAAGGCCTTCGAGCAGGAGCTCGCGACGTACGTTGGCGTCGGCCACGCGATCGGCGTGGGCAACGGGACTGATGCCCTGACCATCGCAACCCGCGCGCTCGGAGTCGAGCCCGGCGACGAGGTCGTGGTGCCCTCCTTCACCTTCTACGCGACCGCCGAGGCGATCGCGGCGATGGGTGCCGTGCCGGTCTTCTGCGACATCGACCGCGACACGCGCAACATCACCGTCGAGACGGTTCGAGCCGCGCTCACCCCGAAGACCAAGGCGATCGTCGCAGTTGACCTGTTCGGCATGCCGGCTGAGATCCCCGCGATCCGCGACGCCTTCGGCCTACCGGTGATCGAAGACGCAGCACAGGCGCTCGGCGCCTCGCTGGACGGCGCCAAGGCGGGCGCCCTGGGCGACATCGCCACCTTCTCCTTCTACCCCTCGAAAAACCTCGGCGCCTTTGGCGATGGCGGTGCGATCACGACCGACGACGACGAGCTCGCCGAGCGCGTGCGCGCCCTGCGCTTCCACGGCTCGCGCGACAAGCAGACCTTCGAGTACGTGGGCTACAACTCGCGGCTCGACGAGATCCAGGCGGCGATCCTGCGCGTGCTGTTGCCGCGGATCGACGACTGGTGCGCCGGCCGCCGCGCCGGCGTGCAGGCATACATCGATGCCGGGCTTGGGGACCACCTTGAACTCGGTGGCGCCCCGCTGGGCGCCACCCCCGCCTGGCATCTGTACGTTGCGACGCACCCTGACGCCGACGCCAAGCTGAAGCTGCTCGCAGACGCCGGCGTGCAGGCTCGCGGCTACTACCGCGTGCCGCTGCACCGCCAGCCCGCGATGGCGCCGTACGTGGGGCGCAACGGGGCGGCGCTCGAGCTGCCGGTGACCGAGGAGCTGGCGCGCACGAACGTGGCGCTGCCGATCAGTCCCGTCTTCACGCGTGCGCAGGCCGACGAGGTGGTGGCGGCGCTGGCCGCCGCCTGATCTGAGAGCTGCCGGCATGAAGGTCTGGGTGGACCTGACCAACTCACCGCACGTGCTCGTGCTGGCGCCGGTCATCCGGCGCCTTGAGCAGCAGGGCCATGAGGTGCAGGTCACCGCGCGCGACTTTGCGCAGACTCAGCAGCTCTGCGAGCGACTTGGGATCGGCTACTACGCGATCGGCCGCCACCGTGGTGCCGGGCTGACCGACAAGGCCCGGGGTCTTTTCGATCGCTCCTGGGAGCTCGTGCGGTTTGCCGCCCGCCGGCATTTCGACCTGGCGATCGGCCATGGATCGAACGACATCAGCGTCGCAGCGCGGCTGCTGCGGATCCCCTGCTCGACGATGTTCGACTATGAGTGGGCGACGATCCAGCACAACGTCAACTGTCGTCTCGCGCAGGCGGTGGTCGTGCCCGACGTGATCCCCGCCGAGCGGCTTGCGCGCTATGGCGCCGCGCAGAAGCTGCGCCGCTACCCGGGACTCAAGGAGGAGTACTACCTCTATGACTTCGAGCCCGATCGGGCGGTCCTGACCGAGCTCGGCCTGGATGCGTCACAGCCGATCGCGGTGGTGCGAACCCCGCCGGCCGTCTCTCTCTACCACCGCTTCGAGAATGACCTCTTCGGCCAGGTGCTGCAGCGCCTGCAGGGCGCGCAGACGGTGGTCCTGCCGCGCACGGAAGAGCAGCGCGAGGAGCTGGCGCGCGCCGGCGGCTTCCTGATCCCCGAGCGCGCGATCGACGCGCAGTCGCTGATCGCCTACGCCGACCTCGTGGTGTCCGCCGGCGGCACGATGAACCGCGAGGCGGTGGCGCTCGGCACCCCGGTCTTCACCGTCTTCGAGGGCCGGCTTGGCGCCGTCGACGAGCGCCTGATCGCCGAGGGTCGCCTGCGCAAGCTCGAGCGGGCCGACGAGGTTGTTTTGGAAAAGCGCGAGGACGGTCAGCGGGGACTGCAACGGATCAGGCGCAACCCGCGGTTGCTCGTGGAGCTCCTGAGCTCCCCAGCGGATCAGGCTGGTTTCGGCCAGCGGGCCGAAACGACCCCCGCAGTCACTTAGTTCTTTTTACAGTTTCTGCTAATAGAATCGGCCGCGATGCGCCGACGGATTCGCTCCGCGGCCTTGCCCGTCCACCGACACTCGCTTCCGCAGTTCGTCCTGGACGGTTGCCTGGTCGCATTTGCATACCTGCTCGCCTTCTGGCTGCGTTTCGATGGTCTTCCGACGCAGGGCCGCAACGCAAGGTACGTACATCTGTTCGGCGACACGATCTGGTGGGTCGTACCGGTGACCCTGATCGTGCTGGCCGCCTTCAGCGTGTACGAGCGGCTGTGGATCTACGTCGGGCAGCGCGACTTCGAGCAGGTGGCCAAAGGCGCGGTCGTTGCGACGCTGTTGGTCGTTGGTGCGATCGCGCTCTTCCACCCGACCACCGCGTGGAACAGGGACTACATCCGGGTCAACGTTCCGCTGCCGGCCAGCGTGGCGGTGCTCTTCCTGCTGCTGATGTCAGCGATGCTCGCCGGTGTTCGATTCCTCACCCACCTCGTAACAGAGGGGCGCATCCGCAACCTGCGTGTGGCCAAGGGCACGCGCGACGTGCTGATCGTCGGCGCCGGGGAAGGCGCTCGCCTGGTCGTGCGCGAACTGATGCGGAATCCCGAGCTGCGGATGCGGCCGGTCGGCTTCATTGATGACGATCCGCGCAAGCGCAGGCTGAAGGACGAGTACGGGTTGCGCGTGCTCGGCACCACCCGTCAGGCGGAGCTCGAGCGCGTGCTCGACGAGGTCGAGCCCGATGAGGTGATCATTGCCATCCCATCGGCGCCCGGAAGCGTGCGTGGGACCGTGGTCAGCACCTGCCGCAAGCGCGGGATCCCGGTGCGCACCACCCCGACCGTCTTCGAGATGCTGCAGGACGGCGCCGGTCAGCTGCGGGTGACGCGTCAGCTGCGCGAGGTGCGCGTCGAGGACATCCTCGGCCGTGAGCCTGTGCACATGGAGCTCGAGCGGGTCGGCGCCTACCTGAGCGGCAAGGTCGTGATGGTGACCGGCGCCGGCGGCTCGATCGGCTCGGAGCTGTGTCGCCAGATCGCGCGCGTCGGGCCGCGCAGGCTTGTGCTGGTTGACCACGCCGAGGACAACCTCTTCGAGATCGCGCGCGAGCTGACCGAGGAACGGCACGTGAACGTGACCACTGCAGTGCTGGCGGACTGCAAGGAGGACGAGCGCATGCGCGAGGTCTTCTCCGAGCACCGTCCGGCGATCATCTTCCACGCCGCCGCCTACAAGCACGTCGCGATGATGGAGATCAACCCTGTTGAGGCCGTTCGCAACAACTCCCTTGCGACTCTGCTGATGGCTCGCACAGCCGGCGAGTTCGGGGTCGAGCACTTCGTGCTGATCTCCACCGATAAGGCGGTCAAACCAGCCACCGTGATGGGCGCCTCCAAGGCGCTCGCGGAATGGGCCGTCGAGGCGATGGCGGCGCGCTACCCCAACACCCGCTACGCAACCGTTCGCTTCGGCAACGTGCTCGGCTCGTCCGGCTCGGTTGTCCCGATCTTCCGCCGGCAGATCGCCGCGGGAGGCCCGATCACCGTCACCGACGAGCGCATGACCCGCTACTTCATGACGATCCCCGAGGCGGTCCAGCTCGTGATCCGCACCGGCTCGCTGTCCGAGCGCAGCGGCGAGGTGTTCGTGCTGGAGATGGGCGAGCCGATCAAGATCATCGATCTGGCCGACGCGATGATCCGCCTGTCGGGGCTGGAGCCCGGCCGCGACATCGCGATCGATGTCGTCGGCGCGCGACCCGGCGAGAAGTTCCACGAGGTGCTCTACAACCCATACGAGCGGGCTCAGCCGACGGCCGCGCAGAAGATCATCCGCGCCGAGCGCCCGCCGCTCGATCCCGCTTGGGTCAAGGAGACCTTCGACCACATCAATCTGCTGGTGCTGGAGGGCGATGCCGCCGCTCTGGCTGAGCACGTTTCCAAGCTGGACGCGCAGCGTGCCGCCGGCGGCACGACCGCCGCTGCCCGAACCGCGTCGTAGACTGCTCGACGCTTCACATGACTGTCCCCTCCGCCCTCTCGATCCATAACTTCGTCAACTCCGTCGGCGCTTACGTCGGCCTCGGGTCGATCCTCGCCGTCGCACTGCTGGTGCTCCTGTATTTCGCGCACGCCCGCGAGACCGCAACGCTGCGGGACCGACTGGAGGAGGCCCAGCATCGGATCGGCGGCCTCGAGGGTCGTGTCGCGCAGCTGATCCAGGCTCAGGCCGCCGCCGCGCGCCGCGTGCCCGGACCGGCGCCGGTGACGCCGGCCCCTGCTTCGGTGCGCCCAGCCGTTGCGCCGGCGCCCGCCGGCCGGACGGTGCCCAGTCCGGCAGCGGCCGCGACGGTCGCCACGGTTGCTCCGGCGGCTGGCACTGGTGGCATCACGGTCACCGGGGCACCGGCCGGCACCGCCGCGCCCGCCCTGGCGTCCGCGACAAAGCTGATACCGGACCCGGCCGGCGCGGGTTCCGGCGCTCCGGACGACACGATCTTCGTCCCGCGCAGCCGCAGTCACCAATGGCCAGGGCGCCGCCACGCGTGCGCAGACGGTCGCCGCGGCCACGCAGGCCATGCCTGTGGCCGCTGCATCAGCACGCACCCCCAGCGCGAGCCCGCGGGGTGCGGTGGCCGCACCTCCACGCATGCAGCTTGGAACCGACTCGGCTGAGGCGGCCACGGCCGCGGGAGCCTCCGGCGGTGGGGGCCGCGTTCGTCGGATCGGCGCGAACAAGCAGCCGCCGGCGCCGGTGCTGCCGTCCTTCGACGAGCCCAAGGGCGGCGGGCGCCTCTCCGGGCGTGTGCTGCCGCTGCTGATCGGCGGCATCGCGCTTGTCGTGATCATCGCCGGACTGATCGTGATCACCAATACCGGTGGTGGTACGACAACCGGCCAGGTCGGTCACACCAACGCCGGCCAGACCGGTGCGGGCCTGCACAATCAGAAGAAGACACCGGTGCCGTTCAAGCCGGCGAAGGTGACCGTCGCCGTGCTCAACGGCACGGCTCAGTCGGGGCTGGCAGGTGACGTCGGGACCAAGCTGGTGGGTGAGGGCTACAAGAAGGGCAACATCACCAATGCCGCGTCGCAAACGGAGGGTCTGACCTTCGTCTATTACACCCCCGGTGCGGCGGCAAAGGCAAACAAGGTGGCGGCGCACCACGTCGCCACCGCGCTCTCCCTCAGCCCGACGCGCATCCGTCCCGCTGGCCGGCTGGTGCTCCAGGCCTGCGCGATCAGCGCTTCCGGAGCGGCCCTGGGCTCCTGCACAGCCAACGTCATCGTGGCGGTTGGCCAGGACCGCGTGAACCTCGCCTCCGGCGGCTGAGGTAGCGCCGGCGACATGTGTGATGGACGGGCTCGCCGGCGATAGCGGACTGCTGCTCGCACGCCACGGGCAGACCGATGACAACCTCGAGCCACTGCGCGCTCAGGGGTTCCGTGACACGCCGCTGAATGACGTCGGCATTGAGCAGGCGCATGCGCTGGCCGCGCGCGTGGCCGAGGACTTTGACGTGCGCTCGTTGTGGACCTCCGATCTGGCTCGCGCCGCCGTCACGGCCGACATCGTCGGTCAGCGGATCGGTCTCGAACCGCGGCTCGATCCACGATTGCGGGAGGGCGATCGCGGCGATTGGGAGGGGCGTCTGTTCATCGACATCGCCCGTGAGGAGCCCGACGCGTATGCCGCCTGGCTGCGGGGCGGTCCCGCATTTCGCTTCCCCGGCGGTGAGTCGCTGCAGGAGCACTCGGATCGCGTCTGGCAAGCACTGCAGGAGATCCGTGACAGCGAGCCGCTGCCATCGCTGATCGTCTGCCATCGGGGCTCGATCCGTGCTGTCCTCTGTCGCTTCGATCCGCGCGGGCTGGACGCCTTCCACGAATACGACGTGCCCAACACCGGGGTGGTGGCGCTGTGACAAAGCGTCTTCCCTTAATCGGCTTCGGGCTGCTGGCGCTGGCGACGGTTGGGGCGTTCTTCCTGATCCAGGCGCTGAAGACGGCGAATCCGCTGATCTGGGGGGACCCGTCGCCCACGCCCGCGGCCATCAACCCGGTGTTCGGACGGACGTGCACCTCGCGCTCGGGCCAGCAGCTCAACTACCGAGAAGCCCAGCTCACAATCGCCGCAAGCCAGGCCGGCCCGGTCGGGGTCTACGTCGTCAGTCAACAGAATGCCGGCGGACCCGTGGCGGCGACGATCTCATCGGGGACACCGATGCTCAAGAGCAAACTCGGCACATCCGACTGGCACCCGGTCACATTCACGTGGGATGGCAGGTTGGCCGACGGGACGTATGCGCCGGACGGCATCTACTACTTCCGGATCGAGCTGCCCAATCAGGGTCGCAACATCAACCTCTCCAACCGCCCGATAACAGTCATTACCCAGCCGCCGCACCCACGTGTGCTGAGCGTTCACCTCTTGACGACCGGCGCAACCGCAGGCGGAAGCGGGAGCGGCACGACGACCGCGGCCACCACGACCAGTACGGCAACCACAACGAGCACGGCCGTCGTCGTCGGCGGGACGACCACCGGCACCGTCAGGGCGCCTGGCCCGCCGGTGCTCGCGCCGATGCGGGGCACTGTCACACACCAGGTCAGGATCACGTTCACCCGCGGCGCGTACCGCCGCGTGACGATTGACATCTACCGCACCGACGTCGCCGGGAAGCCGCAACTTGCGACAACGCGGAACCTGAGTCTCCGTCATCTCCACAGCAGCTCGGTGCTGTGGAACGGGAAGATCGGCCGACAGCCAGCGCCCGCGGGAACCTACCTGGTCGGGATCACGGCCCAGGACCTGGCCTGCAATCAGGCCAAATGGCCGATCGTGCTCCCGCCTGCGGCCGGCACAACCCCGAACGCGGGCGTCACGGTCCGCTATCTGAGCGTGACTCCGCCGCTTACACCGACGGTCTCCGGCTCCCGCGCAACCGTCGCGATCGATTCGCCAGATGCGGCCTACGTCTGGCAGATGCATCGCTCGGGGACCCGCAAGGTGCTCGCCCACGGCTCGGGACCCGCAGGCAGCTCGAAGATCCACCCGCTCATGCCGCGGCGTCGGGCCGGGCTGTACACGCTCACCGTGCGCGCCAGGGCGCATCGGGCCGCGGTCCCGCTGGTCGCATCGCAGGCCGGTGCCGCGGCCGCACGGGCGCGCGTGTTGGTGGTATTGCCGATGCTGAC
Organism: uncultured Actinomycetota bacterium; assembly: GCA_963846395.1. Taxonomy (GTDB): domain Bacteria; phylum Actinomycetota; class Thermoleophilia; order Solirubrobacterales; family Solirubrobacteraceae; genus Palsa-465. The sequence continues at coordinate 678,004 of CAWJVT010000007.1, read as the reverse complement.
CTGGATCGGCAACACGCCGGTGGACGACAGCGGCGACGGCCTGCCGGACACGCTCAGGACCGGCGATGCCGTGTCCCTGGACCGGCCGTTGGTGGACGGACCCCCAGCCAGCCTCGCCGACGACGCGACACTGCTCAACTACCTCGACTCGATGCATCTGAAGTACCAGCTGACCACCGACGTTGCTCTGGCCGAGGACCGTGGCCCCTCGCTCGTGGATCGCTGGGGCGTGCTCTTCCCCGGTGGCGAGGACTTCCTGCCCGCGACACTGGCGTCGACCCTCAGCGGCTTCGTCAAGGGCGGAGGGCGTGTGGCCGTGTTCGGAACCGGGAGCTTCCGTGGCGTCACCCACATCACCGGTTTTCCCTCTGCACCCCGAGCGAGCGCTCCCATCTTCTCCGCGCTGGACCCCTTCGGCGCCCAGCGCGGTTCGATCGCACCCACCAGGGGTGAGCTGATCACCGAGCTCACCGACGCGCTGGGGCTCTTCAACGGCACGGTCGCGTTCAGTGGCTTCAGCGAGTACCAGCCGATCCAGCCGCCGAGTGGCGCGACCATCTCGGCTGCCGGCATAGCCGACGGCACATCCGCGATCACCGCCTTCCGCGACGGCTCCGGCACGGCGATCGAGGTCGGACTACCTGGCTTCGGAGCAAGTCTCGCGCAGAACATCGACTCGCAGGGGCTGTTTGGCAACGTCTGGCGCGTGCTCGCCAAGGAGCGCTGAGGCGGCGGACGCGACGGCGGCGCGGGTGGCTGTGCGCCGCGGTTACTGACTACGCTCCTCGCGGAGATGGCCGGTTACCTCAAACGCCTTCTGGGGGCGCTGGGCGCGTACCAGATCGCGAGCATCCTGCAGAAGCTCCTGGCCGTGCTGCTGCTGCCCGTCTTCACGGGCAGGATCCCGCCCGGCGGCTACGGAATCGTGGAGACGCTGGCCACGTTCGTGATCTTCATGAGCATCGTCGTGCGCTTCGGGATCATCGAGTCATTCCTGCGCTACTACTACATCGACAAGGACCCGGCGCGGCGTGATGCGCTCGTGCGGCGGTGCGTGCTGTTCCTGCTCGCGACGACAACCGTCGCGTGCGCGGTGCTCGTGGTTCCGGCGGGACCACTTTCGAGGCTGGTGACGAGCGAGCACGTGCCCGGGTCCTTCCGTGTGGCGGTGCTCGGCATCTGGTCGTTCACGAACCTCGAACTGGCGCAGGCGGTGTTGCGCGTGGACGAGCGGCTGCGCGCCTATGCGGTTGTCAACTCGATCAACGTCGTGATCACCGTCGCCACCTCCCTGGTGCTGGTCGTCGGCCTCGACAAGGGCTATGAGGGTCTGCTGATCGCCAACTACGGCACAAGCACGCTCGTGCTGTTCGGACTCTGGTGGCACCTGCGCCGGCGATTGCTGCGGAATCCGGTCCCGCCCACCACCCCGACCACCGCGGATCGCTTCCGCAAGCTGTTCCGCTTCGGCCTTCCGACCGTGCCGGCAGAGGCTTCCGTCTACGCGCTGAGCGTGCTCGACCGCCAGTTCATCGTGCACAGCCACGGCACCGCCGCCGCCGGCCGTTACGCGATCGCGATCAAGGTCGCCGGCGCGATCGCCTTCATCGTCACCGCATTCCAGTACGCCTGGCCGCCGCTGGCCTATTCGGTCAGTGATGACGGCCAGGCGGCCCGCCTCTACGCGCTGGTCACCACCTACTACGTGTTGATCACCGGCTGGGCTGTCGCCGGCCTCACGCTCGAAAGCCGCTACATCATCCGCGTGCTCACCCCGCACCCCGGTTACTTCGGCGCCTATCGCGCGATCCCGTGGGTCTCGCTCGGCTGGGCGATGTACGGCCTATGGGTCGTGCTGCTGGTGGTCGCGGGCCGCGCCCAGGTCACGCGCCGCAACTTTCCGGCGGCGTTCGTCGGGCTGGCGGTCAACATCGCACTGCTGATCCTGCTGGTCCCTCGTTACGGGATCGCGGGCGGCGGCATCGCCCTCTGTGGCGCCTACGTCGCGATGCTGACGGTGATGCATCTGCTGATTCGCCGCGCCTTCCCGGTCACGTTCGAGTGGCGCCGAATGGCCCAGATCGTGGTGGTGATGGGCGGCATGGCGGTCGCCGGTGACCTGTTGCTCCCCACCTCCGGTTTCGCCGGCTTTGTGACGCGCACGGCGGTGTTCGCCGCGATCCCGCTGGTTCTGTGGTCCACCGGCTTCATGCACCGCGCAGAGCTCGATCAGGGCGTCGCGGCGCTAAGGCGTGTACGGGCGCGGATCGGAGCGGCGTGAGCAGGCCTGCGGTGAGCGTGGTTGTGCCGTTCGCGGGGACCCGCGAGCAGGCGACCGCCGTGCTCGCGATGCTGCACGGTCTCGACACACGGCCCGACGACGAGCTGATCGTGGCCGATAACTCCGGTACCGCGCCGCCGATGCCCCTCATCAAGCTCGAGGACGAAGCGACCGCGCGGATCGTGCCGGCCCCCGGCGAGGCCTCGGCCTCCCACTCCCGCAACGTCGGTGCCGCCGCCGCGAGCAACGACTGGATCCTGTTCCTCGACTCCGACGTGATCGCGCCCACGGACCTGCTCGCGAGCTTCTTCTCCGAGCCGATCGGCGAGCGGATTGGAGCGATGACCGGCGACATCGCCGGGATCCCCGACACCCGCACGCTGGCGGCCCGGTACGGGACCGCGCGCAATTTCCTCGGCCAGCGCTCGCACGTCAACAATCCCGTCCGCCCGCGTGCCTCGAGCGCCAACCTGCTGGTGCGCCGCGCCGCCTTCGAGCAGGTCGGCGGCTACACCGAGGGGATCTGGGCCGGCGAGGACACCGACTTCACCTGGCGCCTGCAGGACGCGGGCTGGACGCTCGCATTCAACGACCGCGCCGTGGTCCAGCATGCCTATCGCGAACGCCTGAGCGAGCTCGGCAAGCAGTGGCGCGGCTATGCCGCCGGTGCGCGCTGGCTGTCGGAGCGCTACCCCGACTTCAAGCCCGACCCGGGCCTCAACCGTGGCCTCCGCCTGCTGCTGAAGCGCGTCGGCATCGGTGAGGGCGTCGCGTTCCGCGCCGACGGCCGCAGCTCCGAGTCGTCTCGGCGCCTCGGACGCTGGGAGCGTTTGCAGTTCCTGTTCGTGCAGGTCTACCTGGCGATCGAGGAGCAGATCGGGCTGCGCATGTCCAACGAGGTCAAGCCGCGAAAGTCCTGATGCGCGTCGATCTCGTGGATCCACCGGCCTACTCGCCGCCCTACGATCACGCGCTGGCCGCGGCGCTCGCCCGACGCGGCGCGACCGTCCGCCTGGTCACGAGCCGCTTCGCCTACGGCGACGCCCCCGCACCCGATGGCTACCGTCGCGACGAGTTCTTCTACCGCCACGCCCTCGGGCCGGCCGGCTCGCGCCTGCGCGCGCTCAGCAAGCGAGCCGAGCACCCGCTCGACATGCTCCGCTACCGGAGCGCCGCCGCGCGCGACGCCGATGTCGTCCACTTCGAGTGGCTGACGGTTCCGCGCCTTGACCTGCGCCTGCTGCCGCGGCGCCCGACGGTGCTGACGATCCACGATCCGCTCGAGCGCAACCGCGAACCGCTGCCGGCCTCTGCCTTCGCCCACGTCGACGCGATCGTCGTGCACTCCGAGTACGCGCGCGAGCAGGTCATCGCCCAACACCACCTCCCTCCCGAGCGGGTTCACGTGATCCATCACGGCGCGCTCGGGACCGGGGAAGCGTTTTACGCCCCTACGGCGGAAAACGCTTCCCGCATCCCGTCCGAGCTGGTCGATGACGGCGTCGCCGGTCGTGCTCAGCTACGGGCTCATCCGCCCATACAAGGGCATCGAGAGGCTGCTTGAAGCCTGGCGCGGCATCACCGGCGCCCAGCTCTGGATCGTCGGCCGCCCGATGATGGACGTCTCGGGTCTGCTCGCCGCTGCGGGGGGGGTGGGACCGAGTCAGCGGCTCGTCCCGCGCTTCGTCACCCCCGCGGAGCAGACGGCGCTGTTCGAGCGCGCCGACCTGGTCGTGCTGCCCTACGAGCGCAGCGAGCGCTTCGGCTTCTCGGGCGTGCTTGCGACCGCGCTCGGCCACGGCAGGGCGATCGTGCTCAGTGATGTGGGGGGATTCTCCGAGGTCGCGAGCGCCGGCGCCGCTCGCCTCGTCCCAGCTGGTGACGCGCAGGCCTGGCACGCCGTGCTGGCCGAGCTGATCGCGGACGGCGACCAGCGGGCCCGCCTCGCCGCAGCGGCGGCGAAGGCGGCAGCCGAGGAGTACTCCTGGGATGCCGCGGCGCAGGCAACACTCGCGTTGTACGAGACAATCGCGGCTGCATGACCGTTGTCGCGATCGTGTTCTGGGTGGCCATCGGGTTGCTCGTCTACACCCAGATCGGGTATCCGCTGCTGCTTGCGCTGTTCGCTGCGCTCGTCGGGTCGCGCCAGTCGCACGGAGCGATCCCGCCCGTCGGCGAGTTGCCGCAGGTCACGGCTGTGATCGCCGCCTACAACGAGCAGGACGTGATCGCACAGCGGATCGCCAACCTGCGGAGCCTCGACTATCCCCCGCAGCGCCTGCAGGTGATCGTCGCCTCCGACGGTTCGAATGACCGCACGGCGGTGCGCGCCCATGCCGCCGGTGCCGACGTTGTGCTGGAGCTCCCGCGCGCTGGCAAGATCCTCGCGCAGGACGCCGCCGTGGCCGAGGCGACCGGCGAGTTGCTGGTGTTCTCTGACGCCAACGCGATCTGGGAGCACGACGCGCTGAAGCGCCTGGTCGGCGCCTTCTCCGACCCGAAGGTCGGTTACGTCTGCGGCGACGTCAGCTTCCTCGACGCCGGCGGCGGCAATCAGGAGGGCCTCTACTGGCGCTACGAGATGTGGCTGCGGCGCATGGAGTCGGCGCTGAGCTCCGTCACCTCCGGCAACGGCGCGATCTACGCGACCCGCCGCGACTCTTACCTGAGCGTCGACCCGCTCGCCGGCCACGACCTCTCGTTCCCGTTCAACATGGTCAAGCGCGGCTGGCGCGCGATCTACGTGACCGACGCGCGCGCGACCGAGAAGATGGCGCCGTCGATCGAGGGCGAGTTCACGCGCAAACGCCGGATGGCGCGCCGCACCTGGCCGACCGTCTTCTCGAGCGGTCTGCTGTCGCCGCGCGGCTACACCCCGACTGTACGCGCTGATGATCTTCTCCCACAGGATCCTGCGCTACCTGGTCCCGTTCCTGCACCTCGTCGCGCTCGCGGCCAACATTGCGCTCATCGGCCAGGGCCCGTTGTACATCGTCACGCTGGTCCTGCAGCTGGCGCTCTATCTGGGAGCCGCGCTGGCGCCGCTTGCGCCTGCGCGTCCGCTGCTGGTGGCCCGCTACTACGTGGTCACCAACTGGGCGCTCGCCGCCGGGTTGTGGGACTGGCTGCGGGGCGAGCGCTCCCCGGTTTGGGAGACTGTGGAGGGGACCCGGTGATGCGGCGGTCGTTGGATCTCCTGATCGCGGTGCCCGCCGCGATCGTCACAGCGCCGCTCGTGCTCGTGTTCTGCCTGCTGATCCGCCTCGAGTCGCGCGGCAGCCCGATCTTCACTCAGGAAAGGGCCGGCCTCGGCGGGCGGCCTTTCCAGATCTTCAAGCTGCGCACGATGGTGACCGGCGCGGAGCACATCGGCGCCGGCCTCGCGGTGCTGCACGGCGACTCGCGGATCACGCGCACGGGCGAGTTCCTGCGGCGCTACTCGCTCGATGAGCTGCCGAACCTGTGGAACGTCGTGCGGGGCGAGATGGCGATCGTCGGGCCGCGGCCGACGCTGATGGGCCAGATCGAGCTCTACACCGAACGTCAGCGCGAGCGGCTGTTGGTGCCACCCGGCATCACCGGTTGGGCGCAGGTGAACGGACGCGCGTCGCTGCCGTGGTCCGAGCGGATCGTGCTCGACGTCTGGTACGTCGAGCATCGCTCGTTGTGGCTCGACCTGAAGATCCTCGCGATGACCGCGCGGATGGTCTTCGGCGGGCATGGTCTCTATCACGCGGACGAGTCCGGTGGCGTCGACCTCGGCTCCTCGGATCCGGACAGCTAGGATCGCCGCCGTGCAGACCCGGGAGTTACTGATCTTCGGTGCGGGCGGCTTCGGGCGCGAGGTCGCCTCGTGGGCTGGGCGCGCTCAGTGGCAGGAGCGGGGGTTCGAGGCCGTCGGCTTCATCGATGACCACGCTCCGGCTGCCGAGCTCAACGGCCGGCCCGTGCTGTCGCTCGAGGCTGCCGCTGCCCGGCATCCGGGCGCGAGCGTGATCGCCACGGTCGGCGATCCGAAGCTGCGCGAGCGGCTGATCGGCAAGGCGCTCGAGGCCGGTCTCGTGCCGACGGCGCCGCTGGTGCACCCCAACGTCGAGTACGACCATGATTACGTCGAGTTCGGCGAGGGCGTGGTCGTCTGCGCGGGCTCGATCCTGACCGTCAACATCGTCATCGAGCCCCACGCGCAGATCAACCTCGACTGCACGGTCGGACACGACTCGGTGATCGGGGCGTACTCGACGCTCTCCCCCGGTGTGCACATCTCCGGGAACGTGACGCTCGAGCCCTACACCTTCATGGGCACCGGCGCGGTGACCGTGAACGGCCTCCCCGGCAAGCCGCTCACGATCGGCGCGTGTGCCGTTGTAGGAGCCGGCGCTGTGGTGACGAAGGACGTTGCCGGCGGCGTCACCGTCACCGGCGTTCCCGCGCGCCCACGTGAAAGGAACTGACGAGTGATCCGCAGACCGATAGCGATGGCGAAACAGCCGAGGAGCCACTGAATATGCCGTCACCCCCAAAGGCCCTGAACGGCAAGGTTGTGGCGATCACCGGCGGTGCGCGCGGAATCGGGCGGGCGACCGCGGCGGCTCTGCTTGCCCACGGCGCGCGCGTGGCGATCGGCGACCTCGACGGTGAACTCACGCGCCTGGCCGCGGCGGAACTCGGCGCCGGCGCGGTCGGACTGCCGCTCGACGTCACCAGCCGCGAGAGCTTCACCGCCTTTCTCGATTGCGTCGAGCGCGACCTGGGGCCCTTGGACGTGCTTGTCAATAACGCCGGAATCGCACCGACGGGTGAGTTCGCGCACGAGCCCGATGCGGTTACGGCACGTGTGCTCGACGTCAACGTCGGCGGGACGATGCTCGGCTGCAAGCTTGCGCTCGAGCGCATGCTGCCGCGGGGGAGTGGCCACATCGTCAACGTCTCCTCGGGTTTGGGGCGTACGCCGGCCCCCGGCATCGCGACCTACTCCGCGAGCAAACACGCGATCGTCGGTCTCACCGGTGCCCTCCGGCGCGAGCTCGCGGGCACGGGCCTCGAACTGCATCTGATCTTGCCGAGCCTGATCGGAACCGACATGGCAGCCGGCGTCAAGGCATTGCGCAGCGTTCGCATCGGCAGGCCGGAGGACGTCGCTGACGCGATCGTCAGTGCGCTGCAGACCGGCCGGCGCGAGGCGTACGTGCCGCGGCAGCTCGGATGGATGGTCGCTCTGGAGGCGATCACGCCCCAGCCGGCGGTCAGGCGGCTCCGCCGTCTCCTCGGAGCGGACCGCATGTTCACGCAGGTGGACGCGTTGGAACGCGCCGCGTACGAGGCTCGGATCGAGCCGCCTGCGCAGGGGCGCCGCCCCGATCCGGCGACCACCGTGGCAAATGCCGCGGCGAGCGTTGCCGACGCCGTGCGTGCGGGTGGCAACCGCCCCGAGTAACCGCCCAATTTCGCAGGCTTGACGCCGACGGCTATCCTCCTCTCATCGAGGAGTGCTGGAGGCGCTCCGCCGGGTTGAATCCAGCTGTGGCTGCTGTGACACAGTGGCTGACGCGTGCGCCCATGATTGGCTATGCTGCCGTGAGCGCGCAGGTGTTGTCTCGTACTTCGTCCCTTGGCAAGCTGCTCTCTTTGGGGCGGCGAGCACCCTCGGCGCCGGGGACCAAATCGACCTGAAGGTATTTAGGAGCACCCCAATGCGAATCCTCTGTTCGAACACCGCCCCGCTGGCGGTCGCGTGAGCGTCGCGGCAGGTGCCCTAAGGGGCCAGCGCGTGCTGGTCACCGGCGGGTCGGGCTTCATCGGTCGTCATGCCGTCTCCACGCTGGGTGCCGCGGGCGCCCACGTGCGTGTGGTCGACCTGCAGGCTCATCCCGATCCAGACGTCGAGATCGTCCGGGGGGATATCGCCGACCCCGAGGTGATCGAGGCAGCCTTTGACGGCGGTTTCGACGGTGTCGTCCATCTCGCGGCTGTCACCTCCGTGCTGCGTTCGGTGCAGCGTCCGGAACTGACCTACCAGACCAACGTCGCCGGCACCCATCGTGTGCTGGAGGGCGCACGCTCGGCAGGCGTGAGAGCGCTCGTCTTCGCCTCCACCAACGCTGTGACCGGGCCGATGCTCGATCCGGCGATCACCGAGCTCTCCAGCCTGCGGCCGCTCACGCCCTACGGCGCCACCAAGGCCGCCGGCGAGATGATGATGTCCGCCTACACAGCGGTCTACGGAATCCGCTGCACAGCCCTGCGCCTGACCAACGTGTACGGGCCGGGCATGCAGGCCAAGGACAGCATCGTCGCCCGCCTGATGCGCGCGATCCGGCTCGACAACACCTTCGAGGTGTACGGCGACGGCCTGCAGGTGCGCGACTACGTGCACGTCGCGGATGTCGTCAGCGGCATGCTGATCGCGCTCACCAATGCCAACTGGTCCGGTCCGATCGTGATCGGTGCGGGCAAGTCGCTCTCGGTGCTCTCGGTTATCGACGAGGTGCGGCGCGTCAGTGGTGCCGAGGTGCCGGTCACGCACGGTCCCGCCCGGCCCGGTGAGATGCCGGCCGTGATAGTGGACCCGGCTCGTGCACACGGCTTCGGTTGGTCGCCGCAGTTCGACTTCACCACCGGCGTCACCGGCGTCTGGGAGGAGTGGCGGGACATGGAGATCGAGGGCGCGCTGGCGTTCCACGGCGCCGATGCCCCGCTCGACGGGCGCCGTAAGGCCGCTCCCGCCGCGACTGCGGCGGCAGCTCAGCCGCTCAAGCGCGCCGCCTCACGCCGCCGCGTCTGATTCCGCTTCTGGCCCGACGAGGCCCGCGCCAGCCCGACGTGCTCTGAGCGCGGCGCGGAAGCGGCCGCCCTCGGTGAACACCCATCGGTCGTAGGCGACGAACTTGGCCACGAACAGCAGTCCCTGGACGGCCACGTAGGCAAGCGTCACAAGCATCACGCGCAGCGCGTGCTGGTGGGCGAGTTGCTGGCGCGCGATCCCGTCGACCCAACCCGTACCGGCCGAGGATGCGGCGAGCGCAACCACAGAGATCAAGCGTGTAGCCGACCACCTCTCGGGCCACGTCCATTTCGCCGGTCCGCTCCCACGCCCAGCGCCGGTTCAGGATCCAGTTGGGCAGCGCTCCAGCGATGAACGCCAGGATCGAATCGGCGGTCGTACCGACACCGGCGCCAAGCAGCAGTGCGAACACGACCACGCTGGTCAGCAGCGCGACCGCCGAGCCGATCGCGTAGCGAGTCACCTTGACCGCGAACCTGGAGCGTGCCAGCCGCCGGTAGAGCTCGCGGTGGCCAGTCACGGTCTCGGTTTCCACGCGTCCAGCGTACTTCGTATCGTGGCGGAGCAATGCGTATGCAACCAGCCGATGAGCCGATCACGCTCGACGATGACCTGATCATCGCCGGTGACAACCTGGCCGCGCTGGCGGGGCTGCCCGATGCCGGCTTCGACCTGATCTACATGGACCCGCCGTTCAACACCGGCCGCGCGCAGACGCGCGATCAGCTCGAGGTGAGCCGCACGCCCGGACGCCGACGGCCCAGGCTCGCGCACTGGCTTCGGTGGGCATCGCTACGCGAGCCGGCTGCTGCAGAGCCTCAGCTACGAGGACGCCTTCGGCGACTACCTCGCGTTCCTGGAGCCGCGTCTGCGTCGCGCGCGCGAACTGCTCGCGACGCACGGCACGCTCTACTTCCACATCGACTACCGCGAGGCGCATTACTGCAAGCTGCTGCTCGACGAGATCTTCGGGCGCGACGCGTTCCTGAACGAGCTGATCTGGGCCTACGACTACGGCGCGAAGCCGCGCCGCCGCTGGCCGGCCAAGCACGACACGATCCTGGTCTACGTGCGCGAGCCCGGCGCTCACCACTTCGATGCCGACGCCGTCGAGCGCGAGCCGTACATGGCGCCCGGCCTGGTCAGCGCGGAGAAGGCGGCCCGAGGCAAGCGCCCCACCGACGTCTGGTTCCACACGATCGTGCCCACCAACGGCCGCGAGAAGACCGGCTACCCGACGCAGAAGCCCGAGGGCGTGCTGCGACGGATGGTGGCGGCGTCCTCGCGGCCCGGAGGCTGGTGTCTGGACCCGTTTGCGGGGTCGGGCACGCTCGGGGCCGTCTGCCAGAAGCTGGGCAGACGGTTCGTGCTGGTCGACTCGAACCCAACGGCGATCGAGGTCATGCGCGAGCGGCTGGTGCCCGGCGCCGGAGGGCTCAGTGGCGCCCGTAGAGCCGGACGATCGGCTCGACTCGGTCGCGTAGCTCGTCGGAGGAGATACCAGGAACGTCGAAGCTCGCGTCGCCGTGCGGGGTGCGTACCAGCAGGCGCGCGTGCGGCTCGGACCGCCGGCGCCGGGCCCGCTGGTTCGGGACCTCCAGCGTCTCGATCTCATCCCAGATCAGGCGGCCGATGATGTCGTGATCGCCCTGCAGGATGTCCAGCCCGTCGGCGGACAGGCGCACGCCGAGTCCCTCGCGCTTCGTTGGCAGGTTGGCGACCCCGCCCTGGTGAATCGCCGGGATGACGAGCTCGAGCTCCTCCCGATACTCCATGACTGGCTCGGCTTCCGTGTATGGCATCGCTTGGGTTTCCGCCTGTGCTGCCGGTTCGGGGGCCGCGATCGGGGCACCCTGCTGGTCGAACTCCTCGTCTATGGCCGCCGCCGAGAACGGCTCCGGCTCGAGCGTCGGCGGCTCCTCCTCCGTGTAGGTCGCCTCCACGTCGTAGGCCTGCCGCCTCGTACTCGATCGGGTCGGGCTCGGGCAGCAGTTCGAGCACGACGTCGTCGGCCTCGACCGTCTCGAGCTCGTCGGCCTGGGTCGTCTCGAGCTCGTCAGCCAGCGCGTCGGAACCCTCAGCGATTGCCACGGCCTGATGTTCGGCCGTTTGCGGGAGCTCGCTGTCGACATCTGACACCGACCGCCAAGCACTCGCCGGCGGCTCGGGCACCGGCGGCGCAGGTTCGGGCTCAGGCTCTGGTTCGGGGGCTGGTCGGCTGCCGGTTCCGGGAGCGACGTCTGCCGGCACGGGCCGGGCGATCAGCTCGGCCAGGCTCTGCTCGTAGGACGGCGCACCGACCAGGGCCTGAGCCCGAGCCACGGCCGGATGCGTCAGCGCCTCGGTGACGCTGACACCGAGCTCGTCGGCGGCGACGTCCGCCAGCGCTCGTCTCCACTGCAGGCCGTCGGCGTGTCCGGCAGCCGATTGCACCATCGCCTCGATGCGCTCGTCATCCAGCGAGATCAGGTCGGCGTGAGCCGCGGCGGCGTCCGCATAGGCCGATCGCAGACGCGCAACCAGCGCGTCATGCCCGCCATCCGCGATCCGCTGCGCGAGCGTCTCGAGGTCTACGTCGGTGTCCGTCATATGCGTGCCTCCTCCAGAAATGCCTTGACCTCCCCGAGGAATGCCGCGGCATGATGCCCGTAGACGATCCTGTGATCCACGGCCAGCGATAGCTGCATCGTCTGGCCGGGGACGACCTGGCCGTCGCGCACCACCGGCACGTCGCGAATCGGCCCAAACGCGAGCGCACCGGCCTGTGGCGGCAGGATCAGCGGTGTCAGCGCCACGATGTCGTACTCACTCGAGCTGACCACCGTGAAGGTTGCGCCGGTGAGCTCGGATGGATGCAGCTCGGACTCGCGGGCGCGGGTGAAGAAGCCTGCCAGTTCCGCGCCGAGCTCGGCTGGCGACTTTTCGTCGGCGTCGAAGATCGTGGGCGTGGCATACAGACCGTCGCCGATCAGCGTGACGCCGACGTTGACACGCGAATAGAGCTCGTACTTCCCGTCGCGGTAGGAGCCGTTGACACGCGGCACGGCGCGCAGCGCGTGCGCGGCCGCCGCGACCACACACGCGGTGATCCCGCAGCCCACCTCGGCCTCGCGCTGCAGCAGGGTGCCGGCGTTGACGATGTTGAGAACTCGATCGTCGGGACCGTCGCACGGCTCTCGGCGCTCCGCCGTGCGTGCGTGCGCTCATGACGCTCGAGCTCGAGGACTGTGATCTCGCCTTTCAGCCCGCGTTCGGAGATAGGCGTGGCGGGATCACTCATCGCGCTCAAGATAACCGGAAACCCGGCCCGACGGGCAGAGCTATCCGTGTATCAACCAGCCGTCGAGGTCGCGGGCGGCTTCCATGACGGCCTCTGAGAGTGTTGGGTGGCCGTGGATGGTGCGTGCGATCTCGGGGTAGCCGCCCTCCAGCAGCTTGGCGTTGACCAATTCCTGGATCAGTTCGGTTGCCTTGGCGCCGATGATGTGCCCGCCCAAGAGCTCACCGTACTGCTTATCGCCGACGATCTTCACGAGGCCCTGGCGGTCGCCGTACACGGTGCCGGCACCGACCGCGCCGTACTGCACCTTGCCGACCGCGACGTCATATCCCTGCTCGCGCGCCTGCTGTTCGGTGAGGCCGAAGCTCGCGACGTTCGGGGTGCAGAACGTCGCGCGGGGAACGTCGATGTAGCTGATCGGATGGGTCTGAAGGCCGGCGGCGTCCTCGACCGCGATAACCCCCTCATCAGATGCCTTGTGCGCCAAAGCCGGGCCGGGCACCAGATCACCGATCGCATAGATGTTGGGGGCGCTTGTGCGCATCGCGCCGTCAACCTGCGATCAACCCGCGCTCATCCAACGCCACCCCGGCGGTGTCCAGGCCGAGGCCATCGATGTCGGGGCCACGCCCGGCGGCGATCACCACATAGTCAGCCTCGCCGGACTGCTCGCCGTGCTTGAACTTCACCGCACCATCACCGGTCACCACATCGGTCACGAGCGTGCCGGTGTGCACCTCGATCCCCTGCTTCTTGAAACCACGCTCAGCGAGCTTTGAGATGTCCACATCCTCGGAGGGCAGCACCCGATCCAACGCTTCGAACAGCTGCACCTTCACACCCAACCGCACATACGCGGAGGCGATCTCAGAACCTGACGCGCCCGAACCGATCACCGCAAGCGTGCTCGGAAGCTCCTTCAGCGCCCACGCCTCCTCGGTGCCGATCACCCCACCACCAAACTCGGTGCCCGGGATCGCGCGCGGCACAGAACCGGTCGCCAACACGATGAACCTCGCCTCAAACGTCTTCTCACCGACCTTGACCTTCCCGTCCCCGGCCAAAGAGCCCGTGCCCTCGATCAGATCAATCTTGTTCTTCTTGAACAGACCAGACACACCACCGGTCAACGTCGAGACGACCTTGTCACGCCGCTCCATCACCGCACCGAAATCAACGCTCGGCTCGTTCACGGTGATCCCGAACTCGCCGGCCTCACGAATCTCCGCCAAAACATCAGCCACGCGCAACACGGCCTTCGCCGGAATACACGCGTAGTTCAGACAACGACCTCCGACCTTGTCGTTCTCCACAACAGCGGTCTTGAAACCAAGCTGCGCGGCCCTGATGGCGGTGACGTAGCCGCCCGGCCCCGAGCCAATCACAATGACGTCATAAGCAGATTCAGGCACGGAAAGCAGGCTAGCGTGAACTTGGTGTCTGGATCCGTCCCAGCACGCGCACGAGCTTCCAGAAGAGGTAGCCGCCACCTCCGATGAACAGCAGCGGGACGATCACTCCAAGCAGGTTGCTGGCCTCGATCAGGAACAGCGAGAAGAGCACGATGATGATCGCCAGCAGCGCCATGAACAGCAGCACGGCGGCGGCAGAGCGCCGCCACATGCCGACGGCCAGCACCAGCATGACCACAACGAAAGGGATCAGCTCCGACGCCTCGAGCTTGCTGCCGTTGAGCTTCGCTCCTGACGCGTACGCGACGAGGTTGACGAGCGCCGCGAGCGCCGCGACGGCTGCCGCCAGCTGCAGCGGCCAGGGGCGCTCGCCCGGCGCGAGCGGCTCGAGCCGCGCGCGCGCTGCTGCATTCTGCGCTTCGGTTCGGGCGCGGTAGCGCTCGAGGAAGTCAGCGGGAGCAGTGATCTCGGCCTTCAGCACGGCCGCTGCCCTCTCGGGGTCGCTCGACTCGGTGATCGCGCGCACGACCGCGATCCGCTGTGCGCCGGCCGCCGCGATTGCGCCGGTGTTGTGGGGCTCGATCCCGCCGACTGCGAAGAACGGCAGCTTCGACATGCGGGACGCATACGTGATCAGCTGATGACCGACCGGAGCCGCGTTCGGCCGGATCGGAGTGGCGTGCACCGGGCCCACGCTGATGTAGTCGAGCGGCAGCCGCTGCGCGGCGACGATCTCCTCGGGGGTGTGCGTCGAGGTGCCGAGCAGCTTGTCCGGCCCGATCGTCTCCCGGGCCTGCGCCAGGTCGATTCCCGCCCTGTCGATATGCACGCCGTCGGCGCCGGCCTGCACGACGAGCTCCGGGCGGTTGTTGAGCATCAGCAGGGCGCCGTGGCGCTCACAGAGCGGGCCGCACGCTCGCCGCCGCGTCGAGGATCTGTGCGTCGCTCTGGTCGCTTTCAAGTAGCTCGACGACATCGACACCGCCCTTCAGGGCAGCCTCGAGTCGCTGCTCGTCGACCGTCTCGCAGAGCAGGTACAGGCGGGCGTCCTCGAGTCGGAGGCGCGGATTCTCGATCACGCGGGGCAGTCTGTCAGGAGCGGCAGAAGCAGGCTGCCGTGCCTGATCACCGAATCCCCGGCTGCCACGCGGCCGTGCAATCAACCATCTACGATCGCCGCTGTGACTGCGCCCAACGTCGAACCACGGCAGGGGAGCGTTGACGAGTTGTTCGATGCCTGGGAGGACGCCTGGTCCGACAAGGATCAGGACGCCTTTCGCAAGATCTGCAGCCCGCAGCTGCATTACGAGGACCCGCTCACGGTCGAGCCGCTGGAGGGCATCCCTGCGCTCATCACCCATGCCGAGCGTTTGTGGGACGCCTTCCCGGATGCGCGCATCGAGCAGCTGGGGCCGCGTCTCTGCGACGGGCGCATGGCCGCCGCCCCATGCAAGCTGCTGGCCACCCATCGCGAGCCGGTCGGCGGCCTGCCCGCCACCAACAAGTTCATCGTCGTGCCGGCGGTCTTCTACTGCCAGCTCGACCGTGGCCGTCTGCTGCGTGTGCGCGCCTTCTTCGATCTCTACGACGCCGGCGTCCAGCTCGGCGCACTCCCGGGCCGCGGGACGCTGGGCGAGAAGGCGCTCTTGATGCTGCGGGGCTTTGGCCTGCGCGGGGGGCGCTGACCCATGGACATCGCGATCCCGATCTTCGACAACATCACCGCGCTCGATGCGGTCGGACCGTATGAGGTGCTGTCGCGCGTGCCCGGCGCGAGGGTGAGCTTCGTGGCTCAGGAGCCCGGGCCGAAGCGGACCGAGAACGGGATGCTGGCACTGGTGGCTGATCGGGCGCTGAGCGAGCTGCCGTCTCCGGACGTGGTCGTCGTGCCGGGCGGATTCGGCACGCGGGCGCTCGTGGCGGATCAGGAGCTTCTGGATTGGTTACGTGACGCCCACGCGAGTTCGACGTGGACGACCTCCGTGTGCACCGGCGCGTTGCTGCTGGCGGCAGCCGGGATCTTGAATGGCCGTCGCGCGACCACGCATTGGCTGCAGTACGACCTCCTGCGCCCCTACGGCGTCACGCCCGTCGCCGAGCGGATCGTCAGGGAGGGCAAGATCATCACCGCTGCCGGCGTCTCGGCCGGCATCGACATGGCGCTGATGCTCGCGGGGGAGATCGCCGGGCCCGAGCTCGCGCACGGCATCCAGCTGGGCATCGAGTACGACCCGGAGCCGCCGTTTGCGGGTGGTTCGCCCGCCACCGCGCCGCCGGAGATCGTCGAGCTGGTGCGCGCGCGGGCTGACGAGCTGGCCTAACCCGCCTGAACCCGCCGCGTAGACTGCGCAACTTGCGACCGAACGACTGCCTCACGGGCGAAGAGCTCAGCAAGGAACAGCTCCTCGAGCTGCTTGAGCGCGCCGACTGGATGAAGGCGAATCCCTACGCGCTCGGACGTCCTCGAGAAGCGCACGGTTGCGCTGATCTTCCAGCGCCACTCCA
Source organism: uncultured Actinomycetota bacterium (assembly GCA_963846395.1). Classification (GTDB taxonomy): domain Bacteria; phylum Actinomycetota; class Thermoleophilia; order Solirubrobacterales; family Solirubrobacteraceae; genus Palsa-465. The sequence goes on along the minus strand of CAWJVT010000007.1, from coordinate 661,742 downwards.
CCCGCACGCGCGTGACCTTCGAGACCGGGATCGTCGAGCTCGGCGGCCACCCGATGGTCCTCAGGACAGAGGACACACAGCTCGCCAGGGGCGAGTCGATCAGGGACACCGCCTACGTCCTGTCGCGCAACGTCGCGGCGATCGGGATCCGCACCGGCCCCGACGAGCTCGCGCAGGACCTCGCCGAGCACGCCACCGTCCCTGTGATCAACATGCTCACCGAGGGACCACCACCCCTGCCAGGCGTTCGCCGACCTGCTCACGCTCAGGCAGACCTTCGGTGACCTCGATGGCCTGAAGCTCGCCTACGTCGGCGACGGCAACAACGTGGCGCGCTCGCTGGCGATCATCGGCGCGCTCGCCGGCGTCAGCGTCAGCATCGCCGCCCCCGACGGCTACCAGCTCGAGCCCGTGGCCGGCGCCGAGCTCACCGACGACCCCTTTGAGGCCGTGAAGGACGCGAACGCCGTCTACACCGACGTGTGGGTGAGCATGAACGACTCTCCCGAGACCGCCGAGGCTCGCCGCCAGGCGCTGGCCCCCTACCAGCTGAACGACGAGCTGCTCTCCGCCGCCGCGCCCGGCGCGATCGCGCTGCACTGCCTCCCAGCCCACCCGGGCGAGGAGATCACCGAGTCGGTGCTCTACGGTGAGCGCCAGCGCATCTGGGATCAGGCGGAGAATCGCCGCCATGTCCAGAAGGCGCTGCTGGAACTGCTCTGCGCTTAGCTTCCGGCGCCCTCGTCGGTACTTCGGGCGCCTTACCGCAGCGCCCCTCTACCCTCACCAATGACCATGGACCAGACCAGTAGCGCCACCACTCGCCCGCATCGCGGCGACCAACTCACCGTCACCGTCGACACGCTCGCCTTCGGTGGCGCCGGAGTCGCCCGCCACGACGGCTATGTCGTCTTCGTCCAGGGCGGGATCCCCGGCGACACGGTGCGGGTCGAGGTCGGCAAGGCAAAGCGCGCCTATGCCGAGGCGCGCGTACTTGAGGTTGTGACGCCCAGCCCCGATCGCATCGAGCCTGTGGCGAACCATCCCGGGGCGCCGTGGCAGGTGATCCCGTACGCCAAGCAGCTCGAGATCAAGGCCGAGCAGGTCGACGACTCGCTCAGGCGGCATCGGCAAGCTCGACGGCTACAGCTTCGAGCCGATCATCCCGGCCGTGCAGGAGTGGCGCTACCGCAACAAGCTCGAGTACTCCTTCGGCAAGGACGGCGACGACCGACTGATCTGCGGCTTCCACGCTCCGGGTCGCTGGGAGGACATCGTCGAGGTAACCGACTGCATGCTCGCCTCCGAGAAGGGCAACCAGGCGCGCGAGGAGGTCGTCGCCTGGTGCCGCGCCCAGGGACTCGAGCCCTACGACCGCCGCACCAACGAGGGCTTCCTGCGCAACCTCGTCGTGCGCGAGGGGCGCCGCACCGGGGAGATCCAGGTGCGACTCGTCACGTCCGTGGCCGGGGTGGCGGGAGGGACGAAACTCGACGAAGACTCGCTGGCGGAAGCCACACCCACAGCCGACGGTCTCCTGTGGACGAAGCTCGCCAGTGTCGCCGAGACCACCGCAGGCGGCGAGACCGCGTTGCTGTCCGGCGTCGAGAACTACGAGGAGCAGCTCGGCGGCCTCTCGATCAGCATCTCGGGCGAGGCCTTCTTCCAGACGAACACCGAGATGGCCGAGCGTCTCTATGCGCTGGCGCTCGAGTACGCCGAGCTCAAGGGCTACGAGCGCCTGTACGACCTGTACTGCGGAATCGGCACGATCGGCCTATTGATGGCACCGCGCGTGGCCGAGCTGTGGGGCCTAGAGATCGTCGAGGACGCGATCGCCGACGCGATCGCCAACGCCCGCCGCAATGAGATCGACAACGCGCACTTCTTCGCCGGAGACGTGCGCCTGGCACTGGGCGAACTCGTCGAGAAGGCCGGGCGGCCTGACGTGCTGGTCGTCGACCCGCCGCGTGCCGGCCTCTCGCAGAAGGTCGTGCGGCGCATCATCGAGGCGGCGCCCAAGCGGATCGTCTACGTCTCTTGCAACCCGACGACCCTGGCCCCGAACGCGGCCCAGTTGGTCGAGGCCGGCTATGAGCTGACCAAGGTGCGACCCGTCGACATGTTTCCGCAGACGCCGCACATCGAGTGCGTCGCGCAGCTCGAGCGCCGTTCGGGGTAATCCCGCACGTAACTCTGGGTAGCTGTTTACTTCAGTTATGCGCGCGGTCGTCATCAGAGACGGAGGGATCGTCATCGAGGAGCGTCCGGACCCCGAGCCCGGCGCGCACGAGGTGCTGGTCCGCGTCTACGCCGCCGGACTGAACGGCGCGGACATCCTGCAGCGCGCAGGCCATTACCCACCGCCCCCGGGCGTCCCGGTCGACATGCCGGGCATGGAGTACGCGGGCGAGGTTCGTGCGAACGGACCCGGCGCAGAGCGCTTCCCGATCGGCGAACGGGTGATGGGACTGATCGCCGGTGCCGCACAGGCGGAGCTGTTGGTGGTCAACGAACGTATGGTCATGCCCGTTCCGCCGAGGCTCGACTGGCCGAGTGCCGGCGGACTGCCCGAGGCCTTCACCACAGCGCACGACGCGCTCTTCACGCAGTGCGGCCTGCAGGCAGGCGAGCGCCTGCTGGTGCATGGCGCCGCCGGCGGCGTCGGCACCGCTGCGGTGCAGCTCGGCCGCACCGCCGGCGCGCGGGTGGTAGCGACGGTCCGCAACCTCAGGCACCGCGACGCCGTGGCCTCGCTCGGCGCCATGGTGCTCGCGCCTGATGACTTCGTCGACGAGGGCCCGTTCGACGTGATCCTCGAGCTGGTCGGTGCTCCCAACGCGGTTGACAACCTGCGGGCGCTGCGTATCGGCGGGCGCATCAGCGTGATCGGCACCGGTGCCGGCGCGACCGTTCAGGAATTCCCGCTCGGGCTCCTGATGGCGCGCCGCGGCCGCATTCACGGCTCGACACTTCGGGGCCGCTCGCTGGAGGAGAAGGCGCTGACCGCCCGCGCCGTCGAGCGCAGCGTGCTGCCGCTGTTCGCGAACGGCGCGCTGCAGGTTCCGGTCTACAAGACCTTTCCCCTGGCCGAAGCGGCCGAGGCCTACGACAGCTTCGCCGCCGGGGGCAAGTTCGGCAAGATCGTCCTGACGATCTGACCCCGGCAGCGGCTGCTTCAGCCCCCGCTCACGACCGAGTTCAGGTTCGTCGTCTCGCTCGTGCTCGGTAGCGTCGGCGCCGGCTGCGGACCGTAGTCCGAAAGGTTCTCGGTTATGTCCATCGCGACCGACTCGCCACTCACCGACATGGTGTAGGTGATGTGCAGCCGGCGGATCTGATGTTTGGCATCGATCCACGCGTCGACCGGCATCTGTGTGTTGACACCCTTGCTCTGCAACATCGAAGTCAACTGCTCGACCGACTGCTTATCCGCGGCGGGTACGGCATCCGGCAACTTCGCGAGGTCGACGTCGGCCTGATAGTGGGTCGTCTGCACACCGTCCACGGTCTCCTGACCGAGATCCTGGACGCTGCCGTCGGTGGTGGCGCGCAGGAAGTCCAGGTACTGGCCGGGATTGGTGAAGCTTGAGCTGCTGTTCATCAACGAGCCGTACCCCGGGATGCCAGAAGCCTTCCCGATCTGCGCAAGGTTCATGGACACCCACGGCTTGCCGCCGGGAACCTGGCTCGCCAGCTCCGCCGGCATCTTCATGTACATCGTGTCCCCGTCCAGCACCATCTGCAGGTCTACGTTCTGTGTCCCCGTACCGGTCGGCAGTTGCATGCTCATCACCATCTGAGCCATGTGCGAGCCGGGAGAAAACGAGCCGTTCGCGGTCATGTCGACCGTCTTCTGGCCAGAGCCCTGGCCGGTGACGGCGATCTGCATCGTCATGTTCGTCCTGAATCCGGCCGCCGCCGTTGAGACGTACGCGGCACGCTTGAGCGACGCTGCCGCCGACTGTCCGGAACCTGCCGATGAGCTCCCACAACCGGCGGTGACCACGGCCGCACCGACTGAAGCGAGCGCGCAGGCTGCGATCCGCCCTGCATTACTCCTGAATCCGTTCATACGGCGAATCATTCCAGAGAAACAGCGCATTTCAAAATTCTCAGCCAGATAGCTCCGTGGCGTAATGCTCCGGCCGGCGGTCGCCGAGCGCGTCGTTGCGTGGGCCGGTGCGCTTGTCGCGCGCCGCCCGCAGGTCGCAATCTGCGAGCAACATCAGTGCGCCCGAGCCGGGCGCGGCGGCCGCCAGGGCCGAGCCGCCGCCCGGCGCGGCGATCACGCTGCCGCCCTGGAAGTCGAGTCCGCGCTCGTGGCCGCCGCGGTCGCAGACGGCGACGAACACCCGGTTGAGGTAGGCGGTCGTCCGTGCGATCAGCTGCAGCATCGGTCCCTCCGGCGGCGGCGCAGCCTCTCGGGGCCAGTTCGTGGGCAGTGCGACAAGATCGGCCCCGGCGAGTGCCAGCCCACGCGTGAGCTCAGGGAACTCGATGTCGTAACAGACGCCCACGCCGATTCTCCCGTGGACGGTGTCCACCACCGGTGCGGGCTCACTGCCGGGCGTGAACCACAGGGACTCGTCGTTCCAGAGGTGCAGCTTGCGGTATACGGCGAGCACTCCGCTGCGGTCGACGACCGCTGCGCTGTTGAACAGGCGACCGCCTTCGCCGCGCTCGCAGAAGCCTCCGACGACGACGACCGCGTCGCCGCGCGCGGCCTCCTGCGCCCAGCAGTCCAGCAGCTCGCCGTCAACGGGTACTGCGGAAGCGCGAGCCTCCTCGAGCGACCTGAACACGTAGCCGCTGCCCGAAAGCTCCGGCAACACCACGACATCGGCTCCCGCTTGGACCGCAGACCTGAGCGCCGCGCGCGCCAGCGCGGCGCTGGCAGCAGGGTCGCCGACCTCCGGCACCGTCTGGCAACAGGCGATCCTGATCGTGTCCGGCACCTGCCCAGTCAAACAGGTTGGACGATCGCGACGTGAACCATTGGACACCGGGGCAGTAATTGGGTCTATAAGGTCCCACCCGTGACAGTCATCAGCGACACCCGCTTCTGGCATCCGTTTGCCGACATGTCGACCGTGCGCTCGAGCGAGTTTGTGATCGAGCGCGGGGAGGACGTATGGGTCTGGGACTCCCAGGGCAACCGTTACCTCGATGCGACCGCCAGCCTGTGGTACGCGAACGCCGGCCACGGCCGGCCGGAGATCGCGGCGGCGGTCGCCGAGCAGTTCAAGCGGATCGAGGCGTATTCGGCCTTCGGCGACTTCGCGAACCGTCCGGCACTCGAGCTGGCCAGCACGCTCGCGGATCTTGCGCCGATGCCGTCCCGGATCTTCTTCACGACGGGCGGCGGCGAGTCGATCGACACCGCCGCTAAGGTCGCGCGGCGCTACTGGTCAGCGGTTGGTCAGCCGGATCGAACGCTGCTGATCAGCCGCACCGCGGGCTATCACGGCACCAACGGATTCGGAACGGCTCTCGGCGGAATCCCGGCCAACCGCGATGGCTTCGGACCGCAGGTCGAGACCATTCAGGTACCGCATGACTCTCTGGAGGCGCTCGAGGATGCGATCGCCCGGGCGGGCGCGGAGAACGTTGCAGCGGTCTTCGCCGAGCCGGTGATCGGCGCCGGTGGTGTTTACCCGCCGCTGCCCGGCTATCTGGAGGGCCTGGCTGCCGTCTGCGAGCGCACCGGAGTGTTGTTCGTGGCCGACTCGGTGATCTGCGGCTTCGGCAGGCTCGGCACCTGGTTCGGCGTGGAGCGGTTCGGCCTGAAACCGGACATGATCACCTTCGCCAAGGGTGTCACCAGCGGTTATCTGCCGCTCGGAGGAGTTGTCATCTCCGACCGCGTGGCTGAGCCCTTCTGGGATGAGCTCGGCGCTCCGGCCCTGCGCCACGGCGCCACGTACGCGGGCCATGCTGCCTGCTGCGCCGCGGCGCTCGCCAACATCGCGCTGCTCGAGCACGAGGGACTGCTGACACGTGGCCAGGAGCTCGAAGGCGCACTCCATGACGCCCTGAAGCCGCTTGCCGACTACGACGCGGTGGCCGAGGTGCGCGGTGGGGTCGGCACGATGGCGGCAGTCGAGCTCAGCGGTTCTGTACTCGAACGCCACGCCGATGCGGTCAATCGCGTGGTGATGGGCGCACGTCAGCAGGGCGTGCTGGTCCGTGGCCTCGGTCGCGGCGTCGCCGTCTCCCCGCCGCTGAGCGCGGACGCAGAGCACTTTGCACTGATCCACGACGCCATCGCTGCCGGTCTAGCCGGCCTCTGATCAGCGGAGTCGGACGACGTCAGAACGCGTCGCCCGCGGTGCGGCCGCCCTGGCTGACCAGCTGCTCGAGCTCGCTACGGCCGTTGCCGACCAGCGGCAGCCCGTGGGCCAGCAGCAGGTGCTCGAACTCATAGTCCGCGAGGACCTGGCTGAACGCCTCCAGCAGTCCCGCCTTGGTCTGCTCGGGGTCGTCCATCAGCGAGTCGGGCACCCAGCCGATGCGGCTCGAGGGGTCATCAGGTGAGCGGACGAGTGTGTCCGCGACCCAGATCGCCGACGCCGACTCAAGATGCAGCCCGTCCTCATCCGGTGACAGCGAGCCGATCACAAAGGGACGCAGACCACCCGGCAGCTCGTCTCCCGCCTCATAGCCGACCACTGGCTCGCCGTCGGTGAAGCGATGCAGCCCGGAACTCGGAACATGCACCTGGCAGCCGAACCGTTCGCAGATCTTGCCGCTGTCCCGGTAGTGATGGCGGTTGGTCAGCACGACGGCCTGCGGCGGCGGGCGGCCCTCGAAGAACGCCAGCCGTGAGTCCTCCGGCAGCAGTGGGTCGATGAACACGCCGGCTTCGTCGAGCCAGTAGGAGGAGACGATTGTGTCGCCGATGCTCGGGTTGGGCGCGGTCCAGTGCCAGATGCCGGGGAGGATCTCGTTCATGATTGCGACTGTCCTACCCGAAACCGAGGGGGTCAATAAGGCGGAAGGTCAGACCACCACTGGCCGAGCAGCTTGAAGGCGGACCAGAAGGCGCGCTTGGCGGACTCCTCGTCGAGCGACTCGTCGATGTTCGGTACATAGAGCGCCTCACATGAGGGCGTGAAGCGCTGCACCACGCCCGTCTCGTCGCGCAGCTCGCGGCGCAGCGGCAGATCGAGGTCGTTGATCACTCCGAGCGCCTCGGGGCCCATCACGACGACGACCTTGGGCGCAACGATGGTCAGCTCCTCAGCGATCCGACCGACGCACTCGGGGTCCGCCATCACCGGATCGAGCACCGGGCACTTCACGCACACGGTTCCATAGACGGCCAGCGGGTCGATGTTCAGGCGCTTGAGCGACTTCATCAGCGCGTTGCCGGCCCGGCCGTAGAAGGCGACGCCCTCCTCGATCTCCGAGGGTCGCGCGGAGTGCTTGACCATGAAGACGTCGGCCTGCGGATGGCCCGAGCCGAGCACCGGCATCAGCTGACCGCGGGGGCACTGCTCACAGGCCTGCAGGTCGCGGGCCAGATGGTTCAACTCTCGTATCGCCCGCTCGAGGTACTTCTCGCGGATCTCGTCGTCTGTAGCGGGCACCTCTCCCGAATTGGACGCCTCGGCCGCTTGTCCTTGCCTGTGCATCAGGACTTGCGCCCTCTGCATCAGGACTTGCGCGCCGCGCGGCGCACCCGCCGCTCCCGCGCGGCCTCGCGCCGGCCCTGAGGAAGTGCCTTGGTTTGCAGGAACTTAAGCGCCTGTACGTACAGCAGGCTGGCCGGGTTGCGAATGATATCCGCGGTCCGCAGCGACTCGAGGAACTGCTCGGGCCCATCAAAGTCATGCATCCGGATCCGCACCGAGCCGAGTCCCTGTGGCACGTGCGCGTCGGAGCCGGCACCGGCGATGATCCGGTACTTGGCCGCGAATCGCACGGCCTCCTCGTTGAACTCCGAGATCGCCACGCGGGGGTTGAAGACCTCGATCAGGTCGATGTCGTCGAGCACGTCAATCAGGTGCCTGTAGTCGGGCACCGAGTGCATGCGATCGAACGGATGCGGCACGTACACCAGCCCACCCTGGCGCTTGATCTCGGCGATCGTCTCCTGCAGGGTCATGCCACGCGGGATCTTCTCCTTGATGAACAGACCGATGACCTCTCCCTGCGAGGCCGTCTTGACCTCTTCGCCGACGATCACCTTGATGCCCTTGGCCTTCTCAGCCGCCTCGAGCGCGCCCGAGATCTCGTTGTGTTCGGTCACCGCGATCGCCCCAAGGCCCTTGCCCCTGGCCTCGGCGAGCAGCACCTCGACCGGCGTGGCGCAATCGTACGAGTGGTCGGTGTGCATATGCAGGTCGACGTCGATCAGCGGGCGGTCGGCGACGACACGCGCCGCCGCGAGCTTGTGAGGGCGGCGGTCGTGGCGGCGGGCGACGAGCCGCTGGTACACGTCCTCCAGGTCGTCGGCCACTCGGCTGAACGTCAACCGCGCCCGCAGCGGCTCCGCCTGAGCTCGCAGCTGCGTCAGCGCGCCCCCGTCGGCGAGCAGCTGCGCGAGGTTGGCCGCCAGCGTCTGCGCGTCGCCCGGTGGATACTGGAGGCCGCGCGCTCCATCCGCGAGCAGCTCCGCGTACACGGGAATGCTGCTGGCCACGGGCACGATCCCGCTTGCCAGCGCCCGCACGAGCAGGGCCGGTGTCGGCATCACGCCGTCGGAGCCCAGCACCACCACATCCGCGTCCGCGAGCACGCTTTGCACCGGCATCGCCTCGGCGTCGGAGAAGCCGCACCCGCTCCGCCAGCCGCCCACCCAGCGCCGCCGGGGTCGCGAGCGGTCGCGACGACCAGATCGTCGCGCGCCAGTTCGTCTCGGCCGGGAGCAGCCGGAGCGCGCGCAGGAAGGTGCGCAGCGCCGCACGCTCCTCTTCGGCGACAAACGCCAGGTGCAGCGGATCCGCCCCGAGCTCGCGAGGTGACGTGGGGGCCGGTGGATGGGAATCAATTCGAGAGGCCTGCTCAACCGGTTCAGCCGCCGGCAGGATGACGCGATACTCAGCCGGGAAGAAGCGCTCCATCAGCGTGCGCGTCGCCTCATACGATGCGATCCGCGCGTCCAGGCGGCTGAACAGCAGCTGTGAGAGCTGGCGGCTGAACTGCGTCGAGAGCACCCGCTCGGTGGGGTTGTGGAACGTGCCGACGCTCAGCGCTCGGGCGGTCCTCAACGCGGCGCTCGCGGCGCTCGGCGCGAACGGCTCGTGCACATGCACGATGTCGAGCGGCAGCGTTGTCAGCGCCTCCTCGATCGTGCGCGCAACGTCGACTGGCAGCGACGCCGCTCGCCGGCGCGTGGGCGAGAACGGCAGCACCTCACCGACGCCGAGCACCAGCGGTTCTGCGTCCGCCAGCTCGAACAGCGACTGCGTGCCGGCACGGCCGGCTCGCAGTGCCTTGCGGCTCTCGCGCACGAGTTCGGCGGAGTTGGACGGGGCAATGATCAGCACCCGGTGACCGCGCTCGTGCAGCTCCCGCGAGAGCAGCCGCACGTAGTCGCCGATCTCGGTCTTGGTCTCCCAGGCGAATGGGCTCACCTGCGCGATCGCAAGCCGCTCTTCTGGCACGCCGAGCAGTCTACGCAGGCATCGCGCTCAGCTGAGCGTGAAGCTGGCGACCGCGTGCTGGGCAGCCTGGCGCACGCGGGGCGTGAATTGCGCGACAACCGAGATATGCAAACGCGCGATGCCGTTCAGGAGGGACTTCCCGGCGCGGGTCAGGTGCATATCCAGCTTGGCGCGCCCCGGTGCTCCGACACGCACCTGGCCGGTGGCGACCAGGACTCGCTTCCCGCCCTGTGACGAGTACCAGGACGTTGTTGCTGTGCCGGCTTCGACCGCTTGATATTCGTACGCGTACTGGCGCGAACGGCGGATCTGTGCGAGTCGCGCGGTCCGCTTCGCCGGCGTGAGGATCGCGGCTAGTGAGAGCCGCGCCTCGGCGCTGCTGACGGCGGGCAGCACGAGCTCCGTCGCGTTGCCCCAGCTGCCGCCCGACTCGCTGAGCATGTAGCCGAGCACGTTGCCGCGGTGGTCGTTGTACTGACCGATCACGGTGCAGTCGCCCACGTCCGTGCAGTCGGCCTGGTCCGCAGCCGCGTACTGGACCGTGCTCGCGTTGCGCGGTAGCGGCGACTCGACCCCGGTCTGCCAGACGCCGTTCACCTCAGGCAGCAGCAACCCCTGCGAGTTGTAGCCGAGGTCGGTGTAGACGCCGGTCGCCAGGCAGTTGCCGAGCGAGGCACAGGAGATCCAGTCAAGGCCAGCCGACTGCTTCTCCAGGCCGCTCACGGCGTTGCCCGGCAACGCCACCTCGGCGCCTGGCTGCCACACGCCTCCGGTCTGGGTGACGAGCAGCCCCTGCCCGTTCTCGTCGTTGTCGAAATACCACCCCACAGCCGTGCAGGTACCGGGCTGCGGGCACGCCACGGACGCCAGCACGACGGTCTGGTCGCCGACGGTGCTGGCCGGCGCCGCGTTGGCCGGCAGGGTGGCGCCGGTTCCGCTTTCCCAGCTGCCCCCGGACTCGTTCAGCAACAGCCCGAGGGAGTTCTGCAGCGGGTTGACGTACGTGCCCACGGCCGCGCATTCACCGTCGCCCGAGCAGGCGACCGACGACGGGATGATGTTGGGATCCGAGTTGGCGTCGCTCGGCGGTGTCGGCGTGGGAGCAGCGGACCAGCTGTTTCCGATGCCGGTGACGAGCAGAGTCTGCTGGTGTCCGGACCCGTCGACGTACTCGCCGGCTGCCGTGCATGTCCCGGAATAGCTGCAGGTGACGCTGAGCAGCACCGCGTTCTGTCCCTGGACTGCTGCGCCGGCCGGCATCGGGGCTTCAATCGCGCGCGTCCAGCGTCCCTGGTGCTCGACGACGATCATCGCGTCCCACACTTCGGCGTTGCTCTCATAGTTGCCCACGGCAACGCAGTTTCCGACCGAGCTGCAGGAGATCGCGGCCAGGCCGAGCACGTCGATCACACCCGACTTCGGCCGTGGCGAGGCGATCGCGTTGGCGGGCAGCTGTAGTCCTACTCCGCGCAACCACCGGCCATGTGTCTCGCTGAAGAGCACACCATGGTCAGTTCGGTTGGCGTCCGTGTAGCGCCCCACGGCACTGCAATCACCGGCGGCTGGACAGGAGATCCCAGCGAGGCCCGCGCCGTCGGCGACCTTGAACGGATCCGCCGCAGCGCCCGCGGGGGCCTGCGCCTGCACCGCGTTCCGCCACTTGCCGGCGGACTCGGTGACGAGCAGCGCCTGACTGTTTCCGAGCCCGTCGTCATAGCCGCCCACGGCGCTGCAGTTTCCACTCGAAGCACATGACAGTGCCTGGAGCTGGACGGCCGGGTTGATCTGGGCCGCGGAGGCGGACGGCGCCAAGGCGGCCACACCGACCACCATTGACAGCAGCAAGGCTGCCGGCGCGCGTCTCATACGGGCAGCATAGAGGTGGGCGGCGGCCAGTTGCGGGCGCATCGTGACCCTACATTGACTCCTAACCACCCGCACAGAAACGCCCTTGCTGTGGGGAGAACGTGAGGCTCTGGGTGTAGGTGTCGCTCTCACTGCGAAGCTAGCTCAGGGTGAAGGTTCGCGACTTCTTGATCGGCGTCTGGCCCGAGACGGCAAAGGTGAGTTGGCTCGTGACCTGCAACCGCTTGGCGGTCTTCAACAGTCTCTTACCGGTTGCGGTGAGTCGCACCGTGATCTTGGTGGGACCCGCCGGTGTCTTTTCGTTAGCAGAAGCGATCAGCGCTCGGTGCAGCTTCCTGTGCCGTCCGTGACCGGTGGCGTAGCGGCTGTACCAGTCGAGCGTGACTCTCCCGGCCTCCAGCGAGTGGAAGCTGAACGTGTAGCTGCTCGCCGCGCGGATTGCCCTCAGCCTGCCCTTGGGTCCCGAAGGGCTGAGGAGTCCGGTGAGAGCCTTGCTCAGTTGGGATGCGGTGGGGAGGATGGTGACCGCCTGTGAGGTCTGTGACAGACCAATGCCCAGCTGATTGACGGCCGAGACGGAGAATGTGTAGCTGTCACCGACGGTGAGCGTGGGCAGCGACACGGCCGCGCTCGAGGTGCCCAGGCTGACGACCTGTCCTCCGTGCGAGGGGTTGGTCAGGTCGTTGGCGACTATGCGGTAGGCGGTGACGGGGAGGCCGCCGTCGTCGGCGGGCGCGGCCCATGTCACGCTCGCATGATCGGCGCCGGCGCTGGCGGTGGGCGCGCCGGTGACGCCCGGCGCCGCGAGCAGTACGGCCGCACCCGCCGAGCCCTCGTCGTAGCCGCCTGCCAGCACGCAGTAGCCGGAGGAAGCACAACTCAGGGAGGTTGGATCGCTGTCGTCCGATGGGTCCGTCGCGCCGTATGGCAAGGCGAGCATCGTGGGTGACCAGCCAGTGGTTGACTGAGAGCTCAGGAAGCCCTGGGTGTTCTCCGACGCGTCCTGATAGACGCCGGCGGCGAGGCAGCCACCCGCCAGGGGGCATGCGACCGTGGGCGTGTAGACACCCGGCTGCGAGCTCGATGCGCCCGGGAGGCCGACCTCGGATGCCGGTCCCCATTGCCCTCCGGATTCGCCCAGGAGCAGGCCGTCGATTGTGTCGGTCGAGCTCGAGTCGTAGCTGCCGACGGCCTCGCAGTTGCCCGCCGAGGCACATGAGACGTCGTACAGGAAGAGGTCGGCATCCTGCGCGTAGGCGTTGGCGGGCAGGGTGATCTCCTGAGCATGACCCCAACTCCCGGCTGCCGAGCTCAGCACCAGGCCCTGGTAGTCCCCCGAGGCGTCCTCGTAATAGCCGACGGCGGTGCAGTCTCCGCTCGACGCGCAGGAGACCGCCTCGGGCGTCACATTCGGGTTGGAGGCCACGCTCGACAGCGACGAGGTGTCCAGGGTGGTGACGGACAAGCTACCCGTAGTGGCCATCAGCCCCTCGACACCTGCGGCGCTCTGGTAATTGCCGACGATGGCGCAGGGCCCATTGGGGGCGCAGGAGATCGATGAGAGCTCCACCTCACTACCACCGCTGGGAGCGGTCACGTGGGTAGCCGCCCAGGTGCCGTTGGTGTTTGCGTAGACCAGGTTCTCGGGTGCGCCTCCCGTGAAGGCGTTGAAGATCGCGTAGCAGTCGCCGCCGGGCACGCATGAGACCTCAGGTGCCAACGCGGGCGAGAAGACCAGATATGACGGGGACGATCCGGTGGCGTCGATCGCCTGCCCCCAGGTTCCGTTGCCCGAGCTCACCAGGAACCCCTCCGGCACGTTCGTGGCGCCGCTGTAGTAGTAGCCGACGGCCACGCAATCCCCAACCGCCGCACATGCGACCGACGTCACACGCGGATCGCTCGCGGCGGGAATGCCCCAGCCGCCCTTGAAGGCCAACTCGGATGCGCTCCACGAGCCGTTGGCTTCCGACAGCAGCAGGCCCTGCTGCGTCAGGCCGCTATCGGTGTAGAACCCGCCCGCGGCGCAGTTCCCGGCGCTTGGGCAGGCGCTGGCGACGAGCCCGTACGCCTGAGATCCCGCAGCGTTGCTCGGTAGCGGCACGGTCTCGGCGGCTGCCATCGAGGGGGCGGCCAGGGCAGGCATCGCCCAAGCCGTCATCGTGATCACGACGGCCGTCACCATCCTGCGGATGCTCCAGCCCTGCCGCACGGCGCTCCTCGCTGACGAATCTGGGGCAGCCGATTGGCGGCCCCAGATTCCAAATCGGCGTTTTGAGCGGGAGCTTTAAGCCACCGGCACCTTGGAGGCATCGGTTTGGGCCGCCTGCACGCGCGAGTACTTGGCGATGAACTCCTCGGTCGTCTCGCGCGCCTCGTCGTCGGGACGCTGGCTCTTGGGCGACTTCATCAGGTACGAGCTGGGGCCGTCGAGCTGGCCCGCGATGCCGTTGTTCATGGCGAGCTTGCAGCAGCGGACTGCGTCGGTGACGATGCCGGCGGAGTTGGGGGAGTCCCACACCTCGAGCTTCGTCTCCATCTGCAGCGGCACGTCACCGAAGGCCTGGCCCTCGAGGCGGATGTGGGCCCACTTGCGGTCGGTGAGCCACGGCACGTAGTCGGACGGGCCGATGTAGACGTCGTCCTTGGGCAGCGTATGGCCCATGATCGAGGTCACGGCCTGCGTCTTGGAGATCTTCTTGGACTCCAGGCGCTCACGCTCGAGCATGTTGTAGAAGTCCATGTTGCCGCCGACGTTCAGCTGGCTGGTGCGCAGCAGCTTGACGCCGCGGTCGTGGAACAGACGGGCCAGCGTGCGGTGCACGATCGTCGCGCCGACCTGCGACTTGATGTCGTCGCCGACGATTGGCAGACCGGCCTTGGTGAAGCGGTCGTTCCAGTAGTCCTCGCTGGCAATGAACACGGGGATGCAGTTCACGAACCCGCATCCGGCCTCGAGAATCTGTTCGACATACCACTTGGTCGCCTGCTCGGAGCCGACCGGCAGGTACGAGACCACCACGTCGGTCTTGGTGTCCTTGAGAACCTGGACGATGTCGGCCGTCGGGCCGGGCGCCTTGGTGATCTTCTCCTTCAGATACTTGCCGAGGCCGTCGTGCGTCATCCCGCGCTGCACGGGGACGTCGAGGCGCGGGACCTCGTCGGCGAACTTCAGTGTGTTGTTCTGACCCGAGAAGATCGCCTCGCTGAGGTCCTTGCCGACCTTCTCGACGTCGATGTCGAACGCGGCCGAGAACTCGATGTCGCGGACGTGATAGCCGCCGAGGTCGACGTGCATCAGGCCCGGGACCTGCTGGCTGGGATCGGCGTTCTTGTAGTAATGGACGCCCTGCACGAAGGAGCTCGCGCAGTTACCGACGCCGATGATCGCCACGCGCACCTTCTCATGCTGGTAACGCGCGGCGCTGAGTGTCGCGCCGTTCGTGGACGTGGGTTCAGTGCTCATATCGATGTCCCTTTCCAAGATTTCTGGTGGTCCGGATGCCGGTCCGTGCTGCAGTAACTAAACCAGATCACGGCCGAAGTTACACCGATCGGTACCGAAATTCGTCGCTCGGGAAGCTCGCCCCTAGTTTGGTAAACCGATCGGTTCCAGGATGGGACCACCGACGCGGGTTAAACGCCCTCGAGCGGCGAGGCCTCAGTCGATCGCATCCCGAAGGATCGCGGCGGCAACGGCGTGGGCATCCGACACCACGGTCGCCGCGTCGCCGAGCATCACGCGCCCGGCCGCGCCCAGGTAGAGCAGGACCAGGCGCCGGCCGACCTGTTCGGGATCCCTTGCGCCGGCTGCTCGGGCCAGGTCCGAGACTCGCGCGACGAACCGACGATTGTGCTCGACGGCGGCACGATGCACCAGATGGTCGGGGTCCGGAAACTCGACCGCGGCTGCGACGAACGGGTCCGGAGGGATCGGCTGCGGGGCATCGGCCAACGTCGTGAACAGCTCGAGCAGCCGCGCGCGCGGCACCAGCTCCTCGCGCGCGAGCAGAACCTCGGTGGGGCCGGTGCGTTCGCTCTCATCCAGGTAGGCGAGTACCAGCTCGTCCTTGGACGCGAACTGCTGGTAGAGGGTTCGCTTCGAGACCCGCGCCTGCCGCCCGGAGCTCGTTGATGCTCGTGGCGTTGATGCCCTGGCGCGCGAACAGCGTCCTCGCCGCCTCGAGTATCCGTGGCCGAGCTCCGCGTCCGAGTGAACGTGGGCGCCCGGCCGGCGCCATCGTCTACCGCCTATGCCTCGCGGGCCAGCTCGGTCAGCTCTTTGCGCACGTGCCAGATGCGCTGGCAGACCGTGAAGAGGCTGAGCACCGCGAGCACATACACGGCGGGGGCGAGAAGCTCGAAGTGGCCGAGGGAAGCTCCGCGCGCGAACACCAGGCCGATCGAGAGGATCACCACGCGCACCGGACGTGTCGCAAGTCCGACCTTGCACTGCACGCCCAGGGCCTCCGCCCGCGCACGGGTGTAGGAGACCATCAGCGAGAACAGCACCGCGGCGACCACCGCCGCGACCGCCAGCTGATCGTGCTGGGAGGCGAAGTACGCGGCGACCGCTGTCAGCACGATTCCCTCCTCGAGCCGGTCGAGCGTCGAGTCCAGGAACGCCCCGAACTGGGTGCCCTTGCCGGACATGCGGCTGTAGCGGCCGTCCAGCGTGTCCATGATCGAGCCGACGATGAAGGCGACGCCGGCGAGGAAGAACATCCGGCCCGACCACCAGCCCGGCAGCGGCAAGGTTCAGCGCGAAACCGGTCAGTGAGATCGCGTTCGGCGTGAGCCGTGACTCGATCAGCCGGTTCCTGAAGATCTGCTGAGTCGTCAGGCGATCGGTGGCCTCGCCGCCGCGTCGACGCGGCCTGGAGCGCTGCGGTTTGTGCTGTGTATCAGCCATCAGGAGAGCGGTGGCAGAGACTAGATCGATCGTCGCGTGGCGGACCTGGCCAGGGAGAACGCCCATACGTCCGGTCGTGCTCGCGCCAGCAGCTGCTTGGCGAGCACCGCCGACACGGCTGCCGTGAGCGCGCCGAGCACCACGTCGGTGAAGTAGTGGTTGCCGGTCACGACCACGACGAAGGCGATGAACAGCCGGGTACACGCGCCACAGCCAGCGCGCGGCACGGCTGTGCACGAGCCGTGCCATCGGCAGGCCGATCATCAGCGCGACGCAGACGTGCATGGATGGGACGGCGGCATAGGGATTCAGCAGCAGGCTGCCGGCCCCCTGCTGGGCGTTCACGCCGGTGAACTGCTGGATCGAGTCCGTGAATCCCCACTGCGGCATCAGTCGCGGCGGCGCGGTCGGATACACGCAGTAGCCGACGAGCGCGATCAGCATCGCGACCATGAACATGTTGCGCACGAAGTAGAAGGAGTCGTTGCGGCGCAGGTAGATGAACGCGAGCGCCCCGACCGACAGCGCGAAGTGCGCGTTCAGGTAGGTCCAGTCGGCCAGCTCGAGCAGCCAGTGCGCGTGCGCCGTCACCCACCGCTGGATGCCTGGGCTCGATGAACACGTGCAGCGCTGCGCTCGAACCCGATGATCCTGGCTCGCGTCTGGCGAACGGCCTGCCGCCGGTGACGCCGGCCAGCCCGCGCACGATCTCATAGCCCGCATAGGCGAGCGCGAACAGCGACAGCTGGCGCAGCAGATCGATCGGCCCGTGGGGCAGGTCCGCTCGCAGCGTGCAGCCAGCGCTCGACGCATCGCAGCAGGCTAATCGCAGCGGCGCGCCCGTGAGCTCAATCCGTGACGAGCGCGAAGCTGATCCGCAGCTGCGCGGTCCCGCTCGCGCCCGCCCGCACCTGGTGAACTGCCCAGTCGGCGCGACGCACCCGCGGACCCCGCTCAGCCGCCAGTACGGCGACCAGCGAACCTGCAGCCGCACCAGCCCGGGACGCGTCAACGCCCACGGTCAATGAGTTCGGGCCCATCGCCAGCAGGCGACCGGCGCCGCTCGCAATGCCGGTCGGATCAGCCACCGCGTAGACCGTCCAGTGCGCCAGCCGCGCCACCGCATGGAGGTACGGCAGCCCGCTGCGGATCAGTCGCAGCTCGGCGCGCGCGGAGTAGTCCGGCGGGCGCGTCGCGCGACCGCCACGTAGCGCACGGCGAGCCGGTGCAGCCAGGCGTCGTAGCTGGCCGCGGTCAGCCTGCCGTCGTAGAAGAGCGGTTGTCGGCGATGTCGCTCTGCCGCTCCCACCCGCGCGCCAGCGGCACCCGCGGCGCCAGCCAGTAGCTCTCCCAGTGCCCTTGCGTGAACGGAACCTCCACTCGCCAGATCCCCGGTTGCCGCTCCGAGGAAGCCGATCAGCGGCCGGTAGTAGGCGGCGGTGCTGGCCTGCGAGCCGTGCTCGAGGTCGGTGAGCGCGTCGTCGACCTGGAGGTAGGTCAGCGGCACGGCGGCGAGCGCCAGCAGCAGCCACGCACGGCGCGGCACCAGCAGCAGCGCGACCACCGGTCCCGCGACCAGCTCGCCGAGACGCGCCGCGTTGCTGCCCACCGGGGTGTGAATCGCGTAAGCGGCGACGCAGCCGAGCAGGTAGAGGATCGTCGCGGTGCCGATCACGCGCCCTGGCCGGAGGATCAGGATGAAGCACCGCGACCACGAGCAGCGGCCACAGCGTGCCGAACGCAAACGGCTGGTAGCCGGGCTGCGGAAAGGCGATCGCCAGCGCGACCAGCGGCAACAGCGACGCGACCACCACCCGACGGTCGCCTCCCGACGAGCCCCGCCAGCGCTGCGAACAGGCCTGCGACGGGACTCGCCAGCGCTGTGACGCAGGCAAGAACGGCGGCCGAGCGCGGCCGCCGTCGCTCCAGGAGAAGCGCCGTCAGGGCGACGCCGCAGAGACCGAATGCGAACGTCAGCCGGCCGCTCAGCAGCTCGGTGACGGTCGCGGCGGCGAGCCAGGTCGCGCCCAGCCAGGCGTCGTCGCCATAGACGTCGTGGGACAGCGCCTCGAACGCCGCCGCGGTGCCGACGCACGCGAGTGCCGCCACGAGCTGCGGGCTGAGCAGCCAGGCAAGCGGCGGGAACAGCACGCTGTAGCCGGTCACGTTCTGGCCGGCGTACCACCAGTTGTTCCAGATGCCGAAGCCCTCGGCGCCGAACAGCCGTGCCCGCAGGAGCTGGGCGGGAAGGTCGGCGCCGGTCGGCTGCACGATCAGGTAGGCGGCTGCGAGCGCGGCCGCGACCAACGTGGGTGCATGTATCTGCGGATATCGTGCGCGCCTTGTGAACGCCGAGATGCCAACCGCCTCGCGCAACGTCCTCTGCCTCGGGGAGGCGCTCGTGGACATGATCTGCGAGCGGCCGGTGAGCTCGCTGGAGGAGGCCGACATGTTCGTGCCGCACTTCGGCGGTTCGGTCGCCAACGTCGCGCTGATGGCGGCCCGCGCCGGCGCCCGCATGGCCTGGCGGGCGGCGTCGGGGCCGACGAGTGGGGCGGCTGGTTGCGCGGCCAGCTCGAGCGGGCGGGTGTCGATCTGCGCCACTTCAAGCTGATCGAGGATATGCCCACGCCGCTGGCGCTGACGACGGTCGATCACGCCGGCGAGCCGACCTTCCGGCTCTACGGGGAGGCGCACGCGACCGTGGTCGACGCGCTGTGGGGCGGCGTCGAGCAGGCGGTGCAGGAGAGCGGCGGGCTGTTCATCAGCTCGGGCTCGCTCATCGGCGAGGCCGCAGCGGCAGGTCACGATGGAGGCCCGCGAGCACGCGCTCGGGCTCGATCACCCGGTGATCTTCGACCCGAACCTGCGGCTGCGGCACTGGAGTTCGCAGGGCCGACGCCGCGGCCAGCGCCAACGCCTGCGTTCCCGGTGCGCTGCTGGTGCGGACCAACGCGGATGAGGCGCGGCTGATGACCGGCGAGGAGGACCTCGAACGGGCGGCGCTCGCGATTCGCAAGGCGGGCGCGCGCAACGTCGTCATCACCGACGGCCATAACGGAGCGATGCTGCGGGGCAAGATCCGGCTCGACGTGCCGTATGTGTCATCGCGCGTGGTCTCGACGATCGGCGCCGGCGATGCCCTGATGGCGACGCTGGTCGCGCGGCTGCAGATCACCGGCTTCTACGAGCCGGCGATCGCGGCCGCGCTCAAGGAGGCGATGATCGTTGCGGCGCAGGCGCGCGGGCGCTGGGGTGCCTGCGATTAGGCGCTGCAGCGATCGTCGTCTGGGAGCCGCCGGCCCGCCGGCGCGTGTACGCGATCCGTGACCGGCTGCGGCTCGTCTACGGGATCCCGATCCTGCGCCCGCACGGCGACGGTCTCGCCGAGCTGATCCTGACGGTCCTGTCGCAGTCGACCAACGATCGCAACCGCGACATCGCCTACTTCGGGTTGCGCGAGCGCTTCCCGAGCTGGGAGGAGGTGCGCGACGCGCCTGTCGATGAGGTCGAGGAGGCGATCCGGCGCGGCGGGATCTCGAAGGTCAAGTCGGCCCGGATCAAGGCGATTCTCGCCGCGGTGACCGACACCGGCCCAGAGCCGGGGCTGCTCGAGCTGGACTGGGTGTCGCAGCGTCTCGGTGCCGGAGGCGCAGCGGTACCTCTGCTCGCTGCCTGGGGTGGGCCGCAAGACCGCCGCCTGCGTGCTGCTGTTCGCCTACGGCATGCGCGACGTGCCGGTCGACACCCACGTCTCGCGCGTCGGCACGCGGCTCGGGTTGTTCCGGCCGAAGGCGCCGTTCGAGGAGCTGCACGACACGATGCTCGCGCTGACGCCGCGCGGGCAGGAGTGGGAGCTGCATCTCAACATGCTGCGCCACGGCCGCCGCACCTGCCACTCGCAGCGGCCCGAGTGTGGCGGTGTGTGCGCTGCGGCGCATGTGCCCGAGCGCCGGGCTGTTCGGGTAGCCCGGGGAGACAGGGGTCAGACAATGTCCATGAACGTCCACAGCTACAGCCCGAGCAGCGGCGGGATCTCGTCGGGCGACGACGACGAGCGCCGCGGCGCCCGCCTCGCGCAGCTCCTGCTCGCTGCCGGCGCCCCACAGCACGCCGATCGTCGGCAGACCCTGCTCGCGCGCGCCCTCGACGTCGTAGAGGCGGTCGCCGACCATCACGGCCTGCTTCGGACCGCCCAGGGCGGCCAGCGCCGACGCCACGGTCACAGCCTTGGGCTCGGCGAT
Organism: uncultured Actinomycetota bacterium; assembly: GCA_963846395.1. Lineage (GTDB taxonomy): Bacteria > Actinomycetota > Thermoleophilia > Solirubrobacterales > Solirubrobacteraceae > Palsa-465. The sequence continues at coordinate 641,109 of CAWJVT010000007.1, read as the reverse complement.
CGCCGAGGCCGCCGGGCCGCTGATCACGTCGAACAGATCGGCGAGGCCCAGGTGCTCGAGCAACATCACCGCGCTCGTCCCAACCTTGGACGTGGCCACCGCGAGCGGCACGCGTCCGTGCAGGGTCCGCAGCAGCTCCGGGATCCCGTCGTAGACGACGGTCGTGTCCGTACTCGTCTTGGCGTAGTGCTCGCGGTAGCTCGCCAGCGCGGCGTTGATCAGCTGATCGTCATCGCCGAGCAGCTCGGCGAAGGACACCCGCGTCGGCGGCCCGAGGTACTTCCACAGCTCCTCGGGCTTGCGCTGGCGCTGTCCCTGGGCCGCGAGCGCGTAGTTCATCGAATCGACGAACGGGACGCGCGAGTCGATGATCGTGCCGTCGAGGTCGAACAGGATCGCGTCGGGCGGAGCGGGCAGCGCTCTGGCAGCGTCGGACGGCATCGCTCAGTTCGAGTGGACCCGGGCCAGCAGCTCGCTGCGCAGCGGTTCCTCGCAGAACGCCGCCTCGATCGCCGCAACCGTGACCTCGCACAGGTGCTGGTCGTCCCAGCCGAAATGCTCGCTGCAGACGTCGTACTCGCCGCCCAGGCGTGGCGCCGAAGTAGGGCGGATCGTCCGAGCCGAGGGTCACCCGCACCCCGGCGGCCCGCAGGTGCGGAAGCGGGTGCTGCGCAAACGACTCGTAGACGCCCAGCACGACGTTGCTGGTGGGGCAGGTGTTGAGCGTGATCCCGCGCTCGGCGATCTCGTGAACGAGCGTCGGGTCCTCGATCGCGCGCACGCCATGGTCGAGGCGGCTGACCGGCAGTTGCAGCGCCTGGCGGATGCTCTCGGGACCCTGCCATTCACCGGCGTGGACCGTGCACCCGAGGCCCGCATCGGCCGCGATCTTGAAGGCCTCCGCGAACTCGGTGGGCGGAACGCGCTCGTCGCCGGCCAGGGCGAAGCCGACGATGTAGGGATGCGGTCGCTCGGCCGCCTGCCGCGCCACCCGGAGCGCCCGCTCGGCTCCGAAGTTCCTGACCGCTGAGACCAGGATCCGCGCCTCGATCCCGTGGTCGCGCCGCGCGTCGTCGATCCCCGCGGCGATCGCCGGCGTAGTGCTCCTCGTCGCTCAGACCGACGAGCGCGGCATGGTCGGGGGAGGCGGTCAGCTCGACGTAGATGCCGCCGTCGCGCGCCACGCCCGTGAGGTACTCGTAGGTGATGTCGCGGTAGTCCTCGGCGGTGCGGATCACGCTGGCGGCCAGGTCGTAGGTCTCGCAGGAAGTGGAGGAAGTCGGTGTAGTGGAAGCGACCGTCGGCGGCGAGCATGCCGTCGGGCAGCGCCACGCCGTTGCGCTTCGCGATGCGCGCGATGAGGTCGGGCGGGGCGGTGCCCTCGAGGTGGACGTGCAGTTCGGCCTTGGCAAGCATCGGGCTCCACTTTCGCATATGCGCCCCGGTTCGATCGTCGGCAGTCGCTAGCCTCGGCTCGCCATGACCCGCAACGTCTCACTGCGCGAACTGCTCGTCGGCGTCGAGGGGCTGGCGCTGCTGCGCAACCTCTACGACGGCAGCGACGCCGACCGCTGAGCGAGCGCCTGCAGGAGCTGCGCCGGGTGCTCGATGATCCGGCCCTCGCCGCCGCTGAGGCGACCCCGGAGCACGACGCCGCCGCCGGCTACGCGATCTGGTCGGACTCCTACGACGAGCCCGGGCAATCCGATCATCGCGATCGAGGAGACGGCGTCGTCGGTCGAGCTGCTCGCGCCGCGCCCGCCTGGCGCGCGCGCTTGACGCGGCCTGCGGCACCGGACGCCACGCCCGCAGGCTGGTCGAGCTCGGGCACACGGTCTCCGGCATCGACCTCACGCCGGAGATGCTCGAACGGGCGCGCGTGAACGTGCCCGAGGCCAGCTTCGCCGTCGCCGACCTGCGCGAGCTGCCGTTCGATGACGCCAGCTTCGAGACTGTCGTCTGCGGGCTGGCGCTCGCACACCTGCCTTCGCTGGACGTGGCGGTCGGCGAGCTAGCCGCGTGCTCAGCTCCGGCGGCCAGCTGATCGTCTCGGTGCTGCATCCTTTCCAGGCGCTGCTCGGATGGAATGCGCCGTTCTCCGGATCCGATGGCAGCCGCGGGTTCGTGCGCGAGCACCCGCACCTGCACGCGGACTACCTGGCCGCGTTCACTGACCGCCGGTCTGCGTTCGCCGGCTGCTTCGAGCCGACGATCACCGAGCACGAGCTGGGCGCCAAGCGCCGCGCGTTCCGCCACATCCCCGAGGCCACAGCCGCCGCGTACCTGGGCTTGCCGGCGGTGCTCGTCCTGGTCGCCGAGAAGATCTGAGCGCAGCGGATCACTTCGAGCACCGGCTCGCCGACGACCGGCGCGCCGTCGCCGACCGGTGAAGGCCGCTCTGAGCGCCGGCCGCGCCCTGCTCGAAGGACGCCTCGTCGCGCGCGTGCAGGACCGCCAGCGGACGGTCGCCGGCCCACGGCCTCACCGAGCGCCGCCACCTCCGTCAGCCCGACCGCGTGATCCACCGGGTCGGTCTCCCGCGTGCGGCCGCCGCCGAGCGCCACGATCGCGACGCCGACGGCGCGCACGTCGATCGCGCTCAACGACGCCGGCCTGCGACCGGCTCGACCGCACGCGACGATCGGCGCCTGCGGCAGGAACCGGTGCGGAGCCTCGAGCAGCGTCTGCGGGCCCGCCGAGGCCGGTGACCATCGCCGCGAACAGCTCGGCGGCGGCCGCCGCTCGAGAGCGCGCGCTCCGCTGCGGCGCTTGCCGCGGCAGCAGGTCGCTCGTCGAGGCCGCCCAGCACGAGCAGCTCGGCGCTCAGCGCGAGCGTCACCTCGACCAGGCGCGGATCGCGCCGCGCCCGGATCCGGTCAGCACCTCGATCGATTCGAGCACCTCCACCGCGTTGCCGGCGGTGCGGCCCAGCACCTGGTTCATGTCGGTCAGCAGCGCGCTCGTCTGCAAGCCCGTTGCCGCGCGCGACCTCGACGATCGCCGCGCGCCAGCTCGCGCGTCTCCTCGCAGCGACGGCAGGAACGCGCCCGAGCCGGCCTTGACGTCCATCACCAGCGCGTCGAGCCCGGCGGCGAGCTTCTTGGAGAGGATCGAGGCGACGATCAGCGACAGCGACTCGACGGTGCCGGTCGCGTCGCGGATCGCGTAGAGCCGCTTGTCGGCGGGTGCGAGCGCGCCGGTCTGGCCGATGATCGCGCAGCCCACGCTGCGCGACGACCTGGCGGAAGCGCTCCGGCGTCGGCTTGACGTCGTAGCCGGGGATCGACTCGAGCTTGTCGAGCGTGCCGCCGGTGTGTCCGAGCCCGCGTCCCGAGATCATCGGCACCGCACCACCACAGGCGGCGACGATCGGTGCCAGCAGCAGGCTGACCTTGTCACCGACGCCGCCGGTTGAGTGCTTATCGAGCACCGGTCGGTCGAGCGTCCCACGCGTCCAGTCGAGCACCTCCCCGGAGCGCATCATCGCGCCCGTCAGCGCCACGCGCTCGGCGCCGCTCATCCCGCGCCAGACGATCGCCATCGCCAACGCGCCCACCTGCGCATCGGTGACGCTGCCGTCGGTGATGCCCGCGACCAGCTCCTCGATCTCCGCGGCGGAGAGCTCGCCGCCGTCGCGCTTCTTGCGGATCAGCTCCGGGATCAGCATCAGGTCTGCGCGAGCCGCGGGATGAAGCCGGCGAGCAGCCTGACCAGATCCTCGGCGGCACGGGCGGCGTCGGCGAGCGTCTGCTCGTGGCTGAGCGGCACCTCGCTCATGCCCTCGGCCAGGTTCGTGATCGCCGAGATCGCAGCGACGCGCAGGCCGCAGTGGCGGGCGACGACGGTCTCGTGCACGGTCGACATGCCGACGGCGTCGCCACCGAGGATGCGGATCGCGCGGATCTCCGCGGCGGTCTCGAACGCCGGGCCGGACCAGCCCGTGTAGACGCCCTCCGCGAGCGCTACTCCCAGCTGCGCAGCAGCGGCGCGCAGCTGGGCCAGCAGCTCTGGGTCATAGGCCTTGCCCATCGCCGGGAAGCGCGGGCCGATGCTGTCGTCGTTGGGCCCGATCAGCACGTTGGTGCCGGTCAGGTTGATGTGGTCGGTGATCGCCATCAGGCTGCCCGGCCCGACCTCCGGCCGCAGTGAGCCGGCGGCGTTGGTCTGCACGAGGATCTCCGCTCCGGCTGCCTTCAGCCAGCGCACCGGCGTGCGGATCTCGTCGACCGGCCCGCCCTCGTAGAGGTGCGCGCGCCCCTGCAGGATCGCGACGGGCACGCCGGCGATCATGGCCCTGGACCACCTGGCCGGCGTGGCCCTGGACGGTCGGGCGCGGGAAGCCCGGGAAGCTCCGCGTAGCCGATGACCTGCGGGTCCTCCACCGCATCGGCGACCGCGCCGAGCCCGGAGCCGAGGATCACGCCGACGTGCGGCGCGGAACGCCGGCGCTCATCGACTCGAGCGCGCCCGATTCGAAGGCCAGCGGCAGCAGCTCGCCCAGCGTGGTCGTTCAGCGGCTCGGAGCCCGGGCGGCCGAGGATACACGGGGGTCTCGGCGTCGGCGAACTCCGACAGGCGCTGGCGGCAACCGCCGCACGGCGGGCAGTGCTCGAGCCGCTCGGCGACGATCGCGACCGCCGTGATCCGCGTCTCGCCGGCGGCGATCATCGCGCCGATCGCCGAGGCCTCGGCGCACTGGGTCTGGGAGTAGGAGGCGTTCTCGACGTTCGCGCCGACGTGGATCGCGCCGCCGGCGCCGCGCAGCGCGGCTCCGACCCTGAAGTCCGAATAGGGCGCGTGGGCGCGGCGCATGACGGCGTCCGCGGCCGCGAGCAACTCCTGTGGATCGTCGGGCATCCGCGGCATCGTAACGGCGGTTGCGGCCCGGTAGGATCGCCGCGCCATGACGCCGCAACTGACCGTCGTCGAGCACCCCGTCCTGGCCGACCGGCTCACCGTCCTGCGCGACCGCGACACCTCGTTGGCCGAGCTTCCGCCATGCGCTGTATCGAGTGCTCCGCGATCCTCGCCGTCGAGGCGGCGCGCGAGCTGCCGGTCGTCGAGATCGGAGATCGAGACGCCGCTCGAGCCGACCCGCGGCGCGCGGCTCTCCGAGCAGGTCGTGGTCGTGCCGGTGCTGCGCGCCGGCCTGGGGATGGTCGACGGCTTCCTGCGGCTGCTGCCGGACGCGCGCGTCGGCCACCTCGGGATGGCGCGCGACGAGGCTGCGCACACGCCGGTCGACTACTACTCGCGGCTGCCGCCCGGACTGGCCGACTCGCGCGTGTTCCTGCTCGACCCGATGCTCGCCACCGGCGGCAGCGCCGTGAACGCGCTGCAGCACCTCAAGGGCGCGGGCGCCAAGCACCTCGAGCTCGTCTGCCTGGTGTCGGCTCCCGAGGGCATCGAGGCGGTCGCGAGCGCCCACCCCGATGTGCAGGATCTGGACCGCCGCCGTCGATCGCGGACTCGATGAGAACGCCTACATCCGCCCTGGACTGGGCGACGCCGGCGACCGCGTGTTCGGCACGCTCTGAGCGCGCTCAGGTCCGCTCGGCAGGTCAGGTCTGCGAGCGATCGAGCCACTTGTCGAGCACCACGCGGCTGATACTGCGCCATGCGCGCAAGCAGCTCAGCCGGTGAGTCCCCGACCAGCAGCGCCTCACGCTGCTCGCGGACGCAGGAAGCGCTCGGCGACCATGTGGTCGATGAAGGCCAGCAGCTGATCCCAGTAGCCGGCGACGTTGAGCAGCGCGACCGGCTTGGAGTGGATGCCGAGCTGCGCCCAGGTCACGATCTCAAACAGCTCCTCGAGCGTTCCGAACCCGCCCGGGCAAGCGCGATCACACCGTCGGCCAGCGACTCCATCAGGGCCTTGCGCTCGTGCATCGTCTCGACCACGCGCAGGTCGCTGAGGCCGGTGTGGGCGACCTCCTTCTCGACCAGCATGCGCGGGATCACGCCGATCACCTCACCGCCGGCGGCGAGGACGGCGTCGGCCACCGCGCCCATGATCCCGACCTGGGCGCCGCCGTAGACGAGACCGAGTCCCCGCGCCGCGAGCTCGTCGCCGAGCGCGGTTGCGGCATCGACGTAGGCGGGCAGCCGGCCGGGGCTGGATCCACAGAAGACGAGCACGCGACGCATCGCCACGGAGCGTATTCACAGAGGGCGTCGGCGGCTCACCATCTGGAAACGGCATGCGGGGTCGAGCTAGCCTCGCATGATCTGATGAGCCGCCGGCTGGCACATGTGGACCGTGTCGGGATCGAGGAGCGCGCCGCCCAGCTCGGCGCCCGCTCGATCAAGACGACCGCCAAGCAGCAGGGGATCCGCCTTGCGGTGTCGGTCCTCGACCTGACGACGCTCGAGGGCGCCGACACCGCCGGCAAGGTGCGCCAGCTGTGCGCCAAGGCGGTCTGCCCGGCGCCGACGATGCCGGAGATCCCGTCGGTCGCGGCGATCTGCGTGTACCCGTCGCTGGTGGCGGTCGCGCGCGAGGCGCTCGCCGGGACCGGCGTCCGCACCGCGTCGGTCGCCACCGGGTTCCCCGCCGGCCAGGTCTCGCTCGAAGCCAAGCTCCGCGACACCGAGGACGCGGTGGCAGCCGGAGCCGAGGAGATCGACATGGTGATCTCGCGCGAGGCGTTCCTCGCCGGCGACGACGTCCGCGTGATGCGGGAGATCGCGCGGGTCAAGGACGCCTGCGGCGACGCGCACCTGAAGGTGATCCTCGAGACGGCCGAGCTCGGCTCCTACGACCACGTGCGGCACGCGTCGATGCTGGCGATGGAGGCCGGCGCCGACTTCATCAAGACCTCGACCGGCAAGGCTGCGGCCGGCGCGACGCCGGGCGTCTGCCTGGTGATGCTCGAGGCGATCCGCGACCACGTCGAGCGGACCGGGCGGATCGTCGGCTTCAAGGCGGCCGGCGGCGTTTCGACGAGCAAGGCGGCGCTGCATCGGCTCGTGCTCGTCAAGGAGACGCTCGGCGACGAGTGGCTGACACCCGATCGCCTGCGTATCGGCGCCTCCTCGGTGCTGAACGACCTGCTGATGCAGTACGCCAAGACCGAATCGGGCCGCTACGGTCGCAGTGAGGACTTCTCGCGCGAATGACCGTCGAACAGCGCGCATCGATCGTCTGGGAGTACGCGCCGGCGCCGGAGGCGACCGACCATCTGCGGCTCGCCGAGCGCTACGGGCTGTTCATCGGCGGAGCCTTCTGCGAGCCCGCCGAGGCACGCTACGTGCCGACCATCAACCCGGCGACCGAGGAGCCGATCGCGGAGATCGCCTGGGCGGGCCCGCGCGACGTGGAGCGGGCGATCGAGGTCGCGCGCGCTGCGCAGCCCCGCTGGGCTGCGCTTCCGGCCCGCGAGCGCGGGAAGTACCTGTTCCGGATCGCGCGACTGATCCAGGAGCGCGCGCGCGAGCTGGCGGTCGTCGAGACGCTCGACGGCGGCAAGCCGCTGCGCGAATCGCGCGACGTGGACATCCCGCTCGCGGCCGCGCATTTCTTCCACTACGCCGGCTGGGCCGACAAGCTCCGCTACGGGGTCGTGGCGCGCGAGGTCGAGCCGCTCGGGGTCGTCGGGCAGATCGTGCCGTGGAACTTCCCGCTGCTGATGGCGGCCTGGAAGCTCGCGCCGGCGCTCGCCTGCGGCAACACGGCGATCCTCAAGCCGGCCGAGACGACACCGCTGACGGCGCTGCTGCTGGCGGAGATCTGCCAGGAGGCGGAGCTGCCGGACGGGGTCGTCTCGATCCTGCCTGGCGATGGCGCGGTCGGCGCGGCGCTCGTGCGCTCGCCCGGCCTCGACAAGATCGCCTTCACGGGGTCGACGGCTGTCGGACGCGATATCCAGACGGCGCTCGCCGGGCGCGGCATGGAGCTGACGCTCGAGCTCGGTGGCAAGTCGGCGAACATCGTGTTCGAGGACGCGGCGATCGATCAGGCGGTCGAGGGGATCGTCAACGGGATCTTCTTCAACCAGGGCCACGTCTGCTGCGCCGGGTCCCGGCTGCTGATCCAGGAGAGCGTGCTCGACGAGGTGATCGCCAAGCTCTGGGCGCGGATGGGGCGGTTGCGCATCGGCGACCCGCTCGACAAGAACACCGATGTCGGCGCGATCAACTCGGCCGAGCAGCTCGAGCGGATCGAGACGCTCGTCGCGGCCGGTGAGGAGGAGGGCGCGGTTCGGCGCAGCGTCGCCGTGCTCGCTGCCCGAGCATGGCTACTGGTTCGCGCCGACGCTGTTCACCGACGTCTCGCCCGCGCACCGGATCGCGGTCGAGGAGATCTTCGGGCCGGTCGTCTCGGTTCTCAGCTTCCGGACGCAGGCCGAGGCGATCGAGAAGGCGAACAACTCGCAAGTACGGGCTCGCCGCCGGGATCTGGACCGACAAGGGCGCCAAGGCGTTCGAGGTCGCGAGCGCGCTGCGCGCCGGCGTCGTCTGGCAGAACACCTACAACCACTTCGATCCGACGGCCGCCTTCGGCGGCTACAAGGAGTCCGGCTTCGGGCGCGAGGGCGGGCCGGCCGGGCTGCGGCCGTACCTGCGGGTGGTGCGCTAGCCATGTCACGGCTCCCCGTCCGCAAGACCTACAAGCTGTGGATCGGCGGTGCGTTCGTGCGCTCCGAATCCGGGCGCTCGGACGTGGTCGGCGACGTCAACATCCCACGCGGCTCACGCAAGGACGTGCGCGAAGCCGTCGCCGCTGCGCGACGCGCCGCCGGGCCGTGGGCGGCGCGGACCGCGTACAACCGCGGGCAGATCCTGTACCGCGCCGCCGAGGCGCTCGAGTCGCGCCGCGACCAGCTGATCGCGGTGCTCGACGACGGCGGCTCTGACGCGGGAACGTCTGCCGCGGATGAGCTCGACGCTGCCGTCGACGTGCTCGTCCACTACGCGGGCTGGACCGACAAGCTGCAGTCGGTGCTCGGCGGAATCAACCCGGTCGCGGCGCCGTTCCTGTCGTTCTCACTGCCGGAGCCGACGGGCGTCGTCGGAATCGTCGCGCCCGACCAGCCGTCGCTGCTCGGGCTCGTGGCCGAGGTCGCGCCGGCGCTCGCGGCCGGGAACACGGTGGTCGCGATCCTCTCGGAGTCATCGCCGCATGCCGGTCTCGACCTTGCTGAGGTGCTCGGCGTCTCCGACATACCTGGCGGCGTGGTCAACCTGCTGTCAGGACGCCGTGGCGAGCTCGCGATGGCGCTGGGAGGCCACCGTGACCTGAACGCGATCCTCGACGCCTCCGGCGACGCCGTCGCTCGGCGCCGAGCTCGACAAGCTCGCCGCCGAGACGATCAAGCGCGCCCGCCATCACGGCGCTGCGAGCTCCTACGACGCCGCGGTCGACGACGCGCTCGAGCGGATCGCCGCGGTGACCGAGCTGAAGACCGCCTGGCACCCGGTCGGGGCGTAGCGCCCGACGAGTCAGGCTGCGCTGGCGGCCGGCGATTGCTGCTAGGTGAGGTGGTCGCCGAGGAAGGCGAGCGCCTGGTGCTGCTGGCTTCCGAAGAAGGCGGTGTCGTGACAGCCGGCCGTGAACTCGATGACGGCCTGCTTGGGCAAGGCCTGCGCGAGTGCCACCACGCCCGGGTGGAACGGGTCGTCGGTCCCGGATGCGATGCGGACGGGGATGCCGGCCAGCGCGGACGCATGCGTGATCACGTCGTCGCTTGCAAAGTCCTGCGCCGAGGCGAACGCGCCGGTGTTAGCCGCGCGAGCCTGCGAGTAGTTCGTCCACACGGCCGGGCTGATCGCGGCGACGGCGGCGATCAGGTGAGGATGCTTCTCGGCCAGGAGCAGCGCGCCGTATCCGCCCATCGATACGCCCACGGTCGCAATGCCGTGGCGGGCACTTCCGAGGCCGAGCCGCTGGAAGCGAGGAATCACCTCATTTACGAGCATGGCCATCGGGTCATCCCCGGGGTGCGGATTCCAGTACAGGCCGCCGCCATCAACGGCCACCGCGGCCATCGGTGGTAGCGGCTTGCCGCCCTGCCGGGCGGCAAGCGCCTGGGCTAGCGTGACTCCCCCGAGGGGGCTTCGGTGGCTACCGCCGAAGGCGTGCGGGCAGATCACCAGCGGCAGCTTGCTTCCAGGAGCGTGGCCGGGCGGGTAGGCGACGGTGTAGCCGACCCTTCGGTTGCGGGCCTGGGAGTGGAATGTGCCCGACAGCGATGTGCCACTGGGCGCGAATGTGAGCGCCGGGCCCGATACTGAGCATGCCCCCGTGAGCTGGTCCAGCGTGGCCTTGCCGGGCAGTACCCCGTGATCGATGAGCTCCACGCCGGCGACGGCAGCGCCGACAATCCCGACGACGCCCCCGGCCAGGAATCGCCTGCGGCTCCATACGGGCCGCGTGGTCGGGTCATCGCGCGTCATTGCTCGGGCGCTGATCCTAATTACTGGAGCGGCTGCCGCTTGTGATGGCTACGCGGTGAGGACCATCGGGGCGCCGCGCGTGATCACGATCGTGTGCTCGGTGTGAGCGGCGTAGGACCCGTCACGGGTCTTGTAGGTCCAGCCGTCACCAGCCTCGCGGACCTCTCCCGTCCCGTCGGCGATGATCGGCTCGATGGTGATGACGAGCCCAGCGGTCAGTGGCTGGGTGAACCGCGGGTGGTGGTAATTCGGAACGTTCGGTGACTCGTGGATCCTGCGGCCGATCCCGTGCCCCATGAGATCGTGACAAACCGAATAGCCGCGCTCTCTCACGGTCGCCTCGACGGTGCGCCCGATGGCGTTGATAGGGGCGCCGGCACGGGCGACCTTGAGCGCCTGCTCGAGTGCCTGCCGGCTCGCCTCGCTCAACCGCTTCGCCTCGCTGCTGGATTTTCCGACGGGAACGGACACGCACGCGTCGGCGTAGAAGCCGTCGAGCTCGGCGGTCACATCGAGCTTTACCAGGTCACCGTCCTGCAGGACACGCTCACCCGGTACGCCGTGCACGGCTTCGTCGTTGACGCTGATGCAGCTGGTACCGGGAAATCCGTAGTCCAACTGCGGCCCGGAACGCGCTCCGGCCCGGGCAAATACGCGAGCTCCCACCTGATCCAGCTCGAGCGTCGTGACTCCCGGATGCGTGCGCGCACGCATCGCGCGGATCGCCTCAGCCACCACCCGACCGGCGGCTCTCAGCGCTTCGAGTTCCTCTGGAGTCTCGATCGACATCCCGCCCAGCCTACGCTGTCCGCCTGATCAAGCCGGGAGTTGCGCGCGCTGCACTCCGCCGCGGAAGGCTCGGCGGTACGCGCTCGGCGTCGTGTGCACGCCGCTGAGAAACTGTGCCCGAAGGTTGGCGGCGGTCGCGAAGCCGCTGGCCTCGGCGATGGCCTCAACGGTCAACTCGGTCGTCTCGAGCAGTCGTTGAGCCAGCTGCAGTCGCTGGCGCAGGATCCAGCGGTACGGGGTGGTGCCGAAAGTGGCTAGGAAACGGCGTGCGAAGCTGCGCTTGCTCATCACCGCCCGTCGGGCGAGGTCCGCGATCGTGATCTGCTCGCTGAGATGCGCCTGAGTCCAACTCAGGACTTCGAGAAACGGATCGCTGGGCTCGAGTACGGGCAACGGGCTCTCGATGTATTGAGCCTGGCCGCCCTCGCGAAACGGCGGCACAACCAGTTCGCGCGCGAGCCGCGCGGCAACCTCCGCGCCGTGGTCGCCTCTGACCATGTGCAGGCACAGATCTATGCAGGCCGCGCTGCCGGCCGAGGTGAGCACATCGCCGTCATCGACATACAGCACGCCGGGGTCGACCTCGACGAGCGGATAATCGGCAGCCAGCCGCTCGCACTCCTCCCAATGTGTGGTGGCCCGACGCGCGTCGAGAAGGCCGGCCTCGGCGAGCACAAACGCGCCTGTGCACAGCGAAACAAGCCGAGATCCACGTTGGTGTGCGCGCCTCAATCCATGCAGCAACGGTGCCGGTATCGGTACGTCGGGCCCAAATGGCGAGACGACCACGATGTCCGCATCTTGAAGTGCCTGTAGCCCGGACAGACCCGCGATCCGCACTCCACTGTCGCATGTGACCGAGCGGCCGCCGACCGAGCAGACCGTCAGCCGGTACCACGGAACTCCGTAGCCGGCGGTTCGGTCGACCGCGAACACCTCGCTTACGACACCAAATTCGAACGTGGCGAGGCCGTTGCCGACGACGACCGCCACGTTGGCAGCTTTGTTACGCACTATGGCAATCATGCCACTTCTCATCCACGTCTTCCAGCGCAATGATTGACCAATGCAAAAGATCACGAACAGCCTCATGGTGCGCGTGAACCGTTCACGCTTAGACGCCGAACTAGCCGCAGGACGATCACCTGAGATCAGCCCGCAACATGGTGTGCGGGCCTGCCAACTCGTGGCCCCGCGGAACCGCGATGCGCTCGCGCGCGGCTGGGAGCACCTGCTCCTGAGCGCAGGAGCGCCTGCGCGCGGAATATCCGGCCGCGTGCCGATCCAGCGCACCCGGATCCGCCAGGCGGCGCCCGAGATCCGGGCGTTAGCCTCGGCGCTGAGGGCGAGCGGACCTGTTCCCGTCCGCGGAGTCGCCATCGCATACTCACTGCTGACCGACGGATGCTCCAGCCCGATCTACGATCCAAAAGCCCGCCAGGATCTGGGGCCGATGCTCACGCGTGCGATCGGGTATCTCGACCCCGCCCTGCCCTTGGCCCATGATCTGATCGAGCCTGCAGACGAGCGAGACCGGCGCCGCCTCGGCGTGTAACCGCCTCAGGGGAACGTCCGTCGGCGTTCGGTTAGTGGGTCGCCTGGGTCCGCGCTCGCGCCCCGAGCAGGATGTCGAGGATCAGATCGACCGCCCACACGATGATCGTCGCCCAGACGAGCGTCCAGAACCCGTGGATGTTGAATCCGCTGACGATCGCCTGTGTGAGCCAGAGCATCAACATCGACACGAAGAACCAGGCGACCCCGAGCGTCACCACCGCCAGCGGCAGGGTCAGCAACCGGACGATCGGCTTGAGAAAGGTGTTGAGGACTCCGAACAACGCCGCAGCAAGGATCAGGTCGCCGGCGTTGGTGACCGTGACTTTGGTCAGCACCAGGTCCGCCACCGCGAGCATGACTGCGTTTGAGAGCCATGAGAGAAGCAGCCGTGAAGCGGGGGACATATGTACATCCTCTCTGAAGTTGCCGACGCGTGCAATCGTCCTCACTCGCGCGATGGCCATCTAATAGGTTCAGAACTGACAGGACATTCGTCACTGATCGAAGCGAGGAGCCGACCCCGTGCGCAAAGTAGTCGCCTATGAGCTGCTGTCACTCGATGGCGTTGCGGAGGAGCCGTTGGATTTCATCACCGACTTCGATGACGTGATGAGCGAGAATCTCGGCCGGGTCATCCGCGCCCAGGACACGGTGCTTCTGGGGCGCCGTACCTACGACGAATGGGCCGACTTTTGGCCGAACAGCGACATTCAGCCGTTCGCGAGCTTCATCAACAACGTCCAGAAGTTCGTCGTGACCACGACGCCGCCCGAGCGGCTGTGGGCGAAGAGCGCGGTAGTTACCGACGGTCTCGTCGAGTTCGTCACGGATCTCAAGCAGCAGGCCGGCAGGGACATCGGGCTCCATGGGAGCATCGAGCTGGTCCAGGCGTTGCTCAAGGCAGACCTCGTCGACGAGCTACGGCTCGTCATCGCCCCCGCTGTACAGATCACCGGTCGAAAGCTGTTCGAAGCCACGCCAGCCATGCGACTGACTTTGACTGCAACGATCACGTCTCCGACCGGATACCTGCTGCTCGACTACGAGGTCAGGCAGTGAACGGAGTGGCGCTCAGTCGCGGTGTTCAGATCCGGGCCGGCGCCGCTGATGTCGGATGCCCATCAGGTACTCGCCGAGCCGGGTCGCATCTTCAGCCGAGATCGATTCGAACCTGATGCCGACCGCATCCTGCGCGCGCCTCACGATTTGGGTTTGCGCGGCGACCGGCTGAGGGTCCTTGCCAAACATGAGCTCGAGGTCGAACCGTTCGTGGTCGTTGATCGCCGGATGATCGCGAAGCAGCGCCCCCGTTTCGCTGACGTCAATCGTGTAGGTCCACTCGGCCGGCCGCTCACCGTCCTGCTCGCCCGGGCAGACGATCCGCGCTCGAGTGACGAGCTTGACGCGCTCGTTCCCTCGTCGCTCCGGCACCTCGACCCCGTCTGTAACGGCAACGTCCAGATATGGCGGGCTCGCGCGGACGGCGACGCGAAGGCCGACGGCAGCACCGAAGTCGTCGAACAGCGCATACCCCGCCGACCCTTGGACCAGCAATCCGACGGCTCTCGGTGGCAGCGCGTCGTGATATTCAAGCCGGCTGACGGAGCCATGGGCATCGAGTACCCGGCACTCGATCGGCTCGTCCACGTCGTCGAGGATCAGGGTTACAGGCTGGTCGATGTCGAGTTGCCGCACGCAACCTGCTATCGGCAGGACAGGCCCACACCCGTCAATTTCGCAAGACGCCCCCCCGAGATCGGCGGCCGTACACGGGCTTCCGTCGGTTATTCGCCGGTGAAGCGGAATTCAGCCTGCCAGGAGCCGTCGTCAGCGTGCGCGACCTCCCAATAGCGTTCGGCGATGAGGTCCGGGTCGAATGGGGTGCCTGCAACGATCTGGCCCTCGATCGTCAGCGTCGTGACTCGGATGCCATCCGCTTTCAGGTCAGTGCCGAGCATGGTCGCGGCTGACCGCAGCGCCGCCCTGCCCAGTGAAACGGTGGCGAGGGCTGATATCTGATGATCAGCGAACCCACCCCCGGCGACGATGATGGTGCCCGAACCAGCTGCTCGCATGGCCGGCGCAACGCGCTGCGCAACGACGATTGCCCCGATCACATCAACCGAGCCCGCGGTGGCGAAGCGCCGCGCGATCACGAGCCCGAGGCCAGGTCCGGCGCCGACCAACAGAAGGCGTCGGGCGTCTACCGACCCGATCGTCTCGGGTCCCTGGAGCCCGGGGCTGGCAACTCGATCCTCGGTCATGAACTTGTTCCTTTCGCTTGGACCAGGTCGCGGTCCTATGGCGACCGGCCGCCCGATGTGCGGATGTTGTTCGAGTTGTGGGCAGATGCTCCCTTGCGTGGCGAGGGCTCTGCGTTCGGCCTACCATGGGCGGCTGGTGAGCCGCCCGAGTAGGATTTCACGGCCCGGTTCCCCTGAGCTCAGGGATCCCCCACATGACAGATCCAGACCAGACCCAGAGTCGCGCCGACGAGCCATCCGTACCAGCAAGCGAGTTTTCGATCGCGGTTGAGCGGGGGCACGACCAGGTGCGTATCGCGCCCCACGGCGAGCTCGACCTAGCCAACGTAGGCCAGCTCGAGGGCCAACTCGCAGAACTGCTCGCCGCCGGGTTCACTCGCGTCACGATCGACCTGCGCGGCGTCGAGTTCCTCGATTCCTCCGGGCTGCACGCTCTACTGACGGCCCACTCCGACGCCCAACGGGACCACTGGGAGCTATCGATCATCCCAGGACCGCCGGTGGTGCAACGCCTCTTCGAGCTCACCTCCACCATCGACTCGCTGCCGTTCATCGCTGACAGCTGAGCGGCCCTGGGGCCGTCGGTTGCCGGAAACGGCATGCCCGGACTCTGCTAGCTTCAGTGATGCGCTCTGAGAGCCCCTGCTCTTCTCGCTTCCCGGGCGACGTTTTCAGCCAGAAGAGCAGAAAGGCGGTTGGCCATGGCCACCGCGACACAGAAGTCGTCCAGTTACGGACGCGTCCCACGGCGCGTTGCCGTATCGGGCCCGCCGGTCGCTCCAGACGAAGCGCCTTCGAACGGAATGGAACGGCCATGACGCACGCTTGCTGTGCCAACTGCCGGATACGTCTCACTCCGGCGACATCAGCCTACGTGGCCGCCTGTCCGGTCTGCGGTGAGCCGCTACAGCCCTTGAATGAGCCCTCGGCGGCGATGGGGTACCGGCTATTCGCGTTTGAGGACGCCCCTTATGAACTGCCCGAGGCAATCGAGGTCTCGATGCCGATCCCCGATTCTGGGCCACGGCCGTCGTGAGTTACGAACACGGTCAAATCACGAAGGAAACGTCCCAAGGAGACAGCGATGGCTGAAAAGCAAACCATTGCGACACCCGCGCCACCGATCAACCGCCGTCCCAATTCGGCGGAGCAACGCGCCGCGCGAGCCGAGTCGCTCACGAACAAGCTCGCGGCACTCAAGCAGGAAGCTGCGGACCGTCGCGCCCAACGCGAGAAGCAGACCACTCCGGATGCATCCGCGGCTCGCCCGGCGGCCGGCGCCAGCCGCAGCAGCTCGCTCTAATCGGCTAGTTTCGTCTCGATCACCGGCCGTGGCGTTCTCAAGCGCGTGCGGGTTCGCCCACGACCACCCGGTCACGGCCTTCGCGCTTGGCTCGCAGAAGGTGTTCGTCGGCTTGGCGAACCAGAAGTTCATGGTGCTCGCCCGACCGCCGGGAGGTCGCCACGCCGGCAGACACCGTCAGATCCCCGCGGGGGCCCAAGCGAGCGTCGCGCACCGCCCCGACCACGCGCCACGCCAGCCGCTCAGCATCTGCAAGGCTTGTCTGCGGTAGGACCAGACAGAACTCCTCGCCGCCGGTCCGGCAGGCGATGTCGCCCTGCCGGATCTGCGCTTGCAGCACCTCGGCGAAATCGCGCAGCACCTGATCTCCGGCACCATGGCCGAACGTATCGTTGATCGACTTGAACCCGTCAAGATCGAAGTAGACCAACGAGGTCGGGCCGCCCCGCTCGTTCTCGTCGCGGAGCGCGCCGGAGAGACCATGTTCGAAGTGACGGCGATTGAACAGGCCCGTCAACTCGTCGGTCAGGGCCTGGGCGCGCAGCTGCTCCCGCTGGCCTGAGTTGGCGTACGCCATCGCAGCCAGAGACGCAAAACGGCGCAGCAACAGCGCTTCCTCCGGGGAGAACCACGGGTGATCATCCTCCCGCCAAACGTTGAGCGTCCCGACCACCGAGTCGCCGACGAGCAGGGGAGCAACCAGAATCGCTTCGCTGTCGCCGCTCTGTGGAGTGCCCGGCATCTGGTACTTGCTGAGCAGGGGATCCCCAGGAGGTGGGCAGACCACCTCAGCGCACAGAACCGCCGAGCCGGTGATCGAAGCGTCGAGTGAAGGCCGGGAGCTCAGAGTCTCGGGCACGTAGCGACCCGTGGCCAACAGCGGGATCAGGATCCGCTCCGCCCACTCGACCTCATAGACCGCCAGACTCGTGTATGGAACGATCGGCAACAGCGCATCAGCCATGCCCTGAAGCGTCTCCTGCAACGACTGAGCGGCCAGGATGCCCGTTGCGGCGTCGATGATCGCCTCGAGCCCCGTCACGAGGCGAGCATTCACATCCGAACTGGCGTGGGGGATCGATGACAAGGTTCTTGTACTCGGTTGATCAGACCAAGAGTCTCATCGGACGCCAGCGTCGTGGCCTTTACGTTTGCGGGACGGGAATCATGCTTTGAACACCAAGGTCGAACAGGACGCCAACACGGCCCTCCGCAGCGAGCAAAGCGCCCGCCGGGCGAACCCATGGGCCTGATCGACTACTGATCCCGATGCTGGATCAGGACTTCGGGGTGAGATGCGCCGTCCAGCGCTCTTCGACGTGACCAAGGCGCCAGGTTGCGAGTGCGATCACCCAGGTGAGGATGAAGAGCCCGACGATCACGAACCCGAGCATGTTGATATCGATGCTCTTGAACCAGTTCCAGAAGGGGCCAGACAGGTTGAGCTGCGAGGCGGTTAGTCCGCCGAGCTCGATCGTGCCGATCACGAGTGCGACCGCGACCGACAGGCCCGTGATCGTGAGGTTGTAGAAGACCTTCCGCACCGGCTGGGAGAACGCCCAGCCGTAGGCGAAATTCATGAACGAGCCGTCGATCGAGTCCATCAGTGACATGCCGGCGGCAAAAAGGATCGGCAGGCAGAGAATCGCGTACCAGGGCAGCCCCGCACCGGCTGCGCCACCGGCGAGAACGAGCAACGCGACCTCGGTGGCCGTGTCAAAACCGAGACCGAAGAGGACGCCTATCGGGTACATCTGGCCCGGTTTGGTGACCGAGCGCGTCAGCTTGCCGAGGAAGCGGTTCATGAGTCCGCGGTTTTGGAGTTGCTGCTCGAGCGCGGCTTCGTCATAACGATCCGCCTTCATTTCGCGGAACACCTTGATGATCCCCAGGAGCACCACGAGGTTGAGCGCGGCGATCACGTATAGGAAGCTGCCTGAGACGAGAGCACCTATCCAGTTGGTCACATGATGCAAGCTCGACTGATCATTTTTGACAGGGCCGTCGATCGCCTTGATTCCGACCGAGAGCAGCAATGCGAGCGCGAACACGATTGTCGAATGCCCGAGCGAAAACCAGAACCCGACGCTGAGCGGCCGCTTTCCCTCACTCATCAGTTTGCGGGTCGTGTTGTCGATCGCAGATATGTGATCGGCGTCGAACGCGTGCCGCATGCCCAGCGTGTAAGCCGTCACGCCGATCCCCACCGTGAACGCTCCAGCGCCGGCAACACGAAAGCGGTGCGGCGCGACCAATGCGATCAGCGTCAGGAAACCTGCGACATGTAGCCCGACGACAACTGCGACCATCATCAGCAGCGTCTTACGCTGCGAGCGATCCAGCGATGCCCAGAATGTCACCAGCCGGTAACGGCGGGGCGCGGCCGTATGTGTCAGCGCTTCCATCAGTCTCTCCGTGGTCTAGGTCCCATTGTGCTTGGCGCTTCCGCTGCGGGCGCCAACTGCTGTGCGGGAGCCCTCGGATCCGCGGAGGGCTCCCACACCAGTTCAGCTGAGTTGGATCTGGGCGACCCCTCCGTCCGGAACCTCGACGACTGGACCAGCCGTATCGGCGTCCTCCCAGATGAGGTATCGGCCGGCCGGCAGGCTGCCGAAGATTGCGGTCAGCCTCGAGCCGGCTTCCGAGCCGCGCTCATGGACGCCCGTGTGGACCCGCCGTGTGTCGTGATCGACGAGGCTGATCTCGATCTCACGACTCCGGAAGCGCTCGCTCGGGGTGATCACGAGCGCTCCGAGGCCGCCACCGATGTCGAGGGCAACGCTGGCACTTGCCGCCGGAGTCCCGATCCCGGCCTCTACTGCGTGCGTGTGCGACATGCTGTCCGCAGCCCTTATGCAACGAGCCCGAGCGGCGACGTCTGATAGCCGCTCTGTGGCGTCCCGAGATACGGGAAGGTTGGTAGGTAGGTGGTATCAGCGTCGGTGAGCCCATCCGTGATCGCCGATGCCGCCGCGTCGGGCTTGTATGACGGCATCACCAGCGGATAGGTAAGCCCCGCAATTGCTCGGAGCTCGATCGACACAACGTCATCGAACACACGGCGGCCGTTCGGGAATCCAGCCGCATCTCCGGCGAGAAGGCCGATCGGATTCGGATCCTTGGTCGCCGGAATTGCCATGTTCAGCCGTAGCTCGTCGGCATAGGTCGATCCCGTGTAGTTCTGGAAGCCGGGCACAACCCCGGAGGGAAGGCCGGTGAGCAGAACCGCGACGAGGTCTGCGCGAGCGGCAGTCAGCGCCGCGAGATTCGGGAACACCCCCGGATACAGAACCGGAAGCAGGCCCGCCAGTTCCGGATGCTGCACGTCCGCCAGGAATGCACTGTCATCCGCCGGTGTGAGTGAATTCCAGAGGTCCTTCTTGCCCATCGGGACGATGACCTCATTGAACAGTGGGTTCCCCAGCCGCGAGATCTGAACCCAGTCCCCAAACTCCGCTGTGCTGCCACCGTCTTCG
This sequence comes from uncultured Actinomycetota bacterium, assembly GCA_963846395.1. Classification (GTDB taxonomy): domain Bacteria; phylum Actinomycetota; class Thermoleophilia; order Solirubrobacterales; family Solirubrobacteraceae; genus Palsa-465. Next base: position 621,325 of record CAWJVT010000007.1, on the reverse strand, counting down.
CGAACTGTCGTCCGCTGTCGGCTCGCTGAGCCCCAGACACCAATCACTGCATCGGCTGACGCCGGGTCCTTCGGCGTGCGCCCGCTGCGAGTGAGGTCGCTGATCGGTACCTGCAGCGCGATCGAGTGGACGCCAAATGCATTCGTTGCGTTCACGCCCACCGAGTTCGCCATCCCAGCAATGTGCAGCTTCTCGAACGGCCGAAGATCGCCGAGGTCGAAGATCGCTCCCAAGTCGACGTAGAAGCCCTCCAGCCGTTGACCTGCGAACACCTTGCGCCCGCCACCGAGCGTGTGTATGGCCTCCGACGCGAGTGTCTGGTAATTCGGGGTTGAGGCCGGACCGATGTTGCAGGGCGGGCACGCCAGTCCGTTGGCGATTACCTCGGAGTGCCAGCCTTCGCCGCCGCCGCCCCAACGGCGCCCGCCCGCCTGCGAGCGCGACCGGGTGACGCTGTAGAACTGACGACGATTCCAGTTGTCGCTGCTGATCGAGTCGATCGGTCCCGTGTTGTAGAGGAACGTGTTCGGATTGATCACCTGAGTCTCGAACGAGAAGGTGTAGACGACGTCCGGGTAACCGTCTCCGTCGTTGTCGATATTGATGTCATACAGAACGTCGTCACCGAACTCATAGAAGTTCGGGCCGCCGAAGGGCGGCTCCAACGGCAGGTAGTTCGTGATGAGCGTGACCGTGCCGGGAGTGTCGGGTGATACGAATGCGTACGTATCGGTGTTGTCTGCGACCGGATCCTTACTGATCGCCGGTGCCTCGCGATGAGACGACATGCTTAAACCTCCGGATGATTGTTAGCGGAGCGATGTACTGCTCCGTTGGGCCGTCAGCTGATGGCCCGTGCGATACGGGCAGCGAGCTTCTCGTCGTGCAAGGTCACCTCACGGTGTCCCGACATCACAGTGATGTCGCCACTGCGTGGGTTTTTCAGATACGCGACGACCGGTTTCGATCCAGCCGGTCCAGTCGCGGCTTCGGCGCGGTCCGCCGTGAGGCTGCCGATCACCGTGAACCCGGCCACAGTTGCTGCCGAGGACTTCATGAATCCAAGACGCGTGATTTCGCGCACGGGAATCCTCCTTCATGGTTGCGGTCGAGCCACCCAGCTGCGGGGCGGCGGCCTCTCTGATCAGGGAGGTGACGTCGACGGCGGTGCTGGCACTCGACCATGACATGCGTGATTCGCTGAGTGGCGCCACATGGATCACTGGCCCGCGAGATTTCTTCGCCAGCGTTTCGGAAGCTAGGCACATCGGCCCAAACCGGTAAGAAGAGAATCAAGAGCCGATAGCCTCGGCGTATGACGCCGGTCCCGCCCGAAAGGCATCTGTTGCGCGCACGGGATTTCGCGGACTCGCGCTACGCCGAGCCGATCGGCGTCGATGAGATGGCGGCTGCGGCGGGCCTGTCGCGCGCTCACTTCAGCCGTGAGTTCAGCCGGGCATTCGGCGAGTCGCCGAAGGCGTATCTGATGACACGTCGCCTCGAACGGGCCGCAGCATTACTGCGCAATACCGATCGGTCCGTGAGTGAGATCTGCCTTGACGTGGGGCTGGTCGGCCTGGGGTCCTTCACCACCAGCTTCAAGCGTCACTTCGGCAAAACGCCGACCGAATATCGGGTGAGCTTCCCACTGGCAGCGGCGCAGGTGATCGTTCCTCAGTGTTACCTGCGCCAGTACGGACGTCCCCAACACAGCACAAACCGAGAAGACCGGGCTGTGGCCACGCACTAGCTTCCCAAGCAGCACACCGCTGAAAGGAACAAGCATGCACGTACAAAACGCACAGCTGTGGGTCCATGACCAAAATGAGGCGCTCGACTTCTACGTCGGCAAGCTCGGTTGGGAAGTCCGCAGCGATGTCACGATGGCCGAGCTCGGGGGATTTCGCTGGCTGACCGTCGGGCCAGGGGGCCAGGACGATTTCTCCGTCGTGCTGATGGCGATCCCGGGTCCGCCGGTGATGGACTCAGAGACCGCTCTGCAGGTCCGCTCGCTGATGGCGAAGGGTTTCGCGGGGACGGTCTTCCTGACGACCGATGACGTCGATGGCGACTACACGCGGTTGAGCGAGGCCGGTGTCGAGTTCACGTCGGCGCCGACCGACATGCCGTACGGCCGCGACTGCGGCCTCCGAGACCCGTCCGGCAACCAGCTGCGGCTGGCCCAGCTCTCGCCACAGTACGCGGCGGCTTAACGCCCTCCCCCCGGGGCTCAACCCAAGGCCCCGGGGATTGGGCTAGCGTGTTTGCATGCGTAAATTGATCACGACCGCTGCCGCTCCGAGTTCTCCGCTGTATAGCCAAGGGATCATCGCGGGCCAGCACGTATATGTGTCGGGCATGGTCGGAATCGATGTGAGCACGGGGAAGCTGGCCGGGCTGACCATCCAGGAGCAGACGCTTCGGGCACTCGAGAATTGCGAGGCGATCCTGCGAGAGGCCGGCGCCAAGCTGGATGACGTGGTCGAGGTGGGTGTGCTGCTCACAGACCCCGCAGACTTCGCAGGGATGAACGAGGCATACGGGAGCTGGTTCTCGGTCGACCCGCCGGCGCGTTATGTCGCAAAGCTCGGCGTGGAACTCCCCGACGTTCTCGTTTCGATCCGCATGACCGCGGTGATCCGTTAGCTCGGGTCCGGGCCGTCGCGGCACGGCTGCGCATCGAGGGGTGGTCCAACGGTTCGGCGGAAAGCGGCTGCTGCGCGCTCAGATGAACGACCGCCCCGGCAGCGCCGGAGCGTCGCGCCCGGTCAGCCAGCGCAGCGTGCTCGCGCCCACGTCGGCCAGCAGCCCGTCGTGCCGACGGCCCTCATTGCCGGCGAAGCGCGCCAGCAGGGGGGAGTACTCACGGGTGTGGTCGGTGTGAGCGGAGGTCGGGTCGACGCCGTGATCGGCGGTGAGGACCAGCATGTCGTCGTCGCCGAGCAGCGGTAACCATTCGCCCACGGCGGCGTCGATCGCGGCGAGTGCGTCTGCGAAGCCGGCGACGTTGTGTCGGTGTCCGTACACCTGGTCGGTGTCTACGAAGTTCGCAAAGACGAAGCCGCTTTCAAGCGTGCGGACCAGCTTGGTGGTGGAGGCGATCGCCTCGGGATTGGTCGCGCCCGGATACGCAACGTCCACGCCCACCCCTGCGAACAGGTCCCTGACCTTGCCAACGGCGTGGACTTTGACACCGGCCGCCTGGAGCTCGTCCAGGTACGAGCGCGCGGGCGGCGACAGGGAGTAGTCGTGCCGGCCGGTCGTGCGCACAAAGGCGCCCGGGGAACCCATGAATGGCCGGGCGATCACGCGGCCGACTGCGTGGTCGCCCTGCATGACATCGCGCGCCTTGGCGCACAGGGCGTGCAGCCCAGGCTCGTCGAGCACGTCGTGGTGCGCGGCGATCTGCATCACCGAGTCGGCCGAGGTGTAGAGGATCAATTCCCCGGTGCGCAGATGGTGCTCGCCGAAGTCCTTGAGCACCTCGGTGCCGCTGTAGGGGCGGTTGCAACAGAAGCGCGCACCTGTCGCGTGCTCCAACTCCGCAACCACCTCGTCCGGGAAACCGTTGGGGTAGGTCGGAAGCGCAACACGGGGAATGACACCCATCAGCTCCCAGTGCCCGGTCACGGATTCCTTGCCCGGGCCGAGCGGCGCCAGGCGTCCGTAAAGCACTGGATCGGGGACCGGCGGAACGCCGCGCAACGGCTCGATGCATCCGAGCCCCAGCGCGCTGAGGGCGGGCAGATCGAGTCCTCCCGACAGCTCGGCGACATGCTCGAGCGTGTTGGACGCTGGGTCGTCGCCGTAGGCCTTGGCGTCCGGTAGCGCTCCCACCCCGCATGCGTCCATCACGATCACGAAGGCGCGCGGCATCAGGACCCCGGCGGCGAGGCGCCTAATTCAGGATCCCCTCGAGCCGGAGGATCCGGCGCAGGATCGCCAGCGACGAGGCGTAGGTGGAATCCATCCCGTAATAGGAGAGGCCGCGCGCACCGAGCGTGCGCGCCTGCGTGTACGGGGTGTCAGAGGCGTAGTGGATGATGCCCAGGTCGATCGGCAGCTTTGAGAAGTTGACCGCCTCTCCCACGGGGAAGCGATCCGGATCGGCGAGCTCGTAGACGGCGTTGAGGAACGGGCCGGCCTCCATCTCGACGACCGTGAACGCCTCCCGGTAGTAGAAGTCCAGATAGGCGCGGTTCTGCAGGAAGGTCGACTTGACCGTGACCGCACGCTGATTGTCGAGGCCGGTGCCGAAGCGCAGATCGGCGGCGAGGTCGTCGACGCTGAAGGCGTTGTCGAGCCAGTAGGTCGAGCGCGAGTGCTCATCGTGCACGACGCTCGAGATCAGCACGTCGCCGACGTCGGCGTTGAGCGTTGCCGCCTTGCCGAGCACGTAGACGCCCCGCAGCCCAGCACTGTCGACGGCGACCTCGCGCAGGATGTTGTAGGCCGCGACGCCCAGCGGATAGTCGATGTTGACGATCCGCGCCCGGCTGGCGGCCAGGGCCTCGGCGTTTACGTCGCCGAGTCGCGGGTCCAGCGAGCCGACGCTGAGCGTCGTCGAGCGGGATCACCTGGGCCGACACGCGCAGCGCTGTGCTGCTGCGAAGGTGCTTGATCCCGTGTGCAGCCTCACCGGCCCGACGGTCGGCGCCGCCCTGCTCGCCGCGGCTGTCGAACCACTGGCGCGCCACGAAGTAGAGGAAGTTCTCCCATGAGCCCTCGGTCTCGCCGGCGCGGAAGCGGATCAGCTCCTCGTGCAGGATGTCGTCGGCCGGCAGCGACTCGACGAACTCGATCAGCTGCTGCTCGCGTTCGCGCGCTACGCCGGTGGCGATGTTGACCAGGCTGTGGGTGTTGGATGAGACGAAGTAGAGCGGAATGTCGTTTTCGGGGCTACTGGCCCGCCTGGCCAGTCGCCACCGCTGTCATGCTGGCCAGCGTCGACACGTCCATTGCCGTCGAGCTCCAACTGGATCGGAGCCCACCAGCGTCGCGTCGCGCGCGCGTAGCCGGTGTTGCTGCCGCCGAGCATCCGGATGCGGATCGACAGGTGGAGCTCGCGGATCATCGCCAGCCGCTCGTCGAAGGCGGCGCCCCACGACTCCTTGAGTCGCTGCCAGTCCTCGGCGCTGCCGCCGAGCAGCTGTGCGCAGCTGTGCGCGTCGGGATGCTCGCCGAGCTCGCCGGCGGCGCCGACAAGGCGCAGCCGGATCTTGTTCCACTCGATCTGGTAGGCGACCAGCGTCGGCACCAGGTCGTCGACGTCCGATGAGCTCGCGAGCAGTACCGCGAGCGTTCCGTCGGGGCCGACGTACCAGCGACGTCGGCGGGCCGGGGACTCGGCGACCGGCCAGTGGCTGACGTCAAGGCCTGCAGCGCTCAGCGCCTCGGCCGACTGGCCCATGACGACGTGACTGGCCCCAGCTATTGCCTGGGGCAGGCGGCTGACCGCGTACAGGAAGGCGCCGAGGTCGAGCTCCTCGCTGTCCGCCAGCGTGTGCAGGCTCGAGCGCATCGTCCGGTGGGATGGCTCGAGCACGCGCAGGCGCGTCTCTCCGCTGGACCTCAGCAGCGTCGTGTAGGTGCGCTGATAGAGCTCCACCTCGTCGGAAAGTCGCTCACCAGTGTCCGTCAGGCTGGTGATGGAAAGGCGGGCGACGGACATGCTATCTCCTTAACGTAGGGGATGCCGGAGGCCGCGGGCGGCCGCGAGCGCCCGATCACGCCCGCGACGGCGATCAGCGTGATCACGTAGGGCAGCGCCTGGAAGAGGGTGGCGAGCGTCTGCGAGAAGGTCTCCAGCCGGTAGGCGAGCCCAGCCGACATTCCGAACAGCAGCGCCGCGGCGAGCGCACCGAACGGATTCCACTTGCCGAAGATGACCGCTGCGAGCGCGATGAATCCGCGCCCGTCGGTCATGTCGAAGTTGAACGAGCCGTCAAAGCCGTCGGCCAGGTAAACACCCCCGGCAGCGGCGAAGGCGCCCGATGCGATCACCGCCGCGTAGCGCGTGGCGATGACCTTGAGGCCGACCGTCGAGGCCGCCCGCGGCTGCTCACCGATGGCGCGCAGGCGCAGGCCGCCGCGGGTCCGGAACAGGAACCACCACACGACCGGCACCAGCAGCAGGCCGACCCAGGTGAGCACGTTGGTGGTGCCGATCGCCCCGCCGAAGAACGCGACGTGGTCGATCCCGGGAATGGTGATGTTCGGAACCTCCGGGAGCGTCCCGGGCGTGCCGTTGTCCCCATAGTGCGAGACGAACAGGAAGCCGGTGAGACCAACGGCCAGCAGGTTGATGGCGGTGCCGGAGACGACCTGGTTGGCGCGCAGGGAGATCGAGAAGTAGGCGTGGACCAGGCCCGTGAGGGCGCCGGCGGCCATGCCGATCACCAGGCCCAGGCACCCAGCTGCTGCAGATGTCGGCGCCGAAGATGCCGAAGTAGCAGCCCATCAGCATCATGCCCTCGAGACCGATGTTCACGACGCCGCTGCGCTCTGAGATGATCCCGCCGAGCGCCGCGAAGATCAGTGGTGTGGCGAACGTCAGCCCGGACGCGATCACCGCGGACCAGGTGAACACCTCGTTCACGTTCGCGGCCGTCTGGTTGGTCATCGCGAGTGAGAGCGGGATCGCGATCAGTCCCGCGCCGACCGTGGCGCCCCCCAGGCGTCGCTGCTTCGGCTCGCGCAGGACGAGGGCGCCGATGATCGCCGCGATCAGGCCGAGCGCGATCGACGGCACCGGCGTCCGCAGCGTGATCGGCGGCAGCGTCAGGATCCATGCGATTCCCGCCAGCACGGCGGCGCCGATGCCGACCTGCTTGGCGAAGTTGGGCGGGCGCGTCTCGACCCTCGGTGCCGGCGGCGGTGTCGAGGTGGCGGTCATAGCGCCCCCGGCTCCGATCTGAGACCCTCGGCCGCGTCCATCGACGGATCCTCCGGTAGGAATTCCTCTTTGATTTCGGCCGTTGTCGGCCCGCCCCAACCGAGCTTGCGTGGCAGTCCGAGCAGGCGTATGGCAATCAGGTCGGTCGAGACCAGCAGCACGATCAGTCCCTCGATCACGTAGGTGAGCTGCGGCGCGAGTTCGGGGTTCAGCGAGGTGGATGCGAGGTTGCCCGTCGATGTCCCGGTCTCGAGCGCGCCGAACAGCAGCGCTGCGAAGACCGTGCCGATCGCGGTGTTGCGGCCGAGCAGCGCGACCGCGATGCCCAGGAAGCCGACCTGGGAGGTCGTGATGTCGGCGCCCGATACGTTGAACTGCCAGCCGAGCACGTCGACACAGGCCGCCAGTCCGGCGAACGCGCCGCAGATTGCCATCGTCCGCACATAATTCCGGGAGACGCTGATCCCAGCGCCGCGTGCGGCGTCGGGGTTGTGACCGACGGCCCGTACCTCGTAGCCGAGCGTCGAGCGGGTCATGATCGCCCAGAACGCGACGGCAGCCAGCAGTGAGATGAAGATGCCCACGTCGAGTCCCTGCAGGGAGGGGCTACCCCAGAACACCGGCAGGTGCATGTTGTTGGCGATCGTGTTGGAGACCGGGTTGCCGAGCGCCTGCTTGCCCTGGAGCGGGCCGCCCTCCTGGAACAGGTACTGGGCGACGTAGATCGCGATCCAGTTGAGCATGATCGTGGAGATCACCTCGTGGGTACCGACGTGAGCCTTGAGCCAACCGGCTATGGCCGCCCAGAGCCCAGCCACGATCGCTGCGAGCACGATCGAGAGGACGATGTGCAACACCGGGTTCAGCCCATTCCATGAGGTGGCCACCCACACGACGATGATTGCGCCGACGGTGTACTGGCCCTGAGCGCCGATGTTGAAGAGCCCCACCCGGAAGGCGAATGCGACCGAGAGCCCGGTGAGGATCAGCGGAGCCGTCGCCACCAGCGTCTGCTGGAGGTCCTGAGCCGCGGTCACGCGGGCGTGTCCTATGACCCACGGGAACAACCAGTTGAGGCCGGTCCCGTTGAAGACGGCGCCGTAGGTCGCGAGCGGGTCCGTGCCCGTCAGCAGCATCACGAGCCCGGCCGCGATGAACGCGAGGACCACCGTGGTCAGCGGAATCACACAGGCCCGCCCTGCGTGCGCGAGTCTCGCTGCGATCGTCATGCGGTCGCCACAGTACCGCCGGTCATGGCAATCCCGAGCTCTTCCTCGCTCGCATCCGACGGGAACTCGGCGACGATGCGGCCCTCGTAGATGACGAGGATCCTGTCGGCCAGCGACCTGACCTCCTCGGACTCGAGCGAGACCAGCAGCACCGCCTTGCCGGCGTCGCGCTGCGCGATCAGTTGGCCGTGAACGAACTCGATCGCACCGACGTCGAGCCCGCGCGTTGGCTGGTGTGCCACGAGCAGCTTGGGGTCGGAGTCGATCTCACGCGCGATGCAGAGCTTTTGCTGGTTGCCGCCTGAAAGCGACGCCGCCGGCGTCTCCGGCTTTCCGCCGCGCACGTCAAAGGCATGGAGCAGGCGAGTTGCGAGCGACCTGAACGCGTTCAGGTTCAACCAGCCGCGACTGCTCAGCGGTGGCCGCCGGTACCCGCGAAGCGCGAGGTTCTCCGCCAGCGTGAACGGCAATACGAGACCGACGCGTTGCCGGTCCTCGGCGATGTGGGCCACGCCGGCAGCACTTGCCGCGCGGACGCCGCGACCGGTGATGTCGATCCCGTCGACCTCGATCAATCCGCTGCTCGGCGCGCGGATGCCGGTGATGGCCTGCACGAGCTCGGACTGTCCGTTCCCGTCGACGCCGGCCAGGGCGACGATCTCACCACTGCGCACCGTGAATGTCGCGCCACGTACCGCCTCGAGATCGCGGTCGTCGATCACGTGCAGATCCTCGACGGTGAGGATGGGGCTTCCCGGCTCGGCCGCGCCCTTGTCGACGCGGAAGATCACATCGCGCCCGACGACCATGCGGGCCAGCGATTGTTCGGTCGCGCCCTCCCGGGGGACGGTGCCCATCGACTTGCCGCGGCGCAGCACGGTGATGCGGTCGGCGATCTCGAGCACCTCGCCGAGCTTGTGCGAGATGAAGATGATGGAGGTGCCGTTGGCCTTGAGGCGGCGGAGGACGGCCATCAGCTCCGTGATCTCCTGGGCGGTGAGCACGGCGGTCGGCTCGTCGAGCACGAGGATGCGGGCGTTGCGGTACAGGGCGCGGAGGATCTCGACGCGCTGCTGCATGCCGACGCTGACGTCCTCGATGCGGGCGTCGGGGTCGATCGCGAGCCCGTAAGTGTCGGACAGCTCCTGCACGCGCTTGCGGGTCGCGCGGCGATCGAGGATGCCCATCGCTCGCGACGCGCCGGACTTCGTCGGCTCGTTGCCGAGCACGATGTTCTCGGCAACGGTCATGACCGGGATGAACATGAAGTGCTGGTGCACCATGCCGATCCCGAGGTCGATCGCGTCGTTGGGGGAGTTGATCGCGACCGGCTTGCCGTCGACCAGGATCTCCCCCGACGTCGGGCTGTAGAGCCCGTACAGGACTGACATCAACGTCGATTTGCCGGCGCCGTTCTCACCCAACAGCGCGTGAACCTCGCCGGCCCGCAGGTCGAAGTCGACCCGGTCGTTGGCGACGACCGGGCCGAACTTCTTGGTGATTTGCCGCAGCTCTAGGACTGGCGGTGTATCCATTACCTGCAGTGAGTCACTGGCTGGTTAACGCCCGGAGTGATTACCCCTTGAAGGTGCCGTTGACCTTGATCTTGCCGCTCTTGATCCCGGCGAGGACCTTCTGGAGCTTGCTCGCGTACGGCTTGCCGACCGAGTTGAGATTGCCGTAGCCGGTGCCGTTGTTCTTGACCGAGTAGACGAGGTCGCCGCCGGCGTCGAAGTGGCCGTGCAGCAGCGATGCGGCTGCCTGCTCGACCGCGACGTCGACGTGCTTGAGCGCCGAGGTCAGGATGTAGGAGCCGAGGTAACCCTGGTCGGCGTCGACGCCGATGCCGAGGTCACCGTGCTGCTTGGCCGCCTGCAGGGCGCCGAGGCCGCAGCCGCCGGCTACCTGGAAGACGATCTTGCTGCCCTGGCTGATCTGGTTGTTGGCGATCGTCTCGCAGTCCGCCTGATCGGTGAAGTTCTGCGAGAAGCCGTTCAGGGTTGTGATGCCAGGATCGGCTACCTTGGCGCCCTGCTGGTAACCGGCGATGTAGGCGGTCACCGACGGGATGTCCTGGCCACCGACGCTGGAGATGGTCTTGTAGCCCTTGGCTTTGGAGACCAGGCCCGCGAGGTACCCGACCAGATAGCCGGATTGCTGCGACAGGAACGTCAGGCCCTCGACGTTCTTGGGGTCACCCTTGATCGCCGATGCCGGAGTATCGATGATCGCGAAATGCGTGTGCGGGAACTGCTTGGCGACCTGCCCGAGCGCGTCGATGAAATCGAAGCCGACGGCGACGACGAGGTTGTCGCCGTTGCGGGCTTCCTGGGTCAGGAGCGGGACGTACTGCGAACTCGACTGAGCCTGGGTCACCTGGGTCTTGACGCCCAGCATCTTGTGGGCCTCGATCGATCCCTCGTAAGCGAGATGGTTGAAACCATGGTCGTTGAGGCCGCCGGTGTCGGCGACGATGCCCAGCGTGAACTTTGACGCGCTGCTATGCGGCGTCCTCGCCGAGCTGCCGGCGGCGCCGAACACCGCTACCGCAAGCGCCACCGCAAGGGCGACAACCGCGGAAAAACGTACAAATACCTTCACAACTCCTCCTTTGGCGACCATTTGGTCACCGAACGTACCTTTTCGCGCGGCGGTCATGTATAGCCCCATGGAGTGCCGCGGCGCGTGCGATCCGCGAAAGCTAACGCAGCCGCTCGCATCTCGACAAGAAGAATTGGTTAGGCCCCGTTCGACGGTTTCGTCAAACGGTGTCTGAAGCGTCGGATCCGGCCACAGGCGGTAGCGCACCGATGCTCGCGACGCAGCGTGCCGCCGCGGCCATCGCGAGCCGCGGACCGCCGACCAGGTAGCCGGCGGCAAGCGCGTCGCCGGCGCCCGTCGTATCGACCACGACGGCGCTCTCGGAGGCGAATTCACCCTCAGGGAAGATCGCGCCGCGCGGACCGAGCTTGATCACCCATGCCGCCTCCAGGTCGGGCACGGCAGCGCGCTCGGCCTGATTGGCGAACACGAGCTCGGGACCGAGCGCGCGCACCAGCTCCGCGAACCGGTCGCGACCGAAGCGCTCGATGTCGTGAGCGGAGGCGAGATCGACTGTCACGCGCCGCGCCAGCCGTGCCGCCGCGATCGCTGCCTCTGCGGCCGGCTGCCGCAGGAGGCTGTATCCGGAGACGTGCAGGACATCCGCTGTGCTGATCCATTCCGGATCGAGCGCGTCGGGCGAAAGCTGCCCTGCCACGCCATGGTCGGTCGCCATCGTGCGGCCGCCGTCGGGCTCGCGGGTGGAGACAACGACGCCGCCGTTACCGGCGAGCAGCGGACCACAGATCTCCACTCCGCGGGCGCGCAACTCCGCGGCCGAAAGCCCGGCCGCCTGGTCGGAGCCGCGTGCGCAGACCAGCCGGCCGCGAGCGCCGAGCGCGCACGCCCAGGCAGCCACGTTGGCTGCCTGGCCGCCTGCCGCGAGCCGAATCGTCGCCGGCGTGTCCCCGTCCCGCGCGAGCCGAGCGTCGGGAATCACGACGACGTCGAGATTCAGGTCCCCGAGCGCGCAGATCAGCGGGCGGTCGGAGCGCGCCGTTGGGGTACGGTTGGCGGCGATGTCCAAGGGGATCACGTCCGGAAGTGTCGCGGTTTCCGAGCGGGTGGCGGCCGCGCTTGCCACCGGCGTTCCCGTCGTCGCGCTGGAATCGACGATCATCACGCACGGGCTGCCATATCCCGAGAGCATCGCGGCCGCGGTCGACTTCGAGCGCACGCTGCAGGAGAGCGGCGCTGTCCCCGCCACTATCGCGGTGATCGACGGGGTTGCGCATGTCGGGATCGAGCGCGACCAGCTCGAGCGACTGGCCGCGAGCAGGTCCGCGCTGAAGCTAAGCGCGCGCGACCTGCCGGTGGCGATCGCCCGCGGGCTGAGCGGCGGCACGACCGTTGCCGCCACCGCGCTGCTCGCGTCGCTGGCCGGGATCCGCTTATTTGCCACCGGCGGAATCGGCGGCGTGCACCGCAACGCCAGCGAGACCTACGACGAGTCGGCCGACCTCGGAATCCTCGCGAGCTGTCCGATCACGATCGTCTCGGCCGGCGTCAAGTCGATCCTCGACATCCGCGCCACGCTCGAGCGGCTCGAGAGCATGAGCGTGACGGTGCTCGTGTACGGAAGCAGGCAGTTCCCGGCCTTCTACCTGGCCGACAGCGGGATCTCGGTCGACTTCGCGGTTGCCAGCGGCGCTGAGGTCGCGGCGGTGATGCAGGCCGCAGACGGGCTCGGCCGGCCCGGCGGGATCCTCGTCGCAAATCCGCTGCCGCGCTCCGCGCAGCTCGATCCCGAACTCCACGACCGGCTGCTTGCTGATGCGCTGGCGGCAGCTGCCGAGGCCGAGGTCACGGGCAAGGACATCACCCCGTTCCTGCTCGACCAGATCCACTCGCGCACGCAGGGAGCGAGCGTCGACGTGAACCTGGAGATCGTTCGCAGCAACTGCCGGCTCGCGGCGGAGATCGCCTCGGCGTACGCGCCCCTGGCCAGCCTCTGACGCGGCCATCGCGCCTCTTCCAAATCTGCTACGCTCGGGCTTAGATTTTTACGAGCTAAGAGGAGCAGAACGAACACGATGGGCAAGACAATCGGCATCGACCTCGGTACCACGAACAGCTGTATGGCTGTGCTCGAGGGCGGCGACCCGACGGTGATCGAGAACGCCGAGGGCGGCCGCACCACCCCGTCCGTGGTCGCATTTACTCAGGGCGGCGAGCGCCTGGTCGGCACAGTCGCCAAGCGCCAGGGCGTAACCAACCCGCAGAACACGATCTTCTCGATCAAGCGCTTCATGGGCCGCAAGGAGGCCGAGGTGCACGACGAGGAGGCAATCGTCCCCTACAAGGTCGTCTCCGGACCCGGCGGCGATGTGCGCGTGGACGTCGAGGGCAAGCAGTACTCCCCGCCGGAGATCAGCGCGATGATCCTCGCGAAGCTGAAGGCCGATGCCGAGGCGTATCTCGGCGAGACGCGTCGACAGCGCCGTGATCACGGTTCCGGCCTACTTCAACGACGATCAGCGCCAGGCCACGAAGGACGCCGGGACGATCGCCGGCCTCGAGGTCAAGCGCATCATCAACGAGCCGACCGCGGCGTCGCTGGCCTACGGGCTCGACAAGGAGACCGACCAGACGATCCTCGTCTTCGACCTCGGCGGCGGCACCTTCGACGTGTCCGTGCTGGAGATCGGCGACGGCGTCTTCGAGGTCAAGTCGACCGCTGGTGACAACCACCTCGGTGGCGACAACTTCGACAAGGCGATCGTCGACTGGCTGGTCGCGGAGTTCAAGAAGTCACAGGGCATCGACCTGGCGGCTGACCCGATGGCGTTGCAGCGCCTCTACGAGGCGGCCGAGCGCGCCAAGATCGAGCTCTCGACCACGCAGGAGTCGCAGATCAACCTGCCGTTCATCACTGCCGACGCGAGCGGCCCAAGCACCTCGACATGCGCCTCACGCGCGCCAAGCTCAATGAGCTGAGCTCCGCGCTGATCGAGCGCACGGTCGCCCCGGTGCGCCAGGCGCTCGACGACGCCAAGGAAAAGGGCGCCGGCGAGATCGACCACGTCGTGATGGTCGGCGGCATGACCCGCATGCCCGCGGTGCAGGAGAAGGTCAAGGAGCTCACCGGCAAGGAGCCGCACCGCGGCGTCAACCCCGATGAGGTCGTGGCCGTCGGCGCCGCCATTCAGGCAGGCGTGCTGGCCGGCGACGTCAAGGACGTGCTGCTGCTCGACGTGACCCCGCTGACGCTCGGCATCGAGACCAAGGGCGGCGTCATGACCAAGCTGATCGAGCGCAACACGACGATCCCGACCCGCAAGTCGGAGGTCTTCTCGACCGCCGAGGACAACCAGCCGAGCGTGGAGATCCACGTCCTGCAGGGCGAGCGCGAGATGGCGAGCTACAACAAGTCGCTCGGCAAGTTCCAGCTGACCGGTATCCCGCCGGCGCCGCGCGGCGTGCCGCAGATCGAGGTCGCGTTCGACATCGACGCCAACGGCATCCTCAACGTCTCCGCCAAGGACCTCGGCACCAGCAAGGAGCAGAAGATCGAGATCCGCTCCGGCTCGGGCCTGTCCGACGACGAGATCAAGAAGATGGTCCACGACGCCGAGTCGCACGCCGACGACGACAAGCGTCAGCGCGAGTTGGCTGAGGCACGCAACGAGGCCGAGCACGCCGCCTACCAGGCCGAGCGCCAGCTCAAGGAGCTGGGCGAGCAGGTCGACGACTCCTCGCGCAGCGAGATCGAGGCCGCGATCAAGGCGGTCCGCGACGCTCTCACCAGCGAGGACCCGGCGGAGATCAACAGCCGCAAGGACGAGCTGAACGCCTCCTTCCACAAGGTCTCCGAGGCGATGTACCAGCGCGCCCAGGAGCAGTCCGGTACGCCCAACTTCGACGGCGAGGCAGCGGCCAGCAACGGCGCTTCCGAGTCGGCGGAGGAAGAGGACGTGGTGGACGCCGAAGTCGTTGACGAGGGCAAGTAACGATGAATCCGCAGCAGCGTCCCGACGACGCCCATCCGGCGTCGCATCAGAGTCTGCGGCAGGACGCTCCCGAGGAGGCGCCGACCGGCGCCTCCTCGGAGGAGCAACTCGCTGGCCAGGATCAGCGCCAGCGCGCAGGCGCGGCCGCGGCATACGCGGCCGCCCAGCAGTCGGTCAAGGGCGAGTCAGACGCTGAGGCCCCGACCGAGCCCCAGCCCGAAGCTGCGGCCGAGCCGCAGCCAGATCAGCCGCAGCCACACCACGACGACCCGGGGCAGCAGGTTCAGCAGGATCTCGACGAGCTCTCGGCCAAGGCCGAGAAGGCCGACGAATACCTGCAGATCGCCCAGCGCACGCAGGCAGACTTTGAGAACTACCGCAAGCGCGCGGCGCGCGACGCGGCGCTCGCGCAGGATCGCGGCATCGCCAAGCTCGCCAAGGAGCTGCTGCCCGCGATCGACAACCTCGACCGCGCACTGAAGGCGGCCTCCGAGGAGCAGTCACCGCTCGCCGAGGGCATCAAGCTCGTGCACACCGATCTGCTCTCCGCGCTACAGCGTGTCGGGGTCGAGCCGTTCTCGCCGGCCGGCGAGCAGTTCGACCCGCAGTTGCACGAGGCCGTCGCTCAGCAGCCGATCGACGGCGTCGAGCCCGGCACCGTGGCCGAGGTCTTTCAGCAGGGCTACCGCCTCGGCGAGACCGTGCTGCGGCCGGCGCGCGTGCTTGTGGCCGGCTAGGAGAAGATTCGCGCAATGCCAGAGCGGCCCGACTACTACAAGGTCCTCGGGGTCGGCAAGAACGCGACCGACGAGGAGATCAAGAAGGCGTACCGCAAGCTGGCGCGCAAGTATCACCCTGACCGCAACCCGGGTGACAAGCAGGCGGAGGAGCGCTTCAAGGAGATCTCCCAGGCGCACGACGTCCTTTCCGACCCCGACAAGCGCAAGGAGTACGACCGCGGCGGCATCTTCGCCGGGTTCGCCGGCTCCGGCGGATTCGATCCCTCTCAGTTCGCCGGCGGCTTCAGCGGTGGCGGCAGCGGTGGTTTCGGAGACATCCTCTCCAACCTCTTCGGGGGGGCCGCGGGCAGCTCCGGGCAGCGTGCCCGCGCCGGCGCCGGGCAGCGGCCGCCGCAGGCGCGCGGCAGTGACCTCGAGACCGAGGTCTCGCTGAGCTTCGACCAGGCCGTGCACGGCACGCAGGTGTCGCTCTCAGTCCCGACGTCGAAGCCATGCCCGACCTGCAACGGCTCGGGCGCTCGCCCCGGAACCTCGCCGAAGGTCTGCCCGGTATGCAACGGCCGCGGCGTCGAGGCGCAGAGCCAGGGGATCTTCTCGATCAGCCAGCCATGCTCCAACTGCAAGGGCTCCGGCACCGTGATCGAGCACCCCTGTCCGACCTGCGAGGGCACCGGCGCCCAGCGAAGCGTCCGGCGGTTGCGCGTAAATATCCCCGCCGGCGTACGTGACGGCAGTCGCATCAAGCTCGCCGGCAAGGGCGACCCCGGCGTCCGCGGTGTCCCCCCAGGAGATCTGTACGTGATCACCCGCGTTTCCGAGTCCCCGATCTTCAAGCGCCAAGGCGACAACCTCGAGATAGAGATCCCGCTGACGATCCCCGAGGCGATCCGCGGCGCGGTCATCGAGGTCCCGACGCTGAGCGGCTCCAAGCGGCTGCGCGTGGCCGCGGGTACCAAGCACGGCACGGTGCAGCGGCTGCGCGGCGAAGGGCCGCCGCGGTTGGGTGGCAAGGGCAACGGTGACCTGCGCTACCGCTTCGTGATCGACGTGCCGGCGAGTCTCTCGGCCGAGCAGAGCGAGGCGGTCGACCGGCTGTCGCAGGTGATGAACGGCGACCCGCGCGCAAACCTCTTCACCGAGGCAAGCAGCAGGCAAGGCAGGTGAGAACTGATGGCTTCCGAACAATCGCAGCCCCGCATCCGCGCCACGGCGCGCGTCGAGGTCGCCTCCGACAGCGGCGTGTTCATGATCTCTGTCGCCGCCGAGCTCGCGGGCATGCATCCGCAGACGCTGCGCATGTACGAGTCGCGCGGCCTGATCGAGCCCAAGCGCTCGCCCAAGGGCACGCGCCTGTATTCGCACGCCGACGTCGAGCGCCTCAAGCGGATCCAGGAGATGACGGCGGACCTGGGCTTGAACCTCGCGGGCGTGGAACGGGTATTCGAGCTGGAGACGATGCTCGATGGAATGTCACGCAAGGTGCAGGCGCTGGAGCGCCGCGCGACCGAGCTGAAGGCCGAGGTCGAGCGCCTCGAGGCACTGCGCCGTGAGCTGCGGGCGGAGATCGTTCCCTACACCCGCGGTGGCGCGCTGATCCGCGCTATCCGACCTCTCGTGAGCTCCGGGCGGCGCTGCGCGACGGTGGTCGCGGCAGTGGCGCTTGCGCTGCCCGCAGGGGCTGCGGCCCATGCGTTCATGCCGGCGCTGCGCCCGCTGGCGCTGCGCCGGCACACGGGCGCCTGCAGCTGGTCCTGCCGCTGTCCACCAACCTTCGCGGACTCACCCGCTTCGCCGACCGGGTCAGCACGTCCCGGGTCCCCGAGCTACGGGGATTACGCCTCGGTCGCCTGGCTTGCGCACCGCTTCGGAGCCGGCCCCGGCACCCGACGCCGCGTCGTCTCCTATCTGCGCGAGCACGGCGCGCGCGCCGTGTCGGTCGATGCCACCGATCAGCTGGTGGAGGCGCGGATGGGCGTCGCCTCAGCCGAGCGGATGTTCCGGACCACGCTCAACCGTGCTCCGGGCGCGCGCGCCGCCCGCTCCCTCTCGCCCAGCTCGCCCGCGGTCCTGCCGCGCCCGCTGCGCGGACTCGTGACAGGGGTCGTCGGGCTGGACACGGCGACCCTTGCGCACGCGGCCCTGCCGTCCTCCTCGGGCTACCAGGGGCCGGATCCCGGTGCCACGCCGACCGGCTGCGCCGCCGGCGTTGACCAGGGCGGCTTCACCCCGAACGAGTATCTCGACGCCTACCACTACACGCCGCTGCAGCAGCAGGGGCTGCTCGGCCAAGGCGAGCGCGTCGCTCTGGTCGAGATCGACGGCTTCCTCACCCGCGACCTGACGTCGTTTGCCTCGTGCTTTCACCTGCACCGGCCGAACGTTCGCGCCATCCCGGTGGGCGTCCCCGCTCCACTCGCAGCAGGTGGTGAGGCCACGGTCGACCTCGAGGTGCTGGAGGCGGCTGCGCCGGATCTCAAGGCGATCGACGTGTACGAGACCGGCGCTAATGCAGCGGACGTGCTGAAGGCGCTCGCCGAACCTCTGCAGAACCCCGGCTTCAAGCCGCAGGTGATCTCGGTCTCGCTCGGGCTCTGCGAGGGCAACACGCTCGAGACCGTCGGCCAGCCCGGGGTCCGCGCGATCGAGACGGTTCTCAAGGTCGCAAGCGCCGCCGGCGTCAGCGTCCTGGGCGCCAGCGGCGACATGGGCTCCTCCGACTGTACGCAGACGGGATCGTCAACGCCGGTCCCCAGCCTGGCCGTGAACTTCCCTTCCTCCTCGCCCTGGGTCACCTCGGTCGGCGGCACGAACTTCGACCTCGGCGCCCAGAACCAGATCACCAGCCAGATGGTCTGGAACGACGGCAGCGCGGTTCCCGGAAACGCGGGCGGCGGTGGTGTCAGCGAGTTGTTCTCGCGACCGAGCTGGCAGGACGGCGTCATCGCCAGTCCCTGGCGCGCCCAGCCGGACGTGGCGATGCTGGCGGACGTCTCGCCCGGTTACGCCGTCTACTGCACCGCTGAAATCGACTGCGAGGGTCGCGGCTGGCTCTCCTTTGGGGGGACGAGTGCCGCTACGCCGCTCCTGGCCGGCGGCTTTGCCCTGGTCGACGAGTACCTGCGCCGCCAGGGTCGGGTCGCGCTCGGCCTCGCCAACCCCCTGCTCTACAGGTTGGGCCGCAACTCCGCCAGCAGCGCGCAGGTCTTTTTCGACGTCACCAACGGCTCCAACGATGTCGGGCCGTTCATCCAGCCCAGCCGGGCGTCGCTCGGCTGCTGCACCGCCCGCGCCGGCTACGACGAGGCCAGTGGCTGGGGCGGCGTGAATCTCGATGCGCTGGCCCAGGCAGCGATGCTGGCGCAGCATCAGCTCGCCACGGCGACACTGACGCTGCCGCCGAATCCGCGGCCTGTCAGGAGCGGCGGCGTCTACGCCACGGTCGGCTGCTCGGCGGCGTGCGACATCGCCGCATACACCCATCTGAGCGCTGCCGGGATGCACGGGTTCACCGACTACGCGTTTGCGCATCTGATCCACCGCAACCATCGTCGGCTGAAGCTCGTGTTCAGCGCGGCTCAGGCGGCCACGCTGAAGTCCGCGCTAACTGCGCACCTGCAGATCATGGCGAGCGTCGTCGGCGCAATCGTCGACTCTGCGGGCAACATCGAGCGCCGCACGGCGACGCTCACGCTCAGGGTCAGCGGCTAGCCGAGCTGGTCCGCGTACGCAGCCAGTCGGACAGCTCATCAGCCGGCACCGGCCTCGAGAGGAAGTACCCCTGAGCGATTGTGCAGCCGAGCTCGCGCAGGCACTCCCAGTGCTCGATCGTCTCGACTCCCTCGGCCACCACCTCGAGCCCGAGGTTGCGCCCGAGGTCGACGGTGGAGCGCACGATCACCGCGTCGCCGGCCTCCGCGGCCATCCCCATGACGAACGAGCGGTCGATCTTGATCTCGTCCACTGGGAGCTGGCGCAGGTAGGAGAGCGATGAGTAGCCGGTCCCAAAGTCGTCGATCGAGAGGCGGATGCCGAGTGCCGAAAGCTCATCGAGCACCGCCTTAGCGCGCGTGGGGTTCGCCAGCATCGACGACTCGGTGACCTCCAGCTCGAGCGCGTCGGCGTCGACCTCCCAGCGCTTCAGGAGCTGGGCGACCTGATCCGGGAAGCTGCGATCAAGCAGGTTGCGGGTCGACAGGTTGACCGCGACCTGCAGCTCGAGACCCTGCTCGCGCCAGGCGCGCGACTGGCGCAGCGCCTCCTCGATCACGTAGAGCGTCAGCGGCCCGATCAGGCTCGTCTCCTGCGCAAGCGGGATGAATGAGTCGGGCAGGACGAGACCCCGCTCCGGGTGGATCCATCGGATCAGCGCCTCGACCGAGGTCACGACGCCGCTCTCGAGTGCCGCCTTGGGCTGGTAGTACAGAACCAGTTCGTGCTCTGAGATCGCGCGTCGAAGATCCGCCACCAGCGTCAGGCTGGTGACGTCGTAGTCGTGGGCGCTGTCGTCGTAGAAGACGTAGTTGAAGCCGTCGCGCTTGGCCTCGTACATCGCCACGTCAGCGCGCTGGATCAACGTCTGGGCGTCCTCTCCGTGGTCCGGATACATCGCGATTCCGATCGAGGCCTCGATCCCGATCGGCAGCGACTGCACGTGGATCGGCTCCTCCAACGCTGCCTGCAGCCGTTCCAGCACCGGCAGCAGCGCATCGGCATCGGAGAGCTCGGAGAGCACCAGGCCGAACTCGTCGCCGCCGAGCCGCGCAACCGTGTCGGAGGCGCGCAGCACGCTCGCCATCCGCTCGCCCACGCTGATCAGCACCTGGTCGCCGGCGCTGTGGCCGAGCGAGTCGTTGATCTCCTTGAAGCGGTCCAGGTCGATCAGCGCGACGGCGAGCTTGGCCTTCTGACGCTGCGCCTGCTGGATCGCGTGGCCAATGCGGTCGGTGAACAGGATCCTGTTGGGGAGGCCCGTAAGCGGATCGTGCAGGGCCTGGTACTCGTTGATCTCGGCCTGGCGCATCAGCTCGCTCTCGGCGCGCTTGCGGTCGGTGATGTTCTCGATCATCGCGACGACGCATTCCGGAGCGTCCGCGACATCGGGCTCCAGTACCGCGCGCAGCAGCACCCAGATCTCTTCACCGGTGGCTTGGCGGCAGCAGAGCTCGAGTTGGAAAGCGTTGCGCTTCCCGGACACGATCTCCTCGAACATCGAGTCGAACCGCCAGCGGTCGGCGCCGACCAGGTACTCCGAGAACTCTGCATCGCAGATCTCCTCTGGCAAGGCACAGAGCATCGAGGCGAGCTCGGGGTTGACCTCGAGCGCAATCCCCTGCTTGTCAAGACGCAGGATCCCGATCGATGCTTCATCGAACAGCGTGCGGAAGCGGTTGATCGCCACGGCCTGGGCCTCGCGGGCTTCGACCTCGGAGGCGCGGGAGACGACCGATGAGAGCACGACCGAGATCATCTCGAGCGTCTCGAGGTCCTCCTCGCTCGAGTGGCTCCTCCGACTCCTGGCGCATCACGTTGAGGGTGCCGAACACCTCGCGTCCACGGAAGAGTGGCACGCAGATCAGCGAGTGGTCGCCGACCCGGGCGCGCATCGTCTGGTCGATGCGTGGATCGTTCGGGCAGTCCTGAGATCAGGATCGACTTACCGTCGGCGATCGCGAAGCGGGCGATCGACCCGGATACGGGACGGCGCGCGTCGAACGCGCCGACCGCGGTGCCGCTGACGCCGATCGTGTGCAGCGTGTCGCCGTGAAGCAGGTTCACCATCGCCCCGTCGGCACCGATGATCGCCTGCGAGCGCTCGGCGATCATCTGCATGGACGCGTACAGCCCCTCTTCCGAGGCGAAGATCTCTCGCTGCGTCTCGATGATCAGCGACAGGCGCTGGTCGCTGCTCAGCTTCGCGACACCCATTGTGGCGCCTTATCGAACAGATGCGTTGGCAGCTTTAGCAAACCCGCGCCAAAACTCGGTCTGATGCCCGGGCCCAGCGTGAAATCCTCTCCTTGCAAAGCTTTTCTCGGCGTGTCATAATCTAAGTCACTAAGACTTAGATTTAGCCGCGGCCGAGGATGCCGCCCGACGACAGAAAGCCCGGTTCACGTATGCAAGCCGACCGCTTTACGATCAAATCCCAAGAGGCGCTAGAGGCCGCCCAGCGGCTGGCCACGGAGCGCCGCAATCCGCAGACCCGGCCGGAGCACCTGCTCGCCGTCCTGCTCGAGCAGGAGGGCGGTGTGGTCGTGCCCGTGCTGCGCAAGCTCGGGGTCGACCCGGCGGCCGTGCGCGCGACGCTCAGCCCTGCGCTCGAGGCGCTACCGCGCCTTACCGGCTCGACCCAGGAGGCCACAGGTCCCTCCAACGAATTGATCGAGGTTCTGCGCGGTGCCGAGGCAGGAGATGCGAGAGCTCAAGGACGAGTACATCTCGACCGAGCATCTCGTACTCGCCCTGGCGAAGTCCCAGGGCACCACCGGCGACGTGCTGCGCTCCGTCGGGGCGGGCTACGAGCCGCTGCTGCGGGCACGTCAACGAGGTGCGCGGCGGCCAGAAGGTGACCGACCAGAACCCCGAGGACAAGTTCCAGGCGCTCGAGAAGTACGGCCGCGACCTCACCCGAGCAGCGGCGGACGGCAAGCTCGACCCGGTGATCGGCCGCGATGACGAGATCCGCCGCGTGATCCAGGTGCTCAGCCGTCGCACCAAGAACAACCCGGTGCTGATCGGCGAGCCCGGCGTCGGCAAGACCGCCATCGCCGAGGGCCTCGCCCAGCGGATCGTCTCCGGTGACGTCCCCGAGGGACTCAAGGACCGCCGCGTGGTCGCGCTCGACATCGGCGCGCTGATCGCCGGCGCCAAGTACCGCGGTGAGTTCGAGGATCGCCTCAAGGCGGTGCTCAAGGAGGTCCAGGACGCCGGCGGCAACGTCGTGCTGTTCATCGACGAGTTGCACACGATCGTCGGCGCCGGCGCCTCCGAGGGCGCGGTTGACGCCGCCAACCTGCTGAAGCCGATGCTCGCGCGCGGAGAGCTGCGCGCCGTCGGCGCGACCACGCTCGATGAGTACCGCAAGTACATCGAGAAGGACGCCGCGCTCGAGCGCCGCTTCCAGCCGGTGTTCGTCGAGGAGCCGAGCGTCGAGGACACGATCGCGATCCTGCGCGGGCTCAAGGGCAAGTACGAGGTGCACCACAAGGTGCGGATCACCGACTCCGCGCTGGTAGCCGCAGCGACCCTGTCCGATCGCTACATCGCCGACCGCTTCCTGCCCGACAAGGCGATTGACCTTGTCGATGAGGCCGCGTCGCAGATCCGTACCGAGATCGATTCGAAGCCGACCGAGATCGACGAGGTCGACCGTCACATCACTGCAGCTCGAGATCGAGCTGCAGTCGCTCGGGGCACCCGAGTCCGACGACCCCGGCACGGCCGCCCGCCGCGAGCAGCTCGAGCAGGCGCTGGCCGAGGAGCGTGAGCGCTCGTCCGCGATGCACGCCGAGTGGCAGCAGGAGAAGGAGACGATCGGCGCGGTCGCGGCCTTCCAGGAGAAGCTCGAGCAGGCGAACGTCGAGCTCGACCAGGCGCGCCGCGCCGGTGACCTCGAGCGTGCCGCCGAGCTCCAGTACGGGCTGATCCCGGACCTGACCAAGCGCCTCGAGCAGGCCGAGGAGCAGGCGCAGAGCGACAGCACTGGCCAGCAAGCCAGTGCTGGAGGACATCGCTACCTCAAAGAGGAGGTCGACGCCGAGGACATCGCCGAGGTCGTCGCCAAGTGGACGAGGATCCCGGTCTCGCGGCTGCTCGAGGGTGAGATCGAGAAGCTCGTCAGCATGGAGGCGCGGCTGCACGAGCGCGTGATCGGCCAGGATGAGGCCGTCAGCGCGGTTGCCAGCGCGCTGCGCCGCTCGCGCGCAGGGCTGCAGGACCCGGACCGGCCGATCGGAACGTTCCTGTTCCTCGGTCCGACTGGTGTCGGCAAGACCGAGCTCGCGCGGGCGCTCGCCGAGTTCATGTTCGACTCGCCCGACGCGATGGTGCGGATCGACATGTCCGAGTACATGGAGCGCCACAGCGTCAGCCGCCTCGTCGGCGCGCCTCCCGGCTACGTCGGTTACGACGAGGGCGGCCAGCTCACAGAAGCGGTGCGGCGCCGGCCCTATGCGGTCGTGCTGCTCGATGAGATCGAGAAGGCGCACCCGGACGTGTTCAACACACTGCTGCAGGTGATGGATGACGGCCGCCTGACCGACGGTCAGGGCCGCACCGTCAGCTTCAAGAACGTCGTGCTGATCATGACCTCGAACATTCCAGGTGGACGCGAGGGTGCCGAGGGCTACTTCAAGCCCGAGTTCATCAACCGCCTCGACGACATCGTCGAGTTCCACTCGCTGACCCGCGAGCAGCTCTCGGAGATCGTCGATCTGCAGGTCGAGCGGGTGATCGACAGGGTGGCGGACCGCGGCATCGTGCTGGAGCTCACCGAGACCGCCAAGACGCTGCTCGGCAACCTCGGCTACGACCCGACCTACGGCGCCCGGCCTCTGAAGCGGGTCATCCAGAAGCGCCTGGTCGACCCGCTCGCGCTGGCGATCCTCGAGGGCCGCTTCGTCGAGGGCGACCGCGTCATAGCCGACGCTGTCGACGGTGAGATCGCGTTCACGGCAGTGCATGACGTGGCGTCGGTCGCCTGATTGACGTGTACCGCCGCCGCCGCGCGCTCCGAGTCGGTCGTTACCCTCCGGCCCGTGGGTAGTCCCAAGATTCTGGTCGTCGGCGCAGGGGCGCGCGAGCACGCGATCCTGCAAGCGCTCGCGCGCTCACCGCAGCAGCCTGAACTGCTGTGCGCGCCTGGCAACGCCGGGACCGGCGATGTCGCGCGGACGCTGCCTGTGGCCGTCGATGACATCAGCGGCCTGGTCGAGTTGGCGGTGCGGGAAGGTGTGGATCTGGTCGTGGTTGGGCCCGAGGCGCCACTCGTGGCCGGCTTGGCGGACGCTCTGAGGCAGGCTGGGATCGCTTGCTTCGGACCAGACGCGGAAGGGGCGCAGCTCGAGGGCTCAAAGGCGTTCTGCAAGGCGGTGATGGAGTCCGCCGGAGTTCCGACCGCGGCTTACCGGGTGGTCACGACCGTCGAGGGCGGGATGGCCGCCATCCGAGATCTATGCCCGTCCACCGCCGCCGACCGCTACCCCGCCGTGATCAAGGCCGACGGCCTCGCTGCCGGCAAGGGCGTGATCATCGCCGCCTCCGCGGAGGAGGCGCGGGACGCGCTGAGCGACCTGCTGGTCGGGCACCGCTTCGGCACCGACCGGGTGATCATCGAGGAGTTCCTGGTCGGCGCGGAGGTCTCGCTGCTTGCGATCTGCGACGGCCAGCGCGCGTTCCCGCTGGCCTCCGCGCAGGACTACAAGCGCATCTTCGACGGCGACCGTGGGCCCAACACCGGCGGGATGGGCTCCTACTCGCCGGTCTCGGCGATAAACGAGGAGGAGGCGCTTCGGCTCGTGGCGTTGGTGCACCAACCGGTGCTCGACGAGCTTCGCCGCCGAGGGATCGCGTTCCACGGCGTCCTCTACGCCGGGCTGATGCTTACCGACAGCGGGCCCAAGGTGCTCGAGTTCAACGCGCGCTTCGGCGATCCGGAGACGCAGGCGATCCTGCCGCGTCTGAAGACCGACCTGATCGAGCTGCTGTCCGCGGCCGCCGCCGGTGGCGACGGCCTGGATGGCTTGTCCCTCGAGTGGGACCCTCGCAGTGCGGTGACCGTGGTGCTGGCGAGCTCCGGCTACCCCGAGAGCTCGTCCAACGGCGACGTGATCGCCGGCCTGGAAGCGGTAACCGGTGAGGTGTTCGTCACCCACGCCGGAACTGCACTCGACTCGGACGGGCGCGTGGTGACGGCCGGGGGACGGGTGCTCAGCGTGACGGCGCTCGGGGCCGACACGGTGAGCGCGCGCCGCACCGCATATGCGGTCGTCGACGGGATCGATTTTGATGGCCGGCAGCTGCGCACGCGACATAGCCGAGCACGTGGTCGGCGGATGACCTCGCTGGAGCCGGAGGGCATCGAGGGCGTTGTGCCGGACGCCGAAGCCAGCTTCGATGAGCTTCCGGTCGACGCTCCGGTGGTGGGCATCGTGATGGCGGCAAAGAGCGACCTACCGACGATGGAGAAGGTCGAGAGGGAACTGACCGAGCGTGGCATCCGCAGTGAGGTCCGCGTGATGTCGGCGCACCACGACCCCGACGTCGTCACCGACTACGCCAGGAACGCACGCATGCGCGGGCTGCGCGTCATCGTTGCCGGCGCCAGCCTCGGTGCGGCGCTGCCCGGCGTGGTCGCGGCCCACACGGACCTGCCGGTGATCGGCGTCCCGTTGACCTCGAGTACCTCGATCGGCGGCGGCATCGATGCGCTGCTCGCGATCACCCAGATGCCCGCGGGGGTCCCGGTTGCCACCGTCGGCGTCGATGCTGCACGCAACGCGGCCGTGCTGGCCGCGCGGATTCTCGGGATCTACGTTCCCGGCGCCGCTGACGCGCGCGTCAGCGGCCTGCGCGGCCTGCGCCTGCGCCTCGCGAAGGCTTTCCAGCCGCTCGCGCAGGCCAGGGTCGCCAAGCGCAAGTATGCGTGCCGCCAGCAGGCCGGCGTTGCGGGCCCCGTCGATCGCAACCGTCGCCACCGGCACGCCCTTGGGCATCTGCACGATCGAGAGCAGGCTGTCGAGCCCGTCGAGCTTGCTGAGCGACACGGGGACGCCGATCACGGGCAGGGTCGTCACCGCCGCAAGCATCCCCGGAAGGTGGGCGGCGCCGCCTGCTCCGGCGATGATCACTGCGAGTCCTCGCGCCGCCGCCTGCTGGCCGTAGGCGATCATCTCAACCGGCGTCCGATGCGCGGAGACCACACGCGTCTCGGCGGCGATCCCGAGCTCCGCCAGCACCTCGGAGGCCTGGCCCATCACGGGCAGGTCGCTGTCAGAGCCCATCACCACACCGACGATCGGCTCAGTCATGGCGCTCGAGCCTATCAGCGGCCTCGCGCGCCAGGTCCAGAGCCGCCTCGGGGGTGGCCGCGCAGACCGTGACGTGGCCCAGCTTGCGGCCGGGGCGCGCGCTCTTGCCGTAGAGGTGGACGTGCGCGCCGGGAACGCGCAGGGCCTCGTCAAGCCGCTCAGCCGGGTCGGAGCCGTCCTGCGGTCCGACGACGTTCACCATCGCTGCAGCCGCTGCGAGCGGAGTCGTGACACCAAGAGGGAGATCGAGGACCGCGCGCAGGTGCTGTTCGAACTGCGAGGTGGTCGACGCCTCGGTGTGCAGATGTCCGGTGTTGTGCGCGCGCATGGCAAGTTCGTTGACAAGCAGACGGTTCCCTGGACTCAGGAACAGCTCGATCGCCATCAGCCCCTCGAGACCAATCTGCTCGGCCAGGCTCCGCGCCAACGCCTCGGCTTCCAGGATGGCGGTTGGCGGAATGCGCGCCGGCATCACGACCCAGCGGCACATGCCATCCAGCTGGCAGGTCTCGACCGCGCGGGTAGACGGCAACCTCGCCCGACGGTGAGCGGGCGACCAGCACGGCAAGCTCCGCTGCCAGGTCGATAGCCTGCTCGACGTAGAGTTCGAGACCGGCGGCGGTTGCATCGTGGAACACAGCGGCGGCGGAGTCGATGTCGGCACACATCCAGACCCCACGCCCGTCGTACCCGCCGCTACAGGCCTTGAGCACCACAGGCCAACCTTCCTCGGCCGCAAAGACCTCGATCTCGGTGACGTTGGTGACCGGCGCATAGGCCGGCACGTGTACGCCCTCCATCGCTGAAAGCGACTCGCGCTGGTGAAGCTTGTCGACAGCCAGGGCCAGCACGGTCGCCGAGGGCCTGATGCGCACACCGGCAGCTTCGAGCTCGGCGAGGGCTGCGAGGTCGACAAGCTCGTGCTCGAAGGTCAGCACCTGGCTGTGGGCGGCCAGCTGCGCCAGCGCTAAGGCGTCGCGTCCCGAGCCCTCGAGCACGGGAGCACCAGCTCCCGCCGCTGCGTCACCGGCGGCGCCCAGGCACAACAGGTCCAGGTCGAGTGAGATCGCGGCCTGCCAGCCCATCCGCGCGAGCTGCCCCGCGCCGACGATTCCAATGGTCGAACCCTTCATCGGGCGCAGACGCTAGCGGATGAGGGGCGGCGGATCTGAGCCCTGAGCGCCTCAATAGACTGGCTGGAAGATGATCGAGCGCTACACCCGCAAAGAGCTTGGCGAGCTCTGGTCCGACCACGCGCGCTTCGAGGCGCTGCGGAAGGTCGAGGTCGCGGCTTGCTGAGGAGATGGAGGGTCCGACGCCGGCGGACCTCGAGGCGATTCGCGCCGCAACCTTCACGGTCGACGCGATCAACGAGCGTGAGCGGGTCACCGATCACGACACCGCCGCCTTCGTCGACGTGCTCGCCGCCTCGGCTGGCGCGGCCGGGCGCTGGATCCACTACGGGCTGACCTCCTCCGACGTGGTCGACACCGGTCTTGCCCTGCAGATCAGGGCGGCGGGCGAGCTGATCCTGCCCGACTCGCGAGCGCTGGTGGACGAGCTCGCCGCGAAGGCACGCGAACACGTGCACACGCTGACCGTGGGCCGCACGCACGGCATCCACGCCGAGCCCACGACCTTCGGTATCAAGCTGGCGGGGTTCGCCTTCGAGGCGCAGCGGAATGTCGAGCGCCTGGAGCGCGCCTTTGCGCAGGCGTCGGTCGGTGCGTTGTCCGGAGCGGTCGGGACCTACTCGGCGACATCGCCGGACTTCGAGCGGCGCGTGGTGCAACGACTCGGGCTCGCGCTCGAGTCGGTCTCAACGCAGGTGATTCCGCGTGATCGTCATGCCGAGCTTGTGCAGGCGATCGCCCTGGCGGGAGCAGGGCTCGAGCGCCTCGCGACCGAGATCAGGCACCTGGCGCGCACCGAGTTGAGCGAGGCTCGCGAACCGTTCGGCGACGGGCCAGAAGGGCTCGAGCTCGATGCCGCACAAGCGCAACCCGATCAAGACCGAGCAGATTACGGGCCTCGCGCGGCTGCTGCGCGGCTATGCGCAGGCCGCCGTGGAGGACGTCGCGCTGTGGCACGAGCGCGACATCTCACACTCGAGTGTCGAGCGCATCGTCCTGCCCGGACGCGACGATTCTGCTCGACCATATGCAGCGGCGCATGCTCGGCGTGATCCGTGGCCTCGTGGTCGATGCCGCGCGCATGCGTGAGAACCTGGACCTGACCCACGGCGCGCTCTTCTCCCAGAGGCTGTTGCTCGCACTGGTGGAGCGAGGCGCGACGCGTGACGACGCTTATCGCGTCGTCCAGCGGCTCGCGCAGGACGCGCTGGACACACGCGTGCACCTGCGGTCGCTGCTTGCCGCGGATCCGGCTGGTGAAGGGCTCGATATGGATGCGATCTTCGACTTTGCGCCCTACGTCCGCCACGCGGCGGAGATCGTCGGGCGCCTCGACACCATCTCAGCCGTATAAGCATAACTTATAGCTCTAGTACTAACTAGGTCTTTGACTTATGGACTGCGGTTGCCGAAAGTATGGACATGTTCAACTTTCTGAAAGACCGAAACGAGCTGGATACCAGCCTGTTCGACCCTGAGCACGACATGGATCTGGTCTCGATGATCAACAACGCCCGCACCGACCGGGAGATTCAGTCGGTGGCACGTATGAGTCGTGCCCGGATGCGCGCGCGCCGCGCTCAGCTGAAGACGGACCGCCGGCCGCACCAGCCCGATGCAAGCCACGCCAAGGCCTCGGCTCCGCCGAGCTCCTTCTTCCGCGGCCTCTGATCCCAGCGCGGTGGGCCGGAACCCCGGTCCGCCCGCGCGGCGTAGCATGGCGGTATGACCGCCACCTTCCTGCACACGATGGTTCGCATCACGGACCCCCAGCGCAGTCGCGCTTTCTATGAGGCTCTTGGCTTCCGCTTCGCCCGCGACCTGGACATCGTCCGCAACGGTGAGAAGGAGGCGACCAACTACTTCTTCTCACTCGGCAACCAGGACGCGGTCCTGGAGCTAACGTACAACCACGACGGCCGTACGTATGACATGGGCACGGCCTACGGTCATATCGCGGTCGGCGTCGACGACCTCGACGACACGCTCGCGCGCCTCAGCCGGCAGGGGATCGAGCCGGAGAAGCCGCCGTATTCGGTACGCGACGGCGGCTCGCGGCTGTGCTTCGTGCGCGACCCTGACGGCTACCGGATCGAGCTCATCGATCAGGGCCGCTAAGCCCGCTGGCCCGACAACGCCGCAGGGCCCACGTGAGCTGCTCAGGCAGCCGCTGAGTAGCGGTTCTCGTAGCGGCTGATCCAGCGCATGAAATCGATCGGCGGGATCGGCTTTGAGAAGTAATGGCCCTGCGCGCGGTCGCAGCCGATCTCCTCGAGCCGGGCGAGCGTGACCTCGTCCTCGACTCCCTCGGCGACCACCTTCAGACCGAGCGCGTGACCGAGCTCGATCGTCGAGCGCACGATGACTCCGTCTGACTCCTCGTTGAGCATCGGCGTCACGAATGAGCGGTCGACCTTGAGCTCGTGGACCGGTAGCGCGCGGAGGTTCTTCAACGACGAGTGCCCGGTACCAAAGTCGTCCACGGCCCAGCGCACGCCGATCTCGCTAAGACTCTCAACAGTCGCGAGCGCGCGCTGGTAATCCGAAAGGATCATGCTCTCGGTGATCTCAAGTATCAGCGCATCCGGGCTGAGGCAGTGGCGGTCGAGCTCTTGGGCCACAAGTGTGGAGAGCATGTCGTCGTGGAGGTTGCGGACCGACAGGTTCACCGACACTGTCAGCTCGCGTCCGGCGGCGTGCCAGGCCGCGCACTCGGCGATCGCCTTGCGCAGGACGAGCGTGGTCATATCCCCGATCAGGCCGGTCTGCTCGACGATCTCCAGGAACGCGGCCGGCTGCAACAGGCCGAGCTCCGGATGCTGCCAGCGCACGAGCGCCTCAGCACCGTAAACCTGGCCGGTGCCGAGGTCGACGATCGGATGGAAGTGGACGATGATCTCATCGTCCCGCTCCAGCGCGCGGCGGAAGTCTCCGACCATGCTCAGGCGGTTGACCGCGTGGCTGTCCTGGCCGTGCGTATAGAAAGAGTGGCCGTTACGGTCAGCCTTGGCGCTGTACATCGCGATGTCGGCGCGACGCAGCAGCGTCTGGGCGTCGGCGCCGTCACTGGGGTAGCGCGCGACGCCGATGCTGGCGTCCACCTCCAACGTGATGTCGTCGAACTTCACGGGCTCGCGCAGGCAATCGAGCACGTCCTCAACGAGCGCCGTCAGGGCCGCCACGTTCTCCGTCCTGACGGCAGGCAGGATCGCGAACTCGTCGCCGCCGAAGCGGGCGACCACGCCACCATCGCCGATCCGTTTCGCCAGCCGCGGACCCAGATCCGCCAGCAGGTCGTCCCCGTACTGGTGACCGAGCGTGTCGTTGATGTCCTTGAAGTGATCAAGGTCGATCAGGAGTACACCGAAGGTCCCCGACGTCGCGGCAATGCGCGCGATCTCCTCATCGATCCGGTCGTTGAAGTGAGCCCGGTTTGCCAATCCCGTGAGCGAGTCTGTGTTGGCTTGTACGCGAAGCTCCTCGCCGCGCCGCTGGGACAGCAGCAGCTCTCCGACCAGATACTGGAAGATCACCAGGACGAGTGCGAAGAGAACCAATCCCCAGATCTTCAGTGCGACCGTCAGGTAGACGGCCATGAGAGTCAAGGTCGCGGACGATAGTTCGGCCGCCATGATCGGCTTGAACTCCGTCAGCTTGCGGAAGAACGACTGGGGCCGCATCAGGCACTGGTATGCCGCGACCATCGAAAAGTTGAGGACCAAGGCAAATACGAATGTCGCGAAAACCAGGAGGTAGTACGTAACACCCTTGTCGAGCTTGTACTGGTGAAGGTGGGCGTGGAGGGGGTGGGACTGCACGACATAGTGCAGAAAGCCAGCCCCATGCGGATCGGTGAGCCAGGAGAACAGGAGGCCACTGAGCAGCGGAAACCAGACAAAAATGACGAGGTTCTGCCGGAAGTCCCTGCCTTTCTCGCGCCACCGAAGCCAACCGATGCAGATCGTCATGAGGCCGACGATCGCTGCCGGAGTGCCGCCAAGCAGCACAGCTGCAAGCATGATCCCCAGGAAGCTCCCGGAGATCGTGATGATCCCGGACGGGAGCGATGCCGCAGTCAGATCGCTTCCTGCCGAAAGCGCTACTAGGAGCGCGAGCGCCGGAAGCCACCAGTTGGCCGAGTGCGCTGTCACTACCGCAAGCGCCACGCCAGCGGCAATGAGAATGAGCTGCCCAACGAGGAGCAGAGTCTCATTGACGTCTCGCGGTTCGGCGCCGATCTCGGGTGCGTTGGGGATCTCGGTCATCCGTTTGCGAGGTTGGAAGCCGGGAGAGAGCTTCGATCGCGCCGACTGATTTCCTGCAACTCAATCTCCTGCAACTCAATTTCTTGCAAGCCCATCTCGGGTGCCCGGCCGTTCCGTCCGATTTCGTGTGCGGCCGCGCCCGGGGCGGTTCGCATCCCGGGTTCGTCAGACACATCGTCCAGGTGGACGCGACCCATAGGTCGTACCAGGAACCACCCGAGCAAGAGACCAATGCTGATGGCGGAGACTGCATATGCCGTACGTGGGGATCCGATCGCGGCCAAAGCCCCGCCGGCGATAAAGCCCAGGGCGGGCAGCACTTGGTTGAGTGCGTCAAGCACCGAAAACACCGCGCTCTGATTGCGCAGCGGAATCCGCTCTTGCAGCGCGGTTTTCGCGGCGACCCATGCGGCTCCATTGCCGATGCCCCCGACGATCGACGCCGCACAAGCAACCTCGATATTGGGTGCGAGCGCCAGCCCGGCGTATCCGAGAACGATGCAAGAAATTCCGAGGCCGAGCACGAGCATCAATTCCAGTCGTTCCCCCAGCGTGAACAGGGCGGCCCCAGCCACCATGCCCGCGCCCCATGCGGTGAGGAGTGCGCCGTAACCGGAATCCCCGGCGTGCAGAGTCGTCTTGGCAAATATCACCTCGATCGGGATGGCTATTTGGCTCAGCCCATAGGTGACGGCGGTCGCGATCAGCAGGCGCCGGACCATCGGCCTGCTGCGAACGATCAGGACTCCGGCCTTGATGCGCCCGGCCACGCCTGCTTCACGATCGCTCTCGATCCGGATTCCGCGAGCCGTCGCGACGATCAGCGCTGCCGCGACGAACGTGGCGGCATCGAGCAGCAGTGCGACTGAAGCACCATGCGATGCGACTAATACCCCGGCAACAACGGGTGCTGCCCCGGTCGCGACAGTCGCGCCAAGGTTTAGGAGGCCGTTGCCCTCGCGAAGCAGGCCGTCCGAGATCAGGCCGGTCGCCATCGCCGTGCGGTTCAACGTCGCGGTGGTGATCGCGCACACGCCGTCGACCGCGACGAGAAGAAGAACGAGTAGCAGGGAGAAGCGGGTGGTCGTCGAGGCGATGACGGCGAAAACGGCCGCTTCGGCGATGTACATGACCGGCAAAACGACTCGGGGCCGCCACGCCTCCGCGCGAACGGTCAGCAGCGGCGCCACTACGGCGGGAAGGAACCGCAGGGATACGAACAGCAACGCGGTAGCCCAGGGGCTCCGCGTGTGGTTGTAGACCAGAATCGCAAGGGCGACCTCGCCGACCAGCGTGCCGCTCTCATTGATCCATTGGGCGGCAACAAGATGCCGATAGCCG
Source organism: uncultured Actinomycetota bacterium (assembly GCA_963846395.1). Classification (GTDB taxonomy): domain Bacteria; phylum Actinomycetota; class Thermoleophilia; order Solirubrobacterales; family Solirubrobacteraceae; genus Palsa-465. The sequence continues at coordinate 588,144 of CAWJVT010000007.1, read as the reverse complement.
ACGGACCGTAGTGGCCGGAAGTCGAGCATGTCCTAACTGGCCGTTATGTCGGGCATAACCAGCTGAGGTCTACCGAAGTTCTGGGCATCAGATCAAGCTTCTGCAGGCGAGTTAGCAAAGCCTTTATTTAGCGACACCACCCCGAACTCAAAGGAGACACAAATGGGCGCCCGCATTACAGGTTCTTAATTGTTGTTGGCGTGGTGTCGAGGAGCTCGCCCCACGGGGCTCCTCGACATCACGATCAAATCTACTTCCGCCTAATCGGCAAATCCCGCAAATTCCTTTAGAACGCGTTGCAAGAAATCTTGCAAGCGTTTTTGCCGTTTCTGGGTAGTCCGGATCGTCACATAAGCTGGCCGCTATGTCGGCTCTGCGGCGGGACGTGACTGCGGACCCTCAGCCAGGGGCGCCGCAGTCCGGGGAGTTCGTGAGCCGGGGTCATGTACCTGTACGCGACCTCGAGGTGGGGGAGTTACGTGCCTTCTGCGCCGCCGCGACGCTCGGCAGCATCGCCGAGGCCGCGCGCGCGATGAAAGTCAGTCAGCCGGCGATGTCAAAGCGGCTGCGCGCGCTCGAGCACGTGGCCGGCGCCGAGCTCTTTGAACGCTCGAGCAGGGGCGTGACACTCACGCAGGCGGGCGTCCAGCTCTACAGCGCCGCGCGCAGGCTGCTCCGCAGCGCCGACTCGGTCCAGGCACTGATCAAGACGCCGCCGACGATGCCGGTCAGGATCGCCTCCAGCCCCACGATCGCCGAACTGCGCCTGCCTCAGGTCCTGAGTGAGCTGGCCGGCAGTGAGCGCGGCCTCACCGCCGAGCTGATCTCCGCCAACTCCGAACTCGTACGCGAGCTCGTCAGAGACGGACGCTGTGACCTCGGAATCGCCAGCATCGATCCCTATGCGCTCTATGCGGACGGCCTCGAGGAGCGAATCGTGTGGCGCGATGAGCTCGTCGTGGCGGTTCCTCCAGGTCATCCATGGGAGCTGCTCGAGGAGATCCCGATCGAGGAGTTCGCCTCAACGCCTGTCGTACAGCGCGACCCATGGTCGAACTCGAGCCGCATCGTCAGCGCCACGCTCGAGCGGCAGGGCTTCGAGCGGGTCCCGCCGACGCCCGCGATCGGCAGCACGGCCGGTGTCATCGCGCTGTCGCAGGCAATGGGTATGCCAGCGTTGATCTCGATCATGGCCGCGCGGGCGAATCCGGAGCAGCCCCTGGAGATCCGCCGGGTCGAGGCCCTGCGCTTTGGGCTTGAATACGCGCTTGTGTGGGCGGGCCCGATGCTCGATCTGCGGGCTGAAGTTCAGGCGGTGGCCGGCCACATCATGCACCTCCCCTTTGCGCGGCCGCGATCGGCTCCGCAACCCATCCCACATACCGTCACAGAGACCGTCACGCCGAGTGCCCGGACTCCGGCCCCGTAGCAGGCCCACACGCTAGGATCGCCGGGTGGGCGCCATCACCGACCTCAACCTGATCGCTTCCGGCAAGGTCCGTGAGATTTACGACCTGGGCGACGATCTGTTGCTGGTCGCATCCGACCGGATCTCCACCTACGACGCCGTGCATCCGAATCCGATTCCGGACAAGGGCGCAGTGCTCACGGCGATCTCCACGTTCTGGTTCGAGAAGACCGGAAGCCTGGTTCCCAATCACCTCGTCTCCGTCACCGACCGCATCCCTGCAGGGGCGCGCGGGCGCGCCATGGTCGTCAAGAAGCTGAAGATGCTCCCCGTCGAGGCTGTCGTGCGTGGCTACCTCGCCGGCTCCGGTTGGAAGGATTACCAGAACAGCGGGAGTGTCTCCGGAGTCGAGCTGCCCGACGGCCTGCGCGAGTCAGACGAGCTCCCGGAGCCGATCTTCACCCCATCGACCAAGGCCGACCTCGGGCATGACGAGGCGATCGACTTTGAGCAGGCGGCGGAGATGATCGGTGATCGCGAGCTTGCGGAGCGGCTACGGGCCGTCTCGGTGGCTCTGTATCAGTACGCCGCCGACCACGCGCGCACCCGCGGGATCATCCTGGCCGACACGAAGTTCGAGTTCGGGCTCGACGCAGACGGCGTGCTCACGGTCGGTGACGAGGTCTGCACGCCCGACTCCTCCCGCTTCTGGCCGGCCGACACCTACGAGCCCGGCCGTAGCCAGCCCAGCTTCGACAAGCAGTTCGCACGTGACTGGGCCACCTCGACCGGCTGGGACAAGCTGCCGCCGGCGCCGGAGATCCCGGCGGACGTCGTCGAGCGGACCCGCGAGAAGTACATCGAGGCCTACGAGCGCATCACCGGCAACTCATTCGCGGACTGGATCGCGCGGACCCAGGTGGGTAACTGATGCGCGCGCGTGTGCTGATCCGCCCCAAGGCGGGAATCCTCGACCCGCAGGGACAGGCGGTGGAACGCGCGCTCCCGGCGCTTGGATTCAGCGGCGTGTCGACTGTCCACGTCGGGCGGCTCGTCGAGCTCGACGTCGAGGACGCAACTCAGCTGCCGGCGATGTGCGAGCGCCTGCTGGCGAACCCGCTCATCGAGGATTACGAGATCATCGAGAACGCGTGAAGTTCGGGGTAATCCGTTTCCCAGGGACCTGCGACGACGTCGACGCGCAGCTAGCCGCGCAGCGTGTCGCCAACGCCGAGTTGTTGTGGCATCGCGAGCGCGACCTGAAGGGCGTGGATGCCGTCGTCGTCCCCGGCGGCTTCTCCTATGGGGACTACCTGCGCGCCGGCGCGATCGCCCGCTTCGCCCCGGTGATGGAGTCGGTGATCGAGTTCGCCCAGGAGGGAGGGCTCGTGCTGGGCATCTGCAACGGCTTCCAGATCCTCTGTGAATGCGGGCTGCTGCCGGGCGCGCTGCTGGTCAACGACCACCTCAAGTTCATCTTCCGCCAGGTGCAGCTGGACGTCGTCGACCACAACACCCCGTTCACGCGCAACTGCCCGCCGAAGCTCTCGATCCCGGTCAAGCACACGACCGGTCGCTACTTCTCTCCCGAGCCCGTGCAGGTGGTGCTCAGATATGCGGCGGGCGAGAACCCAAATGGCTCGCAGGACGACATCGCCGGTGTCGTCAACAATGCCGGCAATGTCTTCGGGCTGATGCCGCACCCCGAGCACGCGGTCGATCCGTTGACCGGCTCCGCAGACGGGCTCTCGATCTTCGAGTCGATCGAGACTGCTGTCGCGGAGCGCACGTGGGTAGCTTGACCTGGAGGGATCAGAAGATGAGCACCGCCCGCGCCCAACCCAAGCATCGTGAGCTCGGCCTCACAGACCACGAATACGACCTGATCGTCGCTGGACTCGGCCGCGAGCCGGGGGACGTCGAACTGGCCATGCTCTCGCTGATGTGGTCGGAGCACTGCGCCTACAAGCACTCGAAGAAGCTGCTGAAACGGCTCCCGACCGAAGGTCCCCACGTGCTGGTCGGCCCCGGGGAGAACGCAGGCGCAGTCGACGTCGGCGACGGCCTTGCGATCGCCTTCAAGGTCGAGTCGCACAACCACCCGAGCGCCGTCGAGCCCTTCCAGGGCGCCGCCACCGGTGTGGGCGGCATCCTGCGCGACATCTTCGCGGTCGGCGCCAGGCCGATCGCGGTGCTCGACAGCCTGCGTTTCGGCGAGGTTGGCAAGTCGCAGCGCTCCCGCTACCTGCTCGAGCACGCCGTCGCCGGCATCGGCCACTACGGCAACTCGATCGGCGTGCCCACGATCGGCGGTGAGATCTACTTCGAGCCCAGCTACGAGCAGAACTGCCTGATCAACGCGATGGCCGTGGGCATCGCACCGCACGATCGGCTCACCAGCGCCGCGGCGGCAGGCGTCGGCAACGTCGTGATCCTGTTCGGCGCGCTGACCGGCCGCGACGGCATCGGCGGCGCGTCGGTGCTGGCCAGCGCCGAGCTCGGGGAAGCGGACGACGCCAAGCGTCCCACCGTCCAGATCGGCGATCCGTTCGCCGAGAAGAAGCTGATGGAGTGCAGTCTCGAGCTGCTCGACCGCCGCCTGCTCGCCTCGCTTCAGGACCTCGGCGCCGCCGGCCTCACGTCGGCCGCTTCTGAGATGGCCAGCAAGGGGGAGGTCGGGCTCGACATCGACGTCTGCCAGATCCCGCTACGCGAAGCCGACATGGAGCCGTTCGAGGTCATGGTCTCCGAGTCCCAGGAGCGGATGCTGTGCGTCGTCGAGCCTTACGACGTCCCAGCCGTGCTCGACGTCTGTGAGAAGTGGGAGGTGCTCGCGACCGTGATCGGCGAGGTCACCGACACGCACTTGTTCCGCATCTACCGCGACGGCGAGCTGGTCGGCGAGCTCCCCGTGCCGCTGCTCGTCGACGATTGCCCACTCTACGACGTCGAGCCCGAGCGGCCGACCACTGCGCTGTACGGAGGTGGCGAACAGCAAGTCGCCACCGACGCTGACCCGGCAACGACACTCAAGGCTCTGCTCGCGAGCGCCAACATCGCCTCGCGTCGGGCCGTCTTCGAGCAGTACGACCCGGTTGTGCAGTCGCGCACCGTGCGCCGTCCCGAGGAGGCCGACGCCGCCGTGCTGGCGCTGCCGGTGCTCTCAGCGCGCACTGGCTCGGATGACGATCCGATCCCAGCGATAGCCATCTCGATCGACGGTAACGGCCGGCGCGTCGCTGTCGACCCGCGCGCCGGCGCGGCCGAGGTCGTATACGAGTGCGCCGCCAACCTCGCCTGCACGGGGGCCGAGCCGCTCGGGCTCACCAACTGCCTGAACTTCGGCAACCCGGAGAAGCCGCACGTCGCCTGGCAGCTGAGCGAGGCGGTCGACGGCCTCGCTCAGGCCTGCCGCGATCTGAACGTTCCCGTCGTTGGCGGCAACGTCTCGCTCTATAACGAGTCTCCGGACGGCCCGATCCTGCCGACGCCGGTGATCGGCATGGTCGGCAAGCTGCCCGATGCACGGCACGCGGGGAGCCTGGCCTTCGTCGGGCCTGGCGATCGCATCGCTCTGGTCGGCGGCTTCCACCCCTCCCGCGACGGTTCAGAGATCGCCAAGCTCCACGGCAGCGCGCCCGCTGGCGCACTGCCTGACAAGGACGTATCCGCGATCCGCGCCGCCCATGAGCGCGTGCGTCGGGGCGTGCGCGCGAGCGCCTTCACGAGCGCGCACGACATCGCCGAGGGTGGCATTCTCGTCGCGCTCGCCGAGTGCTGCATCGCCGGCGGCTGCGGCGCCGTCGTCAACCTTCCGGAGGACCTCGACCCCTTCGGCGAGGACCTGGGGACGGCCTTCATCGTCAGCGGCCCGGCCGAAAATCTCGAGGGTCTGCCGATCATCGGAGCGGTCGGTGGCCGCGAGCTGATCGTCAAGGGGCTGCTAAACGTCCCAGTTTCCGAGCTCAGCACAGCTCGCTCCGAAGGTTTGTCCGACCTCCTAGGCTAAGCTCGTTGTTGGGTCAGCGAACCGGTGTCCACTGCTCTCGATCAACGTGACGGACCGCGCGACGAGTGCGGGGTGTTCGGCATATTCGCGCCGGGCAGTGAAGTCGCGCGCCTGACCTACTTCGCGCTCTACGCGCTCCAGCACCGTGGGCAGGAGTCCGCCGGCATGGCGGTCGCCCAGCTCGACGGCTCGATCATGGCGACGCGTGAGCAGGGGCTCGTGTCGCAGGTCTTCGACGAGCACATGCTGCGCTCGCTGGTCGGCGACCTCGCGATCGGCCACGTGCGCTACTCGACAACCGGCTCGTCGGAGTGGGAGAACGCGCAGCCGATCGTGCGCGACGACCATCGCATGCTGGCGCTTGCGCACAACGGCAATCTGATCAACGCGGTCGAGCTGCACGGCGAGCTACGCGGGCGTGACGTCCCGTTCCGTTCGACCTCGGACTCGGAGATCATCGCGGCGCTGCTGGCGACACACCCGGCGGACACGATCGAGGACGCCGTGGCCGATGTGTTGCCCAAGCTGCACGGCGCCTTCTCGACCGTGGTGATGACCGACGACAGGGTCGTCGCCTTCCGCGATCCGCACGGCCTGCGCCCGCTCGCGCTCGGCGTGATGGCGGATCCGGAGACCGGAGGCGAGTTGTACTGCGTCGCCAGCGAGTCGTGTGCCTTCGACCTGATCGGCGCGCGCTACCTGCGTGAGATCGAGCCGGGCGAGGTGGTCACGCTCGACGCCGACGGGATGCACTCGAGGATCGTGGCCAGCGGCGGCCGCCGTGCATTCTGCGTGTTCGAGTACATCTACTTCGCGCGGCCCGACTCGCTGATGAACGGGCGCCGCCTGCAGGTCTCGCGCGCCAAGATGGGTGAGATCCTGTGGCGGGAGGCGCCGGTCGACGCCGACCTGGTGATCCCGATCCCGGATTCCGGCAATGCGGCCGCTCGCGGCCTGGCTCGCGCCGCCGGCATCCCGCAGGACGACGGCTTCATCAAGAACCGCTACGTCGCCCGCACCTTCATCCAGCCGGGCCAGCAGCTGCGCAAGAACGGCCTGCGGCTGAAGTTCAACCCGCTGCCGGAGGTCGTGCGCGGCAAGCGCCTGGTCGTCGTCGACGACTCGATCGTGCGTGGCAACACGATGCCGCAGATCGTGCAGATGCTCAGGGATGCTGGCGCCGCGGAGATCCATCTGCGGATCTCCTCGCCGCCGATCAAGCATCCGTGTCACTACGGGATCGACATGTCCGCGCGCGAGGAGATGGTCGCGCACAACCGCTCCGTCGAGGAGGTCTGCCGCGTGATCGGCGCCGACTCGCTGCATTACCTCTCGCTGGACGGCGTTTACGAGGCGGTACAGGGCCAGCGCGCGATGCACTGTGACGCGTGTTTCAGCGGCGAGTATCCGCTGGCGGGCACGGAGGAATCCGGCGGCAAGTACGCGCTCGAGCGCGCCCCGCTGCCACTCGTGCCCGCAGGGCCGGCGCGGTGACGCTCTAAACGTTGAGGCGATGAGCTCCGAGAGTTCGTTGAAGGTCGCCGTGCTGGCGTCGGGTACGGGCACCAACCTGCAGGCCCTGATCGATCAGGTCCACGGGCGCGACGGGATCAGCATCGTCGGGGTCGCCTCTGACAACCCCGAGGCTCGTGCGCTCGAGCGCGCTACCGCCGCGGGAGTGCCGACCGCGGTCTTCGAGCGTTCGTCGTTCTCCGCCGATCGGCGGGCGCGGGACCGCGCGATGTCCGCCTGGCTGCGCGAGCAGGGCTGCCAGCTGGTGGTGATGGCGGGCTACATGCAGTTGGTGTCCGAGGAGTTCCTCGACCGCTTCCCCGACGCGGTCATCAACATCCACCCGTCCCTGCTGCCTGCGTTCCCTGGGATCGACGCGATCAGTCAGGCCCTCGCTTACGGCGTGAAGCTGTTCGGCGTGACCGTGCACTTCGCGGACACCGGCTTGGATACCGGGCCCGTGATCATGCAGCGGGCGATCGAGCTGCCGGAGGCGCGCGAGCTGGACGATGTGCTCCCGCACATCCACGCACTCGAGCACCAGATGCTGCCCGAGGTCGTGCGGCTGTTCGCACACGGGGCCGTGCGGATAGCGTCAACGCATTCGCGTCGCGTGCTGGTTGGTCCCCTCGCGGTCCTGCCGGACAACGCCCACAACTAATTCTCACGCCGCCCCTACGCGGTAGAGTCGGCCCATATGACAACCGGAGCCAACGCCGAGCAGTCGCTTCAGCCCTCGGAGCCCGGTGAGGTGAAGGTCGCCAGGGCGCTGCTGTCCGTATCCGACAAGGCCGGGATCGTCGATTTCGCGCGCGGGCTGGCGGAACTCGGTATCGAACTGGTTTCGACCGGCGGGACCGCGCAGGCGCTCAGCGAGGCGGGGCTCGCGGTTCGCTCGATCACCGACCTCACCGGCTTCCCGGAGATCATGGACGGGCGCGTAAAGACCCTGCACCCGAAGCTCTACGCCAGCCTGCTGGCGGTCCGCGACGATCCGGCGCACGTCGACGCGGCGCTGGCCTACGAGGTCGAGCCCGTGGACCTCGTGTGCGTGAACCTCTACCCGTTCGAGCGCACGGCCGCAACGCGTGGCGTCACTGACAGCGAGGTGATCGAGAACATCGACATCGGCGGGCCGACGATGATCCGCGCGGCCGCCAAGAACTTCAAGTTCGCCGTGCCGGTGGTCTCGCCGGCGAGCTATGACGCGGTGCTCGAGGAATTGCGCGGCTCGGAGCGGCGCCTGTCGCTTCAGACGCGCGAGAGCCTGGCGGCCGAGGCCTTCGCCTACACGGCCCGTTACGACACCGCGATCACCCGCTGGTTCCAGGAGAAGAACGAGGACTTCCCGCCGTTGCTGGTGCGGGCCTTCGAGCGCGAGCTCGAGCTGCCCTACGGTGAGAACCCACACCAGCGGGCCGCTTTCTACACCCAGATCGGCGCTCGCACGCATGTGCTCTCGCAGGTCGCGCAGCTCGGCGGCAAGGATCTGTCGTTCAACAACCTGCTCGATCTGGATTCCGCCCGGCAGCTGCTGGCGGAGTTCGTCGTGCCGGCCTGCGTGATCGTCAAGCACAACAACCCGTGCGGCGTGGCCGTCGGGACGAGCACGCTCGAGGCCTATCAGCGGGCGTTTGCCTGCGACCCGACGTCCGCCTTCGGCGGGGTGATCGTCCTGAATCGCCGCGTCGACAAGCAGACGGCCGAGGCCATCCACGAGCAGTTCGCCGAGATCGTGCTGGCGCGCGGCTTCGACGACGAGGCGCTCGAGATCTTCGCCGACAAACCCAACATGCGAATCCTCGACGATCGCGAGCGGCGCCTGGATGTCTTGTATGAGCCGGCGTTCCGGCAGGTCATCGGTGGCCTCCTCGTGCAGGATCGCGATACCTCCAACGAGGACCGCGATGCGATGGAAGTCGTATCCGAGCGGCGCCCGAGCGAGGAGGAGTGGTCGGAGTTGATGCTCGCCTGGCGCGTCTGCAAGCACGTCAAGTCCAACGCGATCGTGCTGGCGCGCGACGGCGCCACGATCGGTCTGGGCGCAGGCCAGATGAGCCGCGTCGATTCTGTGAGGATCGCGCTCGAGAAGGCCCAGAGCACCGTGAAGGGTGCGGTGATGGCCTCGGACGCCTTCTTCCCCTTCCCCGACGGGCCGGAGATCGCGCTCGAGCAGGGCATCACCGCGATCATCCAGCCTGGCGGCTCGATCCGCGACCCGGTGGTTGTCGAGGCGGTGGATCGCGCCGGTGCGGCGATGGTCTTCACCGGTCGCCGCCACTTCCGCCATTAGGCCCGGGCCCCTTTCAGGAGTGGATTGAGTTGTCCTCCGAGCAGCCTCAGGTGAAGCGGCTCGGAGGCGATCCGCCCTCCCCGTACGAGGGCATGTTCGGCTACAACCGCACGGTGGTCGCCGGACCATGGGCGCTGATCGGCGGCACCACGTCGATCGATCCGAGCGGCTATGTCGTCGGGACGACGCCCTACGAGCAGACCAACGAGATTCTGCGCAAGCTCCTGCACGAGCTGTCGCGGGTGGGACTCTCCGCCGGCGACGTGGTTCAGACGCGCATCTACGTCACCGACATCTCCCGCTGCGACGAGGTCGGCCACGCTCATGGCGAGGCCTTCGGTGACGCCGGACCGGTCACGTCCATGGTCGAGGTGAGCGGCCTGATCGACCCGCGGATGCTGGTCGAGATCGAGCTGGTCGCCTACCGCGGCTGAGTCTCACGCCATCTTGCTGCTTCAGCTTCGCCCGGCTGCCATCATCAGGCTCACGCCGGCGTAGCTCAGTTGGTAGAGCAGCGGACTTTTAATCCGAAGCGCCCGGGTTCGAGTCCCGGTGCCGGCACTGGAAAAGCCCAGCAAATAGGATTGTCTGGGATTTCTAATGAAGGCACGGATTGCCAATTATGTCCCGAATATGTCCCGAGAGCGTGGGTGAATAACACGCATGGGAGCGCTTACAGAGCCATCGGGACACGTGTTTCGAGTGGACCGCGCCAGGGGTCCAGTCTGGTACGCGAAGTACCGCTTGCCCGATGGGCGCCAGGTGCAGAAGAAGATCGGCTCGGCCTGGTCTGAGCGCGGACGTCCACCGGAGGGCTACTTCACGAAGCGCGCGGCTGAGGCCTGGCTCGGCGAGATTCTCGATCACGCGCGGCGAGGCACGTTGCCCGGCACGGTCCAGCCACGCGACGTTCGCCGATGTAGCCGAGGAGTGGCTGCGCTTCATCGCGCAGGATCGCGAGCGCAAGCCGTCCACGATCCGCGACTACCGCTCGGCGCTTAACGCGCACCTGCTGCCGGCATTCGGTGACCGCGAACTCGCTCAGGATCTTGGTCGCGCTCATCTGGACGGTCGGGACGGTCATCTTCTTCGTCCAGGGGAAGTGGCCGCTCGTCGCGGTCTGGATATTCGGCTCGATCGCGTACTGGTGGATCGCGGTCTCCGAACCGCTGCAGCAGCGACGCCGCGACACGAACCGGGACGCGTGAACGACGGTGCGGAACTGACCGGCAAGAAGTACCTGCGGATGGTCTGGGGCCAGTGGGTGTTTTCTCTAGTCGCCGCGATATTCGTCGTCGTCGCGCTCGGCACCACCTGGATCGAAGACGTTGTCCTAGGCGCGCTCCTCGTGTTCTGGGCGCAGACGAACCTCACGTCCGCGCGCAGGGTCGCCGCTCGGATCGACGAGCGGCACCGCTGATCCAGCCGCTTCACGAGCCGGACTCGGAGCGCGTGTGCGTCGTCGGATTTACTTCTGCCGATGTCGAGTCATTCCGCGTCCGAGGTAGTCGCCTCCTACGCGCTCAGGACGAGAGACGAGCTTGAACGCACGTTGCCCTTGGTGGGGCACGAACGCTCCTCGTTGAGTTCTACGCGGTTACGCAGTACTCGGGTTCCTCGATCTTCGCCGGGACCCGGAAGGGCTACCTGCGCTTGTCGGCTGAGCGACTCTGCGTGCTTCGACACTATGGCTTCATCCGCGACCGGATCCTCGTGATCCCACCTGACGCGATCACGGGCGTTGAGGGGCAGTGGCCACACAGCTTCGTACGAATTTCTTTTCGGAGCGATCGTGGTGACGAGGTCATCACCCTTCGAGCTGGCGTGCGCCCAAAGAGGAACGACAGCGCGCTCAATGCGGCGCAGTTCGCGATGCCGTTCAGGCAGATCGTTGAGGCAGTCGGGGCCGACACCGGTTGGCCCGCAAAGCGATAACAACGCCACCAATGCCGGACAAGCGCTATGCCGCGCAAAGGATCGTCCGACTAGACCCGCTTTGCTGGCGGGACGCAACCGTACAAGGGCCAACGGTCTCGCTTTGCGCGGTCATCAGGGCGGACCGGTTGACAGCCGTGCGTTACATGTAACCTGTTCATATGTCTTCAACTCGCGACCGGGTGCGCCAACATCGGGAGCGGCTGCGGCGCCGGGGGCTGCGTCCGGTGCAGATCTGGGTGCCGGATGTGCGTGCGCCCGAGTTCATCGCTGAAGCTCACCGGCAATCCGTTGCGATCGCGACGAGTGAGAGCGAAGCAGACGATCAGGCGTTCGTTGACGCGATCTCCGTCGGCCTGGGCGAGGACGACGCCGAAGCGTCTGCGTGACACGGGGCGAGATCTATACGGCGGCAGCTCACGGCGTCTACAGCGGTAAACCACGACCGGTGCTCATCGTCCAAGACGACCGCTTCGACGCGACCGCGTCGGTCACCGTGTGCCCATTCACGACCAGTCCGGTTGACGCGCCACTGATCAGGATCCCTGTCGAGCCAACGGACACCAACGGACTGGACCGGCCGAGCAGTCTCATGGTCGACAAGATCACGACGATGCCGAGATCAGGTCTGGGCGAGCGACTCGGCCGCCTCCGCGACGACGAACTCGTGCAGCTGAACCGATCGCTAATGGTGTTCCTCGGACTCGCGTCCGCAACACAACCCCTGAACAGCCGACAGTCCTGCTTCGCGCTACCGACGCGCACGCCGGGATCCGACGCGCAAGACGTGCTTCGCGCGGACAGCGCGCCGGTCTCAAACGCGCTCGTCGCGGAGTCCGTCGGAGCAGACGCGCAGCGAGGTCTCGGTGTACCAGGCTCGTCAGCTACACCGCTCAAGTGTCCGCTAATCGGGCGCCGTTTCCCGGATCATGACGCCACGTTGAAGTTCGAGTTGCTGGGTACTCTGCTCGCTGCGATGTCTTGCCCCTGGTGTCAACGTTTCGGTGGGCGCGAGAAGATCGCGGTACGATCGCGGTATTCCGCCTTCGTTTAAAGGCGCTTCGTCTCGGCGCCGCCACCTGAGCCTTGCGGGAGCTGCTCTCGCAGGTGCGGTGGTAGTGGCCTTAGCGTGGTATTTCAGTGGCTCGACCGATACAGGCGCTTCCCTGGCGGCGCTCGGACAGACTCCTGGTGTCGCGCCCCCGGATTACGCCTATCTCGATAACGCACAGGTCGCGCTCTACCTCGGCCAGATCGAAGGCGGCGCAGCCCAGAGCGAGCGGCTGACCCAGGAGGTGGCGCGGAACGGAACGGCCGGCGTAAGCGCGGGCGGCGTCTCGCTTGGTGGATCGGTCGGATCGACCGCGACGGCCGAGCGGGTCGTCACTCCAACCGCGACGGCCCGCTTCTATCAACTACTCGACCAGCTCGGTCAAGACGGTTATCTCCACACGATCAACATGGCGGAGGCCCCAGCGCAGATCGTTCGTGATTTCGCGGTCGTCCCCGAAGGTTCATTCGTACAACTGCGCAACTGCACGGTGCAGCTCCCTTCCTACGTCCAGCTCTTGCAGGCCGCGCGGTCGCCAGGGTTTGACTTCGGTGACCCCTTGGGGCTCAGTGGCAGTCCCACGAACCCCGCCACAGCACCCATTTACGCGCTTGAAGGGGCGGAAGTCCTTGCCGGGCGGGGACGGGGAATGTTAGGTACCGCGGCAGACACCTATCCGCGGGGCGAGGTCAAGCGGATCGACGGTGCGATCCACGGACTGGTCAGAACGGTAGGCCCGAACCCACGGGTGCCGATGGCAAGCTGCGACGGCAACGCGGACGAGTTCAAGCCCCGGGGCGTCGACCTCCTCTTCCCGATTCTTCTCGCGAATTTCTCTTCGGAGGAAAGCCTCACCGCGGGGCCCGTCACCGTGGTCGGGAAGCTCGTGCGCGCAGTACGGAACGGCGCAGACTACGTCGACGACGAGTCCCTCACGACGTTCAGCAAGCCCCTCTCCCAGCTCAAGGCGGCACGGGTGCCGGGCCCCGACGGGCACAGCTTCGTGGCCGAACTTTACGCAGACAGCGTGGTCCTCGCGCCGGGCGCGGTCATCCTCCCGATCGCGATCTACAACTAGACGCTACACGCATACGACACCCCGCTGACTCGCGGCAAAAGCACGACGCCTGCGTAACTATCCAGGCTCGAACTGCGTCGAGCAACTCCTCTAGCTTGCGCTAACGCGGACTACACGCGACACCTCATCGTCCGGCTCCTATCTTGCGGGCACCGTAGACAAACAACATAACCTGTAGCCCGACTCCCGGCTTGGCCGACACCCTTTCAGCCCATTCGTGAATGGCTCTGTTCTGTGGGGGCTGTTACAACACTGCCCTGTCACTAAGCAGCGGCAGCGTCGATCGGCCTCGTCGCTAGTGCTTTTCGCTCAAGCCGACGCTCCTGGTAGTCGTCCGTGGTGGGCAGTGCTGCACGGGTTTCGGAACGTCCGCAGTTCGACCGCCGCAGTTACGCTCACGGGTTCGCTCAGCGCCGTCAGATGGACCGAGAAATCGCGTCTGAGGTGATGTGCCGCAGGCCCCATCGTCAGGACTCGTTTCGCGTCCGCCTGCGTTAGTTGCAACGTCCAGCTGACGCGCTGGACGGCAGCAGCGCTCGACCATCCCGCGAATAGTTGCTGCAGCCGCATTGTCTTGGTGCTGTGCACGCTGACGGCATGCAGCGTTGCGAGTTCCTGCAGATGGTCTGGAGCGGGTGTCGCCACTATGAGCGCTCCGTTTGGTCGCAGAACACGGGCAAGCTCGTCGGTGTTGCGTGGCGCGAACACGCTCATAGCCAGGTCAACGGTCGCGTCGCGTAGGGGAATGTCATGCCAGATGTTGCAGCGCACCCGAGCGATTCCTCTGTGCGCACGCGCGCCGGCTCGCGACGCGGCGCGCGAGACATCCGCCGCGACGCCGAGTGCTCCCCGCGACTCGGCGAGCACACCCGCGAGGTGATGTCCGGTCCCCGCACCGGCGTCCAAGATGACTGCGGTGTCGGGGAGAGCTAGCGAGTTTGCCCTCTCGGCCAGGGCGGCGGTGAGCGGCTCGAAATGACCAGCGTCCATGATCGCTGTACGCGCATTGATCATGGCCGCGTCGTCACCGGTTGGGCAGCGACGCGTGTTAGGCAGCAGCGTCACGTAGCCGTCGCGCGCGACATCGTAGGTATGGCTGCGCGCACATATCAGTGAGCCCTGGGTCGGCGCAAGCGGGCCGAGGCAAGCGGGACAACGCAGCAGGTCGGCGACGCACGCCAACGACGCCGGGACAGTAAACGACATAAACACTCCTCTCGACAGGCACGACAAAGCAACGGCCTCACTGGCCGTCAGCTGGATCGATCGCCTGGCCGATTAGATGTAGGAGTGCTGAGGTGCCCGCATCAACACCAACGATACAAGTCGGTCGCCTGCGTCAGCCGTGCACGACTGTCTTCGCGGCTGACGCGTAGCGCTAGAAGCACTCGTCCCGAGCACCGACAGTGAGACGAGTGGGTTGCCACCGGAACCAGCACTGCCGGATCTCGATCCATGCGGAAGCCGGAGGACGGTCTGACCACAGTGTCTGCTTCGTGGCGTAGCGCTCGTCTCGACTGGATGGCGGTCGGCGAGTGCTTTTTGCCCCAAGCGATGAACCGCAGCAGTCTCGCGGCATCCGGTGTTGCGTCCTGGTGTCAAGTTTGGCGGGAGCTCCGACGTCGGCTCGGCTCGCACCCTCTGAGGAACGGAACGGCGTATCGGACGGTCGTGCCGGACTTCGTCATCACCGTGATGATGTCGGGGAATTGTCCGTAGGGCCACAAGGCTATGTAGAAACCGCGGTTGACTACTGCTTCGATCGGCGGGTCGTGTGCGAACTGAAAGCTTGCTCCGGCGACGTCGCTTCCGGCGAACCCGTACATGTCGCCGACGGCTGTGCTCGGGTGGTGTTTCGTCGCACGGTTGCAGACCATGCCCCCGTTGGCATCGTCTACCCAGAGCCCGTCGCGGGGCGGAGCAGCATATCCTGGGCCTGCGATTGCTGATTGTTGATCGCTGCCGTTGAGAGCGTTTGTCGCTTCGGGCGGGTTTGGTTCGGAGGTACAGAAAAAGGTGTAGTTGTCCCGCTTGTCAACAAACAGAACAGCTGTGTTGGGACCTTGCTTGTCGATGATTGGTGCGTCTAGGTTCGCTTGGTGTGAGGCCTTCTGCTTGCACCGCTGTGACGCGTCAGCCAACTCGATGCTGGGCACCACGGTGAAGGCATCGCCGGTCAGCGCGGTCGGTTTGAAGCTGACTCTGCTATGGCCGAGTGACATCCAGTCGGGGGACAGCTCCCACTGTGCAGGAGCTGTCCCGTTGACTAACAGCTTTGAGATGCGAACTTCCGTTAGTTTCGGATACACGTAGAAATGGGACCCCACGTCCGTATCCTCCTGTGTCCACACGGCGTCCTTAAACGTCGCGTAGCCCTCCTGGGAGGTGACGATCCGCCGTCGCGTTCTGCCATCGGCAGCGATGATTATCCAGTGACCGCGCGCATGGGTGAGGCTGATCGAGACTTTGTCCCCGGGACGCACGGAGAAGAGCGGCACCGGGTAAAAGTGGTGCGCGTTGTCACTCCAGAACGCCTTGTCGGTTGGGGGTTGGTAATTCGTCTCGTCCTCGTCGATTCCTGCCTGGATGAACGGTAGGCGCAGGTAGTCCTGGCCGAGTACCTCCGCCCCCACCCAGGTTGAGGCATCCGCATAGGACGCAGTCGGCTTGATCCGTGGGACGGTAAACGTCGCCGACAGTTTGTGGACAATCATGTCGGTCTCCTGATAACCAGCGAAATGGCCGACGGTGGGTGTGGGGTTCTCGATGGCTTGAGTATCTTCCGCCAGCTGGCGGGCCAGCCGAGCGTCGTAACCGAGTATTGACCTGGGAGTCACAGTTGACAAACCGGCTACCACCCGACCCTGAACCACGACCACAGCGTCATCGCGCCACACCACATGCTGGTCATGGAAGGTCTCCGGGACCGAAATCTCGACCGCGAGCGCTTTGGTCCCTGTCTTCAGAACCTCGGGGGCTGACACCGTGATTGGACCGATGCGGTAGCGACTTGCTGCCCGGGAGCGCCGTATGAGGCGGGCGACCACTCGTGCATAGCACGACGCCGCAGTCTTGATAAGGAGGGGCTGAACCACTCGACGTGCAGCCGCCCCGCTCGGGTACACCCTGTCCTCAACGAGAACTTCGACACGGCCTTTGTCGGCGGAGAGCACGGGCGACACCGCTCGCGCCGTCGCACCATCGCGCCTGCGACAGCTCGCGCCGTACACATTGGGCTCGTTACCGAGCCTTCGTACGCCACGAGGCAGCGAGCCAAGCTGCTCGGCAAGTATCTGATGAGCAAGGGCAGAGTCTTTGGTGTTGCCGGCGTGACGACTGGCCACAATGGCATGGCTGCCGCAGGCTGCGACCGACAAGGCGAAAACCATCGCGACCGCACCACCACGCCACCGGCTCAAGCGCCGCTTGGTGAGAAACTCTCGCCGCTGAAATATCCAGGACATCAACCGTATATCGGTCAACGATCAGAGCCTCTTGACAACGGTCAGCCGCCGACGAATCGGAGCCATGGGTAGTCATCGCTAATGAACCGAGCCCCCGTCGGTAAGTCGGAGGGATCGCACGTCCCGGTGGACATCGGCTCTCTAGGGCATACAACGATCGGATCCGCCAAAAGCAATCGCAGAGCGCTCAACTCGATGGATCATCACGTTGCCACGGAATCGTCACCGCCGGATCTCGAAGCATGAAACTGCCTTTTGGAGGCTCTGTCCGGGTCCGGTCCTAAGTTCGGGCGCATCCAGGACAGGGGCTTTGTTTGGGAGAACGCAGTCGGGTAGGCCGTTTTGATCGATGGGCTTCGAGCCCGTGGTTTTCGTTCGGCCGCCCCTGCGACTTGCTTGGATTGAGCTTCGAGCTCGTATCGGTCTTTGTCGTTGTCCCGCTGGTTCTCCCACCGCACTGTCAGTTCGACGGGAGGTGAGATGTGCCGTTGGCTAGATGGGTCGGTCGGGCGATCGGCCTGGATGTGCACCGCGACTTCTGTGTGGTCGCGATCTGCGAGGACGGGAAGCTCCGGTCCGCCGGGCGGGTGCCGTCAACGCCTGAGGACCTCGGCGATGCTGGCGGACAGCCTGCAGCGAACGGACCGTGTTGCGTTGGAGGTCACTGGTAGTTGTTGGGAGGTCGCCCGGATCCTGAAACCGCATGTGGACCGGGTAATCATCGTCAGCCCTGATGACACCGGGATCGCTGCGGCGCGCGCGAAGACGGACAAGCTGGATGCTCGTGCTCTGGCTCTGTTGTTGTGGCGGGGTGAGCTAGACGCGGTCTGGATGCCGGATGAGCGCTGCCAGATCCTGCGCCGGCGTCTTCAGCGTCGTGAGCAGCTGGTGCATGCCCGGTCGCGTTCAAAGAACGAGATCCACGCGGTGCTGCAACGCCGGCTGAAGGGCAAGCCTCCGTGCACTGATCTGTTCGGGGTCAAAGGCCGCGACTGGCTCGCCGGTCTGGGGCTGCCGATCGAGGAGCGCGAGTCCGTGGACGCCGGCATCCGTCACATCGAGTTCCTCGACGCCGAGGTCGCGGCGGTTGAGCGACTGATCGCGCAACAGGCGCTGAACTGGCCTGAGATCCAACGGCTAATGACAGTCCCAGGCGTGAACCTCGTCTGCGCCGCGTCGTTTATGGCGGCCGTCGGTGATCCCACCCGGTTCATCACCAGCGGCAAAATGGTCGCCTACCTGGGCCTTGATCCGAAGGTCAAGCAGTCCGGTGAGGCGCCGGCACGCAGCGGCCGGATCTCAAAACGCGGATCGGCCTCAGCGCGCTGGGCGCTGGTCGAGGCGGCGTGGACCGCGGTGCTGCAACCCGGTCCGTTGCACGCGTTCTATGAGCGCACCAAAGCCAGGCGTGGGCATGGCAAAGCGATCGTCGCGACCGCCCGGAAACTCACGGTCCTGTTCTGGTGCATGCTGACCCGCGGCGAGGACTACGCCCACCAGCAGCCGTCGCTGACGCAGAAGAAGCTCCGGCGTCTGGAGATCACCGCCGGCGCGCCGAAGCGCCCCGGCAAGCCCTCCGGGACTTGGTCAACCAACGTGATCATGCGCGACGCCGAACGAGCCCTGGCCCTGCAGGCCGAGGCGTCCTACAAGCGCATGGTCCAAGACCAGAAGGCCGGCGGACCAGCCAGGAAAGTGGGCGCGAGCGTGTCAATGGAGCACGCATAGTTAGGTCACTCAACGAGGACAAGCCGCGTGGCAGACCAAGCTCCGACGTCTGCACTTCGCTACGGCATCACTCACGCCCGAGCAAAACCTACTCCCAGACGATCACGCCGACAACAGCCGGCGGCACTCATCGCCGCGCAAATACCGGCCAAAACAGCACGGGCCAGAGACAACCGGCCCGGAATGAGCTCACAGGAGACGATCTACCGGCCTGGCCGAGGACTCCCCGACCGACAACACCCCCGAAAACATCACCCCAAGCACTTGACTTTCATCGGTCGATCTAAGCGGACGCGAGCGCTGTAGCCACTATCCGGCCAGACGCGGCTGATGGACGGGCAGCGTCGGCCTCTTCGCGCTCGCGCCGCCGTTGCCTCCGCCAAATCAGCAGTAGCAGCGCGGCCCATATCCAGATGAACGCGGCGCCTAACACGAAGAACACGCCTGCGATCAGCCACTTTCCCTGGACGGCGAACAGGACCGTGCCGAAGATCCAGACCACGACGCGCGCGACCGGCCACCTGAACTTGACCAGCGACGTGAGGGCGCGGCTCACAAGTGAGGCCCGGGTCGACAACGATTCCCACCCATCCGTAGTTGCAAGATTCAAGCCTACGGTCACGCTGTCGGTTCGGGCTAGGAACGCTTCCGGTGCTGGTGCTCGATCATTGCGACAGCGTGAGGTCGCCAAGGCCGAGCTCCGGGACCCGTCCTACTTCCGCCAGGTGAGCATCGACCCAGAACTACGCACGATCGTGTGGCCGAACGGTCTGGATCCCGCGCCCGAGCTGCTGTATCGCCGTCTCAAGGCCGGCACCGCCGTTTCATCAGCGGCATAGGCGGCTCCCGTCAGAGTCGTTCTTTGGCGTTCTGAAACTCGATTCGTTCCCGTGCTGGCGTGGCGAAGTAACGGGAGTCGCCAAGGGCTACTCGGCTCGAAGTGGCGCGAGCGCTTCCTCGAGCTTGAGGAGCTCGTCGAGCATGGCGGGGACGGCCTGCACCATCACCTCGTTGGGGGTGATCGTCCCGTCCTCGCCGAGGAACTGATTTACGAATGGAATGTTGACCGAGGCCTGCGTCGGCATCATCGCCAGCGCAGTGACGACCTGCTTGAGCTGCTGTACCGCGCGCGTACCTGCAGCCACGCCGCCGTAGGAGACGAACCCCACCGGTTTGTAGCGCCATTCGTGGTGCAGAAAGTCAATCGCGTTCTTGAGCGCGGCCGGATAGCCGTAGTTGTACTCCGAGGTGATCATCACGACCGCGTCGGCGGCATCGACAGTCGCGCTCCAGGCGTGGGTGTGGTTCTTTGTGTACTCGCGCAGGCGGGGGTGCTTTGGCTCGTCCAGCAACGGCAGCCTAAGCTCGGCGAGGTCAACGGTCTCGAGCTCGAATGTGTCGTGGGCGGCTGCCTCCTGCACGAACCAGTTCGCGACCGGAAGGCCGATCCGGCCGGGACGGGTGCTGGCGATGATGACGAGGAGTCTGGGCACGCTAGAGCTAGGGTGCCAGAGGACAATAGGGACCGTGCTGAGCGTATGAGCGATGCGTCCCGCAGATGGCACGTTTCTGGGCAATGATCAGAACGGGTCCCTGATTTGCGTGGCTGAGCTGCCTGCCACCCGCTCTGACCCGCGCACGGGCTGCGGCTCCGCAACGACCGGCGGGAACCTAGCCCGGGACTGCCTCGTCTGACGGCGCGGGAGCCTGGTTGATCTCCGTCAGCTGGTTGAGTGCCCAGATCCCGGCTTCGATGTGTGTGGTCATCAAGCGGCCGGCGCGTTTGCCAGCTCCGGCTTCGATCGCGGCCGCGATTTCGGCGTGTTGTTCAATCGCGATCTCAACTGCCGCCGGGAGCGTGCCAGTGGCTTGGCGGGCGTGACCGAGCAGGTCGGCGACCGGTGCAAGGACCTTGGCGAGCATCGCATTGCCGGACGCGTCGGCGATCGCTTGGTGGAATTCGATGTCTGCTTCCCAAACCGGAGTTCCGGTCTCGTGCGCGACACGGAAGTGCGTGATGGCGCGGCGGATGGCGAGTAGGTGCGTCTCGGTTCGGTGAAGCGCGGCCTTCTCAGCGGCGACGGGCTCGAGTATTAGCCGCACCTCGTACAGCTCGTCGACGGCTCGCTCGTGAAGCAGCACAGCTACGGCCGAATTGGCGAGCGCGTTTTCCACTCCGCTGTCGAGGAGCCTCGCGCCGAGCCGCGGTCGGATCTCTACGATGCCGAGCGTACGCAACCGCTGCATCGCCTCCCGGACGGTGTTGCGCCCAACGCCGTACTGACCCATGAGGACGTGCTCGGACGGGAGCCTGTCGCCGGCCACGTACTCGCCGCGGCGGATGCGCACGAGGAGATCGTCGGCGACTTTCTTGCTCAGCGACTCGGGCATCCCGGCGAATCTGTAGACGGCTTGTGAACTTTCGCGTTAGGGCTTGACATCGGCCGCGCGAGTCTAGTGTAATGCCATTTGTAGGACAAATAGAATCAATCAGTTTTTTGGTGATTCTTCGCCGGGGGCGATGACTTGAGACCGAATCTGCAGCAGCGCGTGCCAGCTTCGCTGGTTGGCGGCCGTCCAGCCGTCTCGGCGCATCTGCCGGAGCTCGGTGATGCCGCCGGCCTGGTCGCGCTTCTCGCGCGGGAGAACGCCGAACTCAACGTCGCATTGAATGAGTCGCGTCGGGAGCTTGCTCGCGCTCACGCGAGAATCATCGGGGCCGCAGACCGCGAGCGGCGAAAGCTGGAGCGAGACCTGCATGACGGCGCGCAGCAGCGGCTGGTAACGATCCAGATCAAATTGCAGATGGCCCAAGAATCGGCGCTGCCCGACGTGGGCAGACAGCTCGCATCGATCAGCACAGATATCGAGCTCGCCGTAGACGAGCTGCGAGCCCTCGCGCGCGGCATATATCCGGCGGTGCTCACCGACCAGGGCCTGGCGGCCGCTGTCCGCTCGATGGCGACCAGGGCGCCGATCCGAGTTGGCGTGATCGACGAGGGAATCGGACGGTTCTCCGCGCCCGTCGAAGCCGCCATCTACTTCTGCGTCCTCGAGGCTACGCAGAACGCGATCAAGCACGCTGGCGAGGACGTTCGCGTAACGGTCGTACTTGGACACGGCCGACGCCAGGGCGTCCGGTTCGAGGTGACCGATGACGGGACGGGAATGAGCCTGTCGTTCGGCGACCAGGGGATGGGCTTGAGCAGTATGCGCGACCGGATGGACGCCGTCGGGGGTGAGCTCGAGATTGCTTCGTCTCCAGGCGCTGGCACCACCGTCCGAGGCAAGGTCCCCGTGGATTTGCAGCCGGCGACAGCGCGGATGTGCGATCGCCTGAGCGACGCGTCGGTCGCGGTTCTGGATGGTGGGTCCAGACATGCCAGGCGCTCGAATGCTCGGGGCGTTCAATGAGGCATGCAAGTGGCTCGAAACCTCGGCCGAACGGATCAGGTGGTGATCGTGACCGACCTCCGCAAGCCGCCGGCGCAGTCCCCGGACCACTGTTTCTCAACTGCCCACGGTGTGGACTGAGCATCCGCCTGCGGGCGACGCGGCGAGTGGTCGAGCACTGCCCGAGATGCCTTGCGCGGACGCATATCCCGGTTCCGCTGTTCCTCTCGCCGCTGTCAACCGAGGGGCTCTACGCCAACGGATCGCCGCCACACGCCGACCGGTCTTCGCCGGTCCGACAACGCACCCACAGAGTTCTCGATCGCTGATCAGGCAGCGAACGCTCGTACATCGACCCCGCGGGTGGTGGTCGATACGGCGAACACCGAGCCCGCGAGCGGTTGGGTCGAGAGCTGTTGCGGGTTCAGGCCGTTGCGTGCCGTGGTGATGTAGAGGGTGCCGTCAGTCCCGAACCCGCAACTCGCGGGCTGGCTGACCGGTACGGGAACGATCCCCGTTAGCTCGCCGCGGCCGCTGAAGCGGCGTACCTCCGCCCCGCCCCACACCGCAACCCAGATGCAGCCGTCAGCGTCCACGGCAAGGCCGTCCGGGAGCCCCGGATCGACTCTGCACAGCGGCGTGAACTCGCCAACCACTCCCTCGTCGAGGTCGAAATCGGCGCTCAGCACAGTCTTGGTCATGCTGTCTATCAGGTACATCTTGCGATCCTCCTGGTCCCAGCCCAAACCGTTGGGAAGCGTGAAGCCCGCCCGGACCGGGATGCTGGGCGAGGTCCCGTCCCAGCGATGCAGCCGACCGGCCCCGGGCACAAACTTCATGTGCGTGCTGCCCGCCCACAGCCGCCCGCGCGAGTCGCACTTGGCGTCGTTCATCCGAAACTCCGCCTCTGGCAGGACGCGATCGGCGATCGTCAATTGCCCGGAGGTCCAGTAGCCGAAGCCGTCCGCGACCGCCACCGCAAACCCTTCGGCACGTTCCCGCGGGGCGACCGCACCGAGCATCGTTCCCAGCCCCGCTGTCGTCTGCTCTCCATCGGCCAAGTCGCTCTGATGGAGAGTCCCCTCGACAATATCCACCCAACACAGACGTCCGGTCCGTCGATCGAACACCGGCCCCTCACCGACGGACGCCTCGGCCGCAACGACCACGTCCGGCACCCGAAACGTTTGGACCGCGGTCACGATTCCTCTACGGCTCGTATTGCCGCCTTCATGTAGCCGAGCGCGTACGCCATTCCCGCGTGCCACGGCGCACCGCAACACATCTGCGGCGTGTGGTCGGGAATGAACACGCCTTCGTAGCCACTGTCCATGTAGGTCCGTAGCGCCCTGAACATGTCGACATCGCCCTCGTCAATGAACACCTCGTGATACGCCGGAGCCTGCCCGACGACGACATTTCGGAAATGCACGTAGCCGATCCGATCTTGGCCGGCGAAACGAGCGATCGCCTCGTAGATATCGACTTCGGGTATCTCCGCAATGGTTCCCTGGCAAAACTCGAGGCTGTTCGCCCGACTCGGAACGCAGTCGAGCAGACGCTGGAGCGCCGCCTCGCTCGTCAGAACACGCGCGGTGTGCCGGAGGGTCGGCGTCGGCGGATCGTCGGGGTGGGCACACAGTCGCACACCCGCTGACTCCGCCACCGGAACCGCCGCGGTCAGAAATGCCTCAAACCGTGCCCAGACTTCCTCGGCGGCAACGGCCCCGATGGTGTCTGAGTCCGACACGTCGGCGAAGTCCATATTCCACACCTGCCCGACCGGGATCTCCGGCTGCGGACCAATCACCTGCGGATCGAAGCCGATCGATTCCGCTCCGCCGCGCGCAAACGGACCCGTCACATGCCCCCAGACACCCGCCAGCGAAAAGTTGTAGCCCAGACACGGGATGCCGGCCTGCCCAAGCAGACGGATGGACTCGAGCACCTGCTCAAGCTGCTCATCCCGCTTCGGCCCCTCCAGCAGAACATCGTGCCAATGCCCAGGATCGAGGTTCTCAATCGCATGCAGGGTCAATCCCTCGCTCTCAACCAACGACTTGACCCCCTGTATCTCCCCGAGCGTCCACGGTCGGCCAACGCGCTCGGTCGGTCCCCAGCCGGAACTCATCGACACCGACGAGGGGATCCTCGGGCCAGCGCGGAAATAGTCAACAAGGTGCGCCACGATGTGCGTCGCGCCAGCCTGTCGCGCGAAGCGAACGTTCTCCGCCGTAAGCATGTGGCGATACAACCCCAACCCCAGCTTCACCACGGTTCCCGACCCCCAATCCTCGCCGTGCGCCGAGCGCTCATGCTCGCGAGTTGTACTTCGGACCGCGACGCAAACGCAACCTCATTCACAGCAACGCCACCAGTTCGCGCCGCGGTACATCCCGCGGATCGTTGACCCACCGCTACTGGCCGATGGCGTCACAGTGCTGTGCAGCGGACGCCTCATGGCTTCGGCGGCGAAGGTAGCCGACGTAGCTCACGAGTGCCAATGCGGCGAGCGTTGCGGGCGGCCCGAGAACTGAATCAGCCTTGGCGCGGGAAGTCAGGATGGCTCCGGACGACCGGTCAGCCATCAGCGACCAACGCGACTGCCGGGACATAGCGGATCCGATCGACAGCGCGGAAGCGACGGACAGGACGGACCCAACCGAGCCGATGCTGCCGATCGAGGCGACCGATCCGACGCTGCCGATCGATAGCACCGACCCTCGCGAGGCGATCGAGAACAGTGAGTCGCTGGACCACAGGGACAGGCGCGAGGACCCGGTGGAGGTCATAACACCATCATCCACGAAAAGCGATTGCATGGGGGCACGAGCTCTTGGGATTAGGATGCCGCTCGATGGTGAGGGTAAGGATCGGTCGGATCCGACCGGGATGGTTCGGAATCGCATGGGAGCGTAAGCCGATCGCGGCTGCCGCGATTGGACTGGCGCTTGTCGCGCTCGGGGTGGCCGCTTGCGGTGGTTCGGGCCGCTCCACCACATCTCCCTCGTCCTGCAATGGCTCGGCAGCGTTGTGCTCGCGGCCGCTCAACGAGGTGATCTTCCCGGGCACGCACAACTCATTTGCGGCGGCGACCGAGCCGGGCTGGCATTTCGCCAACCAGACGTACTCGATCAGGCGGCAACTGGATGATGGGATCCGGGCGTTGACGCTGGACATTCATTTCGGTGTCTATGACCCCGCGACCGGTCGCGTCCGTACCGATCTTGCCGCCGAGGGCTCTGACCGCAACAAGGTCGCCAAGCAGCTGTCGCCGGCCGCTCTGCGTGTTGCCGACCGTGTTGCCGGGGGTGTCGGCCTGGGCACCCTGAAGGGCACCTCGAAGCCGTACCTTTGCCACACGCTGTGTGAGCTCGGCGCCGAACCCCTGGATCAAGAACTGCGCGTCATCGCGACATTCCTGCACCGGCATCCCGACCAGGTTCTGATCGTGATCGTCGAGGACTACGTTCCGTCCTCAACTATCGAACAGTCCTTCACCGACGCTGGGCTAAAGCCCTTCGCCGCCACCCTCAGGACCGGCGAGCGACTTCCCACCTTGGGTCATCTGATCAGGAGCGGCCAGCGGCTGCTCCTCTTTGCCGAGGCTAAAGGCGGCACGCCAGCGTGGTACATGCCCGCGTTCACTTTCATCCAGGACACCCCGCTTGGCGCGATACACCCGGGCCAGCTCAGCTGCGCCCGCTATCGAGGCAATGAACACAGTCCCTTACTGTTGCTCAACCACTGGATTCCACCGTTTCCGCCCAGCCCGACCATCAACGCTGGAATCGGACGCGCGTCTTTCCTGCGGGCACGCATCGCGCGATGCGAACGCGCACGTGATGTTCGCGGAGCGATCGTTGCCGTGGACTTCTACGAGCGCACGGCGGTCGTCAAAATCGCACAGCAACTCAACAACACTGGCGGCTGACTAGCGGCCTCGGTCTGTAGATTGTCCTGCTAACGAGGATCTTTCGACTCGTAACGCCTGGGTTCGAGTCTCAGCGCCGGCGTTCGATGCGGTAGCGGGATGGGGGCATCCCCAGCTCGCGCCGGAATGCTTTGGAGAAGGCGTACTCGTTGCTGTAGCCGACCTGGGCGGCGATCGAGCTGAGCGAGTGATCGCTCGATTGCAACAGGCTGGCCGCGAGCGTCATTCGCCACCAGGTGAGGTGGGTCAGCGGGGGTTGGCCAGTGAGCTCGGCGAAGCGCCGGGCGAATGCGGCCCGCGACAGGTTGGCCCGCGCGGCGAGCTCGGCGACTGTCCACTGCTCTTGCGGCTGGTCTCGGATCAGCCGCAGCGCGACGCTTAGCTCCGGGTCGCGGCTGGCCCGGGCCCAGCCGTTCGGGGCTTGCGGCGCCTCGAACCAGGACCGCAGCGCGAAGAGCAACAGAAGGTCGAGCAGCGCTGGAGTGGCCGCGCTTGTGCCTGGCAGGTCGCGGTCGAGCTCGGCACCGAGCAGATCGACGAGCGTGCGTACATCGGAAGCGACGCCTACGCGCGCTGGCAGGTGTACGACATCCGGGAGGTCGGCGAACAGGGGGTGCGGGCGGCTGCCGGCGAGGTCGTATGTCCCACCCATCAGAACGGTGCCGCCGGTCGCGGGATCGAGCGCGCTGCCATCGGCGGGCCAATGGTCGGCGGGCACGTGGGCGTCGTAATCGACGTCCCACAGCGGAGTCGTGGGATCGTCGGAGAGGGAATGCGGCGCGTGGCGACGGATCAGCGCGATGTCCCCGGCACCGAGCAGGATCGGATCACCTCCGGCAGGGCTCGTCAGCCAACCACTGCCCTTGAGAATGATCTGGACGCCGATTCCTCCGACCGCGGGGAAGCGCAGACCCCAAGGGGCGTTGAGCAGGGCCCGGGCGACTTGCGGGCGGCCGGTGCGCATCGCCGTAACAGCGTCCCCGACAAGATCGATCCCTCCTTGAGACGCTGGGACATCTTTGTGAGCTTCTGAGGCATTCATCGTCGCGCCTGTGGAGCTTACCGTCTGTGGCGTCCTTGGTTCCTCATCCCGTGGAGGCTGTGATGAAAGACCGTCGTCGTGATCTGATTGTGGCTGTGCTCGGGTTGGCTGGAGCGGTGTTCGCGGTTCTACAGGCCGCCGTCGTGCCGGCTCTTCCGGACATCGACCGCGCCGTGCACGCAGGACCGTCGAGCGGTACGTGGATCCTGACCGTGAACCTGCTCGCAACCGCGGTGCTGACTCCGGTACTTGGCCGGATGGGTGACATCCACGGAAAAGACCGCATGATCAAAGTTGTGCTGAGCACCCTTGCCCTCGGCACGCTCGCCTGCGCGCTGGCGCCCTCGCTGCCAGCGATGGTCGTCGGTCGGGTCGCACAAGGCGCCGGCGGCGCTGTGTTCCCTCTCGCGTTCGGTGTGCTGCGTGACGAGCTTGAGGGTGCCCGCGTGGCCGGCGCAATCGGCCTGGTCTCCTCACTGCTGGGAATCGGCGCCGGGCTCGGGCTCGTGATTGCCGGGCCGATCATCACCGTGCTGAGCTGGCGGTGGCTGTTCTGGCTGCCGCTGGCGGTGCTCGTACCGGTGTG
This sequence comes from uncultured Actinomycetota bacterium, assembly GCA_963846395.1. Lineage (GTDB taxonomy): Bacteria > Actinomycetota > Thermoleophilia > Solirubrobacterales > Solirubrobacteraceae > Palsa-465. The sequence goes on along the minus strand of CAWJVT010000007.1, from coordinate 560,711 downwards.
CGGGGCCGTCGCCCGCTGGGTGCCTCGTTCCCCGGTTCGCACCCCTGCCCCGGTGGATCTGGCGTCCGCGACGTTCATGATTGCGGGTCTCTCGGCACTGCTCGTTGCTGTCAGCGAGGCCAGCGTCTGGGGGTTGAGCTCGGTCCGTACGGTGGCGCTGTTGAGCACCGGCGCGGTGCTGGTCGTTGCGTGGATCCGCCACGAGCTGGCCAGCGCCGACCCACTCGTCGATATGCGAATGATGGCAGTGCGCGGCGTCTGGAGCACAAACCTCGCGGCCTTCCTGCTCGGCGTCGGCATGTACGCGTCCATTGCGCTGGTCCCCGCCCTGGTCGAGCTTCCACATGCCAGTGGGGTGGGATTCGGCGGCTCCGTGACCGCCGCTGGCCTGTTTATGCTGCCCATCGCCGCGCCGCAGCTGCTCGTTGGATCGCTGACAGGACGGATAGCCCACCGCATCGGCTCCCGGGCACAGTTGCTGATCGGCGTCGCGCTGATGCTCGGCGGTTACCTGATGCTGACCATCGCCCATCACCATGGCTGGCAGCTGATCGTCGCCACCGGCACGCTCGGCCTTGGCCTCGGGTTTGGCTTGGGCGCCCTGGCCAACCTGATCGTGGGGGCTGTCGGTCCGCGTCAGACCGGCGTGGCTACGGCGATGAACACCGTCATGCGCACCCTGGGTGGCGCGTTCGGCGCGGCCACTGCCGCCGAATGCTTGGCCCGCGGCGGCTCGCTCAACGGAGACTTCACGCTCGCCTTTGCGATCTGTGCCGGCGCTTCGGCCCTCGGCATCGCTGCGGTACTCGCGATCCCTGGGCGGCGCATCATGCCGGCGATCGCCGTGCTCGTTGGCACGCGCCGCCTCGGCCGGCAACTCAGGCCTGAGTCTTAGTCGGTGGCTCGACTGAGCCCGTTTGTCGCTGCTGCCCTCAACCTAGACGGCGGCTGAGTCATATCGACGGGCGTGGGAGCATGTCTCCGTAAGCACGAGCGGGCAAATCGACGAAGGGATCCTGATGGAAGCGCATCTCGACGGCCGTCATCGCGACACTCTCCAGAAGATCTTTGAGCCAGCCAATCACAACATCGAGTGGCGCGAGGTGGTTTCGCTGCTGGAGGCAGTTGGCACCGTGACTCAGGAGCACAACGGCAAACTGAAGGTTTCTCTCGGCCCTGAAGCTGAGGTGTTCTCTCCACCTCATGGCAAGGATGTCGATGTTCAGACCGTGGTCGATCTACGGCGCATGCTGACCCAGGCCGGGCTTGCTCCAGACGGGTCAGGAGCCGTTAGTGACCAGGGCTCGCGCGACCACGGCGACGGACGTTGGGGCGAGCCGACCTAGGAGGCTTCGGGGTCTGTTGTCGCCGCAGCGGAACGCTCGATGGACGCCCGGCATGGCGCTATCGATCGCCGGAGGGATAGAACTCCGAGGCCGGTTGGGGTCTGAGGCCGCAGAAATCGATGATGCGCCGTGCCGATTGATCTGGCGGACTTGTCGTCGTGTCGATCTCGAGATTGGACGGGGGTTGCTCGGGAGCTGGCTCAAGGCGGAGCCGCCGGAACGTGTCAAGGTCGATGAGCTTGTGAAACTCGCTGCGACTCGGATTACTGAGCCGCTGCTCCTGCTCCAGCTCGTTGACTGTGAGCTGCACGAAACAGAGGCGACCGCCCGCCTGCTCGACGGCGTCTCGCGCTCTGACGGGAAAGCCGGCCGGAACGCTGTTCTCCGGTGCGAACGTGAACGTGATCGACTTCTGGGCGGCTGCTGCATCCCGAAACACACTCAGCCAGAACTGCTCCCGAAGACGCACGAACGGTTCCGACCCGAACGGGAATATCGGCAACAGCATGTCGACGACGACATGGTTGTGAAACACGGGATAGTGCAGCAGCTGCTCCAGAGCGCGGGCTGTGGTCAGCTTCCCCGAAGCCGCACCACCATGAAGGAACACCAAATCCATCGCCACACCCTAGTCAGACTCAAGGCGTCCCCCGCTGGTCACCGTGGATGATGCGAAGGGTTGAGCCGAACGCATCTAAATCGACCGCGAGAGCGGTTACTCGGACGGCATGATCGAGCGCTGACCACAGTTCGGCCAATGGTTTGCATAGACCCCAACTATCTCGAAGCGCACCGCTGTCTGACTGTGCAAGTAGGCGTTGCCTCTGCGTGCGAGTAGTGTGGGTGTGCACACAAGCGACGGGAGTCAAATGCCAGCGGATGAGGGTGCCGAACTGCGGGAGGCGCTCGAGATGGCGCAGGCCTCGCGGAGAGCGGGCGGCGATCGTCGCGGCGAGGCGGCGCTCGAACGTGCGTTGCTGACGGCAGCCGCCACCGCTATCGACTCCGATCCGGGGGTCGTGGCTGCCGCCGTCAGGCTGCTCCGAGCACCCGACGACAACGGCGCGACCCGCCTCGAGGTCCGCGATCAGAGCATGACTCATCGCCGGTGGTTCGAGATCAGCGATGACGGAGAAGCGCAGTGGGGCGACCGATGACCGAATGGAACAGCGCGAGGTCTCCGTCATAGCAACGGCTCGCATCGAGGAGCCTGTCGGTCGGTGCGATCGTGGCACGCGCCGGGGTGCCTTGGCTCAGTTCAGCGCGGCGAGTGGGATGGCGGTGATCGTGAGGTTGCCGCCGATGATCGTTGACCCGGATCCCCCGTTGCACAGGATCTGAGCGACGTTCGAAGGCCCGGTCGTCGTGGTCGTCGCGATCGGTGATGTCGTGTACTCCCCGTCTCCGGTGATGGTCTGCACGACGGTGTCGACGGTATGACTGTTGACCTGAAGCTCGCAGGTGATCGTATCCCCACCAGAAGCGGTTGTCGCCTGAGCCTGCCCGATCAGCAGCCAGCTGCCAGCGGGGATCACCGCCGCGGTGTTGTTCTGCAGGTTGCTCGCGAGACCCGCGGTGGACGAGTACCCGTGCAATCCGGTGCAGGCCGGGGTCCCGTTCTGCGCGACAGATTGCAGCGCCTGGCCAGCGGCGCATCCCGATCCAGCCAGCCGCGCCTGGAGCTTTGTCAGGTCCGCACTGAACGAGCCGCCCGACAACGTCAAGCCCGAGCCGGCAGTGTAAGAACCCGCGCTGCCCGTGCCGGGCAGACCCTGCGGTCCCTGCGAGCCTGTCCGGCCGCGCTGGTTGATCGCGACAAGCGAGGTGCCCTTCCCGCACTTGCCCTTGTTCACCGCAAGTACCTTGACATTGCCGCCGCCCCCAACGCACAGCTTGACCACTCCCGTCGATCCGACAAACCGTGACGCTCCATAAGCGCTCCCGCCGAGGGCCACGAACACCGCGATCGTTGACATCACATTCGCGTAGCTGAGCTTCGACGAGATCCGTCGCATGCGGCCTCCATCTATAAGGTCGTGGTTATGCCAAGGGCCGGGCCTGGGGATCGTAAGACAGGCCCCGGCGACCAACCCGAGGTCGCCAAACGGTCGCCAAGCAGTGAGCATGCCTCGTGGCATCACCCGCATCGGATGATGCTGGCCTCCGAGCTGCTCGAGACGCTCGCATCTATACGTCACCGAACGAGGAGGCCGTTATGTCCGTCGCGACGACAGCGATCAGCCCGTTTCGAATTGAGGTCCCGGACGAGCAGCTCGGCGAGCTGCGGCGCCGCATTACCGCGACGCGCTGGCCCAGCGAGGAACTCGTCGCCGATCGGTCGCAAGGGGTGCAACTGGCGACGGTTCGTGCGCTCGCGGAGTACTGGGTGAATGGTTACGACTGGCGCCCGTGCGAGGCGCGGCTGAACGCGCTGCCGCAGTTCAAAACCGAGATCGACGGGGTGGATATCCACTTCATCCACGTGAAGTCGCGGCACGCGAACGCATTGCCGTTGATCATGACTCATGGCTGGCCCGGATCGGTGATCGAGATGCTCGACACCGTCGGCCCGCTGACCGACCCGACCGAGCATGGCGGTCGGGAAGAGGACGCGTTCGACCTCGTGCTGCCGTCCTTGCCCGGTTACGGCTTCTCCGCCGAGCCGGCAGAGGTCGGCTGGGACCTGTTCCGGACCGCACGAGCCTGGGCCGAGCTGATGCGCCGTCTCGGCTACACCAGCTATGTGGCGCAGGGGGGCGACGTGGGTGCTGGCATCACCGACGCGATGAGCCGCCAGACGCCCGAGGGCCTGATCGGCGTCCACACGAACCTGCTCGTCCCTGCGCTAAACAATCCCGCGGCGCTGCCGGCGGACACTGAGGAGGAAAAGGCGGCGCTAGCCGCGATCAAGACGTTCCAGACGAGCGGCGACGGTTACTTCGTGGAGCAGGCCACCAGGCCTCAGACCATCGGCTACGGGCTGCTGGACTCCCCCGTCGCACTCGCGACCTGGATGGTGGACCACGACACGGACGCCTACTACAAGATCGCGCGGGCCTTCACCGACGACAAGCCGTCGGGCAACCTCACCCGCGATCACATCCTCGACAACGTCACCACCTACTGGCTGACCGGCACGGGCGCGTCGGCGGCCCGGTCCTACTGGGAGGCCTACGGGCCAGACGCGCCTGCCGCCGGCCAGAAGCCTCTGCCGGCGTCGTCGCTCCCGTTCGCCTTCACAACGTTCCCGGGCGAGATCTGGCGGACGCCGCGCAGCTGGGTCGAGGGGTCGTACCCGAACGTCGTCTACTTCAACGAGGTCGACAAGGGTGGCCACTTCGCCGCGTGGGAGGAGCCCGAGCTCTTCAGCAGGGAGATGCGCGCGGCGTTCAAGTCGCTGCGCTGAAAGTTGAGCGGAGATCGTCTTTGATTGCCGAGCTCGCGCGTCGGCGTGGTTGTGGTGTCAGCGGCGCTTAGGAGCAAGCGCATGAAGAACGGCGTACCGCGGGTCCAGTAACACGACGGTTACGGCGACACGACATCATCTGGGATAGAAGTCCCGTGACAACCACAAGTCTCTGTCATGCCTCGCGGGGCGTACCACGAGCAACCGTCCTTCAGAAGGAGTCTTGTATGAGCCTTGCCGCGCCTAGCATCCCGACTACCGGCCACTGGCACATCGACTCCGTCCACTCGACCGCGCACTTCAGTCTCCGTCACAACAATGTCGCGACGTTCAGGGGAGCGATCCAGGGCATCAAAGGCCAACTGGATAACGGCGTCCTAAGCGGCAAGGTGTGGGTCGCGAACGTGGATATCGGCCTGCTGGAGGTGTTCAAGGGACACGTGATCGGCGCGGCTTTCCTGGACGCTGAGAACCACCCCACTATCGAGTTCACGTCTAGCGACATCCACGCGCACGAGGACGGTTTCGTTCACCTCCACGGCTCGCTCACGATCAAGGGCGTGACCAAAGAGATCGCTGCCGAGGGCGTCGTGCGCGGTCCCGAAGAGGTCGAGCTTGCGGACGGCAGCCGGGGAACGCGTCTCGGCATCGACCTCACGACAACCCTTGACCGCCGCGACTACGGGCTCGAGGTCTATGCCGGAGCCGACTGGCAGGTCACTCTCGAGATCGCGCTTCAACTCGCACTCGACGCATAGACGCCTCGGCGTTCTGCGCGGCGCTTGTGAGCATTGGCTGGATGGTCCTCGCGAAGGCAGCACGAAGAAGTGCCCCCGCATCGGTCGCGGTCTTGGTGATGGTGGCTGCCGGGGTGGAACCCGCTGCGGGCCGACCTGACGCTCGAGCACCTGTCGCTCCTCGACTCCAGCAGGAAGGCCAACAGAGTCGGGCTCGGCGTGTCGTCATCGGCCACTCGGTAGACGGGCGGCCGATCGTTGCTTGGGCGTACGGACCGTCCACGGCGGCACGCAAGGTTCTCTTGATCGGCGTAATTCACGGCAACGAGCAGGCGGGTCTAGCGATCACAAGCGCGGAGCGTCAACGGCGTGTTCCGCCCGGCGTTCAGTTGTGGATAGTGCCCGAGCTCAATCCAGATGGGGTGGCCGCCGACACTCGACAGAACGCTCATGGCGTGGACTTGAACCGAAATTTCCCATACCGCTGGCAGTACTCCAGCGACCCGACGTTTTACTCTGGGCCGCGGCCGGCGTCCGAGCCGGAAACGCGGGCTGCTATGCGCTTGGTCGAGCGGATCCATCCAGCTGTGACGATCACTTATCACCAGCACATGAATCTGGTGGACGAGTCGGGTGGTGATCGCGGGATTGCGCGCCGTTACGCGCAGGTGGCTGGTATGCGAGCGACCTGCTTGACATTCCTGCCGGGCGAGGAGACCGCCTGGTCCAATCACGCTTTTCCCGGTACGACGTCGTTTGTCGTGGAGCTTCCCGCTGGGGCGCTGAGTTCGGCTGCGCTCGCGCGTCAGGTCCGCGCGGTACGCGCCGTCGAACTGGGGCAACGGTCTGGATCGGCGACGCGATGCGACTCATCGACGATCGCGCAATGACCCACGCCAGGGGCACACGATCAGTGTGCGCGAGCTCACAGCGCATAGATCGCAATCCGTCAGGCGACGATGCTCCGTGAGGCGCTGATCTGCTCCCGGGTTAGTCGCGACTTGCGCGGACTCGGCTAATGCCGGCCGTGATGACGTTACGGGCACGCACGACACGAGCACGATCGAGACGACAGTCCACTTCCCAGGGCCAGGCACGGTGAGGAGGGTTGATGATGGCCGGGACGGACCAGGCGAGGCACCAGCTCTGCGGCTTGACCTCCGGACAGCGTATGCGTAGGTTCGTTGCGTGGCCATATCATCAGACGCGATCGCCGGTTTCGCGGGGGTCGTTGCCGGTGCGGTGATCACCGGCGGCTTTCAGTTCGGGATCGCAGCGCGATCGGACCGACGTACCGCGCGAACGACCACTAGGCTGATCCGAGCCGAGCTGTCTGAGCTTCTGGATGACCTGGTCTTTTGCGCGACCCGTAGAAGGTGGGACAAGATCGTTGAGCACGGGCGAGGGCCACCGGTCTGGCTGAAACATCGGGAGGACTTCGCCGAGTCCTCCGAACAGAGCATCTGGAGAGTTGTCGACGCGGCCTACGCTGGCTACTCCGGTCAAGTGCGCCGTATCAGCTGGGATACCGAGCAGCCTCCGGGCACGGCCGCGACCGATGAGCAACGCCTGGCGTGGGTCTCATTTACAGCTGGGCAAATGCGCGATGGCCTCCGAGCGCTCGGCGACAGCAGTTCCGGCAGCGGCAATCCAGTCGAACTGGAGTTCATCGACCCCGCTGGCTCGGTCTTCTACGGCTAGCTCACTGACCCGGGTCGGGGTGCTTTGAACATCCCGCGCACCCCTTTGGTTAGGGTTGATGATTCTGCGGAGGGGCCTCTGCTCGGCTGGTGCCGCGGGGTGCTCTCGAGGCGCGAGGGGGCTGTTTGGGCCGAGCGAACTAACGGGCGGTCGGAGGTGGTCCTCAGGATCGGGCGCAACCGCCCCCTGGGGCGCCTGCTCGCTGCCTACCTGCTCAACGTTCTAACCGAGTACGGCCAATGGATGGCTGTTCTGGTCTTCGCTTATGAGCGAGGCGGGGCAACGCTTGCGGGTACGGCGGCCCTTGCTCAACTTGTGCCGGCCATCGCGCTCTCGCCGTTGATAACCGCACATGGCGCCGGCCGGATCGGCGTCGTCAGGCTACTTGTCGGTGCCTACGTGACGCAGACAGTTGCACTCGCCTGCGTGGCGGCAACGATCATGATCTCATCACCGACCGTCCTGGTGTTCGCATCTGCTGGGGTCATGTCCGTGGCGCTGAGCGTAAGCCGGTCGATGCACACGGTATTGATGCCGCTTGTCGTCAGGCGTCCCGATGAGTTGACAGCCGCGAACGCTGCGACAAGCTGGGCGGATGCGTTGGGGGCCGTCATCGGCCCGCTACTGGTCGGCGTTCTCATCGGCATTGGCGGGACTGGCGTCGCATGCGCGGTACTCGCCGGGGTGTCGGCGCCCATGGCAGCGCTGGCGGCGATCGGAGGCGTCAAGACCGACGTCGATACCGAGAGCTCGGAAACTGGAGGGATCGGGAACCTGTTAATTGCGGCGCGGGCGATCGGCTCGAGTCCGACCCTGCGCGCACTAATGGCCTTTCCCGCAGGTGCCGCCGTGATTGAGGGCGCAGCCGACCTGTTGGTCGTCATTCTTGCGGTCAGTGTGCTCAAGACCGGTTCGGGCTCCGCTGGCTACCTTGCGGCGATGGTCGGCCTCGGCGGAATCGCCGGAGCGGCAATAGCTCTGTTGCTTGTCGGCCGGAAGCTCGCGTTGCCGCTGGCAGTGGCCGCCGTGCTTGGCAGCGCCGCCCTTGCGGCGCTGGCCTTCGTGTCGACTGCCGCGCTAGCCGTGCTACTGCTGGTCGTCGTCGGAGCCTCGCGGACGGTCCAGGGTGTGAGCGCGCAGACTCTGCTGCAGCGGTCGACATCACTGGACCTGATCGCATGCGTCTTCGCACTGATCGAGGAGCTACGAGATTGCGGCCTCGCTGTCAGCGCCATCGCCGTCCCGATCCTTGTGCGCCTCGGCGGTCCCAAGGCCGCGTTCATCGGCCTGGCAGTACCGGCTCCTTTTGTGGTTCTGGTCACCGCCAGGCGGCTGCGAGCCTGCGACCGGCTCGCATCAAACCGGATCGTGGAGACAGGTTTGCTCCGAAACGTCGACATCTTCGCCGGGCTGCCGCAGGCCTCGCTGGAGCTGCTCGCGAGTCAGGCGGAGTACGAGGCCGCGCCTCGCGGGCGGGAGATCATTCGCCAAGGTGACATTGGCGATCGCTACTACGTAGTCGCTGACGGCGGGGTTGACGTGTCACAGAACGGTGTGGTGATCAGACACCAGAGTCAGTCTCAGGGCTTCGGGGAGATCGCACTCCTGTATGACTCTCCACGCACCGCGAGCGTCACAGCTTCGGAAGACACCTCGTTGCTGTCCATTGACCGGGAGGCCTTCCTCACCGCGATGCGTTCGGCCACCGCGGTCCAAGCTGCGGTCACTCGGGTGGCACGCGAGCGGAACGCGTGAGCGGTTCCTGACCCCGTTGCGATCTGGATTCGGGCCGGATTACGACGGCGGTCCCGGAAGCGCGAGCAGTTGAACGACCGATATGACAAGTAGCACCGCGGCAACACCAACCAGGCCGTAGCGCGCCACGCGGACGGGGAAGCGGCTGCCAATGCCAACAAGGAAAAGGACCGCGGCAAGGAAGACCGTGAGACGCACGTACTTATCGCCCGTTCCGGCAGCTGATTGGCCCTTGCTGAAGAGCGCGTCCGCTCGGGCGCTGAGCGCCACACCCAGGGCCTGTTGTGGGACTCGGTACTGCGGCATGTACGAGGGGTCTGGCGGTGCTTTGGGGTTCGTCAGCGGGTGCAGAGCGAGCCATGCCTCGACAGCCGGACGGTAGCCCGGGCGCATCCTTTTGAGGTCCAGCTGGAACAGCTTGGTGTTGTGGGCGGCGTAGGCAGTTTCCGCGGCGTTGAACGACACCGAGTCCAGCGTGCGGATCTGGTTGGCTTCGATCAGGGCAAGGCTCGATTTGCTCCGCGTCGAGGAGGCTTTCGCAAGCGAGAGCGAAGATTCGGTGCCCCACTTGGCGGCAGAATAGCCCGACCACGCAGCCAGCAACGCGACGACCGACAGCAGGACCGCTTCAATGATCGCGACCCAGCGGTCACGCTGAGTGTGCGCTTCTGGGGTGTGCTCCTCTGCATCGTGCTCGCGATGTTCGGCGATCTCCTTGCCAACCTCGCTCGCCGACAGCCCTTCAGGCACCCCTGCAGCTCCAGTTCTGTCGGTGATGGTTCGAGGTGTCGGACTGCCCAGCAGGTTCGGAGCGAGCCGTCGACACGAGGCCTAACTTCGCAGCTGACCGCCGAGTCTTCATCATCCCAGCGGGATGACGAGCGCCTCTACATCGGCCCGCAACTGGACCGCGGCAACGCGATGCCTTCACGCCTTTTTCTGCGCTAGCTCAGCTATTTCAGAGCGTGCGCTAGTCGCTATCCGGCAGTTAGTCGGAAGACCGGATGATCGGGCGCGATGCGACGTAGTTCCTCATCTGAGGATTCCGGCCCGACACCGTCGAAGAACACGCCGACCTCGAACTTCCACTTCTTCAGGTAGGCCCGGAGAACCGCTGGCGCTTCCCCTTCGGACAGTTCGACCGCGCGGAAGGGTTGCGTTCGCCCACCGACGCGTAGTCTCCCTTCGCCGCTCACACGAAGGTTCTTGACCCACTGTGTCTGGCCCCGAGGGGCCACGAGGTACTCGCCGCCCTCGTGCTTGAGCAGGTTCACGGGGGTCTGTCGCCATTCACCGGACGTGCGTCCTCGGACCTCGAGTACCCGAGACCCGTAGACGCTCACACCCGCGCGGGTGAGCGTCGCAACGAGCCGGTTGAACACGTTGGTCGTGAACCAGCCCGGCGCCTGATAATGCTCCGCCACACGAGCGATTGTCGCAGCACCGCCCGGCGGCGTGCGATAGGGCGCGCTCGAGCGCCTTAGATCAGTCAGTGCCCTGTATCGCCCGGTACTTTGTCGATCAGGCCCGGATCTCGTTGTGCACCCGTGCCACCATTGGCTCGTTTATTTCGATACCGGCCGCGTTGAGGATCGGGATCAGAGTGGCTCCGAACGCCTCAAACGCCTCCTTGGACTCCCAGACGTCGAACACCTGAATTTCACCGTCTGTCTCGAGCGCGATGTGAGACACGCGCCCGGCAGGCGCTCCGGCGCCGGCTTCTTCGAGTTGCGTCAGCGTGGTGTCGTACCGCTCCTGCGTGAAGCCCTTACCTGTGATGTAGAACCCAAGCGCCATTCGATCCCCGGTCCCTCTGCGCGTGAGCGCTGTTAGTCCAGCTGTGAAAGGCCACTCTATGCGCTGAGCCGAGGACGCGTCAGATCTTGCGGCGTTTCGATGGCGGCACTGGAGTGCGTGCTGGCCACACCAAGGGATCGTGGTCGTGCCGCAGGGGAGTTGACGGGGGCGTCCCGGAGCGCGACGATGTGTGGCGGGCAAACCCAAACCACTGGGAGGGACCAATGACCCGCATGATGGCCGACTGTCGTCGGTTCCCGAGCGAGAGCAACTGCTCGCTTGTGATCATCGGCGAGGAGGACGAGGTGGTGCGTGCCGCAACCGAGCACGCGGCCTCGGTGCATGGGCATCCGGACACCGCAGAGACCCGGGCCGCCATTCATGACTTCCTCGAGCCCGCTGAGAACTACACGTTCGCAGCCCGCCCGCAGGAGCAGATGCCGGCGTAGCATCGCCGGATACCGTGGAAGCCTCGACGGACCGAGGCTTCCACGCTTAGGGTGCTGGTGCCGGGCGCATCGGTTTGATCGAGTGGGGCAGGCGTGCTGACTGTCGCAACGCTCACCGGTTGTGGTTGACGACCTCGATGTTGTGACCGTCGGGGTCCAGCACGAACGCGCCGTAGTAGCCCGCGTGGTAGACGGCGCGCTCGCCGGGGCCGCCGTGGTCCTCGTAGCCAGCGCCGAGCGCGGCGGCGTGGAACGCCCTGACGGTCGCGTCGTCGTGCGCCGAGAACGCCAGGTGGACGTGCTCGGTGAGCGGGCGACCGTCCTTGATCAGCGAGAAGCTGAAGTTCTCGCCGACCATCTGGACGTGGTCCGGTTCGTCGACACCGATCCGCAGTCCGGCGTGCGGAGCGACGGTCATGTAGAACCGCTTGGAAGCAGCGGGGTCGCGGACACGGATCCAGAGATGGTCGACGCTGCCGTCGGGTACAGGGTCCTGGCGGTCCGTATGCACCGCCTCTGCGCTGTTGCCGTCAGGGTCGAGCAGGAACGCGCCGTAGTAGTCCGGGCCGTAGATCGTGCGCGGGCCCGGTGCACCGTCGTCCCTATAGCCTGCGTCGATCCCCGCCTGCCAAAAGCCATCGACGGCCTCTCGGGACGACGCGCGGAAGCCGATGTGGAGACCGCGGGCAACCGGATGCTCATGGTCGGTCTGGCCAATCCACCAGTCGTCCCACCCGACCATGTCGGGGCTTGCGTAGCTCGGCTCAGCGCCGAGTACGGAGAGCACGGCGCGGTAGAAGCGCTCGGACGCGGCGAGGTCGGACACGGCCAGTCCCACATGATCGAACATCCCCCAAGGCTACCGGTGCTCCCTCCGCGACAAACCGGGGTAACGGGCAAGCGGCTGCCGACAGCAATTCGGCGCAACGGTCGAGCTGGAGGGGCGCGCGCGGGGGATTTCGAAACTCAAGAGCCGACCTCGACATGCCGATGCGGTCGCACGATGTTTGGCAATGCCGGAAAGAATCGGGTGAGAGTGACACGGTGGGTGATCCCGGTCGCTGTCGCCTTCGCGTTGGCGTTTGGCTGTAGTTCGGCGAGCGCTGGGGCAACGGGCTACTGGTCGAACCCGCAGGCGTACCGCGTCGTGAGTGTCCACTTCACCGCCAGCGCCCACACCGTCAGTTACGACAGCAGCACTGGGGCGGTTGCGTTCAAGGACTCACAGACGACGAAGCTACAGCTGCGACCGCCAGGCACTACGACCTTCGGGGCCAACGGCGACGTCACGGTGCCGATCAGCGGCGAGACGCGCGGGGCGCAATCGAGCTACTACACCGAGGGGTCCGAAACCGGTGGTCAGACTGGAGCCTGCAGCTACCGGTTTGAGTTCAAGGGCAGCGACAGCCTGCAGATCAACTTCGTGCGCCACCAAGGCAGCGTTCAGACGTCGTTCATCCCCGTCACCAACGAGGGTGGATACTGCACCCCCACCACTGAGGCCGAAGCGCCCAACTGGCATCTCCCCAGCGACGTCACGGTCCCGAGCTCTCGGTTCTCCGCCAATACGATCGTGCTTGGCACCACTGGTTCCTATGAGGCGGGCAAGGGCAGTTCGCTCGCGCACACGAAGTTCACCTGGTCGCTGACCGTGAAGCTCGCGCGCCGCTGAAGGCCGCGCCGCCGCGGTCAACGAGGGTGATCGGAACGGTGATCCGTGGGCTGCCGATGCCGAACTGGTGGCGCCAGGTGGCCAGGCCAGCGGCCGCGACGGCGTCATTGGTTTTCCGGGCGTGTTCCAAGAGGCGTTCCCGGACCTACACCTTGAGATCAAGCAGCTCCTGACCGACGGGCCAGCAGCGGCGGCCGAAGGATCCCTCGTGGGCACCCATGATGGTGTGCTCCACACCCCCAACGGTGACGTTGCCCCGGCGGGACGAGCCGTACAGCTCCGGTGGGCGGCGACGTATGTCACAGACGGCACACGCTGAAGTCCGAGCACCTGTTCTTCGACCAGATGGACCTCCTCGACCAGCTCGGTCTCCTCCCTGGTAGTCGCGTGGGGCGCCGCGAGCCCACCGACCGTCTCGCCTGAGCAGCCGCAGGCGGCCTATCGGCCGGTGGAGCGGTGGCTCGCTCCACGAGTGAAACCTGCCGCACCCTTACGAACGCCGCCACCGCTATGCGCCGCGCCATGGACAGGCGGCGGTGTGCGGCGGATGAGCAACCGCAGTGCCGCGTCGTCTGAGCCCTCTCTCTCGCGCTCGGTCAGCGTTCCAGGGTGCACCGTCCGGAACCCCGGACCGCGGCCAGGATCGACCACCGCCACAACCACCTTGAGGCGGCTAGGCGTATCAAACACGATCCCGTCAAGAGGGGCGCCGTCGCCGTTGATATTCACGAGGTCGCCTATTGCGTGGGAGTCCACAACCCGAGCCTATCGCGCTTGAAGCGCGCGGCTTCGGATTGCGCGGGGACCGTCGGTTCCGCCGTCGGTGCGATACGCGGATTTTCCGGCGAGTACTGTGGGCTGATCGACAACGCGCGACACAGACCGGGCGCCACTGCGCGGGACCTTGCCAGGGCGGTGGACCGAGGTCGCCAGGTGAGCGCAGCGCTACGACATCTCGACGTTCATGGATCCGAGCCCGACACCCAGCAGGTCGCCGAGGCCCTCGCACGGTTTCTTGTCGCCCGTTGTGATTCGCATCACGCCGGCTGGCGAGTCGTCCGCCAGGTGATCGTCGATTCTGCTGCCGATGCACCGTGGGAGAAGTGCGCGCGACGCGCTGTGCCGATGGTCGCTGACGATCTCATCGCGCTCGCTGGAGCGGCCGGGCGGACTCAATTGCCGCGTGCCCAGCACATCGCGGCTCAGCGCCGAGCCGAACAGATCGCCTCTCATGTTGATCAGGACGCGGTCCTTGCCGGTCTCGGACTGAGATGTGCCGCAGCAACCCCGGACCGCTGGCGACTGGCCCTGAGTTCCGCGGTCCGGGCTCGCTCGCGCGAGCAGGTCGCACGCGCCGTGGATCGCTCTTTCCAGACTGACTGACGGACAGCGACTCCGCCATCGAGACTCGCGCTTCGCCCGAGCGTCTGTTGTTCCCGGTGGGCTGCTGCACTCGGTATGAGGTACCGGCGCGTCGTGATCAAGCTAAGCGGCGCTGCGCTTTCCGGATACGAACCGAGGTCTTGACGCCTCATCGCTCGAGCATGTAGCCGATGAGGTGTTAGCGGTGGCCGACGCCGGCGTTCAAGTCGCCCTGGTCGTCGGCGGCGGGAACTTTTTTCGTGGGTCGCTAGCCGAGCAATGGCGGATTGAGCGGGCGGAGGCCGACTCTGTCGGGATTCTCGGCACCGTCATGAACGGCCTGATGCTGCAGGGCGTATTGAAAGCCCGTGGTGATCGAGAGGTGCGCGTCATGGCCGCGATTCCGATTCCCTCGGTCGCCGAACCGTTCATCCGGCTGCGTGCCCAAGCTCATCTCGACAAGGGCTATGTCGTGATCATCTCCGGCGGCGTCGGCCAGCCGTACGTCACCACCGACGACCCCGCGGTCCAGCGGGCACCGGAACTCAACGCCGATGCGCTCATGGTCGCCAAGAACGGTGTCGACGGCGTCTACACGGCCGATCCAAGTAAGGACCCTGAAGCCCGCCTGTACGACCGTCTCAGTTTCGATGACGCGATCGCAAAAGACCTTCGCGTGATGGACCCGTCGGCGTTCATGTTGGCCCGCGACCACGACCTCACCCTCCACATATTCGACATTGCCCAGCCCGGCGCGATGACCAAGATTCTCAGTGATGAGACCGTCGGAACGGAGATCTCAAACGCTGCCTGACCTGCTCCTGTCCGCTGGAGCGCTCATCGCCCTAGGCGATAGGTGACATGCGTCGCCTTCGGGGAGTGGATCACCTCTACCGGCTCCAGTCCCGGGTCCTCGACGCCTTGGAATAGCGACTCGCCTTCTCCGAGTATCACAGGGGCGATGTCGAGCACCAGCTCGTCGATCACGCCCGCCGCGAACGCTTGGCGCACCGTCGAAGCGCCGCCGGCGATCAGGACCTCAAGGTCGCCCGCGGCAGCCACCGCCTGCGCGTAGGCGGCGTCAAAGCCGCCGGTGACGAAGTGGAACGTCGTACCGCCGTCCATTTCGATCGGTTCGTGGGCGTAGTGCGTGAGCACGAACACGGCCGCGTGGTAAGGCGGATCGTCTCCCCACCACCCGCGCCATTCCTCGTCCCACTCACCGCGGATCGGACCGAACATGTTCCGGCCCATCACATACGCACCACGCTTTAGAGCCAGGTGGTCGCGGGAGCGGGCGTCTCCCTCGTGGAGCGGCTCACCCAGGTGCCATTGGTGCAGACGCAGGCCGCCGACACCGATCGGGTTGTCGCGATCCTGTTTTGGCCCGGCGAGATAGCCGTCGAGCGAGATTGAGACGTGAGCAGATGTCTTTGGCATAGAACGGAGACTGTCGCAGGTCGCGAGGCCCGACTTAACTCGTGGAGCGCACGAGGTATGGCACCAGTTCCCGGTCGTTGAACACGTCGATACTGACGGCGCGGGCGTTAGCGATCGTGAACGCGAGGATCGCGAACGGCACGTCGCCGTCGAAGGCGACGACACCAGCAGTCCCGTTAACCAGGGCGGGGCGAACGAACGGGGCAAATTGGCGGGCGGCAATCGCACCGCGCGCAACTCTGTCAACTCCGCGCAGCTCAACCACGCCATGGCGGGAATGGGCGCGCAGGACGACGTCGGGATCGAGCACCGCGACGAGGGCATCGAGGTCACCCTCACGTGCGGCGGCGAAGTATGCGTCAACGACCTCGCGCTGCCGTGCGAGGTCCGGCTCTGGGGAGGGTGCGGCGCCGCGCACCCGGCGCCGCGCGCGGCTCGCGAGCTGCCGAGTGGCCCCCGGCGAGCGGTTCAGGAGGATGGCGATCTCGTCAAACGGTACGGCGAACATGTCGTGCAGCACGAACGCGAGGCGTTCGGCCGGGCTCAGGGCGTCGATCACGACCTGCAGTGCGATCCCGACGGCGTCGGCCAGCAGCGCCTCGTGCTCGGGATCCTCGCGTGGATTGGTGGAGACCAGCGGCTCCGGGAAGAAAGCGTCAAGCGACTCTTGAGGATGTGCCCGGCGGTCGCGAAGGATGTTCAGGCAAATCCGTGCGACGACCGTAGTCAGCCATCCCTCGAGGCTCGCGATCTCCGCCCCCTCGGCGCGCGTCAGTCGCAGCCACGCCTCCTGGACGGCATCGTCGGCCTCGCTCAACGATCCCGTGATCCGATAGGCGATCGACCGCAGCCGACCACGTTGCGAGTCGAAGCGGTCTGCCAACTCGAGCTGATCCATGTCACACCGCTCCGCAGTTTCGGGTCATGGACCTATAGACCCCACGGAACCAACCGATGTGACGGGAGATTTTCTGATGGCACGTATCCAAGGAGTACCGCAAAAGCAGGCGGGCCCGATCGTCAAGATCGTCTACCGGTTCATGCGCCGAGGCATGAAGAAGCTGACCGGCCGCGAGCCCGCGCATGGCAACGGCATCGAACCTGTCGAGATCTGGGCCCACCAGGCCAAGATGATGAGCGGTATGGGCAGGTTCCAACAGGCCGTGCGCAGGGGCAAGAGCGTGGATGAGCGCACCAAGAACCTGGTCGAACTCAAGGGTGCGCAGCTGATCGGCTGCGAGTACTGCGTCGACCTCGGCTCGCAGATCTGCCGCAACTCCGGCCTGTCCGACCAGGAGCTACTCGCGCTCGTCAACTACCGCTCCAGCGACCTGTTCACCGAGCGCGAGAAGCTCGCGCTCGACTACACCGTCGCCGTGATGCGCACGCCCGTCGAAGCGACCGACGAACTGCTGGACCGCATGAAGAAGCATTTCACCGACCAGCAACTTGTCGAACTCACCGCACACCTCATGGTCGTCAACCTGGACCGCTTCAACGCGGCTTTCGGGATTCAATCCGCCGGATTCTCCGAAGGCATGGTGTGCGTACCTCCTGACCGCGCGGCAAACCCTGCCGCGCGGCTGGAAAGCATCGCCTGAGCGCACCGGTTAGGCGCGCAGGTCGCGGCGACCCACCAGCCACATGCCCGCCGCCACCAGCGCCGCTGAGACGGCGGCGAGAACCACGAGCCCGCCGATGTCAATTCCATGCACAAGCGGGTCGTTGCCGGCGTAATAGTGATACAGCGAGAGGTACTTCAGCCAGCCGAGTCCGCTGACCAGCGGCGCGAAGCTGTTGATCAACCAGCTCAGGATCGCCACGCTCGAGGCGACCCCGGTGGCCAGCCCGCGGCGCCCGGTCGCGGCTGCGACGGCTACCGCCACCGCGCCGCAGGCGATTCCGAAGAACGCGAGCTGGATGGCCAGCGCGGCCATGCGTGCGAGCGAGACACCTCCGCCGGCTGCCGCGACTCCCACGATCAACCCGATCCAGGTCGAAAACGAGACAATCGCGACCACGCAGGCGGTCGCCGCAGACTTGGCGGCGACCATTCGCGCGCGTCTAACGGGATACGACAGCACCAGCGAGACGAGGATGTGATCCTCCTCCTCGCCTGCAATCGTCGCGGAAGCGGCGGTAATCGCGAGCGCTCCCACGACGAGCGGGCCGTAGATCGAGCCGATCTCACTCCCGAACCATCCCGACACGGTCCCGTAGTCGGCTCCGCCAAGCAGGTTCGCAACGCCCTTCGGCACATGAAGCGCCCCGATCGTGTGCCCGACGGCCGGGAACAGCGCTCCCACCGCCGCCATGATCGCGATCAGCCCGACGCCGGCTGCCAACGTGGCAGGCGTCCGCAGCCGGAGCGACAGCACGAAGATCGGGCGGCTCACTGCGTCTCTCCGCGGTAATAACGCAGGAAGATGTCCTCGAGGTCATCCTCGCGCGGGCGGATCGCGCGCACCTCATGAGCCGCCGCACGCTTTATCACCGGATCTGCCGAACCCTCGAAACTGATCATCAGAGTGGTGCCCTCGACCGCGACGTCGACGACGTTGGGCAGTGCTCGGAACTCGTCGGCTGCCACCGGTGACGCGAACTCGATCTCGAGCCGCTGCGTCGCGACCCCGCGCAGGTTCTCGATCGAGTCGACGACGACCAGGCGGCCACGGCGCAGGATGGCCAGCCGACTCGTCACCCGCTCGACCTCGCTCAGCGTATGCGAGGACAGCAGCACGGTTGCCCCAGCCGTGCTCACCTCATGAAGCAGCTGGTGAAAGCTCTGCTGGACCAGCGGGTCCAGGCCTGAGATCGGCTCATCGAGAATCAGCAGCTCCGGACGATGCATGAACGCTTGGACCAGCCCCAGCTTCTGGCGGTTGCCGGTCGAGAGCTCTCGCACGGGGCGGTCGACCTCGGCGCCCAAACGCTCGATCAGCGCATCGCGGTAGCGCGCGTCGGTTCCACCCCTGAGCGCGGCCAGGAACTCCAGCAGCTGAAGCCCCGTGAGGCGCGGATAGAGCGCAAGGTCTCCCGGCAGGAATCCGATACGGCGGCGTGCCGCGAGACTGTCCCGGACCACATCCAGATCCAGCACCCGAGCCGTGCCCGCCGTCGGCCTGATCAGCCCCAACAGCAACCGCAGGGTCGTCGACTTCCCGGCTCCGTTGGGTCCGAGGAATCCGAATACCTCGCCGCGCCCCACCTCCAATTCCAGGTCGAACAGCCCGCGCCCTGACCCGTAGTCCTTGGACAGTCCGCTTGTGGCGATAGCGGGGGTGGGCATCGGCAGCGCAGCCTACTCGGGAGCGTGATCGGCTCGGTCCGGTCGAGCCCGCGGTCGTCGCGGAATCGGTCGTGTCAAGTTCGGCTAAAGAGGGCGCGCTGCGCTGGGTTTCAGCGGCAGCGACTCTGGGTTAGTTACGCCTAAGAGCAGCCCCGGGGCCGCTCCCAAATTCGGCACCCACAAGCGGGACGGGCGATGTATCCGGCATTGGTCGCGCGCGTGCGCCAGCCGGTACAGGTGGGCGATTCGGCAGGACCGTAAGCTGCGCCCGGCTGCGACGATCGTCTCCTTCAAGCTGACCGGCGGCTACCTGGAGCGGAACGCTTCGACCACGGTTTCCGAGCTCCGCAGCGTCCTCACCACCGTGCGCAAAGGAGTCTGGCTGGAGGATCCCCCTGGCCAGAATCAGAAGACCGCGACCTGCATCACCGCCTCGGGTGCCACCCAGCGCACTTGGTCCTCCCCGGTGACGAGCGGCTACAGACAGCTTGTCGAGGACATCGGGACGATGCTGACCCAAGACCATCGGCTGTCGATTCACCGAGATGCGCCGTGTCCTCGCCCGGCTTGGATGGACGTGGCGGCCGGCTGCGCTTTGCCGGCCGCCTTTACGGTTGCTCGACGCGACGCCCCGGCTCGAGAGCTTGACTTTCCTACCAGGAAACCTTAGTCTTTCCCAGTAGGAAAGTCAGCGGCAATGATCGAGGCGGTGAAGCGTATGGAGGTACCTATCAACGAACGTGAGGCGCAGTTGGCGCTGGGTGCAGTCGAGCACCGGCGTCAGCAGGTGATAGCGGAGATCGGAGTGCCGCAGTGGTACTGGCTGTTCCTCGCCGCGGGCTGGGCGGGGATCGGCGCGTTGGCCGACTTCGGTCCGGCATGGGCGGCATCGGCAGCGACTCTGATCTTTGGTGCCGTCCACGCTTCGATCGCCCCGCGTGTAATCAGCGGTCGGAGGGGGTCCTCGCAGCTGAGCGTCCGCGGCGAGCTGGTCAGCCGGCGGATCCCGGCGGTGATCCTCGGGTTCGTGATCGCGATGGCAGCCCTGACCGTCGGCTTCGCGCTGTTGCTGCACGCCGATGGTGCGAGGCATTCGGCGCTCTGCGCGGGGATCATCGTCGGCATGCTCGTGTATGTGGGTGGTCCGTCATTGGTTGCGAGCCTCCGGCGCCGGGCCGAGCGGTGGTAGACGGGTCGTCCGTCGAGCCGCGCTTCGACGAGCTCATTCATCCGAGTACGCGCCTGTCGATCGTCGCGCTGCTCGCGGCCACCGACTGGGCCGACTTCGCCTTCATCAGGGATCGGCTGGGGATGTCAGACTCGGCTCTGTCCAAGCAGTTCGCCACGCTCGAGGAGGCGGGTTACCTCACGGTCGACCGGCGCGTCGAGAACCAGCGCCGGCGCGTTCGGGTCGCGCTGACCGCTGCGGGCCGTCAAGCCTTCGACGGTCACGTCAGCGCGCTGCGCGCGGTCCTCGCCGGCGATCCCGACAGCGCTCAGCCGACCACCTGAGCGAGCCAGGCTTCGTCAGCGTCGTGCGTTGACGAAGCGGCTTCTGCCCGGGCGGAGCGCCGGTTCAGCAGGTAGTAGAGCCCCCCGCCGAACAGCGCCCCCATGAACAGGCTGAAGTCGGAGTCGCCCGTGTGGCTGGAGAGCGGCGCGATCCAGGCCGGGAATGCGTTCAGCCAAGAGGAAGCCGCGACCATGCCCACCAGCTGGGGGATCACCCCTGGCCAGTGAATACCCCCGTTGCGGTAGTACAGGCCCCTGGCGGTCTGCATGAGCGCGCCGGAGTCGTAGCGACCGCCGCGCAGGAAGAAGTCGGTCAGGTAGATCGCCACCCACGGAGCGATCCAGATCAGCATGAACAGCACAAAGTCCTGGAGGAACGAGTAGAAGCTCGAGGAGAACACCGTGACGGCGGTGAGCGCGGCGGCAATCGTGGTGTCGAGCAGCACGCACTGCCAGCGCTTGATCGCGGGCACGATTGCTTGCAGTGTGAGGCCCGAGGAGTACAGGTCGATCGAGTTGATCGCAAACAGCTGCACGATCACAAACGCGAGGTACGGCCAGATGAACCAGCCCCAGAGTGCGTGCGGCAGGCCGGCGATCGGGTCCGAAGCGTTCGGGATAGCGGTCGCCACCGCGGCGCCGAGCAACAGCAGCAGCGTGGTTGGGATGAAGCCTCCAAGTGCGACTGAGCCGACGATCCTGCGCGGACTCGTGTCCGGGGGCAGATAGCGCGAAAAGTCGTTGGCGTTCATCGTCCAGCCATAGCCTCCGGAGGAGAGCAGGAACGCCAGGCCCGCCATCATCATCGCCCAACTCGCGTCGTGGCCGGCTCCAAGGTGGGCCTTGCCGACCGTCTGGATCGCCAGCAGGATGAACAGCACGACGAACGGCGGCAGCATCATCCGGAGTGCCCGAAGCATCATCCGGTGGCCGAAGAGCGGCAGCGTCAACTGCACGCAGGCGGCCGCCACGATCAGTGCCCACTGGAGTCCGTCGGAGGTTCCGACCCCTGCCTTGTTCAGCAGCGCCAGACCGGCTGACACGACCAGGTAGAGCCCGAGCACCTCGTAGCCGACCTGCGTGATCCAGTTGAACAAGGCGATCAGCTTGGCTCCGCGGGGACCGAACGGGGCGCGGTTGATCGTGAACGCCGCAGTGCCGGCACGCGGCCCCTGCAGCGAGCCGAGGCCGGTGACGAGGTAGGAAAGGTTGCCCACCAGGACCACGACCAGCGCCTGCCAGAAGCGCAGGCCGAACGCGACGATCAGCAGCGCTCCGTAGACGACGTACTCGACGTTGAACAATGCGCCGGCCCACATCCACGCCAGGTCAAGCGGCTTCCCGCGGCGCTCGGAGAGGGGTATGTAGTCGATGCCCTTGCTCTCGAAGAGCGGCTCGTCGGCAACTGAACCGCCTGCCGCATGCGCGTCGCTGACCTCGAGCGTCGCGTTCACATCAGGCCTCCGCGACGTCCTCCCCGTGCGACCCACGCATCGATCAGCATCCGTGCAATCGAGACCTCGCCCGGGAGCTGCAGTCCGCTGACCGCGCCACCGGTCACGCCAAGGTGGTCGGAGAGATGCGTGGCCTCCTGCACCTGCTCGAGGCTGAACCAGCGCACCTCCACCATCTCATCGGGTTGGGGAACCGGCTCGGCGGCGCCGTCACGCTCGGCGCTGGCCTCGTAGCCGAGCATCAGGGACGCGGGGAACGGCCAGGGCTGTGATGCGACGTAGCTGGGAGAGTGAGCCTGGACTCCGGACTCCTCGCGCACCTCACGCTCGACCGCCTCCTCGGGCGTCTCTCCGGGTGCCACGTACCCAGCGAGGATCGAGAAACGACCGTCCGCCCAGCCGATACGCCGGCCCAACAGCACGTGGCCGTCACCGTCGTCCACCAGCATGATCACGACTGGATCCGTGCGCGGGAAATGGGCCTGCCGGCAGGTTGGGCAACGGCGCGAGAGCCCGGCCTCGGCCACGCGCGTTCGCGCGCCGCAGTTGGAGCAGAACCGGTGTCTGCGGTGCCAGTTGAGCAGTGCCACGAGATATGCCGCCAGGCCACCCTCGGCCTGCGGAAGCAGAAGGCCGGCCTCCCGCAGCGATGCGAGTCGCCCGGCGCCCGTCTCTGCCAGTTGGCCCTCGGCTTCGGGATCGTCGAGGTCGGCGCCGAACAGCGGCTCGCCGTTCTCAAGCCCCAGGAGGATCGGCTGGTAGGGATTGACATGTCCCTCGACGGGCCGTCGCAGCAAACGTGGCTTTGGAGCGTCGGCGATCAGCACGCTGTCCGCGCTCGCTCCGAGCACCGCGGCGCCGGGACGCCTGAGTAGCCGCTCGATCTCACCCCGGTCTCCGCGCAGCTCGCTGGCGCGGTCGATCGTGGCGCCGGTGAACGCGGGCGTCAATGAGACCGATCGTGCGCCGTCTGATGTGGCCATGGGCTCCGTTCGGACTGTAGCTGGAGGATGGGAACTCAAAAGTTGCAGAGTCTTGTCTGGTTGTTGCGAGCGAATGTCGCGTTCGCTACGGTGGGATTGGTGTCCGACGAGCTCCTGGTAGAGGCCCACGGCCTGACAAAAACCTACCCCGCGCGTAACGGCACCCCGCCCTTCTGTGCCGTCGGCGGGATCGACTTTCAGTTCGGCCGCGGTGAGGCATTCGGGTTCTTGGGACCGAACGGGGCCGGCAAATCGTCGACCATGCGGATGCTGGCCGCGGTCTCCCCAGTCACCGACGGCACGCTGCGTGTGATGGGTCTCGATCCGGCCAGCCACGGACCCGAGATCCGCTCGCGGATCGGAGTGGTTCCGCAGGACGATGCCCT
Organism: uncultured Actinomycetota bacterium; assembly: GCA_963846395.1. Taxonomy (GTDB): domain Bacteria; phylum Actinomycetota; class Thermoleophilia; order Solirubrobacterales; family Solirubrobacteraceae; genus Palsa-465. The sequence goes on along the minus strand of CAWJVT010000007.1, from coordinate 537,422 downwards.
GGATCGTGAGCTGACCGTCCGTGAGAACATCTACGTGTACGGGCGCTACTTCGGTCTGAGCAAGCGCGCGATTCGCGAGCGAGTGGATGGCCTGCTCGCGTTCGCTCAGCTCGAGGACAAGGCCGACGCAGTGGTTGAGACGCTCTCCGGCGGGATGCGCCGACGGCTGACGATCGCCCGGTCGCTGATCAACGAGCCGGAGATCCTGCTCCTGGACGAGCCGACCACCGGTCTTGATCCACAGGCTCGGCACGTGCTGTGGGATCGCCTGTTCCGGCTCAAGCGCGACGGCGTAACGCTGATCATCACCACCCATTACATGGATGAGGCCGAGCAGCTCTGCGACCAGCTTGCGGTGATGGACAGCGGCCGGATCGTGGCCGAGGGCTCGCCGCGGGAATTGATCGAGCGCTATGTCACGCGCGAGGTTCTGGAGCTGCGATTCCCTCCCGACGACCATGCCGCTGTCGCCGTGCGGCTGCGCGACGCCGGTATCGGCCAGCGGATCGAGGAGCTTCCTGACCGCGTGGTGGTCTACGCGGACGACGGTGAGGCGGCGCTGGTCGCCGTTCACGACCTGGACCTCATGCCGATCACGGCGCTGGTGCGCCGCGCAACCCTGGAGGACGTCTTCCTGAAGCTGACCGGACGTTCGCTGATCGACTGACATGCGTCGCGCCTGGCTGTCCTTCCGCTACTGGCTGATGCTTTACCGGCGCAACTGGCCCAGCACGATCGTGATCAGCGTCGCGAACCCGATGCTGTTTCTGCTCGGCATCGGCGTCGGCCTCGGTCACCTCGTGAACCAGGCCCACCCTTCGGACCTCGGCGGCGTGTCCTACATCGATTTCTTCGCGCCCGGGCTGCTGGCGGCCGCGGTGATGCAGACCGGCTTTGTCGAGGGTGGCGGCCGCGTGCGGATGGCGGCCACCCAGACGGGGGCCTATCGCAGTGCGGTCACGACACCGCTCGAACCCGATGAGATCATGACCGGACACCTCCTGTTCGTCGCATTCCGCTTGCTGACATCGAGCGCGGCGTTCATCGCCGTGATGCTCGTCTTCGGTGTCACAGATGGGTGGCGCGGCCTGGCGACCTGGCCGGCGGCGCTGCTTACGGGCCTTGCCTTTGCGGTGCCGGTGGCCGCCTGGGCCGTGACTCAGCGCTCGACGACAAAGCTGCAGGCGCTCTACAGGTTCGTGCTGATGCCGCTCTACATGTTCTCGGGAACCTTCTTCGCGCTGAGTGAGCTCCCCCGCGGCGTGCGCCTCGTGGCCGAAGCGCTGCCGCTTGCGCAGGGCGTCGCACTGTGCCGCTCGTTGAGCCTCGGGACGGCGTCCGCGCAAAGCATCATCGGCCACGGGGCATACCTGCTCGCATTCGTGCTGGTCGGGGCTGCCGTCGCAAGAGTCACCTACCGCAGGCGCTTGCACGCGTGACCACCACCGATGCGCCGGTGCGCCACACCGGCAGCCCCATGCCAGCCCGCAGTCGCAGCCGCACCTGGACGCTGCGCCGCACGGCCAGCCTGATTGAACGCAACCTGCTGATCCTCCGGCACACACGCGCGCCGCTGTTGGCGAGCATCCTCGAGCCGACGCTCTATCTGCTCTCGATCGGGTTTGGCGTCGGGGCTCTGGTCGGCAAGGTCGCGGGCGTCGATGTTCGCTACGCGGCCTACGTGGCACCAGCGATCCTGGCCACCACGGCGATGAACGCGGCTTTCAACCAGACCACCTTCGCCGTCTTCTCGCGACTAAAGGAGGAGCGGACCTATGACGCGATCGTGCCCACCCCGCTCTCAGTCACCGATATCGCTTTCGGTGAGGTGGCAAGCGCGATCATCCTCGCGGTGATCTCGACAATCGGCTTCATCGTCGTGATGCTCGTGTTCGGACTGGCGGTCTCGCCGGGGCTTGCGCTCGCGATCCCGGGCTCGCTGCTGGTCGGGTACGCGTTTGGCGCTGCTGGTCTTGCCATCACGACGTATCTGCGGGACTGGGCCGACTTCCAGGTGATCCAGCTCGTGATGCTGCCGATGTTCCTGTTCGCCACAACGTTCTACCCGGTCTCGGTCTATCCGTCCTGGGCCCAACCGGTGGTGAAGCTGCTGCCGCTTTACCAATGCATCCAGCTGGTGCGCGAGCCGGCGCTCGGCATCTTCCACTGGGACATCCTGGTCGCCTGCCTGTATCTGCTTGCGTTCGGCTCACTAGCGCTATGGCTCGGTTCGCGACGGCTCGCTCGTAAGCTCTTGCTGTAAGCGCCAGCAAAAACTTGCAAGATCTGTCATAGACTTGCAGCGTGGCCAGCAAGCTTGCGGATGTCGCCAAACAGGCAGGCGTCAGTGAGGCGACCGTCAGTCGCGTCCTGAACGGCCGCCCCGGTATCTCAGAATCGACCCGCGCCGCCGTGCTCACGGCGCTCGACGTGATCGGATACGAGCGCCCGACCCATCTCCGCGTTCGCCGTGCCCGCATGGTCGGCCTGATCGTGCCCGAGCTTCAGAACCCGGTGTTCCCGGCGCTCGCCGAGGTGGTGGCTGGAGCGCTCGCTCAACGCGGCTTCAACGCTGTGCTCTGCACCCGCACCGGCAGCATGTCGGAGGCTGAGTACGTCGAGATGCTGCTCGAGCGCCAGGTCTCGGGAATGATCTTTGCGGGCGGGCAGTATGCCGAGGCGGACGCCCCGCACGAGCACTACGAGCGCCTGCTACAGCTGCGCCTGCCCGTGGTCTTGATCAACGCCGCCGCCGAGCATCTCGACTTCCCGCGCGTGTCCACGGACGATGCCGTCGCCATGGAGCAGGCGTACGCACACCTGGCATACCTCGGGCACGCGCGGATCGGGCTGATCCTCGGGCCGCCCGACCATATGCCCTCAAAGCGCAAGCTCGCCACGTTTGAGCGCCTGGCCAAGGTTGCAGAGCCGTCTGAGCTGGTCGAGCGGACGCGCTTCTCGCTGGAGGGCGGCCACGCCGCCGCCCTGCGGCTGATCGACCATGGCGTCACCGGGATCATCTGCGCGAGCGATCCGATCGCGCTCGGCGCGGTTCGGGCCGCGCGCCGCAGCGGGCTGACGGTTCCAGCCGACCTCTCGGTGATCGGCTTCGACGATTCAGCCCTGATGAGCTGTACCGACCCACCGCTGACGACGGTGAGGCAGCCGCTCGAAGCGATCGGCCGTGCTGCGGTGGAGATGCTGGCGGGTCAGATAGAGGGCTCCTCGGTCTCAGCGGATGAGCTCTTTTTCGAGCCGGAGGTGGTGGCGCGCGGTTCCACCGCCAACGCGCCTTCGCGCTAACACGTTGCAAGACTTGCGTAGGCAAGTACGAAAAATGCAAAAGTAAGTCGGGCTCTTGCAATCATTTGTTGGCTGTGCCATGCTCGCCGCCATGAGCGAGATGGACACGACGCTTGCACCTGCTCCGCTGCGCAAGGTGGAGCACCCAGACAAGCGTCCCTGGTGGCGCGACGCGGTCGTTTACCAGGTTTACGTCCGAAGCTTCTCCGATGCCAACGGCGATGGGATCGGAGACATCGAAGGGGTCAGGGAGCGACTGCCATACCTGGCTGCGCTCGGCGTCGACGCCCTTTGGTTCAACCCCTGGTATCCGTCGCCGCTCGCTGACGCCGGCTACGACATCTCCGACTACCGCTCGATCGATCCGGCGTTCGGCACGCTGTGGGAGGCGGAGCGGCTGATCACGGAGGCGCGTGAGGTCGGCATACGCACGATCGTCGACATCGTTCCCAACCATGTCTCGAGCGAGCATCCGTGGTTTCGCGAGGCACTTGCCTCCCCGGCCGGATCTCCCGCGCGCGGCCTCTTCTGGTTCCGCCCGGGTCGCGGCGAGCATGGTGAGCTGCCGCCCAACGCCTGGCAGTCAATCTTCGGCGGTCCCGCGTGGACCCGCACCGACGATGGCGAGTGGTACCTGCACCTCTTCGCGCCCGAGCAGCCTGACCTGAACTGGGAGCGCCGCGAGGTCTGGGCCGAGCACGAGGAGATCCTGCGCTTCTGGTTCGAGCGCGGCGTCGCGGGCGTGCGAATCGACTCCGCCGCGCTGCTGGTCAAGGACCCCGAGCTGTCCGAGGAGCGATCGGACAGCGGACCGGGGGAGCATCCCTTCACCGACCGCGACGAGCTTCACGAGATCTACCGCCGCTGGCGGGCGATCGCCGACAGCTACGAGGAACGACGTGTGCTGGTCGGTGAAGTCTGGCTCCCGGACGCGGAGCGCTTCGCCAGATATCTGCGGCCCGACGAGCTGCACACGGCGTTCAACTTCGACTTCCTCGCATGTCCGTGGGAACCTGGTCCCATGGGAGCGTCGATCCGCTCCGCGCTTGAGGCGCATGCTCCCGTCGACGCGCCCGCGACGTGGGTGCTCTCCAACCACGACGTCACCCGCACGGTCACGCGCTACGGCCGCGCCGACACAAGCTTCGCCTTCGAGAATAAGCGCGAGGGCACCCCGACGGACCTCGCGCGTGGTTGGCGCCGAGCCCGCGCCGCGGCGCTGCTGGCCATGGCGCTGCCGGGCTCGATGTACATCTACCAGGGCGAGGAGCTCGGGCTCCCGGAGGTGGAGAACATCCCGCCGGAGCGGCGCCAGGACCCGATGTGGCACCGCTCGAACGGGGTGGATCCCGGGCGCGACGGCTGTCGCGTACCGGTTCCGTGGTCCGGGCAGGAGCGCCCGTACGGGTTCAGTCCGAACTCTGAGGCGCCGCTCTGGCTCGACCAGCCGGACGACTGGCAGTCGCTCTCGGTCGACGCGGAGACGGGCGATCCGGACTCGATGCTCAGCCTCTACCGAACCGGACTCAGTATCCGACGTGAGGCCCCCTGGGGCCCCGACTCGGTGCTGCGCTGGCTCGAACACGGTGATGAGGTGATCGCGTTTGGTCGCGGCGATCGCTTCACCTGCATCGTCAACTTCGGTGAACAGCCGGTTGAACTCCCCCCTACGGCGGACGTACTCGTCGCAAGCGGCCCGCTCGAGGCGGGCGCCGTGCCGCAGGACACGACCGTCTGGATCCTGCAAACCGTATCCCACGCTTCGCCAGAGGCGGAGCCAAGAGCTCCGTTTGAGGCGGAGACGTTGTGACACTGACCCATAATGGGTCGAGGAGAGGAGAGGTAATGAAGTTCAAGATCAAGGCACAGCGGTTAGTTCGCTTGAACGTGACCGCCGCGGCCGTGACAGCCCTCGCGCTGTCGGTTGGCGTGGCCTCGGCCACGGCAGCCACGACCAAGAAGCTCCACGTCGTCCACATCAGCGTCGTATCGCTGATTCCCGGCAGCACACAGGCTGCCTTCAACGAGTTCAACAACCAGGTGGCGGAGTTCGAAGCCGCCAACCCGGGCATCTCAGTCAGGGGCGTCCAGTATCAGTGGCTCCCCGCGACGTTCGCCGCGAAACTCGCCAGCGGAACCCTGCCGACAGTGTTCACCGTGCCGTTCACGGATGGCCGCTCACTCGGCAACAACGGGCAGCTCGCGAACCTGACCAAGTACGCCGAGGCCGAGCCCTACTACAAGGACTTCAACCCGGCGGTCATCGCGGAGGGCATCGACTCCAAGAAGCAGGTCATCGCGATCCCGACAGCCGCCTATGCACAGGCGCTGAGCTACAACCGCCAGCTGTTCAGCGAGGCGGGCCTCAATCCCAACAAGCCCCCGACAACCTGGGCGCAGGTCGAGGCTGACGCCAAGCAGATCTCGCAGAAGACCGGCAAGACCGGATATGCCGAGATGGGTGCCAGCGACAACACCGCCGGCTGGATTCTGACCACGCTCACCGACGCGCTCGGCGGACGTATGGAGACCGGCATCGGTGCCAACGCTAAGGCGACGTTCGACAATCCTGCGGCTGTTCAGGCGCTGAACATCCTCAAGCAGATGCGCTGGAGCGACAACTCGATGGGCTCCAACTTCGGGCTCAGCTGGGGCACCTCGAACCAGGCGTTCGCTGCCGGCCAGATCGGCATGTTCGTCAGCGGTTCCGACGTGTACACCAACATGGTGCAGGCGGACAACATCAATCCGTCGATCTATGGCCTGGCACCGATTCCGACCGCCAACAACAAGAACGCCGGCGCGCTCGGCGGCGGTACCCTCGCCGCGGTCAGTCCGAAGTCCAACCCCGCGCAGATCGCGGCTGCCATGAAGTGGATCAACTTCTACTACATGTCCCAGCTTGTGACTCGTCAGGGCGCGATCCGCAACGCCAAGACGCTTGTGAAGAACAAGCAGCCGGTTGGCGTGCCGGAGCTTCCGGTCTTCAACCAGGCGATCTACCAGAAGGACCAGAAGTGGATCAAGCCGTACATCAACGTGCCTGAAAGCCAGTTCGCGCCGTTCAACAACGGCATCTTCAAGGAGAACGTGATCCCGGAGCCGGAGTCGGCCACACAGGCCATCTACGGCGATCTGGATTCGGTTGTCCAGGCGGTGTTCACCAACCAGGGCGCCGATCCGGCGAGCCTGCTTTCGGCGGCCAACGGTGTTGGCCAGACGTCGATCCAGCAAGGGAACGCCGGCTAGAAAGCTGCCCCTCCCTCAGAACCCCTCCCAACAACGGTGGCCGGTGGTCGTGCTAGTCAGTAGCGCGATCACCGGCAGGCCGGTGAGGCAGTTACTAGGGACGAATGTCGACTATTGATTCAACGACGCCCGAGCTGGAGCCCATGGGGCCCGCAACTCCGCGGCCCTCGGCAAGACCAAGATCCCAGAGACCCGGCGTGCCTCTCAGGCTCAGGCCGGTGAGCTGGGTCCGCCACGGCGGCCCCTCGCGGCTCCTCTTCCTTCTGCCGCTGATCCTGATCTTCGGAGCCTTCTCGTGGTATCCGATCGTGAAGCTCGTGCTGATGTCGTTTCAGCAGACGAACGAGGTCACGACGACGTGGGTCGGGCTTCAGAACTTCAAAGAGGTGCTGAGCGACCCGCTCTTCCCGATCGCCGTAAGGAACACGCTGGAGTTTGCCGGTCTGGCGCTGCTCTTCGGCTACCCGATTCCGCTGGTAGCGGCCGTGTTGATGAGCGAGGTCAGAAAGCGGCGTGGGCTGTACGCCGCGCTGGCCTACCTGCCCGTTGTGATTCCACCGGTCGTTGCCGTGCTGCTGTGGAAAACCTTCTACGACGCTGGACCCGGCGGTGTGTTCAACACGATCCTCGGCTGGGTCGGCATCGGGCCGCAGCCGTGGATCCAGTCGACGACCCAGGCGATGCCGTCGCTTGTCCTCGAATCGACTTGGGCGAATGCCGGCGGCACGATCATCATCTACCTTGCCGCGCTCACTGCAGTCAATCCCGAGCTTTACGAGGCGGCATCGGTCGACGGTGCGGGTCTGTGGAACAAGATCTGGCACGTAACGCTGCCGCAGATGCGCACCGTTCTGCTGGTGACGATGATCCTCCAGATCATCGGGACCGCACAGGTCTTCCTCGAGCCATATCTGTTCACCTCGGGTGGGCCGGACAACGCAACGATGACGGTGCTGCTCTTGATCTATAACTACGCCTTCGGCAACTCGCTCGGCGCCGCCTACGGCGAGGCCGCCGCGCTGAGCCTGATGCTCGTCGCATTCCTGGCGCTGTTCTCACTGATCTATCTACGTGCCACACGTTCTTGGAGTGACGAATGAGCGCCATCGGCTATTGGCAGGGACGCATGCGCAAGAACGCGGGGACCGAGACCCAGCAGGGTTTGGTTCAGTCGGCTGACTGGAAGCGTCCCAGCGTTAGGTGGGGGCTCGGTGGCACCCAGACCGCACTGCTCGTGCTGCTCGTGATCATCGGACTCGGGCCGATCCTGTGGCTGGCCAAGGCCGCAGTCACCCCGACGCAGGACACCCTGTCGAACCCGATGGCGATCTTCCCGCACGGTTTCGCCTGGAGCAACATCAGCGATGCGTGGAACGAGGTCGACATCGGCCTCTACATCTGGAACACGATCGTGATCGCGTTCGGCTCCTGGCTCTGTCAGATCGTCGTGGCGACCACGGGCGCCTTTGCGCTCTCGGTGCTGCGTCCGAAGTGGGGTCGCGTGATCACCGCGGCGCTGCTGACAACGCTGTTCGTGCCGTCGGTGGTTCTGCTCGTCCCCTTGTATCTCGAGGTTGTCCAGCCGCCGCTGATCCACCACTCATTCATCGACAGCTACTGGGCCATCTGGCTGCCGGCTGGCGCCAGCGCCTTCAACGTGATCATCATGAAGCGCTTCTTCGACAACCTTCCGCGCGAGATCTTCGAGGCCGCCCGCATCGACGGTGCCGGTCCCGTGCGGTTGTTCGTATCGATCGTGCTGCCGATGTCCAAGCCGATCCTCGCCGTGGTTTCGATATTCGCGGTGCTTGCCTCGTGGAAGGACTTCCTCTGGCCGCTGCTGGTCCTCAGCGATCCGAACAAGCAGCCGGTATCGGTTCGTCTGCCAACCATCTTCGGGCAGACGGAACTCGGCGTATTCCTTGCGGCGATGTTGATCGCCTGTCTCGTTCCGATCGTGGGATTCCTGATCTTCCAGCGCTCCTTCCTACGCGGGACCGGTCTCAGCGGAGCGCTGAAGGGGTGATCTGCTGATGGCTGCAATCTGCTTCGACGGAGTGTCAAAGGTCTATGGAGACGGCACTTGTGCCGTCGATGCACTCGACCTCGAGATCGAGGAGGGTGAGTTCATGGTCTTCGTCGGCCCGTCGGGTTGCGGCAAGACGACCGCGCTGCGCATGGTCGCCGGGCTCGAGGAGATCAGTGGCGGGCAGGTGATCATCGGCGGGCGCTCGGTGAACGATGTCTCGCCCAAGGACCGTGATATCGCGATGGTCTTTCAGAACTATGCGCTCTACCCCCACATGACGGTGGCGGCAAATCTGGCCTTCGGACTGAAGCTGCGGCAGCTCAGCAAGGCTGAGATCGACCGGCGGGTTCAGGACGCAGCCGTCGCATTGGACCTCCAGGACTACCTCGCACGCAAGCCGAAGGCGCTCTCAGGCGGGCAGCGTCAGCGCGTGGCGCTGGGGCGCGCGATAGTGCGCGAGCCCGCCGCCTTCCTGATGGACGAACCGCTCTCGAACCTCGATGCGGCCCTGCGCGTGCAGACCCGCGGCGAAATCCTGAAGCTGCAGAAGCGGCTCGGCACGACCACGATCTACGTCACCCACGACCAGGTTGAGGCGATGACCATGGGTGATCGCATCGCCGTGATGCGCAAGGGCCTGCTCCAGCAGATCGGTACGCCGCAGGAGCTCTACACGCGCCCCGCCAACACGTTCGTCGCGACCTTCATCGGCTCGCCGGCAATGAACCTGGTGCCGGCCGCAGCGATCGGAATCGACCGCGACGGCCTGCTCGCAGGCTTCCGCCCCGAGCACATTCACCGCGGCGCGGCGGCTGCGGGCGCCTTCGGCTTCGACGCCGTGGTCGAGCTCGTCGAATACCTGGGCGACGAGCGCCTCGCACACGTGCGCCTCGGCGACCGTCTGCTCGTGGCCAAGCTGCCTGCGGACCACTCGATCGAGTCGGGCACCACCGCGAGCTTCGTCGTTCCGAGTGCCGCGGTCCTGCTGTTCGATGCGGACAGCGGACTCGCAATCGACACGCCGGCCTGAGCGGCGCGCCCAAGCGGAGCTCGCCGGCCCGGCCGCCGGCTCGGCCCACGAAGCCACATGGTGCCCCGTTGCTGGCCCATACAATGAGGCACGAGCCCCCATGGTCTAGTGGTTAGGACGCCTCCCTTTCACGGAGGAGATCGCCGGTTCGAGCCCGGCTGGGGGTACTCCTGGCGCTGATTTGCAGGGAGTTTGTGTCGGCGTCTTTTCGCGAGCGGCTCGCGGAGCGTTTGCTACCACTTTTGGCTACCAAACGTGAAGCCGATTGTCGGTCCGGCGCACGCGCTCGCAGATTGGCGCCACGCAGTACCCGGATGACCGGCCGATGGCCCCGCCGTACCGGTCGCCCACACTCCACGCACTCGAGTGCTTGTCCTAGATGTCTGGAGATGTCCGCCGACTCTCAGGGCCTCCGGCCGGCAGTGCGGACCACGAACCCCACGAAGAAGGCCAGCAGCCGCTCGAGGGCCGAGCTGTCCGGAGATGTCCGCAAGTTGTCTCAAGTTGTCCGCAGCAGAGAGCTGCTAACGGAGTCGGTTCGGCACGCCTCGCCGCACCTGCATCGTCGTCGCTGGTAGGCCGGAGCAGGGCGAATTAGACTGACTTCCATGTCCTTGCTCGAGCGCATCACGACAGATCCTGATGTCGTGCATGGTCGGCCGGCGATTCGCGGCACCCGCGTGCGTGTCGCCGATGTGCTCTCCCTCCTCGCCGCCGGAGCCACTGAGGCGGAGATTCTCGCCGACTACCCGTATCTCGAGTCCGACGACATCAAGGCCTGTCTTGAGTACGCGGCCGCGCAGGCCGGTCACAGGTTCTCGGCGCTCGGTAGCGAGGCGATTCCTGATCGACGCTCAGCTGCCGCCGGCGCTTGCTCGGGCGCTGTCGGAGCGTGGCCACCTCGCCGAGCACGTGGCCGATGTTGGGCTGCTCTCGGCCGCGGATGCCGAGATCCTGCGATACGCAATGGAGCACGATGCCGTGCTCATCACGAAGGATGAGGACTTCCCGGATTTGATTGGCTCGGCCAGGCGGCGCCCGTCGTTGTCTGGGTCAGGATCGGCAACACCACACGGCGAGGACTGCTCGAACGGTTCGAGCCCATGATCGATCAACTCGTCGAGAAGGTCGAAGCTGGTGAGCGACTGATCGAGGTGCGGTGACCCGAGCAGAACTGCCTGGACGCTCGGCCGAGGCCGTTTGTGCGCGTCTTGCCGCAGTCGATGCGGTCAGGTCACTTGCGCCAGCTCGTTCGACTGCTGTGAGGCGAACGCAGCAGTGAAGGCGGCGGCCTGCTGGGTTGCTGGCCGGGCGTGCAGATAGCGCTCGGTTGTTGTGATCCGTTCGTGCCCCATCGCAGCCTTGACGGTGACGGTGTCGATGCCGGCAGCGACGAGGAGAGAACCGAACGTGTGCCGAAGGTCGTGCCATCGCAGAGGCCGGAGACCGATCGCGTCACGCGCGCGGTTGTAACGACGGCCGAGCGCGGTGCCATCCAGATGTCGTCCGTACGCGTTGCAGAGCACCAGGTCGTCCGGGCTCGTGAAGTCGCCGCGAGCCGACAGGCGATCGAGCGCAGCCATGGCTTGATCGGATAGCGGCACGTCACGAAAGTGGCCGCTCTTCGGTGCACCCTCTACGCCGGCGCTGAGTGCCCGGGACACAGTGAGCTTGGCGCCAGCCCAGTCGACGCCTTCCAGCGCAGCGCGACGAGCTCCCCACGGCGGAGTCCCGTGTAGGCCGACAGTCGCACGGCCTCGGCATCCTGTGGGTCCTGCCAAGCCCGGCGCTCCCGATGACCTCGACAGAGCTGCTCGTGACATCGCGGACGCGATGAACTCCAGCGGCAAGCGCACGCGCGACGGCCTCGATCTCCTCGGGTGAGAAGTAGATGAGCGGGGCAGGCTTCGGCTCGCGTCGAAGCTCGATCCCAACGGCCGGATTGGCACTCAGCTTGAACCGTCCGGTCCCGCGCCTGAGTCCGTGGTGAAGATCGCAGCGATCAGGTTGCGGTACATATTGACGTTGCGAGCGGAGAGCCCGTCCGCCGTCAGTGACGAGAGCAGGTGCGCACGCTGTCTGGGGTGATCGACTCCGCCGGCATGTCACCCAACGCGCGCATGATCCTGCCCTCAGAGACGCCGGCACCGCGGCCGTGCGCGGTCCCGGGCTCAGCAAGCTTGTAAGCGTGATCGCGGAGGGTCGTCGGCTTGGCGCCGTAATCGGTTGCCAGCCAGTGCATGTAGCTGGCCGCCAGCTCGCGGAAGGTGGCGGGCTGCTGCGCCGCTTGCCTCCTGGTCGCGCCCTCCGCCAGGTAAGCGGCTACAACCTCAGCCGCCCGCACGTGAGCACGACGCTCGTCAAAGTAGCCGTCCGGGACCCTTCCCCGCCGCGGCACCCACTGTCCGTCCGGACCCTGCTGAAGCCACGCCGGACCGATCCGCCGCATCACCTGCTGGACGCCGTCTCTGAACTTCGCCTCGTAGTAGGGCTTGCCGTTGTGAGACCTGACGACGAGGGCTGATGAGGGGGCCATGGAACCGATAATACGCCGTGGCTACCACGTGGCTACCACAAAAGTTGCCTGAGCATTTGGCTACCACTTTGCTACCAAACTCACCGATTCGGCCCGTTTAATAGGCGATCTGGCGTTTCCAAATCGCCCATATATACTGGCTTCGGAGGTTCTTCGCCTCCCTTTCACGGAGGAGATCGCCGGTTCGAGCCCGCTGGGTACTGGACGAAATCGCCTGTAGCTGCGGGGGGTTCGGCTCTTCGTCACGGTCGTCACCCGCGTCGCCGTTGGCCACCATGGGCAGCTGATGGGCAACGCTCGTGCTGCGCGCGGCTCTGATGGCTTCTTCTGCTGACAGTTTTGGCTGGTCTTCCAGATCGTTGGCCCTCCCGGCGGACGCAAGGGATTAGCGAGCACCTAAACCGGTTAGTGAACTCCGCGCGGAACATTTAACGGAGACCGGAGGCACATTGATCTTCCTGGGAATCGTCTTGCTGATAATCGGCGCCGTCGCGGCAATCCACATCTTGTGGGTTATCGGCGGCATTTTGCTGATCGTAGGACTCGTCCTACTCGTGTTGGGTGGCACAGACCGAGCGATCGGCGGTCGGCGCCATTACTTTTAGTCGTAGCGCGAGGGGAGCGCTTGCGCTCCCCTCGGGCTACGCGTAGCAGGGCACGACAACTACGCACTCCCTTTCCGCTTCGGCTACAGCCAACAGCGAGCGGGAGGCCACACAACTGTTGTGCGGTGTCGATGTTGTGCGGTGTCGATTTACACGCGCGGCCCAGCGCAAGGTCAACATGTACTTGCGGTACCACGTGCCGCCGATGCCTACGAAGCAGTGACGGCATGCAGGCTCTACGGCAAGAGGAGAAGTGGCTCTCGCCGCGTGGCCTTGCGTCCTGTCTGCCTGTATCCCCAAAGCCACGCAATCCGCGGCGGCTGGGAGAATCAGCGTATGTCCGATCATGTTGCGCCTCCGCCACTTGAGCGCCCGGAGGTCTGGTGTCCAGAGGTCTGGTCCTTGATCGCAACGGGCACACGGTCGGGGACGTCGCGACGTGGGCCTTCCACCCGGGCGGCCCACGTATCTTCGACCGGGTCGGCGTTGCTGTTCCGGAGCGGGTGAGCAACGCGAGCAGGCTCGGGGGCACCGCGCTCGGTCTGGCAAAGGGCTGTCATCCGGGGCCCGTGGCCGTCGTCACAACCGCCTCGATCGGCATGGCCCGGGTGTTCGGTGGGCAGCGGCGCGAGGCACTACGGGTTGGGGCAGCGGTGCTTGCGGGCCAACTGGCGATCGGCTGGCAGAACGACTGGGTCGACGCCGAGCGGGACCGTCTGGCGGCGCGCTCGGACAAGCCGATCTCGTCGGGCCTCGTTGGACGGGGAACGGTGGGAACCGCAGCTGTCGTGGCTGCGGCGGCCTGCGTCCCAGCGTCAGCTGCCCTCGGCAGGCGGGGCGCCCTCGCGCACCTCGTCGCCGTGGCGAGTGCCGTCTCCTACAACGCCGGGCTGAAGCGGACTGTCCTGTCGATCCTCACCTACGGGGTTTCATTCGGGCTCTTGCCGGTCGTCGCACACGATGCTTCCCCCCGCGAGGACACGACGCCGGGATGGACCATCGCGGCTGGCGCGCTCCTGGGCATGGCCGCCCACTTGGTGAACGTGCTCCCGGACCGCGACGCCGACCGCGACATGGGGGTGCTTGGCGTACCTCAGCGCCTCTCCCCTGACGTGTCCCTCACTCTGGCGACGGCGCTGTTGCTTGGAGCGAGCGGGAGCATCGCGTTCGGCGCCGGCGGGCTTTCCCGGCGCACCGTGGGCACCTTTGGGGCATCGTGCGCGGTCAGCGGCGCGACGCTTCTCGCGGGCCGGCGCGCCGGTGGGCGGATGCCGTTCCGGCTGCTGCTGGTCGACGTGCTTGTCCAGATCGCGCTGGTGTCACGAACTTCCCGCAGTGACGCGCGATCGCGCAGCGGTCCACCTGATCGACGCCCAACCTGTGAGGCCGCCCGTAGCGCGACGTGGTCCTGAAGTCGGCCCGCGCCGATCGCCTCCGGGTGGATCTAGCGTCGGCGGGCGGGTCGCTCCGACGGTCCTCCCTGGACTTCGAAGCCACCGGTCCAATGCGGTCCCTTACCGACTCGTTGCGATCACTGATCGCGACGATGACTGCAACCGGCATTCCAATCGCAACGGCAAGGCCCGCTGCACATGAATTCCGTTCCCATCTAGTGAGAGAGATGGAGCAGGTGCAGCCCATCGAACGAGGAGGCGATCACCAACAGATCAGCCACAGCGAAGGCCATAAGCAAGACCGTCCACACATGCGCAGTCGAAATCTGCGGCGTACCATCAGGCCCGAATATCCAGTGCGGAAGTCGTTCAAGTACTGAGGTCGACTCCGCTCGGCCTTCGGCCTTTCGCTTGGCAACGACTTGCTCTCGGAGGGTCCATGCCGATTGCACCCCGTGAAGCTCCTCCATCCACTGTTCCGCGATATAAACGCGGGCTGCCTGCCGAAGTACCACAAGCAGCGTAAAGACCGCGGTCAGGAGCCCGATCACGGCTAGGATGATTCGCGCTGGCGGGCTCGTGTCCGCCTCTAGGCCTGTGGTGAAGAGGAACGCCTGAGCTGCGATGCTGATCGCGGGGATGCTCCATAGCTCCTGCTCCCTGCCTTGGCGCCTCTGCTCGACAAGCTCGGCCCGCCAACCCGGGGAAGGCGTCACGGTGTGGTTCGGATTACGAGGTTCGCCGCTATCTGGAGCCGTGGGTACCAACACGGTGAGGCGTTCGAGACGGCTTATCTGACTCCTGCCCCCGTGCCGACGCCCCATCCAGTCAATCGGGCATCGCCGCGGGAGCGCCAACGCCGAGGGCACGCGCGACCCGCTCGGTCGTGGTGTTGCTCATAGTTCGGTCCGCGCTCGGATCTCGGCGAGGAGCCCGCGGCAGGCTGCATCGACGATGTCGAGCACCTGGTCGAATCCTTCAGGCCCGCCGTAGTAGGGGTCAGGAACATCGAGTTCGCCGGGGTTGACCGACGCGTGGTCGAACTCGCGCAAGCGGCGTATCCTTGCGCGTCGCGCTGGATCCTCGCCGGCGAGCGCCAGCAGGTCCCGCTGGTTATCAGCGTCGGCAGCGAGGATGAGATCGAAGCTGTCGAGATCCTCGCGAGTCACCTGTCGCGCGACGCTGTGCAGATCGATCCCCCGACGCGCCGCCGCCGCCCGGGCGCGCGGATCGGGGCGCTCACCCACATGCCAGGCACCCGTACCGGCGCTGTCCACCTCCATCCGCGAGTCGAGCCCCGCTTCGAGCAGGACATGCCTCATCATCCCCTCGGCCGTCGGAGAGCGACAGATGTTGCCCATACATACAAACAGCAAACGCATCCGTCAGAGTGAAGCGAAACGGCAACCCTACCTGCTCGATGAAGACCTGAATCCATGCCGGGGCTTGCGCATAGAGCCGCCGCAGCGCAATGCGTCATCATCCGGTAGCCGATGAACGCCGAGGAGCTTCGCGACTACTGTCTCTCGCTTCTCGGGACCGACGAAGAGTTCCCGTTTGGCCCAGACACGTCAGTGTTCAAGGTCGCGGGCAAGATCTTCGCACTGTCACGACTCTCGGAGTACCCGCTGCGCGTCAGCCTGAAATGCGACCCCTCACTGGCCGAGGAGCTGCGCAAAGCGCACTCTGCTGTGATCCCGGGATATCACCTCAACAAGCGTCACTGGAACACCGTGATCATCAACGGCTCGCTATCTGATGAGATCGTCAGCGACATGGTCGAGGACTCATACGACCTGATCGTCAGCAAACTGCCGAGGGCGCAACGGCAAGGGCTCAGCTGGCGCACCGATCCCTGAATCGGCACGCCACTCCGCGGTCGCGCCAATGCGCTAGCCGGCTGTGCGTAGCCCGGCGCCCCTTCACGACCTGCTGACCCCCTAGCCGCTCCCGGGATCCGCTACGCGTAGGTCTTCGCAAGAGACGCTCAGTCGCCGATGCAGTCGCGGCGCTACCGTAGCGGATTGTGTGGAAGCGATCGTGAGCTAGGGATCGGCTCGAGGAAGCAGCTGTTCTTCATGCGCATCGTTGGACGTTCGTGCGGGCTGCTGCGGAGTGATGAGATTGATTCAAGTTGACACGATTAGGCGGTGGGCCGTGCGCGGTAGCGGACGGCGGGTGGTTGCGATGCTGGCCACGGGTGCGGTCGCGCTCGCGGCCGCGCCTTCGGCAGCCCAGGCGGGTGCGGCCAACGGCGGTCTGCCGGGGGCTGGTCCCAACCCGATCGCTCATGTGGCGTGGGCGGCGCCGCGAAACGACGGCCCGTGGACTGCGTATGAGTCCGCGACGGGAGCGAATCGGACGCTGCTGGGCAAGCTTGCGGCGCAGCCGCGGGCGTTGTGGCTCGGGTGGTGGTGCTCGGTCGGCTCGGTGCGCGCACAGGCCGCTCAAACGGTCGCGCTGGCGCAGAACGGGAACCCGAACGTGCTCACCGAGTTCGCGACGTACGAACTGTACCCGTGGGCGATAATGCAGCCCAACGGGTTCGACCAGCCGGACCTCAAGGGCTCCTGGAATGTTCGCTCCGACGAGACCTGGTATCGCAACATGGCGGCGGGAATCGGCAGCGCGCGGGCGTTGGTGGTCGAGCAGATCGACCTGCCGTTCGCGCGGCGGATCACATCGACCGCACCCGAGCAGATCGACACCTACGCCTCCCGCGTGCTGAGCGCCAACCCGCACACCACGGTCTACATCGACTCGGGCACGTACACCTGGCTGTCACCCGCGCAGGCCGCGACGCTGCTGATCAGAAACGGCATCCGCTACGCCCGTGGGTTCTCGCTCAACGACACCGGCTATGAGTCGACCACGCAGGAGGACGTGTACGGTGCACAGATCGTGGCGGCGTTGGCCAAGCAGGGTGTGAAGGGCAAGCATTTCATCGTCGACACCGTTGAGAACGGGCAGCCATACATGCCCAGGAACGTCGGCCGGGGGAAAGGGCTCAACGACACGCCGAGGTGCCACGCGGGGGTCAAGACACCCTGCCAGCGCCTCGGGATCCCGCCGACCACCAACGTCGCCTCGCCACAGTGGGGTCTGAGCGCCGCTGCCTCGAAGGACGCCAGGCTCTACTGCGACGGCTACGTCTGGTCGGGGCAGCCATGGGACATCGATGGCGGTCCGTTCCTCAAGAAGTATGCGCTCTGGCTCGCTGCGAACAGCAAATATCGCCTGACCACGCAGCCGACCATCACGCAGCCGACGACCACGCAGACGACGACCACGCAGACGACGACCACGCAGACGACGACCACGCAGCCGACAACAACGCAGACGACAACGCAGCCGACGACAACGCAGACGACCACCCAGCAGACGGTGACCGGCCCGTAGCCATAACCTCGCGGCGCGGCTGTCCTTCGATTAGTGTCGCGCCATGTCAATCCTCATTCGCTACACACCGTCCTCGCTAACCCGCGAGCAGTACGACAAGGTCAATCAGATCCTTCAGGAGAATGGCCCCGGCGGGCTCCCTCCGGCCCTCCAGCTGCACGTCATGTTCGGTGAGGGGTCGGATCTTCGAGTCAGTGAGATCTGGGAATCGGAGGAGGCGTGGCAGCAGGCCTGGGACGGCGGCATCAAGCCCGCGCTGGAGACCGCCGGTGTTGAGCTCCCCGAGCCCGACAAGTTCCCGGTCCACGAGATCTGGGGAAGCCGCGTGGCAGGCGCATAGCTCAGGAGCTGCTTAGTCGATCCGAACGCGCGGCACGGCGGTTCGCTGTGGTTTCGCTTTGCCTTTGACGATACGCAGCAGCTCCGACCGGGCGGTGTCGTGGGGGCCAGTCCTGCTCTGCTTCTAGCAAGCCCGGCTGATTGCGTTAGGTTGCGTGGCTAAGTCTGAGCGCGTCGCTCGCCGAGACGCTGTCGCGCGGCCCTGCGGTCGACGCCCAGCGCGGCGATCAGCTCGGCGGCGGGATCTGGCGGTTCGAGGTCAAGGACGGTTAGGAGCACCCGTTGCGTGGGGACGTCGTGACCGCCGCGTTTCTCTTTCCACGTTTGCTCGAGCGCGTCGCGGGCTGTCTGTAGGTCGCTTCCGAGCGCGTCACCGATCTGCTGCCAAGACCACCCCTCCTGGCGGGCCCTCGCGACGTGGTGGGCCTCGACCCGCGGAGTCCGGGATAGCCTCTACGCAATGGACCCGGCAGAGGTGCGATCGTGAACTCTGCCCAGCTGATCGAGCTGCTCGACTGTCTCGACAACGCGGAAGTCCCGATCTGGCTTGATGGTGGTTGGGGAGTCGACGCGCTCGTTGGGGAGCAAACTCGTCCTCACGGCGATGTCGACATGGTCATCGCACGCTCTGACTGCTCGCGGGCGCAGTCTGCCCTCGCGACGATCGAGCTCCACCACGACCCCGGCGCCGAGCCCGGTTTCCCTACGCGCCTGGTCATGCTCGCAGCAGACGGTCGCGGCGTCGATTTCCACCCGATCCTTTTCGACGAGAACGGCAACGGCTGGCAGGAGCTACCCGACGGGGCATGGTGCTTCTACCCGGTCGAGGGGCTAGCTGGTGAGGGCCACGTCGAGGGCCGCGCCGTTCGCTGTATCACGGCGGAGCTTCAGCGGTGGCACCACGTCGGCTATCCGCTCAAAGAAACCGATCGACATGACCTAGGTTTCCTCGCAACTCACTTCGGGCTGCCGCTACCGCCCGGCGTCTCCGAACTGCAACGGCCGCACCGAAGCTAGTGCGCTGGCCGGCCCAGTACTCGCCGTTCGCAGCGAGCCGCAGCGGATTCTGTCGGTCGAACGCTCCGCCATCGAAGTCCCACGGCCGCCCGGCTGGGGGTATTGACGGAGGGTGGGTGCGACCGATCAGTCATCGCACGGCGAACCTGTCGGCCAACTCCTTGTCGCCTAGGTAGTGGCGTGCGAGGACGATCAGTTCATGCTCGATCGTGTAGACGCCCCACACCGGCGACGCTGCGGCCTCGACGCTCATGCGTCCGGTTGCCAGAACTGTTCCCATGGCGGGCATGCTCAGGTGGTCGAGCTGGACCTGGTAGTCGAGGCCAAGGCGAATGAGGTGCTCGAGCCAGCGTGCGATGCCATCGTGGCCCGTGTACGTGCGTTCCGCACCATGGAGGCGAAGTGGCTTAAACACTATTGAGGGCGCCACGCAGCTGAGTATTCGCTCGAGGTCACGGACGTTGATTGCCTCGATCCAGCGGACGACGAGCTGTTGCTGGGGCGGCGACCCCCCAGTCGATTCTCGATCAGGCTGATCGGGCGACTCCGTCAGGCCAGCCGACTCACAGCCGGTGGAACCACTTTCGGACTGCTGCGGTCTTTGCACATCGCTCCTGTGTCCACGAGGCCCACCAGAAAGCCTCGACGTCCGCCACGGCGACTGGCCAGAGCAAATAGCTGGAAGCACAAATGCGCTCCAGTCCCGGCCCCAATTGCAGGGTATCGCCACGCAGCGTCTCCGGGAAGTTGTTTTGGCCGGATGTCGGCTGCCTATGTATTGCCACAGGTTGCATATGCACTGCGCCAACAGTGTGACGTTTTGCTTCCCCACGGCCACGCCGCGCCATAGTCGCGCAGGATGGCATGGGAGATCGAGATCAAGCCACAGGCTGAGGCGTGGTTCATGTCGTTGGGTGCCAGGGACGCGCAGCGCGTAGCCGAGGCGTTCGACCGGCTCGCACAGGTGGGGCCGACCCTCGGGACGCCGTGGGTCAAGTCGATCAAGGGCTCCCGTCATCACAACATGAAGGAGCTGCGCTACGGGAACTATCGGGCGCTGTTCGCGTTTGATCAGAAGCGGAGCGCCGTCGTACTGGTCGGTGGTGATAAGACAGGCAATTGGCAGAAGTGGTACGAGCGCAACATCCCGGTCGCCGAGCGACTGTATGACGCACACCTGCGAAGCAAAGGAGGAGGTGGGAAGCGGTGGCAGGGGGTAAGAGCTGGCACGAGGTCCGTGGGCAGCGAGCGCTGAACGAGGTCCGGATTGAGACCTACAGGCGCCTTATGGACGCACAGACGGAGATCGCCGAGGTGCTGTTGCAGGGCGGTCTGGTCAGCGAGGAACAGCTGGATGAGGCGCTCAGCGCTTCTCAAGCCGACGAACCCGGGGCCGCCGCAGCGGAGGACGGGATCTACCTTTCCGCGCTTGCCCGATATGTCTCGGTGCTGGGAGGTCATCTGGAGCTGCGTGCCGTATTCCCGGATGTGACCGTAACGGTGCGGCACAGCGACGCGCCGATTGCCGATGGGCGGCCGCCGGATTCCGGTCAGATCTCGGGATCGGAGGCGAGCTGATGCACGAGTTCCTCCAATGACCTGGAGCCCCGTACATCTAGAGTGAGTACATGGCACGGGCGCGCAACCACGTGGTCGCAGTCGACGGAGACCTGAGCGTGGAACGCGATCCGCAACGGCCGTCCGCCCGGCTCCTGCGGCAGGGTGAGATGGACGCCTCATATGTCGACCTGGCCGACGCGCGCCACCTCGAGTTCGCCTACCTGCGCTGGGCACGCCTGATCCTCCGGAACTTCGGAGCCCGGCGGGTTCTACACGTTGGCGGCGCGGCCTGCGCGCTCCCGCGAGCGCTGCTGCAGGAGGAGCCGGCGTCCCGTCACGAGGTGTTCGAGGTCGATGAGCGCGTGATCCAGATCGCTCGAGAGCATCTGGGTCTGCGAAGGCTCCCGGGGCTCAGGGTGCGCGTGGGCGACGGGCGCGCGGCGCTCGCTCGGCGTGCAGACGGCAGCGCCGACGCGATCGTGATCGATGCGTTCGTCGGCGCCCGTGTTCCTCGCCACCTCGTCACCTGGGAGGCGCTCGCCGACTGCGCGCGGGTCGCGCCGCTCACAGTGGTGAACGTCGTCGACACGCCCGGCTGGCGCGACGCGCGGCCCGTCGCCGCCGCGCTCATCGACAGCTACGCGAACGTGGCCGCGCTCGGTCCTGGCACACGTCGCGGCGGCAACATCGTGCTGTTCGGCGCGGCCGTCGAGCCGCGATACGCGCAGCTCGAGAGCCTGGCCGCAGCCGACCCGTCACCCGCTCGCCTGCTGCTCGGCGCAGACCTCGCGGGCGGCGCCGTCTGGCGCGACGAGCGGATCAATCAGCGCGCTGTCCTCAGAGGGGGCCGATGACCTGCTCGTACTCGCGCGCGATCACTCGGTAACCGCGGCTATCTGGATGGATGTTGTGGGCGATCGGGGGCGGTGAGCAGGACCAGGTCAGGTCACAGGTGCGTGCCAGGTTGGCCGGTGCGCGCGTCGCGTGCCAGGTGACGGTCCCCGTGTCATACGTGTCAAAAGCGCCGGCGACGTCGGCGGTCCGGAAGCCGGCGGCCGCGTCATCGGCTGCGATCGTGAGGTTGGCGCGACGGTAGGCGCCGAGGAAAGCGTCAGCGTTTGCAGCTGTCGCGCCCTGCTCCGGACGCTTCCCAAGGAAGGTGTCGTAGAGGTTCATCGCCGCAAGCACCGTGCCGCGCGGCGCGACCGTCCGCAGGCGCTCCAGGATTCGCGGCAGGTTCGTCCCGATCTCGCCTTCGCCTTTGAGCAGGCAGCTATCCGGCGCGCCGAGGGCGGCGCAACGGTTGATGTCGTTGATGCCGATGTCGATCGTTACCAGCGGAACCTCACCGGGCCGGTGGTGAGATCGCAGGAAGGCCGCGGCGGCGGCGAGCTGGGAGCCGTGGCTGCGATCGCAGTGAAGCCGTCTGGCCAGGGCATAGTCCCCGATTCCGGTCAGCAGGCTCGTCGTCGTGTCTCCGGGACAGCCGAAGTCCACCAGCTCCAGGTGGTGCGTGTACAGGCGCTCTGCCCAGAAGATGTCGTCGACGTATCCCGAGTGTGTCTCGATCCCCTCTCCCGACAGGGTTGGCTGGAAGCCGGTTGAGAGCGAGTCGCCGAGGGCGACGTAGTAGCGCACGTCACGGGGGGTCCCCGTTCCCGTCGCGGTCACGGCCGCTGCCCCGACGGCAGATACCGCAATCAGCACCCCGATTGCGGCGACCACAAGAAGCCGCTTCTTGCTCATGACTTGATTGCTTCGTCTCTACCAGGCACGACCTGAATCCCCCTCGATATTTTAAGCCGCAACCTAAGCGCTAGTGCACGCGCAGCGTCTGCAGATCGGCCTCGAGCAGCGCTGCGATGTGCCTGTAGCCGACGTCGTTCGGGTGGCCAGCGGCGGGCCAGGCGCGACACATAACTTGGCACGAAGGAGGTATCGACCGGGCCTCGCGCTTCTTGAGGAGCGCTAACGAGTGGCTAACCCCGGTCAACCGCGACTGACCACCCGTCCCGGTGCGAGTTGCAGCTAGCCTGCGCTCATGCTGACCGGACTCATAGCGCTCGACGGCGCACCGGCCGTCGACGTGGCCGGCCAGGCTCTCTCATACGGTGAGTTGCGCGAGGCGGCTGCGGCCCTGGCCGCGAACCTCGCCGGAACCGACCGCGTCGCGGTCTGGGCGGAGCCGTCGCTCGAGTTCTGCGTCGCCGCGGTGGCGGCGGTCTGGGCCGGGATCCCGCTCGTACCGATCAACCCCAGGCTCGGCCGCGCCGAGCTCGCGCATGTCCTCACCGACAGCCGCCCAGACGTCGTGATCGGTGCTCCCGGGCGGGCGCTGCCCGCGCTCGACTGGGCTCCGAGACGCCTTGCCGTCGACCTCTCGCGTCGCGCGGACACACCTGCTGCAACGGCCAGCGACGAGGATGCGGCCCTGATCGTCTACACGTCCGGGACCACAGGCCGGCCCAAGGGCGCCGTGCTGTCGCGCCGCGCGATCACCTCGAACCTGGATGCGCTCGCCCAGGCCTGGGCCTGGACCGCGGATGACGTCGTGGTCCACGGTCTGCCCCTGTTCCATGTTCATGGCCTGGTGCTCGGACTGTTCGGTCCTCTGCGCCGAGGTGGCGCGCTTCGCCACCTCGGCGGGTTCACACCGGAAGGTGCGGCTGCGGCGCTTCGCGACGGCGGCACCATGTTGTTCGGAGTGCCGACGATGTATCACCGGCTCGGGCGCGCGGCCGAGGGTGATCCCGACGTCGCGGCCGGGCTGGCACACGCGCGCGTGCTGGTCTCGGGCTCGGCTGCACTGCCGGCTCCCGAGTTCGAGCGCATCCGTCGCCTGACCGGGCAGGAGATCGTCGAGCGCTATGGCATGACCGAGACGCTGATGAACCTCGCGGTGCGCGTCGACGGAGCACGTCGGCCCGGGCGCGTCGGCGTCCCGGTGCCCGGCGTGGAGGTCCGCCTGGTCGATGACGACGGGCACGAGCTCGATACGGCGGACGGCGAGACGATGGGCGAGATCATCGTCCGCGGACCGAACCTCTTCAGCGATTACCTGAACCGACCGGACGCCACCGCACAGGCGATGCGCGATGGCTGGTTCCACACGGGCGACCTCGCCACTCGTGACCCCGACGGCTATTGGCGGATCGTCGGCCGCCGGGCGACCGACCTGATCAAGACAGGCGGCTACAAGGTCGGCGCCGGCGAGGTGGAGGTCACGCTGCTCGACTACCCGGGCGTGGTCGAGGTTGCCGTCACCGGCGAGGCCGATCCCGACCTCGGCGAGCGGATCGTCGCGTGGGTCGTCGCGGACGGCAGCCGCCCCGGACTCGACCGGGAGCTGATCGACCACGTCGCCGCCGAGCTGGCGCCGTACAAGCGCCCGCGTGAGGTCCGCTTCATCGACGAGCTACCACGTAACGCGCTTGGCAAGGTCATCAAACAACAGCTGAGGAGGTGAGCTGAACTTGAGCTTCAGTGACACGTCAACACGGATCGGATGGATCGGCACGGGCGTGATGGGCAGCTCGATGTGCGGCCACCTGATCGACGCCGGGTATCCGATGACGGTCTACTCGCGCACGCGCGAGCGTGCCCAGCCGCTGATCGACAAAGGCGCCGAATGGGCGGACACGCCCGCGCTGGTCACGCGCGGAGCCGATGTGGTCTTCACGATCGTCGGTTATCCGGCCGACGTGCGCGAGGTGATCCTCGGCCAGCACGGCGTGATGCTGGCGGCGCGCCCAGGGTTGGTTGTCGTCGACATGACCACCAGCGAGCCGTCGCTCGCGCAGGAGATCTCGGAGGTGGCGCGCAAGAACGGCGTCGCCAGCCTCGATGCGCCGGTCTCCGGTGGAGATGTTGGCGCGCGCAACGCCACCCTCTCGATCATGGTCGGAGGTGAGGCCGAGACTGTCGAGGCGGTGCGTCCGCTGTTCGAGGTGATCGGCAAGACGATCATCCACCAGGGCCCCGCGGGTGCGGGCCAGCACACCAAGATGGTCAACCAGACGCTGATCGCGACCGGCATGATCGGCGTCTGTGAGGCGCTGCTCTACGCCTACCGTGCTGGTCTCAATCTGGAGACCGTGCTCGACGCGGTCGGCGGTGGCGCTGCCGGTTCCTGGTCGCTCAGCAACTACGCCCCGCGCATGCTGAAGGGCGACTTCGCACCGGGCTTCATGGTGGAGCACTTCCTCAAGGACATGGAGATCACGCTTGAACGAGGCGCGCCGCATGAACCTTGCGCATGCCGGGACTGGCGCTCGCGCACGAGCTCTACCTGGCGTTGCGCGCGCAAGGCGGCGGCCGCGACGGCACGCAGTCGCTGATCCGGGCGCTCGCGCGGATGTCCGCGGTCGATTGGAACCCGAAGCCATGAGGGCTAAGGGCTCACGGGGCTAGAGCATCAGCTCGTAGTAGTCGTCGGTCGCCAGCAGGCTGAAGCCGACCGAGGTATAGAGGCCCAGTGCGCGATCATTCTCGACCTCGACCTCGAGCTCGACGTGGTCTGCGCCCGCGTCGAAGAGGTCGTTGCATGCGCAGCGGAGCGCCCGGCGTCCGATACCGCCGCCGCGCCGGCCCGACTCCACCACGAACCCATAGATGGCCCCCCGCGCTCCGTCTCGTGCCACCGCCATGGTGCCGACCGTCTCGCCGTTCTGCGTGATCATCAGCGTGCGCGAACGCTCGCCGGTCAGCCGAGCCGCGTCGACATAGCCGTCATCGCCAAATCCGTCACGGAACAGGTCCGAGAGCTTGGGGATGTCCTCGACGGACGCCTGGCGCAGAGCCAGCTCTGGCTCGCGGGCCGCGGTGCCGGGACGCGCCTCCAGCCGCAGCGCGTGCTCGGAGTGCTCGTAGGTCATCCCGTATGAGCGGCAGAATTCCTTCCCGGCGCCGGACGGTCGCGGCACGACCGCCAGGATCCGTGCAACGCCGTGGGCCTTCACGATCGGCAGAGCTTCCTCCAACAGCGCCCGGCCGATGCCGCGGCGCCGGGCGTCAGGATCGACCATGCCGGCAAGCTCGAGATGCGTCCGGCCGGAACCGTAGATCCCGAGAAATCCGAGCAGCCGACCGTCGTCCCACCACAACAGATCACGGACCTGGTCGACCTGGCGGCTGCGCAGTGCTCCCCACTCAAGCTTCAACCGACCTCCGTCGGCGGCGACGACACGGCGCTCGAGGTCGGCTATCGCCTCGAGCGCCGTGGTGCCCAGTCCTGTTGCCTGCTCGATCATTACCGGCGACCGTAGCGGTCCGTGCAGCGAGCGCGTGCTGCTTCCGCGCGCTCCTGGATCATCAGCGACCGCTGCCACGCCTCAGTCAGGCGCAGCGCCAGCAATCTCCAGCTGGGCAAGGCAGCGCGCAGCCGCCCACCTCTGGGCAGGACGCTCGCCGCCAACGTGCGAGTCAACATTCGCGTGTCCTCTCTTCGAGTATGTGTGTGAAATTGCAGCGGTGAGTGACTCGGGTCAGGGTGTGTGACACTCACACGCCGACGCGAGTTCAACTGCACTGCTTCGTTACTTCTTGGGGGTTGGGGCTAGCTCATCGGGCCTTGTTGGTCGGCGTGGGCGTGCTCAATGCATCTCCGTCTCGGACCCATCAGGGCAACAAAAAAGGGCGGCCCCGATGGGGTCCGCCCTTGCTGGTTCGGCTTATCCTGCGCTGGTTTCAGCGCCTCCACCTCACAGCAAGGGCTCCATCGGTGAACTCTCCGCGACCCATCATCCGCACGAGGGCAGCGGCACGCGCGCCACGGACGATCCCGGCGGGCACATTCACGTTGAGCTTGTGATCGGAGCAGTTGTTCATTGAAAAAACCTCTGGCGGTTTGACTACCTGCGGCCAAGGTAACCGACGACGCGGCCAATTGCAAGCCGTAGGAGTGAATTTCTTGTGAATTGCGCGCGCATTGAACAGGACGCGCCAGCGGGTGCTTTGTCGTATCGTCGCCACCGATGCGAGTCTTGGTGATCGTCCACGACGAGGACGCCGGTCCCGGGGTCTTCGGGGATGTGCTCGCGGGCGCTGAGGCGGACGTCGACAGCTGGCTGCCCGCCGAGCAGCCAGACGCACCCGTGTCGCCGGCTGGCTACGACGCGATCCTGACCTTCGGTGGCGCGGCCCATCCGCATCAGGAGGACCGCCACCCATGGCTGGCGACCGAGAAGCGCTTCCTCTCGCAGGCGCTCGAGCGGGACGTGCCGCTGCTTGGCATCTGCCTCGGGGCCGAGCTGATCGCCGAGGCCGGCGGGGCCGCTGCGCGGCACATGCGACGCCCTGAGATCGGCTGGTATGAGGTTCAGCTGACCGCCGACGGCGCGGCCGATCCGCTGCTCGGACCTGTCGGTGACAGCTTTCCGGCACTCGAGTGGCACAGCTACTCAGTCCCGCTACCGGCGCACGCGACCGCCCTGGCGAGCTCTGCCAACTGCCTGCAGGCCTATCGCCTCGGCCGCACGGCCTGGGGGCTGCAGTTCCACGCCGAGGTGACGGCCGACGACTTCCAGCACTGGCTCGACAACTACACCTCCGACGAGGACGCGGTCGCCGAGCGCATCGATCCGATCGCGATCGCGCGGGAGACCGAGGGGCGGCTCGGTAGCTGGAATCTGCTCGGACGTGGCATCTGCGAGCGCTTCCTGCAGGTCGCCGCGCAGGCGCGGACCGAATACGGATATGTACGAGACGCTCTTTGACCTGGTCCTCAGCCGGATCGCACCGGAGCGAGCTCACGCGGCGGCGCTGAGCACGCTCGACGCGGTCACAGGCCGCCCGCGCCCACGCAACTGGCTGCGGCGGGCCACGCATCTCGACGACGAGCTCATCCGCGTCAACGCGCTCGGACTCAGCTTCCCCTCGCCGCTGGGAGTCGCTGCCGGGCTCGACAAGGACGCCGAGCACTTCGAGGGACTGGGTGCGCTCGGTTTCGGGTTCGTCGAGGTCGGGACGATCACCCCGCGTCCCCAGGACGCCAATCCAAGACCGATCCTCGCTCGCGTCCCGCGCGACCACGCCCTGCTGAATCGCATGGGCTTTCCCAACAAAGGCGCCGAAGCCGCGGCGAGGCGCCTCGCTCGTCGGCGGTCACCAACGGTCGTCGGCGCCAACGTCGGCAAGAACCGCGATACGCCACTCGAGCTGGCCGCCGGCGATTACGCAGCAGGCGG
Organism: uncultured Actinomycetota bacterium; assembly: GCA_963846395.1. Taxonomy (GTDB): domain Bacteria; phylum Actinomycetota; class Thermoleophilia; order Solirubrobacterales; family Solirubrobacteraceae; genus Palsa-465. The sequence goes on along the minus strand of CAWJVT010000007.1, from coordinate 509,777 downwards.
CGCGGATCGTGGCGCCGTACGCGGACTACCTGGTGCTCAACGTCAGCTCGCCGAACACGCCCGGGCTACGCGACCTCGAGTCGGTGACGCGGCTGCGGCCGCTGGTCGAGGCGGTGCAGCAGGCAGTGGACGGCAAGCCGCTGCTCGTGAAGATCAGCCCCGATCTGAGCGACGAGGACGTCGACGCCGTCGCCGACATGGCGCTCGAGCTCGGGCTCGCCGGGATCGTCGCGACCAACACGACGCGGCAGCGGGAGGGGCTGCTCACACCGGCCGCGGACGTCTCGAAGCTCGCCTGGCCGGACGGCGGCGGGGTGTCCGGGGCGCCTTTGAAGCCGCGCTCGCTCGAGGTTCTGCGACGGCTGCGCGCGCGTGCGGGCAACCGGCTGGTGCTGATCTCGGTGGGCGGCGTTTCGACACCCGACGATGTCTGGGAGCGGGTGCTGGCCGGCGCCACGCTCGTGCAGGCGTACACAGGCTTCGTCTACGGCGGTCCCGGATGGCCGCGGGCGGTGAACGTCGAGCTCGCGCGGCGCACCTGGGACTCGGGCAGTCGCTCGATCCAGGAGCTCATCGGCAAGCACGGCGCCCGGCCGGCAAGCGATCAATAAGCTCCGGATGATCCAAGACATCGAGGAGGCGTAGGCATGCAGCTGGGAATGGTCGGACTCGGGCGCATGGGCGCCAACATGGTGCGCCGCCTGGTCAGTGACGGGCATGATCTGGTCGTCTACGACGTCTCGGCGGACGCGGTCAGCTGCGCTGGCACAGGAGACTGGCGCAACCGGCGCCAGCTCACTGGAGGACATGGTCTCCAAGATGCAGCCGCCGCGGGCGATCTGGACGATGGTGCCGGCCGCCTTCACCGAGGACACGATCTTCAAGCTGGCTGATCTCGTCGGCGCCAAGGATGTCCTGATCGACGGCGGCAACAGCTACTACCGCGACGACATCTCGCGGGCGGAGCGCCTCGAGCCGCGCGGGATCCACTACATCGACGTCGGGACCAGCGGCGGGGTCTATGGGCTCGAGCGTGGCTACTGCCTGATGATCGGCGGTACGGACGAGGCGGTCAGCGATGCTGGACCCGATCTTCAAGTCACTCGCGCCGGGAGTCGGCATGATCGAACGCACGCCGGGGCGGACGGGCGAGCCGCTGGCGGAGGAGTACGGCTATTACCACTGCGGCCCTGCCGGCGCCGGGCACTTCGTGAAGATGGTCCACAACGGCATCGAGTACGGGCTGATGGCGGCCTACGCCGAGGGCCTGAACATCCTGCACCACGCGAACTTCGGCAAGCAGCAGCAGGTCCACGACGCGGAGACCGCGCCGGTCCCGGGCGCCGAGCGCAACTACGCCTACGACCTCGACATCACGGCGATCACCGAGGTTTGGCGGCGCGGCAGCGTGGTTGCCTCGTGGCTGCTCGACCTGACCGCGACGGCACTCGTGGAGTCCCCCGAGCTGGAGGAGTTCCACGGCCGGGTCTCGGACTCGGGCGAGGGTCGCTGGACGGTTGACGCCGCGATCGACGAGGCGGTCCCCGCCTACACGCTCAGTGCTGCGCTGTTCACACGGTTCAGCTCACGCGGGCAGGACGTGTACGCCGACAAGCTGCTCTCGGCGATGCGCAAGCAGTTCGGCGGCCACGCCGAGAAGGACAAGTAACTCTCATCCGCCGGCGGCCACCTCCTGCTGTGCGGCCTCGGCCCACAACGTGTGAAAGCTGCCCTCTTTGTCAGTCCGTCGGTAGGTATGGGCGCCGAAATTGTCGCGCAGCCCCTGTATGAGTGAAGCGGGCAGGTGTTCCCGGCGTAACGCGTCGAAGTAGGCCAGCGACGAGGAGAAGGCCGGCGCCGGCACACCGGCCAAGGCCGCCGCGGAGACGACACGGCGCCACGAGTCGAGGCATTCCCTGATGGCGTCGGCGAAATATGGTGCGGCGAGCAGGGTTGGGAGTTCGGGTTGCTCGTCATAGGCCTCCCGGATCCGGTTCAGGAACCGCGCCCGGATGATGCATCCCCCGCGCCAGATCGTGGCGACCCGCCCGAGGTCGATCGCCCAGCAGTTCTCCTCGGAGGCTGATCTGATCTGGTCGAATCCCTGTGCGTAGGCCACCATCTTCGAGGCGTAGAGCGCCTTGCGCACATCCTCGATGAACTCGGTGGCGTCGACGCGCTGAGGACTGACTTCGCCGCCGAAGGTTTCGCGGACGATCGCTCTCTGCTCAGCATGCCCGGACAGCGAGCGGGCAAATGTCGCCTCGGCGATGCCGGTGACGGGGACCCCCAGATCCAGCGCGCTCTGCACCGTCCAGCGACCCGTGCCCTTCTGCTCGGCCTGATCTTGGACAATGTCGACAAACGGCTGCCCGGTCTCGGCGTCTCTATGCGCGAGCACCTGCATCGTGAGCTCGATCAGGAACGACTCGAGCTCACCCTTGTTCCACTCGCCGAAGATGCCTGCAAGTTGTTCGGGCGACACTCCGGCAATCTCGCGCATCAGGTCGTAGGCCTCGGCGATCAACTGCATGTCCGCGTACTCGATGCCGTTGTGGACCATCTTCACGAAATGTCCGGCCGCGCCAGGACCCACGTGCATGCAACACGGCTCGCCGTCGACGTGCGCGGAGATGCGCTCAAAGATCGGTCCCAGCTTCTCGTAGGAAGCATCGGTCCCGCCGGGCATGATGCTCGGTCCGTTGAGTGCACCCTCCTCACCACCGGATACCCCGGTGCCGACGAAGTTCAGCCCGCGTTCGGAGAGTGCCTTTTCCCGCCGGGCGGTATCGGCGAAATGCGCGTTGCCAGCGTCGATGACGATGTCGCCCTCCTCCAGAAGAGGTACCAGTTCGTCGATGACCGCGTCGGTCGGCGCTCCGGCCTTGACCAGGATGATGATCGCGCGCGGGCGCTCGAGGCTTGAAACGAACTCCTCGAGCGAGGCTGATGGGACGAAGTCTCCTTCGTGGCCAAACTCGCTGACGAGCGCATCCACCCTGGACTGGGTTCGGTTGTGCAGCGCCACGGTGTAACCGTTGCGCGCGAGGTTTCTGGCCAGGTTGCGTCCCATCGTCGCCAGACCGGTCACGCCGATCGTGGCGCGCCCTCTGTTCGCGGTGCTTTGCGTGTCGCTGGTGTCACTCATGATCAGCTCCGATCTGGGAGTTGGGTGAATGTGCCCGGAAGCACCGGAGACTAGATGACCTGCACCGGCAACCTACACTTGCACGCCGCAGCACTCGGGCGGTTAGCTCAGTTGGTAGAGCGCCTGCTTTACACGCAGGATGTCGGGGGTTCGAGCCCCTCACCGCCCATCCCGCCGGGTCTGACGATGGCGCAGGCTCGCTCTCGATCAGCGAAGACCCTGGCTCGGTCGCGAAGAGTCTCCACCAACTGTGGTTGGGGGCGGGCGTAAGGGTGAAGCTCGTTCGTAATACCCGGCCCTTCGAGACGGCGCTCGAGATGACTCGCCGCGCCATCCATCTGGCCTCGTGGTTCGGCGGCCATTTTTTCCGCCAGCAAGACGACCGGTCCACTGGCAGGTCCGACTCGGAAACCCCAAACAGGAGAAGCACATGAAAGTTCTGATGGTTCTGACCTCACATGACGAGCTGGGCACCACGGGTCGCAAGACGGGCTTCTGGCTCGAGGAGCTGGCCGCGCCCTACTACGAGTTCAAGGACGCCGGCGCAGAAATAGTGCTGGCCTCACCCAAGGGCGGCCAGCCACCGCTCGATCCGAAGAGCAACGAGCCCGACTCACAGACCGACCACACCCGCCGCTTCGAGGCTGATCCCGTAGCCCAAGCTCAACTCGCCGCCACGGTGCGCCTCGATAGCGTCTCGCAGGCCGATTTCGACACCGTCTTCTACCCCGGTGGTCACGGGCCGCTTTGGGATCTCGCCGAGGATGAGGACTCGATTGCCCTGATCGAGTCGTTCGTCGCGGCTGAGAAGCCCGTCGCGCTGGTCTGCCACGCACCGGGCGCGCTGCGACACGTCAAGGCGCCCACTGGCGAGCCGCTGGTCAAGGGCAGGAAGGTCACAGGGTTCTCCGATACCGAAGAGGCCGCCGTCGAATTGACCGACGTAGTGCCGTTCCTGGTCGAGGACGAGCTGAAGGCCGAGGGCGGTATCTATTCGAAGACCGACGACTGGGGACCGCACGTTGTCAGCGACGGCCTTCTGATCACTGGTCAGAATCCCGCGTCGTCAGCCCCCGCCGCAGCCCTCCTCATTAAGCAGGCAGCCGCGGCTGCGAAGGCATGAACCTCTAACTGGTTCCGATCTGAGAGCGCGCGGCCGAGCCGGCCGAATCCGAAACCACGGCCGGACCGCGCCGCGCCCCTCGATCGCGACCCGCCAACAGGCCGCAATCTGGTTCTGTACAGGGTATGCCGTCGAGTTCCACGATCGATCGCGCGCAGCGCAACGTCGCGCTGCTGGTTGCTGGGTGCTTCTTCATGGAGATGCTCGACGGCACGATCGTCATCACCTCCGCACCGAAGATCGCGCGCGCGCTGCATGTGCCGGTGGGCAGCATTGCGCTGGTGATCACCGCCTACCTGCTGACGCTGGCGGTGCTGATTCCGCTGAGCGGCTGGATCGCCGCGCGCTTTGGGGGCAGGGCCACGTTTCTCGTGGCGATCGTGGTGTTCACGCTCGCGTCGGTCGGGTGCGCCGCCTCCACGAGCCTGCCGGAGCTCGTGGGGATGCGAGTGCTGCAGGCGGCGGGCGGCGCGATGATGGTGCCGGTCGGCAGGCTGCTCGTGCTGTCGCGCGCGGATTCCTCGAACCTGATGCGGCTCACCGCCCTGCTGGTGTGGCCCGGCCTGATTGCGCCGGTGTTCGCGCCGCTGGCCGGCGGCCTGATCACGACATACGCGAGCTGGCATTGGCTGTTCCTGATCAACCTGCCGCTCGGGCTGCTGGCGCTGCTGGTGGCCGTACGGATCGTGCATCCACAGGCCCTGGCGGATCCAGGCCGGCTCGACGTTATCGGTCTGCTCCTCACGAGCATGGGACTTGGCGGGCTCACGTTCACTGCCCACCTGCTCGCCACGGCGCCCACGAATTGGGCGCTCACGGTCGCCGTCGGGGTACCCGCGGTTGCATGCCTGATCGCCGCTGTGCGGCACCTCATGCGCGTGCCGGTGCCTCTGGTCGATCTGCGCCTCACCCGCATCCACAGCTTCCGCTCCGCGCTGACCGGCTCGGCCTTTCACTTCACCGCGCTGAACGCCGCACCGTTCCTGGTGCCGCTGCTGTTCGAGGAGGTGTTCCACTGGAGTGCCGTGAAGGCCGGCTCAATCGTGCTCTTCATCTTCGTCGGCAACATCGGCGCCAAGCCCACGACCACCTACCTGTACTCGCGCCTCGGCTTCCGCGGCGTGCTCATCGGCTCAACTGCCGCGCTTGCGTTCTCATTCATCCTGCTCGGGTTCGCCGGCACCTCGACGCCCGTCGTGGTGCTCGCGCTGATCCTGCTGCTGAACGGCGCAGGGCGCTCGATCGGCGCCACCGGCTACTCGACGGTGATCTTCGGCGACGTCCCTTCGGCTGAGATGCGACACGCCAACACGCTCCTGCTCACGGTCCAACAGCTGAGCGCGAGCTGGGGGGTGGCGCTCGGCGCGATCGCGCTGCGCATCGGCGACCCGGTCGCCCGCTTGTTTGGCGGCGCCGCCGGGACCCACGCTTCCTACACCGTCGCCTTCATCCTGGTCGCCTGCCTGGCGCTGCTCGCAACCGCTGAGGCGCTGCGCATGCACCCGAGCTCGGGAGACTCTCTGCGCGGCGACCATGCACCCGCAGCAGAAGCGCAGCCCGTCGGGCGCTGACCAGAAGGCCCGGGTAGCATCGAGCTGTGGTAACGGTCTGCCTACCAGGTCAAAAGGCGCTGCAGCTGGTGAGCCCGCTCCCCGAGGGAGTCGAGGCGGTTGTCTGGAATGGATCCACCCCGCCGCCGGAGAATGCAGAGCTCACCGAGTTCCTCGTCATCCTCCACAACTCGCCCTTCAGAACGATGTTCGAGGTGATGCCGCGGTTGCGGGTCGTGCAAACGGTAAGCGCGGGGATCGACTATCTCGTCGGCCAGATTCCAAAGCAGGTGACTCTCTGCGACGGGCGCGGGATCCACGGCGGCGCCGTTGCCGAGTGGGTGATGACCGCGATCCTCTCCAGCGTGCACGAGTTTCCCGGCTTCCTGCGAGCGCAGGAACGTCGCGAGTGGACGCAGCACGTCACAGGCGAGTTGTCCGGTAAGCGGGTGCTGATAGTAGGCGCCGGCGATCTGGGCGAGCACACGGCGCGCCGTGTCAGCGCGTTCGAGGCCGAGCCCGTGCTGGTCGCGCGGCACGCACGAGACGGTGTGTTCGCCACCGATCAATTGCCGGAGCTCCTGCCGACTGCCGACATCGTCGTGCTGTTGGTCCCGTTCACGGACGAGACACGGCACATGGTCGACCAGGAGTTCCTCGCCAGCATGCGCGACGGCGCGCTGCTGGTCAACGCAGCCCGTGGGCCGGTGGTGGTTACGCGAGGCGCTGCTGGCCGAACTCGAGTCCCGTCGCCTCCACGCCGCGCTCGACGTCACCGATCCGGAACCGTTGCCCTCGGAGCACCCGCTGTGGCGCGCTCCCAACCTGCTGCTCACGCCGCATGTGGCCGGAGCTGTCCAGGGCTTCCCCGCCCGTGCCTACGCGCTCGTGCGCGAGCAGATCAGTCGCTACGTGAAGGGCGAGCCGCTGATCAACGTGGTCGACGGCGCCTACTGACCCGCTGCCTGCAGCGCGCGGACAGCCGCGAGCTCCCCTTCGCTGAGCGGCCGTGAGCCCCGTCGTTCAGCGTCCCAGGCCACGAGCACCGAGTTCCCATCGGCCGCGAGTTCGCCATCGGAGCGGATGATCTGATGCCCGAGGGTGATGCTCGAGCGACCGACGCTCTCAACGTGCAGCGTCACCTCCACGTAGCGGTGGGCGAGGGGAATCTCACGACGGTAGTTGAGCTCCACACGAGCCATCACGAACGCTCCCTTCTGCGGTGACGGCAGCGTCCTCAGCAGCGCCGTGCGTCCCTCCTCCAGCAGCTCGTGGTACACGGCCTGGTTCACGTGCCCGAGTGCATCCATGTCGCCCCAGCGCAGGGCGACGTTGTAGCGGCCGAGTTGTGTCTCTTGAGGTTCTGCGGCTGACACTTTGTGCTGCCATCCCTTCTGCGGACTCACGACAAGCCGTCAACCATCTTGTCGGAGCCCTAAATTCCGGTGGACGTGCAGCTCGTAACGGAAGCACACGAACCGGAACCGATGGTGGCCGCGCCCGTGGCGGGCCGCGTCTTCCTGATCCACCGCAGGCCGCAACTGGCCGACTGCGCGCCGTCCGGGAGGATCCGGCTGGACGCACTCGCCCGCTGGATGCAGGACATCGCCTTTGCCGACGTCGAGGATGTCGGCCTCGAGCGGGTGGCGATCTGGGTGCTGCGCCGCAGCCGCATCCGGGTGACCCGGTTCCCCGTCTTCGGCGAGCACTGCGAGGTAAGGACGTTCTGCAGCGGCATCGGCCGGATGTGGGCGGAGCGCCGCACTACGGTCACGTTGAGCGGCGACGACGACGCGACGCCGTTGGTCGATGCCGTGGCGCTGTGGGTTCACCTCGACCCCGAACGCAGGCTCCCCAGCGCGGTCACCGAAGCCGAGCTCGAGGTGTACGGGGCCGCCGCAGGCGGCCGCAAGGTCCCGGCTCGCCTGCGCCACCCCCGGCCCGAGCAGATCGAGTCCGCGTCGGACTGGCACTTCCGGCACACCGAGGCCGACATCGCCGATCACGTCAACAATGCCGCGTATTGGGAGCCGCTCGAGGACGAGCTGCTCCGCTCCGCGCAGGAGCTCACGCAGATCGACGCGGAGCTCGAGTTCCGTGTACCGGCGCAGCCCGGAACCAAGCGGATCCTGGTCAGGGGTGCCCGCCGCTGGATCACCGAGCCCGACAGCGACGAGGTCTATGCCTCGACCGTCCTGATGAACGCGGTGACGACCTCCGGGTCGAACTGAGAGCCAGCCCCATCCGCAAGCTCGCGGAGCGCGGCGCCACGGCTCAGCGCCGTCCGATACGGCCGGTCGTAGCGCATCGCATGCCAGGCATCGCAGACCGCCACGATGCGCGCCTCCACCGGGATCGCGGCTCCGGCCAGGCCGTCGGGGTAGCCGCCCCCATCCCAGCGCTCGTGCACAGCGCGCACCAGTGGAGCGATCTGCTCCAGGAGCGGAATCCGAGCCAGCAGAGTGAAGCCGATGTTGGAGTGCTGCTGGACTTCCACGTACTCCGCGGGGGTCAGTCGCGATGGTTTGGTCAGCAGTTCGCTTCGTACGCCGATCTTGCCGATGTCGTGTAGCAGCGCGCAGTAGCGCAGGTCGCGCTGCTGAGTCACGGGCAGTGCGAGCCGCACGGCGATCGTGCCGGCCAGCTGGGCCACCTGCTGCGCATGGTCAGCCGTGTACGCGTCCTTGCTCTCGAGGGCGTCGCACAGCACACCAAGCGTGGTCGAGAAGGAGCGCTCCATCTCGTCCACGAGCACGCAGCGATGCAGCGCCGCGCCCGTCTGTGCCACCACCGCCTCGGCCAGCATCACGTCGTACTCGTCGAAGCTGTGAGTTGCCATCTGCTCGAGGTTGAGCACACCCCAGACTCGCCCGCCGACCTGAATCGGCAAAGACAGCTCGGAGCCGGGATCGACGGACGGGCCGGCACCGACGTAATCGCGGTCAAGTCTGGTGTCGTCGACCAGCGAGCGCACGCCTGTGCGGGCGACCCGGCCGTTGACGCCGCGGTCAACCGGCTGCTCCCACGCCAGCCACTGGAAGCCCTCCTCGGCGAGCCGGCCGGCCCCGGCGACGGCCCGCAGGATCCGGTCCTCATCGAGCCGGTGGATCGCCGCCAGGTAGTAGCCGAACGCCGAATGCAACTCGTCCACGACGGTCTGCGCGATCTCCCGTGGGCGGTGCAGAGTCGTGAGCCGTGTCGCGAGCTTGCTCGCAACCTCCAAGCGGCTGCGGGCGTCGCGTCGCAGCAGCGAAGTGGCCTGGCTCCGGTGGCCCTTGCGCGCGTACATACTGGCGTCGGCGACCGCAACGAGGCCCTCGCGCGTCGTGGCGTCGTCGGGAAACGTCGCGGCTCCCCAGGAGGCGCCCGCGGATCCCTCCAGCCGTGCGATCGCGTCGCCAGCGCGGGCCGCGATCATGCCCGAGTCCTCCGCGCCGCACTGCGGTAGCAGCAGCGCGAACTCGTCCCCACCGATCCGGAAGGCGGCATCGCTCGATCGGCACACCGCGGTGAGGGCAGCGGCAGCCGCGCGCAGCAGGCGGTCACCGGCGCCATGTCCTCCCACGTCGTTGACCTCCTTGAAGCGGTCGAGATCGAAGACCGCCAGACTCAGGACCTCCTCTGGGTGACGGGTCGTACGCGCGACGGCGGTCGCGAGCATGTCGTGGAACTCGCCGCGGTTGAGCAGTCCGGTGAGCGGATCGCGCCGCGCCCTGCGCTCGTTGTCCTCGAGCATCCGAGCGTTGTCGAGCGCAAGCGCCGCGTGATCTGCGAACGCTTCGAGCAGGCGTCGCGCACGGTCGTCCGCGTCGTTCGGGTTTGCCAGCTGCAGGTGCCCCAGGAGTCGCTCGCGGGCTCGCAACCAGACGCGTGCATTGGCCTCGCCAGTGTCCACGGCTCGCGGGTCGGAGCTTCCGTACAGAGCGTGCGGATCCAGCACAAGCTCCAGTTCGAAGCCGGCAAACAGGCGTTCGAGGTGACCCTCGATTCGGGCGATGCAGTCGGATCGAGTCGTCGCCGAGGCGAGGTCGCGCAGGCTCTCGAGAAGGTCGTCGGGCACCGTGGCGCTCATCAGCGGGTGGATCGACCGAATTCCGGTCGGTCTTTCGAGCCATAGGGAGCGAGTTGATGCTCCATTGGGCCAATCCGCGCCGCCCCTGGATCAGACGGCGAAGACGTGGCCGGGCATAAGCCGTACCGTGTACAGCCAGCTAGTCGCGAACTCTGGACAGCTGGCTAAAGGCTTCTGCCGGTCGACCCGAAATCATCTGTACAAACCTCGCGACGGGGAGGCAAGGATGAATCCAGAACGTGCCCAGGCATACCGACGTGTGATCGAGACGCTCGCCGAGCTCGGCGCGGCCAAGCTCCAGCCTGCCGAGCAGGAGCGCATCCGCTATACCGCCGACAACCTCATCCTCTGCGCAGACTTCTTCGACGACGACTCCGCCAGGGACTCGCTGGAGGACACCGAGCTGCTCTGCGAGGTGCTCGTTCAGAGTGGGCGCTGGGAGCGCAGCACCGCGGACCGTCTGATCGAAGACCTTCGCGCCTGCGGACCCGAGCTGCCGGTTGACCTGACCCAGGCCGCCTGAGTACTCGAGGGTGGTGGCGCGAGGAGGCGGATTCCCTCCCGCGCCGTCCCTGTCGGTTACGGATCGCCTCCTGAGCCGTCCCTGTCGGTTACGAGAGCAGCGACCTGAGCGCCTTGAGGTCCTCGGCGCTCGGCTTCCAGTTCGCGGCCGCCGCGTTGGTCTCGAGCTGTTCGGGCTTGGTCGCGCCCGTGATCACGCTCGCCACCGAGGCCTCAGTGAGCAGGGCACCGATTGCCACGTCGGTGAGCGGCACCTTGCGCTCCTGGGCGTAGCCGACGAGCGCCTCCACGATTCGCCACTGCTCGTCGGTGGCGATCTGCTCGCGCTTGGAAAGACGTGCACCCTCGGGTGCCGCCTGGTCGCGGCGGTACTTGCCGGTCAGCAGCCCGGATGCGAGCGGGTAGTAGGGGATGAATGCGAGCTCCAGTTGCTCGCAGAGCGGTAGGACTTCGACCTCCGGCTCGCGATGCAGCAGGCTGTACTCGTTCTGGATCGCGGTGAAGCGCGTGAGCCCACGTTCCCGCGCGACCTGGTCGGCCTCCCGGATCTGGCGCGCGCTGAAGTTGGAGGCGCCGATCGCTCGGACCTTGCCCGCCTTTACCAGATCGTCGAGCCCGGCAAGCGTCTCGCCGATCGGGGTTACGCCATCCGGGCGGTGATACCAGTAAACGTCGATCACATCGGTCTGCAACCGGCGCAGGGAGTTCTCCGCGGCGTGATGGATGTAGTCTGGGGCGCCCCGCGGACCGGTCCAGCCATCGTCGAGGTCCATCCCGAATTTGGTGGCGAGCACGACCTCGTCGCGCCTCCCTTTCAGGACCTCACCGATGAATTCCTCGCTCTTGGTGTTGCCGTAACGGTCCGCCGTATCGAGGAAGGTGACGCCATGGGAGATCGCGCCGTCAATCACGGCACGGGTGCCCTCGAGGTCGAGGCGGCCGCCGAATTGGTTACAGCCGAGTCCGATTACCGATACTTGGATGCCGCTGTGCCCGAGCGGGCGTGTCTCGATGTTCGTCATGGCTTGATGCTCGCACGCGAGCCTGTTCGAGGCGGCACCGAGGGGGCCTCTTACATGGACCTGACATCGGCCGGGCTACCCTGAAGAAGGTTTAGGCCGCGGCTACAATCGCCGTGGCCGTGGTAAGCGGTGGCGCCCGGGACGAAGGCGGGCGACGCGCGCGACAAACCGTACGGCTTTTGGTTTAGCTTGTATTGATGCTCGGTAATGGATCTTCGGCACGCGCTAGCGGCCACGCCGGCGCCGAGCCCCAGACTCTGATCCAGTGATACCGACTCGCTACCAGCCCTCGATGGAATCGCTCGCGGAGTTCATCCGCAAGCATCCGTGGTGGCAGTGGCTGACGCGCACGCCGCTCTCGGCGAAGATGACGAAGTACGCGCTCAGCTCGGTGATCGCATTCGCGCTGTCGGTCATCGCTTTCCCGTTTGTCTACTGGGCGGACGGAGGTCAGACGACCGTGGCCTCCGTGATCGCCTTCTTCGCCGCCGCGATCCCGAACTGGATCATGAATCGCCGTTGGGCCTGGCAGCAGACCGGCCGCGCGCCGAAGAAGCAGATGATCTCCTACGCGGCCGTGTCCGCGATGGTTCTCGTGGTAACCGCATACGCGACCGGCCGAACCAACTACTGGGTCAAGAACGACGCTCACATTGAGAACCACCAGGGCCTGCGCCTGCTCGTCGTGGAGGGCTCGTTCGTGCTGATCACGGTGATTCTCTTCTTCACGAAGTTCGCGATCTACGAGTACGTGATCTTCGCGGAGGAGCGGGGCCACCGGCGCTGGCATCGCGGCCGTGCAAAAGCAGCGCCGGCGGTGCCGGACGACGCACGGGCCGAGGGCGAGTCGCCGGTCGACGAACGCCGCGAGCCTCTGCTCAGCTCGAGCCCCTCGGCCTGAGCCCACCTCGGTCAGAGTCCTGAAAAGACAAACGGCCGGACTCGATCCGAGCCCGGCCGCTTGCGCAGTGGTATGGCTGACCTCAGCTCAGCTGGCGCTCGAGCGCCTGCGCTTCAGCTCGCGCCAGAACGTCATCAGGATCGCGCGCGCGAAACGCAACCCGTAAAGCAGGTTGGGCCCCTTCTTGGTCAGGGTCGCGCCATCCGGGCGGTCGCGCATGGTGGTCGCAACCTCGACGATCCGGAAGTCGTTCATGGCGGTGGCGATCAGCAGCTCGGAGGTCTGGTACTGCGTCTGCTCGAGCTTGACCGTGCGCGGGATGGCGATGCGGAATGCGCGAATGCCGGACGCCGGGTCGGTGATGCGCTGGCGCAGCAGCAGGCTGATCAGCCCGCCGAAGAAGATCACGCCCGCGTGGCGGACCGGGTCGGTGGTGAGCTCAGTGCCGAGTCGGCGGGAGCCGTTGACGAAGTCGGCACGGCCGGACATGATCGGCTCGAGCACGCGGTCGAACTCGCTCTCGTCGTACTGGCCGTCGGCGTCGGTGGTGGCGATGAACTCGGCACCCCGCTTGTCGGCCAGCCAGTAACCGAGCATGAAGATCAGTCCCTGGCCGCGGTTGACCGGCACATCGCAGACGAGCGCGCCCGCCGAGCGCGCTTCCTCGGCCGTGCGGTCATCGGAGCCGTCGACGACAACGATCACCTCGACGGCGCTGCCGCCGATCTCACGGGGGATCGCACTCACGACCGCTGCGACCGTGGGCTCCTCGTTGTAGGCCGGAATTACAACTGCAATCGGGGCGCCCTCGCCGGCCGGGTGGGCGCTGAAGAACGCGCGGACAGCCTCACGCTCCTCTGCGGGTCGGGCGAGGATCTCTTGCTCGAGCGTCGTCGCGCCTTCGGCTGCGGCCGTCATAGGGATCCACCCCGCCGAACATCGTGATGCATGCGGTCCATCGAGTCTCCTTTTGCGGCTGTGCCGAGGCTGTGCGGATCCCACCGCGCGCCGAACGGCCTTCAGTCCGCGCCTTCAGTTGCAAAGCTTTGACTCTGCGCTCTTGGGGCGGCGCCCACAAGGACGGCAACATCGTGTTGCCGATCTGCGCAGATGGCGGATGGTAGCGGGCCTGAGCCGCCTCTGCATGCGGTTGACGCGCTGCAGCGACGGGCCCAGCCCAGCGGGGCGGGCCCCGCCGGTTTATCGGCCCTTGAACATCAACTAAAACGCTTTAGTAGACTCGCCATGGGGTTGTGCTGCATGCAGGTGATTTAGTTGCATGCAAGCGGGCGATCGGAAATGTAAGCTGCAGGGGTAGGCCAACCGGAGGAACTGAGATGGCAAGTTTGCGTGAAAAGCTGGCCGCGCCAGGCGGGTTCGTGATTGCAGCCGAACTCGTGACGAGTCGGGGTGTGATCGAGCAGCACTCCGGTCAGGCGCTGGTGGAGCTCTCGCAACAGTTGGCGGAGAACCCGCGGATTGATGTTCTGTCGTTGACGGATAATCCGGGTGGCAACCCGATGATCGCTCCGGACATGTTGGCGAATCGGATGCGGGAGGTGGGGCAGGAGGTGATCCTGCACTTCGCTTGTAAGGACATGAATCGCAACGGGATCGAGTCGCGTGCGTGGAAGGCGGCGTCGGCGGGGTTGGACAACATCCTTGCTTTGTCGGGTGATTATCCGATCGCCGGTCAGTCCGGTACGGCAGCACCGGTTTTTGATATCGACTCGGTCGGGTTGCTGCACCTGCTCACCGATATGAATGACGGGGTTGAGGAGCTGCGGGCGCCTGACGGTCGGCTGCTTGGGACGCACTTCTTCCTGGGGTGCGTGGTCACCAACCACAAGTTGTTTGAGCGTGAGGTGATGCCGCAGTACTTCAAGCTGGAGAAGAAGGTGCAGGCGGGGGCGCGGTTTGTGATCAACCAGATCGGTTGGAACGCGCGTAAGGACGACGAGCTTTTGCGTTGGGTGCGCGGGCGCGAGCTGTCGGTGCAGATGATCGCGAACGTGTATCTGCTCACGCGCGGTGTCGCGCGCGTGTTCCATGCGGGCCGGATTCCCGGTTGCGTGGTCTCCGACGAGCTGTTGGCGCAGGCGGAGAGGTATGGGGCCGGTGAGGACAAGGGCCGCGAGTTCTTCGTCGATCTCGCCGCCAAGCAGGTGGCGATCGCCCGTGGGCTGGGCTTCAGCGGCGCTTATATCGGTGGGCATATGCCGATCGGCACCTACGACGAGATTCTCGACCGCTCCGAGCAGTTCAAGGGGGATGATTGGCTGCAGGCGGCCAAGGATCTGCACTACGACCGTCCTGGCGAGTTCTATCTCTATGGGTGTGATCCGCAGACGGGGCTCTCCGACGGCCGCGAGCGCGAGGAGTATCTGGAGAGCCGCCGCAAGCGCCGCACCGACCTGAAGGTCCCGGCGCGCTACCGCCTCAGTCGCGTGATGCACAACGCCGTGTTCGCCCAAGACGCCCCTTTGTTCCCGCTCGGCACGAAGGTCTACCAGCGCTTGGAGGACTCGCCCAAACGCGTGCAGCGCGCGGCCCACCTGGTCGAGCAGGCCGCGAAGGTCCCGCTGTTTGACTGCCAGGACTGCGGTGACTGTTCACTGCCGGACATCGCCTACGTCTGCCCGGAGGGTCCGTGCGCGAAAAATCAGCGCAACGGACCGTGTGGCGGCACCCGCGACGGGTCTCTGCGAGGTCTACGACACCGAGTGCATCTGGTCCCAGGCGTATGAGCGGCTGAAGGCCTACGGCGAGGAGGAAGGGTCTCGTCGAGGGCCCAGTCGTGATCAAGAACAACGCCCTACGCGGCACCAGCGCCTGGGCCAACACCTTCCTTGGCAGGGATCACAACGCCGGCAACCACAATTCCCACCCGACCGAGAAGGACCACTGAATGAGTCGATCGAACGTCGCACGGCTGCTGGTGTCGTGCCGTGACCGCGAGGGGATCATCGCGACGCTGTCTGAGGCGTTGCGTGATATCGGCGCGAACATCATCACCTCCGATCAGTTCTCGAGCGATCCGTACGGCGGCAGCTTCTCGCTGCGCATGGAGTTCTACGTCCCGGATGATTCTGAGGAGCGGCTCGCAAAGCTCGACGCCCGGCTGGCGGAGATCGGCTCCGTGTTCGATTTCGACTACCGGCTGATCGACGCCAGGCGCCGCAAGCGTGTGGCGCTGTTCGTCTCGCGCTACGACCATTGCCTGCTCGATCTGCTGTGGCGCTGGCGCCGCGGTGAGCTGGAGATGGACGTGATTGCGGTCGTCTCCAACCACCCGGATCTGCAGGAGGAGGTCGCACGCTTCGGCGTCCCGTACCACCACATCCCGGTGACCAAAGACACCAAGGCCGATGCCGAGCAGGCGCAGATCGATCTGCTGGCGGGCGAGGCCGAGCTGGTGGTCATGGCCCGCTACATGCAGGTGCTCTCAGCCGACTTCCTCGAGCGCATCGGCTGCCCGGTGATCAACATCCACCACTCCTTCCTGCCGGCCTTCGCGGGAGCCGGCCCCTACCAGCGCGCCCACGACCGCGGTGTGAAGCTGATCGGCGCGACCGCCCATTACGCGACCGAGGACCTCGACGAGGGCCCGATCATTGAGCAGGACGTGGTGCGCGTGAACCACCGCCATGACGCCGCGACGCTCGAGCGCATCGGCGCCGATGTCGAGCGCCTCGTGTTGGCCAGGGCGGTCATCTGGCACCTGGGGGACCGCATCCTGCTGCAGGGCCACCGTACGATCGTCTTCTAGCGGCGTGAGTCACGATTCACAGCGCTGGGCGAGCACTCGTGATGCAATCAGCTGATAGGAGCGGTGGATGGCAGCGGAACTGATCGATGGCACGAAGGTTGGCGCTCGGGTGCGCGAGGAGGTCAGGCGGGCTGTCGAGGGGATGCCGGTCAAGCCGGGTCTTGCCACGATCCTCGTTGGTGATGACCCGGCCTCGGCGATCTATGTCGGTTCGAAGCGGCGCGCGTGTGCCGAGCTCGGGATTCGTGACCTGCATCAGCACGTCCCGGCGGACATCACGCAGGAGAGCCTTGCCGATCTGATCGTCGGGTCTCGGCGCCGACCCGGACGTCACCGGGATCCTGCTGCAACTGCCGCTGCCCGCACATCTCGACGCGCAGCCGCTGATCGAGCTGATCCCGGCGGACAAGGATGTCGATGGTCTTTCGATCCTGAGCGGCGGGCGCCTGGCAAGGCACGTGCCCGGTCTGTACCCGTGCACTCCGCTGGGTGTGCTGGAGCTGCTGGACTCTTATCACGTGCAGCTGGTGGGTACCGACGTGGTCGTCGTCGGCCGCTCGAATCTGGTCGGCTGGCCGCTGGCGCAGATGCTTTTGCAGCGCGACGCGACCGTCACCAGCTGCCACAAGGGCACACGCAACCTGGTCCGTGTCTGCCGCCATGCCGATGTGCTGATCGTCGCCGCCGGTGTGCTCGGCCTCGTCGACGCCGACTACATCCGCCCGGGCGCGACGGTGATCGACGTCGGCATTCACCGCACCGAGCACGGCATTCGCGGCGACGTGGTGTTCGACGAGGTGGTCGAGGTCGCCGACCTCATCACACCGGTCCCCGGCGGCGTCGGGCCGATGACGATCGCGATGCTGATGCGCAACACCCTGCGCGCAGCCGAGCTCCAGGGATATGACCTCGGTGAGCCGGAGTGGGCGGCAGCTTGAACTAGTTGCCCGCTGAAGCGCGGACCTGCATACAATGACCGCACCTGCATGCAACAAATAGAGAAGGAGAGAGAGTTGGCACCTTCCAATCTCCAGGAAGTGCTGGATGCCTCCGGCAACACAGTCGAGCACCTGCGCAACTCACCGCTCGGGACCTACATCTACCCGGTCGTCCCCGCCGAGTTCAGCAACTGGCGTCGTGAGCAGAAGGCCTGGCGTGAGACAGCCGTCCTCTACGACCAGTCCCATCACATGGTCAACGTGTTCCTCAAGGGCCCGGACGCGATCAAGGTCATCGAGCGCACCGCGATCAACTCGGTCGAGAACTTCCCTGTCGGGCGCGCGAAGCAATACATCCCGACAGCTTCCAACGGTGGCGTGATCGGCGACGGCATCCTGTTCCATGACGCTGAGGACAGCTACATCTTCGTCGGGCGAGCTCCGGCCTCCAACTGGCTGAAGTACCACGCCGAGACAGGCGGCTTCAGTGACCTCGAGGTCACCTACGACGACCGCTCGCCGTCTCGACCGTACGGCAACGCCGTGACTCGCAGGCTGTGGCGCTTCGAGATCCAGGGACCGAACGCGTGGCCCGTGATCGAGAAGCTCAACGGCGGATCGGTCGACCAGCTCAAGTTCTTCCACATGGCGACCATGAAAATCGCGGGCGAGACCTACCCCACCCTGCGCCACGGCATGGCGGGCGCCCCAGGCCTCGAGATCTGGGGGCCGTACGAGAGCTATGAGCGCGTCCGCGACGCGATCCTCGAGGCGGGCGCGGAGTTCGGCCTGCTCCCCGTGGGCTCGCGCGCATACTCCTCGAACACGCTCGAGTCCGGCTGGATTCCCTCGCCGCTGCCGGCGATCTACTCGAGCGAGGCCGAGCGCGGCTTCCGCGAGTGGCTACCAGCCAACTCCTACGAGGCGATCCAGGTGCTGTCGGGCAGCTTCGTCTCGAACAACATCGAGGACTACTACACCAACCCGTACGACCTCGGGTACGGCCACATCATCAAGTACGACCACGACTTCATCGGTCGCGAGGCGCTCGAGGGAGTGAACGCCGACGAGCAGCGCAAGAAGGTCACGCTGGCCTGGGATGCCGAGGACCTGAGCGAGGTCTTCGCCTCGCTGCTGGACGTGGAGGGACCCGGGTACCAGGTCTTCGACCTGCCGAACGCCAATTACGGCTCGTCGAACTTCGACTCTGTGATCGACGCAGACGGCAATGTCGTGGGCCTGTCGATGTTCACCGGCTACAGCGCCAACGAGCGCCGCGGATTGTCGCTCGCGACGATCTCCCCGGAGATTCCGGACGGCACCGAGCTGCGAGTCGTATGGGGCGAGCCTAAGCCGACCGGCAAGACCAACGTCGAGCCGCATATCCAGAAGGATGTGCGCGTGATCGTCTCACCGGTGCCGTACGCGGTGACCGCACGCACCGAGTACGCCGAGGGTTGGCGCACCGCCGCCAAGTAGCAAGGCTGGCTTGGATTCGGCCGGGGGTCCCGCTGGACCCCCGGTTCAATCCTCCGGCTCGGGTTCGCGCAGTCCGAAGCGCTCCCAGAGCAAGTCCGGAACGTCATCGCGCGCGACCGGCTCGCGCTTCGAGCCGGTCGGCGTCTGCGCGCTCAGCACCATCTCGCCGCTGAAGTCGCTGAGCGTGGTGCGACTGCCGTCTTCACCGTGCTCGGTAACGAGCAGCCGCGTGACGAACCGTGACTGCGGGTGCGTGCAGCTGAACCAGTTGCTGAGCTCGATGTCGACCGCGGGCACCGGCTCGGGGTGGAAGGCGTAGAGATCGCGCCAGCCGTCGTCGGTCGCGGTCTGCAGGACGAGGAGCCGATCCTCGGCGACCACCCGGTAAACCCAGCCCGACTGCTCGTAGGGGCCGCCTGGGCCGAACGGGATCGGCTCGAGCAGCGTGCCCTGGCCGAAGCCGACGTCTGCGTGCCATAGCGCGCCGCCGTACTCGACGCGCAGCAGCAGGTGCGTGAGTGGCCCTGCCGGTGTGGCCGGCTGGCCGTTGCGCACGCGCGCGAGCATCGGCTCGACGCGCAGGCCGCGTGCTTCGAGCACGCGCTTGAACAGCAGGTTGTGCTCGTAGCAGTAGCCGCCCCGACCACCGTCGACCATCTTGCGTGCAAGCGAGTCGGGGTCCAGCGAGACCGGGATGCCGACGAGTGGGTCGAGGTTCTCGAACAGGATGCGGGTCACGTGGGCGCGATGCAGCGTCGCCAGGGTCGGCGTCCCGCTGACGCCGATGCGCTTGAGGTACCTCTCCAGATCGAACACGCCGGTTGCGAGCTTGAAACGCTTGAGCCGGCACCTTGCGGTGTCGGCTCAAGTGGAGGGAGAGAGATGAAGCGAGAGAGATGAAGCTTTACGCCGGTCGCCTCGCGAGGCGTGCCTGGCGGGTCCGGCTCGGCCAATGCTTGAGCATCGCGCGGGCTGACTTGGTGACGGTCGGCACCGCGTTGAACTCACGCGCGTCGAGGCGGTTCTCTGCAGGCCACCGATCCTCATACGCACGGAACGGATGGCCCTTGAGTGAGGTCTGTGGCGATTGCATAAAGGCATCATCACTCAGACCGATTGATATGTCCAATACGAAATGTAGACTGCAGCCATATGCGTTGCCTATGAATCCAGCAGCGCCCGTGTCCACTGGGGTTTTGGTGGTTGACAGGTTCCAGCCAGTTCGGTTAGTGTGTCTCGTCACGGGTTGTTAGCAGTGGCGTAAAGTTGTTAGCGCGAACATCAGCGCGCGATGTGGGTGGAGGAGCTTGTCCGCGGCCATGGACAGGCTGCGTCGCCGTTTCCGTGCGTCGTTGGTTGTGAGCGCTCACAGTCTTCATTCCACTTCTCGTGACCCGGTAAATCGAGCAATAGAGGGAGAGAAGGAATGAGTGAGGCAATGCGCCGCCATGGGCGGCGGTCTCGGCGTGCGCGCGTCGCCGCCAGTCTCGCGACTGTGTCGGCCGCTGCAGTTCTGGTCGCCAGCGGCAGTGCCGCCAGCGCCCACCAATCGGCTCGCGCAAGCGCGTCGCTTCTGCCGACGACAGTGCACCCCCCGACGTTCAACGACTCGAAGTTGTTCGGCATCCGCAATGCGCTCCACAACGCGCTGAAGGGCCAGAGCCTGAAGAGCGTCAACACCTGGATGGTCGTCAACATCCTGGCCACGTACTGGGTAGCGGGCAAGGACGGCAACGCTGCCGCGGCCAAGGAGCTCGGCATCCCGGCCCACTTCGAGGGCCCATCACAGGGTCAGCTCAGCACCCAGGTGTCGATGTACAACACGTTGGCCGCCAGCGGCGCCAACGGAATGTTCACCTCCGTTATCGACCCGGTGTCGGAGGGCAGCACGATCAACAAGGCCGAGAGCAAGGGCGTCAACGTCGTTGCGATCGACTCGCCGGTTCCGTCCAAGGACGCGAAGACGTTCGTATACGTCGGTACGCCGAACACGACGGCTGGTGAGGCCGCCGGTGCCGCGATGAAGAAGGCCCTACCGCATGGCGGCGATGTCGCAATCCTGACCGGTTCGCTAACGGCCACCAACGCGCTGCAGCGCATCGCCGGCTTCAAGGCGGCGCTGAAGGGTTCGAACATCACGGTCAGCACGACCCAGAACGACAACGGTTCCGCGAGCACCGCCGCCAGCAACGCTGACAGCGTGCTCGCCTCGAACCCGAATCTGAAGGGGATCTATGGCGTCTACTCCTACGATGGTCCCGCTGGTGCGGTCGCCGTGAAGGCGAAGGGCGACATCGGCAAGATCAAGGTTGTCGCCGATGACAACGAGCCGGGTACGATCACGGGTCTCAAGAACGGATCCGTGGTTGCCTCGATCATCCAGCAGCCGTTCATGCAGGGCTACCTCGGCACCTACATCACCGCAGCGATGAAGGTTCTTGGTCAGTCCAAGACGGCCTCCCTGATCAAGCCGTTCGAAACGGACGGCCAGATCAGCACGGGCGTTGGCACGCTGACCAAGGCCAACCTCTCGCAGGACGTGGCCTACAACAAGTCGATCAGTGCCTACTGATCCAGAGCAGATTGTCGTGGCGGGCGCCGGTGGGGACCTTGTCCTCACCGGCGTCCGCAAGACGTACGGTCCGGTGACCGTCCTCGACGTCCCGAGCCTGGTCTTCCGCGGGGGCGAGGTGGTCGCCCTTGTCGGTGAGAACGGAGCCGGCAAATCGACGATGATGGGGATCATCGCCGGCGCCGTGCAGCCCGACGGCGGCACGGTAGCGATCGCCGGTCACGAGCTCAGCGGCGGCGAGACCCACGCCGCGCAGGAGCTCGGGATCACGATGGTCTCTCAGGAGTTCCCGCTTGTCGGCCAGCTGTCCGTGACCGAGAACCTATTGCTCGGACAGCGGCCTGGCACGCGTCGAGTGCGCGTCGACTGGCGTGCGATGGACGACGCCGCACGGAGCATGCTCAAGCGAGTTGGTCTCGAAGTGCCGCTTCGCCGTCGCGTTGACTCACTTTCAGTCGCTCAGCGCCAGCTGATCGAGATCGCAAAGGCGCTCGGCCGGGATCCGCGAGTTCTGATCCTCGACGAGCCAACCTCTGCGTTGGGACCGACCGAGTCCGACCGCGTCCTACAGATCGCGCGCAGCCACGCCGCCGGCGGCGGCGTCGTCATCTTCGTCGGTCACCGACTCAACGAGGTCCGCCGGGTCGCAGATCGCATCGTCGTGCTGCGCAACGGCCGTCTGGTGGCGGACCTCACTCCCGAGGTCGCGACCGAGGAGAGGATCGTCCGCGAGATGGTCGGCCATGAACTGGCGAACACTGGCGAGCTCGAGCCCCCCGCGGGAGACGCCTCGCTGGTGCTCGAAGCACGAGCGCTCGAGGCCGAGGGCCTCGGCCCGATCGACCTCGAGGTGAAGGCTGGTGAGGTCGTCGGCGTTGCCGGTCTGATGGGCTCGGGACGCAGCCGCCTGCTGCATGTTTTGATGGGCTCGATCCCGTCGACGACCGGCGAGATGAGTCTGGCCGGCAAGCCGTACCGGCCCCGCGACGTGACCGACGCGGTGCTCGCCGGCGTCGCCCTGATCCCCGAGGATCGCAAGGTGCAGGGGCTGCTCGTGGACTCGTCGTTGCGCTGGAACGGAACCCTGGTGGTCCTACGCCGGATCGCGCGGAGCGGGCTGATGCTCACCCCGCGAGCCGATCGCGCCAAGAGTCGGGAGATCATCGCGTCAGCGCGCGTCGTGTGCCAGAGCCCTGAGCAGCCGGCCCGGTCGCTTTCAGGCGGCAATCAGCAGCGCCTGATCTTCGGGCGCTGGATGGCCGCCAGGCCGCACCTGTTGTTGCTGGATGAACCCACGCGCGGCGTGGATGTTGGAGCAAAGGCCGAGATCTACCGCCTGATCGACGAGCAGCGTCGCCAGGGCATGGGGATCCTCGCCGCGTCATCAGAGCTGGAGGAGCTGTTGAGCATCTGTCACCGGATAGTGGTAATGCGAAACGGGATGATCACTGCGGAGTTCGATCGTTCCCAGTTTTCCAAGGAGGCGATCATCGCCGCCGCGGCCGTTGATCGGGTGGCAGCATGAGCACCAGCGGATCAGTGCGGGCGCCGAAGATTGAGGGCGCCGCTGTCGCAGGCCGTGGGCCGCTTGCCCGCATCCGGCGGTTGTTGGTCGACACCCCTGAGATCGGCATCGTGCTGGCGGTTATCGTGGCGTTCGCGATCTTCACGGCGAACAACTCGGACTTCGCCAGCGGCGCAGAACTGCAGAACCTCGGCGTCGACCTCGCGGGCTTCGCGATCCTCGCGATCGGCGAGTCGTTCTGCATCATCACCGGGGGAATCGATCTCGGGGTGGGCTCGTTGACGGCGTTCTTCGCGGTTGCCGCAGCGTGGGTCAACGTGACCGCACACGTTCCCGTGTTCCTCACGTTCATTGTGATCATCATGGCCGGTGCCCTCTGGGGGGCGGCAACCGGGTTGCTGATCACGCGCTTGGGGCTGCAGCCGTTTGTGGTCACGCTGGTGACGTTCATCTTCGCCGCGGGCGCCGATCAGGCGCTGGCGCCGAACCCGATCCCGATTACCTCAACGGTGTTTCTGAGCATCGTCGGATCGACGGTCGCGGGTGTCCCGATCGCGGTGATCGTCCTGGTTGTGATCGCGATCCTCGCCTGGTTCGTGCTCGAGCGCACCTACGTCGGTCGTCAGATCTACGCCGTCGGTGGCAACCGGGAGGCGGCCCGGCTCGCTGGCATCCCCACCAACCGCCGGATCATGCTCGCGTACATGATCAGCGGTGCGTGCGCGGGAGTGGTCGGCATCATCGTCGCCTCGCATCTCACCTCGGGAACCGCGGACAGCGTGTCCGGCTGGGAGCTGATTGCGATCGCCTCCTGCGTGATCGGCGGCGTCAGCCTGATCGGGGGTCAGGGCCGCATCATCGGCGTCCTCGCTGGCGCGGCTCTCCTGGTCGTGCTGCAGGACGGACTTGTCGCAGTCAATGTCAACGCCTACTACCAGCAGATGGTGGTCGGCGCGGTGCTGCTCCTCGCGATCGTGATCGACCGCCTTCGCATCATCCGTCTCGAACGTTCGGGCAAGCGCGTCCGTCGGGTGGCCGAGGTGACGGCAACTGCGAACGTTTCCGCCGGAGAACCGGCCCCCTGAGCTGTTGCGCAGCGAGCACGGTGCCGCCTCTTCTCTCGGGGCGGTGCCGTGCCTTCTCGCTCTCTCAGCGCGGCGGTGCCGTGCTTTCGCGCAGAACCAGCTCGGGCGCGAGCGTGATGTGCTCGACGCTCCGTGCCCCGGTCTCGACCTGACGCAGCAGCAGTTCGACGCTGCGCCTGCCCATCTCTGCGAAGTCCTGGCGGACCGAGGTGAGCGGTGGGGTGAAGAAGCCGGCCTCGGCGATGTCGTCGAAGCCGACGATGCTGATGTCGCCCGGCACCGAGCGACCCAGCTCGCTCAGCGCGCGCAACAGGCCCAGCGCCATGTTGTCGTTGCCCGCGAATACGGCAGTTGCTTCCGGCAGTGCCGCAAGCACCCGCCCAGCGTCGTAGCCGGCCTGTGCGGACCAGTCGCCGAGGATCACCTCCGGTACCGGCGCGCCAGCCTGCTCGAGGGTCCTGCGCCAACCGACGACGCGTTGCTGCGCCTCAATCCAGTCCCTCGGCCCGCTGATGTGGAATACGGTCTTGTGGCCGATATCGAGCAGATGGCTGGTCGCGAGCGATGCCCCGAGATGCGAGTCGACGGTCACCGCCGAGACCGCGGATTCGGGGTCGGCCTCGACGACCACCGCGGGCAGCTCGGCCGGGATCGCGTCGAGCGCGGAATCGCGCGATGCGACGGGCGCGATGATGATCACGCCGGCGACGGATTGCTGTACGAGACGGGAGACTGACTCACTCAGCGAGCGCTTGTCGATGGAGCGCACGCTCGTGATCGACACCGAGTATCCGGCGCTGCGGGCTGCCTGCTCGACTGCATAGAGCGTCGCCACCGGGCCAAGCAGCATCGTGTTCAGCGTGACCAAGCCGAGTTGGGTTGAGCGTCCGCTGGCCAGTGCGCGGGCGGCTAGGTTCGGGCGGTACCCGAGCTCCTCGATCGCGGCGAGCACGCGTTCGCGCGTGGCGGGGCGCACATTCGGATGGCCATTGAGGACGCGTGAGACCGTCTGGTGAGAGACCGCCGCAGCCTTGGCGACGTCGGTCATCGCGGGTGGGCGCTCAGCCCCGTCAGACGTCATCTCCGGCACGCCGCAATCTTATGCGCGGGATGGTCGTCACGCGATCCGCGCCGGCTCTTCTGCGCTCCGCACCTCAGCTTCGCTGCCAAGGGCTTCGCGCCGCAACCGCTTGAGGGCGTGCATCCACGCGACATCTTCGCTCCCGAGCTCGTCGTGCAGCCCCCGGTAGATCTCGTACACGCGCTGGTAAGTCTCCATCGTCGTTGGATCCGGTTCGTAGGAGCGCGCGATCGTGGGCCGCAATGCTTTGATCGCTGCAGCGATGTCATCGAAACCGTCGCTGTGCATGCCGCTGGTTCCTGCGGCGACGGCGCCGAACATCGCGGCTCCGCGTGCGGGGATCTGCTCGGACGATGGAACGCCTACCGGAAGTCCTGTGATGTTGGCGAGCATCTGCATCAGCACTGGGCTCTTCTCTGCGATGCCGCCGCAGGCCACAACCTGCTCGATCGTCACTCCGTTGTCGATGAAGTTGTCGATTATTCGTCGCGCCGCGAACGCGATCGACTCGAGAAGTGCCCTGTAGATCTCGACCGGTGTCGTCGCCAGCGTGAGACCCAGGATCACGCCTGACAGGCCGGCGTCGGCGAGGATCGAGCGGTTGCCGTTCCACCAGTTGAGCGCGACAAGGCCGGTAGCGCCCGGGGCGAGCTCGCCGGCCGCCTGCTCCAGCTCGTCATGGCGCCGCGAGCGCTCGCCCGGGTCGGTGCCCAGCAGGGTGCCCACGTACCAGGCGAGCATGTCGCCGACGGCGGGTTGCCCGGCTTCATAGCCGTACAGCCCGGGAAGGATGCCGTCGCGCACGACCCCCGTGATCCCGGGCAGCAGGATCTCGTCATGGTGGACGACCATGTCGCAGATCGAGGTTCCTACGACGGTCACCAGCGTGCCCGGTCGCTCGACCCCGGCGCCCGGCACCGAGACGAAGGAGTCGACGTTGCCGACGGCGACCGCGACGTCTGAACGCAGCCCGAGTCGCTCGGCGAGGTCGGCGAGCACCGTACCGGCATAGGTGCCGAGCGGGTAGAAGTCGGTCCCGAGCTTTGCGACCGAACTCGAGAAGCCGGCTGCTGCGGCGTCGAAGTACTCCGCCGCAGGCAGGCCCGTATCGGGCGACCAGAACGCCTTGTAGCTGTTGGCACAGCTGCACCGGCGTTCGACGCCGGTCAGTTGCCAGACGATCCAGTCGGTCGCTTCGATGAACTTCGCGGCGGCTTCATAGACCTCGCGGTCCTCCTCATAGATCTCAAGCAGCTTGGGGAAGTACCACTCGGACGAGATCCGGCCGCCGTAGCGTGCGAGGAACGGCTCGTTGCGCTCCCGGGCGACCTCGGTCAGGCGGTCGGCCTGAGTTTGAGCGGCGTGGTGCTTCCAGAGTTTCGGCCAGGCGTGGGGCCGCGCCCGCCAGTGGTTACTGAGGCAAAGGGGCGTGCCGTCCACCGTCGTGGGCAGCACCGTACAGGAGGTGAAGTCGACGCCGATACCGATCACGCGGCAGGGATCGGCTCCCGCCTGCGACAGTGCCTGAGGGATTCCGCGCTCGATGACGTCGATGTAGTCGAGCGGAAACTGCAGCGACCAGTCCGGTTCCAGCCGCACATCGCTGCCGGGCAGCATGTCCTCGATCTCGCCGTGAACGTAGGGCACTTCCACCGAGGCGAGCTCGGCGCCGCTGGTCGAGGTCGAGAACCAGGACGCGGCCGGAGAGCGTGCCGTAATCGATGCCGAGCGCGAGGGTGCGCCGTGGCGCTCATCGCTGCGCCGTCCGGTGATAGGCGGCTGTTCCAGTCCAGATGGCGTGTGAACTCGCGGGTGGTGGTGGTGCCGTCGATCCATGCGAGCTCGACTCCGGCGATGGTGGCGAGGTCCTCGAGCGCGTCGCGCTCGATCTGGGTGGTGAGGACCGTGTGGTGTGGTCCGCCGGCGGTGATCCAGCACTCCGCCGAGGTGGACAGGCTCGGTGCGGGCTTCCAGGTGGCCCTGGCCACGGGGAGGTTGGGTAGCGGTTCGGGTGGCGGCACGATCTCAATGGTGTTGGCGACGAGCCGGAAGCGGTCTCCGAGGTCGAGGATCCCGACGACGAAACCGGGGCCTGGGTCGGCGTCGAACACGAGTCTGACGGGATCCTCGCGGTCGCCGATCCCCAGCGGATGGATCTCGGCCCGCGGCTGGTGTGAGGTGATGCTCGGGCAGATCTCGAGCATGTGCGCGCCGAGGATCAGCGGCTCGCCGGGACCGAAGTGGTAGGTGTAGTCCTCCATGAAGGAGGTGCCTCCGGTGCGGTCTTTGGCCATGACCTTCACCACTCGCAGCAGGGCAGCTGTCTTCCAGTCGCCCTCGGCGGCGAAGCCGTAGCCGTCTCCCATCAGCCTCTGCGGCGCGATCCCGGGCAGCTGCTTGAGCGCGCCCAGATCCTGGAAGTTGGTGGTGAACGCGTCGAAGTCGGTTCTCGGTTAGGAAGCTCCTGAGGCCCGCCTCGATCCGCGCGGCATCACGCAGCGACTCGTGCCGCTCGCCGCCGGAACGCAGCTCGGGCACGACGGCGTAGCGTTGCTCGTAGTCGGCCGTGAGTGCATCGACCGTCTCATCCGAGGCTGCCCGGACGGCGTCGACGAGGTCGTTGATGCTGTGTCCCTGGATCGACCAGCCGAACGTGCGCTGCGCCTCGACCCGGTCGCCGTCGGTTACCGCGACGTCGCGCATGTTGTCGCCGAAGCGGGCGACCCGCAGGTTGCGGGAGGCATGCCAGCCGGTAGCAGCGGAGAGCCAGGAGCCGATCCTCGCGCGCGTTGCCGGGTCGCCTACATGCCCGGCCACGACCTTGCGGCGAATCCCGAGGCGCGCGGTGATGTAGCCGAACTCACGGTCGCCGTGGGCCGACTGGTTCAGGTTCATGAAGTCCATGTCGATCGTGTCCCACGGCAAGCGACCAGTTGGCCTGCGTGTGTAGATGCAGAAGCGGCTGCTGCAGCGCCTCCAGTCCCGCGATCCAGGCCTTGGCCGGTGAGAACGTGTGCATCCAGGCGATCACGCCGATGCAATTCGGGGTGGCGTTTGCCTGCAAGACACACCTGGCGGATCTCCTCCGAACCGGTCAGCACCGGTTTGGAGACGATCCTCACCGGGATCTCCGGCGAGGTATCCAGCGCCGCGACCACCTCGGCGCTCTGCGCCGCGACCTCTCGCAGGGTCTCCTTCCCGTACAGGTGCTGGCTTCCGGTCAGAAACCAGCACTCAAGCTCATCGGTGCCGACGTTCATCCATCTCTCCTCTTGTCTCCGCGCCGCGCTCCTTTCGGTCGAGTCACGGCACTCGTGACGCCCTATCCGTCGGCCACCGGCTGGGCGGGATGTGAACGCTAACACGAATCAGTGCACGAGTACAGAGGCGGTGCCCGCGCCCCGGTGTTCGCGACCGGCCACATCCCAACATTCGCCACCCGCAGAACGCCCACGTACACGGCGGGTCGTATGCGTACGACCGCTCACGTAGGCTCCCCGGAGGGCCGATGAGTGAGGCGCTGATCATCGTCGACTTCCAGCGTGACTTTACGCCGCCACACGGCGCGCTCGCGGTCGCGGGCGGGGACGAGATCGCACCGCGACTGAACGAGCTGGCGCGCGATCCGCGTTACGTCGCCGTGATCGCGACGCGCGACTGGCACCCGTCCGACCACAGCTCGTTTCGCGAGCGGGGCGGGCTCTGGCCGCGCCACTGCGTGCAGGACAGTGAAGGGGCCGAACTGCACCCGGCGCTCGATCGTGATCAGCTGGATGCGGTCATCGACAAGGGGCAGGACCGCGACAGCGACGGCTACTCGGCCTTTGAGTCGTCCGAGCTCGTTCAGCTGCTCCGCGAGCAGGAGGTCACCGCGGTCACCGTCGTCGGCCTTGCCACCGACTACTGCGTGCTGAACACCGCGCGCGACGCGCTGCGCGAGGCACTGATCGTCACCATCGACACCTCGGCGATCCGTGCGGTCGACGCGGAGCCGGGGGACGGGGAGCGTGCGCTGGGGAGCTGCGGTCGCTGGGGGCGGTGGTGAGCGACCTGAGCCGTCCGGCGCTGAGCCGGCCCCGCCTGAGCGGCTCGCCTGAGCAAGCGGTCCGTTCGCTGCGTCGGAAGCCGGCTGGCTTGGTGGAGCCCGGCAGGGGTTGCGAGGGTCCGCCCAGGGGTTGGTGGGTTTGCCCGCCAGGCACTGGCGGGCCTGGGATGTGTGTCGATTCTGTGTCGTTTTTGGGCTTGGGAGGGGTGGCGGGTTCATAGTCGGGGCTGATGGCCGCAGCTCCAGACGTGTTCAGGGTGACAAACCGCGCAATCGGAGCATTCTGCCAGATGTGCTCCGAGACGCACGAAAATCGCAGCGGATTTAGCGGCAAAGCTGCGCTCGAGCGTCGCGGTTTGCACGTTTGAGCAGGTTCGCGGGACGAGGCGATGCTGAGGTGGCGCGCCTTGCGGAGCTACAGCACGGTCACGTTCACCGCACCAGCTCCGCGCGGCCGGGATCGGCAGGACGCTCTCGCGCATCGGCTTGGCACCGGTCGGCTGCACGACACTCTTCCCGAGCGTCTATCGGGTCGCCGGGCGCCCGCAGCGAATCGTTTGGGACGGCTGATGGCTGCGGCGCTCTTTTTCAGGGGCTATGCGGTCGTGTCGAGGCGGGCAGCGGCAGCTCTCTGGGGCTGCTCGACACGACCCAGCAGCCTACGGACGATCGAGCCGATCGAGTGTTGCTACCCGTCGGCCGAAGCAACGAGCCCAGACCGGGCATCGCTGTTCATCGGATCAAGGTCCTACCCGCCAGGACATCCGCTGGCGTAACGGGATCCCGGTCACCGCCCCGGCCCGCACGATCCTGGACCTGGCAGCAAGCATGGATGAGTTGGAGCTCGAAGCGGTGCTGTCGCTGGCGCTCGGCAAGCGACCTCGTGCGCACACCGCAGCTCGAGGACGTGATGACCCGCAACCCGTATGCGAAGGGCATCGCCCGCGTTCGCTCGCTACTCGAGCAGCCCGAATCGCTGCATGACACCCGCTCCAGATATGAACGCAAACTGCTCAAGCTGCTCCAACAGGCCGAGCTGCCGTTACCGATCACCAACATCAGGGTCGCGGGCGAGTTCGTCGACGGGGTATGGCCTGAGCTGAAGCTGGTGTTCGAGTTCGACGGCTGGAAATACCACCGCGGCCGGAACAAGTTCGAAACAGACCGGTTACGCGACCAACACCTCACAGCCGCCCGCCACCACGTCATCCGCATCACCGCCCGCCAAATCGACCACACCCCCTACGCCCTCATCGCCCGCATCGCCACCACGATGGCCAACCTCAGATGTGGTCCGGGAATTCCCTACTGAAGCTTGGTGGCCGGCACCGGCGACTCGACCAGCCGCTCGAGCGCCCGCTCCAGTCCGGCGTTACCCACGGGCCGCACCTCGAGCGGCAGCCCGAGCCAGGCGGCGGCTCGTTCGGCGGCCGCTCGGGTCTCCGGCGTCTCGCGCTGCGCCAGCCAGAGCACGCGCGTGTAGTTGCGGAAGTAGTCGCCCAGCAATTCCGGGTGGCGGTCGAGGCCGAGCTCGCGGACGACCGTGTGCTCGAAGGTGCGTGCCAGGAAGTCCGTCAGCAGGTAGGTGCCCGGCTGCTCGGCCAGCGCCGCCTGAACCTCATCCCGCGCGAGGACGTCGTAGCAGTTCTCGCCCTCCAGGCGCTCCACGCCGAATTCGGAGAGCAGCGTGTCCAGCGCTCCGTAGGTGCCGCAGTCCCCGTAGGCGACGACCACTCGGTCGTACTCGCCGTCCAGTCGGGCGAACTCCATGGCCACCGCATCGGGAATCTGCTGCGGACGGTTATGGAGCGGCGCCGGAACCGGGTATAGGTCCACCTCCCAGCCGCGGCGCCGCGCGATCGCCCTCACATCCAGTGCGAGCGCTCCGCATGCGATCACCGCGACCCGGGCGCTCATCCCGGAAACGCCAGCTGGTCGATGAAGAGGTCGTTGAAGTCCGCGCGCCCGGAGAGCTCGACGTATTCCACTTCCCGAAGGATCGCATCAGCCTCGGCGCGTTCCCGCGCCGACAGGGCGGCGATCTTCGCGCCCTCACCGGCGACGTTGCCGGCGGACACGATCCGCGGCAGTGCGAGCTTGGGCACAAGCCCGATCCGCACGGCACTCAAAGGGGTGAGGTAGGCGCCGAAGCTGCCGGCCAGCAGCACCTGCTGGATATCGTCCGGCTCCACCTCCAGATCGCGCAGCAGGATCTGCCAGCCGGTGGCGATCGACGCCTTGGCGAACTGCAGCTCACGCACGTCGCGCTGTGAGATGAACACCGACTCCTCCGCGGTCGCACCCCGGGGGTACAACACAAACACCCGCTCCTTGCCGATCATCGCGAAGCGCTCCGCCACCGCCGGTCGATCGACGGCCACCGCCTCCACCTCGGCAAATCGCCCGGAGTGATCGAGCAGCCCGTTGTGGACCATTTCGGCCACCACGTCGACAACCCCCGAGCCGCAGAGCCCGACCGGCTCGACGTCGCCGATCACCTGCAGCGTCAGCGCGTCGCCGTCGATCTTGACGCCCTCGATCGCGCCATCGGCGGCACGCATTCCGCAGCGAATCTGCGCAGCCTCGAACGCCGGACCCGCCGGGGCGGCGGTGGCCAGGACGCGCTCAGAAGAACCGAGCGCGATCTCCGAATTGGTGCCGACATCGATGAACAGCCGCAGCCGCTGGTCGCGCGTCATCCCCGTTGCCAGTATGCCGGCGACGATGTCGCCACCGACGTAGGCGCCGAGCGACGGGAAGACGAAGGCGTGGGCGCGCGGGTGCACCGGGACCCCGAAATCGGCCGCCACCGTCGAAGGGAAGCTGTTGGTGGTCACGACGAACGGCGCCATCGACAGAGGCTCGGGGTCGATCCCGAGCACGATCTGCATCATCGTCTGGTTGCCGCAGACAGTGATCTCGTAGACCTCGTGAGGGTCGACGCCGGCATCCGCGCAGACCTCGTCGGTGAGCTCGGCCATGGTCGCCTGAGCGTGCTCCTGCAGCCTCCCGAGCGCCGCCGGATCCATCATCGTCGCCGAGACGCGCGTGATGACGTCGGCGCCGAACGGCTGCTGGCGGTTGAGCATCGAACGCACCGCCAGCGGCTGCCCGGAATCCAGATCCAGGAGCGTCGCCACAACCGTGGTCGTGCCAAGGTCGAAGGCGATCGCGAAGCGCCGAGCGGTCGTGTCGCCGGGCTCGACGTCGATCAGCTCCTCGTCCACCACCACTGCGGTCACGTCGAAGCCCGACGAACGCAAGACTCCACCGAGCACGCGCAGGACACCCAGCGAAGCAGTGGGTTCCAAATCGTCGATCGCGTCCAAAACCCGTCGCAGATCCGGGCGCTGATCCTCGAGCGTCGGCTCTTCGAGCACCACGTGGCGTTTCTGTACCGACGGACGCAGGATCACGTGCCGGCCGACACCGGCCATGGCCGCCTTCGGCCGCGTCTGCAGCGGCGGCACCTCCACGACCAGGTCCTCACGCGCCATCGCCCTGCAGGCCAGGCGCCAGCCATCGGCGAGCTCAGCGCCGGTGAAGGCGCGCGGATCGATCAGCCCCACCGGCAGCTCTCCGGAGACGACCCGCACCTTGCACTTCTTGCAGGTGCCGTAGCCGCCGCAGGTCGAGTCGATCGCGATTCCGTTCCAGCTGGCGGCGTCGAACACCGGAGTGCCACTGGGCACCCGCACCTCGGCGCCCTCCGGCAGGAACTTCAACCTGACGCGCTCGGCGCCGTCGCCCGGCTGCGCGAGCTCCTCCTCCACGGCGCGCAACGGGCCGCGCTTACGAACCGAGCGCTGCGGCGCAGCGCCGCTCACGACCCGGCGGCCTCCGCAGCAACGTCTACCGCGGCCGCATCCAATGCTGCCGCCGCCAACCGCGCACGGTGGGCGGCGATCCAGTTAGCACCCCACTCGTCGTGACCGAGCAGCAGGTCGGCCGCGCGCGCACTGCGCACGCATACTTCGGCCGTCGACATGATCGCCGAGGTCAACCCGGCCGACATCGCCATCGGCAGGAAGGCGGCGTTGAGCGCCAGCCGCTCCGGGCAGCCCGAACGAGACGTTCGACGCGCCGACGCACATGTTCACCCCGAGCTCGTCGCGGATCATCCGCATCGCGACCAGCGTGTTCGCGACCGCTTCGGTGTCGGCGCCCACGGGCATCGCCAGCGGGTCGATCACGACGTCCTCGGGCTTGATGCCGTAGTCGCCGGCGGCGGAGACGATCTTGCGCGCGTGGCGCAGCCGCTCCTCTGCAGTGTGAGGGATTCCGGTCTCGTCGTTGGTCAGTCCGATCACAGCGGCGCCGTGGTGTGCGACCAGCGGCAGCACCTGTTCGAGCCGCTCGTCCTCGGCGGTCACCGAGTTCACGAGCGCGCGGCCCTCGTAGGCCGATAGTCCCGCCTCGAGCGCCTCAACGACAGAGGAGTCGATGCAGATCGGCGCATCGACGGTGTCCTGTACCAGGTGAATGCAGCTTCGCGAGCAGCTCCGCCTCATCGACCAATGGGATGCCGGCGTTCACATCCAGGACGTCGGCTCCGGCCGCGACCTGCGCGAGCGCGTCGGCTTCGGCCGTCGACAGGTCGCCGTCTCGCAACTCCTGCGCGAACACCTTCCGCCCGGTCGGGTTGATGCGCTCGCCGATGATGCAGAACGGCTTATCGGCGCCGATCGTGACGGTCTTGGTCCGTGATCGCAGAACCGTATCCATCAGACGAGCACCTTCTGGCGCCGCAGCTCGATCAGCTCCTTGGCCTTCCTGACCGCCGTTGAGGCATCGGCCGCGAAGCCGTCGGCGCCGACGGCGTCGGCGTACTCCTGCGTCACCGGAGCGCCGCCGACCATCACGATCACACGGTCACGCAGGCCGGCCTTTTGGATCGCGTTGATGTTCGCCTTGAACATCGGCATCGTCGTGGTGAGGAAGGCCGAGAAGCCGACGACGTCGGGCTTGTGCTCCTCGATCTGCTGGATGAACGTCTCCGGCGCGACGTTTACGCCCAGGTCGATCACGTTGAAGCCGGCGCCCTCGAGCATGATGTTGCAGAGGTTCTTACCGATGTCGTGCACGTCACCCTTGACGGTGCCCATCAGGAAGGTGCCGATCTGGGCCGACTCGTTGTCGGCCAGCAGCGGCCGCAGGATGTCGAGCGCGCCCTGCATCGCGCGCGCGGCGATCAGCATCTCGGGCACGAAATAGTCGCCGCGCTCAAAGCGCGCGCCGACCTCTTCCAGAGACGGGATCAGCGCGTCGAACAGCATCGTCTCGGGCGCCATGCCCTGCGCGAGCCCGTCGTTGACGCCGCCCGCGACGGCCGGCGCGTTGCCGGTCAATGTCTCCTCATAAAGCAGTTGCAGAATCTCTTCGTCGGTCATGCCGCGTGTGCTCCTCCTTCGATGTATCCGAGCCTGGCGCTCAACCTGTGCGACTCCTCGATCAGCGCCAGTGACAGCTCGCTGATCCGACTCGGCGTCATCCGCACGGTCGGGCCGGTGATGCTGAGTGCCGCCACGACCTCGCCGCTGGCACCGCGTACCGGCGCCGCGATCGCCGCGAGTCCGGTCTCCAGTTCGTCCACCGCGACCGCGAATCCATCCACACGCACGCGCGCGAGCTCGGCTCGCAACACCACGGGATCAGTGATGGTCCCGGGCGCGTGCGGAGTTAGCGCGCTTGCGCCAGCGGGCGCCAGCGCGCGCCCAAACGCGAGGAACACCTTGCCGTTGGCGCTGCAGTGGAAGTCGACGCTGCGGCCCACCCACTGGCCGGCGCCGAGGAAGTGACGGCCGTCGGCCTGCAGCAGATGCTCGACGACGCCTGCCCCGGGAACGCCAAGGTTGATCGTCTCGCCGCTCAGCTCGGACAGCGCCGCCAGCGACGGCCGCGCCATCTCCACGACGTTGCGCTCGAGCATCCCGCGCTCGGCCACACGCAGGATCGCGGGGCCGGGACGCAACCGGCCGCGCTCTCCCTCCTGCTCGACCAGGCCGCGTCGCTGCAGGGCCGACAGCAGGCGCGAGGCCGTGCTCTTGGGCAGCCCGGCGGCGCTCGCGAGCTCGGTCACGGCCATTGGCTCGTCCGCTTCGAGTACGCGGACCAGCAGATCGGCGCCGCGATCGATGGCGGTCGTTCCAGAGGGAACGGCCGCTTCAGAAAGAAGTTGAAACTCTTGTTCCACGGGCGTTAGGATACGCCGCCAACCATGTTCGTCAACTCAATGCCCCGTTACGAGATCCTTAGTGAGGACGCGCTCGCGGTGCTCGATCGCGGCTGGCGCCGGATCGTCTCCGAGATCGGAATCGAGTTCCTCCTTCCCGAGGCCGTCGAGCTGCTGCGCGCTGCCGGCCAGACCGTCGAGGACGAGAACCGCGTTCGCTTCGACCCCGAGTTCATCCTCGAGCAGGTCGCCAAGGCGCCCAGCCAATTCGAGCTGCAGGCGCGCAACCCGGCCAAGTCGCTGACCGTCGGCGGCGACAACATGGCGTTCGCGCCCGTGTATGGCTGCCCGTTCATCCGCGAGGGCGACGTCCGCCGCGACGCCAAGATGGCTGACTTCGAGAACCTGGTGAAGCTCTCGCAGGTGTTCGACGAGCTCGACTCGCCCGGCGGGACGATCTGCGAACCGGAGGACAGGCCGCTGGACTCGCGCCACCTCGACATGGTCTACGCGCTGCAGACGCTGGCCGACAAGCCGTACATGGGCTCGGTCACCAGCGGACCGAACGCCGCCGACACGATTCGCATGGGCGAGATCCTGTTCGGCGGGCGCGAGCGAATAGAGCAGGCGCCGGTCTCGATCAGCCTGATCAACGTCAACTCACCGCTGCGCTACGACGACCGCATGCTCTCGGCGATGTTCGAGTACGTGAAGGCCAACCAGGCCGTGGTCATCACCCCCTTCCTGCTGATGGGCGCGATGTCGCCGGTGTCGCTGCCGGCGACGCTCGTGCAGCAGATGGCCGAGGCACTTGCCGGGATCGCGCTCGCGCAGCTGATCCGCCCCGGCTGCCCCGTGGTCTTCGGTTCGTTCCTGTCCAACACCGACATGCAGTCGGGCTCGCCCTCGTTCGGTACGCCCGAGTCCGGGATCGGGGTGCTCTGCACCGGCCAGATCGCGCGGCACTTCAACCTCCCGTGGCGCGGTGGCGGCGCGCTGAACTCCTCCACCGTGGTCGACGCTCAGGCGGCTTACGAGTCGCTGATGACCTTCCTGCCGACCTTCCTGGCCGGCGCGAACTTCGTCATGCACTCGGCCGGCTGGCTCGAGGGCGGGCTCGTCTCCTGCTACGAGAAGTTCATCGTCGACATCGAGCTCCTGCGCGAGCTCAAGTACGAGTTCACGCCGATCAACTTCGACGAGGCGTCGCTGGCGTGGGGTGCCCACACCGAGGTCGGCCCCGGCGGGCACTTCCTCGGCGCGGCGCACACGCTCGAACGCTTCCGCGAGTGCTTCTACCGACCGCTGCTCTCCTCGACGGACAACTTCGACCGTTGGACCAGGCGTGGCGCCCGTGACACGACCGCGCGTGCGTCGGAGATCTGGCGCGAGAAGCTCGAGGCCTACGAAGCTCCGTCCGCTCGACGACGCGATCCGCGCACGAGCTCAAAGAGTTCGTCGACCGCCGGCGCGTGGAACTCGGAGATTGACGCTCCGGATAAGCTCAGATCTATGAGTGATATATCAGCGCTCGGGCCGGCCCAGGACCGCCCGCCCGCGCTGCTCGCCGACCGTGCATACGAGGAGTTGCGCGACCGGCTTGTCACGCTTCAGATCAAGCCGGGCGAGCCGATCGACGAGGATCAGCTCGGGCGCGAGCTCGAGATGGGACGCACCCCGATCCGCGAGGCGATCAAGCGCCTCGCGCTCGAGAACCTGGTCACGGTCTTCCCGCGCCGCGGGACCTTCGCCGCCGAGATCAACATCACCGACCTGGCGCACATCACCGACGTGCGCCAGGCGCTCGAGGGCCAGGCGGCCTACCGCGCCGCGGAGCGGCTGACCGATGCGCAGCACGCGGAGCTCTTGCGCTTGCTCGAGGAGCTGCATGCGAGCCGCGGCAGCGACGATCATGCCGGCGTTGATGGCACTCGACACGCGCGTGCACCGCTTCATCTATCGGCTCAGCGGCAACCCGTTCCTGGAGGAGACGCTGTACCGCTACTTCAACCTGTCGCTGCGGATCTGGTACCTCGTGATCGACCGGCTGCCACACATGTTCCAGCGGGTGCATGAGCACGAGCCGCTGCTCGAGGCGATCGCCGCACGCGACCCGGAGCTCGCCCGCGAGATCGTGGCGGGCCACGTCGCCACGTTCGAGAGCGAGATCCGGAGCGTCCTTTGAGCGAGGTGGCGGGGCGCTATGACTACGTGATCGTCGGCGGTGGCGCTGCGGGTTGCGTGCTGGCCGCCCGCCTGTCCGAGGATCCTTCAACGCAGGGTGCTGGTGCTCGAGGCGGGTACGCCCCGACTACCTGTGCGACCTCTACATCCACATGCCGGCCGCGCTCTCGTTCCCGATCGGCAACCGCCTCTACGACTGGAAGTACGAGTCCGAGCCCGAGCCGCAACATGCACGGCCGCCGCATCTACCACGCCCGCGGGAAGGTGCTCGGCGGATCGAGCTCGATCAACGGCATGATCTTCCAGCGCGGCAACGCGCTTGGACTACGAGCGCTGGGCCGCCGACCCCGGCCTCGAGCGCTGGGACTACGCCCACTGCCTGCCCTATTTCAAGCGCATGGAGACGTGCCTGGCCGGCGCTGACGAGTGGCGCGGCGGCAACGGACCCCTGAAGCTGGAGCGCGGCCCGGTCACGCAACCCGCTGTTCGGCGCCTTCTTCGAGGCCGTGCAGCAGGCGGGCTACGAGCTCACCACGGATGTGAACGGCTACCGCCAGGAGGGCTTCGCGGCCTTTGACCGCACGATCTACCGTGGTCGCCGGCTGAGCGCCGCGCGCGCTTACCTGCACCCGGCGATGTCGCGCCCGAACCTCGACGTGCAGTGCCGCGCGTTTGTCTCCAAGGTGCTGTTCGACGGCACCCGGGCAACCGGCGTCGAATTCTCGACCACCGGGCTGCGCCGCGGCGCCGCGCAGCGCGTGAGTGCCGGCGAGGTGATCCTGGCCGGCGGAGCGATCAACTCACCGCAGCTGCTGCAGCTCTCCGGAGTCGGCAACGCCGCCGAGCTGCAGAGCCTGGGCATCAAGCCTGTGGCCGACGTGCCGGGTGTCGGCGAGAACCTTCAGGACCACCTCGAGGTCTATGTGCAGTACGCCTCCAAGCAGCCGGTGTCGGTCGCGCCCGCGATGAAGTACCGCAACCGCCCGAAGGTCGGCCTCCAGTGGCTGCTGTTCCGCAGCGGGCCGGGCGCCACCAACCACTTCGAGGCCGGTGGCTTCGTCGCGCGGCGACGACGAGGTCCCCTACCCGAACCTGATGTTCCACTTTCTGCCGGTCGCGTCCGCTACGACGGGACGGCGCCGCAGGGCCACGGCTACCAGGTGCACGTCGGGCCGATGTACTCCGACGCGCGCGGCACGGTGAAGATCATCTCCACCGATCCCCGCAAGCACCCGGCGCTGCGCTTCAACTACCTCTCCACCGAGCAGGACCGTCGCGAGTGGCTCGAGGCGATCGCCTCCGCGCGCAAGATCCTCACCCAGCCGGCCTTTGACCCGTTCAACGACGGCGAGCTCTCGCCGGGCGCGGCGGTGCAGTCGGATGAGCAGATCCTCGACTGGGTCGCTCGCGACGCCGAGACCGCGCTGCACCCCTCCTGCACCTGCCGTATGGGCACGGGCGAGCTCGACGTGCTCGATCCGGAGACTCTGGCCGTTCGCGGCACCGAGGGCCTGCGTGTCGTCGACGCCTCGTCGATGCCCTACGTCACCAACGGCAACATCTACGCCCCGGTTGTGATGCTGGCCGAGAAGGCCTCTGACCTGATCCGCGGTGTCGACGCCGCTCGAGCCGCTCAGACGCGCCGTTCTACCGGTACGAGCCGGCAGCGGCCAAGTAGTCGTCGTCGGACCGAGCCGCGGTTAGGATGCGCCGAAAGCGGTTCGTGTCAAGAACATCGAGGCCACTCAGTTCACGGTCCCGCGCGGTTTACGACAGGCACCATCGTCTGGGTTCAGTGCTGAACTGGCTCAGCCGATGACGACCGTCTGCAGGTCGGTCAGCGCGTCGAACGGGTAGCGCCCGCCGACGCGGCCGACGCCACTGAGAGTGCCGGCCCGCCCGCCGAACGGCAGGTGGTTCTCCCAGTAGTTGGTGGTCTCGTTGATGTTCACGAGTCCGGTGCGCGCCTCGTCGGCGAAGCGCAGGCCGCGTGACAGATCGGCGGTGAAGATGGCCGCGAGCAGCCCGTAGGGCGACGCGTTCGTCAGCTCGATCGCGCGCTCCAGGGAGTCGATCGAGATGACCGGCGCGATCGGCCCGAAGGTCTCCTCGGTGGCGGCCAGTGCGTCCGCGGGCACGCCGTCGAGGATCGTCGCCGGCCAGTAGAGGTCGGTAGGGAAGCCGGCGGCCCGCTGGCCGCCGGCGACCACCCTTGCGCCACTCGCGACCGCGTCGTCCACGTGGGCGTCCATCTTCGCCGCGACCCCCTCGTTGTTCAGTGGCCCGAGCAGCGTCTCCTGGAGCAGTGGGTCGCCCAGCTTCGCGCCCGCGGCGGCGCGCGCAGCCAACAGCGAGACGAACTCCTCCCGCACCCGTTCGTGGACCAGCAGGCGCTCACCCGCGGTGCAGCTCTGGCCGGCGCACAGGAAGCAACCGACCACGGCCGCGTCGGCCGCCGCCTGGAGGTCGGCATCCTCGAGCACCACCAGTGGCCCGTTGCCACCCATCTCGAGCAGCAGTCGCTTGCCGGCGGCGCGCTGTGCGATCCGCAGGCCGGTCGCGGTCGAGCCGATGAAGCCCACCGCGGCCACGTCCGGATGGCCGACGAGCTCATCGCCGACGACCGGGCCCGGCCCGGTCACGAAATTGAACACACCCGGCGGCAGGTCGGCCTCGGCGATGCACTCCGCCAGCAGCGCCGAGCAGTAGGCGGTGGTCGGCGCCGGCGTCCACACGACCGTGTTGCCCACCGCCAACGCCGGCGCGACGATCTCCGCGGGCATCGTGTAGGGCCAGTTCCAAGGCGTGACGACCGCCACGGGGCCGACCGGGCGCCGCAGCACGAGCACACGCTTGCCCGGTGACGAGCTCGGAGGGATCGAACCCTCGAGCCGGACCCCGTCCTCAGCTGCGCCCCGCCACATCGCGATCAGCTCATCGACCTCGTCGAAGGACTCGGCCAGCGGCTTGCCCTGGTCGAGCGTCGCCGCGCGCGCCAGCTCATCGCGCCGGCCCGCGCACATCGTCCGCGATCCGGTGCAGGGCACGAGCCCGTGCAAAGGCGGTCTCGCCCGCCCCACCCACGGAACGCCTCGGCCGCGGCGTGGACCGCTGCGTCGGCGTCGGCGCGCGTTCCCTCGGCGACGTCCGCGAGCTCCTCGCCGGTGGCCGGGCTCACGGCCACGGACGTCGCATCGCCCTCGGCAGGCCGCCAAATGCCGCCGATGAACAGCGCGGTTGACCCTCTGACCAGCACAGTGATATATAAGTCTAATAACAGCTATAGGCGCAAGTCTTTAGCTCGCGGAAAGGCGTGACTAAGTGCTCCTCCAAGGCTGGTGGCGTGTGACCCGAGGCTCCCGAGCGGGTGGGGTTTGAGCGCCATCCTCCCCGACATCGTTGAGGAAGGAGAGCGACTTGTGGCGGTCGCGCAGTCGCAGAATGCGACGTTCGCGCTGCTCGGCGGTGTGGCGGTGAGGCTGCACGCCGCAGAGATCCCACCGGTGCTCGACCGTGAGTACAAGGACCTCGACTTCGCCGTGCCCAAGGGCGGCAGCGGCGCCGCCGGCAAGCTGCTGAGTGACGCCGGCTACGAGCCCCACGTGGTCTTCAACGCGATGAACAGCAAGGAGCGGATGCTGTTCCACGACAACGAGCACGGCAGGCAGGTCGATGTCTTCGTCGGCTCGTTTCGCATGTGTCATGAGATCCCGCTGTCCGACCGGCTCAGGCCGGGCGAGATGACGGTGCCGCTGGCCGAGCTGCTGCTCACCAAGTTGCAGATCATCCAGCTCAACGAGAAGGACATCCGTGACACCGTCCTGCTGCTCCACGGGCACGACGTGGCCGATCACGACGGGGATGCCGTCAACGGTGCGCGCATCGCCGAGCTGTGCGCGGGCGATTGGGGCCTGTGGCGCACGATCACCGCCAACCTCGAGCGCTGCGGCGACGACGTCGGTCAATACGCGCTTCCCGAGCACGACCAGTCACGCGTCAAGGACCGGCTGAAAGCCCTGCTCGCAAAGATCGAGGAAGCGCCCAAGAGTCGCGGCTGGAAGATGCGAGACAAGATCGGCGACCGCAAGCGCTGGTACGACCTGCCTGAGGAGGTGGAGCAGTGAGGATCTTCTTCGCGACCGACGTGCACGGCTCGGAGACGTGCTGGCGCAAGTTCCTGAACTCCGGCAAGCACTACGAGGCCGACGTGATGATCCTCGGTGGCGACATGACCGGTAAGGCGCTCGTG
The DNA here is from genome assembly GCA_963846395.1 of uncultured Actinomycetota bacterium. Classification (GTDB taxonomy): domain Bacteria; phylum Actinomycetota; class Thermoleophilia; order Solirubrobacterales; family Solirubrobacteraceae; genus Palsa-465. Next base: position 468,340 of record CAWJVT010000007.1, on the reverse strand, counting down.
CCGATCATCAACGACGGCGGCGACAACTGGCACTCGACACTGCTCGAGAACCGCGAGGTCCTGCAGGGCGAGGAGCAGGTCGCTCAGTTCGAGCAGGCGGTCAAGCGCCGCGGCTACTACCCGTTCCGCGTCGATCCCGACGAGCTCGCCGAGCTGAGCCAGGACGAGGCTCGCTGGCACGCGCTGTTCGATGAGCACATGCTGAACACGGTGCGCGAGTGGATGGATCTCGCCGACGAGCGGCTGGCCGGCACGGGTATCCGCTGCTTCGTCTGTCCGGGCAACGACGACCAGCTCGAGGTCGACGAGGTCATCCTCGAGGCCAAGACCGTCGAGCTCGGCGAGGGCCGCGTGGTCGAGTTCGGTGGCTACCAGATGGTCTCGAGCGGCTGGGCCAACCGCACTCCGTGGGACACCTACCGCGAGGAGGACGAGCCGCAGCTGGCCGAGCGCATCGCGAAGATGGTCGACCTGATCACGAACCCGCCCGAGCGCACCATCTTCAGCCTCCACTGCCCGCCGTACGGCACGGGGCTTGACGACGCTCCCGAGCTGACCGCCGACATGGACCTGAAGGACGCCGGACACGCGGTCAGACCGGTCGGCTCGACAGCAGTCCGGGAAGCGATCGAGCGCTTCGGGCCGGCGCTCTCGGTGCACGGCCACATCCACGAATCGCGTGGCACCAAGCGGCTCGGCAAGACGTTGTGCGTGAACCCCGGCAGCTCCTACGAGCAGGGACAGCTGCTGGGTGCCGTGATCGATCTCGAGGACGGCAAGCAGGTCAAGAAGTTCGTGCTTACAAGCGGCTGAGGAGGGGACGGGATATGACGGCTACTGCAAGTGGTGGCGGCGCGGGCTTTGAAGAACGCGCCGTGTTCGTACGCAAGGCCACCGGCCTTGTGCGCGGCTGGTCCGTGCGCGATGCGTTCATCTACGCGACGTTCGCGATCAACCTGGTCACGCTCGGTTGGCTCATCTTCACGTATGCGCCGTTTATCCCGGGCGGTGGCCTGATGTGGTCGGTGATCGTCGGCGGAGCCTTCCTGATCTTCCAGGCGATCACATACGCCTCGCTGATCTCGGTGATGCCACGCGCCGGCGGCGACTACGTCTGGATGAGCCGCGTGCTCGGTGGCGGCATCGGCTTCGTGCTGGCGGTCGCGGGCTGGTGGTTCATCCTCTGGTACTGGGTTCCGATCTACGCCAACATCCTCAACATTGAGGTGTTCGGGCCGCTGTCGGCGATCGTCGGCTGGTCGGGCGGCGTGACCTTCTGGGGCAGCCACGCGGGCGTATTTGTGGCTTCCGTGATCACAGCGCTGCTTGCGTCGCTGTTCATCGCCCTCGGTATCCGCACCTACGGACGGATCCAGAAGCTCTGCTTCTACGGTGGCGTATTCGGCTTGGTGGTGATGGGAATCATCCTGCTCGTCACCTCGCATGCGTCGTTCATCCACGACTTCAACACCCAGGCGGCCAAGCTCTACGGCACGACCGGCAACGCATATGCGGCGACGATCAAGGCCGGCACCAAGGGCTATGCGCCGACGGGCATCGGTTCGTTCGGCGGTGTGCTCTTGCTGATCCCGATGCTGCTGTTCTTCAACCTCTGGTCCAACTGGGGCGCGACGCTCTACGGCGAGGTACGTGGCGCGTCTGACTTCCGGAAGAACATCTACGCGATGGGCGGAGCATTGATCGGGACGACGATCGTCGCCGTGATCTTCTTCCTGCTGTTCTCCAAGACGTTCGGCTGGACCTTCTACATGGGAAGCAGCAGCGCCTACTGGGCCGGGACGATCCCGATCGGGGTGTTCCCATACCCGGCAATGCTGGCGGCGATGGTCTTCTCGAGCCCGGTGCTCCAGTTCATCCTGATCCTGATCATGTCGCTGTGGTTCTTCGGCTGGGTCGGGTCCGTGTTCCTGTCCTCGACTCGGGTCGTGTTCGCCGCATCCTTCGACCGGATCCTGCCGGAGAAGGTCTCGAGCATCTCCAAGAACGGCGTGCCGTACTGGGCGCTTGCGCTGATGTTGCTTCCGTCGATCCCGCTGGCGGCGCTGTACGCCTGGAGTTCGTCGTTTGCGTCCTACACGCTGGACGCGACGCTCGTGATCGCGATCACGTTCCTCGGCACCACAGTCTCGGCGGCGATCCTGCCGTGGCGCAAGCCGGAGATCTACAACGCCTCGCCGATCGCCAAGTACAGGGTGCTCGGCCTGCCGACTGATCACGTTCACCGCGCTGCTGTTCGCGGCGCTCCTGATCTGGGCGCTGATCAAGTGGTTCACAGACGACGCCTACGGCGTGAACAACACCGACTCGTTCATCCTGATGGGCGGCATGTACGTGCTGGCGATAGCGATCTACGTGATCTCGCAGATCGTGCGTAAGCGGCAGGGGATCGACCTCGGGATGGTCTACGGGGAGATTCCGGCCGAGTGAGAGAAGCCTCTTAGGATCTTTGCCCCCCGCCCGCTGGGCGGGGCGGGGGGCAATCCCACGGGCGGACCAAAGAGGCCAGTGGTGACGTGGTCGAGTGTCGTGCGGCCCGGCCAAGGATCGCGGCACTCGTGTCGATCACGACCGCATGCAACGGCTGGGACGCGAAGCTCGACAGCGACAAGCGCAACGAAGACCTGACGGATGTCCAGGGTGACCTCTGGAACAGAGTGCTCGTTGGCCATCCGGAGCTGGTGCGCCGCTCGATCCGCCAGCTGATCGCGATGACCCAGGGAATCTCGGCAACGCGTCTGAGCGTCTCCGGGATCTCCGATCTCACCACGACCGATCGCTTCACGCAGCAGGACGTCGCGGCGATGATGCGGATGAGTGGCTGCGCCAAAGCGGCGACTTGAGAGTGCTGGCTCAGCTCTCGTCGACGGTATGCCCGTCGCGCTCGACGTAGCCGTCCTTGCCGCCCGTGATGAGCACGATGGCTTCGCTGTCGCCGACGTTGCGCATGCCGCGGTGGGTGGTGGCGTCCACGCGCGCGAGCCCGCCCGGGCCGAGGTGGTGGGTGGTGCCGTCCCCGAAGCGGATTTCGACCTCGCCGGTGTGGACGAAGTACAGCTCCTGTTGCTCGTCGTGAAAGTGAAGGTTGGTCGCGTACCCAGGTGGCAGGACGATCGCGTTGACGCCGAAGGCATCGACGCCGAGTGCGGCGCGGATCTTGCGAAAGCCTGGCCCGTCTCCGAGTTCGGCGAGGCTGCTGACGGCGTATCCGCGATCGTCGCTCATCTGCCGCTGAACACTACTTGTGATGTTCGAGCTCGTGATCGCCGCCTGCGCGCCCGCCGCGAAGCCAAGCGTTACCACCACCGACGCCGCTGCCGCGGCGGCTCTGACCTTATTCATCGGATCCTCCCCCTTTGACAACACGACGGGACCCGTGCGACGACGCAACCCCGGCGTGGATTTTCACCGATCTCGCGGCGGACCACCAGCCCGCGTCCGGCACGTGCCTCGCGTTCTTCCACAGCCCCTGGGTGCTCTGATATATAAGTTGTATGAGCAGCTCGAGCGCCCCCCTGCCCGCTTCCCAGAGCATCGTCATCATCGGTGCGGGGATCGTCGGCAACAGCCTCGCCTATCACCTGACGCAGCTCGGTGAGCGCGACATCACGCTGATCGATAAGGGGCCGTTGCCGAACCCCGGGGGCTCGACCGGGCACGCTTCGAACTTCATCTTCCCGGTCGATCACTCGAAGGAGATGACCCAGCTGACGCTCGAGAGCATGCGTCAGTACAAGGATCTGGGCGTGTTCGTCGAGAGCGGCGGCATCGAGGTGGCGCGCGGCGAGGAGCGTATGCAGGAGTTGCAGCGCAGAGTGTCCTCGGCGATCTCGTGGGGGATCGAGCCGGTATCGATCATCACGCCTGAGGGCGTCAAGGAGCTCGTTCCCTACATCAACGAGGAGCTGATCGTCGGCGGCTTCTACACGCCGGGCGCCGGGGTCGTCGACTCGCTGCGGGCGGCGACGATCATGCGCGAGCGTGCGCAGGAGGCGGGGCTGACGGTGTCAGCCAACACTGAGGTGCTGGGCTTCGACGTGGTCGGCGGCCGCATCCGCGGTGTGCGCACGACGAAGGGCGACATCGCGGCTGACCGTGTCGTGATCGCCTGCGGCTGCTGGAGCCCGAAGCTCGCGAGGATGGCGGGAGCGTCGATCCCGATCGCGCCGTCAGTGCATCAGATGATCGACATCGGACCGGTGCCGCGCTTCGCGAACGCCAACCGGGATGATCGAGTACCCGATCGTCCGCGACGTCGACACGAACATGTACGAGCGGCAGGAGGGCACGGGCCTTGAGATCGGCTCCTATGCGCACCGGCCGATCATGATGGAGGCCGATGAGATCCCGTCGATCGAGGAGTCGGCGCTGACGCCGACCGAGCTGCCGTTCACGCAGGATGACTTCGATCCGCAGATGGAGATCGCGCTCGAGCTGATGCCCGAGATCGTCGGTGATGAGTCCGTCGGTGTGAAGTACGCGATCAACGGGCTGCTGTCGGTCACCTACGACGGCTTGCCGTTGCTGGGTGAGACCCCGGAGGTCAGGGGACTCTGGTCTGCCGCCGCGATCTGGATCAAGGAGGGCCCGGGCGCCGGCAAGACCGTCGCCGAGCTGATGGTCCACGGCGAGTCCGAGATCGACGTGTTCGAGTCCAACATCGCACGCGCGTACCCGTCGCAGAAGACGCGCGCGCATGTGTTCGCCCGCGCCGGTGAGGGCTTCAACAAGATGTACGGGATCGTCCACCCCGCCGAGCAGTGGGAGTCCGACCGGGGTGTGCGGGTCCCACCGTTCTACGAGCGTGAGCGCGAGCGCGGCGCCGTGTTCTACGAGGCAGCCGGCCTGGGAGCGCCCCGTCTGGTATGAGTCAAACGCGGGCCTGCTCGATGAGTACGGCGACCGTGTCACTCGCCGTGAGTCCGAGTGGGAGGCGCGCTGGTGGTCGCCGATCATCAACGCCGAGCACCTGGCGATGCGTGACCGTGCGGCGATCGTCGACCTGACCGCGTTTGCGATCTTCGACGTGACCGGGCCGGGCGCGCTCGACGTGGTGCAGCGCGTGGCGATGCGCCAGATGGATGTCCCGGTCGGCCGTGTCGTCTACACGCCGCTGTTGACGCCGAGTGGCACCTTCAAGCAGGACCTGACGATCATGCGTCTGGCTGATGACGTGTTCCGTGTGGTCACCGGTGGCGCCTACGGCATGTCCGATCTGAAGTGGTTCAGCGATCACCTGCCGGCGGACGGCTCCGCGCAGGTGCATGACCAGACGAGCGCCTGGACGACACTGGGTCTCTGGGGTCCACGCGCGCGGGACATCCTCTCCTCGGTTGCGCGCGGCGACGTCTCGCACGAGGGCTTCCCGTTCGCGCGCTGCAAGAGCCTCGAGGTCGGCCCGATGGAGGTGCTGGCGTCCCGCATCTCCTACGTCGGTGACCTCGGCTGGGAGCTGTATGTGCCGATCGAGCAGGGCGCACGGCTCTGGGACCTGCTCGTCGAGGCCGGCGAGCCGCACGGGATGATCGCTGCCGGCAGCGGCGTCTACGGCACCACCGGCCGGCTGGAGAAGGGATACCGCGCCTACGGCGCCGAGCTCGACGGCGAGTACAACGTCGTCGAGGCCGGCATGGCCTGGGGCAAGGTCAAGGACCAGGACTTCATCGGCAAACAGGCGCACGTCGGCCACCGCGACGAGGAGCCTGCCGCGGTGATGTGCACCCTGACCGTCGATGACCACACCTCCGCGTCCGGTGTCAAGCGCTACATGCTCGGCAAGGAGCCGATCCTCACGACCGACGGCGAGCCGATCACCGACCGCAAGGGCCGCCGTTCATATGTGACGAGCGCCGGCTCGGGCCCATCGCTTGGCAAGTACATCCTGATGACCTACCTGCCGCCCGAACACGCGAAGGTCGGCGAGCAGCTGCTGGTTCAGTACATGGGCGAGCGCTACCCGGTGACAGTCGGCTCGACTGACGCGACGTCGCTGTTCGATCCTGAAAACAGCCGCATCCGCAGCTAGGGAGGGCTGGGCAAATGCACATTTGCGTATGTGTGAAGAGAGTGCCGCTGACCGGCGGCAAGATGACGCTCACCGACGACCAGCGCGCGATCTCGACCAAGCACCTCGGCTTCACCGTCAGCCCGCACGAGGAGTGCGGGGTCGAGGAGGCCGTGCAGATCGTCGAGCGCGAGGGTGGCTCCGTGACCGTGCTGACTCTCGGCCCGTCCGAGGCTGAGGAGCAGCTGCGCGACATGATGGCGATCGGCGCCGACCGTGCGATCCACCTCGTCACCGACGGCCAGGAGTGGGACGCACAGGCAACCGCGAGCGCGATCGTGGCGGCGATACAGGCCGATGAGCAGTCCTACGACCTGATCCTGTTCGGAAACGAGTCCGCTGACGCGGGCAACTACCAGGTCGCGATCCGGGTGGCGCACGCGCTCGGGCTTCAGTGCGTGACCGGCATCAAGGCGATCTCGATTGATGGTGGTCGCGCGCGCTGCGAGCAGGAGGTGCCTGGTGGGCGCGACATCTACGACGTGGCGCTTCCGGCAGTCGTCTCGGTGAAGGAGGGCATCAACCTGCCGCGCTACCCCTCGGTGCCGGGACGGCTGCGCGCCAAGCGCAAGCCGCTCGACGCCTCGCGCCCCGAGCGTCCCGCCGCGCAGCTCGAGATGGTGAGGCTGGTGCTCCCGCCCGACTCCGGCAAACAGGTGCAGGTGCTCGGCCGCGGCGCCGAGGCCGCCCCGGCGGTTGTCGAAATCCTGGGCGAGCTGGGCGTGCTGTGATGAGCGTCCTGGTCTTGGTCGAGGATCCGGCCGACGAGCTGACCCAGCAGGCGGTCGGCTTCGCGCGGAGCATCGCCGACGAGGTCGTCGCGATGTCGATCAGTGGCGATTATGCCCCCGCGGCTTGGGGACAGACGCTCGCCGATCAGATCGCGGCGCGCTCGCCACAGGGCGTGGTCGCCGCCGCCACCGAGCGCGGCAACGAGGTGCTGGCCCACGCCGCTGCGATCCTCGATCTACCGTTCTCGGCCAACACTGTCGCGTTCACACCCGGTTCGCCACCGACGGTCACGCGCGTGCGCTGGGGCGGGAGCCTGCTCGAGGAGGCGCTGCTGCACTCCCCGACACTCCTGCTCACGGTCGCGCCGCATGCCGTCCCCGCGGACCCGGCGGCGGTGCAAGCGGAGGTCGTGGCGCCCTCCCACCACGCTCTGGCCGTCGCGCCGACCGAGCGGGTCGGCGAGACGAGTGGCGGCGTGTCACTCGAGGATGCCAAGGTGGTCGTCTCCGGGGGCCGTGGGGTCGGCTCGGCAGACGGCTTCGCGATCATCGAGGAGCTGGCGGGGCTGCTCGGCGGCGCCGTCGGCTGCTCGCGCGCGGTGACCAGCGCTGGCTGGCGGCCGCACACCGATCAGGTCGGCCAGACCGGCACCAAGGTCGCTCCCGACATCTACATCGCCTGCGGGATCAGCGGCGCCACCCAGCACATGGCCGGTTGCAAGGGCGCCAAGCGGCTGCTGGCGATCAACGAGGACGGTGAGGCGTCGATCTTCGCGCACGCCGACTACGGCGTGATCGGCAACCTGCACGAGGTCGTGCCCGCGATCAGCGCAGAGATCCGGAAGGTGAGGGGCGTATAGCCTCCCCGTTCGAGGCTGTGGCGCTGGCCGCGGCGCTGGGCGTCAGCGGCACCCTGTTTGTGCGCCGGGTCTCACGTCTGACCGGCCTGGTGAAGGCGGCGCGGCCGACGAAGCGTTCGGGCGATGTGCCGGCGCGGGTGCGTAACGAGGTCACGATCGTGCTTGGCCAGCGCAAGCTGTTGCAGCGGTTCTGGCCCGGGTTGATGCACGCATTCGTGTTCTGGGGGTTCCTGGTGCTGGCGCCGACGATCCTGATCGCGATGATCGGGATCGTCGACCGTCACCAGACGCTGCCGTGGCTGGGCCACCAGGGCTGGTATGCGCTGATGGTCGATGTCTTCTGCGTGCTCGTGCTGATCGGTGTCGCATCGGCGCTGTGGGTGCGAAAGGTCGTGCGGCCGAAGCGGTTCGAGGGTAGTCACCTCGGCGAGGCCGATCTGATCCTCGCGATGATCGCGACGATCGTGATCTCGCTGCTGCTCTGGCACGCGTCGCGGATCGCGCTGCATTACAACGAGTGGCCGGCATCGTGGGCGCCGGTCTCGAAGCTGCTCTCGCACATCTTCAGCAACAGCGGGTCCACGCGCGTGCTCGAGCGCGTGTTCGTCTGGATTCACGTCGGCACGATCCTCGGGTTCCTCGCCTATCTGCCGCGCTCCAAGCATCTGCACATCGCCACGGCCGCGATCAACGTTTGGTTCGGGCGCACCGCGGCGCGTGGACGGCTCGAGCCGCTGCGCTTCGAGCCTGAGGAAGGTGAGAGCGAGGATGACCTCCGCTTCGGCGCGGGCACGGCCGCCGATCTCACCTGGAAGCAGGTGATGGATGCGTTCTCCTGCACCGAGTGCGGGCGCTGCCAGGACGTGTGCCCCGCCCACCAGACCGGCAAGCTGCTCTCACCGAAGCTCGTGATCATGGGTCTGCGCGACCAGCTGTTCTCAGAGGATCGGGAGACGCCGCTCGTGCCTTCGGCGGTCCCTGAGGAGTCGATCTGGGACTGCGTCACCTGCGGCGCCTGCGTGCAGGCGTGCCCGGTGTCGATCGAGCACATCGACCACATCGTCGATCTGCGCCGCCATCTGGTGATGGTCGAGTCGAGCTTCCCCGCTGAGGCTGAGCCGATGCTGCGCGATGTCGAGCGCAGCTCGAACCCGTGGGGCCACCCACAGGCACAGCGTGCTGACTGGGGGGCGGAGCTGGGTGTGCGTGTGCTCGAGCCGGGAGACCCCGCGCCCGAGTACCTGTACTGGGTGGGCTGTGCGTCATCGTTTGACGAGCGGGCCCGGCGCACCGCGGAGGCGACCGCCAAACTTTTGCAGGCTGCGGGTGTCGAGTTCGCGATCCTCGGGCCGCGCGAGAGCTGCACCGGCGATCCCGCGCGGCGGATGGGGAACGAGTACGTGTTCCAGGCGCTCGCCGAGCAGAACATCGCCACGCTCAATGAGGCGGGCGTGAGGAAGATCATCGCCAACTGCCCGCACTGCTTCAACACGCTCGCCAACGAGTACCCGGACTTCGGCGGCAGCTATGAGGTGGTGCACCACTCCGAGCTGCTCGCTCGCCTTGTCAGCGAGGGGAGGCTGCAGCCGGCGCGGGACGAGCAGCTGATGGTCACCTATCACGACTCCTGCTACCTAGCCCGCCACAACGACGTGCTTGCGGCTCCTCGGGAGCTGGTCGCAGCCGTCGGCACGGCGCTGCCGATGGCCCGCCAGGGCAAGGAGACCTTCTGCTGCGGCGCCGGCGGCGCGCACATGTGGATGGAGGAGCGCGCCAACCCGATCAACGCGGAACGGGTCCGCGAGGCAGCCGCGACCGGCGCCGGGACGCTCGCCGTCGCGTGCCCCTTCTGCACGGTGATGCTCGACGACGGCATGCAGGCCACCGGCGACGGGCTGCGGGTGGCCGACGTTGCGACGCTCCTGGTCGAGGCACTCGAGCAGCCAGCCCACCTAGGCGGCCGCGCGCTCCAGCTGTGCCGCCCGGAGGCGCAGCAGCTCGACGGTGTCCGCGGTCGTGCGGAACGGGTCTGCGATTGCGGAGCCATCTGTCATCGAGACGGCTGCCACCAGCGAGCCGCCGTACTCGGCGAGCAGCTTCTGGCCGGCCAGCGGCCGTGCGCTGTCCAGCTGGGCCAGCCGGCGCAGTGCCAGCTCGTCGTCGCTCACGGCGAGTCGGATGACTACGGGGCTCCAACGCGGATTGCTCGAGATCGTTGCCATGGTGCACGCTCCAGGATCTAGTTGCTGTCACGGGGCTCAGCGCCACCGATGAATAGATCCTGAGCTAAGACCTGTGGCCTTACATCGGGAAGATGGAGCCCTTATCGGCCGGGCATGCCTTACGCGGGGCAGCTCTGCCCAGACCAGCTTGCCCGACTCCTGCGGCGTCACGCCCCAGCGGAGCGCCAGTGCCGCGATCAGGCCCAACCCGTGGGGGGAGCGGCTGACCACGTCGTGGTGATCCTTGAGGGGCGCATGGTCCTCGACGGCGATCCAGACTGACGACTCCCGCGCCTGCACGAGCAGCCGGAACGGCGTTCGCGCATGCAACACGGCATTGGCAGCGAGCTCGCTAGCGGTCAGCGTGCCGCATTCGATCACGTCCTGGTCGATGTGCAGCTCGCTCAGCACCGAGCGCAGCAGGACGCGCACGCGCCGAGGCGCGTCCAGATCGGGATCGAACTCTGCAACCAGGTCCAACTGCTCACAGACAGGCATCGCTTTCCTGTTCTTCGCGAGGTATTGCCAGGTTTCGCGAGGTATTTGTCAGGTACTGCCCCGCTCGGGAGCTAGCCACTTTCCGGCCCAAACATGCGGCACTCCCGCCGGCGGTCAATGCAGCGTGATGCGCCGATCCGTCCAACTGCGGATGACGGATGGGTCAGTTCGGGAGGATCGGTGGCTTCAGCTCGGAACGACCTGGCGTGCCACGTCGAGCAGATCCGGCCACTCCGCCGCACCCACAACGCAGCGCGCGAACAACCACAGCCGGACCCGCTCCCTGTCCACGTCGACAAGGCTCGCCATGCGATCCGCCAACTCCCCGGGGTTGCGACCGAAGCGGGCGGCCGCGTTGAGAATGTGTTGGAGGACGTCGTAGGCGGGATCGCCCACGTAGGGTTTCGGATCGATCATCAGCCAGGGGTCACGTGCGGCCGACAGGACGTTCTCGGCGTGCAGGTCCGTGCAGAGCAGCAGCTCCTGCGACGATTCCCGTGCGAGCGCACGAAAAAGCTCGATGCCCTGCCGCACGAGCCCGACGTCGACGTGAGCGCGCCGTTCCTCGGCCCAGCGCTCGCTTGCCGATGCCCACAGTTCGCACATCTCCCGCAGCGGCCGGAAGGTCTCGGTTGCCGGAGGTTGCACCCACAGCTTCAGCAGGAGATCGGCTATCACCTCGTCCTGGATCAGCGCCGGCTGATCGGCAAGCCAATGCCCGGGCTCGCAGCGCTCGATCACCAGGACCGTCGTGTGATCGTCGACATCCTCCGCCGCGAACAGGCGGACGGCGCCCCTACCGCCCCAGACGCGGAGCCCTTTGGCCTCGTCCAATGCCTCCTCGTGGCGCGCGGCGATCTTCAGGACAACATCGCCGAACGTGCGGCTGTGGACCGGGGCCACCCAGGCGGTCTGTCCTCCTGGCTGGAACGGCTCCCCGACCCAGTCGAACTCCAGCCGGAGACGTACGTCCTCGAGCACAGCCGGAACGGTCGTGAGCCAACGCGTGCGGTCGCGCAGCGCCGCGTACTTCGCGAGGTTGCGGGGCAACACCGGCCCGGCCGCACCCGAGGATTCGCCTGCGGGCTGCCGTGAACGCTCCGCCACGCGCGGGAACCTATCAACGCCCGGCTTGCGACTGGTGCGGGCCGGTCCTAATGTCTGCCGCAGATGACTACCGGAGCTACCGCGGCGCGGGCTGAGCGCGAATCCACGCTCAGAGCGCTTCGCCGCCGCTCCGAGCGGCTGTCGCTGCAGTGGAAGGTGTTTGCGGCAAACGCCACCGTGTTCGTGGTGGCAGTGGCCACACTCGCCTGGGCGCCGGTGACCGTCCATCGGGTCGCGACGCCGAGCGAGCTGCTCGTGCTGGGCATCGGTCTCGTCCTGATGCTCACCATCGACCTGGTACTGCTCCGGCGCGCGTTCAGGCCGCTGCGCAGGCTCGCGGCGGCGATCGGCACGATCGACTCCGTGCGTGCCGACAACCAGGCCGAGTTCCTGGAGGGCGCGAGTGTCGAGGTTCGCGCGCTCGCCGAGGCACTCGGGGGCATGCTCGACCGCCTCGAGCAGGAACGACGCGAAAGCGCCCTGCGGGAGCTTGCCGCCCAGGAACGCGAGCGACTGAGGATCGCGCGCGAGCTTCATGATGAGGTCGGTCAGATGCTGACGGCGATCGCGCTGCGCGCCGAGCGGGCTGCGAGTGAGCCCGCCGGGATTCAACGGAGTGCTCTGCTCGAGATCTCGCAGAGCGCGCTGGGCAGCCTCGATGACGTGAGGCGCATCGCGCGCGAGCTGCGCCCCGAGGTGCTGGATGACCTCGGCCTGGTGAACGCCGTCGTGGCCCTCTGCAGCCGCGTCGACCGGCAGCCCGGGATCCGGGTGCGGCGCGCGCTCGACTGGAGCCTGCCCGCGCTTGCGCCCGAGGTTGAGCTCGTGATCTATCGCGTGGCGCAGGAGGCGCTGACCAATGTGCTGCGTCACGCGGACGCCACTGAGGTCGTGGTGATGCTGCGCCACGAGAATGGCCAGGTGGTGCTGGAGGTCGCCGACAACGGCCGCGGCCTTCCGCCGGACGCGATCGAGCAGGGGATGCGGGGCATGCGCGAGCGGGCGACCGTCATCAACGCTCAGCTGGACGTGCGTGCCCGGCCTCACGGCGGGACCGCCCTGCTGCTCAGCGTGCCGGCCTGACAGAGAATGGTCACTCCGCTGAAGACTCGGGTACTGCTCGCCGACGACCACGCGGTCGTCCGTAGCGGCCTGCGCGCCGTGCTCGACGCCGAGCCGGACATCGAGGTCGTCGCCGAGGCGCAGGATGGTGCAGAGGCTGTTCAGCGGGCGGTGGCCGGCGACGTCGATCTCGCGATCCTGGACGTCTCGATGCCACGGCTCACGGGCCTGCAGGCGACGGCCGAGCTCCGGCGCCGGTCCGACGTTCGCGTGCTGATCCTCTCCGTCCATGACAACGAGCAGTACTTCTTCGAGGCGCTCCGCGCCGGGGCCTCCGGCTACGTCCTCAAATCGTCGGCCAACAGGGATCTGGTCGAAGCGTGTCGAGCGGCCATGCGTGGTGAGCCATTCCTGTACCCGAACGCGATCGTCGCGCTGGTCAGGGAGTACCTCGAGCAGGCACGGCGGGGAGAGGCCGCTCCGAGCGATCCGCTCACGCCGCGCGAGTTGCAGATCGTCAAGCTGATCGCGGAGGGCCACACGAGCGACGAGATCGCCGCGGACCTGGTGATCAGCCGCAAGACCGTGGATCACCACCGCTCGAACATCCTCGCGAAGCTTGAGATGAGAAGCGTCGCGGACCTCACCCGCTACGCGATCCGTCGTGGCCTGATCGAGCCATAGCCGGTCGCCCGTCTGCACAAGCGGTGCAGACGGGGCATCTGCACACCGACGCAGATGGGTACTTGCACCTATTCCCGCGGACGAGCGCGACGTGGATCCTGGCTAGCGGTGACCGAGATCGCGATCGCACTGGATAGGCCTGCTCTCACACCGGAAGTCAGAGCGTGGATCAACAACCATCCGGGTCAGAAACGACCTGTGCTCACACGCAGCCCTTCCGACCGCCTCAACCGTGGAGCGATGCTCTTGCGCATCGATGTGGATGCCGCATCAGACGCCGAGGTGCAGGACGAGGTCGAGGCGTTGATCACGGATCTGCGGATGCTCGGACTGCGTCCGAAGCTTCTCACCGACGACGCTGCTGCATAGCCCGGCTTCGCCGTGAAAACCGATTCTGGAAACAAGAGCCTCCACGAAGCGGGGCATAAGTCGGGGTGGGCCGCGCACGATCAGCGGTCCGTTGGCCCGCGACGTACGTTCAACGAAGCGGCTCACAAGCTCAGTTACTGGCAGGTCAGGCCGGAGCCTGTACCGGTAGAGCCAGGGGTGGAGCCCGAAATCGCTGACGACGAGCGCGACGTCGTCGCCCACGCGAGCAAGGTGGTGCTTGCGCTGGGCGCCCTCGGCGTGGTCTTCGGAGACCTCGGGACGAGCCCGCTCTACACCATGCAGGTGATCTTCACCCAGCACAGCGACGCTGCGCACCCCACGCCAGCCGGCGTCTATGGCGTGATCTCACTCATCTTCTGGGCTATGACGCTGATCGTCTCCATCAAGTACGCGGGACTCCTGATGCGGGTTCACAACCGCGGCGACGGTGGCGGTATGGCCCTTGCCGCGCTGATCCAACGCCGCGGCATCGGCCGCACCGCGCTGCTCGTCACGCTCGGGATCTTCGGGGCCGGGCTGTTCTTCGGGGACGGGATGATCACCCCGGCGATCTCGGTCACCTCTGCCGTCGAGGGGCTGAAGGTCGTGACCCCGGGCCTGGCACATCTGGTCGTGCCGATCGCCCTGGGCATCCTGATCTGTCTGTTCCTGGTCCAGCGGAAGGGAACCGGTGCTGTGGGCTGGCTGTTCGGCCCGCTGATCCTCGTGTGGTTCGTGGTGATCGCGGCGCTTGGCGCACGCCAGGTGGTGCAGCACCCAGGGATCTTCCAGGCCCTCTCACCGATCTGGGGTGCGCGCTTCATGGTCAATCACGGCGTCGACGCGTTCCTCGCGCTCGGCGGGGTGGTACTCGCCCTGACGGGGGCGGAGGCGCTCTATGCCGATCGAGGTCACTTCGGCGCGCAACCGATCCGGCGCACGTGGTTCGGGATCGTGTTCCCGGCCGTGCTCCTGTCATACCTGGGGCAGGGCGCGTTGATCCTGGCCCACCCGCGCTCGAAGTCAAATCCGTTCTACCTGCTCGTCCCGTCGAGCCTGTTGATTCCGATGGTGGTGCTCGCCACGATCGCGACGATCATCGCGTCGCAGGCGGCGATCACCGGCTCCTTCTCGATCACCCGTCAGGCCGTGCAGCTGGGCTTCCTGCCGAGGCTGAAGATCGCGCACACCTCCGAGCTCGAAGGCCAGATCTACGTGCCGATCATCACGTGGGTGCTCGGGGTCGGCGTGATCGCGCTGGTGCTGATCTTCCGGAGTTCAGGGGCGCTCGCCGACATCTACGGCGTCGCGGTCACCGGAACCTTCGTGCTGGACACGATCCTGTTCCTGGCCGTGGCCCGCTCGATGTGGAAGTTGGCGATCTGGAAGCTTTGCCTGATGGGGGGCGTGCTGCTCGTGGTCGAGGTGTCGTTCTTCGGCGCAAACGTGAGCAAGATCGGGCACGGCGCATGGATTCCGCTGTGCGTCGGCCTGATCACGGCGATCCTGATGGTCACCTGGCGGCGCGGCTACCAGATCGTCACCCGCAACCGGACCGAGGAGGAGGGTGATTTCGCGACCTTCCTCGATCAGCTGCAGGTCAGCACCGATTCCTGTCACCGTGCCCGCGGCGTCGCGATCTACATGAGCCCGAGCAAGAGCACGACGCCACTTGCGCTCAAGGCCGACCTCGAGCGGCATGGCATCTTCCACGAGCGAGTACTGATCGTCTCGGTCGCGCAGCTCAGCGTCCCGCACGTCGATCAGGCGGACAGGGTGGTCGTGCATGTGCTCGGCAGCGGCAAGTTCAAGGTCAGGCACGTGACGCTCAAATCCGGCTACCACGACGTGACCGACGTCCCGGCTGCCCTGGCTCTAGCCCGCAAACGCGGGCTCTTGGAGCGCAACCTCGACCTGGAGCACGCCTCGTACTTCCTCTCCCAGATCAGGGTCACCATGACCAGCCGGCCGGGACTGAGGCGTTGGCAGAAGCTGCTGTTCATCGGGATGGCCCGGAATGCGGCCAGCCCGATCGACACCTACCGCCTGCCGGTCGACCGCACCGCCACCGTCGGCGCGCTCATCGGCATCTGATGATGGGCGTCTGCGGCTCGAGACTCAAGCCTTAACGAACTTGAGCCATTGGGGCCGGTGGGCCCCAATGGCTCGCGTCGTTCGCTGCTACCTAGCTGATCTGCGATACGGAGGCGGCGGCGGGACCCTTGGGACCCTGCTCAGCCTCGTAGCTGACCTTGGCGCCTTCAGTAAGCGACTTGTAACCGTCGCCCTGGATCGCCGAGTGATGAACGAACAGATCCTTGCCAGCGTCGTCGGGCGTAATGAAACCAAAGCCCTTCTCGTCGCTGAACCACTTCACGGTTCCTGTGGGCATATTTTGTACCTCCGGTTGTGTGCCTTGCGAACACGGAGGCGCTGACGAGCAACGAACTGGGGTGACGCGAGCACAGCTTTGTACCGAGCAACTGCTCGGCTTGCCACCAAGCGTAGCGTACGGCGGCGGTCGGGACTAGTATCGCCGCGGTTTGGTGCCAGAAGGCTGTGTTTCCCGGGGTGGGTACTGAGCTCGCTCCGCCTCCGTCATGGTGCGGATGATCAGCTTGCCGCTGTCTACCTGTTCCCGGATCTGCTCAAGCTTCTCGACGCGCTTCTCCTCGGCGCGTTCGCGGCTGGTTTTCATTGTCCGCTCGTCACCTCTGACGTGGCTACTTCTGCCGTGTCCTCGGAAGGGTCGAGCTCGGCGGTGTCGAGCTCGACAGCTCGGTCGGGATCGAGCTGGGCTTCCTTCCTGGCCTGCTTCCTGGCCGCCTTCTCAAAGCGTCGCTCGCGAATTTTCGCTTCGCGTTGCAGCTTTGCGTACGTCGTCTTTGGCTTGCCGCTTGATGCCATGTGTTGCCCTTTGTTGGGGAATCGCCAAGCGCGTCAGCGACGGGCCAGAGACTCAGATTTGTGAATGGGCAGCCGGCCGGCTGCCGTAAGCTGGTGCTGACTGCTGACTCCGGAAAACCCTCCTCTGACTGCGTGGCTCCTGCAGCGCCGCGTGCGGGCCGCGGTCTCCGCCACCAGCGGATGATTTTCCGCCGCCGGCGGATGACGTCGAGAGCGTCGATTGCGTGCCGGCGGGTGCTGCAGTCGCAGCCGAGCAAGCGCCGGATCGAACTCCAGTCTAACCCACCGGTCCCCGTCTTCTGACCTGGCCAAGCGGCCGTGAAGCCCACGTGGCCTATCCTGGGCTGGTGAGCAGCTCTCGACTGCGTGGCTGGACGCGCAGAGCAATTGCTGGCCAGCCCACCCCCGGCGCGCCGCCGCGGACGCTGATGGCCAAGTTCACCGACGGCCCGCTGTCGGGGTCCACGCGCGAGGTGACGGCGGTCGAGGGACGGCCCCCCAAGACGCTCGACATCGAGTTCGGCGATCGTCGGGTTCGCTATTGCTTGGCCGAGTGGGAGCAGTCCGGACACTTGGCGCTCTACGGATTCCTTTACGAGGTCTGAGCTCCACGACGTCCTGAGGCAGCATGGACGGCCAGCGAAGGAGTGTCTGGTAGGCTCGAAGCTGCGGCCTGCGAGTTCACGCTCTTCTCACTTTCAGGACGAGTTTTTCCAGACAGAGGAGCGGAGAGGCGATGGCTGTGGCCACCGCGACAGATGCCGTTCACTCGACCGCGAGCGATGGCACGGAAAGGATCGATCATGATCCGCGCTTGCTGCCCTGAATGTCGGCTGCTGACGAAGCGATCGACCGATGACGCTGGCTGATCGCGAGCGGCTGCTCAAACGGATCCGACAGATCCGCCGCGCTGCTACGCCCGACGAGCCACAGAGCAGCGATCTGGATGCCTCCCAGGCCGATCGTATCGACGCGCTCGACGTCCGGGTCAGGCACCTCGAGGAGCTGCTCGAGGGCCTGCAGGACTCCGTGCACAGAGAATCGGAGCGGCAGTTGCGACTGATCTCCGAGCTCCAGGCCGTTGTCGAACCTGCAGCGATGAACGCCGCTCTTGCCGAGGACGCTCGCCAGCGCGGCCTCTGATCCGGCGGATCGGACGCTCGCGGCCCTAGCCGCTGACGCTCAGTATCTGGGCGCTTGCCGGTGCCACGCTGATGTCGTAGAGGCCGTTGCGCGGCGTGATCCGTGATCTGGCCGGCGTACCGGTGAGCTGGCCGGTCTGCGGAGAGATCGTCTGCCCGCCGAGCGTGACGCCGGTGGTGGCTGTCAGGCTTCCGGCGGAACTCGTCAGAGCCTCCGCGACGGCAGGCCCCTTTGCGCCGGCAGCCCGAACGACGACGTTCTCAGCGCTGTCCGTGATGTTGGTCACGACGATGTTGACGGTGTGCTCGGGAGTCTGGACAGCCCAGGCCATCAGACCGCTCGGTGTGTTCGAGACGCTGAGTATCCGCGAGCCGGGCGGGGTGAGCTGGGCGAAGGCGAGCATGCCGTAGTACTCAGGTTGCACCGTCACCTGCCAGCCGGCCGCGGTGGCCGTGGTCTGGATCAGGTTCTGGGCAGTGTTCGGTCTCGTCTCGAAATTGACCCCTGTCACGCCGGTCCCGGCGTACAGAGGGAGGATGTTCAGGGCCCAAAGACTGGGGCCCAACGTGTTACTGAAGTTTGCAAGGCCGCCGCAGGTCACCGCATTGATCTCGTCTACACGAACCGGGACCTTGTTTTGGCGGCCGAGCGCGGTCCAGGCCCCGACCGCACCGGCCAGGTTCTGCAGTGAGTTCAGGTCAAACAACGAGCTCTCCTGCAGTTGACCTCCCTGCTGGCAGTTCTGGGGTGTGAGCGCGTAGGTATGCATCGTCAGCAGCGACAGGCCGGGACTGACGTGCAGAAACTGCTGGACGTAGGGCAGCGCCCGAAACGAGGAGTAGCCAACGCCTGCGAGCCGGATGTGCCCGAGGTGCGCTGCCAGACTGTCCCACTCATTGCTGATCTGTGGGAACGAGTAGCTCTGGGGACGTCCGAACACGGTCTGGCCGCTCTTGGTGATGTAGTAGGGCCACTTCGGATAGAGCTCGGGCTCGTTGCCGAGCTCGAACGTGGTGGGCACGGTCGGGCCGATCCCTGATTGGATCGCCGCAACCTCCGTGGTCGCCACCGCCGGGTTGTCCGCCTCCATGTTGATGCCGATGATCAGGTGGGCGTGCAGATCCTCCAGCAGCCTCTGCGCGACCGACATCCAGGTCGGAGTGAGCGTCCACCGTGCCCAGGGCGGGCGGGCCATCCCGGGCACCGGCCACCACGTCCAGTCGGCTGTTTCACCGCCGATCCGCAGGTCAAGGCCGCCGTCTGGGGCCAGGTTCTTCAGCACCTGCTCGAACGGGACGTCAGGCTGGGCGGGGTTGGTCCCGACCTCCTTGAACATGTCCCAGTACTCGGTCGTGATCCCGACGAAGCCGGCGCGGATCGGAGGGCCGGCATGGGCGCTTCCGACCGCGAGCGGCGCCGTCGATGCCTTGCCCGACGTGGGCGACGAGACCGCGACTACCCTCGGCGTGGCCGCTTCCGATACAGACGCAAAGCTCAACACGGCCACAGCCAGGCAAGCCGCGAACGCGGTGCGCAATGCAGATCTCCTCATCACAGAACCAGCGTGAGCATGCAGACGCTGGCCTAAAATCAACGTAAGGCCAGCACACCTTATAACTTGCAACCGCGGAACGTCCAGAAGAAGTGGAGCCGCAACCGCGGAACGTTCAGAAGAAGTAGTGGAGCCAACCGGGATCGAACCGGTGACCTCCTGCGTGCAAAGCAGGCGCTCTCCCAGCTGAGCTATGGCCCCTTCGTCCTGCAAATCGCGGCTCTTGCGCGCTGCCGCGGCCCTGACTTTAGCGGGACCATCAGGTGGTTCGTTGGTGGGCGCCAGCTAGGCGGCTGACTTGGTGGCTCGGATAATCGCGGCGCTCGCGTGCGTATGGACGCGATGTGTCGGCGCAACCTCGATGTTGCAAAGGCCCGCGGCGTCGAGCTGCGCCCGAAACTCCCGCTCCGTCAGCGCTCCGGCGATGCACCCGGTCCATTGCTCCATGTCGGCCCTCGTCGCATCGTCCATGCCCTCGTCTGCGATGACGTCGGAGACGGCGAAGCGGCCGCCGGGTCGCAAGACTCGCGCGGCTTCGCTCAGCGCGCGCGCCTTGTCCCCGGACAGGTTGATGACGCAGTTGGAGATGACGACATCAACGCTTGCGTCGGGCAGGGGCAGCTCCTCCAGGTAGCCCTTGACGAACTCGGCATTGGTGACGCCGGCGCCGGCCGCGTTGCGGCGTGCGAGGTCGAGCATCTCATCAGTCATGTCGAGACCGATCGCTTTGCCCGTCGGGCCGACGCGGCGGGCGGAGATGAGCACATCGGCACCCGCGCCCGAGCCGAGGTCGAGGACCGTCTCGCCCTCGTGCAACTCCGCCACGGCTGTCGGTACTCCGCAGCCGAGCGAGGCGCTGACGGCCACCTCGGTTGCTCCTCCTTCGCTGCCCTCGTAGAGCGCAGCGCCGAACGCCCCTTCGCGATCGGCGGGACTGACAACCGTGCCGGGTGCGGCGATCGCGTAGGCGGCATATTTCTCACGGACCGCCTCACGTACGTCCGTCGGCGTGCCGGTCGCCGTCGCCGATGCCCCGCAACCGCAGCCGCTGCCGTGTTGCGGCCCGCAGCACTCGGCCTTTGCCACTGGCTCGCAGCAGGCGTCCTGCGTCTGCTGCGAGCAGCAGGTCTGCTCTAGCTCAGCCATGCGGACAGCTCCTTCAGGGTGTCGGGGATCACGAAGTAGTAGGCCCAGAGCCCTTGTCGCTCTGACCCCACGATCCCGGCCTCACGCAGGACCTTCAGATGGTGGGAGACCGTGGGCTGGGAGAGGTCGAAGAGCGGGACCAGCTCGCAGACGCAGACTTTTCCGGCGTGCTTGCGCAGGACATCAACGAGTTGCACCCGCACCGGGTCGCCGAGCGCCTTGGCGACCTGGGCCATGCGGACGGCCTGCTCGCGCTCCACATCCGGATAGACGACAGGCTCGCAACATGGGCCGCCGGCGGGCCGCTTCTGCTTCGGGGCGAGTTCCAGATTGACGGGCATCTATTTACGTATATCTATTGAAGTGATAGTTGTCAATGGATACGCTTGCCGCCGTGGCCACGCCGTCACTTCCCCGCCGCCTGCTGGCCGAGTTCGTCGGCTCGGCGTTCCTGGCCGCCGTCGTGGTCGGGTCCGGCATCGCCGCGCAGCAGCTCTCGCCCGGGGCCGTTGGCCTGGAGCTGCTCGAGAACGCCGTCGTGACTGGAGCGGGTCTGTATGTGCTCATCTCGATCTTGGCCCCGCTCTCTGGCGCACACTTCAACCCCGTTGTCTCGGTCGTTGCCGCGAGCCTGCGCACTCTCTCCTGGCGTGACGCGCTCGCCTACGCGCCCGCGCAGGTCCTCGGCTGCGTCGCCGGAGCCGTCGCCGCCAACGGCATGTTCGGGAAGGCTGCGGTGAGCATCGCCCAGCATCACCGCGCCACGCCCGCGCATCTCTGGGCGGAGGTTGTGGCAACCGCTGGCCTCGTGCTCGTCATCTTCGCCCTCGTGCAGACCCGCCGTGCGGCGCTGGCTCCGGCAGCGGTCGGTGCCTACATCGCCGCCGCCTATTTCTTCACGAGCTCGACCAGCTTCGCCAACCCGGCCATCAGCATCGGCCGCATGTTCTCGGACACCTTCGCCGGCATCGCACCCGCCTCGGTGCCCGCGTTCGTCGTCGCTCAGTTCGTCGGCGGTGCGCTTGGATTACTGGGCGTGCACCTTCTCTACCCAGCCCCAGCCCGCGCAGAGTCGCCAGCATGAGCACCGTCCTCTTTGTCTGCCTGCAGAATGCCGGACGCTCACAGATGAGCAGCGCACTCTTTGAGCTGGCGGCTGACGGCAGGCATCACTCGCTGTCGGCGGGCACAACACCTGCCGACCGGGTGCACCCGCAGGTCGTGGAGGCCATGCGTGAGCTCGGCATTGACCTCTCCAAACGCAAGCCGCGGCTACTCACCCGCGAACTGGCCGAGCAAGCCGATGTGGTGGTCACGATGGGATGCGGCGACAAGTGTCCGTTCATCCCGGGCAAGCGCTATATCGATTGGGAGCTGCCCGATCCGAGTGGTCAGCCGATCGAGAAGGTCCGTGAGACGCGCGATGAAATCAACGAGCGTGTCAGGGCGTTAGTTGATGAGCTGCCCGGATAGCGGATCAGCCTGACTGCTTGGGGCCCTGCAGGTTCCCGCCGGTAACGCCGGCGTAACGGCTCAGCCGTTGAAGTCGAAATCCTTCGGCGGTCGCTGTTCGAACCAGAGCCTGTCGTGCTCCGGGGTGTCCTGGAGGAACTCGGGCGTCTCTTCAAGCACGTCCTCGTCCTCCTCGTGCGGCGCCGCGGTGAGGTGCTTCGGGACGTCGAACTCGGTCGTCTCCTGGGCCTCGGGGGCGTCCGCCGGGTGCTCGTCGAAGTGCTCGAACTCGGCGGCCGGATGCACCGGCGCGCTCGGTTCCGGTCCCGGGCGTGAGGGCGCCCTGTCCTGCGGCGCGTCAGGTGCTTCCGGATGCTGGCCTGTCTCGGGTTCCGGCGGCTCGGCTGTGAAGCGCGGGCGCTTGGGTGGGTTCTCGAACTGCAGGTGCGGGGGCGGCGAGTCCGGCGGCTCCGCAATAGGTCCGGGTTCGTCGTGAGCGAGCTCGTCCGGGTGGCGGAGCAGATCGTGATGCTCAGTCGGCGGCTCCTCGTGGAAGCCGGTATCCGGTGCGGCGGGCTGCGAGAGGGACGCCGGCCGATTGCGGCGCAGGAAGCGGCGCTTGGGTTGCTCGAGCTCTTCGGGCTCGGGCTCGAGCTGCGCGGGATGAGGCTCGTCGGAGTCGAGATGTGCCTCGTGATCCGAATGCGCGTGCTCGTGGTGTGCATGCGGTGCCGTGCTGTCGTTGTAACCGAGGTCCTGGAGCTCCTCGAGTTCGGTGAGGTGCTCCTCGTGGAGATCGTGGTCATCGAATGCGTGTGGCGCGACTTCCGGGGCGCCGTCGAAGCGCGTGGAGCCGATCGTTGGTTCACGGCGAACCGGGCCGAGAGCCTCCCGTTCCATGCGCTCGATCTCAGCGGGATCGCCGCCTCGTGCGCGCTTGAGGTCGAGATGCTCGCGGATCGCGTCGTCCAGCAGACCCATGTGCGTAAGCGTATCGAGTTGGGCTGCATCCGACTGCAAACCGGCGACCGCACCGCGTCGTTCCGTTCCGCTCCAGCCGGCCTGCCCGGCCAGCGGGCCGGCAGGCCGGGCAGGCGCTCGAGCCTCAGCTGAAACCGCACGCCTTGCTGGCGTTTTCAAAAGCTGGTGCGGCCACATCGACTGAGTTCGGGATCGCGCTCGCATGTACGGGACGGTCCTCAACGGCCACGGACTAACGCACACGGACTAAACTCCACGCGACCTGGCGGCTCTGCCGCCGCGCGGGGCTATAGCTCAGTTGGGAGAGCGCCTGGATCGCACCCAGGAGGTCGTCGGTTCGAATCCGTCTAGCTCCACTCTCGGAAGCAAGGGACGCCTCGTTGAGCTGATGACCAACCGCTCCGAGGGGAGTGCTTAGCAATGGCAAAGAAGACGAAGGATCACGGTGGCACACCGGATCCGGCCCCGGGGATCCCTGGTGTCGCGATCGGTTGGTTGGACGATGTGGCCGACCACGACTACGCAGCTGCTGAGGCGTACCTGTCGATCAAGCTCGACGCGGCGACGACCCACAAGGCCGTTGCCCGGTTGCGCAAGGCGAAGCTGACCACCCGTCGTGCGAACGACCTCCTGCGGGCAGCCGGGCTCACCGCCGCCGCACTCGACGATCCCGGCGTCGTCAAGGACCTGATCAAGACGATTGAGGGCAGGAAGCTGAGCCCGGTACTCGTGATCAACGGAACCGGCGTCGCCGATATCGCCGACGGCTATCACCGCGTGTCGCTCGTGTATCGACTCGATCCGTACGGCGTCGTGCCGGTGAAGCTGGCCGAGGCAGCACCGGCTCACGCAGACGACTGAACCGCCAGCGCCCAGCGCGGCGGCATCGAAAAGTTTCACGGATTAGATTGCGGGGACCCGCCACAACACCCCACATCTCTGAAACTTTCGAGGAGAGAACGCCTGATGACACCCACTCCGTCGCGCACAGATAGGTTCTCGTTTGGTCTTTGGACGGTCGGTTATAACGGCACTGATCCGTTTGGCGGTCCGACCCGTCCGCCGCTGGATGTCGTGCACGTGGTGGAGAAGCTGTCGGAGCTCGGGGCGTACGGGCTGACGTTCCACGATGACGATCTGTTCGCTTTTGGTTGCAGTGACGGTGAGCGTCAGCAGCAGATCGAGCGGTTGAAGCAGGCGCTTGCGGACACGGGCGTGATCGTGCCGATGGTGACCACGAATCTGTTCTCGGCACCGGTGTTCAAGGACGGTGGTTTCACCTCCAACGACCGTAGTGTCAGGCGCTTCGCGCTACGTAAGGTGCTGCGCCAGATCGAGCTTGCCGCCGAGCTCGGCGCGGAGACGTTCGTGATGTGGGGTGGGCGTGAGGGCGCGGAGTATGACCACGGCAAGGACATTCGTGCGGCGCTGGAGCGCTACCGCGAGGCGGTGAACATGCTCGCGCAGTACGTGACCGACAAGGGCTATGAGCTGCGGTTCGCGATCGAGCCGAAGCCCAACGAGCCGCGCGGCGACATCCTGCTGCCGACCGTGGGTCATGCACTGGCGTTCATCGAAACATTGGAGCGCCCGGAGTTGTTCGGTGTGAACCCCGAGTTCGGGCATGAGCAGATGACCGGGCTGAACTTCGTCGCCGCGATCGGGCAGGCATTGGAGGCCGGCAAGCTCTTCCACATCGATCTGAACGGCCAGCGCGGGATCAAGTACGACCAGGATCTGGTCTTCGGTCACGCCGACCTGTACCAGTCATTCGCCCTGGTGGACCTGCTCGAGCACGGCGGCCCGGACGGCGGCCAGGCCTACAGCGGCCCGCGCCATTTCGATTACAAGCCGTCGCGCACCGAGGATGAGACCGGCGTGTGGGATTCCGCGGCGGCGAACATGACCAACTACCTGGTGCTGAAGGAGCGGGCAGCCGCGTTCCGGGCCGACCCCGAGGTGCAGGAGGCGATGGCGCACGCCAAGGTCGGTGAGCTCCGCGAGCCAACCCTCGACGACGGCGAGGGCTACGAGCAGCTGCTCGGCGACCGCATGGCCTGGGAGGAGTTCGACTCAGGCGCCTACTTCGGCGCCAAGGGCTATGGCTTCGTCAGGCTGCAGCAGCTCGCGACCCTGCATTTGTTAGGCGCGCGCTGATGCGCGCGTGTTTGCCGACCGGGTCGGTGAGATGACGCTGGTCGCCGGGGTCGATTCCTCGACCCAGTCCTGCAAGGTCGTGATCAGGGACCTGGAGAGCGGCCAGGTCGTTCGCTCTGGCCGGGCGCCGCACCCCGACGGCACCGAGGTCGACCCCGAGGCCTGGTGGAGCGCTCTGCAGCAGGCGGCCGCCGAGGCGGGCGGCACCGACGACGTCGCGGCGATCGCCGTCAGCGGTCAGCAGCACGGCATGGTCGCGCTGGACTCCGCCGGGCGAGTGATCCGTCCGGCGCTCCTCTGGAACGACACGCGCAGCGCCGACGCGGCCGCGGCGCTGACCGAAGAGGTCGGCGCCGAACAGTTCGCGCGCCGCACCGGCTCGGTGCCGGTCGCGTCGTTCACGCTGACCAAGCTGCGCTGGATGCGTGACAACGAGCCCGACAATGCCAAGCGGATCGCGGCAGTCGCGCTGCCGCACGACTGGCTCACCTGGCGGCTGCTCGGGTCACGGCCCGCAGGGCGAGTCGCCGCTCGGTCCCGACCTGACGGCGCTGATCACCGACCGTTCAGACGCCTCCGGCACCGCCTACTTCAACCCCACCACGGGCGAGTACGACCTTGACCTGCTCGAACGCGGGCTCGGGCGCAGCGACATCACCCTGCCACGCGTGCTCGGCCCGCACGATACGGCCGGCCACACTGTCGCCACCGGCCAGCGCGCCGGTGGCATACCCGCAGGCATCACCGTCGGCCCTGGCACCGGTGACAACGCCGGCGCCGCGCTCGGGCTCGGCGCGGGGCCCGGCGACGTGATCATCTCGATCGGGACGAGCGGCACGGTGTTCGCGGTCTCCGACAATCCGACCGCCGATCAGAGCGGCGCCGTCGCCGGCTTCGCCGACGCGTCCGGCCGCTACCTGCCGCTGATCGCGACCCTGAACGCCGCGCGCGTACTCGTCTCCACGGCAAAGCTGCTCGACGTCGAGCTCGACGCGTTCGCCGACCTCGCGCTGCAGGCCCAGCCCGGCTCGGGCGGTCTGGTGCTGGTCCCCTACTTCGAGGGCGAGCGCACGCCCAACCTCCCGCACGCCACGGCATCGCTGCACGGCATGACGATCGCCTCGACCACACGCGAGAACCTCGCTCGCGCCGCGCATGAGGGCATGCTCTCAGGCCTCGGCGCCGGCCTCGACGCCGTACGCGCTGTGGGGGTGCGCGACCGCCGCCTGCTGCTGATCGGCGGCGCCGCGCACAGCACCGCCGTGCAAACCGTTGCCTCGCAGGTCTTCGACTCACCCGTTGTGGTTCCCGCGCCCGGCGAGTACGTGGCCGAGGGAGCGGCCGTCCAGGCCGCCTGGGTTCTCACGGGTCGAGCGCCCGGACTGGCAGATCGACACCGTCGCCGAGCCCGACACCGATCATCACCCCGAAATCCGGGAGCAGTACGGGCGCTACGCGGCCGCGGTGGCCCAGGGCGCCCGGTAGGACCGGTCGGGGGAGGCGTTTTCCGTCCTGGGGACGGAAAACGCCTCCCCAACGCCTCCTCGCCACTCACGTCTTTCTTATCTCGTTACTACGTGCGTCTGACGGGCGCAGCTCACTCTCTGGTCAGGAACTTCTCTCCCGAGAGTGAGCAGCATGAACGAGACCCTGACACTGAACCGCACGCGCACGAGCTTTCGCGCGTCCCGCGTACCAGCGCGGATGCCCTGGCACAGCTCGCGCTCGGTCGACGTGGTGACAGCGATCGCCGGGCTGGGTCTCGGTGCCACGATCGCGATGGCGATCACCGCCGAGAGCTGGAGCGCACTGAACGCGCCGGGCGGCTGGCTGACCTTCGGCGGCCGTCTCGCCGGGCTGGTCGGGACGTATCTGATGCTCATCGTGGTTCTGCTGGCGGGCCGCGTCCCGGTGGTGGAGCGGACGCTCGGGCACGACGTGCTGATGCGCTGGCACCGCCGGCTTGCTCCATGGACGCTCGTGCTGATCGCTGCCCACGGAACGCTCATCACCTTCGGCTATGCGGAGAGCGCCAGGACCGGAGCCCTGCATCAGTTCGGCCAGCTGCTGACCACCTATCCGGGCATCCTCACGGCCACCGTCGGATTCGTGCTGCTCGTGATGGCCGGATTCACCTCGGCGCGGATCGCCAAGCGGCGGATGCGCTACGAGACCTGGTGGGCCGTCCACCTCTACACGTATCTGGCGGTCGCGCTGTCCTTCTCCCACCAGCTCGCCAACGGGGCGTCCTTCGTGGGGCATCCGCTGGAACGAGTGTTCTGGACGGCACTCTTCATCGGCACCGCAGGCGTTGTGTTCGCTTATCGGATCCTGCTGCCGATCTGGCGCAGCACGTTCCACCAGCTGCGCGTTGCCGCCGTCCAGCCCGAGGGTCCGGGAGTTGTCTCCGTCCTGCTCGAGGGCAAGCGCCTGCGGCTCATGCCGATCGCAGGTGGCCAGTTCATCCAGCTGCGGATCCTCAAGCGCGGACTGTGGTGGCAGGCGCACCCTTACTCGGTGTCCGCGCTGCCGGACGGCCGCTTCCTGCGCGTCACGGTCAAGGACCTCGGCGACCACAGCGGCGGGCTCGCTGCACTCGAGCCCGGCACACGCGTCGCGATCGAGGGCCCGTACGGCGCCTTCACGGGCGCCGCGCGCCAGAGTGACCGCGTCCTGATGATCGGTGCCGGAGTGGGGGTCACCCCGCTGCGCGCGATGCTCGAGGATCTGCCGCCGAACGTCGACACGGTGCTTCTGGCTCGTGCTCACGATGAGCGCAGCCTGGTGCTCCGCGAGGAGCTCGCGCGCCTGATCCAGATGCGCGGTGGGCGGCTGCACGAACTGCTCGGCTCACGCAGCCAGACCCCGCTCGGCCGCGAAGCGCTGCATCGGTTGGTCCCGGACATCGCGCAACGCGACGTCTTCATCTGTGGCCCCACCGGCTTCACGACAACCGTGCTGCGCGCCGTCCGCGCGCTCGGCGTTGCTGAGGACCGCATTCACCACGAAGCCTTCGCCTTCTGATCAGGAGCAACAGTCGAATGAAACGAGCACCGATAGTTCTCACCGGAACCGCCTGCGGCCTGGTGGCCGTGATCGGTTACCACGCAGCCGCGCCACAGGCCGCGGCACTGACGGCCGGTTCGTCGGCTGGGACGTCGAGCACGGCGACCACCGCGAAGAGCTCGAGCACCGCAGCGACCGCCTCGACGGCCAAGACGAGCACAACCACCACAGCCGCAACCCGCTCCGCTGTCGGTAGCGACGCCCAGTACCAGTACGGCGACCTCGAGGTCAAGGTCACGATGACCGGTAGCCGGATCACCGACGTCTCGGTGGCCAAGTTGAACGTCTACGACCCACGGTCGGAGTCGATCGACCAGTACGCGATCCCGGAGCTGCGCAGTGAGGCGCTGAGCGCGCAGAGCGCGAACATCGACGGCGTCTCCGGCGCCTCGTATACCTCGGCCGCCTACGAGCAGTCGCTCCAGTCAGCGATCGACAAGTTGAAGGCCTGATGCGTCCCGGCGAGGTCATCTTCCGTCATGCCGAGCCGGTCATGGGCACGGTCGTCTCGTTCGACGTGCGGCCTCACGGGCTGCCTATGGCAGCCACGCGGGCGGCCGTCAGGCGGGCCTGCGAGGTCCTCCACCGCGCCGATGACGTCTTCAGCCTGTACCGGTCGGACACGCCGCTGTCCCGCCTGCGTCGCGGCGAGATCGACCTCGATCAGTGCCCGCCCGAGGTGGCCGACGTCGTCGCGCTGTGCGAGCAGGCAAAGCTGGCGTCGGACGGCTGGTTCGATCCGTGGGGCCTTCCCGGCGGCTTCGATCCCACCGGTCTCGTCAAGGGCTGGGCTGCGCGAGACGCTGCACGTGTGCTCGAGGCGGCGGGCCTCGGCGCCGGGTTGGTCAACGCTGCGGGTGACATCGCCGGCTTCGGCGCCCCATGGCAGCGCGGTCCATGGCGCGTGGGGATCCGCGCACCGGAGTCGCCCGAACTGCTCACATGCGTGATCGAGCTACGGGGCGCGGTGGCGACCTCTGGTAGCTACGAGCGCGGGGATCACATCTGGGACGTGTCGTCCGATCGGCCCGCCGCGGGCGTAGCCTCGGCGACCGTCTGCGGTCCCGATCTGGCGCTGGCGGATGCGCTGGCCACCGGCCTGGTGGCGGCCGGCAGCGCCGGTCTCGACGGGGTCATCAGGGCGGGTTACCAGGCGCTGCTGGTGCTCGATGACGGAAAAACCGTCGGCACGCCCGAGTTCCTCGTTCCAACGGCCGTATAAATAGGCAGCAGATGCGAGTTCTTGTAATCGAGGATGACGATGGGGTGCGCTCAGCGATCCGACGGTCGCTGCTGCTCGCCGGCTACGAGGTGATCGAGGGTGTGGATGGGGAGGACGGCCTGCTCAAGCTCGCTGAAGACATCCCCGACGTGGTGATCCTCGACGTCGGCCTGCCGAAGGTCGACGGCATCGAGGTATGCCGCAGGCTGCGGAGCGCCGGCGACCGCACCCCGGTGCTGATGCTCACCGCCAGGGATGCGGTCGAGGATCGGGTCGCCGGGCTCGAGGCGGGCGCCGACGACTACCTCGTCAAGCCCTACGACGTGCGCGAGCTGCGTGCGCGCCTGACCGCGATCATCCGTCGCCACCTGCCGGAGGCGGACGGCCGCTCGCTGCACTTCAACGGCCTGGAGCTTGACGCTGACGCGCATGCCGCGCGCATGAACGGACGCGCGATCGAGCTCACGCGCACCGAGTACCAGCTGCTCGAGCTGTTCATGCTCAACCCGAAACGGGTTCTGCGGGTCGAGCTGATCTACGACCGAATCTGGGGCTACGACATCAGCCTCACCAGCAACTCGCTGCGCGTCTACATCGGCTACCTGCGCAAGAAGCTCGAGGCCGAAGGGAGAGCCGCGCCTGATCCACACCGTGCACGGTGTGGGTTACGTCCTCAAAGAGACATGAGCCTCCATCGCCGCATCGCGGCGGCGGCAGCATTCGCGGTTGCAGCCGTCTGCTCTGATCTTCGCGCCCGTCGGCTATTTCACGACGCGCGCGAAGCTCATCCAGGAGGTCAAACTCGAGCTCTCGCGGCTGGCGCTCCCATACCTGCAGCCTCACCCCGGAGATGATGGGTCGCAAGGGGGCGGCGCGGCTCCGCCGAATGGCGCCAACCCGGGACCAGGCGGCAACCCGGGCGGTGGCGACCAGGATGCCGACAACGCCAGCTGCACCTTCAATCACCACCCCGGTCAGAACGGCGGTGGCGACCAGGCCCTGGGAGGCGTCGCGGGTTACTTCCAGGTCGTGTGTCCGAATGGCAGGGTGATTGCGCTCAACGGCAAGAAGCCGAAGCTGCCTGTCCCCCCGCGGGCCAAGGCCGTCGCTCGAACCCTGACCGGGGCCTACTACTTCACCGCAGAGATAGGCGACACCCACGAGGAGATCTACGTGACTCCCGATCACCCTGACAAGAAGGCGATCGAGGTCGCAGTCCCTCTAACCACCACGGACTCCGCGCTGCGCGCGCTGCTCGTGACCTACGCCCTGCTCGTCGCCGGCGGCGTGCTGCTTGCCGGGTTGATCGGCGCGATTGTCGCGCGCTCGGCCCTGGCGCCGATCCGTCGCTTCACCAGCCAGACCGAGCAGGTCACGAGCTCGCTCGAGCACCCGCGGCGCCTAGATGAGGAGGGCGCCATCGAAATCCGCCGCCTCGCCTCCAGCTTCAACCAGACGCTCACCGCACTCGAACGCTCGGTCGAAGCCCAACGCCACCTGATTGCGGATGCCTCGCATGAGCTGCGAACCCCGATCGCGGCGCTGCGCTCGAACATCCAGATCTTCCTCGAGGCCGACCAGCTGCCGCCTGAGGATCGGGAGGAGTTGCAGGACGCGATCCTGGCCGAGCTCGACGACCTCACACAGCTGGTCGGTGATGTGCTCGAGCTCGCACGTGGCGCCAGACCGGACGAGCACGTTGAGGAGCTCGAGCTGGATGCGATCGTCCGGGACGCGACCGACCGCGCGATCCGCCGCAGCCAGAGCGTGACCTATACCACCGACCTCGAGCCGACCGTGATCAACAACTCGGCTGACCGGGTCAGTCGCGCTGTGACCAATGTGATCGACAACGCCCGCAAATGGAGCCCTCCTGACGGCACGGTGGAGATCACGCTGCGAGGCGGGGTCCTGACGGTGCGCGACCATGGCCCCGGCTTCCGCGCCGACGATCTGGCCCACGTGTTCGAGCGCTTCTACCGCTCCGACGACGCCCGGCGGATGTCAGGCTCGGGGCTCGGGTTGGCGATCGTCAAGCAGGCGGCAGATGCCCACGGCGGTTTTGCGACCGTCACCAACGCGCCGGACGGAGGCGCGCTCGTGCGCGTCGCCTTCGGTCCGGTGCAGGGCGACGGCGGTGATCGGCCCGCTCCGGGCCTGGCTGACGCACCGACCCCGAGCTGAGCGCTCGCGGGATGCGCGCGGACCGGGCGCCTATCCTTGAGCAGAGAGCGCAAGTGCCCACCGACCAGACCCGCCACGACATCGAGACCCGTTCCGATTGCGAGCTTCTGGTTCGCGCCTTCTACGGCCGGGCGCTCGTGGATCCGGTCATCGGCTTTCTCTTCAGCGACGTCGCCAAGCTCGACCTCGAAGCCCACGTCCCGCGGATCACCAACTTCTGGGACACGATCCTGCTCGGGGCTCGCAGCTACGGCGGTGGCGCCTTCCGGCCGCATCTGGAGCTGAACTTCAAGGTGCCGCTCACCCGCGGCCACTTCGACCGCTGGCTCCACCTCTGGTCGATGACGGTCGACGAGCTGTTCGAGGGTGAGCGCGCCGAGCTCGCCAAGGCCCACGCCGTCCGCGTCGCAGCCGCGTTCGAGTCGCGCCTGCGCTCATTCGATGACGGAGAGGCCGAGTTCGCCCCCGGCGTCCCCGATGAGGCGACTGAGATCGACCTCCCACTCGTTCATCAATATGGGCGAACCTCCCGCGACTGACGGGTAGGGATACTGAAATGGCAAAGCCTGCGGGCAACGGGCCGCACCACTACGGCTCGTGGTGGTGGAACGCCAGCTCCGAGCGGCTGCCGACCAGCCTCGCCGTACGGCTCCTGCGCTGGTGGATTCCGGGGGCGTTGTGCCTGATCGGCATCGTGCTGCTGGTCGTCGACGACTTCGACACCTTCGGCGCCGCCGCCTTCGCCGCGTTCGCCGGCGCCGGCTCCTCCACCTGGCTCATCAACTTCCTTTGGCGCCTGGGTGTGAGCGGCGATGACGAACGGGAGCTCGAGGCCGAGGACCGCGCTTATCTAGCACGACACCGCCGCTGGCCAACCCAGCAGGAGCGCGCATACAGGGCCGAGCACGGGCACTGGCCCGACGATCGGCCCGACGAGCCGGTCAGTTAGGGTCGCCGAAGCAGACGCCGTCGGCTCCAGCCTGGTTAACCTGCCGGCATGACCGACGCGGCGCCGGAGGTTCGGGAGCGGCTACTCAAGGCCTGGCGCGGTGAGATCGAGGCGCGGGCCACGTACGAGCTGATCGCACGGCGGCTACCCGAGCGTGAGGCCGAGATCATGAGACGGATGGCCGAGGCTGAGGGCAAGCACCGCCAGCGGCTGGAAGCCCGGATGCGCGAACTCGGCATCGAGATCCCCTCCCCTGACAGCGTCCGGCTCTCGTGGTGGGCGCGCCTGCAGGTCCGGATCGCGCCGGTGGACCGGCTTCTGGCGGCGCGCGAGGCCGCCGAGGACGAGGAGGTCGACGACCTCTACAAGCGCTCCACGGGCGACTCGACCACCGACCGCCTGCTGCACGACATCCGCAGGGAGGAGCGCTCGCACTCGATGGCGGTCACCGATATGCGTTCGGGTCAGAGCGACCTTCCTGAACAGCCGGTGATGACGCCGGGACAGCAGCGCGCGAAGGACCGGCTCGACAAGATCATGGGCCGCGAGAAGTGGCATCAGTCGAGCGGTGGCTGGATCAGCGGCGCGATCTACGGCGCCAACGACGGCCTCGCCTCGGTGTTCGGCATCGTGGCCGGCGTGTCGGGCGCGACGGCCGGCTCGAGTTTCGTGCTGACCGCCGGTGCCGCCGGCGCGATCGCGGCGTCGCTCTCGATGGCGACCGGCGCCTTCCTGGCGGAGCGCTCCGAGTCGGAGGTGGCCGCCGTGAACCTCGAGCGCGAGCGCGCCGAGATCGAGCAGCATCCGGAGGAGGAGAAGGAGGAGCTCTCGCTCTACTACCAGCTCAAGGGCATCGATGAGGCGACCGCCGACGCGATGGCGGAGCAGCTCGCAAGGAATCCCGACGCGATGCTCAAGGCGCTGGCGGTCGAGGAGTTCGGCATCACCGGCGACGGCGAATCCAATGCTGTACAGGCGGCGGTCGGCCGCGGGCATCTCCACCGGTCTCGGCGCGATGATCCCGGTGATCCCGTTCATCTTCACGACCGGCACAACCGCGATCCTGATCTCGGCGGCCGTCTCGCTGATCGCGCACTTCCTGGTCGGAGCCGCCAAGTCGCTCGTCACGCTGCGCACCTGGTGGGCGGCGGGCTCGAGATGACGCTCGCCGGCGTCATCGTCGGCGGCGCCACCTACCTCGTCGGCCTCGCGCTACCCACCTAGCTACAGCGACTCGCCGGTCAGTTGCTCGAGCAGCCCGGCGAGCTGCTCGACCCTGGCTTCGAGCGCAGCAAGACGGGCGACCAGTTCGCGCTCACTCATCCCCGCCACATCGCCCGCCGAAGAACCATTCGATGGCATGCGCTCTGCTCCGGCGGCGCTTGGCATTTGCGCCGCCGTCGGCGCTACCGCCGGCGCCGCGAAGTCGCTCCCATCCGGCTCCCCGCCGAGCACCTGGGCGAAGCGCTCCTCCTTCTGACCGGGGCGCCGCTCGAGCCGTCGGACGTAGCCTCGCTCGATCAGCTCGGCCAGCACCTGCTCGACGTCGGCCAGCGACTGCCACCGGACGATGCGCTCGGTGCGACCCTTCAGCTCGCCCGGTGTCTGCGGCCCTCGCAGCAGCAGTACCGACAGCACGGCCAGCTGTTCGCGCCCCAGCCCGAGCGCCTCCTCGGCCAGGTGCCGGTATTTGGTCGAGCGGCTCGTGTGGCCGCTCGCGAGACGTGCCACTCCGTATTGCGCCAGGCGCTGCGCGGCTGCGCGCACCGTCTCCTCGTCGTAGTCGACGACGGGGTCGCGATTGGTGGACTGATTACACGCAATGCGCAGTGCATTCAGCGTGAGTGGGTATTGATCAGGGGTTGTGAAGCGTTTCTCGATCAGGCATCCCAGGACGCGCTGCTCGGGTGGCGTTAGCGTGTCGATGTGCATCACGGCGAGCGTAATGGATGAGTTCGGGATCAGCTTGAGCGGCTGCTGAAGCATTCTCGCCGTCCGTCCCCGCGCCCCCGCCGTGCCCGCGTCCCGCGCCCGCCGTCCGGCATGCGCCCGCCGTTCGTCCCGCGCCTGACCGGTGACGACGCGGGAGGCCTTTTCCGTCCTAGGGACGGAAAAGGCCTCCGTATCGCGGTTGGGTGGTGCTTGGTGGGTCAGCGGGTTGGGTTGAATGGTGGGTAGAGGGCTGGTGGCTGGTGGTCGGCTGGCAAACCGCCACGTCTCCATGCAACGCGCCCCGCTGCACGCACGCCTCCCACCCGCATGCAGCGCATATGCACATATCTTTATATGAGCGAATCTACGTGCTAGTCTGCCCGCCATGTCGCAGAACGTCGCGCTACGCGTTCCCCAGCGAGCTCGGCTTTGACGAGCTCGTCGGTGCGCTGCGCGCGGTTGCCGAACCGACCCGCTTGCGCCTCGTGGCGCTGCTGGGCAGTGAGGAGCTGACCGTCACCGAGATCTGCCGCGTGATCGGCCAGAGTCAGCCGCGCATCAGCCGCCACCTGCGATTGCTGGTGGACGCGGGCATCCTCGAGCGGGCCCCGGAAGGCGCCTTTGTCTACTACCGCCTGGCCGAGGACAGCCTGGAGGCGGAGCTCGCGCACCGCATCGCCGCGCTGACCCCGCTGAGTGACGTGACCATCTCGGCCGACCTGGCCGCGCTCTCGCGGGTGCGCCAGGCGAGGATCGAGGCCGCCGTCGCGTATCGCAGCGCGCACGCCGACGAGCTGGAGGGACTGCGTGAGCTGTACGTCGGCGAGGCGGCGGTCGAGCGGGCGCTGCTCGACATGCTCGTGGGCGAGGGCCCGATCGGCCGGCTGCTCGACATCGGCACCGGTACCGGCCGCATCCTCGAGCTGCTCGCTCCGCACTCCGAGCACAGCGTGGGCCTGGACGTCGATCATGAAATGCTTCAGGTGGCCCGGGCGGCGCTCGGGGAGGCTCAGCTCTCCCGCGCGGCAGTGCGACATGGCGACCTGCACCGGCCGCCCTTCGAGGCGGGCAGCTTCGACGTCGCCGTCATGCACCACGTCCTGCACCTGCTCGATGCGCCGGGCGCCGCGATCGCCGACGCCGCACGTCTGCTGCGCCCGGGCGGCCGGCTGCTGGTCGCCGACTTCGCCACCCATGACCTGGACCATCTCCGTTCACTGCACGGTCACCGCCATCTTGGGATCGAGGACAACGAGATGCTCGGCTGGGCCGTCGCAGGCGGGGCTGGAAATCGAGAGCGAGCGCTCGCTACCGCCCACCAACCCGGACGAGCAGCTGACCGTGCGCCTGTGGCTGCTGCGCGCGCAATCGCGCAGCCGGGTCGCTGCAGGCGCCGCGCCGGCCACCGCAGGAGCTGCGAGCTGATGTCGCGGATCTCGTTCGAGGTGTTCCCGCCGCGCACTGCCGAGGGTGAGCTGCGGCTCAAGCAGACGCTCGAGCGTCTCGCGCCGCTCGAGCCCCAGCTTCGTCTCCGTCACCTGCGGCGCCGGCGGCAGCGACAAGGACGCCACGTTTGGCGTGCTCGAGGCGCTCGTGGCGCGCGGGTCGATGCCCGCCGCCGGCCACCTGACCTGCGTGGGCACTCACGCGCACGGAGATCGACGCTGAGATCCAGCGCTACTGGAACGCTTGGGGTTCGTCACATCGTCGCTCTGCGCGGCGATGTCCCCGGAGGTGAGGGGCCGTTCGAACCGCATCCGCTTGGGCTACGCCACCTGCGTCGAGCTGGTCGAGGCGATCCGCAAGCAGGCGCCCTTTGAGGTGAGCGTGGCCGCCTATCCCGAGCCCCACCCCGATTCCGTTTCGGTGCTCCACGATCTGCGCGTCCTCGCGCGCAAGGCCGACGCCGGCGCGACCCGCGCGATCACCCAGTTCTGCTTCGACACCGACGCTATCGCGAGCCTTCGCGACCGGATCAGCGGCGCGGGTATCCCACTGACGGTGGTCCCGGGGATCCTGCTGACGACCGACTACGCCGCCACGGAGCGGATGGCTAGGTCGCTGCGGCGCCAGCGTTCCCGAGTGGCTGGGCGAGCGCTTCGCACGGCCTTGACGACGATCCGCAGACACGCAAGCTCGTCGGTGCCATCGTCGCGGCGGAGCAGGTCGACCGGCTGCGTCGCGAGGGCTTTGAGGACTTCCACTTCTACACCCTCAACCAGGGTGACCTGGCACCGGCGGTGTGCCGCCTGCTCGGTGTCCGGCCGGGAGCCGGAAAGGAGCGCCGCATGACGCCCGACGCCGAGCCCAACACGCTGAAGCACTCGCGCGAGAAGCGCATCGAGGCGCTCAAGGCGGCTGCGACCGAGCGGATCCTCGTCCTCGACGGCGCGTGGGGCGCTCAGATCCAGGAGTACCGACTGAGCGAGGAGCAGTTCCGCGGCGAGCGCTTCGCCGATCACCCGCTGCCGCTGAAGGGCAACAACGACGTGCTCAGCCTCACCCGCCCGGAGGTGATCGAGAGCTGACCACCGCCTACCTCGACGCCGGTGCCGACCTCGATCTCCACCAACACCTTCACGTCCACCGCGATCGCGCAGGCCGACTACGGCACCGAGGCATTCGCTCGCGACCTGAACCTCGCCGCAGCCCAGGTGGCGCGCGCGACGGCCGACCGCTTCACGGTCGCCGATCCCGTCCAGGCCGCGTTGGGTCGCCGGCTCGATCGGCCCGACCAACCGCACGCTCTCGATGTCGGCCGACGTCAACGATCCAGGTGCCCGTGCCGTCGACTTCGACGAGGTCTACGCCGCCTACCGCGAGCAGGCGATCGCGCTCTACGACGGGGGCGTCGATCTGTTCCTGGTCGAGACGATCTTCGACACGCTCAACGCCAAGGCCGCGCTCAAGGCGATCCTCGATCTCCAAGACGAGGGCCACACCGAGCTGCCGATCTGGATCTCCGGAACGGTCACGGACCGCTCAGGACGAATCCTCTCCGGACAGACGATCGACGCCTTCTGGATCTCAGTGCGCCATGCCGAGCCTTTTGCCGTGGGGCTCAACTGCGCCTTCGGCGCGGAGCAGCTGCGACCGTTCCTGGCTCAGCTTGCCGGGGTTGCCGACACGCTGATCTCCGCCTATCCCAACGCCGGACTGCCGAACGAGCTCGGTGAGTACGAGGAGGGACCGGAGGTGATCAGCACCCAGCTGCGCGAGTGGGCGCAGAGCGGGATGGTGAACATCGTCGGCGGCTGTTGCGGCACGACTCCCGCGCACATCCGGGCGATCGCGGAGGCGGTCGCCGGCATTCCGCCGCGCCAGGTGCCGGAGCTCAAGCCGACGCTGCGGCTGTCCGGGCTTGAACCCTTTGCCGCGGCGTGAGCGGATTCCCACCTGAGAACTTCCAGATGACAGCGTCGGCCACCAGCGACACCCTCGCAACCTTCATCCACATCGGCGAGCGCACCAACGTCGCCGGCTCGGCGCGCTTCAAGCGCCTGATCCAGGCCGGCGACTACGAGACAGCGCTGAGCGTGGCGCGTGAGCAGATCGAGAACGGCGCCCAGATCATCGACGTCAACATGGACGACGGCCTGCTCGACGGCGAGCAGGCGATGACCACGTTCCTGCGCCTGGTCGCCTCGGAGCCGGCGATCGCGCGCGTGCCGATCATGATCGACTCCTCCAAGTGGAGCGTGATCGAGGCCGGCCTCAAGTGCGTTCAGGGCAAGGCGATCGTCAACTCGATCAGCCTCAAGGAGGGCGAGGAGCCATTCCTCGAGGTCGCTCGCAAGATCCGGCGCTACGGCGCAGCCGTCGTGGTGATGGCCTTTGACGAAGACGGTCAGGCCGCGACGGTGGAGCGCAAGGTCGCGATCTGCGAGCGCGCGCACGACCTGCTGACGCAGCGGGCCGGGTTCGATCCCGAGGACATCATCTTCGACCCGAACATCTTCGCCGTCGCCACCGGCATCGCCGAGCACAACGACTATGCGGCCGCCTTCATCGAGGCGACCTGGCAGATCAAGGAGCGGCTCCCCGGCACCCGAATCTCCGGTGGCGTCTCCAACGTTTCCTTCTCGTTCCGCGGCAACGAGACGCTGCGTGAGGCGATCCACGCGGTGTTCCTGTACCACGCGATCGCCGCCGGGCTCGACATGGCGATCGTCAACGCCGGCCAGCTCGCCCAGTACGACGAGATCGAGCCGGAGCTGCGTGAGCGGATCGAGGATGTGATCCTCAACCGCCGCGCCGACGCGACCGAGCGCCTGCTCGAGATAGCCGAGCGCTACCGCGACACTGGTGCCGCGCCCAAGGTGGCGGACCTCGAGTGGCGCAAGTTGCCGGTGCGGGAGCGACTCGTGCACGCGCTGGTGAACGGCGTCAATGACTTCATCGTCGAGGATGCCGAGGAGGCACGGATCGAGCTCGGCGAGCCGCTGCAGGTGATCGAGGGCCCGCTGATGGACGGCATGAATGTGGTCGGCGACCTCTTCGGCCAGGGCAAGATGTTCCTCCCCCAGGTGGTGAAGTCCGCACGCGTGATGAAGCAGGCGGTCGCGCACCTGGAACCGTTCATGGAGGCCAGGCGCAGCGACGATCGTGGCACCGGTCGAGTCGTGATGGCGACCGTCAAGGGCGACGTCCATGACATCGGCAAGAACATCGTCGGCGTCGTGCTCGGCTGCAACGGCTTCGACGTGATCGACCTGGGCGTGATGGTGCCGGCGCACCAGATCCTCGACACCGCGGTCGAGCGGGAAGCCGACATGATCGGCCTCTCCGGCCTGATCACGCCGTCGCTCGAGGAGATGTGCTCGGTCGCCAGCGAGATGGAGCGCCGCGGCATGACG
The DNA here is from genome assembly GCA_963846395.1 of uncultured Actinomycetota bacterium. GTDB lineage: Bacteria > Actinomycetota > Thermoleophilia > Solirubrobacterales > Solirubrobacteraceae > Palsa-465. The sequence goes on along the minus strand of CAWJVT010000007.1, from coordinate 429,178 downwards.
ATGCCGCTGCTGATCGGCGGCGCCACCACCAGCAAGCTGCACACCGCGATCAAGATCGACCCCTGCTACAGCCTCGGCCAGACCGTCTACGTGCCGGACGCCTCGCGCGCCGTCGGCGTTGCAACCGCGCTCATGGACCCCGAGCAGCGGGCCGCGCTCTCGGCTGACGTCAAGGCCGAGTACCGCGACATCGCGGAACGGCGCGCCAGCGGGCGCGCCGCAGATCGCAGAGTCTCACTGGAGCAGGCGCGCGAGAACCGCCTGCGGATCGACTGGGATGCGTACACGCCGGTCGCGCCGCCGCGGCTCGGGGTGCAGGTGTTCGACGACTACGACCTCGCTGAGATCGCTCGCTACATCGACTGGACGCCGTTCTTCAGGACCTGGGAGCTCAAGGGCACCTTCCCCAAGATCCTCGACGATCCCACCGTCGGGCCGACCGCTCGCTCGCTCTACGACGATGCGCAGGCGATGCTCGAGCGGCTCGTCGCCGAGCGCTGGGTCACCGCCCGGGCCGTGGTCGGGCTCTGGTCGGCGGCTGCGGACGGCGACGACATCCAGGTCTATGCCGATCCGGAAAGGAACGTCCACCTGGCCACGCTGCACACGCTGCGCCAGCAGCTCGCACGTGACCGGGAGCACCCGAACCTTGCGCTCGCCGACTTCATCGCGCCGCTGCGGTCGGGCGTCGACGACTACATCGGCGCCTTCGCCGTGACGACCGGGCACGGCGAGCGCGAGCGGGCCGAGGAGTTCGATCGCGAGCACGACGACTACAACAAGATCCTCTTCACCGCCCTGTGCGACCGGCTGGCCGAGGCCTTCGCCGAGCGCATGCACGAGCAGGTCCGGCGCGAGCTGTGGGGCTACGCCTCCGGCGAGCAGCTCTCCGGCGCGAGTTGATCGCCGAGCGCTACGACGGCATCCGGCCCGCGCCTGGGTATGGCTGCCAGCCCGATCACACCGAGAAGCAGACGATCTTCTCGCTGCTCGCGGCCCCCGAGAGCGCCGGGATCGAACTCACCGAAAGCTATGCGATGACCCCCGGATCGTCGGTCAGCGGTGTCTACTTCTCGCACCCGCAGTCGCGCTATTTCGGCGTCGGGCGGATCGGCGCCGACCAGCTCGAGGACTACGCCGCGCGCAAGGGTTGGAGCGTCGACGAGGCACGCCGCTGGCTGACGACGCTGCTCGACGACACACCCGTCACGGAACTGCGGCCCGAGCCCGCAGGCTGAGCACACCCCGGTAGAAGTCCGCCGCGACCACACAGGCCATCAGTGCCACATAGGTGCTGTGCGGATAGCTGAACGCGTGGTCGGTGAATGGCCACAGGAGGGCAATGCCGTTGCCGTTGCCCTCGGCAAGGTCCCTGAGGAAGTGCAGCGCCACACCGAGCGCCAGGCCAAGAAACAGCAAGCGATGGCGGCGCACCGCGAAGGCGATCGTGAGCAGTACCGCGATGGTCAGCAGCGAATGGGTGTAGGGCCGCGGCGTGCCGGCGGTGAAGAAGTAGTAACCGAGGTATTGCGGAATGTGGTCGGCGTCGATCGCGACCGATGCGAACAGCGCCGGCAGGATGATCTTCGCGCGCTGCTTCGACGGGAGCGCCTGTAGCAGCAGCAGCGCGGTGGTGAAGTGCGCTGCCTCGTCGAGCAGTCCTCCAGGAAAGAAGGATCCGCCGCTCTGCCGGAAGGCCCAATCCGCCGAGAACAGGACCGCTGCGCAGGCCAGCACCTGCAGTGGCGTGAGATCCTGTGAAAGTCGCTGCGAAAGTGCCGATAGTCGTGCCCGCATCGACCGACAATGGTGGCAGCGGCGCCTCAGGCTTCGATAACGCGGTGGCGGATCTCGCGCTGAGGGTCCGAGCACCGCCAGCCGTCGCGCTCGCTCCAGCGGACTGTCAGTCCATCAACCAATCTCGTGGTCCTAGGGTGGGCGGGACTGGTATCGGGCGACCCCCACAGCGTCGCCTCCAGCGGCCGCTGCGACTCAGGTGTGTCGCCGAGTCCACGCGCCACATGCTCGGCCGGGTAGGTGACGATGATCGCGCCCGCCCGCACCCAGACGGGGATCTGTTGTAGCGGCGCGGGCGCGACGACCTCCTGGCCGCCTCGGACTCGCCGGCCCGACCACGTCTCGATCCAGTCGCCACGCGGCAGCAGCACCTCGCGCTCGCGCGCGCCGTCGTCCAGAACCGGCGCGACCCACAGCGCAGGACCGTAACCGTAGGCGTCCGTCAGTTCCCAGCCGCGCGGATCGCTCGGGTCGATCAGGCAGAGCGGGCGGATGATCGGTAGTCCGGTGCGGGCCGCCGTGGCGGCCGCGGCGCGCACGTAGGGGACGAGCTGCTCGTGCAGGAGCACGTAGGCGCGGTAGCTGTCGACCATTCGCTGGCCGTAGTTCCAGGGCTCGTGCGGGAAGCGCGAGTGGGCGTGCATCAGCGGCGTGAAGCAGCCGAACTGCAGCCAGCGGATGAAGAGCTCGGGCGGGCAGCGCTCGACCAGGCGGTGCCCGAGGTAGCCACCGATGTCGTGTGACCAGTTGGAGATGCCGCTCGATGCTGCCGCGAGCGTGGCGGTCACGAGCGCCCGCAGCGACCAGAAGTCGGAGGCCTGATCCGCGCCCCACGTGTGGCCGACCCCGTGCTGGCCGAGCCACCCCGAGCGCCCGAACAGCACCCCGTTTCCCGGATGGACCTCGTCGAGCGCGCGCTGCACGCTGATCCGGTGCAGCCCCCCGAGATGCCACGCGGCTTCGCCCCCGCGGCGCCCGTCGGCCAGACGCACGTCGTCCTTGAGGTAGTAGCCGTCGCCGTCGTCCACCTTGATCCCCTCGACGCCCTGAGTCAGGACCAGCTTGACCTGCTCGCGCCACCAGCGCTCCGCCTCGACGCTGGTGAAGTCGACGAGCGAGCCGGTGCCCATCCACCACTGCCCGACCCACGGCTCGTCGGTGTCAGCCTGCCTGACGAAGTGGCCGCCGGCCGCGCCCGGCCCGTAGTTCGGCGCCGGCTCGCGATGTAGGCGCTCTGACTCGGCCTGCGGCGGGATCTGGCCATCGCGCGAGTCCAGGTTCACCCACGGCGTGCACCACAGCACGGTGCGCACGCCGTCGGCGCGGAAGCCGCGGATCATCTGCTCGGCCTCCGGCAGCTGGTGCGGGTTGATCTCCCAGGAGTTGTACTGCGTGGCCCAGGGCGAGTCGAGAACGATCGCGTCGAGCGGGATCTCATGCCGGCGGAAGCCCTCATAGTCGTCCTGCACCGCCTCACGATCCTCGTGCACGTCGCGGCTCTTCCAGAAGCCGTAGCCCCACTCCGGCAGCAGCATCGGGAAGCCGGTCTGCCGGCAGAGCGCCCGCAGGCGCGCTGCCGGAGTGGACTGGCACATGAACTCGAGCACCAATGGGCCCGCGAGCGCGCGCGTCGAAACCGATGTGCGATCACTCGACATGTCGAAGCGGGTGCCGTTGGCATAGGTGTGCGCGATCACGCCATAGCCGCGGCTCGACAGCATCCACGGCACCGGCGCGCAGTCGCCCTGTGGGATGCCGCCCTGCTCCAGCATCTCCGGCGGGCAGTCCGGGCCGGTGTACCTGCGGTCCGCGCCGAGCTGCACCGCCCGGCCGCGCTGGTCGAACTCGGTGCCGTGGCGCGCGCCCAGGCCGACGAAGTGCTCGTTGCTTCGCCTGTCCCACTCGAACGCCAGCCTCAGGGGCTCGCCGTCGGCTTCCAGGCTCAGGGTGAAGCGCTCGTCAGAGTGCAGTGTGAGCGTCATGCGTCCCTTGCGACCGCCCTCGAAGAGCAGGTCGAGCGCGACTGCTTCCGAAGCTGGCTTGTCGAAGACGCCGCGAGCGGAGGGAGCAGGTCGCATCTCGACCGTCGCGCGGGTGGCCCGCTCGTGGGGCGCCAGGTCCTCATCTGCGACGACTCCCTCGGTGAACTGAATGAAATGGTCGTTGACGGTGCCGTCGGCGACCCAGGCACCGGCATTGCGCAGCAGGCGACGGCCGGCGCGGCGGACGGTGAAGCTGAAGGGTCGGAGGTTTACCTCGGCCCTGAGCTTCCTCTGCTCAATGGCCAAGTCCGGCGATACGACGTGGTTCGGCATCTGTCGAGAACTGTTCGCTACGCAGGTCTTTTGTCCGGCAAGTTCACTGGAACTTCACAGCGATTGCCCCCTAACTTCACAAGGCTGAGCCCCAGGTAAGCGACAACTTGATCATGCACGAGATCAAGAGCAATGACCTGCACGTGAGCCGCGCCGATATGCACGTGCATTCGACTGCGTCGGAGCTGTCGAAGCTGGGCATCCAACGTTCGCTGCATCTACCCGAGTGCGCCACGGAGCCCGAGGAGGTCTACGAGCTCGCCAAGCGCCGGGGTATGGACTTCGTGACGATCACCGACCACGACACGATCGCCGGAGCGCTTGCGGTCGCGCATCTGCCCGGAGTGTTCATCTCCGAGGAGTTGACGGTCTGGTTCAAGGGCGAGCCTCAGGCGGTGCACGTCCTCTGCTATGGCATCACACCGGATGACCACGAATGGCTGCAGGCGCACAACCACAGCGTCGAGGAGTGCGCGGAATACCTGAACGACCGCGGTCTCACTGCCGCGCTGGCGCACCCGTTCTTCGCGGTGGAGGCTCCTCTTACCCCGCGCCACCGCAGACGCCTGGCGCAGCTCTTCCCGATCTGGGAGACGCGCAACGGCTCCCGCGCCAAGGAGCTGAATCTGCCGGCTTTCGTCTACATCGAGACGCACGGCGGCACGGGAATCGGCGGCACCGATGACCACGCCGGCATCGACATCGGTCGCACCTTCACCGAGACGCCGCTGGCGCTCGATCCCTCGGAGTTCCTCTCGCACATCCGCGCCGGCGACGCCGTCTCGCACGGCGATCAGGGTGGGGCCGCGAAGTGGACGCATGCGGCGATGTCCCTCGCGATCCGCGCGCTCGGCGACGGCGAGCCCGATGGCCGTCCGGACCCGGCGGCGGTCCTGAAGATCGTCGAGCGGGTCATGAAGGAGGGCAACGCGCGCTCGGGCGAAACGCAGCACGACATCGGGCCTCAGGACGCGCTCGCATTGCTGCGGTCCTGGCTCGCCGCCATGAACCTCGAGGTCGACGAGCGCAAGCTGATCGCGGACCTGCAGCAGGGCGACATCGGTCATGAGGACCTCTACCGGCGAGCCCGCCGGATCCACGAACGCGAGCTCGCGCGCGTGGTGCACGACACCATGGCCGTCATCCAGGACGGCCGGCTCCCGGAGTTCGGACGCGTGGCCTCGGAGCTCTTCGACGCATGCATCCCTGCGGTGCCGTACGCCGCGGCCACCGCCTTCCTCGGGCGTGAGAAGCTCAAGCTGACGCGCACCGACGGAGACCGGCCGCGCGTGGCCCTGGTCGCGGACGGACTCGGGTCAACTCACGGCGTGGCCCATGCGATCCAGCAGGTCCGCGACCTGGGCGTGCCGGGATTCGAGGTCGAGGTGATCGGCACAGATGCTGACGTGGACCGCCGGCTCAGCGCAGTGGCGGAGGTCGACGTGCCCTTCTACGCGGGCCTGAAGGTTGGCGTGCCCAGCATCACCTCGATCACCGAGGTGATATCCGAGGGCCGCTATGACCTGGTGCACGTTTGCAGCCCCGGCCCGGCGGGAGTCGCCGCGTGGGGCATCGCGAAGCTGCTGGAGCTCCCGCTCGTGGGCAGCTACCACACCGAGCTGGCGGCGTACGCTGCACTGCGCTCCGGCTACGGCCACCTTGAGATGCTCGCCGACTACGCGCTCGGCAAGTTCTACGGGGCCTGCGACGTGGTGCTCTCCCCGAGCTTCGCCAGCGACGCGCGGCTCGAGAAGATCGGCGTCGAGCCAAGCACGATCGGTCGTTGGGACCGTGGGGTGGATCTCTCGCGGTTCGACCCGGCGCTGCGCGGCCAGGCGCTGCTGCCAGGCGAGATCAACGTGCTGTACGCGGGCCGGATGACCAAGGAGAAGGGCGTGGAGCTGCTGGCCGACGCCTTTGAGGCGGCTCGAGCCCGTGATCCGCGACTGCATCTGGTGCTCGCCGGCGGTGGCCCTGAGGAGGACGCGCTGAAGGAGCGCCTCGGGGACCGGGCCACCTTCCTGGGCTGGCAATACGGTGCTGATCTGGCACGCGTCTACGCCAGCGCGGATGTGTTCCTCTTCGCAAGCCGAACGGACACGTTCGGGCAGGTCGTGCTCGAGGCCCAGGCCAGCGGGCTCCCGGTGGTGGCGGTCGCCGAGGGCGGTCCCACGAGCCTGATCGAGGACGGCGAGACAGGACTGCTCGTCGCGGCCGATCCGCAGGCGCTGGCAACCGCCGTACACCAGATCGCCGAGGGTCAGCTGCTTGCCGAGCGCCTGCGCCGTGCCGCACTCCAGGCCGTTCGCACGCGCACCTGGGAGGCCGCACTCGGGCGGCTTGCCGACGGATACCGCTGGGCGCTCGCGCGCGACCCGCTCGCCGCGCGCGAGGTTGCGTGATCCGCGTCCCCGCGAACCGACTAGGCGCCGACTTACGTATCAGATAGGCTCGGGCGCGCTCAGTAGTACTGAGGCATCAATCCACGGGCCGGGGGGCCTTATGAATAGGGGGCTGGAATGCGATTCCGACTACTGCCACTGATGGCCGTAGTAGTAGCTGTGCTTGTCGCCGCGTGTGGCGGATCGAGTACACCGACGACGACCACCAAGGCATCGACCTCACACAAGTCGAGCAGCTCGCAGCCGAAGGTATCGACCAGCGCGAGCGCAAACACGAACGCGGCGACGAACACGGGCGCGGCGTCGAGCTCGTCGACGAGCAAGCCGACGTTCGCGAGCGTGTCCAACTGCACCAACCTGAGCGGCGTCGGCGAGCAGTTCGCCAAGGCGATGTCATCCGCGAGCAGCGGTGGCAAGTTCAATCTCAATGCAGCGGTGAAGGCCTACCAGAACCTGGCCAACGCGGCTCCGTCTGCGATCCGTCCTGACATCGAGGCGATTGCGAGCGCGTTCACCGCGTTTGCCAGCGCGCTCTCGAAAGCGCACTACACGTTTGGAACCGTCCCGAGCGCGTCTCAGATCACCGCGCTCGAGCAAGCGACGAAGGTGTTCAGCCAGGCGAAGCTTAAGTCCGCCTCCAACGCCATCGAGGCCTGGGCAGTCGCGAACTGCAAGTAGCTGCAGGCGTTACTGACGGCAGTGGGGCGCGCCCGCGGGCGCACCCCACTGCCAGCTCTCTTTGTCAGTATCCCCAGCCGCCGTAGCCGCCGGAACCGTAGCCATATCCATTGCTGCCGTAGCCGCCATAGCCATCACCGGAGTACCCGTAGCCGCCGCCGTAGCCACCGTCCGAGTACCCGTAGCCGTAGCCACCACTCGAGCCAGTAGCCACCACTCGAGCCGTAGCCGTATCCATCACCAGAGCCGTACCCGTACGGGTTCGTCCCGCCCTGGCCGGTCGAGCTTGAGGACTGCGCCGCAAGCGAACCGCCGTATTTGACGCTGAACTCCGTGCCTCCATTGCTCAGCGACGTCGGGGCGGCGCCACTGTCGGTCGTGTCATAGCTGCTGTCGGCCGAGTAGCCGCCGTAGCCACCCTGGAAGTAGCCGCCGGGGCCGCCCCCGAACAGACTGCTCGAGGAGGGCTGCAGCTCGATCGCCTCGGCCGTCCAGCGGGAATCACTGATCGATCCGACGTGACCGTTGGAGGTGGTGTGGGCATCGCGGAAGGTCGCCGTACCGAAATTCGCCAATGTGAGCGGCGTGCAATCGCTCGTCGCCCCGCCGGCGCACTCCGATGGTGCCTCCGCCACCCACTCGGCCGTGCTCGTATCGGGAGTCGCGGACGTCATCGTCAACGTCTTGCTCCAGGTCTGGTGCGTGGTCTGATCGGTAATGAACAGGCTCACCTGATCACCGTTGACCGCGGTTCTCGCCCAGATGCTGTCTCCCGGGTGAATCGCCAGGGAGAGCTTCACCGGCGCTGATGGCACGAGCTCGTACCACGCGTAGTACGTGGCCGTGCCGCTCGTGCTGCAGTCGCCCTGGGTACCGATTTGCTCCAGCGCGCTCGACTGCTGGCCGCCGCCGCCCAGCCCCACCCAGTAGGCGGAGTAGGTCGGCTGTGAGTTGGCCGTACAGTCGACACGCGGCTCCGTCCATTGGCCAGAAACGGCAGAGAAGCCACTGTCATCATTTGAGTTCACTACATAGCCCGCCCAGTTCTCGCTGGCACCCTCCTGGGTTGCGGCAAGAGCGGGCGCGGCGAACGCGAGACACGCGATCGCCGGGATCACTGAGACCAACAGGCGTTTCTTCATATGACGATCGTTGTTCCGGTAAATAAGAGACCGGTACGAGCTCCTGAAGCGTCATCGAAGGGACTGCGGAGGACCATCAAGACATGACTGCGACCGCAACACGACTGCTTGACAACTACATCGCCGGGAGCTGGGTGGCAGCTGGGGCTGCCACGGGCGAGCTGGATGTCATCAACCCCGCCACCGGGGCCGCGCTCGCCCGCGTACCGCTGTCTGGTCGGGCTGATCTCGATGCGGCTGTCGCGGCCGCCCGGGCGGCGCTACCGGAGTGGCGGGCGGTGTCGGTGATCGCACGGGCACGCAAGCTGTTCGAGCTGCGTGAACGTCTGAACGCCCGCAGCGAGGAGCTGGCCCGCTCGGTCACGGCCGAGATGGGCAAGACGATCGGCGATGCCCGTGCCGAGGTCGCCCGCATGATCGAGATGGTCGAGGCTGCCTGTGCCGTGCCGACCACCATGCAGGGGCGGATCCTCGAGGATGTTTCCCGCAATATCGACGCCGAGACCGTTCGTCAGCCGGTCGGCGTATGCGCCGCGATCGTGCCGTTCAACTTTCCCGCGATGGTGCCGTTCTGGTTTCTGCCGTTTGCGATCGCATGCGGGAACACATTTGTGTTGAAGCCCTCCGAGCAGGTTCCGATGACGCAGCAGATCACGTTCGAGGAGCTGGACGCGCTGGGCCTTCCCGCAGGCGTCGTGAACCTCGTCAACGGCGGACGCGAGGTGGTCGAGGGCATGCTCGAGCACCCGGATATCGACGCGATCTCATTCGTCGGTTCCGCGCCCGTTGCGAAGCTGGTCTATGAACGTGCAGCCCAAACGGGTAAGCGCGTACAGGCGCTTGGTGGCGCCAAGAATCACATGGTCGTGATGCCGGATGCCGTGATCGACAAGACGGTCGAGGGGATCATCGCCTCCGCGTTCGGCGCGGCCGGCCAGCGCTGCATGGCCGGCTCTGTGGTCGTCACCGTCGGCGATGCTCACGGTCAGCTGCTCGAGCCACTCACGCGGGCGGCCCAGTCATTGCGCGTCGGTGACGGCAACGACGAGCAGGTGGAGCTCGGACCGGTTATCTCCTGCGAGTCGCGCGACCGGATCGCCGGCTACGTCGAGCGCGCGGTTGCGGACGGTGCTCGCATCGTCCTCGACGGCCGCGGCGTCGGCGGCGTGAACCCTGACGGCGCCTTCCTCGGCCCGACCCTCATCGACGGTGCAACGCCCGAGATGGAGATCGCCCAGGAGGAGGTCTTTGGACCTGTCCTGACGCTGATCCACGCCGAGTCGCTGGATGAGGCGATCGAGATCGTCAATTCGAGCCGCTTCGGCAATGGGACCTCGATCTTCACTGAGTCGGGGGCCTCGGTTCGCCGGTACCGGCACGAGGTGGAGGCGGGCATGGTCGGCGTCAACATCGGCGTCGCGGCGCCGGTTGCGTTCTTCCCGTTCAGCGGCTGGAAGGACAGCTTCCTAGGAGACCTGCACGCTCATGGAACCGACGGCGTCGAGTTCTTCACCCGCAAGAAGACGATCACCAGCCGGTACTTCTCCTCCGGCCAGGGAAGCGGCAGCTACTTCGTCGAGAGCTGACCCTGCCGCGGCGGTGAGCGCCCCGTACGCGTCGGGCCGGCGCGTGCTCAGGAACGGGAAGAGCTCGAGCCAGTCGCGGCGCTGATCCAGGTCGAGGTCGGCGACGAGCACCGCGGGACGGTCCCGCGGTGCCTGCACGAGGATGCGGCCGTAGGGGTCTGAGATGAAGCTCGATCCGTAGAAGGTCAGCGGGCCCTCGACCCCGAAGCGGTTGACCGCAACCATGAACGTGCTGTTGGCGATGCCGTTCCCAACGATCACCTGCTGCCACAGCGGCTCGGTGTCGAAGTCCGGATGATCAGGCTCCGAGCCGATCGCCGTCGGATAGATCAGCACGTCGGCTCCCGCCAGCGAATAGGCGCGGGCGAGCTCCGGGAACCATTGATCCCAGCAGGTGGGCAGTCCAAGCTGCGCGGTCTCAGCTCTGCCACCGGTCAGCGGACCGGTGGCAAAGGAACCAGCGTCATCATCGACATATTTCAAGCGCACGACCGGGAACGGATCGCCTTCGCCGCCCGCTGGGCCCTGGCGGAAGTACTTGTCCTCGTAGTAGCCGGCGGTGATCGGGATGTGCAGTTTGCGGGTGCGCTGCATCAGCGTGCCATCGGGGGAGACGAGGATCGCGGTGTTGAAGCCGAGCCCGTCTCCGCGGTCGGCCTGTTCGTACAGCGATGCGTGCACGTAGGCGCCTGACTCGGCGGCAGCCCTGCGCGCGAAGGTGACCGTCTGACCATCCTCGAGCGGCTCCGGGGCGACCCCGAGCGCCTCGGCGCCATCGGACGTGATCGCAAAGTAGGGGGAAAGCGTCAGCTCCTGTAGGCAGACGATGCGGGCGCCGTGCTCGGCGGCCATAACGATGCCCTCTGTCAGCATCTGCTCGAGCACAGCCGCTTCGGGGTGCCAACGTTGCTGTACGAGCCCCAGACGCAGCGGCATCCGCTCCGGTGGTCGCGTCCGCGCCGGCGAGTCCGGGACGCGATCGTTCACCTTCAACACGTAGTCACTCATGAAGCTCGTACCTCCTCAGATCGCCGGCACCTGCTGTGTGATGCAGTGCGGTCCGCCACCACCGTAGGCGATCGTCGCGCCCGGTACCGGCACGACCGAGTGTGCCGGGAAGGCGTCGGCGATGATCGCCATCGCCTCGTCGTCGAACTCGTCCAAGGCGGTGGGCACGATCACCGCGCCATTGCAGATGTAGAGGTTGAGATAGCCGACCGCGATCTGCTCGCCGGCCACCTGCCGGTACGGAAGATGGGGAACCTCGATCGTCTCGATACCGGCCTCATCCAGACGCTGGACGTTCTCGGCGCAGTTCTCGTGATTCGGGTTCCCCGCCGGCACCGTTTGGACCAGCGCCCGGCGGTCGGGGGTGATGGCGGCGATCAGGTCGACGTGCCCATCGGTGTCGCGGTCCTCGACCAGGCCCTGCCCGAGCCAGACGATGCGCTCAGCCCCGAGATACTCGGCCAGCAGCTCCTCGATCGCGCCCTGTGAGAGTGTCGGGTTTCGATTCGCGGAGAGCAGACACTGCTCGGTCGTGACGATCGTGCCGGCGCCGTCGCTGATCACGGAGCCACCTTCGAGCACCATCGGCGCCTTTCGCACCTCGTCGCCCAGTTCCCGGGCGATCAGTCCGCCGATCTCCGCATCCTTGTCCCAGGGCGGGAACTTCTCGCCCCAGGCGTTGAAGCCAAAGTGCACCGCAACGCGTCCGCCCGCATCGTCGACGACGTAGATCGGACCGCTGTCACGAAGCCACGAGTCGTCGATCGGCAGCTCGACGATCTGCACACGGCCCGTGCAGGCGGCACGTGCCGCGCTGGCGTCGTCAGCCGAGCCGGCGATCATCGTCACATCCTCGAAGTCGGCGATCGCGTTGGCCACGTAGGCGTAGTCCGCGCGCGCCTGCTCGAGGGTCGGTCCCCACAGCGACTCGCGGCAGGGCCAGCCCATGATCGTCCGCTCGTGCGGCTCCCACTCTCCCGGGTATCGCAATGCCGGCGCTCCCTACGCCGTGTACGTCGGCAGCTGATCGCCGGAGCTCAGCGGGCTCAGCGGGGAGCGCGTGGCCTCCGCGATCTCGTCGGCGGTCACGTACTGCGGGTTGTGGCAGGCGGCGAGGTGACCTCCCGCGTACTCGGTCAGCTGCGGCTCGATCTGACGGCAAACATCGGTGGCGCGGGGGCAGCGGCCGGCAAAGCGGCAGCCCTTTGGCGGATCGATCGGGCTTGGGACCTCGCCGGTCACCTTTGTGCGGGTGCGATCCCGGTTCTGTTTCGGATCCGGGATCGGGATCGCCGCGAGCAGCGCCGTGCTGTATGGGTGGATCGGCTTCGTGTAAAGCTCCTCGGCGGGCGAGAGCTCCATCACCTTGCCGAGATACATCACCGCGATTCGGTCCGAGACGTGGCGCACGACGCTCAGGTCGTGTGCGACGAACACGTAGCTCAGCCCCAGATCGTCCTGTAGTTCGTCGAGCAGGTTGATCACCTGTGCCTGGATCGAAACATCCAGCGCCGAAACGGGCTCGTCCAGCAGGATCAGCTTGGGGTTCATCGCAAGCGCGCGCGCGATCCCGATCCGCTGGCGCTGTCCGCCCGAGAACTCATGCGGATAGCGGCTCAGATGCTCGGGGCGCATACCGACGCGCTCCAGCAGCTTGCGGCTCTCCGATTCGACCTCCGAACCTGGGACGCCGCGGAGCTTCAGCGGGGTCGCCAGGATCTGGCTGATGCGTTTGCGCGGGTTCAGCGAGGCCTGCGGATCCTGGAACACCATCTGCATCTCGCTCCGGATCGGCCGCATCGATCGACGCGAAGCCTTGGTGATGTCCTGGTCCCGGAACTTGATCTGCCCGCCCGTCGAGTTGACCAGCCGTACGAGCGTGCGGATCAGCGTCGTCTTGCCACAGCCGGACTCACCGACCACACCCAGCGTCTCACCCTCGGCGATGGAGAAGGACACATCGTCGACCGCGTGCACATGTGCCACGGTGCGGTCGATGATCAGTCCCGCCCTGACCGGGAACAGGACCCGTAGGTGCTCCACTTCCATCAGCGGGGTCGAGCTGGCGTCGCGGCCGCCGCCCAGCGTGTCCTGCTCCTCGATCATACGGTGGCCACCGGTGCGGCGAGCCCGATCTGGCCATCGACCACTCGCAGCTCACGCTTGGCCTCGACGCTCAGCCAGCAGCGGTCGGCGTGCCCGGGCGCCTCGGGAATTCGCGACTCCAGCAACGGCACCTGATCGCATTGGTGGAAGGCGTGCGGGCAACGTGGCTTGAAGTGACAGCCGGTGGGGGGCGCCAGCAGGGAGGGCGGGGATCCGGCGATCGCCGGCAACCGGTTCCCGCGGTCGCGGTCGATCCGCGGGATCGAGCCGAGCAGGCCCCAGGTGTAGGGGTGCTGGGGGTCGTAGAAGAGCTCGTCGAGCGTGCCCTGCTCGACCACTCGGCCCGAGTACATGACCACGACGCGGTCGGCGACGTCCGCAACCACCGCGAGGTCGTGTGTGACAAGGATGATGCCCGCGTTGGTCTCCTCGCGCAGATGGCGCAGCTCGTCGAGGATCTGTGCCTGGATCGTGACGTCCAGCGCCGTGGTCGGCTCATCAGCGATCAGCAGCTTCGGCGAGCACGAGAGCGCCATTGCGATCATCACGCGCTGGCGCATGCCCCCTGAGAACTCGTGGGGGTAGGAACGCAGTCGCTCGGCGGCGCGTGGGACGCCCACGCGCTCCATCAGTGTGACGGCCTGGGCCATCGCATCGGCCTTGCTGACCTGCGGGTTGTGGGTCCGGATCTGCTCGACGATCTGCCATCCGACCTTGTAGACGGGGTTCAACGAGCTGATCGGATCCTGGAAGATCATCGCAATGTCATTGCCGCGGATCTTGCGCAGTTCCTCGTTCGTAGCGGTCAGGAGCTCCAGGCCGTCGAGCTTCGCGCTGCCGCCGATGCGGGCATTGGGACCGCGCGTCAAGCCCATCAGCGTCATGCCGGTAACGGACTTGCCCGAGCCGGACTCACCGACCACGGCGACGACCTCACCGCGGTTGACCGTGAACGAGACGCCATCGACGGCCTGCACGAGGCCCTCGTCGGTCGCGAAGCCGACCTTGAGGTCGTCGATGGCGAGCAGCGGGTCGCTCATCAGAGCCTGATCCTGGGGTCCAGGACGGCATAGAGGATGTCGACCAGCGCGCCCACGACCACGACGCAGATCGCCGTGAGCATCACGATGCAGAGCAGCGTGATCGTGTCGAAATTGCCGATCGACTCGGCCGCGAGCTGGCCGACGCCGTGCAGGTTGAAAACGGTCTCGGTGAGGATCGCTCCACCTCCGATCACCTGCGCGATGTCCAAACCCCACAACGAGATGATCGGAAGCAGGCTCATGCGCAGGACGTGCTTCAAGAGCACCTTCCGCTCCGAAAGCCCCTTGGCCCGCGCGGTGCGTACGTAGTCCTCGCCCATCGCGTCGAGGATCGAGCCGCGCAGCACCCGCGAATAGAACCCGATGAACAGCACCGACAGGGTGAACCACGGCGCCAGCATATGCCACAGCCACTGGGCGGGATTGTCCTGGATCGGGACATAGTTGCCGAGTGGGATCAGGCCGGCCTTGTAGCCCACGTAGATGATCAGCGCGTAGCCGAGGACGAACGGCGGCAGGGAAACGCCGACCATCGAGAGCACGGTCAATACGCGGTCGGTGTACTTGCCCGAGCGGATCGCCGCAAGGGTCCCAAGCGCGATCGAGCTGAGCAGCCAGATGATCCCGGCGCCGATCGCGAGCGACAGCGTCGGCGGCAGGTCGGAGGCGATCTGCTGAATCACGTTGAAGCCCTGCTGGTAGGAGAATGCCTGGCCGCTGAAGATGTTCCCCATCGTGTGGATGTACTGGACATAGATCGGCTGGTTGAACCCGTAACGGACGGCGATCAGGTGAACCTCGGCCGGCGTCGCCAGACGTCCGGCGATCATCGCGGCGGGGTTGCCGCCCGGCAACGCGACGATGAACAGCAGGAACGTGACCAGAGAGATCGCGAACAGCATGAAGAACATCGTGATCACGCGGCGGGTTACGAAGCGAGCCATCAGATGGCCGCCTTCGAGCGCGGATCCAGTGCATCGCGCAGGCCATCACCGAAGATGTTCACCGACATCACTGTGAGCACCAGCATGATGCCGGGCGCGAGTACGGTGTGGAACGCTCCCGGGAAATCGACGAGCCCGGCCTGGATCATGGTTCCCCAGGTTGAATTGGGGGGCTGCACGCCCGCGCCGAGGTAGCTCAGCGCCGCCTCGAGCAGGATTGCGTTGGCGAGCATCAACGGGATGAAGATGATGATCGTCGAAGCGACGTTCGGCAGGATCTCATTGAACATGATCCGCAGGTTGCCGAGCCCCTGTTGACGGGCGGCGTCGACGAACTCGCGTTCGCGCAGCGTCAGCACCTGTGCGCGGATCGGGCGTACCACATACGGGATGTAGACGAAGCCGACCACAAGCGCTGTGGTCAGCAGCGTGGTCGAGTGAAACGGGCCGAGCCCGCGGACGTTGAGCACCGTGCCGAGCGTGATGCCCAGCAGCACCGCCGGATACGACCAGACAAGGTCATTGATTCGGCTGATGACCCCGTCGATCGGCCCGCGGAAGTAACCAGCCATGACTCCGAGGATGCCGCCGAACACCATCGTGATGAGCATGGCAACGAAGCCGATATACAGCGAACTGCGTCCCCCGTAGAGCAGCCGGACGGCGACGTCGCGCCCGTTTGAATCAGCGCCCAGGAAGTAGTGGCTGATCTGCCAGGTCGGCCCGATCGGAATGCCCTGGAGACTCACGACGTACTCGAGCTTTCCTCCGACCCGGATCTGGCCGGTGATGTTGCCGTAGTTCGGACCGATGTGAGCGACGTCCTGCGAGTAGACAGGAGCCAGCAGGCACAGGATCACGATCACGATGAAGACGCCGCCGAACAACAGCGACACCTTGTTGCGCCACAGTCGGCGCATGGCGAGGCGTGACGGGCTGATTCCAGGCGGCAGGTTGCCGCTGACCTCCTGCTCCTCCGCCAGGGCGACAGAGGAGAGGTCGCTCGTTATGTCACTTCCGGAATAGGACATCGCGAAAAAGTTGAGACGGGACAGGCTACTGCCTGTCCCGTCTCTTAGGTACTGCGATCTTCCTTTAGGAACTGGTCCTTAGTGGACCTGGATCCCGAGGAGGTCCCAACCGTAGATGTCGTTGGTGTACTTCACGCTGATGTTCTTCGACGTGAAGAACGGGAACGACTGGTAGCCGAACACTGCGGCGTACGCGTTCTTGGCGACGTACTGCTCGAGCTTCTGCCACTGACCGACGACCTTGCTGATCTGAGTAGTCGGCGTGGTGCCGAGCTTCTGGATCTGCTGGTTGATGTACTTGTCGTTGGTCTGGCCGAAGTTCTCGTTGTCCGTCGGCGTGATCGACTTGCCGTTGAGCAGAACTCCGTAGAAGTCGACCGGGTTCGGGAAGTCCTCGTTCCAGTCGGCGAAGCCGGTCTGGGGATCGACGCTTCTTCGCCTCACCGATAGTGGTGAAGTAGTTCGAGTCCGCGACCTCCTTGAGCGTCACCTTCTTGAAGCCGATCTGCTTCAGCTCCTGGACGTACTCCTCTTCCCACTGCAGGCGCGGTGAGCGCTCCTCGCCGTAAACGACGATTGGCGTGTTCGCCTGGCCGGACTTGGCCAGGAGTTGCTTCGCCTTCTTCATGTTGCCGGTGGCCGGGTTGGTCAGCGGGCACTTGCCGACTCCGTGGCCGGCGATACCCGGTGGCAGGAAGAAGCAGCCGGGCTGCAGCGTGCCGGAGCCCAGACGCGAGAAGGCGTCCTGGTTGAGGCCGGTCACAACAGCCTGACGCGCTTCCAGGTTGTTGAACGGTGGCTTCGACGCGTTCAGGAAGAAGTAGTACACCGAACCGCCGAGGTTCACGAGCTTGTCGTGGCCGGTCGCCTTCGCCGCCGACAGGTCGGCGGGCGGGATCGTGTCGGCCCAGTCGAAGATCTGACTCTGATTCTTCAGGACAGACAGCGCGTTGGCGTTGACGTTCGGGTCGATCTGCTCCGTGAACGAGACGGTGGCCTTCGGGATTCCCATGGTCCCCGCCCAGTTCGGGTTCGGAACCACATCGAACGACTTGCCGATGCTGATGTTGTTCACCATGTAGGGACCAGCGCCGGCGGGCGGGCTGCTCGCCTGCACCTTGAACGGCATTGGGGCCGTCTTCGGATCAACGAAACCGAAGGCCGGGAACGCCAGCACGTTCGCGAACGGGCCATAGGCCTTGGTCAGGTGGATGACGATCTTGCCGGTGGCGTTGTTGGCGCTGATACCGGAGATCGACTTGGCCTTGTGAGTCGCATAAGCGGCCGCGCCGACGAGGTACGGGGTCACGAAGGTCGAGGCGCCGCCCCACGGAATCGTGAGCGAGCGCTCCATCGAGTAGGCGAAGTCACTCGCCTGGACGGGGTCGCCGTTTGAGTACTTCAGGCCCTTGCGCAGGGTGACCGTGTAGGTCTTGCCGCCGTTGGTGATGGCGGGCAGGGCAGTAGCCAGGCCCGGCTGCAGCTCGGTGCTGGCGACACCGCCGGCGTGCTTGTAGGTGGTGAGGCCGGTGTAGACCTCCCAGTTGATTTCAGAGCCCTGGGTTGTGTAATCAAGGCCGGGATCGAGCGACTGCGGGCCCGGGCCCGAAAACAGTGTGACGGTGGTGCTCGCTGCCGCCTTGGCCTTTGTGGTGGCTTTGGCGCTCGCGCTTGTGGCAATGGCTGCCGCAATCGCTGCGATGCCGACCACAGCCAGGATCACTGGCCAGGTGGCTCGCTTCAGATGGTTACGCACTGTGGCGTCCTCCTCCGTGGGTTAGAGAGTTGGCGCAAGCGTATTGCCAACCCGCTTTATTTGCGCTGAACCTAATCGACTCGCAACATCGGCTCAAGGCCGTGCTAGTCGAGCGCCGATCCTGCCGCGGCCACTGCGCGCGTCCCCAGCTCGAAATTCGCCTCTTAGCTGGGCGACTTATCCGCGCTTAAGCGGATACGCGACGCGCATGCACGACGGCGCCCTCGGCGATGTCAGCGGGCTCCTGCTCCTCCACTGCGTCAACGTGGTGGTAGACCCCGCCGCGCAGCGCGGAGGCGACGGCGGCGATCAGGCAGGCGATGATCGCGAAGGTGAAGGCGGTGTGCAGTCCGTCGCGGAAGGGTGAGGAGATCAGCTGCGGGAAGAACGAGCGGCCGGTGAGCGCCGCCTGGCTGTGTGCCGAGAGGTGATCCAGGACGTGGGTGCCCACGAGGCTCTTGACCGGGTTGTAGCCGAGGAACGCGGCGAACAGGACCGACACCGGCGGCGCATGCCCGATCTGCTGTGCCTTGGCGAGCGGAACGCCGTGCGCGTATAGGCCTGCGGTGAGCGTGTGGGGCAGGTTCGTCGCCAGCCCGGCGATCATCAGCGAGAAGAAGATGCCAACCGACAGCACCTGGGCGCTGTTCTGGAAGGTCTGGTTCATCGCTCCGCCGGCGCCGCGGTCCCGCGGCGGCAGGCTGTTCATCACCGCCGCGCGGTTCGGCGACGCGAACAGCCCCATCGAGATGCCCATCAACAGCAGCACGCCTGCGAACTCCACGTAGCTGAAGTTGATCGGCAGCAGCCACAACCACACGAACGTGGCCGCGGTGGCGATCATCCCGCCGGTCGCGAAGCCGCGGGCGCCGTAACGGTCAGACAGCACGCCTGAGGTCGGGCCGGCCACGAGCATCCCGACCGTCAGCGGCAGCATGCAGAGTCCGGCGCGCAGCGGCGTGTCGGCAAAATCGACGCCGTGCTCGGGCAGCCAGATGCCCTGCAGCCAGATGATCAGCATGAACATCAGACCGCCGCGGGCGACCGAGGACAGGAAGGTCGAGAGCGTGCCGGCGCTGAACGCCCGGATGCGCAACAGCGGCAGGCGGAACATCGGATCCTTGGTCCGCAGCTCGATCACGGCGAACGCGATCAGGAAGAGCACGCCGCTGCCGGCGAGGGCGAGCACGCGCGGGCTGGTCCAGCCCATCGCATGGTCGCCGTAGGGCCGGATCCCGTAGGTGATCGAGACCATGATCAGGATCAGGCCGACGGCGAAGGTGATGTTGCCCGGCCAGTCGACCTTCGCGCCCCTCTGCGGACGGCTCAGCTCACGCAGTTTCATGTAGGCCCAGACGGTTCCGAACAGGCCGACGGGCACCGAGATCAGGAACACCAGGCGCCAGTTGATCGGAGCGAGCAGGCCGCCGAGGACCAGACCGATGAACATGCCGCTGACGCCGACGATGTTGTTGATGCCGAGCGCCATACCGCGCTGGTTCCTCGGGAACGCGTCGGTGAGGATCGCCGCCGAGTTGGCGAGCAGGAAGGCGCCGCCCACCCCCTGGAAGAGGCGCAGGACCACGAGGTAGGTGGCGCCGGCGGCACCGGTCATCCAGTCGATCGTGAGCAGCAGCGACGCCACCGTGTAGACCACGAATCCGAGGTTGTAGATGCGCACCCGGCCGAACATGTCGCCGAGTCGCCCGAGGCTGACGATCAGCACGCTCGAGACGATCAGATAGCCGAGCACCATCCACAGCAGGTAGAAGCTGTTACCCGATTGCAGCGGGTTCAGCTTGATGCCGCGGAAGATGTCCGGCATCGCGATGATCGTGATCGATCCGTCGAGCGTCGCCAGCAGCACCGCGAGTGTCGTATTCGACAGCGCGATCCATTTGTAGTTGCTCGGCAGCGGTCCATCGCTGTGTTTGGTCGAGTTCAGCCAGGCCGGCACCAGACAAGTATTTCACAGGTAACCTTCATATTTCTCCCCGAGCCGGCTGAAGCGCCCTATCCTTAGCCCGTGGAGACGGATGCCCAACTGACCGACGCGGCGCTGCCGCGCGACCCCGAACTGGACACGCTCCCCGCCGAGCTGCGGGTCGTGCTGGGCCGCCTGCTGCGCCGGTTGCGGCGCGAACATCGCTTCCCGCTCACACAGGCCGGGGTGCTCGGCTACCTCGACCGCGACGGCCCACGCAGCATCGGCGAGCTGGCCGCGATCGAGTCGGTGCGCCCCCAATCGATGAGTCAGACGGTCTGCGACCTCGAGGCTGACGGTCTGATCGAACGCCGCGCGGACCCCAGCGACGGGCGCCGTACGCAGATCGCGATCACGACGCGCGGCCGCTCGGCGCTCGACGCCGACCGCGCCGCCCGCGAGGGCTGGCTCGCGAAGGAGATCGGGGCGTTCGCGCACGAGGAGCAGGAGACCCTGCGTGAGGCGGTCACGCTCCTCAACCGTCTGGTCGACATCGGCTGAGCCAGCCAAGCCGAGTTCGGCGCAGGCTCAGGACATGCCGTAGACCGCGCGGCGAGCCCAGGCCAGGCTCTCGCGGTACGCGGCGGAATTCTCCATCAGGCGGGCGCTCAGGCTGGGCGCCAGGAACTCCCCGTTCTCGTAGGAGATAACCGAGGTCAGGATCTCGCCGCTCGGCCCGGTGCGATCGAGCAGCGCGGCGATCACCCGATCGTCCAGCGGCAGCTCGGTGACCACCTGTTGCATCGGCATGCGGAAGACGGCGTCGGCGGTTGAGAGCAGGCCGATCGTGAAGAGCTCATCGCGATCCAGCGACGGGTCGCAATCCAGGCCGACCAGCTCGCACGCGCGAGCGCGAGTCAGGCCTGTGAGCGCGAGCTCGCGCGAGATCGGGCTCGAGTCGCCGAGGGCGGCGGCGATCAGCGCCCAGCGCGAAAGCCCGCGGGTTCCGAGCATCGTCGCGGCCTGGGTGATCGAGCGCACGCGTCCGCCGAAGCCGAAGTAGGCGGAGTTCATGTACTTCAGCAACCGCACGCCAAGCCCGAGGTCCTGTTCGATGACCGCGGTCAGCTCCTCGAGCGCCACCTCGCGGTGCTGCAGCCGGCACAGCTCGACGACCGTCCGCAGATCTCCGACCGACATCGGTGCGCCCCCGA
This sequence comes from uncultured Actinomycetota bacterium, assembly GCA_963846395.1. Lineage (GTDB taxonomy): Bacteria > Actinomycetota > Thermoleophilia > Solirubrobacterales > Solirubrobacteraceae > Palsa-465. The sequence goes on along the minus strand of CAWJVT010000007.1, from coordinate 408,232 downwards.
GCATGTTGGGCGTGCAGAAGAACGGGCCCGAGAACCATTGGAAGCCGACGCGCTTGGCGGCCTCGCGCTGTTCATGGGTGCTGACGCCTGTGGCCAGCGCGAGCGTGCTGCGGTAACGAAGATGCGGGAGCACTGCCGCGGCGTCTTCGAGGCTCCAGTCGCCGAGGTCGATGGCCGCGGCGTGGAAATGCCTCAGCAGCTCGAGGTTGACTCCGCGGCCGGGCAGCCGGTCGAGCTCGAGCTTGTAACCGCGGCCCACCGCGTCCGCGATGGCGGGCGCGAGTTGCTCCGCGGTCGCATCCTCGTAGCGGATCCGCAACAGCACCTGGGTGGGGTCCACCGGCGGGATCTCTCGGCGCACCAGCATCTCGCGCGTCAGCGGCAGGTGCGCCATGTTGCCCGAGCACACGCTCGTCGGGATCGATCACGGCGAGGACGTCATCGACGATCTCAGTGGTTTCCAGCGGCGTCGGTGTTACGGGCACACCGGCGCTGACCAGCGAGTAGGAAATGCGATAGCCCACCACACGGTCACTTGCGTCCAGCACGGGCTGGCGCGAAACGAGCAGCGGTGGCGATGCTTGCTGTTCCTCGGCGGTGAGTGTCACTGACATGCGTCAACTCCATGCTCGACCGTGTATCGCGAGCCCTGAACCCAACTCGGCACGGCGTAGAACGTCCGTCCGCGACGGAATGGTTCGCTACCCTAACTATGTGGCCACCGAACTACCAGACGCATCGCACGCGTTCGTCCCCGCGCATCCGGGGCACACGATCGCGCGCCTCGCGCGGCAGATCGAGGTTGCGGTCACCACCGTCGACCTGACGCTCCCCCAATACCGCGTGCTGGCAATCCTCGGCGATGGATGTGAGGCGTCCTCGAAGCTCGCTGAGAAGCTCGCCGTGAGCCGCCCGAGCGTGACCGGCGTCGTCGACGGGCTCGTCGCACGCGGGCTGGTGCGCCGTGACCACACTCGCGACGATCGTCGCCGGATCGATGTCGGGCTCACCGATGCCGGCCGGCTTCTGCTCGCCGCGGCCGACGAGGCCGTCGAGCAGCGGATGGAGCGCATCAACCAGCTGCTCGGGGAGATTCCCAGATGAGCGCCGTCGCCGACGGCCTCGTGCCAACGGGCAACGCCTCCCGCTACAACCCGCCACGCGCCTGGATCGACGGCGATCAGAGCAAGAGCTGGCTGCGACGCGCGCTGCCGATCGTGCTGGCGCGCAAGAAGACGCTCTTCTCGGCGCTCGGCCTCTCATTCGTGTCGCTGCTGCTGCAGGTCCAGATCCCGAACCTGCTGAACAGCGCCGTCAACAACTCGTTGGAGCAGCAGACGACCCCGCTCAGCCACTACGTGCGGATCGTCTTGGTGCTCGCTGTCGCCGCCGGCCTGACTTCCTACGCGGCGCGACTGTTCCTGATGCGGACTGCCTACGGGATCGAAGCGGACCTGCGCAACATGATCTACACGCACCTGACCCGGATGAGCTTCGACTTCTACGACCGCGTCCAGTCAGGCCAGCTGATCTCACGCGCCAACTCGGACATCCGCTCCGTACAGATGTACTTGACCTTCGGCCCGAACATCCTCGTCCAGTGCTCGATTGCGGTCGTCGCGTTCATCTACATGCTCACGATCAACGTCCCGCTCGCCTTCGTGGCGATGTGCACGCTGCCGTTCGTGTTCTTCATGGGCCTGCGGATGCGCCACAGCCTATTCCCGGTCTCATGGCTGATCCAGTCGCGTTTGGCGGAGGTCGCAACGATCGTCGACGAGAACATCAACGGTGTCCGCGTGGTCAAGTCGTTCGTCGCCGAGCCGCGCGAGCTCCACGCGCTCGAGCGTGCCGCCGACAAGCTGCAGTGGTCATACATCCAGGACGCCGATGTGCGCGCGCGCTTCACGCCGATCGTCCAGAACCTGCCGCAGGTCGGCATGGCCCTGGTCCTGCTGCTCGGGGGCTACCTCGTGATCCACGGCAAGCTCGGCGTCGGCGCGATCCTCGCGTTCAGCGCCTACATCGTCATGCTCCAGGCGCCCTTCCAGATGCTCGGCATGCTGGTCATGCTCGGCCAGCGCGCGGCAGCGTCGGCGGGTCGCATCTATGAGGTGCTCGATGAACAGCCGAGCGTCGTCGACGGCCCGCTGGCCGTCGACCTCGTGAACCCCCGCGGCGAGGTCTCGTTCGAGGACGTTGACTTCTCCTACTCGCCCGGCGGCCCGCTCGTGCTCGACGACTTCAACCTGCACCTGGAGCCGGGAGAGACCGTCGCGATGGTCGGGCGCACCGCCAGCGGCAAGAGCACGGTCGCCAGGCTGCTCTCGCGCTTCTACGACGTCACCGGCGGTGCCGTCAAGATCGATGGCCACGACCTGCGCGACATCACCGTCGAGAGTCTCCGCCTCCGGGTCGGCGTGGTCCTCGATGAGCCCTTCCTGTTCTCGGTCTCGATCCGCGACAACATCGCCTACGGCCGCCCCGACGCGCCGATCGAAGAGATCCGAGCCGCGGCCCGCGCTGCCGGTGCCGAGCGGTTCATCGAGGAACTCCCCGGCGGCTACGACGCGATCGTGGGTGAGCGCGGCTACACGCTCTCGGGGGGGCAGCGTCAGCGCATCGCGATCGCACGAGCACTGCTGGTGAACCCGCCGATCCTGGTGCTCGACGACGCCACAAGTGCTGTGGACGTGCAGGTCGAACAGGAGATCCACGATGCGCTGAAGACCCTGATGCGCGGCCGCACGACGCTGATCGTCGCGCACCGCCTATCGACGATCGGACTCGCCGACCGGGTCGTGCTGCTGGACGGCGGCCGGATCGTCGCCGACGGTACCCACGCTGAGCTCATGGAGAGCTCAACGCTGTACGTCGAGGTGCTGGCACAGGCGGAGGCCGAGGAGCAAGAACAGCAGCGGATCGAGCGCGAGCGCCAGCGTGCCGAGGCGGCGCGGGAGGACCGGCTGTGAGCTTCGGAGGATTCGGTGGCGGCGCGCCGATGTTCGGCGGCGGTGGCGGTGCGCGCTCGGCGGCGGCGCCGGGCGGTGGACTGCCGTTCGCCGGGATCCCGCCCGAGCTTCAGGAAGGGGTCGACAAGCTGCTCACGAGCGAGCCCGAGTACCCCGAACCGAGCGCGCCGTTCAGCTATGTGAACACCGACGAGCGCAGCAAGCACCTGAACCTTCGCCAGCTGATCTTCCGCCACTGGCGCCTCGGTGTGATGGCCGTGATTCTGGTCTGCATCGTCAGCGTCTCCAATCAGCTCGGTCCGGCGCTGATCTCGTACGCGATCGACCACGGCATGCCGCCGCATCCCGATGACATGGGCGTGGTGGCGGCCTGCGCCGGCCTCTTCCTGCTGGCCATTTTGATCAGCGCGCTGGCGCAGCGCTCCCAGGCGCGGGTCAGCGGTCGCCTCGCTGCGCGCGTGATGAACGACCTGCGCGTCAAGGTCTTCACACAGCTCCAGCGCCTGGGCCTCGACTTCTACACCAAGGAAAAGGCGGGCGTGATCATGACCCGCATGACCAGCGACATCGAGAACCTGCAGCAGCTGCTGCAGGACGGGCTCGCACAGCTGGTCGGGCAGGCGCTGACGATGGTCGTGATCGCGGTGATCCTGTTCACGATGAACGTCGAGCTGACGCTGATCACGCTTGCCCTGGTGATCCCGATCCTGATCGCGAGCACGATCTGGTTCACGCGCGCCTCACAGCGTGGCTACGAGCGTGTGCGGGACGGGATCGCGGGGGTGCTGGGCGACCTCTCGGAGAGCCTGCATGGCGTGCGGACCGTGGCAGCCTTCAACCGTCAGCGCTGGAACGTCGTCCAACACCGCAACGTCGTCGGGGTCTACCGCGACGCAAACAACCACACCGCGCAGATCAACGCGATCTACGGTCCGGGAACACAGATGCTCGGCTACCTCAGCCAGGGAGCGCTGCTCGCGATCGGCGGCAACATGGTGCTGCACGGCCAGCTCTCATACGGTCAGCTGATCGCGTTCTTTCTGTACCTGAACCGCTTCTTCGCGCCGATCCAGCTGCTCGTCCAGCAATACAACACCTTCCAGCAGGGGCAGTCGTCCGTGCTCAAGCTGCGCACACTTTTCCGGACGGAGCCGAGCACCCCACAGAAGCCGGGCGCCGCGGTGCTGCCGCCGATCACCGGCGAGATCCTCTTCGATCACGTGAGCTTCGGCTACCTGCCCGATCAGCCGGTGTTGCGCGACGTCAACCTGCGGATCGCTCCCGGCGAGACAGTGGCCTTCGTCGGGCAGACGGGCGCGGGTAAATCCACGGCCGCCAAGCTGATCACGCGCTTCTACGACCCAACCGAGGGCAGCGTCAAGCTTGACGGCCATGACCTCCGCGACGTCACCGTCGACTCGCTGCGACGCCAGCTCGGCGTCGTGCCGCAGGAGCCGTTCCTATTCGCCGGATCGCTGCGCTACAACATCGCCTTCGCGCGGCCGGACGCGACCGACGCGGAGGTCTGGGTGGCGGTGGATGCAGTCGGCCTACGGGACGTCGTCGAGCGGATGCCCGACGGTCTCGACACGGTCGTGCACGAGCGCGGACAGTCGCTCTCCTCGGGCGAGCGCCAGTTGATCGCCCTGGCGCGTGCCTTCCACGCCCAGCCGCGCGTGCTCGTCCTCGACGAGGCGACCTCCAACCTCGACCTGCTCTCAGAGACGAAGATCGAGGCGGCGCTGGACGTGCTGCTCGAGGCGCGCACCGCCGTGCTGATCGCGCACCGGCTGACGACGGCCATGAAGGCGGATCGCATCGTGGTTGTCGATGACGGTCGCATCATCGAGACCGGTTCGCATGAGGACCTTGTGGCGCGCGGCGGCCGCTACGCCGAGATGTACGCCACATGGAGCTCGCAGATGGAGATGGCGGCCGAGACGCTATAGCGGTGGCGCGCTGGAGCGGTGCACGCTATAGCGGTGGCACGGGATTGGGCCCGCCCACCCAGTGCCACGGCGCATTGCAGCTACTTCACGGTCCGCTTGAGCTCGCCCCCCGCGGCCAGCATTGCGCTGATCTGAGCCGGCGGCTGGGCCTCCGCGTAGAGGAAGCCCTGCACGTCGGTGCAACCGAGCCTGCGCAGGTGCTCGACCTGCTCGCGGCTCTCCGCACCCGCGCCGATCACCCTCAGACCGAGCGCGCTACCGGTTGCGATCACCGCCTGGGCGATCGGGCTGGTGGCGTCCTCGGTGCCGAGCGCGGCCACGAAGCGTCGCTCAACCTTGATCGTGTCGATCGGCAGTGCCGCGAGCTGCCGGAGGGAGGAGTCGCCGGTGCCGAAGTCGTGCACGGCGAGTCGCACGCCGATCCGCTTGAGCAGGCGCAGCGTGCTGCGCATCTGCTCGGCCTCGTCGCGCAGCACGCTCTCGTCGAGCTCGAGCGCGAGCGTCTGAGCCTCGATCCCCGAGATCTTGATCGCATCGGCGATGCTGTCCGGGAAGCGCGGATTCTGCAGCTGTTGCATGGAGACGTTGACGCCCACCCTGAGCGGCGCATCGTCGGGCCGTCCCTGCTCCCAGCGGGCGGCCTCGCGGAGCGCCTCTTCCAGGACCCACTGACCGATCCGCTCGATCATCCCGCTCTCCTCGGCGACCGCGATGAACTCGGCGGGCATCACCAGGCCGCGTTGCGGGTGATCCCAGCGCACCAGCGCCTCGACGCCCGTGATGTGTTCGTCGCGGAGATCGACGACGGGCTGATACACGACGCGCAGCTCATGGAAATCGAGCGCGCGCCGCAGCTCGTTCTCGGTGCGCCCGCGCGCGAGCGCGCGCATCCGCAGGTCGTCGTCGAAGACGTCGTAACGAGCGCGACCGCGTTGCTTTGCGCGGTACATCGCCGCGTCCGCGTCGCGCAACAGGGCGTCGGCCTCCTGATGGCCGTCAGCCAGCGCGATGCCGATGCTGGCCGTGACGAACTGGGAGCCCGAGTCGAGCACGAACGGCTTCGCGAAGCTGGCGGCGATCCGCTCGGCCGTCGCGATCGCGACCCGCTCGCTCGCGATCTCCTCGAGCAGCAGGCCGAACTCGTCCCCGCCGAAGCGCGCGACCGTGTCGGTGGGGCGCACCGCCTCGCGTAGGCGGGTGGCGACGTTGATCAGGAGGTCGTCGCCGGCCTGGTGGCCGAGCGAGTCGTTGACCTGCTTGAAGTGGTCCACGTCGATGAACAGGATCGCCGCGAGCGAGCCAGGGTGCCGGCGCACGCGCTCGAGCGCCTGCTCCAGGCGATCGGTGAAGAGGCTCCGATTCGGAAGGCTTGTGAGGAGATCGTGGAGCGCGCGGTGCTCCATCGCGTCCTCGGCTTCCTGGCGCTCGATCGCGTCCGCCAGGATGTTCGCGACCGCGACGACGAAGTTGACGTCGCGCTCGCTGAAGGCATTGGCCAGGCGGGAGAACACGCCGAACACACCCCACGGGTGCAGCGGGCCCTCGATACGCACGGAGATGACGCTCTTGATCCCCGCTGATGTCAGCAAGACACTCGGAGTCGAGTTCGCCTGCGCGGCCAAGTCCTGGATCAGCAGAGGCTTCCCGGTCAGCAGGGCCTGGGCGCCTGGGCCGCGCGGATCGATCCCGTGATGCTCGGGTCTGGCATCTGGTCCGGGCCACCCGTAATCGGCGCGCACGTCCAGCGATTGCCCGTCCTCCCCGACCTGGCTTGCGGCCGCGGCGTCGACACCCAGCACATTGGTGGTCACGCGGCAGGCCTGCTGCAGCAGGTCCGTGATCTCCATGCCACCGAGCGCGAGCTCACCGAGCCGCGCAACCGCAGCCTGCGCCGCGGATTGGCGTTCGAGCTGTTTCTCGATCAGCTTCTGGTCGGTGATGTCCAGCATGATCCCGTGCCAGAGAAGCGTTCCGTCGGGCGTGCGGACGAGCACTGAGCTGTCGCGGATCCACACCACATGCCCGTCCTTGTGGAGCATGCGGTAATCCAGATAGAACGTGCCCGAGTGGTACTCGTCCCCGGCCACCGCGGCTGCCTCGGCGGCGATCACCTCGGAGGCCTCGTCGTCGAGCGCGAGCTGGCGATCCTCGGGGTGAAGCTGACGCGACCAGAGGTTCTCGTCGCCCGTCCACTCTTCGACGGTGAACCCGAGGATCGGTTCGATCCACTCGTTGACGTAATGCCATACGCCGTTGGGACCGGTCGCGGCAACGAACACTATTGCCGGGACGGTCTCGACGATCGCCTGGTAGTCAACCCCTGTTTGCGGTTTTTCAGTGCCCATCTACACGATGTGATCGGCAGCGAGGCGAAGCTTTACAGACCTGGCCGCGCCCTTGCGTGTTAAGTCGGCGCATCGTGCGGCATCTTTAGCGCAGCCGACTGCGGTTTGCTCAGGTGGCAGTCGTGAGGTCGCTCAGACGCGAGCGCTGGTTGCCATTGGCGTCGAAGTTCTCCGGGCTCAGCCACTGCTCGAAGGCGGTGCGCAGCTGCGGCCAGCGCTGGTCTGTGATCGCGAACCAGGCGGTGTCGCGGTTGCGGCCCTTGACCACGCGGTGGTTGAGGAAGACCCCCTCGAACTGGAAGCCGAAGCGGATTGCGGCTCTCCGGGACGGCTCGTTCAGCGCATTGCACTTCCACTCGAGGCGGCGGTAGCCGAGGTCGTCGAAGGCGTGACGCGCCAGCAGCAGGATCGCCTCGGTTGCGGCGCGCGTGCGCTTCAGCTCCGGGCCGAACCAGATGTTCCCGATCTCTACGACGCCGTGTTCGGGCACGATCGACAGGTAGGAGACGATGCCCAGCGGTCTGCCGGTCGCCCTGTCAGTGACCGTCAGGAAGAGATAGTCGCGGCGTTGTTCTTGTTCCTCGAGGGATTCTCGAAAGGAGTCCAGATCGGGGTACGGGCCGTCGTAGAGGTAGGTCCAGATCGTCGGATCACCCGCGGGCGGGTGCGAGATCGCGTACAGCGGCTCCGCGTCTCGGTCCGGGTCGATCGGCCGCAGGATCACGTGGTCACCGCGAAGCTCGGTCGGCTCTGGTGGTGCGGCTCCCGTGAAGTCCGTCGGCTCGCCGAGGGGTTGCGCTGCGGTCTGTTCCATGGTGATTGCCGGAGCGTACCGCGTGGGTTTGTGACTGAATTGGCACAGAGTGGGGCGTTTTGGTGGCCGTTCTGCTGACACGCTCGACCGATGCCAGTCGAGCCCGCCCCGCAGCCGCGACCCACCTCGCAGCCGTCACCCGCCTCGCAGCCGCCACCCGCGCCGCAGCCGCCACCCGCGCCGCAGCCGCCACCCGCCTCGCAGCCGCCACCCGCCTCGCAGCCGCCACCCGCGCCGCAGCCGCCTCCCGCGCCGCACCCGCCACCCACCTCGCAGCCGCCACCCGCGCCGCAGCCGCCTCCCACCTCGCAGCCGCCACCCGCCTCGCAGCCGCCACCCACCCCGGATCGGGGAAGCGTTTTCCGTCCTGGGGCCGGAAAACGCTTCCCGCGCGTGGACCGTGACCGTCGGATGACCCGCTCGCTGCGTCAGAACAAGGGCGTGACCACTGTCGGTGGCCTTATGCGGTTGGGCTTCACATACGACGAGGTCCTTGGCTTTGTCGCCCACGGGGACCTCAGACGCTTGCATCGTGGCGTTTACGCCGACGGCCGGGCGCCACTTAAGGACGAGGCGTATCTGAAGGCCGCTCTCCTGGCGTTAGCCGGGCGGGCGCCGTGGCTCTCTGGCGAGGCGGCCGCCATGGGTTGGGGGCTCGCCTCTGTGAGCCTCCCGCGCCTCGAGGTCACCGTCGTGGCCAAAGCCACCCCACGCCGGCGACCGGGGCTGCTGGTGAGAAGCGTCCGCACGCCGCCGCATTTCTCTGAGATCCGCACCCGCAACGGCCTGCGCGTCAGCTCGATCCCACGACTGCTGATCGAGGTAGCTGCAGCTGGCGCGACGACGGACGAGCTTCACCAGCTGATCGAGAAGGCCGTCAGACGGAATCTGCTCGATATCCCCGATCTGGCCGGCACCCTCAAGCGCCACACCCGCCACGCCGGAACGCTAACCGTCCACAGAACCTGCGAGGAGTACCTGCCCCACCTCGACCGAAAATCCGCCCTGGAGCGCGCCTTCGACCGCTGGCTGCTGAAGCACCCGGAGATCCCGCCCCCGCAGCGCAACATCAGGCTCGGGCCCTGGGAGATCGACTGCTACTGGCCTGAGCCCGGGCTCGCGCTCGAACTCGACGGCCGTCCGTACCACACGGTCGTCGAGGACATCGAGCGCGACCGGCGTAAGGACACCTGGCTCCAGGCCAGCGGTAAACGCATCCTGCGCGTTACCGACAGCCGCTTCAAGCGCGACAAGCCCGGCGTCCATCGGGACCTGACCGCGATGCTCGCGCTGACCGCGCTGGCCGCGAGCCGTGAAGCGGCGTGATCAGTCACGACAGCGCAGTCCGTCGAGCGCGATATCGAGGATGTGCTCGCGCTGCCCGGGAGCGGTCTCCTCGATCTTCGCGATCCCGCCGACCAGCTGAATGATCTCCGTGAAGTTGGTGTCGGCGCGCACGACCTTGGCCTCCTGTGCGCGTCTCAGAACCGGCTCGCCGGCGATGAACAGGTCGGCGCGGCAGCTCTTGAAGAAGGCGGCCTCGCGGTCGACGTAGTTCATCAGCTCGTGCGCCAGCGCCTTCTTGGTGGCGAGGTAGGTGACGAGCCGGTGGGACAGGGCGACGAAGCTCTCCCACGGTGGCAGTGCGAGCAGCTCCTGAGTGGCGGAGCAGAGTTCCTGAACCTCACCGATGTAGACGGCTTCGAGCAGCGCCTGCCGCGTCGGGAAGTGTCGGTACAGGGTTCCGATCCCCACCCCTGCACGCCTGGCGACGGCCTCGAGCGACGTTGCTGAACCGTTCTCGGCGAACGTCTCGCGCGCAGCCGCCACGACCTTGTCGTAGTTGCGCTTGGCGTCCGCGCGCATGGCGCGCGCCTGCGGTTCGGCCGTGGTGGCCTCTGAAGTCGTCTCGGTGCTGTCGGTTGTGGTCACGAAATCTTCACCCCACTGCCTTGACAAACCGGAGGGGGCCTCCGTATATGTAACCGGAGGGCACCTCCGCTATTGTTTCTGGAGGCACCCTCCAGTTTAGCGCCCCTTTCAAGTCCTCTGATGCTCTCCGAACTTCGACTTCATCACTCTCCTCTCAAGGGCCTGCAGGGGCGCGGACAGAACCACAGGACCCCGGGCGCCCAAACGCCCGTCTCACCCTCGAACCACAGGATTTCTATGACCACTGACAGACGCAGATGGCTCGCACTCGTCGTGGTGTGCTTGGCCCAGCTCATGATCGTGCTCGACACGACGATCGTGAATGTCGCGCTTCCCTCGATCCAGCGTGACCTCCACTTCACCCAGGGCAACCTCACCTGGGTCATAAACGCATTCCTCGTCACGTTCGGCAGCTTCCTGCTGCTGGCCGGACGGCTCGGCGACCTCGTCGGCCGCAAACGCGTGTTCCTCTTCGGTGTGACCCTGTTCACGCTCGCGTCGCTGCTCTGCGGCGCGGCGGACAGCTCCACCATGCTGGTCGTCGCCCGCTTCATCCAAGGCATCGGCGCGGCGCTGCAGGCCTCGGTGATCCTCGCGATCATCGTGATCGAGTTCCCCGAACCGGCCGACCGCGCCCGTGCGATGAGCGCGTATGTATTCACGGCCGTGGCCGGCGGCTCGCTCGGACTGCTGGCGGGTGGCGTGCTCACCCAGCTGCTCAGCTGGCACTGGATCTTCTTCGTGAACCTGCCGATCGGCATCATCGCCGTGCTCGCGGGCCGCGCGTTGATCCCCAACGACAGTGGCCTCGGCATCCGGCAGGGGGTCGACTGGCTCGGCTCCCTGCTCGTGACGCTCGCCATCGGCATCGCCGTTTACGCGATCGTCGAGGCGACCACGCACGGCTGGGGCTCGACCCAGGTGGTCGGCGGGGCAGCCATCGCCATCACGCTGCTGGCCGCCTTCATCGCCCTCGAGGCGCGCATCGAGAACCCGATCATGCCGTTGCGAATCCTCAGGCTCCGCGGCTTGGTCGTCTCGTGCCTGACCCGCGGTTTCCTGGTCACCGGCATGTACGGAACCTGGTTCCTCGGGAGCCTCTACCTGGAGCACATCCTCCACTACGACGCGATCAAAACCGGGCTGGCATTCATGCCGTGGACCCTCACGGTGGCGGTGCTCTCGATGGGCGTCACGCGCCGGCTGGTGGCCCGTTTCGGCGCCATGCGGGTGATGGTCGGCGGCCTGCTGATGGTCGCACTCGGTCTCTACGTGATGCACGGCATCAGCCTCCACACCGATTACTTCCCGCGGCTCGCTGATCGGCTTCTTCCTGATGGGCCTCGGTGTGGGCAACGCCTTCATGCCGATGCTCCAGATCGCGATGGAGGACGTACCGCGCGCGGATGCGGGCCTCGGCTCCGGGATCGTCAACGTCTCACAGCAGGTCTCCGGGGCGCTTGGGCTGGCGGTGCTCAGCACCTTCGCGACCAACCACAGCAACTCGCTGCTGGCGAGCCACCACGCGCTCGCGCCAGCGCTGCTCAGCGGCTACCGGTTGGCCTACGCAATAGGGATAGGCAGCATCCTGATCGGCGTTCTGGTCGCGGTCGCGCTGCTGCGCTCACGCAGCGCGACCGTCGCGGTCCGCTCAGAAGTGACCGTGGAGCGTGCTGGCGGAGATGCTCCGCGAGTCATCCGGGGCGGGGCGCAGGATGATGACCTCGGCGGGGACGTTGCCGAGCAGCCAGGCGAGGTCCTCCTCGCTTAGGCCGGTTCGCGGACTGTCGGTCGCTGACACGATCACGCGATCGAAGTGCTCCTGAGCCAGCAGCCGCTGTAGGGCATCGCGGTAGGTGCGTCCCCGACTGACGCGAGCGTCAACGGGGATGCCCTCCGCGGTGGCCCGCTGCTCGATCGCCTCGAGCAGCGGCATCCCCACCATGCACGCCCCGGGGAGCGGCGAGTCGAGCGGCAGGTTCCGAGGCACACGTGCGAGGAACGCCGGCATCAGCGTCGCGCCCTCGGCCTGCGCGAGCCGGATGGCCGCGTCGAAGGCACGGCGTGAGATCGCCTGGTTGCTGAACGGCAGCAGGATTCGGCTGCCCGACTGCTTGGACTGGCTGCTGTTGGGAGATGGTGCGGTGTTTGTATTCATTGCTGTTCCTCCGTGGGTCGCTGCGCGCGGTCGGCGACGATTCGCACGTCGACCCCAGGCAGCAGTTCCATCAAGCGTTGCGGTAAGGGAGTGCGCAGCCGCGCGACCCCATGTGGCGTACGTGAGCGGCCCATCAGGATGTAGGTGCTGCGCTGACGACGCGCGACCGAAGCGATTGCCTCGGGGATCGCGTCTGACTCCTCGACGATCAGTCGGGCGCCGAGCAACGACGCGAGCTGGCGCAGTGACGTCAGCGAGCGCTCCTGATCCTCGCTGAGCGTGCCGGGCGGCCGCACCCAGAGCATGTCGAGGTCGGCGCCGAGTCGCTGCGCTGAGCGCCAGGCACGACGCACCAGCCGTTGCGCGCCAGGGTATGGCTCGACCAGCGCCAGCAGGCGCTCGCTGACTGCCTGCGGCGCGTCGGCGGCCATCGACTCCTCGCGCGAGCCGACGTTCGTGGCTGCCGCGAAGCGCCGCTGCCCCACCTCCTCCGCGACCTGTCGCAGCGCGACCTCGCGTAGCGCCGAGAGGTTCTCGATCCGGAAGAAGTTGTTGAGCGCCGCGTCGATACGTTCGGCCGGGTAGATCTTGCCGGCACGCAGCCGCTCGAGCAGCTCCTCCGGCGTCAGGTCGACGACTACGACCTCGTCGGCGCGCCCGAGCAGCGCGTCAGGGATCGTCTCGCGCACGCGGATGCCGCTCAGCTCCGCGACCTGATCGTTGAGTGACTCGAGATGCTGGACGTTGACCGTGGAGAGCACGTCGATACCTGCGGCGAGCACGTCCTCGACGTCCTCGTAGCGTTTGGCGTGCTCCAGCCCGGGCGCGTTGGTGTGTGCCAGTTCGTCGATCAGGCAGACCTCTGGATTGCGCGCGAGAATCGCCGGCAGGTTCATCTCCTCGAGCACCGTGCCGCGGTACTCGACCGTGCGCAGCGGGACCGCCTCGAGTCCCTCTGCCAGGGCAGCTGTCTCGGCGCGTCCGTGCGTCTCGAGCACCCCGATCACCACATCGCGTCCGGTCTCCTTCTCGGTGCGTCCCTCGAGCAGCATCCGGTAAGTCTTGCCGACGCCGGCGGCCATCCCGATGACGACGCGGAGGCGGCCTCGCGGCCGCCGCCCCGTTGGCGAGGAGGACTCGCCTAAATCCGTGAGATCAGCCGTGACTCACGCTCCCAAGAGGTTGTGGACGATCAGGTCGATCAGCTTGATCCCGATGAACGGAGCGATCAGTCCACCGAGCCCGTAGATCCAGAGGTTGCGTCGAAGCAGAGCGCTGGCGCCGATCGGCCGGTAGGAGACTCCCTTGAGCGAGATCGGAATCAGCAGCGGGATCACGAGCGCGTTGAAGATGATCGCCGAGATCACCGCCGAGTGGGGATCGCCGAGGTTCATGATGTTCAGAACGTGCAGCGGGCCCTTGCCGCCGGCGGTCACAGCGTAGGTCGAGACGAAGATCGCCGGCAGGATCGCGAAGTACTTCGCGACGTCGTTGGCGATGCTGAACGTCGTCAGCGCACCGCGGGTGATCAGCAGCTGCTTGCCGACCTCGACGATCTCAATGAGCTTCGTCGGGTTGGAGTCGAGGTCGACCATGTTGCCAGCCTCACGCGCTGCCTGGGTGCCGGTGTTCATGGCCACGCCGACGTCCGCCTGCGCGAGCGCGGGCGCGTCGTTGGTGCCGTCGCCGGTCATCGCGACCATGCGTCCGGCGGCCTGCTGCTCCCTGATGAGCTCGAGCTTCTTCTCCGGTGTCGCCTCCGCGAGGAAGTCGTCGACGCCCGCCTCCTCGGCGATCTTCTTGGCGGTGAGCCGGTTGTCGCCGGTGATCATGATTGTGCGGATACCCATCGCGCGGAGCTGATCGAAGCGCTGACGCATCCCTTCCTTGACGGTGTCCTTGAGGTAGATCACCCCCAACACCTGGTTGTCGCGGGCAACCGCCAGCGGCGTACCGCCCTCCGCCGCGATGCGGTCGAGGGCCGGGCGCAGCTCGGCCGGCGGGCGGCCACCCTCCTCCTCCACCATGCTGATGACCGCATCACCCGCGCCCTTGCGCAGCCGCTGCCCGTCGAGGTCGACGCCGCTCATCCGCGTTTGGGCGGTGAACGGCACAAACTCCGCATGAAGGTTGGCCATGTCGTGCTCACGGATGCCGTACTGCTTCGCGAGCACCACGATCGAACGACCCTCGGGGGTCTCGTCGGCCAGCGAGGCGAGTTGCGCAACCTCCGCCAGCTCCGCCTCGGACACGCCGGGCATAGGCACGAATTCGGACGCGAGCCGGTTGCCGATCGTGATCGTGCCGGTCTTGTCGAGCAGCAGCACGTCGACATCACCGGACGCCTCGACGGCGCGGCCGGACAGTGCCAGTACGTTGCGGCGGACCAGCCGGTCCATGCCGGCGATGCCGATCGCCGAGAGCAATGCCCCGATTGTCGTCGGGATCAACGCGACCAACAGGCTGATCAGCGTCGTCTCCGAGATCGTTGTGTGTGCGAACAGACCGAACGGACGTAGGGTCGCGACCACGATCATGAAGATCAGCGTCAACCCCGCGAGCAGGATGTTCAAGGCGATCTCGTTCGGGGTCTTGCGTCGGGCGGCCCCCTCGACCAGCGCGATCATGCGGTCGAGGAACGAGTGCCCTGGCTCCTGCGTGATCTCGACGACGATCCGGTCCGATAGCACCCGCGTGCCGCCGGTGACCGCGCTGCGGTCGCCACCGGACTCACGGATCACGGGCGCCGACTCGCCGGTGATGGCGGATTCGTCGACCGAGGCGATGCCCTCGATCACGGTGCCGTCGCCGGGGATCAGCTCGCCGGCGATGACGACAACACGGTCGCCCAGGGTCAGCTCCTCGGCCTTGCGCGTGGAGCCGTCCTGCATCGTCGCAACGGTCTGCTGGCGCATCGACCGCAGCGTGTCGGCCTGGGCGCGGCCACGCCCTTCGGCGAAGGCCTCGGCCATGTTGGCGAATACGACCGTCAGCCACAGCCAGATCGAGATCGTGAACGTGTACCAGGCTGGGTCGTTCCCGCCCAGCGCCTTGCCGCCGAACACCTGGATGAACCAGGTGACCGTCGTGATCGTGGCGCCGAGCTCGACGACGAACATGACCGGGTTGCGCACCTGGACGCGCGGATCGAGCTTGATGAAGCTGTCGATCAGCGCTCGCTTGACGATGTCGCCGCGGAACAGCGACACCCCCTGGCGCTGGTGGGTGGCCGGCGGTCCCATCGGGGCCGGAGCGGCGGGATTGCTTGTGCTCATGTGAGGCTTTCTGTCCTTTAGATCAGAGGCGGTTGAGCGCCAGGTTCAGCTCAAGCACGTTGACGCCCGGCTCACCGGAGAAGCCGAGCCCGCGCCCTGCCGTGTACTTGGAGATCAGGGCGTGCACGGTCCCGAGCGGCAGGCGCCGCACGGCGGCAATCCGGTAGGCCTGGATCCGGGCATTGGCCACCGAGATGTCCGGATCGATGCCGGACGCCGAGGTGTCAGCTGCATCGACCGGGGTCTTGGCCGCGGTAAGCCCGCCTGGGTAGTACTTGCCGTTCAGCTGGATATAGGCAGCGATGTTGCTGGCGATCGCCTTCTCCGTGATCTTGCTGTTCGGTCCGTAGTTCGCGAACGACGAGAACTCGGCGTTGTAAGCCGGCTCCGTCCCCGAGGGCCGGCCCTGGAAGTAACGCGGGTCCGGAGTGGTGACCGGCTCGCCGTCGGACATCTCAGGCTTGCCGTTCTTGTAAACCGGCGTCTGAAAGTTCTGGCCGATGATCTTCGAGCCGACGAACTTCCCGCCGACGTACACCTTCTGGCCATTCGCGTTGCCCGGGAACGCGACCTGGCTGACGCCGGTCACGACCAGCGGGTACACGAGCCCCAGGAACACGAGCAGCACAAGCATCGCGATGATTGACGTGATGAATTCCTTGCGAATTGCCATCTCAGATAGCTCCTAGTAGAGGTGTCCGGTCAGGCCCTGGACGATCGGTCCGAGCAGCAGGGCGGGGAAGAACGTCAGCGCCCCGACGAGGATGATCACGCCGATCAGCAGCACCACGAACGTGGGGTTGTCGGTTCGCATCGTGCCGAGGCCAGCCGGGCTCACCCGTTTCTTCACCAATGCGCCGGCGACGGCGAGCGCGAACAGGATCGGCGCGTACCGCGCGAACAGCATCGTGAAGCCGCCCAGCAGATCGGCGAAGGTGATCCCGTGCGAGCCGGCGACCGTTGCCGAAGGTGCCGTCGTAGCCCGTGTAACCCGCAAACGCCGAGCCGTTGTTGTTGGCCTGACTCAGGTAGGCGTAGAACGTCTCACTGAAGCCCTGTGGACCGGCGCCAGTGACCGCGGTGTCGATCGAAGCTCGACCGGCGCTCGACGCGGTGGCTAACGCTGTCGAGAACAGCGCCGCCAGCGGCGTTATCAGGATCCCCAAGGCGACCAGCTTGATCTCCCTGGCCTCGATCTTCTTGCCGATGTACTCGGGCGTACGACCCACCATCAGGCCACCAAGGAAGACCGCCAGCAGTACGTAGAGCAGGATCGAGTAGAGGCCCGTGCCGACACCACCGAAGATCACCTCGCTGGCGCTCAGGTTCGCGAACGGAACTGCGCCACCGATACCGGTGAAGGATTCGATTGCACTGTTCACCGCACCGCACGATGTGACTGTGGTGACCACGTTGAACAGGGCTGATCCGGCTATGCCGAACCGCTGCTCCTTGCCCTCGAGGTTACCTCCGGACGATCCGGCAATCACACCCGTGTGCAACCCAGCTGCATGCTGCGCGGGTGAGCCGTGGGCCTCCGCGATGTAGCACACGATCACGGCACCGAGGAACATGATCATCATCGTTCCGAAGATCGCGTAACCCTGCCGACGGTTGCCGGACATGCGGCCGTACGTGAAGACCAGTGCAGCCGGAATGACCAGGACGGTCAGCATCTCGACGAAGTTCGTGAAGCCCGTCGGGTTCTCGAACGGGTGTGCCGAGTTGACGTTGAAGAAGCCGCCACCGTTGGTGCCGAGCAACTTGATCGCCTCCTGCGAGGCGACCGGCCCCATCGCGATCGTCTGCCCGATGTGGGTGATCCCGGTGAAGCTCAGGTAGTGCGAGAAGTTCTGAATCGAGCCCTGCCACACCAACACGATCGCGACGACGAAGGAGATCGGCAGCAGGATGTAGAGGATCGTGCGGACCAGGTCCTGCCAGAAGTTGCCGAGGTGACCCGCATCGGGGGCGTCCTGATTGGCGACGCGCTTAACGATTCCGCGGATCAGTGCCACCGCGACGACGATGCCCACGGCCGCTGAGGCGAAGTTCTGGACAGTCAGGCCGACCATCTGGGAGAAGTAGCTCAGCGACGCCTCACCGGCGTAGTACTGCCAGTTGGTGTTGGTGAGGAACGACGAGGCAGTGTTGAAGCTGACGTTCCAGGGCATCGAGTGGAAGCCCATCGGATTGAGCCCGGTGAAACTCCAGAGATTCTGGCTGCGCAGAATGAAATACAGCGCCAGCCAGCCGACGAACGAGAAGATGATCAGGCTCTTGGCGTATGACTTCCAGTCCTGACCGCGGCTTACGTCAACGTGGAAGATTCGATACAGGAACCTTTCCGGATGCCGCATGACCGGGTCGAGGAATGTGCGCTCGCCCGTGTAGACAGCCGCCATGTAACGCCCCAGCGGCAATGCCAACGCCGTCAGGATGAGGACGAAGGCAAAGATCGTGACCCAGCCAGAGACTGTCACTTAGAACTTCTCCCCGCGCAACAGCGCATAAAGCAGGTAGGCGCAGACGAGGACTGATGCGACAAGTCCGAAGATGTCGGCACCGCTGATAGTGGCGATGACCATGGTCAAACCCGGTCGATCGCGTAGATCAGCCCGAAGAGGATCGCGAACATCGCGATCCCGAGGGCGATAGAAAGAGCATCCATGTTCTGGATGATCGATCCGCGTCCGTGCGCGATCCGTGCAGAACGGGCCGTAGCCCATACAGGTTTTATGCAGACACTTCAGCCAGCGTTTATGCAGACCCTTCAGCCAGCGAATCGATATCCGACGCGCGGATCCGTCTTCACGTAGCGCGGTGGTCCGTCGGGGGGCTCGATCTTGCGCCGCAGGTTGGCGACGTGGCCGCGCAGCACCTGCACGTCGTCGCTGTACCCCGGCCCCCAGACAGACGTCAGCAGCTCGCGGTAGGTGACCAACCGGCCGCGGTTGGAGGCGAGCACCCGCAACAGGTCGAACTCAGTCGGGGTCAGATGCACCTCGTCGCCGTCCCGGCGTACTACGCGAGCGGCCAGGTCTACCTCCAACCCGTCAGCCCGGATCACCGCATCCTCAGGCTCGGAGCCGGAGCGGCGCAGGACGGCCTGGAGCCGGGCGATCAGCTCGCGTGGGCTGAACGGCTTGGTGACGTAGTCGTCGGCCCCGGCCGCCAGCGCACGTACCTTGACGTCCTCCTCGCCGACTGCGGAGAGCACGATGATCGGCATCTTGCTCCATTCGCGCAGACGGCGGCAGACCTCGACACCATCCATATC
This sequence comes from uncultured Actinomycetota bacterium, assembly GCA_963846395.1. GTDB lineage: Bacteria > Actinomycetota > Thermoleophilia > Solirubrobacterales > Solirubrobacteraceae > Palsa-465. The sequence goes on along the minus strand of CAWJVT010000007.1, from coordinate 389,507 downwards.
CGGCAGGACCAGATCCACGATCGCGGCATCGGGCGTATGCACGGCGGCGAGGTCGAGCGCCTGCTCACCGTTGTCGGCGGGAACCGCCTCGAAGCCGGCGTCACGCAGGATCACCCTCAGTGCCCTGAGAATCTGTGCCTCGTCGTCGCAGACGAGCACCCTCGGCTTCTCACTCACACCGTCACCGCGGCATCTTCCCCGGTCGGCGACCTGGGTTCGCCCACCGGGAAACTCACCACCAGGCTTGTGCCCTGGCCAGGGAGCGACTCAACCGCGATCGTGCCGCCGTTCGCCTCGACGAAGCCCTTGGCGATCGCGAGCCCCAATCCCGACCCGGGGCTCCTGTTCGCGTCGGAGCCGCGATAGAAGGGCTCGAACACGCGGTCCTGCTCGCCCTCAGGGATGCCGGGACCGCGATCGGTGACGCGCACCACCACGCGGGGCCCGACCCGGCGGACGCTGACCCGCACCTGCTGATCGCCGGAGTACCGCAGGGCATTCTCGATCAGGTTCGCGAACGCGCGCTCGAGCTGGGCCGCGTCGGCCATCAGCGGCGGCGTCTGCGGATCCACGACAAGCCTCAGGTGCCCTGCGGCCGCTGGCAGCGCATCCTCGGCGGACAGCAGCACCTCCTCGATCGAGACGGACTCACGTCGAGGCTCGAGCCGTCCTGCCTGCAACCGAGAGAGATCGAACAGCTTGTCGATCAGCGTGGAGAGCCGCTCGCCCTCTTCGACCACGGCGGCACTGAGCTGCTCGCGCTCTTCTCCGGTCAGCGACTCCGAGCCGAGCGCATGTCCGGCGGTGACGATCGCAGTCAGCGGCGTGCGCAGGTCGTGCGAGACGGCGCGCAACAGCGCCGTCTTCAGCTCGTCGCTGCGGCGCAGCGCCGCGGTCTCGACGGCCTCGGCCTGCATCGCGTCGCGGTGCAGCGCGACGGCCACCAGCGCTGCCAGGGTCGGTGCCACCTGCGAGCGCAGCCGCTCCATCGTCCCCGCCGGGATGTCGCGCGGAATCAGCAGCGTCGCGAGCGGCTGCCGCTCGGCACCGTTGAGCGGCATGGCCAGATGGCGTTCGTTGCCGGGGACCTGGCCGAGCTCGAGCGAGGCGGATGCCAGACCGAGACCCTCGGCGAGCCGGCGCGCGGTGGCACGCAGCGCGTCCTGGGTGCGCTCGCCGGCGAGCAGTTCGCGCGCGAGGGTTGCCGTCAGGTCGGCCTCCCGCCGCCGCCGCTCGGCCTCGACGGCGCGGCCGCGGGCCAGCTCGGCCATCGTGCTCACGACCACCGCAACAAGGACGAACGCGAGCAGCGCCACCCAGTTGCGGCTGTCGGCGATCGTGAACCTGCCAAGTGGGGGAAGGTGGAAGAAGTTGAAGGCAGCTGCGCTTGCGAACGACGTGAGCAGTCCCAGGGTCAGACCCCAGTAGGCTGCGATCACGAGCACCGCGGGCAGGTAGACGACGCTCAGCGAGGCCGTCAGCGCGAGTGACGTCAACGGGTAGATCGCAAGCGTGGCCAGCGTCACCGATGCCGCGGCAGTGACGAGGCCAGCCCAGCGAGGAGGTTTTCTGATCGGCACGCATGGAACGATAATTCGGTTACGTGCTTCTAACGAGCCCGGCACTCACAAATAGATCGACCCAGCCATCGGCTGAGCTCTGGCGCGTGCGCCTGCCGTGGTCCTGCGCCCCGGAACTGGTGCTCGCGGCGCTGGAGGACGAGCACTGCCTCTGCTGCCTGACCGGCATCTGGGCCGGTGGAGGCACGATCATCGCCTCCGAGCCGCTGCGCGTCGCGGATCCGCGGTCGCGACCCGTTCGCGTTGCTGGATGACCTGCCGCAGGTGACCGCGGACGCCGGGCAGGCCGCCGGTGCGGTGGGTGGCGGCTGGTTCGGCTGGCTTGGCTACCGGCTGGCCACGCGCGTCGAGCAGGTGCCGCTCGCCGACGCCCGGCCAGTACCGCTGCCCGACTTCCACCTCGCCTACTACGACCACGTCCTCCATCGTGACGCTTACGGCTTCTGGTGGTTTGAGGCGCTCGCCACTCCCGAACGCCGCGCCGAACTCGAGGAGCGGCTCGAGTACCTGCGCCGGCGCATCGCTGACCAGCGCTTCAGGGAGGCGACTCCTGAGCCGCCACCCCCGGCGCCATTGCGACTGGCGCCCGAGGTGGCCGACCACCATCTGCGCGCTGTGGCCGAGTGCCGCGAGCGCATCGCGGCCGGTGAGATCTTCCAGGCCAACATCTGCCTGAGGCTTGAGGCCGAGTACGACGGTCCGGCCACGGCGCTGGTGCGCAGCGCACTGGTGTCGGGCCGGGTCCCTCAGTACACGGCGGCATTCGACACGCCTGAGGGCGGCGTCGTCTCGCTTTCACCGGAGCTCTTCCTGCGCCGCAAAGGCCGCCAGGTCCGCAGCGGCCCCATCAAGGGCACCGCCCATCGGCCCAACGATCCGGCCCGGGCGGTGCTGTCGTTGGAGCAGCTGCAGGCGTCGGCCAAGGACGCGGCCGAGCACGTGATGATCGTCGACCTGATGCGCAACGACATCGGTCGCGTCTGTGAATACGGCTCGGTTCAGGCGCCGCGGCGTCCGACCGCCGAGGCACATCCCGGACTTTGGCATCTGGTCACCAACGTCGAGGGTCGGTTGCGCACCGGCGTCAGGGACTCAGACCTGCTGCGCGCCAGCTTCCCGCCCGGTTCGGTGACCGGAGCACCAAAGGTCCAGTCGCTGATCGTGATCGCCGAGCTCGAGCGCATCGGCCGAGAGGTCTACACGGGCGCGATCGGCTACGTCAGCCCGCTCGCCGGGCTCGAGCTCAACGTCGCGATCCGCACCTTCGAGCTGGCGGACGGCCATCTGTGGCTCGGGGTGGGGGGCGGCATCGTCGCCGACTCCGATCCGCAGGCCGAACTCGAGGAGGCGCTCATCAAGGCGCGCCCGGTGGCTGCGGCGATCGGTACCACGGTCGAAGTGGTGTGACCGCCACGTTCGGGACCCAGCCGGTCCGCGCCGCGTTGGATTTCGGGGAGCGCCCCGACCCGGCCGCCGGGCTCTTCGAGACGGTCCTCTTCAGCGACGGAGCGGCGCCGCTGCTCGACGCTCAGCTGGAGCGCCTCACTGAGAGCGCCCGCGAGCTCTATGGCGTCGATCTCGCCGCACTCGCCGCCGGGATCCGCCCGGCCGTACCGAGCGGCAGCGGTCGCCTGCGCGTTGTCTTCGTGCCGGGACGGGCACCCACGATCGATCGCGGACCGCGCGGGCCCGATCCCGTCTACACGGAGCTAGCGCCGTTCGAACTGTCGCGCGGCCTGGGTCCCCACAAGTGGCTGGACCGGCAGCTGCTCGATGCGATCACTGCCGCCGCAGGCGCGAGGGCCCTGCCGCTGCTCGTCGATGTCGACGGCTCGGTGCTCGAGTCCACGCGGATGAACGTGCTGATCGAGGAGCGCGGCCGACTGATCTCGCCGCCAACGGACGGTCGCTTTCGCCCAGGGTTCGGCCGCCTGCGTCTCCAATACGACGAGGAGCCGGTCGACCTCGACCGGCTCCTCGCTGCTGACGCCGTGGTCCTTACCTCGGCGCTACGTGTTGTCCGCCTGACTCATTGACCCGCGAAGTCTGCGGCGAGCTGTGTGAGGTTCGGCGTACCCAGCCCGGCGCCCTCGTTGTACAGGGTGCCCGGCGTACCGGTGTAGTAGAGGTTGTCGTTGTTGGTGCCGGTGGTGTTCAGCGGCGTGAACGGCGAGCTCGAGGACTGCGCGAACTTGTAGATCGACGGATTCCAGAACCCGGTCCGGCGCCCGAGCGCCGAATCGATCACCGCCGCCGCGCCGTTCAGTTGCGGGGCCACGAAGCTGGTGCCGCCCCAGCCGGGCTGGGTCGGGGACGCGATACCGTCCTGCCCCGCATCACTCGGCGCGTACTCGATGTAGCCGGAATACGGGTCGGCGTCGGCCGACAGGTCGGGAACCGCTCTGCCGCCGTTGCCGGTGCCGGTGATCGTCCGCCGGGTTCTCGTTGAGCAACCAGCCCATCGGCAGCGAGATGCCGTACTGGTTGCTGTAGTTGATCGGGGAGAGCCATGGCACGGCGCTATAGCTGCTGGTGCCGGAGACGCCGGACTGGTAGCTCGGCTGCGGCTCGAGTGAGGCGAAACCGCCTCCGCTGCCACCGATCGCTCCCTCGGCAGCCGTGAGCATGCTGACTCCGTTCAGCTCTGCCAGTGGCCTCCAGAGGTAGTCCCAGCCCCAGATCCGCTGCTGCGTGACGTCGACGGTGACGGCCTGGATCTGGCCGTTCGCCGAGGGGCCGAGGTCGGCGCTCCACGGCAGCGTCGTGCCGCCGGCGGCCGTCGTGTATGGGCTGTCACCAGGATTATCGACTGAGAGGTTCGTGGGCTGATCGGTGCCGGGGAACTCTCCATACGCGTCGTATGCGCCACCGTCGCCCGAGGCGACGAAGTTGGCCTGTCCCTGCGCGTCGAGTTCGAGGAAGCCCTCGTCGAAGGCGGTCACGTAACCGGCGGCCTCGGCACCCATCGCCTGCTCCGCCTGGATCAGCGTCTCCGCCTCGCCCCAGCTCTGTGACACCGAGCCCGCCAGATTCTGGGTCGCCGCGGTGAACAGTGCATCGATCGAGCCGGAATCGGTGTTCGGCGCCTGGTAGACGATGATGTTCGCTCCCGGCGCGAGCGCACCCGACTGCTCGATGTCCAGATCGGTCTCACCTGTCCCACTCGTGTAGCTGGGGGCTCCGGCGCCGCCGTCGACGTTGTCGATAGGTCAGCTTGCCGGTACGAGTGACACCGGCATCCTCCCGCCAGAAGACCTGTGGTGCACCCTTGTCGACGGATGCGAAGGTGATGATCCCGAGTGTCTGGCCCTGGCCGGTGGCGCCCTGCGTGTAGAGGCTGCTCAGGCCGTACTGGGAGGCGAAGTCGGAGGGCAGGTTGCAGTCGTCGGGTAGCCCGCTGGCCTGTACGCACGCGCTCGAGCTGACGGAGGCGACCTGTTCGGGCACCTTGAGCGCAGTGCGCCTGGCGTTGCTGACCGACGGCTGATAGTTGGTCAGGCCGAAAATCGCCACGAGGTTCTGGGCAATCGAGTTCGGCAGCGTCGCGCGGCTGCTCACGCCATGGAACTTCTGCGCCGGCACGGTGCCGTCGGAGCTGCGGGACGCACTGGTCTTGTACTGCTGCTGGGTCACCCCGAGCGCCTTGTCGAACGCCCCCGCGGTGCCCGTTGCGACCACGTCGAGGTTGTTCTTGTATGCGCTGGTTGAGATGCCGTAGCCCGCCAGGTAGCTCTGGAGCGCCTTGACTGTGGCGACCGGCTGCCCGTACTGCTGGGCGAATGCGCTGACGGAAAGAAACGTGCTGAAGCCGCTCTGCGCCTTGGCTTCGAGTTGCGCAAGGTTCTGAGCCTTGAAGACGAAAGACACCGTCTCCGGTGTGCTTGCCGGGGTGTTCCCAAAGGCCGTGGCGCCCGGGATCGTGGCCGCGTCGATCCCTACGTCGACTTTGCCCTTACTGCTCGCCGCCAGCGCCGGCGAGGCGCCTAACGAACCAAGGCCGCAGGCGAGCGTTACCGCTGCCGCCGACTTCAGAGACTTGGTCAGCATCGAGTGCATCATCCTCCCTGACTCCGCTTGGGGTTGAGTGAGCGGGCATCTTACCCGCGTCCCCATTTCCCAAACAACCGGAAACATGAATGATCTGCACCTGATCACGGTGCAACTGACGGCGCAGGCGCCGGCAACTGCGACAGCAGATTGCGGTCGGCCACGACCGCGCCGTAGCAGCCTGAGCGCAGAAGTTGCAGGAGTGAGGCCTGGGTGTCAGATCCCAGTACCAGCATGGTCACAGGGATCTCTTGGGGCACCCGTTCGGCAACGCGCGCGAGGATCCGCCCCGCCTCATCGGGGGAGTCCACCGCCGGTGGCAGGTACGCCCCGCCGGCAGCGAACGGCGCGACCCAGACGTAGGCCCGGCCTGCGTCGCAAGTCTTGACCAGCGTCAACCTGGCGTACTCGCTCTCGGCAAGTGCAACCGCCGCCTGCAGGGTATCCCGCATCGACTCCTCGCCGTCACCCAGAACGGCTAGTACGTGGCACACGTGCCCCGGAGTCCTCCCAAACTCCATAACACGGTGATCATACCCACGCTAAGGCAAGGTTTATGTAAGAAATCGGGCTGATGTCGACGTTCGGCAGTGGCTCGCCGCTGCTTCGCCCGCCCGCCGCCGGCTCGCCGCAGCTTCGCCGGCGCGGTTAGTGGGGCTCGCCGGTGCTTCGCTCGCGGGCGTCGGGCTCGCCGCTGCCGACTACGTCAGGTGCAGGCGGTGCGCCATCGCCGCAGCCTGCGTGCGGCTGCGAACCCCGAGCTTGGTCAGGATCCTCGACACGTGCACGCTGGCCGTCTTCTCGGCCATGTACAGGGCGGCGCCGATCTGGCGGTTGGTCGCGCCCTCTGCGATCAACGTCAGGACCTGGAGCTCGCGCGGGGTCAGCCCGAACGGGAGCTCCGCGCCATCCTCACGATGACCGTTCTCGCGACATGGCGTTGCCATTGCCGTTCACGGCGTTCCCCGCCAGCTCGAGTCGCGCCCGCGCGCACAGTCCGTGCAGCTCGCCGCTCAGCCAGCCTGCACCGAGGCGGTCCGCAACCTCGAGCGCCTGTGCCGCCACCGTCGCGGCCTCCGCGCGACGCTGCTCCGCGCCGACCAGTGCCTCTGCCTGACGCCAGCGCGCCATGGCTGCGCAGTACGGGCGTCCGAGTCCGTCCCACCGCTCGGCCGCCGCCTGCCAGAGCGCCGGGTCGTCGCGACCTTGCGCGCGCGCCTGACTCGGCGGTCCCAACCGCCAGCCAACCAGCCTCCACCGGGCCGCCATCCTCGGCTGCTGCGGCCAGCCGATCGAGGTGAATCCGCACTCGGGCGAGGGCGTCGCTCTCCGTCTCCGGCTCGCGTAGATCGCGCGCACGCAGCGCGCGATCGGCCTCTACAGCGGCTCCGACCGCGGTCACGCGTGCGATGCGCATGACGTCGTCGGTGCAGACCTCGAGTTCGTCGAGTGCTCGCGCCACCGCTTCCTGAGCCCGCTCGAGCTCGCCTCCGCGGCGGCTCAGCTCGCCCATCAGCGAACCGTATTGCCCATGCCACTGCGCCTCGCCCGTCACCCGCACGAGCGGCTCGGCGGCCTCGAGGCGCTCCCGTGCCAACGCCTCGTCGCCCTCCCCGAGCGCGAGTTCGGCATCACGTAACAGCCGGAAGATCAGTTGCACGCCCGCGAGCGATCCCAGCGGCTGCTCGATGCTCGCTCGCGCGGCATCCCAATCCCCCGCCTCGAAGGCGAGCGCCGAGAGTGTCATTGTCATCCAGCTGAATCCCTGTCCGACGCGCGTCCGCACCTCGCTCAGGCCCTCGTCGATGACCGCCAGCGCATCGCGCGTGCGCCCTGCCAGGTTCAGGAACTCGGCAAGGTTGCAGTAGGCGGTGCCGAGGTCGTCCATATCGTCCTGCTCGCGGGCCAGACAGATCGCCTCGCGCAGGAAAGCCTCGCCGGCTTCAACCTCGCCCAACGCGATCTTGGCCATCCCGAGCGTGTTCAGGATCTCGCCGACGATCACCGGCAGCTCCGCCGCCTCGGCGACGGCGCGCGCACGCTCGGCCTCGACGATCGCCTCCCGGTAGTGCCCCCTGAGCGAGCGGGTACGCGCGATCCAGGAGAGCAGTCGCGCGCGCTCGGCGCTCGGCTCGTCCGGCAGCAACGTCAGCGCGCGTTCGAGGTCCTCCGTCGCCGCACTTGCCTGGTTGAGCCGCCACCGGGATCTGCCCCTGCGCACCAGCAGGCGCGCATAGCGCACCGGGTCCTGATCGGGGTCCAGCAGCCGCAGGCCGTGCTCAGCCAGCATCTCGCTGTGGCGTTGGTCGCCGTTCAACGCGTAGGCGTTCGCGGCCGCCTCGAGCAGCTCGACCTCGTCGATGCCCGCCACAGCGGCGGCGTCAGGCACCCGGGCCCACAGTCCGTGCGCCCGTTCATAGAGGTCGGCCATCTCTCCGTAGGCGTGCACGCGGCGGGCTTCGCGCGCGGCGCGGATCGTCGCGCGCAGCGCCGCGGCCTGATCGCCCGCCGCGGCGTAGTGGGTCGCGATCACGGCGACTCTGCCGGCCTCGTCCTCTGCGCACGCCAGCTCGCCGGTCTTCTCCAGCTCGCGTGCGAGCTCGAGGTGCATGGCGCTCCGCTCGCCGGGGAGCAGGTCGTCGTAGACCACCTCGCGCAGCAGTGCATGGCGGAAGCTGAAGCGGCCCTGCTCGTCGGTCACGAGCACGTGTTCGGCCATCGCCTCTCGCAGGGCGTCGCGGAGCGGCGCCGCGTCGATGCCGGTGAGCCGCGTGATCATCGACTCGTCCATCGCGCGTCCCACTGCAACCGCACGCGCCGCCCGGCCTGCGGCCTCGCTCATGCGCTCGATGCGGAGCATGAACGCGTCGCGCAGGCTCTGGGGGGTGGCGCCGCGGCCGTCGAGTGCCGCCGCAAGCAACTCCTCCACGTACAAGCGCGTTTCCGTCGGTGCGCGCGAGCAGCCTGTCGATCAGATCCTGGGCGGGCGCCTCGCCGAGGATGTCGGTGAGCGCCTCGGCCAGCTCATCCCGGTCGAACGGCTCGAGCCCGATCACTCGTGCTCGCTCCAGCCGTGAGAGCTCCGCCAGCAGCGGCCGCAGCGGGTGGCGGCGGTGCAGCTCGTCGCTGCGATAGCTGAGCAGCACCAGAATCGGCTCATCGATCATGCTGCGTGCCAGGAAGCCGGCGAACGCTCGCGTGGAGCGGTCCGCCCAGTGCATGTCCTCCAGCACGAGCACCAGGGGCTGACGGACGCTGAGCACGTGCAGCAGCTCCAGAAGGCTCTCGAACAGCCTCATCTGGCCGTCGGCAGCGCTCCCCTCGCTGGGCCCCGGCGAGCCCAGGCTGGGAAGCAGCTGGCCAGATGCGCGCGGCTGCCTGTACTCAGTTCCGACAGCGCTGGGTCCTGGTCCCGGACCAGCGGTCGCAGCGCGCCGAGCAGCGGTGCATACGGGAGCTCGAGCTCGCCCTGCTCGAGGCACTGTCCGTGTAGCACCAATGCCTGCTCGAAACGCGGCCTGACCTCTGCGAGCAGTCGCGTCTTGCCCACGCCCGAGTCGCCCGAGAGCAGAATCAGGCGTGGGTCGCTCTCACGCGCTTCTCGGTACGCAAGCTCCAGTTCGGCCAGCTGGCTCTGCCGACCCACGAAGCGGCTGCTCGTCAATCTTCCGCGCACGAACGAAGTATTGCCGGAGACTGCGTCGTGGTACCCGTCGGGCGGCTGCGGCCGAACTGCGGAGCTCCTCGAGGCGGGCCTGGCTGTATCGGTAGTTGATTGCGGGATGCATTCCTCGCTCCTCTGATCGATCTCCATGTGCAATGGAGAATCGGCTAAGAAGAGCGCCCGCACATCGGCACTTCGCAGCGAGCTGCGCCTAGGGGGGCCTTACCCGGCTAAGGCCCCCTGAGGCGACAGGCTCTGGCCGAGTCCTATGAGGCAGGCGGCAGCGAGCTGACCGGTGCGTCGCCGCTGATCGTCAGCGCCATTGTCGAGGAGACGCCGCCGATGTTCCAGGGACCGCCGGTGATCTGCACGCGCAGGTTCAGCGTCCCGGTCTGGCCGGGCGTATAGCCGAACGAGAACGTCGAGGCGGGGCTCAGGTAGCCGGTCTCAACGTTGACCCACTGGCCCGCGGAGTTCTGCTCCTGCAGGTACAGCGCGTGCCCGCTGTGGTCAGGGGTGACTGTGCCGGTGACCTTCACCGCGTCGCCGACGGCCAGCGTCGAGGTGCTGGCCGACGCCGTGACCACGTCCTGAACGCCGACATACAGGTTCGCGGTCTTGGCGAACGGCCCGCTGGCAGTCTGCACGTGGTAGACGGTGTTGTGCAGCGGCATCTGGGTGAACGAGTAGTCACCAGCGGAGTTGGTTGTGGTGCTCTCGAGCGCCCGGAAGGAACCGGTCGCCTGCCTGCCGTACAACGTCACGGGAACGTTAGGCTCGACGGTGGTGGTCGAGCCGGCCGCGTACAGCGTGCCGGTGATCGATACGGACTGGCCGTCGATGATGGACGGCGCAGAGCCGTTGATCGTGAACGACGGGTTCTGCTGCTGCTGCACGGTCAGGCTGATACTCGGGGACTGGCTTGCGATGTTGCGTGGATCGGCGGGGAAGAACGCACGCAGCGTGTAGCTGCCGGCCGAGCGGAAGCGATGCGTGATCGAGAACGCGGACGCGTCATTGGTGTACCCCGATGCGATCGTCTGCCAGCCGTTGCCCGACGTGCTGTTCTGCTCCTGCAGCAATACGCGCTGATGGCTGTGCGAGGGGAAGACGCTGCCGCTGAAGGAGACGTCCTGTGTGGTGGTGGCGCTCGGGGCGCTCGCGTTCAGCACGACGTTCGCCGAGACCCACTCGTGGATCGTGCGGCTATGGCTGTTGTCCGGACCGAGCACGAACCAGTTGCGGTTCGATTTGACCACGCCGTCGGCGCGAACGAACTCGTAGAACCCGGACGCGTTGGTGCGGGTAACGCTCACGGGCGTGAAACGGTCGGCTGGGTTGATGCGGTGAAACAGCCATACGCGCTTGTAGGCGTTGTTGGGCCCGGTGAGTCGACCGTAGATCAGGACACCCTGGCCGGCCGTGATCGGGTCCGGGGTGGAGGTGATGGTCAGGCCGTGGTTGTGGCGAGGGGCGGCTTCCGTGCGGCTTGGCAGCGCCAGCAGCAACGCCATCAGCGCCAGCAGAATCGCCACGCCCACCCCGAACACAAGCCTTCCATGATGGTGGTGATCGTGCTGAGGATGCATGTCGTACTTCCTCCCAGAAAGTTGACATCCGTCTTCTTGACGGCTGCACCAAAAACACGTGGAACTACCAGGGAGTTGCGATTGGTCTGTTACCTGAGCGTTAGGACGCGATTACCGGAGAATGAGGTCGCGTCAGGCGTCAATGCGGCGCCGGCGCGCGCTTGCGCCGGCGCCTAGGCGCGGCTCTTCAGCCCCACGTACACGTACTGCAGCATGTCGCCGATGGCCAGGGACGCGTACATGGCCGCAACCATACGGGTGACCCGCGGCGCGTGGATAAGGCCGACAACGAGCCCCGACGCGACCCAGTTGCCGGTACATTCCGGGCACGAAAGCAGCTCCCCGATCGAGCGCTGCAGGCCGCTTCCACGGGCCTCCTCGTCGAGCGAGTTGTTACCGCTCTTCTCGTGAAGGCGCACGAACGGCGCCCGCAGGAAGCTGGTCACCGCATCCTTGGTCAGCAGCCTGGAGATTTTGTGGGTGGCGACGCCCAGCACGATGATGTCCTTGGTCGCGATCTGCTCGGGCAGCCGGCCGCGCCGGTGGGCGCTGATCAGTGCCCCGGCGAGCCCCACGTTGAACGCCGCCGTGAGCAGGGCGTACGAGCCGAGCGGCTGTTCTGTGTCCGCGTAGCCCGCAAAGGGAGGCGCAGAGTCCAAGGTTTGCGTCATCTTCGGTGACTCTTCCCCGGCACAGCTCAGGGCAACCGCGAGCGCAGCGCCGTTAATCCCGAGGGCGGTTCGGCTGACGGCGAGGCGCGCGAGGGTTACGATCGCGCAATGGCTGTGGTGTGTGTACGAGGGCCGCTGCGCGCGCTCGCGGGTGGGCGCGGCGAGCACGAGCTGCAGGGGGCGACGCTTATCGAGTTGCTGCGCGGCTTCGAGAGCTCGAACCCGGGCACCAGCGGTTGGATACTCGATGAGCGCGGTCTGATCCGCCGTCACATCAACGTGTTCGTCAACGGCGAGCGCGGGGACGAGCAGACGGCGGTGCCGGACGGCGCCCGTGTCGATGTGATACCTGCGATTACTGGAGGTTGAGGGTGACCGAGCTTGTCGTCGGGACCAAGAAGGGCCTGTTCCTGCTGGAGGGCGAGGCGGACGGCGGCTCCGCCGATCGCTTCGAGATCGGTACCCGCGCGTTTGCCGGTCAGCCGGTGGACTACGCGATGCGCGACCCGCACAGCGGGCGTCTCCTCGCAGCTGTGACGTCGCCCTTCTACGGGCCGAAGTTGTTCTACACCGACGGCGACCCCGGGTCCGATTGGGAGCAGGCGGAGGGCGTGGCGCTCCCGGAAGGCGGGAACCAGGCGCTCGAGCGCATCTGGGTGATCGCTCCGGGCGAGGCGCCGGGAACGCTGTACATGGGCGCCGATCCCGGTGTGCTGTTCGAGAGCCATGACGGGGGCGCCAGCTGGGAGATCAATCAGGGGCTGTGGAACCAGCCCTCGCGCCCAGAGTGGCAGCCCGGCGGAGGTGGCCTCTGCCTGCACTCGATCAGCACCTGGCCTGGAGATCCGAACCGGCTCGCGGTGGCGATCTCAGCTGCCGGCATGTGGCTCACCGAGGATGCGGGCCGCACCTGGCGCCGCGGCAATCGCGGCCTCTCGCCGCGCTACCTCCCGGAGGCCCCGCCCAGCGATCCGGAGGACGTGACCGCCCTGTGCGTGCACCACGTGGAGCGCTCACGCAGCCGCCCGGAGCGCATGTTCATGCAGTTCCACGGTGGCGTCTATCGCTCCGATGACGCCGGCGAGAGCTGGGGCCAGATCGGCGCCGGGCTCCCGTCCGACTTCGGCTTCCCGCTGAAGGTCGACCCGGCCGATCCGGACAGCGCCTTCGTGATCCCGCTGGTGGCCGACATGGACAGGGTCATGCCCGACGGCCGCGTGCGCGTGTACGAGACACGCGACGCCGGCGAGAGCTGGTCGCCACGCGGGGAGGGCCTACCGGCAGAGCACGCCTACCTCACCGTCCTGCGCCAGGCCTTCACCAGCACCGGGCAGGCCGAGCGGCTGGAGCTCTACTTCGGCGCCACCTCGGGCGACGTCTTCGGCTCCGGCGACGCCGGCGCCAGCTGGTGCACGGCCGCCACCCGGCTGCCGCCGGTGTTCTCCGTCGCCGCCTCCTGAGTCAGGCCGTCCACTCGCGCGAGCTGCTCGCGCGAGTGGATCCCCAGCTTCAGATAAACGTGGCGCAGGTGGTACTCGATCGTCTTGGGGCTCAGAAAGAGCGCGGCTGCCGCCTCGCGAGTCGTACGGCCGGAGGCCAGCAGTACAGCGATCTGCAGCTCCTGCGGGGTCAGCTCGTCGACCGTGTTGGGTTCACCGGTGCGCAGTGTCTCGCCCGTCGCCTCGAGTTCGGCGCGGGCCCGCTCCGCCCAGGGGCGGGCGTCGAGCGCCGTGAAGATCTCCTCGGCCTGTCTCAGCTGCACGCGTGCGAGCACACGGTTTCGCGCGCGTCGCAGCCGCTCTCCGTAGGCCAGACGCGTGCGCCCGAACTCGAACGCGTCGGGCGTCTGCGCGTTTTGGCGTAGCGCCTGCCTCGAACAGCCCGGGAAATTCGTTCGTCGGGGCGATCATCGCCTGGCATCTGAGCGCTCGCGCAAGCGCCCAGGGTTGTCCCTTGGCCACTGCGGCCTCGCGGAACTCGACGGTCAGCCTGCGAGCGTCATCATCGCGCCCGAGCCGCAGGTATGCCTCCACCATCTCTGCCGCCGGCCAGAGGTCCACGTCGCGGATCGCCGAGGCCTCCGCGAGTTCGCGCTGCTGCTCGAAGTGTGCGAGCGCCTCGGGTGGGCGTCCCAGCGCCAGCTCGAGTTCTCCGAGCGCGGTCAGCGACCAGAGCGCGTGCAGTCGGGCACCCAGCTCGCCCGCGAGTGCCAGGGCTTCAGCGGCGTTGGCGCGGCACTCGGGTTCGCGACCCTGCCGCGCCTGCAGCCACGCGAGCCCGGACAGGGCGAAGACCAGGCACGTTCGCTGGTCGCTTTCGCGTGAGAGCGTGATCGCCTCGCGGTAGGTCGCCTCGCCGAGCCGGCACCGGTCGCCGGCCGCCTGGTCGCGGGCCGAGAGCCCGAGCATCATCGCGAGCGACCCGATGGCCGCCCGCTCGCGAGCGTGCGTCAGCGCCAGCTCGACATGTGCGCGGCCCACCTGCGACTCGCGCAGGAACAATGGCCCCATTGCCAGCCATTGGAGCAATGCGGGATCTTCGAACAGCTCCGGATGCGAGTCGGCGATTGCCACGGCCTCGCGTAGCGCGTCCGCTCCGGCGGCAGCATCACCGCCGATGATCCGCTCGACGCCGGTGATGGTCGCCACGCGCAGTCTTGTCGCCGGCGACGCCGATGCGGGCAGGATCTCCGTTGTGCGCCGGGCGGTGGCGGTGAACGCGGGCATGTCGCAGGCGAGGAAGCAGGCGGTGGAAGCGTCGGCGAGCATCGCGATCGCGTCCTCGGCGGCGTGCATTTCGCCGACCGCCAGCTCCGCCGCAGCCGCCAGGATCGCGTGACCGTTCATTACCGGGCCGCGATTTATCGCGATGTGGCCGGCCAAGCCAGTTCGGCGTCGAGCTTCGTGGTGGGTGTCCCGGCAGCGGCCCCGCGAACCTCGTCGAGCAGGCGCTGCGCCTCATCGGCGTTGCCCGCATCCCATGTCGCCTGTGCCGCGTGGACAAGGAGCGCCCGCGCGGCGTTCGGCACCGTCCGTCAGGCGTGCCGCGCGCTCGAATGCGGCGGCGGCGCTTGCGTACCCGCCGCGCTCGAGGCTGTGTAGCGCTGCGTGCTCGAGCGCGACTGCCGCTGTCTCGTCGCTGCCAACCGCGGCGGCTGCAAGATGCCACGCACGACGATCCAGCTCGCGGTCGGGCAGCACCGGCGCAAGCGCTCGGTGCGCCTCCCGCCTGGCGGCGACCGTGGCGTCGCTGTACACGGCGGAGCGGACCAGCGGGTGCTGGAACTCGACGCGCCCGGAGGCGACCGTGACCAGACCGGCATCCTCGGCCGCGACGAGGACTTCGATATCGACTCCCACAACGCGGGCTGCGCGGCTCAGCAGCTGCAGATCGCCGCTGTCACTTGCAGCCGCGAGCAGCAGGGATTTGCGGGTGTCAGCGTCGAGCGCGGAGGCGCGACGCAGGTAGGCGGCGGACAGACGTGCCGATACGCAGCATCGGCGCTCCCTCTGGCGCCAGCACCAGCTCCTCAGGGTCGGCGGCGAGCTCGAGCAACGCGAGCGGGTTGCCGCCGGTGACGGCGACCAGTCGCTGCGTCGCCGCCTCCGGCAGATCGGAGCGCAGCAGGCGGGCATCGGTGGCGCTCAAACCCTCGAGTGCGACGGTCTCGATCTCGGTCCCGTCGAGCAGCGAGCGATGAGCATCGCGCACGGCGAGAATCGCGGCGACCGGGTCGGCATCGAGCCTGCGCAATGCAAATCGCAGCGCCTCTGAGCTAGGGCCGTCGAACCATTGGATGTCGTCGAGCACCAGCAGCAGCGGCTGCTGCTCCGCGCAGGCGGCGAGCAGTCCAAGCGTCGCCGCGGCCGACGGCGAAGCGATCCTGCGTGCGCCCGGGTCGCAGCGCGAACGCCTGCTCCAGGGCGGCGGCCTGGGGGCCGCCAGGTGGCCCAGCAGTGGCAGCACCGGGCGCAACAGTTCGAGCAACGACGCGAACGGAATCTGTGCCTCGGACTCGATGCCGCGGGCGCGCAGCAGCATCATGCCCTGCCGCGCGCTGCAGCTGCGTAGGCGAGCAGCGCCGTCTTGCCGATTCCGGGTGGTCCGCTGAAGGCCAGCGCGGCGCTGCGGCCGCACCGGCCTTCAGCGATTGCCTGATCGATTGCCGCTCGCTGCCGGCCCCCGACCGACGAGCATGCGCGCGATTCTAGGGTGCACAGACTAGGTGGGCCCCGGAAGCGATCCGGCATCACTGACCCTAGGTTCTTCGGGGGCGGCCAACCGGCCGCGGGACCGAACACAGGAGGATGGGATGGCCACCATCGAACAGCAGTGTCGAGGTCGACACCGACAAGCTCATGCAGTTCGTTTTCCGGGCCGTGGATGAGGTGGGCGCCACGCTCAACACGGCGCTCGTGGTGATCGGGGACAAGCTCGGCCTCTACCGCGCGCTGGCGGGAACCGGCTGGCCTCACCTCGAGCGAGCTCGCCGAGCGCACCGGTACCGCGGAGCGCTACGTCCGCGAGTGGCTCAACAACCAGGCGGCCGGGGGCTACGTCGCCTACGACCCGGCCAGCGGGCGCTACTCGCTGCCGCCCGAGCAGACGGTCGCGCTGACCGACAGCGACAGCCCGGCCTACCTGCCCGGCTTCTTCCAGATCGCGCTCGGATCGGTGATCGACTCGCCGCGGATCGTCGAGGCGGCGAAGCGGGGCAACGGCATCGGCTGGCACGAGCACACGCACGACGTGCACGAGGGCTGCGAGCGGTTCTTCCGGCCCGGCTACAACGCCCACCTGCTGACCGAGTGGCTACCGGCACTCGACGGCGTCGTCGCGAAGCTCGAGCGGGGTGCGCGCGTGGCCGACGTAGGTTGCGGCCACGGCGCCTCCACGGTGCTGATGGCCAAGGCCTATCCGAACTCGCACTTCGTCGGCTCCGACTACCACCAGGGCTCGATCGAGACGGCGCGCGCCCGCGCCGAGGAGGCGGGCGTCTCCGACCGCATCGAGTTCCGCGCGGAGTCCGCGCAGCAATACAGTGGAGACGGTTATGACCTGGTGACGATGTTCGACTGCCTGCACGATATGGGCGACCCGCTCGGTGCCGCTCGTCATGTGCGCCAGACCCTGGCGCCCGACGGCACCTGGATGATCGTCGAGCCGAAGGCCGGTGACCGCGTCGAGGACAACTTCAACCCGGTCGGCCGTGCCTATTACGGGTTCTCGACGCTGCTGTGCACGCCGGCCTCGCTGTCGCAGGAGGTCGGACTGGCGCTGGGGGCGCAGGCGGGTGAGGCGCGTATCCGCGAGGTCGTGACGGCCGCCGGCTTCGGCAGCTTCCGGCGCGTGGCGGAGACGCCGTTCAACCTCGTGTTCGAGGCGCGCCCGTGACCGAGGCCGGCAGTCGCGGCGACCGGACTTTTCCGGCCCCAGGCCGGAAAAGTCCTCCCAGGCCTGGACCGAGAACAGACCCGCGCGCGCTACCCCGACGAGACCGGCTACGTGACTCGCGACGGGGTCACGGCTCCACTGGGAGTCGATACGGCGACGGCGACCGCACGGTGCTGCTGCTGCCGACCTGGTCGATCGTGCACTCACGCAGCTGGAAGCTGCAGATCCCGTACCTCGCACGTCATTTCCGGGTGCTCACCTTCGACGGTCGCGGGAATGGCCGTTCCGATCGTCCGCGCGGGCGCCGAGGCGTACGCGACCGGTGAGTTTGCCGCCGACGCGTTCGCGGTCATGGACGCCACCGGAACTGAGAGCGCCGCGCTCGTGGGGCTCTCCTGCGGAGCGCTGTGGGCAACGATCATGGCCGCGACATGCCCGGAGCGGGTTGAGCGGATCGCTTACATCGGGCCGGCGGTGCCGCTCGCGCCCGATCACGTCCTGCGCGCGATCCATAGCTTCGACGACGCCGCTCGACACCGACGAGGGCTGGGCCAAGTACAACAGCCACTACTGGCTCCGCGCCTACGAGGACTTCGTCTGGCTTCTTCGCGGCGCAGTGCCTGAACGAGCCGCACTCCACCAAGCAGATCGAGGACTTCGTCGGTTGGGCGCTCGAGACCGAGCCGGCGACGCTCGTCGACACGATCCAAGGTCTGCAAGCTTGGCGGCGCCAGAGCGCTGGATCGAGCCTGCTGCCGCAGCGTCGACTGTCCGACGCTCGTCATCCACGGTGACGAGGACCGCGTGCGACCGCACGCCCAGGGCGCGGCGCTGGCTCAAGCGACCGGCGGTGCGCTCGTGACCCTGGAGGGCTCCGGTCATCTGCCCGAGGTGCGCGATCCGGTGCGCGTCAACCTGCTGCTCCACGACTTCCTGTCGGCCGGCCGCCGGAACCGCCGCCCGCTGACGTTCCGCCGGGCGCCCGCGCGCCGCGCGCGTCGGGCGCTCTACATCTCCTCGCCGATCGGCCTTGGGCACGCGCGCCGGGATGCTCGCGATCGCGCGTGAGTTGCGACGGCTATGTCCCGATCTGGAGATCGACTGGCTGGCGCAGCATCCGGTCACGGAGGTGCTGGCCGCCGCCGGCGAGCGAATCCACCCGGCGAGCGTCGATCTGGCCAGCGAGTCGGCGCACATCAGCTCCGAGAGCGACGGCCATCGGCTGCACGCGTTCCAGGCGATCCGGCGGATGGATGAGATCCTGCTCGCGAACTTCATGGTCTTCCACGACGTGGTCAGGGACGAGTCCTACGACCTCTGGATCGGCGACGAGGCCTGGGAGCTCGACTACTTCCTGCACGAGAACCCCGAGCTGAAGACCGCCTCGTACGCCTGGCTGTCGGACTTCGTCGGCTGGCTGCCGACGGGCTCAGGGCGGCGCCGGCGAGGAAGCGCTGACCGCCGACTACAACGCGGAGATGCTCGAGCAGATCGCTCGCTTCCCGCGTGTCCGCGACCGTGCGATCTTCGTCGGACGAGCCCGACGACATCGTGCCCGGCGAGTTCGGCCCGGGGCTGCCGGAGATCCGCGAGTGGACGGAGGAGCACTTCCGCTTCTGCGGCTACGTCACCGACGCGACGCCGCTCTCGACCGAGGAGCGTGTCGCGATCAGGGCAGAGCTGGGGTACGGGCCGGACGAGCGCATCTGCATCGTCACGGTCGGCGGATCGGGCGTCGGTGAGGGCTTGCTGAGGCGGGTGGTCGAGAGCTTCGCCGAGGCCCGGCGCCTGGTTCCGCGGCTGAGGATGGTCGTGGTTGCCGGCCCGCGCATCGACCGGACCGCCCTGCCGACGGCTGCCGGGCTCGAGATCCACGGATATGTTCCTGACCTGCCGCGCAGGCTTGCCGTCTGTGACCTGGCGATCGTTCAGGGCGGCCTGGCGACGACGATGGAGCTGACCGCCGCGCAGCGGCCGTTCATCTACGTCCCGCTCGAACAGCACTTCGAGCAGAACGGTCATGTGCGGTACCGCCTCGAGCGGTATGGCGCAGGGCGCCGTCTCGAGTTTGCCGACGCGACGCCACAGGTGCTGGCGGACGCGATCGCTGCGGAGCTGGGGAGTGACGTCGACTACCTGCCGGTGCCGAGCGATGGGGCGGCGCGAGCAGCGGCCATGATCGCCGAGCTGCTCTGAGCAACCCGGGCGCGCCGCTGTGGGCTATGCCCGGCAGCCGCTGAGCGCAGCGAGCGGGCGACTCTGCTGCGACGCCAAGACCGGCCCTCGCCCAGCGGGGCGAAGGGCCGGACTGAAAGCCGGACTCCTCGTCAGCCGGCGACCGGCTGGCGCTGGATCCACTTGGAGGTGCACGGGATCTTCGAGAGGTCGCAGCGGCTCGAGTAGGCCCTGGCGATCTCCGTCACCTCGTCCAGCAGGTCGCCGCGCAGCGTCGTCGGCTCGAGGCCGAGCTCGAGGAAGTTGTCGTTGGCGACGAACAGGTCGTTCTCCGCGTCCTCCTTGCGGGGGTTGTCGACGTAGTCGATCTCCGCACCGGTCAGTTCGGCGACCAGCTTGGCCAGATCGCGGACGCGGTGCGTCTCGGTCATCTGGTTGAAGACCTGGACGCGCTCGCCGCGGGCGGGCGGGTTCTCGATCGCCAGCTGGATGCAGCGGACCGTGTCCTGGATGTGGATGAATGCGCGCGTCTGTCCGCCGGTGCCGTGTACCGTCAGCGGGTAGTTGACAGCGGCCTGCATGAGGAAGCGGTTGAGCACCGTGCCGAAGTCGCCGTCGTAGTCGAAGCGGTTGATCAGGCGCGGATCAAGGCGAGTCTCCTTGGTCTGCGTGCCCCACACGATGCCCTGGTGCAGGTCGGTGATCCGGACCTGGTCGTTCTTCGCGTAGTAGGCGAACATCAGCTGGTCCAGGGTCTTGGTCATGTGGTAGATGCTGCCCGGGTTGGCCGGGTACAGGATCTCCTGCTCGACCAAGCTGCCGTCGTCGGTCTCCAACTTGATCGCGAGGTAGCCCTCGGGGATCTGCATGCCGGCGGTGCCGTAGCCGTATACGCCCATCGTGCCGAGGTGCACGACGTGGATGTCGAGCTCGGACTCGACGGCCGCGGCCAGCACGTTGTGGGTGGCGTTGACGTTGTTGTCGACCGTGTAGCGCTTGTGGTCGGCGTCCTTCATCGAGTACGGCGCGGCGCGCTGCTCGGCGAAGTGGACCACGGCGTCCGGGCGGAACTCACGGAACAGCTGGAGCAGCCGGGCGTAGTGCGCGGACACGTCGAGGCGGTGGAACGGGATCTCGTTGCCGGTTGCCTCCTGCCATGCGGCCAGGCGGGTTCCGATCGGGGAGATCGGGGTGAGTGACTCAGCCTCGAGCTCGATGTCCATATTCCGGCGTGCGAGGTTGTCGACGATCGCGACCTCGTGGCCCTGGGCCGAGAGATGAAGGGATGTCGGCCATCCACAGAAGCCGTCTCCACCCAGAATCAAGATGCGCAAGGAAACTCCTTTTGAGTCGTCAAGAAATTGCCGGCTGCGTCCTCGAGCCGGCGAAACGCGGTGTAGCGGTCAGGCCGCACGCACTTCGCCGAGTTCCAGCCACCAAAAACAAGCTGACAAACATAGCGTCCACCTCTGATATGCGCGGAAACTATCCGTGCCAGGCCTTACGCGGAGTTTATACGCGCTCATGCGTGCCCGGGCGCGCGCGAGCGCTCGCAACGGCAGCTGCATGACGTCGGTTAAGGCGACGCGGGGGCCGCGTCGCGCTGGCCGCGGCCCCCGCGGGGGTTGGGAGGAGAGAGGTTGTTTGGAGTGCGGTGCCCTTAGGCTGCAGCCTCCGGCGTCTCGGCCGGTGTCGGTCTCTGCCGTGTCGGGCTCGGCCGTGTCGGTCGCGGTGCTGCCCGCGCCGACGGAGATCGTGACCTTGCGTGGCTTGACCTGCTCGGGCTTCGGGATCCTCACCTCGAGCACGCCCTGCTCGAAGCTCGCTTCGACGGCTTCTGGGTCGATGCCCTTGGGCAGCGTCAGCGAACGGGAGAAGCTGCCGTATGAGCGCTCGACTCGCCGGTAGCCGCCGTTCTCGTCGTTGCGCGTCGCGTTGCGCTGGCCTGAGATCGTCAGGACGTCCGAGTCGAGCTCGATGTTGACGTCCTTCTCGGAGAGCCCGGGAAGATCGGCGCGCAGGACATAGTGGTCGCCCGTCTCGATCAGGTCCATGGCCGGGACCCAGCGGCGTAGCGCACGCACACGCGCAGCGCCCCGCGGCCAACGGCTTAAGCTGATGGCGTGAACCCCGAGGAGCTCGAGAACCTCGCGCTGCTGCGCCGCGCCCGTGACCTGATGGATCGGGAGTATCTCGCGCCCCCTGGACGTGGCTGCGCTGGCGCGCGCCGCGCTGATGTCGACGGCGCACTTTTCGAGGCAGTTCCGCGCGGCCTACGGCGAGACCCCGTACGCATATCTGATGACAAGGCGGATCGAGCGCGCCAAGGCGCTGCTGCGCGAGCGATGAGATGTCGGTCACGGAGGTGTGCCTCGAGGTCGGCTGTACGTCGCTTGGGTCGTTCAGTGCGAGCTTCACCAGCATGGTCGGTGAGACCCCGACCGCCTACCGCGCGCGGGATCATCGCGAGCTCGCCACCGTGCCCGGATGCATCGCCAAGGACCTGACGCGCCCCAACCGCAAGCGGAGCAGGATTCGAGAAGCGGCAGAGGTGATGGCTGCATAGGCTTGCGGCCATGAACCTCAAGCTCTCCACCTGCTTCGTGATCGTCAACGACCCTGACGAAGCACTCGCGTTCTATCGCGACACACTCGGTATGGATGTGCGCAACGACGTTGCTCGCGACTCGTTCCGCTGGATCACTGTTGGCTCGGCTTCCCAGCCGGATGTCTCGATCGTGTTGACCAACTACGTGAACGGCAGCCCAGAGGACAACGAGGCTGTCGCCGCGATGATCGCCAAGGGTGCGCTCTACGGTGTCCATCTTCAGGCCGACGACCTCGATGCCGCCTTCCAGCAGCTGCGCACCGGCGGCGCCGAGATCGTCCAGGAGCCGGCCGATCAGCCCTGGGGCGTGCGCGACGGTGCCGTGCGCGATCCGTCGGGCAATCTGATCCGGATCGAGCAGCCACCCGCCTCGCAGTCCTGACGTCGCTTGCCGCTCGGTGGGTGACGGCGGAGTCCCGCCCGGCAGCCTGTTGGAGGCACACGACGGATCCCCGCCCGGCGGCCTGTTGAAGGCGCCGGGCGGGGAATTCCCGTACTGCTTCGTCAGCTGGCCTGAGCCACCACGTTGGTGCTCACCCCGGCCTCACGCTGAGCGTCGGGTCCGAGGTTGGCGGTCGCGTGGATGGTGGCGCTGGTCATCGGCGCCCATGAGGGCGGCGTGACCTTGAACGACGCCTGAGGCGACTGCTGCGGAGCCACATGCTGTGAACGTCGTGGCCCCGATCGGGGCTGCGGTCCAACCCTGCGGCAGTTGCAGCGCCAGCCGCACCGACGGCAGCGTGGCGCTGCCCGAGTGCGTCAACCGGACCGTCACCTGGCCGCTCTGGCCCGGAACGAACTCACGCTGGAGCATCCACGATCACCTGCCGCGCCGCGGCCGTCTGCGTGATCGCGAACGAACCCCGCAGCGGCAGGTTCGCCAGTGCCGAGGAGTCACCGACGTAGACGCGGTAGTTGCCCGGTGACTGCGTCCAGCCGCCGGCGGTCTGATCCCACCACCAGGTGTCGCGCGGTGTGACCGTGAACTCGACCTGCGCCGACTTGCCGGCCTGCAGATAGACCTTCTTGAAGCCCACGAGTTGACGCGGAGGCTCGCCTGCGACCGCCGGATCGCCCAGATAGATCTGCGCGACGTCGGCACCGCCGACCGAACCGGTGTTGGTGATCGTGGCCGAGACGCGAACGTTGGACACGCCGTTCGCATCGGTCGACTGGACGTGCAGCCCGCTGAACGCGAACTTCGTGTAGGACAGCCCGAAGCCGAACGGGAACAGCGGCGCCAGGTCCTTGGCGTCGTACCACCGGTAACCGACGTCGAGCCCCTCGGAGTACAGGACCTGCCCGTTGACGCCCGGGAACTGCTCGGCCGTCGAGGCCGGCACCTGCGATGAGGCTGGTGGGGAACGTCACCGGCAGGTGACCGCTGGGGTCGACCTTCCCGAACAGCACGTCAGCCAGCGACGTGCCGCTGCTCTGACCCGGGTACCAGGCATCGACCACCGAGGCGACCTTGTCCAGCCACGGCATCACCACCGGCGCGCCGGCATCGACCACCACGACCGTGTGCGGGTTGGCCGCCGCGACCGCGGAGATCAGCTCGTCCTGCGCTGATGGCAGGTTCAGGCTCGGGCGATCCGTCGCCTCGGACTCGGTGTCGTCGGAGACCACCACCACGGCAGTCTTCGCCGAGTTCGCCGCCGCGGCCGCGGCGCTCAGGTCCGGGGCCAGGTCAGAAGGCATCGCCCAGGTGAGGGCCGACGCCTCGCCGCCTCCGCTGATTGCCAGCGTCGTAGGTCTGGCCGGCCGTCATCGTGAACGCGGCCGAGTACGTGGAGACCGGAGGGGTGCTCGGGTTGTCGATCAGGTTCGTCCCGTTGATCGAGAGGTACTCACTGGAGTAGCAGCCGCAGGGGTTGGTGATCGCCAGCACGTACGTGCCGGTCTCCGGCGCGGTCAGGGTCGCCGAGTAGCTGCCGCCGAAGGTCACGCCGCCCGTCGGGAACGGCGTCGAGAGATCTGATGACGGGATCGCCGTCAGCTGCGAATCGGTCGGCAGGCCCTGCGTGTAGTTGACGGTCGTACCGGCGCCCGCAGCGCTCTGCAGTCCCTGCAGCGGACTGACGGTGCTCGACGCGCTGGACGGGAGCACGTAGGCGCTGCCGCCACCGCCGTAGGTCGGGGAGGCCGACGCCGACGGTCCGATCACCGCAATCGTCCCACCGCCCGTTGCAGACAGCGGCAGGATGCCACCGCGGTTGCGCAACAGCACGGTGCCCTGATTGGCGACATCGGTGCCCACGGCCTGGTGGGCAGCCGTCGTCACGGTTGCGGTCGGAGTCGCCGGCCGCTGGATCGTGAACAGGTTGAAGCGGAACATCTCTGTGAGGATCCGCTGCACCATCGTGTTCAGCACCGACTGCGGGTACGTGTTCGAAGTGACCGCGTCCAACAGCGGCGTGCCGAAGTAGCTGTTGAACGGCTGCTCCTGATCGGTTCCGTCGAGCGCTCCGGCGGTCGAATGCAGCGCGCCGTAGTCGGAGGTGACGAAGCCAGGGAAGTCCCAGGCATCCCGCAGCGTCTTGGTCTCGAGGAACTTGTTCTGGCAGGCGTAGTCGCCGTTGATGACGGAGTACGAGCACATCACCGACGCGGCGTGCGCGAGGCTGACTGCATCGTTGAACGCGGGCAGGTAGATCTCCTGCATCACGCGCTTGTTGATCAGCACGTCGTCGTTGTCGGTGTTGCGGTTGGTTTCCTGGTTGTAGACGGCGAAGTGCTTGACCTGGGACATCTCGCCCGTGCTCTGGACACCCTCGATCTCCGCGGTCCCCAGCGAGCCGTTCAGGAACGGATCCTCGGTGAAGGCCTCGAACGAGCGGCCCCACCGGGGATCGCGGTCGATATTGATGGTCGGGCCGAGGTTCACGTCGGCGCCCTTGCCGGCCTCCTCCGAGCCGATCACCTGCCCGTACTCCCGGGCCAGCGCTGGGCTCCAGCTGGCGGCCAGCGTCACCCCTGCAGGGAGCTGGGTCACGCCGGTGAGGCCGTCGGCGACGCCCGCGGGGCCGTCCTCCTCACCGAGCTTCGGGATGCAGAGATCGGGGATGCCGGGCATCCAGAAGACGTAGGGGTTGGGTGACGGGTTGGGTCCCTCGTTGGTGGTGCCGTGGCCTTCCACCAGGAAGTCCTCGTCGGCGACCGACATGTTGCTCATCAGCTGAGCCACCCGCTGGGCGATCGGCGCCGTCGAGTTCACCCAGGGGCACGTCGCCGTCTGGGCGGACCTCCTGTGTGGCAGCTGCGCCGAGGCGGTCGCGGGAAGCGTCACCGCTCCAAGCGATACGACCGCCGAGATCGCGCAGCACACAGATGCTCGTCGCATGCTGTTCTCCCTCTTCTGAGATTGCGGTCGAAGCGACCGCACCCGGGCGCGTACCCGGGCGTGCCGTCGCGAAACGTCGCCGTCCCGGGCGCGTGACGTCGCTTCAGTCTTCGGTCTGAAGGTACGCGAGCACCGCCAGCACGCGCCGATGGTCGCTCGATGACTGCGGGAGATCGAGCTTGGAGAGGATGCTCTGCACGTGCTTCTCGACGGCGCCGACCGTCAGCACTAGCGCCTCCGCGATGCCGGCGTTCGAGCGTCCCTCTGCCATCAGCGCCAGCACCTCACGCTCGCGTGGAGTCAAGCGCTCGAGCGGCCCGTCGCTGCGCCTGCGCGAGAACAGTTGGGCCACCACCTCGGGATCGAGGGCGGTGCCGCCGCTCGCCACGCGCCGTACAGCCTCGAGGAAGTCGGCAACGTGCATGATGCGGTCCTTGAGCAGGTAGCCGATGCCGCCACCGCGGTCGGCCAGCAATTCCTCGGCGTAGGCCTGCTCGACGTACTGGGAGACCACGAGCACCGCGGTTCCCGGAACCCGACGCCGCACCTCGAGCGCGGCGCGCAGGCCCTCGTCGCGGTAACCGGGCGGCAGGCGGATGTCGACGACCGCGAGGTCGGGCCGCAGTGCCACAACCTCGCGCACCAGCGCCTCGCCATCGGAGACGGCGGCCACCACCTCGATCTCGTTGTCGCGCAGCAGCCGCGTGAGTCCGTCGCGCAGCAGCGCCAGGTCCTCGGCAATGACTACGCGCACGGCAGCTCAGCGTAGACCGTCGTCGGGCCGCCCGGCGGGCTGGTCACCTGGAGCGTGCCGTCCAGCGCCTCGACGCGGTGGCGGAGCCCCAGGAGCCCGCTGCCATTCGGATCGGCGCCGCCGGCGCCGTCGTCTCTGATCTCGAGCTCCAGGTGCCGGCCGACGGTCGCGATGCGGATGTCCAACCACTCCGATCCTGAGTGCTTGGCGGCGTTCGCCAGCGCCTCGGCGACCACGAAGTACGCGGCGGTTTCGACCGCCGACGGCGGCCGGGTGGGCACATCGACGGACAGCGCGACATGCATCGGCGTCGCATTGGCAAGGGCGGTGACGGCCGCTTCCAGGCCGCGATCGGTGAGCACCGGCGGATGGATGCCGCGGGCCAGGGCACGCAGCTCCCGCAACGCCTCCTCGGCTCCAGCGCGGGCCTCCGCCAGCAGCTCACCGGCGCGCTCCGGATCCTGCGCAAGCTTCTGCTCGGCCATCCCGAGGTTCATGCCGAGCGCCACCAGCCGCGCCTGCGCGCCGTCGTGCAGGTCGCGCTCGATCCGGCGAAGCTCGCTCTCCTGAACGTTCACCGCACCGGCACGTGAGCTGGTCAGCGTCTCGATGCGCTCGGCCATCTGCTGCGGGACCGCGAACAGGACCGCGGCCGTGTGCGCGGCGATCACCAGTCCCACCGCAAGCAGCGTCCAGATCGGCCAGAAGTACCCGTGGCTCGAGACCGCCCAGATCCGCCACCGTGAACAGCCAGAAGATCGCGCCGATCCCGGCGGTTCCCGCGAGCGACCTGCTGCCGTCGGAACACCCGCACGAGCTGCGGCCGCTGCCAGAGCTCATACAGCCAGCTGTGAATGCCAAGCGCCAGCGCCATCGGCAGCACCACCCAGATCGGCCAGAAGTCGCTGCGCGACGTGGCCGCCCAGATGAAGATCAGGAGCGCGAGCAGCGAACCATCGACAATGGCGTGCGCCACCAGCCCGCGGCGCGAGGGGCCGGCGAAAGCAATGCCGGCCCGAGCGGAACTCGCCACATCCGTAATCGTCGAGTGGGTTGCGGGCATCGCCCTCGCGGAGCAGCCCCGCGGCGATCGGTCGGAAGGCGTCGCCGAGCGGCCGCGCGAGCGCCACCGTCGCCGGCAGCAGCATCAGCCCGACGGGAACCAGCGCCAGCGCCTGCACGAATGAGTGGATGTGCCAGGCGCCCACGTTGGAGCCCCCATGCACGAACGGGATCCACAGCGGCCCGGTGATCATGCCCAGCGCGGCACCCAGTAGCGCGACCATCAGCACCCCGGCCGGGAAACCGAGCAGCCAGCGCGTCCAGAGAAATCCCTGGGCGCGCCAGAAGCCGGGGCCGAACAGGCCACGCATGCGCGCCCGCCAGTTCGGTCCAGCGATCGAGATCGTCGGCACCCGCGCATCGACATCGAGCAGCGCGCGTGCCAGTTCGGCCTCGATCACCGTGAAGCCGCGGGTTGCGTACGCCAATGCGATCGCGGCCGGGATCACCAGCGGCGTCACGATGAAGCCGAAGCAGAGGCTCCATAGCGTCACCAGGCAGGTGAACCAGATCGTCCCGAGTGGCAGCCCGAGCAGCAGGTAGGCGAGCCGCCGGTAGGTCACCGGATCGGTCAGCGTACGCAACACCGCGCCCATCTCAGACCGCCTTCGACGTGGCGCTGAGCACGGCCTCGCGGGGGGCCGGACGGCCACCCTCGCGACTGACGCGCGGTAGCCAGGAGAGGCCGCGCGGCAGGTACCAGTTCCAGTCTCCGAGCATCTTCATCGCTGCCGGCAGCAGGATCCCACGAATCACCGTGGCGTCGAGCAAAACCGCCACCGAGAGCCCAACGCCCATCTGCTTGATGTCGAGCATCGGCAGCCACGCGAAGATCGCGAACACCGCGACCATCACGGCTGCGGCTGCTGTCACCGTGCCGGCGGTCGAGCCGATGCCACGCGCGACCGCCTCGGACGTCGGCAGCCCCTCGTCGTGGAGCTCCTTGATCCGGCTGACGATGAACACGTGGTAATCCATCGACAGGCCGAACAGCACCGCGAACAGGAACAGCGGCAGCCAGGTGACGACGGCTCCGTTGGAGTGGAAGCCGAGCAGGCCCTGGAGGTGGCCCTGCTGGAAGATCCACACGAGCACGCCGCAGGCGGCCCCGACGGACAGCAGGTTGAGGACGATCGATGTGAGCGGGATCGTCAGCGACCGGAAGGTCACCAGCAGCAGCAGGAACGCCAGCCCGAGCACGAACGCGAACACCAGTGGGAAGCGGCTCTTGATCAGAGTGTTGAAATCGTAGGTGCCCGCAGCCTGCCCGGTCACTGCGAACGTCGCGCCCGGCAGCTGTCCGATGCTGGCCGGAAGGATCCGGTTGCGCAGCGCCTCGAGTGCCTTGAACGAGGCATTGTCACTGCCACTGCCGACGAGCGGAGCAAGGATCTGGACGGCGTCGCGGTCGCGGTGGAAGGTCACCTGGATCGGCCGCTCGACCTCACCGCTGGCGAGCGCCAGCCGCTTGAAACGGGCGATCGCGTCGCGTCCGGCCGCGGACCGCAGATCGCCGCCACGGATCACGACCACCGCGGGCGTCTGGCTTCCCGGGAAGGCCTTCTGGATCTTCTCGTAGTTGCGCACGACCGGGATGCTGTGCGGCAGGTCGCCGGAGCCGAGCAGCGTGGTGTGCAGGCCCAGCGTCGGCAGCGCCAGGACCACGAGCAGGCCGGTCGCAGCGAGCGCCGACGGCAGCGGCCAGCGCATCACCGGCCGCAGCACCGCGTTCCACACGCGTGAGCGCGATTGCGGTCGCCGAACCCGGCCCTTCTCCACCTTGTCGCCGAGGCGTCCGAGCATGGCAGGCAGCACCGTCAGCGAGCCGACCATGGCAGTGAACACCACCAGCATCGCGCCGACGCCGATCGAGTCGAAGACCTTCGAGCCGGTCAGCAGCATCCCGGCCATGGCGATCAGCACCGTGATGCCGGAGGCCAGCACCGCGTGCCCGGACGTGGCCGCAGCCCGTTCGAGCGCGTCACGATGCGTGTGGCCGGCTCGCCGCTCCTCGCGCTCGCGCTTGAGGTAGAAGAGCGAGTAGTCGACTCCGACGGCCATGCCCATCAGCAGCATCACCGAGCTGGTTGCACCCGAGGCATGGACCAGGTGACTTGCGACCGACGCCAACCCGCCCGCGCCCATCACCGCCGAGAAGCCGAGCAGGACGGGAACCCCGGCCGCCACGACCGCGCCGAAGGCGATCAGCAGGATCAGGAAGGTGATCGGCAGCTGAGAGTATTTCGGCCTTATGCAGGCCGCCGTTGATCGTGGACTGCTCCTGCAGTGAGGAGCTGGCGTCACCGAATTCGGCGACCGTGAACCCGGGGGCGGACCTTTGCAGTGAGGCGACCGCGTTCAGCACGGGCTGCACGCGATTCTGGGCGGTGTCTGGGTTGCCGCGCATGTTGAACTCGACAAGCGCCGAGTGTCCGTTCTTCGAGATCTGACCGGCGTACCCGGCGGCCAACGGCGACTGCAGCGCGTCGATCTGCCGTAGCCCGCGAATCCGGTCGACGACGGCCCTGATTTCACGGTGGAAGCGAGGGTCCGACACGGTGAGCCGGTGGCTCTGCACGAGCACCGTCTCGCCGGCGACATTGTGGAAGCCCGACTCGTTCAGCATCTTCTGTGCGAGCGCCGACTGACCGCTGCCCTGCTCGGCATCGGTGAGGTTCACGGTGCCAGCCATCCTGCCGCCGATCACGGCGCAGATCACGACCGCGAACCACAGCAGCGTCGCCGTCTTCCAGTGCGCCGCGCTCCACCGACCGGCGCGAAATGCGATGTTCATCGCCCGTTCCTCTCGTCGACTTTGGTTGTCGAAGGAAGGGTCGTTCCGGGGGCTCGCCACGCCAATGACGGGGGCGGGCGTCAGGGGGTGGGGGTAGCTGGTGTGTTGCCGGCCCTACAGGCCGGAGGCTGCCGGCCTACAGGCGAAAGACGCTGCGCGGGATCTCGCCCACCAGCGCCCGCGCGATCGTGTGCGCCTCGTCCTCTGCCAGCTGATGATCGATCACCAGCTCGGCCAGGTAGCTCGCGTCCAGCCGCCGGCTCATGTCGTGGCGCGTCGGGATCGAGCACAGCGCGCGCGTGTCGTCGACGAAGCCGGAGGTCTTGTAGAAGCCGGCCGTTTCGGTCACCGCCGCGCGGAAGCGGCGCACCGCGGCAGGGGCGTCGAGGAACCACCACGGTGCGCCGATGTAGACGCTCGGGTAGAAGCCGGCGAGCGGTGCGATCTCGCGCGAGAACCCGGTCTCGTCGGTGGTGAACAGCACGATCCGGAAGCCTGGGCTGGTGCCGACGTGGTTCAGCAGCGCGCGCAGCGGCTCGGCGAACGTCGTCAGACCGGGGATGTCGTGGCCGGTGTCGGGGCCGAAGCGCTCGAAGCTCGGGGCGTGATGGTTGCGCAGCACCCCGGGGTGGAGCTGCATGACCAGCCCGTCCTCGGCGGCCATCAGCCCGAATTGGAACAGCATGTTGCGCCGGTAGGCGGCGGCCTCCCTGGCGGAGAGCCCGCCGGCTAACCCGAGTTCGTGGATCCGCTCGGCCTCCTGATCACTGAGCGGGATCGCCCAGGCATCGTCGACGCCGGCGTCAGTGGCGGTGGCCCCGTGGCGCTTGAAGTACTCGCGCCGGTCGCGCAGCGCGTCGAGCAGGCCGCGGTAGGTGCCGCAGTCGACACCGGTGACGACGGACAGCTTCTCCAGCCGCTCAGGCCAGTCGCGCCGGGTCGGGGTCATGTAGGCGTCGGCGCGCAGCGTCGGGATCACCCGCGTGGATAGCTCCGGCATCGCGGCCAGCGCGTCGTGGTGCTCGAGCGTGTCGGCCGGGTCGTCGGTGGTCGCGAGCACCTCGACGCCGAAGCTCGCGAGCAGCTCGCGCGGCCGGAACTGTGGCTGTGCCAGGCGCTCGGCCAGCGCGTCGTAGAGCTCGTCGGCTGTCTGCGCCGACGGCGTCAGCTCCAGGTCGAAGACGCGCACCAGCGAGTCCTCGAACCAGTAGCGCACCGGCGTGCCGGCGAACAGGCGCCAGTTCTCACAGAGCGTCCTCCAGATCTCACGGGGTGCTGGCGTCCCGCTGGACGCCAGCGACCCACCCTGCTCGGCAACCCCGAGCGCCTCCAGCGGGACGCCCGAGCTGTGCAGCAGCCGCGTGACGTAGTGGTCGGGCGTAACGAACAGCTCGGCCGGATCCGCAAACGGACGGTTCTCGGCAAGCAGCTGCGCGCTCACGTGTCCATGAGGCGAGATGATCGGCGCGTCGGCGACGCTCTCGTACAGTTCGCGCGCAAGCGCTCGTACCGACGCATCGATCCCCAGCAGTCGGTCAGGATGGGGACGCACGCCTGCAGCCTATCCAAGACCCTGATGCCAGTTCCCCGCCTCGATCGCACCAGCTTCAACGCCCCGCCCCGGCCGGTGCGGATCGTGCACATGGGTATCGGGAACTTCAGCCGCGCGCATCAGGCCTGGTACACGATGGTCGCCGACAGCGCCTCCGAGTGGGGCATCTGCGCCTTCACCGGGCGGCGGCCCGAGGTCGCAGAGGCGCTCGAACCGCAGCAGGGCCTCTACACGTTGATCGAGCGCGGCCCGTCTGGACGACAGCCTGAGGGTCATCGAGGTCATCAGCGAGGTCCGGCCGGGAACGGACCTGAAGCGCTTCGTCGAGGCCGTGGCCGCCGCCCAGACCGCGCTCGTGACGCTGACCGTGACCGAGGCCGGCTACGCGCCCGCAGTCGGCGATCCGGCTGCCTCCGTGGTCGGCGCGACTGGCGCTGGCGCTGGTCGAGCGCAGGCGAAGGGGCGGGCAGCCGCTGGCGATCGTCAGCTGCGACAACCTGCACGAGAATGGCCGCGTGCTGCGGGAGCGGGTGCTGGACGCGGCCGAGCGTCTGGACGTGGAAGCAGCTGCCTGGATCGCGCGCGAGGTCTCGTTCGTCAATACCTCGGTCGATCGCATCACGCCGCGCGTCACGGACGAGGATCGCGCGCTCGTGGAGCACGCAGCTCGGCGCTGCGCGACGTGGCTCCGGTGGTGACAGAGCCATTCAGCGACTGGGTGCTCTGCGGCGAGTTCCCGGCGGGCCGCCCGCGCTGGGAGCTGGGCGGGGCACGCTTCGTCACGGACATCGAGCCGTGGGAGCTGCGCAAGCTGTGGGTGCTGAACGGCGGACACTCGCTGCTCGCCTACCTGGGCTGCTGCGGGGGTACGCGACGGTCGCGGAGGCGATCGCCGACCGCGAGCTCGTGCGCGCGTTGAACGACTTCTGGGATCTGGCGGAGCGCCAGCTGCCGCACGCAGCGGAGCTGGACCTCGCCGCCTACCGCACAGAGACGTTCGAGCGCTTCGCCAACCCGCGGATGGGCTACCCGCTGTCCAGATCGCCGGTGACGGGCTGGACAAGCTTCGCAACCGCGTGGTGCCGGTGATCGCGGCGGCACGTGCCGCGGGCGAGCCGACCGAGCCCGCCGACCGCATCGTGCGCGCGTGGACGCGCTGGCTGATCGATGACCCGTCCCGGGCCGGGAGCGATCAGAATTGCGAGCGGCTGCGGGTGGTGCTCGACGGCGTCGGAGATGACACGATGCACCGACTGCTGGAGACTACTGGAGATCGAATGAACATCGCATCCGCTGAGGTCGTAATCACGAGCCCGAGCCGCAACTTCGTCACGCTGAAGCTGACGACCGACGACGGCGTCGTCGGGCTCGGTGACGCCACCCTGAACGGACGCGAGCTGGCGGTTGCCGCCTACCTGCGCGACCATGTCGTACCGCTGCTGCTCGACCGCGACGCCCACCGCATCGAGGACACCTGGCAGTACCTCTACCGCGGTGCGTACTGGCGGCGCGGGCCGGTGACGATGGCGGCGATCGGGGCTGTCGACACGGCGCTGTGGGACATCAAGGGCAAGGTCGCCGGCCTGCCGCTCTATCAGCTGCTCGGGGGCGCCTCGCGCTCGGGGCTGCTCGCCTACGGGCACGCGTCGGGTACCTCGATGGAGTCGCTGTCGGAGTCGATAACCGCCCACCTCGAGCGTGGCTACCGCGCGATCCGCGTGCAGTCGGCGGTGCCCGGGATCCGCT
The DNA here is from genome assembly GCA_963846395.1 of uncultured Actinomycetota bacterium. Classification (GTDB taxonomy): domain Bacteria; phylum Actinomycetota; class Thermoleophilia; order Solirubrobacterales; family Solirubrobacteraceae; genus Palsa-465. Next base: position 356,528 of record CAWJVT010000007.1, on the reverse strand, counting down.
CGCTCTATGGAGTGGCCGCGCAGACGCAGGCCTCCGGCGAGCGCTACGACTACGAGCCGGCCGGGCGCGGCCTGCGCCCGGTCGAGGAGGACTGGGACAGCGCCGCCTACCTGCGCCATGTGCCGAAGGTCTTCGAGCACGTGCGCCAGGAGTTCGGGCCCGAGCTGCCGCTGCTGCACGACGTCCACCATCGCCTGCGCCCGATCGAGGCCGCCACGCTCGGCAAGCGCCTCGAGCCCTACGACCTCTTCTGGCTCGAGGACTGCACGCCCGCCGAGAACCAGCAGGGACTGCGGTTGGTGCGCCAGCACACGACCATCGCCGCTTGCGATCGGCGAGGTGTTCAACACCGTCTGGGATTTCCAGACGCTGATCTCAGAACAGCTGATCGACTACGTGCGCGCCTCCGCGACCCACTTCGGTGGCGTGACACCGCTGCGCAAGGTGATGGACTTCGCCGCGCAGTACCAGATCCGCTCGGGTTTCCACGGCCCGACCGATGTCTCGCCTGTCGGGCTCGCGGCGCAGCTGCACGTCGGCCTCGCGATCCACAACTTCGGGATCCAGGAGTACATGCCGCACAGCTGAGGCGACCAACTCCGTGTTCCTCCAGAACCTGACCTTCGAGGACGGCTACATGCACCCGGGTGACGCGCCCGGTCTCGGCGTGGAGCTCGATGACGAGGCCGCGGCTAGCTTTGCGTATGAGGCCGCCTACCTGCCGGTCAGCCGGCTGCGCGACGGCACGATCCACGACTGGTAATCGCCGCTCTTGATCGCGGTCCTAGCCGGAATCGGTGCGGCCCTGGCCTGGGCCGTGTCGAGCCTTTGCTCGTCGCGCTCCAGCCGGTTGGCGGATCCACGCGCGGTGGTCGCCGGCGTGATGCTCGTCGGCCTCGTGATCTGCGGGCCACTCGCGGCCGCCAAGGGCGTGCCGGCTGGGCTGCATGGCACGGCCTGGGTGTGGCTGGCGCTCGCGGGCGGCGGCAACGTCGCGGGTCTGATGCTGACCTACGCTGCGCTTCGCCAGGGTCAGGTCGCGCTGGTGCTGCCGCTGGTCTCGACCGAGGGCGCGATCGCCGCCTTGATCGCGGTTTTCGCAGGGGAGAGTTTGAGCAGTGCTGCCGCTGCAGCACTGCTCCTGGCGACGGTCGGCGTGTGTCTGGCGTCGACTCGGCCGAACGTCGGCGACGAGCCCGGCTCGTCACGCACCGAGCACCATTTCAAGGTCGTCGCGATGGCGCTGTGCGCCGCGCTGTTGTTCGGAGCCAGTCTCTACGGCACGGCGCGGGCAGCGGCAGAGCTGCCGTCGGCCTGGGTGGTGCTGTCAGCACGCGCCGTGGGGGGCGTGGTGTTGGCACTGCCACTGATGCTCTCAGGCAAGCTGCGGCTACCGCGGCCCGCGATCCCGCTCGTCGTCGCCTCAGGGATCTGTGAGGTGCTCGGCTTCTTCTCCTACACGCTCGGCTCGGGCCACAGCATCGCGATCACCGCGGTCCTGGGATCGCAGTTCTCCACGCTCGCCGTGATCGGCAGCTACGTGTTGTTCGGGGAACGCCTCGGCCGGCTTCAGCTCGTGGGTGTCTGCACGGTGATCGTCGGCGTCTCCGTGCTCAGTGTCGCCACCGCCTGATCGACTTAATACGTTCCCTTGATCACGAAGTACGAGCCGCGGATCTCGCCGGCCAGCTTCGAGCGCTGGCGCGCGAACTTGAAGCCGGCAGCGGCCAGCTCCTCGGGGATCTCCATGCCATCGGAGAGCTTGAATCCGACCGCGCGTTTGCCGCCCTCCTCGATGCCGTACATGACATTGATGACCAGGCCCGACTCATAGAACACATAGGTCATGTGCAGGCCGCCGACCTCGAAGTCGGTCGCCTCGAGCGGCCGCGAGGCGATGTGCAGGTCGCGCTCGGTGGCGAGGATGTGGTTCATCCGCTCGACCGCCGCCGGCGCCTCGCTCGCCGGCTCGACCGTGAACGTGTGGTCGTACTTGTTCTTCCAGTACCGCGCCTCATTGGCGCGCAGCCCGGCGAGTGCATCGACCACTGGACTGGATTCAAGGCCGACGGTGGACACGTTTACAAAGTCGACGACGTACGGCATGGGCTCCCTCGATCAGGACGTTGTCAGGACAAAGCTAACGGTCATGGCGCGTCCGGGGGCTCCTCGAGCCCGTCGCGGTCGGCCCACTCGAGCAGCGGTGAGATATCAAAGCTCGTGTCGTCGATCGTCGCGTGCAGGTCGCCGAGCTCGGCAAAGCGCTCGGGGACGGTCGCGATCGTGAACCGCGTCGGGTCGAGCGCGTCGAGCTCATCCCAGCTGAAGGGGGTCGAGACGCGCGCCTCGGGCACCCCTCTGACCGAATAGGCGGACGCGATCGTGTGATCGCGCGCGTTCTGATTGAAGTCGACGAAGACCTTCTTCGGGTCGCGGTCCTTGCGCCACCAGACGGTCGTGGCGTCCTCTGGTGAGCGGCGTTCGACCTCGCGCGCGAACGCCAGCGCGGCACGGCGCAGCTCACCGAAGCTCCAGCGCGGCGGGATCCGCACGTAGACGTGCAGGCCGCGCCCGCCACTGGTCTTGGGAAAGCCGGTGGCGCCGAGCTCGTCGAGCAGCTCCTGCACGGTTCGCGCGACCCGCTTGACGCGGTCCAACGTGCACTCCGGCATCGGGTCTATGTCGATTCGCCACTCATCGGGCCGCTCGACGTCGGCGCGACGTGAGTTCCAGGGGTGAAACTCGACCGTCGACATCTGCACCGCCCAGACGACGCTCGCAAGCTCGGTCACGCAGAGCTCGTCGGCGGTGCGGCCAAACCGCGGGAAGTAGATCTCGACCGTCTGCACCCAGTCGGGCGCGCCCTTCGGCAGGCGCTTCTGATGGACCTTCTCGCCGCTGACGCCGGTCGGGAAGCGGTGCAGCATGCACGGCCGCTCGCGCAGCGCCCGCACGATGCCGTCGCCGACGCTCAGGTAGTAGTTGATCAGGTCGAGCTTGGTCTCTCCCCGCTCCGGGAAGTAGACGCGATCCGGGTTCGTGACCCGGACGGTGCGCCCGCCGACCTCGAGCTCGATGGCGTCGCTCACTTGCTCAGGCCCGGTGTGGTGACCAGCTGAAGCGGCGCAGTGCGACCAGCGCGCCCACGGCTCCCCAGATGGCGATGACGAACAGATCGTGTCCGGACCAGGCCGACGCGTCCGGATGGCTGAAGGTCTGAAACACGGCGGTGATGAAGTGCCGGACCGGGAACCAGGCGGAGATCTCCGCGAGCGTCGAGTGCGACTTCAGCGGGAAGTACAGGCCGGACAGGAACAGCAGCACGAAGAACACGGTGCTGGCCACCGGGCCCGCCGCCTGTTGGTTGGGGATCAGCGTGCTCATCGCGGTTCCGAGCGCCCCGAAACTCGCCGCGCCGACAACGAGGACCACGACCAGCGCCACGATGCTCGAGGCCGACGACGGTGGGTCGACGCCGAACGCCCAGTGGCCCACCGCCAGCATCAGCGCGACCTCGACGAAGACGATCAGCAGCGTGCTCAGCATGATCGCGCCCAGCAGCGTCCAGGTCGGCAGCGGGCTGAGTCGCTGGCGTTTGAGCAGCCCGCTCTCGCGCCGGATGACGAGACCGATGGCGAGGTTGTTGAACGAGGCCGACATCGCGCCATAGGCGATGAAGCTGGGCACGTAGTACTGGATGAGCTTGATGTTGTGCAGGTAGCTCACACGCGACGTGCCGGCGCTCAGGCCAAGGAACACCAGGAACAACAGCGCAAAGCCGACGGTGAAGATCGCGCCGATCGGGTTCAGCCAGAACCCGAGCTGCTCGTAATAGACCTGCCGGGCGAGGAAGCGCCCACCGGTTCTGACCGACCGTGGGGGTGCGGCGGCGAGCTCCTGTGTCGTCATCGGGTTGCCTCTGCCGGTGCCGGCTGATCCTGCGGCTGATCGGCCGCCTCACCTGTCAGCTGCAGGTACACGTCCTCGAGCGTGTGGCGGCTCACGGTCAGTCCCGTGACGCGGACGTCCCGTTCACGCGCCCACCGTGTCAGCTCGTAGAGCGCGTCGATCTCGTTGTCGGTCCGAACTTCTACCGAGCCTCCGCTCACGCTGCCTACGCTCATCGGCAGCTCGGCCGGCGGCGTGCCGTCCGGCAGCTGGAAGCGAATCGTTGCGGTGCCGGCGTCGCGCCCGCCCAGCGTGGCCGGAGAGCCGTGGGCCACGATCCTGCCACCGGCGATCACCGCCACCTCGTCGGCGAGCGCCTCGGCCTCCTCCATGTAATGGGTCGTCAGGATCACGGTCGTGCCCTCGGCGGACAGCTTCCGGACCAGCTCCCACGAGCTGCGCCGTCCCTCGGGATCCAACCCGGTGGTCGGCTCGTCGAGAAACAGGAGTGCCGGCCTGCCGACGATTCCAAGACCGACGTCGAGTCGCCGCTGCTGCCCGCCTGAGAGTGTCTTGACCTTCGCGTCGGCCTTAGCTTTGAGGCCGATCAGCTCGATCACCTCGCCCACGGGGCGCGGAGACGCGTAATAGCCGGCGTTGCGCGCGAGCACCTGGCGCACCGACAGGAACGGCTCCACCGCGAGCTCCTGCAGCACCACCCCGATCCGGCCGCGCAGCTGCTGCCCGGTTCGGCGGTCGCCGGGGTCGAGACCGAGCACTCGAACCTCGCCCGAGTCGCGTTCGCGGAAGCCCTCGAGGATCTCGAGTGTCGAGGTCTTACCGGCACCGTTGGGACCGAGCAGGGCGAACACCTCGCCCTGAGCGACCTCGAAGCTGACGTCGCGCAGCGCAGGAGTCGAGCCGTAGCTCTTGGACAGCGCCTGCACGCTCACCGTCTGCATCCCTGCTCCTCCGTGACGTAGACCAGGACCGCCGCCATGCTACGCGGTCGGCCCAAGCGCTCTACCCTTCCTGGGGTTGACGGCGACGCTCGAACAGACCGTCGTAAGACTGGATCGGACCGATCCGGTGGGCCTGGCACGCATCGACCTCGAGCCGGGGGTCGCCCTCGGTGCCGGTGATGGCTCGCTTGTCGTGGTCCGGGAGGCGGTGCCACGCGGGCATAAGCTTGCGCTGATCGACCTGCCCGCCGGGACTGAGGTACGCAAGTACGGTCAGCCGATCGGCTTGGCCGTCCGTGACATCGCCGCCGGTGAGCACGTCCACGAGCACAACCTGCGCTCACTCACTCGGGCCGGCGCCTCGCATGCCGTGGATGCGCAGATCAACGGGATCCCAGTGGCGGGCGCAGATCCAATCGATCCGACCCTGCAGGCACGAACCTTCGACGGGATCGTCCGCTCCGACGGGCGCGCGGGCACCCGCAACTACGTGGCGATCCTGAGCACGGTCAACTGTTCGGCGACCGTGGTCAAGCGAATCGCCGGCGCATTCTCGGCGCCCGGCATGCTCGAGGAGTATCCCGGGGTGGATGGAGTGATCGCGATCACCCACGGTACGGGCTGCGGTCTGGCTGCCGACGGCGAGGGCCTGGCGCTGCTGCGGCGGACGCTCGCCGGCTACGCGCGGCACCCCAACGTCGGCGCGGTCGTGCTCGTCGGCCTGGGCTGCGAGGTCAATCAGATCTCGGCGCTGACCGAGGACCTGGGCCTGATCGACCCGCTGGTGATCCAGGAGCTCGGCGGCTCGGCGGCAACCGTCAGGCGCGGGGTCGAGCAGGTGCGTGAGCTGTTGCCTGCCGTCGGTTGTGAGCGGTCACCGGTGCCGCTCTCGGCGCTCACCCTGGGTCTCAACTGCGGCGGCTCTGACGCGTGGTCCGGTGTCAGCGCAAACCCCGTTCTGGGCGTGGCCGTCGACCGCCTGGTCGCCGCCGGCGGCACCGCGGTGCTGGCCGAGACGCCCGAGATCCACGGAGCTGAGCATCTGCTGACGCGACGCGCCGCCTCACCGGAGGTCGCGCGGGCGCTGCTCGAGCGGGTCGCCTGGTGGGAGCGCTACGCCGCCGCGGAGGGCGACAGCCTGGACAACAACCCGTCGCCCGGTAACCGCGCGGGCGGCATCACCACGATCGAGGAGAAGGCGCTCGGAGCGGTGGCCAAGGGTGGCTCGAGTCCGCTGCGCGCGGTCTATCGCTATGCGGAGCCGATCACCGCTGGCGGCCTGGTCTTCATGGATACGCCCGGATACGATCCCGTCTCGGTGACCGGGATCGTGGCTGGCGGCGCGAATGTCGTGTGCTTCACCACCGGTCGCGGCTCCGTGTTCGGCTGCCGCCCGGCGCCCAGCCTGAAGCTGGCATCGACCAGCGAGCTCTACGGTCGAATGGCCGACGACATGGACTTCGACTGCGGCGCGGTGCTGGACGGCCGCGCCACCGTCACAGAGCTTGGCGATGCGCTGTTCGAGGAGATCCTCGAGGTGGCCTCCGGTCGGCAGACCAAGAGCGAGGAGTTCGGCTTCGGCGACGAGGAGTTCGTGCCGTGGCACCTGGGGGCCGTTCTTTGAAGGGGCTCGTCACGGCCGGCGAGACGATGGGCCTGCTGGTGCAGTCCACGCCCGGTGTCCCGCGCACCGGCGAGACGATGTCGTTCGGCATCGGCGGCTCCGAGTCGAACGTGGCGATCGGCGTCCGCCGGCTCGGGGTGCCCGCGACGTGGATCGGGCGGATCGGCGACGACCCGGCCGGTGCGCTGATCCTGCGCGAGCTGCGCGCCGAGCGCGTCGAGGCGATCGCCACCGTCGATCCCGCGCCGACAGGGCTGATGATTCGCTGGCGCCCGGCCGTGCAGCGCGGCCGAGTCGAGTACTACCGGCGCGACAGTGCCGGGGCGCATCTGTGCGCCTCGGACCTCCCGGATGAGGTGATCGCGTCAGCGGCTGCGTTCCACGCCAGCGGGATCACGCTGGCGCTGGGTACGGACCCCGCCGCCGCGGTGGCGCGCGGGATCGCTGTCGCGCGTGAGGCCGGGGTACCTGTCAGCTTCGACCTCAACTTCCGCCGCGCACTCTGGACCGAGACAGCGGCGCAACCGGCGCTGACGGCAGCCGTGCGGCTGGCCGACGTCGTGTTCGCAGGGGTGGAGGAGGCGGCGATCGTCGCCGGAACCTCGGACCCGCTGGATGCCGCGCTGGCGCTCGAGGCGTTGGGTCCGCGGCAGGTTCTGATCAAGCTCGGTGCCGCCGGCTGCCTGGCCCGGATCGACGGGGTAACGCACGAGCTTCCGGCGCCGGTCGTGCCAGTTCACGACACCGTCGGCGCCGGCGACGCATTCGTGGCGGGCTACCTCGCCGAATTGATCGCCGGTGCTGCGGTGGAGCGCCGGCTGACGACCGCGATCGCCGCCGGCGCCTGGGCGGTCACGGTCTCCGGCGACTGGGAGGGCATGCCCGACCGTCGCGCGCTCGACCTGCTCGACCAGGTCGAGCCGGTCGTCCGTTAGACGGTCGCATCGCGGATCGCCTCGATCTCGCGGCGGTAGCTCGAAACCATCAGCTCGGTGAGGTCCTCGAGCGATGTCTCGTGGACCTGTTTGTCGATCGTGATGCGACCGCCCTGCATGACGTTGATGCGGTCACACAGCTCGAACAGGTGCGCGTAGTTGTGGTCGATCACGACGATCGAGACGCGGCCGCTGGCAGCCAGGTCCTTGACGAGGTCGATGATCAGGCGCGACTCGCGGGCGCCCATTGCCGCGAGCGGCTCGTCGAGCAACAGGATCCGGTTGGCCGCGCGCACGGCGCGTGCGACTGCGACAGCCTGCCGCTGGCCACCGGAGAGCTGATCGGTGTCGGCGTCGACGCTTGGCAAGTTGACCTTGATGTCATCGAGGTACTGGCGTGCGAGCTTGCGCATCCCGCGCTTATCGAGCACGCGCATCCATCCGCCCACCGTCAGCTCGTGGCCCAGGAACAGGTTCTGGTAGACCGGCAACTGCGGGATCAGCGCCAGGTCCTGATACACGGTCTCGATCCCCGCGGCGCGCGCGCCCCCGACCGAGCAGTAACTCACGGGCTCGCCCTCGATCAGGATCTCGCCATCGTCCTGCGATGGAAGCCACTCAGGATCTTGACGAGCGTGCTCTTGCCGGCGCCGTTGTCACCGACCAGCCCGAGCACCTCGCCGGGCTTCAGGACGAGGTCGATGCCGCGCAGCACCACGAGCGCGCCGAAGCGCTTGGTCACGCCGCGGACTTCGAGCGCTGGTGGGCCGTTGGCCGCGGGCGTCGTGCCCCCGAGGGGGTTGCTTCCGGTGGTCATCTGGCCCTCGATCTGGCGATGAGCCGGTCGAACTGGACGTTCAGCGCCATCGCGAAGAGGATCACGATGCCGACCCAGATGTAGAAGGCGTTGGTGCTGACGCCGATGACGGTCAGGCCGTCCTGGAGCACACCGAGCAGGATCGCGCCGATGAATGCGCCGATCACGGTGCCGCGGCCGCCGGTCAGCGCGGTGCCGCCGATCACGCAGGCGCCGACCGCGTAGAGGATGTAGGCGACACCCTCGTTGCCGGGGTCGAGCGTCCCGTACTTGACGGCGTCGACGATGCCGATCAGGCCGGCGAAGAAGGCGGAGATGACGAATGCCCACACCTTGACGCGGCGGATCGGCACGCCTGCCTCGGCTGCGCCGAGCAGATTGCCGCCGGTGGCGATGATGCGCATGCCGAAGCGCGTCTGCGTGAGCAGGAAGGCGAGAAACACCGTGACCGACGAACACCCAGACGATCTCGGCCCATTGCCCGCCGCCCATCACGCTGCTGATGGTGCTCGACTGACCGCTCAGCGGGATCGGGCTCGCCTCGGCGTCCTGTGAGCCGACCAGCACCACGCCGAAGAGGATGAAGTTCATCGCCAGTGTGGTCACGAACGACGGCACGTTCAGCAGCACGGTGATCAGGCCGTTGATTGCGCCGACGACGCAGACGACGAGCAGGGCGATCACGATGGCAAGCCAGATCGGGAGGCCGCCGGAGAGCCCGAACGGGAGGCCGCTGGTGTGCAGCCAGTATTCGACCCACGGGCAGAAGAGGAAGATCTGGCCGGCCGACAGGTCGATCTCGGCGAGCACGAGCAGGAGCACCTGACCGACGGCGATCGCGCCGATCGGTCCGGCATAGCCAGCGGCCGAGCTGAGGCTTGTCAGGCCGGTGAAGTTCGATCCGGCCCTCAGCCAGAAGTAGATGAACAGCCCGGCCAGGATCACGAGCGGGGTGAGCTCGCGCTGGTACAGAAAGACGCGCAGGACGCGCCAGGCAAAAGACGGCGGCTTGCCCTCCTGCCCCGGCGGCGATGCCGCCGGGGCAGGAGCAGGCTGGGAAGCGGCTGATGTCACAGTCGCGGAGCCTACTTAGACCGCGATCGTGCTTGGCACCTTCAACGTCTGCGGCTTGGCGGACGTTCCTTCGAACCTGTTCAGCTTCAGGTATGGACTCACGTTCGACTTGGTGACAATGCCAAGTCCGGTGTCGGTATTGGTCGGACGCATCAGCCCGCCCGAGACGTTCCACAGGAACAGCTGCATGATCGTGTCAAAGCCCTGCAGGTAGGCCTGCTGGTCGACGGTCGTGGACACGTAGCCGGCATGGATCGCCTGTGTGACCGGGAGGCCGACGTCCCAGACCGAGGCACCGACCTTGCCCTTGAGCTTCTCCTTCTGAATGAACTCGGCAACCGCGTTCGAGTCTCCGCTGTCGACGGCCATCATGAACTTGACGCTCTTGTGGCCGGCATACCACGCTGAGATCTTGTTGTACTCGGGCGCGCCCTCGGTCGCCGAGGTGCCGACCTCGATGAAGTTGACGCCGGCCTTCTTGAAGACCGGCTTGGCGCCGTCGAGTCGCGGCTGAATATTGCCGGTGCCCGGCGTCGCGATGATGCCGGCCACGAGGTCACCCTTGCCGATGCCCAGCTTGAGGATTTCCGTCGCCACTGCGGCGCCGGCGGTCAGGTTGTTCTGGCCGACGTAGGCCTGGCGGTCGTTCTTGACGCCGGCTGAGACGTCGGCGTTGTAGGCGATGAACGGGATCCCGGCACCCAGCGCCTTGTTGACGGGGGCGTTGAACGCCGTGTTGTCGATAAGCGGGCAGCCGATCCCGGCCGCCTTTGCCGCGATCGCGCTGTTGATCGAGGCGACCATCTGGCTGATGATCGAGTTGGTCGAGCCGGTCCACTGATAGCTGCTACCGAGGATCGCGCACGCATCCTGGATGCCGTAGATCGTGGCGGTGAAGAACGAGTTCGTCGTCACGTGGTTCACCATCACGAAGTGGTACTTCGGGTGGCTCGCGAACGCCGCGATGTGCGCATTCTGCTTGAGCGTGGCTGCGCTCGCGTTCTCGCTCAGAACGTCCATCACCCCGGCGTAGGCCGGAATCGCGGCGGCTGACGCGCCGGCGTACTTCAGGAAGCGACGCCGCGACAGCTCGCGCTGCGCGTCGCCCACGTCCACCGGCAGGTCATGCTTGCGCTTGCGGCGCCCTCCACCGGATGGCGTCTGATTTTCAGACATAAACCCGCGACCTCCTCTGGATTGCGGAGGTTCGCTCAGAGCGCCCCCCGCGATAGTGGAATAGCCAAGGTTCCAAGCCGGAACCTCTCCTCGCGGCGTAGTATTCCACATTTGGCAGCGCTAACAACTCGGACTGCGTATCAATTTTCGCGAAACTTTCGGCAACTACCAGGGGTGGCGCTCCAGCACCAGCTCCGCCTGCGTGCGCACCCTGGCGGCGACCCGCTCGAGAACAAGTGAGCTGAGCCGCCACTGCTGCCAGTAGAGGTTCACCTCGATCGCGCCCTTGGGGTCCAGCTCCACCAGCCCGCCGTCCTCGGGCGTCTGCAGGTCCGGCACCATCCCCCAGCCCAGGCCGAGTCGCACGGCTTGGACAAAGGCCGTCGAGCCGGGCACGTAATGCCGTGGTGGATGAAGCTGCCGGCGTGATCGCTGCCGCAGGTAGCGGTCCTGCAACACGTCTGTGCGATCGAAGGTCACGATGGGCGCGCGGTCGAGGTTCGCGGCGGTCACGCCGCCGGCGAACCAGCGATCGGCGAACTCGGCGCTGGCACGTGGCCGGTAGCGCATGCTGCCGAGCGGACGGACGATGCAGCCGGGCACCGGATCCGCCAGTGCCGTCACAGCGGCTGTGACGCTGCCGTCCCGGAGCAATTCCGCGGTGCGGGTCTCGTCAGCGCGCCGCAGGTCGAAGCAGACCGGTGGGTCGACCGCGGCGAGCGCTTCCGGAAGCCAGGTCGACAGGCTGTCGGCATTGACCGCCAGGGCCAGGACCGGCAGCTCCTGCTCGGCCTCCTCGGCCAGCGCGCGGGCGGCTTCATCGACGACCATCTCGATCTGACGCGCCACCCGCAGCAGCGCCTCCCCCGAGGTGGTCGGGCGCACGGGTCGTGAGCGAATCAACAGCACGCGCCCGACACTCGCCTCGAGCGCCTTGATGCGCTGGCTGATCGCCGACGGTGTGACGTGCAGACGCCGAGCGGCCGATTCGAAGCTGCCCTCGGCTACCGCGGCGGCCAGCGCCTCCAGTTGAGCGCGATCCCATTGCATTAGCGCAGCTAATGATGCCTCAAGAACATTAGTTTGGCGAATGTGAGTTCGGGACCTACGGTTGGGGGCATGGGTCCGTTCACCGCGTTCTTCATGGGGCTGCTGTTCAGCTTCTCGCTGATCGTCGCCATCGGGGCCCAGAACGCCTACGTCCTGCGGCAGGGAGCGCGGCGCGCGCACGTGAAGACCGTGATCACGATCTGTGCCGTGTCGGATGCCGCGCTCATCGCCCTCGGCGTCGCCGGCATGGGAGCCGTGGTACGGGCCGATCGATCACTGCTGACCATCCTGCGGGTCATCGGCGGAGCGCTGCTGCTGGCCTATGCGGGCCTTGCCGCCCGGCGCGCCGTCGGTCGGCTCGAGCCGCGCCGCGATGGCGAGGACGGCCGCTCGCGCCGCAGGGTGATCGCGGCAACCCTGGGCTTCACCTGGCTCAACCCCGCCGTGTACCTGGACACGCTGGTGCTGCTCGGGACGGTCGCCAGCTCCCACCCGGCGTCCCGCTGGTGGTTCGGTGCGGGCGCGGCCACCGCCAGCGTCACGTGGTTCATCGCCCTGGGCGGGGCCGCACAGCTGCTCGCGCCGATCCTCTCCCGTTCCGGGGCGGCTCGTGTGCTCGAGGTGTTTGTGGCCGTCGTGATGACCGCAGCGGCGCTGCGCACGCTGCCGCTCTGACATGAGCAGGCCGCGTCCGCGCAGTCCTACAGCTCGGATTCCGGGGTGGCGCGCCGCGCGATGTGGGCGGCCGCCCGGTTGCGCCCGAGCGCCTGCAGGTGCTCGGCGATGGCGGCGTCGCGGCCGGGCTCATCCGGGTCCTCACGGGCGGCGGCCTCGAGCGCCGTCAGCGCCTCATCGCGCGCGCCGCGCTCAGTTGCATCCGTAGCGACCAGGTCGAGCAGGCCGAGGTGGCGGTATCTGACCTCATCACGGATCGCGTGGGCCCACTCGGCGTATGCGTCCTCCGGCAGCAGTTCGCCGCCGTACAGCGCGAGCGCGGCATACGCGAGGTGCACCGCGTGCGCACCACGTGCACTGCGCACGCGGTTGGCGGCCGCGAGAAACTCGCGCACGTCCACCCATGCGGGGACCAGGCGGAGCCGATCCTCCTCACGCACGACGATCTCCCCAGCCGCCGCCCGCAGCCGCGTCAGCACCTGACGGAGACGCTGCCGGGCCGCGTCGGCGGGCGCGTCCGGAAACAGAAGCTCGAGCACGGCGTCGACGGGAAGGCCGTGCTCATGGACGGCGAGGATCCGCACCAGCTCGCCCGGCATTCCGGGAGGCAGGTCGAGCGAGTGACCGCTTGAATCCGTCACGCCGGCGGCTCCGAACAGCCGGACCGCGACCTGGCGGCCGTCGAGCATCAGCGCGCGGGCTGCGCCGGAGCCGGCGCGCTCGCCCAGCGGGGCGAGCGCGGATACCAGTAGAGGCTCGCCTGCGCGCGCGATCTCGACGCTCCCGCATGCGATCGCCTGTTGCAGGGCACGTGCCGTCAGCTCGCCGGCGCCCGCGCGCCCGGCGCGGAACGTGGCCCAGGCGGTCAGCAGCGTGTGTCGCCACACGACGCGTTTCTCGAGCCACTCGCCGCGTGCCAGCCGTTGCAGATCGTCGAGCGCCTGGTGCGGATCGCCACCTCTGGCGCGCATCACAGCCAGCGTCTGCATGACCTCTTCATTGTCATCGCCGCCACGCTCGCGGGCTGCGTCGAAGTAGCGCTGCGCCTCGTCGCTCACCCCGAGCCGGTCGAGCAGCTCGGCGCACTCGAGCAGGAACGAGGTGCCGATGTGGCCTTTGAACCAGTCCATCTCGGAGGTTGCGCGCTCGGCCTCGAACAGCAGGCGCTCGGCGGCGCGGGCATCACCTCGTCCCGCGGCGATGCGGGCGCGGCCCCAGGCGATATCTCCACGTGCCTTGTCGAATCCGTCGCCCTCAGCCAGGACGGAACCGCGATCGAGGGCCTGTTCGGCCTCGTCGAACCGGCCGAGGTCGACCAGCACATCCGCGTACGACGCGAGCGCACCGGGAAGGCGATCGCTTCCGGACGGATACGTATCGAGCGCCTCCTTGATCAGAGTCTCAGCGAGCGTGACGTCGCCATGCTGGTAACAGCCGGAGTAGCCGCGTCGCAACAGCGCGGAGCCCTGCCACTCGCGGTTCCCAAGGGCAGCGAAGCGCTCAGCGGCCTCCGCAAACGCGCGGTTGGACTCTCGCGTCGCTTCCTCCGTGCCGACCCAGGCCCATGCCTGTCCACTGGCGAGCATCGCGCGAGCAAGCGCTATCTCATGGGCGGGTTCAGCCTCGGTCCGCACCTGTTGCACCAGTGCGAGCGCCTCGTCGAGGCCCCGCGACCGTCCGGCGTCGACGGCTCGCTCAGCCAGCAGCTCGAGTCTCCACTCTCGTCCAGCGGGTGCCGGCGCCGGCACACCGGAAGCGAGCAGAGCCTCGAGACGATCAAGCGCTGTCTCCCGCTCGCTATAGCGGCCCCACGGCTCAAGCGCCCACACGTGATCCAGCAGCGCCGCCGGATCGGTCATCGCCTCGAGTCCGGCCTGCGTCAGCTCGACGGGCGCTCGCACGCGGGGATTATGCAGCCTGACTGTGTATCTGTCAGCTCGATTTCGGCAAATCGCAATTCGCGTGTGACGTTGATCTCACGCCTGCCCAGTAGCTTCCTCGCGTCTCGTGAAGCTTCGGAACGTCGGGCAGCTCATTGAGCTCAGCGCTGCAGGCGGCACCGATCCCGGCCGGACTGTACGTGCTGCAGTTCGCCGGCGGCGACGGCTGGGGGCGGCCGTCGCCGGGCCGGGCTGAACGGCGCCAGCCCGCGGCGGAGGGCGACTCGGCGCCGGCATTGTGCCGGCGCCTCGCTTCCGTGCGCGTGCTACGACGGATGTCGCCCATCACCGTTCGTGCCAGGGCGCCCGCCCCAGCGTCCTGGCCGGTAAGTGCGGGGAGAATAGACAGGGCTCTCGGCACGGTCAACACACGTCAAGCTGGGTTGCCGGGTGCCTGGTGGCGGGCCACATCTCCCGTGATGGAGTGACCCGAGTTAGCGCCTTGCCTCGTCAAACACAACCGACGATCTGTCAGCCCTCAGGAAGTGGCGTTCGAGCGCTGCCACGGCGGCCGGGTCGAATTGGCTGCCGGCGTGAGCGCGGAGCTCGGCCAGCGCGTCTTCGTGGCTGCGCGCGCGCTGGTAGCAGCGGTCGGAGATCATCGCGTCGTAGGCGTCGCAGACCGAGATGATCCGGGCGCCGAGCGGGATGTCCTCGCCGCGTAGTCCGTCGGGATATCCGCGGCCGTCCCAGCGCTCGTGTGATGCGCGGACGATTATGCCGACCGGCTTGAGTGCGTCGGCGGCGTCGAGGATGCGCTGGCCGATGATCGGGTGCTGCCTCATGAAGGCCCACTCGGTGTCGTCCAGCGGACCGGGCTTGTTCAGGATCGCGTCCGGGATCGCCAACTTGCCGACGTCGTGGAGCTCGGCGGCGCGCAGCGTCTCGTCCAAACCCTCGGCGTCCAGCCCGAACTGACCGGCCACACCTGCGGCCACGGAGGTCACACCGCTCGAATGGTCCATGAGCCCGGGCGTGCGCTCGTTCAGCAACTGCATCAGGACGTCGCGGACCGGCGAGCGCTGGGTGCGGTCCTTGTCTGCGTACATGCGCTCGTCGGCGAGGCGCAGGGCGTCGTCAGCATTGCCTGCCTCATCGGGGATCAGGGTGACTCCAAGCGAGGTGGTCACATCGAAGCCGGCGCCGCGTTCGGTGAGGGCTGAGGCAACGCTCATGACGACCTGGTCGTGAGCTGCATAGTGGCCGTCGAGCAGCACGCAGAATTCGTCGCCGCCGAGCCGGTAGGCCGAGCCCCGATCGCCGACCACGGTGCGCAGGGCAACCCCGAGCCGCACGAGCAGCGTGTCGCCGGCACCGTGGCCGTAGGTGTCGTTGTAGCGCTTGAAACCGTTGAGGTCGAAGAACAGAAGAGTTCCGGTCCGGCGACTGTCGCGGACCAAATGCTCGAGGTCGGTGATCAGCTGCCGGCGGTTGCACAATCCGGTGAGCGCGTCGGTAACGGCTTGCAGGCTGGTCGCGCGCAGGATCCGGACGTTCTCGCGATATGTCAGGCCGGAGCGGACTGTGCCGAGGGCCAATGCGCCGGCGGCGAGTCCGACGGCCAGCGGAGTGACCGTCGTGAACGCCGCGAAGACAAGCAGTCCCAGCGCGGTTGCGGCCGCCATGAACGTGAGAACCACCGTGTCGCGCCCGCGCGGCCCGGGATCGGGCTGATGGCTCGACGGCAGCCAAGCGGTCACGGCCAGCACGGAGAATGAAGCGAGGTAGAGCACGTTAAGCCAGCTGGTCGAGATTGAGATGGCGCCCCTGGTTTGCTCGGCGTACAGGATGTCTGCGACCGCCATGAGCGCTACGCCGGCACCGAGAGCCAACCAGTCGCGGCCCGCTCGCCGGCCTATGAGCGCGTAGGCCATGGCCGCGAACATCAGCAAAACGAAGTCACCTGCGGGATAGGCGAGGTTGACGGCGTCGGCCACGAAACGGCCGGTGGTGGTGCGCACGATGTCCCCGAACACCAGGGCGGCGGCGACCGCGCCCACGGCCAGTGCCACGACGCCGCCGTCGAGCCACTGCGCTGAGGCGCCGTGACCGATCCGAGAGCGGATGAGTGTCATCAGCGCGCCGTACATCGCGGGGTACGTGAGCAGGTACGCGAGGTCCGCAATGGAAGGAACGGGCGGGCTGGCGACATGGTCCAGCCAGACCGACCACAGGAGATCGCCCACCGACCAGAACGCAAGCGCGACGGTCATCAACGTCCAGGCCAGGCGCTGGTCGCGCCGCTGAAGGACGCGTGTGAAGCAGACAGCCAGGGCGACAAACTCGATCGCCTGATAAATCCAGTCGTTGGACAGGTCGTTTAGGCCTGCGCTGCCCGGACCGATCGCTGCGTGGATGATCTCGAAGGCCATGCCGACGGCGATGGCCGCAAACGCGCAGCGGATGAGAATTGGACTCGCTGCCGGCGTCCGCATATCTCCGGTTAATCGGCAGTTTCGGTGGGCCGCTTAAGGAGCGATTATGTGAGCGTGCCCAGGACCAGCGGCACGACCCGTGCTGCGCCGGCGCCCCGTAGCTGCCCGCCGACCATGGCCAGCGTCCAGCCGGAACCGCGGGTGTCGTCGAGCAGCACTCCGGTACCGGTGGGCGGAGTGCCGATCACCGTGAACGCTCCACGGACGTTCGCAGCCTGTTGCACGGCGTTGGCCATCTCCTGCTGTGGCGGCCGCTGCTCGCGGCGAACGATGAGCTTTGCGTATGGGACGCCGAGGGTGGCGGCGAGGCGCTCGGCCAGCGGGCCGAGCGCGCCTTCGAGGCGGACGGAGGGCACAGTCGTGATCCAGTCGGGCCGCAGGCCGCCGTCGAGCAGGAGTTCCGCGAGACCGGACGCGACCTCGGGGTCGAAGGTGCCGGCCTGGAGGCCGCGCTCGATCGCCGGCCACCAGCCGCCGTCGCCGATCCGTGCCAGCGCCCTGCCTGGATCGATGCGCACCTGATCGGGGATCTTGCGCATGGTCCCGTTCGCGTCGGGCGCCATCTTCTTGGCCTCGAATTCGACCGGCCTCGAGCGCAGGTAGCGCTGCGCCTGTTCGACCAAGATCGGATCGAGTGGTTCGGCGAAGCGCGGCCCCGCGCAGTTCGAGCAGCGGCCGCAGTCCTCGGCGCTCGCGTCGTCGAGCTCCTGCTGCAGCGTTCGCATGAGGCAGCGACCGTCCCTGCCGAACGCCGCCATCGCGTGTTGCTCTGACCGTCGCAGGGCGGTGACCTGCGCGTAGCGCTCGCTGTCGTAGAACCAGTTGGCGTCCGGAACGATCTGCCAGCGGCTACCCGCTCGCCGCACCGCGCCCTCGACGTCGAGGATCTTCAGCATCGCCTCGAGCCGGCTCATGCCGAGGTTGACGACCGCCATCAGCTCACGTGTCGTGCGACCCTGTTCGCCGGCGTGCTCCAGCTCGGCCAGGACTGTCGCCACCCGCTCGGCGGACGGAAATGCCTGGGCGATGAAGAAGTCCTGGATGCGTCGATCCTCGGCGCCGCGAAGCAGAACCACGTCCGCATGCGGCACGCCGCGCCCGGCGCGGCCGACCTGCTGGTAGTACGACACAACCGAGCCGGGCGCCTGGTAGTGCACGACGAACGCGAGGTCGGCCTTGTCGTAGCCCATCCCCAGCGCGCTGGTCGCGACGGCCACCTTGATCTCGTTGCGCAGCAGGCGCTCCTCGGTGGCGATGCGCTCGTCGCTCTCCTGCTCACCGCTGTACGCCTCGGCCGGGATCCCGTTGGTCGTCAGGAAGCCGGCCACCTGCTCGGCATCCCGCTTGGTCAGCGTGTACACGATCCCGCTCCCCGGAAGCTTCGGCAGGTGCTCGACCAGCCACGCCAGTCGCTGCGCCGGACGCGGCAGCTCGAGGACCTCGAGCCGCAGGCTGGTGCGAGCAAGCGATCCGCGGTAGGAGCGCAACGGCTGGCCGTCTGCGGGTGCGAGCTGCTCGACGACGTCAGCAACCACGCGGTCGTTCGCGGTCGCGGTCGTTCCCAGCACCGCGACGTCTGGCGCGAGCGCGTCGAGCATGTCCTTCACGCGCCGGTAGTCAGGCCGGAAATCGTGTCCCCAATCGGAGATGCAGTGCGCTTCGTCGATCACGAGCAATCCGACGGATTCGGCGAACAGCGGCAGCATCAGTTCACGGAACTGGGGGTTGTTGAGGCGCTCGGGGCTGATCAGCAGAAGATCGATCGTGTCCGCGGCGAGCTGGTCGCGAACGGCGTCCCACTCGTCACGGTTGGTGCTGTTGATCGTGTGAGCGCGCAAGCCGAGCCGTCGCGCGGCGACGATCTGGTTGCGCATCAGCGCCAGCAGCGGGCTGACGATCAGCGTCGGGCCGGCTCGTCGGTCGGGATCAGATCGAAGCAGCGATGTGGCCACGAAATACACGGCCGACTTGCCCCAGCCGGTGCGCTGCACACACAGAACTCGCGCGCGATCGATCACGAGGTCCCGGATCGCATTCAGCTGTCCATCGCGGAACTCCGCGGTGTCATCTGCGGTCAGCGACCGCAGACGCTCGCGCGCGGTCTGCTCGAAGGTTGCGGTCTCCGTGGCCACACTCCCATCCTCGCAGGGTGCGCGGAGGGCGACGGGGACCGATCCCTGGCCGCACCGAGCTGCCTGGTCGACATTGGTGCGCGCGTCTAGGATTTGGTCGTGGCCAGGTACAGCCTGAGGAGCCCGGTCGTCGCTGCGACCGTCGTTGGCTGGGCCGCACTACTCATGGGAGGTGCGGCTCACGCAGCTGTGCACGCGTCCGCATCGCGGACCGCTGCGACCGCCGCCGCCGCGACCGCTGCCGCATCTCGCAGCCGTGCCGCGGCGCAATACGTGGTGATCGCGCGGGCCGGAAACGAGCGGCTGGAGGACGACTTTGACCCGTTGGAAGACCGTGACCGCAACAACGTCGCGGCCGCACGGGCCGATCTGCGTGACGCCGCTGCAACGGAGCGACTGTTCGACCGCCGCCTGCTCCGGATCAGCTTCCCAGCCGGGACGGAGCGGGTCGCCCGTCGGCTCTACCGAATCAACCAGGCGCGCGCGAAGCTGACGGCCGCGGTGGCTGGCGTGTCCACAACGCTTCATCGCCTTCACGCCTACGAGCGCGTGTTGGATGAAGCCAACGGGCCGGTCGAGCAGGCCGTCGAGGCGATTCGCCGGCAGCTCCGTCTGCCGCCTCCCTCGACGAGTTAAACGCCCCGCGGTCCGCGCTGCCGTCGGATCGATGTCCTGTGGCAGCGCGGGCGCGGCGAGGCGTCAGTACCCGTAACCCGTCGATGTGGTGCTTGGCGAAGTCGTCGTCTTTGCCGACTTGGCGACCTTGCTGCCGCTCGGGCTGACGACGTAGAAGCCGTTCACGCCCTCGCCGCTCGTGCCCGTGGCGGCGGACTGGAAGGTGTACAGAGGATGCTTGTCGTACGTGACCTGCTTGATCCCGCCGGAGATCTTGATCGTGCCCAGGTCGGCCTTCTTCGCCTGACCCGACACCGTGACCTTGCTACTCGCCTTCAGCGGTGGCCAGATCACGAGGCAGCCGCCCTTACAGGCGGGGTGCCCTGTCTTGTCGTTGACATCGAGGTACAGGGTCTTGCCCGATCCCGTGATGAGGATCGTCCCGAGAGAGGTCTTCTTCGTGGTGACGACCGTCCCGGAGGCGAGGTGGGCGGACCGGGCGAGCGCTGATGCCGCCATGGTGAGCGCCCCGATCGCCACCAGGATGAGTAGAGCTTTGCGTATTTTCATTGCCGTTCTCCAACGGTTGAGGTGTGCCGGTTATCTGTTAGGACGCTGCGCCCGCCCGCTTCCTTCCCGACGGTCAAGTCAGGGACGCTGCCGGCAGGCGCCGACTGTCCTCGATCCTTCGATGCGCTTTCAGCAGTTCGACGAGACTTGCGGCCGGTTGCCGCTGCCCGTATTCCACGGGGTATAGGTCTCATCTCGGATCCGTCGCCGGGGTTTCGCTTTGATCGCTTGCCACGGTGAAGACCCGGATCGCCGGACCGAGGCGGCGGGGCCGATGCTTATCGTTTGGCGTGTTCGCCGCGTGGCGCGCCCGGGCCGGGAGGGAGTTCGATCTCTCCGCGCGTCGCTTGTTTGCCGCACCGGTCGCAGCGGAGGTCTGAGCCTACGTTGCCTCCGCAGCCTGCGTGGAGGGTGAGTCGGGGTGGGCCGCCTGGGGTCGGGTAGTGGCGGTCTCCCCATTTCATGAGCACGATCAGCGCGGGTGCCAGCTCGCGTCCCTTGTCGGTGAGCATGTACTTCGGCCGGCCGGGCCGCTCCGGGTCCGGAACGCGTTCGAGCAACTCCTCATCGGACAGCCGCTTGAGCCGGTTGGTGAGCACATTGGACGCAATTCCAAGGTTCGCCTGGAACTCCTCGAAGCGCGTTAGGCCGACGAGGGCGTCTCGGAGGATCAGCAGTGTCCAGCGCTCTCCGATGACCTCGAGTGATCGGGCGATCGAGCAGACCTGGTCTGGATAGTCGCGCTGGAGCACCGCTCAGATCTTAGCTGGCTTGCTTGACAAAAGCCAGCATCCTTCTTAGGCTGCATTGCATGAAGCAAGTTAGCCCGAACGAGGAGAGGTCATGAACCGGAGTCCCTTGATCCTGGTTTCGCTGCTGCTGGCGGCGTTCGTGATCAATCTCGATACGACGATCGTCAACGTCGCACTGCCGTCGCTCGTGCGACAGCTGCACACATCCAACTCGCAGCTGCAGTGGATCGTTGACGCGTTCAACTTGCTGTTCGCCGGATCGGTACTGGCCGTCGGCAGTCTCTCTGACCGGTTCGGGCGTAAGGGGATGATGCTCGCCGGCCTGTCGGTGTTCGGTCTGGCGAGCTTGGCCGGTGGGCTGATGGACAGCCCCGACCAGCTGATCGCCGCGCGTGCCGTGATGGGTGTCGGTGCAGCGATGGTGTTCCCCTCGACCTTGTCACTGCTGACGAACGTGTTCACCGAGCGTCGCGAGCGCGCACAGGCGATCGGACTGTGGGGCGCGATCACGGGCGTGGCGATCGCGCTGGGGCCGATCGTCGGCGGTTGGCTGCTCGAACTCTCCGACTGGCGCAGCATCTTCTTCGCGATGGTGCCGATCGCCGCCGGCGCCGGCATTCTGGCGGCACGCTACGTTCCGACCTCGCGTGACCCGCACGCGCCCCGCACTGACCGAGCCGGATTCGCGCTGTCAACCGCGACGATCGGGCTGCTCGTCTACACGATCGTCGAGGCCCCAAACCACGGTTGGGGAAGCGCGCGGACGCTCGGCAGCTTTGCCCTGATCGCGATGCTCGCGGCGGCCTTTGTGGCCTGGGAGCGCCGCACCGAGCAGCCGATGCTCGACGTGAGGCTGTTCGGCGACCCCCGGTTCGCCGCCGCGAGCGCCTCGGTCGCGATCTCGTTCTTCGCGCTGTCTGGGTTCATCTTCCTGTCCACCCAGATGTTTCAGTTCCTCAGGGGCTACGGCCCGCTGTCTACCGGTGTCCGCCTGTTGCCTGTCGCCTCATGCGTGGCGATTTCCTCGGTCCTCGGCACCAGGCTGGCCGTCCGGTTCGGTACGAAGCTGATCGTTGCCTCCGGGTTGTTCTTGATGGCCGCGTTCTACCTATGGGTTTCGACTTCATCAGTCACGACCAGCTATTGGACGATCGCCGCCCAGATGGTCGTTCTCGGAACGGGGATGGGGCTAACCAGCGCACCCGCGACCGAGGCGATCATGGGGGTCGTGCCGAAGGCGAAGGCCAGCACCGGGTCGGCGGTCAACGACGCCACACGCCTTTTGGGCGGCACCCTTGGCGTCGCCGTGATCGGCAGCGTATATGCGTCGCTCTACGCCAGCCGGCTCACCGACGCGCTCCCCAGGGGGCTGGTTGCCGGTGTCGCGCGAACCGCGCATGCATCTCTCGGCGCCGCGCTCATCGCAGCAGGCAAGCTGACCCACGCCGGCCATCCGCTGCTCGCCTCAGCCATCCACGACGCGGCCAACTCGGCCTTCTTCCACGGCTTTCACGCCGCCAACTACGTCGCCGCAGGCGTCGCCGCCGCAGGCGCCGCGATGGCGCTGACGCTGCTGCCCGCCCAACCGACAACCAGCCGCGATGACGCACCAGGGCTACCTGCATTAGGCACGCCGGCCACCGCCGCAACTCCGAGCTAACCCACTCCCAGATGACAAGAGACAGCACACCATGAGCACCCAACAACACACCCCGCCCGCGAGCGCCACCGGCTCCGCGGTCGGCCGCGCGAGCGGGTTTACACTAGAGCGCCCCGACCTGCCCGGTGCGAACAACTTCGAAGCTGTGCTTCGACGTAACCGCGCCTTCGCGGCCGCCGGCGGTCACCACGGCGCCGTCGTCTTTCCCAACCTGCGGCTGTTCGTGATCACCTGCCTGGATCCGCGCACCGACCCCGCGCACTTCCTCGACCTCGGCCTCAGCGACGCAATGGTCGTCCGCAACGTCGGCGGAAGGGTCACCCCGGAAGTGATCAACGACGTCGCCTTCATCGGCCAGCTCGCCGAGAACATCCTGCCCGACGGTCCGCTATTCGAGGTCGCCGTGATCCACCACACCCAATGCGGAACGGGAGCGCTCGCGGACGACACCTTCCGCCGCCGCTACGCCGAGCGCATCGGCGCCGACGAGACGACGCTTCGTGACCACGCCGTCCTCAAGCCCGAGACGACGGTCTCCCGAGACGTCGAGCGCCTCCACTCCGCACCCGCAATCTCCCCGCGGGTCACCGTCTCCGGTCACGTCTACGACGTCATCACGGGCTTGGTGGTGACCGTCATCCCCGCGAGCTCCAAGCGGTGCACAGCGTCACACAACCCCACTCACACAGCGAGAGACGGACGCTTGATTCACACCCTAAGGAGGACAAGATGAACCATCTGCCTGCATATCTGTGGGCTCTCACGTACGCAGAGGTCACAGGCATCGCCGGGGCGACCGCATACGCGCTATATCGCGGTGGGCGCGCCGCCGGTCTCGGCAATCGAGGCTCGAGGAGGATGGGGTTGGGCGCCGCCCTTCTGTTCGGCGGCTGGCTCGCCGTAAGCAGTCTGCTCGCAGACGGAGGCAGCTACCGCTCACGCCTCGGGCATGGTGTCCCTTGGCTGCCACTGGCAGTGCTCGGCTTCTTCGGTGTGCTCCTCGCGCTTAGCCGTGCGCCGTTGATCAGCCGAGCCCTGACCGCCCCGGGTGCTCAGCAGCGGCTGCTGTCGCCACATTCGTTTCGGGCAGCGGGGATGGTGTTCGTGATAGCGATGCTGCTCGGAAAACTCCCAGCGCTCTTCGCTGTGCCAGCAGGGTTTGGTGACATGGCCGTCGGAATAGCCACGCTATGGGTTGCACGCAAACTGCGCGAGGGATCTCAGGCCAAACCGCTGGGTTGGTTCACCCTCCTCGGGATCGCAGACCTTGTCTCGGCGCTGACCCTGGGAGCGCTGACAGGCTTCCTCCAGATAGTTCACGTGAACCCGGCCGCGACTCTGAACGCTGACCTGCCGCTCGCGATCGTCCCCACCGTAGGTGTGCCGTTGCTACTGGTGATGCACCTCACCTCGTTGCGCGTCCTCTTTCGGGACCGCGCGTCGGATCGAGTCACCGACGAGTTGTTGGTCACTCCGCTGGCCGCTTAGCACCGAGCCGAAGATGACACCCAACCCAGACGATTCGCGTGCGGCCGTCGACGGAGAAAAGTTGAGCCGTGCCTATCGCTCAATGGGTACACGCGGCACGGAATCTCCGAGACCAGCGTCAGATCCACTGGTGGAGCGCGTCGATCATCGCGGGGGCACGACTGGTAGGTCGTTCGGGTGATAATCAACCATGTGGTTGCCAGCAGCTCCACGCGGCCCGGGAGATGGCCAGCAATATGGGCCTTCAGCGGCGCCGCGACCGTAGTCCTGTTCGCCGTCGGACTGGTGTTCGGAGACTTGGTTGGCACGGCCAACTACCCGGCGCTCAACGCTTCGGCGCAAAGACTCCGCCAATACTTCCTGAACAACCGCTCTGAGGTCCGCGCGCTGAGCTTCTTTCATTTGCTCGCGGCGATCGCCCTGCTCGCCTTCTCTGCGTGCCTGTACGACCGTCTTCGGTCACGGAGATCCGGCCTCGGGACGCTTGCTTTTGTAGGCGGCTCGTGCGCCGCCGTCTTCCTGCTGCTCTCAGCGCTCTGCTACCGGGCGCTCGCGGAGCCCACGGTGGCCCGGGACCCCTCACTCGCGCATGTGCTCGTGGTGCTCTCGTATCTCGCGGGCGGGCCGGGCATAGCGGTCCCGCTGGTGCTCCCGGCGGGCGCCGTCGCCGCGGCGACCCGGCGAGACCGCCTGCTCCCGCGGTGGATCGGCTGGCTCAGCCTTCTCGCGGCCTTCTTCGGCGCAGCATCGGCCACCACCATGCTCGGTCCGGCCAACAACAGCTCGGCGAGCTACGGAATACTGCTCCTAGCGGCGCTACTGATGTTCGCGTGGTTGATCGCGACGAGCGCCGCGCTGGCCGCGCGCGCTGGTGGGCAGATGACGGTCCCCTTGGCGCCGAGTGCTCGCGCACCGTTGTAAACCAGATCGTCGCCGCAGGCTCCGCTGCGTGATTCGTCAGGTCCGCCTAGGAAGCGGAGGGCCGTTGAACGGTGAGCAGCACTTGGTACCCGTCGGGGTCGGCGAAGGCGCGGCCGTTGCGCCGCCAGTAGGGGTTCGCGGGCGTCACCTCGTGCTCCAACACGCGTACGGCGATCGCCTCTAGTTCGTCCTGCGTATCGACATACAGGACCAGCACCGACTCGGGGTGTGGCTCGGGCGCTGGGTGATCTCCACCGGCGGTGAACTCAAGGTAGGCCCCGGTACCCGGGATATCGAGGAACACACCGTCATAGCCATCGTGATCAACGAAGCGGCCGAGTTCGGGAAGCCCAATCCTGTCGCGGTAGAAGGTTGCCACCGCCTCGAGACGATTGGTATGACGGGCGACGCGAAACCTCACGATCCACGAAATGGTGTCAGACCCCGCATGAATGCTTCACCGCACTTCCATTCCTCATCAGCGGCACTCGCTTTCACACCAACATGCCCACCGGCCTACCAACAGCGCTCCACCTGCAGTGCGCGCGGATCTCGGGCGAGCTAGGCGGGCGATCCGTCGGTGAACGAAAGCGCAGGGGCGATGCTGACCCTGAAGCGGCGATGTACGGGCGCCTGGGCGCGCATTTTGACTGGCGCGCTCGTCGGCCGCGATCCGAGGTCAGGCCGCTACCTCGCGCTCTATGTGGGCAACGCTCACTCGGCGGGTCGTTGAGAGCCGCCCCGCGTCCGACCCGGAGTAGGTGCCGGAGACGGGCGCAACGTCGCGGTAATCGCGGCCGACGGCAACGGTGAGGTAGCGAGGGTCGGTCGGTCGATCGTGTGTCGGATCCCATGCGATGATCTCGACCGCGCCGCCAGTGAGGGGTTGAAGCACCTCGACCCACGCGTGCGTTCCGCCTTCGCCGACGAGGTAGCCGGACACGTAGCGTGCGGGGATGCCAAGCAGTCGGCATAGCGCAAGCATCAGATGCGCGTAGTCCTGGCACACGCCCTGTCCCGCGGCGAGCGCTTGGCTGGCGGTCGTGGTCACGTCGGTTCGGTCAAAGCCATAGCTCATCTGCCGATAGACCCAGCCGCCGACGGCGATGGCAAGTTCGGCGCCCCGGTCGCCGCTACAGGCAAGCTTGGCAGCCACAGCGCGCAGCGCGGTGCCCGGCCGGGTGAGAGCCGATGGCAGTAGGTAGGCGTCTAATGCCTGCGGCGTGGCCGCCTCGACATGTGGCCCCTGCCCAGGCAACCGCTCCACGATCAGTGACACATCGAAGTCAACGGCCTCCTCCACCTTCGGGATGGTGATCTCGAACTTGACGTTGCCGAACCGGTCGACGCGCGTCCGCTTGCGCGAGTGAAGCTGGCTCATCTCCAGGCGGTGACTGAGCACCCGCTGGTCACCGTGAACAAACCGGGGCACGACCACCAGCCGCTGCCTGAGGTCGCAGATCGGTGCCGAGTAGCTGTAGCGGAAATGCTGCTGCACCTCATAGACCGTCCGATGGATCCGGCCGTAATCCATGCGGGGGTGACGAGAGTCGACCTCTAGGCTGTCCGCGTCGGGCCGCCCGTCCGACGCGTGCGAGGAGCTGGCGTCCAAGGCGTTGCCCTACCGCAGTTGATCGTTGGGTTGACCGGCAGCCGGAACGATCTCGTCTGCCCACACCGTCATCTGCTCGAGCAGCAGCCTGCCGTACGACGTCACCATCGCCACATCCATTGCGTCCCGACCTCGCGCGATGACTACCCGCCCGACCCGCCTTGCGTTGTTGCGGGGATCAAACGTCCACCACCGCCCGCCGAGGTACACCTCCATCCATGCGCAAAAGTCCATCGGGTCTGGCGGGGGAGACACGCCGATGTCGGGGAGATATCCGAACACGTAGCGCGCTGGGATGTTCAGGGCGCGGCAAAGCGAGATGGCGAGGTGGGCAAAGTCCCTGCAGACTCCCGCCCTCGTCTCGAAGACGTCGACGGAGGTCGCGTCAGGGCTGCTAGCGGTGTAGTCGAAGCGCACGTTGTCGTGAACCCAGTCGCACACAGCCTGCACGCGCTCCCACCCGAGCGGGCTCGTCCCGAACAGATTCACGGCCTCGTCCGACAGCGCGTCGGAGAGGCAGTAACGGCTGGCGAGCGTGAAGATGAGGATCTCGCCAGGCAGATCCTCCACTCGGTGCTGGACCGCAATCGGACTGACCTCGTCGAGCGCGGCCGATGTCGTGACCTCTGCGTCGTAACGCAAGCTCGCCTTCCCCGCCCCGATCACGACTCGCCTGGCGTGGTTGCCGTAGATGTCGACGAGATCCGAGAACGACGCAGTTGGCTGCACCTGCCATGTCTCGCGTTCAACCGTGACCCCGCCGTCCGAGCGGGCACGCACGAACACTACGGCCGGCACCGGAAGGGCCGCGTCAAAACGAAACTCGCACCCAAGCCTTATCCGCACCAGCGTCCGTTTGTGCGCGGTCAACAGAAACGCTCAGTTCTACAACCCTCGGGGGCTTTCGTTCTGTCCTTGCTCAGCAGCTGGTCCCGCGGAGCGACAACGGGAATCGCGTTCCATCCTTAACAAGTCGGCCTTCGACCCATCGGACTCATTGCGTCCCGTCTTGAACCAAAGCCCCTCGGAAAGCGTCCTCACCGTCGGAATCGTAGGCGGCTCGCCGACAGTGTCGTTGGCCGCCTGTCCAAGACCACCGACTGACCGTTGGCCACCCGGCACCGCACCCGAGCGCCCGATCGAGGAACTCGATTGCGCCTGATGGAGTGACCACGCACGTGTTCGGCAAGGTCAAGCCAGGGGAGCAGGACCAAAAGGTGCTCGCCGCGCTGGCGACATAAGCCTGGCGTTCCGCCGCGACTCCTGGGTGGCTGGCACTCGCGCCCAAGGAGCGCGGGGCCGACGACGAGCAGGTTGATTGCCGCCGCCCTGCTGGGAGTCCTCCGTTCCCGACTGCTCAGGCATCGTTGAGGCCAAGCGTCGAGGCCGGATCTTGCTGGGAG
This sequence comes from uncultured Actinomycetota bacterium, assembly GCA_963846395.1. Lineage (GTDB taxonomy): Bacteria > Actinomycetota > Thermoleophilia > Solirubrobacterales > Solirubrobacteraceae > Palsa-465. The sequence continues at coordinate 328,799 of CAWJVT010000007.1, read as the reverse complement.
CAGCGGCCTCGCCGAGGGGGCTGAGGCGGGCGACGATGTAGCAGTCCGCGGCTTTGTGCTCAGGATCTGGTGCGGAGGCATCGCGTCGCGCGCTGTGGCCCGGCTCACCCATCCCGGGTGATGATCGTTCAGTCCTGTGGGGGCAGGCTTTCTCGTGCGACGACGGGCGAGCGACAGGAGGCGGTGACGATGATGAGCGAGGGATCGGATACGGCATTGGAGGGCGGTTTTCCGCTGAACGACGCGGCGGTCCGGCTGCGTAACGATGGCGACCTGCAGCGTGCTGTGACCGCGTACCGGTTCTGGTACCCGACGGTGTCGGTGGAGGGAATCTTTAACGGCAACCGCGAGATCGGTCTCGCCGATAACACGAAGATCGGCTACTGCGCGACGTCCCCGCGCCAGGTCGGGTTCACGCTGAACTCCGACACGCCCTACGCGGCGGGCGCGCTGGATCTGTCGGCCGGTCCGATGGTGATCGATTTGCCGCCCGGCGCCTACATCGGTCTCGTCGACGATCACCACCAGCGCTGGGTGATGGACATGGGCATCCCCGGGCCCGACCAGGGCCGCGGCGGCAAGCATCTGGTGCTCGGCCCCGACTTCGACGGCGACGTGCCGGACGGCTACTACGTCGGGCGCTCCTCCTCCTACAAGGTGCTGGTGGCGCTGCGCGCGCTGCCCGTCGGCGGCGACCAGAACAAGGCGCTTGACGCGCTGCGCGCGGTCCGGATCTACCCATTGCCGGCGGCCGGCGCTGACCGGGAGCCCGTCGAGATGGTGGAGACGACCGAACGCGACATCGATAGCACCTGTCTGCGTTGGGAGGACAATCTCCAGTTCTGGCGGGTCCTGCACGGGATCCTCGAGGCCGAGCCGGTCGTTGAGGAGTTCCGCCCGATGTACGGCCTGCTGTCGTCACTCGGGATCGGTCGCGGCGCCCCGTTCGAGCCCGACGACCGGATCACCGCGATCCTCGAGCGCGCCGCCAAAGGGGGACGCGACCAGCTGCTCGTGTCCGCGTTCGCCGGCACCCGCGACGACATCCGCGCATGGCCCGACCGCCGCTGGGAGTGGGCCGGCCTGGTCCCCGACAACGCCGACTTCGAGACCTCGGCAGGCCTCGACCTCGAGGCCCGCGATCGCTGGTTCGCCCAGGCCATCGTCGCGTCCCCCGCGATGTTCCGCCGCGTCGAGGGCAGCGGCTCGCTGTACTGGCTCGGCGCGCGTGACGACACCGGCTCCTACCTCGATGGTCGACGCAACTACCGCCTCTCGATCCCGCTACCCGTCCCCGGGAAGCTCTTCTGGTCGATCACGATCTACGACGCCGAAACCCGCTCACAGGTCCGGGCCGACCAGAACCTGGCCGCGCTGCGCTCCCTGTTTGAGCTACGCGACCTACCCTCCTCGGGCACCGCCGAGCTCCGCTTCGGCCCCACCGCCCCCACCGACAACGGCGGCGCCTGGCTACAGACGATCCCGGGTCGTGGATGGTTTGCCTACATCCGCATATACGGACCCGAACAGCCCGCGTTCGACGGCTCCTGGAAGCCCGGCGATTTCCAGGCCACCGACTAACGCTCACGCATGCTCAGACGAACACCGCCGAACTCCCGCCTCCTGCGAGTCCGGCCGGGCACACTTCTCCTCTAACCGGGCGGTTCGACCAGTCGCAGGCCTGGCACGCGTTTGAATTCGCGGCCATTGCCGCTGGCGACTCCCATTCCGTGTGCCAGCGCCGTGGCTGCGATCCACAGGTCGTGCGCTCCGATGACCTCGCCTCTGGCGGCTAACTGGGCCCAGATCTCAGCGTGCACGCGCGCGACTTGCTCGGTGACCTCGATCGCTCGTATGCCGGCAAGAAGGTGTTCGACGAACGCGGTGCGCCGCGCGCGCTGCGCACCGGTCGCCCGCTGAACGCCATGCAGAAGCTCACTGACAGTGACCACGCTGATCGCCCGATCCTCCTCACCAATTGCGCGCTCGACATGGGGATTCGTGACACCGCGCTCGAGATCGACCAGCAGCCCGGTATCGATCAGGACGGCCACGGGTCCTCGGGCGCTGTAGCGGACTCGCGGGCGGCGCGGACGTCGTCTGCGAACCCGGCGTCAGGCCGCGGTGCGGTGGCGATCAGCTCCCGGAACCTGGAGGCTGAGATCAGCTTGGACTTCGGTGGCGAGATCACTGCGACGGACGCGCCGCTTCGCGTTATCTCGATCTCCTCCCCGTCAGCGACCCTGTTGAGCACGTCCGAGAAGCTCCGGGCTGCGTCGGTTGCAGTCATCCGAGTCATGCAAACAAAATATCAGATAAATCTGACTTGGTGGTTACCGACCCAACCGGTCACGCAACGATGAAATCGACCTTACGGGACCAAAAAAAGCCTCTCTGGCTGACTGGCGAGTTCAGCAAGAGAGGCTCCTTTGCAGGCATTTCTGCCAATGGCGAGACCCGGACTTGAACCGGGGACACCACGATTTTCAGTCGTGTGCTCTACCAGCTGAGCTATCCCGCCATGGGGCATCGATGCTAGCGAACCGTGCTCAATCGCGGGACCGCGTGGCGCCGCGCGAAACGGTTCCTCGAAGCGGCCCGATTACAGGGCCTTTACCTCAGCATTCGCTCCGGTGGTAAACCGAAGGTATGTCTGGTCAGAGCAGTTCCCAAGGCCGGCATGTGGCGAAACTCCGCGATCGCATCGTCGCTGAGCGCCAACGTCGCATGGCGGCCAGCACCAGTGGCAGGCTGGCGGGGGACGTCGCCGCCCTCCGTCCTACCCCGGATCCCGCCGGCCGACCGCCGCTCGATCGCGGCCGCCTGCCGCTCATCGGCCGTCGGAGGCAGCCGGTTCTGGGCCGCAAGAAGTAGTCAGCTAAGCGAGCGCGAGCGCCTGGGCCACACCCGCCGGCGCGCCGAACCCATCGCGGAAGGCGCGCCCGGCGTCCAGGCGCTCGGCTCCAGCGGCACCGCCGATCACGACGTGCGCCTGGCCGCGGGTCGCGAGGGCGTCGGCCAGCGAGCGTTCGGACTCCTGTCCGGCCGCGATCACCACAGTGTCGGCCTCGATCAGCCGCTCGACCCCGTCGACACGCACGATCACCCCGCTGGGCTCGATCCTCGTGTACTCGATGCCCGTCAGCAGTTCGACGCCCGCCCGCTGCAGTTCCTGCACCACGACCCAGCGCGTTGACGCGCCGACGCCGTCACCGATCCGGCCGGCGCGCCGCATCAGCGTCACCTTCTCGGGTCGGCTCTCTCCGACGGGCCAAATGCGTGCCCTGGCGCGTATTTGGCCCGTCACTGGCGGCTCGAGTCCGTAGCGCTCGTAGAACCCGTCGTGCTCGGACGAGCATGTGCGCGATATCGGTCCCGATCCCGCCGGCACCGATGATCGCCACCCGCTCGCCGACCAGCGCGTGCGGATCCTCGGCCAGCAACAGCTCCGCATATGACAGCACGTGTGGCAGCTCGGCCCCGTCGATCGGCACGCATGCGCGGCGTCACGCCAGTCGCCACGACCACCGCGTCATACGACGCCAGCTCGTCTGCATCGACCCGCCGGTCGAGCACGAGCTCGACGCCGAGCCGCGGCAGCTCATCCTCGAAGTAGCGTCCCGTGAGCCCGAAGTCCTCCTTGCCGGGGATCCGCTGTGCCATCCGGAACTGCCCGCCGAGCTGCTCAGCCGCCTCGAACAGCGTGACCGCGAACCCGCTTGCGGCGAGTGAACGCGCCGCCTCCATGCCCGCCGGCCCGCCGCCCACCACGGCCACCCGCGTGCCGGCGCCGGGGCCGGTGGCCAGCGGGCCACCGGCCCCAACGGCCTTCTCAAAGCCGGCGCGTGGGTTGACGGCGCACGACACGCGACGATCGAAGATCGACTGGTCGATGCACTGGTTGCAGGCGATGCAGACGTTCACCCGACTCGAATCGCGGCTCTTGCGGACGAACAGCGGGTCCGCCAGGAACGGGCGTGCCATGGACACGAAGTCAGCGATCCCGTCGCCCACCAGGGCGTCCGCCAGCGCCGCCGTGTTCACGCGGTTGGACGCGATCACTGGCACGCTCACCGCCGCCCGCACCGCTGCCGCCCACGGCGCCCACGCTCCGTGCGGCACGCCCGACTGAACCGTGGGCACGCGCGACTCGTGCCATCCGATCCCGACGTTCAGTGCGTCGGCCGGCCCGCTGGCCAGCCGACTTGCCAGCGCGACCACGTCCTCCACCGATGCCCCGCCGGGCACGAGGTCGGCCCCTGAGATCCGGTACACGACGGCACCGTCTGGTCCCGCCGCCTTCGCGCACCGCCGCGGCGACCGCCAGCGGAAAGCGCATGCGCCGCTCGAGGTCACCGCCCCAGTCGTCCTCGCGCAGGTTCGTGGCGGGCGCCATGAACTGGCTGAGCAGGTAGCCCTCGGAGCCCATGATCTCGACCCCGTCGAAGCCGAGCTCACGCGCCCGCGCGGCACCACCCGCAAAGTCGTCAATCGTCTCCAGGATCTCCTCCTCGCTCAGCTCGCGCGGCTCGCAGCGGCTGTAGGGCGAGAACACGGCCGACGGCGCGACCGGCTGCAGGCCGAACGATTTCTCGAACGCGTAGCGCCCGGCGTGGAAGAGCTGCAGCAGCACGCGACCGCCGGCAGCGTGCACCGCGCGCGGGATCGCCGCGAGTTTCGCGGCCTCGTCATCCTCGTTGATGAAGCTGTAGCTGACACCGCCGGCCCCGACGCGGCTGACCGCCGACCCGCCGGTGACGATCAGCCCCGCGCCCCCGGCGGCGCGCTCGGCGTAGAAGGCGGCGAGCATCTCACCGTCGGGGTCGATCGACTCGAGCCCCAGGTGCATCGAGCCCATCACGATCCGGTGCGGCAGCTCCAGCGGGCCGATCCGTCCCGGCTGCCAGATGTGCTCGAGCAACGTCTTCTTACCGCAGCAATTCGCGGGCGATCGTCTGCTTCTGCACCTCGACCGTGCCCTCCTCGAAGCGCTGCGCGCGGGCGTCGCGGTAGACCCGCTCGATCGGGCTCTTGAAGTAACCGATGCCGCCGAACACCTGAAGCCCTCCGTCGGTCACGCGCTGCAGCATCTCGGAGGCGAACAGCTTCGCCATCGATGACTCGGCGGCGGCGGCGTGCGTGGCCTCCCAGGTTGAGGCCGCATACAAAGTCAGCTGCCGTGCGGCCTCCAGGTCGGCGGCCATCTCGGCCAGGCGGAAGGCGATCGCCTGACGTGAGGCGATCGGCTTGCCGAACGTCACGCGCTGCTTGGAGTGCTCGACGGCCAGGTCGAGCGCCTTGCCGGCCAGGCCGCAGCACGTCATCGCCACCGAGATCCGGCTCGGCACCAGGAAACCGCCGAGTGCGACGTCGAGTCCCTCGCCCTCCTCGCCCAGGCGGTTGGCGACCGGCACAGGCGCGCGGTCGAAGGTCAGATGCGCGTGGTCGGTGCCGAGCACGCCCATGGATTCGGGCATCGGGCTGTTCTGGATGCCCTCGCCGTGGGCGGGCACCATCAGCGCGACGGTACCGTCGGTGCCGACCGTGCCCTCGAGGCGCGCGAACAGCAGCAGGTAGTCGGAGATGCAGCCGAACGTGATCAGGTGCTTCTGCCCGCTCAGGTAGTAGGTGTCGCCCTCGCGCACGACCGAGCACTTGATGTCGGCTCCGGTGCCGGCGTCGGGCTCGGTGAGGGTGAAGGCGACCTTGATCTCGGTCGCGACCTGCGGCCTGACGAAGCGCTCGATCTGCTCCTCGTTGGCGAACGGCAGCATCGCCCGCCAGAGGCCGTTCATCACGTGCACGATCATCCGCAGCGAGGCGTGCGGCCGCGAGAACAGCTCGATCAGCTCGAGGTAACGCACGAACGGCAGGCCTCGCCCGCCGAGTGACTGCGGTGCCGCGAGGCGCAGGTAGCCGTGCTCTCGCAGCTCGTCCCAGAGCTGGGGCGGCACCCGGCGCTCGGCCTCGATCACGTCAGTCCAGCGCTCGCCGTCGGTGTCGACGAACTTGAGGATCTCAGCCTTCAGCGCCGCGAACTCGGCCTCGTCGACCGGCGTGGGGTCGGCGTCGATTAGCGGTGCCGTGGTCATCGGGGAATTGCCTTTCTCTCAAGCTCAGCTGCGATCACGTCGCGCAGCACGAATTTCTGAATCTTGCCGGACGGCGTGTAGGGGAGCTGCTCGACGATCTCCAGCCGCTCCGGCCAGTAGGGCTTGGATACGCGGTGGTCGTCGAGATGGCGCTGCATCGCCGGGAAGTCGAGCTCGCCGCCGGGTTGCAGCACGATGAACGCGCAGGCGCGCTCGCCCAGACGCTCGTCCGGCATCGCCACGATCGCCACCTCGCGCACCGCCGGGTGCGCGTAGAGCACCTGCTCGACCTCGACCACCGGCACCTTCTCACCACCGCGGTTGATCACGTCCTTCACGCGGCCGGTGATCTTCAGGTATCCCTCGGGGTCGATCCGCGCGAGGTCGCCGGTGCGGTAGTAGCCGTCATCGGTCAGCGCCTGTGCCGTCAGCTCGGGGCGGTTCAGGTAACCCTCGAACAGCGTGGGCGTCAACACCTCGAAGTTGCCCTCGTCGCCTGGCGGCAGGGTGTTGCCGTCGTCGTCGGTGATCCGCAGCGTGATCCCGTCGAGCGCGCGCCCGTCCGTGCTCCAGGCGCGGTCCGGATCCTCGCCGGGCACGAAGGCGCTGCCCAGGCAGCTCTCGGTCGTGCCGAAGGCGCCACCGACATCGGCGCCGAGCACCGTGCGCGCATCGCGGGCGAGCTCGCGTGGGATCGCAGCGCCGGTGGCGACGAACGTCCTCAGAGCCTCGAGCGTCTCCCCGCGCTGCGAGGCGACCCGCACCAGGTCGGCGAGGAACGGCGTGGCCGCCTGTACGAACGTGACGCCGGTTTCCTGCATCGCCTCGAACGCGACCTCGGCGATCCCAGGCCGTCTGGATGACCTGCGGCGCCCCGAGCTGCAGGGCGATCCACATTCCGTAGAGGAAGCCGGTCTGGTGCGCGAGCGGGGAGGGGATGTAGATCACGTCCTCGGCCGTCAGCCCGAAGTGCCGGACATGCATCTCGGCCGCGAGGTTGAGCGAGGCGTGAGTCTGCAGCACGCCCTTCGGCTCGCCGGTTGAGCCAGAGGTGAAGAGCAGCTGGGCAGTGATCTCCGGCGTCGGCCCAGCCGGGCTCGGCTCGAGCGGGCGGCAGCCCGGTCTCCTCCAGGACCATGACGTACTCGAGCGCCGGCACTCGCTTCATGAGTCCCCGGGCCATCGTCGCGTGGTCGTGGCGGCGGAACTCGCGTGGCACGACCAGCACGCGGCTGTCGCCGGCGCGCAGCATGAACTCGAGCTCGTGCTCGCGGAAGATCGGCATCAGCGGCTCGCAGACCGCGCCGATCCGCAGGATGCCGAGTGAGAGCGCGACGAACTCGAGCAGGTTCGGCAGCTGGTAGGCGACCGGCTCGCCCGGCTCCACGCCCAGCTGTGCGAGCAGCGCGGCCCAGCGGCCGGCGGCGTCGTCGAGCTCGCGGAAACTCCACTCGCGTACGGCCCCGCCCTCACCGACCTCCACCACGGCACGATCGTCAGGCCGCTCGCGGGCATGCTGCCCCACGAGCTCAGTGATCAGGCCTACAGCTATGTCAGCTCTCCCAGCGAGCTCGGCACCTCGGAGGTCACCGCGATCGGGATCCCGAGCGTGTTCATGTGGTCGGCGAACTCGGGATAGGAGATCTTGTAGGCGTGCGGGTAGGAGAGCTCGGTGACACCGGTCGCGGTCGACCCGGCGATCGCCAGCGCCATCAGCACGCGGTGGTCGTTGAAGGAGGAGAGCTCGGCGCCGTGGAGCCGGTCCACGCCCTCGAACTCCATGTCGTTGCCGTCGAACTCGACGCGCGCGCCCATCTTGCGCAGCTGCATCATCGAGGTGACCCGATCGGACTCCTTGAGCCGCACGTGCGCGACGTGTGAGAGCACGGTGCGCCCGCGGGCGCGGCAGGCGAGCGTCGAGAGGATCGGCACCATGTCGGGGATGTCGCGGCAGTCGAGCCGGCCGGCGACAGGCGGCGTGCCGTCGTGCTCGATCGAGATCGAGAGCCCGTCGTCGGCGAACTTCATCGGCACGCCGACGCCCTGCAGCTCGGTGAGGACCGACGCCTCGGGATGGCCGTGGATCGGGACGTGGCTGCGGAACACGACCTTGGAGGGGTGAAGCGCGCACGCGGCGAGACCGAAGGCGGCCGAGCCGATGTCCGGCGGCAACAGGTAGTTCTGCTGAGGTTTCGGAGTCTGGTTCGGCGCGACGGTGAAGTGGCGCCAGTCCTCGCCGACCTCGACCTCGAGGCCGAAGTCGCGCATCATCTCGACCGTCAGCTCGAGGTAGGGCCGCTCGTTGAGCTCGCCCACGACCTCGATACGCGTCTCCTCCTCGGTCGCGAACGGCGCCAGCATCAGCAGGCCGGAGATCCACTGCGAGAGCGTCCCGTCGATGCGCACGTGGCCGCCCTGCGGCCGTCCCGGGTGAACCGTCACCGGCAACGTCTGACCCTCGTACTCGAGGTTCACGCCGAGGCGTTGCAACGCCCGCAGGAGTGGTCCGATCGGCCGCCGGCGGAAGTAGCGCTGGCCGACGATCGTGACCGGGCGGTCGCTCAGCGCCGCCAGCCCGATCAGGAAGTAGAGCGTCGTGCCCGAGCTGCCGACTGAGACCTCATCGTGGACGCGGGGAGAAGCCGGCTTGACCGTTGACCTTCCAGTGGCGGCCGTTCGAGCTGATGTCGACGCCGAGCCCGCGCAGCGCCTGCACCGTGAAGCTCACGTGGCGCGCGTCGGTGCGGTCGGCGATCGTGCTCTGGCCCGGGGCGAGCGCCGCCAGCATCAGCGCCCGGTGGGCGTGGTACTTGGACGGCGGGATGATGATCTCGCCCTCGAGCGGGCCCTGCGCGCCCGCTACGAGCAGGCGCATCCGGCGTTCTCCCGCAAAGTCATTGGCGCGAGATTATCTCGCGAACCTCGGCCAGGCGCGGAATCTGCGCGAGCGGCTCCCCCGTCAGGGGGGTGAGCACGAGCTCCTCGACGCCGGCCTCGGCGTAGGCGGCGATGCGTTCCGCGACCCGTTCGGCGCTGCCGATCGGGGTGTATCGGGCGACCCGCTCGAACGGCATTCCGTACATCGCCTGGGTGTAATCCTCGGCCGCTTCGCGGGCGCGCCCCTCGTTGGCGTCGACGTGGACGCTGAGCGCCAGGCCGAGGGCGGGCCTCGGGCGGCCCGCGGCTGCGGCCAGCTCGGCAAGCGCTCGCCCTGCTCGCGGATGCGGTCGGGGCTCATCCAGGTTGAGAGCCAGCCGTCGGCCACGCGCGCGGCTCGCTGCAGGGCGGCGTCGCTGCGCCCGCCCACCCAGATCGGTGGCAGCGCGCTGATCCTCGGAGTGAGGGCGGGCGTCGAGCGCCCCTCGAGCCAGGCGGGCAGCTCGGCGAGCGCCTCGTCGAGCAGCCGCCCGCGGCGCTTGACGCTCAGGCCGAGCGCCTCGAACTCCTCCGCGAACTCACCGCCCACACCGACGCCCGAGCAGTAGCCGTCCGGGCGCGAGCGCGTCGATCGTGGTGAGCTGCTTGGCGACCCAGGCAGGCTGTCTGAGGCCCAGCAGCATCACGCCGAAGCCGAGCTTCACGCGCGTGGTCGTGGCCGCCACTGCGGCAAGCGCCACGGTCGAGTCGTAGACCGGCGCGGGCATGTGCAGGTGGTCCCCGACCCAGACCGCGTCAAATCCGGACTCCTCGGCGAGCTGCGCCGCCTGGACGAATTTCGGCGGCCCGCCGACGCGCAGAGGGTCGAAGGTGGGCAGGTTGATGCCGAGCCGGAGCACGGCGCCGCAATCTACACAGGTCGCTCCACGCGCGACGAGGGAAGCGTTTTACGCCCACAGGACGCAAAACGCTTCCTGCGCGGCGTTCAGGCTCGCTGCATGCGGGCGAGCAGCTCGAGCGCGCCGCGCTTGGAGAGCGGCTCGTTGAGGTTGCCGCACTTGGGCGACTGCACGCAGGAGGGGCAGCCGTCCGTGCACGGGCACTCGCCGATCAGCCGATCCGCGTCTCCGACCAGGCGGTCGAACTCGTCGTAGCCGCGGCGGGTGATGCCGATCCCGCCGGGGTGACCGTCGTAGATGAAGATCGTCGGTCCGCCGGTCTGCGGGTGGGCGTTGGTGGAGAGGCCGCCGATGTCCCAGCGGTCGCACATGGCGATCAGCGGCAGCACCGCGATCTGGCCGTGCTCGAGGGCGTGGAGGCTTCCGAGCAGGAGGTCGGCAGGGAACGCTTCAGCGGGGCCTGGGGCCAGCGGGCCCCCGGCCCCGAGCGGCCCTTTCGCCAGCGGGCCTCCAACGACAGCATCGAGCTCGTACCAGAGCGCCCGGGTCGAGAACTCGGTCGTCGGCATGTCGAGCGACTGGAAGTCGATCACGCTGTGGTCCTGCAGAGCCTTTCGCTGGTAGCCGAGCACCGTCTCGGAGTAGACGACCTCGCCATAGGAGAGGCGCACGCCATGGGTCTCCCGTGTCTCGAGCATTCGCTCGATGTAGGTCATGCTCTCGCTCTTGGCCTGCGTGAAGTAATTGCCGTTGAACGGCTCGAGGATCGCGCGGCGGGCCGCGAGGTCGAGCTCGAGCACGTTGTAGGAGCGCCCCAGGTGCAGGTAGATCGCGCCCTCGTGCACGGTCGAGTAGGCGCGCGCGGCCTCGATCGTGCCGAGGATCTCCCCGGAGGAGGAGTCGATCAGCGCGAAGTTGTCGAAGCTCGCCGAGCGCAGCGCGACGCGACCGGCCGGATAGTCCTCTGCGCGGGCGGGCACGAAGCCGGTGGCGCGCTCGCGCAGGAAGCCGGCTTCCGCCAGGCTCCGGGCGCGGTCGATCACGTCCTCGCCGAAGAACTCCGCGTCGGCCTCGGTCAGCGGCGCTTCGTGCGCGGCGCAGAGCAGGTGCTCGCCGAGGATCTGCGGGCTCTGTGGGTCGATGATCGCCGCCTCGACCGGGCGGCTGAGGAACTCGTCCGGGTGGCGCGCGAAGAACTGGTCGAGCGCGTCCTCCCCGGCGACGTAGACGGCCAGCCCGCGACCGCGGCGGCCGGCGCGGCCCCACATCTGGCGCAGGCTCGCGACGGTGCCGGGGAAGGTGACGCAGATCGCGGCGTCGAGCTCGCCGATGTCGATCCCGAGCTCGAGCGCATCGGTCGCGACCACGCCGAGCAGCTGACCGCTGACCAGGCGCGCCTCGATCTCGTGGCGCTGCTGCGGGGTGTAGCCGGCGCGGTAGGGGGCGATCCGCTCGGCCAGGCCAGGCGATAACCGGTCCGAGGCCATGCGCAGGATCAGCTCGACGCCCTTGCGCGACTTCATGAAGCAGATCGTGCGCGCGCCGGCGGTGATCAGCTCGGCGAACAGCTCCGCGGCCTCGGCCAGCGCCGAGGCGCGCACGCCCAGCTGCTCGTCGAGCAGCGGCGGGTTCCAGATCGCGGTGCGGCGCGAGGGCAGTGGCGCCGTGTCGTTGTCGACGAGGTTGATCTCAGACAGGCCGGTTAGGCCTCGCGCCAGGTCGACCGGGTTGGCGATCGTCGCGCTCGCGAGCAGGAAGCGCGGGCTCGAGCCGTAGTAGGCGGCGGCGCGCCTGAGCCTTCTCAGCACGTTGGCGACGTGCGAGCCGAAGACGCCGCGGTAGACGTGGGCCTCGTCGACCACGACGAATGCGAGGTTCGCGAACAGGTCGCCCCAGGCCGCGTGGTGAGGCAGGATCCCGATGTGCAGCATGTCGGGGTTGGTGATCACCAGGTTCGACCGCCGGCGGATCGCCGGGCGCTCCTGTGAGGGCGTGTCGCCGTCGTAGATTGCGGGGCGGATCTGCTTGGTCAGGCCGAAGCTGTGCAGCGCCCGGGCCTGATCCTGGGCGAGCGCCTTGGTCGGGTACAGGTAGAGCGCGCGCGCGGCGGGGTCGGTGACCAGCACCTCGAGCGTCGGCAGCTGGAAGCACAGCGACTTGCCGGAAGCGGTACCGGTGGTGACGATGGTCGGCGCCTCGAACGCGCTCAGCAGTGCGTCGCGCTGGTGCAGGTAGAGCTCGTCGATCCCGGCGTGCTGCAGCGCATCGTGGACGCGCGGGTCGAGCTCATCCGGAATCGGGACCAGGAACGGCTGCTGCGAGAGCGTGTGATGGTCGTGCACCAGGCGCTCGTCGGCGCGGCCCGCTTCGAGCAGCGCGTCCCAGGGTTCGGTGGTGGTTCGTGTCGTGGCCAGGTCTCCAGTATGGCGGCGAGCTCCCGATCGGCCGATCGGCGGATGGTGAGAAAACCCGCTTGTACCGATCAACCCCGACATGACCAACCTGCCGAATCGGATGCAGCCATGACGGCGTTCGCTGCTGCTCCGGGGCCTGTACGCGAGCGCCCACGGATCCTGTGCGTCGACGATGAGGAGTACATCCTGGAAGGCCTCCGGGACATGCTGTGGCGAAGCTTCGACGTCTGGACCGCCCGCAGCGGTGCGGAGGGAATTGAGAAGTTACGGGACCACATCGGCACGTTCGCGGTCGTGATCTCGGACATGCGCATGCCGAGGATGTCCGGCGCGAGCTTCCTGCGGCTGGCTCAGCCTCTGGCTCCGGACGCGACGATGATGCTCTTGACGGGCGATAAGGACCTGCAGGAGGCGATCCGCGTCGTCAACTCCGCGCAGCTGTTCCGGTTCCTGACCAAGCCATGCGACCCGAAAGAGCTGCGGCAGGCCTGCGCCGCCGCGCTCGGCCGGCACCGGATCAGGACCGCTGAGCGCGAGCTGCTGGAACAGACGCTGCGCGGCAGCGTGAACGCGCTGTCGGAGGCGCTGGCCATAGCCAGCCCGGCCGCCTTCGGGCGCTCCCGGCGGATCGCGCCCGTCGCCCTGCAGGTGGCGACGGCGGCCGGTCTGGCGGACTGGTGGGAGGTCGAGGTGGCGGCGTCGCTGGCCGATCTCGGCGCCGTCTCATTGCCGAGCGCCACGGCGGAGCGGCTCTATAACGGCCAGCTCCTCAGCGACGAGGAGCGCGAGATGGTCGCGCGCATCCCGCTGGCCACGCGGCGCCTGCTCGCGAAGATCCCGCGTCTGGAGGGGGTCCTGACGATCCTGGAGCATTACCAGGCGCTCAGGGAAGGCGTGGATGCCCTGCCCGAGGACATCCGCGTAGGCGCTCTGATCCTGCGGCTCGTGGCTGACCTGGACGACCTCATCTCCGACGGGGTCAGCGTCGAGCTGGCCATGGGCGTGTTGCGCAGCCGCGATCAGCACGAGGGGCCGCTGCTCGATCTGCTGTCGTCGGTGCTCCAGATCGTCGCGCCGGTGGAGGTGGCGGAGCTCCGCTGCCCGCTGCTGCGCGTGGGCATGAGGTTGGCCGAGGATGTGCGCAGCGCCCAGGGCAAGCTGCTGGTGGCGCGCGGCGAGGTCATGACCGACCAGCTGATCGATCGTCTGGCGCACTTTCCGCAGGGTTACGTGCACGAGCCGCTGCGCGTGATCGTGCATGCGGGGGCCGGTGTGGCAGCGGATGCCGGTTGAGGCCGGCGAGAGCGGCCTCGACCGAGTTCTGTTCGTCGACGACGACGAGCTCGTCCTCGACGCGCTGCGAGATGCGCTGCGGCCCTTTCGGCACCGGTGGTCCATGCGGTTCGTCGCTGATGTGTCGCAGGCGATGGCCGCTCTCGAGCAGGATCGCTTCGACGTGGTCGTGTCGGACCTGCGAATGCCGGGGATGGACGGTGCCGAGCTGCTTGAGGCGGTGCGGGACCGCCACCCCGATGCGGTGAGGATCGTCCTCTCGGGCCACGCGGACATGGTGATGGCTGCCCGGGCTGCCGCGGTCGCTCACCGGATGATCGCCAAGCCATGCGCCACAGAGGACCTTGCCCGCGTGATCGAGCGCGGCTGTGCGATCCATGCGCTGAAGCAGCGGGTGGAGCGCGACCTGAGCGCGATCGGGGCAAGCGCGCTCCCGGCTGCTCCCCGGCTCTACGCTGAGCTCGTTCAGGTGCTGGCCGATCCAGCGTCCGGAGCCGCCGATGTGGCCGGCGTCGTGGAGCAGGACGTTGCCATCGCGGCCAAGCTGCTGCAGCTGGCGAACTCCTCCTACTTCGGTCGCCGCTCCCCCGTCTCCGGACTCTCCGACGCGGTGGCGTACCTGGGTATGGAAGCGATCCGGGCGCTCGTCCTGCAGGGATCGGTGATCAAGCAGTTCACCGTCGTGGCCCAGACCCCGGGGTTCGAGCTCGAGTCGCTGCAGCGCCACAGCAGCCTCGTGGCCCGAGTGGCGGCACGGATCGCGACGGATACCGGCCTCCCCAAGGAGACCTACACCGCCGGGCTGCTGCACGACATCGGCTGGCTGATCCTGGCGGCCGAAGATCCGGCCCGCCTGAGCCAGTTACTGACCGCCTCAGCCGAAGCGAAGCGGCCGCTGCATGAGCTCGAGCGGGAGCGTCATGAGGTCACGCACGCCGATATCGGCGCGCATCTCCTGGCGCTGTGGGGGCTACCGGTCGGAATCACCGAGGCGATCGCCGGCCACCACGATGCGGGCTGGCTACGCGGAGGCTTCGATGAGGTGGCGGCCGTGCGCATCGCCGACATGCTCGTCGCCGAGCTGGAACCCGATGCCCTCTCAGATCGGGCACCGGGCGCGGCCCCGGAGGAAGTTCGCTACCTCGCGGAGGCGGGCCTTGAGGACCGCCTGCCGGCGTGGCGGACCGCTGCTCGCTGTGCGCACGATGAAGCGTCCAGCTGAGCCACGTGGCGCTCGTTTATCGGATCAGTCCCTCGCGCAGCGCCTTCGCCACCGCCGCGACGCGGTCGGATACGTCGTACTTCGCGTAGATGTTCTCGAAGTGAGTCTTGACTGTCGCGGGTGAGACGTGCAGGTGAGCCGCGATCTCAGGCCCGGAGAGGCCGTCCGCTGCCAGCTGGAGCACCTCCAGCTCCCGAGCCGAGAGCAGCGGACCCCGCAGCTCGCCGAGGCGGCTTCCGAGGAACGTTCCGATCTCGTGGGCGATCCCGGCCAGCGTCGCCCGCAGACGCTCATCGAGATCCACCACGTCCGGCCCTGAGAAGCTGATCACCCCGATTGTGTCACCGGCGCGGGTGAGCGGCAGCCCGAGTCCGCCCCGCAGTCCGCGTTTCAGAGCGACGGTCCGGAACGGATAGCTCGCGTCCTGGCCGGCGTCCCACACCGTCACTGGTGCCTGTTGCTCCCAGGCACGACCGGCCATCCCCTCACCACGCCTGAGGCGCAGTTTCTTGAGGTCCGCGCGGAACGCCTCCTGGTCGTTCTCGTCCCACTGAATACGCGGCACGAGCAGATCGCCGTCCGGCAGCCAGAGCACGGCGCGGGAGAAGCCGAGCGCCCGCGCCAGGCCAGTCAGCAGCTCGTTGCCGTCCACATCGAAGCTGCTCCAGCTCCGAAGCACCTCGGTGACCGCTATGTGGGCTGCGATCTGGCGCTCCGCTTCCGCCAGGTCGCTGAGATCCCGCAGCCAGCCGACCAGCACCTTTCCCCCCGGCCGCGTCAGCTGCGCCGCGGTAACCGCGTGCAGAAACCGGGTCGTCCCACGCCGCGTGATGATGCGGTAGGTGTGGTCGATCGTCCTGCCCGCCGGCACCGCCCGCAGGAGCTCCGTGATCCGTTCCCGGTCGGCCGGATGCACTCGTTCGAGAAAAGCGGCGATGCCGGGAGGCGACTCCGCCGGATCGATGTCGAGGATGCGAAACACGTTGTCTGACCAGACCAGCCGATCGGAGGCCGTGTCCCACATCCAGCTGGCCGAGTGCGACACCTGTTCGGCCACCTCCAGCAGGGCGCGGCGGGCGCGCTCGGTGTCGGACTCGGGCGAGACCAGCTCCTGAAGCCAGTCGCCCCTTCCCACGGGCGGCTCAAGCGGCCCTGAGACCCTGTTGGTGAGCGCAGTGCGGACACTCCCGGCACCCGATCCGGTTCCGCGCCCGGCTCCGATCAGGCCCACCTCCTGCGCAAGTGCCTGCATCCCCGCCAGCACCTTGAATGGGAGCGGTCTGGGGTCCAAATTGGCTCCGGCTCCTCCCACCAGAAGCTGTGTCTCCGGGCTGACCTCCAAGATCGTTCGCAGGGTTTCCTCCAGCTCGCCGGGCGCCGCCAGCGTCGCGCTGACTGCTACCAGGGCCGGCATGTGGCGGGCGACGGCACCGCTCAACTGAGGGAGGGGAAGGTCGGAGCCGAGATAGATCACGGCATATCCCCCCGCTCGCAGCACCGCCCCCGCCATTTCCAGGGCCGCCGTATGTCGCTCTGACGGGGGCGTGGCCAGAAGCGCCAGGCCGCGCTCGGGCGGCGGTGCTGCCGGCAGCAGCGCATCGGCCACCTCCTCTATGAGGCGGCGGGCAATCGCCGTGGCGGCGTGCTCGTCGGCGATCGTCAGCTGCTCTTGTTCCCATAGATCGCCGATGTTGTGCATCGCCGGCGCGAGGATCTCATCGAAGACAACAACCGCCGGGACCTCCACGACCGCTTCGCGCAGGATTCGGAGGGACCGCTCCAGATCACCGGCATATAGCGCGAGCGACAGGGCGATGCGCCACCGGCCAACGGCGGACGCGTCCTCCTTTTCTCTGGCGAGCGCCGAGCGCACGCGCTGCTCTGCGCGTGCAGGGTCCTCGACCTGCTTCATCGTTCCCTCCTGGGGACGTCATGCGACTGCTGCTCGTGGTGTGGGTGGTCCCTCTCAGGTCACCGTCGCTCCCACCAGCTGACGCGCCGGGGAAGGCAACTGCGACACCCGCGCAAGTAATCCGTCGACGCACTGCCACCACACGCAGATGATGCAACTCACGATAGAACCTCCCATCGCCCTCACATATCCGTCGATCGGCGGATGTCACTTCGCTTCCCGGGGCTCGATAAATCAAGGTGACAAATCCACGGCTGCAAATCCACGGCTGCGCCTGCTCGGCCAAGGGGAAGAAAGCATGTTGCAAGACGCCTATGAACGCGGGATCGCGCCGCACGTCTCGGTGAAGGCCGAGAGCTTCCGCGCCGCGCGTGGGACAGAAGCGCTGGTATCGGTGAGAGAAGCGCGGGTATCGGCGAGCGCAGAGTGGGGCGACGATCTCTGGCAGGCGACGGTGGATGGCCTGCCCTCGCACGTCGCGGTGCTTGACGAGAACGGCGTGATCGTCGCCGCCAATCGCGCGTTCAGGGCGTTCGCGGAACGGGAGGCGGCGGGCAGGACTCGCTCGGGTCTGACTACCTCGCGGCGTGCGAGACATCGGCGATAGCCGAGGGACCCACCCTGGCGGCGTTGCTGCGGGAACTGATCGCCGGCCGGCGCCAGTCTTTCGAGAATGAGTACGCCTGCCACAGCGAGCATGTACGCCGATGGTTCGTTCTCCGCGCCTGGCGGCACGAGGGGCCCGAGGGGCTGCGCATCGTGCTGGTGCACGAGCCGGTGACGTCGCTGCGGCTGGTCCAGGAGCAGGCGCGAATGCATGCGGCGCTCCTGGATGAGATCGATGCGGCTGTCGTCGTCACCGACGAGGCGCATCTGATCGTGGACTGCAACGCGGGCGCTGAAGCTCTCTACGGGTATTCCCGCGACGAGATGCTCGCCATCGGGTTGGGAGAGCTCGTCCTGGCCGCGGCCGAGCTTTCACCTGACCAGTACCGGGCCGGACGGCGGCCGGTGAAGCTGCGCGGTCTGGCCCGTCGCAAGGACGGCTCGACGTTCAGCGCAGACACCCGTGTCTGTCTGCTTCACCAGCCCGGCTCTCCGCCGCTGTACGTCGCGGCCACGCTCGACATCTCCAAGCAGGAGGAGGCCGAGCAGGCCTTGCTGAGGTCCAGAAGCTACGTCTCGGCGGTAACCGACAACATGGCCGACGGTCTCTACACGCTGGATGCCCGAGGCCGGTTCATCTACATGAATCGGGTCGCCCAGGAGATGCTCGGATGGTCAATCGAGGAACTGCAGGGCAAGCCGGCGCATATGGTGATCCACCACCACGACTCGGATTCCATGTGGCACATCGACGAGTGCCCGATCCACACCGCGAGCCGCACGCGGGAGGTGATCCAAATCGACGACGACACGTTCGTGCGCAGCGATGGCAAGCCGCTCCCCGTCCGCTACACAGCGGCCCCCTTTGAGACCGACGACGGGGGTGCCGGCTGCATCGTCGTCTTCCAGGACATCAGCGCGCGCAAGGCGGAAGAGACGCGGCTGACGCGTGAACTGGAAAAGCTGACATGGGTCAACCGCATCAAGAAGGCGCTCCGCGAGGATCGTTTTGTCCTTTACCAGCAGCCAATCGTCGATCTGCAGACGGGGGCAGTCGCACAGCGCGAACTGCTCTTGCGGATGCAGGGGGACCCCGCTGAGGGCGGGGCCGAGATCATCGGTCCCGGGCAGTTCCTTCCGGTCGCCGAGGAGTGCGGCCTGATCACGCAGATCGACCGATGGGTCGTGGAGCGGGCGGCGGAGATCGCCGCCGATGGCACGGCCGTCGAGCTCAACGTGTCCGCGCGTTCGGTGACCGATCCGTCGTTTCCCGACCACGTCAGCAGTGCCCTGCGCCGGACCGGGGCCCAGCCACAGGCGCTGGTGTTCGAGATCACCGAAACGGCCCTGATCACCGACGAGGGTGCGGCGCGGCAGTTCGTCGAACGCCTTCACGGGTTTGGGTGCGGCGTCGCTCTCGATGACTTCGGCACGGGTTACGGCGGGTTCACGTACCTCAAACACTTGCCGATCGACTCCCTGAAGATCGACATCGAGTTCGTTCGTGACCTGGTGCACAACTGCGCCAGCCGGAATGTGGTCGAGGCGGTGGTCGGCCTGGCGCGCGGCTTCGGGCTCAAGACGGTGGCGGAGGGGGTCGAGGACGCGGCGACCCTCGATCTCCTCCGCGAACTCGGTGTCGACTACGCCCAGGGATTCCATATCGGAAGGCCGGCGCCACTCTGACAGTGACAGCTCAAGCAAAGGGGAAGCACGAGCAGTGAAGACGCAGGGGGACGAGAAGCAGCATCGGGGAAACGAGGCGCAGGAGGACCTGGTCCAGGATCAGGCGATCCTCGATCTCGCTCAGGCGATTGCCGACCGGGAGCAGGCTAGGGCCAACGTCGAGCAGGAACACCTGGATCGTCAGCAGGCTCACCTTGACGCGCGGTCCGCTGAGCTGATGGACGCGGGCGAGCGCGCAGGCGCGCTGCCTCCATGCGAGGCCAGCCGCGCTGAGGGCCATCAGCCCTCGGCCCGGCGCGGGTCGGCTACGCCGTCACCGGCGGGTGCCGCGCCAGCGGCGGCGGCGCCCTCGATGGGCAGCCGGATCGTGAACGTGGTGCCGACCCCGGGTTCGCTCGCGCACTCAAGGCTTCCGGAATGGCGTTCGAGGGTCGTGCGCGCCAGCGCCAGTCCCTGGCCGGTGCCGCGCCCGACCTCCTTCGTGGTGAAGAACGGCTCATAGATGCGGTCCTGCAGCTCAGCGGGGATGCCGGGGCCGTCGTCGGCGATCTCGATCACGGCATCGTGCCCCTCCACCCGAGTTTCGATTCTGATCTCGCCGTGCGCGCCGCTGATGCTGACCTGCTCCTCAATAGCCTGCGCGGCATTGATGATCAGGTTGAGGAACACCTGGTTGAGCTCCGAGATGTTGCACCGGACCGGCGGCAGCTGTCCAAAATCGGTGATGACCTCAGCGACGTACTTGTACTCGTTGCGGCTGACCGCCAGCGTCGTCTCCAGCGCGTCGTTTATGTCGGCCGCCGCCACCTCGGTGGTAGAGGTGTGTGAGAAGCGCTTCATCGCCTGCACGATCGAGCGGACGCGCTCGATCCCGTCGCTGGTCCGCTCGAAGGCCTTCGGGATGCGTTCGCACAGGTACTCGACATCCGCTCGTTCCTCGGCCTGGCGCATGATTGCCCGCCGCTGCTCGACCGGGATCGGCGACTGGGCGTAGAGCGTCTCGCGGTACAGCTCGGTGAGCGTCAGCAGTTCGTCAACCGCCTCACGCAGGAACGTGACCGAGTCGCCGACGAACTGCAGCGGCGTGTTGATCTCGTGGGCTATGCCGGCCGCCAGCTGCCCGACGGCCTCGAGCCGCTGGGATACCCGACGTTCTAGCTCCGGGCGCTCACGCTCCCTCTCGAACAGGCTCCTCTGTGGGCCTTCGCACGCGGCAATCAGCACGGCTCCTGGCGCCGGCTCCGGCCGGAGACGCACCAGCGTCGACTGAAAAGAACGCCACGATCCATCTCTGGCCCGGAGCCGGAGGCTGAGCGCGAGGTGCTCCCCGGGCTCGCCACCGTCCCAGAAGGGGGTCAGGCTGTGGGCATCCTGTGGATGGGTGATCGCGGCCAGCGACTGGCCGACGAGCTCCTCGGCCTGGTGGCCCAGCCACCAGCCCACCGACGGGCTCGCGCACCTGATCATGCCGTCGGCCGCCAGCAGGATCACGATGTCGCGCGCGTACCCGCGCAGCGCCTTCCACCCATCGTCATCGCTGGTCAGCGGCTGCTCATCGACCGCGCTCATGTCCAACTCATCGACCCGCGCCGGCGATCCATGATCCGCCGATTGGCCGATCTCCGTGAAGCCCGAGTCGTCCGGCCCCGCGGGTCCTGCGGGGCCCTGGTGAATTCAGTGGCTACAGTCGGTGTCGACGCCAGCAGGGAGCAGAGCCCGATCCTGGCCTCGTCTCCAGGACATGCGATGACCTCTCAACCGGAACGCTCTTGACGATGCTTCGCGCGCTCTACACCGACCTTGACGGAACCCTGCTCGGCCCGGGCGGTTCGCTGTTTCGCGCCTCCGATGGCAGCTTCAGCATGGAGGGCGCACGCCTGCTTCAGGCCTGCCACCGCGCCGAGGTGGAGGTCGTGATGTTCACCGGTCGCGCGGAGAACGGAGTCGACGAGCTGATGCGCGTTCTGGGGCAGCGCTCCTACATCTTCGAGCTGGGCTGCGGCATCGTCATCGATGGCGAGCACGAGTGGTTGACCGGCGATCTCGTCCCCTCGGAGGAGCGCGGGACGATCTTCGAGCAGATCGAGGCGACGGGGGCACCGAAGCTGCTGCTCGAGGCCTTTCCGGGCAGGCTCGAGTACCACACGCCCTGGTCTGAGGGCCGCGAGGTATCCCACGTCTTCCGCGGTCTGGTGCCGGCCGACGAGGCGAGCGAGCTCTTGGAGCAGGCCGGCCTCGGCTGGCTGCGGCTGGTCGACAACGGCGTCATCTCCGGCCACGGCGGTCCGCTCAACGCCCCTGGCTGGACGATCGACGTCGAGCGTGTGCACTGCTACCACCTCATTCCCAAGCCGGCCTCCAAGGCCCGCGGGGTGGCGCGGCACATGCAGGTCCGCGGCTACCGGCCCGATGAGGTCATCGGGTGCGGCGACTCGCGTGAGGACATGGAGGCCGCGGATGTGGTCGGCACCTTCTGGCTGATGGCCAATGCGATCGAGCAGGATCCGACTCTGGCCGAGGACATCGCCGGCCGCCCCAACGTACGCGTCAGCACCGCAGGCCACGGCGCCGGGGTTTACGAGGCGGTCGTGACGACGCTCGCCGAGTCTCGGTGATCCGAGCCCGCTCTTACGATACGGGCGTAGAGTGAGTGGGCAGGTCCACAGCCGAGTGTCGTGCTCTCGCATTCTCCCGTGGCCATTCTCGTAGGAGCGATAGGAGTGCGCAGCTGATGCCCAAGTCCAATGAGCCTAACCCCGAGCAGCCAAAATCCACGGCGACGTTCGGCGACGTTACAAAAGAAATCGCGCGCCGCAACGAAGAGGCGCAGAAGGCGGCTCGCGTGAGACGTACGGCACGTGAGCAGGAGCAACTCGCGCGCCGGCGGCAATGGGAGCGGCTCTGAGCGGTCTGCCGGGGCGACCGGCGCTGACGAGCCTGACGTAGCCGATGCGATCACCGCGGATGCGTCGGCTGGCCTGAGGAAGTGATCGCGGACGCCACGTGGTACCGGTCTGGTACCATGCTGGCTGTGGCGATGAACCTGAGGCTCAGCGATGATGAGGCGACGGCCCTTCGCCGCAAGGCTGCAGAAGAGGGTCGGTCCATGCAGGAAGTGGCACGTGCTGCGATCGCTGAATACGTGTCGGATCGTCCGGCGCGCTTGCGTTCCGCGATCGAGCGGATCCGTACGGAGGATGCTGAGCTGCTTGACCGGCTGAGCCGGTGAGCGACCCACAGATCGACTACCTCAGCGTCGAAGACCTTCTCGAGATCGCCGTCGGCGTCATCGGGGACGTCGCGATCCGCGACCACGGGCTGCTCGCCTCGGCGGCAGGGCGACCACAGAGCAGCGCTTTTGGTGAGGACGCCTACCCGGCGTTCGCAGGGAAGGCCGGTGCACTGATGCACTCGCTCGCGCGTAACCACGCGCTCGTGGACGGCAACAAGCGCCTAGCGTGGGCCGCCACCCGCGCCTTCTGTCTGCTGAACGACTGCGATCTTGCGTTCACCGTCGATGACGCCGAGCAGTTCGTGCTGGCTGTTGCCCGCGGCGACCTTGACGTCGCTGACATCACGACCGTGCTTGAAGGTCACCTTCGTCAATCGCGCTGATACCCGGAATTCGGGGAGCGTCAGGCCGCGTTGCGGGCGCGAGCTCGCTCCTTCGCCTCGCGCGTAATCGCATCCTCGTCGGCAACGGCCTGGGATAGCCTCGCTGCGGCGTCCGCAATGGCTCCGAAGGCGGTCGCCACCTTGAGCGCGTTCGTGCCGCCGATGGTGCGGTTCATCTCCATCACCGCGCTGTCGAACTGGAGCCAGAGATCCTCAGGGCCTCGACGGCCGGTGTCGGGACGAAGCTCGTGAGGGGGCTCAGCCTCGGCAGCCCCGGGCACCGGCCGCCACTGCATCCCGGCTTCGTGCGCCTGATGCCAGGCAAGCTGTTCAGCGCCTGCGGCTTCGGAGAGCTTCTGTAGCCGTCCGGCGAAGCCCTCGTCGGGCGGTGCAAGTTTGTGGGCCCGCATCGCCTCCGCCCAGCTTGCGGTGGCATGCCGTACAAGTCGCCCCACACGCTCGCGCTCGCGCTCAAGTTCATCTCCGAAACTCATGTTCAGCCATCACCTTCGGTTGACGATGATGAGTCCCCAGGCTTGCCGTCAACTGTGGTTGCCGAGTCCGATTCTGCTCGTTTGCGGGCAGTTTTTCCGTCGGGCGCAGGCTCGGCTGCTCCAACCGGTTCGCCACTCCAAAAATCAGCTGCACTGGGCCCAACAGTCGTGGACCCTGCTGCCGATGATCCTTGGTAGCCGCTCTCGACGATGCGATTCAGGTCAGATCTCTTGATCCGGACGCGCCTGCCGACGCGGACTGCCGGAAGCGAGCCGGCGTCGATCCAGTTGCGCACCGTCTGCTGGTTCAACCGCAGCAGGTCGGCCACCTCCGCAACGGTTAGGAACGACTCCTCATATTCGCCGCCGGTCATTGTCATTGATTCTACGTCACGAATACGCTATCTCTAATTGAGTCTAACTGAAGCTAAGAGGATCTGAAATAATCTCATTGCGTCCGGACATGATGTCCTGGCGTTTGAGGAGGAGCAATGACGGACCACAATTCTGGAGCCAAGGACCAGGCAGAAGCGGGTGGAGTTGGTGGCGCTGGCGCGAACGTCGTTCCGTTCCCGCGGAGCTGGTATGGCTCTGTCGACGAACTGGTTCCGATCGACCCCGGGCCGCCCACCGATACTGACCGGTCCAGCTCGTCGACGGACGCCACCGCGTTTTGGGGAGGCGACGCGACGCAGCCGAGCGGTCGCGACTCTGACGAGGTCGCGCCCGAGTCTCCCTCCGTCACGCCGAACCAAACGAGGAGGCGGCGTGCGCTGCAGGCCGGCTTTGCCCTCGCACTGCTTGTTGCCGTGACCGTCATCGTTGCGCTGGGGGGCGAGAACGCTCCGACCAAGGGCAACAAAGCCGCGGCCGCAAAGGCGCCGGCTCTGACCGTCACACAGACGGTCCCACGGACCACAACGGTGGTGCAGACCGTCACGACGCCGAAGACGAATACGGCCCACGATCGGCATCCTCGGCGCAGGGAGCCGACGGCGGCCACCATCGACGCGAAGCAGGTGACAAGCGCCGCGGATAGCGTCTCCCACTCTCCAACACCATCACGTCCGGCGAGCAATCCCACAAGCAGCAGCGTCGCTCCAGCTGGTGGTGGGGGCAGCTCTCTTCCGAACACGGGTAGCTCCAAACCGAGCTGCGCACCGAGCATCACAAACGGCGGCGCCTGCAGCCTCTAACGATCGACAGCACCGAATGCGAAAGGCACACATGATCAGACCTCGACCCCTACAGACAGTCATCGGGATGGCTGTCGGCATCGCCCTCGCAGGCGGTGGCTACGCGGTGGCGGCGTCCACCAGCGGCCGCCAGATCCGCGCGTGTGCAAATACCAAGACCCGTCTGCTGTCCTTGGAAGGCACCAAGTGCCCGCGCGGTTCGCGGGCGCTGGCTTGGAGCGTGCGCGGGCCCGCCGGTCGCGCTGGCTCCAACGGCAGGAACGGCACCAACGGATCCTCAGTGACGCTGAACTCCGGCGTGAACGTGACCGAGGTGAGCCCCGCCACGCCGGCGAGCGCTTCGATCACTCAGGGCTCGGGTGGCCAGGACACGCTCAACCTGAGCATCCCGCAGGGCGCCACCGGCACGACCGGGACCGCCGGGGCGAGCACCGGCCCGAACGCTTACGGCGAGATATGGGTCGGATCGTCGACGGCCGAGCTGGCACCTGGGTCTGGGGCCGGCGTACAGACCGTGTACCGGTGGCACCGGAAGCGCCTTCGTCAAGGTGACCAATTGCGCGGCAGCCACGCCGACCGAGCCGATCATCACTGTGACGCCGAATAAGGACAGCTGCGGACACGCTGAGCGGCTCCAACGACAACACGAGCGGCGAGCCGACGGCTTACGTCGACGGCTTCGGCGACGGCAACGCTCCCGGCGACCACGTGCTCGACTTCGACGTGACTCTCACGTCGACCACCGGAGCAGCGATCACATAGCGACTTCTCATTCACCGTCAGCTGCTGACGGTTCTCGTCTGCCGCCGTCAATGACTGACGGCTTCGTATCAACAAATAAATGGAAAGGACTCCTACTCAGATGTGCAGTGTGTCTCTCGGCCGCTGGCGCCAGCTGGCGGCGGCCGGTGGCGTTCTGGCGGTAGCGCTTGTGAGCGCGCTCAGCCCGGCCAGCGCCTCCGCAAACAACTACACCGGGCTCCTGTACGCCGGCACCACCTCAGCGTCGGCCTCGAGCAATGCCTATGCCGCCAACAGTGTCGTGGCGCAGCAGTCGTGGTCCGCTCCGGCTGGTGTGCAGTTCCATGGCTTCGCGTACACGTCGGCGACCTTCGGGGTCGCCAACGAGGATGCGACTGGCGGGCTCTCCGCCGGCTTCAAGGGAACGGGCGGCAGCGCGCCCGCGGACCTGAACTTTCCCTGGACCACCGACTGCTCGATCAGCGAGGAAACACCTCGCACCTGGATCGAGAATGGCGGGCCGGTCGCCAACAGCGCCTACGGGCCCGGCGGCGTGGCACCCGGTGCCTGCAACACCAGCGGCAACGTCAACGGCTGGAACCTCACCAACGCCGAGCTGGAATCGACCGACACAGCCGATTACCCCTCGGCCGATTACCAGACCCTGACGCTGTCCATCTGGTGCGCTCGCGATTCGAACTGCAGCGCGGGCGATGCCGCCAACTACGCGGTGACAAACCTCTCGGGCTACTTCGACGACCCCGACTACCAGCCGTCCGGCTCGGCCACATGGAACACGTCGATCGACGGCTCGCACTGGTACCAGACCAACAGCGGCAACCTGAAGCTCGAGGTTTCCGCAAACGACCCCGGTGGCGTGTGCTCGATCGCTGCGACGCTCTCGGGACCGGCCACCGTCACCACGGTCGCTCGGCAATCAGAGCCAGGGGTCGATTGAGCTCGGCGGCGCGATCGGTGCGGAGTTCGAGTCCGGGACCGCTCCGTGTGGCACGGGCTCGAGCGACGGCGCCACCTGGACGCTGCCGAGCGGTATGACGTCCGGCACCTACGCCGCGTCGCTTCAGGCGTCCAACCCCGGCGACTATGAGGTGCAGGGATTCTCCGGGGCGGGTTCGCCGACGGTCGCGACCGCGAGCAACGTCAACATCGACGACACCGCGCCACAGGTTTCGTGGAACAACCCCGCGAGCGGGTGGACGTCTCAAACCTCCGAAACGCTTGACGTCGCGGTCGGTCCGTCCGGGCTTGCGTCGCTGAACTGCACCGACAACGGCAACGCAATCACGCCGGTCCTGAGTTCGGGAAGCACCACCGGCTCCGGCACGACGGCATGGACGATTCCGACCGCAGCCACCGGCGCGAACGCCGTCAGCTGCACAGCGACCAATGGCGACGCCAACGGTGGTCTCGCATCAAGCGCCAACGCAACGTTTGACGTCGATGCCGTCGTCCCGACGATTGCATTCCAAGACAGCGGCTACACGTCCGGGAGTTGGACGAACACGTCCCAGACCGTCAAAGTCGTTCCGACCGTTGGTCCGAGCGGGCTTGCAGTCGCTCTCCTGCACGCTCGACGGTAACAACGCAACCCTGAACGCGCAGCGATGAGGTGACGATCAGCGGCAACAGCCCGAGCGCGAGCTCAGCCACATGTTCTGAGCTGCTACGCGCAGTCGACAGACCGGCGAGACCGATCAGCCCAACCCCGCCACCTTCGACGTGGCCATCGACACCGACACGCCGACCATCTCCTTCGGGGGAGCCGCAGCAGACGGCACGTGGGTCTCAGGCACTCCGACCGTGGTGGTCACGGGCGGCGAGCAGAACACGTCGACCGGTCAGGCCGAGATTCTGTCCGGGATCTCGTCGATCGCGTGCACGGTCAATGGCCGCTCGGTTGCGACCCCGCCGCTTGACAGTGGCTACGCGACCTCGTTTGAGCTGACCGCGAACGGAGCCAACCACATCTCCTGCATTCCGACGACCGCGGCGGGCACCGTCGGGCAGGCCTTCACTGAGACCGTGGAAGTCGACAACCCCGCCAACGACTGCTCAGGCAGCTGCAATCTGACGGTCTACGGCAGTTCGCAGCTGATCGATGACGGGGCCGACCCATATTCCAACGGTCCGTCTCAGACGACTTGGTATCGGACGGCTCAGCCGGTCACGATCACCGCGAATCTGCCAGCGGGACAGGCGCCGGTCGCGTCGATCTCATGCTCAGGTGCGCTCTCCGGCACCTGGCCGGTGAGCAACCTGAACGCTGACCCAGCGGGCGGCGAGGAGATCACCGTCAGCGTCCCGCCGCCCGGCGGGCAGCTGACATGCACAGCGACCGACGCGGCCGGGAACACGTATCAGCTCGGCTCGTATCAGTTCGAGGAGGACAACACGGCTCCCGGCGGCCAGTTCGACCAGCTCTCGGCAAATACTCCCGATGACATTCAGATCAGCGTGGACGACCCGGGCGGTTCGCTGGCGTCAGGTGTCGGTTACGTGCATGTGTACGCCACCAACACCACCAGCGGCGATGTCTACGACCTCGGGCTCGCGCATCTCGTGAGCAGCCGGTCGGATGTTTACGACGTGAACCTCGATGACGCGGACGCGCCCTCGGGGACGTACAAGTTCGACGCGGAGGTTGCCGACATCGCCGGCAACACCGCCGACCTGACCGCCGGCCCACAGGGATCGACGACCGTGTGGGAGCTGCCACTCCGAGACAACACGGAGTTGACGATGACAGCCGATGGCGTTGACGGAGCCGTCGACAACGCTGTGCCTGGGGCCCTTCAGCCTGATGTGCCGAACACGAGCACGAATTTGGCTGGCGTGGGCTCCACGCTCGAGCCGGTCACCGTCCACGGTTCGGTCCGTGGCCGGGCTGCTCGCGCCGAGCAGACCCGGGCTCGGGCCGCTCGAGCATGGGCCGCACAGGCTGATAAGAAGGGGTCGAAGCCCGCCAAGTGCGGCTCCAGCAGCAAGGGCAAGAGCAGCAAGGGCAAGCAGCAAGGCAAGACGCGGCGTGCAAGAAGGCCAGCTCGTCAGCGGTCGTGACTGTCGGTTACGGGAAGAAGCTGACCATCAGCGGCACGCTGCGAGACCTCAAGGCTCACAAGAACTCGATCGCCGGCGCGACGGTCGACGTGTGGGCCCAGGTCGCCGGCAGCAAACCATCGCTCATCGGTCATGCAAAGACGAACGCCAAGGGCGCCTACCGGTTCACCGCGCGCAGTGGAGCCACCCGGAACGTGTACGTGACCTACGCCGGGACTAGGAAGCTTCGGGCGGCGGTGACTCAGATGAAGGAGCGGTTCACCGGTCGGGTCACGATCAGGGCGACCCAGGCGGCAGCCGGCAAGCCCTTGGCCCTCACCGGCCAGGTGACCGGTGGCCACGTTCCGGCGCATGGCCTGAACATCACGGTTGAGGGCAAGCTGGTTGGCTATCCCGGCAGCCAGCAGCTCGGCACTGTGCACACCAACGCACGGGGCGTCTATCGGTACGCGATCACGCTGCCGAGCGCGACCCGCGGCTTGACCTACAGGCTCTGGCTCGTTGTTCAGTCCAGGCTGAACCCGGGCTGGCCGTACATGGGTGCCCGAAGCCAGACGCTCACCCGAAAGGTGAGCTAACGGACCATCTGTGCGGTCCCGCCCTTCGTGCAAGGGCGGGACCGCCCCCTGGTCGCACGTTGCTGGAGCGAAGACCAAAAGACCGCATTCGGAGGACAACCTGATGAGACCTATTTCGTGGCCCGATATGCTTGCCAGGAATGTTCGGAGGACATCATCCAGCCGACTCATCTGCTGCTGATCCTGCTGGCGGCTCTGATCGTGCTCGGTCCGAAGCGGTTGCCGGAGGTCGGGCGTTCGCTCGGCCGCGGCCTGCGCGACTTCCGTCAGGGCATCTCGGGCGTCCAGGAAGAGGCGCGCGGGATGTTCGGCGACGTCACGGGCGAGCCGAGCGAGTTGCCGGAGGCGGCAGCGGTTTCGGTCGTGCACGAGCCCGCGCCGCCGGCCTTTTCAGAGGACCCCGTCGCCGAGCCCGTGCGGGTGCCGACCGCGCCAGCCGCCGCTTCGGTGACGAAGGTCGCTCCGGTCGAGGCCGACCCGGCCGACTACGCAGACTGACGGCAGAGCCAAGCCAGGTGGAGACCGCCGCGCTCGTTGCGCTGCTCCGTGCAGGGCGGGCGCGCGTGGACCAATTACGTGCTGGCCGCGCGCCAGCAGGGCACGGAGCGCGTATCCGCGCTCGCGATCCTCGAGCAGGAGCTTGGGCTGCTCTCGTACGAGGCGCTGGCCAACGCGCAAGAAGATCTTGAGAAGTGGAGCGCCCGGGGCTATCAGGTGCTGGCGCTGTCCGATCCCGCCTACCCAGCGAACCTGCGCGTGGTCGAGAACCGCCCGCCGCTGTTGTTCGTCGCCGGCAAGCTGACGCCGGCGGACCGGCGTGCGGTGGCGGTGATCGGTACACGCCAACCGAGCGAAACCGGCAGAGAGCTCGCACGTGGAATCGCGCAGGCGCTTGCGCTTGCCGGATTCACGGTTGTCTCTGGGCTCGCGGCCGGAATCGACGCGGAAGCGCACCGCGCGGTGCTTCAGCTTGGCGGCGAGCGTGCGCGCGCGGTGCGGACGCTCGCGGTGCTCGGGACGGGACTCGGGCAGGTCTACCCACCAGAGCACGCCGAGCTCCAGGCGCAGGTGGCGGAGCACGGAGCACTTGTCTCGCAGTTCTGGCCTGACGCGCCGCCGACGCGCAACAGCTTCCCGGCTCGCAACGCGGTGATGTCCGGAATGACGCTCGGCAGCGTCATCGTCGAGGCCTCTGAGCACAGCGGGACCCGGATCCAGGCACGCCATGCGCTCGCACAGGGCAGGGTGGTCGTGCTCCTGCCGCCGACGCTCCGCTCTGAGTGGGCAGCGGAGCTGGCCGAGCAATCAGGGGTGGTCGTGGCAGAGGACGCTTCAGATGTCGTCGGCGCGTTCAAACGTTGAGCGACTGCTGTCGCCGCGCCGCGGGCCGGGCGTCTGCCCCCACTGCCTGAACCTCACCGATGCGACCTGGCCTATGTCGCGCCTGTCAGGCCGGCGAGCGGCACCTGGCGGCGGTCGTACCCATCTCCTACAGCGTGGGCGGCGAGTGGCTCCACCACCTGATCGCCGCCTACAAGCGCGACGCCGATCCGTGGGTGCCCGACGCGATCGCGACGGTGGCGCAGCTATGCGCGGAGTTCGTCTGCCGGCATGAGCGCTGTGTCGCCGAGGCGGCTGGCGGCGCCGGGTTCCAACTCGTCACGACCGTGCCTTCAGCGAACGCGCTGCGGGACCTGCATCACCCGCTGCGCCGGATCGTCGGCGAGCTCGTCCAACCTACTCGGGATCGCTACGAGCGGCTGCTCGTGCGGTCGAGCTCGCCCGCGATCCCGCGCGTCTTCGATCCCGCTCGCTACCAGGCGACGAGGAGGCTCGACGGTGAGGCCGTGCTGCTTATCGACGACATGTGGACGAGCGGCGCGAGTGCGGAGAGCGCTGCAGCAGCTCTAACTTCCGCAGGAGCCGGAACGGTTGCGTCGATCGTCGTTGCGCGGCATCTCAACCGCGGTTGGCACGAGAACGACCTCCGGCTGAGGAGGCTTGCGGGCGAGAGCTTCGATCCTGACAGTTGCGTGCTCTGCGCAAGCAGGATCGGCCCGGTCGCGGCCGCGCAGGCGACCCGCTAACGACGGAACCCGCCGCCGCCCAGTGGGCGACGGCGGGCTCTCGTACAGGCTGATACGGCGATCAGGCCTTGATCGAGGCCTTCAGCGACGTGTTGCCGGCCTTGACGCTCACGTTGAGCTTCTTGGTCTTGTGCTTCTTGATCGACTTGATCAGTGCGGCCGACTCCGACACGGCGCCCTTCTTGGTCTTGACGGTGACTGATGTGACCTTGCTCTTGAGCGTGATCACCAGCTTGCCGCCCGCGATCTTCACGGACTTGACCTTGGCACCGGTGGCTGAGACTTCCTTGGCCAGCTTCTTGGACTTGACGAACTTCAGCCCACCCGGCAGACCGACGGTCACCGTGCCGAACGACACGGTCGTCTTGGCCTTCAGCGTAAGGGTCGGATGACCGTTGGTGAGGCCACCGGCGCTGCCGGTGGCAGCGGGCTTGACGCACTTATTCGTGACGGCAGTCGCCGAGGCGGCCAGATTGACCGGCTGCGCGGTCCCGGCGGTGCTGCTGACACCGTCGCTGGTGTCACCAAACTCGTAGGCGAGGTTGGCGAGGCTGTCGGTCGCGGTACCAGTGACCGTGCCCAGCGTGGTGCAGCTCGCGCTCTTCACCGGCGAGGTTGCCGCCGGGAAGCTCAGGGCGAGGCTTGTGGTCGGCAGCGGCTCCGCGCCGAGCGGGGTGGCCGCCTCACCGAACTGGATGGTGAGCGGGAACGACAGCGACCCGGGGAACGCGCCCAGGGTGTAGATGTACGGGCCGAACCACAGCTCGAGGTAGGGCTGCGTCACAGAGCCCTGCCCGCTGGTGGCGCCGGTCTGCACGACGTAGATCTTGCCCGCGAGCTGATTGTTGCTGCCGCCGTAGGAGTCGGCGAGCGGCGAGGTCAGCGTGACGGTGCCGATCGGAGTGCCGCTCGGATTCGCCTCGACCGCCGCGATCGCCGCGGGGGTCGTCCCGTTGGCCGCCGCGTTGACCTCGGCACCGACGAGGGCCGTGTTGACCGAGAGGCCTCCCGGGAACGTGAAAGTGAACGCGCTGGGCAGCATGTAGCCGCCGGACGCTGCAGTCTCGGTGATGTTGTAGGCGATCGGCTGATTCGCCGCCGTCACCGTTCCCGACGACGTGATGGTGGCGGTGTCGACAGAGTTCAGGCCGGTCACCGAGCCGAGGTTGCCGATCAGGTCATGGAGCTGCGGCCAGCTGCTGGCCGCGCTGGCGACCTCAGGCTGAATCGTGCCGGTGAACTCCGTGACCGCAGGGGTCGGCGGCGGGACCGTGTCACATTCCCCAAACGCTGTTGACTGCGACGCTCCACCAGCTTCGGCGTTCGCGACGCAGAGCGCGACCTCAAGGTCAAAGGCGTTTGCCGACGTGCTGATGTCGGTCGCGATTTCGGTGACGTTCGCGGACGTGAGCTGCGACGCCGCAGTGAAGTTAGTGGTGAAGCTCGAGTCGACCAGCGGGGTGCTGTTGGCAGCCGCGACGCCATTTGCTCCCACGATCAGGTTCTGTGCCTGGATCAGGCCGGAGCTAGCGCCGTTGTACAACGAATAGACGCTGGTCGGGGTGCCGGTACCGGAGTACGGCGCGTCGCTGGCACTGCCCATCGGTATCTGAATGGCGGACGCGGAAGCCGCGATGGCCAGCGATCCGCCCACGGCGGCCGTGGCAATCAGCGATCGCCGCAATGCACGAAGAGACAATCTGTACCTCTCTCTTGGTTACTAGGTGGCGGCTTTCCAGCACCGTCTCGCAGGCCCTCCCCGGCCACAAGCAGGTCTGAGCACTCTGGTCGGATTGCTCGCCTTTTGCTGGCAGTCTATCGGGGGGTTCGGAACTGGCCCCACTCACAGCCGACTCTTGACGCGACGCTAACGGGCCGCATAACCAACGTCAGGCGCTAGCCTGAGGGTTCGATGACAGGCACGGATCAGCCTTTGATGTCGGACACGATGTCCACGCTGACGGAGCGTTCAGCGGTTTCGCTGGCGGCATCGATCCGACGTCGTGAACTGAGCGCGACGGACATCGTCGAGGCGCACATCGAGCTGCTCGAGCGCACCCGCTCCCAGCTGAACGCGCTCGTCGCCGATCGCTTTGACGACGCCCGTGCGCAGGCTCGCGAGATCGACCAGGCGATCAACGGCGCCGCACTGCGCGGCGTGTCCCTTGGACAGCTGCCTCCGCTCACCGGCGTGCCGTTCACGGTCAAGGAGTCGATCGCGCTCGAGCGCATGCCCCACACCGCCGGGGTGCTGGCGCGTCGCAACCGTCGCGCGTCCAGGAGCGCTACCGCGGTGCAGCGCCTGGTCGACGCCGGGGCCATACCGCTCGGCGTCACCAACATCTCCGAACTGACGCTCTGGCTCGAGTCGGAGAACCCGCTCTACGGCAGGACCAACAACCCCTACGACCGGCGCCGTACCGCCGGTGGCTCATCGGGCGGAGAGGGGGCGGCCGTTGGCGCCGGGGGTTCGGTGTTCGGCGTCGGCGCTGACATCGGCGGCTCGATCCGTGTACCGGCTCTCTTCTGCGGGGTCTTCGGCCATAAGCCCACGCCGGGGCTGATCCCGACCACCGGTATGTGGCCGTCCGCCACCGGTGAGGCGAGGCAGCTACTCGCGCTCGGGCCGATGACTCGCAGAGCCGAGGATCTGCTGCCGCTGCTGAAGATCATGGCCGGACCGGACGGGATCGATCCGCAGGTGGTCGCATGGAGTTCGGCGATCCGGCCTCCGTCTCGCTCGAGGGTCTTCCCGTCACACTCATCGAGGACAGCTCGCTCAGGCCGATGTCGGGCGATCTGCGCGACGCCCGCGAGCGTGCCGCAGGCGCGCTTGCCTCTGCCGGCGCGCACGTCCGCCACGTGAGCATGCCCAGCTGGCGCAAGGCGCTGCTGCCATTCCTGGCCGCGCTGCAGAACACCGGCACCGACTCGACTCGGATAACCGCGCTGCTGCGGGAGGCCGGCGAAGCCAGGACGAGCCTGCCCTCGCTGCTCTTCGGGCAGGGCAACCACACGTTGCCGACGAGGCTGACGGTTCTCGCCGAGGCATTGCCGGCGCGGGGACCGACCCGGCAGAGCCTGCTGTCGCGCGCGCGAGACTTGGCGGATCAGCTGGTCGACGTGATCGGCGACGGCGTGGTGCTGCATCCCGCGCACCCCACGGTCGCGCCCCTGCACCGGCGCACATACGGCCGGCCGTGGGTACTGACTCCGGCGGCGGTCTTCAACCTGGCCGGTGTGCCGGTCACCGAGGTGCCGCTCGGGCTCAGCCCCGCAGGGCCTGCCGGTCGGCGTCCAGGTCGCAGCGGCCCCTGGCGCCGACCATCTCAGCATCGCGATCGCACTCGAGCTCGAGGCGGTCTTCGGCGGCTGGGTGCCCCCGGGGCTCTAGCGCCGAGGATCGACCGCTTGAGGTTCGGGCGTGCCCCGCTGGGCGCGCCCTTAAACCAGGCGAGGACCCATCTGCAGGTCCTCACCCAGTGTCCTCTCAGCGTCGTCCTCACGGCCGGGTTGAGTACGCCGCTGCGAAGTTCGATTACGCCCGTTTAAGCACCGCAGGCCCCGCCAAAGTTGCGGACGGCGAAATTGATTCGGGCTTGTCATACTGGGACTCCCCACGGGGGCGTAGCTCAGTTGGTTAGAGCGCCGGCCTGTCACGCCGGAGGTCGCGGGTTCGAGTCCCGTCGCTCCCGTTTGCGGGTGACGTCGAGGTCGACGCCGTCATCGTCGTGAACCGCGAGAATGCTTTCGTGTCGACGGCCACGGTTCCGGAAGAGATGGTGGGCCGCAGCATCGCGGCCGGAGAGATATCGCTTCCGGCAATGGCGCTGCGCGACGACGCCATCGAGCACAACCTCGCAGCCGTGGCATCCCTCGCGCGACGCGAAGGGTTCCTGCTTGCGCCGCATGGCAAGGTCACGATGTGCCCGGAGCTGTTCCGCCGGCAGCTCGACGAGGGGGCCTGGGGCATCACCGTCGCGAACGTCGCCCAGGCGCGGGTCGCCGCCGAGGCGGGCGCCGAGCGCATCCTGATCGCCAACGAGGTTCTCGCGCGACCGGATGCGGCCTGGATCGCGTCGGTCTCGGGTTCGCTCGAGGTTCTCTGTCTGGTCGATTCCGTCGACGGGGTGCAGGCGCTGGACGCCGCGCTGCGGTCCGCGGGGTGCGAGCGCCCGGTCGGCGGGCTCGTCGAGTTCGGGGTGGCCGGCGGACGGGCCGGGGTCCGTACTTTCGATGCGGCACGCGATGTCTGTCGATCCGTGAACGGCGCGAGCAGCCTGACGCTGGCTGGAGTGGAGGGGTTCGAGGGCACGGCGGGGAAGGACCGCTCGCCGGCGCAGCTGGCAGCGGTCGACGCGTACCTCGACGAGCTGCGCGCGCTGACGGTGCGGCTCGCCGACGAAGGCCTCTTTGCCGGTGAGCGACCCGTGCTGGTAAGCGCTGGAGGAAGCAAGTTCTTTGACCTGGTGATCCGTGCTCTCGGGCGCGACGCCGACTACGGCGGCCACACGTGCTCGCTCGTGCTGCGCTCGGGCTGCTACCTCACCCACGATCACGGGATCTACGACGTGAACTCGCCGCTCGGGCGCGAGGTCCCGGAGAAGGATCGCCTGCAGCCCGCGATCGAGATCTGGGCGGAGGTGCTCTCCTGTCCCGAGCCTGGGCTCGTGATTGTCGGACTCGGACGACGCGACGCGTCGTTCGACGCCGGGCTGCCGGTTCTGCTGGCGGCCGTGGGTCGAGACGAGCGGACGCTCAGGCAGGACGTCGCCGGGCAACTCGTGAAGCTCGACGATCAGCACGGGTACCTCGCTGTGGACCCTGACTCCAGCGGCTTGCGAGCTGGCGATCGGTTGGTCTTCGGCATCTCTCATCCGTGCACCACCTTCGACAAGTGGCGCCACGTAATGCTCCTTGACCGGGAGCAGCGGGTCATTCGAGTCCTACAGACCCGGTTTCACTGACTGCCGTGGCATCCGACGAGTTCGATCTGGTCATCACCGGCGGTCGCGTGATCGATCCCGCGACGCAGACAGATGGCGACCTCGACGTCGGCGTGATCGGCGAGCGGATCGCGGTGATCGCAAAAGGGCCACTGCCAGGAGCGGCCCGGACGACCATCGACGCCGGCGGCTGCCTTGTCGTCCCAGGGCTCGTCGACATCCACACGCACCTGCTCGCGGGTGGCAGTTTCTGGGGCATCCGGCCGACACCGGTCGCCTGGCGGACCGGAGTGACCACGTGGGTGGACGCCGGCTCGGCTGGCATCTACAACCTCCCGCAGTTCCTGGAGCTCGTCGTCAGCTACCGGCCGCTGACGGTCTACGGATTCCTGAACATCAGTGGCATCGGGTTGGTTGGGCAGACCGGTGAGCTCGCCGTCGCTGAGCACTGCGACGCAGCGCTGTGTGCGGATGCCATCGACAGCCAACCGCGAGCGGATCGTCGGCGTCAAGTGCCGGCTCGATCACCGGGCAACGGCCGGCGGCTCACTGCAGGGCCTGCAGGCGGCGACCGAGGCGGCACGAGCTGCGGAGGTGCCGTTGATGGTCCACATCGGGCAGGGGCCGCCGGCGCTGAGCGACGTGCTCGCCGCGCTGCGTCCCGGTGACATCGTCACCCACTGCACGACGGGGCAGAACATGTCCCTGGTCGACGACAGTGGCCAGGTTCTGCCCTGCGTTCTCGATGCCCGGGCGCGAGGCGTCCTGTTCGATGTTGGTCATGGCTCCGGAGGATTCTCGTTTGCGGTTGCGGAGGCGCTCGTTGCGGGAGGGCTCAAACCGGACGTGATCTCGAGCGATCTTCATCAGCTGAGCGTGCTCGGGCCTGGCTTCGACCTGCCAACGGCGATGTCCAAGCTTCTCGCCGTGGGGATGGGGCTCACGGACGTGATCGCCGCGGCGACCTCGCGTGCCGCGACTGCCATCGGCCGCCAGGACCACTGCGGAGCTCTCGCCGGCGGTCGCCAGGCTGACATCGCCGTGCTCCGGCAGCGACCTGGTGAACTCGACCTGTTCGATTCCTATCTGGACGAGCGGCGGATCGCGGACCTGCTGACCTGCGAGACGACGATCGTGGCCGGACGTGCTCTGCCTGCCGAGGCGGCGGAGCTGCCCGCACCGTGGGTTCGGACCTCGCCCGCCCAGCGGTCGCTGCTCCTGGATCGAAGCACGACCGCACTTGCCCGCGAGCCGTGGGCCGTACGAGCTCCAGGACAGAAGCGACTTTGTCCCGATGCCGATCACCGGGCCGCCTCCGTTCGCGCAAGAACGCCATCATGGATCGTCGAACTGATGCTCTTCTACAGCGGCTCCGACTCCGGTGATGGCGGCCTGTCCGATGTCGTGCTGTGGCGCGACGGCGCTGACGGGCTCTGCAGGCTGGGCTCTATCGCATTACAGAGCCCTTCCTGGGTGGAACCGCATCCTCGGCTTCCGGTCCTGTACGTGGCGCAGGAGTCCAAGCCAGGAGAGGTGGTCGTGGTCGATGTGGCGCCAGACGGCTCGCTGCGCGAACGGCAGCGAGCGGCCTCACGCGGCGAATTCCCGTGCCACCTCGCGGTCGACGGCGACGGGACACGGCTGGTCGTCAGCAACTACGGGGATGGCGCCGTCGGGCTATGGTCGCTCGCGCCCGACGGGGCGCTTGCGGAGCCCAGCCGCGTCTGGCAGTTGACCGGAAGCGGACCCGTGACCGATCGCCAGGCGCAGGCCCATGCGCACATGGCTCAGCTGCACGACGAAACGATCGTCGTCGCCGATCTCGGTTCCGACGCGCTGGTCGAGCTCGGGCTCGATGGGACGTCACGCGTCTGGCTGTCCCTACCTCCCGGATTCGGCCCCAGGCATTTCGTCCTGATAGGAGATGATCGCGCGGTGCTCGTAGGGGAGCTGAGCGCCGAGCTCGCGCTGATCGGCCTCGGCCCGCACCCGCGCGTGCTCGATGTGGTGCCCGCGACGGAATTCGATGGCGCTCTGCCCTCTGGCATCACAGCGCGCGGGCGCGAGGTCCTCGTGGCCAATCGCTACGCCGGCACGATCGCCGCGTTCACCCTGGACGGAGACCGTCTCGTCCGAGGAGAGGAAGTCCGCCTTCCAGGTGACAGCCCACGGGCGATCGCCTCGGACGGCAGTCGCATATTTGTCTGCCTGCAGGACGCCGGACTGATCGCGATATATACCCCCGGAGACGACGAGAGCCCCCGGCTCACACCCGCCGCGCACGTGAGTGATTTCGGCGCGGTGCCCTGGTCTTAGAGCCGGGATGGTGATACGTTAGCTAGCACTATGCAGGATCGCGAAGTTCTTGATCGGCCGGTCGCGCCCAAGCCCGTGCCCTCGGATCCTGAGGTCCTGATCAGGGAGGCCCGACGCCGGACGCGTCGGCGCCGCATGGGACTTGCACGGCGCTGCTCGGCGTCGTCGTCCTGGGCGTTCTCGCCGGCCGTGATTGCCACGCGCGGTGGGGCACGCAGGCTCTCGCCCGTGACGCCGAGTTCGCCGCTGACCGTCGACGCCAAAGCGTTCCAGGGCCACGGCGTCCTCGCCTTCGTATCGAAGGGGTCCCTCTACGTGCTGGACGGCGCGACCGGCCGTCTCGTCCACCTCGGTGATCCCGGGCATACGCGCCGAGCGACCCGACGCTGTCGCACGACGGAAGATGGCTTGCCTACCTGGAGGAGGCGGGCGGTCCCGGTCCCGGTGGAGCGGAGTCCGTCGCACGGAGGTGATGGCAACTACCAGCTGTGGATCGCACGCGCGAACGGCTACGGACGCGCATCGGATCACCTCGGTGGCCAACAGTGAGATCGTGGGCTGGAGCCCGACGCGCGATGTGCTCGCTGTGATCAAGCCTGCCGCCGCCAGGACTGGACCTGCCGGTCCCGGTCGACGACTACATCCGTGTCGCTGGTCGACCCCGGCCGGAGCGCTCGCGCACGTGTCTACACGCTGGGCACCTCGTGCACCGACCCCAGGCGGTTCTACGGAGCCGCGTGGTCGCCCGATGGCGATTCGCTCGCTGTCGCGACGACTCGACTTCAAACGGTCAGGCGGCAGCCAGCATCTTCGCCATCGACCTCGCGACCGGCGCGAGGCGGACGTGGTTCTCGATCCGCAACACGCAGGGGCTTCCCGGGTATCTGCAACAGAGCTGCGTTCCCGACGGGTCATCCCGATCTTGCCGGCTGGTGGCCGAAGCGGGGCATTGGCTTCTGGGTCTTCAGCAATGGCATGACGCACAACAACGACGGATCGCCGCTCGAGGTCGTCCGCGCGCCCGGCGCGAAGCCTGAGAAGCTCGGGGAGACCCTCTCCGACGGCACCGACACCGCGGTCGCCGCGTCGCCGAGCGGCGAGCTCGCGATCGCTCCACGCGCCTGGCGCGACGTCGGCAGCGGCGGTACCGAGGTGCAGGTGTGCGCGGCCACCGCAGCTCCCTGCCAGCAGTCCCCGGCGCGTCGGTCTGGAACAGGCGGCGTCGTTCACGCTGCCACGCGCACCACCCGTACACCTACTGCTATCCGCCGCTCAAGCCCGGCTCACGTAACAGTGGCGTGACGCTCGACCCGGCCTGGTCACCGAACGGCTCGCTGCTCGCGTACGTGCGCGGACCCGCGGTGCCGCAGGACTCGACCCCAACCGCGGCAGTGGCTCGACCATCACCACTTGTTCCTCTACGCACCCGACCACGCACACCACACGGCGAGCTGGCCGGCACCGACGGCGCATCCGCTCCGCAGTGGTCGGCGGACGGCAGAAGCATCCTCTACGTCTCGCACGACAGCCTCTGGCTGCTGAACGTCCGGTCCGGGCGGCAGCGCGAGGATCGCGGGTCCGCTGTTCGGCGGCAGCGAGCTTCGCGGACGCCTACAACGCGAACTCCTACTACCACCAGGTGCCGTTCACTGCCAACAGTTCGGCTGGTGGAGCTGAGTTCAATCAGGCTGTCCCTGACCCCTTGGCGTTAGGGTCCCGCAGACATGAGCGAGCCGAGTCAGTCCCAGCCAGGCATCGTCGTGGGCGACGACGGCCTCGCCCGCTGCTCGCTGGGGCGATTCGACGCCCGAGTACCGGGCCTACCACGACACCGAGTGGGGCTTCCCGGTCGCCGATGACCGGCGCCTGTTCGAGAAGCTGAGCCTCGAGGGGTTTCAGGCCGGCCTCTCATGGCTGACGATCCTGCGCAAGCGCGAGGCGTTCCGTGAGGTGTTTGCCAACTTCGACTACGAGCAGGTGGCGCAGTTCGGTCAGAAGCCGGTCGACCGGCTGATGGGCGACGCCCGGATCGTGCGCAACCGCGCGCAAGATCGAGGCGGTCATCAACAACGCCCAGCGCATGGCCGAGGTTGTTGCGCAGGAAGGATCGCTCGCCCGCTTCATCTGGAGCTTCGAGCCCGCGAAGCCCGCGTCCGGCTCCGACCGCAGGGCGAGGTGCCCGCCGCCACCGCCGAGTCCAAGGCGCTCTCACGCGAGCTGAAGCGTCGGGGCTGGCGATTCACCGGACCGACCACCGTCTACGCGTTCATGCAGGCGATGGGTCTGGTCAATGATCACCTCGACGGCTG
This sequence comes from uncultured Actinomycetota bacterium, assembly GCA_963846395.1. Taxonomy (GTDB): domain Bacteria; phylum Actinomycetota; class Thermoleophilia; order Solirubrobacterales; family Solirubrobacteraceae; genus Palsa-465. Next base: position 288,438 of record CAWJVT010000007.1, on the reverse strand, counting down.
CCACGTGCGCGCGGCCGTGGACGCGGCGCGCGAGCGGTTCAAGCGTCCCTGAGCCGATGACGCCGAAGTACGTGACCGGACCTGCGGTACTCAGCCGGCGCGAGCTCAACCGCGCGCTGCTCGCCCGCCAGTTGCTGCTGCGGCGTCATGAGCTGTCGCCCGAGCAGGCGCTGGAGCAGCTCGTCGGGATGCAGGCGCAGGAGCCGCAGGCGCCCTACGTCGGGCTGTGGTCGCGGCTTGAGCCCTACGACCCTAATGATCTTTCGGAGCTCATCGCGAACCGCGGCGCGGTGCGCGGGACGCTGATGCGTTGCACGGTGCATCTGGTCACGCGACGCGACTGGGCGCGACTCTGGTCGGCTGACAGGGCCTGCGCGCGAACGCGGCTTCCGCGCTAGCCCGTTCGCCCGGGAGCTCAAGACCGTCGATCTGGAAGAGTTGCTCGACGCCGGTCGGGCGCTGCTGACGCAAGAACCACTGAGCCGGCCGGAGCTCGCCGCGCAGCCTCAGCGAGCGCTGGCCCGGGGTCGACCCGCCGTCGCTTGCCCAGGCCGCGAGCATGCTCTGATCCCGGTCGTGCAGGTGACGCCGCGGGGCTCTGGGGCCAGGGCGGCCAGGCGCGGTGGACCACCTCGGAGGCCTGGTTCGGCGCGACCCTCGAGGAGCCGCCCGACCATCCACACCGTCATCCGCCGGTATCTCGCCGCCTACGGTCCCGCCAGCGTCAAGGACATCCAGGCATGGAGCGGGCTCACGGGACTGCGCGACCAGGTTGCCGAGCATGCGCCCGACGCTGCGCACGTTCAGAGACGAGCAGGGGTCAGGAGCTGTTCGACGTCCCAGACGGCCTGCGGCCGGACGCCGACACGCCGGCACCGGTGCGCTTCCTGGCGCCGTTTGACAACGTCCAGCTGGCCCACGCCGAGCGCTCGCGAATCATCGACCCCGCGCACCGCAACCACGTTTACACAGATCGTCTGATGCGGGCCTTCCTGGTGGACGGGTTCATCGCCGGCAGCTGGCAGATCAAAGCGGGCAACGCTGACACTGAAGCCGGTCGGTCCGCTGTCCAAGGCCGAGCTGAGCGAACTGGAGGACGAGGGCCTTCGCCTGCTCGCCTTTGTGGCCCCGGACGCGCTGCAACCGACCGTGCAGGTCGAGCCGTAGCCCGCGGTGCGTGGAGCGCGGCCCAGCGGGTATCAAGACGAACAAAGCGTCCCGAGTGACCACTCGCACTCATCTTTTTCGCGCGCGTGCCGATTCCATCAGTGAGATTGGTTCAACCAGGTGGAGTGATCGCGATGCAAACGACACAACTTGAAAGGCCAACGCAGGCGCAGGGGGAGCCTCCCGTGCGCGAGCTGAACAGCAGGGTCCGCGACGGCCTGCAGGTACAGCTGCTCTGGTGCGAGTCCGATGACCTGGTGTTCGTGCGCGTCGAGGATCAGAGGACCGGCGAGGGCTTCACGATCCCCGTGAAGGAGGGCCAGTCTCCCGTGGAAGTGTTCAACCACCCGTACGCATACGCGCCGGGGCCCCAACCGGCCTGAGATTTCCCGCCACTGCCCGGGATCCTGGGCAGGCGGACGGCTGCGGGCCCGCTGGCCCGCAGCCATACCTGAGCGCCCCCACCAGCTCCTTGCGTCGGAGAGGAACAGCATCCCCTGTGGCTGGAACTCCGGACCGCTGACCGGGATCCGGGTGATCACCCCGGTGTCGGGGTTGATCCGGCCGAAGAAGTTGGGCGGATAGCCCGGGCCGGGGCAGACAGCCGGTGCGCCGTTGGAGTCACACGGGGTCACCGCTGCGATCTCCGAGCCGCGCTCGAACGGGCCGGTGATCGCGATCACCTCGTTGTTCGAGTTGTCGGTCGTGAGCACCTCACCATCAGGGCCGGTCGGCCAGGCCGAGTCGTCCACGGAGTTGGTGAGCGACAGCACCTGGAGGGGCTCATCGCCGCCGAAGTAGATCTGCTCCTGATCGCCCTGGCTGGTGAGCATGAACTTGCCGGCGAAGCGGTGCGCCCAGGACGGAACCACCTGGTTCGAGTCGGGGTCGGTGAGGCCCGAGTGTGACCGTCGACTCGAAGTTGCTCGCGTTCCTGTTGGCGACGACCGCCGGAGCCTCGTCGCTGTACAGCCCCTTGATGTAGGCGGTCTGGTTGCCGGCGTCGAAGTGCACGACGTAGATCGCGGGATAGCTGGCCTGCGGGGCCGCCACGCCGGTGGTGCCCGGCGCCGAGGCGCTGATCAGCGCCGTGCCGTTGTAGATGGAGATCGCGTCGGTGCCACCGTCGGAGGGCAGCGGCTCGCTGTACTGGTAGTGGACCGGAGCCGCTGAGCTGTCCGGGTCGATCAGGTAGACGCTCGAGTTCGCGTCCTCGTTCACGGTCGCGATCAGCTTGCCGGTCACAGGATCCGCGGTCACGCCGTCGCATTTCCCGGTGACGTCCCACTGGGCGAGCTCATGGCCGGTGAGGCTGAACTCGACGATCGTGCTGTCGAGGTTTCCGCTCGGGCTCGCCTGGCCCTGCGGCCCGACGCCGTTCTGGAAGCCGACGAAGATGTGATCGCCCAGGCGGGTGATGTCGTCGGGTTGGCTGATCGGCTCAGTACGGTCGCCGAGCGGATGCGTGATCGTGGCGCCCGTCGCGAACACGCGTGCCGTGAACTGCGAAGCGCTGTCCTGGTTGCGGCCGCGCTTGTCGTGACGAGCGTGCGCCGCCGCCGCGGCAGCTGTGCTGAGCATCGCGAACGCGGAAGCAAGCAGCGCCGCGAGCAGCCGCCCGTGTGGGGTTCTGCGCATCTCTGGTTCCTCCTATTGATCCAGCGGCTGGATTGATCGGCGCAGTGGCGCCATCCGTCTGGCCGCACGCTAAAGCCGCTGTCGCATAGGGGATGTAGACGCACTGTGAACTTACCTGCGCTGAAGGATCTCCGAGTCAGAGATACTCGACCGCATGAAGACTCTCTCGCTGCCTCAGACGGACCTCACTGCGTCCAACATCGTCCTTGGCCTCATGCGCATCAAGGAGCTGTCCGACGATCAGATCCGCACGCTCGTGAAGACCGCGCTCGACGAGGGCATAACGATGTTCGACAACGCCGATGTCTACGGCGGCGCACCCCACGTCTGCGAGACCCGCTTCGGCGACGTCGTCAAGTTCACGCCGGCCGAGCGTGAGCAGGTACTCGTGCAGACCAAGACGGGCATTCGGGACGGCTACTTCGACTTCTCGAAGGAGCACATCGTCGAGTCGGCGGAGGGGTCGCTGAAGGCGATGAAGCTCGACTACATCGACGTTCTGCTGCTGCATCGGCCCGACACGCTGGTCGAGCCCGATGAGGTCGCCGCTGCCTTCGATGAGCTGCACAGTGCCGGAAAGGTCCGCAGCTTCGGTGTCTCGAACCACACACCGGGTCAGACAGAACTGCTCAAGCGTTCGGTGAAGCAGCCTCTGGTGTTCAACCAGGTGCAGCTCTCGATCACCCACGCACCCTTGATCGCCCAAGGGATCGCGATGAACATGCAGAAGCAGCCGCAATCGGTGAGCCGCGACAACGGGCTGCTCGATTACGCCCGCCTGAACGGCATCACCCTGCAGGCGTGGTCGCCGTTTCAGAAGCAGTGGTTCGACGGTACTTTCCTGGGCGACCGGGAGAACTTTGCCGAGTTGAACGACGTCATCGACGAGCTGAGCGCCAAGTACGGAGTCACCGGTACGGGGATCGCCGTCGCCTGGATCACCCGCCACCCGGCGAACTTCCAGGTTGTCATCGGCACGACCTCTCCTCAACGTGTGAAGGAGTCGGCGGCCGGTAGCGAGCTACCACTCACACGCGAGGAGTGGTACCGGATCTTCACCGCCGCGGGCTACACCCTCCCGTAGGAGCCTGCGAACCAATGTCCGACAAGCGTGTTGCGATCATCGGCTACGGCCTTGCGGGGCGCGTCTTTCACGCGCCGCTGATCGCGGCGACCCCAGGCCTCGGGGTCGCTGCGATCGTCACCTCAAACGCAGAGCGTCGCCAGCAGGCCCGCGGCGACCACGCCGAGGCGAAGCTCGTCGATTCACCGGAGGAGCTCTGGGCTCAGGCTCAGGACCTGGACGCTGTGGTGATTGCGACCGCCAATGACGCGCATGCGCCGCTGGCCGCGCAGGCGATCGACCACGGCCTGGCAGTGGTCGTCGACAAGCCGTTGGCGCTGAACTTCACGCAGGCCGACGAGCTGATCGCGCACGCCGCGAAGCGCGGCGTGCTGCTGACGGCGTTCCAGAACCGTCGCTGGGACTCGGACCAGCTGACGCTCGTCAAGCTGATCGGAGAGGGTGCCCTGGGCAACGTGCTGCGCTACGAGTCACGCTTCGAGCGCTGGCGCCCGGAGGCGCGTCCGGACGCGTGGCGCGAGCGCGACACGCCCACGGACGGCGGCGGTCTGCTGCTCGACCTCGGCAGCCACCTCGTCGACCAGGCACTGCAGCACTTCGGTCCGGTGGCAACCGTCTACGCGGAGATCGCCATGCCGTCGTGAGACCCCGGCTGACGACGATGACTTCCTCGCGCTCACGCATCACTCCGGGGTGATCAGCCATCTGCATGCCTCGGCGCTCGCCGCCGCGCCCGGCCCGCGGCTGCGGGTGCTCGGCAGCGAGGCCGCGCTGATCGTGCGCGAGCTCGACTCGCAGGAGGACCGCCTGCGCGCCGGCGAGCGGCCCGACACGGTCTCTGACTGGGGCGCCGAGCCCGAGCACGCCCGCCCGCGACTGATCGCCGGCGAGCGCAGTGTGCCGCTCACGCCCGAGCGCGGAGCGTGGCAAACGTTCTACGCGCTCTTCGAGCGGGCTCTCTCAGGCGAAGGGCCGGTACCGGTCGACCCGCGCGATGCGGCCGACGTGCTTCGGGTGCTGTCGGCGGCGCGTCTCAGTGCCGCCGAGCGGCGCCTGGTCAGGCTCGACTGAGCGGTGATCCGGCTCCGTCAGGCTCGACTGAGCTGTGTTCCGCGCTCCGTCAGGTTCGACTGAGCTGTGTTCCGGCTCCGTCAGGTTCGACTGAGCTGTGTTCCGGCTCCGTCAGGTTCGACTGAGCTGTGTTCCGGCTCCGTCAGGTTCGACTGAGCTGTGTTCCGGCTCTGCCACGTTCGACGGAAGCGTTTTCCGTCCTGGGAACGGACAACGCTTCCCGGATCGCGACCAGCTGGGGCTAGGCCGCCGCCCAGCGGGGCGAGCGGCCGTACCGTCAAGCTCAGGCCGCGTCGAGCATCGGCATCCGGATCCCGGTCTCGCGGGCGATCTCGATGGCGCGCTCGTAGCCGGCGTCGGCGTGGCGCACGACGCCGATCCCCGGATCGGCGGTCAGTACCCGACGCAGGCGCTCGGCCGCCGGCGCGCTGCCGTCGGCGACGATCACCTGGCCGGCGTGGATCGACTTGCCCATGCCGACGCCGCCGCCCTGATGCACGGAGACCCAGCTCGCGCCGCAGGCGGTGTTCAGGAGGGCGTTCAGGATCGGCCAGTCGGCGACGGCGTCGGAGCCGTCGAGCATCGACTCGGTCTCCCGCTGGGGCGAGGCCACAGAGCCCGTGTCCAGGTGGTCGCGCCCGATCACGATCGGGGCCTTGAGCTCGCCCGAGGCGACCATCTCGTTGAAGCGCAGCCCGGCGAGGTGGCGCTCGCCGTAGCCGAGCCAGCAGATCCGCGACGGCAGGCCCTGGAACTGCACCTTCTCGCGGGCCAGCCTGATCCAGCGGGCGATGTGCTCCTGGTCGCCGAACAGCTCGAGGATCGCCTCGTCGGTCCGGTAGATGTCCTCGGGATCGCCTGACAGTGCCGCCCAGCGGAACGGCCCCTTGCCCTCACAGAAGAGCGGGCGGATGTAGGCCGGGACGAACCCCGGATATGAGAAGGCGTCCTTGTCGCCATGCTCGAAGGCGAGGCCACGCAGCGCGTTGCCGTAGTCGAACGCCTCGGCGCCCGCCTGCTGGAGCGCGCGGATCGCGCCGACGTGCGTGATCGCGCTCTCACCCACGCGCCGCAGGTACTCATCCGGATCGGACGCGCGCAGCACCTCCGCCTGCTCCATCGTCATTCCGGCCGGGATGTAGCCGTTCAGCGGGTCGTGCGCGGAGGTCTGGTCGGTGACGACGTCCACGTGGATGCCGCGTCGCACGAGCTCGGGCAGCACCTCGGCGGCGTTGCCGAGCAGCCCGATGGAAAGCGGCTTCGCCGGCTCGAGCGGCCGCATCCAGGCGCCGCAGCGCATCGTCCAGATCGCCCGCCCGGTCATCGAGGTAGCCGGTCTGAATCCGTCGCTCGATCCGCTGCAGGTCGGTCTCGATGCAGAGCGCCGTGCCGCCGCACATCGTGATCGCGAGCGGCTGCGCGCCGCCCATCCCGCCGAGTCCCGCCGTCACCACCAGGCGGCCGCTCAGGTCGCCGCCGAAGCGCTTGCGCGCGGCTGCGGCGAAGGTCTCATACGTGCCCTGCAGGATCCCCTGTGAACCGATGTAGATCCACGAGCCCGCGGTCATCTGCCCGTACATCATCAGCCCGGCCGCGTCGAGCTTGCGGAACGTCTCCCAGTTGGCCCACTCGCCGACCAGGTTCGAGTTGGCGATCAGCACCCGGGGGGCCTGCTCATGGGTCTCGAACACCGCGACCGGCTTGCCCGACTGCACCAGCAGCGTCTGGTCGTCGGCGAGCTGCGTGAGCTCGCGCTTGATCGCCGCCAGGCACTCCTGGTTGCGCGCGGCCTTGCCGATGCCGCCGTAGACGATCAGCTCCGCCGGGTTCTCGGCCACGTCCGGGTGCAGGTTGTTCTCGAGCATGCTCAGCGCCGCCTCCTGCTGCCAGCCACGGCAGCGCGGCGGTTTGGGCACGCTCACGGGTAGATCGCCCGCAGCTTGGCGGCCTCAGACACGTGGCTGATCGCGCAGGCCAGCGCCGCGGTGCGGTTGTCGATCTCGAGCTGCTGTGCCGTTGTTCGCACCTGCGTGAATGCGTCGCGGATGTGCTTGCGCAGCCGCTCCCGCACCTCGGGTGCGTCCCAGCTGTACTTCTGGTAGCTCTGAACCCATTCGAAGTAGCTGACGACCACGCCGCCGGCGTTGGCGAGGATGTCCGGGATCACCGTGATCCCGCGCTCGGCGAGGATCACGGTCGGCCGCCGGTGTCGTCGGGCCGTTGGCGCCTTCGACGATCAGCCGGCAGCGCAGGCGGCTCGCGTTGGCTTCCCTGATCTGCTCCTCACGGGCGGCCGGCACAAGCACGTCGCACTCGAGCTCGAGCATCGCCTCGCCATCGATCGGCTCGGCGTCCGGGAAGTCCTCCAGGTACCTGTTCTCGGCCACCCAGTGCTGCACGGCGGGGATATCGAGACCGTGCGGGTTGGTGATCGCCCCGCGGATGTCGCTGACCGCTATCACCTTGGCGCCGCGTGCGTGCAGCTCCTGCGCGACCACCGAGCCGACGTTGCCGAAGCCCTGCACGACGAAGCTGCACTCGGGCAGCGACCAGTCGAACTCCTCGAAGGCGCACTCGATCGCGAAGACGACCCCGAGCCCGGTGGCGCTACGGCGCCCCACGGTTCCGCCGAGTACCACCGGCTTGCCGGTGACGATCGCGGGCACCGAGTTGCCGACGGACTGCGAATACGTGTCGTAGAACCAGGCCATCTCGCGCTCGCCGGTTCCCATGTCCGGTGCCGGGATGTCCACGTCCGGGCCGACGACCGGGATCAGCTCGGTGGCGTAGCGGCGCGTGATCCGCTCGATCTCCCCGACCGAGAGCGTGTGCGGGTCGCAGCGCACGCCGCCCTTGGCGCCACCGTACGGCAGCCCCACGAGCGCGCACTTCCAGGTCATCCACATCGCCAGCGCCGCGCACTCACCGAACCCGAGATCCGGCGCGAATCTCAAGCCCCCCTTGGTCGGGCCCATCGTCAGCGTGTGCTGGACGCGGTACCCGGTGTAGTTGACGACCTCGCCGGAGTCCATCCGTACTGGGAAGTTGACGACCAGCGACCGCCGGGGCTCGAGCAGTCGCGTCCGCACCTCGTCGTCGAGCGCCAGCACGTCCGCCGCACGTGCGAACTGTCGGCAGGCCATTGCGTACAGCGGCGAATGCCACTCCTCGCCGAACGGCACATCGTCGGGCCGTGGATCGCCCGGCCACGACGCTGCTTGGCCGGGCGCTGCTTGGCCGGGCACTACAGCGTCCTCCGGCGCCACGCCGACGGACCTGATTCCCTTTGAGTCATCAGATGTCTCCTGAAATCTTTCACCTGTTGAAAAGCTATTTCAGTAAATGGTAGATTCGCCGTTCCTTATCGTCAATCAGCGTCTCATCCTTGATGACTCCCCATTCCGCAGATCCCCAGTCGCAGACAGACAACGGCTCGACCCGCACGGTCGATCGCGCCTTCGATCTGCTGAGGGCGGTCACTGAGAGCGCCGGCGGCGCCTCGCTCAGCGAGCTCGCGCGGGCTACGGGCCTCGCGCCGGCGACCGCATCGCGGCTGCTCGGCACGCTGGTCAAGCGCGGGCTCGTGCGCCGCGACGCTCAGGGGACCTACCGGCCGGGTCTCGGCCTGATGCAGATGGCCGCGCTGGTGCTGCGCGGCGAGCCGCTGTACGAGCTCGCGGGCGCCCATCTCGCGGCGCTCGCCGAGGCGACAAACGAGACCGCCAACCTCGGGATCGCGGTCGACGCGGATCGGGCGCTCTACCTGCGCCAGGTCGCGGGCGACCACCGCGTGCAGACCGCCTCCTGGACGGGCCGCACGATCCCGCGCGACGGGACGGCCATGGGAGCGGCGCTCGCCGGCCAGCTCGAGCCGCACGGCTATGCGGTCAGCCGCGGCGCGCTCGAGCCCGACATCACGGCGATCGCCGTCCCCGTCCGCGACTATCACGATGAGATCGTCGCGGCGCTCAGCATCATCGCGCCGAGCTACCGCACCGACGATGACGATGTCGATCGCTACGGGCTGCTGCTCGTGCAGCACGCGACCGAGCTGTCCTCGGCGCTGGGCGCGAGCGCCAGCTGACGGGGTTCCGAGCATGGCTGAGCTGCCCTTCCCCGACCCGCCGCTGAGCGATGGCGTGGTCGCGCTGCGTGCCTGGGCTCCTGACGACCTGGACTTCGTCGTGGCCGGCCTGCCAGGACCCGCAGGTTTCCCTCCTGTCTCCGGCGATCCCGTTCCCCTATGCGCGTACCGATGCGCTCGGCTGGTTCGCGAGCCAGGAGCCCGCCCGGCTGGCCGGGGACGCGCTCGACTTCGCCATCACCGATGCGCTGACCGCGCGGCCCGTGGGAGCTATCGGACTGCACAAGGTCAACCGCACGCAGCGGACCGCCGAGACCGGATACTGGCTGGCAGGTGAGGCCCGCGGGCACGGGTACATGAGTCGCGCCGTGAGGCTCCTGGCGACGTGGGTCTTCGATGAACTGCAGCTCGCCCGCCTCGAGTTGAGAACCGACCCGGAAAACCTCGCCTCACAGCACGTCGCCGAGCGTTGCGGGTTCCGCCGGGAGGGTCATCTGCGCTCAGCCCTGGTGATCCTGCACAGCGGCCGGCGACGCGATTCGCTGGTCTACGGCCTGCTGCCGGGCGAGCTCACGCCCTGACGGGCGATGATGCCCGGCTCGGCACAGGTCGCCAGCGCGTAGGGCAGGTCGGACTCGGCAACGCCGCGGATCGCGGGGTGGTCCATGTCGATCGGAAGCCGGCGCTCGGCGCCGGCGTCGAGGCTCGCCGCTCCGTTGCGCTGCAGCTCGCCCCAGAGATCGCCCGTGCGGGCGAGCAGTGCGTTGCGGGACACGCCCTCGCGGCGTGCCAGCGTCTCGAGCTCCCGGACCTCCTCGAAGGGGTCGATGCGCACGTTCGAGTCCGAGCCGATCGTCAGCCGTACGCCGGCGTCGCGGTAGCGCAGCGCCGGCAGGAAGCCGTCACCGAGGTTGGCCTCGGTTGTGGGGCAGGCGGCGACGATCGAACCCGTTCGGGCGAGAAGCTCGACATCGTGGTCGCTCACGTGGATCGCGTGGACCACGGTCGTCCTCGACCCGAGGAAACCGTGGCTGTCGAGCAGTTCGAGCGGTGAACAACCGTGCTCGGCCTGGCACTGCTCGAGCTCCTGCGGCTGCTCCTGCGCGTGCACGTGCCGCACAAGGCCGTTCGCGTCGGAGTACTGCGCGATCGCGGCGAGCCACGATGCCGGCACAGCGCGAACCGAGTGGGCCGCGACCCCCACGCTCACGCCTGGGTGTGTGGATGCCCAGCCGCGCAGCTCGTCGACGCGAGACAGGAAGCTCTCGACGTCCGGGTCGCAGAATCGGCGCTGGCCCGAGACGGGCGGCACGTCGGCTCCGTCGCGCCAGCCGTTGCGGTGATAGGCCGCGGGCAGCAGCACGATCTCGAGTCCGGCCTCCTGGGCGGCCTCAGCCACCGCGAACGCCATCGCGTTCGGCTCCGCGTAGGGCGTGCCGTCCGGCTGGTGGTGGACGTAGTGGAACTCGCCGACGGTGCCATAGCCGGCGTCGGCCATCTCTCGATAGACGGCCAGCGCGACCCGGTGCATCCCAGTCGGGGTCGAGCTCGGCGACGGTGTCGAACATCGCCTTGCGCCAGCTCCAGAAGTCGTCAGTCGCGGAGGAGGCACTGATCCGCTCGGCAGCGCCGCGCATGTCGCGCTGGAAGGCGTGCGAGTGGACGTTGACCATCGCCGGGATCTGCGGCCGCGAGTCGCTCATGCGAGGGACTCCTCCTCGAAGCGCCAGGCGTGATCCTCGCGCACCCATACGGGGCGGCCGCCGATCAGCACCGCCGCCACCGGGTTGTGCCCGAACCGGTAGGGGATGTGGCTCACGGGCGCGTCCAGCAGCAGCACGTCGGCGCGGCGGCCGGGGCTGAGCGCGCCTCTGTCCGTCGAGCACCCGAGTACCCAGGCGGCGTTCAGCGTCATCGCCAGCAGCGCCTCCTTGATCGACCAGTTGTAGCGGCGCACCGCCAGGCCGGCGACGAGCGGCATCGAGACGATCGGCGAGGTGCCAGGGTTCAGATCGGTGGCGAGTACGCAGACAGCGCCGCTGTCGGCGAGCTCGCGCGCGGGCGCCAGATGCTCGGCGCCGATGAACTCCGCCCCGGGCAGCAACACCGCGGCACAGTCAGAGGCCGCCAGCCCCGGGATGTGGTCTGTCGGCATGCAGGAGAGGTGGTCCACCGAGCGCGCGCCGGCGGCGATCGCGACCGGTACCGAACCGTGCGAGCTCAGCTGCTCGACGTGCGCGCGCAGCGCCATTCCGCGCTCCTGCGCCAGGAGTCCCATCCGCCTGAGGTCGTGGTTCGAGAAGGCGATCGATTCGACGAAGATGTCGAGCGCGGTCGCGCGGGTCTCCGACTGCACGCGAGCGAGCATGCCCTCGACCTCATCCATCCAGCTCTCCGAGCTGTATCCGTCGGGGACAGCGTGAGCAAGCAGCGCCGTGACGGTCCCCGACTGCGGCACCTCGTCCAAGAGCTGACCTGCCAGTCTCAGCGCGCGCAGCTCGCCGTCGACCGAGAGTCCGTAGCCGCTCTTGCACTCGAAGGTCGTCGTTCCGTGGCGCAGCATCTCCGCGGCTAGCGCGCGTGACTGCTCCAGCACGGGGTCGTCAGACGTCGTCTCGAGCGCGGCCGCGCTCGAGCGGATGCCCCCGCCCTGGCGCGCGATCTCGGCATAGGGGGTGCCCGCCACCTTGAGCGCGTACTCCTGCGCGCGCCAGCCCGCGAACGGCAGGTGCGTGTGGCAGTCGATGAAGCCCGGCACCACGGCACAGCCGTCGCAGTTGACACGCGCACAGCTCGAGTCAGCATCGAAGCCGGCGATCAGCTCGCCGTCGATCACCAGATCGCCTGGCTCGAGTCTGAGCTCGTCGGCGCGCGTCTGCGGGAGTCGCTCGAGGGTGTCGTCGGGCAGTCGCAGCACCTCAGCGGCGCCAATGAGAGCCAGGGGTGAGCTCATCCGAGGGCTCCGATCGTTTTCTCCGCCGCCGCCAGGATCGCGCCGGATTCCACCAATCGCTCGACCGCTGCAAGCTCCGGGGCAAGGCTGCGGTCCGGGCCTGGTCGCGGGTCGACGAGGGAGGTCACCGCCGCCGTCGCCGGAGCTGGTTCCAGCGGCGCGCGGAGCACCAGCGCGCGCGCCGAGCAGAGCAGCTCGACGGCCAGGATCCGGCTCAGGTTGTGCAGCGTCCGCCGCAGCTTGCGGGTGGCGCTCCAGCCCATCGAGACGTGGTCCTCCTGCATCCCCGAGGTGGGGATCGAGTCGACGCTCGCCGGTGCCGCCAGCCGGCGGTTCTCGGCCACCAGCGCCGCCGCCGTGTACTGCGCGATCATCAGCCCGGAATCGAGCCCCGGGCTCTCGCCGAGGAATGCCGGAAGCCCCATCGAGCGCGTCACGTCGAGCAGCCGGTCGATCCGCCGCTCGGCGATCGCGCCGACCTCGGCTGCGGCGATCGCCATGAAGTCGGCGGCGAACCCGAGCGGGATGCCATGGAAGTTGCCGTTGGACACCAGCCGGCCGTCGTCGAGCACGCTCGGATTGTCGACTGCCGAGCCGAGCTCGATCTGAGCCACGCCGCGCGCGTACTCGAGCACGTCGCGCGCCGCGCCAACCACCTGCGGCGCACAGCGCATCGAGTAGGCGTCCTGGACGCGGTCGTCGTTCTCGCGGTGCGAGGCGACGATCGCCGAATCAGCCATCAGGCGCGTGAGGTTGGCGGCACTGGTGCGCTGCCCGGGTGGGGGCGCAACGCCTGCACGGCGGCGTCGAACGCGGCGTCGGTGCCGAGCAGGGCTTCGACGCTCATCGCCGCCGCGATGTCCGCGGTGCGGCACAGCTTCAGCAGGTCGAGACAGGCCAGCGACAGCATCCCGAGCATTCCGTCGGTGCCGTTGATCAGCGAGAGGCCCTCCTTGGGGCCGAGGGTGATCGGCTCGAGCCCGGCGCGCTGCAGCGCCTCGCCGGCGGACTTCAGCTGGCCGTCGGCGTCTGTGACCTCTCCCTGCCCGAGCAGGGCCAGGGAGAAGTGCGCCAGGGGTGCCAGGTCTCCGCTTGCGCCGAGCGACCCGTGCTCGGGCACGATCGGGGTGATGCCCGCGTTGAGCAATCCGAGGATCGCCTCGATCGTGCGCCGATGCACGCCCGAGTAGCCGAGCGACAGGGTGCGCGCCCGCAGCAGCATCATCGCCCGCACGACCTCGCGCTCGACCGGCGGCCCCATGCCCGCGGCGTGCGAGAGCACCAGCGACTGCTGCAGCGTCGTCCAGCGGTCGCGCGCGATGCGCGTGGTCGAGAGCGCGCCGAAGCCGGTCGACACGCCGTACACCGGGTTCCCCGACTCGGACAGGGTTTGGATGCTGCTCCCAGCTGCGCTCGATCCCGGGGTAGGCCTCGGGGCTGAGCTCGACCCGCGCGTCATCGCGTGCGACCCGCGCGACGTCCTCGGGCGTAAGCGTCGCGCCGCCGATCAGCACCTTGTTCTCAGCCATCGTCATCCACCTTCAACATGTCGTTAGACCCTTAGTCAGCGCTGCGAGCACCTCTGTCAGCGCGCCGATCCCAGCTTCGCAGTCATCGATGGTCGCGAGCTCGCGCCGCGAGTGGCTCGCCCCGGTTGCGCTGCGCACGAACAGCATGGCGGTGGGCACGGCGCTCGCCAGCGCCCCGGAGTCGTGTCCCGCTCCCGTGCCCATCGGAACGTCGTCGATCGCGTGCTCGGCGAGGATCGCCGCGACCCGTGCACGCAGCTGCGGAGAGAACTGCACGGCCGCGACGAACGACTCGCGGCTGACGCTCGCTTCGACCCCGTTCGCAGCGGCGTCGTCACGTACGGCACCGACGATCTGCTCGACCGTGCGCTCGATCTGCGCTTCGCTGGCGGCGCGCACATCGAGCCACAGCGATACGCGCTCGGCGATCGCGTTGGTCGCATTGGGCGAGACCTCGAGCTTGCCGATGGTCGCCAGCGCTCCCTGCTCGCCGGCGACGCGGCGTGCAGCGGTGACGGCGGTCGCCAGCGTCAGCATCGGGTCGCGGCGGATCGCGAGCGGGGTCGTGCCGGCGTGGTTGGCCTCACCGCGCAGGTCGATCCGCCAGCGGCCGTGAGGGAGGATCGCGGTGCCGAGGGCCAGGGGGCGGTCGCGCTCGGTCAGCAGCGTGTCCTGCTCGATATGGACCTCCACGAAGGCCCCGATCTGTTTCAGGCGCTCAGGATCCGGGCCGAGCTGTTCTGGCTCGAGGCCGGCGCCTTGCAGGGCCTCGCGCAGGGTTACGCCGTCTCGGTCGAGCCGCTCGAGGATCGCCTGCACATCGAGTGAGCCGAGCATCGCGCGGCTGCCGAAGGTGGGCGTGTCGAAGCGTCCTCCCTCCTCATCGGCGAACGAGACAACGGCCATCGGTGCGTCGAGGCCGCGGCGCGTCAGCAGGTGCACCGCGATCAGTCCGGTGACCACGCCGAGCGCGCCGTCGAAGCGTCCGCCCTCACGCACGCTGTCCAGGTGGCTGCCGGTGACGACCGCGCCGGCAGCCGGCGACCCGGCCCACGCCCAGCGGTTGCCGTTCCTGTCGGTCTGTGGATCCAGGCCGAGCCTGCGAGCGGTGCGGTCGAACCAGTCGGCGGCCAATGCCGCCTCCGGAGTCCATGCGAGGCGCGTGGTCGCTTGACTCGCGTCCAGGCCGATGGCGCCCAACTCATCGAACAGCTCCGTGAACAGCTCGCGCGCGTACGTCGACTCAGACTGGTTCATCGCTCGACGATGGTATGGGCCGCCGCGACAAACCGCCGCCTACTTGCTCGCGAGCCTGCCAACGCTGTGCAGGAGGACTTTTCGGGCCCTACGCCGCATTTCTCCCCCAGTCAGCTGCCAGCCCCATGGAGCTGCCGGCCCCATGGAGCTGCCGGCCCCATGGAGCTGCCGGCCCCATGGAGCTGCCGGCCCCATGGAGCTGCCGGCCCCATGGAGCTGCCGGCCCCATGGAGCTGCCGGCCCCATGGAGCTGCCCGCCCAATGGAGCTGCCGGCCCCATTGAGCTGCCCGCCCAATGGAGCTGTCCGCCCCGTCGAGCTGCCGGGGAAGCGTTTTCCGTTCTGGGGGCGGAAAACCCTTCCCCGGTCTTGCCCGGAGCTTCTGGAACGTCAGCTCTTCGGCTGGGTCAGGTCGTAGACCGTCTGGCCGCCGATCGTCACGGCCTCGTAGTGGGCCTCGACCCAGGTGGTGATCGAGGCGGTGCTCTGGCCGCCGCCCGGGCCGCCGGCAGTGCCGCGGCCGCCGCCGGGGAAGCCGCCCTCCGCGCCGCCGGGGATCGCGCCCTCGGCGCCGCTGGCAGAGCCGCCGGAGATCGCGCCCTCGGCGCCGCTGGCAGAGCCGCCGGGGAAGCCGCCGCTCGTGGCCGTGGACCCCGATGAGCTGGAGCCCGACGAGCTGGACCCGGATCCTGACCGGCCGAACAGCTGGCCGATCCCAGACTCGCTCGCACCACCGGACCCACCGGCACCACCGGACCCGCCAGCACGCCCGAACCCACCGGACCCGCCGGCGCGCCCGGACCCACCGGCGCGCCCGGACCCACCGGCGCGCCCGGACCCACCGGCACGACCCAAACCACCCGCCGCGCCACCGCCGCCGACCACCGCCACCGCCACCGCCACCGGCGATGTAGTAGTGGATCTCACCTGCCTTGACGTACTTCTCGAACTGCGCGAGTGAGAGATTCCCGCCCAGTCCGCTGAAGCCGCCGATCGCCATCACCGGGTCACCGCCGGTGGCCAGCTCGAGCGACGCGGCGCTCTGCGATCCGGAGACCGCGGCAACCCACCTGTACCTCGATGCGTCGGCCCTGAGCGCCTTGGTCAGCGTGCTGCTCACCTGGCTGCCGCCACCTCCCGCTGCGCTCCCGCCACCTCCTGCTGTGCTGCCGCCACCTCCCGCTGCACTACCGCCACCTCCCGCTGCGCTACCGCCACCTCCTGGTGTGCCGCCGCGGCCGCCGAGGCCGCCCAGCCCGCCGCTCACCGTCGGCCCAGCCGACGGCACCGAGCCGCTGTGCGGGGTTGAGATCGTCTCCGCCGTGTAGGCGAGGGGAGCAGCCAGGCAGGCGACCACGGCAGCAACCGCCGTCGCTACAGCCAGCCGCCGGCGTAACGGGGCGGGCGCTGCCAGGCCGGCGATCGCAACCAGGGCGGCCACGATCACCAGCGGGGTCAGCCATGGCTCCCAGGACGGGGTGCGCTGCAGCAGCACGACGGCCCAGGCGGCCGTCACGGCCAGCATCAGGCCGATGCCCGCTCGCGCGGCCACCCGCTCCCGCCGCTGCCACAGCACGGCACCGCCGATCGCGACCAGTGCCGCTATCGCAGGCGCCAGCTCGACCGTGTAGTAGGTGTGGATCACGCCGGTGCTGAAGCTGAACACGGCGCCACTGACCAGCAGCCAGCTACCCCACAACATCAGCGCCGCACGCAACCGGTCGGTGCGTGGCGCCCGCCAGCGCCAGGCGAGACCGCCGACGAGCACGACCGCGGCAGCGGGCAGCAGCCAGGAGGCCTGAGCGCCCATGAGGTCGTTGAACAACCTGAAGATTCCGGTCGCGCCGCTGAAATTCCCGCCCGCACCGCCGCCGGCACCGCCGCCGCTGAGCCGGCCGAAGCCGTTGTAGCCGAAGATCAGGTTGAGGATGCTGTTGTCGGGTGATCCGTCGATCATCGGTCGAGAGGAGGCCGGCCAGAGTGCGACGATCGCCACCCACCAACCGCTGCTGATGAGCAGTGCCAACCCGCCGACCAGCAGCCCCTTCACGCGGCGCCGCACGTCGACCGGGGCTGCGATCAGGTAGACCAGCGCGAAGCCCGGCACCACCAGGAACGCCTCCATCATCTTCGCCAGGAAGGCGAAGCCCAGCAGCGCGCCGACGCCGAGCATCCAACGTGTCCCGCCGCGCTCCAGTGCACGGACGAGGCAGTACGCCGCACCCACCATCAGGCAGACCATCAGCGCATCCGGGTTGTTGAAGCGGAACATCAGGGCCGCGACGGGTGTCACTGCCAGCGCAGTGCCTGCCAACAGTCCAGCAGCGGCACCGAACCAGCGCTTGACCGCGGCAGCGAGCAGCGCCACCGAGGCGACTCCCGCGAGCACCTGCGGCACCAGCATGCTTCCGCTCGAGAAGCCGAACAGCCGGCCGGAGAGCTCCATCACCCACAGCGACGCCGGCGGCTTGTCGACGGTGATGAAGTTCGACGGGTCGATCGAGCCGAAGAAGAACGCCTTCCAGCTCTTGGTGCCGGCCTGAACCGCGGCTGCATAGAAACTGTTGGCGTAGCCCGAAGAGGTCAGATCGATCAGGTACGTGATCGCCGTGAGCGCGAGCAGCGCGATCAGCAGCGGGCGCGCCCACGCCGGATCGTCCGCGTGTCCGCGAACCAGCGAGCGCAATCGGCTCGGTTTCGTGGAGGCGGCCGCCGTCGGCTGCCGCGGGATCGTTGTGGTCGCCATTTAGCTTCCTTGGGTTGAGAGGGGAGGAGACGTTCTGCGGGGCGCAGTGCTCGAGGACACGAGCAGCCAGGTCGGCATGCCGAGGAAGCGCGCCAACCGCGTCTGCCAGAGAAGGCGTGCCACTCCGCGCAGGTCATCGAGCGCGGTCGCGAGAATGTCGACGCTCGAGTCGGGATCCTCGATCCAGTCGACCGCGACCTCATGGATGCGCATACCGCGGCTCTGGGCGATGAACAGAAGCTCCGTGTCGAAGAACCAGTCCTGGTCACGCACCGCGCCGAGCAGCTCCGCCAGCACGTCTGCACGTACCGCCTTGAAGCCGCATTGGGCGTCGCTGAAGCTGGCGCGGAGCGCCACCCGCAGGAGATGGTTGTACGCGCGTGAGATGAACTCCCGCTTCGGTCCCCGCGTGACCCGCGAGCCGGCAGCCAGCCGGGTACCGATCGCCATCTGGCTGTGTCCGCAGAGCAGCGGCGAGACGAGCGGTAGCAGCGCGCGCAGGTCCGTGGACAGGTCCACGTCCATGTACGCGACCACCCGCGCGTTGCTCTGCGCCCAAGCCGTGCGCAGCGCGCGGCCCCGGCCCTTCTGTTCGAGCCGGAGCACGCCGACCCGCCCGAGCGTGTCGTCAGCGACTGCGCGATCTCCGGGGTGGCGTCGCTGCTCGCGTTGTCGGCGATCAGGATGCGCCACGTGTACGGCATCGTGGTGGACAGGAAGCCGTGCAGCTTTCTGATCGAGGGCGCCAGTGTGCGCTCCTCGTTGTGGACGGGCACGACGATCTCCAGGTCAAGCGCGTTCCGTGTGTGTGATGTCATGGCCCTCAGACCTTCCGACGAATGGGAGGAGGATTCGTCCAAGAGCGTCCCGGGCGGCTGTAGGAAAGGTGTGAAACCAACCCAAGGGTTTGGCAAGAGTCGGCGCGCGCGCGCCGCGACGCGTGGTCGGCATGCGCCGCCCGTGCCCGCCCACGCGTGGCTCGCCGCCCACTCGGGGCGCGCCTTGGGTGCGCTCGAGAGAGCGGGCCGGCCTGGGAACTGCGCTAACCGGTGGCCCGGGAGCTGCGCTAACCGGTGGCCTGGGAACTGCGCTAACCGGTGGCCTGGGAGCTGCGCTAACCGGTGGCCTGGGAACTGCGCTAACCGGTCGCCCGGGAGCTGCGCTAACCGGTGGCCCGGGAGCTGCGCACGGGCAGCTGGACCGGACCGGAGGTCAGGTCGATCTCATCGGCGGGCCGTGGCCTACTGATCAGGTACCCCTGAGCGAGATCCGATCCGAGTGCGTCGAGCAGCTCGAAGCACGCCTCGTCCTCGATTCCCTCAGCCACCACCCGCAATCCGAGCGCGTGGGCCAGTTCGATCGTCGAACGCACGAGCGCCTGGTTACGCGCGTTGGAGGCGCTGGTGAGTCCGTGGATGAAGCTGCGGTCCAGCTTCAACTCGTCCACGGCGAGGCTCGAGAGGTAGGCCAGCGATGTGAAGCCGGCGCCGAAGTCGTCGACCGAGACCACCAACCCGAGGTCGCGCAAGCGTCTGATCGTCTGCTGGGAGCATTCGAAGTCGGTGATCGCGGTCGTCTCGGTCACCTCGAGGACCAGCGCGCTGGCCGGGAGTTGGTGGCGGGAGAGCGTCTGGCGCACGACCTCTGCCAGCTTCGGGTTGTGCAGGCTGGTGCTCGACAGGTTCACCGACACCGAGACCTCCGAGCCGGCCGCGTGCCAGCGGGCGCACTGTGAGATGGCCATGTCGAGCACGAGTTCGGTCAGCGCGTCCATCAGCTCCGCATCCTCGGCCAGCGGCAGGAACTCCAGCGGCGGGACGTAGCCGAGCCGTGGGTGCTGCCAGCGGACGAGGGCCTCGAGCGCGACGATCGTGCCGGTGCTGAATTCGATTTGCGGCTGGTAGTGCAACTCGAGCCCTCCGCCGAAGATCGCTGACCGCAGATCCTCGACCAGGCCCATACGGTTGCCGCGCCCGTCCATCTCCTCGTTGTAGACCGCGAACGGCTGGCCTTCGACCTTCGCGCGGTACATCGCGAGGTCGGCACAGCGCAGCAGGTCTGCTCCGTCAGTGGCGTCGAGCGGGGCAACCGCGATACCGATGCTCGCGCCGATCTGCGCACGCACGGGTCCGAGCTGGAACGGCTCCTGCAGCCGGGCGCCGATCCGCTGAGCGGTCATCGCGCCGAGCTCGCCGTCGGCGTCCAGCAGTGCCACCACGAACTCATCCCCGCCCAGCCGCGCGAGCATGTCGTTCTCGCGGAGCGTGCCCTTCAGGCGCTCCCCGAGCTGGTGCAGGAGATCGTCGCCAACGGAGTGACCAAAGGAGTCGTTGACCTCCTTGAAGCGGTTCAGGTCCACGAACAGGCAGGCCAGCTGGCGTCGCTCGCCGCTGTTCTGGTGCTCCTGCTCCAGGGCGTCCAACAAGTCGAACAGCGCGCGGCGGTTGGCGAGGGTCGTCAGCTGGTCAGTGACGGCCTGCCGGTGCTTGTCGGCCGTCAGCTGCTGCAGGCTCTTGACCGAAAGCGCCGCACGGGTTCCGGCCGCCGCCAACGTCGCAAGCGCGAGTATCAGGGCGGCGAGGCTGAGGTGGTGAACCGCCCCGGCAAACAGCATCGCCATGCTGCCCGCGCATGCCAGAGCGGGCAGGGTGAAGCTCGCGCCCGGGTTGCCCACGAGCAGGCCCGAGGAGCGCGGGCTGACCCACACCGAGATCGAGACGAGCAGGATCGAGGCGGGCCACGCAATCGCGTCTGCGACGGCGCCCAGGTGCGTGGCTCCAAGTCCGGAGGCAAAGAGGTTGGCTGTATCCCCGAGCGTGTTGAGCCCGAGGCCCACGGCGAGCAGTAACCACGGCAACCGGCGCCGACCCGGCAGCACCGTGCTGCCTGCGATCACGAGCGCCAACAGCAGCAGGTCGCCGATCGGGTACGCCAGATTCGTGGCCACCACCGCCGTGCCGCCACCCGCGGCGTGCAGGACGCTGTGGAATAGAAATACGGCCGAGAAGGCCGCGGCGCCCAAGCCGGCGATGAGGCCGTCCAGCCAGGCCTCCCGCTGGAATTCCCGCAGGTTCAGCTGCAGGAGCAGCATCACGCCGATGTAGGCGAGCGGGTAGAAGCAGAGGTAGATGATGTTCGCCAGAAGCGGCACGGATGAGCTCCCGGCGTCGGCTGCGATGACGAAGTCGCCCAGTGACCACGCGAGCACCGCGGCGCCGAGCACGAGCGGCACCAGGCGGGCGCTGAGCGCACGCTCTTGTCCCACGAACGCGCGCGCCATGCAGAGCACGCTCCCGACGAGCTCGAACGCGGCCACGCCCCAGTTGTCCACAATCGGCCAGCTGTCGACGTTCTGACGGACGAGCACCGAGATCACGTAGGCGATCAGCAGCATCGCCATCACCAGGTAGACGGTCTTCAGCGGACCGCTGATGTGCGCTGCCGCAGGCAGGCTGCGCCTCCTGTCTGGGGGCGTCAGCGGCTCAGGCTCCGAACGGGCAGCCGCGACATCGGCACCGTCTACAGGGCGCCCCTCAAGAAAGGTTCCGCTCTCCATAATGTTCGCTAAAGCCACTAATCGGCCGGCAATCGCCGCTGCTAAAGCCCCGGCCCACCCTGCTCAGCGCACAAACGGCGCTGAGCCCACGTGTCAGTTGTCGGCGGCCAGGTCGAATTCGGTCGTGCCCGGCAGCGCGTAGAACGCCGCGACCAGCCCGCAGATCACGAGCGTGATGTACGGCGTGAGCGCGGCGGCGGCCGTCGCGACGGCGTATGGGATCACGCCGACCGCGTTGCGGCGGACGACCGCGCGGCGCAACTTCGGCGTCAGGCGCTCGTCGAGCAGGTGAGGCTTGACGACCATGAGATGCCACTGAACAGCGAGGAACACCGAGCCCATCACCAGGAATGAGCCTCCCCAGATCGCCGCGGCAAGTCGCGCACCCTGGGGCGAGAGCAGGTACTTGGCCATCAGCGCCGTCGTGAACGGCAGCAGGCAGATCGTCATCAGCAGGAGGACGTTCAGAAACAGGATCTCCGTGTCGACCGACCTCAGCCGCCGCACCATCGCGTGATGGTTCATCCAGATGATCCCGATGGTCACGAAGGACACGACGAAGGCGGCAAAGCTCGGCCAGTGCCGGCCGAGATATGGGGCGAGAACCGGCAGGTTCGTCGTCGGTGGCAACGGCAGGTTCAGCGCGAGCAGCGTGATCGCGACCGCTATCACGCCATCCGAGAACGCCTCGAGCCGGCTCGTGCTCATCCGGCCGCGAAGTCTGACGCCCGCCCCGGGCGGACGGATCGCGACACTAAAGCGTCTGCGTGACCTTGGAGAGCCCGCGCGGCCGATCCGGGTCGAACCCGCGGTCGATCGCGACCTGCCACGCCAGCCGCTGCAGCGGCAGGATCTCGATGATCGGCAGCAGCTCCTCCGGAAGCCCGTCGGAGGCCACCGGCAGGCCATCCGCGTCACCGACCCGCAGCAGGTGCGCGCCGAGCTCCGACACGCGCTCGATCACCGGCTCCATCGCACGACCGCCACGTCCACCGGTGGTCACCGCGATCACCGGCACCGAGCGGTCGATCATCGCCATCGGCCCGTGCAGGAGATCCGCCCCGGAGAACGCCATGGCGCTCACATAGCTGGTCTCCATCAGCTTCAGCGCGGCCTCGCGGGCGGTCGCGTACGAGTAGCCGCGCGCGGTCAGTACGAGCCGCTCCGCGAACTGGAACGGCGCCGCGATCGCCGCCAGCCGCTCGTCGGAGGTGAGCGCCAGCGTGCGAGCCGCTGCCTCGGGCAGCCTCGCCGCTGCTTCGGCTGCCCGGTCCTGAGCGAACAGCAGGTAGAGCGAGAGCAGCTCGGCGGTGTAGGACTTGGTCGCGGCCACGGCACGCTCGGTGCCGGCGCGCACGTCGACAGCGATCTCGGCCGCCTCGGCGAGCGGGGAGTCGATCGCGTTGGTGACCGCCACCGTCAGTGCCCCGCGCTCGCGTGCGACGCGTGAGCGAGTCGACCAGGTCCGGCGAGCGGCCGGACTGGCTGACGGCCACGAACAGCACGTCGTGCATGTCCGGCCGTGCTCCGTAGATCGTCAGCGCCGAGGGCGAGACGAGCCCGGCCGGCAGCTGCATCTGCACCTCGGCGAGGTACTTGGCGTAGAGCCCCGCGTGGTCGCTCGTGCCGCGCGCCGCGATCAGCACGAATCGGGGCGGGCGGCGGCGATCCGCTCGGCGGCGGCCGCTGAGCTCGGCGCGCGTTGCGGCGAGGATCTGGGCGAGTACCGCAGGCTGCTCGGCGACCTCGGCCGCCATCAGCGCGCCGGGCAGAGTCTCGCGTCGCTGGTCACGGAAATGGACTATACCAATCGGCGGGCCAGGATCGCCGCGCCGAGCAGGCCGGCGCGCGCGCCCAGCGGCGAGAGCTTGACCGGCCGGCGGCTCGGACGCCAGAGAACGAGCTTGGCGAGCTCCTCCTGTACCGGCTGAGCAGCGCATTACCCGCGGCGCTGAGGCCCCCGCCGATGACGATCAGCGCGGGGTCGAGCAGCATATGTGCAGGTCGTGAAGGCCAGCGCCAGCGCCTCGATGGCCTCGGCCCAGACGCGTCGCCGCGTTGGCGTCGTCGCGCACGCCGCGCCAGCACCTCGCCCGCCGAGAGGCCCGGCATCGCCGCCGCGCCTCCGCATAGCGCCGCGCGATCGCCGCGGCCGAGGCGTAGCGCTCGAGGCAGCCGCGCTGGCCGCAGCTGCACTGCTCGCCGCCCGGCCACACGGGGATGTGCCCCAGCTCGCCCGGGATACTTGGTTGCGCCGACGACGGCTCTGCCGCCGGTCTGCAGGACCGCGGCGATGCCGGTGCCGATCACCGCCAGCACGTAGTCCTCGACGCCCGCGGTGGCGCCGAGCTCCTGTTCGGCGACGCCGGCTGCGCGCACGTCGTGCTCGAGCACCGTCGGCAGGCCCGTCGCCTCGGCGACGATCTCGCGCAGAGGCACGTCACGGAATCCGACGTTGGCGGAGAACAGCGCGCGGCCGGCTTCGGCATCCACGTCGCCGGGCACGACCACGCCCACCGCGGCGACATCGCCTCGCTGCCGCGAGCTCGGCGATCAGCTCGAGCAGCGCGCCGATGACCGCATCAGGACCATCAGCGACGGGCGTCGGCCGCGAGAGCTCGCGCAGGAAGGTCCCGTCGCCGTCGACCACTGCGCCCTTGATCGTGGTGCCGCCCAGATCGACGGCGACCACCGTTGCCGCGCGCTCCCGGATCGCTCTACTTGATCGAGCCCGCTGTGAGGCCGCTGACCACGCGCCCCTCGATCACCGCGAACAGGATGATCACCGGGATCGTGGCGATCACCGAGCCCGCGAACAGGTGGCCCCAGTCGACCGAGTACTGGCCGATGTAACTGTCGATCGCGACCGTCAGCGGCTGGTGGTTGCTGGGCAGGCCGAGGCTCAGCGTGAGCGCGACGATGAACTCGTTCCAGGCGGCGATGAACGTGAAGATCAGCGCGGTCACGATCCCCGGCATCGCCAGCGGGATCGTGACGCGGCCCAGCGCGCCCAACCGGCTCGCGCCGTCGATCATCGCCGCCTCCTCGAGCTCGACCGGGATCGAGGAGAAGTAGGCGGTCATGATCCAGACCGCGAACGCGAGATTGAAGCCGGCGTTGACCAGGATCAGTGACAGCGTCGGCGGCAGGTTGAAGCTCGAGAACTCGCGCTGGATGCCGACGAGCATCGCCGCCGGCTGCAGCATCTGCGTGGCGAGCACCAGCAGCAGGAAGACGGTCCGGCCGCGGAAGCGGTGGCGCGCCGAGTAGTACGCGGCCGGCACCGCGACCAGCAAGCACCACCACCGTAGCCCCGCCGGCGATCAGCAGGCTCTCGGTCAGGTTGCCGCCGAAGCCGGTCGACCAGATCGTCGTGAAGTTGGAGAAGCTGAAGTGCGTCGGCAGCAGGTTCGGCGCCAGCAACTGGTTTTGCGGCCGCAGCGCCGCGACGATCATCTCCAGGTAGGGCAGCAGGAAGATCAGCGCGATCGCGTACGCGAGCACGCTGAAGCACGAACCCGCGACGGGTGATCGTGCGTCGGCGGGGTGCGCGCCGCGGCGCCTCGGTGCCCGACCCGACGGCGGCGTCGACTGCGGTGGTGATCGCGCTCATCCGTCGACCGCCTCCTTCCAGCGCGTGGCCCTGAGGAACAGCAGCACGACGACGATCACGAGCAGGAAGTTGACCACCGACATCGCGGCCGACTCGCCGATGAAGGCCTGCTTGAGGATGAACATGAAGGTCGTGGTGGTGCTGGTCTCATAGCCCGGGCCGCCGCGGGTCATCTCCCAGATGATCGGGAACGAGTTGAAGACGTTGATCACGTTGATCGTGGTCGCGACGAGGATCGCCGGCCGCAGCAGCGGCAGCGTGATCGCAAGGTAGGTGCGCCAGGAGCCGGCGCCGTCGACGCGGGCGGCCTCGTAGACCTCGTCGGGGATCGTCTGCAGACCCGGCGAGGATCGCGTAGGTGGTGAACGGCAGCGAGACGAAGATGCCGACGATCATCATCCAGACGAGCGCCCAGCCCGGCCGTCCCAGCCAGTCGGCCGTGTTCGAGCCCATCTTCACCAGGCCGAGGGCGTGGAGGATGATGTTGACCGCACCCGAGTAGGGGTCCAGTGCCCAGCGGAAGATCAGCGCCGTCATCACCACGGATGCGGCCCAGGGGGCGATCAGCGCGGTGCGCGCGGCGCGCCGGAACGGGAACCGCTGGTTGAAGAGTTGTGCCAGCGCAAGCGAGAGCAGGAGCGTCACGGCGACGACCGCCACCACCCAGATCACCGTGCGGAACACGACTCCGGCCAGCGCCGGCTCGTGCCACAGCTCGCTGTAGTTGCTCCAGCCCGCACCACCGACGACGAAGCCGTCAGACGCGATGTTCTGGAACGAAGCCTGGATCAGGACCACCACGGGCCACAGCACGACCACACCGATCAGACGCGACCGCCGGTCCGATCCACAGCAGTGGCCGTAGCGCGAGTCCGACCCGCACACGTCGCCCGGGTCGGTAGGTCAGTCGAGGCTGTTCGGTGGTCAAGGTGTCAGGTGCAGCGTGCGCGATTGAGGGTGACTAAGGGGCGGCCAAGCGGGGCCGCCGGGGCGGGTAGGGGGCGGCCAGCGGGCCGCCCCCATCCATATCAGCCAACTGCTACTTGGTGCCCAACTTCTGGGCGGTCTGCTGGAGCGTGCCCAGAACGCTCGACGGGCTGCCGGTCACGGCGGTCCCGATCGTGTTCTGGATGTCCGTCTTGACCTGAGCCCAAGCGGTGTTGCTCGGGTACTGGACGGCGTGCGGCAGCGCCTTGATGAACGAGCCGAAGGTCGGGTCGCTCTTCAGTGCGTTGGCGGCGGAAACCGTCGCCGGCAGGAGGTCGTACTCCCGATCGAACGCCAGCTGGTACTTGTTCTGGTAGGCGAAGTCCAGGAACTTCTTGATCTGCGCCTGGTGGCCGTTGGCCTTGAACGCGGCGACGTTGTCGCACACGCCGAGCGTGTCGCTCAGCGGGCCGTTCTTGCCGGCGATCGGCACGGAAGCCCACTGATTCGACTTCAGCACCTTGCCGGCCTGGATGATCGGGATCAGGGCGGGTGAGCCGTTGATCATGCCGACGTCACCAGCCGCGAACTTCTCCCACAGGGGCGTGCGGTCCACCGTGCCCGGGTTGGGCTCGGTGTCACCGGCGGCGACCATGCCCTTGAGGAAGTTGAACGCGGCGACGTTCGCCATGCTGTTGATCGTCCAGCTATTGCCCTTCATGTAGTTGCCGCCGTCGCCCAGGAACCACAGCAGCGATTCAGCCTGTGCCTCCTCCGGGCCCGAGCGGCAGGCCGAAGCCGATCTTGCCGAGCGCCTTGATCTTGGCCGCGTCGGCCTGGACATTCGCCCAGGTCTTCGGCGCGGACTTGATGCCCGCCTGGCCAAAGAGCTTCTTGTTGTAGAAGAGCGTGCGTGAGCTCGTGGTCCAGGGCATGCCGTACTGCTTGCCCTGGTAGGAGCCCTGGCTCGCGAACACCGGCAGCAGGTTCTTTGGATTGCTGAGGACCTGGCTTGCGCTGTAGAGCAGGTGCTGCTGTGCGTACGCCGAGAAATAGTCACCCTCGGTGATGTCCGGATAGTTCTTGTTCTGAACCATCGTCTGAACCTCACTGTCGAAGTGGGTCCAGGAAATGTCAGTGATGGCGACCTTGATCGACGGGTTCTGCTTCTCGAACGCCGTGACGATGCCTTGCCAGTACTTCTTGCTGGTGTTGCTCGCGCCGGTGCCGTAATCGGCGACCACGAGCTTGAGCGTGGTGCTCCCGCTCGCCTTCGTAGCGGTTTTGGCAGTCGCGCTGCCGGTGGCGGCCACGGCGAGAGCCGCGACGCCTGCGGCCAGGACCGCAAGCCTGGTTCCAAGTGGACGTTTCCTCATCCCTGGGTTCTCCTCTCCATTGGGATATGGCCCGCGGGGAATCCCTCGGACCTGATGTTGGGGGTGCGACGACGCTACAGCGTACAGAGCAAGTTGTCTAGACCAATCATCATAACCTGGCCCAATCGCGCGGCTAACCGGTGGCTAACTCGCACCATTTGCCGCTCGCCATCACTTCGGTGACCTGCAGATCGTCGTCGAGCACGACCAGATCCGCGCACCTGCCGGGGGCGATCGAGCCGAGCTCCCGGTCGAGGCCGAGCGCGCGGGCTGCCGTCAGCGAGGCCGCGGCAGAGGCGCGCTCGATGCTGAGGCCGCTCAGCTTCACCGCGTTGCGCAGCGCCTGATCCATCGTCAGCGTGCTACCGGCAAGCGAGCCGGTGGCCGCCAGCCGCGGCTTCGCCGGCCTGCACGAGCACCTCCTGGCCCCCGAGCTCGAAGCGCCCGTCGCCGACGCCCGCGGCGTCGATCGCGTCCGTCACCAGCGCGAGTAGACGGGATCAGCTCGAACACGAGCCTGACGACCGCGGGATGCACGTGCCGGCCGTCGTTGATCAGCTCGCAGGTGATCCCGGCCTCGAGCGCCGCTCCGACAAGGCCGGGCTCGCGGTGATGCAGCGGCGGCATCGCGTTGAACAGATGGGTGGCGTGGCTGGCGCCGGCGCGGATGCCTGCGAGCGCCTGCTCGTAGGTTGGCGTCGGAGTGGCCCATCGCGGCGATCACGCCGGCCTGCGCTGAGCGTCTCGATCAACGGCAGCGCGCCGGGCAGTTCGGGCGCGATCGTGACCATCCGCAGCGTGTCGCCCGCGACCGCCACGCAGGCGCTCGAGCAGCGCCGGGTCGGGCGCGAGCATGTGCGCCGCGTTCTGGGCGCCGCAGCGGCGGGGCGACAGGAACGGCCCCTCGAGGTGTGAGCCGAGTCACGTGCCCGCGCGGCGTCGGGCCGCGGCGGGCGAGCTCGGCGGCCCACTCCGAGCTGGGCGCTGAGCGCCGTCCTCGGGCGCGGTCACCAGCGAGACGAGCGTCGCCGTGGTGCCGTGGCCGCGGTGGAAGGCGACCGCCTGCTCCATCGCCTGCAGCGAGTCGGCGACGCTGTGGCCGCCGCCGCCGTGGACGTGAAGATCGATGTAGCCGGGCAGCAGCCAGGCGCCCTGCGAGGTCGACGACCGGCGCGTCCAGGTCGGGGCGGCGCTCGGCGACCTGCGCGATGCGCGCCGTCGCTCACCTGCACCCAGGCGTCGCTCAGCACGCCGTCGGGCGTGACCACGCGGCCCCCGCCGAGCAGCTGTGCCGGCGCGTCGATGCGGTCTGCGACGGTCATCGGCGCCGGGACGCCAGGTGCGTGACGAGCGTGACGCGGTCGCTGCGGAACCAGGTGCGCCCGAGCTCGACCGGGGTGCCGTCGGAGTCGAAGTTCTGGCGGCTGACGATCAGCATCGGCGTGCCGACGTCGACCCCCAACGGCCCGGCCTCGCGCGGGGTTGCGGGCGCCGTCTCGATCCACTCCTCGCCGGTGCGCAGGCTCGTGTCGTAGACGTCGGCCGAGGATCGCGTGCAGCGATGCGTGGGCGCGGATCTGCCGTGTCAGGCCCGGGAAGCGCTCGGCCGGCAGCCACGAGGTCTCGACCGCGATCGGGAAGGCGTCGGCGAAGCGCAGTCGCTCGATCCTGTAGACCGGAGCGCGCGGGGGGAGCCCGAGCTGCTGGGCGAGCTCGGCGCGTGGCGGCGACTGCGCTGGGTGCCGATCATCTCCGCCGACGGCTTGAAGCCGCTGGCCTCGACCTGCTCGGTGAAGCTCGCCAGATACAGCGGCCAGGTGATCTTGGGCTCGGCCACGTAGGTGCCCGAGCCCTGGCGGCGCACGAGCCGCCCCTCGACGACGAGCTCGGTCAGCGCCTGGCGCACGGTCGTGCGCGAGGTCTCCATCTGCGTCGCGAGCTCGCGCTCGGTCGGCACGGCGCGACCCGGGATCCAGCGAGCCGATGAACTCGAGCAGGTGCCGCTTGACCGCGTAGTACTTGGGCTCGGTGGCGGCGGGCTCTCCGGCGATCGTCATCGTGTGCGCTGTCGGGCGAAGGTCATCGTGGGCTAGTCGAGCCGCACCCCGGTTGCGGGATTGAAGAGATGGGCGGCGCCAGTGTCCACCGCGACCCGCACGCGCTCGCCGATCGTCGGGACCGCGCGGCTGTCGCAGCGCAGCACCCAGGGCTTGTCGCCCGCGACGTCACCATCGAGTTGTCCGTAGACGTACGCATCTGCGCCGAGTTCCTCGACCAGTGTGACCGTCATCGGCAGGGTTGCGCTCTGCGCGTCGGTCGCGAGGCTCGTGGCCTCCGGGACGCAGGCCGACCACGAGCTCATTCAGGCTCGCGCCGCGCAGCTGCGGCGAGCGCCGCGGTCGGGAGCGGGATCGCGCCGCCCGCCGAGCGTCGCGGCTCCGTCGCCGAGTGTCGCCGTGCGGAGGTTCATCGCCGGCGAGCCGATGAAGCCCGCGACGAAGACGTTGTCGGGCCGGTCGTAGAGGTTGCGCGGCGTGTCGACCTGCTGCAGCCGGCCGTCCTTGCAGCACGGCGACGCGGTGACCCATCGTCATCGCCTCGACCTGGTCGTGGGTGACGTAGATCGTCGTCGTGCCGAGCCGCGCCTGCAGGCCGGCGATGTTGGCGCGGGTCTCGACGCGCAGCTTGGCGTCGAGGTTCGAGAGCGGCTCGTCCATCAGGAACACGCTCGGCTCGCGCACGATCGCGCGCCCCATCGCCACCCGCTGGCGCTGGCCACCGGAGAGCGCCTTGGGCTTACGGTCGAGGTAGGGCTCGAGGTCGAGCAGCGCAGCTGCCTCGCGGACCTTGACCTGCCGTTCGCGGCTTGGATACGCCGCTGAGCTTGAGCGCGAAGCCCATGTTGTCGGCGACGCTCATGTGCGGGTAGAGCGCGTAGTTCTGGAACACCATGGCGATGTTGCGATCCTTGGGCGCCCGCTGTGAGACGTCGGTGCCGTCGATCCGGATCTCGCCGGCGCTCACCGTTTCGAGCCCTGCGAGCATTCGCAGCGCTGTCGACTTGCCAGAGCCCGACGGCCCGACGAGCACCATGAACTCGCCGTCCTCGACCTGCAGGTTGAGATCGTCGACCGACGGGGCGGTTGCTCCGGGGTACACACAGGTCGCGTTGATGTAGCTGATTGTTGCCATCGCCTACTCTCTGATGCCTTCCCTCTCCCGTGGTGGTCCCGAACCACAGCTGACGCCGAAGTGGTCTAGACCAGTTTGGCAACGGTACCGTACACCGCAAACCGGCGTCAAGCGAACACGCGCACGCTACCTCACGATCTGTGACGAGTGTCACTCATCGATTGGACGTAGCGCAGGTGTAAAGCCGCTGCTATGGGGCAGATAGCACGAGATCACCCAGGCAAACAGACCAGGCAGGCAACGGACCCATTCGTCATGGAGGACGCCCAGGCCGATGGAGATCGCCGGCACGATTCCGGTTACGAATCCGGGGAGAGGCTCCCTACAGAGCGACGCTTTCGACGCGCTGACGGGGCTGCCCGGTCGCGCATCGCTCGACAGCCTGCAGAGCCCCTCGGGCGCCGACGGACGACGCTCGGTGATCCTGATCGACATCGACCAGTTCAAGGCGATCAACGACACCTACGGTCACCTGAACGGAGACCGCGTGTTACGCGAGATCGGCAGGCGTCTGCGGGACATCGCCGGGCCGCATCTCGCGCTGCGTCTGTGCGGTGACGAGTTCGCCGTTGTGGTCTCGTCGGCGGAGCGTCCCGTCTGCGAGCAGATCGCGGCCGTCGCATATGGCGCAATCCGGGAACCGATCGCACTCGACGGCAGCACGCTGTTCCTGGACGCAGGGATCGGCATCGCGCTGGCTCACGGCGAGCTCACGGTCTGGGACCTGGTCAGCCGCGCGGGCGCCTCGATTCGACCACTGAAGCGGCACGGCAGGCTGCCGCGGATCGTCATCTACGAGGACGCCGCCCACGGGCAGATCCTCGACACGCTCGCGCTCTCACTCGACCTGCGGGCTGCGCTGATGCGCGATCAGCTGGTGCTGCACTACCAACCGCTCGTCGACATGGCCACTCGGAGGGCACTCGGCTTCGAGGCGTTGGTTCGCTGGATGCATCCGCTCCGTGGCCTGATCCCGCCCTTGCGGTTCGTGCCGCTGGCCGAGGAGACGGGGGTCATGTCTGAGCTCGGCGAGTGGGTCCTGACGCAGGCGTGCACCGAGGCGCGCGTGTGGGCGGACCGTCCTGGGGAGCCGCTCTACGTGAGCGTCAACATCTCCATCCGACAGTTGGAGGACCCCGACTTCATCCTCCGCTTCGAGCGAGCCCTGAGTCGCTCCGGCCTCGAGCCGTCGCGGCTCAAGGTCGAGATCACAGAGAGCGTGCTGGCCAACGGGATCACGCTCGTCCTGCCGCAACTTGAGGCCATCCGCGAAATGGGCGTGGGTGTGTTCCTCGACGACTTCGGGACCGGGTACTCGTCGCTCGGCTACATCCGCGAGCTGCCGCTCGACGGGGTCAAGCTCGACCGCGTCTTCACGCGCGACCTGGCCGAGTCGGCGGGCGCCTGGGCGCTTGCACGGGCGGTCGTGACGATGATCGGACAGCTCGGACTGGAGATGATCGCCGAGGGGCTCGAGACGGCGGCGCACCTCGCCCAGCTGCGCTCGCTCGGCTGTCATGTCGGCCAGGGCTACTACTTCGCGAGGCCCGCAGCTGGGGATGCGCTGCAGTTCGAGCAGCTGGGAAGGACGCCGACGTGACCGGCCGGATGGCGCCGATCCTGCTGCTCGAGGATGAGCGGGCAACAGCGGCGTTGATCGCACAGCTGCTCGCCGCCGAGCGGATCACCAATCCGATCGAGGTCGTCGGCACCGGCACAGCTGCGCTCCGCTACCTCCACCGGGTCCCCAGCGGTGAGGCGGCGATGCCCGTGCTCTGCGTGCTCGATCTCTCGCTGCCCGATATGTCAGGGCTCGACGTGCTGCGCAGCATTCGCTCGACACCGAGCCTGTCGCGTCTGACGGTGATCATGCTCACCGGCTCGGGCAACGACGCCGACATCGATGCCGCCTATGACCTCGGCATCGACGCCTACCTGATCAAGCCAGCCGGGGTGCACGGCCTGCCCGACGTGGTACGCGAGTTGCGCCTGCCCTATGAGCTGATCCTCGAAGCGACAGACCGAGCAGCCCAGAAGGAGCAGCGCGATGCCTGACGGTCCGGGCAGCGAGCACCGTCGCGGCCGCGCCTACGTTCGCGGGCTCATCGCCCTGACGCTCGTCGTGGTGGCGGTCGATGTCGGCGCAGCCGTACTGCAGATCAACAGCAACGATCGCACCAATGCGGCGCGTGACGAGGTCACCGCCGGCCTCGGCTACGAGGCCAACATGGGCTCGATCATGCAGTACACGCTCGACGCCGAGACCGGACAGCGCGGGTATCTGCTGACGGGCGAGGCGAGTTACCTGGAGCCGGCCAGGGTCGCCATCAAACGGGCGCCGGCGGTGCTGCAGAGGATCAGGAACGGAAGTCGCGGCGATCCCGTCCTGCGCCGTGACTACACCAAGCTTGTGGGCCTGCTCGAGGCTCGCCTCAAGGACCTTGTGGCGACCGTGAATCTCTACAGGCGCGGTGCCGTCGCGCAGGCGCTGCGGCTGGTGAAGACCAACCGCGGCAACCAGATCACCGCCGAGGTCCGCTCGCTCGTGTCGGTAATGAGCACGCGCTCGAGGGCGCTCGTGGCGCGGGCCCGCGGCTCCGCGCGCGGCGACCAGCAATGGGCGAATCGCGCCAGCATCGCCGCGTACCTGGCGTCCGCGCTGCTGCTCGTGGTGATGTTGACCCTGTTGCGGACGTATCTGGTCACCGAGGCCGCGCGCCGGGAGTCGCGGCTGGCACAGCTCGAGGCCGAGCGCGTGAGCCTGGCCAAGTCAGGCTTTCTCTCACGCGTGAGCCATGAGCTGCGCACGCCGCTGAACGCGATCCTCGGGTTCGGCCAGCTGCTAGAGCGCGATCTGATCGAGGAGGGCGAGCGCGAGACGCTCGACCAGATGCTGTCGGCCGGCCGCCACCTGCTGGCGATCGTCGACGACCTCCTGGACCTGTCACGGATCGAGAGCGGGGACCTGCGGCTCTCGCTCGAGCCGGTTCAGCTGACCGAGGCGCTCGGCGAGGCAAAGTCGCTCATGACACCGGCCGCGAGCGCGGCTGCGGTCGGGATCAGGCAGCGGCCGGTCAACGTCAACCTCTATGTGCGCGCCGACCGTCAGCGCCTGATTCAGGTGCTGCTCAACCTGCTCTCGAACGCGGTGAAGTACAACCGGCGCGGCGGCAACGTCGTGATCAGCGCCGGCCGGACCGACGCCGGCGCTGTGCGGATCGAGGTCGCCGATACGGGAGCCGGCATCTCCGAGGAGGCGATCGGCCGGCTGTTCACGCCGTTCGAGCGCCTTGATGCCGCGAGTCGCGGGATCGAGGGCACCGGGCTCGGCCTGGCGCTGGCGCGCGGCCTGGTGGAGTCGATGAGCGGCTCGCTGGCACTCTCGAGTGAGGAGGGGGTCGGCACCAGCGTGTCCATTGAACTGCCCCTCTCGAGCGCCTCCGAGGCTGCGAGCAGACGCAGTCATGCCCCGTCCCCGGACGAGGGCGTCGCGGCTGAGCTTGCCGCCACAGCACAACGATTGCGCGCCGCGATCTCAGTGCTCTACATCGAGGACAACCCCTCGAACGTGCGGCTTGTCGAGAAGATCTTCGGGCTCTCCAGCGACCTCGGCCTGACCGTCGCCCGTGAGGGCTCTGCCGGCGTGGCCTTGGCGCGCGAGCTCAGGCCCGACCTGATCCTGCTCGATCTGCACCTGCCGGACATCCCCGGTGAGCAGGTGCTGGCCGCAGTGCGCGGCGATGAGGAGCTTGCCGGCACCCCCGTGATCATCGTCTCTGCCGATGCTTCTCCGGTGCAGGCCAAGAGGCTGCTCGCGGCCGGGGCCAACGGTTACCTCACCAAGCCCTTCGACATCGATCAGCTCCTGGCTGCGATCAGGACGCGCGGGACTCCACCGCCGTCCGCTGAGGCCGGCGAGATCACCGATGCGCTGCTGGACGCGGCGATGGTGGCCTCGCTGCACGTGCTCTCAGCCAACACCGCCGTCGGTCCGGGTCAGATCGGACAGATGCTCGAGACCTTCCGTTACGACGCGCGCGCAATGCTGGGCAGCCTGCATGAGGCCGTGGCGGAGGCGAACCTGGCGGCCGCCGAGCGTGACGCCCATCGCCTGGCCGGCGGCGCGGGAGCCGTGGGTGCAGGACGCTTCCGCGCACTCTGCAAGGAGCTCGAGGTGGGAGCGCGGAGCGGCAACCTGGAGCACTGCCGGGTCCTCGATGAGAAGCTCGAGGCGCTGTTTCAGCAGACCTGGGATGCGCTATGCACCGAGTTCGCGGGCGAGTTGCAGCACGTGACCACCCATGCGGAACGGCCCAGGGCGGGCTGAAGCAGCGTCGCTCTGTAGAGTCGGGACCAGCAGCTGTAGACGAGCAGAACTGGAGGCATCAGTGGCCCCAAACGCAGGTACGTTCGCGCAGGGCTCAGCGCTCTTGCACTTCACCCGCAACGGCAACTTCGGCCCGGGCGGTCAGGAGCTGATGGTCGTGGAGCGCGGCGAGGGCGCATACGTCTTCGACACGCACGGGAACCGCTACGTCGACGGGCTCTCCAGCCTGTTCTGTGCGCAGATCGGCTACTCCTACGGCGAGGAGATGGGCGCCGTCGCAGCACAGCAGCTGCAGCAGCTCGCCTTCAGCACGATCTGGGGCACGGCGCACCCGCCGGCGCTCGAGCTGGCCGACAAGCTCGCCGGGCTTGCACCGGAGGGCATCGATCGCGTGTTCTTCACCTCCGGCGGCTCAGAGGCCGTCGAGGCCGCCTGGAAGCTCGCTCGCCAGTACCACGTCGCCAACGGCGAGCCACAGCGGCTCAAGGCGATCGCCCGGAATATCGCCTACCACGGCGTGACGCTCGGCGCCCTGTCGCTCACCGGGGTCCCCGCGTACAAGGAACAGTTTGGGCCGCCCGCGATCTACACCCGGCACGTCTCCAACACGAATGGCTTCCGCTCCGAGCTGCAGGGCGCGGAGCTGACCGAGAAGCTCCTGCGTGAGATCGAGGGCGTGATCCTCGAGGAGGGCCCCGACACGATCGCGGTGATCGTCGCCGAGCCCGTGCAGAACGCGGGCGGCTGCCTGGTGCCTCCGCCCGGCTACTGGCAGGGGCTCAGGCGGCTCGCCGACAGGTACGGGATCCTGCTGCACGCCGACGAGGTCATCACCGGCTTCGGGCGGCTGGGCGAGTACTTCGGGGTGACGCGCTTCGACGCCATCCCCGACCTGATCACGGTCGCCAAGGGAATCACCTCGGCATACGCGCCGATGGGTGCGGTGATGGTCTCGGAGAAGGTCGCGGCGCCGTTCTACGAGGACAAGCGCATGCTCATGCACGGCATCACCTTCGGCGGCCACCCGCTGTGCGCCGCGATTGCACTCAAGAACCTGGAGATCTTCGAGCGCGAGGACGTGCTGGCCAACGTCCGCGCACTCGAGGACGGGTTGCACGCCAGGCTTGAGGAGCTCAAGGAGGATCTCCCGATAGTCGGCGACGTCCGCGGGGCAGGCTTCTTCTGGGCGGTCGAGTTGGTCAAGGATGAGGACAACACGCGCTTCGACGCGGACGAGCGCGAGCATCTGTTGCGCCGCTACATGGGGCCGGCGTTGCTCGATGCCGGCCTGATCGCCCGCCCCGATGACCGCGGCGATGCCGTCCTCCAGATCGCGCCGCCGCTCATTTCCGACGACGATGTGCTCGATGAGATCGTGGAGCGGATGCGCAGCGTCCTGGTCGGAGCTCAGCAGGAACTGGCATTGGTATGAGTGACGGTGCTCGCGGCGGTGACGACGCCCCGAGCACCGCGCCAGACTCAGAACCGAACCGGTCCCAGCTGCTCGAACGCGCGCTGCGGCTGTCGTGGATTTCGATCGGCTTTGGGCTGATCGCCGGTTCGGTCTCGGTCGCGTCGGGGATAGCAGACCACAGTCTCGGCGTGCTCGCGGCCGGGCTTTCGGTTCTGGCTGACGTGACCGGCTCGGTTGTGTTGGTGTGGCGCTTCCGGACCGAGCGCTCGGCTCCGCATCGCGCCGAGCGCGTCGAGGAGCTGGCCGCCTACGCCGTTGCCGGCGCTCTGGGAATCATCGCCGTGGCATTGCTGTTCGAATCGATCCAAGCGCTGATCGCGGGCAGCCATCCCGGCTCGAGCGTGCTCACGGTCGCCACGGCCGCGGTGTCGATCGTTGTGCTGGTGCCGCTCGCCTACCTCAAGCGCCAGACCGCCGCGCGCCTCGGCAGCCACGCGCTCAAGGGCGACAGCACACTCAGCGCGATCGGGGCGGGCACCGCGCTGCTGGCGTTGATCGGCCTGGTTCTGTACCACGCCTTCGGCTGGTGGTGGGCGGATCGTGTCGTCGCGCTGGTGATCGCCGGGGTCGCGGTGCTCGAGGCGTACACGCTGCTCACGGCCGAGCATGCAGACGATTGAATTTGCAACTCTCTGACGAATCAGGAGGAACGCCATGCGAGCGGTCAGGTTCGAGCAGTACGGAGGGGTCGAGGTGCTGGACGTGGTCGACGTCGAGGCGCCCGAACCCGGCGAGGGTCAGATGCTGGTGCGGGTCAAGGCCACCGGGATCAACCCGTTTGAGGACAAGCTGCGGTCGGGCGTGTTCCAAGGGGCGATCCCGCTGAGCTTCCCAGCTGCGCAGGGCACAGACTTCGCCGGCGTCGTCGAGAAGCTCGGTCCGGACGTCGACGACTTTGCGCCAGGAGATGAGGTGTTGGGGACCGCCAAGCGCGGCAGCCAGGCCGAGCTCGCGCTGGCCGCGCAGGCGCGCGCGCTCCCGCGCCCGGCGTCCATGCCGTGGGAGGTGGCCGGAGCCCTCTGGACCGTGGCGACCACCGCCTACGGCGCCGTGGCTGCCGTCGGGGCGGGCGCCGGTGACCTGGTCGCCGTGGCCGGGGCCTCAGGTGGCGTCGGCGGTCTGGCCGCACAGCTTGCCCGGCAGCGGGGCGCGACCGTGCTCGGTGTGGCGGGCGAGAGCAGCCATGAGTGGCTGCGCTCGCGCGGCATCATCCCGGTCACCTACGGCGACGGGCTTGCCGAGCGCCTCGAGCAGGCGGCTGCGGATGCCGGAGAACAGCTGAGCGCGCTGATCGACACCGTCGGCAGCGGCTACGTCGCCTTGGGCGTCGAGCTCGGAATCGCCCCCGGCCGCATCGACACCATCGTCGATGACGAGGCGGCCGCCAAGTACGGCGCCAAGACCGAGGGTGGCGAGGCGGTGGCCAACACCGAGGTCGTCGAGGAGATGGTGCAGCTGATCGACGACGGCGAGCTGGAGCTGCCGATCGCGCGGGTATTCCCGCTCGATCAGGTGCGCGAGGCATACGCGCTGCTCGAGGGCAGCCATCCGCCGCGGAAAGATCGTGCTGATTCCATGAGTGACGAGGTGCAATGAGCGCCGGCGTGACTGCCACGCTCGTGCGGCCGATGGCCGACGCGGATATCCCGCAGGTTGCGAAGGTCACCGCGGAGGCCTTTGCCACCAA
This sequence comes from uncultured Actinomycetota bacterium, assembly GCA_963846395.1. GTDB lineage: Bacteria > Actinomycetota > Thermoleophilia > Solirubrobacterales > Solirubrobacteraceae > Palsa-465. Next base: position 250,758 of record CAWJVT010000007.1, on the reverse strand, counting down.
CATCAACACCCCGGTCCTTCGCCGCAACTGGGAGCAGCGGCTGCGCCACTCGCTGGTCACCGACCCCGACGGGTCGTTCGTGAGCGAGCACAAGGGCGTGATCACCGGCGCGGCGCAGGCGGTGATCCGGGAGGGCGTGTGGATCCTCTCGCTGATGGCCGTGAGCCCGACGCTCGGCGCCGGGGGCGAGGGCCGGGCGCTGATGGGGGCCACGCTGGACTACGCCGGGGGCTGCGAGACCGGGCTGATCATCGCCTCCGACGATCCACGGGCGCTGCGCCTGTACGCCTCGTCCGGATTCGCGCTCGAGCCAACCTTCGAGGCCACGGGCAGGGTCGACCGGAGTCTGATTCCAGCGCTCGATCCGGCGGTTACGCCGGTCGATCCGGCGCGGCTCGACACGCTGGCACCGATCTCCCGCGCCGTGCGCGGCGCCGCCCACACGCCCGATCTGGAGGTGGCAGCGTTCCGCGGTGCCTCCTTCTTCCAGCTCGAGCACCGCGGCTTTGTGGTGACCAGCTTCGACCGAGGCATCTGGCTGCTCGCCGCGACGGATGAGCAGGCGGCCGCCGCCCTGTTCTGGTACGGACTGGCTGGGCTGCCGGCCGGATCCCAGGTCGAGATCGGCTGGATCAGCGGGCGCCAGCAGTGGGCGCTTGACGTCTGCCTGGCGGCCAGGCTGTCCTTCAGCACCTACGGCGCGATCGGGACGCGCGGTCCCGTCGGACCGCTCCACCCGTACATCCCGAGCCCTCCGTTCGCGTGAGCGACGTTCGCGACCCCAGCACCGGTGCTGGTAGGTCGCTTGCGGTAGGCCAGGCCTTCCTGCAAGCGGGCAACTTCGACCGCGCGCAGGTATCCGCTCGCGCCGGGCTCATCGCCGCCATCCCGGTGGCGGCGATGCTCGCCGTTGGTACCGCCGCCGGCTCGCCCCCTGCGGCGGTCACGATGGGTGTCGGTGCGATGCTCTCCGGGGTCGCCTGGCGCGCCGGTGACGGCCCGGTCGTGCCTCCGATCGGCACGATGCTCGGCGCCTCGGCAGCGGTGGCCACGACGGCGTTCGCCGGGATGGTCAGCGGGAGCCTGCCCTGGCTGCACCTGCTGCTGCTCCTGATCTTCTGCCTGATCGCCGGCACCGCCACGTCGCTCGGTCGCCGCGGCAACGTCGTGGGCACGCAATCGCTGATCGGCTTCATTGTGTTCGGTCGCTTCCCCGAGGACGTCCCGCAGGCGCTGGCGCTGACCGGGCTGGTGCTGTTGGGTGGTATCGCGCAGACGGGCTTCGCCGCGCTGGTCGCGGTGCCGCTCGCGTGGCGCCGCCAGCGCGCTGCGCTGGCGCAGGCCTACGGCTCGTTGGCGGTGTTCGCCGGCGAGCTGGGCTCTTCCTCGATCCCGCTCGTCACCGCGCTGGATGCCGCCGACCAGGTGCTGGCGGTCCCGGCGCTGTTCGCAGATCCAGACCGGCACGCGCTGACCGACCTGGTGGGCGAGGGCCGCCGCATCCGCCTGGAGCTGATCGGCCTCAGCGCGCTGGTCGACAATGTTCGGAGGACCGACCCGTCCCTCGCTGAGGCCTCGGAAGCGGGAATCTCGGAGGCGCTCGAGCGCATCCGGCAGCTGCTGGTGCTGACGGTCGTCGCGATCAGGGGAAGCGACGCCACGCTCGCAGCCCTCCCGGATCAGGCGGCCGCGCTGAGCGAATGGGGGACTGCGCGCGAGCCGCTCGCATCGGCAGCGCTCGATCAGCGGCTGGCGGCGCTCATCGGCCAGGTCACGTCGGCGGCCCGCTTGGCCGCCGACATCCATGCTCCGGGCAGCGGCCGGCTTCCGTTCTGGCTGGGTCGGCCGAGTCTCGGCAGTCGCGGCGCGCTGGGCCGGATCGGAGCTGACCTCAGCCGCATGCGCAGCGTTGCGAATCTGCATTCCGCCGCCGGGCGTCACGCGCTTCGCCTGGCGGTGGTGGTGACGCTCACCGAGCTGCTGATCCAACGTGTGGCGCTGCCACGCGCCTACTGGGCCGTGGTGGCGGCGGCGACCGTGCTGCGGCCTGGCTTTGGCCAGACCTTCACGCGCGGAGCCGAGCGCGTGCTCGGTACCTGCCTCGGCGTGGTCGTGGCGACTCTGGTTGCCGTGGCTCTGAATCCCAATGGCTGGGGTGTGGTGGCCGTCGTGGCCGTCCTGGCCTTCGCCACCTACGCCGTCTTTCCGGCGAGCTTCACCGTGGGCGTTGCGATGCTCACCGGGGTCGTCGTGTTCCTGTTGCACGCGATCGCGCCGGGCACGGTCCAGACGGCACTGGACCGCGGCATCGACACCGCGATCGGCGGGGCCATCGGCCTGATCGCCTACGCGCTCTGGCCCACGTGGTCGGCGGTGTCGGTGAGTCCGCTCATGGCCACGCTGGTCGACGCTCAACACGCCTACCTCGACGCGGTGCTCTCGGGTCTGACGACGGGCACGCGCCTGCCGGAGGCACAGTTGCGCACGCTCGCTCGGCAAGCGCGTATCGCGTTCATCGACGCGGACACGGCGGCCGGACTGGCGCGTAGCGAGCCGCGCCGGGGCGGAGCGGATCCGCACGTCACGGCCGCCACCCTCAGCGCGCTGCGTCGCCTGGTCTGGGGCGTACACGTCGTGCGCCTGGACACGGAGACGATGCCTGCCGACCGGCCACTGCCCGAGTTGGGCCCGCTGCAGGCCGGCCTCGGTAATGCTCTGTCGGCGCTGGCGGCAACCTTCAGGCACGTGAGGCATGGCGCCTTCCCGCCCCTGCGCCAGCTTCACCGGGAGCTCGCGCGCGAGCACCCGGAGCTCCTCACCCAGGCCCTCTCGGCTGCCCTGGACGAGCTGGTCGACGCCACCGACACAGCCGCCATGACGGTCGGGTTGAGCGTGGCGCCGTGAGTGACCCGAGGTCGTGTTGAAGAGCGCAGCGCAACCTTGGAGGCTCTGAAGGGTTTGAGCTTCCAATCAAGACCCAACCTGGCCGCAACGTCTGGCGGCGAGAATGTCTGCATGCTTTGCTGCCGAATCCTTGAATTCGGCTGCTAGAACTACCGAACCTTTGCTGTCGATGAGCTCAAAACCCTTCCGCCCACTGCGGGTATTGGCGCTGGTAGCGGCACTCGCCGCCTTCCTGTCCCTGCCCGCCGTCGCCAGCGCGTCCACCTACTCGATGAAGTGGGCCAAGTCGGTTCCGCTGCTGAACCCGAACGACGGCGGGGGCTTCGATGCGGTCAGCTGCGCGCCGAACGTCGCTGGCAGCACGGCGCTACTGTGCGCCGCCGGTGACGTCAGGGGTGATGTCTTCGTCTCCGACCATCCCGCGCAGGCAGCGGCTCAGTGGCACCGCGAGTACATCGACCCCAAGCTCGCCATCACCGGTATCTCCTGTCCGTCGGCGCAGCTCTGCGTCGCGGTCGATGCTCACGGCCAGGTGATGCATTCGACGCAACCGCTCGTGGGCGCCAAGGCCTGGACCCATCCCGTACGCGTCGACAAGGCGACCGAGACCGGCGGCGGCTTTGCCGGCTTTGCGGCGATCTCGTGTCCCACCACCACACTCTGCTTGGCCGTCGACAATGCGGCCAACGGCCAGGTCGCCTTCACCACCGATCCGACCGGTCCGGCCAGCGCGTGGACGCTCACCACCATCGGCAGCGGCGTCACGCTCGATTCGGTGTCCTGCGCGACGGCCACGTTCTGCATGATCGGCGGAAGCGACGGCTACTACACGACCGACCCCACCGGTGGGACCACAGGCTGGAAGGCGACGACGTCGCTGAGCGCCAGCTACTCGGTGATCGCGTCGGTCGCCTGCAACACGCTCAAGCTCTGTGTCGGGGTCGGCTACGGCGACGCCGGCGTGGGCCTTGCGACCGGCTCCTCGGCGCCGACGAGCACGACGTGGTCCAACTCGCTGATCGGCTCCGACCCGCCCGCGCAGAACGCACAGGTGGTGGACTCGGTCGCCTGCCCGACGCGCAACTTCTGCGTCGCGGTCGACGGCGCGTCCAACGCATACAACTCATCGACGCCGGTGCGCGGCGACTGGAGCGCGGCCAGGCCGCTCAAGAAGAAGTCCCAGGGGACCGTCAGCCAGGTGGCCTGCAACGCCACGATCTGCGTCGAGGTGGACAACCGCGGAACGGTCACCTACGGCGCCGTCAAGGGCACTACGACGACGACCAAGACGACCACCCCGACCACCACGTCAACCGGCACCACGACGACCAAGTCGACCGGCACCACGACGACCAAGTCGTCGACCAAGACCGGTTGACGCCACCGGCGGGTGAGGCGCCCCGGTAAGTTGCGGGCATGAAGTCGATCCCGCAGAGCGGTGAGTGGCTCGGACGTGCCGGAAGGCTCGCGGATCGGCTGGGGAACGAGGCCTACTACCTGGGCTACTGCTTCCGCAGCGGGATGTTCGGCGTCGAAGCGCCGCAGCGTGCGGCTCGGGTCGCGCGAGCACTGGCCGATTACGGCATGCTCGGAGGCGCCGTCGCGGTCGCTGGGATCCGGCATCCCGATCGGGTGGCGGTGATCGACGATCAGGGGCAGTCCACCTATCGCGAGCTTGATGACCGCGTGAACGCCATCGCCAACGCGTGGCGCGCGGCCGGGTTGAAGCCTCGCGACGGCGTCGCGATCATGACTCGCAACCACCGCGGCTTCCTCGAGGCAATGTTCGCCGCCGCCAAGTGCGGCGCTCGTGTCGTACTCATGAATACGGGATTCTCGGCGCCGCAGGTGCGCGAGGTGGCAAGCCGCGAGGGTGTCGATCTGTTCGTTTACGACGAGGAGTTCGAGCCGCTGGTCGCAGACCTCGAGCTGCGGCACGGTCGTGTGCGCGCGTGGCTGGACAGTCGCCACGAGGAAGGCGACACGCTTGCAGCGCTTGTCGTCCTCGGCGCCTGCGGTCGCGCCGCCCAAGCCGGCGCACGCGCCGCGCCTGGTGATCCTCACGAGTGGCACCACCGGTACGCCGAAGGGCGCCGGACGTGACGTGCCCATCTCGCTCTCACCGGTCGGCGGGCCCCTGAGCAAGGTGCCGTTCCGCTCGGGCGACGTGGCTCAGATCTCGGCGCCGCTGTTTCACGCCCTCGGCTTCACGCAGGGCCTGCTGCAGATCGGTCTCGGCGCCACGCTCGTGTTGGAGCGGCGGTTCACGCCGGTGGGAGCGCTCGACAGCCTCGCCAACAACCGCGTCACAACTTGGGTGATCGTGCCGGTGATGCTTCAGCGTGTGCTGGCGCTCGACCCGGAGACCTGGTCCGACCACGACCTGTCCGCGCTGCGGATCATCTACCTGAGCGGATCGCAGCTCGGCACGCACCTGGCGCGCGAGGCGCTGGAGCGATTCGGTCCGGTCCTCTACAACCTCTACGGGTCGACCGAGATCGCCTACGCGACGATCGCCACGCCCGCCGACCTCGCGGCTGAGCCGGCCTGCGTGGGACAGGTGGTGCGGGGTGCTGTCGTCAAGATCCTCGGCGCCGACGGAGAGGAACGGCCAACGGGTCAGACCGGGCGGATCTTCGTCGGGCACATGATCCATTTCGAGGGCTACACCGGTGGCGGCGACAAGGAGCGGATCCGCGGCATGGTCTCCTCCGGTGACGTCGGCCACTTCGACGCCCAAGGGCGCCTCTTCATCGACGGACGCGATGACGAGATGATCATCTCCGGTGGAGAGAACGTCTTCCCGCGTGAGGTCGAGGATCTCCTGCACCTGCACCCCGGGGTGCTGGAGGCGGCCGCCGTCGGCGTGCCGGACGAGCAGTTCGGTCAGCGGCTGAGCGTGTTCGTGGTCCAGCGCGAGGGGGCCGACCTGACCGACGAGGACATCAAGCAGTACGTGCGCGACAACCTCGCCCGCTACAAGGTGCCGCGCACCGTCACCTTCCTCGACGAGCTCCCGCGCAACCCGACGGGCAAGGTCCTCAAGCGCGAACTGATCGAGCCGCTGAGGTGGTGATGGCTCTGACGATCGTCAACCGCACGCGCGAGGACCGGCTTCGTGTGCGCCCGCACCGAGGTGGCGGACAACGTCTTCAAGCGGATGCGCGGCCTGCTCGGCCGCGCATCGCTGGCGTCAGGCGACGGCATGCTCTTCCGTGGGGAGTCATCAATTCACAGTGCCTTTATGCGCTTTCGATTCGATGCAGTTTTCATGGATCGTGAGCTGCGCGTCGTGGGCCTCGCGGAGGACATCCCGCCCTGGCGTGCGCGCTCGGCGAGGGGTGCTCGTAACATCCTTGAACTGGCAGCCGGGGAAATTGCACGCACAGGAGTGGCAGTGGGCGACCAGCTCGCCGAGGTTGAGGAACCCGATGTCGATCCGGACGACACGCCAAGACGCTGAACGCCGATCTGTCCCGTCTCTGCAGATCATGCCGCGGCTCGAGCCGGGGGGTCACGGAGACGGAGCCTCGCTGCGCATGCGCCCGGCGGGGGGCTACGTGCGGGGCTGATCGCGCTGCTTGCAGTGCTCGCGGCTGGCGCGGCCGTGGTTGTGCTGATTGATCGCGCACGCCGTCGGCCGGGCCGAGCCTCGGCCTCGGTGGCGGCCGGCCGGCATCTCGCATGGGCTGTTACCGAACTACGCGGTGGCTGATGACGCGCTGGCGCAATCGGGCTCGCGCCTGGCGCTTGCCGGGCTGCGCTCGGCATCGCGCTCGCTGTACAGCGCGGCTGCCGCTGGCGCGGCCCGGCGGACCGCTCCACCGCTGTGGTCCAGGCACCGCCCTCGCCCCACTACCTGAGCTCGAGCGGATCTGACGAGCCCTTGCCGACCGCACGAGCGGCTACCAGCCGGCCTCCTACCTCGTTCGCACCTACAGCGACCGTGGCGTCGCGCTACGGAATTCCGTGGCGCCTGCTGGCCGCGATCGAATACATCCAGGGCGGCTACGTCAACGCGACCGCCGGTGCCGCTTCGACGGCCGAGCGGTCGCTCGCGTCGCAGGTACAGACCGCGGGACGCGTGGCGGTCAATGCGCGCGTACTGGCGCACGCAGCGGCGGCAGCCACGCAGCCGAGCCCTGAGCTGGTGCTCGATGCCAAGCGACTGGCCGCCGATGGCGCGACGCAGAGTTCGGCGCAGGCCGCCACCGCCTTCCTGAGCGGCACCGGCGTGTCGGCGCAGACGGTCCTGACGCTGGCGCAGGCGATCGATTCGTCCGTCTCCAGCTCGTCGCGCCCCGTCGTCAGGGTCCAGGCGATGCTCAACGAGGCGCGCCTGCTCAACGGGCTCCCATACATCTGGGGCGGCGGGCACACCGAGCCGGCCTGGGTCGTCAGCGCCGGTTACGACTGCTCGGGCTTCGTCTCCGAGGTGCTCCACTCCGCCGGCTACCTGACCTCGCCGGACACCACGCAGACGCTTCCCGGTTCTGCCGGCATCGTCAACGGCCGCGGCAAGTACGTGACGATCTACGACCGCACGATCGCGACCGTCAAGGTCTGGGTCAAGAAGAAGAAGATCGTGACCGAGAGGAAGATGGTCAATCCAACGAGCGCCGGCGTCCACGTGACCAGGGGCAGGAACGCCAACTCGCTCAACGCGGTCCAGATCACGGTTCCGAAGTGGGTGGGCGAGTGGAAGACGATCAAGCTCACCAAGCTGGTCCCGACCCAGGACACCTCGAATAACGACGAGCACGTCATCATCGACATCGACGGCCAGTGGTGGGAGAGCGGCGGGAGTAGCGCCGACGGCGGCGCGGCGATGGTCCACCCGATCCTCAATCCGAGCGAGGGCTATCTCAAGAGCTTCAACAAGATCCTGCACCCGCAGGGTCTGTAGCCTGCGGCGGCGTGACCAACTCGCCGCTGCAAGCCGAAGCGATCGTCGTCGGCGGTGGTCTGGCCGGGCTGGTCGCCACGGCCGAGCTGGTGGCGGCGGGCAAACGCGTGCTGTTGCTCGACCAGGAGCCCGAGGCTTCGCTCGGCGGGCAGGCATTCTGGTCGCTGGGCGGGCTGTTCTTCGTCAACTCGCCCGAACAGCGCCGGGCGCGGATTCATGACTCGTTCGAGCTTGCCTGGTCGGACTGGCTGAGCAGCGCGCAGTTCGATCGACCAGAGGATGAGCACCCGCGAGCGGTTCGCGCGGGCCTACGTCGAGTTCGCCACGATCGAAAAGCGGGCCTGGCTGCGGTCGCTCGGCCTCCGCGTGCTCCCGAGCCCCGGCTGGGCCGAGCGCGGGGGCGGTCATGCGCTCGCACACGGAAACTCGGTCCCGCGCTTCCATCTGACCTGGGGGACGGGCCCGGCTGTCGTCGAGCCGTTCGAGCGCCGGGTCCGTGAAGCGGCCGAGCGCGGCCTCGTGCAGTTCGGCTTTCGTCATCGCGTCGATGAGCTGGCCGTCGAGAGGTGGCCGCGTGATCGGTGTGAATGGCTCGGTGCTTGCTCGCTCGCTGGTCGGACGCGGGCAGGAGAGCTCGCGCGAGGTGGTGGGCCGCTTCGAGGCCCGTGGCGCCGCCGTGCTGGTGGCGAGCGGAGGCATCGGCGGCAACCTCGAGCTCGTCCGGCGCTACTGGCCGGAGCGGCTCGGGTCACCGCCGCGCGAGATGGTCGCCGGCGTCCCCGCCAGCACCGACGGCCGGATGCTCGAGGTCGCCGAGCGTTCCGGCGCGAGCTGGATCGGGCGCGACCGCATGTGGCACTACACCGAGGGCGTGCGCAACTGGAACCCGATCTGGGAGAACCACGGCATCCGGATCCTGCCCGCGCCGTCGTCGATGTGGTTCGACGCAACCGGCCGGCGCCTGCCCGCGCCGTTGTTCCCCGGTTTCGACACCGTCGCCACGCTCGCACACATCGGACAGAGCGCTTACGACTACACGTGGTTCGTGCTGAACCGCCGGATCATCGGCCGAGAGTTCGCGCTCTCAGGATCCGAGCAGAACCCGGACATCACCGACAAGGACTTCGAGGCCACCGTGCGCTCGCGCCTGCTGCCGGAGGTGCCGGCACCGATCCAGGCCTTCCTCGACCACGGCGAGGACTTCGTCGTGGCCGACAACCTCCGCGAGCTGGTCGCGGGCATGAACGCCCTCACCGACGAGCCGTTGCTCGATTACGAGGAGCTCGAGCGCCAGATCGTCGCGCGCGACCGCGAGGTGGCCAACCCGTTCGGCAAGGACCTGCAGCTGATGGCGATCCGTGCCGCCCGCCGCTACCTGCCCGACCGCCTCAGCAGGGTCGTGGCGCCGCACCGGATCCTCGATCCCGCGGCTGGGCCGCTGATCGCCGTGCGCCTGCACGTGCTCACCCGCAAGACGCTCGGCGGTCTGGCCACCGACCTCGAGGCGCGCGTACTGGGCACCGACGGCGAACTGCTCGACGGCCTGTGGGCCGCCGGAGAGGCGGCCGGCTTCGGCGGCGGCGGGATGCACGGATACAACGCGCTCGAGGGCACATTCCTCGGCGGCTGCCTGTTCAGTGGGCGCCAGGCCGGCCGCTCGATGGCGTTACGCCTGTAGTCGCGCGTCCGCGCGCGCCGCGCGTGCAAACATCCAGGTATGCCCGACACCATTCCTGCCGGCCGCCTCCAGCTCAGTGAGGTGGCGCAACAGCAGTACGCCGCGATGTACCGCCTGTCGTCGTCAGTCGATCTAGATCACACGTTGCGGCATCTGGTCGATATCCGCGCATCGCAGTTGAACGGCTGCGCCTTCTGCATCGACATGCACTGGAAGGACGCGCGCGCCGACGGTGAGAGCGAGGAGCGCCTGTCGATGATCCCCGCCTGGGACGAGAGCCCGCTGTTCAACGATCGCGAGCGCGCGGCGCTCGCGTTGACCGAGGCGATGACGCTGATCTCCGACAACCACGTTCCGGACGAGCTGTGGGAGGACATCAGCGAGGAGTTCGACGAGGCTGAGCTCGGCCAGCTCGTGTTCGCGATCACGGTCATCAACGCCTGGAACCGGCTCTCGATCACCACGCGCCTCGAGCCCGGCCACTACCAGCCGGGGATGTTCGGCTAGCCCACCGGTAGGCGGCGCTCGAACGTTTGACGTTCAGCACGCAGAACGGGCGCCGAACGTCAAAAGTTCGCGCTAGCGGCCCAGGAACTTGATCATCGCGGCAGCGATCGCGGCGGCCGCCGCTTCTGGAACGAGCTCGTGACCAGGATGCCCGCGTCTGTCGCGTTGCGCATGTTCCCGCACTCGATCAGGACCTTCGGAACGGTCGTCAGGTTGAGCCCCGCGAGGTCGTCGCGCGGCTGCAGGCCATCGACGCCGTCATAGGTGGAGATCGGCATCCCGGTCCCGGACGCGAAGCTCGAGCGCAGCACCCGCGCGAAGCGATCCGATGACGTGATCACCTTGGCGTTGACGCCGTCATCGACGGGCTCGAGGACCGTGAACCCGCGACCCGAGGGCGGGCCGCCGTCGGCGTGTATGTCGACCGCCACGTTCACGTGGGCGCGATCCAGGATCCGGGCGCGGGTGTTCACGCACGGGCCAACGCTCGAGTTGTTGTGGCGGGTGAGCACCACCTTGGCCCCATCGGCCTTGAGGTCGGCGGTCAGGTAGCCGGCGACGTTCCAGTTGAACTGCGCCTCGGTGTAGCCGCCGTCGGTCTCGGTGCCGGTGGTGTCGCAGGTCTCCATCTCGCGCCCATTCCAGACGAGGTGGTTGATGAAACTGGGGTCGCTGTAGTTGCGGCCGTTGTGCCCCGGATCGATCCCGATGACCGTGCCCGACAGCGGGAGGGCACGGGAAGGATGAGCGATCGGTGGGGTTGCGGCGAGCACTCATCGAGCTTAGCCAGCTAAGCGACCCTCCCGAAAGATCGCGGGCCGGATACGCGGTGGGCGGGACCGATCTACGCTGGTTCGACCCCCGCGGTCTTGCCGGTAGCTCGCTACCGGCTGCGACCCCGTGCGTCGCCCGGCTTGGTCCTGGACTGTCCCGGCATCGCGCTATTTCGCTCGGGCCACTAACTTGAAAGCCGATATGAAGATCATCTACACCTACACCGACGAGGCGCCGGCGCTCGCGACCGGCTCGCTGCTGCCGATCGTGGAGGCCTTTGCGACCGCCGCCGACGTCGAGATTGAAACCCGTGACATCTCGCTGGCTGGGCGCATCCTCGCCCAGTTCCCCGACCGACTGACGGACGAGCAGTTCACCGCCGACGCGCTCACCGAGCTCGGCGAGCTCGCCAAGACACCCGAGGCGAACATCATCAAGCTGCCGAACATCAGCGCCTCCGTGCCGCAGCTGAAGGCGGCGATCAAGGAACTGCAGGACCAGGGTTACGGGCTGCCGGATTACCCGGACAACCCGAGCAGCGACGAGGAGCGCGAGGTCCGCGCCCGCTACGACAGGGTCAAGGGCAGCGCCGTCAACCCGGTCCTGCGTGAGGGCAACTCGGACCGGCGGGCACCCGCGTCGGTGAAGGCCTATGCCATGAAGCACCCGCACTCGATGGGTGAGTGGCCGCCTGAATCCCGCTCGCACGTCACGACCATGAGCGAGGGCGACTTCCGCTCCACAGAGCAGTCGGTGACCATCCCCGAGGCCACCAGCATCCGCATCGAGCACGTCGCGCAGGACGGCACGGTGACGGTGCTGAAGCCGGACTTCCCGGTGCTCGCGGGTGAGGTCGTCGACGGAGCTGTGATGCGCGCTGCGGCGCTGCGCGAGTTCCTCACCGAGCAGGTGCAGGACGCCAAGGCATCCGGCCTGCTCTACTCGGTGCACCTGAAGGCGACGATGATGAAGGTCTCCGACCCGATCATCTTCGGCCACGCGGTGACGACCTTCTTCCCCGAGCTCATCGGTACGCCGGGCTGGAACCCGAACGACGGGCTCGGCGCGCTGCCGGCGGGAACTGAGATCCCCTACGACGACAAGCCCGCGCTGGCGATGGTCGACTCGGACCGCGGGATCACCAACCTGCATGTCCCGAGCGACGTGATCATCGACGCGTCGATGCCGGCCGCGATCCGCGCCTCCGGACAGATGTGGAACGCTCAGGGCGAACAGCAGGACACCAAGTTCGTGATCCCCGATCACTCCTACGCGGATCTCTACGCGGAGACCGTCGAGGACTGCAAGCGCAACGGCGCCTTCGATCCGGCGACCATGGGCACGACTCCCAACGTCGGTCTGATGGCGCAGGCCGCCGAGGAGTACGGCTCGCACGACAAGACCTTCGAGATCGACAGGCCCGGACGCGTGCGGATCGTCGACGCCGCCGGTAAGACGCTGATCGAGCATGAGGTGGCGGTCGGCGACATCTGGCGGGCCTGCCAGACCAAGGACGCCCCGATCAGAGACTGGGTCAAGCTCGCGGTGGGCCGTGCGCACGCGACCGGCGCGCCGGCCATCTTCTGGCTCGACGAGACCCGCGCGCACGATGCCGAGCTTCTGAAGAAGGTCCGCCCGGCGCTCGACGAGCTCGACACCGAGGGGACTCGAGATCCAGATCCTGCCCGTCGCGGAGGCCGTCCGCTACACGCTCGCTCGTGCCCGTGCCGGCCAGGACACGATCTCTGTCACCGGGAACGTCCTGCGCGACTACCTCACGGATCTCTTTCCGATCCTCGAGCTCGGCACCAGCGCGAAGATGCTCTCGATCGTGCCGCTGATGGACGGGGGCGGCCTGTTCGAGACCGGCGCGGGTGGCTCGGCGCCCAAGCACGTGCAGCAGTTCGTCAGGGAGAACCACCTGCGCTGGGACTCGCTCGGAGAGTTCCTCGCGCTCGCGGTCTCGTTCGAGCTGCTCGCCGAGAAGGACGGGAATGCGCGTGCGCAGGTGCTGGCCGACACGCTGGACCGCGCGACCGGCAGGGTGCTCGAGGAGCGCAGGTCACCGCTGCGACGGGTCGGCGAGCTGGACAACCGCGGCAGCCACTTCTATCTGGCCCTGTACTGGGCACAGGAACTGGCGCAGCAGAGCGAGGACCCCGAACTGGCGGATCGCTTCCGGCCGCTGGCCGAGCGGCTTTCAGCCGACGAGCGGAAGATCATCGACGAGCTCTCAGCGGTGCAGGGCCAGCCGGTCGAGGTCGGCGGCTACTACCACCCCGATCTGGAGTTGGTCGCGGACGCCATGCGGCCCTCGGCCACGCTCAACGCCGCGCTGGAACAGCTCAGTTCAGCAGTCGGCTGATCTCTGCCAACAACGCGTCGCTCCGCTGGCAGATGCTGCTCGGTATGGAGCAGCATCTGCTTGCGGACGGCTCGTGAGAACGCGCACGTCGATGATCAGCAGCGCGATCGCGTCGACATCGGCGTCGGCGCGGACGCGGCCGGCCTTCTGCTGCGCGCGCAGGTAACTGCCGAGCAACTTCACGCCCTTGTGCGGGCCGAGCTCGTTGGCGTCCACGAAGGCCGCGAGCGTCGACCGCAGCTCCGGGTCCGCCTGTGCCGCAAGCAGGACGGGCAGGACGTCGTCGAAGAATTGCTCGAGCGCTGCGAGTGCGGCCTTGATCACCGCGGACGGTTCGAGCTCCTTCAGATCCAAGCCCGCCATGAACATCAGCGGCTTCATTCCCTGCGCGAAGACCGCCTGAAGAAGGCCGGCGCGGTCGCCGAAGTGGTAGTAGACGCTCGCATCGGAGACGCCGGCTCGGGCTGCAACCTCGCGGCTCGTGAGGTTCGCGATTCCCTGCTCGCGCAGGACCGCGAGCGCGGCCTCGACGATCGCCTCGCGCCCGCCTGAGGGCGGGCGGCCTCTGCGTCTCGGTGGTTCCTCGGTGGCGGTCATCTGGCAGGTTGCAGCTTAGTGTCTGGGGTGACAGATTTCTGAGCCCCAACTCAGGATAGCTGATATTCTGAGCACGAACTCAGTTATCTATCGGAGACTGGAGCGTGACGATGGACCGCAAATGGTGGACGCTGATCGCCGTATGCACAGGGGTTTTCATGCTCCTGTTGGACGTCACGATCGTGAACGTGGCGCTGCCCCAGATCGAGACGGCCTTCAAGGCGAGTCTGTCCGACCTGCAGTGGGTGATCGATGCCTATGCGCTCACGCTCGCGGCTCTACTGCTGACGGCTGGATCAATTGCCGACCTTGCCGGTCGTCGTCGCGTGTTCGCCATCGGGATCGTGATCTTCACGCTCGGCTCGGCACTGTGCGGCCTCGCGCAGAGTTCTGTGTTCCTCTCACTCGCGCGCGCTCTTCAGGGCGTGGGCGGCGCGATCATGTTCGCGACGGCGTTGGCGCTGCTGGCGCAGGCGTTCCCGCCGCGTGAGCGCGGCGTTGCCTTTGCGGTGTTCGGGGCGGTGACCGGCGTGGCCGTGGCGGTCGGGCCTGTGCTCGGCGGCGCCATCACCAGTGGTCTGAGCTGGCGGTGGATCTTCTTCGTCAACGTGCCGATCGGCGTCGCGGCCCTGGCCGTCACGCTGACTCGCGTCGACGAATCGCGCCTGCCGGGGGCGCCGCGGCCCGATGTGCCTGGCTTTGTCACTTTCAGCCTCGCGCTCGCCGGGCTTGTTTTCGGATTGATTCGCAGCCAGGCCGAGGGCTGGGGTTCGTTCCAGGTGCTCGGATCCCTGATCGCGGCGGTAGCGCTGCTCGTCGCCTTTGTCGTGATCGAGTTGCGCGTGCGTCAGCCGATGCTCGACCTCAAGCTGCTGCGCGTCCCCACCTTCAATGGCGGCTTGGTCGCCGCCTGGGCCGTGTCGGCCTCGATCTTCGCGATGTTCACCTATCTGGTGATCTACCTGCAGGACCTGATGGGCTATTCGGCGATGGCCGCCGGCCTGCGCTTCCTGCCGCTGACCGGCGGGGTATTCCTGGTCGCCGGTATTGCGGGCCGGCTGACGACCAAGGTGCCGATCCGCCTGCTGATCGGCGGCGGATTCGCCTTCGTGGTCGCCGGGTTGCTGCTGATGCGCGGGCTCACCGCCTCTGACCCCTGGACCCACTTCCTTCCGGGCTTCATCCTCGCGGGTATCGGTGTCGGCTTTGTCAACGTCCCGCTTGCCTCAACGGCTGTGGGCGTCGTGCCGCCCGAGCGTGCCGGGATGGCGTCGGGTATCAACGCCACGGCGCGCCAGGTCGGGATCGCCACGGGCGTAGCTGCCCTCGGCACGATCCTCGCGAGTCAGACCAAGTCGGCGGTCGCCTCGCATCTCGCCCGAACGCCGCTGGCTGCGCACGCCCATCACCTCGGCACCGTGATCAGCGCCGGCGGCACCCGCTCGGCGATAGCCCATGCTCCGCACCAGGTCCAGGGCCTGATCGCCGCGGTAGCCAAGGTCAGCTACGTGGACGCACTCAACACGATCCTGCTCGTCGCTGCGGGCGTCGCCTTCGTCGGCATGGTGGTCTCACTGCTCGCGATCCGCCAGCGCGACTTCCACGAGGCGCCGATGCAAGCGGGAATCGCAGAGCAACCGGGTCCTCACGAATCGGTCAGCCAACCATCCACCCTGCCCGCCTAGCACCGCCGATCGCAGCCAAGGCGCCCGCCTGCTAAGATGCTTGCCAGCAAGCAAATACTTTGGCAGAAGGGGCAGGCATGGCAACAGGGGTCGACACGGACACAGCGCAGCGGCTGCGGATCGTGTTGGGGCGCCTTGCGCGGGTGCTGCGGGCGACCGAGGCGAGCCTCGCCGCCGACCTGACACCGACGCGCGTGGCCGTGCTGCTCAACACGGTTCGCAACGGCCCGATCAGGCTCTCCGATGTGGCCGAACAGGAGGGGCTCAACCCGACGCTTCTGTCGCGCACCGTCGCCCACCTCGCGCAGGACGGACTCGTCACGCGTACGGCCGATGAGGCCGACCGCCGCTCCGCCTGGCTCGACGCAACTCCGGCAGGGCGCGACCTCGCCGAGCGCATCCGCGCAGAGCGGACGCGAGCGGTGGAAGTAGCGCTCTCTGAGCTGCCGTCGGCTGACCGGGCCCGCATCGAGGCTGCTCTCCCAGTGCTGGAGGAGCTCTCCCAGCACCTGCATCGGGACAGCCGGTGAGTCCTCGGCTCAAGCGCGCCTCGCGGACGACTTTCGCAGCGCTTGCCGTTCCGAACTACCGGCTATACATCGGCGGCCAGTCGATCTCGCTGGCCGGTACCTGGATGCAGATGGCGGCTCAGTCGTGGCTGGTGCTGACGCTCACGCATTCGGCCACGGCGCTCGGTGTGATCGTCGCGCTGCAGACGCTTCCGGTTCTGATCCTCGGTCCTTATGGGGGCGTCATCGCCGACCGCGTCAACAAGCGCAAGGCGATGATCACGCTGCAGGCGATGATGGGAATCCAGGCGCTGGTCCTTGGTCTGCTCACCGTGACGCACTCGGTACGGCTGTGGGAGATCGGCGTGCTGGCCTTCATCCTGGGCCTCAACAACGCCTTTGAGAACCCGGCACGGCAGTCGTTCATGCTCGAGCTCGTCGGACCGGAGCATCTGCGTAACGCGGTCAGCCTCAACTCGACCATGGTCAATGTCGCACGCGTGGTCGGCCCGGCGATCGGCGGGCTGATGATCGCCGCCGTCGGCACCGGCTGGTGCTTCTTGATCAACGCCGTCACCTTCATCGCAGTCATCAACTCGTTGACGCGCATGGACAAGACCGCGCTCGCGCCGGTCCCACCCATGGCCCGCGCCAAGGGTCAGTTGCGTGACGGTCTGCGCTACGTCCGCCACGAACCACGGCTTGCGCTGCCGCTGGCGATGGCAGCCGTCGTCGGCTGCCTCGCCTACGAGTTCCAGGTGACGCTGCCGTACATGGCCTCGCACGGCCTGCACGTCGGCTCCGCCGGCTATGGCTTCATGACCGCTGCCATGGGTGTGGGCGCCGTCGTCGGTGGCCTCGCGATGGCCGCTCGGGGAAAGATCGGCTCCTATGCGCTGATCATCGCTGCGCTCGGCTACGGAGTCACGATGACCCTCTCGGCGATCGCGCCCAGCCTGGCGCTCGAGCTGCTCGCGCTGGCGCTCGTCGGTGGTGCAGGCGTGGTGTTCATGTCGATGACCAACGCCACGCTTCAGATGCGGGCCGCGCCAGAGATGCGCGGGCGCGTGATGGCGCTGTGGTTCGTGTCCTTCCAGGGCTCGACACCGATCGGCGGGCCGATCGTCGGTGCATTGATGGCGGGCTACGGAGCGCGGTCAGGGCTCGGAATAGGCGCCGTCGCCTGCTTCGTGGTGGCCGGCGCCGGAGCCCTCACGCTGCGCAGGCTGCGCGCCCGCGCCGTGGATGCCGCCGCGCCCGTCGACATCGCGCAGCCCCCCGACGTGATCGCCGCCTGAGCGTGCGCCGAGCGGCGATAGCGTGCGTCAAGCAGCGATAGCGCGGGCGTCAAGCGGCGACAGCGCGCGTCAAGCAGCGATAGGGCGCGTCAAGCAGCGACAGCGGGCGTCTGCACCGAGACGATCCGCCAGGGCTCTGCCGCGTCGTCGGTCACGGCCAGCGTCCAGCGTTCGGTGAAGCCCGACAGCCGTGTGGAGCTCCCGGCGAGCACCTGCGTGGTGTCGCGGTCCTCGATGTAGCGGCGTCCGCGCAGATCCACGTCGATCGTCATCGTGGCGGGCTCGGCCGAGGCATCGAGTGCGTGGATCCGGATGCGGGAAACCTGCGGGCCGCGGACCACGAGTCGTGTGCGGCCGGCGGGATCCCCAGGATGCAGAAGCTCCTGGACCGCGTCGGCGGTGGCAACCTTGCGCAGTTCGGCGTCGGAGCCGTCCACGGCCTCGGCCCAAGCATCGACCGCGCGACGGGCGGCGACCTCGAGGATGTCGGGCGCGAAACGCCCATCGGCCAAGCTCAGGTCGAGGGCGGCGGCGCGCGCGTCACCGCTGAACTGCAGGTCCGCGAGCTCGGCGACCTTGAAGCCCTGCGCGCTCTGCGCGACGGCACCTTCCACGAGTGCCTCGTCTCGGAGCGACTGCTCGTCGGCCCAATGGGTCTGGACGATCTTGTCCTTGAGTGCGTGCTCACCAGCGGCGCCTGATTCGATCGATGCCAGCACCCAGTGATCGCCACGGCGCTCGAGGGTCCAGTACTCGCGCATCCGCACCGACTCCGTGGGCGCGCCCTGCCGCTTGATGCGGCGGCCGCTCGAGTCGATGACGTAGTCACGCAGCTTCGCCTCGATCCGCACCACGACCCGCTCCAGATCCTCCTGGCCGCGCTCGCGGCGGAGGATGCCGACGTACTCGACGTTCGGCGGTCCGACCGGCTCGACGTGATTGCTCCAGCCCTTGCGCTCGAAGTCGTCCAGGCGCCGCTCCCACTCGACCAGGAGCTCCGGCGTGATCAGGCCGCGCAGTGCCATGCGGTCATCACTCGACCAGGCGAGTTGGATGTCGGTGAACAGTTGGCCCCCGGCCTCGCGGACGGCAGCGGGACCGAAGATCGGGTTCTCGTCTTCGGCTTCGGCCGCGGCGAGCTCGACCCGCCGCTCGCGCTTACGGCTCTCGCGGCGGTGGGCGCGACCCTGCTCTGCGCGCAGGTTCCAGAAGCGCATGAACGACGGCCGACCGCGGGTCATGATCCACCAGACCGCAAACAGCCCGAGCAGCACCAGCAGACCGAGCCCGTGCCCGAGGATCGCGATGTCGATCAGCAGCCGGATGACGATGAAGAGCGCGAAGCCCCTACCACCACCACCGCCGCCACCACTGAAGCCCCCGCCGCCCTCGCCGCCACTGAAGCCGGCGGAGCCGCCGCCCGCGGACGCGAACGCGGCCGGTGCGACAACCAGCGCCACCAGCGCGGTCAGCACCAGCGCGATCAGCAGCGTTCGACGGCGCGGTCTCATCGCATGCGACCCGATCAGCCGGCGGCCGCGGCCCTGAGCGGGCCGTCTCCGGGCTCGGTTTGGGCGACGTGCTGGTCGGCGTGATAGCTCGAGCGCACCAGCGGGCCGGCGGCCACGTGCTCGAAACCGAGCTCGTACGCGGCTTCCTCGAGCGCCTTGAACTCGTCCGGGTGCCAATAGCGCACGATCGGGAGGTGGTTTTCGGTGGGGCGCAGGTACTGACCGACCGTCACCACCTGCACATGGTTCTCCCGCAGGGTGCCGAGCGCGTCGAGCATCTCCTCGAAGCTCTCACCGAGCCCGACCATCAGGCCGGACTTGGTGACGACCTCGTCGCCTCCCATCTCCTTGGCGTTGCGCAGCACGCGGTTGGAGCGCTCCCAGGTCGAGCCGCGGCGCGCGACGGTGTAGAGCCGTGGCACCACCTCGACGTTGTGGTTGAAGACGTCCGGACGCTCGGCGATCACCTTTGCCAGCGGCATCTCCTGCCCGCGGAAGTCGGGCGTCAGCACCTCGATCTTGGTGCTCGGCGACTGCCGGCGGATCTGGCGGATCACGCCGACGAAGGCATGCGCCCCGTAGTCGTACATGTCGTCACGGTCGACGCTCGTGATCACTGCGTGGCGCAGGCCCATGCGAGCGACGGAGCGCGCGACCCGCGCCGGCTCGAGCGGATCGTTCCACGTCGGCTTGCCGCTGCGCACGTTGCAGAAGCCGCAGCGCCGCGTGCATGTGTCGCCGAGAATCATGAAGGTCGCCGTGCCGCGCTGCCAGCACTCGCCGATGTTCGGACAGGCCGCCTCCTGGCAGACCGTGTTCAGGTTCTCGGCCTTGATCATCTCCTGCAGCTCGCGATAGCGCGGACCGCCCGGAGCGGGAACCTTGAACCACGGTGGCTTGCGGCCCTTGTAGGGCTCCACGTCGGGGCCGAGCACGGTCAGGACGTTCGCGATCCCGCCGGGGTTGGAGCGTGATCGGGTGGCGCTCATCTACCTCAGAGGGTACTGACGATCCCGTGCGACGGCCGCGTCGAGTTCGTCGCGACTCACGCGCCGCGCCCGGTGTCCGAGTGCGCCGGCGAGCGAAGCAGCGGCGAGCTCGCCGAAGGCGACCCCTGAAACCGTCGCCTCGCTTCACTCTCGACCGAGGTCATCTGAACGTCCGGCAGGCCGCAGGCGACGACCCAGCTGAACGGTTCCAGTGCCCGTGCCTCCACGTTGATGGCAAAACCGTGTGTCGTGATCCCGCGCGACACGTGCACGCCGATCGAGGCGATCTTGCGGTTCTCGACCCAGACGCCCGTGTAATCGGGGCCCTCGTCGTCACGCGCGCGGGAGGCGATGCCGACCTGGTCCAGTGCGCTCACGAGCGTCTGCTCGAGCAGCCTCACGTACGCCACGACATCGTCGACACGCACGATCGGGTAGCCGACCAGCTGGCCCGGGCCGTGGTAGGTGACCTTGCCGCCACGGTTGGTCTCGATGATCTCGATCCCGCGCGCGGCGTACCACTCCTCGCCCATGCTGAGCTCGCCCGGGGCCGATCGCCGGCCTCGCGTGTAGACGGCCGGGTTGTGCTCGAGCAGCAGCAGCGTGTCGGGGATCAGCTCCTGCTGGCGGGCGTCGCGCACCCGCTCCTGCAGAGCGAGCGCGTCGCGATAGCCGATCTCGCCCAGCTCACAGACCCACAAATCAGTCACCGCTCTGATGCTAGACGGCCTGGACCGGCGGGCCTTAACCACATCCCGGTGTGGTTAAGGCCCGTCAAATCACCGTCCACCGCCGTGGTGCCACCACAACCCGAGGCGTAGGCTTTCAGCGATGGACGCTGCGCCGCTGATCCGCATGCGCTGGCGCCTTCGCGGCGCCTGGCTGTGGCCGTCCTTCGTGGTGCTCACCTTCGCCGACGCAGCCGTCATCCACGACCTGCCGCTCTCGGGTGACCGCGCCTCCTGGGTCAGCGGGTTGCTGCTGGGCGCGGTGCTCAGCCTGCTCGCGATCGTGCTGCTGGCCAACGTGCTCGGGCGGGCCGTGCGACGGCTTCGTCCCGACATGCCGAAGGTGGTGGCGCGCAACTACGCGGGTGCTCTGATCACGCTGGCGGTCACGCTCGCGCTCGCTGGCCGGCGGTCTGGTCCACCAGCATGTCGTCGCATCCGACAGCTTCGCGCTCGAGGACGCCAACGCGCTGGCGGAGGCCTACATCGGCGCGCACGCACCACCGGCGTTCCAGCACGACCTGAAACACCTGAACACCGATCCGGTCGAGGGGGCACCGAACATCTACCGCACCTGTGCCTCCGACCTCACGGACGGCCGTTACTACTGCGTCGTCGTCAATCGCGCTCAGCCGTTTGGCCGCAGCGTGCATTACTCGGGCACGGAACCCAACTGGCTCCTCTCTGAGGGCACGAGCTAGCCACCGCGGCGCGCCTGCCGGCGCGCCTCACGCGCGGCTTCCTGTGCCTGCTGCGCGTGCCTCGCGCGCAGCTTCCTGTGCCTGCTGGCGTGCCTCGCGCGCAGCTTCCTGTGCCTGCTGGCGCGCCTCACGCGCAGCTTCATGCGCCTGTTGGTGGGCCTCACGCGCAGCTTCATGCGCCTGCTGGTGGGCCTCCCTCCACGACCGCTTGGCCTCGCGCAGCGCGCCCAGCACCTGCTGGCGCGCCTTCTCCGCTACGGCCGCCGCCTCCCGGATCTGCTCCTTCGTGCGCCGGCCCTCCGCGATCAGGTGCAGCGACCACATGCCCGTGTCGAGCAGCCGCGCCCCGCGCTCGATGTCGGCGTTCACGCGCTCCAGCACCTCATCGGGTCGGCCGCCCGTTCCGGCCTGCCGCAGCCGAGAGTCATACAGGAGCTCGACCAGCCCGGTGAGCGCACGTGCCGCGACCAGCGGCTCGGGATCGGTGGCCTCGACCTGAAGCTCCTCGGCGAGAACCGCCGCGAGCGCCGCGACCATCTGGCGGCGGTGCTCGCTCCACGCAGCGCGCAGCGCCGGAGTGCCGCGCACCATCCCGCTGAACTCCTCGAGCCGGGGCACGTCGTCGGCGATCATCTCGTAGAACCGCCTGGAGTCCTCCTTCAGCGCCCCGACCAGCGCGGCCGTCGGCGTCACACCCTTGTCCCGGTCCCGCACGGCGCTGACCAAGCGTTCGATCTGGCCCTCGGTCTGGTCGAGTACCAGCGACTCCTTGGTGGGGAAGTAGTTGTAGACCGTCTTCTCGGAGACACCCGCGGCCGCCGCCACCTCGGTGACGGTTACGGCCTCGAAGCCGCGCTCCAGGAACATCCCGGTCGCAATGTCGGAGATACGCCTGCGCGTCTCTCGTTTCTTCAGCTCTCGCAGACCTTCCAGCGCCACAGGGCAATCCTATCGAGAAAATTACAGTTGCAGAATTTTTACAGTGACTGTAAGCTCGCCGACCATGAACTTCCAAGACACACGACAACACCTCGGGGCAGATCGCCATCGAGGCGCAGGGGCTGACCAAGCTCTTCGGCGATGTCCGCGCGGTCGACGGGCTCGACCTACGCGTCCCCGTCGGCACGGTCTTCTCGCTTGCTCGGACCCAACGGCTCCGGCAAGACGACCACCGTGCGCATGCTCGCCACACTGCTCAAGCCGGACGCCGGCACCGCCAGGGTCAACGGCTATGACGTTGTTCACCAAGGGCAGAAGGTCCGCGAGACGATCTCCCTCACCGGCCAGTTCGCCGCGCTCGACCCAAACCTCACGGCCCGCGAGAACCTGCAGCTGATGGCACGGCTGCGCGGCCGAAGCCGCGGCGAGGCCGCGCGCATCATCGACCAGTTGCTCGAGCGCTTCGACGCAACCGAGTTCGCGGGCAGGCTTGTCAAGCAGCTCTCCGGTGGCCAGAAGCGGCGCGTCGATCTGGCCGCCGGGCTGATCGAGAAGCCGCAATTGCTGGTGCTCGACGAACCGACCACGGGCCTTGACCCGCGCAGCCGCCAGGTGGTCTGGTCGACGATTCGCGAGCTCGTCTCGGACGGGATCACGCTGCTGCTGACCACCCAGTACCTGGAGGAGGCCGATGCGCTGGCCGACCACATCGTGCTGATCGACCACGGCCGCGAGATCGCCAAGGGCACCCCCTCGGAGCTGAAGGCACTGGTCGGCGACCAGCGGGTGGACGTCATCGCCGTGGACTCGCAGGGCTTCGAACAGCTCGAGCGCGAGCTCAGCTGGCAGGGCCTCGAGCTGACCCTGCAGCCAGAGCAGCGGCGGATCTCGGTCCCGGCCCCAGATGAGGTCGTCGACCTCAATCGGGTGGCCACGGCTGTCGCCGCGACCAGGGTCCCGATCGATGAGATCGCACTGCGTCGCCCCACGCTGGACGACGCCTTCATCACCCTGACGGGCCACGCGACCGAGGAAGAGCAGACCGAAGAGGAGGTTGCGGCATGACCGCCTTTGCCCGTGACTCGCTACTGCTGACGTTCCGCAGCCTGCGCGCGATCCCGCGCGTCCCTGAGCGCATCCTCGACGTCACGATTCAGCCGATCATCTTCGTTCTGCTGTTCCGCTATGTGTTCGGCGCGTTGATCCACGTTCCCGGGGTCGCGAACTACTCGAACTACCTGATGCCCGGCCTGATCGCCCAGGGGCTGGCGTTCGGGATCATCGGCGCCGGAGTGGCGACCAGCCATGACATGGCCGAGGGTGTGCTCGACCGCTTCCGCTCGATGCCGGTCAGCCGGCTCTCGATCGTCACCGGTCAGGTGCTCGGCCAGTTCGCCGAGGCTGTGCTCGGCCTCACGGTCTACACCGCGATGGGGCTTCTGTGCGGCTGGCGTCCGAGCTTCGGCGTCGGGGACGCGTTCGCCTGGGTCGGTCTGATGCTGCTCGGCACCTTCGCCTTCACCTGGGTCGGCGCCTACCTCGGGATGCTCGTGCGCTCGCCCGACGCGATGCAGGGGATCGGCTTCATCATCATCTTCCCGCTCGCGTTCCTCGGTGGTGCCTTTGTGCCGATCCTGAAGATGGACGCGGTGCCACGGACGATCGGTGAGTGGGATCCGATCAGCGCGCTGGTCTCGACCTCACAGAAGCTCGCCGACGGCTACCAGGCGCACGGCTCGTGGCTGCTCGCTCACGGCGAGTTGGCGATGGTGATCTGGTCGCTGGCGATGCTCGTGATCTTCGTCCCGCTGGCGCTGCATCGCTTCAACAACACGGTGTCCGCATAATCCAACCGTGCCCTACGTCGCACTGATCACCGGCGCGTCGAGCGGAATCGGCGAGGCGACGGCACGTCGCCTCGCCCGCGAGCCCGACGTGCAACTGATCCTCGTCGCGCGGCGCGAGGAGCGGCTGCTCGCGCTCGCCGAGGAACTCGCCGGAGCGACGGCGGTCGTGGCCGACCTCACCGATCCCGCCACGCCGTCCCGCATCGCCGAGCAGGTGGAGCGTGACCACGGAGCCCTGAACCTACTCGTCAACAACGCCGGTGCGCGCTGGGCCGTGGACTTCGCCGACGGCGGCTGGTCGAACATCGAGCGGCACATGCGGATCAACTTCGAGGCGCCCGTGCGGTTGGTCGAGGCGCTGCTTCCGCTCATGCGTCGCACCGCTGCCGGTGGGGTCGGCGCGGGGCGGGCGGGTGGGGGCGAGGTCACCGGCAGCGCCGAAGCAGGTCAGCCGGCCAGCTTCGGAGGGCGCCCGCTCAAGGCGCCGGTGGCGATCGTCAACGTCACCAGCACCTCGGGGCGGATCGCGCGGCTCGGCACCGGCGCCTACAGCGCGAGCAAGGCTGCGTTCGGCGCTTGGAGCGACTCGCTGTTCCTCGAGGAGCGCCGGCACGGCGTGCATGTCGCCGACGTGCTGCCCGGATTCATCGCGACGGAGGGGTTCCCGCAGTCAGAGCTCAAGGCCAAGCTGCTGACGAGCTGGGCGGTCTCCGATCCCGAGCAGGTCGCCGAGGCGATCATCGAGGCCGGGCCGGGCGGCGTACCCGAACGCTACGTGCCGCGCTACTACTGGATGGGTGCGCTGCTGCGGGTGATCGCTCCGAGCCTGATCCGCCGCGGTGCCTCAAGCGACCTGGTCAGTACGAACACGCACAGCGTCTGAGGCCGCGAGTGCTTCCTCCGGATCGTCCCCGAGGCGGGTGAAGCACTCCGCGAGGCTGCTCAGCACGGCGGCCGCCGTGTGCAACTCGTCCTCGCCGAAGCTCGCGAGGGCTGCGGTCCAGGCGGGGTCCATCCGGGCGCGAAGCTCGACGAGCGCTAACTGACCGCGCTCCGTGAGCTCGGTTAGGACCACGCGTCTGTCGTCGGCGCAACGACTACGGGCGACCAGACCGTTGGCCTCCAGCCCCTCGAGCATCTGCGTCACAGAGGCCGGGGAGAGCGAGGCCGCCTCGCCGAGGTGCCGTGCCGACAGCGCTCCGCCTCCCTCGAGCGCGACGAGCAATCCCCACTGGGCGTAGCTGAGGCTGTGCTGATCGTGGGTCTGCCGGCCGCGCATGCGCCGCATTGCGATGTTCACGGCCTTGAACGCCGCAGCGACGCTGTGTTCGGCCTCGTTCATGCGATCGCCTCGGCAACGGCGCCAGTCTCGATCGCCTCACGCTCAGCTTCGGCCCCTGCGAGGGTTGCCCGCGCCCGGCGC
This sequence comes from uncultured Actinomycetota bacterium, assembly GCA_963846395.1. Classification (GTDB taxonomy): domain Bacteria; phylum Actinomycetota; class Thermoleophilia; order Solirubrobacterales; family Solirubrobacteraceae; genus Palsa-465. The sequence continues at coordinate 225,397 of CAWJVT010000007.1, read as the reverse complement.
TCAGCCTGCATCAGCAGGAAGCACGGGATCACAGCCAGCGCCGTCATCCCGAGCGCCCACCAAAACGCAGAGCCGAAGCCGGCCGCAGCCGCGCTGGGTGAGTGAGCGCCGACCGTCGCGCGCTCGAGCACGACCGCCAGGATGGCAGTGCCGATCGAGCCGCCGACTCGCATCAACACGTTCAGCTGAGGGGTGGCATCGGAGAGCTCACTGCGGTGAAGCGATGCGAATGCGGCGGTCATGATCGGCACGAACGCGAACGCCATGCCTGTCCCGCGCAGGAACATCGTCGTCGACAGCAACACGATCGACGTGTGCGCTCCGACCAGCGCGAGGGGCACCGTGAAGATCGTCGTCACGGTCACGCCGATGAGCGCGAGAAGGCCGCCGCCATAGCGGTTGACGAGGTTTCCGGCGAGCGGCATCACGAGCGCCATGCCCAGGCCCTGCGGGGCCGACAGCAGGCCGGTGTGGATCACGCTCTGGTGCCGGACCTCCTGCCAGTAGAGCGGGAACAGGATCATCGAGCCGAACATGCCGGCGCCCAACAGGAACATCGACGCCGAGGCGGTGGAGAACGTGGGCCGCGAGTAGAGGCGCAGTTGCAGCAGCGGGCGCTTGACACGCAGCGCGTGCCAGACGAACACGGCGATCAACGCAATTCCGGCGAGCGACGGGCCGATGACCCTGGCGCTGTCGACGGTGCCGACGCTGCCGATCTCCGCCAGGCCGTAGGTCAGCAGCGGCAGCCCGACGGACATCAGCGCGAGGCCGACAACGTCGAGCTTCTCGCTGGAGCGGTCGCTCCTTGACTGATGGATCAGCCTGAGGGCCGCGACGATCGCGATCGCGCCGATCGGCACGTTCACGAAGAAGATCCAGCGCCAGGTCGTGACCGACAGGATCGCGCCGCCGATCGTCGGGCCGAGAACCGGGGCCAGCATCGTCGGCACGCCGGTGATCGCCGAGACCTTGCCCATGTTCTTGGGTCCGGCGGCACTCGCCATCATCATCTGTCCGACCGGCAGGATCATTCCGCCCCCCACTCCCTGGAGCACGCGGAAGGCGATCAGCTCGGTCGTCGATGTGGCGATGCCACAGAGCGCCGAGCCGAGCGTGAACATCAGCACGGAGAAGAGCCAGACGTTCTTGGCTCCGAAGCGACGGCTCGCCCAGCCGCTGAGCGGGATCGCGGCGGCGAGCGACAGCATGTAACCGGTCACCACCCACTGGATCTCGCTCAGTGGCGCGTGAAGCTCGCGTCCCAGCGTGTCGAGCGCCACGTTCACGATCGTGGTGTCGAGGATCGACATGATCGAGCCGAGGATGATCACCGGCGCGATGCGCCATACGTACGGATTCAGGTGGTCTTCCGATGTCTGCGCCGCTGTCGCCATCCGCTTCCTCTCTTGCTCGGACAACCCGTACGGTACCGAACGATTCGGTACTGAACAGGCTGGTACCAGAAAATTGACTCCAGTGCCCCCTGGGCGCACCGCACTGGCGGTCACCGCCGTCTATGGTGGATCGACAATGACCACTTTTGCCGAGCTGGGACTGTCGGAGCCGGTCCTCGAGGCCCTCCACGACGTCGGCTACCAGGAACCGAGCCCGATTCAGGAACAGGCGATCCCGCACCTGTTGCAGGGACTCGACGTGATCGGCCAGGCGCAGACGGGCTCCGGCAAGACGGCGGCGTTCGGTCTGCCACTGATCAACTACGTCGATCCGTCAGAGCACGAGGTCCAGGGTCTCGTGCTGACCCCGACGCGCGAGCTCTGCATCCAGGTGACCCAGGCGCTGCGCTCCTACGGGGCGCGCAAGGGAGTCGACGTGGTCGCCGTCTTCGGCGGCGCGCCGATCCGCAGCCAGCAGGCGCAGCTGCGCGCCGGAGGCCACATCGTGGTCGGCACGGTCGGGCGCGTGAAGGATCTGATCAGCCGTCACTCGCTGATGCTGCACGGTTGCCGCTTCGTCGTGCTCGACGAGGCCGACGAGATGCTCGACCTCGGCTTCCTCGAGGACGTGGAGAAGATCCTGTCGCTCACGCCGTCCAGCCGCCAGACCGCGCTCTTCAGCGCAACCATGCCGCCGGAGATCCAGCGCCTGGCGGACCAGTACCTGTACGACCCAATCGTCGTGAAGGTCCAGTCCGCGACGCTCACGGTCGATTCCGTCGAGCAGTTCGGTCTGCAGGTCTCCTCCAAGGACAAGGTCGCGGCCCTGGTCGAGGTGCTGGACGCCGAGAAGCCGCGGCAGGCGATCATCTTCTGCCGGACGAAGATCCGCTGCGATCAGCTCTACCGCACGCTGCGTGACAAGGGCATGAACGTCAAGGCGCTGCACGGCGACATGTCTCAAGGTGCGCGCGACGGGGTGATGATCAGCTTCAAGGACGGCCGCACGCCGCTCCTGGTCGCGACCGACGTGGCCGCCCGCGGCCTGGACATCTCGACCGTCTCGCACGTCATCAACTTCGACGTGCCGAACTCACCTGACGTCTACGTGCATCGCATCGGCCGCACCGGCCGGGTCGGCCGCGCCGGCCGCGCGATCACCTTCTACGAGGCCCGTCAGCTGCGTGAGGTGGAGGCGATCGAGGCTCACTCCGGTGTGAAACTGGCGCCGTGGGTGCGTGACGCGCACGTCGCGCCAACGACCGTCAAGCCACGCCCCAAGCGCCACTCGAAGCCGCACGATGCCGACGGCGTCGAGCTACCGCTGCGCAAGCTCATCATCGCCGGCGGCCACGCCGACGGAATCGAGCCCAAGGATGTGGTGCACGCGCTCACCCAGGCCGGGGGGCTCGATGGTGAGGCCGTTCGCAACGTCCGCGTGCTCGAGCGCTTCTCGTTCGCGGAGGTTCCCGAGACCGACGCAGACCGGGTCGTCCAGGCGACGGCCGGGATCGAGGTCGGCGGACACCCGCTGCGCCTCGAGCTGGCTCGCGCCTGACCTCTTCGCGGTCGGTGGCGGCCCGCTGGCCGCCACCGCCGGACACCGTGTCAGCTCGGCGTAAGCAACGATCCCTGCAGCCGCGACTTGGCGCGGTGTGTCGTGTTCCGGTTTGAGAAGGACCGGAACACACAACTGGAGGGCTGCACATGCTCAATCCAAATAAGACTCTGCGCAAGGTGGCGCGGGTAGGCCTGCGGCGACGCCCGTCAGCGGCAATGAGCGTCGCGCTGGTGGCGCTGTTCGTCGCCCTTTCCGGTGGCGCCTACGCGGCGGTCACGATCCCCAACCACAGCGTCGGCGCAAATCAGCTCAAGACCTTCGCCGTGACCAACCCGAAGCTCGCGAACAACGCCGTGGGCTCCCGCAAGATCATGCCGGGGGCAGTCGGCTTCTATCGCGTCAACCGGAACGAGGTCCAGCTCCGCGTCAACGGCACCTGCGCGAGCGGTCAGGCGATCAGCTCGGTCAGCGTGACTGGGACCGTGACCTGCGCCGCCGTTGCACCGAATGAGGCCGACAGCGGCACGGGTACGGCAAAGACGCTGACGACGTCGAGCGCGTCGATTGCCAGCTTCCAGCTGGCCGGTGGCGCTGCGTACATGGTGCAGGCCAACCCGCGCATCAGGGTGACACCGGCGGCGGGCGACATCAACCCCGCTCCCGTTACGGTGAGCTGCACGCTGGCAGCAGGCACGAGCACCAGCGCGACGACGACCCAGTCGACGACCGTCTATCCGACGACGGCCGGCCAGGCTGTCGACGCGACGCTGCCGCTGACCGTCGTGGCTCCCTCGAGCGCCAACGCTCAGGCCACCAACCTGAACTGCTCGTACAGCACCACCGACACGACGGCTCCGACCGTGACGGCCCAGCCGACCACGATCTACGCCCTGTCGGTGAACCAGCCGACGGCCACCACGACCACGACCGCGGGCTAGCCGCCCTGCTGACGAGGGCCCGCCCGATGGGCGGGCCCTCGTCGTCTTTAACGGGGTAGGGTCATGTCATGAGCACAGCCAAACTCCACACCAATCACGGCACCATCGTCCTCGAGTTCTTCGACGAGGACGCCCCCAAGACCGTTGAGAACTTCCGCAAGCTGTCGGCCGACGGCTTCTACGACGGCCTCAGCTTTCACCGCGTGATTCCGGACTTCATGATCCAGGGCGGCTGCCCGCAGGGCACCGGTACCGGCGGTCCCGGCTACACCTTCGACGATGAGTTCAACCAGCACAAGGTCGTACGCGGCGCGATCGCGATGGCCAACGCCGGCCCCAACACCAACGGTTCGCAGTTCTTCCTGGTCACGACCGACGCCGCGCCGTGGCTGGACGGCAAGCACACCGTCTTCGGCCACATCACCGAGGGGATGGACGCAGTCGACGCGATCGAGGGCCTGCCCACCGACTCGCGTGACCGGCCGGAAGAGCCCGCGGTGATCGAGTCGGTCGAGCTCGGTGACTGACCCGCACGTCAGGGGGACCAGCACATGACCACGATCGCGGTCGAGAACCCCGCCACCGGGGAGGTCATCGGCAGCGTGGCGGTGGCCGGCGCCGCGGAGCTTGCTGGGATGGTGAGCCGAGCACGAGCCGCGGAGGGCCCCTGGCACGAGCTCGGCTTCGCAGGCCGTGCCGCGGTCATGCGGCGTGCCCAGCGCTGGATGCTCGACAACGGCGAGCGCGTGATCGGCACGGTGATCGAGGAGACGGGGAAGACCTACGAGGACGCTCAGGCGACCGACTTCGGATACGTGGTTCAGTCGCTCGGGTTCTGGGCGCGCCAGGCGGAGGAGTACCTGGCCGATGAGCGCTCGCACTACTGGGGCAACCCGGCGGTGGCCGGCAAGAAGCTCGTGTTGCGCTATGAGCCGTACGGCGTTGTCGGTGTGATCGGCCCGTGGAACTTCCCGCTCGTCAACGGCTTCGGCGACTGCATCCCGGCGCTGATGGCCGGCAACAGCGTGATCCTCAAACCGAGCGAGGTGACGCCGCTGAGCTCGCTGCTGATGGCCGAGATGTTCCACGAGTGCGGCATGCCTGAGGATGTCTTCCAGGTCGCCACCGGTGACGGGTCGACGGGGGCCGCGCTGACCGCCGCCGTCGACTGCATCATGTTCACGGGCTCGACGCGGACGGGCAGGCTCGTGGCCAAAGCGGCTGCCGAGGCGCTTGATCCCCTGCCACCTCGAATTGGGCGGCAAGGATCCGATGATCGTCTGCGCCGATGCCGACGTGGAGAAGGCAGCAACCGCAGCGACGTATTACTCGATGAACAACTCGGGGCAGGTCTGCATCTCAGTCGAGCGGGTCTACGTCGAGGAGCCGGTATACGACGAGTTCGTGCGACTCGTGACCGAGAAGGTGGGCAGGCTGCGCCAGGGCCCGCCGTCCGGCCCCGGTAGCGTCGACATCGGCGCGATCATCTTCCCGCCCCAGCTGGAGATCATCGACGCCCACGTGCGCGACGCCGTTGCCAAGGGTGCGAAGGTGCTGGTCGGCGGCCATGTCCGCGGTGATGCCGGCGGCCACTACTACGAGCCGACCGTCCTGGTGGACGTCGACCACACGATGGACACGATGCGCGAGGAGACCTTCGGTCCCGTGCTGCCGATTATGAAGGTCGCAGACGTTGACGAGGCGGTGAAGCTCGCCAACGACTCGAGCTACGGCCTGCAGGCCAGTGTCTGGACGCGCGACACTCCGCGCGGTGAGAAGATCGCGCGACGGCTGGAGGCAGGCGCCATCTGCGTGAATGCTGCGCAGATCAACTACTTCGCGCTGAACCTGCCGATGGGCGGCTGGAAGGCCTCCGGCCTGAGCGCGCGCCACGGTGCCGGTGGGATCCGCAAGTACTGCCATACGCAGTCGATGTTGGTGAGCGGCTTCGGGCCCAAACGCGAGCTGTTCATGTTCCCCTACAGCGCCCGGATGACCGGCCTGCTCGGGCGGATGTACCGCACGGTATACGGGCACGGCCGCGGCGGCCGATAGCCCGTTTCGCCGTCTGAGTGAACGGCGTGCGGCGCTCGCGCCGGACGACCGCTCATTTGTTACCAACTTGTGACAACTTCGCCGGAGTTGTTAATCGTTTGTAACTCGCCCCGCCTGAAACCCCGATAACTGCGGCAGAACCCCGAAGTTCCGCGCAACGGCGGGCTTTCCCGAGTGCTAGCTTTGCCGCGCCTCAGGGTGACGAGCGCATCGGGAGTGTGCGTGCTCGGGACAGTACTGAGCAGGCCCTTCTGGTGCGCTCGAGCCCTGCTGCTAAAAGGCGGCCGGACTGGAAGCACGACTTGAGTCGCTTGATGTGTTCGGCGTCGCCGTTGACATCACCGAGTGGCGATAACTACAGGAGGAAGAAATTGACGAGTAAGTTCTCCCGCGCGGCACTGATCGCCGGTCTTGCGATCGGTGCAAGTGGGCTCGTCGCAGTGCCGGCTGAGGCCGCAAACAGTCTCTCCACCCCAAACTATTACGTGAACAACCCGGGCATTGGCGCCGCGTCGAACATCACCCCCGAATCCGCCCTCATCTCGGCCCCGATCGACACGGGCGGGAACCCGGAGTCGCAGTTGCCGATCCCGGCTGCGGGCCTCCAGTGGGCCCCTGGAATTCGACATCATCTCGACCGACCCGAATGTCAAGCCGTACAAGTGGGTCAACAACCTGACCGGCAACGACGTGGCCATTGATGGCATTCCGGTCAACGGCTCGAACTCGAACGTGAGCGTGACCATCACGGATCCCGGCATCGCCGCGCTCAGCGGCACCCCTCAAGCGGTCTCCAATGGCGGCGCGGACAACTACTCGGATGTGTCGTTCGACTACGACCCGGTCCCCGACTACACCGCCAACGGCAATCTGCCAGGCCCGGAGACGCAGCAGGCTCAGGACGTCCAGGTACCGACGACAGCCGGTATCTCGACCGCGAGGACGACCATCGGTGCATTCGGTCAGGCCGCCCAGAACAACACCGGGAACTCGCCACTGACTCCGGGCACGAAGTACTACTTCTGGGTCGAGCAGGAGCCGGGCAGGACCGACGCGGCGAGCAACATCAACGTCTCGGCCTGGACCGCAAACAAGGACGCAAACGGAAACCCGGCCAACAACAGCTACAAGTGCTATCCGAATGCCGCGATCGCACTTGATCCGACGCTCGAGTCCTTAACCGCGCCCGGCGCCGTCGTCACCTACGGCGGTCAGTCGCTCGCGGCGGATCAGGGCCCGTGTAAGTACTACTACGGCAACACCGCCGGCGCGTTCTACTACCAGAGCCCCAACGGAACGTTCTCGACGCCGGCGCTGGGCAAGGTCGCAATCGGCCCCAAGGCAACCACCACCGGCAAGGGCGCAGAGCTCACGATCGCCGATGTGAGCGCCTACAAGGCGTCGGGTACGGTCGAGCTGACGGTCGGCGGCAAGCTCGCCGGCGCCGCCAAGTTCAGACTGCAGCCGAAGTCCAAGGGCTCGTTCAAGGTGGTACTGACGGCCAAGGGCAAGGCGGCGGTCCGTGGTAACAAGACGGTCAAGGTCGCGCCGATCTCGGCCGGCGCGAACGTTGCCTCGGTCTCGAACTGGGATCAGCCGCTCATTGGCAAGTCGGTCAAGCTCTAACGAGCAGCATCCGGATACAACCTGCCTGAAGGGGGGCGCGGCCGGCAGGCCGCGCCCCCCTTTTTTCTTGTGCTGAGCAGCTTGTCAGCGGCCCGCAGCACGCGGTCAGGCGAGGGGGTGCCAAACCGGACAAATCGGAAGCCGCGCTCCCGATGCTTCCGTTGCGTCCCCAAACTCGCGCGGATTCGGAGGCAAGTCTCGGGGACGTGCCGATTTGTCGATTCGAGCCGGTTCGCGGCCCGCGCGATACGGACGTGGTGCGAAATCACCCCGGTGAGCGACACCAGGGTGGCGGACCTAGCCGAACTGGCCCGTGATGTACGCCTCGGTGCGCTTGTCCGCCGGGTGTGAGAACAGCTTGTCGGTCTGGTCGTACTCGATCAGGGTGCCGATACGGCTCTCGTCCAGGCTGAAGAAGGCGGTCTTGTCGGCAACGCGCATGGCCTGCTGCATGTTGTGCGTGACGATCACGATCGTGTACTCGGACTTGAGCGCGTGGATCAGATCCTCGATCGCGGCCGTGGCGATCGGGTCGAGTGCCGACGCGGGCTCGTCGAGCAGAACGACGTCAGGCTCGATCGCGATCGCACGGGCGATGCAGAGACGCTGCTGCTGCCCGCCTGAGAGGCCGAGGGCGCTCGCCTTGAGGCGATCCTTGACCTCATCCCAGAGAGCCGCGCTGCGCAGCGCGCGCTCGACCCGCCCGTCGAGGTCATCCTTCATGCCCAGATTCTTCGCGGCCCAGGCGATGTTGTCGTAGATCGACTTGGGGAACGGGTTCGGCTTCTGAAAGACCATGCCGATCCGGCGCCGGACCTCGACGCGGTTGGCCTGCGGACCGTAGAGGTCGTGTCCGTGGTAGAGCAACTCGCCGCCGAGGCCGAAGCCGGTGATCGAGTCGTTCATGCGGTTGAGGCAGCGTAGGAACGTGCTCTTCCCGCACCCGGACGGGCCGATGAACGCGGTCGCCTGATGCTCGTCGATCTCCATCGAGACGGCTTCGAGTGCCCGCTTCTCACCGTAGTTGACGGAGACCGCGCGAGAACGGAAGACGGTCTTCCCCGCGCCAACCGGCTGGCTGGCCTGCTGGGCGCGGTCCTCGGTCGCCGGTCGGTCCGGAAGCCGCAGGCGCGTGCCGCCCTCGTCAGGGGTGCCTTCTGAAGACTCGCTGATGCTCACAGTCCCCGTTTCCTTTCGCCGCGGCGCAGCCAGACACGAGCGCCGATGTTAACGATCAAGATCACGATCATCAGCAGGAACGCGGCGCCCCACGCCATGCTGACCTCTGATGAGACGCCCGAGTTGAGCAGGTTGAGGACCACAACCGGGATGGTGGGCATGGCGTGGAGGGGATTGAGCTGGTACCCCTGCCCGAACGCGTTCGAGGTGATCAACGGCGGCGCCGTCTCGCCGGCGGCGCGTGCGATGGCCAGGATCGTCGCGGTGACGATGCCGTTGGCAGCGGTCGGGAGGATCACGCCCAGCACGGTGCGCCAGTTGGCGACGCCCAACGCATCGGAGGCCTCCCGCAGGGTCCCCGGGACGCGCCGAATCGCCTCGACAGTCGCACGGGCAATCAGCGGGACCTGGACGATCGCGAGCGCGAGTGCGGCGGCCAGGCCCGACTGCCCGTTGTGGTTGACGATCAGGCCGAAGATGAAGACGCCGCAGATGATCGTCGGCAGGCCCGCCATCTGTTCGAGCGCGGTCGTAACCACCTTGCCGACGCGCGGATTGGCGTACTCCGAAAGGTAGATCGCCGTCAATACGCCCACCGGGAACGCAATGGCCGTCGAGATCAGGACGACCTCGGCCGTGCCCGCGATCGCCGGTCCGATGCCGCCGCCGCCGCCGATACCGCCATAGGCTGGGAGCTGCGACGTGAAGAACGCCCCGCTCCACTGGCTGACGCCGTGATAGGCGGCGTAGTAGACGAGGATGAACAGCACGACGACGGCAAGCGCCGCCGCGGCGATCGTCGCCGTCACAAAAGCCCTGCTGACGAAGATCCGGCGCCGCAGGTTGCCGCTGGCCTTCAGCGAGTAGTTCGGGTCCGGGGGGATCTGGCCGGAGCCGGCGACGGCGCTCATATTGTCTGGGCTCCCAATCGCGAGATGCGCTGTGCGAGCAGGTTGGTCACGATGCCGATGAACAGCAGGATCGCGGCGAGGTAGAACAACGAGGAAGTGTGCAGGTGACTGACGGCGCCAGTGAACTGGTTGGCGATCACCGACGCCTGCGAATAGCCGCCCGCGAAGAGGTTCACCGGTGCCGCCGGGACACCGCCGATGACCTGGGCCACCGCAATCGCCTCACCGATGGCGCGGCCGAATCCGAGCACGCACGCCGCGGTGATCCCGGATCGAGTCGTCGGCAGGACGACGCCGCGGATCATCTCCCAACGAGTCGAGCCGAGCGCTTCGGCGCCGTCTCGCAGTTCGCCGGGGACGGTCAGGAAGAGGTCGCGCGTGAGCGCGGCGATGATCGGCACGACCATGATCGTCAGCACGATGATCGCCGCGAAGAGCGAGTTGCCGACCGTTCCCGGCTCGCCGAAGATCGGGATCCAGCCGAAGACGGAGTGCACCCACGGCTCGATGTCGGACTTGAGAAACGGGCAGATCAGGTAGATGCCGATCAGGCCGACGACGACGCTCGGAATCGCGGCGAGCATCTCCACCAGCGGCCCGACCACCGCGGACACCCGGCGGGGAGCCATCAATGCGAGGAACAGGCCGATCGACACGCCGAGGATCGTCGCCAGGATCAGGCTCCCGAAGCCGGTGACCAGCGTGCCGTAGATGAAGGTGAAGCCACCGAACTCATTTGCGGCGGGGATCCAGGGCTTGTGAACGATGAATGCCAGGCCGAACTTGTTGAACGCCATCGAGGCGCCGCTCAGCACCTCATAGACGATCGCGATCAGCACCAGGAAGACGAGCAGGCCCCCAGCCAGTGCCAGCCATTTGAGAGCGCGGTTTGCACGGAGGTCGGTCTTGGCGAGCCGAGATCTCTTCTGGTTCGGAGCGGTCCCGATCGGGCTCGGCTCAGTCGTGGCTAAAGAGGTCACCGGCGGCGCAGCGTAGAGAAGCTTCCAGCCATGTGGCGTCCAGCATCGCCGGTCGTCACAAGCTTTCCAAATCTCGGTAACAGCTCAGTAACAAGTGGGCGGGTTGCCTCGCACATGCTTCTCGACACGCGTGGACGGCCGGACACGCGCCACTCGCCACGTTCCGACCGGCGAGCCTCAACCTACTCAGCCTGAAACTACTTATTAGTCCGAAAGGAACCTCACCTTGCATCTCAAGAGGATGATCTGCGTGGGTGCCGCCGTCATGGGCATTGCGGCAACCGCATCGGTTGCGAGCGCGTCCGCCGCCATTACGGAGGCCGGCTCGTCGCTCGTATATCCGCTGGTCTACAAGTGGAGCACGGTCTACACCACGACCAAGGTCAGCCCGGCCGCCGGTGGCTCGAGCGCCGGTATCTCCGACATCAGCGCGTCGAGCCCGTCGGTGAACATCGGCGCCTCCGACGCGCCGATGACCTCGAGCCAGTACAGCAGCGACTCGCACAATGCTGTCGAGATCCCCTGGGCGCTCAGCGCGACGGACGTCGTCTACAACATCCCCGGCCTTCACGCGGGCCTGAAGCTCAGCGCGACGATCGTCGCGGAGATCTACACGGGGAAGATCACCAGGTGGAGCAGCCCGGCGATCCTCAAGCTGAACAAGGACTACTCCAAGGTTCTGAAGAAGGCACCGAAGATCACGCCGGTCTTCCGCTCGGACGGCTCCGGCGACTCGTTCGTCTTCCAGAACTTCATGTTCAAGGGGGCGCCGAGCGTCTGGCCGCGGACAGACGTTCCGTCGACCGCCTTCGCCGGCACCGTCGGACAGGGCGAGAACGGCAACTACGGCGTCGCGGGCGAGGTCTCCAAGAACGCCGGCGCCATCGGCTACGTCTCGGCCTACTACGCGCTGAGCCAGCACGGCATCTACCCGGCTTCGCTCGAGAATGCCGCGGGCGAATTCGAGCAGGCCGACGGTGCCACGATCGAAGAGGCTGCCAAGTCCAACTCGTCGATCCCGGCACAGGGCTCGGCCTTCACCTCTGCAGGTGGCGTTGAGATCCAGTACCCGTCCAAGAAGTACAAGACCGCGTACCCGATCTCGACCTACACCTACGCGATCGTGAACAAGGGCGAGTCGTCGATCTCAGGTCTGCAGAGCTTCCTCTCCTGGGCGGTGACCACCGGCCAGAAGTACGGCGCGGCACTGAAGTTCTACGCGCTGCCGGCGAAGATCGTCTCGCAGGACCAGAGCCTGATCAGCGGGCTCTAGGCCTCGACCGAATAAATCGATCTCAAACAGTTGGGCCCCGGTCTTCCGACCGGGGCCCAAGTTGTTTAAGACTCGGCCGCGTCCGGCGGCCTCTAGGTGGTTTCAGAGCGCGGGAATCGGTCCCTGTGCTCCGACGATCCGGTCGAAGCGCCAGCCGCGCAACTGCTCGCGGCTCCCTGCAAGACCCACGACCACAGCACCGGTCCGCTGCTCGATTGCCGCGAGCAGACTCGCGAGTCGATCGCTCAGCGCGCGGCCGCGCGGGCTGTCGTCCAGCTGCGCGTCGGCGGTGCCCTCTTCCAGGAGCACGGTCACGCGATGCGGATGGCGGAGGGCGATCTCTTCGACAAGCTGCTCGTCAGTGTCTGTCTCATCGACGATGGCGAGAATTTCACTCATGGAAGCGAGCTTCCTCCCAATCAGTTGAAAGGTGATTAAGGCCAGTTAGGAATCGCATCGTAGTTCGCGTCGATCTCGTGAGCGGTGTGTGAGCGCGATGGCTCTATACCCTGAGTCGAAGTGCCTGAACTACCTGAGGTCGAGATAACCGCCCGACTGATCGGTGCGGCCGTATCCGGCGCCGAGATCGAGTCGGCGCTGGCCCCTGGGATCAACGCGGTGAAGACCTTCGATCCGCCGCTGCACGCCTTGGCCGGTACTCGTATCGCCGGGATCCGGCGGCGGGGGAAGCTGTTCCTGATCGACCTGGACGGTCCCGGGGCGAGCGCCGAGGACGCCGGCGGTCCAGCGGGACCGCCGGAGGAGTACACGCTGCTGGTGCATCTGATGTCGGCCGGCCGCCTGCAGTTGTTCGACAAGCGTGCGTCGCTGCGGGACAAGACCTCGCGGGTGCTGTTGCGCCTGGCTGGGGGTGAACGCGAGCTGCGGCTGCGGGAGTTCGGGACCAAGCAGCGTGCCTGGGTCAAGCTGCTACGCCGCCAAGACGTCGACGCGGAGGAGACGCTTGCCGCGCTCGGCCCCGAAGCGTGGCCGGACACGCCCGATGCGCAGGCGCTGCGCAAGCTGCTCGATCAGCCGCGGCCGTTGTATGCGCTGCTGCGTGACCAGCACGTCATCGCCGGGATCGGGAGGTCGTGGGTCGATGAGATCCTGCACACCGCGCGGCTGTCGCCGTTCAAACGCGGCGCGGATCTGACCGACGACGATGCCGCCGCGCTGCGTGAGGCGATCCACGATCGTCTCGATGGCGCAATCTCCTTCTACGAGCAGACGCTGGCGCTGCCGCTCCCGGACAAGCTGCCGCTGCCGCTCACGGTGCATCGCCACAACGGTGAGCCCTGCCCACGCTGCGGCACCACGATCGAGGCTGTCTTCTACGAGGACTACGTGATGTGTTACTGCCCCGTCTGCCAGACCGAGGGCAAGGTTCTCAAGGACCGCCGCCTCAGCCGGCTCCTGAAGTAGGCCCACGCAGATGGCGCGATATGACCTTGGCTTGACCGCTGTTGATGGTGCTAGCTACTCTGGTCTCATCGGAAGGAATGATCTTGAAGGTCGATAGGTCTGAGTCGACGTCTGTGTTCGAGCAGGTGGCCGGTGAGATTCGCCGCGCGATCCTCGACGGTGAAGCCAAGCCCGGGGAACGGCTGCCACCCGCGCGTGACCTTGCAGCTGAGCTGGGCGTCAACACGAACACCGTGCTGCGCGCGCTGCGTCTCCTGCGCGACGAGGGGCTGCTCGAGTTCCGTCGTGGACGGGGCGTCAGCGTGGCCGGCACACCCGAGCGCGCGGCGGTGCTCGAGAAGGCCCGCGAGCTGGTCGCGCTCGGCCGCAGTCACGGTTACCGGCGTGACGAGCTGATGCGGATCATCGAAAGCCTCCCGTAGGTCGAGAGGCTCCCCCGGGGCCTTGAGCTGGCCCCAGGGGAGTGGTCTCCTAGTGGAGCAGGCGCAGCGTGTTCAGACCGTCGTCGACGTAGATCAGGCTCTTGCCGTTGGGGGTGACAGCCAGCCCGAACAGGGAACCCGCGCCGGACTTTGCGTCGCCGGCGAGAGTCGCGACCTGGTTGCCGGACGGCGTCGTCTCGACGATGTTGCCGTTGCCGGCATTGGTCGTGATGATGTCGCCGTTGGGTGCGAGCTCGAGCCCCAGAGGCTGGTTCAGTTTTCCTCCCGCCGACAGTGTGATCCCGTGGTCGGGCAGCGCTGTGTTGCGGGTCATCGCCGAGGGAACCGCGATGATCCGGTTCTCCAGGGTGTCGGCGACGTAGAGCGTGCCGTTGGACGCGAGTGCGGCGCCCGTGGGTCCAATCGCCAGTGCCGCCTTGTCGTCACGCCACGGAATGTCGTCGGCCACAACCGCCTCGCTCTGGACCTTCGGCACGCCACCGGCGGTGTGCAGCCGGATGCGCACGACGGTTGAGTTGTCGATCGTGTGACGGCCCTTGGCCGCGCCACCGTTCAGCACATTGCTGACGAACAGCGTCGTGGTCGAGCCGTGGCTGACCGTTGCCATGTCCCAGGGCCCTTGGATGTTCGGTCCGGCGATCGTTTCAACCGCCTTGCCACGACTGTTGAGCACGATCAGGCAGCCGTACTTGGCGGTCGCCGACTGGCCGTTGCTGGTCGGGAGGCTGCCCACCACGACGTAGCCGCCGGGGACGATGCCGAGCGCGGTGGTCAGACCGACGCCGCCGGGACACTTCCCCGGGAGCGAAGCTGCGCTGATCTGTGCGAAGACCGTGAGCTTCCCTGCTGGTGAGATCTGCACGACCGTGGTGCCGGTTCCCTGATCGTTGGACTTGGCGTTGAAGTTGCTCACCAGGTAGCTCCCGGCGACCAGCGAGCCTGCGCTCTGCCCCACGATCGCGATGCCGTACGGGTTCACGTCTCCGTTCGGCGGCACCGTGGTGCCGATCGTCTTGATCGTGCTGAGCGACTGGAGGAATGGCTTTGTGGTGTCGCTGCCGTGCGGGGATGCTGCGAAGGACGTGCCTGCGGCGATGACTCCAATGGCGATTCCTCCGGCCACTGTTCGCATTGCTCTCGACATCTGCGGATCTCCTGTCAGATCGGAATGGGGCCGTCCTCCTCTCAGACGCGATCCGGCACGGATTCCTTCCCCAGCTGGCCTGCCCGCGACCGACAGGGTGCATTACGATCCGCCCATGACACTTGAGATCGGCGATGCTGCGCCGGAGTTCACGCTTCCCGACCAGGACGGGAAACCGGTCGCGCTCTCAGAGCTGCGCGGCAAGCCGGTGGTTCTGTACTTCTACCCCAAGGCGAACACGCCCGGGTGCACGACCCAAGCCTGTGGCGTGCGCGACCACCGTGCGGACTACGCGAAGCTCGGCGCCGTCGTGCTCGGCGTCTCTCCCGATCCGGTCAAGCCGATCGCCAAGTTCGCCGACAAGTTCGACCTCGGCTTCACGCTGCTCTCCGACGAGGACCACAAGGTGGCCGAGTCCTACGGCGTCTGGGTCGAGAAGTCGATGTACGGCCGCACCTACATGGGCAACGAGCGCACAACCTTCGTGATCGGCCCCGACGGCAAGATCACTGCACATCTTCCGCAAGGTGAAGCCAGCGGAGCACGACCAGAAGGTGCTCGCGGCGTTGGCGGCGTAAGCAACGCGAGGCCCGGGAGGCCCGCAGGGGGCCGGGATTCTCGGAGGTCCCGGCCCCGCCGCTAGGCGCGGTTAATGTTGGGCGCCGCGTTCGGGTTCGTCGTTGGCGTTTCTGCCGGGTCAGCCCGTGGTCGTGGTGCTGCTGATCTTGACCGGGTTGGTGGGCGCCTTGATGCTCGGTGGGTGGTTGAAGCGGCTGAGGTTGAGGGTGCCTTCGAGGTTGCTGCCTTTGCCGTCGTTGCAGACGTCGACCTTGCCGCCCTTGCGGGTCGGGCCGGTTGCAGTGACACGGAGGGGGTAGGCCGGGCTGGTTGCTGCGATGTCGAGGGTGCCGGGGTTGCTGCCGGGTACGCCCCCGGCGTCGCGGATGACCACGGACCGCTTGCCGCTGACAGTTGTGGTACCGGCCGTGCTGAGCTTTCCGTGATCCTCGCCCAGGCACCTGGCCAGGGTGCCTGGATTGAAGTGCCCCAGCTGCTTGATGAACTTGTTGCTGTAGCTGGCGGGAAGCTCGATCCAGCGGTTTGCGTAACGCAGGATGGAGCCGCCGCCCTGGGCTTGCCAATAGGCCTTGCTGGCTTTGATGTATGCGGCGCCGGGGACGGCGATGATCGCCGCCGTGCCGGTCCCCTCGCTCATCTGCATCTCGAGCTTCGAAGAGCCGCCGTAGGTCACTCGGAGCTTTAGTTTCTGCTTGGCCTGAGTCATGTTGCCGGTCATGACGTATCCGTGAGCGGAGCGCAACGCAGACTGTGCGGCCGTGATGATCTGGGCTGGCGATTTGGCCGCCACTCCGGCGGCCTTCGCGGTCATCGCGCTGGAGGAGCTCGCGTCGGCCAGGCCGCCACCGGCCAACAGCACGCCGGCGGCGAGCAGCGCTGCCGTCGGGCGCCGTTGCGGTCGAGATTCACGTTGGATCATGTTGGTCTCCTCCTCTTCCATGGGTGTCCGCGGCGGTGCATGCCAGCCGTTTCGCCTATCTATCTCCAGTCAAGAAACCCCTTATTCACCAAATTCAGGTCAAGTCCGATATCAAGCGGTCCGTCGGTATTGGCAAGAGGAGGTGCGCGCCCGCGTGGCGGTTGAGACTTGGTTTCGTTCTCGCGCGTGTATAAGGCCCAAGACGTCGTGGCTGTATGTGTCCGGCTCACGAAGCGGGCCGTACTCACAGCAGGCTCCGTACTCAGTGCTCCGGCCACGGCTTCGAGGACCGGTTCGGGTTAGAACCAGGAGGGCAGCCGATGCCCGTGCCAACGGAAACGAGGTCTCGCCCGCTAGGTCCTCGTGAGACCCGCTCCTCGCGCCACGAGGAGGTCCCTCACCAGCGCTCGGTCGCTGTAGGAACCGCCGTGCGCTTTCGGCTCATCCGCGAACGCAATCGCTACGGCGCTCACGAGCAGGCCGAGTCGGCCCAGAGTGGATGCCGACCTTCTTGTCGGTACGCGATCGGGCTTCTACGGGTAATACCACGACGTACAACCACGAAAAGAGGGCATAGATGGCTGAGTCCGACACCTACAAGATCATTGAGATCGCCGGGACCTCTCCCGACGGCGTCACTGAGGCAATGCGTTCCGGGGTGGCAAGAGCCTCAAAGACTGTCCGAGGGCTTGATTGGATCGAGGTAGGCAGCATCCGCGGTCACATCGAGGGTGACGAGATCGCCCACTTTCAAGTCGAGATGCGGCTGGGATTCAAGCTCGAGCAGCAATAGGATCCTCTCCCGCGCGAAGGGTTTCGCTCTGTTTCTGCGCTGGAGTTGACAATCCTGACCAACGTCCTATTGGCAGAGCCAGAAGGGTTGACAACCGGGATTGTTTCGGCATCGAGCCGATCTGCCAGGCACTGCGCCGTGGCGGTGAGAGCGTCTCGCGCTGCCGGCCAGCGCACCGCCACGGCGACCATGCCGAGCCACGCACAACGAACACCACATAGCGGCCCGGCATAACCGTCTGAGCAATGTTCCCGGGCGCCTGACGCCGTTCACGAGTGGCGACGCCTGCTGGCTACCAGCGTTCGGCCTGGTCAGAGGGCTGCACGGCGCGCGTCTAAGCAAAGTCGGCGGGCGGGTCGCTACCGCGATGATCTTGTGCGTCAGATAGCACCACCTGATGGGCGCTGACCAGCGGACCTTCGTCCTTGGCTTGCGCGGCTCTGGACGCAATGGGACGCGTAAGCGGCTCCGGCAGCGCTACCGACTTACCGTCCGTTGTAGCTCACACGAATGACCGCGGCGAGGCCGGTGCTGTCGATGAATTCCACGCCGTCTAGATCGAGCCGCAGGCGGTCATCTTGAGCAACGGTGATCTCGTGGAGCACGCGCTCGAGTTCCGAACGGTCGAAATGTCCAGTTCCCCCACAACCCTGACACTAACGCCCTCAGGGTCGCGCTCGAGGGTAACCGCACCGTGTCCGTCGAGGCTCTCTCTGTCGAATGTAGGCGCCAGATCATCACCCCTTGAAAGAGAAATGGTCCTGCCTGCGACCGTGCCGATCTCAGGCATTCCCTCGTTCGATCGTGAGCCGCCCTCCTAGTCCGCGGTGTCCCAGGCGGGGCGAAGCGGGGGCCACCCTAGCAGGGAAAAGCGGCTTGGCAAGGCCGATTATTGAGAGGTGTTGTTCGTCGGTGTATGCGATCAGCAGGCTGACGCGACGGGCAGGCAGCTCAGCCCCCCGCGGCTGAAGATATACCGGTGCCGACGGGCACTGACGATTCGTCCAGGTCGAGTTGACGGCGCCCGAGCGGTGGGACGATGCCTCACGGGGTAGGGGGCGGTAATGAAAGCTCTCACGTGGCAGGGCGTCAGCGACGTCCGTGTAGACGAAGTACCCGACCCCAAGATTCAGGATCCGACGGACATCATTGTGCGGATCACGTCCACTGGCCTTTGCGGCTCGGACCTACACCTTTACACCGTGCTCGCACCGTACCTCGACGCGGGGGACGTGCTCGGGCACGAACCGATGGGAATCGTTGAAGAGATTGGGGCTGGTGTTACCGAGCTGAAGGTCGGAGACCGGGTCGTGATTCCGTTCAACGTCTCGTGTGGTGATTGTTGGATGTGCGGGCACGGACTGCATTCGCAGTGCGAGACGACCCAGGTTCATGAGTACGGGACTGGCGCCTCGCTATTCGGCTACACCAAGCTCTACGGCCAGGTGCCGGGTGGACAGGCCGAGTTCCTGAGGGTCCCGTTCGGCAACTTTTTACCGATCAAAGTGCCAGAGGGGCCGCCGGATGACCGTTTTGTGTTCCTCTCCGATGTGTTGCCTACCGCGTGGCAGGGGGTTCGGTACGCCGATGTGCCTGACGGTGGTTCTCTCGTCGTGCTCGGCCTGGGCCCGATCGGCGACATGGCCGCCCGTATCGCGCAACATCTCGGCCATCGTGTGATCGGGGTCGACCTCGTCCCTGAGCGGCTCTCGCGTGTGCGCGGCCGCGGGATCGAGGTGCTCGACCTTGGTGAGCAAGACGATTTGGCCGGCCAGATTCGTGAGATGACCGCGGGTCGCGGCCCGGACGCTGTGATCGACGCGGTCGGGATGGAAGCGCATGGCTCGCCGGCGGCCGGTGTGGCTCACAAGCTCGCCGGGATGCTGCCCGACGCTGTTGCACAGAAGATGATGGAAACCGCCGGGGTCTCGAAACTCGCGGCACTGAGATCCGCGATCGAGATAGTGCGCCGTGGAGGCACCATCTCGCTCAGCGGCGTCTACGGCGGTGCTGCGGATCCGCTTCCGACTCTGCAGCTGTTCGACAAGCAGATTCAGATCAGGCAGGGGCAGGCCAACGTCAAGCGCTGGATCCCCGACCTTCTACCGCTCCTCACCGATGATGACCCGCTCGGCGTCGAGTCGTTTGCCACCCATCACCTGCCCCTATCGGAGGCCCCCTCAGCGTATGAGAAGTTCCAGAAGAAGCAGGATGGAATGATCAAGGTGGTCTTCAACCCGTGATATCGCACGAGTTCGCGGATGCGTTCGACGAGACACTCATCTCCCTTGAAGAAAAGACAAGCGCGCTCACAGGCGCACTGTAGGCAGCTGCTGTGCATCTGATGAGCTCGGACAAGCGGGTGCTGGTGGTTGGCGCGGGATCGAACGGGCTGGTGTGCGCGATCAACCTCGCTCGGGCGGGCATGGACGTCACGGTTCTCGAACACGCTTCCCATCCTGGGGGCGCGTCATCAAGTGGCGAGGTCACGTTGCCAGGATTCCTTCACGATCACTGCGCGGCGTTCAATCCGATGACCGTTGCGTCTCCGGCAATGCGCGAGCTCGAACTCGAGGCCGAAGGGCTGCGGTGGATCAACCCCGACGCGATCATGGCTCACCCATTCCTCGACGGGACTGCAATCGGGCTGCACCGCGACCTCGACACCACGGTTGCTTCGCTCGAGCAGGCGCACCAAGGCGCCGGCGCCGCATGGCGAGAGCTAATCGACCGCTACAAGCCGCTAGCCGCGCTCATCGTTGAAAACGTGTTGGGACCGATATCACCCTCTCGCGCCGGACTGGAGCTGGTGGCGAGACTCCGACGGGAGACGCTCCTGCTGGCTCGCCGCATGACCGGCTCGATTGAGGCATTCGGTACCGATGTGTTCGAGGGAGCGTCACGACCGACTGCCTGGTTGGCGGCTTCAGCGCAGCACTCCGGTCTTCCTCCATCTGCCGCCGGCAGCGGCGCGTTCGGTTTCCTGTTGCAGCTGCTAGGTCACACGCATGGGTGGCCGTTCCCGGCCGGCGGGCAGGCTCAGATAATCGAGGCGCTACTGAGAGTCGCGGAGCGAGAAGGCGTGAGAGTCCGCTGCTGTGCTCCGGTGGCACAGATCATTGTGCGGGACCGCCGGGTGGCTGGTGTCTCGCTGGGGACGGGCGAGGAGATCGCCGCGCGAGCAGTTGTGACGACGATCAGTGCACGCCCGCTGGCAAAAATGCTTCCCGCTGAGGCGCTACCGGATCGGCTGTTGCGACGCCTGCGCATATGGCGCTACGGAACTGCCGCCTTCAAGCTCGACTACGCGCTGAGCGCGAAGGTCCCATGGACCGCCACTGAAGCACGCGAATCGGCTGTTGTGCACGTGGCCGGTGAGTTGCGAGATCTCTCGGCTGCCGCTCAGGCTGGGGAGCGCGGGGAGGTCCCCGTACGTCCCGCCCTCGTGATTGGACAGCAAAGCCTGACGGATAAAACCCGAGCGCCCCATGGTCAGCACACCCTGTACTGCTACGCGCACATACCGGCACGGTACGAATGCGCTGATGACGAAATCGCGGACCGCATCGAATCACAGCTGGAGCGGTTCGCCCCAGGATTCAAGAGCACAGTGCTGGCCCGCTCGATCCGTAACCCGGCGCAGACAGAAGCCTCGAATCCGAGTTTGGTCGGCGGTGACCTTGGCGGTGGATCGCTTGAGCTTGACCAGCAACTGATCTTCCGTCCGGCCCCGGAGCTCTGCCGGCACAGAACACCTCTGCACGGCCTTTACCTCAGCGGAGCATCCGTTCATCCGGGCGGGTCCGTGCAGGGAATGGGCGGCCGTTCGGCCGCCAGGGCATTGCTTGCGGACCGACGAATTCGACCGTGGAGAACCGAAGTTGCCGCGCCCCAGACCTGTCGCGCATCGTGCATGCGGCTCCGGGCAGGCCTCAGCCGAAGTGCTAGCCGTTGCGGATAACGCGACGAAGTAGCGCTTGCGCGGCGGAGACGACCAGCGAGCGGTCGTAGGTCACGAAAAAGTCAAACCGTCGGTCCATGTCAGGGCCGGTGTCGCCCAGGTCGCGCGCGACAAAAGCCCCGGCGAAGTGAGGGGCGACGACAATGGCATCCCACTCACCGACGAGCGGACCGTCGCTGCCGATGCTCGCGCCGCGAACCTGATTGGCGGGCTCCGGTGAGAGCCCCGTGCCCACTGCTCCGACGAGTGCCGCCCGTGACGCGATCTCTTCGTAGCGGCCTCGGGTAACGGGGGTGAAGAACGCGGCGTTCTGGAACGTGGCGAGCAGAACCACCTCACTCTCGAGGGTTTGAACCTGACGCTCGAGCTGCCGCGAAAGCGACAGCAGAAGACGCTTGTCGCCGCGTCTAAGCGCACGGGAGTCGGCGATTAGCTCATACGGCGTGCCGCTCGTTTCGTTTACGAGAGGCCGCCAGCCGATTTCGACCTTCGGTGCGTGAGCGATGCTTCGCTCGTAAGTGGCTCCGGCCTGCCATACAGCCAGCCCTGTCCGAGGCGTGCGCCCATGGCCCGCGCGCGCGTGAGATGCTGCTGGGTCTCGATCCCCTCCGCGAGGATGATGGCACCTGATCGCTCCGCCTCTGCGCCCACGGCATTCACCACATGAGCGTGATGAGGGTCGAACTTCTCAGATTGGGTGATGCTGCGATCCAGCTTGATCACATCTGGTGACAGGAACGGCATCAGCGCCAGCGAGCGGCGATCGACGCCGACGTCATCCAGCGCGATCCTGCATCCGCGTTGGCGCAACCACCGGACCGCTTCCAAGACGTCGCGTGGGCTGGCCGCGAGCGCACGCTCTGTGAGCTCGACGACGAGTGAGATGTCACCGAGGCTCGTCTCTGACAACTCGTCGAGCACCGCGTCGCCCTCCAGCCACGCGGGCTCGGCATTCACGAACAGATATCGCTCTTTGCCCATCCCGGCGTCGAGCGCATCCTGGATGGCGCGAATCCTGCAGGCACGGTCTAATTCGCCCGCGAGTTCTTCTGCGGCGACCGCTGGGAAAAGAGACGCCGGCATCTCGAGCTTGGAGCCGACCGGGCCGCGAGCGAGCGCTTCATAGCCAACGACCGCACCGTCAGCATCAAGATCCACGATAGGTTGAAACAGCGTCCGCAATGCGCCGGCGCTGAGCAGTTGCCGCACCGTGACCGGTATCCGGTCAGTGACGACCATGCTTGTCGAATCGGCTCGGGCACCACGAAGCTCTAGTCTCGTCGTGGACGTTTGCGCTGGCCCCGCCGTGGACGCTTGAAGTGGCTCCACCTGCCGTCTGTTGTTGTTGGTATTGATGTTCCCTGATCGTGGCTTGGTTAGCGAGTTGTGCCGGTCGTCGCGGAGCCGAGCGCGTAGCGATCGGCGCAGCGGCGATCGGCGCGTGCGGCGTCTGGCCGGGGGGGTCAGGTGCCTTTCTTGCCGCGCGCGAGTCCGTGTCGGAAGCGCCAGCTCTCGTTGCCGGTGTCGATGATGTGCGCGCGGTGGGTGAGCCGGTCGACGACTGCTTTCGCGAGCCGCGCGTCGGGGAACACCTTCGTCCACTCGCCGAACGGGAGGTTCGTCGTGACGATCATCGACGCGCGCTCGTTGCGTTCGCTGATGACCTGGAACACGAGCTCCGCCGCGCCGGCGGGCAACGCCAATAGCCGAGTTCGTCGAGGCAGACAAGCTCGATCCGGGCGTAGCGGGCGATCACCCGTCCAAGCTCCCGCTGGGTCTCGGCGGCCTGCAGCTCGTTCGCCAACGCGGCGAGGGTGGTGAACCTGACGCGTCGGCCTTGCTGGCACGCCAGGAGAGCGAGCGCGATCGCTAAATGTGTCTTGCCCGTGCCGCTGTCGCCGAGCAGGATGATCGACTCGCGGTCATCGATCCAGGTGCCGTGTGCGAGCGCGGCGATCGTGGCCTGCGGAACCTTCGGGTTGTCCTCGAAGCGGAACTCCTCCAGTCGTTTGATCAGCGGGAACCGGGCATCGATCAGCCGCCGGCGTTCGCGGCGCTCCGCCCGCTCGTTCACCTCCGCCTCCAACAACGCCGCCAAATACGCGGTCGGTGTCTGTTGGTCGCGGGTCGCTTCCTCCGCCAGAGCGCGGAACCGGCGGCGGAGTGTCGGGAGCTTCAGCTCGACGGCGTGCGCGTCGATCAGCGCCTCCATCGCTTGGACCTGCGCCGGGAGGGTCATCGTCCCGCTCCGATGATCAGGAGTTGGTCGTATTGATCGAGCGTCGGCTCCGGCGAGCCGAGGCTGAGCAGTCGGTCGGGGAGGTCGTCGATCACCGCCGCGGGCGGCCGCTCCACGCGGCGGGCGAGCACGCCGACCGCGCGGCCGTCGATCGCGCCCGCGGTCAGCGCGCCGCGGACGGCGAGCTCGAGGTGCGCGGGGCCGTGCTCGCGTGCCAGCAGCAGCACGTCGACCATCTGCCGAGCAGCCTCCGAGGGTCCGTAACGGCCGGTCAGCGCCGCCCACAGTTCGTCGAAGCAATCCGGCCAACGCCCTTGCGCTCGTTGCTGATGCAGGGCCACGGACCCGGCGAGCGCGCCGGGCTTGTGGACCAGCAGATCGAGGTAGTGATCAAGCTCTGCCGCGACCCCGAATCGGCCCGCCAGCCTGTCATGGTGCGCGACCGGCTTCCATCGTGCGACACGACGATCTGCCTGGCGCCGATCTCCGCGCTGACGCGCAGCCCGACCAGGCCGACCGGGACCGAGTACCGGTTCTGACGGACCGTGACCATCGCCTTCGCATCCACCCGCGGGTTGGTGTGCTCACTCGTCTGCGCGCGGTCCGTGGGCAGCGCGCGCAGCAGCGGCCGCTCGCGCGCGAGTGCCGCGCCGACCGTCCCGCGCCGGCCGGTGATCTGCCGAGCGAGGTCCGTCTCGCAACCAGCCAACAGGCGAGCGTTCAGTTCCGCGAGTCGCCACGTCCGGGATCGGCACGAGATGCCGGCGGCGGAACCTCCCGATCTCGCCCTCGATCCCGCCCTTCTCGTGCGCGCCTCGAAGGCCGACGAGGGTGAACTGAGACTCGAACATGTAATGCGACCGCAAGCCGATGAACCGGTCCGTTTCGACTCGTTGACGGCCGCGCAGCACCTGCTTCACCGCGGAGGTCAGGTTGTCGTAGCGGACCAGGCCCGCACGCCACCAAGCCACTCGAACGCGTCGGCGTGCGCCTCCAGGAACGCCTGCTGCGTCTCTCTCAGGAACGCACCAGCGAACGCTGCGCCGGAGTGACACAGCCGCAACTGAAACACATGCACGCGGACCTGCTCACCGTCGATCGTGACGACCGCCTCGCCCCAATCAACCTCCGCCTCCTCACCCAGGCGGGTGATGCTGCGGCACGAACGCCTCGTCGATGTCACCCACCTCCCGACGGCGATCACGGACATACCGGGAGACCTGGCGCTCGGAAACCACAGCGTCGTGTTCCTCGACGAGGCGCTGCCACACCCGCCTGGCCGTCTGACGCTGCTTGCGCGGCGCGTCCCGGTCGGCCTCAAGCCACGCGTCGATCAGCGCGTGATACGCGCCGAGCTTCGGTGACGGGCGATGCTCCGGCTGCCGCTTGACCGGCGGAACCGGCGACGCGAGCGCCTGCCGCACAGCCCGTCGATGCACGCCGTGCTTGACCGCCAACGCCCGCGTCGAGAGCCCGTCCCGATCGCGATCCCGTCTGATCTGCTCGGACTACTCCATGCGTGAACCCATCCCTTCCGCCGCCTTCCGTCCGAGCTCGATGAGCCTCGAACGGTCGACCGCGAGTCGGACGGAGGTGGGGCCACTTCAAGCGTCCACACTGGGGCCACTTCAGATGTCCGCGCCCACTCTAGTCGGCGTCTCCTAGGAGATACAGGTCGCTTATCTAGCGATTGCGGGTAGGTGCTGCCTGTCGGAGATACCTACCGGAGGATTGAGATGGCTGAATTGACGCACCTCGACGAGAAGCTGGCCGAAGTGATCGGTTTGGCGCAGGCAGCGCAAGTCGCGGCAAAGCGAGTTACAACTCTCGCGCGACACGAGGATGTGGACGAGCTCGTAGCCATGCTCGAAAAGTTGACCGAGGACTCCGCAACGGTTGAGCAGGAGTGCGTGTTGGTCGCGGACAACCGTGAGGGCAAGAAGACGGCAATCGTCGAGAAGGCGCGCGACACCAAGACGGACCTCGAGACATTCATGAAGACATACCTTGAAGACGCCGAGGCCCTGGATGGTCTCGAGTTTCTAAGCATGGCCGAGGCCGGCGAGCTTGCACATTGGGAGATCCTCGCCACCCTCAACAAGAAGGCCAACGACACAGACATCGCCCGGCTAGTCGAGCGGTATGTCCCGCTGCAAAAAGAACACGTGGAGCAGATCCGCGAGCACTCCCTAGCTCTTGCAAAGGATGAGGACCCTTTCGAAGAAGACTGATCGCCTGGCAGCGCAATGTCCCCGCGCCTCGAGGGGCGGGATCCGAGGGTGTGCTTGCGGGCTTTGACGAGTTTGCGCAGGGGTTCGGCGAGCGATGCGTGATCGCTGGTGGCTTGCCCCAACCGCGAGGTGGTGGTGTTGGTGGCCCATTGAGTCGGCATGCCCTGCGGTAGCCGTAGCGTTGCCCTGGGCCTACGCCGGGCAGGTATACGTGCCACTGGTTCGCCGTGCAGTCGGTGACCGCGACTCGCTGTTCGACGCCTTCGTCGTCGAACAAACAGAGCTCCACGCGCTTGGCGTTCTCCGAGAACAGCGAAAAGTTCGTCCCGTCTCCGTCCCAATCTGCGCCCTGGGGGAAGGGACTGCCGGGCCTCGCTTCGATCTGGCTCATCGGATCACAGCGATCGGACGCGCGATTACACGGTCTCGGTTCGCTCCTGGCGGATAGAAGACATGCGCCACATGACCGCGGCACCCGCGAAGTAGCTGGCGTGCCGCGTCTGTCCCGATGCTCGCGACTGGTAAACGGCCACATTCTCTGCGCAACCTCAAAACTCCTTGGAGTAGGTTTGACGCTCTGGATCTCCCGCGTGGCCAGAGGGGGGCGCTGCCCATCTAAACGACAATCTCTGTCGCGCCCCGACTCCCACGCGGGCAGTCGGCGGAACTGTCAGCACCGCCAGCCTGGACGTCTTAGTCAGCCTTGTTCACGCGCCGCGGTTCTCATACCCGCACGCAATGACCTGGAACCGCTACAGAGGTCCGTGGAGTTCTGACGTCTTGAGCCCCAACCCAACGAAGGAGTCGACCTGCGCGTACTCGCGCCAGACAGGTGGTCGACCCGGGACGTTGTGTTGGACATCCCGCCCCTGACCTCGGGGACGATGTGTCTCACGAGATCGAGCGGCCGCAGTGCAACCGTCGTAGCGTACGACTGCTCATTCTCGGGTATACGCGCTTGGCCCCCTCAATGAGAGCGACACCGCCATCAAGGCTTCGCGCCGGACGGGGCTGCTGGGACGACAGTCAGTCTGATCTGGAACGTGACCACCTCAACCCCGTGGAACCCGATTCTCGTCATGCCAAAAGCATCGTCGCCCAAATTCGCCGGCACGCTCATCGAGCTCCCAGTCGTTCTTTGATCCGGCCGTCCATCGAGATTGGAGATAACAACTGATGAGTGAGCTCAACGCGATCTTCGACATCGACGGCACGCTCGTAGACACGAACTACCAACACGCTCTGGCGTGGTACAGAGCGTTTCGACAGCACGGGGTGGTGATGCCCATCTGGCGAATCCATCGAGCGATCGGAATCGGCAGCGACCGCGTCGTCGAACTACTCGCGGGGGAGCGCGTAGAGAAGGAACTCGGCGACGCTTTACGTGATGCCCAGGGACCGCTCTACCAAGAAATGATCGACGAGGTTGAGCCTATGCAGGGCGCGCACGAGCTACTGCGCGATCTCAAGAAAGCGGGACACCCGATCATCCTCGCCAGCTCAGCTAAAGAGGAGGAGGCCGAGCGTTATATCGACCTGCTCGACGCGCGAGATTTTGTCGACGGCTATACGACTTCTGCGGACGTGAAGGCCAGCAAGCCCGAGCCCGACATCGTCAACGCTGCTCGAGCCAGGGCAGGGGGTGGTGCGTCAGTCATGATCGGCGACAGCACCTGGGACTGCAAGGCCGCTACACGTGCGAAGATCCCATGCATCGCCGTACTCACAGGCGGCTTCTCAGAGCAGGAACTGAAGGACGCCGGGGCAACGGTCGTCTTCGACTCGGTCAAGCACCTGCACGAACACCTCGCCGCCACCAGCCTTCAGCAAGCGACACGCGGTTAGCAGTCGCACGGCGCGCCTGGCTACGAAAAGAGCCGGCTGTAGAACGCTCTCACAAGCGCGCAAGAAGGCTCCCGTGAGAACGTCCCTGTGGCCCAGAACGGAGCGCTCGAAGATCGTCTACTCACGACGGAACCTGTGCCGGCACAAGCGCGTTTCAGGGGCCATGAATATGGATACGCAAACGGAGTCTGTGAACCAGTTAGAAGAAACCCAAGCGAGATGTATCGGCCCGGTCGTCAGGCTGCCCACGAACTTAGCCCTGGGGGCGATGCCGACATCATCGATCGGTTCGTGGCCGCCTGGTCTCAACGCCGGCGCTACGTGGCAAGTGATTTCTCGCTTAAATTAAGACGCTCCGGGGATGGAACGGTGATCGAGCCGTAACGGTGCTGATCCCGGCTCGGGAGTGCGCTGCCACCATCGCCGACATCATCGACGACAGTCGGTCCGTCACTCGACGCCGGGTTGGGTGACGACCTCGTCGTCATAGATGCTGCCTCAGGCGATGGGACAGCAGCGCGAGCGCGACGGGCCGGATCTCGGGTGATCCAGCAGGACAGGATCATGAGCGAACTCGGGCCAGCGCTCGGGAAAGGCGATGCGATGTGGCGCGGGCTATATTCGAGTCGCTGTCGTTCCCGGTCGGCTACGGCGTCGAGATTGCCGTACTCATCGACAGCCTTCGTACGTGCGGCCTTGACGCGCTCGCCGAGTGCCAACTGGGACGCACCGAGTCGCTGGGCCCTCGGGGAAATGGCGTACGCCGTACTGGCTGCAGTTGAGTCGAGGCGGACGGGGCCACCGACCACACCATCAGGCCACTACCTGAAACCTTGGGACGAGGGGGCGGTAGCGCGCATCCCAGTGATTGAGCGACCTCCACTGAAGGAAACAAGAGAGCAAGCGCAGGCCGCCCGGAAGGACCTGATACCTGCCCGTGTTCACAACCCTTCCGACGGCCGCGCAGCGTCGGGGCGAGCAGGGCACCGCAGGGGCCCGCGCCCACTCAGGGGTTGGAACTGAAAGCGACTTGGACCCGGCCGCAGCCGCCCCCTCGTCCCGCTAATCGACGCGACCTTGGTACAGATAGGCGTGAACGAGCACGCCCTGCCCAGCCGCTGCCGACGTTTTCCGCCTCCAAGATCATGCTCCCATTTTGGCTTGGCGACGCAGTCGTGGGGGTATGTGTTACAAGGCGATGGCCGAGAACCACAGACTCATAAGAGCCGACGCGGCGCGAGTTTTCGATGTGCTTTCCGAGGCAGGCACCTACGCCGATTGGGTCGTCGGGGCTCACAAGGTCCGAGACGCCGATCGGGCCTGGCCTGCGGTCGGCACGCGGCTACACCACCGCGTCGGGGTCGGGCCGATCAAGCTCAACGACCACACTGAGGTGCTGGAATGCAAACCCGGAGAGAAGCTCGTTCTCCACGCGCGAGTACGACCTTTCGGAACCGCAGTTGTAACGATGCTTTTGGAACCGCGAGCCGGCGCTACTGCGGTGACGATGACCGAGAACGCGGGCGACAAGCTTTCTCGCATCGCCATCAATCCGCTGACCGACTGGATCGTTCACCTGCGTAACGTCGAGTCATTGCGCAGACTCGCCCGGATCGCCGAGTCCGGGGTCCTCAAAACCTGATCCTCCGCGCTACACCGAGGCGACCGTAAGACCGCTGAATCTCGTCGCTCAAAGGAGCTGATAAGCATGCATGAGACATCCGAACGGAATAAGGCCGCGCATTCGGAGCAGGAACTTGAGGCGCGCGAGGTGATAGTCGACGAGCCCGGCCTGAGTAAGAGCACGAACGCAAGGCTCACAGAAGAAGTTCAAGATGTCGTCGGCGTAAGCGAAGTCAGGGTGCCGAAGAACCGCAGCCATCCGAGCAAGGGAGAGAGAGCTGGCGAATCCGCTCGCTTCTCGCGACCCAGTACTGCCTGGCTGATGATGGTGATCGGCGCATTCTCGATCCTGGTTGTCGTCGGCATCATCGTCAGTGCCGCAACGGGAAGTTGGTGGTTTGTCGCCGCGGCGTTCGCGCTTGACGTGATCGGCGTGGTAGCTGTCGCCATGGTCGTCCTCCGAATGACGGCAGTGACCGATCGGCCCGATCCGACTTTGGTCGCAGCGATGCAGGCGGAGGGCGTCGTCAACCCCGAGCAGCATTTCAGCCAGATCGTGGAAGAGTTCAGAGAGGCGGACGTCGACGACGACGAGGACCGCAAGACACCCGCTCGGAAAGACCCAGCCGCGGCGGCAGCAGAACAACGCTCCGCGATCACCCCTACCAGTGGCGCGTCTAACGCCGTCGGTCCGTGATTGATGCTCACAGGGACCCGCGCTCTCGGGTAAAGACCTCTAGCCCTTCGACCCATTCTGCAGACCGAGGATGTGCCTCACCAGCGGACTCGGGACGGTGGCGTGTTCCGTCCCGGCGGCGACAGGGCCCGCAATCCTAGCCGGGGGCGGATACATCACGTATCGAGAGCTTGAGCGGTCGCGTTCAGTCTCGACGTCGTATCGGTCCTGAAGGTTCAGCCAGAGCCGCTCACTCGTGCTGAAATAACGCGCCAAGCGAAGTGCCGTATCGGGCGTGATGCGTCGCTTGCCGTGAACGATCTCATTGATCCGTCGTGGCGGGACGCCCACGGATTCCGCGAGCTCGTGCTGCGTGACGCCGAGTGGCTTCAGGTACTCCTCCATGAGAATTTCGCCCGGGTGGATTGGGGGGATGATCGCGTTGTTGCTCATGTGATCTCTCGAATTGCTCGGTGATAGTCAACGATTTCAACATCCTCAGGTCCGGCGGGCGTCCACCGAAAGCAGATGCCCCACTGGTCGTTGATGCGAATGCTGTGCTGACCGGCGCGGTCTCCATGCAGTCTCTCAAGGCGACCTTCGGGTGGGACCCGAAGATAAGCAAGGTGTTTTCATCCCGTCGAGGACAGCCATGTACGGCCGCACCTACATGGGCAACGAGCGCACAACCTTCGTGATCGGCCCCGACGGCAAGATCACTGACATCTTCCGCACGGTGAAGCCGGCGGAGCACGACGAGAAGGTGCTGGCGGCGTTGGCCGCGTGAGAACGTCTTAACCACCGCGTCCCGTAGCGGCGCCGTGATCCAGATGTCGCCAACGCAATAGCGGGCGGCGACGACTCCGAAACACCGAAGCGATAGCGACGGCCGTGCGCCCTTCCCGCGCAGAGCGGGACTGCGAGACCGGACGCCGGCGAACTCGTCAGGACGTGAAAGCAGGTCCGGGCAAGAGTGTTACGTGTGTCAGGTAGGCCGAGCGCATTGCTGCGCCCGGCCCCCCTCAGAACCGGACGTGCCCGTTTCCGAGCATCCGGCTCAAGCAAGCCCTTGGGGCGTCTGGGTGCGCAGAGGTACTGCTGGTCGGCTGTCTTGGTGGCAGTCGGTGTGGATGAGACGGTAGTCAGCCTCCGGTGTGCTCGGTGCCTGCACGGTGATGCTCGTGCGGGCGTTTCGCAGCCATTGCTCCCATTGCTGGGTGCTGGCTGGCTGCCTGTCGGCGTAGAGCGTGCTGTTGCAGATCGCGCATCGGCCGTCCTGGACGGCGAGGAGCCGTCGGGTGGTCTGGTTGATCGGCAGCAGGGTTCTGCGCCGCCTGCGAGCCCAGTAGTCGGTCAGGTCGGGGTCATCGGTTGATGCTCCGTGTTTGACGATCTGGTGCCGGATGATGTTTGTCCAGGCGAACTTGTGGAGGTAGGCGCCGCTTGCGCGGTCACCGAACACCCACCGGTCGTTCCGGGCCTTGTTGAATCGGCCGAAATATTGGGCGATAACCCAGAGCTTCGGTCGGTTGCTGTGGCTGATGACAGCCCATTTGTAAATGAGCCGCCACAGGTAGTTATCCAGCGCGCTAAAGATTCGCGCTGATACCTGCGTCCGGTAGTAGGCCGCCCATCCCCTGATGATCGGGTTCAGGCGTTTGATCACCGCGGCGGCGTTGGACCCACGCAGGGACCACACCTCCTGGCGGAGCCGTTCCCGGACCCGTCTGACAGCCGCTTTGCTGGGTTTGATCAGCGGCGTGTGCCGGTAGCGGCGGACGTTGAACCCGAGGAAATCGAAGCCCTCATCGAGAGTGACAACACGTGTCTTGTCCTCGTTGAACGCAAGACCCCTCGGCGCCAGCCATCCGGCGAGCCGTGCCTTGATCTCGATCGCGTCCTGCCTGGTGTGGCAGTGCACAACGAAATCGTCGGCGTATCTGATCAGAACCGGGGAATCGACCCTGACCCAACCTGTGG
This sequence comes from uncultured Actinomycetota bacterium, assembly GCA_963846395.1. Lineage (GTDB taxonomy): Bacteria > Actinomycetota > Thermoleophilia > Solirubrobacterales > Solirubrobacteraceae > Palsa-465. The sequence continues at coordinate 193,619 of CAWJVT010000007.1, read as the reverse complement.
GTAGGTATCTGACTCCGGCGGCTGTCTCTATCCCGTGCAGCGCGATGTTCAAAAGCACGGGGCTGATCACCCCGCCCTGAGGAGTTCCCTCCTCGGTGCGGGACAGTCGACCGTTCTCGATCACACCGGCCTTCAGCCATTGCCGGATCATTCCCCTGCCGGGAAACGCGCCGAGCATGACCATCAGGTGGTCGTGACCGATCTTGTCGAACGCCCCGGCCAGGTCCGCGTCGAGCAGCCATGGTCGTTTCGGGTCTTTGCCCTTGACGACCTCGAACACCGCCCGGATCGCGTCCTGGCAGCCACGGCCGGGCCGAAATCCATAGGACCTCGGTTCAAACCGTGCCTCCCACTCAGGCTCCAACGCGTTCGCGACACGGGCCTGATGGACCCGGTCGAGGATCACGGGAATACCGAGCGGGCGCTTCTTGCCGCCTGCCTTCGGGATGAACACACGCCTGACCGGCAAGGCCTTGAACGGCTCGGCTTGATGCTGCACCCTGTCAACCAGTTTCAGCTTGGCTTCCGGGGTGATCACCACCTCCCCGTCAACACCCGCCGTCAGACGTCCAGCATTGCGCTCGGTCACCCTGCGCACACTGACCAACGTGTTCGCACGCGACCGGAGCATCAACCTCTGCAACCGGCGGACCCTCGAAAGGTCCCCCGCCCTAGACGCCGTGAAGATCCGCTGCCGCAACCGCCGTACTTGTTCCTCAACCTCACGCCAATCGATCTGGCGCCAGTCAAGGATCGCGTCCTCTGGTCCACTCGCCACCGCTATCGCGGTGGCGTCTAGTTTGTCCTTCGGTTCCAGCATCTTCGGCTTCTTTCTCCCCACAGCTCACCTGACCACGTCAGCCCGCTTTCGCGGCCGGGCACAAGGCCCGGTATCCGGCCAGTTATCCACCGCGATCAGTTGGAGGACCGATCAACCGCGATGGTTTCCTGTCGCCTTTCGACCACCGACATTCGCTTCTTGGTCATCCTGTTCCCGCCGAGGAATCAGGCCCTCCTCACGGTCAGCTTCCCAACCCCCTGCGGGGTTGGACCACGACGGGGTTACCGCGTTCCGCACACACGAGACACGACCGGGAAGGGTGCCCTCTATACCCCGGGGACAACGGTGCCCGCCCCGGACTGGAGATCGTGCCCAGCCGGCGTCTGCCGCATTTCAACGACACCGTCCCTGCACCCCGGACCAGCTTCCACCTGCCGGAGCCACGGTTGACGAGGCATCAACGAGGGTTCACGCAATTCACCCGACCGATCTTCCCCTCGCCTGCTGCCACCCGGATGGAACGAGCAGCTGCTTGGGCTTTCCCCCGAGCTTCGCACCCCACCCGGCCAAGAGCCGGACAACGCACGTCAGGGCAGGGACAGGCCACCGAGCACGGACCTGAAACAACGCTCTACATCATCGATCCAGCCTCCAAACAGCGTTGTTCACTCATGGTGTGCGACCTCGCGTCGCACCGATCGATCCATAACTCTCGGCTGACGGTTGACCAGGCTGCCCCCTTTTTGGCAGATGGCGGGACCTTGCATCCGCGTGAGGCACCGCTTAGGCTCGCATTTCGCTGCGGAGATCAATCGAAGGAGCGGTGGACATGAGGATGCGAGGGTGGCTCCTGGCGGCATCGTCGCTTGGGTCCTTAGCGCTGCCGGCGACGGCGGCCGCGCAACCGCGTTCTGGCGCTCAGCCAACGGGCGGGACAATCGTGGCGGGTAGCGCGAGCATCGGCGCTCCGACCGCAAGGGGTGTCGTCATCAAGCAATCAAGCCCGCGTGCCGCGATCAACTGGACCAGCTTCAACGTCGGATCGAGCGAGTCCGTCCAGATCAAAGCTCCAAGTACGTCCTCGGTGACGTTGCTCAGCGTCCTGGGAGGAAACGCGTCACAGATCGCCGGCAGTGTGAAGTCAAACGGCATCGTGATGCTGGTTGACGGGTCGGGGGTTGAGCTGTTTCCTGGCTCGACGTTCGCGGGAGCGTCGGTCCTCGTCAGTGCGCCTGGGATAAGCACACAGAACTTCCTCGCCGGCAACCTCGTCTTTAGCGGTGCCGTGAATCCGGACGCGGCTGATCGTCAACGGTGGTTCCATCACGGCGCACCAGGCTGGCGCAGCTGTGCTTCTCGGGCCAGGCGTCGAGAACACCGGTGAGCTCACCGCACGCCTCGGTGAAGCGCTCATGATCAGCGGACAGAGCGCCACGATCTCGCAGTTGAACTCGGGCGTTGGCGCTGTTCAGATCACGAGTCCATCGACTCAAGCGCCGGTCGCTGCCGACGGTCAGGTGCTGCCGGCGTCGGTTACCCAGAGCGGGAGCGTTGTGGCAGCTGGAGGCACGATCGGAATGCTCGCAAGCGCGAACCCGGGCGTAAGCCAGACCGTCATTGAGAACACGGGACGTGTCGCAGCTCAGACCGTGGGCTCGACCACTGGGAGCATCCAGATGGACGGTGCGGGCGGTGCCGTCAGCGTCGACGGCCGGGTGAAAGCGGTCGGCGGTGCCGGGGAGCTGGGTGGCTCGATCGAGTTGCTCGCCGACAGCTCAAACGAAGTGTCGGTCGGTGCGCAAGCGATCCTCGACGCTTCAGGCGCTGGGGGCGGAGGAACGATCGCGCTCGGCACGACCGTAGCGCGCGCGAAGGGCGGACCGGGCGTCACCGCCCCCGTGAGCAGCTCAGTAGATGTTGCACCCAGCGGCGTGGTCACAACCGATGCAACCAACGACGGCAATGGCGGTCATATCACGATGCTCTCGACCACCGAAACCGCTTTCGCTGGCACCGCCTCCGCAACAGGCGGCCCCGCAGGCGGCAACGGCGGACAGATCGAGATCTCCAGTACAGGCACTGTCGACCTGACTGGCAGCCTCGACGTTAGCGCGCCAGCAGGGAGCGTCGGGACGATCCTGCTCGATCCCGCGATCCTGATTCTGTAGCGAACCGAATTGACAAAGGAACGTCGAAGCCGCAGCGCTCAAGAGTGGCCCGGCTTTGATCTCACACGTCAGCGCAGAGCCGCATTAAATCGCCCGCTGGCTGCATAGGTTGCTCGAGCCATTGGACGACCGCCGGGCTTCAAGCCCATGCCCAGCCGCCGGCTGGGATGGACCGGCAACGATCAGCGAGTCACGCAACCCGCGACTCGACAATCCTCTCGTGGTGGCCGAGAACGAGCGCGCCGCCGCGCAAATGCGGCCGGCGTGGTCACGAAATACCAGCAGCGGAGCAGTCAGGGCCAGCCGCCCAGACAGCCGCTCCGACGGCGATGGAGCTCCACAACCTGAAGCCGATTCGGGACGGTGCAGACGCCTGAGATCCGCGCAAACCAACGCTCTGCCGCCCGGCAGGCCGACCGCTGCTTTCGGGCCGTACGGAGGCCGATCCGATTTCGTCGATGCCTATACTGGCCGGGTGAAGCGGGAGCGCTGCTCGATGGTGATACCTGTGCCGGCGCTGATGAAGAGGTTGGCGAGGAGGTGTTGCGCGGCGTCCGTTCTCGCGTTTCTGAGCGTTCTCCTCCTGATGCCGGCGACCGCCGGTGCTCGCTTGCACGCGGTGCCGGTCGAGCGGGGCGAGACTGTGGTCACCTACTGGGGCATAGGTGAGACGGAGATCCCGACCGGGTACCAGTGCGTCATGATCACGAAATGTAGGTCGTTCGGGCGCATCGAGTACACGTTGCACTGGGATGCGAGCGTGATCGTGGACCGCTCGGGCATGATCCACTACGACGACACGACGCTCGACGCGGGGGGCGGTATCTCGGTCCAGCCGAACGCCGGGCTGCCGGCGGGAGCACCGCTGGCCAAGGCGCCAGCCTGTACCAATTCTGTGCGTGACCGCCGCCACTACGGCGGCGGCGTGACCGTCACGCTCACGCAACGGTCAGTCGGCGTGCAGGCTGAGCTGCCCTTCAGCCGCAAGTGGCTGGACGGGTCGAACGTCCAGAACGGCTGCGAACTGACTCCCGACACCTGGGCCGGCTCGGTGTTCTCGCAGGGTCTGGATTCGTCGCCGCAGAGCGACGCGTACGGGGTCAAGCTCCAGCCCATCGTCCGGCCCAAGATGGGCGCGCCGAAGTCGGCTCGGCGCACGACCAAGGATTTCGACTTCACCTTCGAGCACGACACCGGAACGGGCCCGTACGGCGTCTACAAAAGCAAGATCCGGTCGTTCATGACGATCTTCAACAACTGCAAACAGCTCGACACCGACGACCACCGCTGTCTGTCTTACTACGGCTGAGCGGCCCCGTCGGCGGTCGCGTCAACCAAGGTGTCAGGGTTCAGGACACGTGTCTCACTTGGGACGCCATGCCACGACAGCGTTTCGTTGACGGCAGAGTGGCGGTTTTCGCCAATTCCGAGCATCCTGGAGTCACGGATCGTCGCCAATTCGCTAGCGGCTCTCGGTGAAGCAGGGAGTACGAAAGGAATCATCAGCAGGTCTGTTTCCGATGCCCGAGCGGTGTGTCCCCGTGGAGCCTTGCAGGCGGCAGTACGAGCTACTGGCAGGGACGGCTCTTCAACGCGGCCTGACGTCATCCCGGACGGTGGCGATCCCTGCCACGAGGTCCGAGACGCCCTGTCGCTTCGGCGCCACCAACACGCACAGCAAATGTGCGGCCACCTGCGCACCGATGCTGAGTGACAGCGCGGCGAACGGGTTCACCCCGCGCTTGCGGGCCAGAGCCCACACCTCACGCACAGACACGCTCCCAGAACTCTTGCGTCCCAGTTCGGCAATGTCCGGCTTCAGGGCCTCAAGCTTTTCGCTCTCCCGCTTGTCTGCAGGAGCCGCAAGACGCGTAGCGGAGGCAGTGATCAACCGCGCGACGAGATACCGCACAGCCGCACTTCTGATCGTCACCGGCCCGCCGGTGGACGCGTCGGCCCGCCGGATACGCATCACCGCCTGCCCGCAGGTACGGCGATTTCGGCGCAGAATTGCGTCAGCCAGACCGGCACCAAACAGCGCCTGGCCCCAAACGACCAGCAAGCACAAACCGACCGTTCTTGAGCTCGCCCGCGCCGGCACCGCCGATTCAGCCACCTGTCGAGCCGCTCGTCGAGCTCCCAGCTTCCCTATCAGGACGGCGCCTGAAATGACCGCGCCAGTCCCAATCGCGACCACCGCAATCAAGTTCCAGGCATCGATGAGCCAAGCGAGAGATCGCCGCCACAACGGCGCCAGCGTGAGCGTCGAATGTAGTGTCACGGGCCTCTGCTGTGCCATAGAGCTGGATTATCCCTTTGGCCTGTGGCTCCGTTGCGTGGGGCGGAAGGACTAGGACGTGCGGACGGCCCCATGACGATGAGCGCGTCTGAGACGACCCGCATCGTCGCCAATCCACTCGTCTCTTCCGGGGCTCGTCGAACACGGAAGCGATCGCCTTGTGGAGAGCGCCTTTCCGGCGCCTGGACGGCGCACCCAGGCCCCGGCCCTTGAGCAGTAGGGTGCGACGATGGGACGTAAGCCGGGCGTCGTGCTCTATGTGCTTGCCCTGGTGGCCGTCGTGGTTAGCGTGGACGTGTTGTTCTTCAGGCATCTGTTCTGGGAGCGGCTGCTCGCAAACATCGGGATCGTCCTTGTGTTCGCGGCGTTCTATATGGCGTTTCGGAAGCGAGCGTGAGCGGGACTCGACTGGGCACGCGTCGTCGCCGAAGCCGTCGCCCTTCGCGTTGCCGCGGGTGGGGCGAAGCGATCGTCCGGGCTGTCGGGCTGGATCCCGCCGTGGCCGCCCGTGTCAGACTCGCACCATGGTCGCGAGATCAAGCCTTCGCGCCTGTCTTGCTCTGTTGGACGGTCCTGCCGCGTGATCGACGCCATCGAGCTCGTGGTCGCCGCGCCTGACCGACGGATTCGCGAGCATCTCCGGCCATCGCGAATCGCGATCCTCACGGGCCTCATTTTCTTCTTCGCGGGGCTGGTGAAGTTCGCGTTTCATCATTGGGAGCTGCACGCTTTCCGCAGCTTTGGGCTGCCGTGGCCCTCAGCGATGGAGATCGCCGCCGGTGTCGTTGAGACCGTCGGGGGCGTGTTGCTGGTCGCGCGCCGCGGTGTGGTGCCCGTCACTGTCGTGCTAGCGGTCACGATGCTCGTCGCGATCATCGCATCGGGTATCGGCCACGGGGATGTGATCCCAAGCCTCACGCTCGCCCCGGCGTTACTGCTGGCCGTCCTGTACCTGTTGGCGGTAGCGATGCCACCAAGTCACATCGCAGACACCTACCGTTCGCGGCGCTCCCGCCGACACGCGAGACGCGGCCCCCGGACTCGATAGCTCCGTCCCTTTGCCGTCCCGACCAGAGCGTGCACACACGGACCGTCGCCAAAGCGCAACGGGCGCTGCTGAGCTTCCGAGACGAAAGCAGTTCCCGCCTCAGACCAGATTGTGCGTCCCTGGCCGGTGATCCGTGCGTGGCGAACTAATCGTCCGGGAAGTCTAGTGGCGCGAACACGAAGCCGCTGCTCTTGGGAATAGTCTTGGGAATAGGCCAGAGCTTCTGATCGCTTGACCCAGTCCGGCCATCTTTCGTCGCGGAGGTCGGTAACTCAGGAGGTCCGCCAGATCGGTTGCCGGTCGGGTAAGTTCAAAGCATGACGAAGACCGAGATCACTACGCCGGTCGCCTCGCCGGGGAAGACCACACGCCCGTGCCTACGGCGCCCAGGCTGCCGATGCGTCGCTTGCGCCGCTGCAGATCGAGCGCCGAGAGCTGGGCCCCAACGGACGTGCGGATCGACATCAAGTTCTGCGGCATCTGCCACTCCGACATCCACTTCACGCGCGGCGAATGGGGCCAGGTGCCCTACCCGGCGATCCCGGGCCACGAGATAGCCGGCATCGTCGCCGCAGTCGGTGACCAGGTGACCGGCTTCAAGCCCGGCGATCGTGTCGGCGTCGGCTGCATGGTCAACTCCTGCGGCGAGTGTGAGAACTGCCGGGACGGTGAGGAGCAGTACTGCCTGAAAGGCAACACGGGGACCTACGGCTCAACCGATCGCGACGGGACGATCACCTACGGCGGTTACTCAGATCACGTCGTCGTCAACGAGGACTTTGTGTTGCGCATTCCGGACAGCCTCGAACTGGAGGTCGCCGCGCCGCTTCTCTGCGCAGGGATCACCACCTACTCGCCGCTGCGTCACTGGAGCGCCGGCCCCGGCAAGCAGGTCGCCGTTGTGGGACTCGGCGGCCTCGGTCACATGGCGGTCAAGCTCGCCAATGCGATGGGCGCCGAGGTCACCGTTCTCTCGCAATCGCTGCGCAAGAAGGACGACGGCCTCAAGCTCGGCGCGACCGGCTACTACGCCACCAGCGACGACGCAACCTTCGAGGCGCTCGCTGGGAGCTTTGACCTCATCATCAACACAGTCAGCGCAAAGCTCGAGATCGGGCGATTCCTTGGGTTATTGAAAACCGACGGTGCCCTGATCAACGTCGGCGCCCCTCCAGAGCCGCTGTCCGTCCCGGTCTTCCCGCTCCTGATGCAGCGTCGTAGCTTTGCGGGCTCGGCGATTGGCGGCATCCGCGAGACCCAGGAGATGCTGGACTTCTGCGCCGAGCACGGTATCGGTGCCGAGATCGAACTGATCCCCGCGGCCCGGATCAACGAGGCGTGGGAACGGGTGCTCAAGTCCGACGTGCGTTACCGCTTCGTGATCGACAACGCGACCCTGTAGGACGGACGAATCGCAATCGGCAACCGCGGTCGCGCCCCAGCGCGTGAGCGCCGCAGCAAGGCTAAGTATCAGGCCCTGCTGCCTGGGCGTAGCGCGCTCTGTCGGGATGCCAGTCGTGAGCTGGACGGCACTCGAGAGCTACAGACGCGACCACGCCCGTCTCGCCCGCGTGCGCGCGGCGCAGCCCGCCTGACTATTGCTTTGCCGCTCGCGTCTATCCGTCGACGCGAGCGCTATGGCGACGATTCGCCAGTAGGCCGAGAAACTCGGATTTGGCGATTTGCGGGTCTCTCGTGGATCCGGCAGTCGAGACGTGCTTTGGTGTGTTGCGGCGGGTATCGCTCCACGAACAAACAGTCGCCCTCGCCGCTAGGGCTCGGGGAACGCGTGCTCGAGCCTATGGCCAACCGAACCGGAGGCGCCGGTGACCAGAGCGCAAACCACACAGAGCTACACGCACACCCTCGCGCGCATGTCGGCTTACCCGTCTGACCGGCCTCTGGCGGTGCCGGGCGACCCTGCTGGACCGTGAGCTTGTCCTCAGCCTCCCGGATCCGGATCGCCTCCAGAACAGCCACGCCACCCCCGGGTGGTGGTAGCGCTCGGCGCACGCGGGCGGGGTAGGATCAAGCGCTTGGCCTTGCGCCAAGGGGGTCTTTCTCGGCGATGGGTGAAGCAGGGCGACGAGATGTCGTCCGTTACGGGGTCCACTCGGCGGGAACCGCGCGCGCGAGGCTCAGTGCTCGATCGAGCGCGACGACGAGGTCCGCGAACGTCGCCGGATCCGGAGGGTCGGTCACGGAGGACAGGATCGGATCGAGGTGGCGCGCACGGAGCTCCTCCCAAAACCGCGCGGTGAGGTTTACTCCCCACGCGAGCCGGAAGGCGTGCGCGATCGTCTCCACCTCGAGTGCGTCCTGCGGCCGGCCGGCGAGCGCGAGCCCCATCGCGAGACCCTCGAGGTCACCCGTATTGATATCCCAACCGTCGGCAACAGCCGCGCGCAGCGCCGCAGCATAGCGATCGACTGCCGCTGGTCCGTCCTCTCGGAGCAGCGCGCAGTCGGCGTAATAGTGTCTGAGACTGGCGAGCACGTGCTTGTTCGTAGCCTGCATGAGCTGCTCGGCGAGCAGCGGCTCGATCTCCACGCGGCCTTCGGCGATGTTCACCTGAGCGAGCCCGGTCACCGCGTATGCTCGATCTCCAGTACCCGCCGACTCCTCCACTGCCTGCTCAGCGAGCGAGCGTGCACTCGCCGGGTCGGTGCTCAGCTTCACGAGCGCGAGCGAAGTTAAGGCGAGCACGGCAATCGACGACGGCCCGTGCTCCAGCGCCAGCGCGCGCGCCCGCTCGAAGTGCGCAAGGGCAGCCTCATCTTGGCCGCGGGCCTGGGTGACCATACCCGCCGCGAGGTAAGCTCGCCCCAGTGGCGAGTTGGGTTCGCGCGCAGCCGCGATGGCATGGTCGAGCTCGGCGGACAGGCTCATCCCCACTGCGTGCTCGTCGGTCGCCAGTATGAAGGCGGAACTCAGTCGGAGATGGATATCCGGATCGCGTTCCCGAAGGTACTCGAGTGCCAGGCGCGCATCGTCAGCGAGTCCACGGACCAGCGTTCCATCGTCAGGCGCCTGATCGACGAATGCGTCCCATCCGGCCTCCGCTCGCGCAAGTACCCACCGAGCATGGGCATCCCCGACAGCGGCAAGCTGTCCGGGCTCTACGAGTTGCTCACGCCCGAATTCGCGTAGCGATTGGGCGATGGTGAAGCGACTGGAATGGTCTTGGGTCGCGACACGCCGCACGAAAGAGAACTCGATCAGGGCTTCAAGCCCGCCAAGCACGTCGCCGCCGGCGATTGCCTCAGCGTCAGTCAGCGTGAACGTTCCGGCGAACACCGACAGCACGGCGAACAGCTCGGCGTCCCCGGGCTCGAGCAGGTTGAGACTCCACTCGATCGTCGCCCGCAGGCTCCGTTGGCGTGCCGGCCGATCGCGGTCTCGACTGCTCAGCAGCGCGAGACTGTCGGTGAGTCGTGCGAGCAGCTCATCGGGCGTGAGCGCCAAGGTTCGGGCGGCCGCCAGCTCGATCGCCAGGGGCAACCCGTCGAGCCGTTTGCAGAGCTCGCGAACAGCGGCCAGCGAGCCGTCGCCGGCAGCCCGTGTCCCCCGTCGCGCGGCCTGCTCGAGGAACAGCTGCACCCCCGACTCGGGAGACAGCGGACCGAGCGCCAGAATGTGTTCGCGCGTGAGTTGCAGCGGGACTTGGCTGGTAGCCAGGATCCATGCGCTCGGAGCGAGGCTGAGCAACCGGTCGAGCGTCTCAGCGGCACCATCGAGCTGCTCGAGGTTGTCCAGGATCAACAGGGTGCTGTCGCGCTCAAGCCGCTCGGCGATCGCCTCTGGGAGTGGCGTTCCGGGATCCTCGATGATGCCGAGGCGTTCCGCGATGGCCGTCAGGCACAGCCCAGAGTCAGTGACATCGGCGAGCGGCACGAACCACACCCCACCTTGCATCCCGTCGAGCAGCTCGACGCCAGCGGCCAGCGCCAGTCGTGTCTTTCCGGTGCCGCCGCGGCCGGTGAGGGTGACAAGGTGCGCGGCACCGCTCAGAAGGCTTCTGATCTGGTCGATCTCGGGTTGGCGCCCGACGAGCTGGCTCTCGAACGCCGGGAGGTTCGTCGGTCGCACCGGCAGCGTGCGCAGCGGCGGGAACGCATCGCGAGCAAGCCCGCCGACGACGAGGTGAGACAGCCGCTCCGGTTGCGGGAAATCCTTGAGACGGTGCTCCCCGAGGTCCTCTAGCATGCAGTCCTCCGGCGCCAAGACGCGTGCGGCGGCGCTCACCACCACCTGACGACCGTGTGCCGCCGCTCCGATCCGGGCCGCCCGGTGGATCTCGAGCCCGACGGTGCCGGTCGCCGTGCGCTCAAGCGTGCCGGTATGTACCCCCATCCGAACCCGGATCTCGGAATCCGGCCACGCATTTTCGCGGAGTTCCAGCTGGGCATCCCGCGCTGCCGCGAGCGCCTGCCCGCAAGTCGCGAACGTGGCAAAGAAAGCGTCGCCTTCCGTGCCTTCGATGAAGCCATGGTGCTCGCGGATGGCCCGCCCGAGTATGTCGTGATGCGAAGCGAGCACCTCAGACCAGCGGTCACCGAGCCCGCGGGCCATCGCGGTTGACCCCTCGATGTCGGTGAACAACATCGTGACCGTCCCACTGGGCGGCGATGCTGCAAGCTCGTCCATGTCCGGGAGCCTACGCAAACCCGCATCGTGGCTCAACGGCTCGTTCGAGCCGCGCAGAAGATCCGGCGATCATCCAAACCAGAGCTTCCGGCGCACATTGACAAGGGATGAGCGGACAGCATCTCCTGCTGCGTCGCGGTATTGAAGTCGAGATCCCAGGCTCACCGCGCGGATTCCATTATGAGCGACAAGCGTGTGTGACCGCTTGTGTGTGTCCACTCCGATCACGATCAACTGCACCGTTCCTTCGTTGGATAGGCCGACCGAGCGGATCTCCGGCGGACACACCTCAGTTGGGGTGATGCCAGCCTCCTATCAAGTCACGCCGGTGATCCTCGGCGGCGGGCGACACGGCAAAAGCCAGTCAGACCGAGAGCCGGTCGACAGGCGAAATTAGGAGTCAGCCCGCCGCCGTCCGAGAGACAAACCGACGAGCCGGACGACACCGACCGCCGAGGCCTCAGGTTCTCACTGAGGCGATTTGCGAGACCGGCGGCGCCCTGCTCGTCGAGACCTGCACTCGTTGTCGCGCAGGCATTGCGGCCCACGCTTATGCAGCAGTGCGCGGGCGGGGTCAACTGGCGGGGCTGTCCGCCAGCTTCTCGGCCTCGCGTAGTCGAGCATCGATCAGGTCGAGGCCGAGATTCCAGAAGCCTGGGTCGCTGAGGTCGAAGCCGATCATCTCGCCGAGCGTTTGTGGGTCGCGTGAGCCGCCGGCGGCGAGCATCTCCAGGTAGCTGGTTGACGAATGGTTTGCCGATCTCTTGGTAGCGCGCGTAGGCCGCGAGCGCCAGCAACTGTCCGAAGGCGTAGCTGTACACGTAGCCGGGTGTGTCGAAGAAGAAGTGCGGAACGGTCGACCAGCAGTGCTCGCTGCCGGGGGTGGGCTCCACGGCCTCGCCGTAGTAGTCGCGCATAGCCTGGGCAGTACAGGTGCGCCCAGCGTCTCGGGCGAGAGTTCCCCTTCGGCTCTGCGCGCCGTGTGCGCGGCATCCTCGAAGCGGTTGAAGGCGATCTGCCAGTGCACGGGCAGCAATGCGTTGTCGATGCTGCGACCGATGATCGCCAGTCTCTCACGATCGTTCCGGGCGCTTTGAACCAGTCGCTCGATCAGCAGTGTCTCGCCGAAGGTCGACGCCGTCTCGGCGATGGTTATCGTCGGCATGAAGTCAAAGGTTCCGCGGGGCGCGGCGAGCACAGCGTGAAGGCCGTGGCCGAGTTCGTGGGCCATCGTCAACACATCACCGATGCGGCCGCGGTAGTTCAGCAACACGTGTGGATGCACGGTGCACGACCAGTCACAGAAGGCCCCCGGGAACTTCGTCGGTCGCGGCGGCGCGTCGATCCAGCCCTCATCGAAGAATCGTGCGACGATCGCGCGCACCTTCGTTGACAACGAGCCGTAACTGTCGAGCACAAGCTCTCGCGCCTCGACATAGGAGTAGCGGCCTTCGAGGTCTCCGATCGGTGCCATCACGTCGTAATCGGCGAGCTGGTCCAATCCGAGCAGTCTCGCCTTCAGCCGGTGCCAGCGGTGGGAGATGTCGTAGCGGCCGACCACCGCGTCGACTAGTGCCTGTACCGCCTCACCGGAGATCTCGTTCTCACGGTTCCGCGCATCAAGCCAATGGCGGCGTCCTCGCAGCCGATCGAGCGTCGCGTGCCCCTGCAGCAGTGCGTTGTACACGAACGAGCGGGTTCCAAGACCCGGCTCCTGCGCCGCCACAAACCCCTCCATGAACTGCTTTCGCACCCCACGGTCGGGATCCTCGAGCATGCTCAGAAACGCACCGACACCGACCTGCTCACCGTCAACCTCACATTGCACCTCCGAGATCAGCTCGTTGGCCAGCCGGACCCACGCAAACCGGCTCGTCGCCGACGTCTCGGACAGGACTCGCTCCTCGGCGACGCTGAGCTGCTCGCTCGCGGCGTCGTGCACCCGACGAAGATGATGGGCCGCGAACTCGACCTCCGGACCCGCGTCCGCGAGCAGCCGCTCCACGGCGTCCTGCGATCCAGCGCCCCACTCCAGCTCAAAGAACCGCAGCGTCTGCTCGATCTCGGAGCGCCGCTCCGCGACAAGCCCATACAACGCGCCGGCAGCCGCGTCCGAGAGATCCCGCTGATGCGAGAGCGAGGCGTACAGAAACGCTCGCAGCATCGTCTCACGGATCCCCGACCATTCCTGTGCCGCCGCAGCGAACTCCGGGGCGTCAAGCTGCAGCACGCGCCCGCCGTACCGCGCGGCGAAATCAGCGGCGCGTCGCGCGGCGTCGTCAAGCAGCGCGCGCGCACCGTCCGCACCGCCACCGTCGACGAGTGGGTCGAGATCCCACACCGCCGCCGCCAAACCCGCGTCACCGATCTCTCCCGAAACCACGGTCACCCCGCAATCCTATTCGCGCGCGACCCGCTCTGCGACCGCCGCGAGCATCTCGGCGTAACGCCGACTGCCCTGCGCGCGCGGCACTCGCGCAGTGTGCGCCTTCGCAGGATCCCACGCATGCGTGCGGTGACGTCATCCGCAAGAGCTACCGTTAGAGCTATGTCGGCCGACGACTCCGTAGAGCCAGATCGAGCGAGAGCTTGAGACCGTCGAGCGGTCGATGTCGGCCGTCGGGGCGTTGAGTGCTCAACAGGCCGAGCGGGTCGCCGAGCGCGTGGACCGCCTGGCGTCGCAGCTGCTGGAGATCACGACGCCCGAGCCCTGGGCTGCTGTGCACTCACGGCTTGGCACGACGCCCGCCGGTGGCGAGGACTTCTCGGCGCTCATGGGTGAGTTGGGCTCGTCCGACCGCGAAGGCTGACGCATGGCGGGTGCCGCCCGCCGTCGTCGCCTGCCCGTCAGGTTCGATGAGCGTGTCTCGGACGAGGCGATACGAGGGTTCTCCGGGCGCGCGCTTGAGGTCGCCTGCAGCACCCGCAAGCGGCTTGAGCTGGAAGGCCTGGCACTAGGTGATGCCCGCGCCTGCGAGGCCCACGGCGCGGACGGCACCCGCCTTGCTGGATGCGCAAAGGTCTACCTTCCCCTCGGAGAGGGACCCGCATCTGAGCGACCCTTCGGCATGGTCGTGCAGCTCGCGCGTGACGAGCAACGCGAGCTCGTTTGGGTCTTCGTCGCATTCGGGCCTCGCCATCCGCGGCCGGGTGTGAGCACGGTCTACGAACGAGCCCACCGCCGCCTCCACGGCCGTTTCCCTTGAGCGCCATAAACACCAAAAGGCCGGCCTGCTTTCACTCTCGCGACATGCCTCTCGCCGGGATACCCGGGAGACGCGCAATGCGCGGACATCAGTAGCGGCGGGCTGATGGCCGTGACGGCGTACTTTGTGGGCGGTGTCTGCTCAAAGCATCAGTTGCCCGCGGTGCGGAGCGCTCGTTCCAGATGTGAGCGGGCCGGTCCACAAGTATGTGCCGAGCGCGCCCGGGTGCTGGCAGACCTTTGGGCAGGTTCAAGCAGACGAGTCGCTGAGGTTCGGATATCCGCCGGCCCACCGCCTCGTTGTCGACGCGTACATGGCGCAGCATCCCGGGGACGGGAGAGACCGACGCGACCGCCAATCGGTGTTCGTCCACCTCGCCGGGCTGTGTGCGGTCCTTGATTTCAAGATCGAGCCAGGCCACGCAACCGACGTTCTTCGCCGCGTACTCGAGACTCGAACCGATTTTCCGGTGCTCGCGCGTCAGCACGGTCCGGGTGAGCTAACCGTGCTGCACCTGGTCGGGGCCAACGACCTCGACGACTACCAGCAGCGAGCCCGGGAATGGGCAACCGCTGTATGGGCTGCATGGGGCAGCCACCACACGCTCGTCACTGACGCGGTGACAGCCGCTCTCTCCTGAAATCAATCCCTCACGTCATCACTCCCGACGCCCTCGCTTTCGCCACGCGACGAGCATCTCGCCGTCGTCCGCGAGAGCCCTGCGTCGCGTGGGCTTCGGGGCATGGTCCTGGGTTGCGAGTGAACGGTCGCGTGGCGCGGTCTAGTGCGCTCGACTAGCGGCACATCAACAACCCCAAGATGGGAGGCTTCCATGGAATCTGTGGTGCTGGATGCCGCTGGTCATCGTCGATCGCCCGCGACCTTGCCGGGTTATCACCGTGGTCGCCCACCGCGCAACAAAGGCGAGCAGTACCCAGCTGACCCGCCGACGGTCGAGGAGATCGTGGCGGTAATGCGCTCGATCGGCGCGAACGCCGAAGGATCACAGGCTCCGCGCGTTGGTCGTGCTTCTATGGCGAGCCGGGCTGCGGATCAGCGAAGCAATGTCATTGCACGAAGCTGACTTGGATCGCGCTCGCGGCGCGGTGCTCGTTCGCCGTGGCAAGGGCGGTAAGCGCCGTGAGGTCGGGATGGACCGCTGGGCGTGGGAGCAACTTGATCCGTGGCTAGAGGTCCGCCGCGAGCTGCCGACCGGCGCGGTCTTGTGTGTGATTCATGGCCCGACGGCTGGACGTCGTTGGGAAGCGTCCGCTGCCCGCAAGCAGTTGCATCAGGCGGCCGCCCGGGCTGGTGTGCGGCGCCGGTTCGCACCACACCAGCTACGCCACGCGCATGCTGTCGAGATGGCACATGAGGGAGTGCCGCTGGTCGTGATTCAGCGTCAACTCGGGCACGCCAACCTCGGGATCACCAGCATCTATCTGCAAGGGATCGATAGCAGCGAGATCATCAGCACCGTGCACGGGCGACCGTCGCCGACGATCTCCGCCACCGCCGGACTCAAGCTCAGCAGCTAGCCCGATTTGACCGGGTCGGCCGGCGCCCGTCGACCGACCCGGCGGCCGCAACCACTGGCTGGCGAGGAGCGCGTCTCTTTGGATCCGGCGTTGAGACCTGCCTTTGCGTCAGCGGGGGTAACTAATGGCTTCGGGCTAACCGCCCTGAGCCTCGGCGACGGGTTGAGGGTCAGCCGGGTCAGCATCCTCCTCGGGATCGGCAGGCCCCAGCAGGACACGCAGCTTTCCGCGTGCCCGGTGCGCCCTGATCCTGACCGCGTTGGGCGATAACCCGAGGATCGCTGCGACCTCGCGCGGGGCCAGCCCGTCCGCCGCGATCATCGTGATGATCTCCTGGTCGACCGGCGAGAGTTCGGCCAGTGCGGCGGCGAGTGCGTTGTCTTCGGGGCCTGATGGCGTGTACCAGCGGTCGGCCGCGGTCGCGAGCGCGTTTGTGGTGGCGGCTCGCCGCGTCTCGCCTCTGTGTGTCTGCCGGGCGATGTTCCTGGCGACCCCGAATAGCCAGGGCCGGGCCTCGTGCCCGGCTGGGAGGCGTGTGCGCGTCTCCCAGGCGATCCGGTAGCTCTCCGCCAGGCAGTCGGCGGCGTCCTCGGCCGTTGCGCAGCGCCGCAGGAGGAATGCGAGCAGGTCCCGGCTCGTGTCCTCGTAGAGTCGTGTGAACCGCTCGTCGTCGTCGCTCGATGGGGGACCCGGCCGCTTGAAGAAGCCGCTCATGGGGTGGGCGTGGTCGTGCCGATCGGCTGGTTGCCGCCGCCCGGCAGGGCGGTGTCGGAATCGACCACCCCGTTCTGGAGGTACACCCAGCGTATGACCGCCGAACCGGCCTGGTCGCCACCGTAGGTGTGGCCCTGGATCAGATCCTGTCTCGAGCAGGTAGCCGGTGGTGGGCGAGATGATGTATCTGAAGCCGTTGCCTGGAAACGGTGGCATCCACGTGACGGCGATGCCGGCGCGGCCGAGCGAGTCGGTTGCGTTGCCGTCGATCTTGCTGCCGGGCACGTATTTGAGAGCGGCGTACGCGGTCGCCCGCAGTCGGGCGATCGGCGAGTTCAACAGGTCGCCCAGGGCCATCCACATATCGTCGTTCTTGTGCCCAACGGCGTAGGCCTTCACGTTGTCCGCGCTCTTGATTCCTAGCGACGCGAGGTCTCTGCGCCAGAGCTCGGCCAGCAGCGTCTGCGGGTCGCTCGGAGGCGAGGTCTCATAGACCGCCGGCGAGCCGCCCTTGTAGATCTGGTCCATCTGGCGCCCGGCCTTCGTCGGCGGATATTGCGGATCCTTGGCGTCGAGCGCGGCATCGAACGCGGACTGGTTGGCGAGGTAGGTCGCCTTGTCCTGCGCCGTTGGGAATGAGATGCCGTCTTGCGTTTGCAGCTCTCTGGAAGCGTTAGTGCTCGGCGAGTACCAGTCCTGGTTGGTATCTACGGTCGTGTATGTGAGAGTTGGGCCGCCCGGGAGCGTTATGTGCTGGACCCCCTCGAGCCTGACCTCCTGGTATTGCCACTGGCCGCTGGTGGGTGTCGGCTGCCCCGCCGCCGCGTGAGCGGCTCTGTTCAGCTGAGCGGCCGCCGCAGGCGAGACCGCCAGCGGGAGCGACAGCCCGCCCCACCGCCCACCGCCAAAGCTCTCGACGCCGACCAGTGACGCCACACCGGCAGCCGCCACCGCTACGCCGGCCGTGACCCAGCGCCGCCGATGTGCGCGCTGCCGGCGCGGGGTGCGCCGCGACGCGGGCCGGCCGAAACCCGAAGGCCGGCTCGCCAGAGCCCGACGAGGCCGGCCGACCGCTCTCAATGCTGCGCCGCACACCTACCAGCGCGGCGCGCACGTCCTCGTCGTCACCCATGGCAGGATCGACCGGCTGCGTGCGGCTGATCCTGCTGAGCAGCTGCTCCAGCTCATCCTCGGACAACGTCTGTCTCTCCACGGTGGCCTCCTTAACTCGGGTCTCACCAATACATGGCCGAGGAGGGCCGTTTCATTTCGCCGTTCCGGGGCCGCGGCTAGTGGTCCTGGTCACCTTCGATGCCATCTTGTCCAGCGAGGAGACGTTGCGGATCCGTGGCAACACGATCGTCCGGCTATCGCCTGGGTGGCTATCGCGATTCGCCGAACGCGGGAGCCTGGGGCAATCCACGCCTGCTCATCCACGGGATGGCGCGATCAATTCGTCGGGGTCCCGGTCGAGGTCGGCATGGTCGAGTTCAGGCAGGACGGCACCGCACCGTAGGTCGTTCCCATCGACATTTCGATCGCCCCTGACGATGTTTGTTCCGCCGCCACGAATCCTGTGGTCCCGGCTGGGATGTTGGCGTTGTCAATCGTGATGGACCCGCTCATGTTCGTGACGGCTTTCACGAGCGGTATTCCGTCGTTGGGAGCGGTACAGGTCGGGGTAACTGGAATCGCTTTGGCGTTGATTCCGAGCTTCGCGAACTCGTCGTTGATCTGAGGGATCGCAGTCTGCAGGTTGCTGATCGTGAGGGTGTAGGAGCCGTTTTGCTGCGGGGTCAGCGCGTAGGCGGGGGTCGTGGAGCCACCGGTCAGCAGGACCGCTGCGGCTATTGCGGCGGCGATGCCCGCGGTGGTGCCAGTCACGGCGACCGGTAGTCGGCGTGCATGGCGCTGAGCGGACGGGGCCTGGACGTGCTCGACGTCGTGATGTTCGACCAGGTGCTGCCAGAGGGTATCTTGGAATGGCGTCATGTCTCTCCCTTTCGCAGTTTGGTTCGGGCGCGGAACAGGCGCACGCGGAGCACGCCTGCAGAGATTTCCAGGGAGGCTGCTGCCTCCTTGGGTGTGAGGCAGTCAAGATCGACAAGCTCGACCGCTTGACGCTCAAGTTCTGGGAGCGACGCGAGCCGCTCAAGAAGCCGCGCCCCTTCGCGCTGGTCATCAATTCGTCCGCAGAGCTCTTCGATGTCCGCGTCGGTCAGCTCGACCTGGACACTGAGCCGCTCGACAGTCTGCGCACCACGACAACCACGGTCGCAGTGGCGGGCGTACACGGCACGCGCGATCCTGAATAGCCAGGGACGCGGCGGTCCGATCCTGGCGTCATAAGTATTCAGCGAACCAATCGCTTCAACAAACGTCTCCGACGTCAGATCCGCGACGGTCTGTGGATCATGCCCACGTCGTGCGAAGAAGCCAGTGATGGCGGCGACGTTGGCCGTGTAGATCGCAGCAAAGTCCGAGGTGCTCTCGCTCAGGGTCGCCGCCTCGGTGCTGTCCGCGTCGATGCTCACATCATCTAATTGCGACATTCCGCAAATCGCGTTACGTCGAGGCGCAGAAAGAGTGCCGGAATGATCGTGAAGCACTCGTCAAGCCCAGCGATGCCTGAGCGCGCTCTGCCACGACCCGATCACGACGCCAAGACCCGCATCCATCTCAGGACAGGCATCGCGAGTCGAGCTCCGAGATGCGCGCTTTGCGCGGAAAGCGCCACCGAGGCCGTTTCTTTCGCGGGTCTGGGCGTCACCGGTCTCACGGCTCCGCCACTCGCGGGCTCGTCGGGGAGTCACTCGCCGAACGAACTGGAATCTATGACGTGCAGGTGCCACGCGCGGTGTCCTCGCTGCACCTTGAGAGCGATCAGCGGCCAGCGGCTCGGTTGGGGTTGGCGAGGCGCTGTACGGCCGCACCCACATGGGCAACGAGCGCACAACCTTCGTGATCGGCCCCGACGGCAAGATCACTGACATCTTCCGCACGGTGAAGCCGGCGGAGCACGACGAGAAGGTGCTGGCGGCGCTCCAGGCGGCGTAGCCGGCCCGGGCCACTGATCGGGAGCGTGGTGCGTTCCCGCTGAGCTACATATTCACGGTGATTCGGGGCTCTGAGCGCGAAGCTCAGCCCCCTCGGCGCGAATCATCGCCGCTTGAGCACGAATCAATGCCGATTCCGCACGTTCCCGAGCGGCCCGCGCACGATCGAGCGCGCCGCGCTTGACCGTATCGGCGTCCGCGGGGTCCGGCTGCTGGCCAATCGGACGTTCGAGCACAGCCCGGGTTTCGTCCAGCGCCTCTTGCTGGCTGTCTCTGACTTCCTGAGACCGATCGAGTGCCTCCTGATTCACATCTCGCGTGAACTGCTCGCGATCTATGCGTGCCTGGCGATCATCGAAGATCGGCGCCGGTGATTCATCCCCGGTCGTGGCGGTGCCCTCGCGCTGCTGGTCATGCTGAAGCTGTTCCTGATCGATGCGCAACTGATCGCGATCACCCACAAGCTGCTCCCGATCCGCAATCGCCTGCTCCAGCTCGCTGATACTTTGCTCGCGCGCGAGCTCCAGCGAACGCTCCGATGGCATCGATTTACGTGGCATGCGCGTCTCCTTGCGGATGATCCGCGATGGGTGGCCAACATTGGTCAAGCGGCGCCGGCCGTCCAGTCCAATATCCCTGGGCATAGTCGACCCCTAGCCGCTCGAGTTCCGCCAGCGTTTCCGCATCCTCGACCCCCTCGGCTATCGTCCGGACGTCGAACTGGTGCGCGACGCCGATGATCGCCTCGACCACCTGACGATCCTCCTCCTCACTCAGCAGGTCCCGAACGAACTGCATGTCGATCTTCAAGTAGTCGATTGGCAGATGCCGCAGATATGTGAACGTTCCGTGGCCGACGCCGAAGTCGTCCAGGGCGACGGAGCAGCCGAGTTGCCGGAGACGCAGGGCAAAGTCTCGGGCCGCGTCGAGATGATCCGCGACGGCGGTCTCCGTGATCTCAAAAATAAGGTTTTCCGTCGGCGCACGGCTCGCGATCAGAATCGCTTCGATGTGCTCGACACGCTGCCGGTTGGAGATCGTCTTCGCCGAAACGTTGACCGCAACGCTGTGCCCCGCCGCGGCCAGCCGCGTGGCGCGCCCAATCACCCACTCGTCGATCGGCCCGATCACGTCGAACCGCTCCGCCGCTGGCAGGAATCCGCTTGGGGCAACCAACTCCTCACTCGTTCGCGTTTTCCGCATCCGGATGAGCAGCTCGAACTTCGCCGGGCGACTCCCGGCGAGATCGACAATCGGCTGTCCGTAGAGCACCATCCGGTTCTCAGCCAAGGCCGAATAAACGAGCTCCGCGCATTGGAGCCGTTCACGGTTGAGATTTTCTTCGAGACGACGGTCGGTTATGTCCGAGGACGTGGTGCAGACACTCTCGATCACGCCATCGCCGCTGAGGACCGGAAATCTCGTCTGCAGGAAAACTCGCTCGCGGCCATCGACGACGACCGTCTCCTCCTCCTGCTCAGGCACACCGGACACGAACACCGACAAGTCCTTCGGGCTGGCCGTGTCGACGCGGGCGGGGGCAGGAAGTCTGCATCCGTACGCCCGATCACCCAACCCGTCGAGAGGCCGAAGAATCGTTCAAACTGGCGATTGACCATCGTGTAGCGCTGATCACGATCTTTGACCGAGATCAGTGCCGGGTTGTTGTCGATCATCGCACGCAACGTCCGCGCGCTGTCTCCCAACAAGCCTTGGGCGGCACGATGCTCGGTGGCGTCCTGCACGTTTGACAGGAAGTAGATCGGTTCGCCGAGATCGTCTCGAATCAATTCAACGTAGGTCCGAGCCCACACTGTCGAGCCGTTCTTACGCAGATAGCGCTTTTCACGTTCTAGGCTGTCGCCATCGCCCGCGAGCGCGGCGGCGACAAACGCTGCGTCCACGGCGACATCGTCCGGGTGCGTGACGTTGCGAAACGACAGACCCTCCAACTCAGCGCGCTCGTAACCCACCAGTCGGCAGTAGGCATCGCTGATCATGAGCCATCTGCCGTCCAGGGCAGAAACGCTTATCCCGCTCGGGGAGTGACGAAACACCGCCCGCAGAACGGCGATGTCAGGCTCATAGGCCAGCTCAACGCCCGCTGCCGTCAGCGTACCGTCGGCCGCTGGTGCCCACCGAACTGTGGGAGGCGAAGCATCTGGTCGGTTCCGTCCACTTGCTGCCACCGTGAAGCACCTCTCCGAACCGATCCGGCCATATCGGTTCCAATGACCTCGCAGCGAGACCGGGGCCGCTGTTCACAGGCGCTCTGAGACATGCCCCCGGCACTTACGCCAGAAGCTGATGTCCATGCCGCAGCATACGCAGCCCATCGGACCGCTTACCAGGGGTGGTGCCTACCGCGTCGTCCGCTAGCCAGTCTTCCCGCAGTGGCCAAACTCACTTCATCGGCTTGTCCCTGCGACTTTGTAATCGGACATTCGTTGAGCTCGAGCGCGTTTGATCGCTGAGCGAGAGCAGGGGTCGATGAGACCGTATGAAAACGACTCGCAGCAACCTCATCTGGTTTGTTGCGGCGTTTGTCGGCTGTCTGACGTTTGCGTCTCAGGCATTTGCGACCACGTCGCACCTCCGCTCCACTCACGCGAGCAACTCGAACATCGGAACCGTGTCCTTCTCAGGTGCTGTTTACCGCGCCAGTGAAGATGCGGGCCAGTTCAAGATCACTATTACGCGCACAGACAGCACTGGGCCGGAGACCGTCTACTTCGGCGTGACCAATAAGGGGTCAGAGGCGGGGGCGAACTTCGGGACGATCCGGAACAGCGTGGCGACCTTCGCCCCAGGGCAAAGCACGTTCATCTTCAACGTCACGATCCACGATCAGGGGATCAACGGTCCCATGCGGACTGCGCGCGCCTATCTGTACGGCGCCCATCCACAGCCGCTCGGTACCCCCAGCCGGGCGACCATCGACCTGCTTCAGAACGATCCGCTGGACACGAAGAACCCGAATAACCCGCTCGGCTACACCCGGGTGCCGACCAACGGTGATCCACTGCAATACGTCGACTGGTACGTCTTCGGCGGCCAGTCGCCAGCCGGCAAGGCCGTCGGCCGCTTCGCTCAAACCAATCCAGCTTGGGCCACAGCGCTGCACAAGATCGCTTACACACCGGGGTCAGGCACATACCGCTTCTGGATGTGGAACCAGCCTGCTTCAGGCCTCGCCTCGACGGTTGAGAAGTACCTTGCGGACGCCGAACGTGCCCAGCCCAACACCACGGTTGCGCTGAGCACCTACTCGCTCGTGCACGGTGGCTGTGAGGACCCGAATGCGATCAAGACTCGTTACGAGAACTGGATCACACAGCTGGCACGCGGTATCGGCAACTTCCGCGTCGTCATGTACCTGGAAGAGGACTCGCTGATGGAGACGCGCTGCCTGAGCGACGCGCAGATGCAGACGCGTCTCAGCGAGCTGGCCTATGCGGTCAAGGCGCTCTCGCAGGACCCGCACGTGTTGATCTACATGGACGCCGGCGCTCCGGACGGCTGGAATGACGCCGCACAGACCGCCGGCTACCTCAGGCAGGCCGACATCGCCGACGCTGCGGGCTTCTACGTGAACGCGACACACGAGGACTGGACCACCACCGATATCCACTACGGGCAGCAGATCGCCAGCCAGACCGGTGGTAAGCACTTCATCGTGCAGACCGACGACAACGGCCTCGGGCCACTGGTCCCCGAGGACCGCAAGGACAACGGCAACGAGGACCTGTGCAATCCGGCAGGGCGAGGCACCGGTCCGCTGACCTGGGACACCGGCTACACGTACGTCGACGGGCTCCTCTGGTTCAACAACCCCGGCAACTCCGACGGGCCCTGCGACATGGGTGCACCGCCCGTCGCTCAGTTCTGGGCACCCTACGCCGTCGGCCTGGTGCAACGCGGCACCGAGCAAGTCACCGGCCCACACTTCAACCTATTGACCTCCGGCAGCAACGCCTGACAGGAGGCCGCCCCGAAGTTGTTTCACCGTCACGACTCCGCGGAAGCGTCGCCCTGAACGTCTGTACGCGATAGCGAACAGCAGCAGTGCTCGAGGTCGAAAGCGCGAGTAACAGCGTCGTTCTGTAAGCGCAATTACCAGCGGTTTGCTATTGCGAGTTCGCCTGCATAGGCTCGTGCGGTTCCCGATAGGAGTCGATCGATGAGCACAGTGAACGGCTCTCCGACGGCCGTCCACGGGCGGTTCGGGGTTCTTTCCTACGTCGTGGCGGTCACGAAGGAATTCACGCCGCGCGAGCGCGTGCACGCGACGCTGATGTTCGTGACCATCGTAGGCCTGCATCTGATCGGGTTCGCGGTGTTCATCCTGTTCGTCCTGCCCTCTCACTACAAGGGCCTCGGGATCGGAGTCGCCGGCCTCGCGTACACCCTCGGGCTACGCCATGCGTTTGACGCAGATCACATCTCCGCGATCGACAACACGACCCGCAAGCTCATGAATGAGGGCCAGCGCCCGCTGAGCATCGGATTCTGGTTCTCCCTAGGTCACTCAACAATCGTGGTCGCGATCGGGGTCGGCGTCGTGGTCGCCGAACGGGCCGTGTACGGAGCGGTCTCCAACGGCCACTCGGCGCTCGAGCAGTTCGGCGGGATCTTCGGCACGATCGTGTCGGCGGCTTTCCTGTACCTGATCGCGTTGCTCAACGTCGTGATCCTGGCGGGCATCCTCCGCGTGTTCCGATCGATGCGGCACGGCGAGTACGACGAGGCCGAGCTCGAGCGGCAGCTCCAGAATCGCGGACTGATGTACCGCTTCTTCGGGAAGTGGATGCAGACGATCAGCCACGAATGGCAGATGTATCCCGTCGGAGTGGTGTTCGGGTTGGGGTTCGACACCGCGACTGAGGTTGCGCTGCTGACCACCACGGCGCTACTGGCCACCCAGCACCTGCCGTTCTACGCGATCCTCTGCCTGCCGGTCCTCTTCACCGCGGGGATGAGCCTGATGGACACGCTCGACGGCGTCTTCATGAACTTTGCCTACTCGTGGGCGTTCTTCAACCCTGTCCGCAAGGTCTATTACAACCTCGCGATCACCGGCCTCTCGGTCGCGATCTGCTTCTTCATCGGCACGATCGAGGTTCTCGGCCTGCTGCCCGCGGAGATCGATGGCCTCCATGGCGCCTTCTGGGACTGGACGGTTGCCTTCGACATCAACAAGGCCGGTTTCGTGATCGTCGGCATGTTCATCGCCACCTGGGCGGGCGCGCTCGCCTTCTGGCGGTTCGGACATGTCGAGGAGCGATGGAGCGCGAAGCTGGTCGATGATCGTCAGCAGACGGCCACAAGCTGACGGCCAGCGGCCGTCCAGAGGTCTCACCCGCCGGCCGGTGGCCGCGTCTCACCCGGAGCCCGGTGGGCCGAGCGTAGAGCGCAGCGAACGCGCGATCCGTCGAGCACGATCGGTTCCGCGCCGACCCGCCCAGGGGTGCGGGCCGATCGCCCAGGGATGCCACCCAAGTAGCCCATATTGCTCCCGCACCATCGCCTTGAGCTCACCGCGGTGCTCGCCGCAGGCGTACTGCTGCGGGCCGTAGATGCCGCGGCCATGCCAGGTCAGCCAGTGCCCAGGTTGGGCATCGACGTACTCGCCGTGGCGCAGATCGAGCAGCTGGTGCTCCAGCGACGCCTGCGTCTCGGGGTCGGGGCGCGCGTCGCAGAATTCACATCTGAACACCACTGTCACAGGCACTTTGGCAACCTCCCTCAGCGGGGGTGATAGCCGGACGCCAGCTGCTTGCCCGGACGCCGCCAGCTGGGCTCGACGTCGAAGGTGCGGCGGATCCGGCGCTCGCGCAGGAATCTGACGACCGGGCCGTGGGTGTACTGGGCGGTCCTGGCGTACATGCGCGCGGCAGCGTCTGGTTCGACAAACGGTACGTACTTGTCGGGAAACCCCGGCATCGTGCAGGCGATGCAGATGCCACCCACGTTCGGACAGCCACCGACACCGTTCGTCCAGCCACGGATCGGCACGTTGCACTTGGCGACAGGCCCCTTACATCCGAGCTTCACAAGGCAGTGGCTGTCTCCGTGAGCACTCGAGAACTGCCCCTGCTCGGCCATCCCCGCGCGATTGCAGCTCTCGTGAACCGTGCGGTCGAAGATCCGCCGCGGCCTTCCCTGGTCGTCGATCTCGAGCGCCGGGGCCATGTGCGCCAGGTGCAGCACGATGCACAGCAGTGTCTCGGTGATGTTGTCCGGCTGGACCGGGCAACCCGGGAGGTTGATGATCGGGATCCCGCGCCGCGAGTGCCAATTCCATCCGAGGTAGTCCCGCAGGCCCATCGCACCCGTCGGGTTGCCGCGCATCGCCGGAATCCCGCCGTAGGCAGCACACGTGCCGAGCGCGAGCACCGCCGCAGCCTTCGGCGCGAGCCGGTCGATCCAGGTGTTGGTGGAGATCGGTTGGCCGGTGTCGGGATCCGCGCCGAGCCCCGACCAGTGCCCGTCGCCGTTGATCTCCTCGTTCGCCACCGACCCCTCGAGGACCAGGATGAACGGGTCGAGCCGACCGGCGGCCGCCTCATGCCAGGCGCGCATGAAGTCATCACCGTTCTCGTACGCCAGCACCGGGTTGAAGAGGATCATCGGCGGCATCCCAGGCAGGCACCCGCGCAGCAGATCCTCCAGGCTCGGGTTGGTCGCCGAGGTCATCGCCAGTGACTCGCCGTCACAGCCGAGCCCGCTCGTCATCCACAGCACGTTGACCGGCCGCTGGTCCGCGGCGCGGCGGTGCCCGAGTTGGGAGGCGTCGGTCACGCGCGGGCGGTCCGCTGCTCAGGCCCAGCCTCGTCCTGCCCGGCAGCATCTGAGCCCATCTGTGGCGGCCGTGGATGGTGATCGGACTGAGGCAGCCCGGCCGTGCGCTCGATCAGCGCGTCCAGCTGCGCGTCGGCGGTGCCGTGCAGGTGCCAGTCTCCAGCCGTACCTGTGACGATGCCCGCGTGTGAGAGCCGGCCCAGCGCATGCGAAATCGAAGGACGCTCGGCTGCAACCAACTGACCCAGCATGCGGTGGGTGAGGGGTAGGGTCAGGCGGATGCCCGCGGGTTCCACCCGGCCCCACCGTGCCGCGAGGTGCCAGAGCAACAGCACCAGCCTGACCTCGAGCTTGGGCTGGCACGCGATCGCCCGTAGCCGGCCGAGATCCGCCGGCCGGCGCTCGGCCCGCCGGTAAAGGGCATGCTCGATTTGCGGCCAGGACCGCACGCGGTCCAGGAAATCCGAGTCGAGCATGGCAAGCCGTGTCGGCACCAGCGCTCGCCACGTCGAGCAGCAGCCGATCATGTCGTCGTCGTTGTTCTCGGGCGGCTGAAGCAGATCGGTACTGCCCAGCAACTCGGTGACGGTGCGTCCGGCCACGCAGGTCTCAACGGCCATCAACCCATCGATGATCAGAATTCCCGGTCCCGCGCCAACAGCGTTGAACCATGCCGCCAACTCACAGGCTCCGACCTCCGCGTCGAGCAACCTGACAGTGGCCTGCTGGCGTGCGGAGAACCGCATCCGCACCTCGAGCTCCTGCGCGAGATCCTCGTCGAGGTCGAGCAGGTAGGCGTAAAGCGCCGGTGACGCCGGTCGGCGCGGGGGCGACGGCTGCTCGAGGAGATGCGATGCCGCAGGCGGAAGTGACCCTCCACCTTCGCTGGAAATCACGAACCTCCTGACCGCTCGCACGTTCGATCCCGCGAACTGCTCGACCGAGTCTACGCTCGATGAAACCGTGCCGACATAACACCGGAAGTCGGGTGTAAGCAGGGTTACCAGTTCCCTTAGTAACCAGCATTACCGGCGGCCAACAGAGGCCAATTGATGGTGGTAGAAGGGCTGAATGTGTCTCGCCATCCCAGGGCAGATCCTCGAGGTCGTGGATGAGGAGCATCGGCTGGCGACGGTCGACGTGGCGGGTGTGCGACGCAGGATCAACATCGGTCTGCTCGACCTCGACGGCGAGGCGGTCGGTCCGGGCGATTGGGTCCTGATCCATGTCGGCTTCGCGATCTCGCGGGTTGACGAGCAGGAGGCGCGGGCCACGCGTGACCTGCTGGAGCGGATGGGCGCCGATTACGAGCAGGAGCTCGAGCAGTTGAAGGCGAGCGTGATCGAGTGAACAGCGACTTCTCGTGCGACTCCGCGCACTGCATCACCTGCGGCGACGATGGCGACCCGATGACCGTCGTCGCGGTCGACCGCTCGCGTGGCCTCGCCCTGTGCGCCGACGAAGAGGGATCGCGCTCCACGGTGGAGATCGCGCTGGTCGAACCGGTTGCGGCCGGAGATCGGCTGCTGGTGCACGCTGGAACCGCGATCGCGAGCATCGCCGCCTCCGACAGCCCGCCTCAAGGCGGTTCCGCGTGAGGTTCGTCGACGAATTCCGCAATCCCGAGTTGGGCCAGGCGCTCGCCGGGGAGATCCTCTCGCTGGTTGAGCCCGGTCGCCACTACAAGCTGATGGAGGTCTGCGGTGGTCACACGCACGCGATCTACAAGTACGGCGTCGACGACCTGCTGCCGGCGAACGTTGAGCTGGTACATGGCCCCGGGTGTCCGGTCTGTGTGATCCCGATGGGCCGCGTCGATGACGGCATCGCGATCGCACACAACGAGGGTGTGATCTTCACCTGCTTCGGCGACATGCTGCGAGTGCCCGGCTCAGAGGGGAGCCTGCTCGAGGCGAAGGCCGCCGGCGCTGACATCCGCATGGTCTACTCGCCGCTCGACGCCCTACGGATAGCCAAGGAGAACCCCGACCGCGAGGTGGTGTTCTTCGCGATCGGGTTCGAGACGACCGCTCCGTCGACCGCCCTGACCCTGAAGCGCGCCAGGGTCGAGGGCGTCAAGAACTTCTCCTGCATGTGCAGCCACGTCACGATCGTGCCGCCTCTACGGGCGCTGCTCGAGTCCCCGGACCTACGCCTCGACGGCTTCATCGGTCCCGGTCACGTCTCGACGATCGTCGGCGCCCGGCCGTTCGAGTTCATCCCCGCCGATTACGGCAAGCCCGTCGCGATCGCCGGCTTCGAGCCGCTCGACATCCTGCAGGCGATTGTGATGATCCTGCGCCAGCTGGCCGACGACCGATGCGAGGTCGAGAACCAGTACAAGCGCGTCGTACCGTACGAGGGCAATCTGCGCGCGCTCGAGGTGATGGCAGAGGTCTTCGAGCTGCGTCCGCACTTCGAATGGCGCGGCCTGGGCTTCATCTCGCACAGCGGCCTGAAGCTTTCGGAGGCGTATGCCGACCTGGATGCGGAGCGCCGCTTCAGCGTTCCCGGCGTGCGCGTCGCCGATCCGAAGGCGTGCCAGTGCGGCGAGGTCCTGAAGGGCGTCATCAAGCCATGGGAGTGCAAGGTCTTCGGCAGCGCCTGCACACCGGAGCGGCCGATCGGCACCTGCATGGTCTCCTCCGAGGGCGCCTGCGCGGCCTACTACAACTACGGTCGCTTTGCGCGCGAACGGGAGGTCGTGTGATGAGCGATCAGACGGCTGTCTCCGAACGCGAGGCGAAGGTCCTTCAGATCATCGCGACCGCGCGCGGAAAGCGCGCGAAGTTCAGGGACTCGCACATCAACATGTCCCATGGCGCGGGCGGCAAGGCGACGCAGAGCCTGATCGAGGGCCTGCTCGCACCGGCGTTCGCGAACGACACGCTCAACGAGATGGCCGACGCCGGGGCGCTGAGCGTCGGCGGCGTCGAGCTCGCGCTGACGACGGACTCGTTCGTCGTCAGGCCGCTGCGCTTCCCCGGCGGCTCGATCGGAACACTGGCGGTCCACGGCACGGTGAACGACCTTGCTGTTTCGGGTGTGCGCCCGCTGGCGCTCACCCTCTCACTGGTCTTGGAAGAGGGTCTGAGCGCCGAGGACCTGCGCGCAGAGGTGGACGCGATCGCGAGCGCGGCACGCGACGCGGGTGTGTCCGTGATCGCCGGCGACACGAAGGTGGTCGAACGCGGGCACGCCGACGGTATGTACGTGTGCACGACCGGGATCGGCCGGCGCGACGAGCGCGCGCGGCTGTCACCGTCATCGCTCGAGCCGGGCGACCGGATCCTGCTGTCCGGCTCGATCGGCGAGCACGGGACGGCGATCATGCTCGCCCGCAACGAGTTCGAGCTGGACGCCGAGATCGAGTCCGACAGCCGCTCCTTGTGGCCTGCGGTCGACACACTGCTGGATGCGGTCGGCCCGTCACTGCGCTGCATGCGCGACGCGACCCGGGGCGGCGTCGCATCGGTGCTGAACGAGCTCGCACGCAGCTCGTCAGTGGCGATGATCGTGCGTGAAGGCGACGTGCCGGTCCAGCCCGCCGTCGCAGGCGCGGCGGAGATCCTCGGGATCGATCCGATGTACATGGCCAACGAGGGGAAGCTGGTCGCGTTCGTCGCTCCCGATGCGGCGGATCGGGCACTGGCCGCGCTGCGGGGTGTGCCCGGATGCGAGCAGGCCGCCGAGATCGGCGAGGTGCGGACGGAGCCGCCCGGGATGGTGTTGATGCACACGAGTTTCGGCGGCAGGCGGGTGATGGATCAGCTGGTTGGCGATCCGTTGCCGCGGATCTGTTGAGAGCGAGAGGAGACGGGATGGCCAGCACGGCGTATGCGGAGCAACGGAAGACCGAAGCGGTCACGGCACATGTCCTGTGGATGACCACCGGACTCAGCTGCGAAGGCGACTCGGTGGCGATGACCTCGGCCACGAACCCAAGCCTCGAGGACATCATCCTTCAGGCGATCCCTGGCATGCCGAAGGTGATCGTGCACAACCAGGTGGTCGACTACGCCGTCGGGCAGGACTATGCCCAAGCGTGGTTCGACGCCGAGCAGGGCAAGCTCGACCCGTTCGTGCTCTGCATCGAGGGGTCACTCGGGAACGAGGAGATCAACGGCGACGGCCACTGGACGGGATTCGCCGTGAACCCCGCCGACGGCCAGCCGATCACGATGAACGAGTGGATGGACCGGCTCGCGCCCAAGGCGGCGGCCGTGGTCGCGATTGGGACCTGCGCAACCTATGGCGGGATCCCGGCGATGAAGAACAACGCCACCGGCGCGATGGGCGTGCCCGACTACCTCGGGTGGAACTGGAAGTCGAAGGCCGGCCTGCCGGTCGTCTGCATCCCGGGCTGCCCCGCCCAGCCCGACAACATGACCGAGGTGTTGCTGTACCTCGCGCTGCATCTGGCCGGCCTCGCTCCGGCGCCGGAGCTCGACGAGGCGCTGCGCCCCAAGTGGCTGTTCGGCCGCACCGTGCGGGAGGGATGCAATCGGGCCGGCTTCGCAGAGCAGGGCGAGTTCGCGACCGAGTACGGGTCCGATCACCGCTGTCTGGTGAAGCTCGGCTGCAAGGGCCCGGTCGTCAAGTGCAACGTGCCCGTGCGCGGCTGGGTCAACGGCATCGGCGGATGCCCGAACGTCGGCGGCATCTGCATGGCATGCACGATGCCCGGCTTCCCCGACAAGTTCATGCCGTTCATGGACGAGGACAGTTACGGCGGAGCGGCCGCGACGATCATGAAGTACAGCTACGGGCCGATTGTCCGCTACATGCGCCAGCGCAACATCAGGACCAAGTACGACCGTGAGCCCGAGTGGCGGCGCAAGGGCAGGACGCTCACCACCGGCTACGCGAAGAGGTGGTGAATCGCCGGCTCAACCTGTCGTAACCATGGCCCGGCAATCCGGTCTTACAGCAAGTGAGGAGAAAGCAGATGGCGGTTGACACCACCCAGAAGGTGATGGTGAAAGAGATGTCCTGGGATCCGATCACACGGATCGTGGGCAGCCTTGGGATCCACACGGAGATCGACTTCTCAAACCAGCAGGTGCTCAAGTGCTACAGCACCTCCATGATCTTCCGAGGCTTCGACATCTTCATGAAGGGGATCGATCCCCGTGATGCGCACTTCATCACCAGCCGCATCTGCGGGATCTGTGGTGACAACCACTGCACCTGCTCGTGCCTGAATCAGAACATGGCCTACGGCGTCAAGCCGCCGGCGCTGGGCGACCTGGCGTTCAACCTCGCCGAGACCGCCGACTACATCTTCGACCACGCAATCTTCAACGACTGCATGGCCAACGTCGACTTCTGCGAGCAGATGGTCAAGGAGACCAACCCGACGCTGCTGGCCAAGGCCGAGCAAACGCCGGCTCCTGGCAGTGACATCCACGGGTTCAAGACGATCGCCGACGTCATGCGCTCGCTGAACCCGTTCACCGGCGAGTTCTACCTCGAGACGCTGCAGGTCGCCCGTTACACGCGGGAGATGTACTGCCTGTTCGGAGGGCGGCACACGCACCCGTCGACGATCATGCCCGGTGGCTGCAGCGCCGACATCACGCATCAGACCTGCACCGACTATTACGTGCGGCTGATGCGCTACTTCGACTACGTCAAGCGCAGCGTGCCGATGCACGACGACCTCTACGACTTCTTCCTTCAGGAGCTGCCGGGCTACGACATGGTCGGCTTCCGTGAGACGAACCTCGTCAACTGGGGTTGCTTCGACGATCCGGACTACGTCGACTACGACTACCGAAACATGACCGAGTGGGGACGCAAGCGCTACATCACGCCGGGTGTGGTGATCGGGGGCGAGTTGATCTCGACCGACCTGGTCGAGATCAACCTGATGATCCGGATCCTGCTGGGTTCCTCTTACTTCGACGGATGGCAGGACGAGCCCACTTTCGTCACCCATGATCCGCTTGGCAACCCCGTCGACAAGAACCATCCGTGGAACAAGGTCACCCTGCCGCGACCGCAGAAGCGCGACTTCACGGACAAGTACACGTGGGTCGTCTCGCCGCGGATCTACGACAAGCGCACCGACACACACGTTTGCTGTGACACCGGCGGTGGCCCGTTCGCGCGGCAGTGGTGCACGGCCAAGGCCGGTCTGGTCGACTTCGGCTACGCGCGCGCGACGGGGCATTCGATCCAGATGGTGCTGCCGCGCTCACCGAACATGCCGGAGATGGAGCTCGAGTGGCACATCCCGGAGAAGTCAAACGCGATCGAGCGCGACCGCGCTCGTACCTATCACCAGGCATACAGCGCGCTGATCGCGTTGCACAACCTCGAGCGCGCGATGAAGGAGGTGCAGGCGGGGCGGACCAAGAGCTGGAACAACTTCAAGGTTCCGGAGACGGCGGTCAGTTGCGGCTTCCACGAGGCGGCCCGCGGTGTGCTCTCGCACCACATGGTGATCCAGGAAGGCAAGATCGCCAATTATCAGCCGTACCCACCGACGCCGTGGAACGCGAGCCCGCGAGACGTCTTCGGAACTCCGGGACCGTACGAGGATGCGGTGCAGAACACGCCGATTTTCGAGGAGAACGGACCGGAGAACTTCAAGGGTGTCGACATCATGCGTGCCGTGCGGTCATTCGATCCGTGCCTCCCGTGCGGCGTACACATGTACACCGGCGAGGGTCGCGTGCGCAAGGTGATGCACACACCCACGGCGATGGCCTAGGCGATGGAGGTCGCAGCCGAGGCCCCCACAGCGCGCGAGCCGCCGGAGAGCGAGCGGCCGGAGGATCTCGTCGCGCGCGTGCAGGAATTGCAAGCGGCGCTTGACAGCGCCGGCGAGTCACCGGCGCGGCGGCTGGCCGAGGATCTGGTCGCCGCGGTCGTGCAGATGTACGGCAGCGGGCTGGAGCGGATCCTCGGCGCGCTCTTCGCGGCCGGCGAGCAGGGCGAGCAGATCGCGGTGTCGCTGACCGACGACGCGCTGGTCTCGATGTTGCTGCTGATCCATGACCTACACCCGGTGGCGCTGGAGGACCGGGTGCAGGCGGCGCTCGATTCCGTCAGGCCCTACATGGAGTCCCACGGTGGCAACGTCGAGCTGCTGTCGGTCGAGCGGGGCATCGCGAAGATCCACCTGCAGGGCAGCTGCTCGGACTGCTCCGCGTCGGCCGTGACGCTCGAGCTGGCCATCAAGCAAGCACTCGAGGACGCCGCGCCCGACCTCGAGGGCCTCGAGGTGATTGGCGTCGCGCCGCAGACGATGGGCGGGACGGGCCTGCCGATGGTGACCGGTTCGGCCCCGACGGGGATGGAGCTGCCGATCGTGATGTCGGGACCGCCCTCGCCGGCCGCGGCCCTACCGGCCCCGTCATGGTTCGCTGTGCAGTCGGTCGGTCAGCTCGACGAGAGTGCCGTCGTGCCGGTCGCGGTCGCCGGCACCCCGCTGCTGATCGCCAACGTCGAGGGGACGATGCTCGCCTACCGCGATGTCTGCGCGGGCTGCGGCGGCACCATCCACGACGGCCGGTTGGAATCGGGCACCCTGACCTGTCGCCATTGCCAGCGGGCATTCTTCCTGCCCCGCGCGGGACGATCGCTGGACGGCGACCGTATCCAGCTTGAGCCCGTCCCGCTGCTGCAGGAGGAGGGCCACGTGAAGGTGGCGCTGGCGGCGTGAACGGGAACGGAGCAGACGGCGTTGAGCGTCGCCAGATCGATGAGGCCATCGCGGCCCGTAGGCGGTCGCAGATGGTCTCGGGTCTGCGCGGGCTGACCAGGCAGCCGCGAGCTGGGCCGGATGCCGTAGCGGTGGGCGACACCGCCGTGGCGGTGGGCGAAGCGAGCAGCGTCGAGCGTTGCGACCTCTGCGGCACCACCATCCCGGAGGATCACCGCCACCTCCTGCACCTCGTCGAGCGCCAGATCGCGTGCTCATGCGAGGCGTGCTGGGCGATGCGTGCGGCTGAGGGCGACTACCGCCCGGTCGGCAACCGGACCGTGTGGCTCGACGATCTCAAGCTCCCGGACGATCTCTGGGCCAGCTTCCAGATCCCGATCGGCCTGGCGTTCTTCATGGGATCGACGGTCACCTCGTGTGTGGTGGCGATGTACCCGAGCCCGGGCGGCGCGACCGAGTCCGAGCTGCACTTCGAGTCGTGGACGCGGATGGTCGCCCTGAATCCGGTGCTCGCGGGGCTCGAGCCGGACGTCGAGGGGCTGATCGTCAACCGGCTCGCCGACCCGCCGATGCATGTCATCGCTCCGATCGACCGCTGCTACGCGCTGACCGGCACGATCAAGGCCCATTGGGCGGGGATCTCAGGCGGCGACGGCGTCGAGCGGGCCGTCACGGGGTTCTTCGAGCGGCTGGCGGGCGAGGCCACGAACGTCCAGGCGGCGGTATGAGCGCCTCCCTCAGCATCGACGGCGCTGGCCCGCCGACCATCCCCGAGCCCGACTTCGAGGTGCTGAGCGCGCGTCCCGTGCGATACGCGGCCGCGCCGATGATGACGCTCGACCTGAAGGTCTCGGAGCCGAGCGGCCGACCCGTCTACATGATGGCGCTGACGATTCAGCTGATGATCGACCCGGCCCGCCGGCGCTACGACGACCCGACGCGCGCGAAACTGCGGGAGTTGTTCGGTGAGCCCGAGCGCTGGGCGGTGACGACCCGCAGCCTGGTGTGGTGCAAGCTCGACGTGCTCGTGCCCGCGTTTACCGGCTCGACCGTCGTGTCGGTGCCGCTCCCATGCAGCTACGACCTCGAGCTCGCGGCCGCGAAGTACCTGCACTCGCTGCCCGATGGCGAGGCGCCACTGGCGTTGCACTTCAACGGCACGATCTACTACCTCGGTGACGATGGGCGCATGCAGATGGTGCTGGTCCCGTGGACGAGCTCGATCGACTTCCGCCTGCCGGTGTCGGTCTGGCGCGACACGGTCGAGCATTACTACCCGAATACGGGCTGGGTGGCGCTGCGCTCGGACACGCTCGAGCGGCTGCAACGGGCGAAGCTCGACCGCGGGCTGGCGACGCTCGACGCCTGCTTACAGGCACTGCTCGAGGAGGCGTCGGGCGAGCCGGTGGCCAGCGGGCCACCGGCGACGGAAGCCGCGATACACGGGGTGCTTGATGGCTGACCCGCTCGAGCAGCTGGTCGACTCACTCCTGTTCGAGGGCTACGCGCTGTACCCGTATACGCCCGCGGCGACCAAGAACGCCACCCCCACCCCGTTCGGGATCGTCTACCCGTCGGCGTACGCGCAGACGCTGTCCAGCACGTTCGATCACCTCGAGCTGCGCTGTGGGCTTCAGGCGCCGCCCGACGGTGTGCTGCGCGCGCAGTTGCGCTTCCTGGTCGCCGACGGCGAGCGCCACCAGGCAGCCGCCCGCCGGATCGATCTACCGGGAGGGATGGTGGGCGCGCTCACCCTGCAACCCGCGGAGAAGCAGACGCGGATCGAGACAGCGCAGGGACCCGGGCTGGTCGTCGGGATGCGGCTGTCTGCCGACGCGCTCGACGGTGGCGGCTACGAGGTGACGCTGCGGATCGAGAACCGGACCGTCGTGCGCAGCGGGCTCGACCGGGCCGGGGCCCTCGGGCGCTCGCTGCTCTCCGTGCACCCGATCCTGCGGGTGGCAGGCGGGCGCTTCATCTCGCCGCTCGAGCGTCCGTACGACAGCGTCAACACGTTCCCGGTGCTCGCGACGCCGGAGGACGACGCGGTCATCGGGGCAGCGATCGTGCTGCCGGACCACCCGCAGATAGCGCCTGAGAGCCGCGGCTCGCTGTTCGACTCGACCGAGATCGAGGAGGCGCTGCTGCTCCACGTCCAGGTCCTGAGCGAGGGCGAGCGCGCTGAGATCGAGCAGCAGGATCCGGCGGTCAGGGAGATGGTCGCGCGGGCGGCGGCGGCGACCCCGGCCGAGATCGCGTCGCTGCACGGCCGCATGACGCTGCGCGACCGCCAGACCGACGAGCCGCCGACCGAGCCACCTGGGCTGATCGACCCGACCGTGGGCGAGGAGAGCGCGGACGTCGGCGGTAAGACCTTCCGGCGCGGCGGCAAGGTCCTGATCAGACCGGGACCCGACGCCGACATTCAGGCCCGGATGCTGGACGGCCGGACCGCCACGATCGAGCGGATCATGACCGACTACGACGGGCGCACGCACCTGGGCGTGACGATCGACGGCGACCCCGGTCAGGACCTGATGCGGGAGACCGGACGGCTGTTGTACTTCTTTGCCCCCGAGGTGGAGGTGATCGGAGCATGAGCGCAGCGAACTCGAACGAGCGGTTGCGGAGTGTGCTGGTGGCCGGCGTCGGCAACGCCTGGCTGCGCGACGACGGGTTCGGCGGTGAGGTCGTCCGTCGGCTGGCGACGCAGGAGCTGCCCGGGGGAGTTTCGGTGATGGACGCGGGCACCGGCGGCCTCGACCTCGCCTACGAGGTGATGCGGGGCTACGACGCGCTCGTGATCCTCGACGTCTCCAAGCAGGGCGGCGAGCCCGGGACGCTGTACGTGATCGAGCCCGACGAGGCAGCGACCGACGGCGGGATCGAGGACGGCGAGACGATCAACCCGCACAGCATGGATCCACAGACCGTGCTGCGCTTCGTCAAGTCGATCGGCGCGTGGCCGGGGCGGGTGATGGTGATCGCCTGCGAGCCGGCCGAAGTGGAGGAGATGGGCTGGGGACTCTCGGAAGAGGTGGAGGAGGCTGTCGATCGCGCGGTCGAACTCGTGTTGGAGACGGCAAACGGGCTGCTGGCGAGCGCGGCGGCTGAGTGAGCTCGGCCTGCCGACATGCACGAGCTATCCCTGTCCAGCGCGATCGTCAACACGGCGGTCAAGCACGCCGGTCGACGGCAGGTCACGACCGTCAGCCTGCGCGTCGGGCGGCTGCGACAGGTGGTGCCGGACACGCTCGCGTTCTACTTCGAGTTCGTCGCGCGCGGCACGCCGTGTGAGGGCGCGCGACTCGAGCAGGAGGTGATCGACGCGCGGTTGCGTTGCAGACCCTGTGCGCGTGAATGGGAGATTGAGATCCCGGCGTTCAGGTGCCCGACCTGCGGTGGCGCCGAGGTGGAAATCGCGACCGGGGACGAGTTCGAGGTCGAGTCAATCGAAGTGCAGTCAACCGAGGTCGAGGAGGCAGTATGCACCGCGTCAAGGTGAAGGTCGTCGAGGAGGCACTCGATGCCAACAACACGATCGCGGCCGCCAACCGCGCGGATTTCGACCGGCACGGCGTCAGGGTGATCAATTTCATGAGCGCCCCGGGCGCCGGCAAGACGACGCTGCTCGAGCAGATCTCGCACGGTCTCGACGGCGTGCGCGTCGGTGTGCTCGAGGGGGACGTGCAGGGCTCGATGGATGCCGATCGCCTGGCTTCGCTGCACATGCCGGTGACGCAGATCAACACGGACCCCAGCTTCGGCGGTGAATGCCACCTCGACGCCAACATGGTCCGCTCGGCGATCCCGTCGCTGCCGCTCCACGAGATCGACCTGCTGGTCGTGGAGAACGTCGGAAACCTCGTCTGCCCTGCCGAGTTCAGGATTGGCGAGGACGCGCGGGTAATGGTCTGCGCGATCACCGAGGGCGAGGACAAGCCGCTCAAGTACCCCCTGATGTTCCGCGCCTGCGAGCTCGTGGTCGTCAACAAGATCGATCTGCTCCCGCACCTCGAGTTCGACCTCGAGAAGCTGCTGCACAACATCGATCAGGTCCACCCCGACGTGGAGGTGATCCTGCTGAGTGCGCGGACCGGTGAGGGTGTCGAGGCCTGGCGAGAGTGGCTCGTGGCGATGGCCGCACGTGAGCGTGAGGGGGTTCCCGCGTGAATCCGACCGCCGGCCTTGGGACCTCCGCTGCCGGCGCTGGCGCCCCCACGTCCGCGCCCGCCACCCTCATCGATGACCTTCTCGAGCGCCGGACCGCGGCGAACCTACGGTTCTTCGAGGCCGAGTCCGATCGACTCGCCCGCGTCTGCCACCTGATGGCGGAGCGGTTCGCACGCGGCGGACGGCTGATCGCGTTCGGGCAGACGCCTTCGGCGCGCTCGGACGCGAGGCACGTGGCGGTGGAGTTCGTGCATCCGGTGATCGTCGGCAAGCGAGCGCTGCCGGCGATTGGGCTGACGGCAGAGGGTGGTGAGATCGCGCGTCAGGTCGCGCTGATCGCGGCCGCTGAGGACATCGCGATCGCGTTCGGGACCGGCGAGGACGAGGGTCAGGCGGCGCGCGGGATCGCGGTGGCCCGAGGTTGCGGCTGCCTCACCGTCGCATTCAGCGCCGACGTCGGCGCGGAGTGGGAATTCGATCCGCCCACAGACGACCGCCAGGTCCGGCAGGAGCTGGTCGAGACGCTTTACCACGTTCTGTGGGAGCTCGTGCACGTGTTCTTCGATCACCGCGGGCTGCTGACCGGACGCGACTCACGGCGAACCCACGACGCCGGCGCGTCGAGCTTCCTGTATCCGTTCCTGGGCGAGCAGGAGTCGTCGCTCGCGCCGGTCCTGGACGATGTGCGGCGCTCGGCGCTGATGAAGTCACAGGAGGTCGGCGCTCTCCGCCGTCAGACCCTGACCGACAACCGGGATGTCCTGATCGCTGCCGCCCAGACGCTCAGGGCCGCCTTCGATCACGGCGGAAAGCTGCTCGCGCTCGGTAACGGCGGCTCCGCGACCGACGCCATGGACGTGGTGGCGGACCTCCACAGCGCGGGCCACCCCGCGATCGACCTGACGGAGGACGCCGGAATCCTCACGGCGATCGCCAATGACATCGGAACCGACGCGATCTTCTCACGCCAGGTGATCGCCTATGGCGTCGCCGGTGACGTGCTGATCGCGCTCTCGACCTCGGGGAACTCGGCCAATGTGATCTCGGCGCTGGACGAGGCCAGACGGCGAGGCCTGGCCGCGATCGCGCTGGTCGGCTACGACGGCGGCCGGATCGGCTCGGAGGGCCTCGCCGACCACGTCATCGTCACGCGCTCCGAGCACATCCCGCGAATCCAGGAAGCGCAGGCGAGTGCCTACCACGCGCTATGCGAGCTCGTCGGCTAGGCCGGCCGCCACCTCACGCCGGACGCGCGTGCGGGTCCATGGAACGGTCCAGGGCGTCGGCTTTCGACCCTACGTGTACAGGCTTGCGGGGGAACTCGGGCTCACGGGCTGGGTCCTGAACGACGCGCGCGGCGTGCTGCTCGAAGTCGAGGGCGGTCCCGAGCTCATTGGCCAGTTCCTCGATCGGCTCGAGCCTGACGCCCCACCGCTGGCGGTCGTCGAACGAGTGGAGATATCGACGCTCGCCCCGCTGGGCGAGCGCTCGTTCGCGATCCGCGAGAGTCCTCGCGGCGCGGCGGCCAACGCTCCCGTGACACCGGACGCGGCGACGTGCACCGACTGCCTGCGCGAGCTGTTCGACCCTCAGGACCGCCGCTACCGGTACCCGTTCATCAACTGCACCAACTGTGGGCCGCGCTTCACGATCGTGCGCGGCGTCCCCTACGACCGACCCCTGACGACGATGGCCGGATTCGAGATGTGCGCCGCCTGCCGGGCGGAGTACGAGGATCCGTCGGACCGGCGCTTTCACGCCCAGCCGAACGCATGCCCCGAGTGCGGGCCGTCGGTGCGGCTGATCGATTCGCACGGCCAGCGATGCTGCTCGCGACGGCGGTGGCTCGGGTGATCAGGTGCTCGCGGCGGCGACCGCGTTGCGCGATGGCGCGATCCTTGCGGTCAAGGGCATCGGCGGCTTTCACCTCGCCTGCCGCGCCGATGACGAGGCGGCGGTGAGCGCCCTGCGCGCGCGCAAGCACCGGGAGGACAAGCCGTTCGCGCTGATGGTCGCGAGCGTTGACGACGCCGCGTGTTTGGTGGAGCTGGGCGAGGCCGAGCGCGCGCTGTTGGAGGCGCCGCAGCGGCCGATCGTGCTCGCGGGACGGCGTGATGGAGGTGCCGCGGAGG
This sequence comes from uncultured Actinomycetota bacterium, assembly GCA_963846395.1. GTDB lineage: Bacteria > Actinomycetota > Thermoleophilia > Solirubrobacterales > Solirubrobacteraceae > Palsa-465. Next base: position 153,384 of record CAWJVT010000007.1, on the reverse strand, counting down.
ACTTTTCCGGCCCCACGACGGAAAAGTCCCCCCGCGTTGCCCAGTCGGTTGCGCCCGGGGCGCCCGAGTTGGGGGTGATGCTGCCGTACTCCCCGCTGCATCACCTGCTGCTCACCGATGTGGGGAGCACCCTGGTGATGACGAGTGGCAACGTGTCCGACGAGCCGATCGCGTACGGCGATGAGGATGCGCTCGCGCGGCTTGCGGGAATCGCGGACATGCTGCTGGTTCATGACCGGCCGATCGAGACCCGGACCGACGACTCTGTGGTCCGCGCGGTCGCAGCCGGGGCCCCGGACGGGACCGCGACGGCGGCCGAGTTCTCGGCCGATGTTCATGCGCCGCTCGCGCGGCTACGTCCCCGAGAGCATTCCGCTGCCGGTCCCAGCGGCACGCCCGATACTGGCCTGCGGCGCCGAGCTGAAGAGCACCTTCTGCGTGGCGAAGGGGTCACGCGCCTGGGTCAGTCACCACATCGGTGACCTTCAGAATTACGAGACGCTGCGCTCATTCACGGACGGCATCGAGCATTTCGAGCGGCTGTTCTCGGTGCAGCCGGAGGTCATCGTGCACGACCTGCATCCCGAGTACCTGAGTACGAAGTACGCGCTCGAGCAGGAGGAAGCAGCGGGTAGCGACGGTCGCCGCTCTGGTCGTGGTCTCGAGCTGGTCGCCGTTCAGCACCACCACGCTCATCTGGCGGCGTGCCTCGCCGAGCACGGCGAGCACGGGATCGCCGTGGGAGCAATCTTCGACGGCACCGGCTACGGAACCGACGGGACGGTGTGGGGCGGTGAGCTGCTGGTCGCGGACCTGGCCGATTTCCGACGTGTCGGAGCGTTGCGGCCGGTCCGGCTTCCCGGCGGCGAGCGCGCGATCCGCGAGCCGTGGCGGATGGCTTGCGCGTGGCTGACCGATCTACACGGGGGCGAGCCCGCGATCCCCGCAGCGCTGCGAGGCGCCGTGGACGAGCGGCACTGGCGGCTGGTCACAGAGATGACCCGCACCGGTCTGAACTCTCCGGTCACGACGAGCATGGGGCGGCTGTTCGACGCGGTGGCCGCGCTCTGCGGGATACGCGCCGAGGTCAACTACGAGGGACAGGCGGCGATCGAGCTGGAGGCCGCGTGCGATCCCGGCGAGCGCGGCTCCTACGAGGTCTCGGTGTCACAGGTCGAGGGACGGATCGTGATCGACCCGCTCGAGGCTCTGCGCGCGCTGGTCGCCGATGTCGAGCGGGGCACGAGCGTCGGCGTCATCGCGTCGCGCTTCCACGCCGGCATCGCGGCCGCGACGGTCGCGGCATGCACGATCGCGGCCGCGGCGGCCGGGACCGAGACGGTTGTCCTGTCGGGAGGCGTCTTCCAAAATCGCCGGCTGCTCGAGGCGACGGCGGCCGGTCTGCACGCCGCCGGTCTGCGGGTGCTGGTGCCTCAACTGCTGCCGCCGGGAGATGGGGGCATCTCCTACGGGCAGACGGCGATCGCCGCACGGAGGCTCGCCCGGTGACCGATCGACTGTCCGAGCTCGACCGCATCCTCGCAACCACCGTCTACGTCGACGGCGCCAACCGGGCGTTCGGCGAGCTCACCGGCGAGCAAACGCGCGCGCGAGCCGACGAGCTCCGAAGCGCGGTCGGCTGGGGGCCGACCGCGCGTGTCGCACCCGTCGCGCAGGCCTGGCGGGAGCTATCCATCGCCATCGAACGCGCCGGCGTTTGCATGGTCAGCGAACTGGATCCCGGCGTCGTGGCAGAGATGGCGCCCAGGTTGTGGATCATGCCGCCCGCCGGCGGCATGATGTCGTAGGACCGACTGAGCCGCAGTGCGGTTAGGGGTCGTCGATCCGGCCGTAGCTTGGTCGGCGAGTCGATGTACCGCCGCACTCCCCGCCCTCTCGCGAGCGCGCGGGGCGAGACCTTCTTACGGTTGGGACCGTTCGGCCGGGCCGTCGACGGTTCTGCACCAGCGCAACAGTGCCTGCCGTCCGACTAGCGTCACGGAGCCGTCCGGCGTTATCCAATCGCGGGCGCGGAGTTCGTTTACGAGGTCGGCTGCTCCACCAACGGATAGGTCGGGATCGGCACCGGTGGCAGCGAGCACGCTGCTGCCCGGGCGTACGGTGAAGCGTCCCGAGTCCAGGGCGCTCAGGGCAATGCCCTGCTCCTGAGTGGGAAGATCGAGCGGATGAGGGCCCCCAGCAAACGTACCCGTGGGGGTGGTGTCCCGCGGGGTGCCCTGAAATTCGGGGCGGTCGCCGGTCCACGGCGCTTGCTCGGACAGGCGGTCACCCAGCCAGCGCTCGATGTTGTTGGCTACCCCGCGTGCGCGCTCGGCGTCGACGCCGAAGCGCTGCGCCAGGTCGTCAATGTCGTTGTCTGAGACGGACCGCACGATCTGATCCGCGATTGCCCTCAGGCGGTCCTCGAAGCTGTCATCACTCATACGGAGAGCTTGACAGCTTTCTCAGCGATTCCTGAGAACCAGCTCGAGCATCCCGCCCAAACGACGATGCCGATCACCTGCGCCGCACTCGGATGCTCGCCACGGATAATCCCCACCGCGACAGGAAGCGCCACACCGGTCGCGCTGATCGGGGCCACGAGGCTCATCTTTCCAACGGCCATCGCCTGGAAGAAGGCGGAGAGGCCGACCGTTATGCCAAGACCCGCGCCTGCCGCCGCTGCGACAGCTCCGATGGGCGGGATCGGATCTGCAGCGAACGCCACCCAGCCACCAGCGAGCACGACCCCGATGATCTGGGCGCAGAAAATGAACCGCAGCGTCCCGATGCGCCGCGACGTCGTGCCGCCGAGAAAGTCCCCGAGCCCGTAACCGACTGAGGACCCGAGAGCCAATGCCGGACCTAACATGCGCGGCGCAGTCTAAGCATCACGCACTGGCTGGACGCCACTAAGGTCCGCACGAGTGATGGCGTAGGACATCCGTCGCCCGTGCGGGGCGCTCGCCGTTGGTGACGAGCGTCCCGTGGCGTTTTCGGTTAGCTGCCGACGGGGACTGCGATGCCCTTGTTGGCGATCGTCTTGATCGTCGTGCGAGCCAGCTGTAGCGCGTGCTTTTCCTCGTCACGGTTGCGCTGAAGCAGAGCGACAACTTCCGTGGCGCCGCGAGCGTCGGCATTCGCGATCAACGTGTCGTATACGGCGAGCTCGTAATGCTCTGACTCCATGGCCGCGGCCAGGATGACCACATCGACAAGCGAGTCGTCGGTCTTCTTGATCGTGGCCTTGGCTTCCTTGGCCATCGCTTCGACCACCGGACACGGCGAATCGTCCACCTCTAGGTCGAGGAGCTTGAAGCACTTCTCGATGTTCCTCGCGTGTTGGAGCGTTTCCTCACGATGCTGGCTCAGCGCGCGCTTGATCTCGGACCGCTGCGCCTGCTGCTCGAACTCCTCGAGTACGTTGACGAGCTCCTGCTCCATCTTCAATGCCGAGCCGAGCTTGAAACTGAAGAGTTCCTCGGGCGTGTTCAAATGTTCGAACATGTGTGCCTCTTTCATGAGTAGTGGCTCAGGCACTGCCTCATGGGCCATCCCACGCATGCCACGACACGCGGACGTTTCCTTCTCATGAGTAGAGCAACCAGTAATTCTGTGCGCGCCGGGCGGTCTGAACTGCAATCCCGGTGAAACAGAAGCGAAACCACAATTGTGGCGCACTGGCTCACTAACCAACATACCACCTCCACCGCGACCGGCTGGCATTCAGCGTTGACGATTCCGGGCTGCTTTCCGACCTGAGTGATCTGGATTCGTCCAGGGGCCGTAGCTATCACGACGGACCAACATGCCCCAGCGCACGGACGCGTGTTTCCGTAAGGAGAACTGCAATGGACGAACTGAACCTCGCCAAGGTCGATGTCGACGGTGCCGTACAGGAGACGGCCGCCGCGCTGGAAGGAAACACCCGCGGTGCCTTCTTGCGGAAGGCAGGCCTGACCGGCGGCGCGCTGGCCGGTAGCGGTGCCCTGTTCGGAGTCCTGGCGCCGGGTGCCTCAGCGCGGATGCGCCGAGATGATTGGGGAGGCAGCCAGAACGGGCGGCCCTCGCCGGCCTTTGGGCGCGGAGACGTCGGCATCCTGAACTTCGCGCTCGCGCTTGAGTACCTGGAGGCGGCGTTTTACAACGAGGCGACCGCGGCCGGCAAGATCACCGATCCGGCGACCAAGGCGTTCCTGGAGACGACCACGCGTGATGAGAACGCGCACGTCGCTGAGTTGCAGCAGGCGCTTGGGTCAAACGCGATCGCAATGCCAACGTTCGACTTCCAGGGTATCCCGGAGGATCAGGGCAAGTTCCAGCAGACCGCGTACGTGCTCGAGAACACTGGCGTGCACGCTTACCTCGGGCAGCTGACGAACATCTGCATGCCTGCCTATCTCGCGGCCGCTGGATCAATTGCGCTGGTTGAGGGCCGACACGCCGCTGTTATTGGATCCATCATCAATGACAGCCCGAGCGGGATCGCTCCGAACGGTCCCAACGACACGCCGGAGACCGCTCAACAGATCATCAGCGCGGTCCGGGGCACGGGATTCGTGACGGCGGGTCTTCCCGCCTAGCCACATCAAACGCAGGTGAGGTGCGAGAACGCGCGTCGCGCTTTCTCGCACCTCGTTTCAAGCCCGGATGTGCGCCTGCACGTTCGAGTGATCCGATCGGTGCTCGAGCTCGTATTGAAGGGCGAGCACCCTGTCACCAAATAAGGAGCCAACATGGGACTCGACAATCCAATCCACCTGCTGCTGCTGCTCGTCGTGCTGCTGCTGGTGTTCGGTGCGAAGCGCCTGCCTGAGATGGGCCGCTCGCTCGGCGACGGGCTGCGCGGCTTCAAGGAGTCCATCAGCGGCGAGTCCGCTGTTCATCACGAGCCGGCTGTTCATCAGGAGCCGGTTGTCCATCACCTCGACGCGCCGCAGGCGCAGGCGCCTGTTGCCCCGGCAAGCGAGACGACGGCCTCGCGGGAGCCCACGCTCGTCCCGTAGGCGGGGCGGCCAGGATCATCCGGTGGGCAAGGTGCAGAATCTACGTGCGCTGCGCACGGCGTTGCGCAGCGTCGGCCACGATCAGGAAATGTCGCTGGTCGGTCACCTCGACGAGCTGCGGACGCGGCTGCTCGTGTCACTGGCCGTCATTGGCGTGGCCTTCGGCCTTTGCTTCTGGCAGAACGGACGGCTGCTGCACATCATCAACGCGCCCCTTGCCCACCAGACCACTGAGCAGATCCGACACGGAAACGGGCCGCTGGGCCAGGCGTATCAGACGCAGCGCTCGGCCCGCGACCTGGCCGTGCAGGTTAGGTCTCTGGTCGAAGTAGTCGGATCGCAGACGCGCCCCGGACCCGATCAGGCGGCCCTTGCCGCGATCGGAACGGCGGTTGGCCACGACGTCAAGCGGCTTTCGGCACCACCGCAGGGCGACCGTCCGATCACCCTCGGGCTCGGGGAGCCGTTCACCACCACGGTGACTGTGTCGCTGATCTGTGCGCTGATCCTCTCGCTTCCGGTGTTGCTGCTCCAGGCATACGGCTTCCTCATGCCGGCCGTTGATCCGAGCGTCAAACGACGCACGCGACCGATCCTGGTGGCGATTCCCGGTCTGTTTCTGGCGGGAGTTTCGTTCGGTTATTTCATCGTCCTACCGGCCGCGATCCACTTCCTTCAGAACTTCAACTCCGGGCAGTTCGATGTGCTGGTTCAGGCGAGCCTGTATTACAGCTTCGCCGCCAAGCTGCTGCTGGCCATGGGCGTCGTGTTCGAGGTCCCTCTGCTGGTGGTGGCCGTCACCCAGGGCGGAGTAATCAGCACGCGTCAACTCCGACACGGTCGCAAGTACGCGATCGCCGCGTGCGCCGCGGTCGGGGCGTTTCTACCCGGGGACGCCATGACCATGCTGCTCGAGACGGTTCCGCTCTACGTGCTGTTCGAGGTCGGCATCCTGATCTCAGCACTGCTCGAGCGGCGCCAACGCGCCACCATGCGTCGACGCCAGTTCGCGGAGCAGCCCTCCTCCTGAAACGCGCTGGCGGCTGAAGTCGGGACCCGAGTTAGAGTGGGCGCGTGAGCGAACTTCCCGACACCCAGGTCCATCGCAAGCGGGACCGCCAGAGATTCGACGCCGAAACTCTCGACGGGATCCTCGCCGATGGATTCGTTGCGCACGTCGGCCTGATCAGAGACGGCCATCCGGTCGTCCTCCCGTTCCTCTATGGAGTCGGGGACCTCGGCGACGGTGGCGGACGGCAACTGCTGCTGCACGGATCCACGGGCGGGGGGTTGCTGCTCGACGCCCGTGGAGGCGGCCTCACCATATGCGCCACGATCACCCACGTCGACTCGCTCGTGCTCGCGGTGTCCACGTTCGACTCCTCCGCCGATTACCGCAGCGCGGTGATCTTCGGCACGGCTTCCGTGGTGCCCGGTGAGCTGAAGTGGGAAGCGCTGCGGATCATCAGCGAGCACGTCGTTCCGGGCCGGACCACAGAGATCCGCGACATGACGGAGCACGAGATCCGGCAGACGCAGGTACTGCGCCTGCCGCTGGACCACGTGTCGGTAAAGGTGCGCGGTGGCGGAATCGACGATGCGGCCGACGACGGCGAGGACCACACGGTCTGGTCGGGTGTCATACCGCTCGCCCTCCGCGCCGGGCCACCGGTTACCTCGGCGGCCACCGATGCCCCCGTCCCGGACTCGGTGCGCACGCTCGTGGCGCGCGTGAACTCCTGATCCGGTGTCTGGGCAGGCTCAGGTCCGATTTGAGCTGTTCCCATCCGACCTCGACCGGTTCGTGGACTTCTACGTGCGCGTGCTCCGGTTCGAGATCGCGGCCGACCGCCGCGACGAGGTACCGCAGTACGTCTACCTGAAGCGGGGGAGCATTCGCATCGGGGCCCTCAAGGCGTGGGAACACGTTGACCCGAGCGTCCGGTCGGTGCCGCACGGGGTCGAGATCGTGATCGAGGTGGACGACCTCCAAGCAGAACGAGACGCCGTGGTGATGGCTGACTATCCGCTCGCCCAGGACATCTGCCGGCGGCCCTGGGGTCTCGAGGACTTCCGCCTGTTCGATCCGGACGGGTATTACCTCCGCTTCACGACCGTGCCAAGTAGCGCCTGAGCGCGATCAGCGACCAGATCGCCTCCACCACCCCGAACGGCCACGCTCCGGACAGAAAGCCGTAGACACTGGAGAGGGCGCAGCCGAGCGCGAAGGCCAGGATGAAGCCCCGATGCCGGGACTCGAGTGCGTACATCAGCATCATGAACGTCAGCACGCTGGCGCCGAAGATCGTGAGCACGCTCCGAGTCTATGGGCGAGTTTGGGTGGCGGTTCAGACCGGTGTTCTGAGACCGATCGCGCCTAAGCTTTATCCATGACCGCAGTCGCCCACCGCCATGGGCAGAGGTGGCACAGCCACGAGTTCACGCCGGCACACCGCCATCTCCTGATGCCCCAGCCTGCGGCGCTCGACGAGGACGACCATATCCACGCCGACGACCACGGCGATGCTCTCGACGAGCACGACCACCGTGCGCACGATCACGACGAGCACGACCGAGGTCGCGACGAGCACGACCGACCACGACCACGACCACGGCCACTCCCACGGTCTGGTCCATAACTCGATCAAGCGCTCGCGGGCCGGTGTGCGAGCGGTATCAGTTGCGCTCGCGGTTCTGGCGGTCGGCGCGATCGCTCAGACCGTCATCTTCGTCCTGTCCGGCAGTGTCGCCCTACTCGCCGACCTGATCCACAACTTCGGGGACGCGCTCACGGCGATACCGCTCGGCGTTGCCTTTCTGATTCGCTCAGAACGTGCCGAGCGGATCGCGGGCCTGTTCGTGGTCGCGGCGATATTCATCTCCGCCTGCGTGGCAGGCGTCGAGGCTGTGACCCGCATCGTGCATCCGTCGGCACCGACGCATCTGCTTGTTCTGGCGCTTGCCGGAGTAATCGGCTTCGCCGCCAACGCGGTCGCCGCGCAGGTCCGCCTGCGAGCCGGCCGGCGGCTCGACAGTGCCGCGCTGATCGCCGACGGCGAGCACGCTCGCGCCGATGCGTTTGTGTCGCTGGGCGTCATCGCCTCGGCGATCGTCGTAGCCCTGGGCGTGCCAATCGCCGACCCGCTGATCGGTCTTGCGATCACGATCGCGATCCTCCGGATCACCTGGTCGTCCTGGCAGACGGTCAGCGGCTCGGGGCATCAACACCACTGACAAGCCCACCGTCGCCGCGTGGCACTGGGGCTGGTGGCCGCGTCTGCCGATAACCCTGGATATGGCACACCCTACGATCTCGCCCGCCTATCAACAGATCGTCAATTGGTACAGGGAGTGCCAGGCCGATCAGATGTCTCATCCGGTTCCGTTGTTAGTCACCAACGGCGCGCCGGACGAACAGGCCGATCAGCCCAAAGAGACCGACGCGAGCACACCCACGGTCGACATCATCGCCTGAGCGCCCGCAAGCAGCATCAGGGGCGGCGCCCGCTCCAGAGCAGGCCGGCGCTGTCCTGGAGGCACTGTTCCGAGCGGTGCATCGTCAGTGTCCGGAAGTCGTCGAACGGCACGTATCTCGTTGCCCGCATCCTCTCGTCGAGCGTGAAGTCCTGACTCGCCAGCTCCGCATTCATCGCCAGCTTGAGCCACGGATACCTGGCGGACGGAGCGTGGCCGACGCACGGATGGATGGTGGACGTGTCGATGCCGCTCACGCCCACGCCCAGCTCCTCGAGGATCTCGCGCCGCAGGCACTGCTCGAGCGTCTCTGTGTGCTCCCAACCGCCCCCCGGGAGCTCCCATGTGCCGTCTCGGTTCTGCATCACCAGCAGCCGATCCTCCTGATCGAACACGAGCGCCTTCACCGACACTCGGTAGAACGTGCTCGGTACGGAGTAGCCGCTCATGGCCAGGCTCAACGGAACCAGTACCGCCGCTTGGGCATCCCATCGCCTTCGGCAATCGACTCGAACTCGCCCCCGCACCCCTCGATCACACCTGCAGAGGCGCGGTTTTCCACGTCGCAGGTCACGAGCACGTCGTCGATCCCGAGCGCCCGTGCGACGACCAGCCCCTGGCGCAGGATCGCTGTCGCATACCCCCGCCGGCGCATCGAAGGGAGCACCGCGTAACCGATGTGCCCACCGTAGGTGGCCAGCCACTCGTTCAGCTCATGCCTGATCGAGATCCGGCCGACCAGGGTGCCATCCACCGCTGCGGCCAGAAAGGTCGAGGGCACCCAGCGCACGGGCAGCTGCTCCCCGCGCCGGTTCGCCTCCCTGCGCCTCAGATACCCACCCCAGGGTTCGCTGGGGACGTAGTCGAGCAGGAAGGGGAACGCATCGGCCCGCATCGCGTCGTGCGCTGCGCGCGCAGCCGCCTCATCCTCAAGGCGGAACGGCCGCAGCCGCAGCATGCGATCGAGTAGCGCTCGCTCGAGCAGTGCGCCATCCATGAGCGCGCAGCCTACCTTGGCCCGATCAGGCCTGCCCTCGCCTCAGTTTTCCTGCGCGAGCGGACTAGGAGAGACCCTCGCGCGCCTCGCGCACGAGCGCCACCGCTTCAGGGAAGATGACCGCCATCACTGAGCGCAATTGCTCGGCCTGCTGTTCGGTCGTCCCCTGTATGTTCACGCGGTTCATCGCGGCGACCGTCAGGTCAACCGCGAGCTTGATCGCGTTGTCCGCCCACGCAAGGCGCTGGGCTCCCTGCATCTGCTCGGCGAACTCGCCGAGTCGCCGCTGGATCTCGTCTGGATCTCCGAAGAGACCGCCGAAGCCGCTTCCTTCCATACCCCAATCGTACTCCGCGCTCGAACTGCCCTAAGATCGCGCCTGATGACCGCCGTTGCCGATCAGGTCCAGTACGAATCGAGCGTCCGCTTCCGTTGGGCGATCGTGGCTTTTGCCGCCGCGCTGCTGCTCGTGGTCTCGCAGCTGATCCAGCTCTCCGGTGCACAGCCGCCGGTGAGCGAGGCCACGATCACGCTGATCACCGAGAACCAGCGTGCGACGGTCGACATCATCGGCGCGATCCTGGACTTCGCCGGGCTGCTCGCCGTGGGTGCGCTTCTGTACTGGCTGCACCGCGCCGCGCAGGCCCGGCAGCCGACGTTCAAAGCGGCAACCCGCTGGACCGCTGTCGGCGGTGCTGTGCTGGCGGCGGTGATGGCCCTTGTCTACACCGTGCTCTTCACCGCGAAGGCCCACCAGTTCGTCACCATCGGGAACCAGAGCTACCCCGAGGCGCGGCAGCTGTTCGACTCCGCCGTCTGGTTCATCCCCCAGCTCGTGCTCGAGCTCGGGAACCTGTTGCTGGCGGTCGGCGTCGTGCTGGTCGCACTCAGCGTCATGCGTGTCGGCCTCTTCCCTCGGATAGTCGGCTACGCCGGCGTCCTCTCCGGGGCGCTGTTCATCATCGGTATCCCCGTGCTTACACCGGTCATCCAGGGCTTTTGGCTCGTGGCGACCGCCGTGTTGCTGGCCAACCGCTGGCCGAGCGGCGATCCTCCGGCATGGCAATCGGGCGTCGCGGTGCCGTGGGCGCCGAGGCAGCGTGCGCCCGATCAGCGCGGCACGCGGGCGCAACGTCAACGCCGCGCGCGGGTGTCCGACCAGGAAGCGCTAGCCGCGGTCCAGCAAAACGAAGCCCCGCCGAATCCTCGGGCGGGGCGTAGTAAGCGCAAGCGGCGCAAGTAAAGCAGCGCCGTGGGGGCCCGTCGCGCTTGACCGGTCCACTGGACGGGGCCGGTCTGGTTTGACCGGCCCCGTGTGGGGTGTGGCTAGCGGGCCACACCCCTTGGTGGGGTTCTGCCTATTCGTCGCCGGCGGCTTGTTCGGCTGCGATTTTTTGTTGGAGGGCGGCCATGACGGTGGGGTCGCGTAGGGTGGTGACGTCTCCGAGTGCGCGGCCTTCGGCGATGTCTCGGAGGAGTCGGCGCATGATTTTCCCGGATCGGGTTTTGGGTAGGTCGTCGGCGAAGATGATGCGTTTGGGTCGTGCGAATTTGCCGATCCGTTCGGCGACGCCGGCGCGGATCTCATCCTCGATTTCGGGTGTGCCGTCGATCGTGCCCTGCAGGGTCACGAACGCGGTGATCGCTTGGCCGGTGAGGTCGTCGGTTTGGCCGATGACTGCGGCTTCGGCGACGGAGTCGCAGGCGACGATCGCGGATTCGACCTCGGCGGTTGAGAGGCGGTGGCCTGAGACGTTGACGACGTCATCGACGCGGCCGATCACCCAGAAGTACCCGTCTTTGTCTTTGCGGGCCGCGTCACCGACGAAGTAGGTTTCCTTCCCGAACTTCGCGAAGTACGTTTCGACGAACCGGTCATCCTCCTTGTAGATCGTGCGCAGCATCGATGGCCACGGCCGCTTCAAAACCAGCAGGCCTTGGCCCTCGTTGATCGGTTTGCCGTCCTGCTCGTCAACGACCTCGGCCAGGATCCCGGGTAACGGCAGGGTCGCGGACCCGGGTTTGGTGGAGGTGATCCCCGGCAAAGGCGAGATCATGATCGACCCGGTCTCGGTCTGCCACCACGTATCAACGATCGGGCAGCGCTCCCCACCGATCACCTTGTAATACCACAACCATGCCTTCGGGTTGATCGGCTCACCGACCGTCCCGAGCAACCGCAGCGAGGTCAGGTCGAACTTGTCGGGGTGCTCGGGACCCCACTTGATGCACGCCCGGATCGCGGTCGGGGCGGTGTAGAAGATCGTCGCCTTGTAACGCTGCACAAGCTCCCACCAGATCCCGCGGTGCGGATAGTCCGGCGCGCCCTCATTCATGATCCCGGTCGTGCCGTTCGCCAACGGCCCATAAACGATGTAGGTGTGCCCGGTGATCCACCCAACATCCGCGCAACACCAATACGTGTCGGTGTCAGCATGGATATCGAACACGTTCTGATGCGTGCTTGAGGCCCCGGTCAGATACCCGCCGGTGGTGTGCAGAATCCCCTTCGGCTTGGCTGTCGACCCTGACGTGTAAAGGATGAACAACGGGTCCTCAGCATCCATCGGCTCAGCCGGACAGACCTCGTCGGCCTGCTCGACGATCTCGTGATACCAAACATCACGACCCGCCTGCATCTCACACTCTGTGCCCTTCGAAGCCACCACGATGATGTGCTCCAGATGCTCCAAAGAGCCCATCACGGCATCGACCTGCTGCTTGATCGCCGCGATCTTCCCCTTCCGGGCCGCACCATCAACGGTGATCAAAGCCTTCGCCTCAGAGAACTCCATCCGCTCACGCACCGACTCCGCGGAAAACCCACCAAACACCACGTTATGCACCGCACCGATCCGCGCGCACGCGAGCATCGCAACCACAACCTCAGGGATCATGCCCATGTAAATCCCGACAACATCACCCTTCCCGATCCCCAGATCCTTCAAAGCGTTCGCGAACCTCTGGGTGCGCGCCAAAAGATCGGCGTAGGTGATGTCCTGCTCCTCGCCCTCCTCACCATGCCAGTGATACGCAACACGGTCCCCAAGCCCGTTCTCAACATGCCGGTCAAGGCAGTTGTAGGAAACGTTCAGCTTCCCACCCACAAACCACTTATAGAACGGCGGGTTCGAATCATCCAGCACCTGGTCCCACTTCTTGAACCAGTGCAAACGCTCCGCCTGGCTAACCCACCAACCCTGCCAATCCGCGTCAGCCTGCGCATAAATCCCCGGATCCTGCAGAACCGCCGCCTTCGCGAACTCCGCAGGCGGATCAAAACGCTCGATCTCAAGCATCCCAGCGAGCTCACGCTCAAGCTCATGCTCATCACGAGTCGTATTACCAGTAGCCATTCTCGGTCTCCCTCGCTGTCAAAACGTGGGAAGCGCCCGACCTGGTAGGTCGGGCGCAGTCCACGGTTTGGAGTTTTTGGTACGGCGAGCGCTAACCGACCGGCAGGACGGGGCGCTTGTAGACGGCCTGCATGATGTCAGCGCAGGCGATGTAGAGGGCGACAGCGCCCGTTGCGATACCTACGAAACCGCCCGCATGGATCATGCTCGAGCTGGCACCGGAGTTTCCGATCCCGAGCAGGATGAACGTCACGGTCAGCAGCAGGAACAGCAGTGACAATGCCCGCGGTGAGGCGAACGTGCACAGGAACAGCATGCCCGTGAAGATTCCCCACATCCACAGGTAGAGCCCGAGGGCCGCGTCAATCTCCGTCTTCGGGAGCTGGGCGACGTTGAAGCTCACGAGGAAGAAGAACGAGAGCCAGAACGCGCCGTATGACGAGAACGCCACGGCTCCGAACGTGTTTCCGGTCCGGAACTCCCACATCCCTGCAAGCAACTGGCAGAGCCCGCCGAAGGCAAGCGCCATGCCGAGCACGATCGGGAAGGAACCCGGACCGCCACCGACGAGGTTCGAATTGACGAAACTAAGTACCAGGGTCGTCAGGCCGAAGCCCGACAGGCCCAGTGGTGCAGGATTCGCCGGAAGCCATCCGGCGCCGCCGGTCACTGAGGATGCACCCTCCTGCCTACCCGATGCAAGCCCCTCTTCGACTGTGGCCAACTTCTCTCCTCTCCTAAGAGAATATTGTGACGTTTGCCACATTACGCCTCAAGGAGGCGCGTTCCTGCACCAATCTCCGGACGGCTGAAGCGTTGCGCCGAACGGCGTAACGAGCACGCCGAACGGCGCGCGCTGGTGGCGCCCCCTTCGGTGTGCTCGTGGCGATTGGCGCAGGCCCCCGCGTGCAGGGATATCCTGTCCAACCGAGAGTGGGGTTCTTCATCGGTGTTGTCGTGGGTTGGGCGATTGCGGCCTCTGTGGTCGCAGCCATTCGCCTCCTGCGTCCACCGCGGGTGATCTCCAGCGAGGTTCGCGCCATGCAGACGGCGTTGCACGCCGCCAACGGCATGCTTCCCGACCTCCGCCGCGGCCTCTCCGAGGAGTCGGCCAAGAAGGTGATGCCGCACCTGCGGACGCTCACGCAGGCGTCCGCTGTGGCCCTCGGTGACCGAGCGCAGGTACTGGCCTTCGAGGGCATCGGCCACGATCACCATCACGCCGGCGACCAGCTGATCCGGATCACGGCGCCGGCCCGCGAGGATCGGCTACACGTCGAGTCACAGATCACCTGCGAGCAACCGGACTGCCCGCTCGGTCCCGCCATCGCCGCGCCGCTGCTCGTCGCCGGTGAGCTCGTGGGATCGTTCGTCGCGCTCTACACACGTGGCCATCGCGTCACCCCGAACGACACGCGTACGGTCGCCGAGGCGGCCAGTCTCGTCAGCGCGCAGCTTGAGCTGAAGGCAATGGACGAGCAAGCCGAACGACTTGCTCGCGCCGAGCTCCGGGCTCTGCGTGCGCAGATCTCTCCGCACTTCATCTACAACGCGCTGGCGGCTATCGCGAGCTACATCCATTCGAATCCCGAGGAGGCGCGCGAGCTGCTGACCGAGTTCGCCGAGTTCACGCGGTACGCCTTCCGCGGTCAGCGCCCGTATGTCACGCTCGCCGACGAGCTCAACTACGTTGAGAAGTACCTGCGGCTCGAACGCGCGCGCTTCGGCGACCGCCTGCAGGTGCGGCTGCAGGTCGATCCCGAGGTGCTCCCAGCGGTCGTTCCGGTGCTCTCGCTTCAGCCGCTGGTGGAGAACGCCGTCCGCCACGGGGTCGAGAAGCGTGGTTTCGGCCGGATCGAGATCGTCGGCCGCCACATCGACGCCGACGTCGAGCTGCGCGTCTCCGACAACGGCGTCGGCATGGATCAGGAGCGCGCCGCGACGGTCCTGGCTGGTCAGGGCGGCGGCGTCGGAATCGCCAACGTCCAGGCGCGGCTGCAGTCGACCTTCGGTCCAGGTTACGGGCTCGAGATCGCAAGCGAGCCCGACCATGGGACCACCGTGACAATGACGCTGCCGAAGTTCAGGGCGGGTGTGCGGGCGGCATGACGCGCGTGCTCGTGGTTGATGACGAGGGTCCGGCGCTCGAGGACCTTGGCCGGCTACTCGAGACCTCGCCGGACGTCGAAAACGTCGTGTTGGCGGGCGGCGCCGCCGAGGCGCTGCGGGTGCTGGGTGAGCACCAGTTCGACGTGGTGTTCATGGACGTGCGGATGCCGGGCATCGACGGGCTCGAGCTCGGAAAGGCGCTGCAGCGCTTCGCCGACCCGCCCGCGCTCGTGTTCGTGTCGGCCTTCGAGGACGGCGCCGTCTCCGTCTTCGAACACGGCCTGCAGCCGCTCGACTACCTGATGAAGCCTGTCTCTCGCACGCGCGTCGAGCAGGCGCTCGAGCGCGTCAGAAGCGACGACGCCGAGCGCCGCGGCGGGGCTGGCGGGATTCGACCCCGCCCATCCGCCGGCCTCGAGCTCGACCAAACTTTCCAAGGGGCGTCCAGTGAGATCATCCCGGTGGAGCACCAGCGCGGGGGCGCCACCAAGCTGCTCGACCGCTCGACTGTGCTCTACGTCCAAGCGGAGGGCGACTACGTGCGCATCCACGCCGACAGCGGCCGCTTCCTGGTCCGCACCGCTCTGTCCGATATCGAGCAGCGCTGGGGCCAGCACGGCTTCGTGCGCGTACACCGCAGCTACGTCGCCAACCTGCGCCGGGCCGTGGAGATTCGCCCGAAGCTGGGCGGAGCGGTGACGATCGTGATGCCCGACGGTAGCGAGGTGCCGGTGGCGCGCCGCCAGGTGGCGGACCTGCGCCGGAGGTTGCGGATGTGAGCCCGAGCCCGCCCAGCCGTCGCTCGCGATTTGTCCCACCCAACCCGTCGAGTCCTCCCAGCCGCCTGCGTCTGCCGCGCCGTGGCGTGCGTTCCCCGCGCGAGGAGCTCGCCGAGGCGACAGCTCACGGTCATGTCTACCTGCACGGCCTGCAGCACGCCCAGTTGACGCTCTCGGTGCTGGCGCTGGTCGCCTTCGGTGCTGTCTTCGGCGTGCTGCCGATCGCGCTCTACCTGGTGCCGGCCTTCGATCGCCTGCATCTGCTGGGCGTGCCGTTGGCTCTGTGGATCGTGGTCGTGCCGATGCTGCCCGTGTTCTGCGCGATCGGCTGGATCTATGCGCGGCGCGCCGACGCCGTCGACGACTCCTTCCGCGAACTGGTCGAGCGTTGATCGTCGCACTGTTCGCCGTGGGTGCCGTGACGTTCGGCACCCTCGGACTTGGCACCTGGGGCCTGCGCTTCGCGCGCACCACCTCCGACCTGCTCGTGGCCAGCCGCATGGTGACCCCTTGGTGGAACGCCGCGGCGATCTCCGGCGAGTATCTGTCGGCCGCGAGCTTTCTCGGGATCGCCGGCCTCGAGATGCAGATAGGCGCAAGCGCGCTGTGGCAGTCGCTTGGCTTCACCGCTGGCTACCTGGCGCTGCTGCTGTTCGTGGCAGCGCCGCTGCGTCGCTACGGCTCCTACACGATCCCCGACTTTGCCGAGGCGCGCCTCCACAGCCCGGCGCTGCGGTTGGTCGCGGCTGCGATCGTGCTGGTGATCGCCGGCTTCTACCTGGTGCCGCAGCTCAAGGGCGCCGGTCTAGCCCTGAACGTCGTGATCGGCTCGCCCTACTGGGTGGGGGTGGTGGTGGTCGCCGGCATCGTCGCTGTCAACGTCGCGCTCGGCGGCATGCGCGGGATCACCTACGTCCAGGCCTTCCAGTTCTGGATCAAGGTCTTTGCGATCGCGGTCCCGGCGATCGTGCTGCTGATCCACTTTGGTGGTCTGCCTGAGCGGGCAGCGCTGTTCGGGAACTCACTGCCGCACGCCGGGAGCACCGGTTTCACGGTGAGGTTGAATGAGAGCGAGCGTGTGCAGTTCCCGGAGCGGGGCAGCTTCGTCCTCCACGACCACCGTGTGGACGTGGAGGCCGGGGGATTCGTGACGCTGCCAGCGCACACGGATATACGCATCCCGCCTCATGGGATCGTGCCGGTCACTTCCGATACGCCTGCGCTGCGCGGCAACGTGTGGTCGCGCCCCGTGGGTGGCACCGGTCGCGGCGCCCCGCTGCTGGTCTACTCGCTGTTGATCGCGACGTTCCTGGGCACGATGGGACTTCCTCATGTGCTCGTCCGCTTCTACACCAATCCCGATGGTCACGCCGCTCGCCGCACGACCGTGCGCGTGCTCGGGCTGCTCTCGATCTTCTACCTGTTCCCGGCCGTCTACGGAGCGCTTGGCCGCGTGCTGACGCCGCAGCTGTACATGACCGGCCAGACCGACGATGTCGTGCTGTCGCTGCCGCGGATCGCGTGGCCGGGCGCCGCCGGCACGATCCTCACCGCCGTCCTATGCGCTGGCGCCTTCGCAGCCTTCCTGTCGACCTCGAGTGGCCTGCTCGTCTCGCTTGCCGGCACGTTCAGCCACGACGTGTTGCCGCGCCTGAGCCACACAGTCCCCTCGCGGGCTGCGATCCGCCGGCTCCACTTCCGGCTCGCGGCCCTCGGGGCGATCGTCATCCCGACGCTGGTAGCGCTGGTCGCTCAGGGTGTCGACATCGCGATCCTCGTTGGCTGGGCCTTCGCCCTCGCGGCGAGCTCCTTCTGCCCGATGTTCCTGCTCGGGATCTGGTGGTCGCGGCTCACGGCGCGGGGCGCGGCGGTCGGCATGTGTGCGGGCACGCTGATCGCGACCTCGATGATCTTCGCGGGGCTGGCGCTGGGGGAGCCGACCGGGGGCGCGCTTGCGCTGCTACAGCAGCCGGCGATCGTCTCGGTTCCGGTCGCCTTCCTGATGATGATCGGCGTGTCGCTGCGCGACAAGCACCGGGTGCCCGACGTCGAGACGCAGATGCTTGCCCTGCACGCCCCCGAAGGCCTCGGGCTGCGCCTGGCGGACGAGGACGTCGAGGGCGCGCTCGCCTAGGACGATGTGGCGCTCAGAGTGGCCGGCGCGCCGTAGCGCGTCAGCACCTCGGGCAGCACGACGGTACCGTCCTCGAGCTGACCGTTCTCGAGCAACGCGATCATGTGCCGCCATGTGACGGCGGTGCCGTTCAAGGTGTGGAGGGTCGCGGGCCGGCCGTCGGCCGGGCGGTAGCGGATCTCCAGGCGCCGTGCCTGGTAGTCGGTCGTGTTCGAGCAGGAGGTGACCTCGCGGAACTGGCCCTGGCCGGGCATCCACGCCTCGCAGTCGTACTTCTTCGCGGCCGAGGCACCCAGGTCGTTCACCGCGATCGCGACGACGCGGTAGGGGATCTCCAGCTCCGTGAGGATCGACTCCTCGATCGCGAGGATGCGCTCGTGTTCGTCGGTTGAGGTGTCGGGGTCGACGAACGTGAACATCTCCAGCTTGTCGAACTGGTGCACGCGGAAGATGCCGCGCGTGTCCTTGCCGGCGGCGCCGGCTTCACGGCGGAAGCATGCCGAGAAGCCTGCGTAGCGCAGCGGCAGCTCCTTCGCGTCGAGGATCTCGTCGCGGTGAAGCGATGCCAGCGCAACCTCAGACGTGCCGGCGAGGTACAGGTCATCGTTCGGCAGCTGGTAGATCTGCTGCTCGGTGTCGGGCAGCATTCCGGTCCCGATCAGCGCGCTCTCGCGCACGAGCACCGGCGGGATCACCGGCTCGAAGCCCTGCGCGACAAGTTTGGCCAGCGCGTACTGGACGAGTGCAAACTCGAGCAGCACCAGCCCGCCGCGCAGGTAGGCAAAGCGCGAGCCCGACAGTGCGGCTCCGTGCTCCATGTCGATCATCGACCCTGCCAGCTCCAGGTGGTCGCGTCCGGTGCGTCCGGACTCGCCGACCTCGCGCAGCACCGTGTCGGCGGGCGGCGCATCCGCCGCGGGAATGTTCGGAAGTCCCAGCAGCAGCTCGTCCAGCTCGCCGCGGATGGTCGTCTCGAGGTCGGTCAGCGCGCGCCCGCGCGCGGCCAGCGTCGTCATCTGCTCGCGTTCCTCGTCGGTCGGCGCCCCACGCCTGCCCTTGTTGAAACTGTTCTGCTCGGCGCGCAGCTCCTCGAGCCTGGTCGTCAGCTCGCGCCAGCGGCCGTCGAGCTCCAGCACGCGATCGATCGCATCGTCGGCCACGTCGCCGCGCCGAGCCAGCGCGGCGCGGACGGCGTCAGGTTCGTTTCTGATCAGCCTGATGTCGAGCATGCGTTCCCTCGCACACTATTCAAACCCATCCGCCGATGGACGGACGGCTCAGCTGCCTGAAAGGTTCAGTGGACCCGTCAACGGCAGCGGGTCCAGCGGCTTGTCCTCGCAGGGTGTCACGCCCGGCTGGACGGGTGCCTGGCGGCCGGAGTACTGCGCGACGAAGTTCGCGATCTCCCGTGCCTGCTCCCCGACCACGATGTTCTGCGGCATGTAGGCGCCGGAGAAGCCGCCGTTCTCGATCGCGTACAACACGCGGATCGCGGGCCGCTCGCAGCGGACGTTGAAGTTCGGGCCGTTGATCGCCTCATATGTGCGCGGGTTCTGGCCCGAGCCGTGCGTGCCGGCGTACGAGAGCGTGTGACAACCGCCGCAGCGCTGGTTGAACAGCTGGGCCGCCGCGGTGTCGGCGGTGTAGTTCGCGGAGTCCTTCGGAACGCCGACATGCTGCGTGCCGCAGGCGGCCACGACGAACGCCACCACGGCTGCGGCGACGAGGCTTGAGGCATAGCGAACGGTACGGCCCATGCCGGGCGGATCATACGGAACCGTGCGCTGGGAAGGTGCCACCCCCATCACGACGAATAGAAGGTTTGAGCAAATCCCCGGCGCTGGTTATAGAGACGCTCGCTGTCCTGCTCGCTGTGGTTCGCGATCGTCCCCCAATAGGCGGCAACCTGGACGATCGGCGCCGGGGCTGAGCTCGCCCTCGGCCTTTGTAGCGAGTTACGCAGCGCTAGTGGATGACCGTCGCGGCGCGAGCCAATAGCGCGGTCACGACCAAGGCCGCCAGGGTCATCGAGCCGATCTCCCGGCGCAGGATCGCGACTACGATCTCTCGCTGCTCCTGCTTGGGCAGCGCGCCGACCGCCTGCGCGTCCGTAAGCCCGCGCGCGTCCAACACCATCGTCGCCGCCGAGAGCTTGAGCTGCTCGGCCAGCAGCCCCACGACGAGTGGCAGCGCTCCGTACAGGTAGTGGAGATTCGAGGCCTTGTCGCCCATCAGCAGCAGGACCCCTCCGAGCGCCGCCTCGAGCGCGACCGCCGCCTGACCCGTGCGCAGGGACCGCCAGAACCACCGACTCGGCCGGCGCTGCAGCCAGGCGACGCCGCCCAGCAGAAACGCGAGCAGGTTCAGCGCGAGCGCCAGGATCCCGACGACGATGTGGACGTCCTTCACGGCGACCCGAAGATAGAGGCTAGCCGCATGCGCGTGCGCTCAAAGCCCAGTGTTTGAGGCAAAAATCACTATCTGCGCCGCTGGACATGAGGGTCGTCTTATGACTCTCGGTGATAGAACTCATGATGTGCTTAGGGATTACCTGCCCGCCATAGTTTTCGTCGTGCTCGGCGGCGCGGTCGGTGGATTGTTCTCCTGCCTGAACCTGCTGACGGGCGTCAGGACCCGTCCGAACCTCAACCGCTCGACTCCGTATGAGTGCGGCCTGCCCTCGGAGATCCAGCGCGGGTTCCGCTTCGGGATCAGCTTCTATCTGATCGCGATGCTGTTCATCCTCTTCGACATCGAGGTGATCTTCATCTATCCGATCGCGATCGAGCTGCGCTCTTTCGGCGGCTTCGCCCTGGGCGAGACGGTCACCTTTGTGATCCTGTTGATGATCGCCTTTGTCTACGTCTGGCGGAGAGGAGCGCTCGAATGGAAATAACACGGCAGCCGGCCGAGGATTTCCGCTCCCGCCAGCTTATGGCGCGCGACATGCTGCGCGGCTCGCTCGAGGGCGACGACCTCGACGCCTACGTCGAGCAGGCGGTGATGACCACCACGCTCGATCGGGCGGTCGGGTGGGCGCAGGGCAATTCGATCTACCCGCTGACGTTCGGGCTCGCCTGCTGCGCGATCGAGATGATGTCGATCGTCGCCGCTCGCCTGGACATCGCTCGCTTCGGCTTCGAGGCATTCCGCGCGTCGCCACGCCAGGCCGACCTGATCATCCTCTCGGGCCGCGTCTCGATGAAGATGGCTCCGGTCATACGCCGCATCTACGACCAGATGCTCGAGCCCAAGTTCGCGATCAGCATGGGGGCCTGCTGCTCCAGCATGGGCGTCTTCAACAACTACGCGCTGGTACCGAGCGACAAGTTCATGCCGATCGACGTGCACGTCCCCGGTTGCCCGCCTCGCCCGGAGGCGCTTGCGCACGGCATCCTCAAGCTGCGCGACCGGATTCAGGGCAACGACCGCGAGGGTTGGCGCGAGCGCTACGACGCCGTCGGCACGGAGGAAGTGCTGCCTTCCGATGCTGGCCCGCTGGCCATCATCGGACCAAACGCGCCGGGAGGCCGTGCCGGTGCCTGACCAGAGCGGCCTCGAGGCGATCGCGCAGGAGCTGCGTGACGCTGATTCAGACTGCGTCCTCGCCACCAGCCACGTGAACGGTCGGGCCGAGATCCAGATCGATCCGGCCAAGAACGTTGAGGTGCTCGAGCAGCTGCGCGAGCGCGGCTACAACTTCCTCGCGAGCGTCCACGGCGTCGACTACTACCCGCACGAGCCGCGCCTTGGCGTGATCTACGAGCTGCTCGACATGACCGAGGTCGACCGTGTCTCGGTGAAGGCGCGGGTCTCCATAGACGACGCACGGATCGCGAGCGTCGTATCGATGTGGCCCGGGGCCGACTTCCCGGAGCGCGAGCTCTACGACATGTTCGGTGTCGAGTTCACCGGGCACCCCGATCTGCGCCGGATCCTGATGCCCGAGGACTACGAGGGCTTCCCGCAGCGCCGCGACTTCCCGACCGGCGGCGAACCTGTGCTCTTCACCTACAACGAGAACGACGGCTACGGAGCCGATCGATGAGCATGATCGGCGATTACCGCAAGCGCGAAGAGTCGATCACGTTGTCGACCGACGTGGCGGGCATGGGCGAGACCCATGAGCTGCTGACGCTGAACATCGGGCCTCACCACCCGGCGACGCACGGTGTGCTCCGACTGATCGCGACGCTCGAAGGCGAGGTCGTGCGCGACATCAAGCCGATCATCGGCTACGTCCACACCGGCATCGAGAAGACCGCCGAGACCAAGCAGTACTGGAAGGTGATCCCGGTCGTCGAGCGGATGGATTACCTGAGCTACTACTTCAACGCGATGGCCTTCTGCGGCGCGGTGGAGACGCTGCTGGGGATCGAGGTCCCACCGCGCGCCCAGTACCTGCGCGTGCTGCATCTCGAGCTCAATCGCATCATGTCCCACCTGGTGTGGCTGGGCACGAGCGCGCTTGACCTCGGCGCGATGTCAATGTTCTGGTACTGCTTCCGTGAGCGCGAGACGATCCTCGACCTGTTCGAGATGTCCTCGGGACAGCGCATGCACACGCGCTACTTCCAGATCGGCGGCGTGATCGAGGACATCCCGCCCGGCTTCGCCAAGAAGGTTCAGGCGTTTGTCGACGAGATGCCGACGCGGGCCGACCAGTACGCGGATCTGCTCGAGAAGAACCAGATCCTGCTCTCGCGCCTGCGCGACACATGCATCCTCGACGAGCCGACGCTGCTTGGCCTCGGTGTGACCGGGCCGCTGCTGCGCGCCGCGGGGAACCCGTGGGACCTGCGCAAGGCATCGCCCTACTCCAGCTACGAGCAGTTCGACTTCAAGATCCCGATCGGCACGGTCGGCGACAACTACGACCGCTTCCGGGTACGCCACGCCGAGCTCTACGAGTCGACGAAGATCATCCAGCAGGCGTTGAGCGGCCTTCCCGAGGGCCCGTTCATTACCGATGACCGCAAGGTGGCGCTGCCACCGCGCCACGAGCTCGCCACCAGCATGGAGGCACTGATCCACCACTTCAAGCTGGTGACCGAGGGCTTCCGCGTGCCCGAGGGCGAGTGCTATTACCCGATCGAGGCGCCCCGCGGCGAACTCGGCTGCTTCGTCCGCGCCGACGGCTCCGCCAAGCCCGCGCGCGTGCACATGCGCGATCCCAGCTTCATCAACCTGCAGGCGACGGCGCCGATGGTCAAGGACTCCTACATCGCCGACCTGATCGCGACGCTCGCCATGGTCGACCCGGTCCTCGGAGGTGTGGATCGATGAGCGTGTTCGACCGCCGCCCGCCCGTCAAGCGCTACGAGCACGGCTCCCGCGTCCCCGGTTGGGACGAGGCCGTCGATCTCACCAAGCCGCCGGCGACGGTTCCCGACCCAGCGCTCACGCCGGTGCCCGCCGAGCTGCGTGAGGCGATTGAGGCGGAGATGGCCAAGTACCCGGACTTCAAGTCCGCCTCCATTCCCGCCCTGCACCTGGCGCAGAAGCATCACGGCTGGTGCTCGCCGGAGGCGATCGACCAGGTCGCCTGCGTGATGCGCCTGACGCCCGCCTACCTGACCTCGGTCGCGAGTTTCTACGACATGTTCTACCTGCAGCCGAAGCCCAAGAACGACGTCTTCGTCTGCACGAACATCACCTGCTCGCTGCTCGGCGCCGACGAGTTCTACGAGCGCATGTCCAGTGCTGCAGAGGGGCGCGACATCAGTGTGCGCGGCTTCGAGTGCCTCGGGGCCTGTGACATCGCCCCGATGGCGTCGGTCAACGGCGAGTACGTGGGACCGCTCAACCTCGACGACGCCTCGTTGATCGTCGATGACATCGAAGCCGGCCGCCCGGTGCTCGAGCACAAGCAGCTTCGCCACCGCGCGGTGGCGGACCCCAAGGGTCGCGTGGACGACTTCGAGGGGATCCCGCCCGTGGGGCAGGAAGACGCTTCAGCCGGGTCACCGGATTCGGCTCCCACGCGCCCGGTGACCGGAGGAACGCAATGAGTAAGCACTTATTGTTCGACCGCATCGACGAGCCGGGCCTGAACACGATCTCCGTCTACGAGCGACGGGGTGGCTACGGCGCGCTGCGCAAGGCCCTCGCGATGCCGCCGGCGGCGATCATCGAGGAGCTCTCGCAGTCGGCGATCCGCGGACGTGGCGGCGCCGGCTTCAAGATGGGCCAGAAGGCCTCCTTCCTGCCGAAGGGCGACATGGCCAAGTACCTCGTCTGCAACGCCGACGAGTCCGAGCCGGGCACCTTCAAGGATCGCGAGCTGATGCAGAAGTCCCCGCACACGCTGATCGAGGGGATCGTCATCACGACCTTCGGCACGGGGATCCACCACGCCTTCATCTACATCCGCGGCGAGTACCAGCTGCAGGCCGACATCCTCGATGCGGCTGTCGCCGAGGCGGAGGCCGCCGGCTACGTGGGCGAGGACATCCTCGGCTCCGGCCACTCGCTCAAGCTCGTCGTGCATCGCGGCGCCGGGGCCTACATCTGCGGTGAGGAGACGGGCCTGCTCGACTCGCTGGAGGGCAAGCGCGGCAACCCGCGGCTGAAGCCGCCCTTCCCCGCGATCGAGGGTCTCTACCACGGCCCCACGCTGGTCAACAACGTTGAGACGCTGGGCACCGTCCCGACGATCATCAACATGGGCGGTGCCGAGTACGCGAAGCTCGGCGCCGAGGGCTCGACCGGCACGAAGCTCGTCTCCGTCTCGGGCGATGTGCAGCGTCCTGGCAACTACGAGATCGAGCTCGGCACCTCGAGCCGCGAGATCATCTTCGGCCTGTGCGGCGGCCCCAAGGAGGGCCGCAAGGTGAAGATGTGGTTCCCCGGCGGGTCGAGCTCGCCGGTGCTGCTGGAATCGGACCTCGACATCCCCTACGACTTCGACTCGATGGCCAAGGCCGGCTCGATGCTCGGCTCGGGCGCGATCATCGTCGTGGACGACACACACTCGGCGCTCGAGGTGGCCCAGAAGGTCGTGAAGTTCTACGCGCACGAGTCGTGTGGCAAGTGCGTGCCCTGCCGCGAGGGGACCAACTGGACGCACAAGTTCCTGGCGCGAATCGAGTCGGGCGAGGCAACGCCGATGGATCTTGACATCCTGGCCTCCGTGCAGACGCAGATCATCGGGAATTGCCTGTGCGTGCTCGGCGACGCGATGGCGATGCCGATCGGCTCGATCGTCGAGAAGTTCCGCGGTGAGCTCGAGGCGGAGATCGAGGCGGCGCGTGAGCGCGCCAACGCCGCGGTGTTCGACCCGAGCGAAGACCTAGTCGCAATCGGCGCGCACTGACTCTGCGCTGAAACCCACCTTCAGTACCGATGCCAAGACCTGAGCAGAAGATCATCAAGCTGACCATCGACGGCCGCGAAGTGGAGGCTGTCGAGGGCACGATGCTGCTCGACGCCGCCAAGTTCGGCGACGTCGAGATCCCGTACTTCTGCTACGAGCCCAAGCTCGGCGAGCCGGTCGGCGCCTGCCGGATGTGCCTGGTTGAGATCGAGGGGATCCCGAAGCTCCAGACCTCGTGCTCGACGGCGGTGCGCGACGGCATGGTCGTCAACACCCAGGTCCCGCGTGTGCAGGAAGCCCAGAACGCGGTGATCGAATTCCTGCTCGTCAACCACCCGCTCGACTGCCCGGTCTGCGACAAGGGTGGTGAGTGCCCGCTGCAGGACTACACGTTCGGCTGGGGCAGGGGCCGCAGCCGCGTGATCGAGCCCAAGCGCCACTTCGTCAAGCCACTCGCGCTCTCGCCGCTGATCGCGATCGACCGCGAGCGCTGCATCCTCTGCTATCGCTGCGTGCGCTTCAGCCAGGAGATCTCCGAGGACTGGCAGCTGATCTTCACCGAGCGCGGCTCGCACACCTTCGTCGGCACCCACGACGGCCATCCGTACGTCGCGCCGTTCAGCGGCAACATCATCGAGCTCTGCCCGGTCGGCGCGTTGACCTCGCAGCCCTACCGCTTCCGTGCCCGCCCGTGGGACATCGAGGGAGCCGGCGGCATCTGCACACTCTGCCCGTCACAATGCAACGTCGAGTTCACCGTGCGCGACGACAAGGTCATGCGCGTGCTCTCCCGCGAGAATCCGGGCGTCGACGACGGCTGGCTGTGCGACAAGGGCCGCTTCGCCTACCAGGCGATCCATGTCGACGAGCGCATCACGACCCCGCTCGTCCGGGACGAGAGCGGCGAGCTGCGTCCCGCCGCCTGGGATGAAGCCCTGAATGCCGCCCGCGCGATCACCGGTCACGAGGGTCGCGCCGCGGCGCTGGTGGGCGGCCAGGCCACCAACGAGGAAGCCTTCATGCTCGGCCGGATCCTGCGCGAGGGCCTGTCCTCCAATGACATCGACTCGCGCCCCACCGGCAGCGTCGATCTGGAGCTCGCCCGTGCCCTGAGTGCGCCGGCGCTGCAGGCCAGTGTCGCCGACCTCGAGTTCGCACACACTGTGCTCGTGCTCGGTACCGAGCCGCTCGACGACTCGCCGATCCTGGACCTGCGCATCCGCAAGGGCGTGCGCCGCAACGGCGTCAAGCTCGCGATCGCAAGCGCCCGGCCGAGCACGCTCGACCCCAACGCGACGCTGTCCATCCGCTACGCGCCCGGCGCCGAGGCCGAGTTCCTCTCGGCGCTCGAGTGGGCATTCACCGCTCCCGGCTCCGGCGACATCCACGAGCTGGCCAAGCTGCTGCGCGAGGGCGGTGAGGACGTCGTCATCCTCTGGGGCGAGTCGCTGCCCGCCGACGCGCTGGCGGCGCTGGTGCGGATCGCCGAGAAGCTCGGCCTCGCCGGACGCGACGGAGCCGGCCTGCTCGAGATACCCGCCGGCACCAACGCCCGCGGCATCCGCGAGGCTGGCGCCCTGCCCAACGCCGGCCCCGGTTACTCGGAGGTCGAGGCAGGTCGCAGCGCCGCCGACATCGCCGCCGCGGCCGTCGCCGGCGACGTCACCGCGCTCTACCTCTTCCAGGTCGACCCCGTGCGCGACCTGCCCGGCCGCGGCATCTGGGAACAGGCGCTCGCCAAGGCGAGCGTCGTCGTTGCGCATGCCTCCGTGCTCACCGAGGGCATCGCCGAGCACGCAACGGTCGTATTCCCCGCCGAGTCGAGCGCCGAGAAGGAGGGCACGATCGTCCATCCCGACGGCCGCGTTCAGCGCCTGCGCTCGGCGATCAAGCGCCCCGGCCAGGTTCGCGCCGGCTGGCAGGTGCTCTCCGACATCGCCCGCTCGACGGGCGTGGACACCGGCGTGCTGACCGCGGGCATGGCATTCAAGCGTCTGGTCGAGGCTGTTCCCTTCTACCGCGGGCTGACGCTCGAGGAGATCGGCGGGCGCGGTGTGCGCTGGCCGTTGACCGACGCTGCCGCTGCGATGCCGGCGGGCTCGGTCAGCGCTTCAGCGACGCCGGCGAATAGCCAATCGCCGGCCGAGAGCAACGGCCACTTGCGAGTCGGCGTCTACCGCTCGATCTGGGCCTCGCCCGAAGTCGAGATCTCGCCGGCGCTGCAATTCACAATCGCCGAGCAGCTCGTTGAGCTCTCGCCCGAGGACGCACTGCGTCTGGGGATCGAGCAGGGTGCGGCCGTGCAGGTGGCGCAGAACGGCACGCGCCTGAACGGACGCGCCGCGATCCGCACCGGCGTTCCCGCCGGCACCGCGTTCCTGGCGTCGGGAATCGCGAAGGACTCGGCCAATGCGTTGACTGAACCCCTTGTAGAGGTTGTGAAGGCGTGACCCAGCTCCCGTTCGCCCTCGTCAACTACTTCGAGCCCTGGTGGATCCAGATCATCAAGTCGCTCCTGATCTTCGGCGTGATCTTCGGCGTGCTGCCGGTGCTGACCGTCTATGAGCGCAAGCTGCTCGGTCGCTTCCAGCACCGCTACGGTCCGAACCGCGTGGGCCCCTACGGGCTTATGCAGCCCCTCGCCGAGATCGTCAAGTTCGCCCGCAAGGAGGCGTTCCGCCCGACGACCTCGGTCGGCTTCCTCTTCCACCTGGCGCCGGCGCTGTCGATCCTGACCGCCGTCGCCGCGTTGGCCCTGATCCCGTGGGGCGGTGTCCAGAACATCTTCGGCACGAACGTCGGCCTCTATGGCATCGACGTGTCGATCGGCCCCCTGTACGTATTCGCGCTGGCCGGCATCTCCTTCTACGGGATCCTGCTGGGCGGCTGGGCCTCGGGCTCCAAGTACTCGTTCCTCGGATCGATGCGCGCCGCCGCACAGCTGATCTCCTACGAGGTCGCGCAGGGTCTGTCGCTGGTTGGCGTTCTGATCACCGCGCAGACGCTCTCGCTTACCGGGATCGTCAGGGCTCAGGAGGGCATGTGGTACGTCATTCCGCAGCTCTGCGGCTTCCTGATCTTCATGGTGGCCTCGTTCGCGGAGACCAACCGCGCGCCGTTCGATCTGGTCGAGGCTGACGCCGAGCTCGTCGGCGGCTACTTCACCGAATACGGCGGCACGCAGTTCGTGGCATATCTGTTCGCGGAGTACGTGAACATGATCGTCGTCTCGGCGATGGCGGCGACGCTGTTCCTCGGTGGGTGGCTGCTGCCCTTCGGGATCGACCCGCCAGGCTGGGTGGACCCGTTCGTGGTGCTCGCGAAGATGATGCTCTTCATGACCCTCTTCATCTGGATCCGCGCGACGCTCCCGCGTCTGCGCTACGACCAGCTGATGTCGTTCGGATGGAAGATCCTGCTGCCGCTGGCCACCCTCAACCTGCTTGTCACCGCGATCATCGTGGTCGCCTAGGACCCACCAGGACACGCTCATGGCTTACGACCCCGGCTCAGACGTAATCGAAGTTGTCCGCCACCCGGCTCGCGGCGGCGCTGCCAGCACCTATCGCGTATTCGGTGAGACGCTGCGCGGCATGAAGACGACGCTGGCGCGCGTCATCGAGGGCCCGGTGACGATCCAGTACCCCGAGGAGAAGACGCCCGTCTACCCGCGCTTCCGCGGGCGCCACAAGCTGCACCGATTCGAAGATTCAGGACTCGAGAAGTGCGTCGGCTGCTCGCTCTGTGCTGCCGCCTGTCCTGCGGACTGCATTCGCGTGGTCGCCGCCGAGAACTCGCCTGAGAATCGCGTCTCCGCCGGCGAGCGCTACGCCGCGGTGTATGAGATCAACCTCAGCCGCTGCATCTTCTGTGGTTACTGTGAGATCGCCTGTCCGTTCGATGCGATCACGATGGGCCACGACTACGAGATGTCCGATTACACCCGCTCCGACCTGATCTTCACCAAGGAGATGCTGTTGGCGGAGCCGCTGGAGCGCACGCCGCTCAGGGCGGAAGGGGAGTAGGAGCAAGGCACCATGTCGGCGGTCCTGTTCTTCATAGCGGCGATCAGCGCGCTGATCGGAGCGATCGGCGTCGTGACGCTGCGCAACCCGCTCTACGCGGTGCTCGCGCTGGTCTGTCACCTGGTCGCACTGGCGGCACTGTTCCTGCTGCTGCGGGCGGAGTTCGTCGCGGCTGCGCAGGTGGTCGTCTACGCCGGTGCCGTGATGGTGCTCTACGTGTTCGTGGTGGCATATGTGGGCGGCGGCGATGAGGTCGTGGCCGGTAGCTCGTTGCGGATCCTCGGGCCGCTGTTCGCGATTGCGCTTGCGATCGAGCTGTTCGTCGCGATGCTCGGCTCCGCGCTGCAGGGCATCAAGGGTCACGGCGCTCCATACAGGACCGGCTTCGGCACCCCAGCCCACATCGGCAGGCTGTTCCTGACCGACTATCTGTTCCCGTTTGAGGTCGCCTCGCTGCTGCTGCTGGTCTCGGCCGTCGGTGCCGTCGTGCTGGCACGCCGTCGTCGCGGCCTCGAGCAAGGAGCGCTCGAGCTCAAGGACCTGCTTGCCACCCCGCGCCCGGCCTACACGGGCACGATCGCCGAGGGCGTCGGCGTTCGCCGCGTGCTCGAGCAGCTCGAGCAGGCCCACGGCGGAGTCACCGAGCTGATCGGCGACACACCGCCGGACAAGCAGATGACGCCCACGATCGTGGGCACTCACGATGTCAAGGCACCAGACGAGGGAGAGAGCTGATGGCGATCGGCTGGTACCTCGCGGTGTCCGCAATGATCTTCTGCATCGGCGCAGGCGGAGTGCTCGTGAGGCGCAACCCGCTCGTGATCCTGCTGTGCCTGGAGCTGATGCTGAATGCCGCCAACCTCGCGCTGGTCGCTTTCGCGCGCATGCATGGCGGCGAGGCGGGCCAGATCTTCGCGTTGATCGTGATGGTCGTCGCTGCCTGTGAGGTGACGGTCGGACTGGGCCTGTTGGTCGCAATCAGCCGCCGCAACCTACCTATCGATGTCGACAAACTGCATGAGCTGAACGGATGAGCCCGACTACCTGGGGCTGGCTCGTCCTGCTGTTCCCGCTGCTGGGCACGATCATCATCGGCCTCGGCTTCCGGACCTACAGCAGGGCTGCCGGCGTGATTGGAACTGCCGCGATCGGCCTCGCATTCCTGTGCGCGGTCGGCGCGCTGATCTCGCTGCTTGGCCGTACGGGCGGCCACCGCGAGGTGGTCTCGAGCCTCTGGGACTACGACGTCAGCGCCGGCGTCGACGCCAAGTTGCAGATCCTCGTGGACCCGATCTCGGTGTTCATGATCCTCGTGGTCACGGGTGTGTCGACGCTGATCCACCTGTACTCGACCGCCTACATGCGGTCGGACGAGGGCTTCGCGCGGTACTTCGCGTACCTCAACTACTTCGTGCTCTCGATGCTGGTCCTGGTGCTCGCGGGTAACTTCGTGGTGCTGATCATCGGCTGGGCGAACGTCGGCGCGGCCTCCTACATGCTGATCTCCTTCTGGTACCGGCGTACCACCGCCACCGGTGCCGGCATCAAGGCCTTTGTGATCAACGCCCTCGGCGATGTCGGTCTCGTCCTCGGCACCTTCTTCATCTTCCGTCACACCCACACCGTCGGGTTCCTGGGCACCTTCGCCGCCGCACCGCACGTCTTCCACACCGACTCGACCGACCTGGTTGCCGGCTGCGTGCTGTTCCTGGTCGGCGCCTTTGCCAAGTCCGCCCAGGTGCCGCTACACACATGGCTCCCGGACGCCATGGAGGGCCCGACGCCGGTCTCCTCGCTGATCCACGCGGCGACGATGGTGACCGCGGGCGTCTACCTGATCGTGCGCCTGCATCCGCTGTTCCAGCTGGCTCCCACCGCCGGCGAGGTCGGAGCGATCGTCGGCTGCGCCACGCTGCTGATCGCGGGCACGATCGCGCTCGTCGTCACCGACATCAAGCGTGTGATCGCCTATTCGACGATGTCGCAGATCGGCTACATGATCATGGGCGCGTCATCGGGCGCGTACGCCGCAGCGCTCTTCCACCTGATGACCCACGCCTTCTTCAAGGCGCTCCTCTTCATGGGGGCCGGCTCGATCATCGGCGCCATGGCCGGCAATCAGTCGCTCAACCGAATGGGCGGCTTCCGCAAGGCCATGCCTTTCACCTTCGCCTGCTTCCTCATCGGCGGCCTGGCGCTCGCCGGGATGCCGCCGTTCTCAGGCTGGCTTTCCAAGGACGACATCATCGCCTACATCGACCACCGCGGCGGCATCTATCCGGTGCTCGGCATCCTCGGCTACGTCGGTGCGCTGCTGACCGGCCTGTACACGTTCCGCATGATCTTCCGGGCCTTCTTCGGCCCGCCGGTGCCGGAGGCGGTGGAGCTCGAGCACGGCCACCTTGCTCACTCCGAGGTCCCGACCAATCCCGCCAACGGCGAGGTGGAGGACACGGACGTCGGATTCCCCGGGCCGGAGCACGTGATCGCCGAGCGCGAGCCCGCGATGAAGATTGCGATGACTCTGCTGGCGATCTTCGCCGTGATCGGCGGCCTGATCCAGCTGCCCGGCATCGACGACGTGATCAGCAACTTCATCAGCTCGTCGCTGGTTCACACGCCGCTTGCCTCGGCCGCGGACCAGCCTTCGACGAGCCACGACTGGATAGGCCTGGTCGTCGGCGCGATCATCGGCTTGGTCGGCATCACGCTCGCCTACGGAATCTACGTCCGCCGTCCGGGCACCGCCGCCAAGTTCCAGGCGGCGCTGCCGTGGCTGCACAAGTTCCTGGTCAACAAGTGGTACTTCGACGAGATCATCGATCTGGTCGTCGTGCGCCCGTCGCTCGCATTCGGTCGTTTCGCCCAGTCCGTGCTCGAGCGGATCGTGATCTCGGGCGGGGTCACCGGTGGCGTCAGCGGCGTGGTGCGCTCCGGCTCGGCTGCCGTGCGCCGCTCTCAGACCGGCCTTCTGCGCTACTACGCGGCGGCGATGGTGCTGGGCCTCTCCGCCGTCATCCTCTACTTCCTGATCACCTCGACCTGAGCCGAACGTGACGCTTTCGATCCTCCTCTGGCTGCCTCTGGCCCTCGCGTTCATCGTCAACGCGCTTCCCGCGCGCTACGTGGGACGGACGGCGGCCGTCGCCAGCCTTATCCCGGTCGGGGTCGCGATCAGCTTCGTGGCCCGCTTCCACGCCGGCAACCCGGGGCTGCAGTTCGTCACCGACAAGGTCTGGATCAGCGCCCTCGGGATCCACTACAAGCTCGGCATCAACGGGCTCAACGTCGCGCTCATATTGCTCACGACCGTGCTCTTCTCGGTCTCGCTTGCGTGGTCGGCGATGCGCGAGGTCGACCGGCCCCACACCTACTACTTCTGGTTCGGTCTGGCTGAGAGCGCGGTGCTGGGTGCCTTCCTCGCGCAGGACCTGATCCTGTTCGTGGCGTTCTTCGACCTGATGCTGATCCCGTTTTACTTCCTCGTCGGGTCGTGGGGCACGGGAGAGCGCGTGCGCGCCACGATCAAGATGGTCATCTACACGATGGTCGGGTCGTTCCTGATGCTCGTAGCGGCGGTGGCGACGGGCGTGATCGCCGCGGGCGACCATGGTACGGCGATCAACTTCACGTTCAGCGCGCTCCAACACCTGCCGCTCTCGCGCACCGACGAGCGATGGATGTTCCTGGCGTTCGCCGCCGCGTTCCTGGTGAAGATGCCGATCGCGCCATTCCACGGCTGGCTGGCCGACGCGTACAAGTCGATGCCGATCCCCGCCGTTGCCGTGTTCTCCGGCGTCGTCGCGAAGGTCGCGAGCTACGGCTTCCTGCAGATCGTGCTGCCGCTGTTCCCCAACGCCTCACACCACTTCCAGGTGCTGATGCTGATCATCGCCGTGGTCTCGATCATCTGGGCCACGGCAGTCGCCTTCACCGTCAACGACGCGCGCCTGGTGATCGCATACTCGAGCGTCGCCCAGATGGGCTTCATCCTGCTCGGCATCTTCTCGCTGCAGCCGCAGGGCGGCCAGGGCGCGCTGCTGCAGATGCTCAACCACGGCGTCGTCACCGCGGCCGCGTTCTTCGTGGTCGCAGCGGTGGCCGCCCGCGCCGGTGACAGCGAGCGGCTGGACGACATGGGCGGCGTCGCCTTCAGCGCGCCGGTGCTCGCCACGCTGTTCTTGATCGTCACGTTCGCGAACCTCGCGATGCCCGGCTCATCGAACTTCATCGGTGAGTTCATGATCCTGCTCGGCACCTTCGACTCGCACATGGTGTTCGCCTTCATCGCGTCGGTCGCGGTGGTCGGAGCCGCCTTCTATGCCCTGCGCCTGTTCATCCGCGCGATGCACAACCGCGTCGGCGGCCGCGTGCACACGTTCGAGGTGCGGCGCAACGAGGCGATCGCGATCGTGCCCCTCTGCCTGATTATCCTGGCGCTCGCCTTCTACCCGCAGTTCGGGCTGAGCAAGTCCGAGAACACGATGAAGGTGGCGATGTACCCGGCCGCGGCGGCGGGCAGCAACGCTCCCTACGCGCTGCCCGGGGCCACGACCGCCTCGGTTCACTGGTCCCACCCACCGCTCAGCGAGGTTGCCTACTCCCCTGGCGCGGCCGAGTCATCGACCCACCAGACCCGCCGCAAGGCCATCCATTCATGAGCGCACTGCTGATCGCCGCGGCCCACGTCAAGGGTCCTCACATCGACTGGGCCGAGCTGAGCCCGCTGGTAGTGCTGGCCGTCGGCGCGCTCGTCGTGCTGCTCGTCGGCCTGGCCGGAAGCGCTGTGGTGCGATCCCGGGTTGTGCCCGCACTCTCGCTGCTGACGCTGGCAGGGGCGATCGGCACCGAGATCTGGCGCTTCCAGTATCACGGGGACAACATCGTCGCCGGCGCGCTGCGGATGGATGCTCTCAGCTTGACCATCGACATGGTGTGTGCGGTTGCGGGCGTGGCCGCTGTGCTGCTGTCGCTACGCGCCGAGGCGCCCCGCGAGGCCGGACATGGGGAGTTCCATGGCCTGTTGCTCTTCAGCGTGATGGGCATGGCGATCCTGGCCTCCGCCGAGGATCTGATCACGCTGTTCATCGGGCTCGAGCTGCTGTCGATCCCGCTCTACGTACTCTGTGCGGCGGAGTGGCGGCGCGAGGGTTCGCTCGAGTCGGGGCTGAAATATCTGATCATCGGCTCCGTCGGGTCGGCGACCCTCGTCTACGGCCTGGCGCTGATCTACGGCGCCACCGGCCAGACCGGCTTTGGTGGGATTGCCCAGGCGCTCGCGGGCTCCGGCGGGACGGACATCCTGGGCGACCCGCTGCTGTTGACCGGTATCGCGATGGTGGTCGTCGGCTTTGCCTTCAAGGCCTCGGTGGCCCCGTTCCACCAGTGGACCCCGGATGTCTACGAGGGTGCCCCGACGCCGATCACGGCGTTCATGGCGACTGCAACCAAGGCCGCCGCACTCGCCGTCTTCCTGCGCTTCTTCGACGTCGCGGTGATCTCCGAGCAGGACAAGTGGGCGCCCGCGCTTGCCGCGCTGGCAACAGCGACGATCCTGATCGGCAACGTCGGCGCGCTCGGCCAGACCTCACTCAAGCGACTGCTCGGCTACTCGGGCGTCGCGCAGGCCGGCTACATGCTCACCGGCGTCATCGTCGGCACCCGCCTCGGCGTTTCGGCCACGGTGCTCTACATCATCGCCTACCTGATGATGAACCTCAGCGCCTTCGCCGTGATCCAGCACCAGGAGGCGGCAAACGGCGATGATCGGATCGGCGGCCTCGCCGGTCTGGGGAAGCGCTCGCCGGCGCTCGCCTGGTCGATCACGATTGCCATGCTGGCACTAGCCGGCGTGCCGGGGACGGTCGGTTTCATCGGCAAGTTCCAGTTGATTCATGCGCTGGTCGACGGTGGCTACGGCTGGCTCGCGATCGTCCTGGTCGTCGGCTCGATGATCTCCCTCGGCTACTACCTCCGGGTCGTGGCCGCCGTGTGGATGACGCCCGCCACCGCACAGCTTCCGGCGCCCCCGGCCTACGCCCCGATCGCGGGCGGCTCACAGGAGGCCGACAAGCTGCCATACCCCGAGATCGTGTTCGTCGCGGTCTTCTTTGCCGCCCTCACGATCTTCTTCGGCGTGATACCTGGGCCGTTGTTCGACTTCGCCTCACACGCCGGCGCAGCGCTCACCGGCCTGTTCTAGCGCCCGTCAGCGCAGGTCGGGCGTCAGCGCAGGTCGCCACGTCAGCGCGAGTCGGCCCGTCAGCGCGAGTCGGCCCGTCAGCGCGAGTCGGCCCGTCAGCGCGAGTCGGCCCGTCAGCGCGAGTCGGACCGTCAGCGCAGGCTCTTGTCGAGCAGCGACTGGTGCAGCTCGCGGATGACCTCACGGTCGATGAGCTGCTGATCGACCAGCTTCTGTGCGGCGTTTGTGTCGGCCTGCGGCGAGACCGCGTCGGCAAGCCGCGCGAGCGCGGGCTTGCGCTCGTGGTTGTACCAGACGCCCGTAGCCACCGGATCGGTGCCCTTCGGGGCGAGCGCCAGTGCCTCGAAGATCTGCTCAACCGCCTCCAGCAGTTCGTGGTACTGCTCGGCTGTCAGCGTTGCGGCGCCGGACTTCAGGCGTGCCAGGCCCGCGCGAATCTCACGGTTAGAACTCATCTCTCCAGATATTCGGCCATTGGGACGGCGTCCTTAGTCTCGCGTCAGACCTTGCGCCACTCGGGCACCCAGGAGCCGGCGTCATCACGGGTGAAGTCCTGGAAGAGGCTTGGCGCCTCCGCCTTCATCGTCTCAGCCACGAGGTTGAAGACCAGCCGGAGCTCCTCCTCAGCCCCCGGCGCCGTGCGCATCTCAATCACGTGCCGCAGCGTGCGCACATTCGCGGTCCAGAGGATGTCCGTGCTCAGCCCGATCGGCGCGAGCCGCCGCAGCGCGGAGGTGATCTCCTTCTTCACGGCGAACGGCATCGTCCCGTTGTCGAGGTCGAGCTGCTCGGCCGCGCTCAGCTGGAACTCCTCCAACTGCTCGACCAGTGAGATCACCTGGTCGCGCAGCGGCTCGAGCGCCGGCGGCACCCGGAAGCCGATGTCGGTGAGTCGCACGTAGCGCAGGCTCTCCTGGCTGAACGCCGATCCGGCCCGATGCCTAACAATCTCGTGAGTAAAAACACGTGAGACGTTGCGGAACGCGAAGCTGTAGTTGGCGTGCTCGAGCACGCTGCCGTGAGCGCTCTGCAGCACGTTGGCGAAGTACGCCTCCTGGTCGGTCCGGATCCGCGTGACGTTCGGATTGAGACCGGGTTCCCAGCTGCGGTAACACATGCGCCCACCGAACTCGGCGAGCAGCTCACCGTCCTTCAGCGACTCGCGGGCGTCCTCACGCAGGTCGAGCCACGACTCCCCGCCGACCGACTCGAGGTAGGCACGCATTCCGTCGAAGTCGACTGACGGGCGCGCGACGAGGAAGACCTGGGGGGACGTCTGGTGCACATTTCCCATGCAAGCGAATCGCTCGGACGATTGCGGCCTCCCACGTCCGCGATCCTCGCAAAAACCGTGGGAAATCCGCGCGTCGCCGTCAGCGCCGAGTCCCGACCGTCGCCAGGTCGGCGAACACGTCAGGGGATTCGCCGACGGTCTGCGCCCTGGCGATCGGCCTCGGCTCGCCGTCGTCGTGAAGCCGGCCCACATCTACGAGCCCGACTTCACGACGATGCGAGACCCTGTCAGCGCGGTCACAGCGTGACGGAGCTCAGCGTGAGATCAGAGTGACCTTGAGCTTTCCGGCCTTTCCCTGCTCGCCTGGGAACTTCAGGTTGATCACGTAGGCGTTCTGCTTCTGCACGACCTGGGCCGACGTCACGATGACACTTCCCGGCTGGCCGCCGTTCAGCACGAACGAACCGACGACCGCTCCCGTGCCCTTCGGTGACTTGATCACGATCCGCTGATAGCCGTTGAAGTCCTTGGTGGAAGTCGGCTTCGGCGTGAACGTCCGCACGATCGGTGTGTAGCTGGTGTTCCCGATCAGCTTCTTCACCTGCTTCTGGTTCTGCGCGTTGGCCGTCAGCACCCGCTGTGAGGTGTGCGGGACCTTCGCTGCGTGGCTCGCCACGGGCGCCGCCATCGCGGTTCCGGCGAGGGCAAGTGCAGCAGCAGCTGTGATGCCTGAGATGTTCTTGACTGCGCGATGCATGATGACTCCTTGGTTAGTTGGGATCTCGAGTCGGTGCCGCACTCAGATCCAATTGACCATGCGAGTCTCGATCCCGCACGCCGGCCGCGAATCAGTAGCCGACTACGACATCTCAGGCGAGTTGCTACTACCGGGCAACTGACCGCTGGCTGCCTGCGAGGTCCGAACAAAATGTGGTCGCGGTGATCGAGCACCGGGGCGCGGTTGCCGAACAGCCGCTCGGGTGGCTCTGTTCCGTCGGGCGGTCAACCTGGCGGGGCAGACCGCCAACCCACAACCGACGCCTGTAGGCGTGGCCGACGGATCGTAATCGTGTGCCGGGTCGCGACCGTGATCAGCTTGGTTGTGGTCCCATTGGCGTAGACGAGAGACTTGCCATCGGGCGACCACACGGGCACGGTCTCGGACGACGAGCGTGCGAGCCGTATCGCTGTCCCGCCAACGGCGGGCGCAACATACACGGCGCTGTTGCACGGAGTGGAGTCTTCTGCACATCCCGGCCCCGAGTCCACCTCAATCGCCAACTCCGAACCGTTGGGCGACACCGCAGCCGTTTGTATCTGTACGTCCCCTGATGGAAGGTTGATCTTGATCGGTCGTGCCCCGGTGCCGGTCTTGGACAGAGTTAGGAGACCGCTCGCGCCGAGGAACAGGAGGCGACCATTGGGCAACCACTGAAACACGCCCGGCTGTGGAGATTCCCCGGGGATGGTGATCGACCTGATCGTGTGTCCGCTCGCGACGCTCATGAACACGATGTCCTCGTCGGCGCCCTTGTTCGGAGTCCCGGCGAGGTAACCGAAGGCAATCGCTCTGCTGTCCGGCGAGAACGCAACCACGCCGCTCGCGTAGTCGGCACGGGTTCCACTCCCGGGCGGGGGAAACTGCGCAAATGGACGTGAACTGCCCGTATTCACGTTTGTGACGAAGAGATTCATCCCGGGCAGTCCACTGGAAAACGCCGGACTCTCGCCCACCAGCCAGGCTTCCGGACGGTGAAAGCGCGGCCCTCACTGCTGGCGGCGTCGAACGTGCGATCGGATCTCGGCCGCGCGGATCGGTGAGGACAAACCCCTTGGGGGTCTCCCAGACCAGCTGGCCAGTCGGGAGAGCCGATGTCGCGAGCGCCGATGTCGCGAGCGCCGGTCGCGCGACGAGCAGCAACGCAACGCATCCACACCCACCCAGGCACAGTCGCGCGACTCGGCCTGAACGTCCCCGGGCCAATCCGAACCCGATCACGCGCGTCCCGAACCCGGATTGCCAGCGAGCGCTTCCTCGTCGTGTCCCGGTCATGAGGTGACCTGCTATTACGCCTGTTGCAGGGACATCGTCTCACAGCGCTTGCCGCAGTTGCAGAACGTTCTGCGATTCCGGTTGCGCCGGGGGGAAGCGGAGAGAGGGGGATTCGAACCCCCGAACGAGTTAACCCCGTTACACGATTTCCAGTCGTGCCCGTTCAACCACTCCGGCACCTCTCCGGGAATCCCCGGTAGCGTAGCGGCCACGAACTTTTGACGTTCGGCACGCAATGCGGGGCCTAAACGTCAAAAGTTCGAGTGGCCAGGCCCTAAATCACCCAGGCTCCGCCACGCAGGAGCGGCACCTCGCTGCCATCAGGCCGCACGCCGGTGACGTCGACCTCGCTGGACCCGACCATGAAGTCGATGTGGATCGTGCTCTCGTTGGCCTTCTCGCGATCCGGCCCGTCGACCGAGAACGGGTAGGCCGCGCCGAGCGCCATGTGCGACGCTGCGTTCTCGTCCAGCAGGATCGAGTAGAAGACCGAGCCGCTCTGCCCGATCCGGCTCTCGCGGTCGACCAGCGCGACCTCGCCGATGCGGGCGGCGCCCTCGTCCTTGGCCGTCATCCCGCGCAGGATCTCGGCGCCGCTGTCGGCGTCGATCTGCACCGCTCGTCCGCCCTCGAAGCGCACCTTGAGCCCCTCGATCGGAGCCGCGCCCGGGATCATCAGCGGCTTGGTGGCGGTCACGACACCGTCCACCCGCGTCGGATCGGGAGCCGTGAAGGTCTCCTCGGTCGGCAGGTTGGCGGTGAAGGTGATGCCGTGGATGTTGGCCATCCCACCGCTGATCCATTTCGACCCGGGGAACAGTCCGATCGTCAGGTCGGTACCGGGCCCGAGGTAGCGCAGATGGTCGAGCTTCAGCTCATTCAACTTGTCCGAGATGGTTTTGAGCTGCGCCAACCGCGTCTCCCACGCCGCCGCGGGATCCGGCTCGTTGAGGCGCAGGATCCGCTCGATCTCCTCCCACAACAGCTCGTAGGCGGCTCCCGGCTCCATGTCGGGATGAACGATCTCCGCCCACCCCTGCGTGGGGAAGGGCACGATGCACCAGTTGGTCTGCTCCTTGCGTACCACGATCATCCCCTCGCGGGTGCGCGGCAGCAGGTCGATGCCGAGCAATTGCGGATCGATGTCGTCGAACAGGTGCGGCTCGCTGGGGCCCTGGAACGAGATGCGCGCGGCCCCGGCCTCGCCGAGCGCCAGCACCCGATCGCCGATCCAGTGCGGCACGAAGTCGAGCGTGTCGCGCGGCGCGTGCTTGAGCCGCGAGTGCTTGATGTGCGGGTCGAAGTAGTTGACGTCGACGAACTTGGCCCCGAGCGCATAGGCGGCCTCCGCAACCGCTCGGCTGATCGGCTCCTGTCCGGGCTCGGCGCTGATCGCGACGATCTGGCCCGGTTGGACGTTCGCGCCGACGGTGACGGTGAGCTCGGCGATCGCCGCCACGCGCTCCTCCAGCGGCCTCATGCCGCGACCGCCGTGCGCGGGAAGACCTTCGAGAGCGTCTCGCCCGCGAGAGTCAGCGTCTCCAGGTCGTAGCTGTCCGACATCGAGAAGCAGTAGCCCTCGAGCCCCGCATCCTTGAGCGCCTGGACCTGCGTGCCCACGGTGTCGGGGTCGCCCGCGATCATCGAATCGATGCTCTCCTGCGGAACGCCACGCTCCAGCAGCACGCCCTTCTTCGCCTCCGCCTGCTCATGCGTGGGCGCGATCAGCACGCGGCCGAGGCCGGTCTTGGCGATCTCCGAGTAGTCACGCCCAACATCGTCGCAGTGGCCCTGTAGGACGCCGAGCAGATGCCTGATCCGTTCCGCATCTCCGAACAGGTTGCAGCCGTCGCCGTACTTGGCCACCAGCCGCAGCGTCTTGCGCTCGCCGCTGCCGCCGATCAGGATCGGGATGTCGCCGCGGATCGGCTTGGGGTTGTTGTAAGCACCGTTGACACGGAAGTGCTTGCCCTCAAAGTGAGCCTCCGCGGACGTGAACATCGCACGCACGATCTGCAGCTCCTCCTCGAGCATCTCGAAGCGCGTTTTCAGCGGCGGGAAGTCGTACCCGTAGGCGTTGTGCTCCTCCTCGAACCAGCCGGCGCCGATCCCGTGCCAGACGCGTCCGCCGGAGATCACGTCAAGCGTCGTCGTGGTCTTGGCGGCGATCGCCGGGTTGCGGTAGGTGACGCTGCCGACCAGCAGGCCCATGGTCAGCGTGGTGGTGCGCGCGGCGATCGCGGACAGCATCGTCGAGCCCTCGAACATCCAGTTCGTCGGCGGGCCCACAGGTCCGATCTGGTGCAGGTGGTCCATCACCGAGACCGAGCTGAACCCGGAGGACTCGGCCGTCGTGGCGATCGCGGCAATCTTCTCGAAGACTTCATCGGGGCCCACATCCGGATAGTTGAAGTTCGGGATGTGAAGCGACAGTGTGATTGGAACTCGCATGCCTAAGGACGCTACACCCGCGCAGCGGTTTGCCTCCGCGACGGTGGCCCGCTTGGCCACCGTCGGGGTCAGCGGTCAGCCCCATCTGGTCCCAATCACGTTCGCACTCGTTGACGAGAGGACCCTGATCACGGCGGTCGACCACAAGCCCAAGCGCACGACCCGGCTGAAGCGGCTCGAGAACATCCGGGCCAACCCGCAGGTCAGCGTGCTGGTCGATCACTACGCCGAGGACTGGCAGCAGCTCTGGTGGGCGCGGGCCGACGGTCGCGCCAGCGTGGAAAAGGCCGCCCCAGCGGGGGCGGCCGAAGCGCTCGCCGCACGCTACCGGCAGTACCGTGAGCGCCCGCCCGAGGGCCCGTTCATCGTGGTTGAGATTCAGCGCTTCAGCGGCTGGAGCGCGGCATACTCACCGGATGGATCGAACCCTCTACAGCAGTGAGCACAAGGATCTTGGCGAGTCGTTCGGGGCCTTCCTGACAAGGAATGCTGCCTCGAGCTATGAGCAGTGGGAGAGCGACGGGATCGTCCCGCGTGAGTTCTTCACCGCGGCCGGCCGCGACGGCTTCCTCGCCTTTGAGGTAGACGAGCAGTACGGCGGCGCCGGCGTCCGCGACTTCCGTTTCAACGCCATGCTGCACGAGGTCGGGTTCGGCATGGACCTGAACGGGGCGGTGGGCGGGATCGTGCTGCACAACGACATCTGCCTGCCGTACTTCACGAGCTACTGCAACGAGGAGCAGAGCGAGCGCTGGCTGCCGGGGATCGTCAATGGCGACTACCTGACCGCCGTCGCGATGACCGAGCCG
This sequence comes from uncultured Actinomycetota bacterium, assembly GCA_963846395.1. Classification (GTDB taxonomy): domain Bacteria; phylum Actinomycetota; class Thermoleophilia; order Solirubrobacterales; family Solirubrobacteraceae; genus Palsa-465. Next base: position 111,440 of record CAWJVT010000007.1, on the reverse strand, counting down.
GGCGCCGGTTCCGACCTGGCGGGTATCGCCACCCGTGCGGTAAAAACCGAGGGCGGCTGGATCGTCAACGGCGCCAAGACGTTCATCACCAACGGCATCAACTCCGACCTCGTGATCGCCGTGGTCCGGACGAACCCGGAGGACCGCCATGGGGGACTCAGCCTGCTCGTCGTGGAGCGCGGGATGGAGGGGTTCGAGCGCGGGCGCAACCTCGAGAAGGTCGGCCTGCACAGCGCCGACACCGCCGAAATGTTCTTTCAGGACGTCTTCGTTCCCGAGGAGAACCTGCTCGGCGAAGAGGGCATGGGATTCCGTTACCTGACCTCCAACCTGCCACAGGAGCGTCTCTCGGTGGCGATCACGGCGGTGGTCATGGCGCGCAGCGCGCTCACCCACACCCTCGAGTACGTGCAGACGCGTAACGCGTTCGGCAAGCCGATCGGCAGCTTCCAGAACAGCCGGTTCGTGCTCGCGGAGGCTGCGACCGAGTTGGAGATAGCAACGCACTACCTCGACCGCTGCATCCTCGAACACAACGACGGCAAGCTCTCCGCCGTTGACGCCGCGATGGCCAAGTGGTGGTGCACCGATGTGCAGGGCCGGGTGGTCGACCGCTGTCTGCAGCTGCACGGCGGGTACGGCTACATGCTCGAGTATCCGGTCGCGCGGTCGTTCATCGACTCGCGCGTGTCGCGCATCTACGCGGGCACGAACGAGATCATGAAGGAGATCATCGGGCGCTCGCTGGGCCTATAAAAAATTCGTAGACAAGACGACGCCTCTGCGTCCATTCGGTATTCTCTGCATGCAGCCAAGGCGACGTTGTGCAACCTTAACCAGGGGCCAACGGTCGTCGGCTTCAATTGTGTTGGATGGGCAGCCGTGCGGCGGGGGCTGTGCGGTTCGTTTGTAAAAACAGAGGAGAGAGGTACCTCTATGGGTCCGAAGTACCAACGGCTTGTCGCCCGTGGGCGCATTGCCGCAATCCCCGTCGTGGCCGCAGCTGCCATCACGGGTGGCGTCGTCGGCGTGACGAGCGCCTCAGCCAAGAAGGTCGGCTCCACGGCCGGCGCCTCGGTCAGCAAGACCACCATCACCACGCTCAAGAAGTTCGTTGCCGACCAGCAGGCCGCTCCGGCGTGGATCGCTCCCGGCCCCGCGGTCAACGGCAAGAAGGCGCTCAAGGGCAAGACGATCGTCACATTCCCGATCAGCTCTGAGATCGACGCCTGCAACACCGAAGGGTCAGCAGGGCTACTACGACGCCGAGGCCAAGGCCCTGGGCGCCAAGGTCATTCCGCTGCAGTCCAACACCGGTCCGGCCGAGCTGGCAGGCCAACCTGTCGCAGGCCGTCACCGACAAGGCCAATGCAGTCGTGATGCTCTGCGGTCCGTCCGCTGCCGCCGTCGCGCCGCAGCTGACGAGCCTGAAGTCCGCCCACATCCCGGTCGTCGACGGCAACTACAACCAGACCGGTGGTTCGGCGTCATTCCCGTTCACGGGTCTCTCGGCCGAGTCCGGCGTTGACACCGCGGGTGGCGTCAAGACCGATCTGGCCGACGCGCTGATCAACCTGAACGGCAAGGCCGCTCACGTGCTGTTCCTGAACAGCCCGCAGGTCGCCCAGTACGCCGGTGCGACCGGCGCACTGAAGAGCGCGATGAGCGCCTGGTGCAAGTCCTGCTCGATCGTCAAGGAAGAGGACTTCGGCACGCAGGACTGGAGCGGCCCGAAGGAGATCGCGGCAGTCACGAGCGACCTCCAGGCCAACCCCAGCATCAACACCGTGATCGTCACGTTCGACGGCATGACCGACGGCATCGAGAGCGCGGTCGCTTCTGCAGCCGCGAGCCATTCGGGCCTGAAGATGTACGCCTGGGGCGGTGGCCTCGCCGAGATCAAGGACGTCGCGTCGAGCAGCACGTTCGTCGGCGACTCCGGTCCGGACGAGAAGTGGGATGCCTACAACCAGCTCGACCAGACGATCCGCCTGCTGTCCCACAAGGCAGCAGCGAACGTCACCAAGGAGGTCGCGCCGAACATGTTCTTCACCAAGAAGAACGCCAACGACCTTCTCGGTCGGCGGTCAGGGCACCCAGTACAGCGACAAGCCGTACAACAACGGCGCGTTCGTGCAGGACTACCTCCGCCTGTGGGGGGTCATCAAGTAGCAGCCTGAGGTACGGGCGTCGTCTCGGTCGGTACAACTACACGCAATGAGTGGTACGGAACAGACGGCGCCCGCTTCCTCAGCGGCTTCCACGGTCCCGGCGCTCGAGGCGAGCAACCTCGCCAAGAGCTTCGGGGGCGTGCAGGCCCTGAGAGGGGTCGACCTCACCATCAACACGGGAGAGGTCGTCGCCCTCCTGGGCGAGAACGGCTCCGGCAAGTCGACGCTCGTAAAGATCCTCTCCGGCTATCACGAGCCGGAGCCCGGAGGGTCCCTGCAGATGAACGGCATCGACGTGCCGCTGCCGGTGCCGCTCGGCCAGGCCCGCACGGTGGGCCTGAGCTTCGTCTATCAGGACCTCGGTCTCGCGCCGCGAGCTGCAGGTGGTCGAGAACCTGTTCGTCGGTCATCGCGTGACCGACGGGCGCGGCTCGTTCGCACGCATCAACTGGAGCGCGGAGCGCGAGCGGGCCCGTGAGATCTTCGAGAGCTACGGGGTCGACCTCGACCCGAGCGCGCAGGTCGGACGCCTGCGGCCGACCTCGCAGGCTCTGCTGGCGATCGTGCGCGCGGCTGAGGAGCTGCGCGAGTACCGTCGCGAGCACGAGCAGGGCGGGGGCGTGCTGGTGCTCGACGAGCCGACGGTTTTCCTGCCCGAGCACGAGAAGGTCTTCCTCTTCGACCTGGTTCGCCGCGTCGTCGCCGAAGGGTTCGGTGTGTTGTTCGTCTCTCACGACATGACGGCGGTGCGAGAGATCGCCAACCGCGCCGTGGTCCTGCGGGATGGCGCCAAGGTCGGCGACGTCCCCGTCGCCACCGCCAGCGACGCCGATCTGATCGAGCTCGTCTCCGGCCATCGCCTCGATCGCTCGACGATCGAGCGGGCTACGACATACGGCTCTGGCGCCACGGCCGAGACGTCCGGCGACGTGGTGCTCTCCGTCAAGGACGTGCGCGGCGGTCGCGTGCGCGGCATCACCTTCGACCTGCACGCCGGCGAGATCCTCGGGATCGCGGGCCTGCTCGGCTCCGGCAGCGAGGACCTTCCCTATGTGCTGTTCGGCGGCGTCGACGACGCGGCCGGTGAGGTCAGCCTCCCCGACTGGTCCGGCGATGCATCGGAGATCGCGCCCAGCAAATCGATCGCGCGCGGCGTGGCGCTGGTCCCGGCCGACCGCAAGCAGCAGGGTGCCGTCGCCGACCTGCCGGTCGGCGCTGAACATGCTCTCGCTGTCGCTCAAGAACTTCATGCAGGGCGGCATTCCTGCGCATCGACAAGCTGTCGGGACCGCCAATCGAGCGTGCCGAGACCTATGACGTGCGCCCGCGCGACGCGTCGCTCAACATGTCGGCGCTGTCCGGCGGCAACCAGCAGAAGGTCGTGCTCGCGCGCTGGCTCGAGCAGGGCCCGCGAGTGCTGCTGCTGCACGAGCCGACGCAGGGAGTCGACGTCGCCACCCGCCATCAGATCTACGAGCTGATGCGCGCGCGGGCCGCGCAGGGCGCCGCGATCCTCTGGGTCTCGACCGACTTCGATGAGCTTGCCACGGTGTCGCACCGCATCCTGCTTTGCGCCCATGGCGTGATCGCGGGAACGATCGCGCCGCCCTACAGCCGCGACAGAATTACCAGTGAGGTCTATTCCGCCACCGCACGTGGCGCTGCCAGAGAGGTGACAACCCCGTCATGACGACGAACGTCGACGCGCCGGCCGGGAAGACGGCTCCGTCGAACGCGGGCGGGAGCCCGAACGGTCCGGGCTCTCCACGGATCTTCAACGCCCGCACGGCCGAGGCGTCGCTGCTGCCGATCGCGTTCGTGTTGGTGATCGCGGGCTTCGGCATCGCGCGCCCGGACACGTTCTTCCAGTGGTCGAACTTCACGAGCATCTTCGGCCTCAACGCGGTCCACGCTCGTGCTCGTGATGGCGCTGCTGATCCCGCTCACCAACGGTGACCTCGACCTGTCGGTGGCGGAGCTCTTCGGGGATGACGTCGATTCTCGTCGGCTGGCTGAACGTCAACCACGGCTGGGGGATCGTGCCGGCGATCCTCGTCGGCCTCGCCGTCGGCGCCACTGTGCGGGGCCATCACCGGCTGGATCATCGTCCGCTTCGACGTCAACCCTTTCATCATCACGCTGGCCATGGGCAGCGTCTTCGACGGCATCGCCTTCTGGCTGCCCGAACCAGCAGACCGGTCCCGGGCATCTCGACCGAAGCTGACCGACTGGACGGTGCTGCACCACATCCTCGGCATTCCGCTGGACTTCTGGTACGGGATCGTGATCATGCTGATCATGTTCTACGTGCTCACGTTCACGCCGTTCGGGCAGCGGTCGCTGTTCGTCGGTCAGTCGCGTGAGGTCGCGCGCCTTAGCGGCTTCAAGGTGGGCTCCACGCGCTTCTGGGGCTTCGTCGTCGCCGGCTTCATCGCCGCGATCTCGCGGCGTCATCAACGACGGCGTGCTCGGCTCGGCCACGCCGCAGAACCAGGGCCCGCTGCTGCTCTCGGTCTACGCGGCAGCCTTCCTCGGCATGACGACGATCCAGCCGGGCCGGTTCAACGCGATCGGCGCCGGCATCTCCGTCTTCTTCCTGGCGGTCGCTGTCAACGGCATGAACCTGCTCGGCGCGCAGACCTATGTCCAATCAGCTCTTCTACGGCGTCATCCTCGTCGTCGCTGTGGTCGCCTCGCGCGTGATCAACAAGCGCCGAGCGGCGTCTGCGGCCAAGGCGACAACGTGATGTCCGAAGCCGGCGGTATCCCAGGGGCTGGCCGCGATCCTCGGATTGCGGCAGCTGATCATGGACGGCGAGCTGCGCGCCGGCGATCGCCTCTCCGAGGTGCGGCTCGCCGCGCGGCTCGAGGTCTCGCGCACCCCGTTGCGTCTGGCACTGGCCCAGCTCGAGCACGAGGGGCTGCTGGAACCGGTTCCCGGCGGCGGCTTTGTCGTGCGCTCGTTCAGCGGGCGTCAGGTGGTCGATGCGATCGAGTTGCGCGGGCTGCTCGAGGGCCAGGCGGCGCGCCTGGCGGCGGTACGCAACAACGGCCCCAGAGCGCTCGGCGATCTGGTGGCGTGCGTCGCCAAGCTCGACCGCATCGTCGGAGGCAACGGCGGGCCACTCACAGGCCCGCCCACCGGGGACGAGTTCGAGCTCTACGTCGAGCTCAATGAGGCCTTCCACAACGAGCTGTTCGTGCTCGCCGACAGCGATGTCCTGCGGGATGCCTATGAGCGCGTGCTGGCGCTGCCGTTCGCCCAGCCGAGCTTCTTCCTTCCGGCCCAGGCCGACACCAGCCAGTTCGAGCCGACGCTGGCGGCCGGCAACGCCGGACACCACGCGATCCTCAACGCGATCGAGCGCGGCGAGAGCGATGAGGCCGATCGCCTCGCTCGCGCGCACGCGCAGCTGACCGTGAAGAACCTCGAGGCGGTGCTCGAGACCGGGCGGTCTCGAGAAGCTGCCAGGCAGCAGTCTGATCAGCGATGCCGGGTGGGCTTCACGCGCACCCCTGTAGGCCTGACAGACAGTCTTGAACACGAGCCAAGGAGAGCAGCACCATGAGCGTTTCCGGCGTCACGCAGCAGCGTCTGTTGATCGGTGGCGACTGGAGCGACTGCCGGCACGGGGGAGACGTTCGAGGTACGCAACCCCTTCACGGCTGAGGTTGCGTCGGTTGCGGCGGCAGCCAGCCCCGAGGACGCGCGCCGCGCCGTCGAGGCCGCAGCGTCCGCGTTCGCAGACTGGTCTGAGACGCCGATCTCCAAGCGCCGCGAGCTGCTTGAGCGCGCGGCGCAGATCATGGAAGAGCGCGCGAGCCGAATTCGCGCAGGTCGTGGCCGACGAGACCGGCGGGACGTTCGGCTGGGGGATGTTCAACGTCGGCCTGGCGACCGGGATGCTGCGTGAGGCGGGAGTACATGCGGCCGCGGTACACGATCAGGAGATCCACTCGCACATCCCGGGCAAGCGCATGCGCGCGGTCCGCCAGCCCGCCGGCGTGGTCGTCGGCATCGCACCGTGGAACGCGCCCGGTGATCCTCGGGACGCGTGCGATCGCGGCCCCGCTCGCCTACGGCAACACCGTGGTGCTGAAGGCGTCAGAAGCGTCTCCGCGAACGCACGGGCTGATCGTCGAGTGCCTCGAGCAGGCGGGCATGCCCGCGGGCGTTGTCAACCTGATCACCAATGCGCCGGCCGATGCCGCAGACGTCGTCGAGGCGCTGATCGCGCACCCGGACGTGCGCCGCATCAACTTCACCGGCTCCAGTCACGTCGGCCGGATCATCGCCGAGAAGGCGGGCCGGCATCTCAAGCGCGTCGTGCTGGAGCTCGGCGGCAAGGCGCCGTTCGTCGTGCTGGAGGACGCGGACCTCGATGCCGCGGCCGCGGCGGCCAACTTCGGTGCGTTCATGCACCAGGGCCAGATCTGCATGTCGACCGAGCGGATCGTCGTCGACCGCCGCGTCGCCGACCAGTTCGCGGAGAAGCTCGCCGCGCGCGCGTCATCGCTGAAGGTCGGTGACCCGCGCGATCCCTCGACGCAGATCGGGCCGCTGATCAACGCCGGCGCTCTGGACCGCGTCTCCGAGCTGGTCGAGGACGCCGTCGACAAGGGCGCGCAGCTGCTGACCGGCGGTGAGGCCGACGGCCTCGTCTACCAGCCGACGGTGTTGCGCGGCGTGACGCCGGAGATGCGCATCTACAGCGAGGAGTCGTTCGGGCCCTCGGTCTCGATCATCGAGGTCGACGGCGCCGAGGAGGCGATCAATGTCGCCAACGACACCGAGTACGGGCTCTCGGCCTCGATCTTCTCGCGCGACGTCGACGCGCGCCGAGCAGCTGGCGCGCCGGATCCAGAGCGGTATCTGCCACATCAACGACGCGACCGTGCATGACGAGCCGCAGGTGCCGTTCGGCGGCGTCAAGGCCAGCGGCTGGGGTCGCTTCGGCGGCCAATGGGCCGCCGAGGAGTTCACCGAGCTGCGCTGGATCACGGTCCAGGACGAGCAGCGCGAATATCCGATCTGACACTCTCCAGCTGTGACCACCGCTGGGGAGCAGCAGTACGAGGGGCGCACGGCCTGGGCGCGCAACCTCGCCGCGCCCGTCCGTGACTTCCTGACCACGGAGAGCGGCGGCGCCGCCGTGATGGTCGTCGCCACCGTCGCCGCGCTGATCTGGGCCAACTCGCCGGCCTCCCACAGCTACGAGCAGCTGTGGGCCACGCGGCTCTCGCTCCGGCTGGGGAGCGCCGCCATCTCCGCCAGCCTGCGGACGTGGGTCAACCAGGGTCTGATGACCCTGTTCTTCCTGGTGGTCGGGCTCGAGGCAAAGCGCCAGCTCGACCTCGGTGAGCTGCGTGACCGGCGTCGCGTGGCCGATCCCGGCGATGGCTGCGCTTGGCGGGATCGCTGTTCCCGCGGCGATCTACCTGGCCTGGAACGCCGGCGGTCCGGGCGCGCGTGACTGGGGTGCTGCGATCTCAACAGACACCGCCTTCGCGCTCGGCGCCGTGGGTCTGCTCGCGCCGCGCTCGGCCACGCGCATGCGCGTCTTCCTGCTGTCGCTGGCGGTGGTCGATGACCTCGCCGGGCTGCTCGTGCTCTCGATCGCCTACACGCACCTCGGTGAACGTGCTCGCGCTGGCTGTGGCGGTCGTGCTGTACGCGCTGCTGCTGTCGCTGCGCTGGCTGCCGGTGCCGCGCCGGGCGGTGGGAATCGGGCTCGGCATCGGGATCTGGTTGGCGATGTTCGAGTCGGGCATCGACCCGGTGATCTCGGGTCTCGCCATCGGGCTCGCGACCAGCGCCTATCTGCCATCGCGAGATGACGTGGCGGAGGCCGTCGAGCTCACGCGCACCTTCCGCGAGCAGCCGACGCCGGAGCTCGCCCGGGCCGCCCAGCGCAGCCTCGGCTCCTCGATCTCACCCAACGAGCGGCTCCAGTACGAGCTGCACCCGTGGACCAGCTACCTGATCGTGCCGCTGTTCGCGCTGGCCAATGCCGGCGTGCACCTGAGCGGCGGCCTGCTCAGCGCCGCCTTCAGCTCGCCGATCACCCTGGGCATCCTCACCGGCTATGTCGTCGGCAAGCCGATCGGGGTGGTCACCGGCTCGTGGCTCGCGTCGCGGCCGCGGCTGCGCGGACCGCGCTCGTCGATCAGCCCGCCGGTGCTGCTTGGCGGGGGGCACATTCGCCGGGCATCGGCTTCACCGTTTCGCTGTTGATCTCGAGCCTGGCCTTCCGCGGACGGCTGCTGCAGGAGGCGAAGATCGGAACGCTGTCCACGCTGATCGTCGCGCCGACGCTGTCGTGGCTGGTGCTGAGGGTGATCCGGCGCCTGCCGGCGGACTGGCGCGCACGCCAGATCGCGGCCACGGCCGAGGACATCCTCGACCTCGCTGCCGATGTCGACCCTGAGCGGGACCACACCCGCGGCCCCGACGACGCGCCGGTGACGATCGTCGAGTACGGCGACTTCGAGTGTTCCTACTGCGGCCAGGCCGAGTCGGTGATCCGCGAGCTGCTGTCGGCCGGTGGTTCCGATGTCCGCTACGTCTGGCGACATCTGCCGCTCAACGACGTGCACCCCAACGCCCAGCTCGCCGCCGAGGCCTCCGAGGCCGCTGCTGCCCAGGGCCACTTCTGGGAGATGTACGACCTGCTGCTTGCGCACCAGGGCAAGCTGCGGCTCGACGACCTCGAGGACTACGCGAGGGAGCTCGGCCTCGATGTCGACCGGTTCATGGACGAGATGCGCCGCCGCGACGTACATGGACCGGATCCGCGAGGACGTTGCGAGCGCCGACGAGAGCGGCGTGTCCGGGCACGCCCACGTTCTTCATCAACGGCCGCCGCCACTACGGGGTGTATGACATCGACACGCTGACGAATGAGGTGCGCGCGGCCAAGCGTCGCGCCCAGCTGCTCGCGCGGGTCTGCGGCCTAGAGTTTTCTGGGTCCGCCCGTCAGTCGTCGCGGTCGATCAGGCCGCGGCTGGCCGCCCAGTGCGCGACCTCGTGGCGTGAGGTCAGCTGCAGCTTGCGCAGCACCGCTCCCACGTGCGACTCCACGGTGCGGGCACTGATGCCGAGCCGGACGCCGATCTGCTTGTAGGCATATCCGCGGGCGAGGTGGTGGAGGACCTCCCGCTCGCGTGGGGTCAGGGCCTCGAGCCCCGGCTCGAGGCCCTGAGTCGGCTGCGGCGCGCTGAAGGCCTGCAGCACGAAGGCGGCCAGCCGCGGGCTGAAGTAGGCATCCCCGGCCGCGACCATGCGCAGCGCCTGGATCAGTTCCTCGGTCTCGATCGTCTTCGTGACGTACCCGAGCGCGCCCGCGCGGATCATCGGCACGACGTCCTCGGAGGCGTCTGAGACTGACAGCGCCAGCACAGGGAACGTCACATCGGCCGCGCGCAGACCGTCGAGCACCGCCACTCCGCCGCCCTCCGGCAGGTGGACGTCGAGCAGCACCACGTCGGGCTTGGACTCGAGGATCGTCGCGATCGCCGCTTCAGGTGTGCCGGCCTCACCGACTATCTCGCAGGCGTCGGCGAGCTCGGAGCGCACGCCCGCGCGAAAGATCTGGTGGTCGTCGACGACGACGATCCGGAGCCGCGTGTCGCTCATCGGGACCTGCCGCTGGGCGGGAGCTTGAGCGCGATCTCAGTGCCCTCGCCAGGTGTCGATTCGACGGTCGCGGTTCCGCCGGTCAGGCTCATGCGCCCGATCACGGCGTCGCGCAGACCACGGCGCTCCGCCGGCACGGCCTCGAACTCGAAGCCGGGTCCGCTGTCGCGCACGAACAGCTCGATGCCGTGCCCGTTGATGTTGAGGAACACGTTGACGGGGGCGCCCGGCGCATGGCGTGCCGCGTTGCGCAACGCCTCGCGCGCCAGCTGCGATGAGCTCCTCGCTGCGGTCGTCGAGCCTGGCGTCGCCGATCGCCGTCATCTCGACCTTGATGCCCTGCTCATCCTCGACGTCGGCGACCATGTCCCGCACCGCGCCCGCGACGGTTGCGCTCGAGAGATCGGTCTCGCCGGCCATCCATGCGCGCAGCGCATGCTCCTGGCGGCGCGCCAGCTTCGCCACCGCCTCCGGATCGGAAGCCTGACGCTGGATCAGCGCGAGCGTCTGCAGCACCGAGTCGTGCAGATGCGCGGCAAAGCGCTGGCGCTCCTCCTCGCGAGCGCGCCCCTCCTTGTCGATATCGACGCGCAGGCTCAGGCCGATCGCCACCGGGCCCGCGATCAGCAGTGCCGAGATCAGCGCGATCACGACCATCCCGAACAGCGCTCCGTTCGGATGGTTGTAGGCGACGTAGCGGCTCATCAGGGTGATTCCGATGACCGCGGCCACGGCCACCAGGGCGACTCCCGGGATCGCCCGGACCGCGATCCTGCCGCCGCGCGTCGGACTGGAGGTGAGCAGTCGCCAGCTCGGACCGCCGCGGCTGCGCGTAGCCCAGCTGCACGCGTACGGCGTCGGCGTTCAGCACGAAGCCGCCGGCGGCGCAGAGCAGCATCAGCACCAACCAGATGAGCGGCAGGCGGCCGATGCGCCAGGGCCATGAGCTCGCGTTGTCGTAGTCGTGCCCGAACAGCGGGTTGGTCAGGTGGGCGTAGGCATAGGCGCCTTCCGGAGTGGGCCAGAGCTGGTCGGCCCGCAATACGCCGGCCACCACCCAGGCCAGGATCAGCGCCGCGAGCAGGAACACGAGCACGGTGCTGCGCCGCCGGCTCACGAGTGCGACCGCGTCCGGCGCCGCCGCGGCGACCAGCGCGGCAAGCCCCATGGCCGCGAGCGCGATCACGAGCGCCATCGGACGCCCGGGCATCAGGGCTATGGCGAGCGCCGCCAGCATGGCGGCGCTCGCCAAGGCCCCGCGGATCTGTGAGCGTTCGAACCTCATGCGACGCACGGGCCGGGCATGAGACGGCTCACCTGCTGCTTGCTCGCGCGCTCGGTCTGGAGTCGCCGGTGCCAGTCGCGCAGCATCTGCCGACGGATCTTCGCCGGCTCGTTACCCAGGTACGGCCTCGGCTCGAGCGACACCGGATAGCCGGGCCATTGCGGAACCAGCTCGGGGTCGACGCTCGCCGGATAGTCGCGCACATAGAGGCCGCCGCCCTGCGAGGTGAAGTCGATCGTGAGCTGCGGGCCGGCGACATTGGCGCGGCTCTGGACGCTGGCTCGGGTGCCGAGCGCGGCGCCATGTCCGTAGGGCTGGCCGAACAGCACCACGTCGTGGAAGGGCGTATCGAACCGTCCGGTCATGCAGTGCCGCAAGGTGCGCCGGGAACAGATGCACGTCGTAGTTGACGCGCACACGCACGCACTCGGTGCTGGGCAGCGCGACGATCGTACGCCGCAGGCCTGCGTCGATCCGCAGCGTCGCGCGGCCGCCGGGTGCGAGCATCGCCGTGTGTCGCAGGTCGATCAGCAGCGTGCCGAAGCCGCTGCGGTAGACGGTCTGGTCGACCGCCCGATACGTTCGCGGCCGTTTCACCGAGGAGCCCGACTGCAGTGCCAGACGCAGCGGGCTGAGCGCGACGGCCACAGCCGGAAGCGTCAGGGCGGCGAGCGTCAGCACGGCCACGACCTGGGGAACCCGGGTCCGCAACGGGCTGAACGCCGCGGCTGCGACAACGGCGGCGATCCCGAACACCACCCAACCCAGGCCGAACACGGTGGCGGTTGCGGCGCCGGCGGCGATGAGCACGAGCGCGACGAGTCCGCCGGTTGCCCAGGCCAGCAGGACGACGCTGCGTACCGGGTCCGCGTCCGGGTCATGATCGGCCGCGGGTATCACCAGCCAGCAGGCGAGGTAGATGACGATGCCGATCCCCCCGAGCAGTGCGGCGACCACGAACATGAGCCGCAGCCCGTTCGTGCCAAGGCCCCAGACGTCAGGCAGCCCTGCGCAGACCCCGCCGAGCAGCCGGCCCTCGCGGACGCGGACGATCCGCGCCGCGGGCTGCTGCTCCTCGCCTGGCCTCGTCATCTCAACGATTGTCGATCAGAGGCGAGCCCTTGGCTAGTGGTTATCGCCCGGACCGTATCTCCGGAATGACCCGGAGCAGCCACCAGCGGCGCGGGCGCGAGGGCGGGACGACGGGCTGCCGGCAGTGGCGCGATGACGCCGGTGCGGCGTCCGCGCGTCGCGCGGCGGCGCACGGAGCGGCGGAGCTCGATCCCCGCCGCGGTGACGATCGCGCCGAGACCGGCGAAGACATACAGATTGCCCAGCAGCAGGTTTACCGTGCCCTGGTGCCTCCCGGGTCCCAGGGCGATGACGAGCCAGATCGCCGAGGCGCCGAGACCGAAGGCGGTCGCCGCGATCGCTCTGAGCACGGTCACCACCGGTCGGCCCCGGGAACCGGCAAGCGCGATCACGCCCGCGACCGCGATCGTCCAGTGGTGTGTCCAGGAGACCGGGGAGATCAAGAGGCCGGTCAGCGCGATCAGCGTGAATCCCCAGGCTTCATCGCCGCGTCGTGCCGCCCGCACGCCGAGCAGCAGGCCGATCCCTCCGACGATCAGGCAGGCCACCAGCCAGATGACGGTCACATGCGGGGTGCCCGCGAAGATCCGCAGCACCGTCCCGCGCAGAGATTGGTTCGCGGCTCCCGATCCGGCGAGCGGGTTCCCGCCGGTCACACGCGAGACATCGGTGAACTTGCCGCCGAACCAGTAGGTCCACGCATCGCCGGGAAGGACGACCAGAGCGACCGCGATCGAGAGTACGAAGGCTGCGAGCGCCCGTCCGGCCATGCGCGTCCGCCCGGTGAGCACCAGATACGGGATGAAGACCAGGGGTGTCAGCTTCAGCGCCGCGGCCAACCCGATCCCCAGGCCCCCGGCGCGCGAACGCCTGCCGTACACCAGGTCCACCACGACGAGCGCGGTGATCAGCAGGTCGATCTGGCCGTACCCCAGAGTGGTCATGACCGGCTCGACCCAGAGCGCCGCGGCGGCTGCCAGCCACCCAGCTGCGATCAGTCTCCACCGCCGCCGTGCATCACGGCTCCGGACGCCCTCGCGCTGCGCGCGCGGTCGCTGCAGCCTCAGCGCAGCGTGGGCGATCACGGCCAGCAGCGCGATGTTGACGATCGTCACCGCAAGCTCGTCGCCGCGAACCGAGAGCCAGCGAAGGCTGAGGAACATCAGCACCGCGATCGGCGGATAGGTGAAACCCAGGCCGTGTCTGAGCTTGGTCGCGTACAGCGGCCGGCCGTGGCTCACGATCGCGGCTGCCCGCCGGTACACCTTGAGGTCGAAGAAGTGGTAGGCGCGAAGCTCGTCAAGGAGGTGGTACTCGCGCAGCTCGTGCATGGGGAGCAGCGGTGCGCGCGCCACCAGGGTGGCAATCAGCGCCCCCGCCGACGCCATGAACACCAGCCACGCCCCGACGGCCGGCCAAATCCCCCGTCTAGAGATCGCCACACGCCGATTCTCTGCATTTGCCTAAAGCGTGGCTAGAGGGAATCACCCGGAGCCCGTTCACCGGGATTGCCCGGAGCCCGAACCGGCCCTATGCCGCGACTCACGTGAGACGCATGTCGCGACTCATCACACTAAGGGAGCGGGTTGCGGATGCGTGATCCGAGTTGACGAAGTCGGTGATCTACGCCCGTTTGGTGGAATCGGTTTGCTGAAATCAGGCGGCTTTGTTGGTGTTTGCTTTAGGCGGGTGTTGGTGACCGAGATCAATCCGAGTGTCAGAGAGACCAGCCAGCGATCGGGCTTGCTCATTAGACCTAGCGGTTGACATCAACTCCTTCTGGCGTTAGATTGTCGCCGTTTTTCGAGTTAACCGCGAGACGGGGCTTGCGGTTAACAGTCAAGTTGTTCATCAGCCATTCAGGTCCCGACTGTCGGGCGAGAGGGTGGGTTATATGCGCTACGTGAGAGCTATTACCGTGGCTTCACTGTTGCTTTTCGGTGTATTGGCCGCGAGCGGGACGGCGAGCGCGTCCCCAGTCATTTCGGGGTACACGTGCAGCGGCGGCAATGTTCCGGCCGGCACGTACAGTTCGATAACGGTTACTGGCGTCTGCTCGATGTCGGCTGGCACTATCGAAGTCCGTGGGAACGTCACCGTCGAGCCGGGGGCTTTGCTTGACGCCGTGACTCCCGGCGACGGTTTGGCGGTCGCTCCTCCACCAGATTTTCCGATCCAACTCCTGCCGTCAGGTACGCCACTCGTACCGGCGACACTCTTGGTCGGGGGGAATGTGACCGTCGGTGCTGGTGGAGTGTTGTTCCTCGGTTGCTCACCGAACATCAGCTGTCCCCAAGCGGTCACGTATGACCGCATCGGCGGCAACCTGACCGCAAGTGGGGCTCTTGGCGTGGTAGTCCACTCGACGAGCATCGGCGGCAACTTCACCGTGTCGCGCGGGGGTGGTGGTCCCGATGTCGTCGATGGCGTTGCGAGTGGCGCGTGTGATGTGGCCGCTTCGGCCCCGGCACCGTGGGGCAACGACCCCAGCCTGGTTGGCACACCGGTCTATACCGACGCCGAGGACAACTCGGTCGGAGGCAACCTGAGTATCACGGGTCTGCAATCGTGCTGGTTGGGCGCACTCCGAAACCGGGTCGGCGGCAGCATGACGGTCACCGACAACACGATGGGCGACCCTGACGCTACAGAGATCGGCACCAACCTCGTCAGCCGTGACATGAGCTGTTCTGGTAACGACCCGAAGGTGCAGTACGGGGACGGCGGCGCGAGCCCGAACATGGTCGGCGGGGCCGCACAGGGCGAATGCGGGTTCGACGTCTTTGTTCCAAGCCCGGCGCCAGAAGCGATGGCGGGCCCAGGCATTTACGAGCACATCTCGGTGAGCGCCTGGAGCCTCGGCACGTCTTACGGGCTCCACACGCAGACAGCGAACATCGCGTCAACCACGTTCGCAACGACCGACTCTGGCCGAACCCTCAATGGCGCGCTGAACACAGTCTCGCTGACGGGCTCAGGTATCACCGGGTCGAACCAGCAGGAGGAGGTGTTGAGCACCGGCAATACCGACGGGTCGAGCTCGTTCATTGCCTACGACCTCTGCTCTACGTGCCGCTTCCACGACGCGGACGGCTCGGCGACGATCGAAGCGTACGGAACTACGTCCGCGGACGGCTACACCAGTGGCACCTTCCTTGTCATAACCGGAGGTGCCGGGAACGGTGGATTGTCAACGCTTGCCGGATGGGGAACGTTCTCCAGTGCTGACGAGCCATCAGGCGTCCTGCGTCTCGTGGAGCATCTCAAGATCACCTGATTGGCCGCTGCGCATCGCGGCCTCCCGAGGCCGCGGTCTGCCACCCTGCCACGTCACCAGATCGAGGACCACTCCGTCCTCGATCTGGTGTGCTGGCCGCTGACGATCGTCACGGCAAGCTCGTCGCCGCCAGCTAGACATCGCCACACGACGATTCTCTGCATTTGCCTAAAGCGGGGCTAGGGGAATCACCCGGAGCCCGTTCACCGGGATTGCCCGGAGCCCGAACCGGCCCATGCCCGTGTCTAAGATGACCTGACTCTGTCCGACGATCTGCGTCTCTCGCCCATTGACCGCCGGACACTCCTGAAGGTGCTCGGAGCCGGCGCCGTGGCCGCACCGGGGCTCTCGCTGCTGCAGGACATCACCGGCATCGGCGCGGTCGCCCAGGCGGCCACGGGGTCCAGGGCGACGCGCGCGTCGAGCGCGCAAGCGGCCAGCGTGACCCTCGGCGGCGCGAATGTGCGCCCGCCCTCGATACCGCTCGCCGTCCGCTCGCCCTACCTCTCGACCTGGCTGCCCGCAACGTCGCTCACCGCCGCGACCCCGCAGTTCTGGAACGGAGCCACCCGCGGGTTCGCCGGCCTGGTCAGAGTCGACGGTCAGGTCTACGCGTGGGCCGGTCAGCCGACGCTGAGCAGCGGGGCGGCGGTGACGCCCCTGACACCGATCTCGACGGAGGTGACGGCCACGCGCTCCATATTCACTGCGAGCGCCGGCGGTGTGCAGTTGATTGCGGAGTGGCTCTCCCCGGTCGAGCCCGGCAACCTCCAGCTGCAGTCCGCGCCGCTCACCTTGCTCACCATCTCGGTGAGTTTCACGGACGGGAACTCGCACGCCGTCGAGATTTACGCCGACATCACCGGGGAGTGGGCTTCCTCGAATCAGAGCGCTCTGATCGATTGGCAGACGACCTCCGACGCCACGGGCCAGTACTGGACGGTGAGCCTGCAGAACCCGCAGCCCCTCACCGAGACCTCTCAGATGGCCAACTGGGGCACGGTCGTCTGGGCAGCGCCGACCGGTGCCGGCCTCACATACCAGTCAGGGGACTCGGTGACCGTGCGCAGCCAGTTCGCGTCCACGGGAGCCCTGCTCGACAGCTCGGATCCGAACCCACGGGCCATCAACAACAACCAGCCGGCCTTCGCCTTCGCAGTCGACTTCGGCACATCGGCCGGCTCGACGAGCCTCGCGCTCGGGCATGTGCGCACTCCGCTGATCAGCTACGGGCAGTCCGCGACGCAACTGCTGCCCCTATGGACGAACTATTGGTCGGGTTGGCAGCAGATGACCGCGGCGTTCATCTCCGGAGCCGCATCTGCGCGCCAGCGCGCCGCTGCGCTCGACACCCAACTGGAGACGGCCGCGACCAGTGCAGCCGGATCGGGCTACGCCGCCGCCTGCGCGCTCGCGCTGCGGCAGTGCTACGGCGGCACCGAGCTCGCCATCGGCCCCGCTGGCGATCCCTGGCTGCTGGGCAAGGAGATCTCCTCCGACGGCGACACGAACACGGTGGACATCTTCGATCAGGCGTTTCTCGCCTGGCTCTGGCTCGACCCCGGGCTGATCCCGTTGGTGATGGCGCCGATCCTGAACTGGTGCGCGTCAGCGGCCTGGCAGAACGCTTCGGCCTGGTCAGGGATATCTCAGCCCTACTACTGCGTGCACGACCTTGGTGTCTATCCGGTCGCCTCCGGACGTGTGCCGGGCAGCGGCGAGCAGATGCCGATCGAGGAGTCGGCCGGAATGCTGATCATGGCCGCCGCCTACGCCCGCGCCGTGGGCGCTTCGGCGGCCCTGCCGTTCCTCACCCAATGGCAGCAGCTGTGGACCCAGTGGGCGCAGTATCTGGAGACCCAGGTCCCGACGCCGGCCACGCAGCTCACCACCGATGATTGGGCCCCCACCTACGCGACGATCACCGGCTCGGTGAACCTCGGGATCAAGGCCATCATCGGACTCATGGCGGCGAGTCAGATCGCGACGATCCTGGGGGACGCTGCCAACGCGACCACCTGGTCGGATGCCGCCACCAACAACGTGGGCCCGTGGATCAGCCTCTCGACCGACGCGACGGCGGGCAACTATCTCAACGTCGCGCAGGGCGCCACGGGTACCTGGTCGTCGCTCTACAACGCCTACTACGAGACGGTGATCGGCGTTTCGCTGGTGCCCGATCAGGTGGCTGCGAACCAGGCGGCGTTCTATCTCAATCAGCTCACCACCTACGGGATGCCGCTCGAGACCAACGCCGGCAGTCTCAACAAGGTCGCCTGGCTGTTCTATCTGCCGGCCTGGCTCGACAGCTATCCGGTCGCGGCCCAACTGATGAGCCGCAATGTCGCCTACATCAACGACACGCCATCACTCGTGCCGTACGGCGACCGCTACAACACGAGCACCGGCGTGGAGGTGAGCGGGATCGAAGCCCATCCCACGCTCGGCGCCGTCTTCGCGCTCCTCGCTGCGGGAGTGACACTCCCGATCGGGACGGCGGCGAGCGCGCCCCCGACGAGCCCGCCGACCGTAACTGCAGCAGCCGCACCCGTGACGGTCAAGGTGACATCGACGCCGCGACCCAAACCGACCCTCACCATCTCCATCACCGGTGGCGGCCTGAAACTCACGGGCACAGATGTGAGCGTCCATCTCCACGGCTCAAAGGCCGCTCGCTGCCACGGTTCGCTCGAGCTTGTCTATACGCACGAGGTGACGCTCAAGCATCACCGGCGCAAGCGTGTGAGCACCGTGATCGGTCACGCCAGCTACTCGGTCCCAGCCGGAAGTTCGCGAACCGTGAAGATCAAGCTGACCGCCCAGGGCCTCAGGCTCCTGAGGAACGCGAGGCATCACCAGCTATCGGTCCTCCTGAGGGCCACGGTGGCGGGCGGTATGTCGACATCAAGACGCACCACGCTCCACGAGCCAGCCGTCCGCTGACCCCGAAAGCCCCGAGGCGCGCTTAGCGTTGGGTTTCCGCCGGTAGCTGCGGAGCTACCGCCCGGGCGACACACTCACGCGCCTCGCTCGGTCCGATTCAGGGATGGGGTCAGCCGGCTTAAACCGACAAATCGCAGGGCGCCGTCGAGCATTGACGACAGGCGCATGATTCCGGGGACGTGGCCGACAAATCGCCGGCAGGCATCCCGATTTGTCGGTTTGAGCTGGTTGCCGACGAGCCGCAGGGCCGATGGCCGAGCTCCCCAAAGTGAGACCCATGTCGCGACTCATGTGAGACACATGTCTCGACTCATCACAACGACGGAGAGGGGGGGATTCGAACCCCCGTTGGACGAATCGCCCAAACCGGTTTTCGAGACCGGCGCATTCAACCGCTCTGCCACCTCTCCAGGGGACAAGCGCCACCAAAAGTAGCGGCTCGCGGGCGCGCGCGGCGATCTGTGGAGCGTGCCCGAGTCGGCCGCGGCTCGACCGTGTCCCAAACCGAGGGGCCAAAGGCACCGCGGGCGGTAGCTTTGGCCCCTCGATCAGGTTGGGACAAGGTGAGGCGCGGGCCAAAACCACACTGGAGTGTGGGTTTGGCCCGTCGAGTCGCTCGGGACGGCGCGATCGACCGGCGCGATCGACCGGCGCGATCGAGACCGACGCGATCGACCAGCGCGATCGAGACCGACGCGATCGACCGGGAACGGCCGCGCGTCAGCGCCGGCTGGCGAAGAAGGAGCGCAACAGGTTCGCGGCCTCCTCCGCGAGGAGGCCGCCGGCGACCTCGGGGCGGTGGTTGAACTCCGGCACGTCCAGGAGGTTGAGCACGCTCCCCGCGGCGCCGGCCTTGGGGTCCACGGTCCCGAAGACGACACGCGGTATCCGTGCCAGCACGATCGCGCCCGCGCACATCGCACAGGGCTCGAGCGTCACGTACATGACGGCGTCGAGCACGCGCCAGGAGCCAACGGCGTGACTGGCCTCACGGAGCGCCAGCGTCTCGGCGTGAGCGGTCGGGTCGTTGCGGAGTTCGCGCTCGTTGTGGCCGGAGCCGATGACCTCGCCGTCCTTGACGATCACCGCCCCGACGGGGACGTCGTCGTGCTCCAGAGCACGCTCGGCCTCGCGCAGCGCAAGGCGCATGTAGTACTCGTCCCGGGGGAAGAAGTGGTCAGACATCGACCAGAGTGTCGCGCAGGCCGCCTACCCTTACGAAACTTCGCATTTGCAGTGCTGTCTTACTGTGTAACTGCGGCCCATGACGGGCTGCCCATGCCCGCTTCATGCCCCTCGTCCGTGCGACATACGACCACCCCTTCCCGGGTTCGCCCGCGCCATCGCATGGGCGAACGATCGGCTGGCCGGCACGCCACCCCGCCCGTTCCAGAGCCGCCGCGGCAGCCGCGGTGCTGGTGCTCGGGGCGGCTGCGCTCACCGGTGCGCTGAGATCCACCGGCGCCTCGGCGACCGCCACCACCGCCGCCGCGCTCCGCTACGAGCCGCACGAGCTGATCGTCGGATACCGCGGCGCGGCGTCGACGCTGCTGAGCGAGATCAAGCGCGGAGCGCACATCGCGGCGGCCGTCTCGACCCGCCCCGAGCTGACCCCGAGCGAGCAGTTGCTCACGCTCGCGGCGGGCGTCGATCCGGCGCGTGCCGCCACCGAGCTCGGGCGGCTGGCCGAGCTCGGGCGACTGGCCGGCGTCAGGTACGCCGTCCCGGACTACATCGCCCACACCGCCGGCAACTTCTACCCCGACGATCCAGGCCGCAGCAGCAAGATTCACGGTTGGGAGAAGCTGCAGTGGAATTTCATGCCGACGAACGGCGTCAATGCGCCACGTGCCTGGTCCAACCTGCTGGCCGATCACCGTCCCGGCGCCAGGGGCGTCGTCGTCGCGGTAGTCGACACGGGCGTGGCGTTTCGCAACTGGCGCACATTCAAGCGCTCGCCTGACTTCGACGGCACCAGGTTCACGGCGCCCTGCGACCTGATCCTGGGCAGCATCCGCAATGGTCGCTGCACCGACCCAGATGCGCTGGATCGCGAGAGTCATGGAACCTGGGTCGCCGGCGAGATCGCAGAGGCCACGAACAACGGCCACGGGCTGACCGGCCTCGCCTACCAGGCGACGATCATGCCGGTGCGCGTGCTGGACGCGGAGGGCAACGGCGACTCATCGACGATCGCCGCCGGCATTCGCTATGCCGTCGTTCACGGCGCGAAGGTGATCAATCTGAGCATCGAGTTCTCTCCCGGTACGACCAGCCGCCAGATCCCGGACGTCGTCTCAGCGATCACTTACGCCCACAACCACGGCGTGGTCGTCGTCGGCGCTGCAGGTAACGACGAGGCCAACTCGCTCGACTACCCGGCGGCGCTTCCGGACGTGATCTCGGTCGGCGCAACGACCGACGATCGCTGCCTGGCGATCTACTCGGACGTCGGCAAGGGCCTGAACCTGGTGGCCCCCGGTGGCGGCGACGACGTCGCCTCGGTGCCGGACTCCAACTGCCACGCGCTGCGGAACCAGCCGGACGTCTATCAGATGACCTTTGCCGACGCGCAGCATCCGTCCGTGTTCGGGCTGCCCAGTGACTGGTTCGGCACCTCGATGGCGGCGCCGGCCGTCTCCGCAGCCGCCGCGATGGTGATCGCCAGCGGTGTGCTCGGCTCGCCCCATCCGACCCCAACCGCGATCCTCGACCGCCTGGAGGCAACCGCGCGGCCCCTGGGTGACGGCCAGCCCAACAACGCCTACGGCTACGGCCTCGTGAACATCGGCGCGGCCACGAGCAAGGGTGGCCCGCTGGTTCCGCCGACCAAGCCGTACTCGCTCCCGGGCGCGAGCAGCGCGGGCGTCATCAGGTAGTTCTGACGATCAGCACCGAGCAGGGCGCGTGGTGCGAGATCTTGTTGGGCACGGAGCCCAGAAGGAAGCGCTTCGCGCCGGTCATGCCCTTGTTGCCGACCACGATCAGGTCGCAACCCTGCTCCTCGGCCACGTCGATGATGGCGTCGGCTGCGTCGCCCTGACGAGCGAACGTCTCGACGTTCTCGACGCCGCCCTCGCGCGCGAGCTCCAGAGAGTCCTCGAGCACCGCCAACACGTCCTCCCGCGGGCTGACCATCCACTGAGCGTCGCTCGGCGCGGACTGGCGCTCCTCGCGCAGGCGCAGCTCCGAGACAGGCTCGTAAGCGCTGACGATGAGCAGCCGCGCGCCCACCTTCGCCGCCAGGTTGATCGCCTCACCGACCGCCGCGGCGGCGGTCGCGGACCCATCGGTTCCGACGACGACCGAGCGGAACATCAATGGTCTCCGGTGGGAGCCACCATCTAGGACAGCCTCACGATTGCGATCACGATTCCAATCAGTACGAATAGAACGATCAGCGCCTGCGTGTAGATCCAGAGCTTCGGCATAGAACTCGCAGAACCTAGCGGGTGTGCCGCTACCCATGCCGGCCGCCTCGCGCACACCATCTCAGGCGACCGCCACGAGCTCCTTCTCGCTCAGCCCATCGAGCAGGCCGAGGCTGCGCGGGACGCCGTCGTCGCCGATGCTGACCGCCCCGCCCGGCCAGTAGGAGGCACCGGCATCGAGGCGCCGCACCACCACCGGCTCATACCTCCAGCAGCCCGTGTTGAACAGCCGCGGTCGCCCGTCGGCTCCACGCCAGCGTGCCGGGTTGTCCCGCTCCCGCGGGCCGCGACGATGGACGTGTCCGAAGATCACGGAGTCGGCGTCAACGCCCAGAGCCTGCACCACCCCGAGCATCGCCGGCAGTGAGTGACGCTGCATCTGGCGATCGAGCAGTGCTGAGCTGAGCGGCGCCAGCCGGGTCGGCAAGTGCCGGTCGAGCCAGCGCTCGGGCAGCATCCCGTCGCGGAGATGGGGCTCGGAGGCGGGATCCTGGGCGACGTACTCGGACTCGGCCGGCGTCGCCGGCTCGCCCCCGGTGGGCGGGTGAAGCCCGTACGAGGACACGGGCCGCAGATAGTGGTTCAGGTAATGCCCGTGGGTGGCCCAGATGCCGTCGTCGAGCCAGACTCCCGGGTAGTGCACCTCGATGCGCGTGGCCTCGAACCAGGAGACCACCTGCTCCAGCTCCTGGCTCGCGTTCGCCGGCACCGTGTTCTCGCGAGCAAGCCCGGGTCCGGCCGCGCGCGCCCAGTCGCGCACCAGCGCGTGATCATGGTTGCCGGGCAGCAGCAGCACGTGCTTCTCCGGGCCGAGTCGCTCGGCGATCCTGCGCATCACGCGCTCGGCGATCGGAAACGACTGGGAGGGATGCGACTCCTGCAGCTCGATGGTGTCGCCCAGCAGCACCAGCCGGTCGTATCCGTCGAGCGCGTCGAGCAGCGCGTCCAGTGGGCGTGGCCTCGTGAGGACGCTGATGCCACCGCCCTGCCCAAGGTGGATGTCGGAGATCACGATTGTGCGCACAGGGCTGGATTAAACGCGCAGCAACTGGGTGGCGCGTCCCCCATGACGCGCCACCTACCCCCAAGCCCCCACCACCGCTCCGCCCGGAGCGGGCACGGACCTATGCGATGTACAGCTCGGACTGGAAATCGACCGCGACACCGCGGGCGACGACCAGCACCGGCGCCGTGGTCCCGACGATCGCGTTCTCAGCCTGCGCCGAGAGCAGCGTGCGGCCGTCATGCGCCTCCGGCCGTGAGCCGACGATCAGCAGGTCGACTCCGTAGTTCGTGTCGGTGACGATCGCCGCGAAGTGGTTGGCCAGCGCGTGAGCGGTGTCGATCGCGGCTGCGTCGTCCAGACCCGCGAGCAGCCCGATCGTGCGGATCGGCCGCTCTGCGTAGGCGGCGGGAGCGATCGCGATCGCCGTCGGCCCGCCGTCGAGCAGCTTCTGCGTCGTCTGCTGCGGTGCGACCCGCCCGGCGGGGGTCCGGTAATCGGAGCCGAAGACGATCAGCTGTGCGTCCTCGCTGCGCGCGAGCTCGCTGAGGCCCTCGCTCGTGGAGGCGTGGACCACGACGCGCGTCTCGGCGTCGTGCTCGCCGAGCGCCTCGACCCCGCGGTCGAGCAGGGCCTGCGCGAAGCCGGCGTCGTCGGCGCAGGCGTCGTGGCGCACATAGGCCAGAGATCAGGCGTGCCCCGGCCTCGCCGAGCACGCTCGCCAGCGTCAGCGCGTCGTCGTCGTTCGGCGTTCCGTCGTAGGAAACGATCGTCGTCAGTGACATCTCTGAACTCCCTCAAGTTCGATGTGCTGGGCGGGCACTCTCTCACGCTGCATGCATCAGTGCTAGTGAATCTGGTCATCTGATGCATAAGATCTGCTTATGCTGAACCTGACCCGTCTCAACATCCTCCGCGAGGTCGTCCAGCGAGGATCGTTCTCAGCGGCGGCCGATGCGCTCGACTACACGCAGTCGGCCGTGTCCCAGGCGATCGCGCGGCTCGAGGCCGAGATCGGCGCTGCGCTGCTCGTCCGCGACCGCCGCAGGGTCCGCGCCACCGCCGCGGGCGCGACACTGCTCCAGCACGCCGATGCGATCTTCGCTCAGGTCCAGGCCGCAGAGGATGACCTGGCCGCCGTGCTCGGCGTGCGCGGCGGACGCCTGCGCATCGCCTCCTTTCCATCGGCCGGGTCGACGCTGATCCCACAGGCGGTGGCTGCTTTCAGGCACCTGCATCCGGATGTCGAGCTCTCGCTCGGGGAGGGTGAGCCCGAGGAGGTCGCGCCAAGGCTGCGGGCGGGGGAGTTCGACCTCGCGCTGCTGTTCGAGTTTCCCGGCGAGGAGCAGCACTTCCGCGGCCTTGAGAAGTCGCCGCTGATCCACGACCCGATGTGGGTCGCACTCCCGGTCGAGCACCAGCTCGCGCGCAAGCACAACCTCGCCCTCATCGACCTGCGCAGCGAGGACTGGGTGCAGACCTCGGCCCAGAGCGCCTGTGCGCGACACGTCATCAGCGTCTGTCGCGAGGCCGGATTCGAACCGCGCGTGTCGTTCGAATCAGACGACTACGACACCGTGCAGGGGCTCGTGGCAGCGGGCGTCGGCGTCGCACTGATCCCGCGCCTGGCGCTCAGTCACCGCCAACCGGGCCTGGTCGTGCGCAGGCTCGCGCCCGAGAACCCGGTGCGGCGCGTGTTCGCCGCGACGAGTGCGCAGCCTGGCGTGGTACCCGCCGCCCAGGTGATGCTGGGAATCCTCACCCGCCGCGCACACGAATTCGTGGCGCTCGGGGAGGAGTAACTTCAGCCAGGTGAGCGAGCGGCCGCTGAGCGACTTCCAGCGCGACGTGAGCAACGACCACGAGCGCCGGCTCAGCTTCGGCTCGGTCGCCGAGCAGTACGACCGCAACCGTCCGAGCTACCCGGCCGAGATGGTCGATGACGTACTCGCGTATGCCGGCGCGCAACCGGGGGATCCGCGTACTCGACGTCGGCGCCGGTACCGGTCGCGCGACGCTGCTGTTCGCCGAGCGCGGCATGCGTCTCACCGCAATCGAACCTGATCCAGGTATGGCGGCGGTGGCGAGCAAGCAAGCCGCCACCGCCGGACTGACGATCGAGACCCTCAGCGCCGACTTCGAGACAGCCGACCTGCCGCCGGCCCATTTCCAGGTGCTGATCTCCGGGACCGCCTGGCACTGGGTGACCCCCGGTCTGCGCAACCGGCTGGCTGCGCGCGTGCTCAGGCCGGGCGGGGCGCTCGCACCGTTCTGGAACCGGCCCGAGTGGCGGGACAACCCGCTGCGGCCTGCGATCGACGCCGTCTACCGCGAGGTCGAAGAGCTGTTCGCGGCTCACCCTGGAGGCCCGATGAATCCGTTGGGGGCTCCGCCGCAGATCAGGAATGCGGCTGAGTGGCACGAGCTCGAGTTCCGCGGGAATCAGGACTTCACCGACGTCGATACGCGCGTGTATCGGTGGTCGCAGCGCTACACCGCCGCGGAGTACCTGGCGCTCCTGGGCACGCATTCCGACCACATCCTCCTGCCGGACTCCGCGCGGGAGTTGCTGTTCAAGGGTGTTGGCGCCGCGATCGACGCGACCGGCGGCAGCTTCGAGCTCACTTACCAGACGCTGCTCTGCCTCGCGCGCCGGCGCCTCACTTGAGCACCTTGACTGCCTTGTGCAGGAGCGTCTTTGCCTCGCGATAGGTGCCCGTCACCCCTAGTCCGATCGTGATCACACCCGCGACCACGGCCACCAGCGCAAGCAGCACGGGCCAGCGGCGCTGCAGGAAGGCGGTCACGCGGATCAGCCCGGCCTCGGCGCGCTCGCCGGCCAGCCAAAGCGCCGCGAGCATCGCGAGCTGCGGCATCACGAAGCAGACGTTGAACACGAAGATCAGGAAGACCTTGCTGAGCAGCCCGCCAGGCGAGGCCATGACCGCGGCCAGTGCGGCGAAATAGGGAAAGGCGGTGGGCAGCTCGACCGCCATGATCCCTGCGCCCAGCAGCCAGCTGGCGCGGCCCCCGGAGCTGAATGTCGGCAGCTGTTTCTGCCCGAGCCGGTTGCGGTGAACCCACAGAAGCGCGGCCACCACCAGCAGCACCACCCCCGCGAGGACCTCGAGCAGGTGCCGCACGAGCAGATCGGGTTTCGGGACCAGCGAGAGAATCAGCTCCCCAGGACCGAGCGCGATCAGCGTCCCGCCGATGAAGTAGACGACGAACACTCCGGCCGTGAACTGCGCGAGGGCGTAGCGTCCCTTCGGCTGCGCCGCCAGGTACAGCGCAGGGGCAACCGTCGAGGGGTTCAGCGAATCCGCAAGCCCGATCGAGATGACGATGCCCAACAGCCGCAGCATTGCCGCGACATTCTGGCGGTCGGCGCAAGCCGGGACAGCAAGCGCGGGTCGCAAGTGGGGATACTGCAGGTATGCGAGTTGCCGTTCTCGACGACTACCACCGGATCGCCCACACACTCGCGGACTGGGCGTCCCTGGGAGTCGAGGTCGACTTCTTCGACACGCCGATCGGCCCCGAGCGACTGCCCGACGTGCTCGCCGGCTACGACACGCTCGTACTGATGCGCGAGCGCACCGCGTTCCCGCGTGACGTGCTCGAAAGGCTTCCCGAATCTCGAGCTCGTCGTGACCACCGGCATGCGCAACGCCGCCCTCGATGTCGACTACCTCGCCAGTCGCGGGGTGCGCGTCTGCGGGACCGGGATCCCCGGATATGGCTCAACCGACAAGCTCGGTTCAGGCGAGCGCGACCAGGCTCCGCCGCCTCCGGGCCTCCCCAGCACGATCGAGGTCGCGTGGGCTCTGATCTTCGCGTTGTTCAAGCGCGTGACCTATGAGGATCGGGCGATCCGCGACGGCATCTGGCAGCAGGGCATGCCGTCGATCCTCGCCGGCGCGACCCTCGGGCTCGTCGGACTCGGCCGGCTCGGCGCGCAGATGATCGCTCCGGCCAGGGCATTCGGGATGGAGGTGATCGCATGGAGCCAGAACCTCACTCGCCGAGCACGCGGCCGAGGTGGGCGCTCGCCATGTCAGCAAGGAGGAGCTGATGGCCGGCTCGGACGTCGTCTCGATCCATCTGGTGCTGAGCGATCGCACGCGCAGCCTGGTCGGCGCGGCAGGAGTTCGAGCAGATGAAGCCCACGGCGTTCCTCGTGAACACCTCACGCGGGCCGATCGTCGACGAGCAGGCGCTGATCGAGGCGCTGCAGTCCAACCGGATCGCCGGCGCCGGTCTGGACGTCTACGACCGCGAGCCGCTGCCGCACGATCATCCACTGCTGGCGCTCGAGAACACCGTGCTCACACCACACCTCGGCTACGTCAGCCGCGAGGGCCTGGCTGAGATGTACCAGCAGGTCGTCGAGGACCTCGCCGCCTACCTCCGCGGCGAGCCGATCCGCGTAGTCGCGTAATCCGCGCTCCAGCCTGATCGCGTAAATCGCGCGCCAGCCGCTACACTCCGCCAAGCGCCGGATGGCGTGCGGCAGCACGCCCACAAATCCGGCTGAGCATCCCTTTCCAACAGCTTACGGGGACTAGAACCATGGCCCGTGGAGACGTTCGGATCGCTGCCACCCTCGCGTGCGAGGAGTGCAAGCGCCGCAACTACCAAACCAATAAGAGCAAGCGCAACAACCCTGAGCGGCTGCAGCTTCGCAAGTACTGCAAGTGGTGCAGGTGTCATACCGCGCATCGCGAGACGCGCTAGGCGGCGACGAGGCAGCACATGGCTGATCCCGATCAGCTCAGTCGAGCTCGACGACGAGTACCGTGGCGGTGCTCAGGTCGTCGCGCACCACCCGTCGGCAGCCGCTAGGCTAGTCGGGTTCCTGCGCGGAAGCGTAAAAGAGCTTCAGCGGGTTCAGTGGCCCGATCGCCGTCAGGTGATGCAGGCCACGGGGGTAGTCCTTGGCTTCGTGATCGTCGCCGGAATCTTTCTCGGCGTGGCTGATCTCGTCGCCTCAAAGCTGATCAACCTGATCCTCTAACAGGCAATAACCATATGTTCCGCTGGTACGTAGTCAACACATATTCAGGGCACGAGAACAAGGTCAAGCACAACCTGGAGCACCGGGTTGTGTCACTGAACCAGCAGCGTTCCGTGCGCCAGATCGTCGTCCCGACCGAGTCGGTGTCCGAGATGAAGGACAACCAGAAGGTCACGGTCGAGCGCCGCACGATGCCGGGCTACGTGCTGGTGAACATGGACCTCAACGAGGATTCCTGGGCTCTGGTCAAGGGCACCCCGGGCGTCACCGGCTTCGTCGGCGCGTCCAACGAGCCGGTGCCGCTGACCCAGAGCGAGGTTGACCGCCTGCTCCACCAGGAGACGGCGGAGCGTCCTCGCAGCCGCGCGCAGTTCTCGATCGGCGAGTCGATCAAGGTTGTGTCGGGCCCGCTCTCAGACTTCTCGGGGGAGATCTCCGAGGTCAACGAGGACGGTCAGAAGCTCAAGGTCCTGGTTTCCATCTTCGGCCGCGAGACGCCGGTCGAGGTTGGGTTCGACCAGGTCAAGAAGCTCTAGGCTTCACCCAGAGGGGTTCACACCGAGCCCCGATAGCTCGTAGGAGCAGTTGCACTAGGAGGACTCCGGATCGGCCGGGGTTCGCTTGAACTAGGAAGAGAGAAATGGCAAAGAAGGTCCTCACCCACATCAAGTTGCAGGCGGTTGGCGGTCAGGCCAGCCCTGCACCTCCTGTCGGCCCCGCGCTCGGTCAGCACGGCGTCAACATCATGGAGTTCGTCAAGGCGTTCAACGCCCAGACTCAAGCTGACACCGGCACGGTGATCCCGGTCGTGATCACGGTCTACGAGGACCGTTCGTTCACGTTCATCACCAAGCAGCCGCCCGCCGCCGTTCTGATCAAGCAGGCGCTCAACCTGGACAAGGGCTCGGCCGAGCCGCATCGCGACAAGGTGGCCAAGATCACCGACGCGCAGCTGTCGGCGATCGCCGAGAAGAAGATGCAGGATCTGAACGCGAACGACATCGACGCCGCGAAGAAGATCATCGCCGGCACCGCACGTTCGATGGGCGTGGAGGTCGTCTGATGGCTAAGCACGGCAAGGCATACACAGAGGCGCGCCAGCGCTTCGACCGCGAGCGTGAGTACACGCCGGCGGAGGCGGTCGCGCTCGTCAAGCAGCTCTCGACCGTCAAGTTCAACGAGTCCGTCGAGGTGCACGTCCGTACCGGCCTGAACGTCCGGCACGCCGACGAGCAGTTGCGCGGCACCATCGCGCTGCCCAACGGTCTGGGTAAGGACGTCAAGATTGCCGTCTTCGCTCAGGGCGACAAGGCGCGCGAGGCCGAGGAGGCCGGCGCTGACGTGGTCGGCGCAGAGGACCTCGCCCAGCGCATCCAGGACGGTTTCGACGACTTCGACGTGGCCATCGCCACGCCCGATCTGATGCCGGTGGTCGGCCGCCTGGGCCGGATCCTCGGCCCGTCGGGCAAGATGCCGAACCCCAAGGTCGGCACCGTGACGATGGATGTCGCCAAGGCCGTTGAGGAGTCCAAGTCCGGCAAGGTCGAGTACCGCACCGACCGCAACGCGATCGTGCACCTGGTGATCGGCAAGCGCGACTTCGAGGAGCGCGCGCTGCTCGAGAACTACCAGGCCGTGATCGAGGAGCTGGTCCGCGCGAAGCCATCGGCCGCCAAGGGCCGCTACATCCGCTCGGTGACGTTCGCCTCGACGATGGGTCCGGGCGTGCACGTCGACCCGTCGCGCACCCGCGACATCCTCGAGGAGCCGGTAGCCGCTTAGCGCGGCGGTCCGGGCGGAAGCCTGTGTCAGCCCGGTGCTGCCTCGAGCGCGGCGCCGGGCTGATTTATTTAAGAGCGTGATGAACGCGGTCGTCCTCAAGCGGATCCCTATCGCGCTGGCTGCCGCCATGGTCACGCTGTTGATGGCCTGCGCTCCGAGCAGCGCGCAAGAAGGCCACGCGGGCCTATCAGCTGCCGCCGGTCAAGCACGTGTTCGTGATCATGCTGGAGAACGAGAGCTACGGCTCGACCTTCGGCGACCCCAGCGCATTCCCGTACCTCGCGCGCACGCTCACCAGGAAGGGTGTGCTGCTGCGCAACTACTACGCGACCGGCCACGACTCGAACGACAACTACATCTCGATCGTCTCGGGCCAGCCGCCGAATACGCAGAACCAGGCGGACTGCCACACGTTCACGACCTTCACGAACAACACGCTGCTCTCCGACGGGATCGAGAGCGGGACCGGCTGCGTCTACCCGGCCAACGTCCAGAACATCGGCACCCAGCTCTCCGCGGCCGGCTTCCGCTGGAAGGCCTACATGGAGGACATGGGCAACGACCCAAAGCGTGAGGCGGCCGCGTGTGGCCACCCGGCGATCAACCAACCCGACCCGACGCAGGTCGCTGAGTCCGGGGACGGCTACGCAGCCCGGCATGACCCGTTCGTCTACTTCGATTCGATCATCGGCCGTCCCGGCTACTGCGATGCCCACGTGGTTGCGCTCGGCTCGCCGAGCGGTGCGATGCCCGCCTCGGCACTGCCGGGCGAGACCGGGCTGGCAACCGATCTCAAGAAGGCCTCGACCACGCCCGCGTTCTCATTCATCACGCCCAACCTCTGCAGCGACGGCCACGACTACCCGTGCATCAACCAGCCGAGTGGCGCCTCTGCCGGAGCGGACATCGACAGCTTCCTGCAGACGTGGGTGCCGAAGATCACCGGCTCGCCAGCGTTCAAGCAGGGCGGGCTGCTCGAGATCACCTTCGACGAGGCCGCGGACTCGGACGCGTCCTCCTGCTGCGGTGAGGCGCCCGGCCCCGGCGCCGCGCAGCCCGGCGGCATCGGGCAGGGCGGCGGCCGGATCGGCACGCTGCTGATCTCCCCGTACATCAAGCCCGGTTCGGCCAGCAACAGGCCCTACAACCACTACTCATCGCTGGCCACCTGGGAAGAGCTCTTCCACCTCAAGCGGCTCGCCGACGCGCGCACGGTGACGAGCACCTTCGGCGCGGACGTGTTCACCCGCTACGGGCGCTGAACACGCCCGCGGGCGCTGAACACGCCGCGGGCGCTGAACACGCTCGCGAGCGCTGAACACGCTCGCGAGCGCTGACGCGCCGTCAGCCGAGCACCCACGCCGAGTCGGTGATCGCCACTGCCTCGCCAAGGATGGTGAGCGCCTGATCGAGCGTACGGCGGGAGACGTTGAGTGGCGGGAGCATCCGCACGACAGCGTCGTCGCGCCCACCGAGCTCGACGATCAGGCCACGCTCGAGCGCCAGCCGCTGGACGCTGCGGGCGGCGTCGCCGTTCGGCTCGCCGGTCAGCGGATCAACCATCTCGAAGCCCAGCATCAGCCCGCTGCCGCGGGCCTCCGCCACCACCGGATAGCGGTCAGTCAGCTCCTGGAGCCCCGCCAGAGCGACGGCGCCCATCTCGCGCACGTTCTCGAGGATGCCATCGCGCTGGATGATCTCCATCGCCCTCAGGCCGGCCGCGAAGCCCACCTGGTTGCCGCGGAAGGTTCCGGTATGGGCGCCCGCCTCCCATTTGTCGAGGCGCTCGTCGTACATGATCAGCGCGACCGGCATGCCGAGCCCGCCGGCGGCCTTGGAGGCGACGATCACGTCAGGAACGATCCCGTGCTGCTCAAAGCCGAACCAGGTGCCGGTGCGGCCGCAGCCCGACTGCACCTCATCGACGATCAGCGGGATATCGAGCTCGCGGGTCACGGCGCGGATGCCACGGATGAAGTCGGTGGATGCGGGGATCACGCCACCCTCACCCTGCACCACCTCAACGAGCACGGCCGCGGGCAGCGGGATGCCGCCGAGCGGATCGCGCAGCGAGCTGCTCAGGTACTCGGCGCAGCGCGTGCCGAGCGACACCCCGTCATCGGACCTCAGCGGGCTGCGCAGCTCGTACGGGTAGGGAAAGAAATGCACCCCGGGCATCTGTCCGCCCACCTGCGCCTTCTGCGCGACGAGCCCGGAGACGGCCATCGCCCCGTGCGAGCCGCCGTGATAGCCGCCATGGAAGGAGATCACGTCGGACCGGCCCGTGGCCGTCTTGCACAGCTTCAGCGCTGCCTCGATCGCGTTTGCGCCGGTCGGGCCGCAGAAGCCGATCTTGGTCCGTCCCTGCATCTCCGGCGGCAGCAGCGACAGGTGCATCGAGATGTACTCGTCGCGGACCTCGGTCGGGAAGTCCAGGCCGTGCTGGAACTTCATCAGCTGCTCCTGGATCGCCTCGAGCAGCTCGGGATGCGAGTGGCCGAGCGGCAGTGAGCCGGCTCCGTTCAGGAAGTCGATGAAGACGTTGCCGTCCAGGTCCTCGACATAGGACCCCTGCGCCTGGGCGATAGCGATCTGCAGCCGCCGCGGATACGTGCGCGCGCTCGACTCACGCGCTTCCTGGCGCGCGAGCAACTCTGCCGAGCGAGGCCCGGGAATCGGCCCGCGCACAAGCGGTTCGTCGTAAAGCCGGTCCCCACCGGCTTCGTCGTGAGAGAAACTGACCCCTGCCGTTCCAACACTCATTGTTGACCCCCCAATTGGTCAGGAATGAACCGAGCGCGCAACCCCGAATCATTCGGGCTCGCGCGCTCGGGAATAACTAGCTGTGGCTCAGGCCGCGGCGCCTTCGAGATCGTCGGCGTTGATCATGTGGCCCATCGCCACCAGCAGCTTGCGCGGGCCGCTGAACGGCCGGCGGGCGTGCGAGATGATCATGTTGTCGACCGCGATCAGGTCGTGCTCCTGCCACGGGAACTCGACGCAGATCTCCTCGAACAGCTCGCCGATGCTGATCCATTACCTCGTCCGGGATCGGCGTCCCGTCGCCGAAGTAGACGTTGCGCGGCAGATCCTCGTCGTCGAACAGGCTGCGCAGCGCCGTGCGCGTCTCCTCGTCCAGGCACGAGATGTGGTGCAGCTGGACCTGGTTGAAGAACAGCGGCTCGCCGGTGCGGACGTGATTGCGCACGGCCTTGGCATCCTGGCTGATCCGCAGCCCGTTATCGGTCCACTCGCAGGACATGCCGCCCTCGGCGCACATGCGCTCGACCTCTGCCTTGTCGTCGGTCTTGAAGAAGTCCTGCCAGGGCACGTCGATGCCCTCGGAGAAGTTGCGGACGTACTTGAGCCCCTTGGTCGCGAACTGCTCGCGCACCTCGGGATCGAGCCGGTCGAGGATCAAGCGGCAGTCGATCAGCGGCGTCGTGCCGCGATCCTGCGACGGGATCACGCAGTAGAAGAACTGACGCAGCGGCCAGGTCGGCAGGTGCGCGCTCTCGTTGTGCCAGAGGATCATCTTGTCCGCCGGGTACGGCGTGGAGCCGTAGACCTTCTCACCGGCGCTCTCCGGGCGGCAGGTCGCCGTAGTCGGCGAACAGGTCACCGGCGATGTTCGTCGCAACCGCCTCGAACGACGCCGCGTCCGGCAGGTCGAACCCGCGGAACAGGATCGAGCCGTACTTGTCGAAGTAGCCATCGATTTCCTCGGCGTGGCTCGCGGCACCACGCGGCCAGGTCGACCCCGGCCATCGCAGGCGTGATCACCAGCTGGGAACGCATCCTCGCGTCCGGGCAGGAACCCGATGTTCACGAAGTCCTCGCTCACCACGGCGCGCCTGCGCATCGCGCGCGGGCCGTCACCGATCGTGCTTCCGGCTTCCATTACTGCCCCCTTTGTTGCTGCTTCCAGTTGCCCTGGAATGGTCCGACGCGAAAACGCACCACACGCCATTCCTCAGTCCTCGCGGCGACGGCCGCGATGAATTTGCCATCCGTGTCTGATAGATCCAGCAAGCTCCATCGGCTCGCCTCGGTCTGAGACCAGCCAGTGCGGAGAAGCCTCGGTCTATCCCGGCCTAGGGTAACGGAAAAGCTGTCCAACGCAAGGGAAAGACCGTCTCCGCGGGCCTTGATGAATGCTTCCTTGCGTGTCCATAACTCGAGGAATCCGCGGGGCTGAAGGTCGGCTGGAAGCGCCCGCAGCGCGAGCACCTCGTCGGGCGCGAAGAAGCGCTCCGGAATCCGCTCACCGCCGAAGCTCTCCGGTCATAGAGCTCGACGTCGATGCCGACCTCGACGTCGGCGGTGACCGCGTAGAGGGCGAGCGCACCGGAGTGCGAGAGGTTGAAGCACGGCCCGTCTCCGGCCAGCATGGGCTTGTCGTTGTCGCCGTAGCTGAACACGAGCTCCGCCGGCGATGCGTCGAGGTAGCCGGCGAGCAGCATCCGCAGCTGGGCGCGCCCGGCGATGTATCGCACCCGGTCGCGCTCGAAGCGAAAGCGCGCGGCGCGCTCACGCTCGTCCCCGCTGAGCAGCTCCG
The DNA here is from genome assembly GCA_963846395.1 of uncultured Actinomycetota bacterium. Taxonomy (GTDB): domain Bacteria; phylum Actinomycetota; class Thermoleophilia; order Solirubrobacterales; family Solirubrobacteraceae; genus Palsa-465. Next base: position 77,245 of record CAWJVT010000007.1, on the reverse strand, counting down.
ACCAGCGCTCGGCCTGATCGCTGCCGATGTCAAGCGCCGCCTGCCAGATGTGAATTTCCTCAGCTGCAAGTGCTTCTGCGGTCAACATGCGGCAGCCTACCGTCCCTATGATCTTGAATCCCGGGGCAAAGGGGGAAAACGGGATGGGGCACAACGGAATGGCGCAGCCCACTGAAGACACACACACCGGCACGGTCGATTGGCTGGCGGCGCTCGCGATCGTCGTCCAACGCTTCACCGAGCGCAGCGAGCTGACGCTCGAACTGTCGATGAATGGGAACATTTCCCGGGTCGCCGTCCCGCTGGACGACGACCCGACCTTCACCGTCCTGGTCGACCGAATCGCCGAAGCGATGGACGCCGGCGCAGCCAACGGCGGCGAGCTGGACGGAACCGTGTCGCTCGACGCCGACGGAAACTTCACCGTCGCCGGCGCCCCCGACCTGCCGGCCGACCTGCGAGTCGCGAGTCATGCTTGCGCTGCGAGCCGGAACCGACACCGTCGACGTGCCCGTCAGCCGCTTGTCGCTGCTCGAAGCGGATGAGCGTGAGCGGTTGCTGACCGACTGGAACCAGACCGCGGCGGCCTATCCGAGCCAGTGCCTGCACGAGCTGGTGGGCGCGCAGGCGGTCGCGACGCCGGACCGGATCGCTGTGATCTGTGAGTCCGATCAGCTCACCTTCGCGGAGCTCGAGGCGCGCTCGAACCAACTCGCCCATCATCTGATCAGCCTCGGGGTGGGCTCCGAGCAGCTCGTCGCGATCGCGGTCGAGCGCTCGGTGGAGATGCTGGTCGGGCTGCTCGGAATCATGAAGGCCGGCGGGGTGTATGTGCCCGTCGATCCCGCCTATCCCGCCGATCGCGTGTCGTTCATGCTGGAGAACTCCCAGGCGCAGGTGGTCGTCACCCAGGAGCGGCTGCTCGCGGGCCTGCCGCTCGATGACGTCAAGGTCGTATGTCTCGACCGCGACTGGGCGCAGATCGCGGAGCTGGCGACTGAGCCGCCGCCGGTGAGCGTCGCACCGGAGCAGCTTGCCTACGTGATCTACACATCCGGCTCCACCGGGCAGCCGAAGGGCGTCCAGATCCCGCACCGGGCACTGATGAACTTCCTGACGACCATGGCGCAGCGGCCGGGCCTCGGTGCAGACGATGTCCTCGTCGCTGTCACCACGCTGTCCTTTGACATCGCCGGCCTCGAGCTCTACCTGCCGTTGCTGCAGGGCGGACGGGTTGTGGTGGCGACGGCCCAGACGGCCGGCGACCCGAAGGCGCTCGCCGAGCTGCTGGCCGATTCGGCCGCGACGGTGATGCAGGCGACACCGACGACGTGGCGGATGCTGCTCGACTCGGGATGGCGGCCCGGGCGCCCGCTGAAGGCACTGTGCGGCGGCGAGCCGCTGCCCGTAGCGCTCGCCGACCGGCTGCTGGACGCAGGGGTCGAGCTGTGGAATATGTACGGCCCGACCGAGACGACGATCTGGTCGACCTGCAGACAGGTCACCACCCGCGGCGAGACGCTGACGATCGGACGGCCGATCGCCAACACCACGATCTACATCCTCGATCGTCATCGCCAGCCGGTGCCGGTCGGTGCTGCGGGTGAGTTGTGGATCGGCGGTCACGGTCTGGCGCGCGGGTACCGCGGGCGCGACGACCTGACCGCAGAGCGCTTCATCGCCGACCCCTTCGACACGACACCGGGAGCCAGGATCTACCTGACCGGGGACCTCGCCAGGTACCGGCCTGATGGTGAGATCGAGTTCCTCGGCCGTATCGACAACCAGGTCAAGGTCCGCGGCTTCCGGATCGAGCTCGGTGAGATCGAGACCGTGCTCACCCGTCATCCGAGCGTGACAGAGGCGGTCGTGACGGCGCGCGGCGCCGACGCCGAGGCCGAGCTGGCGGCCTACGTGATCGTCACCGAGCCGGCACCCAGCGCCAAGGAGCTGCGCGAGCACGCGGCCGCCAGCCTCACGCCCTACATGGTGCCGTCGACCGTGACGTTCCTCGATGCGTTCCCGCTCACACCCAACGGCAAGGTCGACCGCAAGGCGCTGCCCGAACCGGATCGCACCCGCGCGAGCGACCACGAGCTGGTGGCGCCGCGCACGGAGGTGGAGCGCCGGCTCAGCGAGATCTGGGAGCGCCAGCTGGGCATCAGCCCGATCGGCGTGACCGACGATTTCTTCGACCTGGGCGTGTCGTCGCTGACGGCGGCCAACCTGTTCGCTGCGATCGAGCACAAGCTCGGGAGTTCGCTGCCGCTCGGCGCGATCTTCCGCGCGCCGACGATCGAGTCGCTCGCCAAGCTGCTGGAGGACGAATCCGGGGCGTCGCGATGGACCTCGCTGGTGCCGATCCAGCCGGCCGGAACGCAACCCCCGATCTTCTGCGTTCACGGCGGAGCGGGCACGATCCTGCACCTGGCCGCGCTCGCGCGGCGCCTCGGCGACGACCAGCCGTTCTACGGTCTCCAGTCACAGCGGGCTCTACGGCGGCTCCGCGCCGCTCAAGTCCGTGGAGGAGATGGCCACGCACTACCTCGAGGAGATGCGGCAGGTGCACCCGGGCGGCCCATGGCGTCTCGGGGGGTACTGCTTCGGGTCGCTCGTGGCCTTCGAGCTGGCTGAGCGGCTCACCGCCGCCGGCGAGGACGTGGAGCTGCTGATGGCCTTCAACGGGCCCAGCCCAGGCTGGATCCGCCAGTACGGCTGGTACGGCAACCAGCCGCTCTGGCGCGAGCGTCACGGGCAGAAGCGGATCGAGAACATGGGCGAGGCACGCCGCCGCAGGCGCCGGCGGAAGCGTTGGCTGCGACCGATCACGGGGCTCACCAAGATCGTGCAGCGCGCCCCACGGGTCGTGGCCCAGCCCAAGAAGGTCCTTGGTTACCTTCAGTGGGTCACCCGCAAGCCGCGGACCGCACTGGCGCTGCGGATGGGCAGACCGATTCCGGAGCGGCTGCGCGAGAACCATTTCTTCGAACTTCACGGCCAGGCCGAGCAGGTGTACATGCCGCAGCCGTGGGACGGAGACATGATCGTGTTCTACGGCGAGCGGCTGTACGAGGATCCGACCCTCGGCTGGAGCGAGCTCATCCGCGGTGAGATCGACACGGTCGAGGTTCCCGGCGACCATCCCGGCAACAGGCAGGTGATGATGGAACCGGCCGTCGCCTACACAGCGGCCGCGTTATCCGAGCGATTGGCCAGACTCAGCATGGAAACGACCGAGGTCGGAGGTTAGGATTGCCGCCGTTGAGCACCACGATTGACAGGATCCGCGCTTTCATCGTTGACGAGCTGGGCTGGCGTGGTCCCGAGCTGACGCCGGACTATCCGCTGCTCGAGAATCGGGTGATCGACTCCCTGGGCCTGTTCCGGATCGTCGGCTTCCTGGAGGACAGTTACGGCATCTCGATTCCAGACGAGAAGGTCGTACCCGCGAGCTTCCAGACGCTCACGTCGATCGCGGGCCTGGTCGATCAGACCGCCTGACCGTCAAGGACGGCTGCCACCTTGCGGTACCTGATCCACCAGCTGCTCGAGCAGAGCGCTGCGAAATCCCCGGACTCGCCGGCGCTGGTCGATGGCGAGCGGCAGCTCACATACGCTGAGCTCGACGCGTCAGCCAACCGGCTCGCGCAGCACCTGATCGAGCTGGGCGTCGGTCGCGGCGACCGCGTGGCCCTGTACCTCGACAAGTCCGCCGACTCGATCATCGGGATCTACGGAGTGCTGAAGGCCGGAGCCGCGTACGTGCCGCTCGACCCGCAGGCGCCCACCTCGCGGCTCGCCTACATAACCTCCAACGCCGGGGTCCGCGTTCTGCTGACGGGCGTCGAGAAGGCCGAGGCGGTGAGCGGGCTGCGCGCCGAGGCGCCCACAGATCACGGACACCGTGGTCCTCAACGATCCGGCCGTGCGGGAGCGAGTTGGCGGCGCGGTCTGGAGAGGCTCCGAGGGTGCCGGCGATCGAGGGCGACCTCGCCTACATCCTCTACACGTCGGGCTCCACCGGCGTGCCCAAGGGTGTGATGCTGAGCCATCGCAACTGTCTGGCGTTTGTGAAATGGGCCGTGCGAGGAGTTCGGGGTCACCGCCGGCGACCGGCTCTCGAGTCACGCACCGCTGCACTTCGATCTGAGCACGTTCGACCTGTACGCGGCGTCGCTGGCCGGCGCGCCGGTGGTGCTCGTCCCGGCCCAGACCTCGGTGTTCCCCTCGCAGGTGCGGACCTTCATCGAGGAGCAGGGGATCACGGTCTGGTACTCGGTCCCGTCGATCCTGACGATGCTGGTCCTGCGCGGAGGTCTGAGCACGGAGTCGTGCCCGAATCTGCGGACGATCCTGTTCGCGGGCGAGGTCTTCCCCACCCGCTACCTGCGGCAGCTGACCGAGCTGCTGCCGCATGTGCGCTTCGCCAACCTCTACGGACCGACCGAGACCAACGTCTGCACCTGGCACGAGGTGCGCCCGCTCGCCGATGGCGATGAGACGATCCCGATTGGGCGGGCGATCGACGGGGTCGACGTGTACGCGCTCACCGACGCCGGCCAGCGGGCCGGCGTGGGTGAGGAGGGCGAGCTCTACGTCCGCGGGCCGACGGTGATGCAGGGCTACCTCGGCGATTCGGAGAAGACGGCCGAGCGACTCGTTCCCGATCCGCTCGGCGACATCATTCACCAGCCGACCTACCGGACAGGGGATCTCGTGGTCCTCACCGAGAGCGGCGCCTACCGCTTCCTCGGCCGGCGCGATGAGCAGATCAAGAGCCGTGGCTACCGGATCGAGCTCGGGGACATCGAGACCACGATCTACGCGCACCCGGCGGTCAGGGAGTGCGCGGTTGTGGCGGTCCCCGATGAGCTGGTGACCAACCGCGTGCTCGCCTACGTCAGCGTGCGCGAGCCGCTCGATTCGAGCGCGCTGGCGGCGTTCTGCGAGGAGCGGCTGCCGCACTACATGGTCCCCGAGCGCTTTGAGTTCGCCGACGAACTGCCGCGGACGTCCACCGGCAAGGTCGACCGGCGCTCGCTGGCCGGGCAGGCCAGCGGCTCGGTATGAGCGAGATCGAGTCGCTGTCACCGGCGAAGCGCGCGCTGCTCGAGCGCGAGCTGGTCAGGCGCCGCGCGGCACTGACCGGTGAGAGCGACACGATCCCGCGGCGCGCTCCCGGCACGCCGGTGCCGCTGTCCTCGACGCAGCGGCGCATGTGGTTCCTGGCCCAATGGGCACGGGAGTCGTTCACCTTCAACGCGTCGCGCGCCATCCGACTCCGCGGGCCGCTGCACCGTGAGGGGCTGGTTGCGGCGCTGCGCGGCGTCGTCGGCCGGCATGAGAGCCTGCGGACGCTGGTCGATCACTCGGGACCGGAGCCGCTGCAGCGCGTGCTCGACGATTGGGAGCTGCCGGTCCCCGTCGAGGCGATCGACGAGGCCGACCTGGATGCGCGACTGCGGGCGCTGTCGCAGGAACCCTTCGACCTCACGGCGGAACTGCCGATCCGCGCGACGCTGCTGGAACTCGCACCTGAGGACCACGTGCTGCTGCTCCGGATCCATCATTTTGCCGCCGACGCGCACTCGGACTCGATCATGTTCGACGAGCTCTCGCGGCTGTACGGCGGGGCTGTTCGCGGCGAGGACGTCGAGCTCCCGGAGATCCCTGTTCAGTACGCCGATTACACGCTCTGGCAGGAGGAGCACCTGACGGGAACGCGGCTTGAGCAGCTGGTCGACTACTGGCGGCGCGAGCTCGAGGGCGCTCCCGAGCTCCTGAACCTGTCGACGGACCGGCCGCGGCCGCCGGTGCAGCGAAACCTCGGCGCGCACCGGCGTCTGAGCCTCGAGCGGGAGCTTGCGGAGTCGCTGATCGAGTTGGCGCGTTCTGAGGGAGCGACCTTCTACATCGCGACCCTGGCCGCATTCGGAGCGGTCCTCTACCGGCGCTCCGGGGCCGATGACGTCGTGATTGGAAGCCCGATCGCCAATCGCACACGAGTCGAGCTGCAGCCGGTGATCGGGTTCTTCTCCAACACGCTCGTGCTGCGTCTGCGGCTCGGCGGAAATCCGAGTTTCCGGGAGCTCCTGCGGCGCGTCCGCGATACCGCCACGCGCGCCTATGCCCATCAGGAGCTACCGTTCGAAAAGGTCGTGGAGGCGGCGGCGCCGCGCCGCAATCCCGCCTACAACCCGCTGTTCCAGGTCAACTTCCGCTCTCAGGTCAGCGCTCGCAAGGAGCTGTCGTTGACGGGCCTGGATGTCGGAGGTGCTCGATGTCGACATCGGCTTCTCCAGGTTCGACCTGGCGCTCGAGCTCGAGCTGCGCGACACCGCGCTGGAGGGATACGTCGAATACGACACGGACCTGTTCGACGTGGCCTCGGCCGACGGTCTGATCGATGACATGCGGTCCCTGCTCGAGCAGGTGGTCAGCGCGCCCGACACGCCCCTGTTGGAGATTCAGCTGCCGATCCGCGCCGCCGCTCCGAAAACTGCAGGACGGATTACAAGACGCCGCCCGGCATGAGGTACCTTGTGCGAGAGCTCCGCAAAAACAAGGACAAGTCATAGGGGAGCTGTAGGGGGAAACGTGAATACGACAGCTGACCGATTTCAGTCGTCGCCGCTGCAGGAGGCACTCTGGCTGGCACAGCCGGACGGCCCGACCGGCGCCACGCAGGTGGTGCTCAGCAGGCGCAGTGGCTTCGACGCAACCGCCGTACAGACCGCACTGCGCAGCAGCGTCGAGCGCCATGAGGTTCTGCGCACGACATTCGCTCGGCAAGCCGGGGTCCGCGTGCCGCTGCAGGCGGTGAACAGCATGCTGGAGCCCGAATTCTCCAGCGATTCGAGCGACGCGCGGGCGGTTGCCGAGCGCGAACTCGCGACGGCATTTGATTTTGAGCAGGGTCCGCTCCTGCGCGGTGTGCTCGCCGGGTCCGGCGAGCATCAGGCGCTGGTGCTGACCGCATCGGGGTTGATCGCCGACGCGAGCTCGATCGTCGTTCTGGCTCACGAGCTGATGGCAGCACTCGGGGGCGGCGGCGAGCTGGTTGAGGAGCCCCTGCAATATGCCGACTACGCTGCCTGGCAGCACGAGCTGGCGGAGGGCACGGACCCTGAACGTCAGGCCGCTGTCGAGTTCTGGAACGACGTCGCCGACTCGGCTGCGCCGCATCTCGCCTTCACCGACGCCACGGCTGACCCCGGTGCGTCGCGGTGGTTGGACGTGCCGCTTGATGAGTCCGTCGCGCAGGGCCTGGCGGCCGCGGCCGGCCGCTACGGAACGTCGGTCTCGGTCGTTGTGCTCGCGGGCTGGCTGGCGCTGCTCGGCCGGAGCACCGGCGAGGAGTCGGTCACCGTCAGCTGGGTCACCTCAGAGCGCCGTCATGCGGACCTGGATGGCGCGATCGGCGCGTTCTGCCGTCCCGTACCCGTCGGCGCACGCGTTGCAGGCGTGACCTTCGCCGAGGTGCTGCAGGAGGTACAGCGCGCCACGCAGCGCGCGCTCGTGGTGCAGGACTACGCACCGACCGACGGCGCCGGGAACTCTAGTCTCGGCTTCATCTGCGAGGCGGCCATCGCCGGTGAGGTCTCGGGGCATACCCGAACCCGCCCGGGCTCGCAGCCACGCCTCTGGGTTGCGGCCGGTGACGATGGCGCGGACGGGATCCGGCTCGGTTTCGACTCGGCCTATCTTGCCGGCGCGCAGGCCGAGCAGCTCGCCTCCCGGCTGGGCACGCTGTTGACCGGCGTTGCGGCCGACCCGAGCATGGCCGTCGCATCGCTACCGCTACTCGACGCGCCGGCGCGCGAGCAGGTGCTCTCGCAGTTCGGTGAGGGTCCCGAAGTCGCGGTCGGTTCCGACCAGCTCGTACACGAGCGAGTCGCCGCATGGGCTTCGCGCGAGCCCGCACGCATCGCGGTCGCTGACGAGCAGGGAACTCTTACCTATGCCGAGCTCGACGAGCAGGCTGGCAAGCTGGCGGCCCGCCTGGGCAGAGCCGGCGTTGGGGCCGGTGACACGGTCGGGCTGTGCACGGATCGTTCGCGCGAGATGGTGGTCGCCCTTCTCGGGCATCCTCAAGGCGGGAGCGGCATACGTGCCGCTTCACCATGAGCACCCAAAGGCGCGTCTTGCCCACCAGCTGAACACCGCCGGCGCGAAGGCAATCGTTACCCAGGAAGCGCTGTTGGAGCATCTGCCCGAGTTCTCCGGTGAGGTGATCTGCCTGGATCGCGACGCTGCCGCCCTGGCCGCCGAGGAGTCCGTGAACGGCCCCGCGCTCGCAGGTGATCAGCTCGCGTACGTGATCTACACGTCGGGCTCAACCGGCACTCCCAAGGGCGTCGGCGTGACCCACGCGAACCTCGCCAACTACGCGTCCGCGATCGCATCCCGGCTCGGTGCCGACGAGGAGCCTCTGTCGTTCGGGCTGGTGACCGCCATCTCAACCGACCTCGGCAACACGTCCGTGTTCGGTGCGCTGGCGAGCGGCGGCACGCTGGTGCTGGTCAGCCCGCTGGCGGCGGCCGACGCCGGCGCGCTGGCGACAGGCGTTCAAGGCCACGCCCGTCGACGTGCTCAAGATCACGCCGTCGCACATCGGCTCGCTGCTCAGCGGCGGCGATGCCGCCGTGCTGCCGCGCCGCTGGCTGGTGATCGGCGGCGAGCGGGCCGCGTGGGACACCGTCGAGCGGGTGCAGTCGCTTGCTCCGGGGCTGCGGATCCTCAACCACTACGGCCCGACCGAGGCGACGGTCGGCGCGGTCTCGCACGAGCTCGGTGACGCCAGCCGCGAGCACCGTCCGGGCACCGTCCCGATCGGCCGGCCGCTTGCCGGTGGCGCCGTCTACGTGCTCGACGCCGAGCGCCAGCCGGTACCCGTGGGGGTGCCCGGCACCCTGTTCATCGCCGGTGCCGGAGTCGCCTCGGGCTACGTCGGCCAGCCCGAGCTCACCGCCGAGCGGTTCTCCGACGATCCGTTTCGGCCCGGGCGCCGGATGTACGACACCGGCGATCTCGCTCGCTGGCTGCCCAGCGGTGATCTCGAGTTCATCGGACGCATCGACGAGCAGGTCAAGATCCGCGGCTACCGGGTGGAGCCGGCGGAGGTCGAGGCCGCCCTGCGCTCGCATTCGGGCGTGCAGGATGCCGTCGTGGTCGCCCAGCAGAGCCCGGCGGGTGACGCCCGTCTGGTGGCCTACGTCGGCGCCGATGGCATCGTCGCCGACCGGCCCGTCGACGGAGGATCTCTCGGCGCATGTCGGCGAGTGGGTGCCGGAGTTCATGGTGCCATCCGCGATCGTCGTGCTCGACTCGCTGCCGCGAACCCCGAGCGGGAAGATCGATCTCCAGTCGCTGCCCGATCCTGCGGACGTGGCGGCGCCCGGCCGAGGAGTTCGTCGCCCCGCGGTCTCCGATGGAGGAGGCCGTCGCCGAAATCTGGAAGCGGGTGCTCGGGGTCCCGGAGGTCGGCGTCAAGGACGACTTCTTCAGCCTCGGGGGACACTCGCTGCTGGCGACCCAGGTCGTTGCGCACATCCGCACCGACTTCGCGATCGACCTACCGCTCCACAGCCTGTTCACCCACCCGACGGTCGAGACGCTGACGGCTGAGATCGTGCGGACGATGGGCGACTCCGAGGGAGACGCGACGGCGACGCTGCTCGCCGAGCTCGAGGGGCTCTCGGAGGAGGACGCCGAACGGTTGCTGGCCGGTGACGAGTCCACTGAGTAACACGGGCGAGCTCGGTGCGCTCACGCACACCGAGCTGACGGCTCTCGCCGATCAGACGCTCGCCGAATACATCCGCTACCTGACCGCCTACGGGGGGCAGCTGCACGAGCGGGACGGCCTGCTGCTGTTCGCGGGCGCTCACCGGCAGCCGAATCCATACCGCAACGGGGTGCTGCGGATCGATGACACGCTGGCGCCGGACGACGTCTTCTCCAGGGCCGAACGGTTCTTCACCATGCACCGCCGCAGTTACGCGATCTGGACCCGCGAGCACGGCGATGCCGAGCTCGAGCAGGCCTGTGTCGCGGCCGGCTACCGCGAGCTCGAGCGGCTGCCGGAGATGTCCCTCCCGACGCCGCCGCCGTATCTGCCGCCGCCCGATGGCGTCGAGATCCGAGCCGCTGCTGACGAGCAGACGCGGGAGGACTATCTCCGCCTGGTCGCCAATGCCTGGGGCATGACCGACCTGCCGCGCGGTGTGGCCGCGCAACTCTTCTTCGAACCCGACAGCTTGACTGCACCGAACGTCGCAGCGTTTGTCGCCTATTACGACGGGACCGCGATCTCCGCGGCGATGACGCACGTCAGTCACGGGACCGCGCTTGGCTGCCAGGCGGCGACGATCAGGCGCCCGGCCCGCGGCCAGCGGTTGCCCAAGTCCGCGGTGGCGGGCGAGACCCGCGGCCTCGCCCAGAGCTGCCTCTGCGCAGCGCTTGAGCTGAGCTTCTCAGAGCTTGGCGCCGAATTCTCGCTGTGCCAGACCTCGGGACTTGGTCAGCGGGCATGGATGGACCTCGGGTATGAACCGTTCAGCAGCTACGGGCGCTACCTGGTGCCCTCACCGGTGCTCTGATGGCGCGTCTGATCGGCGACGCGGCGATCCCGCCGCGACCGGAGGGACTGAACGAGGAACAGCGAACGCTGAAGCGTTCGGTCGCCGAGTTCGCGGCGAATGTGCTGAACGCCGGCCTCCCGGAACGCGATCGCGATGCGATCTTCCACACCGAGGGATGGCGCCGTTGCGCCGAGATCGGCATTCAGGGTTTGCCGGTGCCCGAGGAATACGGTGGGGTGGGCGCTCCGGCCGTGACCATGGCCGCGGCACTGCAGGGCCTCGGGTACGGGTGTGCCGACAACGGTTTGCTGTTCTCGTTGGGGGCGCACATGTGGGCCTGCGAGACGCCGATCGTGCGCTTCGGATCAGACGAGCAGAAGCGACGCTACCTGCCGCGCATGTGCGATGGCTCGCTGATCGGCGCACACGCGATCTCAGAGCCCAGCTCCGGTTCCGACGCATTCTCGCTGCAGACCACGGTCAGACGAACCGATAGCGGCTGGGTACTTAACGGGTCCAAGACCTACGCCACCAACGCTCCTGACAGCGACATCTTCCTCGTGTTCGCGACGACAGATCGCGCATTGGGCTTCGCGGGTTTGAATGTCTTCCTGATCGAGCGCGGCACGCCCGGGCTCGAGATCGGGCCGCCGTTTCAGAAGATGGGCCTGCGCAGCTCGCACATGGGTGAACTGTTCCTGACCGATTGCGAGATTCCCGCCGACGCGCTGCTGGGGAGTGAGGGGGCCGGCATGGTCATCTTCAACCACTCGATGCGCTGGGAGCGGTCGCTGATCCTGGCACCCGCGGTGGGCACGATGCAGCGTCAGCTGGAGCGCTGCGTCCACTACGCGCGCGATCGCGAGCAGTTCGGCAGCCCGATCGGGAGCTTCCAGGCCGTCTCTCATCCGATCGCTGAGATGAAGCTGCGGCTCGAGACATCGCACCTGATGCTCCAACGGATCGCCGGGCTGCTCGACGCGGGCGAGGCGACCGACTTCGACGCCGCAATGACAAAGCTGCATATCAGCGAGGCGCTTGTCCAGTCGAGTTTGGAGACGCTTCAGATTCACGGCGGAGCCGGATACATGACAGAGACCGGATGTGAACGGGACGTCCGCGATGCGCTGGCGGCGAGGCTCTACTCGGGTACCAGCGAGATGCAACGTAACGTAATCGCAGCGCAACTTGCCTTGTGATTGCAGGCAAATGACTGGGATACTGAGGCATGGCTAGGGGGGCAGGGATGAGGATGAGACTCCGCCGCTTGCTGGGGGCAGCAGGGTTGGCGATCGTTGTCGCGCTTTGTTGCGGTGTTGCGGTCGCAGAGGCGGCTCCGATACAGCCTGGGCTCGCCGGGTTCGCTCGGGACACGAACACGACCACCGGCCTGACGTCGGGGACGTTGGCGGTGGCCACGCAGAACTCCGGCGGAACCTGGTACGCGTATGCCCCCTCGTACTACTCGAATGAGCTGACGGCGATCCAGCTGACGAGCAGTGCGACCAATCCGACCGTGAGCCCGAACGCGCCGCTGATCCTCAATGCCGGGACGCCGTCCGGCACCCAGCTGGACGGCGCCGACGCGATCAGCGTCTCCGGTGGCATCGCCTACGTGGCCAGCCGGAATGAGAACGGCAGCTGCACCGGTCCGGTGGGCGGCGGGACCTGCGATGTGAATGACTCCGGGACCGGCAACGCGCTGACCCTGTTCGACGTCTCAACCCCGACGGCTCCGGCGTACGCGGGGTCGGTCCAGGACACCAGTGATGGTGGAGGCCTCAACGGCGTCACCGACGGCGGCAAAACGCTGTTCGGGGCCGACGGAGTGGCCGTCACGACGATCGGCGGCAGCCCCTACGCGGTGGTGACGGCGGCGGGGTGCCTCAGCAACCAACCCTGCCCGGATCCCACGGTCAGCAACGACCTTGATGTGATCAACGTGAGCACGCCGAGCGCGCCCACGGTGGCGGGCACCGCTTTCAACCTCGGCAATCCGACCGCGGTGGCGGTGTCGGGCAACTACGCCTTTGTCACGTCGCCGTCCCAGAACGCCCTCAACGTGGTGGACATCTCCAACCCGGCCGGCCCTGGGGTGGTGGCCTCAGTGTCAAACGCCACGGACTTCCCGAGCCCCTCTGATGTGGCGATCCAGGGCAACTACGCCTATGTCGTGAACAGCGGCGGAACCGGTCCGCTGACGGTGGTCAACATCTCCAACCCCCTCAGCCCGACGGTGGTCAGCACGACCAACGCGGTCGCCCTCAGCGGGGGATCGAGGATTCGCGTGTCGGGCGACTTCGCCTATGTCGCGGCGAGCGGCCTGGCTGGGGTCACGGCCGTGGACATCAGCAACCCGGCCGCCCCGGTGGTGATCAGCTCGCCGGTGGTGTCGCCCGCATATCTGAACGCGGCGGCGGGTCTGGACCTGATGAACGTGTCCGGCGGCGAGTACGCGATCGCCGCATCACCGTATCTCTCGGGCCAGTTCCCCTACATATATCCGCCCTTCCCCGCGCCGAGCAACTCGTCGCAGGTGAACACCGGCACGATCTCAGCCATCCAGCTCGACCCGGTCACCAATGCGCCGGCTCTCATCTCCGAACCGGCCGCCAGCACGACCACGACCTCGGCGTTTTTTGGCTTCTCGACCAGTGACGCCGTCTCGACGGTGGCCTGCAGCCTCGATGGAAGCGCCTACGCGCCCTGTACGACTCTGACCAGCCAGCAGTACGCGGGCCTGGCCGTTGGCCAGCACACGTTCACCGTGCAGGCCACGGACGGCGCCGGCAACACCGCGACCGCGAGCTACGCCTGGACGATTCAGGCTCAGACGGTCCAGCCACCTGCGCCGAGCCTTCCAGCGAACGCCGCTCTGCCGGTTGTGAACGGAAGCACCGTGGTGGGCGGAAAGCTCAGGGCCACCACCGGTAGCTGGACCGGAAGCCCAACCTCGTACAGCTACCAGTGGCAACGCTGCAATGCGCATGGGTCGTCGTGTGTGGGCCTGAAAACCACGGGTGCCTCGTATACCGTCGGGACGATCGACATAGGAGACACCCTGCGTGTGGTGGTGACGGCCACCAACAGCGCCGGCTCGGTCGCTGCGACGTCAGCGGAAACGCCGGTGGTCGCACAATGTGGGAAGGGCGGCAAGCTGCCGGCGTACTGCCGGGTTCCCAAGTTGATCGCGCGCCCGCAGGTAACCGGCACGATGATGGTCGGCCAGCCGCTGGTGGCGACCACGGGTTCCTGGTCGGCGCTGGCGGCCTCGGCCTACGGAGGCGCCCAGCTCGCGACGCTGAAGACGCAGTGGTTGCGCTGCAACGCCAATGGGTCCAAGTGCACGGCCATCCGCGGTGCGACGCGCTCCGTGTACAGGACGACGCGCGCGGACCTCGGGCACACGCTGAAGCTGCAGGTCGTGGCCAAGAACCGCAACGGCACGGCCTCCGCGGCCTCGTCGCCGTCATCCCGGATCGTCGGAGCGGCCACCAAGTTGACGCTCGCGGTTGTGTTCTCGCCCACCCAGCCCCTGGTGCGGCGTGGCTATGTCATGGCGTCGGTCAAGAGCAACGTCGGCGCTTATCTCGCCGTGCTCTTCGCAGTCAAGATCGGCCACGGCGCCATCCAATATGTCGCTGGAACGCCAGGGCAGGGGCAGGCAGGGCGCTTCACTGCGTTGAGGGTTACGATCCCCCACGGGCTGGCGCGGCAGATGCGAGCGGCACTGGCCCATCACGAGCGCATGAAGGCGGCTGTGCAGGGCGTGCGGTTCCTGTACCCAGGGCACAACGGGAGCCAGCAGACCAGGGAATACAAGTTCTTCCCGAAGAGCTGAACCGGGCCTACCGCAGTGTGGTCGGAGGGATATCAGGGATGAGAGCGACATTTCGGCGGTCGGTGAGAGCAGGAGTGCTCGCGGTCGGTTTGGCACTGACGTGCGGCGTGGCGGTGGCGGCCGCTCAGAGCGTGCCGGTGATCCTGGGGGCCGTCGCGAACCCGACCGCCGGCAACTACGAGGATTCGCTGTCGGGAGCCGTCGCCGTTGCAGCGCAGGACACGTCCCAGGGGTGGTACGCGTATGCGCCCTCCTATTACAACGGCGATCTCACGGCGATCAGCATGGCCAACCCGGCCAATCCCACGATCGTTGGCGAGGGAGCGCCTTCCGGTGGCCCGACCCAGTTGTACGGCGCATCGACCATCAACATCTTCGGCGGAGTCGCGTACGTCGTGAGCAAGAACCTGAACCAGTCGTGTCCGGGCGCCTCCTCCACCCCACCCAACCTGACCGGGTGCAGCAACGACAACGGCGAAGGCAACGCGTTGACCCTGTTCAACATCTCGCCGACCAGCCCGGCCGCCCCCCAGTTCCTGGGCTCGATCGCCGACGCGGCCACGCCTCAGAACAACCTGTTCGGCGCCTACGGCGTGACGGGCACGTCGATCGGCGGCGTCAACTATGCCGTGGTAGCGGCGCAGGGATGCCTGGCGGGGCAGCCCTGCCCGGACACCACGGTCGGCAACGACCTCGCGATGATCAGTGTGGCCAGCCCAAGTTCGCCGCAGTACGTCGGCAGCATCTCGAACACGACGGCTGCCGGGCAGGGATGGAGCAACGCGCTGGACCACCCCACCGCGGTGGCCGTCTCAGGGAACTACGCGTACGTCACCTCGTTCTACGGGAACGCCCTCACAATCGTCGACATCTCCAACCCCGCCAGCCCGCAGGTGGCCGCCGAGATCCGCAATTCCACGGACTTTCCCGCGCCCTCCGATGTCGCGATCCAGGGCAACTACGCCTATGTGGCCAACCAGAACAGCAGTGGCAATGTCGGGACGTTCACCGTGGTCGACATCGCGAATCCGCTCATTCCCACGGTGGTCGGGACCGTGAACGCAGTCGGGCTGAGCGGGGGATACCGCGTGCGCGTGTCGGGCAACACCGCCTACGTGGCCGCGCACGCTTCGAACGCGATCACCAACGTCGACATCACCAATCCCGCCGATCCGATCGTGGTCGGGTCGGCCGCGAGCCAGGCAGATCTCTTCGGAGCCAGCGGGTTGGACCTGATGAGCATCTCCGGCAACCAATATGTGGTCGCCTCGTCGCCCGACCAGCCTTCAGATGGGAGCTACATCTATCCGCCGTATCCGAGCTTCGGCAATACGGCGCAGACGAGCAACGGCACGATCACAGCGCTCGAGCTCGAGGATCTTCCCGTGAACACCTCTCCGCCCACGGTGACCGGATCAACGGTGGTGGGGGCAACGCTCACCGCCAACGTCGGGACCTGGACCGGATCGCCGGTCTCCTACGCGTACCAATGGCAGCGCTGCGACACCCAGGGCGCGAACTGCACGGTGCTGAAGACCGTGACCCAGACCTATCCGCTCAGCAGCAACGATCTGGGGCACACGCTGCGCGTGGCGGTCAAGGCCAGCACCAGCAGTACCTCAGCGACAGCCACCTCGGCGGTCACTGCGGTGGTCACGGCAGCGACCCCGGTGCCCGTGGCGTGCCCGACGGGAGCCAACGTCCCCGCCGGTTGCGCGCTACCCAAGGTTTCGGTGCGACCGACCGTCACCGGAACCATGAAGGCCGGTCAGCGGCTGGTGAGCAAGCCCGGAACCTGGTCGGCGCTGCCGGCGTCGACGTACGGCAGCGCTCAGGCCGCGACCACCAAGGTCCAGTGGCTGCGCTGCAACGGGCAGGGCGCAGGCTGCCAGGCGATCAAGGGTGCGACGCAGCTGACCTACAGGCTCACGAACACCGACGCAAAGCGCCGCCTGAAGCTCGAGGTGATCGCCACGAACCGCAATGGCTCGACGACGGCGATGTCCGCTCTGTCGCCGCTGATCGCATCGTCCAAGACGAAGATCACCCTCTCGCTCAAGATGTCGCCAAAGCAGCGGCTCGGCGGCAGGGGCTACGCGATCGCGTCGGTTCGCTCCAACGTCGGCGCGCTGCTCGACTTGTCCGTTGCGATCAGAATCGGCAACAGCACCCAGGTGGTCACCGGAACCCCGGTCCAAGCGCGGCCTGGGGCACCGCTCAGTTTCAAGGTCGTGCTGAAGACGGTCGAGCGTACGCGACTGCTGCGGGCTCTGGCGGCACACCGGAGCGTCAGCGTCAAGGTGAGCGGAGTCCGCTACGTCACCCCTGGACGCAGCGCGCTGCAGCGGACAACGCCACAGAAGCTCACCGTCACCGGCTAGCCGAACGAGCCTGCGACGACCCTGGACTAGCCGCGGGCGCGGATCGCCTCGGCCAGCGAGGCGATCGTCGGCGCGTTGAACATCGCCGCCAGCGGCACGCTGCCGTAGCGGCGGCGGATCCGCATGATCGCCTGGGTGGCGAGCAGCGAGTGGCCGCCGAGGGCGAAGAAGTCGTCCATGACGCCGACCTCCCCGACACCGAGCAGCTCGCACCAGATGTCGGCGATCTCCTGCTCCAGCTCGTCCCGCGGGGCGACGAAGCTCGCCGTCCGCTCGGCCTCGACCTCGGCCGGGTCTGGGAGTGCCTGGCGGTCGACCTTCCCACTCGGGGTCAGCGGCATTGCTTCGACGGCGATGATCCGCGTCGGGATCATGTGCTCGGGCAGGGTTTGGCTCAGGAACGCCTGGAGCTCACCGGCCTCCGGGGCGGGCGAGCCGACCACGTAGGCGATCAGCGACAGCTCACCGTCGGCAGGGTGCGGCCGCGCGACGACGGCTGCGTGGCGGACGCCCGGATGGCTCGCCAGCCGCGCCTCGATCTCGCCGGGCTCAACGCGGAAGCCGCGGATCTTGATCTGGTCGTCGACGCGACCGAGGAACTCGACGTCGCCGGAGGCGAGGTATCGGACGCGATCGCCGGTTCGGTACATCCGTCCATCGCCGTCCAACGCCGGGACAAACCGGTCGGCCGTCTCGTCGGCGCGCCCGACGTAGCCGCGGGCGACACCAGCGCCGGCCACCCACAGCTCGCCCGTCACCCCGGACGGCTGGGGCTCGCGGTGGGCGTCGAGCACGTATACGCGCGCCCCCGCGAGGGGACGGCCGATCGGCACGCTCGCCGACGCAGAGCGCGCCGCGGCATCGTCCGCGGGCACCTCGAACGTGCAGCAGCCGACGGTGGTCTCGGTCGGACCGTAGTGGTTGAGGATCCGGCAGGATGCGCCGGCGGCGCGGACACGGTCGGCGAGGTCCCAGCTGAATGCCTCGCCCCCGACGATCAGCCACCGCCGAGGCAGGACGCCGTCGTCGGCGTCCAGCAGCGCGCGCAGATGCGTCGGGGTGATCTTGATGACGTCGATCGGCTGCGCGGCGGCGCGGGCGGCCAGGGCGGTGCCGTCCATCGCGGTCTCGGCGTCGATCAGATGGACGGCGCCGCCGGTCGTCAGTGCCGGGAAGATCGCGGTGTTACCGAGGTCGGTGCTGATCTCGGACACGGAGGCGAAGACCAGGCCCGCGGTCGCGTCGATCCGCTGAGCGACCGCCGCTGTGTATGCGGCCAGGTTCGCCTGCGTGACGGCGACGCCCTTCGGCGTCCCGGTTGATCCCGAGGTGTACATGATGTAGGCGAGCTCGCCGGCATCCGCCACGGCGGCCGCCCCAGGCGGCTCACGGCGGGTCAGGCCCGCCCCGGAGATGAGCAGCTCGGCGCCCGCCTCAGCCAGTTGGAGCTCGAGCCGATCGGCCGGGTGGCCCGGGTTGAGCGGGACGTAGGGCGAGCCGCTCTTGAGGATGGCGAGCAGGCTGACGAGCAGCTCCGAGGTGCGGGGGAGACAGAGCCCGACCGGCGCGCCACGGGTGATGCCGGCGGCTGCGATCTCGGCCGCGAGGCGGTCGGCGTGCGCGTTGAGCTCCGCGTAACTGAGCGTGGCGTCGACGGCGACGACGGCAGTTGCGTCCGGCGTCCGTGCGGCCTGCGCCTCGAACGCACGATGGACCGGGACGGAGGCATCTGGCGCCGTCTCGCCGGCACCCAGTGCGATGGCGTGCGCGCGCGCCTCGCCCTCGAGCAGGGTCAGCTGGTGAGCGACCGCGGTCGGGTCGGCGGCCGCGGCGGCGAGCATCGTCGTCAGCCAGTCACTCATCTCGCTGAGGCCGGTGGGACCGGCCAGCTCGGGCGCGGCCCACAGGCCGCCTCGGCCGTTGCTCCACGCCAGCCCGAGGCGGGTGCCAGGCACCGCCGAGCGCAGCGCCAGGACGCCTGGTTCGCCGCCTGGCAGG
The DNA here is from genome assembly GCA_963846395.1 of uncultured Actinomycetota bacterium. Lineage (GTDB taxonomy): Bacteria > Actinomycetota > Thermoleophilia > Solirubrobacterales > Solirubrobacteraceae > Palsa-465. The sequence goes on along the minus strand of CAWJVT010000007.1, from coordinate 58,442 downwards.
GCGGCGAACCCAGCAGCGGCACGGTCGAGGAGCTGCCGGAGCTGGGCCTCCGAGCCGTAATCCTGGCGCCGAATCGCCTCGGTGCGGGCGCGGTGGACCTGATCGACGACCTCAGCGAAGCGGGTCTCCGGCCCGACGCGCACGACGACCGGCACCGCCTGGGCGTATGGGCCGATGGCCCCGGCGAGATCCGGGATGGCGCGCCCGTCGGCCATCGCCGCCAGCAGCAGCTCCTCGGTGCCGAGGATCCGTGTGAGCAGCGCCGCCCAGGCGGCCTCGACCACCAGGCTCGCGTCTGTCCCGAGGGCGTCCGCGACGGCGGAGACGGCGTCCAGGGACGGCGTGAACGGGACCTCGACGAGACCCGACACGCCCGCCGGAGCGGGCGGCGAGCGGGAGGGCCGGAACGGGCGCGGCGGCGGTGACGATCTCCGCCCAGAACTCGCGGCCACGGACGGCTTCGGAGTCGTCTCCCGCGATCAGCTCGGCGCGCCACTCGGCGTAGTCGGCGTGCTGGAGGGGCTCCTCTTCGCCGGCCGGCCCGCCGGCGACCGCCGCGGCTTTGCCGGCCAGCGGGCCGGCAATCGTCGTCGCGATCTCAACCAGGGACTGGACGTCCGCGGCGGCGGCGAGCGCGGTCAGGATCAGCAGGTGGCGTCCGTCGGCCTCGGGCCGGCAGGCCACTCGCAGCGGGGGCCCTGCGTCGGGCGCGGCCAGCGCGTCGGCCTCCGCGCGCAGGAGATCGGCGATGTCGCCGTCGCCCGGCGGCAGCGTGACCCAAGCCGCCGGCAGCCGTGTGTGAACGATCTGACCCACGGGGATGCGGGCGCCCGGCGGCGTCGGAAAGGTGCTCCGCAGGATCTCGTGCGTGCCGACCAGCGCGTCGAGGGCGGCGTGGAGCGTGCCCTCATCACCGTCGACGACGATCGCGCACTGGCTCGTGAGCGGAGCGGGCGCGCTGAGGAGAACCCCCTGCTGCGGGGACAGCCGGAAGGTCGAGCCCGGGCTGGCGGTCGGAGTCGTGGTCATTCGATGATTGTCCTCTGCCGGGGTCCGCGCAGACTCGGCCGGGCCGCGCCGGTCCAGTCCTGGGTGAGGCCGAACGAGAGCAGTCGGGTGTCGGGTTCGGTCAGGGCTCGCTGGAGGAGGGCATGGAACTCCGCGGCGAGCTTGGCGATCGTCGCCGGCTCGAAGATGTCACGGTTGTAGCGGAAGTACCCCTCGATCCCGTCCGCCAGCACGTCGAGGTCGAGCGCAAGATCGAAACGGGCGTAGCCGCTGTCGATCTTCAGCGCGGTTATCTCGGTGCCCTGGCAGGTCGAGCACGGCGCGACGGCTGCCGCTGACGCGGAGGTTGACCTGGAAGAGCGGGTTGACGCCCGGCTCACGCTCGGGGCGCACGGCCTCGACAACCTTCTCGAGTGGGACGCCCTGGTGGGAGTAGACGTCGAGCGCCATGTCCCGGACGTGGTGGAGCAGCTCGCGGAACGTTGGGTTACCGGCGAGGCGGACGCGGAAGGTGAGCGTGTTGGAGATGAACCCGAGCACGGTCTCGAGCTCGACGCTCGAGCGGTTGGCGGCAGGGCTGCCGACGAGGATGTCGTCCTGTCCGGTGATCCTGTAGAGGAGCGTGGTCAGGGCGGCAAGGCCGAGCATGTACGGGGTTACCGACTCCTGAAGCATGAGCGCGGCGGCCGCCTCGGCGGCGGCGCGGTCGAAGGCGAGGTCGTGGCTCTCCCCCCGGAAGCGGCGACCCTCCGGGCGCGGGTGGTCCGCCGGCAGCTCGATCGATGTCTTCGCGCCGGCCAGGTGGCGGCGCCAGAAGTCGAGCTCGTGGTCGAGCGTGAGGCCGTCCAGCCACTCCCGTTGCCACACCGCGAAGTCGACGAACTGGATCGGGAGGGCGGCCAGCGACTCGCCCCGGTAGAGGGATGCCAGCTCGTCGAGCAGCAGCCGCTCGGACCAGCCGTCGAAGGCGATGTGGTGGGTCTCCAGATCGACGAGCGCATCGTCGGTGCCGAGCAGTACGACGGTCGCCCTGAGCAGCGGGTCCTGGGTGAAGTCGAACGGCCGCCGCGACATCTCGGTCGCGAGCCGAATGCCCTCCGCTTCGGCCTCGGCCTCGGGCAGGTGGCGCAGGTCGATCTTCTGCAGATCGAGCGACGGGCGCCCGAGCAGCACCGGGACCGGCTGGTCGTCACGGACCTCGATCACCGTGCGCAGCACCTCGTGGCGGTCGATCAGACGGCGCAGCGCGTCGGTGAGGGCCTCGAGATCGAGGGGGCCTCGGACGCGGAAGAGCAGCGCCACGTTGTAGGTGGGCGTGCCGGGGTCCCATTGGTCGATCAGCCAGAGCTGCTGCTGGGAGTAGGAGAGGGCGGGCCGCTGGTCGGGGCGCCGGCGCGGAATGCTCGGGAGCGGGCTGGCGGCGGGCTGGGGGCCGGAGCCCCCCGGGGCGGGCGGGACCAATTCGCCGTCGACGGCGCGCGCGAGCTCGGCGATCGTCGGCGACTCGAAGGCCGCCCGGACCGGGAGCGACACCTCGAAGCGGGCACGGATGCGGGCGATGAGCTGCGCGGCGAGCAGCGAGTGGCCGCCGATCGTGAAGAAGTCGTCGTCGACTGAGAACTCATCGGCGCCGAGCAGCTCGGCGAAGATCTCGGCGATTGCCAGCTCGGTCGGGGACGCCGGTGCGGCTCCGCCGGCGACCTCCGCGACCGGCTCCGGGAGTGCCCGGCGGTCGAGCTTGCCGTTGGCTGTCAGCGGCAGCTCGGAAATGACCGTGAACGTCGCGGGGACCATGTACTCCGGCAGCTTCCCGCGCACCCATTCCCGCAGGGATGCGGCCATCGCACCGTCGGCGCCATTCGCGGGGACGACGTAGGCGGCCAGCTGGGCGCCGCTTGTGCCGTCCCAGGAGATGACCGCACACTCGGCGACGTCGGGGTGCTCGCTCAGCACCGCCTGGATCTCACCGAGCTCGATCCGGAAGCCCCGGATCTTGACCTGGTCGTCGAGGCGGCCCTCGTACAGAAGGTTGCCGTCGGCGCTCCAGCGTCCCCCGTCGCCCGTCCGGTACAGGCGCCCGCCGCCGAATGGGTTGGCGATGAACCGCTCGGCGGTCAGCTCCGGGCGGTTGAGGTAACCACGGGTGACGCCTGCGCCTCCGACGTACAGCTCGCCCGGGATGCCGACCGGTACCGGCGCCAGGTGATCGTCGAGCAGGTAGAGCTGAAGGTCGGGGAGCGGGTCCCCGATCGGGCTGCCGTCCCGGTCGGCGTCAGCGGCCGTCAGCGGCCGGTAGGTGACGTGGACGGTGGTCTCGGTGATTCCGTACATGTTGACCAGCGTCGGGCGGACGTCACCGAAGCGGTCGAACCAGCTGCGGAGCAGCCGCGGCTGGAGCGCCTCGCCGCCGAAGATGACGTAGCGGAGCGCGAGGTCGTCGCCGACCGCGACCAGGTCGTCGATCGCCGTCAGGAACAGGCTGGGGGTCGCGTTGAAGATCGTGACGCCCTCGGCGGCGATCAGGCGAGCGAGCGCGTCCGGCGTCCGCGCCGTCATCGCCGGGACGACGACGAGCCGGCCACCGTGGAGCAGCGCGCCCCACAGCTCCCACACGGAGAAGTCGAACGCGTAGGAATGCAGCAGCGTCCACGTGTCCTCCGGCCCCGGGCGCAGCCACGAGTCGGTGGCGGCGAACAGCCGGGAGACGTGCCGGTGCTCGACCTCGACCCCCTTCGGCTGGCCCGTCGACCCCGACGTGTAGATCACGTAGGCCAGGTGATCCGGTGTGGCGGCGGGCGCCGGGTCCTCCGTGCTCTCCGCCTCGAGCTCAGCGGCATCGCGGTCGAGGCAGATGGTGCGGGCCTCGTGCGGCGGGAGCCGGTCGAGCAGGGCCTCCGTGGTGATCAGGACCGGGGCGTTGCAGTCACGCAGGATGAAGTCGACACGGTCGGCCGGCTGCTCCGGGTCGAGCGGCAGGTAGGCGCCCCCTGCCTTCAGCACGGCGATGATCGCGACAACCAGATCGAGTGAGCGCTCGAGCGACAGCGCGACGAGGGTGTCCGGCTTCACCCCGGCGCGGCGCAACGCGTGGGCGAGGCGGTTGGCGCGTGCGTTGAGCTCGCCGTATGAGAGCGAGCGGTCGTCGTGCGTGACAGCGACCGCGTCCGGCGCCGATCCGCGCCTGAGCCTCGAAGCGCTCGTGCAGGCAGCTCGGTCTCGAACTCGCCGGCGCCTCGACGTCGAGCGAGCGAGCAGTTCCACCCGCTCGCTGTCGGCGAGCAGCGCGAGCGACTCCACCGCTGTGTCCGGGTCGGCCACGATCGAGCCCAGGACGGCGACGAACTGGTCGGCCATCCGCTCGACCAGCCGCAAGTCAAACAGGTCGGTGCTGTACTCCCAGACGGTGTCGAGCCCGCCCGGCTGGGGCTGGAGCAGGAGCGTGAGGTCGACGCGCGAGGTTGTCTTCGCCGTCTCCAACTCCTCCACCGTGAGCCCGGCGAGGCCGATCGTCGACTCGGGCGGGTTGAGGGCGATCTGGGCCTGGAAGATCGGGTGGCGGCTGAGGTCGCGGTCGGGGGCGAGCGTCTCGACGAGCCGCTCGAACGGCAGCTCCTGATGCTCAATGGCATCGAGCGTCCGGTCGCGAGCCTGAGTCAGAAGATCGCGCGCGCTCGCGGCGGCGTCGATCCGGCTGCGCACGACGACCGAATTGACGAACGGGCCGATGACGGTCTCGAGCTCCGAGCGGCTGCGGGTGTCGACCGGGGTCCCGACGAGCAGGTCGGTCTGGCGGCTGTAACGGTGCAGCAGCACCTCGAAGCCGCTGAGCAGGACCATGAACAGCGTCAGCCCCTGGGCCCGAGCGAACGCCTGGAGATCCGCCACCAGCTCCGGCGGCAGCGACCGGCGATGCCACGCCCCGCGCAGGCTGGCCACCGGCGGGCGCGGACGGTCGGCGGGAAGCTCGAGTGCCGTCGGGGCGCCGGCCAGCACGTCGGTCCAGTGGGAGAGCTCGCGTTCGAGCCGCTCGCCCTCCAGCGACGACACCTGCCACTCGGCGAAGTCGCCGTACTGCAGGAGCGGCTCGGCGAGGGTCGAGGGCCGGTTCTCGACGGCGGCGGCATACAGCTCCGCCAGTTCGGCGAAGAAGATCGCCTTCGAGCCGCCGTCCGCGACGATGTGGTGGACGACGACCTGGAGGACGTGGTCCTCCTCGCCCAGGCGGATGAGCTCAGTTCGCAGCACGGGGCCGGCGGCGATGTCGAATGGAGCGGCCGTGGCGACGTCGAGCGCGGTCCGCAGCGCCGACTCCGGATCCGCTGAGCCCGTCAGGTCGGTGAAGGCGAGGCCGATCGCGCCCGGCGGGTCGACGAGCGCGACCGGGCGCCCGTCCCGCTCGACGAAGCGGGTCCGGAGCACCTCGTGGCGACGGACGATCTCGGTGAGGGCGCGCTGGAGCGCAGGCACGTCGAGCCTGCCGCGCAGCCGCGTCGGCCATGCGATGTTGTAGGCGGCGCTTCCGCCGGAGACCTGCTCGATGAACCAGAAGCGCTCCTGCGCGTAGGACGGGCGACGGGTGCGCACGGCCGCGGTGAGCGCGGGGAGCGGGTCCCGGGCGGCTGCGGCGCGCGGGCGCGGCGATCTCGACGACGACCGGGTCGGGCGCGCCCGTCTGCGCGGCGATGTGGTGGGCGAGTCCCGCCACGGTCGGATCCTCGAACAGCCGGCGGACCGAGAGGTCAACCTCGAAGCGGGCATGGATGCGGCGGACGAGCCGCACGGCGAGCAGCGACTGGCCGCCGAGGTCGAAGAAGTCATCGGTCACGCCGACGCCCTCGATCCCGAGCACCTCGCGCCAGATCTCGGCGATCGCCTCCTCAGTCGGCGTGCGGGGAGCGACGTGGTCGCGGCCCGGCGCGGAGGCGCCCTCGGGCCTGGGCAACGCGTTGCGGTCCAGCTTTCCGTTCGGGGTGAGCGGCAGCGCATCGAGCGCCATCAGGCTCGCGGGGACCATGTAGGACGGGAGGGTCTCGGCCAGCGCGCGCCGCAGCGCGTCGAGATCGACGGCCGCTCCGGACGGGACGACGTACGCGGACAGCGCCGGCTCGCCGGCAGCTGAGGTGTGGACGGTGGCGGCGGCCGCCGAGACCGATGGCTGCTCGGCCAGGCGCGACTCGATCTCGCCCAGCTCGATCCGGAAGCCGCGCAGTTTGATCTGGTGGTCGAGCCGGCCGAGGTACTCGACGGTTCCATCGGGCCGGTACCGTGCCAGGTCGCCGGTCCGGTACAGGCGCGCGCCCGGTTCGCCGGAGAAGGGATCCGCGATGAATCGGTCGGCGGTCAGCTCTGGGCGGTTGCGGTACCCGCGGGCCAGCCCGGCGCCGCCGATCAGCAGCTCACCCGGCACGCCGATCGGCGCGGGGACGCCAAGGCGATCGAGGATGTACAGGCTCGTGTTGCCGATCGGCCGCCCGATCGTCAGCCGCTGGCCCGGCTCGGTGAGATGGGCGCACGTCGACCAGATCGTCGTTTCGGTCGGGCCGTACATGTTCCACAGATCGAGGCCCCGCGCGATCAGCTCATCGGCCAGCGCCGGCGGGAGCGCCTCGCCGCCGCAAAGTGCCCGCAGCCCCGGCGTTCCGTTCCACCCCGAGTCGACGAGCATCCGCCACGTCGTCGGCGTCGCCTGCATGGCGGTGGCGCCCGACTCTCGCATCAGGGCCGCGAGCGCGGCGGGATCAGCCGCGGTCGCGGCTGACGCGAGCACGACCTGGGCGCCGGTGATAAGCGGCAGGTACAGCTCGAGCCCGGCGATGTCGAACGAAAGGGTGGTGACCGCGACGAGGCGGTCCTCGGCGGTCAGCCCTGGCCGCTGCGCCATCGTGGTCAGGAAGTTGACGACCGCACGGTGCGGGATCTGTACGCCCTTCGGCTGCCCCGTCGAGCCCGAGGTGTAGATCACGTAGGCGAGATCGTCGGTGTCCCCTTCGGGCGCGGGCGGCGTCCGCGGCAGGCGCTCGAGCTCAGCCGCCTCGGTATCGAGGCTGAGCACGTATGGCCCGGACGGCACGTCGTCGATCACGCCGGATTCGGTGATCAGCACGGCGCACGTCTGCGTCCTCGAGCATGTACCGCTGCCGCTCAGCCGGATAGGCCGGATCGATCGGAACGTAGGCCGCGCCCGCCTTGAGCGTGCCGAGCAGCGCGACGAGCATCCGCTCGGACCTCGGAAGGCAGATCCCGACGAGGTCGCCGCTACCCGCACCGAGCTCGCGGATGCGGTGGGCGAGCTGGTTGGCGCGGGCGTCCAGCTCGGCGTAGGTGAGACCGCGGTCCTCAAACGCGACGGCGATCGCCTCTGGCGTCCGCGTCGCCTGCCCCGCGATCAGCGTCTCCAGCCGCTCGCGCGGGAATTCCATGGCGGTCTGGTTCCACTCGCCGACCAGCCGCGCCCGCTCGTGCATCGACTCAGCAGCTCCAGCTCGTCGACGGGCCGGTCGGGATCGGCCACGATCGCACACAGCAGAGCGGTGAAGTGGCTCGCCATGCGGTCGACCGTCTCAGCGTCGAACAGGTCCGTCGAGTACTCCCAGATCGTCTCCATCCCGGTCGGCAGGTCGTCGAGGACGAGGAACAGGTCGACGCGAGAGGACGCCCACGGCGGGTCGATGTCCTCCACGGAGAGTCCGCTGAGGGCGAGTCCGTGCTCGGGCGGGTTGAGCGCCAGCAGCGCCTGAAAGATCGGGTGGCGGCTCAGGTCGCGCTCGGGCGCGAGCGCCTCGACGAGCCGCTCGAACGGGAGGGACTGGTGCTCGACGGCGTCGAGCGTGGTCAGCTGGACCCGGCGCAGGAGCTCCCGGAAGTTGGGGGACCCGGACAGGTCGGTGCGCAGCACGACCGTGTTGATGAACGGCCCCACGACGTGCGCGAGTTCCGGCCGGCTGCGGGTGTCCACAGGCGCGCCGACGACGAGCTCCTCCTGGCCGCTGTAGCGGCTGAGCAGCACGGCGTAGGCGGCGAGCGCCGCCGTGAAGAACGTCGCACCCTGCGCCCGCGCGAGGTTCTCGAGCTCCGAGCGAAGCTCCGCGGGAAGCGGCGCACGCAGCCGGGCGCCGCGAAGCGACGCCACCGGCGGCCGCGACCGGTCGCCGGGTATCTCGAGCGTCGTCGGTGCGCCGGCCAGCTGCTCGCGCCAATGCTCCAGCTCCTCGCTGAGGTGCTCGGCGGTCAGCCAGTCCCGCTGCCACTCCGCGAAGTCGGCGTATTGCACCGCCGGAGGGTCGAGGCCGGGGTCGGCTTCCGCGGCGTAGGCGTCGTACAGCCGTCCGAGCTCTTCGTAGAGCACGACCTTCGACACGCCGTCGAACACGGCGTGGTGGACGACCACCTGGAATACGTGGTGCTGCGGTGTGATCCGGATCAGGCTGAAGCGGTAGAGCGGCCCGGCGGCCAGGTCGAACGGTGCCGCCGTCGCCTCGGCGACGAGCCCGAGCGCTGCCGAGTCCGGGTCCTGCTCGGCGCCCAGCTCGGCGACCGGCAGCCTGACAGGCTGCGGGGGGTCAATCGCCTCGACGAGCTGCTCGTCCTGGATGACGAGCCGCGTCCGCATCGCCTCGTGGCGGCGCACGAACTCGCCCAGTGCGCGCTCGAGGGCCGGTACGTCGAGCGCGCCACGGACGTGCATCGGCCAGGAGAAGTTGTATGCCGCGTTGCCGGGGGTGAGCTGGTCGACCAGCCACAGCTGCTCCTGGATGAAGGAGCTGCGCAGCGCGCGGTCGCGGGGAACTGGGGTGATCGGCGGCGCCTCCCCGGGCGCCGGCTGCGACTCGGCGGCGAGCGGCGCGGGCTCGGGTTCGGGCTGCGACTCGGGCTCGGTTGCGGGCTGCGACTCGGGCTCGGTTGCGGGCTGCGGCTCGGGCTCGGGCTGCGGCTCGTGCTCCGTTGGCCGGGCGGGCGCTGGCGCCGCCGCAGCCGCCGGCTCCGCGGCACCCTGCTTGGCCTCGATGACCTCCGCCAGCAGCCGGATCGTCGGCGCTTCGATCAGCGCCTTGAGGCTGAGCTTGACCTTCATATCGCCGCGCAGGCGCGCGACGAGTCGGATGGCCAGCAGCGAATGGCCCCCCGCCTCGAAGAAGTTGTCGTCCGGGCCCACCTGGTGCTCGAGGAGCTCCTGCCAGATGTCGGCGAGCTCGGCCTCCAGACCGGTCAGCTCCTCGCCTGAGCTCTCGGCCGCCGCCGAGCCACCGGATGTCGCGTCCTGGGTCTGACTGGCGAGCAGCCGCGCCCGGTCGAGCTTGCCGCTCGGCGTCAGCGGCAGCTCGGCAACAGCCACAACGCCCGACGGGACCATGTAGGCGGGCAGCTCATCGGCCAGGTCGGCGCGCATGGCCTCGGCGTCGAAGTCGCCGCCGCTCGGCTCACGGACTACGAACGCGACGAGGCGCTTGGCCTCGCCGTCGCCGACCGCGAGCACCGCGGCCTGCGCGACATCGTCACGGCGCTCGAGGATCGCGGCGACCTCCGCCGGCTCAACGCGGTAGCCGCGGATCTTGACCTGCTGGTCGGCGCGGCCGAGGAACTCCAGCTCGCCGGTCGGCAGGCGGCGCGCCAGATCGCCGGTGTGGTAACGGCGCTCGCCGTCGGCGTCCTCGAACACGGCCGGCCGTCTTCTCGGGATCGCCGACGTAGCCGCGCGCCACTCCGGCGCCACCGATCACGAGCTCCCCCGGGACGCCGACGGGTACCGGCTCGCCGAGCGCGTCGAGGACGTGGGCGGTGGCTCCGGTGATCGGGTGGCCGATCGGCACGGTTGCCGACCGCGGGCGCTCACCGGCGGCTCGCAGCTCGTAGGTGCAGCAGCCGATCGTCGCCTCGGTCGGGCCGTAGTGGTTGAGCACTCGCGGCCCGCGCCCGTCGGGGTCCGCGCAGCCGAGCGCGAACAGCCGGTCGGCCAGGGACCAGGTGAACGCCTCGCCGCCGGCGATCAGCCAGCGACGCGGCAGGATCGGCTCGGGGCCCGCCGCGTCGAGCAGCGTCGTGAGGTGAGACGGCGTGATCTTGAGGACGTCGAGCGGGTGCTCGGCGACGTAGGCCGCGAACCGGGCCGCGTCGGTGACGACCTCGGCCGGCACGAGGTGAAGGCAGCCGCCGCCGGCCAGCGCCGGGAAGATCGCGGTGTTGCCAAGGTCGGTGCTGACCGCCGAGACCGAGCCGAAGCGGAGTCCGTCGGCCCCGAGGCGGTCGATCATGTCCTCGGTGTAGTTGGCGAGGTTGCCGTGGGTGACCGCGACGCCCTTGGGGACGCCCGTCGACCCGGAGGTGAAGAGGAAGTACGCCGTTGCCGACAGTGAGGATGTCGTCGGGCGGAGCCGCATCGTCCGTCAGGTCGAGCTGCGGGATCGTCGGGCGCGAGGATGGTGCCCGCAAAGCCGTCGAGCGCGGCGTCGGTGACGAGCACCCGCGCAGCTGCGAGCTGAAGCTGGGCGAGCAGGCGGGCCGGCGGGTGATCCGGGTTCAGGGGCACGTAGGCCGCGCCCGCCTTGAGGATCCCGAGCATCGCCGCGATCAGCTCGCCGTTGCGGGGCAGGCTGATCCCGACGGCATCTCCCGGACCGGCGCCGAGCGTGCGCAGCCGCTGGGCGTACTGGTTGGCTCGCCGGTCCAGCTCGCCGTAGCTCCACGCCAGCCCGTCTGCGACGAGCGCGGGCGCGGCGGGCCGGCTGCCGGCGATCGACGCGAACCGCTCGTGGACCGGCTCCTCTCCGACCATCTCACCCGTCTGGTTCCACTCATCGAGCGCGGCGCGCTCGGCGTCGCTCAGCAGTGGCAGCTCGTCGATGGTGCGGTCCGGGTCGGCGGCGATTGCGGCGAGGAGAGCGAGGAAGTGAGCGGCAAGGCGGTCGATCGTGCTGGCGTCGTACAGATCGGTCGCGTACTCCCAGACGGCGTCAAGGCCGCCGTGCTGCTCGTCCATATACAGGCCGAGGTCGAACTCCGCCGTCAGCTTCGGGACCTCAAACGGCGCGACCGAGACGCCCGGCAGAGGGAGCTCCAACGGGGCGGGGATGATGAACTCGTAGAACGCCTGGAACACCGGGTGGCGACCCGGGTCGCGGTCGGGCGCCACCGCCGCGAGGCGGTCGAACGGAAGGTCCTGGTGTGCGATCGCGTCGAGCGTGGTCTCGCGGGCGCGAGCCAGAAGCTGGCGGAAGGTCGGGCGGCCGGAGACGTCGCCCCGCAGCGCGAGCACGTTGGTGTACAGGCCGATCGCCTGCTCGAGCTCGACGAGCCCGCGGTTGTCGACCGCGGTGCCGATCACGAGATCCTCCTGGGCGGTGTAGCGCAGCAGGAGGACCTCAAGGGCGGCCAGCAGGGTCATGAAGAAGGTCGCGCCCTCGGCGCGCCCGAGCGCCCGCAGCGCGTCGGCGACGCCAGGCGGAACGGACGTCCGCAGGCGGGCGCCGCGCAGCGACGGCGTCGCAGGGCGGGGGCCGTCGGTGGGCAGCTCCAGGGCCGGCGGAGCCCCGGCGAGCCGGTCCTGCCAGTGCGCCAACTCCTGTGCCAGCTCGGTCTCGCCGAGCCGCTCGCGCTGCCAGCGCGAGTAGGCCGGGTACTGGACGGGGTCGGAGTCGAGCGACCCGCCGGCCGCCAGCACCCCGAGCTCCGCGCATCAGCACGCCCTTGGACCAGTCGTCGCAGACGATGTGGTGGGCGACGAAGTGCAGGACGTTGTCGTCCGTTCCGAGCTCGATCAGTTGGACGCGGAGCAGGGGCCCCGTACTCAGGTCGAACGGCACACGCGCGGCACCGGCGGCGAGTTCGGCGGCGGCGGCCTCGTCGGCGGCCGTCAGACGCTCGAGCGGGATCGCCGGCGGCAGATCGACGACCTGCACCGGCACACCGTCGCGTTCCACGAACCGCGTGCGAAGGCTCTCGTGGCGGGCGGCCACCGCGTCGAGGGCCGCGCCGAGGGTGTCCGCGTCGAGCGGCCCGCGTAGCCGCACCGCCCAGCTGACGTTGGAGACGGTGTTGCTGCCACTGGCCTGGTCGATGAACCAAAAGCGCTCCTGCGAGTAGGAGGCCCGCTCGCCGGTGGGCGAGACCGTGAGGTCGGGAGTCTCCGCGGCCGCTGCGTCGCGGTCGGCGAGCGCGGCGAGCGCGGACACCGTCGGTGCGGCGACGAACTCCTCCAGCGTGACCGTCGCGCCCGTCCGGCCGCAGACCCGCGCCACCAGGGCCGCCGCCTGGATCGAGTCGCCCCCCGCTGCGAAGAAGTCCTCGTCGGCCGCCGCCGGAGCGGAGCCGAGGACCTCGGTCCAGGCCGCCGCGATGGCGGTACGGGGTGGGGTGACGCCGGAGCTGGTCAGTGGTCCCATCCGAAGGCGACGCCGGTCCGCTCTCGGAGACGCGCGTTGAGCGGGCGGAAGTACTCCACGAGGTGGGCGCGCGTCTCCGCGTTCATCGACGAGTACGCGCCGGCGTTCAGCTGTGGGAAGTCGTCGTGGCGGTGGGGCGGCAGGCCGAGGAAGTCATAGACCTGATCGAGTGTCGCCTGCGGTTCGGCCGCCATGCGCTCGAACTCGAGGAAGAGAAACTGCTCCTGAGGGAAGAACTGCTGCCAGCGTTCGACGTGGTCGGCGTAGCGGCTGCGCTGGAGATAGGACCAGTAGCCGAGCGGCGGCGGCACCGGGGGGTTGTAGCGAGGATCGGCCTGGGTGGCCGCCACCTCGGGCGCCAGCCGCTCTGCCTCGAGCGCGAGCGCCTGCTCGAACGTCTCGGCTCGCTCGAGCTCCTCCCGGCGGGACATATGGAAGGCCGAGTACGCCCGGTCCACAGGGTTGCGCAGGGTCACGATCAGCTTCGCCGCGGGAACCACGCGCGCCGCGCGTTCGGGCGCCCACCAATGGGTGAGGTAGGTGGCCGTGGCCTCGCCCGTCAGGAACGGCCGTCCGTGGAGGCGGGCGAAGTCCTCGCGCTCGGAGGTCGGCGGGAAGTGCTCCCGGTACCAACCGGGAGGCCGGTCGAACCCGTAGTCAAAGTAGAGCAGCTCCTTGCGCGGTAGACCGTTGGTCGTCGGCCGCGCGACGAACGGGTGCTGGCAGACCCAGTCGAACAGGCTGGTCGTCCCGCATTTGGCGGCGCCGATGACCATGAAGTCAGGCAGCGTGCGGCCGTGGCCGAGATCCCGGCCCACCAGGGCGCGGGCGCCATGGTACGCGCCCTGCACCGACTCAAAGGCGCGCGGCGGCAGCGCCCGGCTCAGCGCGTCGCGAGCCGCGCCGCGGGCATGCCGCGGCGGGCGGCGTTCGAGTCTCGGTTCGACCGGCCGGAGCAGCGAATCGTCATCGCTGCGGAATTGGACTAGGTACTCCTCGAGGGTCATCATGACCCTCCTGGGTTCCATGCCACGACAGTTTGCCCCTCCTGTTGTGCCGGGGAAACTAGCACAGCGAAACGGTTTCCAGAGTGCGTGAATAAACGTTTGTAACGAGCAGCGTGCGGTCGTCGACGGCCAGCACCTCACGGGGAAACGCGCCCGCCGGAACCGTGCCGAGCAGCGCCGGCCGGCCGGCCAGAGCAGCCTGTGCGTCCACCACCGACAGGGTCTGGGTCTCGCCTCGATCCGAGCCGTAGCGGTTGGAGTTCGCCACCACCACGCGGTTCCCACCCGGCAGGCAGGCGACCCCGACCGGGGCGGTGCCCACGGCGACCACGGCGCGCAGCGGCCGGCCTCGGCCGGACAGCAGCTGCTCGACGTCAAAGGCCAGAAGACGGTTACTCGCGCGCGAGGAAACCCATGCGGTGGCGCCGTCGGGGCTGACGGCGACCCGGACCGGGGCGGCCCCGGCCGGCTCGCTGCGCACCGTCGCCCGCGCCGGGTCCGTGCACACCTGGTCAAGCACCAGGGTCGACAGCACGCCGCCCTGACGGCCGCGCCCGCCCGACTGGCTCGTCACGAAAACGTGCCGTCCGCCGGTGGCGCAGGCGATGCCGACCGGACCCTCAGGCACCCGCACCGCACCCACCAGGTGGCCCGACGGCGTCTGCCCAGGGGCGCTCAGCGTCTGGCCGAAGTCGAACACCGAGACCGAGGCGCTCTCCTCGTCGGTGGCCAACACGAAGCGTCCGTTCGGCTCGACCGCGAGCTCCATCGTGCCCGAGCCGCCCCCGCGGATGCGCTCGAGGACACCGCCCCCCGTGCCCGAGCGGAGGGCCGCCGTGCTGACGACCAGCAGCCCTCCGGAGCTGTCGGCCACGATCAGGTGGCGGCCGTCGGCGGCGACGGCGATACCGCGGGGGACTGCGCCGTCGCTAACCCACAGCGGTTCGCCCGGCGTCCACGGTTCGGCAGCGGTCGGAGGTCCGGCGGCGGTCAGGGCGACGAGTCCGCGGTGACCCTCCCGCGGCATCGAGACGTAGGCGACCTGCGCGTCCGGCGAGGTGGCAACGGCGAACGGCCAGCCCGGAAGCTCGGTGTGACGGGTCGCGGCCCCCGGGAGCTCCGGAGCCTCAGCCGGTGGCGCGTCGGGGCCCGGCGCGTGCAAGGATCGGTTCAGAAGCGGACGCAGCGGCCCGATCGTAGCGGCACGTCGGTAGGATGTCGCCCAGGGGCAACGTGGCGAATATCAGCTCGATCAATGGCCGCCTGCGACGGATCGCACGCCGGGCACCGAGACAGGGTGGGCTCCTGCCCGACTATCTGATCGTTGGCGCGCCGCGCAGCGGCACGACCAGCGTGCACGGCTGGTTGGGCGAGCACCCGATGGTCGCCCGGACCGAGAAGGAGATACTTTTCTTCAACTCCCACTGGGATCGCGGCGTCGAGTGGTATCGGTCGCAGTTCCCGTCGGTGGCTGAGAGCGCGCGCTTCTCGCAGCAGCACGGGCGTCCGTTCCTCACCGGGGATGCGACGGCCTCCTACCTGCTGCACCATTGGACGCCGGAGCGGGCCGCCAGCGTCGTGCCGGGGGCGAAGCTGATCGTCTGCCTGCGAGACCCCGTCGACCGGGCGCTCTCCCAGTTCCACGCGGGACGACGGCGCGATTACGAGCCGCTCGAGACGTTCGAGGCGGCGCTGGCGGCCGAGCCCGGCCGGCTCGAGCCGGAGACCGCCAGGGTCGAGGCCGACCCCGGCTACTTCTCGCGCCCGTTGCACGTGTGGGCATACGTGGCAGGCGGACGCTACGCCGAGCAGCTCGAGCGGTGGTTCGCGCACTTTCCGCGGGAGGCGTTCCTGTTCGTGAGCTTCGAGCGGGACCTGGTGGCCGACCCCGTGGCCGGGCTGCACCGGATCCAGGCGCATCTGGGCCTGGATCCCCACACCAACCGGGAGCTGCCGACGCTGAACATGAACGCCGGGAGCTACGGGCAGATGGCCGACGAGACGCGGGCGCGACTCGTCGAGGAGTTTCGGGCGCCGAACCGGCGCCTCACCGAGCTGACCGGGATCGATTTCGGGTGGCCGACATGACCGCGACGCGCGTCGATGAGGCGCTGGGCATCACCGAGGAGATCGCGTTTCTCGGGGATGACGTCCCACGGCTGTTCTCCGTGCTGTACCGACCACGGGGAAAGCCCGTGGGGTCGCTGCTTTTGTGTCCAGCCATCCTGTCCGAATACGACCACACGTACACGACCGAGGTCGAGTTCTCCCGGAGCCTGGCCGCGCGCGGGGTGACAGTGCTCCGCTTCCACTACGCAGGCACCGGACACAGCGACGGCGAGCCCGAGTCGATGACGCTCGAGTCGATGATCGACGACGCGACCCGCGCTGCCGCCCGCCTGGGCGAGGTCGCGCCCGGGCGCCCGCCGATCATCCTCGGGCTGCGGCTAGGAGCGTTCCCGGCGGCGGCGATCGCCGCCCAGAACCCGGGAGCGCCGCTTGTGTTGTGGGACCCGCCCCTGGACGGACGCGCCTACTTCCGGGAGGCGTGGCGTGCGGACATGATGTTCCAGATCAACGAAGGCACGGCGCCTGAGACGACGCGCGACGGCTTCCCCGCGATGATGGAGCGGGACGGGCTGGTCGACGTCCTCGGCTACCCGCTATGCCGCGGGCTGTATGAGAGCGCGACCGAGCGGTCCCTGCTCGAGCTGATCGGCTCGGACCCGCGTCACATGCTGTATGTGCGCGGCGGGCCCCGCCGCGCGAGCCGGCCGGCGGTGGACCAGGCGGTGGAGACACTGCGTGCGCAGGGCAGCGAGGTCGAGCTGGCCGTCGTCGGCGACCAGATCATCTGGTGGTTTCAGGGGCCCGACAAGCGTCGCTGGGCGCGGCCGCTGATGGCCGAGGTGAAGGACCTGACGCTGGCCTGGATCGGCGGCGAGCTCGGCTTTGCAGCCGGAGCACCCGCCACAACCCCGGAGGTGAGCGCATGACCGTTGCACCTGTTGCGACCACACTCGATGAGACGCCGTTCTTCGTGCGGGCGAACGGGGAGGACGTGATGGGCGTCATCACCGAGCCGACCGGCCCGCCGCGGAATGTCAGCGCGTTCATCCTGACGGGCGGTGCCTATGTGGGCGCCACCAACCGCAACCGCGTGTCGGTGCGGATCGCCCGAGAGCTCGCTGCACAGGGCTACCACGCCGTGCGCATGGACTACCACGGCACCGGCGACAGCACCGGCGACTTTGATCTCTATCCGCTTCACCGTCCGTGGTCCTACGACATCCTGCCGGCTGTTGAGATGATGGAGCAGCGCGGCATCACGCGGACTGTGCTCGTCGGGACGACGTGCTTCGGAGCGCGCACCGCACTCCATACCGCCGTCGAGGTGCGCGACCTCGTCGGGGTCGCGCTGTACGCGTGCCCGCCGTGGGACTTCCCCAACAGTCCGTGCCCCGACACGGTGAAGACCAGCGAGTACGTCAAGAAGTTCGTGCGTCGCAGCACGCTGAGGCGTCTGCGCGCGGAGCCTAACTACCGTGCCGAGTGGCTCGCCACCTGGCGGTGGAAGGCGGAGGCGTCGGCCCGCCGCGCGGCCGCCGGCCTGAAGCCGGGGGCGCCACCCGCGGTACCCGAGGCGATGAGTCCCGCCTTCTACCGGCCGCTGGCCGCGCTCGCCGAGCGCGGCGCGCCGGTGCTTCTCGGGTACGGCGTCGAGGACGACTTCTGGCAGACCTTCCAGGTCGCGGCGCGCTCGCCGCGCCTGCGCCGGCTGCTCGACGCGCCGGGCAGCCGGATCGAGGTCGAGACGGTGCCCGGGAGCGTCCACGCGCTGCGGCGGATTGCCGCCCAGGACGCGATCATGCGCATGACGCTCGAGTGGCTGGCCCGAATCGACTCGTCCCGAGCGGAGCGGTGAGACGGGGCGCCGTATTTCTGCTCGTCTGCCTGGGCGCGCTGGCTGCCCTCGCCGCCCCGGCTCTGGCCGCCGGCACCCAACCGGTCCTGACCGGGACCCTCAACAACGCGTCCCTTAGCCTCCCGACCGGCTCGTCCGGGATCGGAATGGACGCCGGCCCGCTGTCACAGCTGCAGGACGTGGCGGTGTCGGGCGACTATGCCTACGTGCCCTCGTACTTCGACGGCACGCTGTCCGCCATCGACCTCAACACCCCGAACGCACCCGCGATCGACGCGCTGTCGAGCATCGGCACGGTTCCCAGCAACGGGACGCAGGTCGTCGGCGCCGACACCGTCAACGTGTCGGGCGGGGTCGCCTACGTCGTCAGCAAGAACCTCAACGCGAGCACGTCAAGCAACGACATCGGCACGGGCAACAGCCTGACGATGTTCGGCGTCTCCGGCCCGAACGCCGACATTCCGCAGTACCTCGGCTCCTACACCGACGCGAACAAGCTGTTCGGCGCCTACGGCGTGGCGGTGGCGAGCAACGGCGGCCACACCTACGCGTATGTTGTCGCGCAGGGCTGCCTGTCGAGCCCGCAGCCCTGCCCCAACGGTGGTGTCGGCAATAACTTCGTGGTGCTGGATGTCACGAACCCTGCGTCGCCGACCTACGTGACCGAGATCCACAACTCGTCGACCGGGGCCTGGCCCAACGCCCTCGACCACCCGACGGCGGTCGTAATCTCCGGCAGCTACGCCTACGTCACCTCGTTCGACGGCGCTCAGGTGGCGGTGATCGACATCTCCAACCCGGCCAGCCCGCAGATCGTCGCGGCCATCAGGAACGACTCCAACAACGATGTGGTCTTCCCGAACGACCTGTCGATCAGCGGGCACTACCTGCTGATCGACAACCAGGGCAGTCTCGGGCCGATAGCCGTCGTCGACATCAGCAACCCGACATCGCCGACGATCGTCGGCCGGGTGAGCTCCGGGCTGCTCCAGAACGCGTACCGGATTGCCGTCTACGGCGACTTCGCATACGTAGCCGGGACGGGCGCTAACACCGTCTCGGCGATCGACATCTCCAACCCGCAGGCTCCACGGCTGGCCGGGTCCGTGACCGATGGCACGAACCTGTACCGGACGACCGGCGTCGACGTCATGCCGACGTCGGGCGGGCTCTACGTCGTCGCGGACTCAGGCCGCCAGCCGGGCGAGATCCAGGACCTCTACCCGCCTTACCCGCCGGGGATCAGCGCCTATCCGCCGACTCCCCCGTTCAGCTACGGCTCGTCGGGCAACACAGACAACACAGGCGGCGTCGCCGCGATCCAGGTCGACCCCGTCCCCAACTCGGTGACGATCACCCCGAGCTCGGAGCCACCCTCCCAGACCAACCAGACGACGGCGAGCTTCAGCTTCTCGACGGCCGACGCCGTTGCCACCGTGGCCTGCAGCCTCGACGCCGCTCCGTCAGGGCCGTGCACGAGCGCGACCACGATGAGCTACACCGGGCTTGCGTCCGGGTCGCACACGTTCACCGTGCGCAGCACCGATGCGTCGGGGGACGCGACCAGCGACCAGTACAGCTGGACCGTCGGGACGCCGGTCACCACCACGACGACCGCCACCGCCACGACGCCGGTCACCACCACGACGCCGGTCACCACCACCCACCATCAACAACACCACGACCGCCGCCACCCCGACGACCGTCAAGAGCGGTGCGCCCGCCGTCAAGGTGAAGCCGGTGGTCACCGGCACGATGTCCGTCGGCCAGACGGTTTCGGCCGGCCACGGCACCTGGTCCGGGAGCGGCATCCACTACACCTACGCCTGGTCCCGCTGCGCAGCTAGCGGCTCCTCGTGCCGTGCCATCCCGCGGGCCACTCACGCCGCCTATAGGACCGTCGCGGCAGATGCCGGCGAGCGCCTGCAGGTGACGGTGAGGGCGACCGACGGGCGCGGCTCGGCGACGGCGACCTCGGCCCGCACGGCGCTCATCGCGCGGCTGTCTGTCAGCCTGGCCGTCGATGTGACCGCAGCGTCCGGGCGGAACGTCGGCCGGTCGGGCAGGCTGGTCGTGAGCGTGCGATGCCGGGTGAGCGCGCTGATCGGCGCCTACGCGCGGATCACGGTCGGCGGCGCGAGCTTTGTCACCGCCCGGGTGACCGGGCAGTCGGCGGCCGGACGCGCCCTGCCGGTGACGCTGCGTCTGACGAGCGCGCAGAGCTCGCAGCTGAGAGCCGGGCTGGCCCACGGGAGGAGCGTCACGGCGCGCGTCTATCCGATCCGCGCGAGCCCGCCGGGCCGGTCGGTCGCGATCGGCCTGTACCGCAAGATCCGGATCATCAGCTGACAGGCGGTCGACGAGGGTCCGGAGACGTGGCATCCTTCGAATCTGTTCAACCACGCGCCGCCCGCGGATGGGGCGGACGAGATCGGGGCTCTCGAGCGATGTCGGCGAGTAATGCAGATGCACTGGTGCCGCGTTCCCAGGATGGGCCCGCGCGGCTGTCGTTCCCGCAGGAGCGGCTGTTCCTCCTTGACCGGGTGATGCCCGGCCTGGGCGCGTACAACGTGCCCACGCTCGTACGGATCGGGGCCAACCTCGACGCCGCTCGCCTGCGCAGCGCGTTTGAGACCGTCGTGGCCCGGCATGAGATCCTGCGCACGCGACTCGAGCTGCGCGACGGCGTCCCGGTTCAAGAGGTCTTCGATGCCGGAGAGTTCGAGCTGACGGTGGCCGACCTTCGGACGCTGCCACCCGCCGACGCCCGCGCGCAGGCCGACGGACTGTTGGGCGAACTGGCCGGACGCGGCTTTGACCTCGGCGGCGATGTCCTGCTGCGGGCCGGGCTCGTCCATCTGACCGACGACGAGGATCTGCTCCTCGTCGTCTTCCATCACATGGGGTCAGACCATGTCGCGGCCGGGCTGTTGTTCGCCGAGCTCGACGAGATCTACAGGGCGCTGCAGGATGGGACCGAGCCGCAGCTGCCGGTCCTTCCGATCCAGTACGCGGACTTCGCCGACTGGCAGCGCCGTCACCAGGACGGCGCCTTCCTTGACGAGTTGGCCGAGTACTGGACGGAGCAGCTGCGTGGAGCGCCCGACCGGCTCGAGCTTCCCAGCGACCGGCCGCGCCCCAGCGCGGCCAGCTATCGCGGAGGCTGGAAGGAGCTTCACATCCCGGCTGAGGTCGTAGGTCCTCTGCGCGAGCTTGCGCGCGAGCGCCGCGTGTCGCTGTTCATGATCCTGACCGCGGCCTTCGAGACATTGCTGCACCGCTACAGCGCCGCCGATGACATCGTCATCGGAACCCCGGTGTCCGGGCGTTACTACGAGGAGACAGAGAAGCTGCTCGGCTTCTTCTCCAACACGCTCGTGCTGCGCACAGACCTCTCGGGGGACCCCACCTTCACCGAGCTCGTGGACCGCGTCAAGGTGACCGTGCTCGGCGCTCTGGCGCACCAGGAGCTGCCCTTCGAGAAGCTCGTCGAGGTCGTCAATCCGGAGCGCTCGCGCAGCCATTCGCCGCTCTTCCAGGTCCTTTTCGGTTATGACGTCGTCTCGGCCGAGCCCCAGCGGCTGGCGGGCCACGAGCTGGAGCCGCTCCCGATCCCGGGGTGGAACTGGTCGCGCTTTGACTTCTCGATGATCCTGCGAGACAGCCTGGAGGGCTCGCTCCACGCGCACGTCGGCTACGCCAGCGACCTGTTCGACGCCAGCACCATCGACCGGTTCCTCGCCAACTTCCAGCAGATCCTCGTTTCGGCAGCGCAGCCCGAGCGGCCGATCTCGCAGCTGCCGATAGTGGCGGAGGCTGAGCGGCGCCAGCTCGATGAGTGGAACGACACCGGCCACGAGTACGACCCGCGGCCGGTGTTCGTGCAGATCGCCGAACAGGTGGAGCGCACGCCGCAGGCGGTCGCCGTGATCGACGCGACGGAGCGCCTCACATACGCCGAGCTCCAGGGCCGTGCCAACCAGCTCGCCCATGCCCTCGTCGACGCCGGCGTGACGCCTGGAACCCTCGTCGGGATCCTGATGGACCGCCAGGCCCAGCTGCTCGTCTCGATGCTGGCCGTGATGCAGACCGGCGCCGCGTACCTGCCGATCGACCCGACCTTCCCGACCGACCGCCAGGAGTTCATGTTCGCCGACGCGCAGGCGCCGGTGCTCCTCACCCAGGACCGCTACCTCGGGGCGATCGACTCCGGGACGGCGACCGTGATCTGTGTCGACCGCGACTGGCCACGGATCGCCGAGCACCCGGCGGAGCCGCTCGGCATCGACGTCGATCCTGACGATCGCGCGTACATCATCTACACGTCCGGCTCAACCGGCCGCCCGAAGGGGGTCGAGACCATCCACCGCGGGGTCGCCAACCTCCTGGCCTACATGCGCCACCGGCCCGGCTTCGGGCCCGATGACGTCGTGGTCAGCGTCGCCACCCACGCCGTCGACCTCCCGGTGCCCGACTTCTACCTGACCCTGATGGTCGGTGCGCGCCTCGTGCTCGTCCCTCGCGACGCCACGATGGACGGTGTCGAGCTCGCCGACTGGCTGGCCCGGTTCGGCGCGACAGGGATCGCCGCGACTGCGACGACCCTGCAGCTGTTGGTCGACGCCGGCTGGAAGGGTACCCCGACGCTCAAGATCTCGGCCGGGGGCGAGGCGCTGCCGCGCGCGCTGGCCGAGGAGCTGCGTTCACGCTGCGGGTCGCTGTGGAACGTCTACGGTCCGACCGAGACGACCGTGTGGTCCTCGGTGCTCCGGCTGGAGCCGGGCGAGGGCTCACCCCCGATCGGCGGCCCCCTGTGGAACACAACGTTCTACGTGCTCGACGCACAGCAGCAACCGCAGCCCATCGGTGTTCCCGGCGAGCTTTGCATCGGCGGCGACGGGCTCGCCCGCGGCTACCTGAGACGCCCGGAGCTGACCGCCGAGAAGTTCGTGCGTGATCCGTTCTCCGATGCGCCGGATGCCCGGATCTACCGCACCGGCGACCTCGTGCGTTGGCGCGAGGATGGGACGCTCGAGTACCTCGGGCGCGTCGACCTCCAGGTCAAGCTGCGCGGGTTCCGGATCGAGCTCGAGGAGATCGAGGCGGTGTTGGCCGATCAGCCGGACGTCGCAGGCGCCGCGGCGGTCGTCCACGAACGGGGTCCGGGCGACCAATGGCTGGTCGCGTACGTCGTGCCGGCCGAGGGGCGGTCGGTGGACGTCGAGGAACTCCGGGCGGTGTGCAAGACCCGCCTTGCGCCGTACATGCTGCCGGGGGCCTTCGTGGTGCTCGACGCCTTCCCGACGACGCCGAACCGCAAGCTCGACCGACGCGCGCTTCCGGTGCCGGACGGGGCCCGGCCGGACTTGGAGCGCACATACGTGCCGCCCGAGACACCGGTGGAGGAGTCCCTGGCGGCGATCTGGTCGGAGGTGCTCGGACTCGACCGCGTCGGGATGAACGACGACTTCTTCGACCTGGGCGGCCACTCGCTGCTTGCGGTCAGGATGCTGGCCCGGGTCCAGGACCAGCTCGGGGTGGGGGTGGCGCTCGGCACAGTGTTCGAGCAGTCGACCGTGCGCGAGCTCGCCGCGTCGGTGACCAATGAGATGCTGGCCGACGCCGAGAGCGACGAGCTCGCCGCGCTGCTCGCCGAGGCGGAGGCCTCGGAGGCCTAGTGTCGTGAGTCGGAAATTCGCAAGGGCACTAGATGGCAAGCGCCGCGCCCGAGGCTGAGAACGTGGCACCAGCCGTGGAGGCCGGCGTCTCCGGCCTCCGGACGCCGTTCGCCCTCATCGACGGTCAGCGGCTGCGTGCCAACATCGCGGAGATGCAGGCGGCGGTGGAAGGCCTCGGCGCCGCGCTCCGCCCGCACTTCAAGACTCACCGGACGGTGGCGATCGCCCGCTGGCAGCGCGACGCCGGTGCCAGCGGCGTGACGGTGGCGACCGTACGCCAGCTCGTGACTGCCCGGCGTGAGCTCAGCTGCCCCGTGCTCGTCTCGGGGATCCTTCAGGCCGACTCGGCGGCTGCCTCGGTCCTGCGCGACGCATGTTCGGGGAACGAGACGCTGTTTGCGATTGAGTCGCCGCAGTCGGTGGAGCAGCTGCGGGCCGCCCTGGGACCAGATGTTCCGGCCGAGGTGATGATCGAGGTCGAGGCGGGCTGCCTGCGCTCCGGTGTGGCTCCCACCGAGTGCGGTGAGCTGGCGCAGCTCGCGGCGCGCCGGGGCTTCGGGATCGCCGGCGTGTTCAGCTATCCCGGTCACTCGTACCGCCCTGGTGTCTCGCGGGAGGCGAGCGACCAGGAGCGGGCGGCGCTCGACGAGGCGGCGGCGGAGCTGGTGCGGGCGGGTTTCGACCCGCGAATCGTCAGCGCGGGCTCGACACCCACGATGCCGCACGCCCGGCCCGGGGTGGCCAACGAGTACCGGCCGGGCACCTACGTCTTCGGCGACCGCCAGCAGCTGACCCTCGGCGCGGTGCGCCGTGAGCAGCTCTCGCTGACGGTGGTCGCGAGCGTGGTTGCCTTGCACGGCAACCGCCTCGTGCTCGACGCGGGTGGCAAGGCGCTCGGCCGGGACGCGCCCCGATGGCTGGACGGCTTCGGGCAGCTTGCCGATGCCTCCGAGGCGGTCGTTGACCGGCTCTACGACCACCACGCGGTAATCGAGGCCTACCGCGGCCCCAGTCGCGCAGTCGGCGACCGCGTCGCGATCATCCCGAACAACGCGAACTCGGCGATGGTCTTGGCGCGGTCGGTCTGGATCACCGACGACGGCGAGACGGCCGCGGAGCTGCGGCCCCAGCCCGACGCCTGAACCGGCTTCAACGGCCTGCTGCGTGCAGCGCTCGCAGCGCGCTGAGTGGGCATCGCAACACGCCGCGGAATGCACCCAGCGATGCAGAAACCGGCGAGGCGGTTCGCTAACATCCCCGGAAAGGCTGGACTTGGCAGATCGGTTTGGGGAACGGAGACGAACCGGACCGATCTAAACTGTCCCGCGGGACAGGGGGTAGATTGTCCGATATGTGGCGAGGCGTTTTCGCGCCCCGGGAGCACTGATGAGCTCGGGTGAGAGCCTCGAGCAGCGGTTGGCGAACCTGTCGCCAGGGCAGCGTGCGCTGCTCGAGCAGCGCCTGCTGCAGCGCCAGACGACGACGGCCAAACGCAACCTGATCAGCCGACGCGCCGACGACGGTCCGGCGCCGCTTTCCTACGCCCAGGAACTGCTGTGGCTGCTCAGCCAGGTGTTCGACGGCGGCGTCGCCTACAACTCCCCGGGGGCGTTTCAGCTCATCGGCCCGCTCGATCTCGAGCTCCTTGGCAAGGCACTGAACGGCCTGCTCGAGCGCCATTCGATACTGCGCACCACCTACACGGTCATCGGCGACCGCCCGGTGCAGATCATCGGTGAGGGCGAGCCGCTCGAGATCAACTTCATCGACCTGACGGGGATGCTTCCTGACCAGCGAGCCGCGGAGTCGCAGCGGATCCTGCGCGAGGAATCCCGTTTCCGCTTCGACCTCGTCAACGGTCCCGTTGTGCGTCCGACGGTCATGCGCATGGACGATCAGGAGCACATCCTGATGCTGAACATGCACCACATCGCGACCGACGGATACTCCCGCGCGGCGCTCTACAGCGATCTCACGACCCTGTACGAGGCGTACGGCAAGGGACTTCCCTCGCCGCTGGCGCCGCTGAGCATCCAGTACGCCGACTATGCCGACTGGCAGCGCAGGTGGCTCGACGGCGGCGTCGCCGACGCGCAGCTCGAGTACTGGACGCGGAAACTCGCCCGTGCTCCATCCCGGCTCGACCTGCCCACCGACTTCCCGCGGCCGCCGGTTCGCTCGTGGGTGGGTGCGAACATGAGCGTGATCCTCGACCTTGACAGCCGCGACCGCCTCCGCGCTGCGGCGCGCGGGCTGGATGCCACGCTGTTCGTCGGGCTGCTCGCGACCTTCGGCCTCCTGCTCTCGCGCTACAGCGGACAGGAGGACGTCGTCATCGGTACCCCGTTCGCCGGGCGCAACCGGACCGAGCTCGAGTCGATGGTCGGGTACTTCATCAATCCGCTCGCCCTGCGCCTCGACCTGTCCGGCGACCCGACCTTCAGCGAGCTGGTGGGGCGCGCTCGAGAGACTGTGCTCGAGGCCTTCGCCCACGCCGACGTCCCCTACGAGAACGTGGTGCGCGCGATCAACCCCCAGCGCGACCTCAGCCAGACGCCGGTCTTCCAGGCGATGATGGTGCTGCATAACCCGGCGTGGCAGACGCAGCGACCGAAGTTCCAGCCTGAGGGCATCCGTTGCGTGGAGATCACCCACGAGAAGGGATGGTCGAAGTTCGACCTGCTGCTCGGCATGAGCGAGCGGACCACCGGCCTCAACACCACCTGGGAATACAGCACCGAGCTGTTCCGCCCGGCCACGATCAAGCGCATGATGGAGCACTTCCGCGCGCTGGTCGAGAGCGCGGGAGCATCTCCCGAGCGACCGATCTCGAAGCTGTCGATGCTGTCCGACGGCGAGCGTGGCCAGGTCGTTCGTGCCTGGAACACGCCCTCAGCGCCAGTCGGTGAAGCCGAGTCGATCAAGGAGCTGTTCGAGGCGCAGGTGTCGCGGACCCCAGAGGCTCCGGCCGTATCGTTCCAGGGCACCACGATCAGCTACGCGGAGCTCAACCGCCGCGCCAACCGCATTGCGTGGATGCTGCGCGATCGCGGCGTGCTGCCGGGCGATCTGATCGGGATCCTCATGGAGAAGTCGCTGGATCTCCTGCCGGCCGTGCTCGGGGTCGTGAAGTCGGGTGCCGCCTACGTGCCGATCGACCCGCTCTATCCGTCGGATCGGATCGAGTTCATGGTCTCCGACGCCGCCCCGAAGCTGCTGCTGACCCAGCAGATGCACGTCGTGGACGCTCCTCCCGGAAGTGAGCAGGTTGTGGCAGTCGACGCGCCCGGAGCGCTCGACGGTTTCGCCGAGACCGACCCGCCGCAGATCCACAACGGCGATGACCTCGCGTACGTGATCTTCACGAGCGGCTCGACCGGCAAGCCCAAGGGCGCGATGATCGCTCACCGCAGCCTGGCCAGCGCTTTCTTCGCCTACGAGCGCGCGTACAGGCTGCGCGAGCTCCATGCTCACGCGCAGCTGGCGAGCTTCTCCTTCGACGTGTTCACCGGCGACATGATCCGTTCGCTGTTGGTCGGCGCCAAGTTGGTGCTCTGCCCGATCGATACCGTGGTCGACCCGGCGACGCTGCATGCGCTGATGCTCACCGAGGGGATCGACATGGCCGA
Organism: uncultured Actinomycetota bacterium; assembly: GCA_963846395.1. GTDB lineage: Bacteria > Actinomycetota > Thermoleophilia > Solirubrobacterales > Solirubrobacteraceae > Palsa-465. The sequence continues at coordinate 31,820 of CAWJVT010000007.1, read as the reverse complement.
GTTCGTCCCGGCGACGGCAACGCTGATGTTCGAGTGGTGCGAGCGCGAGGGCAAGATGATGGACCACATGCGGCTCGTCGTCGTCTCCAGCGAGGCCTGGCGCAACGAGCGGTACGCGATGTTCAAGCGGTTCTGCGGTCCAAACACCCGCCTGGTCAACTCCTATGGCCTGACCGAGGCGACGATCGACAGCACCTGGTTCGAGCCTGCCGATGACACCGAACTGCTGCCAGGCCGCTTCGTTCCGATCGGACGCGCGCTCGACAACACGAAGGTGTACGTGCTCGATGCCAATCTGGAGCCGGTGCCGATCGGCATTCCCGGCGAGCTCTGCGTGGGTGGTGTGGCAGTGGCGCGTGGCTACCTGAATCGTCCGGAGCTGTCCGCTGAGCGCTTCGTTCCCGACCCCTTCGAGCCAGACAATCCCGGCGCGCTGCTGTATCGGACCGGCGACCTGGCGCGCTGGCTCCCCGACGGCGCAATCGACTTCCTGGGCCGAACCGACCGCCAGATCAAGATCCGCGGTTTCCGGATCGAGCCCGGTGAGATCGAGGCCGTGCTCGAGCGGCATCCGCGCGTGCGCTCGGCCGCGGTGATCGACCGCCCCGATCCGCGCGGCGAGACGCGCTTGGTCGGATATGTCGAGCCTCTGGGAGAGGGGCCGGACCCGGGGGAGCTGCGCGCGTTTCTGGGCGAGCACGTCCCGAACTACATGATCCCGAGCACGTTCGCCGTGCTGGCCGAGCTCCCCTACACGCCGAACGGCAAGGTCGACCGCAACGCGCTCCCGGAGCCCGAGTGGGACCAGCACACGCACACATCCGAAGCTTCCGTGGCTCCGCGCACCGAAACGGAGCGCCGGCTGGTCGAGATCTGGAGTGCGGTCCTGTCCGTGAGCGAGATCAGCGTCGAGGACGACTTCTTTGCCCTCGGCGGCCATTCGCTGATGGCGATGCGCGTGATGTCGCGGGTCCAGGAGGAGTTCGGGGTCAAGCTGCTCCTGCGCGCGGTGTTCGATCACCCGACCGTGGCCGCACTCGCCGAGGCGATCGATGCAGCCGCTCCCGAGCCCACGGATGCGGTCGAGATGGCGCCGTCGCCGATCCGCCGGGCTGCGAGAAGGACAACGGGGCTTTAGCAGTGCTACGCGACACGCCGCTCGAGGCAGACATAGATCCGGATCGCCCGTACGTCCTACCCGCAGCGTTTGCCCAGCAACGGCTGTGGTTCCTGAATCAGCTCGAGCCCTACGGTGCGGCGGCATACAACGTCCCACTCACCACACGCCTGCGGGGGACGTTGGATGTGGATGCGCTCGAGCAGGCGTTCGGAGCGCTGGTGGCCCGTCACGAGCCGTTTCGCACGAGTTTCCAGGTCGTGGACGGGGTGCCCCACCAGCTGATCGACCCGGATGGTTCGGTGAGCGTGGAGCTGCTCGATCTGAGCGACGAGGGCGATCCCGAGCAGGCTGCCCACGCGAGCGTCGAGGAGGCGGCCACGGAGCCGTTTGATCTGGCCGTTGGCCCGCTTCTGCGAGTGCGGCTGCTGAGGCTGGGGGCCGAGGAGCACATCCTGGTCATCGTCGCTCACCACACGGTGATCGACGGGTGGTCCACGGGGATCCTCAACCGCGAGCTTTCAGAGCTCTACGCGGCGTCGCTGGAGGGACGCGCGCCGGAGCTGGCAGAACTCCAGATCCAGTACGGCGACTACGCCGCCTGGCAGCAGGACTGGATCGCCAGCGGCGGGCTGGATCTGCAGCTCGCCTACTGGAAGGACAAGCTCGGCGGCGCCCCGGCGCTGCTGGAACTGCCCACCGATCGGCCGCGGCCCTCGCGCCAGAGCTTCCGCGGCGGGATCGTGCGCAAGCAGCTACCTCTGGAACTCCTGGAGCGGGTCAAAGCGCTGGGCGAACGGGAAGGCGCGACGCTGTTCATGACCCTGTTGGCCGCCAACACCGCGCTGCTCGCGCGCTATTCCGGCCAGGACGACATTGTCGTCGCTTCCCCGATCGCCAACCGGAACCGGCTCGAACTGGAAGGGATGATCGGGTTCCTGGCCAACACGATCGCCTTGCGCACCACACTCGAGGACGACCCCACCTTCACCCAGCTCCTGCGCCGCGTCCGCGAGACCGCCCTGGATGGCTTCTCAAACCAGGACACGCCCTTTGACAAGCTCGTGGAGGAGCTCAACCCTGAGCGTCACCTTGGGCACAACCCGATCGCCCAAGTCCTGTTCGCGGTCCAGCCCGCGCCGGCGAGGAACACGACCTTGCTAGGACTCCCGGCCGAGCGGTTCGTGCACGGTAAGACGACCGCCAAGTTCGATCTCTCGATGTTCGCCAGCCCCACCCCGGACGGGTTGCTGCTCTCCCTGGAGTACGCCGCTGATCTGTTCGACGAAAGCTCGGCGCAGCGGATCCTCGAGCACCTGGCGACACTGCTCGACGCGGCCGTGACGGATCCCGACCGGGCGGTCACCACACTCCCGCTGCTGACCGAGCCTGAACGTGAGCAGATCCTGTACGGGTTCAACGACACAACCGTTCCCTACGCGCTTCGCTGTGTGCACGAGCTGGTCGCCGAGCAGGCTCGCCGGACCCCGGAGGCCGTGGCGGTCGCCTACGGCGACGATGAGCTGACCTACGGGGAGCTCGAGCGGCGCGCCAACCGGTTGGCGCACCGTCTGGCAGAGCTCGGCGTCGGCCCCAACGTGCCGGTCGCGATCGCCGCTGAGCGCTCCGTTGAGCTCGTCACCGCCGTGCTGGCGATCCTGAAGGCGGGCGGCGCCTACGTCCCCGTCGATCCTGCCTATCCGCCGGAGCGCCAGGCGTTCATGCTGACCGACGCCGGTGTGCCCGTGGTGCTCACGCAGGCGCGGCTGGCCGCCGACCTGCCCGAGCACTCCGCCCAGGTCGTCTGCCTGGACGTCGACCTGGACCTCGAGCGTTTCCCCGCCGAGGAACCGCCCCGCTCGGGTGTCGGACTCGACGATCTGGCCTACGTCATCTATACGTCGGGCTCGACGGGCCGGCCGAAGGGCGTCGCAATGGGCCACCGGCCCCTGGCCAACCTGATCACCTGGCAGCTCGAGAACTTCTCCCCGCCCGGGCCGGCAAGGACACTCCAGTTCGCCTCGCTGAGCTTCGACGTGGCCTTCCAGGAGTTGTTCTCGACGTTGTGCTCGGGCGGAGCGCTGCAGTTGCTGACCGAGGGCGATCGTCGCGATCCGCAGGCGCTGCTGCAGTTGCTGCGCACCAAGCAGGTCCAGCGCTTGTTCATCCCCTTCGTGGGGCTTCAGAGCCTCTGTGAGACCGCCGAGCAGCAGGAGCTCTCGGTGCCCGACCTGCGCGAGGTGATGACGGCCGGTGAGCAGCTGAAAGCGACACCGTCGATTCGCCGCTTCTTCGCTCGCCACCCCGACTGCCGGCTCACCAACCAGTACGGCCCGACCGAGAGCCATGTGGTCACCACGCTGCCGCTGGACGAGCGACCGGACCTCTGGCCGGCGCTGCCGCCGATCGGCCGTCCGATCGCCAACGCCAAGGTGCACGTGCTCGACCGGCACCTCCAGCCTGTGCCGGTTGGCGTGGCCGGTGAGCTCTGCCTCGGCGGCGTGGCCGTGGCCCAGGGCTATCTGCACCGCCCGGAGCTGACCGACGAGCGCTTCGTCCCCGACCCGTTCAGCCAGGAGCCGGGTTCGCGGCTCTACCGCACAGGCGATCTGGCGCGCTATCACGCCGACGGCGTGGTCGAGTTCCTTGGCCGTTTCGACCATCAGTTCAAGGTCCGGGGCTACCGCATCGAGCCGGGTGAGGTCGAGGAGGCCCTGCGCAAGCATCCGCAGGTCCGCGAGGCGCTGGTCGTCGCGCGCGCCGACGGTGGTGGCGAGGGCCAGCTCGTCGCCTACGTCGTGGGTTCGAATCCGGCGCCCGCAGCGTCCGAGCTGCGCGACCTTCTGCAGCGGAGCCTTCCCGAGTACATGGTGCCCAGCGCGTTTGTGGCGCTTGAGGCCTTCCCCCTGAACCCGAACGGCAAGGTCGATCGCCCCGCCCTTCCCGCGCCCGACCTGGACGCCCGCGCGACCTCCGACTACGTGGCGCCCACGGACGAGCTCGAGCAGCAGCTCGCCGCGCTGTGGATGGAGCTTCTCGAGGTGGATCGTGTGGGCGTCGACGACGATTTCTTCGCCCTCGGCGGCCACTCGCTGCTGGCCGTGCGCCTGGTGCAGAGGGTGCAGGACGACCTCAAGCGGTCATGCACCCTTTCCATGCTGTTCCGCAACCGCACGATCCGCGGCCTCGCGGCCGAGCTGCATGCCGGTGGCTGGGACGTCGCCGAGGACACGGTCCTGCAGCTCCAGGGCGACGACACCGGCAATCCGGTGTTCTGCGTGTGCGGGGTTCACGTCTATCAGCAGCTCGCCGACGCGCTTGGACCAGACAGGCCGGTGTACGGGATGTTCCTGCCCGTCGAGCGGGAGCTCTTCGCCGATTTGGGCGGCAACGGACACGGCTCGACCAAGATCACCGTGGAGCAGCTGGCCTCGGCCTACATCGAGGCGATGCGCGAGAAGCAGCCCGTCGGCCCGTACCAGATCGTCGGCTTCTGCTTCGGCGGGATCGTGGCCTACGAGATGGCTCAGCAGCTGACGGAAAGCGGCGAGGCCGGACCCCTGATCCTTTTGGAGAGTCTCCTGGGCGGCGCCGTCAAGCTCCCGTGGGCGCGCAAGAAGGCTCGCCGGACCCGGCGCTGGGCCAGGCGCCATGTGCGTCTGACCATCAACGCGGTCAACCGGCGGCTCGGGCGTCCGGTCAACGAGCCCTCCGAGATGGATCGGCTGCGCGGGTTCCGGAGGGAGATCTTCTCCGGTGCCGCACGGCACTACCGGTTCTCTGCCTACCCGGGTCCAGCGCTGCTGGTGCAGGCCGAAGCGACCTTGAACGATCCGACCAAGAGGCTCGTGGATCGCACCTTTGGGTGGGGTAAGCACGTGGACCGGCTTGAGATCTTCGAGGCGTCGGGCAGCCACGAGACCCATCTGCGGCGACCCAACGTCGACGCGGTGGCAAGTCGTCTACGTCAGTTCCTCGAGGCCAACGGCCCCACCGAGTCGTAGAACGAGCTCGGCGCTGCGCGTCAGCGCCCGGCGAAGTCCCAATCGGAGTCGACGTGCAGCGATGAGAGCCGCACGACGGCCTTCGGGGCGGCATCGAGCTCAGGCCCGTAGACGTCGAACCGGGTCAGCGGCTGCCAGTCGATCAGCGGCACGCCGTTGGTCCAGTTCTTGTAGATCCCGCCCCACAGGTAGAAGCGGCCCGCCGGCAGCGGTAACGCCGGAATCTGCATCTTCAGCTCGGTTGAGCCCGGCTGCAACATGTGCTCGCGGCCAGGGTTGACGAGGAAGATCGGCGTCGCGGCGCCCTCGGTGATTCCGAGGTAGATCCAAGCCCGGTGCTCCTCCGGCGACTCGATCGTCATCGATACGTCCAGCGGCCCGCCGGTCCTGGCGAGCTCACCCTCGGGCCCTGACGCTTCCACGTTCCGGACCTTGATGAGGCCGGAGATCTCGGGCTTGGCATCGGCGGCCTCGCCCTCGACCGCGGCGCGGTATGCGGCCAGGACCTCGCGGATCGGACCGCTCTTCTGAATCCTCCCGCCTGCCAGCCAGACACCGTTTTCGCACGAGGCCTCGACCGCGGCCAGGTCGTGGGAGACAAAGACCAGCGTCGCGCCCTCGTGCAGGACCGTCCTGATCCGCTCGAGGCAGCGCTGCTGGAAGGTGGCGTCGCCGACGGCGAGCACCTCGTCGACGAGCAGCACGTCGGGGGAGAGGAACGCGGCCACGCCGAACCCGAGCCGCATCTGCATGCCGCTCGAGTAGTACTTGACCTGGCGGTCGACCGCCGCCTCGAGGTTGGCAAACGTGACAATGTCATCGAAGCGTTTGGCCACCTCGTTCCGCTTCAGTCCCATGATCGATCCGGTCAAGAAGATGTTCTCGCGGCCGGTGAGCAGCGGTGAGATTCCGGCGCGAACCTCGATCAGCGCTCCGACGCGACCCTCCACCGAGACGTGCCCGGCCGTCGGGTACATCACGCGCGTGAGCATCTTCAGCAGCGTCGACTTGCCCGCGCCGTTGGCGCCGATCAGCCCCCAGGACTGCCCGGGCTCGGCTCGGAAGTCCACGTCGGCGAGCACCCAACGCCAGCGCGGGATGGATCCCTTGGTGATGCGGTCCTTGACTGCCCCGATCTGGTCCGCCAGGTACGTGGGCCGGTCGTCGGCGCGGAAGCGCTTCCAGATCTCGCTGGCCTCGACGGATCCCTTAGGCAACGTCGGCAATGCCCGTCTCCATCCGCTTGAAGAACATGTAGCCCACGGTCATCATCAGGAACGCCGATGCTCCACCGATGGCCAACGCCGGCCAGTCAGGTTGCAGCCCCTGAAGCACCGTGCGTCTGAGTGAATCCAGCACCGGCGCGAGCGGGTTGATCGCCGAGTAGACGAGTTGCAACGTGGGGTTGTGGATCAGCTGATCCAGGGGATAAGCGACGGGAGTCGCAAACAACCCGATCTGGATGACCATCGGCACTATCTGGGCAAAGTCGCGCACATAGACGGTGATCACTGAGGTCAGCAGCGCGATTCCGAGCGACATCATGAACATGGGCAGCAGGATGATCGGGAACCACAGCGTCTCGACCTTGGGTGCGAAGTCGCAGATCGGGAACAGAACCAGCAGAATCGCCGACGCGATCAGCGCGTCGAAGCATGCGTCGCCCATGGCTGCCAGCGGGAACACCTCACGCGGGCAGTAGAGCTTGTTCAAGAGCGGTGTCTGGCTGGTAAGGCTGGAGGCGCCGCCGCTGACCGCAGAGGAGAAGAACGACCAGGGAATCAGTCCGAGGTATGAGAACAGGACGTACGGAACGCCCGCCGGGATCCCGCGGATGTGGGTGACCTTCGTGAACAGAACGGTGAAGGCGATCATCTCCACCACAGGTGAGATCACTGCCCAGCCGAGGCCGAGTGCCGCCTGCTTGTAGCGCACGCGCAGGTCGCGCTCGATCAGCGTGATCAGCAGCTCACGGAAGCCCCAGACCTCGCGCACGGCGGACCGCAGGCTGACGCGTCGCCTGAAGATGATCTCCGGCCGCGGTTCCTGAGGAACTTCCCCTGAATATGCACTCGCGGAGATAGCCCCGTCTCCGCGCTGTTGTCCCGTCCCTAGGTCAAGCACAGGCGGTCATCGTACCGTGCCACACGTGCTTTGCCACGCGCAGCAGAAAATAATGCAGAAGCTGCTCTGCGGCCGACAGCGGCTACACTCGGGCCCACAAGAGACGACGCCCAAGACCTCCGGCAGCCTTCGCGCATAAGTCCTGAGCAGGTGGAGCCTCGAAGCGCAGGTTGACCTTGCCTCGGTCGCTTGCTCTCGACGCCCGCCTGTGCAGCGGGCGTTCTTCGTAGAGAGCGAGACTATGAACCGAGAAGAGAAAGCAGCAGTGATCGATCAGATCGCCGACGAGCTCGGTAGCTCTGACGCGATCTTCGCGCTGGACTATCGAGGCATCACGGTGGCCCAGATCGCTGAGCTGCGTGAAAAGCTGCGTCCCACGGACACCAAGCTGCGGGTCGCCAAGAACTCGCTGTCGGAGCGTGCGGCCGACCAGGCCGGCGTCGCCGACATCAAGCCGATGCTGATCGGTCCCACCGCGCTTGCGCTGGTCAAGGGCGACGCGGCAGCGGCTGCGAAGGTCCTGAGCGATACGGCGCGCGCGCTGCGCGGGCCGCTTGAGTTCAAGGGCGGCATTCTGGGCGGCTCGTTGCTGAGCGCCGCCGACGTCGAGGCGATCGCGAAGTTGCCTACGCGGGCCGTCCTCAACGCACAGCTGGTCGGCACCATCGCTGCTCCGCTCACGGGGTTGGCGCGTACCCTCAACGCCCTCATCGCCGGGGTTGCGATTCAGCTTGGCCAGATCCGGGACCAGGGTCTCGTATCCGGAACCTCGGAAGCGCCGGCACCGGCTGTGGAGGCCGAGGCCGCACCGGCTTCCGACGAGGCCGCACCGGCTTCCGACGAGGCCGCACCGGCTTCCGATGAGGCCGCCGGGAGTGACGAGACCTCCGAGGCTGAGACAGGCGACACCGCTGAGGCCGAAGCGGCTCCGGCTGCAGAAGCCGAGGCCGAAGCTGCTCCGGCTGCAGAAGCCGAGGCCGATCCTGCTCCGGCTGCAGAAGCCGAAGCCGAAGCTGCTCCGGCTGCAGATTCCGAGACTGAGGCCGCCGCGGATGACGCAGCGGCATCTGACAACTGACAAGTCACACCAGGAGAAAGACATGCCTACCACTGAAGAATGGATTGACGAGCTCAAGGGGATTTCGGTCCTGGAGCTGTCCGAGCGCATCAAGGCGCTCGAGGAGGCCTTCGGCGTCTCCGCCGCTGCCGTAGCCGCTGCCGCTCCGGCCGCCGCCGCTCCGGCCGGCGATGCCGGCGAGGAAGAGGGCTCGAGCACCGTGGACGTGATTCTCACCGGCGCCGGCGACAAGAAGATCCAGGTCATCAAGGTCGTCCGTGCGGCCACCGGTCTCGGTCTGAAGGAGGCCAAGGATCTGGTCGACAACGCGCCGAAGGCCGTCAAGGAGGGCATCGAGAAGGACGAGGCCGACAAGCTCAAGGCTGAGCTCGAAGAGGCCGGCGCAAGCGTCGAGTACAAGTAACTCGACGCGTCAACCGGTGCGGTTTTGGTAGTGGGGGCGGCCCAGCGGGGCCGCCCTCACTGGTTAAGGGGTCGCGGGTTCGACTCTCGCGTGCGATCCGCAGCCGCGAAATGTAACGAAATGTAACGGCAATGCGTTACATTTGGTCCATGCTCAGCAACTCCGAACTTCTGGACAGGCTTGTCGAGCGTCTGCGCTCTGCCGGAGGGGACACCGATGACATCGAGGTCAAGTCGTCCGTTGGTGGGCTCTCGCCGTCTCTGACCCACAGCATATGCGGGATCTCCAATCTCCCCGAGGGCGGATGGATCATCCTCGGCCTCGACGAGCACGCTGGGTTCACACCGGTCGGGCTAGCGGATCCCGCCGCTCTAAAGCAGGGGCTCGCCACCAAAGCGCGGGCTTGCCTACCACCGGTGCAGTTGACATTCACCGACGCCGAGCTTGACGGCAAGCCGGTGATCGTGGCGAAGGTCGCAGCCACCGCGGCGTCAGCAAAACCGTGTCGCGTGCAGTCCAGCGGCCAGGCGTGGGTACGGGGCTGGGATGGAGACTTTCCCATGTCCAGCCTTGAAGAGCAGGCGTTTCTGGCTCAACGCGCTCATCCAGACTTTGATCAACGGCCGGTGCTCGGCTCACGCACGTCCGACCTGGATCCCGCCTTGTTGGCGCTCTGGGCCGCCATGGTCAAGAGCCTCGACCCTGATGGGCTAGGGCGTTTCGACGGTGAGGAGCTTCTTTTCCGTGCCGGCATCACCACCGAAGACGGCAGCCTCTCGACAGGGGGGCTGTTAACGCTGGGCAAGCACCCCCAGCAGTTCCTGCCTCGTTTCGTCATCAACATGAGCGTTGAGTCCGAAGATGACTCCGCTATTCGAGCAGCTGAAACCACGACGCTGACCGGCCCGATCCCACTGATGCTCGACGGCGCGCTCAACTGGGCTCGGAAGGTCTTCCGCCGGCGGACCGTACCGGACGACAGCGGCGCAGTCCGGGATCGGTGGGAATACCCGCTCGAAGGTTTCCGCGAACTGATCAGTAACGCTCTGGTTCATCGCGACCTTGATGAGTGGTCACGGGGCGAGGCCGTTGAAGTTCGTCTAGCACCGACCTCGCTGCGCGTTACCAACCCGGGAGGTCTTTACGGAATAACCCTCGCTCGCCTCGGTATTCGCGGCACCACGTCCGCGCGCAACGCGCGTCTTGTCGAACTGTGCCGTTACGCCCGTTCAGAAGACGGGGCTCGCGTCGTTGAGGTCTTGGCTTCGGGCATACCGAGGATCCTGGATCTCATGAGTGCTGAGGGTTTGCAGCCTCCACAGTTCCATGACAACAGCCTCCGGTTCACCGCCATTCTCAGGAACGCGCCACTCACGGTAAGCGCCCAACTCTTGGATAACCTCAATGACAGCCAACGAGCCGTCTACGCCGCGTTGGTGCGCGGACCACAATCAGCCGTCCAGCTCGCAGCGGCAACCGGTCTGAAGGAGCCGACGGTGCGTAAAGCGCTTCGCGCGCTGGCTCAGAAAGAATTCACGATCCAGCAGGGCGGCCAGGGCAAGACGAGCACCGTGTATCGACGCAAAGACCATCGATAGGTCGGCCATCCGGTCCTACAGTGGGCGGCGGTGGCCAGGCACGACAACTCACCAGCCGTACCGATCCTGCAGTCGATCGTTCCGCTCGGCGCTGTCCCCGGACGGCTGCGCACCGCGATCTCGCGGGTGTTGAGCGATTGGGGCTACGCCTGGGAGGACGCGAGCTTCGCCGGCACCGCCACGCTGCCGCCAGGTGACCACTGGCGGCTCGGTCCCGGCCCGGACGAGGTCTGGATCGTGGCCATCACGGCCCAACCGCTGGCCGTCGGCGACGAGCTCGAGTCGGCGCGCGGGCGGGTTGCCGGCGTGGGGCTTTCCGCCTTCTCCGGTGGCGTGATCCCGGTGGTTCCCTACCAGGCTCGGGTCTATGAGTATCTCGGTCGTCGCGGTGGCGGCCCGCCGCCCGCCGGGCTTCCTACGAGTCCAGAAATGGAGCCTGCAGCGCCAGATCAGCCGCGCTGAAGCGCGACGCCGCCGATGCGCGCTGATGCCAGTATGGATAGATCAGGGGCGGCCGGCTGATCTCCTCCAGCCTCCGAATCTCCTCGTCGGTGAGGGTGAGCTCGGCGGCGCGGAGGTTGTCTGCCAACTGCTCGTCGGTGCGGGCGCCGACCACGATCGAGGCCACGCTCGGTCGGGTGAGCAGCCAGGCCAGTGCGACCTGGGCGGCGGACACGCCGTGGCCGTCTGCAATCTGAACCAGAACCTCGATCGTGTCGTAGAGCTTGTCCTCGTCGTAGACCGGCGGCTCGTTCCAATCGGTCACGTGGCGCGAGCCTTCGGGCGGCGGCTGGTCGCGGCGGTACTTGCCGGACAGCAGGCCGCCGGCCAGCGGGCTCCAGACGAGCGTGCCGAGACCCTGGTCGACGCCCAGGGGCAGCAGCTCATACTCGGCGGACCGTTCCTGCAGCGAGTAGTAGATCTGCTGGCTGACGAAGCGCGGGAGCCTGTCGCGCTCAGACACGCCCAGGGCCTTCATCAACTGCCAGCCGGAGTAATTGCTCACGCCGATGTAGCGCACCTTGCCGGAGACGACCAGCTGCTCGAGTGCGCTCAGGGTCTCCTCGAGCGGGGTCAGCCCGTCCCACTCATGCACCTGGTAGAGATCGATGTGGTCGGTGCGCAGACGCCGCAGGCTCGCCTCGCAACCTTCGATTATGTGGTGACGGGAGAGACCCTCCATGTTGGGGTCATCGCCCATCGCAAAGCGCACCTTCGTGGCGAGCAGGAAGTCATCGCGGCGTCCCTCGAGCGCCTCACCGACGATCTCCTCCGACCCGCCCGCCGAGTACACGTCGGCGGTGTCGATCAGAGTGATCCCGGCATCGCGGCACATTTCGATCTGGCGTCGGGCTCCCTGAACGTCGGTCGTTCCGACGTTGGCGAACTTGCCGCCGCCGCCGAACGTCATCGTTCCGAGCGTCAGCGACGAGATCTTGAGACCAGAGCTTCCAAGCTGGCGATATTCCATCGAGTGTCCTCCGGTGAACGGTCGAGTCTCAGTCTCCAGGCCAGCAGCAGTATCGCGCCGCCCAACAAATACCCGGCAATCACGTCGCTGACCAGGTGGATGCCGGTCACCACCCGCGCGGGCCCGGAAGCCACGACCAGGAGCAGCGCGGTGGCGGATATCCACGTGCGCTGGTGGCGCCACGCGACGAGGCCGAGGAAGCCGAACACGGCCGTAGTGAACGCCACCAGGCCGCTCGGGTAGTTATGGCCGGGCTGGTGGGCGGCCACCCAGAGCGGGCTCGGTCCGAGCGCGAGCTTGAACGCCTCATTCAGCGGCACGGCGCAGTAGGCAATGAGCAGCCCCACGGCCTCGGCGCGCATGTTGCGGCTGAGTAAGACGAACAGCGCCACGGCCAGGAGCGGGATGACTATTCCGGGGTCGCCGAGTACCTGGAAGAAGTCCGCATAACCACGGATGAGCAGTGGATGTGGCGTCAACTTCTGCCCGAGCGCCCAGTGGTCGCCCGGAAGCGCGCCCACCCACACGAGCCACAGATGCAGGGCGACGACGAGTAGCAGCAGTACCAGCGGAACGATCAAGCTGCTCAGGGTAGGTCAGACGGACTGCATCACCTGATCGGGGCTGGGGCTCGCCGTGGCTATGTCGGCACCGCTGGCGGTGGCGATGCGCCACTGCGTCTCGTGGCCAGTCCTGCGGCCGCGGCCGACCAGGTAGGTGTGCGCGGCCAGCAGCCAGGCGGCTCCGAGCATGTAACCGCCGATCACGTCACTCAGCAGGTGCTGGCCGCCGAGCACGCGTGCAGGGCCGGCGCCGGCGATCGCCGCGAGCAGGAGCAGCGGCACGACCCTCCGCCCCTGCCGCCGGGCAACGAGGGCCACGTAGCCGACCGTTGCGGTCATGAAGGTGACAACGCCGCTCGGGAAGTTCGTCCCGACGTGATGCGAGAGCGCCATCCACAGCGGCGTCGGGCCGCAGATGACCTTGATCAGGCCGCAGCTGGCCGATGCCAGCAGCACGATCGGGAGCCCCTGTGTTTCCCGGCGGCCGGCGGAGCGCCATAGCCACGTGGCGATCACCAAGACCTCACCGATGGCGACGAGCGGCCGGCCGATCTGCTGGTAGACGCGCGTGATCTCCCACACGAGCGACGGTCTGTGTGTCATCACCAGCTGCGTGCCCAGGTTCGCCGCCCAGCGGTCACCGGGGAACGTGTGAAGCGAGAGCAACCAGCGCTCGGCGATCACCAGAAGCAGCAGTACCGCGCTGGCGAGTGCGCCGCGCGCATACAGGCCACGTGCCTGCTCCTCATGCGCGCGGGGAGACGACGTTGTGACAACCACGGCGGGCACCTTAGGTGAAAGGCGGACCGCTTGTCGAGTTCCAGACCCTCAGCGGTAGATCGTCGGCGGTCGGGCTGTCGAGCGTGCTGACCCCGATCGTCGCGCTCGCGGCATCGTGGTTGGCTGGCCCGACCTGCTCGAAGTAACAAATCACCCCGGGGCGTCGCAGCATTGCTCCGAGCGGCACGTTTTCGCGCACTTTGGAACACATTCGAACGAGCGCCGCGAGTTTTGTCACTTTCAGCATGCTTGGCGAGCGCAGCCCCGCGCGACCCCGGTCCCGGCTGCCCGGGAGTTGCCAGTTCGCGTGCGACCTCCTACACTTCCCGCGTCGGCCAATAGTCGTAGCCGTCCAATGCACGGCGCCGCGCCACATACGCGGTCGCCTCGGACGGGGTCCGTGAGAGCCGACAGCCCCTGCGCAGGGCGTCGCTTGCCTGTGCTATCTTTGCTAGTCCGCGCGTAATGGGCCTCTGAAGGGCACATACCGCGCCCTCTCACGTCTTCCCCCATCGGCCCGAGGAGTCGCCGTCTTGGCAACCGCTGAAGCCCCCCGGACGCGCCGGAGTTTTGCGCGTCTGAACCAGGTTCTCGAAGTCCCCAACCTCATTGACATCCAGCGCCGCTCCTTCGAGTGGCTCACAGACCCCGAGACCGGCGGTCTGCGCGAGACGATCGACGACGTTTCGCCGATCGAGGATTACACCGGCAACCTCGCCGTTCAGTTCGGCGAATTCCAGTTCGACGAGCCGATCGCGAACATCGAGCAGTGTCGCGAGAAGGATCTGACCTACGCGCGCCCGCTGACCGTCACCGTCGCCTTCATCAACCGCGAGACCGGCGAGATCCGGGAGCAGTCGGTCTTCATGGGCGACTTCCCCTGGATGACCGAGCGCGGCACGTTCATCATCAACGGCACTGAGCGCGTCGTCGTCACGCAGCTCGTGCGTTCGCCTGGCGCCTACGTGATGGAGCCCAAGGACCGCGAAAAGCAGGTCTTCATCGCCAACCTGATGCCGGCTCGTGGCTCGTGGCTGGAGCTCGAGATCGACAAGAAGGGCCGCGTCTACGTCCGCATCGACCGCAAGCGCAAGCTGCCGGTCACCGTTCTGCTCCGCGCGATGGGCTACGCGTCTGACGAAGAGATCCTCAACCTCTTCGACAACTCGCTGTACATCCGCCTGACGCTGGACGCCGACACCGAGGTGACTCGCACCGAGGAAGGGTCGCTGATCGAGCTGTTCAAGAAGCAGCGTCCGGGCGAGCCGCCGTCGATCGACGCTGCGCGCTCACTGCTCAACCAGCTGTTCTTCGACCCCAAGCGCTACGACCTCACCCGCGTCGGTCGTTACAAGCTGAACAGCCGCCTGAACCTGGACATCGACCTCGATACCCGCACCCTGACCCACGACGACATCGTCGCGCTGGTCAAGGAGCTCGTATCGCTTCCCCGTCTGCTCGGTATGTCCGAGGAGCCGGAGAACGAGACCAAGGATTACGCGGCTGAGGCATCTGACATGCCGCGTGACCCGATCGTCGATCACCTCGACGAGTACGAGCACTTCGGCAACCGCCGTCTGCGCACGGTTGGCGAGCTGATCCAGGAGGCCTTCCGGATCGGTCTCTACCGCATGGAGCGCGTCGTGCGCGAGCGCCTCACCACCGAGGACTCCGACACGATCACGCCTCAGACGATCGTCAACATCCGCCCGGTCGTCGCCGCGCTGAAGGAGTTCTTCGGCAGCTCGCAGCTCAGCCAGTTCATGGACCAGACCAACTCGCTGTCCGGTCTGACCCACCGCCGCCGTCTGTCGGCACTCGGTGCCGGCGGCCTCACGCGTGAGCGCGCACCGATCGAGGTTCGCGACGTGCACCCGACGCATTACGGTCGCATGTGCCCGATCGAGACCCCCGAGGGCCCGAACATCGGCCTGATCGGCTCGCTCTCCTCGTACGCCGAGATCTCCGAGCACGGGTTCGTCACGAGCCCCTACCGGGTGGTCAAGAACGGTGTCCTCACCGACGAGGTCATCCACATCGACGCCAACCAGGAGGAGGACCTCAAGATCGCGCAGGCCAACACGCCTGTCGATGCCAAGGGCAAGCTCCAGGGCGATGAGATCCTCTGCCGCACGCAGGCCGGGCAGTACGTGACGGTCGGCGCCAAGGAGGTCGACCTGATCGACGTCTCGCCGCAGCAGGTCTGGTCGGTCGCGACGGCGATGATCCCGTTCCTCGAGCATGACGACGCCAACCGCGCGCTGATGGGTTCGAACATGCAGCGCCAGGCGGTGCCGCTGCTCGTCGCAGACGCGCCGCTGGTCGGCACCGGCATGGAGTACCGCGCCGCGATCGACACCGGCGACGTGGTGCTGGCCAGGAGCAACGGTGTGGTCTCCTACGTCGACGCCGAGAAGATCGTCGTCGACAAGAAGGACGGCGGCCAGGACGAGTACGCGCTCAACAAGTTCATGCGTTCCAACCAGGCCACGCTGATCCATCAGAAGCCGATCATCGACGTCGGCGCGAACGTCGTCGAGGGCACCGTGCTCGCCGACGGCGCCGCGAGCGATCAGGGCGAGATGGCGCTCGGCAAGAACCTGATGGTCGCCTTCATGTCCTGGGAGGGTTACAACTTCGAGGACGCGATCATCCTGTCCAAGCGCCTCGTGCAGGACGACGAGCTCACCTCGATCCACATCGAGGAGTACGAGATCGACGCCCGCACGACCAAGCTCGGCGACGAGGAGATCACCCGCGACATCCCGAACCGCTCCGAGGAGTCGCTGCGCAACCTCGACGACCGCGGCATCGTCCGCATCGGCGCCGAGGTCCAGTCCGGCGACCTGCTCGTCGGCAAGGTCACGCCCAAGGGCGAGACCGAGCTGACGGCGGAGGAGAAGCTGATCCGCGCGATCTTCAAGGAGAAGGCGCGTGAGGTCCGTGACACCAGCCTCAAGGTTCCGCACGGTGAGGGCGGCGTCGTGATCGACGTCAAGACCTTCAGCCGCGACGACGGCGACGACCTGCCGCCGGGCGTCAACGACCTGGTGCGCGTGTTCGTCGCCAAGAAGCGCAAGATCTCGGAGGGCGACAAGCTCGCCGGCCGCCACGGCAACAAGGGCGTCATCTCCAAGATCGTCGACATCCAGGACATGCCGTTCCTCGAGGACGGCACCCCGGTCGACGTGATCCTCAACCCGCTCGGCGTGCCGAGCCGTATGAACCTGGGTCAGATCCTGGAGACGCACCTCGGTTGGGTTGCGCTCAACGGCTGGTACGACTCGGACATCGATCGTGGCAAGAACGCGACGCGCCGTCAGGTCGCCCGCAATGGCGTCGACGGTGCCAAGCCGAAGGTGTACGTCTCCACGCCGGTGTTCGACGGAGCCGCTGTCCAGGACGTGGACCACGCCCTGGTGCAGTGGGAGAAGGAGCACATCGCCGGCGGCGGCCGCGTCCGCATGGACGTGGATGAGAAGCGCCGCGTCGGCGAGCAGGCGACAGGCAAGGTGCAGCTGTTCAACGGTCGTACGGGCCAGCCGTTTGCCCAGCCCGTGACGGTCGGCTGCATGTACATCCTGAAGCTCCACCACCTGGTCGACGACAAGATCCACGCGCGTTCGACCGGCCCCTACAGCCTCGTCACCCAGCAGCCGCTGGGCGGCAAGGCGCAGTTCGGTGGCCAGCGCTTCGGCGAGATGGAGGTGTGGGCACTCGAGGCCTACGGTGCCGCCTACACGCTGCAGGAGATGCTCACGATCAAGTCCGACGACACGGTCGGGCGCGTCAAGGCATACGAGGCGATCGTCAAGGGTGAGAACATCGCCGAGCCGTCGATCCCCGAGTCGTTCAAGGTCCTGCTGAAGGAGATGCAGTCGCTGGCGCTCGACGTCAACGTCGTCTCCGAGGAGGGCGAGCGGGCTGAGATGCGCGAGGAGGACGATGACCTCCTGCGTGCCGCCGAGGAGCTCGGTATCGATCTGAGCGGCGTGCGCAGCACCGACGGCGCCGCCGCCGACGAGACGATCGAGCACGAGGGCGAGACCGGCGAGGCCTCGGCCGAAGAGGTCGAGGAGGAGGAATCGGACCTGGAGTCGGGCGAGGACGTCGAGGCCGAGGACTTTGCCACTGCCACCGATCCGATGCTCGCTGCGGACGTCGGGCCGGGCGAGGCTGAAGGTGTTCTGGAAGAAGACGAGGCCTAGGGCGCACAGCGCCGATCGCAGCTGGGGGCCAGCGGGCCCCCAGCCGCAACGTGAAAGGAATTTCCTTTGATTGACATCAATAACTTCGACGCAATCGAGATTGGCCTCGCCTCCAGCAAGCAGATTCGCTCCTGGAGCTCGGGCGAGGTCACAAAGCCGGAAACGATCAACTACCGCACGCTGAAGCCGGAGAAGGACGGCCTCTTCTGCGAGCGCATCTTCGGTCCGACCAAGGACTGGGAGTGCTACTGCGGTAAGTACAAGCGCGTCCGCTACAAGGGCATCGTCTGCGAGCGCTGCGGCGTTGAGGTCACGCGCTCGAAGGTCCGCCGTGAGCGCATGGGCCACATCGACCTGGCGGCGCCGGTCAGCCACATCTGGTTCTTCAAGGGCGTCCCGAGCCGCATCGGCTACCTGCTGGACATGGCCCCGAAGGAGCTGGAGAAGGTTCTGTACTTCGCCGCTTCGATGGTGACCTGGGTCGACGACGAGGCGCGTGCACGTGACGTGGACAGCCTCGAGGGTGAGGTCAACAAGACGCTCGACAGCTACGCCGCCGAGAAGGAAGAGCGCATGCTCGAGCTCAAGGAGTCACTCGAGCGTCGCGTCGAGTTTCTGCAGAGCGCCAAGACGTCGCGGGACTTCTCCGATGACGATCATCTGTGGGCCGACTCGCTGGACGTCAACGTGGCCAAGCTGTCCGAGGAGGAGCGCGAGAAGCTCCTCAAGGACGTGCGCAAGAGCATGCAGGCCGACATCGACGACACCGAGGCCTACATGGAGGATGCGGCTGAGCGCATGCGCCAGGTCTGGGACCTGTTCAAGTCGATGAAGCCCAAGGACGTCGTCAACGACGAGACGCTGTTCCGTGAGCTCAAGGACCGCTTCGGCTCGCCGTATGGTTTCGGTGAGTACTTCCGTGGCGGCATGGGCGCCGAGGCCGTGCGCGACCTGCTTCAGCAGGTCGACCTCGAGGCCGAGGCGGCGGACCTCCAGGATCAGGTCAAGACCGCCAAGGGCCAGAAGCAGGCTCGCGCGGTCAAGCGCCTCAAGGTCGTCACAGCGTTCCTGAATTCGGGCAACAAGCCGGAGATGATGGTCCTCGAGGCAGTCCCGGTGATCCCGCCGGAACTGCGCCCGATGGTGCAGCTCGACGGTGGCCGCTTTGCGACCTCCGACCTGAACGACCTCTACCGCCGTGTGATCAACCGCAACAACCGCCTCAAGCGGCTGCTCGACCTCGGCGCGCCGGAGATCATCGTCAACAACGAGAAGCGCATGTTGCAGGAGGCCGTCGACGCGCTGTTTGACAACGGTCGTCGTGGCCGCCCGGTCACTGGGCCGGGCAACCGCCCGCTGAAGTCCCTGAGCGACATGCTCAAGGGCAAGCAGGGGCGCTTCCGCCAGAACCTGCTTGGTAAGCGCGTCGACTACTCGGGCCGCTCGGTGATCGTGTCGGGTCCGTGGCTCAAGCTGCACCAGTGCGGGCTGCCGAAGCTGATGGCGCTCGAGCTCTTCAAGCCGTTCATCATGGCCCGCCTCGTCGAGCGCAAGTCCGCGCAGAACATCAAGGCAGCCAAGAAGATGGTCGACTCGATGATCCCGGAGGTCTGGGACGTGCTCGAGGAGGTCATCCACGAGCATCCCGTGCTGCTCAACCGCGCGCCGACGCTCCACCGTCTGGGCATCCAGGCGTTCGAGCCGGTGCTGGTCGAGGGCAAGGCGATCCAGGTCCACCCGCTGGTCTGCCACGCGTTCAACGCGGACTTCGACGGCGATCAGATGGCGGTCCACCTCCCGCTCAGCGCGGAAGCGCAGGCGGAGGCCCGGATCCTGATGCTGTCGGCGAACAACATCCTCTCCCCGGCGCACGGCGCGCCGCTCGCGGTCCCCGCTCAGGACATGGTGCTCGGCGCCTACTACCTGACCTACGGGCCCGACGAGGAGGAGCTCCTAAAGATCGACCCGGCGACCTACCAGCCGCGTCCGCACGTGTTCCGCACCGCCCAGGAGGCGGAGTGGTCCTACGAGCACGGCGTGGTGGCTCTGCACGACATCGCCGAGTACCGTCCGCGCGAGTCTGATCGCGGACACGTGCTCACGACCGTCGGCCGGATCATCTACAACGACAAGATCGAGCGCGCGGTTGAGACCGCGATGGGCGACGACTTCGACGCGTCGAAGTACGAGTTCGTCAACCGCTCGATGAAGAAGAAGGACACCACCCGCCTGGTCGACGACCTCGTGCAGAACTACGGGGCCGCGTCGATCAGCCAGGTGCTGGACGCCTTCAAGGAGATCGGCTTCCACTACGCCACCCAGGCCGGTGTGACCGTCTCCAAGAACGACGTGCAGACCCCGCCGACCAAGCCGGAGATCCTGGCTCGGTTCGACGAGCGCCTGGCCGAGATCGACGCGCAGTACTACAACGGCGAGATGGATCAGGAGGAGCGCCACGAGGCGGTCGTCAGCCTGTGGAACCAGGCAACCGACGAGGTTGCCAAGGCCATGGTCGATCACCTCGACGAGCTCAACCCGATCTTCATGATGGCCAACTCGGGTGCCCGTGGCTCGTTCCAGCAGATCCGTCAGCTGGCCGGCATGCGCGGCCTGATGGCCAACCCGAAGGGCGAGATCATCGAGCGTCCGATCAAGTCCAACTTCATGGAAGGCCTTGACGTGCTCGAGTACTTCATCTCGACCCACGGTGCCCGCAAGGGTCTGGCCGACACGGCGCTGCGTACCGCCGACTCGGGCTACCTGACGCGTCGTCTCGTCGACGTCTCTCAGGACGTGATCATTCGCCAGGAGGACTGCGGAACCAGCGAGTACATCTCCTCTTCGGTGTTCAAGACGGAGATCGATCCCGAGACGCGCCGTCTGCGTCCGACCTTGGAGCCCAACGACAACCTGGTCGGCCGCATCGCGGCTGAGCAGATCACGGCACCTGATGGCGCCGTGATCGTCGAGAAGGGCGTCGAGATGGACCGTGCCGAGCTGGCCACCCTCGTCGAGGCCTTCATGGCCGCGACCGAGAAGGGCGAGCTGATCCGGGTTGCGGTCCGCTCCGTGCTCAAGTGCGAGGCCCCGACCGGCGTATGCCAGGCCTGCTATGGCCGCTCGATGGCGACCGGCAAGATCGCACAGATCGGCGACGCGGTGGGAATCATCGCGGCTCAGTCGATCGGCGAGCCCGGTACGCAGCTGACGATGCGTACGTTCCACACCGGCGGTGTCGCCGGCGCGGACATCACGCACGGCCTGCCGCGCGTCGTCGAGCTGTTCGAGGCCCGCAAGCCGAAGGGCCTGGCGCGCATGGCCGAGGTCTCAGGCACGGTGTCGATGGAGCCAGCCGACAAGTCGGTCACGGTCGTGATCACCGACTCCGCCGGCGAGGAGCATCGCTACACGTTCCCGCGCCGCACGCTGCTCTACGTCCGTGACGGAGAGCACGTGGAGGTCGGTAAGCCGCTCAACGAGGGCTCGCTGTACCCGCACGAGATCCTCGCCCACGGCGGCAAGGATCAGGTGGAGCGGCGGACGGAGACCGAGCTGTACCTCGTCCGTGAGGTCCAGGAGGTCTACAAGTCCCAGGGCGTGGACATCAACGACAAGCACATCGAGCTGATCGTCCGCCAGATGATGAAGAAGGTCCGCGTCGACCAGAAGGGCGACACGGAGCTCCTGCCCGGCCAGTTCGTTGACCGGCACGACTACGCACGGATCAACGCTGAGGTGGCGGCGAACGGCGGTGAGCAGGCCCAGGCCGAGGAGATCATCCTCGGTATCACCAAGGCATCGCTCAACACCGACTCGTTCCTGTCGGCGGCCTCCTTCCAGGAGACCACCAAGGTCCTGACCGATGCTGCCCTCGAGGGCAAGGTCGACCGCCTGAACGGCCTCAAGGAGAACGTCATCATCGGCAAGCTGATCCCGGCGGCGACCGGCCTGAA
Source organism: uncultured Actinomycetota bacterium (assembly GCA_963846395.1). Classification (GTDB taxonomy): domain Bacteria; phylum Actinomycetota; class Thermoleophilia; order Solirubrobacterales; family Solirubrobacteraceae; genus Palsa-465. Next base: position 10,521 of record CAWJVT010000007.1, on the reverse strand, counting down.
GCGCTACCGCCGCATCGAGATCGAGCCGAGCGAGCCGCTGCCCCGTGGCATCGACGAGGTCGGCCTGCTCGATCATGACGATCTGGCCGCCGAGCTCGGTCTCTCCGACGGGGAGACGCTGGGCGACTTCGGTGGCCTGCACGCCGACCTCTCCGACCTGGAGGAGATCGGCAGCGTGGACTCCTCGTTCGGCTTTGCCGATGAGTTCGCCGACCTCGGGCTCCCCACGGATGAGCCCAGCACCAACGGCGATCTGAGCTAAACGCAGACTGACAAGCGCTGTTCCCGAGCCCCTGGCCCGCTGGCCAGGGGCTCGGCTTCAAGTGGTCGGTCGCCCGGCTCAGCTGGGCTTGTAGGCGACGGCCCAGTCGATGTCGAGGTGGCCCGAGTGCGTGGAGGAACCCATCGTCTCCACCTGGAGGACCCAGTACATCGGCGTATCCGGGATGCGCGCGGTGCTGACGCCCACGACCCTGCCGTCCAGGAAGAACTGGCACTTGTTGCGGGTCCACTCGATCACGGCGGTGTGCCAGTGCGGGTAGGTGACACGCGTCGGGTAGAAGTCGCGACTGACGATCGAGGTGCCTCCCTGCCAGTGCATGTTGGCCGTGATGTCTTGGGTCAGGACGCCTTCTGGGAAGTCGATTTCACCGTCCTGGGGCCAGCGCTGTGATTCTGGCCACAGCAGGAACGCGGCCTTGTAGCCCGGGACCGCATCGGACCTGAACCGCACCACGTAGGCGCCTCCCACCATCCCGTCACCGCGGTTGCCATCGCGGATCTTCGGTACGGTCGTCGCCGCCGCATCGCCGTGCAGGTAATCGTCGAGCTCGCCGTGGGAGATGCTGAGGTCGGCGGTCGGGTTGTATGGGTGGCCCGAGTTGTCCTTGTAGCTGGGCGGGTATGCCCACAGCAGTTTCTGCTCAGCTGCGGGAAGTCCGGCGCAGAGCGATTTGTCGAGCGTGGGCTCTGGCGTGCACCCAGAGAAGCTGCCGCGCGGCAGCGTTCACCGTGAAGTCGTTGGCGTACACCTGCCTCCAGCCGGGCAGGTTGCCCTTCGGCATGGGAACACCGGACGGATCAGCGGCCCCGGCTTTCCCGGGCTTCGCAGCACTCATCGCCAGGAACGGATCGTGTGTCTGTGCTGCCCCGGCCGCGACTCCGCCGGCAACCACACCGGCCACGACGAGCGCAGCGATGGCTCCGAGCGTGGTGATCCGCGGCAGTCTGCTGGGCATCTGCTGATTCTTACATGCCGGCTCAGGACCGACAGGCCGGTAATCCGTCCAGAAAACGGGTTTTCGTAGCGGGGCTCCCGTAGGCGCGCCGATGCGAGAGCATGGTTACGGCACGGACGCCGGCTGTACTCGCCGCATTGTTCCTCCTGTTTTTTGCTCTGGTCGCTGGGGACGCGACCTCGGCTGCGCGGGCCGCGCAGGGCGTGGTTGCCCAGAACGCCTGCTCCACTGCGGCGCCCGGGCGTATCAGCTGTGACGCTGACGTGCTCGTCTCCAAGCGCAGCCATAAGCCGATCCACCCGAAGGTCAAGCGCCTGAAGAAACCGCGAGGGATCGCCTCGATAGGCCAGCCGGCTCCGCAGCAGATGACCCCCGCCTACCTGCAGCAGGCCTACGACCTGACATACCTGTCGGCCAATCGCGGGGTCGGCGACACGGTCGCCGTCGTCGGCGTCTTTGACGACCCGACTGCTGCCTCGGACCTGAACAAGTTTCGCTCGACCTACGCCCTGCCACCCTGCACCACCGCCAACGGCTGCTTCCAGCAGCTGAACGAACAGGGCCAGCCCACACCGCTTCCGGGGACTGAGAGAGACTGGGCGCAGGAGGAGTCGATGGACATCGAGGCCGTCTCAGCGCTCTGCCCGAACTGCAAGATCGACCTGGTCGAGGCGAGCGCCGCCGACGCGGGGGACCTGCAAGCGGCCGTCACCGCCGCCATCAGCGCCGGCGCCAACCAGGTGTCGATCAGTGGCGATGGCCTGTACTCAGAGAACCCCTTCACCGACTTCAGCGCCCCCGGCGTTTCGATCGTTGCCGCGACCGGTGACGCCGGTGCGCTGCCGGCCGGCGAGGACGCATATCCCGCTGCTCTGCCGTTTGTGACAGCGGTGGGTGGAACGACACTCGCGCCCGACAGCTCGAGCTCCCCGACTCCCCGCGGTGTGACCGAGACGGCCTGGAACGGCTCGTCAGCCGGATGTGACACCCAGGAGCAGCCACTGCCCTACCAGCCCAGCGACGGCTGCAGCGGCCGGATGTACGCCGACGTCTCCGCCGACGCCAACCCCGCCACCGGCCTCACCGTCTACGACTCCGCCGCGGGCGGCTGGATGGACGGCGGCGGCACCAGCCTGGCGGCGCCGCTTGTGGCGGCCTTTGAGGCGGTAACCGGAGTTGACGGCTCGACCCCGCAGTGGGCCTACACCGATGCCGCCGAACTGAACGATCCTGCCACCGGCAGCAGCGGCAACTGCGCCGGTGAGCTCTCGGTCCTGTGCTTCGCGGGCCAGGGGTACGACGGCCCCACGGGTGCGGGCTCCATCTCCGGCCAGATCGTCACGGGTGCGCCGGGGATTGGGCTGCCCGCGTTTGGGCCGGCGGACAACAAGACCTATGTGCGTCGTGTCTCGGACACGTCTGCTTGGCTGCAGGGTGGCGTCTATCCCAACGGCGAGCCGACCACGTACTACTGGGAGTACGGAAGTACGACTGCCTACGGATCACGGACCAAAAGCTTGACTACCGGCTCAGGTACGGATCCCACGGCGTCGTCCGCGCATCTAGAGCACTTTAAGCCCGGAACTACTTACCACTACCGAGTAGTGGCGAGTAACGCGACCGGAACGGCGTATGGGTACGACGCAAGCTTCACGACAATGCGTCGTGCGTCGATGGCTAGCTTGAACCACAATCACGGCCGCGGCGCCGCGGCCGCCTAAGCAATCACCCCTAGCGGAGCGCGGGGATAGCGTGGAAGCCCCCGGTTTGTCCACTTATGGCGGCGCGGCCCAGTTCGGTATCTGAGCCGGGCACTGGATTCGTCAACGGGGTTCCGATCCGTAGCACGGCGACGGCGACGGCGACGCGATCGCACGAGGCCGGTTCGTTGCGCCAAGAGATCTCGCAGATCTCAAGAGGTCGGGAGTCAAGATTGCCGTCATCACGAGGTACACGATCATGCCAACCAGGATCTCGACCGTCAGTTGGGCTGGCAGACTAACCGGCAACGAGACAAGTCGTACAGCGGCTACGCGCTGGCTGCCATGACTCCCGCTGCCGCGCCAATGCGGAGAAACGGAGACGAATAGGCTCGGATCCCCAAACCACCCCATCGGTTGAGCATCCTGAGTCGTATCGGCCAGGCAGCTAGCAGAACCACGCCAAGCGAGAGTGCCACCGGAACCGTGCCGAAGTTGACTGCGACGGCGAACCCGGCAACCTCCGCGACGATCAACCCCGCCGTCCAGAGAAACTCATTACCCATCCTGCCGAGCGCGATCACATACTGTGAGGTAATGTTCATCTGTGCTTGTACAAAACCGCCAAGGGTTAGCGCGACGAGTACAGGGGCGCTCGGGGACCATTTTGACCCAAGCACGCGACGATTAGTGGCTGTGCCACCACCGCTAGTGCGGCGTAAACAGGGAAGGTGACGAGAGCTACGGAGCGACGATGCTCTGCAGAGCGCGCGGTTAAGAATTTCCTGTGCTCAGCCGAGCAAAAGTGCTCAAAGTGACGTGCATGAAGGCCGTGCCAGCAAGATCGTTTATGACCAGGATTACACGGAACGCGATCACGTAAAAGCCAAGTGGAATGGACCGAGCACGATGCCGATGAGGAGGTTGTCTGCGTTCGCGCCCAGCGTCAAGAGTAGCCGACTCCCCATGAGCGATATTCCTGGCCGATACATCTCCCGCAAGCGACTCGTCGAGAACGACCAGGACGGGCGCCAACTCGCCAGACCCCACAGCATCAGTACCGATACGACCTCCAGGGTGATGGTCTGAATGACGAGCGCCCAGGCACCAGCGCCGGCGAGCGCTAACGCGACCGCTACGACCGAACTAACGATGTTCGCGACGATGATCCGGAGCGACTGCTTCCGAAACTCCAAGGCGCGGTTAAACAGGGCACTCTGAGTGGAAGTCCAGCGCTGCGATCACAAAGACAACGCTCAGCACCTGCAGGATCAGTCTCAGCTGTGGCTGTCCGAATGCGGCAGCGATGAGTGGCGCTGCCACAGCGACGGCACATGTCAGGATCGTCCCCGCAGCCAACGAGGTCCAGAACGCGGTATCAATGTCCTCCTTTGAGACTTTTCGGGCGCTGCACAAGCAGAGCGCTGAATCCTTGGTCGCTCAATGCACGAAGCAGCCACAGAACCGCGTTGGCGGACGCGACGAGCCCGAAGGCACGAGGAGATAAGAGCCGTCCCAGCACGACGAACACCACAAGTGATGTCGCCTGACTGACGAACCGCCCAATACCCATCCACGCGGCGCCTCGAGCAGCTCGCGCCCCTACATCCGATTCGTCAAGGAGGGCTTGGGTTTGCCAGCTGGTTGCGCCTTTGCTCGAGAGCAGCCGAGGATCTGCGTCCGCGATGGTATCGTCGTGGGGCTCGACCTCAGTCATACATTGCCTCGGTGCGTCCCTAGCGACGAGTAGTCATCACGGCGTCGAACGTATACTCTGGGCCCCAGGCGCGACTCGCTGATCGAATTACTTGCAAGGATGCTTCCCGAAGCCGATATGACGCGCGACGACAGCAATAACCCGAACGCGTAGAGCATGGGTCTTCGCAGCTTAGCGGCACAGTCACTCGTGCTGTCCGCGGTGACTTGCGGCCTAGCTGCAGGCGCAGTCCTTGGGAGCGCCGAGGTTTTGATTGTCGGCGCTGGAGTAGCGTTCCTTTGGATACTCGTCGTGGTGGACCTCGACCTGCTGCCGGCGATCGCACTGGCCTCGTTCGCGCTCGTGCCAGCGGCTTACCTGCCGCACACGCATGACGGTGCCTACAACCCGGCGCTTGTCGTCGTGGTGATTCTCTTCGCTCGAGTCATCTGGAGCAACCACCCGATAGCGCTCGGGCCACACCTGGTTCCGCTAGCCCTGCTACTGACGTGGATACTTGCCGCAACTCTGGCATCCTCGGTGCCGACAACGAGTCTGGCTTGGAGCGGTGATTGCGTGCTTCTGCTCGGTATTCCGGCCCTGTGATGCCTGGTTGGCGTGAGCACAAGATCACGTCGTGACCTGCTGGATCGGGTTGGTGCTTTCCTCGGCCTGTACGCGTCAGTTGAGTTCGTTCTGCAGCGGAACCCAGTGTTCGGCTCGCTCTATGGCTTGGATGCAGGAACAGCAGTGAGCGACGGGCTGCATCGGGCGACGACGACACTTGGACATCCGATAACGAACGGATTATTCTTCGCGATCGCTGTAATCCTTTGCACGGGGCGCATCCATTGACGGGCGCCAGGTAGCGATGGCACGCGTCGCGCTCGTGTTGGCCGCGGTCGGTCTGCTTGCATCGATCTCTCGTGGGCCGATACTAGGTTTGGCTGTCGGCCTGCTGATACTTGGCGCGCAGTACGGCCAGCTTCAGTATCGCGCAGGTCGGCTGCACCTAAGGCAGATTGCCATCGGCTCGCTGATCGTGGCAGCGGTCGCGGCTGGTGCGGTGTATGTGGTGGCATTGCGTGGTGCGAACGGCGTGATTTCGACCCAGAGTCACCTTGCTACGTTGAGCAAGGGGAACCTCCTGGTCAGCGAGTCCCTTCCGTTTGGTGACGGCCCTGGATCACCGATACCATCGCCCGGAACCTGCCTTATGGCGACAAGACGCGAGGCATCGAGAGTTCCGCATACCAGTTGATTATTAGCTCTGGATTGCCCGGCTTCGCCTTGGCGGCATGGTTGATGTGCGTAGCCTGGTGGGGGTCCCTGAAGACACGTCCCGCGATCGCGGCACTGCATCATCGTGTATCTCGTTTCGGCCAGCACATATAACCTGTTTGAGGCCAACAGGCCCGCGCTATTGCTTTGGGGTCTCCTGGTCGGGTTGTCGGTCGACAGAGGTTCAGCATTGATCGGGCCGAACCTAGATGCAAAGGTCCGGGGCGAGGCGGCTGACTCGCGACTTGGTCGCGGCTCGGTGAGCGCAGTCCACTGCTTGGCCGTACGAGACGACAGGCGGCGGCTCGTCGTACCAGATCGTAAGACCCCCGCGCCAAGATAGCCGGGGGCAGGCGGCGCGGTGACGTTAGAGACGCAAGCCTGTGAGCGGCGACCAGCGGCTTGAAGAACGGTATGAGCAACCATCCGCGGCGCTGCCCAAGGGACGGCAGCGTCGATCATTCGTCTAAATTCCGTATGGCGAATGGCGCCGAGCGCGCAGGGAGCCGACCATATCGGAGTGCCCAACCGCTACCGACTGCTGAGCATTCTGTGCATTCTCACCTGTACGTCCGCGCTCAATATTCCTCAGACGGCGATGGCTGCTATTGCCTTGGGAATAAGCACGAGCACGCCACTCGACTCAACGCAGGTCGCGGACTACACGGCTGCGGCCGGGAGCGCCGCCCCAGATCGAGGAATGGTTTACTAACTTTGCTTCAAACCTCTTCCCGGTCGGGGGCCATCAGTAACGTGCAAGCGGCCGGCGCAGTGCCACTGATCACGTGGGACCCGACGATTGGCGGCACCGTAATTCCCTACTCGGCGATTGCGGATGGCCAGTACGACGGTTACATCGAGAGTCAGGCGGAGCTAGCGGGGCCAACACCGACACGTTGATATACATTCGCTTCGCACATGAGATGAATGTGCTCAGCGCCGCTACTCCGTGGGGAGGCGGCGCCGATGGAAACAGTCCTTCGAGTTTCATTGCGGCCTGGCAACATATCGTCACCATCTTCAGGCAGGAAGGTGCCACCAATGTGAAGTGGGTTTCGCGCCAAACGTCAACTGCGACGGCCAGTGCCCTTTTTCCGCCTACTACCCAGGGGATGATTGGGTCGATGACGTCGGTCTGGATGGGTACAACTTCGCTGCGGTCCATGATGTGTCTTGGATGAGTTTCACGCAGCTGTTCCAGCAGTCATATCAGCAGCTAACTGCGTTGACCAGTAAGCCCGTAATGATCACTGAAACCGCGTCTACCGAGGCTGGTGGCAACAAGGCCGGCTGGATCACTCAGGCGTTTGATCGGATATTCCAGCCCTTTTTCCTCGTGTGATCGCTGTGATTTGGTGGCAACGGGATGACGTGACAGACTGGCGTGTGGACGATCTCCGGCAGCCGCCGCGGCTTGGCGAGCTGTCGCGGCGTCGCCTTTGTATGGGGGGACGTCTGGTGGCGCGACATCCATCACGGTTGGTGACCCATCTGGGACCACCTTCGACCCGGTTACGACCACATTCGCGAGCGCACCATCCGGCGCGGCAACGCTGACTGGTCGCGCAACAGCGCCTGCGCCAATCAATGCGCCGCTTCAGGCCGTCTCGGGGTCACGGGCGCCCAGCAGCGCGGGTTCGCTAAAGCGGAACGGATCGACGCGGTCCAAGCGGCGCTTACGGGGGTAGCCTCCGGTCGGCCCGCCCTGTCTTTTGCGGTCAAGGTGGCCTCAGGTGCCGCGCTACTCCAGGCAGTCAAGGTCAGGTTGCCGAAGGGCCTTAGCTCTGCGGAGCCACGAGCTCGCCAGCGCTACAACGCTGGCTGGGAACCGCGTGCGAGTCGCGATACGGCGCGGCGGAAACACGATCGATCTTGTTCTTAGCCGGCAAGTCCCGAGCGTCGCAATGACCATCACGAGTCCAGCCGTGGTTGTCGCGTCACGGCTGATCCGAGCAGTACGACGCGGCGGTCGCGTGCGGCTTGCCTGTCAGCTTGTCGCATCAAGTGCTGCGGGCCGCGCGGCGAGGGCCGAGATGACGATCCGGCCCAGCTAGACGCGTTACCCACGATCGTCACTGATCCGGGCGGCAAATCAGCCGAAGCTGGGCCGCCACCGACGACCGAATGAGACTCAACACTTCGCGTCACCACACTTCCCACGGCCACGATGCTTCCTGTACCGATGCGGAGCCGGGAGGGGGATCGCGTTGGCTCCAATCCAAAAGTCATTTTCGATGCGGGTGGGCGCGAATCCGCGCCTGGCTGATCGATCATCGGGATGTCGGTGCTGGCAACGCCATGCACATTCACCGGAATCATGCCGCGAGGGCCCATCATGACGTCTCACCGGTAGCCACGGGGCCCGCGATCTAGGGATTCAGGCCCATGCTTGAGTTGTCGCTGATCGGATGTCCTTCCCGCTGCGAACCAGCACGCCGTACTCAACGTGCACGTTTGCTCCGCAGGAGGCGAACATGTGCCGGCACACCTCGTAGCGGGATGCGACGACTAGCGAACGCGTTTCGTCGTGGCGATGCGGGAGATACCGCGCGGAGAAGTGATACAAGATGTGCGGCACAGTCTGCGCAGTTAAAGCCCTCACGTGGGGCACATGATCGGGCGACTCGAGCCGTGGCTGTGGGGGCGATGGTGTCAAGTGCGGGCGGAGGCAAACCGCTTTAGGCTCGGAGAGAGGTCCCTCTCGCCCGCGCGCCTGTCCGAACGGCGACCACTAGCTAGGTCAGAGTTCGGGCTTTTGGCAGAGCGGACGTCACAATCGCTTACTTGTCCCGGCGCCGGTGTCAAGTGGCGGCTCGGGGGTCTCTCGTCGAGGTGACTTCGCAGCGTGTTCGGGGGTGCGTGGGCGTTGTCGGGTGATGGGGTGTGTCCGCGGACGCCCAGGCTTACTTCGGCACTCGGCCCGGGTTGGCTCCGGGTCGGCGGCGTGATGTTTGATGGGGTGTTCCGGCAGATGGTGTGCGGCCGCTCATTCGTTCTGGGCCGTCCCAGACGCCGTGGCGACTGGTCGGCAGCAATCTTGCCGGGAGCTGACCGCGGTTCATCGGGTGTTGTCGGACTTTGCCGCGTGACAGGGGTTTAGACCCTATGGCGTGGGCGCCCGATTGCATGGGTTGCTTGCCGGGTTGGCTGGCCGGACGCTCCTCGCGGGGATTTGTCTGACCGGAGATTCAGCCTCCGGCTGACCCCAGTTACTGCTGAGGAGGTCCGGCCATGACCGGAACGATGACGTGGGTGGGTTTGGATGTCCATGCGCGGTCGATTCATGCCGCTGCGATCGACACGATGACCGGCGAGCTGACGCGCGCGAAGTTCGCTGCGATGGAGGACGCGGTGCCGTGGCTGTCGGGGCTGTCGGGTCCGGTGCGGGCGGCATATGAGGCCGGCCCGACCGGGTTTGGGTTCTATCGCCTGGCGCGAGCGGCCGGGATCGGCGGGATCGAGGTGATCGCACCGGGGAAGACCCCGCGCGGTCCGTCTGATCGGGTGAAGACCGACCGTCGCGACGCGGAACTCTTGGCGCGGCTGCTGCTCGCCGGGTCGTTGACGGCGATCAAGGTGCCAGCCCCGGAGGTCGAGGCGGCCCGGGAACTCACCAGGCTGCATGACGCGTGTCGCCGAGATCTGATGAACGCCCGTCAACGCGTCTCGAAGATGCTGCTCCTCCACGGCCGGGTCTATCCGAAGGACAACACCTGGACCCAGGAGCACCACAGATGGCTATCACGCCAGCAGCTGCCCGAACCGGTCAGCGACCTGGTGCTCGCAGATCTGATCGCGTGCGTGGACGGGCTGACCGCCCGCAAGCAGACGATCGCAACACGTATCTCCGAGCTCGCGACAGATCCCGCGTGGTGGCCGACCGTCGCACGCCTACGCGCGTTCCGTGGCATCGACACGTTGACGGCGTTCGCGATCCACCTCGAGCTCGGGGCCGACTGGGAGCGGTTCCCGCGCGCGAAAGCCGTCCCGTCTTGGCTCGGACTGACCCCGAGTCTGACCCAGTCCGGCGAGTCGTCCCGATCCGGTGCGATCACGAAGACCGGTTCGACGCTCGCCCGTCGGTTACTGGTCGAGGCCGCCTGGCATCAGGCCCGGCCGCCGAGGCTCGGCGCCACTCTCCGCAACCGGCAACTCGGGCAGCCCGACCATGTCTTGCAGATCGTCAACCGCTGCCAGCAGCGCCTCTACAAAGTCCACCAGCGGATGCGCGCCCGCGGAAAACCGGGCAACGTGATCACCGTCGCTGTCGCCCGCGAACTCGCCTGTTTCCTCTGGGCCGCCGCGACCGCACCCTGAACCTTTCCCGACAACAGCTTCGCCCGGTCGGTGAGCCGGGGCGCCGGGCCATCGCGGCCGGCACGCGCGATCCGCCTATGAGCAACGCCCTCTCGGGGCGTCACGCTCGTTCTTAGACAGCGCAGCGCCGGCAGCAGAAACCAGGGCCCTGGGACAACCCCCGAATATCAGACTGGCAACGCCGATAACGCGCCCGGCGTCCCGGCCCACCGACCACACACCTCACCAACGACCGCTACCAAGCGGACGCGATCACGCACGCCCACTTGACAAACGACACGCCATATCA
>CAWJVT010000006.1:0-468741 GCA_963846395.1 uncultured Actinomycetota bacterium | reverse complement strand
ATGAGTTCGCTGTTGAGGGGCACTGTCGGGAAAGCCACCAGCACGATGATCAGGCCGATGAACCATCCGCCGAGGCCGAGCACCAGCAGGTAGACGGAGCGCAGTATCGCGCTCGTCTTGCGGCCGAAGCCGCCGCGCTTGTGCGCCCGGCGCCACATCAGTAGTAGTGACAGGATCATGAGGAGTGCGAAGCCCATGATCGCGCCGAGGCCGTCTTCGGCGTAGGCGCCTTGGCTGGAGCTTGGGGTGAAGTCGACCTTGTTGTGGGTGTAGAGGGATGTGTCGACCTTGCCGGTGTTGAGGTAGGTGTTGATCAGGCGGGTGCCGGCTGCTGGTTCGTAGGGCCAGAAGTCGTCGGCGTGACCGAGGTCCGAAAGCACGACCTCACGCCCGTTCGCGAGGTGGGGCAGGAGCTCGCGGGTGGCATTCTCGGGCGGCGTTGCGAAGTCGAGGTTGCCGCCGATCAGCAACGTCGGAACGTTTGAGTTTTGCACGTGGGTGTACTCGTTCTCGTCCGGGTTCGCCGGCCAGGCGTTGAGGATGCGGCCGCCGGCCCAGATCAGGTTGTTGCCGGCAGCACTGATCAGCGATCTACGGTTTGCTCCCGACGCGTAGAAGTGCTTCGCGTAGGTGGCGTCGCTGCGGCCGATCGCCGCAAAGTCGCCCGAGACGAACGGGCTCGGAAAGGTGAGGCGTGCCATCACCGACAAGAACCACGCGCCGCTTGCGTTGCCCTTGTCGGCGGAGAGGAGTGAGTTGATCGTTAGTGGCGCGGCGATCGGGCCGCCGCCGGCGGAGGTCTCGTTGATCAGGCCGAAGAACGCGGCGGTTTGGAAGTCGCCCTTCTGGATCGGCAGGACCAGCCAGTGACTGGGAACGTGAGCGACCGAGGACTTCAGCGACGCGGCGAGATCCGGCGTCCGGCTACGACAGCTGGTCGCCTGGGCGCAGAGCGCTGAATAGCGGTGGATCTGCTCGTTGGTCGTCTTTGCGTTCCAGAGGAAGTTGTCGGGTGGGTTGACGCCGATCATCACGGAGCGGTGGATGCTCTTGGGGTAGCGCCAGGCGTAGATCATCGCGACGCGGGTGCCCGCGCTTTCGCTCACGAGGTCGATCTGGTGGTAGCCGAGGGCGCGGCGGGCCGCCTCGAGGTCGTCGACTTCTTCGGGGATCGAATAGCCGGCGAGGTCGACACCGTCGTTGCGGAGCCGTTCGGCGCACGACCTGTACGCCGCGGCGACGGCGCGGTAGGTCTGCTGGCTGAGGAGGTCCGCCAGTGCTCCATTGCCGAGCTCACCTCCGGGCAGTCGAGCCGGACGGAGCCGTCGACGCCGCGGTAGCCGACCAGCACGACGTCGTGGTGGGCGGTGAAGCGGCTCGCGTCCGGGAACGCCATGTTGGTGATGCCGGGGCCGCCTTGCAGGCGGAAGATCGGGATCGCCCGGGTGTGCCGAGTGCGCACGGATCACGATGACCGGCAGTGCGATCAGCCGCGAGTGCGGGTCGAGCGCGGTTCTCGGGCACCACGAGCGTTCCGCAGTCCGCGGAGTAGGCGCCCTTTTCGGTGTTGTACGTACAGTTCTTGAGCGTCGTCAGCTGGCCTGCGTGCGCGCCGGCAGGCACGGAGACGGCCGTGGAACCGCCGGCGAAATGGAGGTAGCCGAGCGCGAGCGTGAGAAGGGCGATCAGCGCGAGGGCCGTGATCCGGCCTCCCCCGAAGCGTCTTGCGACGGCCTTCCTGCCGTTCGTCTGTGTCGATGCGAATTCTGCGTGAGCGCTTCGGGTTCGTGTCGTGGGGAGGTTGCTGTCTCTTTGCTGGTACCAGGCAAGCGTGGCCCTGACCGCATCGGCCAGGGATGTTCCCGCTGTTCCGAAGGTTGATTGGAACTTGGTCGTGTCAAGCACGAACGGTGCGTCGAACTCGTAGGTCAGTTCAACGAGTTCGCGGATCGTGGGGTTGAAGATCCCGAGCGCGCGGACAGCGAGCTTGGGAAGCGCCCGAACGCCGACCGGGTGCCCCAGTTCGCTGGCGACGATCTCGAGTAGAGCCTTGGTGCTGACGGTTTCCGGTCCGGGGAGATGCCACGTGCCGCCGATGGCTCGCTCGTCGGTGCCGAGGGTCGCCAGGCCGGCAGCGATGTCTGGGACGTAGCTGTAGGTGTGAGGTAGGTTCGGGTTGCCAACGAAGTCCGCCGGTTTTCCCTTCACGGCATTTGCGAACACTCGTTCCCCGAGAGATGATTCGGTGACGCCCGCCCCGAAGAAGTCAGAGGCGCGGCCGATCGCGAACCGGATGCGTCCGGCCTTCGCAGCATCCAGGAGTTCCTGGGTCATGAGTGCCCGGGTGCGGCCCTTGACGGTCGTGGCGGCGAGCGGGAGATCCTCGGTCATCGGCCCTGTCGTCGGGCCATAGCCGTAGAGGTTCTCCAAGCTCACGAGCAGCGCACCGGTCTGCTCTGCTGCGTCGATGACGGCGCGCTGGAGTGGCGGGAACCGAGTCTCCCAATCGGTGTAAGGCGCGTTGAGGCACTGATAGATCACAGAAGCGCCTGCTGCGGCCGCTGCCGCGGCCCCCGGGACGGTCACGTCGGCCGCGCGCCATTCGATCGCTTCGTCGAGGTTCACAGGACGGGTCCGTGAGATAACCCGCACCGCCAGGCCACGCTCGGCCAGTTGCATGGCGAGAGCGCGTCCGACCTGGCCGGCGCCGAACACCACATGGAGGTCACGGTCATACATCGTTGAAGCTCCTTCTGAGATCAGGCCCGGTGCGGTAGCGCCACCTCGGGCATCGAGTTTGGTGGCTGAGAGTTCGCGGAAGCCCACCCACGCAGTCGCGAGCAGAAGGAGCCCTGCACTGAGGCCGGTGGTCGCCACCAGGGCGTTTCCGGACATCACCGCAACGAGGAACAATGGGCCGATCGTGAGGGCCCAGCCGACAGGCCGGTAGCGGGGAATCCGAACTCGGTAATCGAGCCAGAGCAGCAGCGGTCCGACCGTGATCGCGATTGACGGCAGCGTCCAGTCGGCATGACCCGCCGCGCTCACGACCAGCGGCAGGATGATCGCTGCAGCGAACTCGAGCACGGTGGCGACCGTGATCTGGACCTCGACCCTCTTGGCCAGGCGAGTCCCCGATGGTCGCGGTGCAGTGCCTCGGGCGGCTTGACGTGCGTACGTGAACAGGCCGACGAGGAAGAGCGCAGAGAGGCTAAGCAGCGCGAGCCCGACGACCCCGCCGATTGTCGCGCTTCCTCGCACAAGCCAGAACGCGCCGAAGGCGCATTGAGTAAGTCCGCCGACCCAGAGCACTCGTCGCGCCCAGGGTGCGGTTGCGTCGCTCGGTCGTGAGCTGGCGGGGTCGTCGATGACAGCATTTCCCGCAATGGCATTCATGGTCGGTCCCTTCGATGGTGTTGGGCTGGCAGCGCTAGAGCTGCTGACCGTGGCGGCCAGCCCCAAGCGCAAGGTGAACCCATCCTCTCCCGTACCAGCCGTGGCGCCAATGTCCGATACCCCACGAATCCCGCCAACCTCGTGTGGCTGGCAACACTCGCGCGTTATGGCCGGAAGCGTGGGTCATCTGACCTGGCGTCTGTGGATGACTCACGCCAAGATGTGGCCATGCAAACAGCTCGTCACATCCTCGTCCTGGCGCTTGATGGATGCCAGTCACTCGACGTGCTCGGGCCGATTGAGGTATTCGATCACGCACTACTCGAGGTTCCCAGGCGCCTACCGCATCGAGCTGATCGCGCCCACCGAAAACGGCACAATCGCGATGAGCAGCGGCGTGCGACTCGGTGTCGCACCGCTCCCCGAACCACCACCGCGCCACGACACACTGGTCATCGCGGGTGGTGCTGGAGCGCGCGAGGGGACCACCGACACCGCACTGATCGACTGGATCACGCGCGCGTCCCAACGAGCGCGCCGAACGGTCTCGATCTGCACCGGCGCCTACCTCCTTGCCGCCGCCGGCCTACTCGACAATCGCCGCGCGACCACACACTGGGAATACTGCGACGCCCTCGCGAGGACCTACACCAACGTCCACGTGGAGCCAGACCCCGTGTTCATCCGCGACGGCAACGTGTGGACCTCCGCGGGATCACCGCCGGCATCGACCTCACGCTCGCGCTCGTAGAAGATGACCTCGGTCCGAACGTCGCCCTAGCGGTCGCCCGCCAGCTCGTAGTGTTCCTCAAGCGCCCCGGAGGACAGTCGCAATTCAGCAACGCGCTCTCAGCACAACAGGCCGCACGACCGGAACTACGAGAGCTCCAAGCATGGATAGCCGGCCACCTCGACGAAGACCTGTCTGTCAGCACACTCGCGGACCGCGCGATCATGAGCGAGCGCTCGTTTGCACGAGCATTCCGCCGCGAGGTCGGCCAGACCCCAGCAGCGTATGTCGAAGCGCTCCGGATCGAACACGCTCGCGCCCTCCTCGAATCCGGCGCACCATCACTCGACGCCGTCGCCCAAGCCGCCGGTTTCGCCAGCACCGAAGTTCTCCGCCGCGCATTTCACAGGCACATCGGCATCCCACCCGCCGCCTACCGCGACCGCTTCCAAGCGACCACCAGCACCTGACGGTCCGCGCGTGCATCTCGAGCCAACAGATGACGGTGCGCGTCGGCTGCTGCGGCGAGGGATCGACGGTCCAGTTTCGATGTTGAACCTGTTGCGCTTCCGGGAGGAAGCGGACTACTCGGCGTTTCCGGAACTCGCTCCGTCCCAGCCGATCTCGGGGCGGGATGCGTACGACCTGTACGTGCGTCACACGATTCCCTTCCTCGAGCAATCTGGTGGCTCTGTCTCCCTATTCGCGACCGGCGGCCACTACTTCGTCGGACCCGCAGAGGAGAGATGGGATCTAGCCATGCTGATCCGCCAGACAAGCCTGGCTGATTTCTTCGCGTTTGCGGCAAACCCGGCGTACCTGGCCGGCATCGGCCATCGCACCGCAGCCCTCGAGGACTCGCGGCTTCTTCCACTCGTCGACGAACTACTCCCCTAACCACGCCAACGATCGCTCCATGGGCCCAGCGATCACCCGCTACCGCAACCGTGCTGGCACTGAGCGAAGCCCCTCGGCTCCTGCTTTCGGCTACCGCCATACCTCTCCGAGGATCCGATTGCTGGCCTGCACCGCCGCCTCGCACTCATCACAGCGAGGCCATCCGCTGCTAGCGCCCGACGGCAAGCGCCGCGGCCGCCGCGCTGGCCTATGACACTCTGGTGATCATGAGACGCATCGGCCTGTTAGGGGGAATGAGCTGGGAGTCCTCAGCCCAGTACTACCGGCTCATCAACCAGGCGACACGTGAACAGGTCGGCGGGCTCCATTCCGCCGACTGCATTCTGCGCTCCGTCGACTTCGCCGACATCGCGGAGTTGCAACGCCTCGACGCATGGCCACAGGCCGGCAAGCGGCTGGCCAGCGAAGCCCGCACCTTGGAGGCCGCCGGCAGCGAGCTGATCGTCCTGTGCACCAACACCATGCACAAGGTGGCAGACAGTATTTCGGCTGCCATCAGCATCCCGCTCGTCCACATCGCCGACGCCACCGCCAAGGTGGTGCACGCCGCCGGCTTCTCGACCGTCGGGCTGCTCGCCACCGGCTACACGATGGAGCAGGACTTCTACGTCGGACGTCTGCGCGACATGCACGGGCTGAGCGTTCTACTGCCCAACCCCGACGAGCGTCGGATCGTCCACAACGTCATCTACGACGAGCTATGCGTGGGCGTGATCAACGACAGCTCGAGGTCGGCCTACCGCTCAGTGATCGCGAACCTCGTCGAACAGGGCGCCCAATGCATCCTGCTTGGCTGCACCGAGATCGGCCTGCTCGTCAGCGCCGAGGACGCAGACGTGCCGGTCTTCGACACCACCGTCGTGCACGCTCACCGGGCCATCGAACTCGCCCTAGCGCCCGCCCCGGCCTAATCTCACCCAGGTTCGCGCGCTCTCGGTTGGGCCGGAGGCTCAGCCCGTCCGTGCATCCACACCCTAGCCGCGGCGCGTGTACTTTTCGATTAACGGACGCCACGAGATCCCTTGAGTGTTGCCCACCGCCAACGAGCCCGGGGAGTCATGGAAGCCGCTCCGCGGCTCGGTCCGTTCGTCGCGCCCATCCTCTACCCGGGAGAACGCAGGCCCGGCGTACAGGCGGCGCTAGGGCGGGACCGGCGGTCGCGTCGAGCCTTTGTCTGGGTCCTGCTGGCTCGGCACGCCAGCTGCACTGACGCCGACACCTGCATCGATCGCGCGAGAGGCATCTCATGGACCATGACGACTCTCCTGCTTTGCGCGGAGACGGGAAGCATGAGTTGTCGTTCTGCGACGGCCTTTGGCGTTGGCAACACCGCCGGGTATAGGCTGCTTCTCGACTATGAGCAGCCTCCGCATCTATCACCGAGTCGGGGCGGGCCGTCCTATTCGCGTCGTCTGGGCGCTGGAGGAGGTCGGCGCCGATTACGAGCTCGTGACGATGAGTGCGGAGCAGGCGCGCGATGCGGAGCATCTCGCGCGCCATCCGCTGGGCCGGGTGCCGGTGCTCGAGGACGAGCAAGGCCCGATGTTCGAGTCCACTGCGCTCGTCTTCCACGTCGCCGAGCTCTACCCGGGAGCCCAGCTGCTGCCGCCCGCCGGCACGCATGAGCGCGCGGTGGTGCAGGGCTGGTCGATCTTCGCGATGACCGAACTCGAAACGCCCGCGATCGAGAGCTACCGCCATCGCGAGGCGAACCCCGAGGCATCAGCGAAGGCGGCGGCGCGCTGCGCGGACGGGGTAGCTGCACTCGAGCGCGCGCTCTCGGGGACACCCCCGTACCTCGTTGGCTCCCGGTTCAGTGTGGCCGACATCGTCGCGGGCGGGGTGCTCGGCGTCGCTGTCCGCGTCGCCGCGATCGAACCGTCGCCCGTAATCGCCGCGTACCTGGAGTCGCTGTCCGCGAGGCCGGCCTGGCAGCAGGCGTCTTCGAAGCTGGAATCACGCGGGCCAGTGTGATTCGTGAGGCCGACGTCGAACGGCAGCTGCTGGGCGCCGAACTGCGATCTGACTCTCTATTGTCAGATGGGATGCCATTGAACAACGAAGACCTGATCGAGGTCGAACGCAACGGACGCCGCTGCGGGATCTGCCGATCTGGACGCAGGTGGCGTGACTTTGAGGTTCTCCGCGAGGAAGATCGCGAGCCGGTAGTCATGTGCCCTGCGTGCCGAGCTCGATATGGACAGACGCCCCCCGCCCGCATCGCACGAGACGTCGCACAGCCGTCGGTCACGCAGCCGACAGCACCCGAAGCGGATCGGCAATCTGAGCAGCGCGAGGATCGACTGAAGAAGGCACTCGCCGAGCTGCCGCGCGGGGAGTACGCGACCGCACGTATCGCGAAGGCCGCCGGGCTAAACCATGACAAGGCGCTGGTCAGGCTGCAGCAACTCCAGGCGACTGGCGAGGTCCGGCAGGTCGGCAACCGCTGGTCGACAGAACCCGCGCTAACCGACCTCGAGGGAGCGTTCGATCGGCTCCAAGCCCGAACGAGCAACCTACGGATCGTCCGCGACAGCACGCCAGTAGGCTGATCTACCCCCCGCCTGCCGCGCGTAGAAACCCACGCTATCCGCGTTTGGCTCTTTCCTCAGCCAGTCTGATAGGTTCGCGGCTCTTGAGGCGTCATGTCCTGATCTTGGGTGCGGGTTTCGGTGGTCTTGAGCTGGCGACGCGCCTGTCTGAGATCGCTTCCGACTCGGTGGCAGTCACGTTGTTGGATCGCAACGACTCATTTTTCTTCGGGTTCTCCAAGCTCGACGTGATGCTGGGCCGTGACTCACCGGATGCCGTGCGCTTGCCCTACAGCGCAGTCGACAAGGCGGGAGTCGAGTTCCGTCAGGAAACGGTCATCAGCATCGATCCGGTAGCTCGTCGAGTGGTGTCCAACGCTGGCGTTCACGACGCCGACTTCTTGGTTGTGGCGATGGGAGCGGACTATGACTTCGCCGCAACTCCGGGCTTTGCCGAAGGTGGGCATGAGTATTACTCGCTAGCTGGGGCCGCGCGGTTGCGGGATGCGCTCGCGAGCTTCGAGGCTGGGCGCATCCTGGTGTCGGTACTCGGACAGCCGTTCAAATGCCCGCCGGCACCCTTTGAGGGAGCGTTCCTCATACACGAGCACTTCACTCAGCGGGGGATTCGTGATCAGGTGCAGATGAGCATCACGTTCCCCATGCAACGTCCCGTGCCGGTGACCGGCGAGGTCTCGCAGATGTTCCGCGACGGACTCGCCGCACGCGAGATCCAGGAGCTACCGGAGCACCTGGTGACCAGCCTCGACCCGACCAACCGGACAGCCCGGCTGGTCACTGGCGGAACGCTGCCCTATGACCTATTTGTTGGAATCCCGATCCACAGGGCACCCGAACCGCTGTCGGCCTCCGGGCTGGCTCCCAACGGTTGGGTGCCCGTCGAACAGACGAACCTCAGGACCCAGTTCCCTAACGTGTACGCCCTCGGCGATGTCTGCACCGGCCCGCGGAACGTCCCCAAGGCTGGGATCTTCGCCGAGTCCGCCGCGCGCGTGGTCGCATATGACATCGCCGCGGCAATCACCGGTGAGCCCCCGCCAACGCCCTACGAAGCCTCAGGCGTGTGTTATGCCGAGTTCGGCGACGGCCTAGTCGGCAAGGTCGAGGTCAACTTCCTTCGCGGGGACGCTCCGGCAGCAGCGCGTCACGATCCCTCGCTGGAGTCCGCGGCGGAGAAGGCCCAGTTCGGCGCCACACGTCGTGCACGCTGGTTCGGACTCTGACCCTCGCGGTCCAGCAGCCCGACCCATCGACTGAGGTGAGCGGACGGTCGCGCACACGACCTGGCTCGTCGCCATTGCGCTCCCCGGCTTCTACCGTCCCCCCGGGCGAAGCGATCGTGACGTGTAATCGGTCACTGCCTCACGGTCGATCATCATTGCCTGTCATGCACCGGGCTACCTACACGCTGCGACCGAGAAGCTACGGCTTGGCGGGACGGGCGGATGTCCATCTCGGCATGACGGTCGAACATGACGACAGGCTTGAGGCGATCACGGCCGAAGCAAACGAGGCGTCAGGCGACGCGACGAAGCAGCTATACGAGCGGCTCAGCGTCAGTTGCTTAGAAGCATCCGTTCTGCGAATTACTTAGCCGATGACAGTGGCGCTGTGAGAGGCTTGCTCGTGTGCCGCCGCTGAGTGAGTCGGTCGAGCTTGGACGTGGTCGAATGGCCTCGTATGAGGTGGTCGGGCAGGGTCCGCCGCTGTTCTACTTCATGGGTGGCCCCGGGTTCAGCGCCGCGCTGCTGCGGGATGAGGCGGAGCTGCTGTCAGACCGGTTCGCGGTTTACCTGATCGACCCGCATGGGTCCGGCCGGTCAACGCCGCCGAGCGATCCGTCGCTTTATGACCCTGCCGGGCACGCGCACTTCTACGACGAGGTCCGCCGGGCGCTCGGTGTCGAGTCGGCTGTCATCATGGGATTGTCGTTCGGCGCGCTGGTCGCGCTGAGCTACGCGGCGCTCTTCCCGGACGCAGCGCGCCGATGCATCTCGGTCTCCGGCCGCGTCGTCGGGGCCGAGGTGGAGAGCGAAGACGCGGCTGCAGAGATGCAGGCGTTCCTGGCGCGTCACGCGCACCAACCCTGGTACCCGTCGGCACGGAAGACCTGGGACGAGTGGACCGAGCGGATTCTGGCCACCGACGACGTCCGCGAAGCCGACGCGATGATGGCGGAGGTCCTGCCGCTTTACACCGCGGATCCCGATCGTCCCGAAGTCCAGCGGGCCATCGAGCAGTACCGGCTCGAGATGCAGAGCGATCTGGCGGCGATGAAGGTCTGGGAATCGGGGCTCTGGCAGCGGATCGACGTGCGTCCGCTGCTGAGCGAGATCAGATGCCCGACACTGATATTGGTCGGCGAGCTCGACATGATCTGCGGCCCGGCTCAGGGACGAGTAATCGCCGATGCCGTTGCAGACTCTGAGATGGTGACTATCCCGGGCTCGGGTCACTTCGTCGGGGTCGAGCAGCCTGAGCGGTTCCGCGAGGAGATCATCAGCTTTGCCGCAACCTGAAGCACGATGGAAACTGACTGCCCGTGTGGATCGGGGATTAAGTACGCCGGGTGCTGCGGGCAGCTTCACAGCGGGGCCGTCGCGGCGCAGACGGCGCTCGAGCTGATGCGTTCCCGCTACAGCGCGTTCGCGGTCGGCGACGCGAGTTACCTATTGGAAACGTGGTACCCGGCGATGCGGCCGACATCAGTGGATCTCGATCCCGCGGTCGAGTGGCGGCGGCTGCAGATCCGCGGCCTTAGCGGTGGCACCGAAGAGGACAAAGCGGGCACGGTCGAGTTCGTCGCTCACTACTGGGACTCAGTCCGCCGCGAGTACGGGCGCCAGCACGAGAACAGCAGGTTCATCCGAGAGGGTCGACGCTGGTTCTACGTCGAACCAGCGTCCTAAGCGGTAGGAGCCCTGCGTTGCCTGCAGGTTCCTAAAGGCCCGCTCGATCTACCGACCGTTACGTTCTCGGTGCGCGCATCCCGGCCAACAGCAGGGTCGACGCTTCCCTTCCTCAAGCTCCTCTTGAGTCCGTCGGATGCGCCGCTCGCGGGTCGTGGTCTGCTTCGCATCTTCGACCCAGCAGATGAACTCGTTGCGAGCCAGCGGCGTGATGTCTCTCCAAGCGGCCAGCGTCGTCGCGTTAGCAGTCAGCGCGGCACACAGATCGGCCGGAATCTCATGGACCACGCCACCGGGCACTGTCAGAGCAACCACACACTGATGGTATCGAGCAGACAGCAGTCGCTAGGGTTCTGAAACTGCTTGGGCACGACGACGATCAACGGCCAGACGTCCAGTTCAAGCCACTAGCGAGGTCTGGTCGCCAGACGACTCGCGAGCTGGTGGCAGTCTCGGTCGTGGAAGCAGTCGCCGGTGGTCGCGTGCAGCGTGGTGGTGCCGACGGAGTCAGTCGTGGGGGCAGCGATGCTAATTAGTCTTGCCTTCACTCGAGCAAAGGAGCATCAATGACGATCCTGACCGCCGAGGCCCGTGCGCTCCTCGATTCCAACGCGCTCGTGCATCTGGTGACCCTGAACCTGGACGGAAGTCCGCAGGTGAGCTGCGTGTGGGTCGGCCTGGATGGTGACGAGATCGTCATCGGCCATATGCAGCGCCGCCAAAAGGTACGCAACGTTGAGCGAGACCCGCGTGTGGTGATGTCGGTCGAAGGGCCCGGCCTGAATGAACGAGGCCTCCGCGAGTACCTCGTGATCCACGGCCGCGCACGTGTGCAGGAAGGAGGCGCCGCAGCGCTCCTGCAACAACTCGCTCATGTCTACCTCGGCCCCGAAGTCGTGTTCCCTCCGCCGGAGTTCGCTGCGCCGGGATACGTCATGCGCATCACGCCCGACCGCCTTGGTGGCGTGGGACCATGGGTCGCCGCTAGAGGCTGATGATCGCTGGTGGTTGGCGCGCCGGCGAAGTCGCCAACGCAATCGCATACTGGACCCCGGCCGATGGCGACGATTCTCTAGCCAGTCGAACCGTCGTGACCGCATCACTGAGTTGGACTTCGGTCGCCCGGTCGCGAGTGACTCATATGCGCAGCGACAGACGGTGCCGCACTGTCCTGGAGCGTCTGATGCCGTTGTGACGCAGCGTGTCCGCGGATGGAGGCAAGCTATTATCGGCGCGCGCCGTCCGCGCGGGTTCTCTCAGTCGCCGAGGGTCGCGGCCGCTGCGGCGCGGGCAGGATGTCTAGCTTCTGCCGACTGGCTCATCGTCGAGCGGGCGGCGTCGGTGCTGATCAGCGTCCATGCCAGCACGCAGCCGACGGCGCAGAGGATCGCGCCTGTCAGATACGCATCGTGGAACGCCGCCAGGCCGCCCCCGCCGCCGGCGACGACCGTTGTCAGCACGGCGATGTCGAGCGCGATCGACGATTGCCGAACCGTGTTGTAGATCGCTGACGCGTGGCCGGTATCCCGGCTGGAGATGTGGGTGAACATCGATGTCTGGATCGACAGGAACGTGCCGGCATTGCCGACCCCGCCGAAAAACATCAGTGCCCGGACAAGCCACATGTTCACGCCGGGGGATACGAGCAGGAACATCGCCATGTACGCGGTAAGGGTCATCGCACCGATCCCGGTCAGTACCCTCGGCCCGAGCCGCGGGTAAAGCCGGCCGAGGGTCTGGGACCCGACGGCGACGCCGATTACCTCAACGAACGTGGTGGTGCCCGAGCCGATCGGCGACTGGTGCAACACCTGCTGTAGAAAGATCGGTGTCAGGTAGAGGCTGGCCAGAAATACGCCGCCCGTCAGCACGAACACTATGTTGGTTGCGCGCAGCAGTGGCTCCCCCAGCAGTCGCAGCCGCAGGATCGGCTCAGGGACCCTCAGCGCCCCCCGAGCGAACGCCCACAGCAACGCGATCCCGCCGAGACCGCTGACGAGGATCTGTGGTGCCGTCCAGCCGACCACCGAACCCTCGCTGATCGCGTACAGCAGCGCGCTCAGGCCAACCCCGGACAGCAGCATCCCGCGCAGGTCGAGCCGGCCGCTACACGCCTCCCGATGCTCGGGCAGATAGAGGTAGGCGAATGCGCTCATCACGATGCCAACCGGCACGTTGATCAGGAACACCCATCGCCACGACAGCGTCTGGGTCAGGACACCACCGAGGATTGGTGCTGCACCGGGCCCGACCAAGATCGGCAAGATCAGTGTCCGCGCCACCCGCGCCCGCTGAGCAGGCCCATAGGCGCGGTACAGCATCGCTGTTCCCGTCGGCGTCAACATACCGCCGCCGACCCCTTGCAGAGCACGCGCGGCGACCAGTGCAGGCAGACTGTTGGCTGCTCCGCACAGTGCCGACGCGGCGGTGAACAGAGCCAGCGCAAAGATGAACGTACGCTTGGTTCCGACTCGGTCTCCGATCCACCCCGAGGCGGGGATCACGATCGCCAGCGTGAGCAGATAGGCGATCACTGTCCACTGCACGTCTGGCAGCGACGCGCCGAACGTCCGGCTCAACGTCGGCAGCGCAACATTGACGATCTGCATGTCGATGCCAGTCATGAAGATGGCGGTCACATATACGACCGCAATCGCGCGCTGCGTCGAAGGCCCGGGGCCCGGCGAGCGCATCGAAGGCACACCGGGCATTTGAAGCTGGCTGGTTGAACGGCCCATACTTCTAAACTACTCACCCCGCGGTCGCCCGAGAGCCAACCTCATCAATCGGACGTAGCCGGCTTAGAGCTCAGACAGTCACTGAGGCGACCAAGTGGTGCATTCGCTTCAGTTCGGACCTGCCGCTCGGTGTCAGGGTGAAGAAATCAAGTAGCGCCCGGTACGAGGTCCGCTCTGGATCGAAGATGACCTCGACCGCCTCGGCGTGACCTGGATGATTTTCGGGGGTCGGGTAGTCGTTCCTCCCGCCGGTGTAGCCAACCCGTGAGGAGATGACCCCATAGCGATGGCGCAGGAGTTCCTGCGCCGGCCAGAAACAGCCGCCGGCGAGAATCGCGGTCTCGGTTCTCTCGCTCATCACAATCGTTGCCGCGGTAGTCGTGGCGCAAATTATTCTCGACCGATGATCGCTCCCACGAATTCAGCTTCCCGGAGACCGCGATCGCGTTGGCGACTTTCTGTTGCCCGGCGATGACAGCAAAAGTCGGGTCGGCTCAGAGCACGTCCGTGGCGTTGCTGCTGCTCTGCTCACCCGCCTGCTTCTTGATGGTTCGCCAGAACACAACGTTGTAGCTGCCGAGCATCACAACGGCGACCACGACCACGATGACGTTCATTGGCCAGCGCAGCAGGAACAGCAACGCGATGCACGCCACGATTTCAAACAGCGCGCCGCCCACGAAGACTCTCCGGGCAAACAGAAAGCGCTCTTCGGGTGACCGGTTGGATGTGCGTGGCATGGTCAGATGTCCTTTCGGCCCGCACCGTATCAGTGGCTAAGGGCTGAACGTCAGGAGGAGTTCGTGTGTGCCGCGCCAACGTTCGTCAGCTTGCCCCGGCCACCCGCACCCATGCCGACTCTAGGTCTGCTGTACCAGTTTGCCTCAGCACCTCGGCCTCGTAGTCGGCCATCAACGGAGTCTCGATACCTCGGCCTTTCTGCTGCTGGAGGTATGAGATCCCGTCGCGCCGCTCCTTCCCAGATGCGGCGTGGGCACTCATGACGGCGAGTTCTGCCAGATGTTGCGGGATCAGCGGTTCGATGTTGGGAGGAAGCGCCGTGTAGAGGCACACTTCGAGGTCCGCGAACGGCTCCAGCTTCCCTATCCAACTCGCGCCCGAGTCGCGGTAAGTCGAGCCATCGACCTTGTGGCTCTCACGCCGATACAGCATGTCGGCAGCACAGTCGGTAGTAACGGTTCCATTCAGGATTAGGACTGTGGCTGGGATGGACGCTCCCGCCCCGCTCACCGGAACGAGAGTTGGCGCACCGTCTCGCGTCTTGCTCGACCTTGCAAACTCGACTGCGAATGGGGTGTAGACGCCATCGACTCGGTGCTCAGTGACCCTTTTCAGCTCCTCGCCTGGGTACTCGACAATCGAACCAAATGCCAGGATTCCGACGGTCATGACCTACTCGCACAACCAGCCATTGGGTCACCGCCGCATGACCTCCGGAGGGCAACGCTCGTGACCTGGCAGTCGCGCAATGTCATTCTCGACGATTGTTGCGCACGGTTGAGTGCGTTCGGAGACCAGGTTGAAGGAACCGTGGAGGCGTGCGCGAAAGAGTGCCTGCTTCTCGAGTCCGACCAAATCACGAACGATGAGTATCTCGTCTGGGCCGCAGGATCCGAACCAGCTCGCATTTGAGCAGACGCTTCGAACTCTGGATCGGCAGGGCAACGTGCTGAGTGAGCTTCGCGGGCGAGCCGGCATGATCCTTTCAGCGACCGGCATCATCGCTTCGCTGATTGCCAGCCAAGCGCTGAAAGGGCCGCACTCCTCGGTCCTTGCAGTCGTCGCGTTGGCGGCCACCGTAGTAGGCGTCCTCTTGTGTGTATTCGTCCTTTGGCCCGCCCACGATCATGGTTCTCTGCCCGGGCACGGCGATCCGCTGCCGGTTTGGAACCGTTGGCCCAGCCCATGCGAGCGACGAAGACGCGAATGGCAGGTCACGGTGCCGCCGAAGGCAACCCGCGAACTGCGCGGAGCTGGCGCCATCACCAATCAGCTCCTCGACGAGCTTCAGCAGGCGCGCCAGGCGAACTACACGACGCTTGAACGACGCAGCACGGTCTTTGGATGGGCATGCGTGATGCTCGGAGTGCAACTCGTCCTCTGGACACTCGTGCTCGAAATGCCGCACTGACTCCCGTCGAGGAGGCGAGCCCACGTTTTGCACCCAACAAGTGCTTTGCGGCTCCAGGAAGCCCGGTGCGGCTGGTCGCTGATGGTCAGGTCTTGTCGAACTGCGTCTGCTGGCTGGGTGCGGCTATGCGGTGATACGGCAGTGGCAGGCTTTCGCTTACCGGCAGGGCATTAGCGATCGGACGGGTGCGCCCGGCGCGCAGTGCGAGTGCTAGGACCAGGAGTAGGCCGTAGAAGCCGAGCGCGGCGTAGGCGTTGCCGGTGACAGCGACGTCCGCTGCGGTGCCGTCGACGAATGAGTGCACAGCGATTCCAGGCAGCAGCGAGCCGGTGCGTTCGTAGAGCAGGCACATGAGGATGCCGAAGACGATCTTGACCGGGATCGTGTTCAGCGGGTAAGCGAAGATGTGGATCAGACCGAACAGCGAGCCAGCTATCAATACCGCTGGCCATAGCGATAGGCGGTTACGGAAGCTGCGGTAGAGCATCCCGCGGAAGAACACCTCTTCGCAGAGTGGGGCGAAGACGGCCAGCCCGACGACGATCAGCACGGCCGCGACCGTGCCCGGGTGGTGAGTGACCGCGGTCAGTTTGTGCGCTGCCTGGTTGGTGGTCTGCGGGATCAACACGATCCAGATGCAGATCGCCACCGCGTAGCCGACTAGTGCGAGGACGGCGTAGCCCGCGGCCGGCGCGGGGATCGTCCGGCGTAGCCCAAGATCCCGCGGGCGCAGCCGCTGCGAGCGGACTAAAGGGACCAAGAGAGCGATGATCAGCGTCTCGCCAAGAATGGCCGCGACGCCCCAGAAGACCAGGTTCTTGGATGCCTTCTCGGCCGCGACGATCGCCGCGATCAGAGCCAACGCGCACACGTACGCTGCGAGTGCGTAGCGCCAGGTGAGTGCCCGTGCCCGGTCTGTCGGCGTCGGCCAGTTGCGCTTGATCACGGTGCCAAGCACGCGCCGCTGGTACTCCGGACGGATCAGCATCGAGACGAGCACGCCCCCAAGCCAGGCGCCCCACCACAGGGCACTCAGCTTGTCCGTGTAGGCGGTGCTGGGGTCATTTGACCTTACAAGCTGAACGGTCGTGGCGATCGCGACCCCCTCACAACCAAGACCGAGCACTACCCACCACCACACACGGGCGCGTAGCCCGGCCAGTGCCGGTAGCCAAGAGCCAAGCAGGGGAATCACCGATAGCCACAACCAGCCTGCCCGGCGGGGCGACCGGCCGCCGGCCGGCTTCGTGGCGGGCGCGCAGAACAACAGGATGACCTGAACGACGTAAAGCACGAGGATCGCGAGGCCGACTACGGGGTCTGCGGTGTTCGGACCTGGGGCGTTCGAACTGGTGGCGCCCGCGACCGCGGTGAGCACAAACCACAGCGCCGCGACCGCACCAACGCCGAACGCCCAGCGTGTGTGCTTACGCTTGGCCATCACGACACACCCGGGCACGGCACCGATAATCGGAAGCAAGCTGCACCATCGCCAAACGTCGCGGGCTCGCGATCGCTGCCCAGGCTCGCGGTTCATCGAATCACCGCCCGCCCGCCCGCACGTTCTCGGACGAGAAGAGAAGAATCCGGTGCGCGATCGTCAGTCCGCGACACGAAAACGTGATCGAAACGGTCACGGCTGTGAGCGTGCTCTGCCCTGCATCCGATCCGAGCACCCTCAGCCATTACGCATAAGACCTCGCCGTCGTAGCGCCCGAACAGCCGCCGCAACGCCTGCCATCGCTACGCCGATCGTGATAGCCAAGTCCCACCACACATGAGCCCTATGTCGGCCGCTAGCACGAAGACCTGAATCCACACGTGGCTCAAGTCCGTGCGGGTGCTCACCCGGTGTGCTGGTGCGCGTCGTACGGTGGTTGCCTCGCTGGTCGGGTAATCTCGCTCGGGCCCAGCGGCTGTTGGCCGGTTCGCCGGTTCAACGCTGCCATTTCTTTGAGAGTCTGATCAGGGGCGCAATCATGAGTCGTGGGAGTAGTCGGGGGCCGGGAACGACCCGCAGGCCGAGTTGCTCGAACATCGTGAGTGTGTCCATCTGGAACCAGTGTTCGGCGGCCTTCCCGTCGACCATGCGGTTGATCTCGAGCCCCGAGAAGCGGACCTTGCGGCCGGTCGGTGGCAGTCCGCGGAACTGCCCGGTGTGGGTTCCTGTGAACAGGATCCGCTGCGCGCTCATCTCCTCGTCGGCGACGGTGCTCTGAACGTCGAGGTGCAGGTCGGGGAATCCTTCGAGGAAGGCGCCGAGGAACGCTACCCACGCGTCACTATCGAGCGCCGGCAGGTGCATGCTCTCGGGTGCATATGCGGTGTAGTTGGCGGTTCGTGCGTTGGCCTCACCCGCGTCGTCGCGGGCGTTGAAAGCGTCGATCCACTCGCGGGCGGCCAGCCTGTTCTCGGTCGACGCGGATCTGCTCATGGTCTGTGTGGTCATGTTCTTTGTCCTTGGGGGGTCAGGCCGGGATGCCGGGAGGGCCGAGGATCTCCAGGCCGTAGTCGGTCGCGGTTTTCATCACCACCTCCATGTCGGGCGGCGTCGGGGGACCGGGTGGGAGCTCCGGGCCTGGGGCGACCTCGGCCAGCGCACGGACGAAGCCCGCGAAGTCCCCCGGCTCGGTTACTAGGAGAAACCGTGCGGTCTCGGAGCTGACGATGAATGTGTGCGGGATGTCGCGCGGGCCGAAAACGAACGAGCCGGCTGGTGCGATATGAGTGTCGCCGTCGACCCAGATGGTGAGCTCACCTTCGAGGACGTAGAACCACTCGTCTTCGTTGTGGTGAACGTGGAGCGGTGAGCCGCTTCCGCGTGGGGCGGTCTGCTCGGTGACCATGGCGCCGTCGCCGGCCGCCTTGATCGTCGTCAGTCCGCCGAAGAACCAGAGGTGCTCGCCGGCGCCCGGCTGCTGTGCGATGGGTGTGAGAGTTGTCATGTGCGCAGCATGCTCGGCGCGGCGCCGCGCGACCATCCCTCACGCGTGGGGATCTTTCTTGCACGCGATGGGAGACTTGGCAGATGGCACGGTCCGTCGAAGCGCTGATCGATGAGATCGATCTCCTCGCGTCCAGGGGTCTGCCGCGCAAGGAATTCTTCGCCGAGCTCGCTCCGAGGGTGCGAACGGTGGTCGACAACGACGCGAGCTGCTGGCACACGCTTGACCCGCACACGCGTCTGCTGACCAGCGACGACCCTGCGGAGCTGATCGGCCGCGGGATCCTCACTCCGGAGCAGGGCCCCGGCGCGGGGGAGCTGATTGTCCGCAGCGAGTACATGATCGACGACGTCAACACGTTCGCCGGGCTCGCCGCCAAGCGGGTGCCGGTGGGGATCCTCGACCATGCCACCCGAGGTAATCCCGAGACCAGCCCCCGATTCCGCGATCTCCTCGTGCCGCTGGACATCCCGCACGAGCTACGTGCCGCGTTCGTCATCCGCGGGCGCGTCTGGGGCGCGGTCCACATCGCCCGGCGCGGGTCAAGCGGCCCGTTCCAGCAACAGGACGCCGACGCCCTCGCCGCGATCACCGCGGCGGTCGCGCGCGGGATCCGGACGTCGCTGCGCTTCGACGCGGCTCGGCGCATCAATGGGCTCGAGGCGCCCGGCCTCGTCGTCCTCGGCCCCGGCGATGCAGTGGAGATGATCACCCCCCCGGCCCGGGAGCTGCTTGCCTCGATCGCCGCCAACGACCTCCCGTACGCCGAGGACGAAATGCCCGCCGCTGTGCTCTCGCTCGCGGGATTCGTCCGTAGCGCACCCCAGGCGGCCCAGGGAGGCGCAAACGTGGTCACCGTCCCGGCCCAGGACAGTTGGGTGACCCTCCATGCGTCCCGTCCCGGTTCGGCTTCCGACGGCCGCGTGGCGATCGTGATCGAGCGCGCCAGCGCGGCCCGCTCGGCTACCGTCCGCCTCGAGGCATTCGGCGCCACCGCCCGCGAGCGTGAGGTCGCCACGCTCCTCGCACGCGGGCTCTCGCGTGCCGAGATCGCCGAGACGCTGGTGCTCTCCCCGCACACCGTCGAGGACCACACCAAAAGCCTCTATGACAAGGTGGGCGTCGCATCGCGCCAAGAGCTCGTCGCCCGCGTGTTTCTCGATGAGTACCTCCCGGAAGTAGCGCAGAGCACGCCACTCACCTCCCGAGGACGCTTCGACCGCGTTTAGCTGCCTTCACACCGAAACTGTTCGCGGAAGCTCAGCGACTTCGTAGCTGCCCACGATTCTCGAGATTGGCGAGATGCGGGGAAGTCAAGGAGATCAGCGGGTCACCTGCTTTCAGTGAGCTCGAGGTCCCCGACAGGGCCTGACGCTCGTCAGGCCAAGCGGTGCTTGTCTCGATGGGGAGGTTGTGACCTCATAGCACGACGCCTTCGAGCTGCCGCGCATATGGGCCACCGGTCTCCGCGATAATTTGGATGTGGGAGAGTCGCAGCCCGACGCATCTACTTCGCCGCTGGTTCTCGCGCCACTGTGGAGGCGCGCGCTCGCGTCGATCACCAATATCGCTGCTGCGATAGGCGTGGTAGCCGCCGCCTGGGGCCGAGCGCTGCTTTGGGTGGGTAGGAGCTGCGTGGCGGTTCGGTCGAGTGGTCGGTGCCGCCGATTGGCTGGGGGTGTGGGTAGGCTTTCGCTTCCTTTGAGCGTGAGGAGTCGCGTTGGTTTGCCCCGCATGTCAGGCTGAGAACAGCGAAGGATCAAAGTTCTGCGGCGAGTGTGGGTCGGCGCTGGCGTTGCGTTGTCCGTCTTGTGGCGCAGCGCACGTGGCTGGGCAAAGGTTCTGCAACGAGTGCGGAGCTGCGTTGGCTCGTTCCGGGGCGGCGCACGGCTTTACCTCGGTGGTGCCGTCTCCTGTCGCGTCGGTTTCTGAGCGGCGTCTGGTGTCTGTGCTGTTCGCGGACTTGGTCGGGTTTACGTCGTTGTCTGAGAACCGTGATCCGGAGGAGATCCGTGAGCTACTGAGCCTCTATTTCGACCGCTGCCGGACCCTGATCGGTCGGTATGGCGGGACGGTGGAGAAGTTCATCGGGGATGCCGTGATGGCGGTGTGGGGCACACCGGTGGCTCGCGAGGATGATCCTGAGCGCGCGGTTCGGGCAGCGCTCGCGTTGACGGCGATGGTGACTTCTCTGGGTGACGAGGCGGGGATGACTGGCCTTCGTGTCCGTGCGGGCGTGTTAACCGGCAGCGCGGCGGTGGAGATCGGGGCCGAGGCAGAGGGAATGGTGATCGGCGATACCGTCAACACAGCGTCGCGGCTGCAGTCACTTGCGGATCCCGGAACCGTGTTGGTCGATGATGTGACGCGGCGGGCGTCGGAGGCGGCGATTGCATATGAGGATGCTGGTTCTCATCAGGTGAAAGGGCGTGAGGCGCCGGTGCACGCGTGGACCGCTCTGCGAGTTGTCGCAGGCGCGGGAGGGGTGCGCCGGAGCGTCGGGTTGGAGGCGCCGTTGGTCGGGCGCGATCGGGAGCTGCGAACGATCGTCGAGTCGTTCGAGTCCACTGAGCGTGAGAGCCGCGCGCGGACAGTGACAGTGGTTGGTGATGCAGGCAGCGGGAAGACTCGGTTGCTGTGGGAGTTCTTCAAGTACATCGACGGGATCGAGCGGGTCACCCTGTGGCACCAGGGCCGGTGCCTTTCCTACGGCGACGGGGTCGCGTACTGGGCACTTGCGGAGATGGTCCGGGCACGGGCCGGGATCGTGGAGGAGGAAGACACCGCTACCGCGCGAGCGAAGCTCACCGCCGCTGTCGAGGAGTATGTGAGCGATGAGCGCGAGCGGCGGCTGGTCGAGCCGCGCCTCGCACATCTGCTGGGGCTCGAGCAACGGACCGCGACCGACCGCGGAGATCTGTTCAGCGGATGGCGATTGTTCTTTGAGCGGGTCGCGGCGGAGCATCCGGTCGTGATGGCGTTCGAGGACTTGCAGTGGGCTGACAGCGGGCTTCTGGATTTCATCGACTATCTGGTGGAATGGTCGGCCGACTTACCGATCTTCATCCTCGCGCTCGGACGGCCGGAGCTCCTCACTTCCCGCCCTGGCTGGGAGGCGTCCACCATGCTTGATCCGCTTCCGGACACAGCGATGGGCGAGCTGTTGGCTGGTCTGGTACCGGGGCTACCGGATGAGTTGCAGCGCCGGATTGTGTCCCGTGCGGAAGGTATGCCCATGTATGGGGTGGAGACGGTGCGGATGCTGCTTGATCGTGGCCTGCTCAAGCAGGACGGCAACCGGTATGTCGTGAGCGGCGACATCGACGAGCTGGAGGTGCCGGAGACGTTGCACGCGCTCGCTGCTGCTCGCCTTGACGGCCTGACGACGGTGGAGCGGTCAGTGTTGCAGGACGCCGCGGTATATGGCAGCTCGTTCACTGCGGCGGGGGTCCGGGCGCTCAGCCACCGTGAAGAAGACGAGGTCCGGCGGATCCTTCAGGACCTCGTTGTGAAGCAGATTGTCGGTTTCAACGATGACAAGCTTTCGGCTGAGCGCGGACAGTTCTACTTCCTGCAGGGCTTGCTGCGCAACACCGCCTACGGAACGCTGTCGCGCCGTGATCGTAAGAGCAGGCATCTAGCCGCCGCCCGACATCTGCAGGAGGCGTGGGGCGACGATGTGCCGGAGTTGGCGGAGGTTCTGGCCGCCCATTTCTTGGATGCTGCTGCCGCGGAGCCGGACGCGGTGGACGCACCACAAATCCGGGCAATGGCGTCTGGCACGTTGGCGGATGCAGGCGAGCGGGCCTTATCACTCGCGTCGGGTTTGGAGGCGCAACGCGCATTTGAGCACGCGGCAGATCTTGCTCCTGAGGACCGCGCTCGCGCGACGTTGCTTGAGAAGGCCGGGCGATCGGCCAGCATGAACGCCGACTATTCGCGTGCGCGTGAGCTGTTTGAGCGGGCGGTCGAGCTGTTCGAGTCGCTGGACGAGGTTGACGGCGCCTCGCGCGCGCTCATCGGGCTCGCCTCGTCTCTGAACAAGAATGGCCGTCAGGATGAGGCCGTCGAGGTCAGCCGGAGGGCGGTCACCGGGCTCACGGCCGGCACCGCGCAGAAAGCGCGGGCGCTCGGCACGTTGGCGCTCGATCTCGCGTTCCACGGTGACTCGGCGGAGGCGGAGGAGATCGCGACCGCCGCGCTGATGATCGCCGAACCGCTCCAGGAATGGGAGGCGGTACTGTCGGCGTTCGGCGCGATCAGCCTCATCCGCGACAGGCAGGGGCGCCTCCAGGAGGAGCTCGCACTGAGGGAACGGTCGCTCGCCCTCGCGCTCGAGCATGACCTCACCCCCCAGGCGCTGGTCAGCTACAACAACCTCGCGAACATCTCGCTGCAAGCGGATCGGTTCGCCGAAACGATCGCGATCGCCGAACCGGGCTTGGCGCTTGCGACCGAACGCGGCAACCGCAACTCGCAGCAAATGCTGACGGTGATGATCGCAACTGCCCAGGTCGCGATGGGACGATGGGACGAGCTCCCCCAGCTCACCGACACCGGAGAGCTTCCCTTCGCGGGCTTGGACCAGCTCGCGTACCTCCCGGCGCTTGCGCGTTTTCACGCCGCTCGCGGTGAAAGCGACATCTTGCAGCAAATCCTCACGCTCGCAGGGAAGGTTGCGGGCAGCAGCAACAGCGAGATTGCCGCCGCACCGACGGTCGCCCAGGCGATCGCGCTGCGCGCCCTCGGCCACAACACCGAAGCGCTCGCGACCGCACTGCCGCTCGCCACCGGCCCACCCGAAGTTCCCAACGAGATTCGCCGCGAAGCGCTGGTCGAGGCAGGACTCGCCGCGCTCGCCGTCGGCGATGAGCAAGCCGTGCAGCAGCTGATCGAGTTCGTTGCCGACCTGCCATCCGCCACCCGAACACCGCTGTTACGTGCCGGCGCCGCACGCTTTGCCGGGCTGCTCGCCGCACGACAGGGCGACGCCAAGCCAGCAGACGAACACCTCGCGGACGCCATCCGCGAGCTACGTGAGATCGACGCGCCATACGTCCTCGCACAAGTCCTACTCGAACGCGCAGAACTGATGCACGCCGAAGGAAGCGCCCACGACACCGCATCGCTGCTCAACGAGGCAACCGAGATTTTCGCCCGGCTACGAGCAGCCCCCTGCCTCGAACGAGCGCAAGAGCTCCGCCCTCAGGTTTCCCTAACACCGTGAGGCAGCAGCCCGCTGAGTCGACCGCAATCACCCGGCAAGCACGCCTACCTGGTGAGCAGGGTCATCGAGCCGCTGACAGCCGGGGCGATTGATTCCAGCCCAATCCAGCAGTCATAGGCCAGACGCCAGGCAGGTATGGTCTGCAAATGGCGAAGCTCGGCGTTAGTCGTGAGGTGCTATCGGGCATGCTCCGCGCGCACGGCGAGGATGATTTGGCAGAACGCGCGCTGACATTGTCTGATGACGAGTTAGCTCGTATCGGGACGCTCGCCAACTACTACGCCTTCTCTGAGGACGCGATGGCGCTTGGAGGCAGCATGGGCGGTCGCAGAGCGTTGTCGCTGGCCACAATCGATGTGCTTGAGGGCACTGGGCGCGATCTGCGCTTGAGTCGGACTGAATGGGAGCGTGAAGGAAGCTCGTTCGATCGGTTTGCAGAGCACGACGTCGTGACAGACCGCGAGCTTCGGCGTCATGCCGCTGAGCAACAGATACCTGCTGATGAGAGCAAGATAACCCTTGACACCGTTGATCCTCCGGCGTGGGGTCCCGCACCGCCGGACGCGACCCCTCTGGTCATGCGGTGCCATGAGTTACGGACCGAGCCGCTACGGGACTTCACCGCCGAGGACCTACGCATCATGATCGGGCAGCAGGTCGCTCTCCGTCCTCTGGTGTCGCTCGCGCTCGACCGGCTGCGACCGGACTCGCTGATCGAAGACGACGACTACCCCACAGACCTGCTGGCCAGCGTGCTTCGCGTGGACACGGCGTTCTGGGAGCGATCGCCAGATTCAGACATAGAACTACAGAAACTGGCTGTGGGCGCTCGCGAACGATTCAAGCTAGCCCCAGAATTGCGCGAGCTCATCGAAACGTTCAACCGAGACCATTCAGCTCGCCGTATAGCCCTAAGGGCTCGCTTAGCGAGCGACCCATCCGACGACTGGTGGAGCTGGCCCATTCAGCAGAGGACGTAGCGCCGGGACGCTTCAGCGTTGATGAGGTAGCTCGCCGTTCTAGGGTCGCGAAAACGACCATCAGCGCCACTGGCCGACCCGGGAAGCGCTTGTGGTCGATGCCTGCTCGCGGCTAGGCGCCGAGCTCACGATCGCTATCTCGTGGCGAGGTCAGTACAGCGAAGGTCGGCGTCGAATCCTCCGACCTGGTATTGCGCGAGCGTCGGCGTCGAGCCGGTGAAGCCACCACTTGTGCAGTTCTGCTGAGCCTGCGTGAGTGCCGCTTCGGTTCCGGCCACCCAATCGGGGAGTTGCCCGCTGAAGGCTGTGCGTGTTGTTTGCGGTGTCAGTCCGGTGATCTCTTGCCACTGGGTGCTCGTGGAGTAGATCCCGATCGGTCCGATCGCGCCGGCGTTGTGCAGACCGGCGATATAACCCTGCAGCGCGGCGATGTTGAGCTGGTAGGTCGACGCCCAGCTCAACGCCAACTCAACATCCAGCCACCACGGGGCGGTCTTGGCCGGGACCGGGTCCTGTGCGGCGACGAGGCGGTAGGAGTAGGCGGCGCGCTGGACGCCGTATATGTAGGAGCAGGCGTTGGTCAGCAAGCCGTTACACGCACCGTAGACGGGCGCGGTGCCGGCCTTGGGCCATTGCGAGATTTGAGGGCCAGGGTTACCGGTGTCGATGTAGAGCGACAGGGACGGTTGCCTTGGCCGTTTCTGCCCGGGGGCGTCTTGCGCCCAGCGCAGCTCCCCGCCCAGACACGGGTTTGCATCGTGGGCGAGGCCGCCGTTGACACCAACCACCCCGAATAGCTGGTTCGTCGGGTAGGAACCCGAGCACTGCGGATAGGACACGTCGTAACCGGCCGGCGGCGAGGAGCCGCCCAGCACGACGAGCAGCACCACGACGACGACAGCAACAAGCACCACCAGCGGGATCCATCGCACTCTGGACCGAAAACGACTGGCAGGCGGCACTGCAGCCAAGCTACCAAGTCGAACATGCGAGGGGTGGCGTCGCGCCCCGCTTCCTCACGAGCGCCTAGATGCCCGCCGGCTGCCAATGCAACACCTTCCTGGTGGACTCGCCCCGAGTGGATCGGATAGCGTCAGGTATGGCTACCCACGACGTGTCGCTCAACATCACCAAGCCGATCCCGGTTGGCAACGTAGACATCGAGATTCCAGTCCGCCGCAACGGGCGGGCGTTCGGGAAGGTCAAGATCAGTAAGGGCGCCATCGACTGGATGCCAGCGAACAAGAGCAAGACGGCCTACTACTTCGACTGGGCCGACTTCGCAAAGTTCATGGCCGAGTATGGGCGCCCGGTCTAGCCGGCTGACCGCGTGGGCGACCCTCAAGTCGCCATGTCACGCGATGCGAGGGCCCCCCACTCGCAGGAGCCAGGACGAGCTGCTTGCCGACGGCGAGCGCCCGAGCGACCGTTATGGCGATGTCTGAGCGCTCAGGAGCGCAAGCTTCTGAGACCGGGATAGCCGTTTGATGCGTGCTTCCTCCCGACGGGCGGACGTGCGATCGCTCATCGGGATGCTGAGGGCAAGCTCGACCGGCAACCGACTGGCCGTGTACCGGCTCGCCATGCCGGCTTGATGGCGTGCAAGCCTTCGTCTCAAATCGACCGTCCAGCCGGTGTAGAGCGAGTCGTCGCTGCAGCGCAGGAGATAGACCCAGGCGTCGGTCATTGGTTGGAAGTTCGGCGTGGCAGAGTCACGACCTGCGAGTTTCACGATTGACATGGCGATGAGTCGGCCATCGCCGGGGGTGTCTCTCGAAGTGAACTATTCGGGGAGCATCGTCGCGAGGCCGTCGAGCACTCGTTCGAGCCCGAGGTCGAAGCCGTGCTTGAGGCGGTCGGGGTCGTGCGGGGCACGAGCGTCGAGCACGACACGGGTAAGGAGCGGGTAGCGGCCGCTCTTGACCAGGCTCTCGATGTAGGGGATCTGGGTCTGCATCCATTGCTCCTGGTTGAGGCCGGAGCGACGGACAGCCTCCTGCTCGGACAGCTCCTCGAGAACGCGACCACGAACGTAGGCGTCAAGCGTTTCGACCATCACGAGCATCTCGTCGATCTCGAGGCCGAGGCCGTCGACCGCACTCAGCACTTGCTCGTAGCACCCGGCCGTCTTGGGTCCGAAATTGCGCAGGCCGGCGCTCGGGGCGGCCATCCAGGGGTGGCGCAGGGTCATCGTGCGCAGACCGTGAGCGAACGAGCGCAGGTCCTCGCGCCACCCCGTGCCAACCTCGAACCGCAGGTCGTCGCCCATCACCGCGTCGACCATCAATTCGATCAGCTCGTCTTTGCGGGCGATGTACCGGTAGAGCGATGCGGCTCCCACGCCCAGCTCGACCGCTATGGCCCGCATCGAGACCGCTTCGATTCCGTGCGTGTCGGCCAGTTTTACAGCGGCCGCGGTTATCTCCTCGCGCGAGTGCGAGGGGACGGGACCGCGGGCGGCCCGCTCCGGACGTTCCCAGATGACTCCACGACCTGAACTCATTGCGAACAGTGTACTCAGTGTGCTACCGTCGTGCCAGGAATTACTGCGAACGGCGTACTCAGTAAGGCGGGCCAATGGGAACCGGTGCAGACCTAGGAACGATGGTCACGAGCGAGAAGTCGACGACACCCGGCGCTGTCGCCGCGCAACCGGCCGCCCGCAACCCGCTGCGCTGGTTCGTCTTCGCGGTCGTGATCGCCGCCAACATCATGGATCTGATGGACGCGACGATCGTCAACATCGCCGGCCCGTCGATCCGCGCGGCGCTCGGCGGCGGCGCATCCACCCTGCAGTGGCTGGCCGCCGGCTACACGCTCGCGTTCGCCGTGTTCCTCATCACCGGGGCCCGGCTTGGTGACATGTTCGGCCGCCGGCGGTTGTTCCTGGTCGGGTCGGGCGGCTTTACGGTGATGTCCGCGGCCTGCTCGGTCGCGCCCTCAATGGAGGTGCTGATCGTCTTCCGGGTGCTACAGGGCTCGTTCGGGGCGCTGATGATCCCTCAGGGATTCGGGATGCTGAAGGAGGTCTTCTCCGAGGACGAGATGAGCAAGGTGTTCGGTGCGTTCGGCCCGATGATGGGTCTCTCGATCCTCGCCGCGCCGATCCTCGCGGGTGCCCTGGTAGAGGCGAATCTTTGGGGAATCGGGTGGCGGCTCGTGTTCTTGATCAACGTGCCGATCGGCATCGCCGCCTTCGCCGGGGCGGTCCGAGTGCTGCCGCGCACGGTCGCGCATCCGGGTATCCGCCTGGACATCATCGGGATGGCCCTGATCGGCGCCGCACTGACCGTGATCATCTACCCGCTGATCCAGGGCCGCGCCGATAGCTGGCCGGCCTGGACGTTCGTGTCGCTCGGCGTGGGAATCGTGTTGCTCGCCGGCTTTGCGCGCTGGGACCGCCGGCCTCATGGTGATCCCTTGATCGAGCCCGGACTGCTGAGCAATCGCACCTACACGAGCGGCATCCTCGTCGCGCTCGCCTTCTT
Organism: uncultured Actinomycetota bacterium; assembly: GCA_963846395.1. Classification (GTDB taxonomy): domain Bacteria; phylum Actinomycetota; class Thermoleophilia; order Solirubrobacterales; family Solirubrobacteraceae; genus Palsa-465. The sequence goes on along the minus strand of CAWJVT010000006.1, from coordinate 440,706 downwards.
CGGCGCGTTCGGCGGTCTACTGCTCTGCGTCTCGCTCTTCGGCCAGCTCGGCGAGCACTGGTCACCGATCCACGCAGGCCTGACCCTGATGGCGATGGTCGTCGGCATGATCATCGGGATGGGCGCCGGGTTCGCACTCGTCGGACGGCTCGGCCGCCACCTGCTCCACATCGGCGTCGCGATCGTCGCCGCCGGAACCGTGGTCCTGGCCCTGACGGCGACCGGCGCGCGTACGGCCTCGACATTGGACCTCGCACCAGGGCTATTCCTAATCGGTCTCGGCGCCGGCTCGAGCATCGGACAGCTTTTCGACTTCATCCTCGCCGGCGTCTCGATGGACCAGGTCGGTTCCGCTTCCGGGGTACTCGAAGCCGTCCAGCAACTCTCCAGCGCACTCGGCGTGGCGGTGCTCGGGACGATCTTCTTCTCGGTATTCGGTCACCATCTGCCGACGCACGCCATCGCGATCACCGCCTGGGCGTGCCTGGTACCAATCGCCATCACCTTCCTGCTCTTGTTCAAGCTGCCGATGCACGCCCGCGAGCCAGAGATCTGACCGGCCACCGCGCTGTCTACAGGGTTCGGCATAGTCTCAGGTGTGGGTCCTGACGTCGCGAATGCCGCCCCCGGCGGTTCCCTTGACATGCCGAGTGGCGAGGCTGCGATAAGTGCACGCGGCATCTCCAAGTCGTTCGGAGAGGTGCAGGCACTGATCGAAGTCGACCTCGACGTCGCACGCGGGACTGTGCTCGGGCTGCTCGGCCCTAATGGCGCCGGCAAGACTACGCTGGTGCGAATCCTCACCACCTTGCTGCGGCCGGACTCCGGGTCCGCTCTCGTCGCCGGGCTTGACGTTCTGGGTCAGGAGGCAGAGCTGCGTGAGCGGATCGGACTCGCAGGTCAGTACGCCGCGGTCGATGAGAATCTCACGGGACTCGAGAACCTGACGATGGTGGGCCGGCTGTACGGCATACGCCGCGCACCTGCCAAGGCACGCGGTCGGGAGCTACTGGAGCAGTTCGATTTGATGGACGCTGCCAACAGGTCCGTCAAGACCTATTCCGGCGGCATGCGCCGGCGGCTGGACCTCGCCGCGGCCCTGGTTGCGAAGCCCCCCGTCTTGTTCCTGGATGAGCCGACCACAGGGCTCGATCCGCGTAGCCGCTTGGACCTGTGGGACGTGATCGAGACGCTTGTGAGCGAGGGGGCGACTGTTCTGCTCACTACCCAATACCTGGAAGAGGCCGACCGGCTCGCGGACCGGATAGCGGTGATAGATCACGGTCGCGTAATCGCCGAGGGGACGTCTGACGAGCTCAAGGATCGGGTCGGAGGAGAGCGGCTCGAGGTGCACCTCGAGGACGCCTCGCAGGCGGAAGCGGCGGTACGGGCATTAGCGCCGATGTGCGGCGATGAGCCAACCATGTACGACGGGACGGTCCGGATCGGGATCAGTCGGAGCAATGGAGTGATCGTTGAGGCAGTCCGTCGGCTGGACGAGGCCGGCGTCGGCGTCGATGACATCGCGCTGCGGCGTCCGACACTCGACGACGTGTTCCTGGCATTGACCGGGCATGCGGCTGAAGAGGAGACCGCGGAGTGAGACGTTTGCTGTCAGACACGCTGGTGGTCACGGAGCGCAACCTGATCCGGCTCCCGCGCGCGCCTGAGTTGCTACTCGCGTTCACGATCCAGCCGATCATGTTCGTGCTGCTGTTCCGGTACGTGTTCGGCGGTGCGATCCAGGTGCCGGGCGGCTCCTATGCCGAATTCCTGATCCCGGGGATCATCGTCCAGAACATCGCGTTTGGCGGGTTTGTCACCGCGCTCGGGCTGAACGAGGACATGCACAAAGGACTGATCGATCGCTTCCGATCGCTGCCGATGGCGCGTGCGGCCGTCCTGGCGGGTCGCACGTCTGCGGACATCGTGACCAACGGTCTGTCGATGACGATCCTGATCGTGACCGGGCTGATCATCGGCTTCTCGTTCCATGCCAGCGCACTACACGTGATAGTGGGGATAGTGCTTGCGCTGACGTTCGGCTATGCCTTTTCGTGGGTCTTCGCGTTCCTGGGCCTGCTCGTCAAGACGCCCGAGGCGGCCAACTCAGTCGGCTTCATCGCCGTGTTCCCGCTGACGTTCATCTCAACAGCTTTCGTTCCCGCGGAGTCGCTGCCGACCCCGCTGCGGCAATTCGCAGAAGTCAATCCGTTCTCGATCGTCGTCAACGAACTCCGCTGGCTCTGGACGGGCCTGCCATCGCCGAACCACCTATGGCAGGCGTTTGCCTGGGTCGTGTTCATCCTGCTGGTGTTTGCGCCACTCGCTGTACAGCGCTACCGGCGGACCGCCAGTCGATAGGGGCTGGTTGCCTCGACCGCAGCTCGGTGTCAGTGCCAGCTGCGATCCGCTGGCTGGCGGCCGGCGGTGATCTCGTCCTGCTCGCGGGCCCGCAGGAAGGCGGCGACCACTTCGGGGTCGAACTGCGACCCGGCTCCAGCGGTCAGTTCCGCTAGCGCCACCTCCTCGCTCATCGCGCGGCGGTAGCTGCGATCGCTCGTCATCGCGTCGTAGGAGTCGCAGACGGCGATGATGCGGGAGCCAAGCGGGATCTCGAAGCCGGACAGCCGGTCGGGATAGCCTTGGCCATCCCAGCGCTCGTGGGAGCTGCGGACCAGCGGAGCGACCTGCCCGAGTGCGGAAGAGGTGATCAGGATTCGCTGGCCGGCGACCGTGTGTTGGCGCATGAGTTCCCATTCCTGGTCGGTCAGCGGGCCGGGCTTGAGCAGGATCGTCTCCGGGATCGCTACCTTGCCGACATCGTGCAGCTCGGCGCCGAGCGCGATCAACTCGACCTGATCGTCGGGCAGGCCAAGGGCACGGGCGGTACCGATAGCCAGACGCTCCACGTCGGCCATGTGATTGGTGAGATGCGGGTCGCGCTGGGCGAGTGCGGAGAGCAGGGTCCGAGCCACCTCCTGCGCGGTTCCCGAGCGACGCGACGAGGCCTTGTCCGCGTACATGCGCTGGTCGGCGAGCCGGAGCGCCTCAGACGTGTCCGTGGTTTCGTCGGGCAGCATGACGCTACCGAGGGACGCGGAGATCTCAAAGCCATCGCCGCGCTCATGGAGCACCGCGTGGGCGGCCCGGAGCATCGCTTGGCCTCTGTCACCGGCGGGAAGCAGCACGCAGAACTCGTCGCCCCCCATCCGGAACGCCGCGGCAGGGGGCGGCAGAACGCTGGTCAGCGAGCGGGCGAGCTGCTGGAGGAGCGCGTCGCCGGCGGCGTGGCCGAAGCCGTCGTTGTAGTTCTTGAAGCCGTTGAGGTCGAACAGGCCGAGCAGCAGCGGCTCGGGCGCGACCTGGTCGAGACGCGCCTCGAGTGCGGCGGCAAGCGCGCGGCGGTTACCGAGGCCGGTGAGCGGGTCTGTGGAGGCCTCGACGCGGGAGCTGGCGAGCATCCATTGATGGGCGCGGAAGGTGAGCACGAGGCGGACGAGGACGGCCAGGAGGGCGGTGCTGGCGAGGACCACGGCCGGGACCGTGATCACGGTGAACGAGCCGGCCACAAGCACCGCGATCGCAACCAGCGCGAACGCCACCGGGATGCGAATGGACGCGCGCGCGCGTGTGAGTCGCCGCCCGGCAAGTGCTCTCTCAGGATCCATCCACGCCGCGATCGCAGCGCATAAGGCGATGGTCCACCACCCCGGGTCGAACGGCCCGCCCGAGACCCAAGTGCCAGCGGCGTCCTTGATCAGGTAGATCGTGTCCGACGCCCAGAAACAGAGCACGCCGGCAGCGAGAACAGCAAGGCGTCTATCGACACGACGTCCGCCCATCGCGAGCAGCCCGATCAGCACGCCGAGCATGATCAGATCGAGCACCGGATAGGCGAAGTTCGTGATCACCGAGGTCGACAGTCCGTGCAGCGAGTTTAGGACCGGCTCGAAGACGATCGCGGCGCTCATCGCGCCGACGGCGAGACCCGCGATCACGCCGTCGACGAACACCATTCGGTTTGCCTCGCGCACACGCGCGCGGGTGAGCAGCACCACGCCGAGGATGATCAGCGGTGGCAGTGACAGGTAGCCCGCGTCGGCAGGAGAGGGAACTGGCGGTGACGCGTCGGACCACAGGACCGCCGTGAAGTACAGCTCGCCGAGCGTCCACGCCAGTACAGCGATCCCGAGCACGATCCATGCTGCGCGCTCGCCTCGGCGGATGATCCCGCGGGCGATACACAACGCCGCCCCAATTCCCATCATCACCAGATGCAGCCACTTCTCAGGACCTGATGGCGCCCAGCGGACACCGAGCCCATGCAGCTCGCAAGCGACGAGCCACCCTCCAAGGATGATCACCACACCACGGATCGGACGAGGCATCACTCAGGTAATCGGCAGCTTGGGCCAAAAAGCTAAGGGTCCTGGTGGGCGCTCGTCGGAAGCCGCGAGATCGACCGCTGCAGATCCATTGGTGAGTAAGTGTTCGGTTTAGCGGTTCCGGGGCTCGGCGTTACCAGGGGCTGGTAGCAGACCGATCTAACCGACCAGGTGGATGCCCAGCGCCAGGTACATCGCGTGGAACGACGAGACGCCGAGGGCGAACGTGGCAATAACGACAGCTGAGGTCGCGGCCGCCCGCCAGGCGCGGCCCGGAATTCTCGTAACGAGCCAAGCTGCGAGCAGAGAGACGGCGCCGATTGCGGGGAGAAATAGTCTGACGTTCTGGACGCCAACGTTGCCGGGATAGATCGTTCCGCTGTACGCGGAGTAGAGGACCCAGATCGCGAACCACGAACCACCGAGCGCAACGCCGACCCACAGATCGCGACGCGCGACTGCGCCACGCTCGCCGTCCACCTGGCGGAGCCTCGGCCACCGCGCGACGATCCATATCAGCGCCAACAGTCCCAGCGCCAGCATCGGCATGGCCTGAATCAGCTCAGCGGGCATGATCCGCAGATTCGGCCCGATCGCGCCGAGACGGAATGTGATCTCGCCTGGTTGGTACCCACTTCTCAGTGGGGCGCCATAGACAAGGTCGTCGAACAGGGCGACGCCCGTACCGAAGGCCGCGACCGATGCCAGCCAGGCACATAGCGTGCGGAGTCGCAGCCTGAGGGCTCCCGTGCGCCACGCCGCGATCACGACCACGGTGGCACAGCCGAGCATCACGATGTCGGTGTAGCGGACGAAGGTCGCGCTCTCGAGTGCCAGGAAGCCGGCGAGGCCTACGCAGCTACGTCGTCGGGAACTGGCCTCGGTTGCCAGCACGGCCCACAGCAGGGCGCCACAGCCCGCTGCGATCAGCGAGGCGTCGGTGAACGTCGGCATGAAGTCGCGCCACGCGAACGCAAGCGCGGCGCCAGAGGAGCAATACAGCCCAACCGCGGCGGGGCCACCGAGGCTGCCAAGCCATCGGCGGGCACCGACGAAGAGCCCGAGGCATGCGAGCGCCCCGTAGAACAGTGGTGCCCAGCGGATCAGGCCGAGCCAATAGAACGGCATCGCGAGGAATGGGTAGCCGGGATTCTTCTCGCTGATGTATCGCCCGTCGCCCTGCTTGATCCATTGGATCGGGACCAAGGCGGGAAAGTCGTCCAGCTTCAGCGCGAGGGTTTCAGCCTGAGAACCTGAAAGCGTCAGAAGATGCCCCTCACTCATTGCCACGATCGATGCTTGGTAGGCGCCGTCGTCGGGCTCGGCGGCCTGTGGCGCCACCGACAACACCACGAAACACATCGCCGCGAAGACGGCAACCGCGAGCGCGATTTCCATCCATCTGGCAACGAAGCCCGCCGCCGACGCTGGAATGGCGGCCCGGCTTGGCAGCGTCCCGCTGTCGCTGCTAACGCTGACTGACGCGAGTGCCATTTGAGGCACGCTGGGCCGGCGAGTAAGCCCCAGGTGGGGCGGTGTTGGTAGGTGCGCAGACGGCTGGACGTGAACTCGACGTCGCGTAGGTGCCTCCACGACCGTGCCCCGATCGCGACATGCGGCAACGTTACAACCGCGTTGGTCCGCCGTCGAGTCGCCACATTCCCGATGTCTGCAGGGTGAGCGGGTCACGAGTCGCCACGTCTTGCCTACTTCTGCCGTTCGGGTTCACCGCTTCCGGAGATAATGCTCGAGGGCAACCGCGACCGGGTGGAGCTATGGGTGGAAGAGGCAAGGGCGTTGGTGAGCTCGTCGGTCAGGGGCGAGGCGAGCGCGCGGGTCCCCGACTGAGCCTTTTCCAACGATCGGCCAGCTGGCTACGGCGGTTCTGGCGGGTGATGATGGAAGCAAACGTCACCGGCTCCTCGGCGATGGTTGCCTACAACCTGCTGCTGGGTGTGGTCCCCGTGGCGCTGCTGGCGCTGTTCATCGGCGGTCAGATCCTGTCCAGCCACTCGGTGGAACAGAGCGTGCTGCGCGACCTGCGCGGGATCTTCCCTGGGGCCGACGCGCACACGCTCGATTCTCTGCTCGACGAGATTCAGAGCTCGACCACCAGCACCGGCGTGCTCGCATTGCTGGCGAGCCTGTGGCTCGGGTCGTCGTTCTGGGGAGCGCTCGAGACCGCGTTTGCCCGCATCTACCGCTATAAGTCGCGTCCGTGGCTCGAGCAGAAGCGATTCGCTCTCGGGATGCTCGTCGTGGTGCTGCTGTTCATGATTGCCACCGTCGCCGTGCCGGCGGTGCAGAGCATCCTCAAGGCGGGCGCCTCGGCGCTGCCATTCGAACTCGCTCGGGTCACAAGCGCGGCGTACGCGATCTCGCTGCTGGGCAGCCTCGCGCTGTTATTCGCCAGCCTGGTGGTGATCTACGCGCGCGTGCCCAACCGCCCGGTGCCTTGGAGGGCGGTGTGGCCGGGGGCGCTGGGCGCGACCATCGCGATCGGCGTGATCGACTTCGCGTTCCCGCTCTATCTGACGAACATTTCCACAATCGCACAATTCGGTACCACGGTCGTGTTCGTCCTGATCATGCTCGGCTGGTTCTACGTCGTCGCGTTGGTAATCCTCAGCGGAGCGATCGTCAACGCGATGCGGATGGAGAAAAACGGCCCGCGGGGGCCCGAGCGGGGCTAGTCGAGCTCCGGCCAGGGGCCGGTCAGCTGACTGCGCTCCCGGGTATAGGATCCGGGTGATGCAAAACGACGAACATCCGCACGAGCACAGATGGCTGAAGTGGGTCGGTCTCGAGGAGCCTCCGGAGGAACCGGATGCGTGGGATCCGGTCGCCAGCGACCTCCCGGTCGAGAATCCCGAAGCAGGCTCGTCTGAGGCCGCTTCCCAGATCGTCGCTGCGCTCGCCGCCGCCGGGATCCAGGCTCATCAGCGCATCTACGTGGCCGCCGACGAATCCTCGACCGGGTGGTACGGCCTGAACTTCAGTGGAGGCCCGGGGCCATCATCGCGCGTTCGGGCCGCAGTGCTCGTCCACCACCGCGATCTGGAACCGGCCACCAAGTTGGTCGCGGAGCAATTCGCTCCAGGCGCGATCAGCGATGAGGAGCTCACCCGTCAAGCGCTCGAGGCGGGCGAAGAGTCCTGACTGCTGGGAGGCCTGAGCCGTGCTCGTCGCGGCCTGCTCGACGCTCACCGGCGGGCATCTGGCGGCCTACACGCTCAAGAATGAGCTCGAAGCCGTCGATCATTAGCCAGGTATGAGCTTTTCCGACGCGATCGGTCAGATCGACCAGATCGTGCAGTGGGAGCAGCAGCTGGCAAATCCGGCTGCCACCACCCAGACAACCAGCAGCGGCGGAACGACGACCGCGGATCAAACGAGCGGCACGAGCGCCAGCAGCTCGTCGTTCTCCGATGCCCTCGCTCAAGCACAGTCGGCGGAGGGGAGCGACACAAGCTCGCTGCTCGATCCCAGCAGCAGCAGCGACAGCACCAACAGCGCCAGCGATCTCCTGGGCGGCGGCGACAGCCAGCTCCTGGCCGCACTCACGAGCGGTTCTGGCACGAGCGGCACCAGCGATACCGGCAGCTCGACGAGCAGCCTCGTCACCGCGCTCGAGTCGGCCCTCCAGAGCAGCAGCGCCACGAGCACGGCACGCGCCACGAGCACTGGCGCCACCAGCACCGGTGCCACGATCACGGGCGCGACAAGTGCGACCGCGACCAGCGCCAGCGATCCGCGCATCGAGGCCATGGTCCAAGAGGCGAACAGCCTCGTGGGCGAGCCCTACGTCTGGGGTGGAGGGCACAGCGGCTGGGGTCAGCAGACCGGCTATGACTGCTCAGGGTTCGTCTCGGCGGTCCTGCATGCCGGCGGTTACCTCTCGAGCCCCGCCGACACCACCACGCTCCCGTCTCAAGTGGGCATCGAGCAGGGTGCCGGGCAGTACGTGACGATCTACGACCGTGACCAGCCGGGCCAGGAGGGCCACGTCATCATCGAGATCAACGGCCAGTTCTACGAGTCCGGCGGCGAGCAGGGGAGTTGGGGCGGCGGCGGTGGTGTCGAGAAGATCTCCACACCCTCGGCCGCCTACCTCGCGACGTTCAACCAGGTCCTGCACCCCGCGGGTCTCTGAGCAGCCTTAGGCCGAAGAAACCCAAGCAGCTATCGTCGCTCGCGATGAGCACGAGCAGCGCAGGTGTGCCGAGCGACTTGACCGCCGGCGCCGATCGCCGACGAGTCCGCTCCGCCCTCCGCACGCACTTCTTCTCGGACGCTACGCGGACGGCACAGACCGCCCTCGGCCTCATCTGGCTGCTCGACGGCGGTCTCCAGCTGCAGTCCTTCATGTACTCGAAGGGCTTCATCCAGATGCTCACGGCGATGGCCCCCGGCCAGCCTCACTGGCTCGCGTCGAGCATCGACTGGGGAGCCCACACGGCAGCGCACGACCTCGGGGTCTTCAACACGCTCTTTGCCCTGGTCCAGATAGCGATCGGATTCGGTCTGCTGCACCGGCCGACCGTCAAGCCGGCGCTCGCTGTGAGCTTCGCCTGGTCGCTGTTCGTCTGGTGGTTCGGGGAGGCCTTCGGCATGTTGTTCATGAACATGGCGCAGCCGCTCACGGGAGCACCCGGCGGCGTGATCCTGTACGCGATCGTGGGACTTGTGGTCTGGCCCAATGGCCGTCCCGGCGGTCTCTTGGGAGTCCGGGGCACGCGGATCGCGTGGGCCGTGTTGTGGCTGCTCTGCGCGTACCTCTGGCTGTTGCAGTCATCCTCGAGCGCCAACGCGATCCACGACATGATCAACGCGGCCCCATCGGGTATGAGCTGGCTTTCGAGTGTGCAGGACGGCTTTGCCAGCGTGACCCAGGGCAACGGTCTGGTCCTCGCGCTGGTCCTGTGCGCCGTCTCCGCGGCGGTCGGGCTCGGCGTCGCGTTCAACCGTGGCGCCAAGCAGCTGCTGGTTCTCTCAGTGGTGCTGCAGCTGATCTACTGGGTGGTTGGCCAGGGCTTCGGCGGCATCTTTCAGGGCGGCGCCACCGACCCGAATGCCGCGCCCCTGTTCATCCTGCTTGCCTATACCGTTGAGCAGCTGAGGCCCTTCCAGCTCTCGAGCCCAATATCGGTCCCACCCGACCAGGCCGCCCGAACATGATCCGCGCCAAGCATGCGCTCGCCGCTGGACTCGTAGCGACCGCCCTCGCGGGTTGCGCCAGCGCCGACAAAGACAAGACGACGACCAAGAGGCAGAGCAGCACCATGGCCGGCATGAACATGTCGGGCTCCTCCACCGCTGCCCCCGCCGTCAACGGGATCAAGCCGGTGGCGATCCGCACGCTCGCGACCGCCTACTGGCAGGACATGGAGATCCAGGCCCAGACGATGACCCCGGTCTCGTTCGTCGTCTTCAGCGGGGACGGCAAGGAACGCACGTTCAAGCCGCCCAAGAACGCGGCCTTTCATCTGATGATCATGCTGACCGACCGCCATACGCACTTTCAGATCCCCTATGCCGGGGTCTGGGCGACGATCGAGAACAGCGCCGGAAAGGTCGTCTACAACGACCAGCAATGGCCGATGATCTCCGAGTACATGGGCACGCATTACGGCAACAACGTCCCGCATCTCGCGGCCGGCAGCTACACCCTGAAGCTGCTGATCAGCCCGCCCGCCTCCGCGCGCCATCTCGAGTACGCGCACATCTGGCAGAAGCAGCACACCGTCGTCACGCACTTCAGCTGGAAGCCTGCGACATGAGCGGCCGCGGCGTGTTCACGCGCCGCCGCTTCCTGACGAGCGCAGGGGGGCTGGTGGCAGGGGCAGTGGCGGCAGGGGTCGTTATCGATCACTCGGCCAGCGGCCTTGGGGTGCCGCTGGCGGACCTGCCCGCCCTCGTGCCCGGCCTGCCCGTGCGCCAGCACGCCTGGGACGCGGTGCTGATCCCCGACCAGTTCGGCAACGCGACGCCGCCCCGCTACGACCGGCTGCTGCTGTTCGACGTGCGCGGGAAACCGGACCCCCGGTATGCCCGCCTGCTCGAGGCAGAGCTGCGACGGCTGGAGCACACGCACAGGTGGGGTCACGACGGGCTGCTCTTCACCGCCGGCTGGTCGCCCGCCTACTTCAGGCGGGTGCTGGGCGTGGCGAGCCCGATCCCGCGCGCCACCGCGATGTCCGAGTTCGAGCAGCCGGCGATCGATGACTACCACCTCTGCCTGCACCTGGCCTCCGACGATCAGGCGCTGCTCGCCATCTGCCAGCGCCAGCTGAAAGCCGGGCTGGCGCCGATCCTGCGGCTTCGCCAGGTCCGCACAGGATTCGCCGGCGCAGGGTTGCCTGCCGCCCACCAGCGGGTGGGCGGCATCCCCCAGGGCAACCACGTAAGCAAGTCGACGCCGCTGTTCATGGGCTTCAAGTCGGCGCTCAAGAAGAATCAGGCCAGCGAGGACGCGGTGACTATTCCTGGTGGGGACTTTTCGCAGGGCACCACCATGGCTGTCAGTTACATGACGCTCAGCCTCGACAGCTGGTACGTGGACCTGAGCTATGCGGACCGTGTCGCGCGCATGTACTCCCCGCAGACGAGCCCCGCGCAGGCCGCCCGCTTCACGACGGATGCCGAGTCCAACCCGGGGCTGATCGACCAGTCGATCAAGCGCGGTGTGATCGGCCATGCGCAGGCATCGGCGCGGGCCCGGCGCGGCGGCCGGCCAGTGATCCTGCGGCGCGACTTCGACACCGTTGACGGCGGCCAGGCGGGGCTGCATTTCGTCTCGTTGCAGCGGACGATCGCGGACTTCGTGACCACGCGCACGGCGATGAATCAGGCCGGCGCGCAGCTGAAGAACCCGGCGATCACGGCAACCGTCAACAACGGGATCAACGAGTTCATCTTCGTGCTGCGACGGGCCAATTACATCCTGCCGTCGCGCGCCCAGCGAGCGTTCCCCCTGCTTGACGGGCGCGAAAGCCTGCTTTGACCCTCAATAAGAGGCCGTTTGTAGCCGATCACCCGGTTATGGCCACTCAGGTGACGGGACCAGCGCTCGATGCGATGGACATGATCGAGCAGCTGGGCGATGCAGTGGTGGCCGCCGACCTCGACGGAAAGATCACGTACTTCAACGCTGCCGCCGAGGGGCTCTATGGCTACAGCGTTGAGGAGGCCATCGGCCAGGACCTCCTCATCCTCGCTCCGGATGCGACCTCCGAGCTGCTTACGACCGAGCGCAGCCGGGTGCTCGGCGGGGAGACGCGGCGGGTGACCGGTCACGTGCTGACGCGCTCGGGAGCGGTCTACGGGGCCGCGGTGACACTGAGCCCGCTGCGCGACGCGACCGGCGCGATCGTCGGCTCGATCAGCGTGACCCGCGACGTCTCTGCTGATCTGCTTCGGGAGCGCCAGCACGAGTTCATGGCGCGACTTGTTGGTGAGACGGACACCGTGGCGGTGATCGGAACCGACCGGGACGGGCTGATCACGATGTTCAATCGCGGTGCCGAGGAGCTGCTGGGCTACACCGCCGACGAGGTCGTCGGCGTACTCAACGGGATGGTGCTGCTCGACGCTGAGGAGATCGAGCGGCGCGCCGAGGCCTACGGAGGCAGCAGTGCGTTTGCGCGGGCGCGGTCAGGCGATCGTGAGGAGGGCGTCTGGACCTACATCCGCAAGGACGGTTCCAGGGTCGACGTCCTGCTCACGATCAGAGCGATCTTCAATCAGTTCGAGGAGATCGATGGGTTCATCTCCTTCGGCCGCGACGTTTCCGAGCTGCGCGACGTAGAGCTCGCACGCGTACAGGCTGAGGAGCGCTTCAGGACCGCGTTCGAGCACGCGCCGATCGGACTTGCGATCACCTCACTCGAGGGGCCGACCGCGGGGCGCTGGACGCAGACCAACCCGGCGCTTGCGCGGATGCTCGGTTGGCAACCGGGCGAGTTGGACGGTCGGAGGATCGACGATGTGACGCACCCGGAGGATCGCCGTCTCACCGACGGCTTCCTCAGCGATTTGCGCCATCAGCAGCCGATCGTCGTCGAGAAGCGCTTCGCCCGCAAGGACGGCAGCTACGTGTGGGCGTATGTCAGCTCCACTCCGGTGCCGAGCCTCCACGGCGGCGCGGCGTCATATTCGGTGACCCAGGTTCTGGACATCAGCGAGCGGCGGCAGTTCGAGCAACAGCTGCACTACCTGGCCGACCACGATCCGCTCACCGGCCTGTACAACCGCCGGCGGTTCGAAGCGGAGCTCGAGCGGACGGTCACGGAAGCGCGGGCGAGAGACGGCAGCGCCGCGCTGCTGGTGCTGGACCTTGACGGCTTCAAGGTGGCCAACGACCGCTTCGGCCATTCCGTCGGCGACGACCTGGTCACGCACGTCGGGGGCCTGCTGCGTCAGAGCGTGCGCAAGAGCGATTTCATCGCACGGCTCGGCGGCGACGAGTTCGCGATCATCCTGCGTGACTGCAAGGCGCCTGAGGCGACGGCCGTGGCCGAGAAGGTGCTCGAGGCGATCCGCAGTCGCGGGCTGATCGTCACGCCCAAGGGCACGGCTCGGGTCACCACTTCGATCGGCATCGCCCTCTACGCGCCAGGCTGCAACTACACAGCCGACGAGTGGGCTGTGGGGGCCGACACGGCCATGTACGACGCCAAGGCGGACGGTCGCAACTGCTACGCCGTGTACTCGCCGGACGGCCAGCCCCGAGCCGAGGGCGCCGAACGCGACTCGTGGTTCTCGCGACTGCGGCGGGCACTCGACGAGGATCGCTTCGTGATCTACGCGCAGCCGATCGTGCCGATCTGCAGCGCAGGGCTGCCGCGGTACGAGTTGCTCGTGCGCATGGTCGACGACAGCGGTGAGATCGTGCCGCCCGGGGCCTTCCTGCTGAACGCCGAGCGCTTCGACCTGATCGGTGAGATCGATCGCTGGATGCTGCAGCGAGCGATCCAGATCCTGCACCAGCACGCTCGTGCCGGCGACGACATCAGCCTCTCGGTGAACCTCTCCGGCAAGACGATGAACGACCTCGAGCTGGCCAGCGATCTGGGCGAGATGCTCAAGGCGACGCCAATCCCGCCGGGCCGGCTCGTGGTCGAGGTCACGGAGACGGCGGCGATCGTGAACATCGAGCGCGCGCGCGAGCTGGCGCGGCAGCTGCGCCAGATGGGCTGTCTGTTCGCGCTCGATGACTTCGGGTCAGGCTTCTCGTCGTTCTACTACCTGAAGCACCTCGAGTTCGATTACCTCAAGATCGACGGTGAGTTCATCGTCAACCTGGTCGGTAGCGCAACCGACCAGCTGCTGGTGCAGGCGGTGGTGGACATCGCTCGCGGTCTGGGCACACAGACGGTCGCGGAATTCGTCGGCGACGACGCCACCGTGGAACTGCTGCGACAGCTGGGTGTCGACTACGGTCAGGGGTATCACCTCGGTTGTCCCGCCCCGGTGGAGACGCTGCTCCCTCCGTCCCCGGCTTGGGATCGTAAGTGATCTGAGACTGTGTCCCGCGCGTATCGCCGAGAGCGGAAATTCAAGGGTTCTTATTGAGGCCCGCTACCGTCCAGATTCCCTTGGCTCGTGCTGTCCTGAAAAGTCTTGCGTGCTCGGCTGCGGTTGGCGTCGCCGTGCTCGGAGCAGCCGTCGGTCAAGCGGGAGCTACTCAGCCGCGCGAGGTCCGCATCGGTGCTTCGCCCAAGCTGCCCGGAGGTACGACGCTCGTCGCCGGGGCCGCATCGGTCAAGACGATGCAGATCACGGTGGCGCTGGATCCGCGTGATCCCGCCGCGCTCAGCGGCTACGCCACGGGCGTCGGAGACCCGAACTCGCCCTTCTACCGGCGCTACCTGACTCCCAGCGAGTTTCGCGCTCGCTTCGCGCCGAGCCGGAGCACGCTCGTTCGTGTTGAGGCGGAGCTGCGCAGTCACGGCCTGCGGCCGGGCACTGTCACGGCCAATGGCCTCGCGATCCACGTCCGCGCAAACACCGCGACGGTCGAACACGCTTTCGCTACGACGCTTGTACCGGTCCGTCTGGCGGATGGGCGTGATGCGATCTACAACTCGCGAGCCCCGGCGGTCGATGTGGGCGTGGCGTCGGACATCCAGGACGTCATCGGCCTGAGCAGCGTCGCGGAGATGGAGCGGCTCGACATCCGTCATGCAACCGGCTCGGGCGGCGTGGACGGGGCCCGCAGGGCCCGGACGAGCTCGGCGCACATGGCTACCGGAGGCCCGCAGCCGTGCCTGAAGGCATCCGAGGTGGCCCCGGGACAGGGCGCCTTCACCGCGGATCAGATCGCCAGCTCCTATGGCTTCTCCGGTGTCTATGGAACCGGGGATCTCGGCCAGGGGGTGACGATCGGGGTGTATGAGCTCGAGCCGAACTCCCCCGACGACGTCGCGGCGTACCAGAAGTGCTACGGCACCAATACGACCGTCAACTATGTGAAGGTCGACGGCGGCGCCGGCAAGGGCATCGGGCAGGGTGAGGCGGCGCTCGACATCGAGCAGTTGATCGGGCTCGCGCCGAAGGCGAAGCTCTTGGTGTACCAGGGTCCGAACAACAATTCGGACAACCCCGGCACTGGTCCCTACGACACGCTCGCCGCAATGATCAGCCAGGATGAGGCGCAGGTCATCTCTAACTCCTGGGGCGAATGCGAGACGCTCGAGGGTGCAACCGACGCTCATGCCGAGGACACCCTGCTCGAGGAGGCCGCCACGCAGGGCCAGAGCTTCGTTTCGGCAGCCGGGGACTCCGGCTCCGAGGACTGCTGGAGTCCACCGCCCGGTGGCAACACCAACAACGCCCTGACCGTCGATGACCCGGCAAGTCAGCCGTTTGCGATTGCGGTCGGTGGCACGTCGTTGACGGAGCTCGGCCCTCCACCCACG
Source organism: uncultured Actinomycetota bacterium (assembly GCA_963846395.1). Lineage (GTDB taxonomy): Bacteria > Actinomycetota > Thermoleophilia > Solirubrobacterales > Solirubrobacteraceae > Palsa-465. The sequence goes on along the minus strand of CAWJVT010000006.1, from coordinate 425,399 downwards.
GAAACGGTGTGGGATGACGACAACCCCGACGTCAACTACTCACGCTTTGGTGTGGAGCAGGGGGCCGGTGGCGGTGGCGTCTCGTCGTTGTGGGCGATGCCGAGCTACCAGTCGGCGGCCGTCTCGGCACTAGGAGTGATCAACCCCCAGTCCTCCGGTACCCCGTGCGCCGCAACCGCGGGCAGCTACTGCCGGGAGCTGCCGGACGTCTCCGCCGACGCCGACCCCTTGACCTCATATCTCGACTACTGGAACGGCGCCGACAGCAACACGCACGGCGAATCCGGTTGGCAGGGCACCGGCGGCACCAGCGGCGCCGCGCCGGTCTGGGCCGCGCTGCTTGCACTGGCCGATGCGAGCCGCGCCTGCCGCGGGACGCTGGTGGGTTTTGCCGATCCGACCCTGTATGCGCTCGCGAGCCAAGCTCAGTCGACCTACTTCAACGACATCAGCACCGGCAACAACGACTTCACGCCCAGCGGCAACACCGCGGGCCTGTACGCCGCCACCACGGGCTATGACATGGCGAGCGGCCTGGGCACGCCCAAGGCCGCGGCGCTGGTGCCGGCACTCTGCCAGCAGGCGGTGAAAGTCAGCTACCCGGGCGAGGTGTACACGTTCTTCGGCCAGCAAACGCGACTCAGCCTGCATGCGTCGCTTGCTGACGGCCAGACGGGCGCTATCACCTTCCATGCGCGCAGGCTCCCAGCAGGCCTGCACGTGAACCCGACCACGGGCGTGATCAGCGGGCGCGTGAACCGCGCCGGGGTGCGCACGGTCACGGTCACCGCATCGAGCTCGTCCGGGACCTACGGCTCGATCCAATTCACCTGGGCGGTGGAGCGCCGCCCGGAGGTCTCCGCCGCGGTTCGTGGCACGAGCACGGCGCCTGCACTGACCGTCAGGGCTGTGTCCGGCGCGTTCGAGCCCGCGCTGCGCGAGGTCGTCATCGAGCTGCCATCCAGCATCAGGCTCGACGGCGTCCACGATGTGCAGGTGCTGACTCCCGGAGGCCAATCGCTGGCCCACCGTGCCCACCTCTCCGGACGTGTGCTCACGGTCAAGCTGGACGTCGCCCACTCTCCGGTGAGGGTCCTCTTCCCATCGGGCTCATTGCATGTGCGCGGGACGCTGCGCGGCAGGGTCAACGTCCAGGTCAGCACCGTGGACCGCGTCGGCGGGCACCTCACGCTGATGCGCATGCCACTCGCCTGACGCCGGGCGCTCCGGCCATTTGCTTTCATCGGCTGAGTGTCGGCACCCTTCACCTCAGAGCTCGCGCAAGCGATGGCGGCCGATCTGCTCGACCGCTTTACCCGCTACGTCCAGATCGATACGCAGTCGCGCGTCGATCGTGAGCGCTCGCCGAGCACGCCCGGACAGCTGGATCTCGCGCGGCTGCTGGTCGACGAGCTGCAGGCGATCGGGCTCGCGGATGCGGAGCTGGATGAGCACGGCTACGTGTACGCGACGCTGCCGGCGACGGTTCCGGACACGCCCGTCATCGGTCTGGTCGCGCACGTCGACACAAGCCCCGACGCGCCTGGTGCGGGCGTCAAGCCGCTCGTGCACCGCGACTACGACGGCGGCGTGATCGAGCTCCCGTACGACGGCACAAGGCTTGATCCGGCCGCGATGCCTGAGCTTGCCAGCAAGGTCGGGCACGACATCGTGTCCTCGAGCGGAGACACGCTGCTCGGCGCCGACGACAAAGCCGGGGTGGCGGCGATCATGGCAGCGGCCGCCCATCTGGTCGCGCACCCAGAGCTGCCGCGCCCGACATTGCGGATCGCCTTCACTCCAGACGAGGAGATCGGGCACGGGGCGACGCTCTTCGACATTCCCCGGTTCGGCGCACGCTGCGCCTACACGATCGACGGGTCCAAGCGCGGCGAGCTGCAGGACGAATCGTTCAGCGCGATCGAGGTCCGCGTCAGGGTCACAGGCGTCGGGGTGCATCCGGGCTTTGCGACCGGCAAGCTCGTGAGCGCGCTGCGAGTCGCGGCGCAGATAGTGGCGGCGCTGCCCGCGGACCGGCTGACCCCGGAAACAACGTCGGGGCGGGATGGTTTCATCCATCCCACGTTTCTCCAGGGCGCGACGGACAAGGCCGAGGCGCGCTGGATCGTGCGGGACTTCGACGAGTCGCTGCTCGAGTCGCACGTCGCCCTGTTGCGCGAGACGACCGAGCGGGTGTCTCAGGCCAACCCCGGGGCAGAGGTGGATTTCGAGGTGATCCGCCAGTACCGGAACATGCGCGAGTACATCGCGGGTGACCCCGACGTCATCGCCGCTGCCGAGGATGCCCTCGCGGCTGAGGGCATCGAGCCGATCCGCAAACCGATCCGCGGCGGCACCGATGGCTCGCGACTGTCCGAGATGGGGCTGCCGACGCCCAACATCTTTGACGGCGGTCACGAGTACCACTCGGTGCGGGAGTTCGCGTCGCTGCAGGACATGGCCGCCGCAGCCGCGGTCATCGTTCGGCTCGCGGAGGCCTGGACGCGCCGCTGAGGATCTGAGGAGCCTAATTCCTCTACGGACCCTGACCGTCGTTGGCAACCGTCCGCAGTTCATCAAGGCAGCTGCGGTCTCGCCGCGCCTGCGCGCGTTCGGTGAGGAACGGCTCGTGCACACGGGCCAGCACTTTGACGACGCGCTCTCGTCGGTGTTCTTCGCGGAGCTAGGGCTGCCTGCGCCGGATGTTCAGCTCGGGATCTCCGGCGGCTCCAACAGCTCGCAGACCGCGCGCATGCTGAGCGCGCTCGAACCGGTCATCGCCGACGCCGCGCCGGACTGCGTGCTCGTCTACGGCGACACCAACTCCACGCTGGCCGGAGCCCTCGCCGCAGTCCAGCAGGGCGTCCCGGTGGCGCACGTGGAGGCGGGGATGCGCTCCTATGACCGATCGATGCCGGAGGAGACCAACCGCGTCCTCACCGACCATCTGAGCACGCTGTTGCTGTGCTCCTCTGAGGTCGGAATCGCCAACCTCGCCGCCGGAGGGAATCCGCGGCGCGGAGGTCGTCGGCGATGTGATGGTCGATGTCGCGCTCGAGGCCCAGCCGCGCGCGCGCGAGCGGGTCGATCTGGTGCGCGGCCACGGTGTCGAGCCGGGGGCCTATCTGCTGGCCACCGCCCACCGCGCCGGCAACGTCGACGATCCGGCGCGGCTGGCGGCGCTGGTCGAGCTGCTGCTCGGCATCGGACAGCCGATCGTGCTGCCGCTGCACCCGCGGACCCGCGCGCAGGCTCGAGGCGGCGGGTCTGCTCGAGCGGCTCTCGAGCGCTGGCGAGGTGCGGGTGACGCAGCCGCTCGGCTACATGGAGCTGACGGCGCTGCTGTGCAACGCGCGTGCGCTGCTCACCGACTCAGGCGGGTTGCAGAAGGAGGCGTACCTAGCCGGCGTGCCGTGTGTGACGCTGCGCGACCGCACCGAGTGGGTCGAGACTGTCGAGACGGGCTGGAACGTGCTCGTCGATCTGGACCTCCGAGGCCGCGCGTGCGGCGCTTGCCGCGCCGGCGCCCGGACACCCGTCCTGCGCTGTACGGGGATGGACACGCCGGCGACCGCGTGGTCACCGCGCTTGTGGCGCGCGTTCGGCGAACTAGACTGGCCGGTCGCATGGCTGAAGAGCTGATTCGTATCGGTGTCGCCGGGCTCGGGTACTGGGGACCCAACCTCGCCCGCAACTTCGCAGGCCTACCCGACTGCGAGCTTCGCTGGGTCTGCGACGCGTCCGAGGCCGCGCGCGAGCGCGCCGCGCTGCAGTTCCCGGGAGCGCGCGTGGCGGCCGACCTCCAGGAGCTGCTCGATGACCCGGAGCTCGATGCGGTGGTGCTCGCCACGCCGGTGCCGAGCCACGCCGATCACGCGGTGCGCGTGCTGCAGTCCGGCAAGCACTGCTTCGTCGAGAAGCCGCTCGCGCAGTCCGTGGCCGACGCAGAGCGCGCGGTGGCCGCTGCGGCCGAGGCCGGACAAGCTGTTGATGGTCGGCCACCTGCTCGAGTACCACCCGGGTGTGCGCAAGCTCAAGGAGCTGGCGGACAGCGGAGAGCTCGGCGACATCTACTACATCTACGGCAACCGGCTGAACCTGGGCAAGCTGCGCGCGGATGAGAATGCGCTGTGGTCGCTCGGCGCGCATGACGTCTCGGTCGTGCTCGCGCTCGCCGGCGAGGAGCCGACCGAGGCGGTGGCACACGGCGAGTCCTACGTTCGTCCGGGCGTCGAGGACGTGGTGTTCTGTTACCTGCGCTTCCCCTCGGGGCTCGCCGCGCACCTGCACCTGAGCTGGCTGGACCCGCACAAGGAGCGGCGCTTCACCGTTGTCGGCGCGCACAAGATGGCGACCTTCGACGACATGGCGATCGAGGGCAAGATCACGGTCTACGACAAGGGCTTCGACGAGGCGCCGCGCGGTTACGGTGAGTGGGTCACCCGCAGCGGCGACATCTATTCGCCGCGTCTGCCGAGCGTCGAGCCGCTGCGGCTCGAGTGCCAGGAGTTCCTCGACAGCATTCGCCAGGCGCGCGCCGCCGCGCTCTGACGGTACGAGCGGCCTGCGCGTGGTGCGCGTGCTCGAGCGCCTGCAGGAGTCGCTCAAGGCGTCGGAGCGCGCTGCGTCCGGCGGCGCGGCGATGGCTGAGATCTCGGCTGCGGCGCACATCGACGCGAGCGCCGTGATCGGCGCGGACGTGTCGATCGCGCCCGGCGCGGTGATCGGCGCCGAGGTGGGCATCGGCGACGGGGTCACGGTCGGCGCGAACTCGGTGGTACACGCGGGCGTGCGGATCGGGGCCGGTTGCCTGATCGAGGACCTAGTCGTGCTCGGCAAGCGGCCGCGCCTGAAGCGCGGATCCAGCGCGGCCGCGGTCGAGCTCGGCGCGCTCGAGCTGGGTCTCGATGTGACGGTCTGCTGCGGCGCAGTCGTATATGCGGGCGCGGTCATCGGATCGGGAACGATCATCGGCGACCAGGCACAGGTGCGCGAGGGCTCGCGGATCGGGCAGCGGTCCGTCGTGGGCGCGCGCTCGTGTGTCGATTTCAACGCCGTCGTCGGCGACCGCGTGTCGATCCAGACCGGCGTTTACGTGACCAGCTGGGCGGTCGTCGAGGATGACGTGTTCCTCGGCCCCGGGGTGCTGATGACCAACGACAACACGATGGGGCGCCACCCCAAGGGCGAGGCGTTGGAGGCTCCGATCGTGCGCCGGGCGGCGCGCGTGGGTGGTGCGACGGTGCTCGTGCCAGGGGTGGAGATCGGCGAGGAGGCGTTCGTCGGTGCCGGCGCGGTGGTCACCCGCGACGTCGGTCCGCGCGAGGTTGTGGTCGGTATGCCGGCCCGCCTGGTCCGTCAGGTTGACGCAACTGAGCTGATCGAAAGATGGCGTTGATATATGTGAGGAAGGAAGTGTTCTGAGGGCTCTGCCCAATCGGAACCCTCTGGTTGCCCGATCGAAACACCCCGGAATGCGGGCGTTTGCGGCTTCCTACCATCACAGTAATGCCCAACCAAGAACCAGTCACGAACATCACTGATCCACGCTGGTTGCGCGCGATCTCGCATCCGATCCGCATCCGTCTGCTGGCGATGTTGGACGAGGAGCCCGCCAGCCCCGTGATCCTCGCCTCGAAGCTCAATCAGCCACTGGGCACCATCGCGTATCACGTCCGCACGCTCTACGACCTTGGATTGCTGAAGCTGGTCAGCACACGTCAGCGGCGCGGCGCGACCGAGCACTACTACAAGACGACCGGGCACCCCACGGGCTCCGACGAAGCGTGGGAGGGGCTCGACGCGATCTCCAAGCAGCGCCTGCTCACGGCGCTGATCGCCAAGGCGACCGACTACGCGACGAGATCGGCAGCAGCCGGCGGCTTCGATGCCAACGAGGCGCACATCTCCACCGACTCGCTGAAGCTCGACCGCCAGGGCTTCGAGGAGCTCGCGAACGAGTCGAAGAAGTGGCTCGCCCGTGCCCAGGAGATCGAGCGGGAGGCTGCACAGCGCGTCGGACGCGATCCCGACTCGGCGCTGGATGTCGGCCTGACCCTGATGCTGTTCGAGGCGTTGCCCTTCAGCGCCGACGTTCCGCCGAGCCACAACGGCAGCGGCAACGGCGTCGAGCACGAGTCTGCGGAAAGGCGCCGCTAGCCGACCGGACGCTCAGCGCGCCGCGACGCCGAGACCCGGAGCCATACATTCCCCTGCCCGCCTCGGTCCAGATGACCTGCTCGCGGCCGGGACCGACGCTGATCAGCGCTACCGGCACCTTGACGAAGTCCGATATGTACTGCAGGTAGCTGCGGGCAGTGTCGGGGAGCTCGTCCTCGCTGCGGCACTCGGTGATGTCCTCGTCCCACCCGGGCAGCTCCTCGTATTCGCCGGTCGAGTGGTGCAGAACCGTCTGGTGGTAGGGGAAGTGATCGACCTCGAGGCCGTCGTTGGCGCGGTAACGCGTGCAGACTGAGATCGTCTTCTGTCCTGAGAGCACGTCCAGCTTGGTGATCGCAAGCGCCGACAATGAGTTCAGGCGGGCGGCGTAGCGCAGCGCGACCAGGTCGAGCCAGCCGACGCGGCGCGGGCGCCCGGTTGTCGTACCGAATTCGGCGCCGCGCTCGCGCAATTCGTCGCCGAGCGGGCCCTCGAGCTCGGTCGGGAACGGGCCCGATCCGACGCGCGTGCTGTAGGCCTTGGTGATGCCCCAGACCTCGTCGATGTCGCGCGGCCCGACGCCGGCGCCGATCGTGGCCGAGCCGGCGATCGGGTTCGAGGAGGTGACGAACGGATAGGTGCCATGGTCGATGTCCAGCAGCGTTCCCTGAGCGCCCTCGAACACGACCATGTCGCCCTCGTCGAGGCGCTCGAGCACCAGCCGGCTGGTGTCGGCGATGTACTGCTTGATGCGGTGACCGTAGGTCAGGTACTCCTCCGTCATCGTCTGCAGATCGAGCCGCGGGTCGCGCGCGAACTCGCGCAGCGACAGGCGCTTGGGCTCCATCGCGGCGACGATCTTCTTCTTGAGGATCTTCTCGTCGAGCAGGTCCTGAACGCGGATGCCCAGACGTGCGGCCTTGTCCGAGTAACAGGGGCCGATGCCTCGGCGGGTAGTGCCGATCTGCAGCTTCCCCAGCTTGATCTCACCCGCATGGTCGAGCAGCATGTGGTAGGGCATGATCAGGTGCGCGTTGGCGGAGATCCGCAGCGAGCTCGTGTCGATATTGCGGCGCCGCAGGTCGTCCAGCTCCTCGGTCAGGATCTTGGGGTCGATCACGACCCCGTTGCCGATCACGCAGAGTTTGCCCGGGTGCAGAATGCCCGACGGCATCAGATGCAGCTTGTAGGTCACGCCACCGTGCACGATGGTGTGGCCGGCGTTGTTGCCACCTTGGAAGCGCACGACCGCGTCTGCGCGCTCGGCGAGCAGGTCGGTGATCTTGCCCTTTCCTTCGTCGCCCCACTGGGCCCCGACGATCACAATTCCAGGCATTTCTTCTCCAGAGTAGCGGCCTGACGTACGCGAGCGAGCGAAGGCGACGTAGCGCCGCGGTCAGATCAAGCGATCCGCAGGTCCATGCGGTGGTCACGCCCTACGAGCGGCAGTTCGTCGCACATCTCCGTGAGGCGTGAGACGGTTCGCTCGGTGATCTGCTGGCAGAGGGTCTCGCGGTCGAGGATGTTGGTCGTGATCACGATCGACCGCTGCTCCTCATAGCGGGCGTTGATGATCGAGTAGAGCTCCTCGAGCACCCAGGGTGTCGTCTGCTCGGCGCCGATGTCGTCGATGTGGAGCAGGTCGACCGCCGTGAGCCGCTCGAGCAGGTCATTGTGCGAGCCGGTGTCGAAGGTCTTGCGGATCTGGCTCAGCAGGCCGGGTAGCGAGTAGCGCGCAGCGGAGCGGCCCGCCTCGAGCGTCGCCTTGGTCACGAGCATCGCGAGCGTGGTCTTGCCGGTGCCGACCGGCCCCATGAACCAGAGCCCGCGGCCGGCGTCGAGATTCGCGCCGATCCGGTCGATGAAGCGCCGCGTCGCGGCGACGATCTTCGGGTCGATCTCCGTCACCGGGAACCGCTCGAAGGCCACGTCGCGGTAGCGCTCCGGGATCACGGCAGAGAGGCTGCGTGCCTTGTTGCGCGCGATGATCTGGGGCCGGCAGGCGCAGTCACGGGCGGTGTTGCTGTCCTCGTCGTAGAGGAACCCGGAGCCGTCGCAGATGCCGAGGATGCAGGTTGCCATCAACCGATCCCAGCGCTCAGCCGGCGAACTGCGGTGGGGCGTAGTTCATGAACTTCGGGAACTGGCTCTGGAACGTGAGCGTGATCTCCCCCACCGGACCGTTACGGTGCTTGGCGATGATGATGTCCGCCTCCCCGGGCCGAGTCGACTCGCGGTTGTAGTACTCCTCGCGGTAGATGAACATCACCAAATCTGCGTCCTGCTCGATAGCTCCACTTTCGCGTAGATCGGAGAGGATCGGCTTCTTGTCGCCGGCGCGCTGCTCGACGTTACGGCTCAACTGCGACAGCGCGATCACGGGGACTTTGAGCTCGCGCGCCAGGCTCTTGAGGCCACGGCTGACCTGGCCGACCTGCTCGACGCGGCTCTCGACCCGGCCCTCGTGGCGCATCAGCTGCAGGTAGTCGATGATGATCATGCCGAGGCCGCCGCGCTCCTCGAGCTGGTGGTGCAGGCGGCGGGACTTGGCACGGATCTCCAGGACGCCCGTGTCGCTGGAGTCGTCGACGTACAAGGGCGCGTCGGACAGTCTGCCGGAGGCCTCGAGGATCTTCGGCCAGCGCGTCTCAGCGACGCGACCGCGGCGCAGGTCGTCGCCCGGGACCTTCGCCTGGGAGGCGACGAAGCGCTGCGCCAGTTCCGACTCCGACATCTCGAGCGAGAACAGCGCCACCGGAAAGCCGGCGAGCGCAGCATTTTCGGCCATGTTGCAGACCAAGCGCCGACTTGCCCATGGATGGGCGCGCGGCCAACACGACCAGGTTGCCGGCCTGGAAGCCGCCGGTCATATCGTCGAGGTCGCGATAGCCGGATGGCGTGCCGGTCAGCGGGCTCTTCTGGTTGGAGCGGTGGTGGAGGCGGTCGGTCTCCTCATGGAGGACCTCTGCGATCGAGCGGATCGCCTTCTGGCGTTCGTCATGGGCGACCTCGAGCATCGCCCGCTCGGCCTGCTCCACGAGCTCGCGCGGTGATGCGGACCGGGCGAGGACGTCAGCCTGGATCCCGCGTGTCGCCTGCAGCAGCGCCCGCATCTGCGCCTGCTCGCGCACGATCCGGCCGTAGTCGCGCGCATGTCCCGTGGCCGGCACCCAGGCGACCAACTCCTCGACCACGTCCGCGCCACCGAGCTCGTCCAGACGATTGTTCTGGCGCAGCTGCTCGGCGACGGTCAGATGGTCGATCTTCTTGTCGGCCTCATACAGCTCGAGCATCGCCTGGAACACGGCGCCGTGCTCCCGCACGTAGAAGTGCTCGGCCCGGAGCTGCTCGTCCACCAGCAGCGCGTGCAGATGCTGTTCGTCCAGCAGCACCGCGCCCAGTACCGACTTCTCGGCAACGAGGTTGTGGGGGATCGGGCTGGCTGTGGTGGCGCTCATCGAAGGACGTCCAAAGATAGGCGTCAGCCAGGCGGACGTCGCGCGCGCATGCCGCATACAGCGGACGAATGATTTGGGTCGAGGGCAGCGTTGTCGCGTCAGATGGACGCGCATCCGCGGCGGGAGGCGGAGCCGATCAAAGCGGGAGCTGGACTCGCTCGGTCCGATGCAAGTTGGTGATTCGCGACGGGAGCAGAAACTCCCGATAGCCGACCGGCGTGTCCTGGCGCTTTTCCCACCTGGCCATGCGATTTTCTGGAATGTCGATCGAGACCCACACCGTGTCTGCGGCCGCTTCTCGGGCCTGCGGGTTGTCGACCCAGATGAAGTCACCGCGGAGCGCTCCGTGCTCGGCCTGGTCGGCCTCAGCGGCAGACAGCGGCGTGAACAGCCTCATGCGACTCAAGCTATCGCGTTACGGCCATCCGGTTGTGGTCATCCCGTTCTTTATGAGCTCGAAGTCTGGCTGAGGAATCTCGAACAAGCCTAACCGGAACATGTAGCCCCAGTGCGGCTTGTCCTTGATGAAACCGAGCGCGTCGATCAGCGGCTTGATCGGAGTCTCGACGCACTCCAGGAATTCCATGTTCCTGCGCCATGCAACAGATCCTTGGCCCATCTCCGCCTCGTAGAGGTCATCGTCCGCGATCCGGCCAATCGCGGTGAATGCCCGCAGTGGCTCTCCGCCCTGCAGGCTCGTCTTTGGTGAGTAAAAGACGACCCAATCACCAGCACTGAGTCGTCTAAGCCCAGTCGACCTACCGTGGCCAGCCTGCGTGAACCCGCCCTCAACGCCCAACCGGACGTGATCGCGACTGATCGTGTTCACCCAGCACTTCACCAGACCGATTCTCGTGCAATCACGTCCTGGCTGCACGCAGACCTCGCAGCCCGTGCGGGCCTGACTGCGGCACACCGTGCGCAGTTTGCGCGACCGCGGGCCAAGCACTCCCTCGTGACCGCTCCCCCCGACGAGACGATCCGTTTCGGCAGAAGCAGTGGCTTCCGACGAGCGGCACCGGACGACGGCTAGCCTGCCAGACTCTCGGGATCTGAAACCTGCATATCCGCGCCCACCTTCTAGCTCGGCGATGGGCCTTCGTTTGGCTATCGCAAGCCTGTGTGCGGTTGTAGCGCTCGCAGGACTCCTCACGGTCTGCCGGGCCGGTGCACACGCGGCGGCTGTGCCGAGCACTGCGACCGGTAACCCTCCCGTGACGAGCGTCAAACCCAGGGCTCATGCGGACCAAGAAGCTCCGAACGGCAGCTCTGGCGGTGTCGCGAGCGTCGGTGCGTCTGATTGCCCGTGGCTGAATCCGTCACTTCCGGTGAAGGAGCGGGTGAACATGCTGCTGTCGCGGATGAGTCTCAGGAGCAAGATCGCCGAAATGTATGTCGTCGCCTCCAATCAACCGGTCGGGTACATCGGGTACCAGGGGTCGTACCCGCCCAGCCGGCTCTGTGCATTCCGGCTCTCCGCGAGCAGGATGGCTCCTTGGGTGTCTTCGCAGCCACCGACGTGACGCAGCTGCCATCGGAGGTGTCACTCGGCTTCCCCTGGCGTGATCATCTCACCCGCCTCACCGGCAGTAACAGTCCCCGCGAACAGCACTGTGGGACTTACGATGGCTGTATCGGTCTCGTCAGGAACATCACCTCGGACGGACGGCGCGCCCCTCGGTCCGAGTTTCACCTACGGTGGCATGCAGTATCCAATAGCCGCTGCCGATCTGACAGTCGACATTCCCTACGCCACGGTGAAAGCCGCGTACGACAGCAGTGCGATCAGCGATGACAGCGATGTCGCCGCAGCCGACTTCGACGGCAACGGGAACAGCTACTCAGAACAAGCTCTGACCGCCGCCGGGCTCGCACGTGGCGCAGCGATTACCGTCGATGCGACGACGCTCAAGTGGCCCGATGTCCCAGCGGGTACCGCCGACAGCGTCCTTGCTGAGGGACAGACGATCCTGATGCCAGCCTCGTCAACGGCCACACAACTGACGTTTATCGGCGCGTCAAGCATGGACGGGCAGCGCGGTACGAGAACGATCGACGACTCCGGAACGGGCGCGATCGAGTACACCGACGGAACCGACCAGTCATACCGACTTACATTCGACGACTGGTTCAAACCGCAAGACAGCTCGTCGAACACCACGGTCGCGACCGGGACCTACATCAACGACTCGAACAGAGCTAGCAGTCATGGCGTCGCGGGCCGGCGTAACCATAAAGCGCGCGTATTTGCTGTCTCTATTCGTCTCGTCCCCGGAAAGACGGTCTCGAGCGTCACGCTACCGAAGGTAGGAACCCTGCCGGGGGTCTACCCGATGCATGTGTTCGCACTGGCGCTCGGTGGCGCGTCCACATGAGCCAGCCACTATAAGGTCAGATCTTGAAGTTCACGACTTTGGCGTTGCCGCCCTCGCAGTTGACCGTCTGCGGATTCCTGCCCATGTTCAGGTCGGTGCCGCAGATCCAGCCATGGCTGATCCACTTCGCGCTGTGTCCCCGGTGGGCGGCGCCGTCGATCAGATCTTCGATTCCCGTCAGTTCAGCGCAGGTCACGCTCCCTGCGACCCACGTCGTGAACTGGCCCTTGGGGCAGTAGACCGGACCTGCCGCCGACGCGTGGCTCAGGAGCTTGCCGGTGCAGATGTTCCATCCGGCGGACGCGGAAGTGAGCGTCTCGCCGTACTGGGGGAAGTACCACTCTTCACGCCGGTAGGCCGGGTGGCCGTCGCATGTGCCCAGCTCGAAGGCCACGACGGTCGCACCGACGTACCGGGTTCCGTCTGCGACGGCGAATCCAGGCCAGACGAAACCGGCGATTCCGTGTCCGACCGCCCGCCTGCCGCCCCAACTGCTCCAGTGGATTTTCGAGATGAAGCTCGTGGGGTCGCCGTTGAAGTTGATCGCTGGCGGTCTGATGTCGCCAAACCCGGCGCCCCAGTTGGTGCTGGCCTGTTTCAGACCAAGAGTCGGCACGGTGCCGGCCAGCGCCGCCGACGCGGGGACGACAAGCGCAAGCAGCGCAAGGACCAGCGTTAGGCGCCCTCGAGGCATGCTCGGGATCCTAGACGCATCCAGCACGCACCCCGGACTTCCGACCGCATCAGAGGAGCGATCGGCGCGAGGCTAATCCAGCCGATAGATGTGCTCGAGGACGTCGTGGCCGACGCCCGCCGCCCAGGATGTCTCCTCGCCAATCTTGACGAACCCATTGCGCAAGAGCACCTTGCTCGACCCAAGGTTGCGGGCCGCGGCGCGCGCAAACAGCGGGCGCTCAGTCTCCTGCTGGATGAAGGTCTGCACTGCCGTAGACGCGATGCCGCGACCCCATCGCTCTGGATCAACCCAGTAGGTCAGCTCGCGGTCGCCGTCAACGTTGAAGCTTGCGATCATCCCGGCAAGCACGCCGTCCTCTTCGATCGCAAGGCTCGTGTTGTGGGGGTTGGCTCGCACGCGCTGGTAGTGAGCATCGAACGCGGCTCGGTCCGCAGGGTCCGCGCGGGTGAACGCTGCCATTCTCGCTCCGGTCGGATCGCTCTCCCATCGGAAGAGCTCATCCAGGTCGTCGTCGTGCAGAGCTCGGAGAGTGACCCTCACCGCTGCGACCCTATAGGAGGATTTACTCAGACCTGGGAGTGGTCGGCTATGAGGACTCGATCGCGACTTTGATTCGCTGCGCAAAGGCCGGAGCGTCTTTGCTAGCTGCCCGAGAAGCGGCGCCAACAAAAAGCCTCCCGATGCCATGGCCGACGAACATGTTGTGAATGGTGACCCTCGTTCGCGTGTCACTCATAGCCTCAAGGTCATATCCGCCCTCCGGCACCGTGACCATGTTCTTCGAACGCTCGGCCCAACGGATTTTCGTGGGCACCTCAAGGTCCGTCAGCTCGAACTTCCGGGTCGTTTTCATCCCAGCATCTTTGACCGTGCTCTCGAACACCGTGCCGACGCCAACCGCACCATCGGTCGTCTTCCGTATCTCCTGTACCCGCGGACTGAACTTCCGGTCGTTGGTGCCGTCAGCCAAGAACGCGAACACGACGTCAATCGGCTTGTCTATCTCCGTCGAGCTCTGGAACCCATTTGCCATGCCGCTCGCCTCCCCATGTCGTTGCTAGTTCGTCTCGCGCAAACACAGTACGGCAACGCCGGCGTTGCGGAAGATCGCCGCCCTCCAGAAGCCAGACCGAGGTGCCCGAGTACATGACCAATCGGTTCTCGCCGCCTGTCGGCTTGCTTCACGGAGGCCTGCCTACTTGGCCTGGCCGGGTGCGGCAGTGGCTCCGTTGACACGGCAACGGCAACCGCCCTCTTCCGGCAAGCGATCGAGCGTCATTACGACATCAATGTCGGTCGCTGTGAACCGACCGCCGCGAGCAGGTGGACCTGCGCGGCACACATCAACGACCCCGGCAAGGAGATCGACGTCGACGTGTACGGCGCCGTGAGGAACGTCGACGGCACGCTTGTCGAATATGGTCACACGGTGGTTCGCTGAGAATCGGACGAGGGCGACTCCGAACGACCATGATCGAACGATTGACCGACGTGCCGCCGGGCACCGTGGGATTCCGCGTGACTGGTGATATCGAGCGTGAGGACTACGAGAACGTGCTCACGCCAGAGCTGGAGCGGGCGCTGAAGGCTGGGCCACTGCGGACGCTGTACCTGATCGAGGCGCTCGACGAGATCGAGCCCACCGCGTTGTGGGCTGACGCGAAGCTCGGGTTCGACCTCGGTGCCCTTCACCGCGAGGCGTGGGTCCGCTCAGCAGTCGTCACCGACATCCACTGGGTGGCGCGAGCCACGAACCTGTTCGTGTGGATGATCCCCGGCCAGGTGCGCGTGTTTCCGCTCGCCAAGTTGGAGCAGGCAAAGTCGTGGATCGCGGGCGGACCGAAGCTCGCAACGCTCGCGCATTAGGAGCGCGCGCCGCCGGCTAGCCGTAGAGGTCGGATCGCAGGATCGAGTACAGGAATCCGTCGCGGTGGGCACCGTCACGCCACTGCGCACCGCGGGTGATCCCTTCCCGCTGGAAACCCGCGCCCTCGAGCGCGCGTTGCTCAGCGACGTTGTCGACGTCCGTGTGAGCCTCGACCCTGTTCACCGTGGTGTGCCGGAAGAAGAGCTCGACAAGCTGTCGCTGCGCCGTACGGCCAATGCCACGGCCACGTGCTTGCGGCCTCAGCCAGATCCCGATCATCGGACAGCGAGAGCCCGGATTTGGACCCCAGTGGTTCCAACGCCACGAGACGCTGCCGGCGACCTCACCGTTGCCTCCAACGACGACGAGCAGCCCGGCGTCATCGAACGAAGGCGGTCGGACATGTCCGCGTGCGCTGCGCGGGCCGAAGTCGCCAAACTCGCTATCGCCGCCGTCCAGGAACGCGAGGTCTTCCTCAACCTCTGGGCGCAAGCCCACGTTCAAGGTCTCGCTTGCGACGGAAAGGCCCGCGCTCGTGCCCGCCGACGCCGCCGAGTGACCCATCGCGATTCGATTCTTGGCGCGATCGGATGACTCGATCGCCGCCACGACCTGGTCTCGCAGAGAACGGCTGGGGACGCCCAGGCTGGCAAGGACGTCTGAGCCAGGACTGGGGCCGACATCGAGAAGCCCGAGTAGGACATGGGCCGACCCGATCCAGTCGTGGCCGAGGTTCAGGGCCGCGCGCAACGAGAGCTCGAGTGCCTTCTTGGCGTCTGAGGTGAACGGGATCTGGCTGCTCGATGGCCGCTCATCGCCTGACCCGGGCCGCTCGGCTACCTTGGCTCGGGCTGCGGCGGCGTCCACGTTGAACGCCGCCAGCGTCCGAACAGGAATCTCATTCGGGACTCGAAGCAATCCCAACAGGAGGTGCTCGGTGCCGATGTGATCATGACGCAGCTGCCGTGCTTCCTCTTGCGCAAGCACAACCGCGTGACGCCCGTCCTCGGTGAACCGCTCGAACATTGGCGCTAAGCATCCCACGGCCCACAACCGCCTGGGTGGCGGGCGGAGTGCGGATGTCAGCACGGGCGGTCAAGTGGCGACCGCGAGCGGCCGCTCGGACTCGCCCACATACAGCGCAGCCGGTCTGATCAAGCGGCCGGCCCGTCGCTGCTCGAGGATGTGAGCGGACCAGCCCGCCATGCGCGAGCAGGCGAATAGTGAGGTGAAGAGCGGCTGGGGCACGCTCGCGTGGTCGAGGATCACCGCCGACCAGAACTCGACGTTGGTGGCGAGCACGCGGTCGGGCTTGCGCTCGGCCAGTGCGGTGAGGGCCGCGCGCTCGAGCTCTGCTGCCACCTGCAGGCGCGGTGAGCTGAGCTGTTCGGCGGTTCGACGCAGCGCGCGGGCACGGGGATCCTCGGCACGGTAGACGCGGTGTCCGAAGCCCATGATCCGCTCTCCGCGATCGAGCAGGTCGGACACGTAGCGGTCCGGATCGCCGCTGCGTTCGACGTCGTCGAGCATCTGCAGCACCCTGGCCGGTGCCCCGCCGTGTAGCGGCCCGGACAGCGCGCCGATGGCGCCGCTGAGTGCCGCAGCGCTGTCAGCGCCCGTTGACGCGATTACTCGAGCGGTGAAGGTGGACGCATTCATGCCGTGCTCGGCCGCGGTGATCCAGTACGCATCGATCGCTGCTGCCCGTGTCGGGTCGACCTCCCCCTGCCAGCGCAGCAGGAAGCGCTCGGCCAGGATGGCCCCGCGTGCGACATCGTCGTCTGGCACGGGCGGTAGATCACCGCCGCGCGCCGACTGGGCGACGAGGTCGACCGCCTGCGCCGAGATGCGCCGCGAGCTGTGCTCGTGCCTCTTCAACTTCCGTATCGACCAGCGGAGCCAGTCCCCAGGCCGGTGCCAGCGCGGCGACGGCGGCCTGCAGATCGACGCGGGTATCGCCCGTGTGCAGCGGCAGGGCGGCCATTGGCCGCGGAACCAGTGGGCGCTCGGGATGATCGTCGACCAGCAGGCCCCAGACAGCCTCGAACGGAAGCGTGCCGACTAGCTGCTCCACGTCAATGCCGCGGTAGCGCAGCGAGCCTCCGTCACGATCGGGCTCGGCGATCTCCGTTGCGAACGCGAGTACGCCCTCGAGTCCGTCGTGTACGTCTGCGAGTGATGCCATCACAGGCTCCTTCCTGAGGTCTTCGAGTCACGTGAGAGGTTGGGGCTTCCAGGCGCCTGGTTCAATGTTGATCACGTCAATGTATGAGAGCCATGACGAACAGGAGCCCATGACGAACCGCGCGGACACCGGTACGAGGCACGCCGGTCTGCTCTCGACCGCCGAGGCCGCTCGACGGCTTGGTGTCAAGCCGCAGACCGTCTACGCGTACGTCAGCCGCGGCCTGCTCAGCCGCGATCTTTCGAGCACGCATCGGCGCTCGATGTTCGCCGCTGAGGAGGTGGAGCGCGCCGCCGGCCGCGCACGGCGACCGAGCCGCTCAGGTGCGCTGGAGGTGGTCATCGAGACACAGCTGACGGCGCTCGACCCTGAGGGGCGGCTGCACTACCGGGGGCGAGACGTCATGGAGCTGGCGCGGTTCCGCAGCTTCGAGGATGTGGCGGCGCTGCTCTGGGACGGGGACTCGCTGGCTCCGTGGCGGCTCGCTGACGACGACCGCCGACTGATCGGGGCGCTGCGCCCGCTGCTTCCCGCTGCGACCAGCGCAACCGACCTGATTCCCGTCGCGATCGCTGCCCTCGGCGCTGCCGATGAGCATCGCGGCGACCGCAGGCCGGATGCTGTGCGGCGGGCCGGGGCACGCATGCTTGCGGGGTCACTCGCGCTGCTGAACCCGGGAGGCGCCGGCAGCGACGACGATGTGGCCGCGGCGGCGCGGCTGTGGCGCGCGGTGCGCGCGGACGGCCGGCGCCCGAGGCCGGCCCAGCTCGCCGTGCTGAACGCGGCGCTGGTGCTGCTTGCCGATCACGAGCTGGCCGCTTCGACGCTGGCGGCGCGTGTGGCGGCCTCAGCCTGGGCCGATCCCTACAGGGTCGTGCTCGCCGGCCTAGGCCCGCTCGGCGGGAGCCTGCACGGCGCCGCCTCTCTGGCGGTCGAAACGATGTTGGACAGTGCGGGCACACCGGCGGGAGCCTTCGCGGCGCTCGAGCGTCGGCTCATCAACGGGGTCGCCCCCGGCTTCGGGCACCGGGTGTACCGCTCCCAGGATCCTCGTGCGGTGGTCCTGCTCGAGCGGTTGCCGGCGGTCTCCGACGACCAGCAGGCGCTGCTGACGGTGGAGGCGACCCTGGAAGCGGCCGATGCTCTGGACCTGCCGCCACCCAACGTCGACTTCGGCCTGGCGGCGCTCAGCAGCGTCATGGGCTTACGACCTGCGGCAGCCAGCACGATCTTCACCGTGGCCCGGATCGCCGGGCTGATCGCCCACGCCCTCGAGGAGTATCCGCATCGCCTGCGGTTCCGCCCGCGGGCGACGTACGTCGGGCCCGCGCCGCGCTGAACCGTCAACAACGAAAGAGGCCCGCCTGAGCGGGCCTCCAGAGACTGAATCCAGACGCGCTATGCCCGCGGCTGTCAGGCGGCGACGACCATGGTCTTGAGTGTGGCCGTGACGCCGTCGGCGACCTCGACCGTGACCATGTGGGTGCCGACGCTCTTGATCGGATCTTCAAGCAGCACCTTGCGCTTGTCGATGCGGATGCCGCGTGCGTCGCGAATCGCGTCGACGATGTCCTGGCTGGTTACCGAGCCGAACAGGCGGCCATCATCGCCCGCCTGCTGCGGGATCGTCAGCACGGTCTTGCCGAGCAGCTCGGCGTTCTCGCGTGCGCGATCCACAGCCTCGCGCGCCTCCCGCTCAGCCGCCTCGCGACGCTTGGCGGCCTGCTCGATAGAGCCCTTGGTTGCCGACTCCGCGAGCTTCCGCGGGAGCAGGAAGTTGCGCAGGTAGCCGTTGGAAACGTCGACGATCGCGCCCTTCTCCCCGAGCGACTCCACGTCCTCGAGCAGGATTGCCTGTGGCATCTCGTACCTCCTGGTCAGCGATCGCGGTCGCGGTCGCGACCGCCCCGCCGCTCGCTGTGCTCGCTTCCGCCCTCGGCGACGTACGGCAGCAGGGCCACCTCGCGCGCACGCTTCACGGCACGCGCGATCTGGCTCTGATGCCGACGGCACGCGCCGGTGATCCGGCGCGAGCGGATCTTCCCGCGATCTGAGATGAACCGCCGCAGGGCGGAGACATCCTTGTAGTCAACCTGCTCGACCTTGTCGCGGCAGTACGGGCACGGCTTGCGCCGACCCGACGCGGGGCCGCCCTTCCTGTCGCGCCGGCGAACCGGCCGTCTACGTTGCTTCGCCACTTGGCATCACCTATCGAAGTCTCTTTTGTTGGTCCGTCGCCTTGGATCAGAACGGAATGTCGTCGTCGGCGACACCGGAGCCCACGGCGGTCGGAACGAAATCCGCGGTATCCACCGGAATGTCGCTCGCCGCAGCGCTCGCGCTGCTCGAGAAGCCATTTCCGTTACCGCTCGGAGCGTCGCCACCACCACCGAGGAACTGCACGGTCTCCGCGATGATATCGACAGCCTGGCGCTTTTGTCCGTCGGTTTCCCACTCGCGCCAGCGCAGACGCCCGTCGATCGCTACACCGCGACCCTTGGAAAGATAGCGCTTGCAGTTCTCACCCTGCTGGCCCCAGACCGAAACATTGAAGTAGTTGGGGTCATCCTCCCACTGGCCCGCGGCGTTCTTGCGGCGCCCATTGCAGGCCACCCGGAGCTCGCAAACGCTGGTCCCGCTGGGCAATGAGCGCACCTCGGGATCGCGCGTGAGGTTGCCGGTGATGATCACCCGATTGATGTTGCCCGCCATTTCGGGGCTCCTTTCGACAAGTTCAACTGCCTTTCGTCGAGTCTAAGCAGGCTCCAGACAGCCACTGGTGAGACGCCCGCAAACTGGCACAGATTCGTCACGAAGTCGGCAAGCATCCGTCACACGGCGTCACGGTCCCGCCACACATGCGGCAGGCAGCCCGCCAGAATGGGGGCGGCTCCAAAGGGACCACAGGAAACGCCACGTCCAAAGCGACGCGGCGCTCCAGCGGAACTGAGCTAGGCCGCCTCGCCCTCGGAGGCGGCGGTCACGCCAGCGGCACCGGCAAGGATCGGCGGTGCGCTCTCCGGAGCCTCTGGGGTGCCCGGCACGACCTTGATGATCCGGAAGCGGAGCACAGAATCGGCGATCCGCAGCGTGTGGGAGAGCGACTCCAGCAGAGAGGTCGGGCCCGTGAACTGCAGGAGGTAATAATCGGCCTCGGCCTGGTGGTTGATGCGGTAGGTGGTCGGGCGCTGTCCCCAGGCCTGCTTGCGGGAGACGTTGCCACCGGCACTGGCGATCATCGCTTCGACTTCGCCGACCAGCTTGGTGCGTGTTTCCTCGTCAGCCTCTGCCGAGAGCAGGAGCACGAGGTCGTAAAGGATGGGATCTTTAGCCATGATGAAGGGCCTGCGTCGACGGTGAGTTCACCGGGGGGCAGGCGACGAGCGAATATAGCAACGGACATTGAACGGCGCCGGATGACTACCCAACTGCCACTGATCGAATTCGCTGACCGGCAGGCTTGGAGGGCCTGGCTGCAGGCCCATCACGACGACTCAGAGGGCCTGTGGCTGATGATCGCCAAGAAGGGCGCTCCGCGCACGACCGTGACCCAGGCGGAGGCGCTCGAAGTGGCGCTGTGCTTCGGCTGGATCGACGGTCAGGTGGGCCGCCACGACGAGCACTTCTACAAACAGCGGTTCACACATCGTCGTCCCCGCAGCAAGTGGTCGCAGCTCAACTGCGCGAAGGTGACCCAGCTCATCGAGCTCGGGTTGATGCGCCCGCCCGGTCGTGAGGAGATCGAGAAGGCCAAGGCCGACGGTCGCTGGGAGGCCGCCTACGAGCCGCAATCGACGGCTTCGGTGCCGCCTGACTTTGCCGCTGCCTTGAAGGCCAATCCGCAGGCGGAGTCGTTCTTCGCGACCCTCACCGGCGCTCGGCGCTACGCCTTCCTCTACCGAATTCAGGACGCCAAGCGTCCGGAGACCCGCGCGAGCCGGATCGAAAAGTTCGTCGCACTGCTGGCCGAGAGCAAGACGCTCAACTAACCAGTGCGAGGAAACTTGTACGAAACGCACAAGTTCCGCCGTCAACCAACGTGTCACACCAACAAGAACTTGCGCAGATAAGCTGCAACCCTGAGGACATGACCACGACCGCACGCCCAGCCGCAGCCGAGCGGCAGACCGCCGGAATGACACGCGTCGAACGCAACGCCAACCTGGCAGGGGTGGTGGTGCCGTTCCTGGGAGTGCTGGCCGCAATCCTGCTGCTCTGGAACAACTGGGTCAACTTGACCCAGATCGCGATCATGGTCGCGATGTACCTGCTGACGGCGGCCGGCGTGACCGTCGGCTTCCACCGCATGCTCACACACAGAGCCTTCCAGACCTATCCATGGATCGAACGGACCTTCGCGATCCTCGGCTCGCTGTCGGTGCAGGGCTCGGTGCTCGACTGGGTGGCCGACCACCGCAAGCACCACGCGCACACCGACGTCGAAGGCGACCCACACAGCCCGCATGTCGGCCACGGGCACGGCCTGAGCGGCTTCTGGCACGCGCATGCCGGCTGGCTGATGGAGACCCAGGGTCAGGCTGACTGGAAGAAGTACGCGGGCGACCTGTATGACGACAAGGCGATGCGCCGTATCGGCCGCCTGTTCCCGTACTGGGCGCTGCTCTCACTGCTGATCCCGACCGCCGCCGGCTTCGTCCTGTCCGGGTTCACCTGGAAGGGCGCGCTCGAGGGCTACATCTGGGGCGGCCTGGTTCGCATCTTCTTCGTCCACCATGTGACCTGGTCGGTGAACTCGATCTGCCACATCTTCGGACGGCGTCGCTTCGACATCGAGGACAAGTCCACCAACGTCTGGTGGCTCGCGCCGTTCTCACTCGGTGAGTCCTGGCACCACAACCACCACGCGTTTCCACGCTCCGCCGAGCATGGCCTCAAGTGGTGGGAGCTCGACATCTCCGCGGGCATCATCCGCGTTATGGAGAAGCTCGGGCTGGCGTGGAACGTGATCCGTATCGCGCCCGACCGCCAGCAGGCGAAATTGGCGCGCGACTGACATCGGTGCGCCGGTCAGCGGACCGGCGCCCGCGTGAGCGGCGGCTGTCTGGCCGGCCCTGCGTGAATCACCGCGACTGCGCGGTCCGCTCCTTGTCGTGGATATCGCGCAGCTGCTCGTCGATCCAGTCGCCGGGGTTGCGGGCGGTAATCCGCTGCTGGAGCCCGGCGAGCCGGCGGCTGCGCTCCTCGGTGGACATCGTCAGCGCGGCGTGGATCGAGTCGGCCAGCTCCTGAATATCGAACGGGTTCACCGATAGCGCGTACTCGCCGAGTTCCTCGTGCGCGCCGGTGTTCTCGCTGAGAATCGAGACGCCGGCGCGGCTATTGACCATCGGGCCCTCCTTGGCGACCAGGTTCATCCCGTCGAACATCGCGTTGACCATCAGCACGTCGTAATGCTTGTAGGCGGCCACGGCCTCCTCGAGGTCGTCACGCAGCTTCAGCTGGATCGGCATCCAGTCGGGCGAGCCGTGGCGATGGTTGACCAGCGCCACGACGGCCTCGATGCGCTCCAGGTACTCGGCGTACTCGGCGACGTCGGTTCGGGACGGCATCAGCTGCGCGATGAACGTGACGCGCTCGCGGAACTCGGGGTGCTGCTCGAGGAACAGGTCGAAGGCCGAGAAGCCGCGCAGCACGTTCTTCGACAGGTCGGCGCGATCGACCCGGAGGATCAGATGGTCGCGGCGGCGGCGCAGGATCTCCTGCTCGAATTCGCGCACGCGTGGTCGCTCGGCCACGCGCTTGACCGCGTCGGGGTCGATCGGCAGTGGGTAGGCCCGCACCCACACGTCGCGATCCGTCGAGTTGGACGACGCCGGCTTCGTGGTCAACCTCCAGCCCGAGCAGGTCCTCACAGCACTGCAGGAAGTTGCGGCGGTAGGCGGTCGTGTGGAAGCCGACGATGTCGTTGGCGAGGATCCCGTGGTAGATCTCCTCGCGGATCACCGACGGGAGCACCCGCCACGAGTCCGACTGGCTCCACGGGATGTGGACGAAGTGCGTCATGAACGCGTCCGGCCGCGCGCGCCGGATCAGTGCCGGCAAGGTGTAGAGGTGGTAGTCGTGCACCATCACCACCGGTCGCTCGATCCCCTCGATCTCATCGAGCACACGCTCGCGCCAGATCCTCGTTGACGACGTTGTAGCCGAACTCGAAGGCCTCTGTCTCGTTGCGGCGGATGTCCGGGGCGTTGGACAGATCCCAGAGGTAATGCTGGATGAACCACAGCATCGGGTTGGCGATGATGCTGTAGAAGCGGTAGTACGCATCGGGATCGGAGGCGACGAGCTTGACTCGGTAGTCGGTCCCGTCCGGGCTCGAGACCGGGAACGCGCGGCCGCCGTGCCGGCCAGCCATCGCCACGTCTGCGTCGCTCATCGCCGAGGCGATCCAGGTGACGTCGCGGTGCTTGGCGAGCCCCATCAGCGCCGTGACCAGTCCGCCCGTGCCGCGCTTGGCCTCGCCGTTGGGCTGGAAGGTGACCGGGCCCGCGGTTGGAGACGAGGATCAGAGGGTCGGACATGCTGTTGGAGGCCACTTTCAGCTCGCCATCGCCCTCAGGCGCTCGATGCCCTCGTCGATCTCGCGCACCAGCAGCTCGTGCAGGTCCGGATTCGATGCGGAGATCGAGGACATTTGGAAGTCATGGCCGGTGCCGAGCAGCGATCGGTCGTCGAGCGGTCGCCCCCAGCCGTCGGTCACGATACCGCCGGCCTCCACCAGGCACAGCCACGGTGCGGCGAGGTCATAGGGCGAATTGTTCAGGATCGCCCCTCTCCCGACCCGCAGAAACTCCTCCTCCATCCCCGGGACATCATCGATCATGCGCGAGCCCACCTCGATCACGGCATCCAGCTGGCCCGTGACCACGCGCGTCATCACGAACGCCTGGGAGCCGAGCTCGAAGGTCCCACCGCCGACCGAGGAGGCGTCGATCAGCGTCGCCAGCAGCTCGGTCGTTCTCGCGCGCAGGCCGGCCGCGGAAGCCGTAGCCCCAGAACATCGAGCCGATGTCGGTGGTGCTCGAGAGGTTCACCTGGCGGGTCGAGAGCACGCCCTCATCGCGGCGGGCCAGGAACCAATCCCCGCTCTTGATCTCGAGCACGCAGGCGACCTCGACGTCGCGCATCTTCGGATCGCCGTCGAGCGGCGCGAGCGCGACCGCCACGCAGGCCGACTCGAGGCCGGCCATCGCCGGGCGCGTGCCGTCGATCGGGTCGACCACGAGCACGTGGGACTCGTCACCGGCCGGCGCGACCAGCCCGCGATCCTCGGAGTAGAAGGCCAGCCACGGCGCGTGGTCGGCGACGAACTGCGCCAGCGCTGCCTCAGCGGTCTCGTCGATCGAGAAGGTCACGTCGCCGCCCGCGCCACCGCCGAGCTCGATTCGCCCGGCATGGGACCCGAGCTCGGGCAGGACGACCTCGCGCAGCCGGCGGGCCAGCGCCAGTACCAGCTCCTGATTGGAAGGCTCGTCGCTCATTCGATCGGTGCTGCGACCGTCGACACTGAGCTTGTCACGTCCACGGAACTGATGTCACCAGTGCGATGATCCCGCGCATGAAACGACCGAATGCATTCGACGTTGACTGCTCAGGCGGCTACACGGACGAGGATCCCGACGGTTACCGCTGCGGCGAGGGCCCATTCGGCAAGGACGCCGGCGGCAAGGAGTTGGCGGTGCGACTGTTCGAACTGCCGCAGGGTCAGACGCTTTGCCCGTACCACTATGAGTACGTGGAGGAGTGGCTGCTGGTGATGGTGGGGGAGGTGCAGGTCCGGACACCCGCCGGCGTGGCACCGGCCCGCGCCGGAGACCTCGTCTGCTTCCCGGCCGGAGCCGACGGCGCCCACAACATCTGGAACGAGCGCGGTGAGAGCGCCCGCGTTGTGATGTTCTCCTCAGGCGCCGTGCCATCTGTCTGTGTCTACCCCGATGGCGACAAGATCGGTGTGTGGACCGGAGCCGAGCACGACCACTGGATGTTTCGCGGGGCCGGTGCGCACCTCGAGTACTACGACGACGAGGTACCGCCGACGCATTAGCGCGTGATGGGGGGATCTGATCCCGCGGCCTCGCGTTACGTGGGTACCCTGAGGCGAGCATGGTCGACCCTCGCATCTACCGAGGATTCCTGGTTGTGGTCGCCTTTACGGTGATCGTCTTCGGCTTCTCGCTCACGAACCAACCGCCGCCCCTCGGGACCACGATTGCGCCCGGCCAGTTCTTCACGAACCTGAAGTCGACGATGATCTCGCTCGAGCAGCAGGGCGGGTCGGAGGATCGCGCGCCCGGGTCGCCGGGCGACAGGGCGCTCGCGTCCTACCTCGATCAGCAACTGGCGGGCCAGAACGGCTCCGGTATCACCGGCTTCAGCGTCCGCAACGACTACTTCTCCGCCCACACGACCGCCGGACGGCAGACGCTCGAGAACGTCATCGCCACGCGCTCTGGCCTGGGCAGCGGCACGATCGTGGTGGTCAGTCATCGCGACGCGGTCGCGTCGCCGGGCAAGGCCGATCTGTACAGCACCGCGGTGATGTTGGACCTCGCACACGCGCTCTCCGGTGAGACCCTGAGCCGCTCGGTGATGCTCGTCTCGACCAGCGGCCAGATCGGAGCGGCCGGCGCCACGCAGCTGGCGACGTCGCTCGCCCGCCAGCCGGTCGACGGAGTGATCGTGCTCGGGGATCTGGCGGGGAAGACGGTCAGCCGTCCGGTCGTGGTTCCCTGGTCGAGTACCGACAGGCTGACTCCGCCGCTGTTGAGCAACACCCTGGCAGCCTTCGTCAAGTCGGAGACCGGGATCGCCAACCCGGGCAGCGGGCTGGCGGGGCAGGTCGCGCGCCTGGCCTTCCCGTTTGCCATAACCGAGCAGGCGCCATTCGCCGCACACGGAGTTTCAGCGGTGTTGCTGTCGATGTCCGGGGATCGTCCGATCGGCGTCAACCTCAAGCTGGCGCCGGCACGAACGGCGAACCTCGGTACCGCGGTGCTGCAGACGGTCAATGCGCTCGATCACGGGCGGGTGGTCGGAGCCCCCAGCGCATACCTGGAGCTGAGCGGTCAGCTCGTGCCGCTGTGGGCGGTCCGGCTGCTGGTGTTCGTGCTGATCCTGCCCGTGGCGGCCGCGGCGTTGGACGCGGTTGCTCGCACGCGCCGCCGCGGCCACACACTGACGCGCTGGCTGGCCTGGGTGCTGACCGGGGCGGTGCCGTTCGTGATCGGCCTGGCCGCGCTGCTGGTGGCGCGCGCGGCAGGACTGCTGTCGTTCACGCCGCCCGGGGCGGTGGGCAGCGAAGGGGTGCCTCGGACCAGCGGCGACCTCGCGGTGATGCTCGTCGTATTGGCGCTGGTGGTTGTCAGCTTCGTATTCGTGCGTCCGCTGTGTCTGCGGCTGCTCGGCGCGGCAACTTCCCGATGGCGGACGCCGGCCGGAGAGCCCTGCGGCAGATGCCGCGGCGGTCGCACTCAGCGTCGTGCTGTGCCTGCTCACCCTGATCGTATGGGTGTTCAACCCGTTCGCCGCGCTGCTGCTGGTGCCGGCGCTGCACCTGTGGCTGTGGCTCGCGCAGCCGGGTGCGCGCAGCCGCCGCTGGTCGATAGGGCTGCTGCTCCTGGTCGGGATCGCGCCCGGAGTGCTCGTGCTGTTCTACTACGCGAAACGCGTACGGCCTCTCGCCACTGTCGCTGGCCTGGAGCCTTGCCCTGATGCCCGGCGGCGCGATGTCGGTTGTGGCTGCACTCTGCTGGGCGGTGGCGCTCGGCTGCGTGTCGAGCGCCTTCATCATCGGGCTGCGCGCGGCACGGGCCGCCGCGACGGCCGCCGAGGCGCCTGTGACGGTGCGTGGCCCCGCGAGCTATGCAGGACCTGGTTCGCTGGGCGGAACCAAGTCGGCGCTGCGGCGATGAACAGCGGTCCGGCTTCCGCGGCGCTTCAGCGGGGCTCGCGGTCAAGCGGGACCGCGAGCCCCGGGCGACGGTTCGTCCGCGTCCTCTCGACGCGCTGATCGTGGTCGGCCTGCTGCTGCTGGCCGACGTGGCGACCACGCTCGTCTGGCAGGAGCCGGTCACTGCCGCCATCGGCCTGCTCAAGCGCGCCGATACCGACACCCGCTTCCTGAGCTACCGCACGATGCCGCTGACCGCCGGTCAGCGTGCGGGTCTCGAGCGGCTGAGCGACGTGGAGGCACGGGTTGCCTACCTCGCGCGACAGGAGCAGCGCAATGCACCCAACGGCGCCGCGATCGGGCGGCTGGTGATCGGCAAGCTGGGTGTGGTCTACGACGTCGTGCAGGGGACACAAACCGGCGATCTGGAGCGCGGCCCAGGTCATTACGCGAGCACGGCGCTGCCCGGGGAGGGCCGGACGATCGCGATCGCGGGCCACCGCACCACCTATCTGGCGCCGTTTCGCAACCTGAACGAGCTCCATCACGGCGATCGGATCGTGCTGCAGATGCCTTACGGGCGCTTCACCTACGTGGTGCAGGGATCAGCGGATCGTCACTCCGAACGCCTGGTGGATCACCCGCAACGTCGGATATGAGCGCCTGGTGCTCTCTGCATGCAACCCGCTTTACAGCGCAAGCCAGCGAATCGCGGTGTTTGCACGGCTGTTGCGCGTACAGCCGACGGTTTTCGCAGGGGTCCAATCCACCAAAGGGTGGACCGTTGGTTGATCCAGGGCCAAAGGTATAAAGCCCCGGCGTGCTTTCTGCCGATCACAACGCCAGGATGACCACGGATGCGGAGTCCAGGCTCATGACGCTGAAGGAACGGCTGGAACAGGGGCAATACAACGTAGATGCCACCAAGGTGGCGGACGCGATCCTGCGCAATCCCCTGTGGATCATGCTCTTTGCGGGCAGCAAGCGCTGCTCCTCAGACTCACGCCCTGCAGTTGGCTGAGCGCCCCGGCGCGCTGGCCACGCAGGACCACTGCTGATCAAAAGCTGTGCTCGTAGCCGGCCAGGCCGGCGAGCGGGCCGGTGAGGTCGCGGAAATAGGCTCTCGCCCGCGCCACGGGAGCTGAGCCGCGGACCTCGCCGACCCAGGTGACCGTGACGGTGCCGAGCCCGGCGACCGCGGCTTCGACTGCTTGGCGGCTGGCGGGGCCTCGCGCAGAAGCAGAGCTCGAAGTCCTCGCCTCCCTGGGCTGCGAATGCCGCCGGGTCCTCGCCGAGCGCGGAGGCCACCTCGGCGACCCCCGGCGCGATCGGTACCGCGGCCAGCTCGAGCTCGATCGCCACGCCGCTGGCGCGCGCCAGGTGATCGGCATCGGTGGCGAGCCCGTCGGAGATGTCGAGCATCGCGCTCACCCCGGCGCGGGAGAGCGCGCGGCCCTCTGCAAGCCGCGGCCACGGCGCGGCGTAGCGGTTTCGCAGCCGTTCAGCCAGCTGTGGCTGCAGCTCACCGGCGCGTCCTTCGACCACGGCCAGCCCGGCAGCCGAGCCGCCGAGCGAGCCGGTTACACCGACGAGGTCGCCGGGCCGGGCTCCGTCGCGCCCGACCAGCTCGCCGGGGTCGTCTGCCCAGCCGACGACCGTGAACGAGACGAACAGTGCCGGCGCTGTCGTGACATCGCCCCCGGCGATGGTCACGCCCAGCTCGCGAGCGAGTCCGGCGGCGCCGGCGATCAACGCTCGCGACTGAGCCAGATCCGAATTGCGGGGCAGACCGAGCGCCAGGTACGCCTGCGCCCCGCGGTCCACGCCCATGGCGGCCAGATCGGACAGCGCGGCGGCGAGCGCCCGGCGGCCGATCTCCTCGGGTCGCAGCTCCCCGCTGCGGAAGTGAACGCCATCGACCATCGTGTCCACCGAGGTGACCGCGTAACCGCGCCCGTGAACGACCGCGGCATCATCGCCGAGGCCGCGCACGAGACGCGCGTCATCTGTGGCAAGCAGCGATCGCAGCTCGGCGATCAGCTCGAGCTCCTTCACGGCGTCCGCCCCGCTTTCCGGCTGCCTATTGGCTACCGGTGGCGGTAGACGATCCGCGCACGATCGAGGTCGTACGGCGAGAGCTCGACCCGCACCCGATCACCCGGAAGGATCCGGATGCGGAAGCGGCGCATCTTGCCGGCGACGTGACCCAGGACCACGCGGTCCATGTTGTCGAGCTTCACACGGAACATCGCATTGGGCAGGGCCTCGACGACCTCGCCCTCGAACTCGACTTTTTCTTCCTTTGGCATTGCCAGGGATTCTATTTCAGAAACCGGTGCCGCCGCTGGCGGAGGGCGGTGTGGGCGTTGTCGTGCCGTGCGGACCGCCGGCCGGATTGTTCTGATTCGAGTTCTGATCCCCGCCCGCCGGGCTGGTTGCCGGTCCCGTTCTGGTCTCCGGTTCCGCTCTGGTTGGGGTTCGTCGGCAGCCCGTTGGCGCCGGTGGTCGAGGACCCGGTCGTGCTCGTGCTGGTGGACGTGGTCGTGGTCACCGGCGGCGGAACGTAGGCGGAGACGGCGTGCTTGCCGAAGTACTCGACGCCGTGCCAATACAGTCGTCGGTGGCGTGAAGTCGCCGCAGTAGCCGTTGGACGCGGCCTGCATGAACTGCTTCCAGATCGGCGCGGCGAGCGTGCCGCCGTAGCCCGGGCCGAGGCCGTTGACGTCGTTCATGTAGACGTCTGAGTTCGGATAACCGACCCACACGGCGGTCGACAACTTCGGCGTGTAGCCGACGAACCAGGCGTCCGTGTAGTTGCTGGTCGTCCCGGTCTTGCCGGCGGCGGGGCAGCCGTAGGAGGCGCCCGTGCCGGTGCCGTACTGCAACACCGTCTCCAGCGTCTGCGTCCCGGCGTAGGCCTCGCCCTGGCTGAAGACCTGAGTCTTGTCCGGGTTGGCCGTGTAGATCGTCTTGCCCGCCCTGTGTGACCTTGGAGATGATCGTAGGCGCGACGTGGTCGCCGCCGTTGGCAAGCGTCGCGTACGCGTCCGACATCTGCAACGTGCCGAGACGCCGTACTTGAGACCGCCGATCGCCTCCGACGGGTTGTCGGTCAGTCTGGAGCCGTGATCCCCATCGCGTGGGCGATCTTGTTGACGTTCGCATACCGACGTCGACACCAAGCTGCGCATAGACGGTGTTGTCGGAGAGTGCCGTCGCCTTGGTCACGTTGATCGTGCCCTGGTAGCTCTCCTCGGCCGTGTGCACCGCGTAGCTGGGTAGCCGGGGAGCCACCCCGGAGCGAGGTACTTGGACTCGTAATAGGTCTGGTTGGGGTCGCCGTCGTAGTCGTGGATCAGCGTCATCAGCACGAACGTCTTGAAGGACGACCCGGTCTGCCGTGCGCCCTGGGTGGCGTAGTCGAACGTGGTCTCGCCCTTGCCGGTGCCGTACTTGGTGGAGTTCTGCAGCGCCACGATGTCGCCGTCGGTGGGGTCGATCGACACGAGCGAGGCCGCCGGATCGCCGGGTTGGCCCTCGTTCTGCTCGATCGCCTGCGCCGCGTGCTCCTGGTCGGCGAGGTTGATCGTCGTGTAGACCTTGAGTCCGCCCTGGTCGAGCCGCCACTGCGGAATGATCTTGCCCAGCTGCTGCTCGACGTAGTCGACCACGTACGGCTGCCTGACCTGCTGATACTCGTCGTTCTGCATCGACCTGGAGACCCTGAGCCTGGGCGGCTTTGGGCCTGAGCACGGGTGATGTAGCCGGATTGCACCATCGCGTTCAGGACCTCGCCGCGCCGCCATTTCGCCGGACCGGGGTTTGCGAACGGGTTGTATTCGGTCGGCGCCTGCGGCAGTCCGGCCAGCAGCGCGATCTGGGCGAGATCCAGCTTCTGCAGTGGCTTGTCGAAGAACATCTGCGAGGCCGCCGCAACCCCGATCGCTGTCTCGTGGTTCGTCGGTCCCGTAGGGAACGTCGTTCAGGTACTGGGTCAGGATCCAGGGCTTGCTCCGCTTGTCCTCGAGCTCGGTCGCGAGCTTCGCCTGGACGATCTTGTACTTGAGGTTGTGCGTGTCCCTGATGTTGTCGGGGAGGTAGACGTTGGTCACCAGCTGCATCGTCAGAGTCGAGCCGCCCTGGATGCCGCCGCCGTGGAGCACGTCTCTGATCGCAGCGCGCAGCAAGCCCTCGTAGTCGACGCCGCCGTGCTGGTAGAAGCGGCGGTCCTCGATCGCGACGGTCGCCTGGCGCAGCAGCTGCGGTTGCTGCGACTGCTGTAAGCTGCGTGCGAAGCACCTGTGAGGCCATGTCCCCGAGCGGCTGGTCGCCGGATGCGAAGATCTGCGAGGTCTGCCCGGGCACGCGCGGCTGCAGCAGGTTGATGTTTCGGGGCGCTGTTGGCGGTCGATACCACCCAGAGCGCGAACACGACGACCGCCGTGAAGACGCCGGAGACCAGCAGCACGCCGCGCGAGCAGGAACCACCCGGCGTGCTGGATGTGCGTGTTTGCGGCGTCGCCGCTGTCGTTCGCGTCGCGTCATGAAGTGTGCCTGGAGACCGGCGACGAGCGGCGGGCGGATGCTGCGGAGCCCGCGCTCGTGTCAGTGTAGGACCTTAGGACCTACCTCCGAGCGGTTTTCGTCCCATATACCCCCGGTCCTGCCCGCATGGAACACTGGCGCGGTGATGCCGCGGGCACGATCGACCAAGCAGATCGTCTGGCGCGCGCTCTGGACCTCCAGGCTGGCGATCCTCTTCTGCGGGCTGGCGGGCGTGTTCCAGGTCGGGATCGCGCCCGGTGCCCCGGCCGCCTACGACCCGAACGGTCTGACCGCTCCGTTCGGCTACTTCGCACAACGCGGTCGTGGCGCCGTTTGCCCGCTGGGACTCCTACTGGTACCTCACGATCGCCCGCTACGGCTATGCGCACATGCGCGAGCGGATGGCGTTCTATCCGCTGTATCCGGCGCTGATCCACGCGTTCGGGTTGATCACCCGCTCCGATCTGGTGGCGGGCGTGCTGATCTCGCTGGCGGCGCTGGCCGTCGCGCTGGTGCTGCTCCACCGTCTGGTCAGCCTCGACTTCGGCGAGGAGATCGCCACGACCACGGTCCTGCTCGTGGCCTTCTGTCCGGTCTCGTTCTTCCTCTCGGCCGTCTACACCGAGTCGCTGTTCCTGGCTCTTTCGATCGGCTCGATCTACGCCGCCCGGCGCGAGCGCTGGCTGCTCTGCGGGGTGCTCGGCTTCCTCGCCGCGACCTCGCGCAACGGCGGCATCGCGCTGATCCTGCCGACCGCGATCATCTACCTGTATGGCCCGCGTGCGGCGAGTGACCTCGCCCTCACCCGCTGGGGTCGCGAAGCGCGCGGGCTGGGGCCGTCTGCTGCCGCGCTACCGGCCGAGACTCGACGTGCTGTGGCTTGGTGCTGATCCCGGCAGGGCTCGTGGCCTACCTCGCCTACCTCGGGCTCAGATACGGCGACGCCCTGGCCCCGTTTCGCGTGGAGTCGATCTGGTACCGCCACACCACCTTCCCGCTGACGACCGCCTGGGACGGCGCCAAACAGGCCTGGGACGGTCTGCGCCAGCTCTTCCAGGGCCCGGTGCCGCCATTCCGGGTGCCCGCCTACGCCCAGGGTGTGATCAGCGCCGCTCTGCAGGACGTCTACCTGTTCCTGTTCCTGGTTCTTCGGCGTGGTCGGGCTGATCCTCGTCTGCTTGCGGCTCGGTGCCGCCTATGGGCTCTACACGCTCGCGCTGCTCGTGCTCGCGCTCGCCGATCCGGTCAGCCTGCAGCCCCTGGCGTCGCTGCCCCGCTACGAGCTGATCATCTTCCCGCTGTTCATCGTCGGCGCGCAGCTGCTCACCCGCTTCCGGCATGACGCCCTACGCGATCCCGGCGATGGCGGTGCTGCTGGGCCTGTTCACGGTCGAGTTCGCAACCTGGCGATGGGTCGCCTGATCTGGCGTGCGACGCAGCCACGGCCCGCGTCCGCCGGCCGGGAGCGTTCGCGCGGTGCTGCTCGACGCGTTCGGCACGCTCGTCACCCTGGACGCGCCCGCGCCGCAGCTGCGGGCGCTGCTTGCGGAGCGGCTGGGCGTACAGGTGACCGAGGCGCAGGCCGCCGAGGCGCTGGCGGCGGAGGTCGTCCTACTACCGCCGGCACATGCATGAGGGCATCGACATGGAGCGCGTGGCGCGCGCTGCACGCACGTTGCGCCGAGGTGCTGCGCCGGGCGCTGCCGGCCGACCCGGTGAGCGCCGCGGCCGAGCCCGCTCTGATGACCGAGATCCTGCTCGACACGCTGCGCTTCAAGGTCTTCGCCGAGGTGCCGGACGCGCTCGAGCGGCTGCGTGGCGCCGGGCTGCGGCTGGTCGTGGCCAGCAACTGGGACGCGGCGCTTGAGACGGTCCTCGACCGCGCGGGGCTGCTCGCGCTCGTCGATGGTGTCGTGAGCTCGGCCTCCGCGGGCTACGCCAAGCCCGATCCGCGGCTGCTCCACAGCGCGCTGGTGCTGGCGGGGGTCCCGGCCGGCGCGGCGGTGCATGTCGGCGACGGCTTCCGCGAGGACGTCGGCGCCGCGTTGGGCGCCGGGGTGCGGCCGGTGCTGCTCGCCCGCGACGGGCGAGCCGGCGAGGTCGAGTACGGGACCGGCGAGCCGCTGATCCCCGAGCTCTACGCGATCAGGTCGCTGGCCGAGCTGCCGTCGCTGCTCGGCGTCTAGTCGTTCTTCGGACGGCGGATACGTTGCGGAAGTAACCTCGGCGCCGATGGATACGGTCAATGCCGAGAAGCGCCCCTCCATGCCGTACACGACCGTGCCTTGCGGCGGTGCTGGTCGGGTTTGCCGGCGGAACCTTCGTGACGCTGATCGTGGCGCTGATCGGCACCGCGTTCGGCTCGCCGACGGCGCAACCCCACGCCGGCGGTGAACATCATCGGCGATTTCCTGTTCGACGCCTCCTTCGTCTGCTCGGCTCTGTACTTCGCGACGATCGGCGGCTGGATGGGCCGCCGGGAGTTCGGCTACAACCGAATCCCATGGCGCCTCGGCGTCAAGGCAATTGTGCTGGCGGCAATGGCCTACTACGCGTCACCCTCGCCTATTCGGCGTTGTTCAACCTGCACGGGACGGACCAGTTGCCCACCGGTCTTGGGGTGAAGACCAGCACCTGGGCGGCGATCTTCACCGCGCTGTTCGTCTGTGCGGTGGCGCCGATGGCCGAGGAGTTCTTCTTCCGCGGGTTCCTCTTCGGCGTGCTCCGGCGCATGCATGTGAGGATCGCCGGCCGCGAGCTCGGGCCGTGGGTGGCAGCGGTGATCGTCGGCCTGTTGTTCGGCCTCGCTCACTTTGATTCGGCTCAGCCGGAGTTCCTGATCCCGCTTGGGTTCCTCGGCTTCGTCCTCTGCATCGTGCGCTGGCGGACCGGCTCGCTCTACCCGTGCATGGCACTGCACGCGGTCAACAACTGCATCGCGCTGGGCCTGAACGAGTTCAGCTGGAACGCGGGGGAGATCGTCGCGCTGACGGTCGGCGCACTTGCCCTGATCGCGCTCGTGACTGGCCCGCTGTCCGCGAGCCCCCCCGAACGTGTTTCGTCGGTGTAACCGGCGCCTGGTTTACTGTTTGTCAGCCCGATGAAGCAATGCGTTGCCACCAGGCTGGGCCTGGCGCTGTCCGTCCTCGCTCTCGGCGCTGCCGGTGCACCCGCGGGCGCCCTGGCAGCGGGAACATCCGCCGAAGCCGCGCCGCCGGTGTCAGCCACCCCCGTCGCCGTCGAGCTGCAGGGGCTGTTCTCGGTGCATCGGGACGAGGTCACGGTGCCCGAGCGGGCCGTGATCCTGAGCGGCACCGTCGCTCACTTCGTTCCCGGGCAGAAGCTCCTGCTCGTGGCGAGCGTCGGCCGCCGCGTGTTCAAGCGCGAGCTGCTGTCGATTGCCCACCGCGGCGGGCGTGGCCATTTCCAGACGACCCTCTCGGCGCCGCTGCCCGGCCAGATCAGGGTCCGGCTCTATCACGCGCGAAACAAGAAGATGCTCAGCTTCGAGCGGTGGACGTCCTATAGCGTGCTCGACAACCAGACGCAGCCGGGGGCGACCGGGCGTTTCGTGCAGCTCGTGCAGCAGCAGCTCGCCGCATTGCATCTCTACATCCCCCAGACCGGTGTCTACGACCAGGGCACTGAGCTCGCGCTCGACGCATATCACCGCCTGCTGGGCAAGGGTGAGGGCCACACGTCGCTGGACCCCCCGACGCTCACCGACCTGCTGAATGGCGTCGGCAGCTTCCACGTGCGCTACCCCAGCCAGGGGGCTCATGCCGAGGGCGATCTCTCCGACCAGGTGCTCGCGCTGACCAACGGCTCGAATGTGCAGTTGCTCTTCCCGATCAGCTCCGGCAAGCCGTCCACGCCGACGATCCTCGGCAACTACCAGGTCTATCGGAAGCAGCCTGGCTACCTGCCCGACGGTATGTACTACTCCGACTTCTTCACCGGCGGTTACGCGATCCACGGGTACGACCCCGCCCCGGACTATCCGGCCAGCCACGGTTGCATGCGGCTGCCGATCGTCGACGCGATCACCGCATACGACTGGATCCAGATGGGGGACTGGGTCGACAGCTACTACACCTGAGCCTCCCGATGCCGCTTCGCGACCCATACGCCGACGCGCGTGAGCGGCTGCTGCGCGTCATGCGCGAGGAGGCGCTCGTGATCGGGGAGGTCGTGCTCACCAGCGGCGCGGTGGCCCAGTATCTGGTCGACGCCAAGCGCGCGATTCTGCTGCGCGACGGCTTCATGGCATTGGGCGAGCTGGTTGCGGCGCAGGCTGCCGAGTGGGGAGCGACCGCTGTCGGCGGGATGACGATGGGAGCCGATCCGATCGCCTGCTCGGCGCTCGCCGGCGGCGCAGACGTCAAGGCCTTCTTCGTGCGCAAGGAGACGAAGGCCCACGGCCTGTCGCGCCGGATCGAGGGCCCGCCGCTCGAGCCCGGCGTCGATCGCTGCATGCTCGTAGAGGACGTGGTCACCACCGGCGGCTCGACGATCCGTGCGCTCGAGGCTGTGCGGGCGGAGGGTCTCGAGGTCGTCGGCGTCCTGGCGATCTGCGACCGATTGGCCGGGGGAGCAGAGGCGATCCGTCGAGGCCGCCCAGGCTCCGTACGTCGCGCTCACCACGATCGACCAGGTTTATCCGCAGCGGCCGGACCGCGGCTGAAGCGCGACCGAAGGCGGATCCGCGATTGACGGCGTGTCGCCTATATTTGCTCGCGTCGGCGACAACCGGTGATTTCTCCTGACCAGCATTGCTCCTGATACGTCGCCGCCGGCGCTCTCGCTCGAAGCAGATCCGCTTCGCAGCAGGCAGCCGCGGACCTGGACGCAGCGGATCCTGTGGACGCTCGTCGGCGTCGTCATCCTCAACTGGTCGGTAACGCTCTACGGGCCGGCTTCGATCTTTCCCCCGCTCGCGTTCCTGGTGGTGATCACGGGGTTCTGGGGACTGTCCGTGGTGATCATCAGCTGGCTCGACCTGGAGGCCTTCCCCGCGCTGAGGCGCTGGGAGCGGCACTTCGAGTGGGTGAACGCGCTGGTCGTGGTGGCGCTGATCGGCGCCTGGACCTACATCCAGTTCCACAACGCGCCGGCTTACACGACCGACGAGCTGTCGTTCGACCAGTACGCGGCACAGCTCGTGGCCCATGGCCTGCACAACCCGTACGTGCACTCGATGGCGCCCGCAGGTCCGCTGTTCCGGCTCTCACCCGACGGATACACCTACACCACCAGCGGCACACCGGTGCTGGCGATGTCCTATCCGTCGCTCTCGTTCCTCGTCTACGTCCCGTTCATCCTGCTGGGATGGACGAACGAGGTCGGCGCCGGCCTCAACGTGGCCGCCTGGGTCGTCGCGATCCTGCTGATGTTCTGGTTGCTGCCGCGCCAGCTGCGCCCGGCGGTGCTGGTGCTCTCGAGCATCGACGTCTACCTCGCGTTCGCGCCGGGCGGCGTCACCGACATGCTCTACATCCCCCTGCTGATCGTGGCCGCCTACAGATGGGATCGTTTCGGGACGAGCCGCGCCTCCTACCTGGCGCCGGTCGCGATGGGACTCGCGATGGCGATCAAGCAGACGCCGTGGCCCGTGCTCGCCTTCGTGCTGTGCGCGCTGGCGATGGACGAGTACGACCGCCATGGAGACGCTGCGCTCGGCGCTGCGGCGCGCGGGTCGCTACCTCGGAGTGGTGCGTGGCGGTCTTCCTGATCCCCAACCTGCCGTATCTGATCGCCTCGCCATCAGCCTGGTTCAGCGGAGTCTTCCAGCCGTTCACCCAGCAGATGGTGCCGGCCGGGCAGGGCCTGATCTCGCTGACGCTGTTCGCCCACCTCGGTGGCGGCTCGCTCGACTGCCTACACCGTCATCATGGTGCTGGTCGCGCTGCTGGTGTTCGCGGTCTATCTGGGAACCTACCCGCTGCTGCGCCCAGCCACCTTCATGCTGGCGTCGATCGTGTACTTCTTTGCCGCACGGTCGCAGACGAACTATCTGGTCTTCTTCATACCGGTGGCGCTGATCGGCGCGGTGACCGCAGGTCCGCCGGCGGCAGTGCACGCCTCGCGGCTGAGGACACGCGCCCGCGCGGTCCTGCGCGGCCGTAACTGGGGGAGAGCGATAGCCGGTCTTGCGGCGCTGGCGGTAATCGCCGTCGTCTACGCGTTCACGTCATCCTCGCCGCTCACCGTCACGATCACCGGCAAGGGAACCACGGGATACCTGGGCGGCATCAAGACGCTGATCGTCAGGGTGAAGAACAACACTGGTAAGGCTCTGCGGCCTTCCTACA
Organism: uncultured Actinomycetota bacterium; assembly: GCA_963846395.1. Classification (GTDB taxonomy): domain Bacteria; phylum Actinomycetota; class Thermoleophilia; order Solirubrobacterales; family Solirubrobacteraceae; genus Palsa-465. The sequence continues at coordinate 387,892 of CAWJVT010000006.1, read as the reverse complement.
CCGTGCAGACGAGCCACGGCGACACCACGTTCTGGAGCATCCTGGCTGGACCCAAGAAGATTCCGGCTCATGCCACTCGCATGGTGCAGCTCATCGCACCCAACTATCCGGCCGAGCCCGGTCTCGGCGACGGCTGGTCCGTTCTCGCGTTCACCCAGACACCCGAGGCCGTGAGCGTCAGCCATCGGTTCCTACTCTCACTGTGGAGAACTGCTACCTCACCTCAGGCTTTTGACGTGGCCCAGCCAATTCACCACCGCATCCGGATCAGGGTCTCCGTGCTAGACCACTTCAACAGCACGGTCAAGCGGGCCGGCATCAAGGTCTGGCTGAGCCAGCTGCTGTACACATCACAGGGCGTCAAGCACGCGTACGCCAAGATTAACGGTGGCAAGCTCGGTAAGGCAGGGACCGCCTACACCAACAGTTCGGGGATAGCGACCTTCTACATCGTCGGACTACGGCCCTCCAAGACGCTCCCTACCACATTCTCTGCCCATCTGAGAAACCAGGTGGCCAGATATGTTTATGGGTCGAGCGGGTTCGTCAACATCCGCTTCAAGAACTAAACCGATCAGACACCCGTCCGGGCTTGGGCTTGAATCGGGTTGCTATCGCCGTCGGTAAGCCAGCAACAGATTGTTCGGACGTGGTGGCACCCGAGTCTCGCAGATCAGTTCTGCGCCGGGCAGCCCTTCAGCGGCCGCCTGAGTCAGCTCTTGCCGTGACGGGTATCGGACGTTCCGGTCGCCTGTGATGTAACGATCCGCCGTGTAACAGCGAGATGCCAGAAGGAGCTAGCTCGGTCCAGTCCTTGATGATGATGATGCCCCCGGGCTCGCACATCGCGTGGAGATCTCCGAGTGTGGCCACCCGGTCGCACCCCGGGATGGTGGCGCATCTCGAAGCGTCACGAGTTCGATCGGCTGCGGTTCTGTCGCCAGGTACTCCGAGACAACTCACGCCTGAACTCGAAGCGGCTCCGGTCGCCGATGAACATCCGTCCCGGTTCGGGCGCGATGTCGAGCCCCACGTACTGGGCCGCCTGATATGCGCTCGCCAGACGTTCGGCGACAGCGCCCTCACCGCAGCCAACTTCGAGGATGCGTGTCGGGTTGGCGAGGCTCGTGATCGTACGTGTCAGCTCATCGAGGTTGATGAAGCGCGAGCGGTATAGATCCGAAATGAGGGGCTCAGCCGGGCCTAGCTTATGGCGTACTGCTGTTCCGAATCCCATGCGACTCCCTAGCTGGTTTCACTGATACAGATCGCACGCTGACGCGGCTACCTCCGAGTGCCGTCACGGTCAGCTCGAGCTCGTTGCCCGGGTAGCCCGGGACGGGCCGGATCGAGAAGACGCTGGCTCCGGTGTACGGTTTGGTGGACGTGGCGGGGTCACGGCGGGTGACAGCTCCCGGAAGTGCGATCCGCTGGTAGCCCCTGGTTGACGCGACGGTCCGTTGCGAGAGCGTGGCATCGGTTGTCGCATTGCGCAGTGTCACCTCAAAAGGCCCGCGGCTGCGTACCACGGCAGACGCTTTGTACTTGCCGATGGTTTCCAACCAGTAATCAGAGTAAACGGCGAGCTGCGATTTGCCGGTGACCGACACCGACCAATGGGCTGGGCCACCGCTCAGATTGCGGGTTCCCTGCGTCTGGAACAGTGCCGCGGAAATCGTGCGGTAGGTCGCCGGCAGTTGGAGAGTGGCTTGACCGCCGTGGCGGTGCCACTCTAAGAGCCAGACACCATCCTGCTCAGAGATGAGCTTCGCGTGCAGCCGATTTGCGACGTACTCCACGATGGTTGCTGACATCCGAACCGTCTGTGTCTCAGTGCCCGAGTACGGCGTGATCAAGAACCAGACATCGCGTCCCGTCACCTGGAACGTTGAGGGCAGCGGATCGTGCAGGACGTCGATGTCTGCTCGTGCGCCAAACACTCCGGCAACACCCTGAGAGACAACGAGATCCGCGCCGTGTGGGATCCGCTGCTCCGCGGCTTTCAGCGCGTTTGCGACGCTGTCCGATACCAGAACCCAGTGCTTGCTCAGGTTCGGAAGCCAGACGACCGCCCACGTGACGCTGGACAAGAGGATGAGCGCCGTAACGACGCTGACGACCTTTGCGCCGAACCGACGCATGAGGTAGCTCAGGACAACGATGGTGCCAACCGGCATGTACAGATAGATGGCAAGGTTTTGGAAGCTCGGTACCACCGACCGGTAACCCTCGGCCAAGGTGCTCGTCCCGAGCACGACGGTGACCACCCCGATCACCGGCGAAGCAAGCGCCCCGATAAAGCCCGTCGGTGCGAGGTTCGCCACCATGTCGTGGAGATCAGCGGGTACGCGGCTCATCGCTACGCCGATTTGGCTGACGGCTGCGGCCAAGGGAGAACTGGATCCGTGTGCTGCGTTGCTGGCCGCGGGAATCAGGCCAGTGCCAGCGCCGATCTTGAACATGACGAAGATCCAGACCAGCACCGCGGCGCCCAGGAGGAGCCCGGCTCGGCGGCGACCTCGTTCCAACAGCAGGCCGATGGCAACGCCCAGCAGGAACGTCGCGGGGACCATCCCTGACAGGATCGTCAGCGCCGACCAGAGCCAGGCGGTCCAGCGTCGGTTGTAGAACGCACGCGAGGCGAGCACCATGAACAGTGCGCCCACCGCTTCCGTGTGGTAGTCCCATGAGATGGACCAGTAGATCCATGGGTTCAGGACCAGAAGTGCCAACCCGAAGATCGCGAATTTCCGGATCGGCAACGACCGGCGCCGATTGAGGACGTCGATGAGCCAGAAGTACGCGACGAGCTCCGCCAGAACGGTCGCTACGTCCTGTATGACCAGCAGCGCTATCGGCTGCGGGAATACCGTCTCGACGAGCGCGAGCGGCCACATGATGAAGACGGCCTGGGCCTTCCACCAGCCTGGACCCGGGTTGAGCACGCCGTGACCGATCAGGTACCAGATGTGGTAGAAGCTCTCAAAGTCGATCGTCTCGGAGAAGCGGCTGATCTCAAACGCGTTCCACGCGATGATCAGCGCGAGCTGAACGACGAATATGGCCAACCCCAGAGACCGCAGCCTCTTTGTGACGCTGTCGCGCTCGCGCGTGTGCTCGAACCGGAGCCGCTTGGGCATGTTTGCCGTGCGTGCACCGGCCACAGATGTGCTCATGGATTGTTGGGGTGCCAAGTGCTCACACCTGAAGGGTCGACTGGAGTCCGGACGGTTTGCTGCGCCAGAACTCCACGATCACATCGCGTCCGGAGGTGAGCCCAAACAGCGATCGAGCGCTCTGTCTCGGCGGCAGTATAGCCGCGGTATGAGCGGCCTAAACCGCCTGCACTTACGCAGAGATTACGGCTCAGGTGCGCCGGTCGGCGCGTGCTGCATCATCGTTGCGCCTGAGGCCGAGGGTCGAGAGCAGGAACGACGTGAAGACGATCTGCACCCCGATTATCACAAGAGTCGCGGATACGAGCGCCATCATCTCGTTCCCGAGAGCGCCAAGGCCGTTACCGACCCAGTGGACGACGACGACAGCTCCGAAGATGAGACCCACCAGGGTGACGGCGCCGCCCACGATGAGACCGTGTTCGAGCTGCAGCCGTGACCGCGCAGCGGTGAACCAGCGCTCATGTTCGGACATGAAGTAGGTCCCGTATGCGTGCGCACATAGTCCCAGTCCGATCACCTGCGTTCCGATGATCTCCAGCAGCGATCCACCGATCAGCGTGTGCATTTCCCAGGTCCGTCCCAGGACCGACACGCGGGCCAGCACGATCAGCGACAAGATCACGCCCACCACGAATAGGAACAGGCCCGGGAGTACGAACAGGTAGGTCGGACTGTGCACGAGCAGGAAACGCAGGTGACGCCAGCCGTCTCTGAAGCTGGAGAGCTTCGATTCGCCCTCTCGCGGGTGGTAGACGATCGGCAGCTGCTCGATCACCAGGTGCTCCTTCGAGGCCCTGATCACCATCTCGGAGGCGAACTCCATTCCCGTCGTGCGCAGATCCAGCCGCGGGAGCACGTCGCGTCGGAACGCCCTCATACCGCAGTGCGCGTCACGAACCCCGGTCCGGAACAGGAGGTTCAGGAAGCCGCTCAGGAGCGGATTGCCGATGTAGCGGTGCAGCCATGGCATTGCCCCCGGCTCAATGTTGTCCATCCGGTCGCCCATCACCAGGTCGGCTCCGCTCTCGAGCTTCTTCACAAACCGAGAGATGTCACTGAAGTCGTAGGTCGAGATCCGCGTCAGCCATGACGACGTAGGTTCCGCGGGCGGCACCGAAGCCGGCCAGGTACGCGCTGCCGTATCCCCGGCGATGCTCGAGAACCACGCGGGCACCCGCTGATTCGGCGAGCTCCGCGCTTCGGTCTGATGAGTCGTTATCGACGACTATCACCTCACCGGCGAGGCCATCTTCCTCGAGCGCCTCCCAAGCAGAGCGCACGCACTCGGTGATGCTCTCCTCCTCGTTCAGGCAAGGGATCACGACCGAGACGATCGGCGTGACGACCTTATTCTCGGGAGATTTGACTGCAGTACCCATGTCTTGAACGGTGTCGTGGTCCGGGCGGCACCTAGAGCCCGCTCGCGACGTATCTTCAGTTCACAATTCGGTCGCCGAACGCCGCCGGCAAATGGCTGAAACGCCGCTGGACTGACAGCGGGAGCAGGCGGTGGTTGATGCCGCAGACGAGCCCCGCCATTTTCGACGCCTCGTAGATTGCCGCGTACGGGATCCAGTGGCGCTGCCCCGTGCGCCAAAGCCATCGCACTTCGCCCAGGCCGTATCGCCAGTGCCCTCCTGCGCAGCGCGGAAGCCGACTCGGCGTTCTCGGCCATGTAGGCGTGCTCAGACGAGACGCCTGAGTCGAAGAACCGGCGGAACGCGTCGACGATCGAGTAGTTATCGAGAGTGGCGCACGGCAGCCTGTGGCTCATAGACGATGTCGTGACCGGCCAGCAACGCTTGACAGCTCCAGATCTCCTCCTCGCTCATGACCACGTCGGTGGGAAATGGGAACGCCTCCCACATCGAGCGCCGGATCGCAGCGTTGACGTTCGAGAACAACGTCGTGTCCATGCTGATGCCATCGATTCCGTCGACGTGCTGGCGCCGTGGCACCGGTCCGTACAGGAAGTCCAGGAAATAGACCTCCGGTGGGCTGGCGCCCTCGTGCGGGAGCTGGCGCCCGTAGACGCCGGCAACGCGGTCATCACTCCGCAGCGGGCCGATTAGCCGTGAGATCCAGTCCTGCCCGATCGGCACGGCGTCCTGACTGATGAAGACCAGGATGTCACCGCGCGCCCTGGTGGCGCCGAGGTTCCGCGAGCCACCGTGTGTGAACTCGGTCGCCGGGATCTCGATGACCACGGCCCCGTGGGCCTTCGCCACGGTGACGCTGTCGTCGCTGGATCCGGAGTCGACCACCACGATCTCGACCTCCTCGGAGACCTGCTGGGAGGTGATCGCGCGGAGGCAGCGTTCGAGGTCGGCGCCACCGTTCTTGACGGGTATGACTACAGACAGCATCAGGTGCGATTGTGCATTTTCGCGTGGTCGAGCACTGGTAGTAGTAGTGCCCCCGGCAGGAATCGAACCTGCATCCCGCGCTTAGGAGGCGCGTGCTCTATCCATTGAGCTACGAGGGCCGGAGCTACCACGGCGCGGGCCCAGCCTAGCGACGCCGCTATGACGCGGAGTCGTCGCCGAGCCCGATGTCCGGACGGTCGTACTCTCCGTTGGACGCGTCCGCCTCGTCGTCGGACTCGTCATCCTCGGCGTAGAGCGACTCAGCGGCCAGCTCTTCCCCGCGCTTGCTCCAGAGCTTGATGTCGAGGTAGTCGCCGCGGTAGTTGTCCGGCGCCACCAGGGTGAAGCGCTGCTCGGCGAGCTCACATTGATCCACCGCATGGTCGGCCAGCTCGGCCGTCACCACGGCACCCCCGGGGATCAGGGGTACCCCCCAGACGAGGGTGATCTCGGCGCTGCTTGCGGCCTCACCACGCCAGATCCCGAGGACCATCTCGTTGAGGTCGAGCTGCCAGTCGGAGTTGGCCTCAGCGACGTCTCCGGTGAAGTCCGCACGCGCCTCGAAATTCTCCGGAGCGGACTCTCCGTCGTCGGTGAAGGAGACATAGCCGAACAGCTCGTAGCCCAGGTCCGTGCGCGCCACGGCCGGCACGTAGGTGATGCCGCTGAAGGTCCGGTCGGGGAACCAGCGAATCTCACCCGCTGTGCCGATCTCCTCCCCAGCGGAGTCGATGTCCGCACACGCGGCCAGGAACTGCTCGCGCAGGACGTCGGCCCAGCGGCCGTACGGCAGTGACTGCTGAGGTGGTTCGGCTGCGAAGCTGATTACAAAGCGGTCTGTCGGCGGCATCAGTAGCGGTGTCCTATCAGCGCGTCGCGTCCAGCGTTCTCGATTGTCCGCTGCAGGCCCTCGCGCAGTTCGATGGTTGGCTTCCAGCCCAGTAGCTCGCCCGCCCTGGCGATATCGGGTTGGCGAACATGGGGATCGTCGGTCGGCAGCTCGGCGAATACGATCTGCGACTCGGACCCGGTTACGTCGATCACGGCCTCGGCAAGCTCGAGCAGCGTGAACTCATTCGGATTGCCGATGTTCACCGGCTCATGGTGGCCGGACTCCGCGAGCAGGATGATCCCTCGAACCAGATCGTCGACGTAACAGAACGAACGGGTCTGTGAGCCATCGCCGAACACGGTGATCGGTTGGTTCTGGAGCGCCTGACGCAGAAATGTGGGTATTGCCCGGCCGTCGCGCGGGCGCATGCGCGGCCCGTAGGTGTTGAAGATCCGCACGATCGCCGTGTCAACGCCCTGCTGACGGTGGTAGGCCATCGTGAGCGCCTCCGAGAAGCGCTTGGCCTCGTCGTAAACGCCGCGCGGACCGATCGGGTTGACGTGCCCCCAGTAGCTCTCCGGCTGCGGGTGAACCTGCGGATCGCCATAGACCTCGCTCGTGGAGGCTGCAAGGAATCGAGCGCGCTTCACCTTTGCCAGGCCGAGCGTGTGGTGCGTCCCATAGGAGCCCACCTTCAGCGTGTGCAGTGGAATCCGCAGGTAGTCGATCGGCGATGCCGGCGAGGCGAAGTGATAGACGAAGTCGATCGGCTCATCAACGAAATACGGCTCGATGATGTCGAGGTTCAGGTGAACGAAGCTGTCGCCTCGCAGGTGCGCGATGTTGTTGAGCGTCCCGGTCTCCAGGTTGTCCACGCAGATGACCCGGTGGTCCTTCGCCATGAGCGCGTCACACAGATGGGAGCCCAGGAAGCCGGCACCGCCGGTAACCAGTGAGGTAGGCATCTGCGCGCAATCTACCCCACCGACCTCACGGTGACCGGACCGGATGACCCTCGACCCACTCGCCTTCCTCGCGCTTCCAGATCGGCACCGTGGCCTTCAGCTCGTCGATGATCTCCCGCGCACCCGCAAACGCCTCAGCGCGGTGTGGTGCCGAGACGGAGATCACGACCGACGGCTCGCTCAACGCCACGGTTCCCACGCGGTGCTCGACGGCCACCGCGCACAGCCCGTGGCGCTCGGCGGCTGCAGCGGCAATCTCCTGGAGCTTCGCCTCGGCCATGGACGTGTACGCCTCGTATTCCAGAGCCGGGACCTCGCGTGTGACGCCTTGGAAGGTGATCACCGCACCCGCCCGTGGATCTGATACCCGCGCGGTGATCGCATCGACCGAAAGCGGCTCGGCGCTGATCGCGACATGGATCGCCGCCGGCAGGACGCCGCCTGATACCGGTGGGATCAGCGCGAGCTCGTCGCCGGCGTGCAGCAGGGTCGACTCCGAGGCGTACTCGCCGTTGACCGCTAGCACGACGCTCAGGTCTCCCGTGACGGAGCTGAGCTCGCGGAGCGCATCGCCTACACGCGCGCCCTCAGCCAGCTCGAGCATCAACGAATCGGTGCCCGCCCGGACTCTCAGCGAGGCGAAGAGGCGTATTTCCACGCGCATCCGGCAAGCGTAAAGGGCAGGTAACGAACTTTGAATGCGGGGAGGGTCCGTGCAACAGACAGCTACACAGCCGCGATCGTCCGGAGACACCCAGGGGCTGCGTCGCAACGTCGGCTTCTTCGGGCTGTTGTGGAGCTCCGAGGGCTCGATCATCGGCTCAGGCTGGTTGTTCGGTGCCCTCACTGCAGCGACCATCGCCGGCCCGTCCGCCCTGATCGGGTGGGTCGTGGCGTCGGCCATCGTGATGGTGCTGGCGCTGATCCATGCCGAGCTCGGCGGAATGTTTCCCGTGGCCGGCGGCACGAGTCGCTTCCCTCACTACGCCTTCGGCAGTCTCGCCGGCGGCACGTTCGGCTGGATGGCCTACATCCAGGCGGCCGCGGTCGCGCCGATCGAGGTCCTCGCGGCTGTCGAGTACCTCTCCTCCGCGCATTGGGCGTCGAGCTTCTACGACGCCAGTGGCGGCACACTGCATGGCTGGGGCTGGGTGGTCGCGATCGGTCTGCTGTTCTTCTTCGTGCTGGTGAATGCGCTCGGGGTCCGCTGGTTTGCTCGCATCAACAACCCCATCACCACCTGGAAGATCCTGATCCCGCTGCTGACGGCGGCCGTCTTCCTGGCCGGGCACTTCCACATCAGCAACTTCTCCGCGGGCGGCGGCTTCTTCATTCAGGGCGCCGCGGTGAAGGCGATCCTGATCGGCATTCCGAGCGGCGGCATCGTCTTCTCGCTGCTCGGCTTCGAGCAGGCGGTGCAGCTTGCGGGCGAGGCGAAGAAGCCGGACCGCGACGTGCCGCGCGCCGTGATCCTCTCGATCCTGATCGGCTGCGCGATCTACATCCTCGTGCAGATCGCCTTCATCGGCGCGCTCAATCCGGCGCTCCTGGAACATGGCCGCACCTGGACGAGCCTCGCCAAGCCTGGGCACAGCGCCGCCCTGCGAGGCGCTCAACAAGGCGCCGTTCTACTCCGTCGCGAAGGTGGCCGGCCTCGCCTGGCTTGCGCTGCTCTTGCGCGTCGACGCGGTGGTCTCTCCGAGCGGCACCGGCCTGATCTACATGACCGTGGATTCGCGCATCAGCTACGGGCTGGCCCGAAACGGCTACGTGCCGCAGATCTTCGAACGCACGACCGCGCGCGGCGTACCGCTGTTCGGCCTTGGCTTGGCGTTCGTGCTCGGATGCCTGTTCCTGCTGCCGTTCCCGAGCTGGTCCAAGCTCGTGAACCTGGTCACCGAGGCGACGGTGCTCATGTACGCCGGCGCGCCGCTCGCGCTCGGCGCCCTGCGGCTGCAGAAGCCGGATCTGCCCCGGCCCTTCCGTCTACGCGGCGGGCGCGTATGGGCACCGGTTGGGTTCGTCTGCGCGAATCTGATCGTCTACTGGGCCGGCTGGACCACCTACTCGACGCTGATGATTGCACTGCTGATCGGCTTCTTCCTGTTCTGGCTGTCGGCGACGTTCAAACTGAACGAGCACACGCCGAGCATCGACTGGCAGGCCGCGCCATGGCTCGCGGCCTACCTGGTCGGGATGGGTCTGATCGCGTACTTCGGCAGCTTCGGCAGCGGCGGGATCCTCGGCGGCGCGGGCGTGTTCAAGCACGTGCTGAGCCAGGGCGGCAACAACGACCTCGGGCTCTATGGCGGCCTCGCGGCCTCGGTCGGGTGGAGCCTGATCATCTACTTCTGGGCGATCTCAAAACGCCTGCCCGAGTCCAAGGTCGACGAGTACGTCGAGAACGTGGATCCAGCCCCCGAAGCGGTCACCTGACGGTGCGCGCCTTTGTGGCGCGCGCACGCGGTGTTAAGTGGACATTTGGATAGAGACCGGAGGCTTCCGGGTTTCGTATGCTCCCCGTTGGCCCGTGCCGCACTGCCGGGCCCGTCAATTTGGAGGAGACACTGATGGGAAGTCGCAAAATGTTTGGAAGGGCGCTCGCCATGGCGGGTGCGTCCGCCGCGCTCGCTTGCTTTGCGAGCGCGCCGGCGCTGGCGTCGTCCGGGGGCGTGCCCTCGGTTGAGAAGCTCGTACCCGCTGCCGTCAAGTCCACCGGCCTCGACGGTCGCTTCGGACGCGACGTATGCGCCGGATGAGTTCGTCCAGGGCAGCAAGATCGTCGGCATGGACCCGGACCTGATGAACGCGCTTGGCAAGGTCATGGGCCTCAAGGTGACGATCAAGAACGTCACGTTCAACGACATCATCTCCGGCATGGTCGCCGGTCGCTACAACATCGGCGCCTCATCGTTCACCGATGAGAAGTCACGCGAGAAGTCGGTGAACTTCGTGGACTATGCGAACGTTGGTGAATCGTTCTACACGCTGAAGTCCGGCGGTACGAGCATCATGGGCATTTCCAGCCTCTGTGGCAAGACGGTCTCGGTCGAGCAGAGCACGACCGAAGAGCAGGACGCCAAGACGCAGAGCAGCAAGTGCACCAAGGCAGGCAAGAAGGCCGTGACGGTGAACGTGTTCCCGAACCAGAACGAGGCGAACCTCGCCGTTTCCTCGGGTCGCGCGCAGCTCGGCTTCGCTGACACCCCCGTTGCCGATTACCAGGTCAAGCAGTCCGGCGGCAAGTTCAAGCTCGTCGGTGCGGCCTACGCTCCGGCTCCGTACGGCATTGCCGTTTCGAAGAGCAGTGGCCTGGACAAGGCAGTACAGGCAGCGCTGCTGTACCTGCAGAAGCACGGCACGTATCAGTCGATCTTCAAGAAGTGGGGCCTGCAGGGCATCGAGGTCCCGGCCTCGGGCATGAAGATCAACGGCGCCACCAGCTAGACGCGGTCGAAGTTCTGTAGCAGAGCAGTACGGGATAGGCGAGAGTTAGCACCGCCATGGACCAGACGGAGCTAACCCCGAGTGGACAGGAACGGCCGGAAGACATCAAGGCCGTTCCTGTTCGCCGTCCCGGCCGTTGGATAGCGGCGTTCCTCGTCCTGGTCTGCGCCGCGTCGGTCATACGCTTCGCGATCGACGACTCGGCGATCGAGTGGCACGTCGTCGGGCAGTACCTGTTCAACCCGCTCGTGACCGCCGCCGTGGTCAGGGTCTTCTACGTGACCGTGATCTCGATGGCCCTCGGGGTCCATCTTCGGCGTGATCCTGGCCGTAATGCGGCTCTCGCCGAACCCGATCCTGAAATCGGCAAGCTGGCTTTACATCTTCTTCTTCCGGGGCACCCCGCTCTTGGTGCAGCTGCTGTTCTGGTTCAACATCTCGGCCCTCTTTCCACCACCCAACCATCTGATCGACATCGGCATCCCGTTCACCGGGCCGGTCCTAGTCCACCCCAACGCCAACGTCCTCATCACGGTCCTCGTCGCGGCGGTGGCCGGGCTCAGCTTCAATGAGGGTGCGTACATGGCGGAGATCGTCCGCGCCGGCATCATCTCGGTGCCGGAGGGACAGAGCGAGGCGGCGGCCTCGCTGGGCATGAGCCGCATGCAGATCATGCGCCGCATCGTGCTGCCCCAGGCAATGCGGGTGATCCTGCCGCCCACCGGCAACGAGCTCATCTCGATGCTCAAGAACACCTCGATCGCCTCGGTCATCGGCTACGGCGAGATCGTCTATGTGACCTCCGATATCTCCGCCACCAACTACAAGACCATTCAGCTCCTGATCGTGGGCTCGATCTGGTATCTGGTACTGACCAGCGTCGCCTACGTCGGCCAGTACTTCCTCGAGCGTAGGGTCGGTCGCGGGTTCTCGCGCTCGGAGCAGGCAACGATGAAGGATCGGTGGCTTGCGTTCGGGACCGGGGGCAAAGGAGGCGGGCGGTGACCGACGTCATGGTGCGCTCCGAAGGTGTCCACAAACGCTTCGGCCACAACGAGGTGCTGAAGGGCATCAACCTCACCGTCAACCGCGGCGATGTGATGTGCCTGCTCGGACCGTCCGGATCGGGCAAGTCGACCTTCCTGCGCTGCATCAACCACCTCGAGAAGATCAACTCCGGCCGCCTGTCTGTCGACGGTGAGCTGGTCGGCTACCGTGAGGCCAACGGCAAGCTCTACGAGCTGCACGAGCGGGTGGTTGCCCAGAAGCGCCAGGAGATCGGGATGGTCTTCCAGCAGTTCAACCTGTTCCCGCACATGACCGCGCTTGAAAATGTCACCCTGGCGCAGACGCAGGTCCTCAGGCGCAACCGCGGTGAGGCCGACAGGCGGGCGCGCGAACTGCTCGAGCGGGTCGGATTGAGCGACAAGTGCGATCAGCACCCCGTCGCGCTCTCCGGCGGCCAGCAGCAGCGCGTCGCTATCGCTCGGGCGCTGGCGATGGATCCCAAGCTGATGCTGTTCGACGAGCCGACCTCGGCGCTCGACCCCGAGTTGGTGGGCGAGGTGCTCGACGTGATGCGCGACCTTGCCAGGAGCGGTATGACGATGATCGTGGTCACTCACGAGATCGGCTTCGCCCGCGAGGTCGCCGACACAGTCGTGTTCATGGACGGAGGTGTCGTGGTCGAGGCCGGTCCACCGGCCGAAGTGCTCGGTGCGCCCAAGCACGAGCGCACCAGGTCCTTCCTGTCAAAGGTTCTCTGAAGCCGAGCCCCCGTAAGCTGCCGGGTATGGCAGAGCCGGAACACGAATCCGTCGCCCCGATCGTGGGTCCTGAGGATCCACGTCGGTTTACGGATTCCGGGGTTGAGGTCAAGCCCGTCTACGACGCGGACGATCTGTCCACGGACCTGGCGGACCAGCTGGGTGAGCCCGGCGAGTTTCCGTTCACACGTGGTGTGCACGCCGAGATGTATCGCGAGCGGTTGTGGACGATCCGGCAGTACGCGGGGTACGCGTCCGCGAAAGAGTCCAATCAGCGGTATAGGTACCTGCTGGAGCACGGCTCGACGGGGTTGTCGATGGCGTTTGATCTGCCAACCCAGCTTGGGCTGGATTCCGACGATCCGCGGTGCCTGGGAGAGGTCGGCAGGACCGGGGTTGCGATCGACACGATCGACGACATGCGCACCGCGTTTGATCAGATCCCGCTTGATCAGGTGTCGACGTCGATGACGATCAACGCCCCGGCTTCGGTGTTGTTGTTGCTGTACGAGCTCGTTGGCGAGGAGCAGGGCGTCGCGGCGTCGCAGCTGCGGGGGACGGTTCAGAACGACATCCTCAAGGAGTACATCGCGCGCGGGAACTTCATCTATCCGCCCCGTGGCGCGATCCGGCTGACCACCGATCTGTTCGCCTACTGCCGACAGAACATCCCGTCGTGGAACACGATTTCGATCTCGGGTTATCACTTCCGGGAGAAGGGCTGCTCAGCGGTACAGGAGGTCGCGTTCACGCTCTCCAATGGCATCGCATACGTGCAGGCCGCGCTCGACGCCGGGCTCGCGGTCGATGAGTTCGCGCCGCGCTTGGCGTTCTTCTTCAACGCGCACAACAACGTCTTTCAGGAGGTCGCGAAGTTCCGTGCCGCCCGACGGATGTGGGCGCAGATCATGCGCGAGCGCTTCGGTGCGCGGGACGAGCGCTCGCTGAAGCTTCGCTTTCACACCCAGACCGGCGGCGTGACGCTCACCGCACAGCAGCCGCAGAACAACATCGTCCGGGTTGCGTTGCAGGGGTTCGCGGCGGTGTGTGGCGGAACGCAGTCGTTGCACACCAACGGGTTTGACGAGGCGCTCGCCTTGCCGACCGAGAACGCGGCGAAGGTCGCGGTCCGTACCCAGCAGATCCTCGCCTACGAGTCAGGGGTCGCGGACACCGTCGATCCGTTCGCCGGCTCGTATTTCGTGGAGTCGCTCACGGACGAGATCGAGAGTCGGGCAGCCGATCTCATTCAAAAGGTCGACCAACTGGGTGGGGCGGTCCAGGCGATCGATTTCATCAAGGCCGAGATCGAGGAGTCCGCGTTCGGTTACCACGAGCGCTACCGCACCGGGCAGGACACCGTTGTCGGTGTCAACCGCTTCGTTGAGGATGACGTGCAGGTCCCCGACATCATGCGCGTTGACCCCGCCACCGAAAAGGACCAGGTCGCCCGCCTACAGGCGTTCAAACACAACCGCGACCAGCAACTGATCGACATGCGCCTCGAGCAGGTGCGTGAGAGCGCCCGGGGCACAGTCAACATGCTCCCCACGCTGCGCCAAGCACTCAAGGACCGCTGCACCCTCGGCGAGGTCTGTGGCGCGATGCAAGACATCTTCGGCCGCTACCAGCCCACCAACTGACCGGAGGATCTCGCTTGCTGATACCCGCCGTCTTCTTCTGGCAGATCGTGCTGGCGGTGCACGTGGTCTTCGTGGTCGCCGCGTTTGGCCTGCTGCTCTCGTATCCGCTGATCACGATCGCGGCGGAGCGCATCGACCGCCGTTCCCTGCCTGTGATCCTCCGCGTGCGCATGCTGCTCGGCCGCAGCCTCGTCAACCCCGGGCTGCTGCTCGTCGTGATCAGCGGTGTCTACCTCGCCTCCCAGCAGCATCAGTGGGGCGACTTCTACGTTTGGTGGGGCATAGCGGCGGCGCTGGTCATCGGTGGACTCGAGGGCGCGCTCGTCATCCGCCAATCGGCCACCCTCGCCGAGCTCGCCGAACGCGACGTCAGCCTCTTCGGCTCCGCAGACGGAAGCTGGAGCAGCGACTACGTCACGGCCCGCGCCCGCGCCGACCAGGTCAACGCACTGCTCGCCGTGATCGTTGTCGTCACGACCTTCCTGATGGTCGTTCAGTAAGTGCCGGGCGCTCGAGCCTGCTGGCACCGTCCTGCTCGTCGGAAACTTCGAGTCCGGCACGCTGGAGTCGGTGCATCTCGGTGCCCGCGCGCAGGAGACCCGCCGCCGCAGGGCGAAAACCAGAGCAGATGACTGAACTGACAGCCGTCCGGACCCTCGTCAAATCAGCCCCCGAGCTGTGGGCCGTCTGCAGCGATGCGGACTCGCTCGCTCAGCACCTTGGGGCGTTCGGCGAGATCCGTATCACTCGGCTCGAACCGGAGACCACCGTCGCCTGGGAGGGCGAGCGCGCAAGCGGCACGGTGCGGATCGAGCCCTCGGGATGGGGCACCAAGGTGACTGTCACCGCTGACTCGAGCGCAGCGCTCGACGCGGTGCTTGACAGCCTCGGGCAGGCCCATCACCGGCCCTTCTCTCGCTGAGCGCCCGCGGTCCGCGAACACGGATCGCGGGGGCCCAGCGGGGCCCCCGCAGGTACAGTCCCGGGAGCCATGACAGACGTTCACCCCGAGACCCAGGAGCACGCGCCCGAGACGTACGCCGAGAAGTTGCGGCAGCTCGAGCTGTTGAAGCACGAGGCGATCCACGCCGGTTCGGCTGCCGCGGTCGAGAAGCAGCACGCGAAGGGCAAGTACACGGCGCGCGAGCGGATCGAGAAGCTGCTCGATCCTGGGTCGTTCCAGGAGCTCGACGTGTTCGTGCGGCATCGCACGACGGATTTCGATATGCAGCGCAACCGCCCGTATGCCGATGCGGTGGTGACCGGCCACGGGACGATCGATGGCCGGCGGGTGTGCGTGTTCAGCCAGGACTTCACGGTGTTCGGCGGTTCGCTGGGTGAGGTCGTGGCGGAGAAGATGGTGAAGGTGATGGAGCTGGCGGAGAAGATCGGCTGCCCGATCATCGGGATCAACGACTCCGGTGGCGCCAGGATCCAGGAGGGTGTCGTCGCGCTGGGCGGTTACGGGGATGTGTTCTTCCGCAATGTGCGCGCCAGTGGCGTGATTCCGCAGATCAGCCTGATCATGGGACCGTGCGCGGGTGGGGCGGTGTACTCGCCGGCGATCACGGACTTCGTCTTCATGGTCAAGGAGACCTCGCACATGTTCATCACCGGTCCCGATGTGATCAGGACGGTGACCGGCGAGGATGTTGGGATGGAGGAGCTCGGGGGCGCGATGAGCCACAACACCCGCTCCGGGTGTGGCGCACTTCGCCTCGGAGGATGAGGATCAATGCCTGCAGGACGCGCGGTACCTGCTGTCGTTCCTGCCGCAGAACAATCTGGAGACCCCGCCACGGGTGATCTCGGGCGATGACCCGCAGCGCCAGGATCCGGAGCTGGACACGATCGTTCCGGACAACCCGAACAAGCCCTACGACATGCGCGACGTCGTGCACCGGGTCGTTGATGACGGCGAGTTCTTCGAGGTGCAGGAGCTGTATCGCGCGCAACATCATCTGTGGCTTCGCGCGTCTGGACGGCCAGGTTGTCGGCGTCGTCGGCAACCAGCCGGCGCAGCTTGCGGGCGTGCTCGACATCGAGTCCTCGGAGAAGGGCTCGCGGTTCGTGCGCACCTGTGACGCGTTCAACATCCCGATCGTGACGCTCTGCGACGTGCCGGGGTTCCTGCCGGGAACCACCCAGGAGTGGAACGGGATCATCCGCCACGGCGCCAAGCTGCTCTACGCCTACGCGGAGGCGACCGTCCCGAAGCTCACGGTCATCACCCGCAAGTCCTACGGCGGCGCGCACCTGGTGATGGGCTCAAAGCAGCTCGGGGCCGACATGAACTTCGCGTGGCCGACCGCGGAGGTTGCGGTGATGGGTGCCGAGGGCGCGGTGCCGTTCATCTACGGGCGCGAGATCACCGGTGCCGACGATCCTGAGGCGGCGCGGGCTGAGCGAATCGACGAGTACAAGGCGCACTTCGCGAACCCCTACATCGCTGCCGAGCGCGGGCTACATCGACGACGTCATCATCCCGCACGAGACCCGCCCGAAGCTGATCGAGGCTCTGCGCATGCTCGAGACCAAGCGTCAGCCGGGGCCGCGGCGCAAGCATGGAAACATTCCGCTCTAGCCCGGCGGCTTCCGCCGAGGAGGCCGCCGCGCTCATCGCGGCCATCGAGCAGTTCATGCGCGACACGGCCCCGGTGAGCGAGTCGTCGGCCGAGGCGATGCTCGCCAGTCCCTGGAAGCGCGCCGCCCTCATAGAGGGCGTTTCCCGTCAGCCTGAGCTGGGCCCCGGGCTCTAACCGCCAGCTGCGCTTCGGACCCCATCCGGGGGTCAAGTGTCGCGTTGCCGTGCCGAAATACCTATAAGCCGGTCTGGTTTTGGTATTTTCTGTAGCCCGGGCCGGATGACCCGGCCGGGAAACCGATCTTGACGCCCCCCATCCAGAGGAAGACAGATGGCACCGCACGCCTCACTGGAAGCTGAGAAGCACGGACACGGCCTTCCCAAGGAGGGCTCGCTCGAGAACCCGGAGTTGCTTCAGAACGTACCCGGCCAGGTGATCCCGATCCTGGCAGCGGAGTTCGACGACTTCTCCACCGAGGCCGGCAAGTTCCTGCGCGGAGACCTGGAGGAGAACGACTTCATCAAGTTCCGCCTGCGCCAGGGCGTCTACGGGCAGCGCCAGCCGGACGTGCAGATGGTCCGCGTCAAGCTGCCGATGGGCGGCGTCACACCGGACCAGCTCGACGCCTTCGCCGACGTGATCGAGAAGTACGTGCCGCTGCGCAAGGGCCACATCACAACGCGGCAGAACATCCAGATGCACCACGTGCCGCTCCCGACGATGGAGCTGATCCTGCGCGAGCTCGGTGAGGCCGGCCTCTCGAGTCGCGAGGGCTGCGGCAACACCGTCCGCAACGTCACCGGCGACCCGCGCGCGGGCACCCTGACGGACGAGCTGTTCGACGTGACGCCCTACGCGGCCGCCTACGTGCGCTACTTCGTCCGTCACCCGACGACGCAGATGATGCCCCGTAAGGTCAAGACGGCATTCACGGCCACCGATGCCGACAACGCAATCACGCAGATCCACGACGTGGCTTTCACCCCGCGCCTGCGCGACGGCGTGCGCGGCGTCGAGGTCCGCGTCGGCGGCGGCACCGCGATCATGCCGCGCCTGGCGCCCGTGCTCTACGACTTCGTCGAGCTGGACAACGGCGACTACCTGAAGGTCACCGAGGCAGTCCTGCGGATCTTCGACCGCCAGGACTTCCTGCGCGTCAACCGCGCCCGTGCGCGCATCAAGGTGCTGGTCGACAAGATCGGGATCGACGCCTTCCGGGAGATGGTCGAGGAGGAGCTCGCGGGCGACTGGGTGGCTGAGCGGGATTTCTCACTCGACGGGCTACTGCTCGAGCACGACGAGCAGGCGCATGCCCCCGCTCGGCCGCTCAGCTACGGCTCAGCCAACGGCGACCAGCGCGCGTTCGATCGCTTCCTCGAGAGCAATGTCCAGGGCCAGCGCCAGCAGGGCTACTCGACCGTCGAGGTCAGGGTGCCGCTGGGCGACGTCACGCCCGAGCAGCTGCGCGGCCTGGGCCAGATCATGCGCGACTACTCAGGCGGCTACGCCCGTACGACGCTGCACCAGAACATCGTGCTGCGCTGGGTCCGCGACGAATCGGTCTACGACGTCTGGAAGCGCCTCGGGCAGCTCGAACTGGGCGATCACGGGGCCGATGAGATCACAAACGTCGTCAGCTGCCCGGGCACCGACTCGTGCAAGCTCGGGATCACCAGCTCGATGGGACTCAACCGTGCCGTCAGCGAGCGCCTGGCCGAGATGGACATCGAGGATCCGCTGACTCGCAGGATCCACATCAAGATGAGCGGCTGCCCCAACGGCTGCAGCCAGTTCCACCTCGCGAACATCGGCTTCTACGGTGCCTCCATCAAGGTGGGGGAGCACACGATCCCGGCCTACATAGCTCACATCGGCGGCTCGTATGAGGGCGGCAATGTGCGCTTCGGCGACCGGCTCAAGAGCCGCCTGCCGGCCAAGCGCGTGCCGGATGCGGTCGAGCGCTGGGTTCGCTTCTACGAGTCCGAGCGCGAACAGGGCGAGGAGTTCAACGCATTTGCCGCCCGCGTCGGAACGCATGCCTTCGAGGAGCGCGTCAAGGACCTGGCGATGCCGATGGAGTTCTCCCTGGAGAACATGAACTACTTCATCGACTGGTCCAAGAACCGGCCCTTCCATGTCGAGCGTGGCGAGGGAGAGTGCGCGGTTTGATCGTCAAACCGCGACCTGCAAGGCTCCGGCAGCGCAGCGCCGCTGTGTAAATCGATCGCTACGCTGAACAACGCGATGTCCGCCACCACCCCGAATTTCGAGCAGGCGAGCGCCCAGGAAGTGCTCGCCTACGGCATCGAGCAATTCCATCCGCGCCTCAAGACCGCCTGCTCCTTCCAGAAGGAGGAGACGGTGCTCGCGCACATGCTCAGCGAGATCGCGCCCGACGCGAAGCTGTTCACGATCGACACCGGCGTGCTGTTCCCCGAGACACTCGCCACCTGGAAGCGCTTCGAGGAGCGCTTCGGCCTCGAGATCGAGGTGATCGACGCCGCGAGCCCGGGGGCCCCCTGGACCCGTGAGAACTGCTGCGGCCAGGCCAAGGTGGACGGGCTCGATCGCGCTCTGGAGGGCGTCGAGGCCTGGATCACCGGGATCCGCCGCGAGCAATCACCGACACGCGCCGGCGCGCCGAAGCTCGAGCGCGACGAGAAGCGGGGCATCTGGAAGCTCAACCCGCTCGCCGACTGGTCCAACAAGGACATCTGGAATTACATCTTCAAGCATGATCTCCCGTACAACCCCCTGCACGATCACGGGTACGATTCGATCGGTTGCGCGCCCTGCACGCTCCCAGGCAACGGTCGCGCCGGCCGCTGGGCGGGCGAGGACAAGACCGAGTGCGGTATCCATCTCTAGTGTCGCGCGACCAGTAATCGCGACCATGAAAACGCAGGCTGAATCCGAAGTGACAACACGAGCAAAATACGAGCTCTCGCACCTCCAGACGCTCGAAGCAGAATCGATCTTCATCATGCGCGAGGTGGCGGCTCAGTTCGAGCGCCCGGTGCTGCTGTTCAGCGGTGGCAAGGATTCGATCGTGTTGATGCGCCTGGCCGAGAAGGCCTTCCGCCCGGGGCGCTTCCCGTTCCCGGTGATGCACGTCGACACGGGCCACAACTTCCCCGAGGTGATCGAGTTCCGTGACCGGCTCGTCGAGCATCTGGGCGAGCGTCTGATCGTCGCCAGCGTCCAGGAGTCGATCGACGACGGACGCGTACGCGAAGAGACGGGACCGCGGGCCTCCCGCAACCGCCTGCAGACCGTGACCTTGCTCGACGCGATCGCCCAAAATGGTTTCGATGCGGCCTTCGGCGGCGCTCGTCGGGACGAGGAGCGGGCCCGCGCCAAGGAGCGGGTGTTCTCCTTCCGCGACGACTTTGGCCAGTGGGACCCCAAGAACCAGCGTCCTGAGCTGTGGTCGCTGTTCAACGGTCGCATCCGCAAGGGCGAGCATGTACGTGCCTTCCCGATCTCCAACTGGACCGAGATGGA
The DNA here is from genome assembly GCA_963846395.1 of uncultured Actinomycetota bacterium. Lineage (GTDB taxonomy): Bacteria > Actinomycetota > Thermoleophilia > Solirubrobacterales > Solirubrobacteraceae > Palsa-465. The sequence goes on along the minus strand of CAWJVT010000006.1, from coordinate 367,605 downwards.
CGTCTGGCAGTACATCGCCCAGGAGGGCCTCGAGGTCCCGACGATCTACTACGCGCACACCCGCCAGGTGTTCGAGCGCGACAACATGCTCTACGCCCTCAACGAGCACATCGAGCTGATGGATGGCGAGGTGCCGTTCGAGGAGTCGGTGCGCTACCGCACCGTCGGCGACATGACCTGCACCGGCGCTGTGCGCTCGACAGCGATCACGCTCCAGGACGTCGTCGCCGAGATTGCTGCCACCCGCATCACCGAGCGCGGTGAGACACGCGCCGACGATCGCGTCACCGAGGCCGCGATGGAAGACCGCAAGCGCGAGGGTTACTTCTAGTGCCCGTGAGTGAGCTCTTGCGGATCGCTACGGCGGGATCCGTCGATGACGGTAAGTCGACCCTGATCGGGCGGCTGCTGCACGACACCAAGTCGATCCTCGAGGACCAGCTCGAGCACGTCGCTCAGACCTCGGAACGCCGCGGCGACGGTTATCTAAACCTGGCGCTGCTGACCGACGGCTTACGCGCCGAGCGTGAGCAGGGCATCACGATCGACGTCGCCTACCGCTATTTCCAGACCGGTGCGGCGGCCGGAGCGACCGCGAACGGCGCCGTCGCGCTGGACGTGCCCGAGAGCGGGTTCCGCGGCGGCCGCAAGTTCATCATCGCCGACACTCCGGGCCACGAGCAGTACACGCGGAACATGGTCACCGGGGCTTCGACTGCGGACCTCTCGATCGTCCTGATCGATGCGCGCAACGGCGTCAGCGAGCAGACCCGGCGCCATGCGTTCATCAGCTCGCTGCTGCGCATCCCGCACCTCGTGGTGGCGGTCAACAAGATGGACCTCGTCGATTACTCGGAGCAGGTCTTCAACGACATCGTCGCCGATTTCACCGACTGGGCCACCCGCCTGCAGCTGCCCGATGTCGTCTTCATCCCGATCTCGGCGCTGAGGGGCGACAACGTCGTCGACCGCGCTGACAACATGCCCTGGTACCAGGGCCCGTCGTTGCTGTATCACCTCGAGCACGTCGTGATCGCCACCGATCGCGACATGGATGACGTCCGCTTCCCGGTTCAGTGGGTCGTGCGGCCGATGAGCGACGAGCACCATGACTACCGCGGCTATGCCGGGCAGGTCGCTGCCGGAGTCATCCGCCCGGGAAGCGACGTGGTGGTGCTGCCCAGCGGCCGCAAGACCAAGATCAAGGCGATCGACAGCTATGACGGAGAGCTCGACGTCGCCTTCCCCAGCATGTCGGTGACGCTGCGTCTGGACGACGACGTCGATATCTCGCGCGGCGACATGATCGTCGACGCCGACGAGGCGCCGACCGTGGCACGTGAGTTCGAGGCCATGATCTGCTGGATGAGCGGGGAGCCGATGCGGCCGGGTGGGCGCTACGTGATCCATCACACAACGCGCTCAGCCAAGGCGATCATCGACAAGCTCGAGTACCGCGTCGACGTGAACACGCTCGACCGTGATCCTGCAGCCGATCAGCTCGGGCTCAACGAGATCGGGCGTGTGCATCTGCGCAGCTCGGCCCCGCTCGTCGTCGACCCCTACGCGCGCAACAGGACGACGGGCAGCTTCATCCTGATCGACGAGTCGACCAACGACACCGTCGGCGCCGGGATGATCCGCTCCGGCCGCTGAGCCGCGTTAAGGCGATAACCCGCTCCGGTCGCTAGCTTCCCGCCGGTGAATTCGTCGCTGGGAACTCCTGCCTCGACGCCCGAGCAGAATCCGCCCTCGACGCTGGGGGAGAGACCCGTCCTGAGGCCGGGAAAGTCTCCCAGCATCCCGAGCGACCTGGTTCCGGTCTTGATCGCCGCAGGCGCGGGCGGGCTGCTCGCCGCTATCGAGCTCGGCGCTCGCAGCCTCTGGCTCGACGAGGGCTCGACCTTCGCCATCGTCTCGCAGCACGGCGCAGCGCTGTGGCACGGGATCGCGCACGACGGCGGCAACATGCTCCTCTATTACCTGGTGATGCACGTCATCGTCGGCTGGTTCGGCGACGCGACGTGGGTGATGAGGTTGCCGTCGGTGATCGCCAACGCCGCAACAGGCGGGCTCGTGGCTGCGGTGGCGTTGCGACTCTTCCCGGCCAACCGGCGGCTCGCCACGGCCGCCGGGCTGCTGGCGGTCGTGAGCCTGCCGCTTGTCTACTGGGGGCAGAACGCGCGGGGGTACGCCTGGCTCGTGGCGCTGAGCGTCGGCTCCTTCCTGGCACTGGTCGCGATCCTGCAGACGCCAGCCGGCCGGGCGCCCTCGCGATCAGCCGTCGCCGGCTACGTACTGAGCACGCTGGCCGCCCTCTACATCGGCTACGACGTCGCCCTGCTGATTCCCGCTCAACTCGCCCTGCTGCTGCTGTTCCGCGAGCGTGCCCGGCTGGTCATCGCTTGCCTGGCGCTCGTCGCCGTGCTGTGCGCGCCGCTGCTCGTGCTCGCCGCCGAGCGCGGCTCCGGCCAACTCTTCTGGGTGACCCCGCTCAGCTGGCGAACCGGGGCACAGGCGGCGCTGACGATGCTCTCAGCCGCCCTTCCAGCCAGCTTCCACCCAACGGCGACAACCGTTCCCGCCACGCTCGTGCTCGGGCTGGGTTGCGTCGCGGGGCTGGTGCTCGCCACGCACGCGGCCCTGCGCGCTTGGCGCGACGGCCGCCCGCGAGAGGAGAGTTGGCCGATCCTGTTCCTGCTCAGCTGGCTGCTCGTGCCGACCGTGCTCACCGTCATCGCGTACGCCGCAGGGGAGCCGATCGAGCTGGAGCGTGTGTCGATCCTGGTGATGCCGCCCCTGGCCCTCCTGATGGCCTGGATGTTCATGCGTCCGACGGTGAGGCCCGCGCTCGGCGTCGCCTGCGTCGCGGTGCTGTTGGCGTTGCGGCTGGCGCAGGTGATCCCCAGCTATGGCGTCTCGCCCGAGCCGTGGGAAGCCGTTACCGCCTACGTTCTGAAATCGACGCCGGCTGATCGGCCGGCCTGTATCGCCTTCTATCCAGAGGATGGGCGTGAGGTGGTCGACTACTACCTGCTGCGCACGGCTGGGGGTGCAGCGGGCAATGCGGCTCAGGTTCTGCGTCCGGTGCTGCCGACACCGGCCTGGGGATCGGTCAGGCCCTACATCGAACGCTACGGCACGCCCGATGCGGGCCAGCTGGCCCGCATCGGAGGGCAATGCCCGCGCCTATGGCTGCTCGCAAGCCATGAGGGTCAGACCAACGGAACACGCCAGTCGCTGGTCAACCTCAGGAGCTACCAGCGGCTCGAGGACCAGCTGCGCGCCCTGTACCCGCACGCCGCGCTCCGCACCTTCGGTTGGGCTTCCGCGATCCGCGTCTGGGAGCTACACCGGTAGCGCCCCGACTCACGACACTAGGGCCGCAGCCACATGCCGATGTAGGTGATCGGCGACGCCACGATCGTGGCCAGCAGGTTGTACCTCATCGCTCGCCGGAAGTTGGCATCCGCGAGCGCCTTGCCGACCACGATCACGAGCGGGAAGGCGAGGATCAGCAGACGCGGGTTCGGCGGCGTCTTGGCTGAGGTCAGCGCCAGCACCGAGACGCACACCGTCCAGACCCAGGCGGTCGCGGGTACGCGAGAGCGGTGGTCCCAGAGCAGCTTGAAGCCAAACACCATGAATGCGGTTCCGAGCAACGCCAGTACGGAGTTGAGGTCGATACCGCCGGGGCCGTGCGATCCGACACCGGAGATGAACAGCTGGTGGATCACGGCGAGGAGCACGCGCGGGATCGCGAGCGGCGTCGTCGACTCCGACCATTCGAGGTGCTGTGCGCTGTAGTCGGAGAGCGGCGAGCCGGTCCAGATCCACAGGTAGACGCCGAAGCCGATCGCGCCCAGCGGTGAGAGGATCGGGGCGATCAATGACTTCCGCGCCTCGCGGTCGTGCCAGCCGCAGCTGCGAAGCTCGAGCAGCGCCGCCACCGCACACATCGGCACGGCGGCCAGACAGGTCGGCGCGATCGCCGTCGAGAAGCCGGCGAGCACGCCCGCCCACAGCCAGCGTTTTCGGTGGAGCAGCAGCATCGAGCCGGCGATCAGGCTCAGCGTCAAGCCCTCGCTGTAGACCATCGAGAAGACGATCGTTCCCGGAAAGAAGCACCAGAACCTGATCGCCCGACGGGCGACCTCCTCGCCCCACCATTCCTCAGCGAGCTGCGAGATCAGCACCGTCGCGATGCCGCCGCTGATCATTGAAACCGCAAGCCCGGCGCCGAGGTTGCCGATCGGCAGCACGTGAGCGACCAGCCATATCACCATCGGGTAGAGGGGCATGAAGCCGAGGGTCGTGTACGAACCGGGATTTGGGTCGACGTGGTGGTAGTACCACGTCGCGGCCGTGAGCAGGTACCACTTGCCGTCCCAGTTCGACATCATCGTCCCCAGCGACGAGGTGTCCAGCGGATGCCCCTGCCAGTTGTGGGCCTGGGCGAGTGCGGTGTGCGAGCCCACCGTGTCAATCAGGGCCAGCGCGATCGCCGCGATCACGAGGTACAGCACTCGCGAGGCGAGGTACATATAGAGCGCGTAGCGGGTCCGCGAGCTGTCCGCCAGGCGAGCCCTGACGGCCTCCAGGTTCCAGCGGCGCGCCTGGGCGGGATGCGCCTCCTGAAGCGTCGTCACGGGCGGAATTCTAGGAGGGTTTGAGGAAACGTCGCCAACCCGGAGCGGACGGTAAAGTCGGCCACCGCATGTTCTCAAAGATTTTGATTGCGAATCGTGGGGAGATCGCGGTCCGTATCGTTCGGGCGTGCGAGGAGCTTGGTGTTGGCTCGGTTGCGGTGTATTCGGAGCTTGATCGTGATGCGCCGCATGTCAGGCGCGCGGATGAGGCGTTTTTGCTGGGCCCGGGTCCGGCGTCGGAGTCGTATTTGAATGTCGAGCGGCTGATCGGGGTGATTGAGGCCTCGGGGGCTGAGGCCGTGCACCCGGGTTACGGTTTTTTGGCGGAGAACGCCGGGTTCGCGGCACGCCTGGAGGAGCTCGGGATCGTGTTTATCGGTCCGTCCGCGTCGGCTATAGAGGCGATGGGGTCGAAGACCAGGGCGCGTGAGTTGATGGCCGCGGCGGGGGTGCCGATCGTGCCGGGCACAACCTCACCGGTTGCGAGTGTTGATGACGCGCGGCGGATCATCGATACCGAGATTGGTTATCCGGTCGCGGTCAAGGCCGCGGGTGGTGGTGGCGGTAAGGGCTTCCGGGTCGCGCTTTCTGCTGATGAGTTGGAGGGGGCGTTTGAGGGTGCGGCGCGTGAGGGGGAGAAGTTCTTCTCCGACGCGACCGTGTATCTCGAGCGGTATCTGCCGGACCCCAGGCATGTTGAGGTGCAGATCCTGGCGGACAAGCACGGCAACGTGATCCATCTGGGTGAGCGTGACTGCTCTTTGCAGAGACGTCATCAGAAGCTGATCGAGGAGGCACCCGCACCCGCGGTTCAGGCAGGTCCCGGGGTTGCGTGAGCGGATCGGCAGGATCGGGACCGACGCCGCCGCCGCGGTCAATTATTCGGGGGCGGGGACGATCGAGGGGTTGTTGCAGGACGGCGAGTACTTCTTCTTGGAGATGAACACGCGTGTTCAGGTCGAGCATTGCGTTACCGAGATGGTGACCGGCATCGACATCGTCAAAGAGGGCATCAGAGTCGCTGCCGGCGAGCCGCTGTCGATCCGCCAGGAGGATGTGGTGCTCCGCGGTCACGCGATCGAGTGCCGCATAAACGCCGAGGACGCCTCCAAGAACTTCGCTCCGGCACCGGGCCGGATCGGTGCCTACAGCGAGCCGTCAGGTCCGGGTGTGCGCGTCGACTCGGGTGTCGGCCCCGGTTCTGAGGTCTCACCGATGTATGACCCGATGATCGGCAAGCTGATCGTCTGGGACAGCGATCGTGAACAGGCGACCAGCCCGCATGGTGCGCGCGCTGCGCGAGTATGAGATCGAAGGGCTCAAAACCCTGCTGCCGTTCCATGAGGCGATCCTGCAAACAACCCAATGGGCGAACGCCGAAACGTGCCGTGACCTGATCGAGGACCGCGCCTGGCTCAAGACGCTCGCGTTCCCGAAGGTCGAGAAACCCGCCGAGGGTGAGCCGGCCAAAACCGAACAGCAATACACCATCGAGGTCTCCGGCAAACGCTTCGACGTCAAGGTCGTAGGTTCGTCGGCTGCGCCTGGGGTGGGCGGGGCCGGACCCGGTAGCGGCGTTGCAGCTTCCTCACCCAACTCGGCAGCCCGTCCCGCACCCCGCCGCTCCGCTCGTGCCAACACGAGCGCTGCGCAGCAACAGCCATAGCGGCGACACGCTTGTCTCCCCGCTGCAGGGCACGATCTTCAAGGTCGCGGTCGAGAAGGGCGCAACCGTGCAGGAGGGCGACGCTGATCTGCGTGATCGAAGCGATGAAGATGGAAAACGAGATCACCGCCCACAAGACCGGTGTCGTGGTCGAGCTCACCGCCGCGGTCGGCGCTGCCGTCTCGATCGGCGACACCCTCGCCGTGATCGCCTCGGAGTAGGCTGCTGGCGGTGCGAGCGCTCGCCGTCCACGAGGATGTGATCGTCGTCGTATCCGGCGTTTGGCAGACGACGTGCACGGCCGTGCGCTCCGGAGACGAGGGTTTCGTGATCGACTCGCCGCTGCTTGCCGGAGGAGCTAGAGGCGTTGCCGGCCGTGCTCGAACAGGCGCGCTTCCCGTTCACCGGCCTGCTCGCCACGCATGGTGATTGGGATCACCTGCTCGGCAAGCTGGCATTTCCCGAAGGCACGCTCGGGGTCGGGGAGACCACGGCGGCACGCCTGACCAGCGGGCTCGGCGAGCCCCAGCGGCGACTGCGCGAATTCGACTCCGAGTGGTACGTCGACGGTCGCAAGCCCCTGGGCCTGTCCGAGTTCCAGGCGCTGCCGGTGCCGGGGCGTATCTCGATCGGCTCGGAGACCGTGAACGAGCTCGAGGTCTACCCCGCTGACGGCCACACCCACGACGGCATCGCGTTCTGGGTGCCGTGGGCGGAGGCGCTGATCTGTGGCGACTACCTTTCGCCCGTGGAGATCCCGATGATCTCGGCGCAACAGGGCGGCTCGTTGGAGGCCTATCGCGAGACGCTCTTCCGGTTCTCACCCCTGGTCAACAGGGCGGCCACAGTGATCCCGGGGCACGGCGCTCCACTGACCGGCGAGCGTGCGCTGGAGATCCTCGCGGAGGACCTGGCCTATCTCGACGCGCTGGCGGCTGGCGAGGAAGTCACGCTTCCGGATGGCCGCCGGTCGCCGACGCAGAAGCAGATCCACGAGCGCAACGTCGCATCAGTGACCCTCTAGCGCATCGAGCTCCGCAACGGGCCCGGTGATCGCAAAGCGCGGGACGAATGCGTGCGCGAGCGGGCCGATCGAGAGCGCGTAGATGACCGTTCCGATCCCGACGTTACCGCCGAGCGCCCACCCGATCGCAAACACGGTCAGCTCAATGCACGTGCGCACCACGCGGATCTGGTGGCCGCGGGCCGCCCAGCCCATCATCAGCCCGTCACGCGGACCCGGGCCGAGGCCGGCGCCGATGTAGGCGCCGGTTGCGACGCCGTTGAAGACCACGCCACCGAGCATCAGGAGCCACCGCCAGAGCAGCGAGTGCGGCGTGTGAAACACGGCGAGCATCGCGTCGATCGTGAAGCCCACGATGATCGCGTTGCTGATCGTGCCGAGCCCCGGCCGCTGCCGTAGCGGAACCCACAGCACCAGCACGCCACCGCTGACGAACAGCGCCCAGGTGCCTACGCCGAGCCCGAATCGCCGCGACAGGCCCTGGTGGAAGACATCCCAGGGATCGACCCCGAGCGCACCTATCAGCAGCATCGAGCTGCTCACACCAAACAGCAGCAATCCCGCGTAGAGCTGGACGAGCCGCCGGACGCGAGGCGGCTCTGGCCAAAACCCGCTGAGCGAGCTTCTACCCGAGCCGGGCACCTACGCGACGTCGATCAGCTTCGCTGCTTCTCTGAGCGTTTTGACCTCGGCGTCCGGCTTCTTCTGGTTGGCCTCGAGCACCTCGCCGTGGCGGTTGACCCAGATCACCGGGATCTTCTTCTTGATGCAGGGCTCGATGTCGTGGTAGTAGCTGGCGGCGACGTGAATCCAGCCCTTCTTGCCGCCTATACGACGCTCGCACTCCGTGAAGTGGGCGGGATCGGGCTTGTAGGAGCGGACTTGCTGAGCGGTGACCACCAGGTCGAAATCGAGCGGGATGTGTCGGCGAGTCTGGCCAAGCAGCTTGTCGTCGACATTGGAGATCAGGCCGACGCTGTACTTCTTGGCGATCTTTTGGAGGACCGGGTTTGTCTCCTTGAACGGCATCCAGCGCTGCACCGAGTCGGGGAGGAAGCCGGCGCGCGAGGGCTCGAGCGGCCAGCCGAGGTCCTTGGCGATCTGCACTGCGGTGCGGCGCAGGACTTCGGCGTAGAGCTCGTAGGAGCCGGCCTGGATCTGCTGCTGCACCGAGTGGAACAGCGGGATGATCTCAGCCGGGTCGAGCGTGAAGCCGTCGCGTGCGGCCTCCTTCACGAATGCGTCGGCCGCGCCGGTCTCCCAGTCGATCAGCGTGCCGTAAACATCAAACGTGACAAAAGTGATCTGTTTGGGAATGGCCATGGAGCGGCCATGATGCCATTTTTTCGGCATTTCTGACCCGCGGACGAGCCGCAGGCCTGCGGAAATGGCTTTTCAATAGATTGCAGGTATGGACCTGCTCGAATATCAAGGGAAGCAGTTGTTCGCGCGTCATGGTGTGCCGGTGCCTTCGGGGCGGCCTGCGCGGACTGTTGGGGAGGCGGTGGTTGCGGCGGAGGAGATCGGTTTTCCGTGCGCGGTGAAGGCGCAGGTGCAGATCGGTGGTCGCGGGAAGCTTGGTGGTATCAAGATCGCCCGGAATGCTGAGGAGGCGCGGGAGTTTGCGGGCGCGATCCTTGGTATGGACATCAAGGGCTTGACGGTTTATGAGTTGTGGATCGAGGGGGCGTCTGAGATCGCGTCGGAGTACTACGCGTCGGTGGTGTTCGATCGTGGCGCGAAGGCGCCGTTGGTGATGCTCTCGACCAAGGGGGGCATGGATATCGAGGCTGTCGCGGATGAGGACCCTTCAGCGATCGCACGGTTGCATGTCGATCCGTTGCTTGGTTTTCAGCCGTTTCATGGGCGCCGGTTGGCGTTTGAGGCGGGTGTTGACGGCGATGTGGTGCGGCCGGTCGCTGAGATGCTCGCGAAGCTGTATGACGTGTTTGTGGCGGAGGAGGCGACGCTGGTTGAGGTCAATCCGTTGATCGTGACCCCGGACCGTCAGGTCAAGGCGTTGGATGCGAAGGTGACGTTGGATAACAACTCGTTGTTCCGTCATCCGGAGAACGCGGAGTTGCGGGATCTCTCAGGCGAGGATCCGCAGGAGCGGATGGCGCACGAGCGGGGCCTGACGTATGTGAAGCTCGATGGCAACATCGGGATTCTGGGTAACGGTGCTGGGCTTGTGATGTCGACTTTGGATGTGGTCAAGGGCGCTGGGGGTGAGCCGGCGAACTTCCTTGATGCTGGTGGCGGCTCGAAGGCTGATGCGATCGTCAGCGCGGTCGAGGTGATCCTGTCTGACCCGAAGGTCAAGGCGGTTTTGTTCAACATCTTTGGTGGGATCACGCGTTGTGATGAGGTCGCGCGCGGCCTGGTCGAGGCGTTCAGCGTGGTCAAGCCGACGGTGCCGTTCGTCGTGCGCCTGGATGGCACCAATGACAAGGAGGGCCGGGCGATCCTGGCTGAGGCGAACCTGCCCGGTGTGTATGCGGAGGCGACGATGGACGGTGCCGCCGCCAAGGTCGTGGAGCTCGCGAAGGTGGCCGCATGAGCATCCTGGTTGATAAGAACACGCGGCTGGTCACGACCGGGATCACCGGCTCGGAGGGCACGTTTCACACGTTGCGTAACCGTGATTACGGCACCCAGGTGGTTGCCGGTGTGACCCCCGGCAAGGGCGGTCAGAACGTCGATGGGATCCCGGTGTTCAACACGATCGCCGACGCGGTCGATAAGCAGGGCGCGAACACCGCGATGATCTTCGTGCCGCCACGCTTCGCGGCGGACTCGATCCTCGAGGCTGAGGAGGCCGGGATCGAGTTGATCATCGCGATTACCGAGGGCATCCCCGCCCACGACGAGCTCCGCGCGTTTCAGATCATCAAGAAGAACGGCCGCTCCCGTTTGATCGGCCCGAACTGCCCGGGGATCCTCTCACCGGGCAAGGCCAACGTCGGGATCATCCCCGCCGCGTTCTTCAGGGAGGGCAACGTCGGGGTCGTGTCACGCTCCGGGACGCTCACCTACCAGGTCGGTAACGAGCTCGCGTTGCAGGGGTTCGGCAACTCGAGCATCGTCGGGATCGGCGGTGACCCCGTCCCCGGCACCGACTTCATCGACGTGCTGGCCCTGTTCCAGGACGACCCCGAAACCGAGCTGATCGTGATGTGCGGAGAGATCGGCGGCGACGCCGAAGAGCAAGCGGCGGACTTCATCGGCGAGCATGTCACCAAACCCGTCGTCGGCTACATCGCCGGGTTCACCGCACCCCCCGGCAAACAGATGGGCCACGCCGGCGCGATCGTCTCCGGCTCATCAGGCGGGGCCGCAGCCAAAGCAGCCGCCCTCGAAGCCAAGGGCGTGCAGGTCGGACGCACACCAACACAAGTCGCAGAAATCGCGATGTCAACGCTCGGGAAGCCATAAGCACGAAGGACAGGCCAATGACCGACCACAAACCGATCTCATTCGCCCGCGGCGCGCCGTCGCTGGACATCGTCGACGTGGAGGGGCTGAAGGAGGCAGCGCAGGCCGCCTTCACCGCCGACCCGGGCGGCCTCACCGCGTACGGCACGTCCGTCGGGTACGTGCCGCTGCGGCAATGGATCGCGGACAAGCATGGTGTCGCGGCAGAGAACGTGATCGTGACCAACGGCTCGATGCAGGCCGACGCGTTCTTGTTCGAGACGCTCGTTGACAGTGGAGACACCGTCGTCGTCGAGCTTCCCACCTACGATCGCACGCTCCTCTCGCTCCGCAACCGCGGCGCCGACGTACGCATGGTCGAGCTCGAGCCCGATGGGATCGACGTGGCAGCGCTCGAGCGCATCCTCATCGCAGGGGCGCGGCCGAAACTCGCCCACATCATCCCCAACTTCCAGAACCCGGCCGGCTACACGCTCTCGAAGTCCAAGCGCGAGCGGCTGGTCGAGCTGGCGCGTGAGTACGACTTCATCCTCTTCGAGGACGACCCGTATGTCGAGCTGCGCTTCACCGGCGAGCGGCTGCCGACGATGTACTCGATGGACCCCGAGAAGGTGGTCTATGCCTCGTCCTTCTCGAAGACGGTCGCGCCCGGCATCCGCGTTGGGTACCTGGTCGGTCCGCGTCCGGTGATCGCTCAGATCGAACGGCTCGCGACCAACACCTACATCTCACCGAACATGGTCGCCCAGGGCATCGTCAACCAGTTCGCGCGCTCCGGCGCGATCGACGGCTCGATCGAGACCGTCAAGAACGCTCTGCGCGATCGGGTGGATGCGCTCTCCGCGGCGCTCCAGCGCGAGCTCCCCGAGGCCCGCTTCGTCAAGCCGGAAGGCGGCTACTTCATGTGGGTGGAGCTACCGCGCGGCACCGACGTCGACGCCCTGTTCGACGCCGCTGCCGAGCGCGGTGTCCAGTTCGTCAAGGGCACGGATTTCGTGCTCGAGGGCTACGAGTCGTCGCTACGCCTCGCCTACTCGGGTGTGACCCCAGCTGAGATCGACGAGGGCGTCTCGCGCCTGGCTCAGGCCTACGAAGCGGTCACCGGCGAGATCACCACGGTCTGACTGACCGCTGGTCTACGGCCGCGAATTGGCGGCTGAGGGCACTAGCGCCCGTAGCGGCCCTGTCCCAACACAAGCTGCTCTGGGAGGGCGGTGCGCGGCGCCGGCGAGGGATCGGCCGTGACCGAGACGGTCTCCGCGACGCTGATCGTCACGGTCGCAGGACCGTCGTGACCGCTGACGGTGATGGTCGCGTCGTCCTTGGCGGAGATCTGCCCACTGAGCCCCGGGAAGATCCCGCTGGACCGCAGATAGTGGAGCAGATCCTCGGCCTCGTTCTCGAGGCGCAGGATCGTCACCGTGGAGCCGAGTGCGCAGTCCGCCAACGGGACGCCATCGATGCGCTGCCCGACCTGGATGGGATGCCCGTGCGGGCAGGTCCGCGCGTCGCCGACGCTCGAGCGCACGTAGGCCTCGAAGCGCGGTGTCATCGCGTGCTCAAGCCGCTCGGCCTCCTCGTGCACCTCATCCCAGGGAACCCCGACCACGTCGGTGAGAAAGCGCTCGATCATCCGGTGGCGGCTGACGATCCGCTCGGCATCCGCGCGGCCCGATTCGGTGAAGCTGATCGCCCGGTCCGCGTCGCGGCTGATGTAGCCGTCGCGCTCGAGCCGGCCGACCATCTCGGAGACGGTCGGGGCAGAGAGCCGCATCGCTCGTGAGAGGTTGGCGGCCGTCATCGGCAGTCCCGCCTCGAACAGCCAGAAGAGGCTCTCCAGGTACTCCTGCTCGGCGTCCGTGGCCTTTCGCGCGTCCGATGCCATGGCGGCTGATCGTAGCTATTACGATCAGCGGCTATGTCTCTGCCACTCCAACCCCCGATCGAACCCCAGCTCGCTCGCGGCAAGCCGGAGTTGCCGGATGGGGATGGCTGGGTGTATGAGCCCAAGTACGACGGCTTCCGCGCGCTCGCATTCGTCGACGGTGAGGAGCTGCTGCTGCAGTCGCGCGGCGGCAAGCCGCTGCAGCGCTACTTCCCGGAGCTGCGCTTCCCGGCGGGCCGCTACGTGCTGGATGGGGAGATCGTGATCGACGCCGATCCGGACGCGGATGAGCCCGAGGACTTCGATGCGCTCTCACAGCGGATCCATCCCGCCGCGTCCCGGATCGAGCTGCTCTCTGCAGCAGACGCCGGCGCGCTACGTCGCCTTCGACCTGCTTGCCGTGGACGACGAGGTCCTCCTGGCGGAGCCCTTTGGCGAGCGGCGCAGCCGGCTCGAGCGCGCTCTCGCCTGAAGGACATCGCGCTGGCGCCGACCGTCGGCACCGCGGCGGAGGCGGAGCCGTGGCTGCGCCGGGCCGAGGGCGTCCTCGCCAAGAGCGTGAGCGCTGCCTACGCGCCGGGCAAGCGGACGGCGATGGTGAAGGTCAAGCGCGTCCGCACGATCGACGCGGTCGATCGCCGGTTACCGTCCGGGCAAGGAGGCCGGCACGGTCGGTTCGCTGATCCTCGGGCTGTACGACGAGTCCGGGCAGCTGCGGATCGTCGGCCACTGCTCAGGCATCAAGCCCGCGGAGAAGCGCGCGCTGCGCGAGCGCCTGGCGGCGTATGAGACCGGAACCCGCGGCCGCGGCGACCCGAGCCGCTGGAAGAACGAGAAGGAGCTCGAGTGGATCGAGCTGCGACCGGAGCTGGTCGTCGAGGTCAGCTTCGATCAGTCCAGCGGCGGCCGCATCCGTCACGGCACCAAGCTGCTGCGCTGGCGGGAGGACAAGCTCCCCGGGAGTGCGCGCTCAGTCAGATGCAGGAATGAACGACTCCGTCGTCGGCGCCCACTCGGCAACGCAGTTGCGGCCCATGCGCTTGGCCTCATAGAGCGCCTCGATCGGCAGCGCGCAGCGCCGCCTCTGGGCTCAGCGCTGCGAGTCGCTCGAAGCAGACCAGCCCGATGCTGGCGGTCACGCCTCCGTCGGCACTCGCGGATGTGCGTCGAGCAGTGACTCGCTGACGAGGCGCGCGTGCGCTGCGTCACGCGTTGGGGAGCAGCGTCGCGAACTCGTCGCCGCCGAGCCGTGCCGGTGACATCGCTTGCGCGCAGTCGCCGGCGCAGGCCGTCGGCGAGCCGCGACGAGCAGATCATCGCCGGCGCTGTGTCCGTGGGTGTCGTTGTGCAGCTTGAAGTTGTCGAGGTCGAACATCAGCAACGCTCCGGTCGACGCCGTAGCGTTCGGTGCGGGCGAGGTGTGCGCTCAGCTCTCGACCAAAGGCGCGACGGTTGAGCAGGCCGGTGAGCGGGTCGTGATCGGCCATCTGTCGCAGCTGCTCGACCAGGGCGTGCCGCTCGGTGATGTCCTGGATCTGCCCGACCATGTGCAGCGGGCTGCCGTCGGGGTTCGTGATCAGTGAGACGGCCACCTCGGCCCAGATCGTGTGGCCGTCAGCGTGGATGTAGCGCTTCTCACGAACGTGATGCTTCTGCGCGCCCAGCAGCAGCACCTCAATCACCGGCACGTCGTCGCCGAGATCCTCGGGATGCGTGAACTCCCGGAAGTCGTGGCCCAGTATCTCGGCTTCGGTCAGGCCCAGAATCTCACATAGCGCGTTGTTGACGTACAGGGGAATGCCGTCCATGTCGAGGATCACCATCCCGATGAGTGCCTCCTCGAAACTCCGCCGCAGTTGCTCCTCGACGCGCTGGCGGGCGACCTGCCCGGCGCGCTCCTCGGTCACGTCCTGCGTGATGCCCAGCAGCCTTCCGGGACTCCCGTCCTCCCGCGGGATGTACTCGCCGCGGACCTGCAGGATCCGTACGTCCTCCGGGTCTGCGATGAAGCGAGCCTCGAAGCTGAAGCCCTCCTCCTGGTTGAAGGAACTCTGCACAAGCTTCGCGATCGTCGGGATGCACCAGGTCGATCAGCTGCTCGACCGTCGCCGGGCCCAGCGCCGGATCGCGCCTCAGCAGCCGGTAGTGCTCGGCCGACCACTCCATGCGCCCGGTCATCCTGTCGACCGCCCAGCTGCCGAGATGTCCGGCCGCCTGCGAGCTCTCGAACAGGTGCTGCTGCTCAGCCAGGCGCAGGCGGGCGTTGACCTCCTCGGTGACGTCACGAATGATCAGGCAAGCCTCGACCACATTTCCCATGGCATCGACGATCGGTGAGCCTGACATCGACATGATCACCTTGCGGCCGTCGCGCATGGTTCGCGGGATCTGGAACGCATCGATGCTCTCGCCGTTGAACACACGCGCCACGAGGGCGCCCTGCTGGAGTCGCTCGTGCTCGGGAACCAGCATGGGTGAGGGCTTGCCCAGCACTTCAGCGGCCCTCACGCCGTAGAGCTGCTCGGCGGCGCCGTTGAATCGGGTGATGATGTGGTCGCGGCTGATGGTCAGGATCGCGTCGGATGACAGCTCGATCATCGTTGCCAGCGGCCGGCTGCTGATCGTGGGCGCTCCGCGCGAGCGCGTTTCGGATCGTGCGCGCGAGCCGGCTCGGAGCGATGTCGTCGCCGCCGCAAACCAGGCAGTCCTGGGCGCCATGTCGGAATGCTTGGGCCGCGACGGCTTCGTCAGCGCTCGAAGTGATGGCGATCAGCGCGGTGTCGACGGTGGTCGAGGCGACGAGTCGGAGCTCGTGCAGACGGCCGTCACCGCCGCCGCCGATGTCAACGAGCGTGACTTCAGACGGCAGTCGATGGAGCGCGACGATCGCGTCACGCGCCGAATCGCATACCTCGATGGTGAACGCACCGGCCGCGTCCGAAGACAACGCATCCCGCAACTCTCTGATCACTGCTGGTGCCGTGCCCACGATTAGGACGCGGATGTCGGTCTCGCCGCTCAAGGTCCCGTTTACCCCCGCGGCTTTCGAATGACCAATCTAATACATCGGATCGGTCGCATCACTGCCAGTTCTCGGCCACCTTCCGGGATGGCTGCACCCGCGGTGGCTCGCCCGGCATCTTGGGGTAATCGGGCGGGAAGTTCAGCTCCCCACCGGGCAGCGACTCCCAGAGGGCAAGCAACGGATCGAGCAGGTAGGCGGTCTCGTCCATGTCAGCCCACGGGTTGCCGTCCGCGAGGTAGTCGGGCACGGTCTTCAGGTTGTAATCGGCGGGGTCCTCAATCGTCGCCAGTCGATCCCAGGTCATGGGCGTGCTCACTGGCGCCCCAGGCCGCGGCCTCAGGCTCCACGCGCTGGCGATCGTTCGATCCCTGTTGTTCTGGTTGAAGTCCAGGAAGATTCGGGCGCCGCGCTCCTCCTTCCACCAGTTGGTGGTCGCTCCCTGGTCGCGACGTTCCAGCTCTCGTCCAAACCCGATGGCGGCATGGCGGACTTCCTCGAAGGTCCACCTGGGTTCGATGCGCAGGTATATGTGAATGCCTCGGTTTCCACTTGTCTTGGGATAACCGCGTAGGCCCAGCTCCTCGAGCAGCTCTCGGGCAACCGCCGCGATCCGCTGGGCGTCGCTGAAGCTGGTTCCCGGCTGAGGATCCAGGTCGAGCCGGAGCTCGTCGGGGTGATCCACGTCCGTCCGTCGGACCGGCCACGGGTGCAGGGTCAGGGCCCCCATCTGCGCCGCCCACACCAGCGCCGCCGGTTCGGTGGGGCACAGCTCCGCGGCCGTACGGCCGCTCGGGAACGTGATCGTCGCGGTCTGGATCCAGTCCGGCGCTCCCTTCGGCAGACGCTTCTGGTAGAAGCCGTCACCATCATCGCCGTATCCGGTCGAGAGCCGCATGCCCTCGCGGTAGCCCTTAGGCCACCGCTCCATCGTGGTTGGACGCTCGCCGATCGCCTGCATCAAGGGTTCGCCGAGCGTCGCGAAGTACTGGCAGACGTCCAGCTTCGTGAACGCCGGCGTTCGCTCCGTGGCCTCATAGATGACGCGGTCCGGGCTCGTGATACGCACCGGACGCCCCGCCACCTCGAGCTCTACCGCCTGATCAGGCATCCTGCCTGACAGCATGCCGCGAATGACAAGCCATGCCGCAATCGGTGTCCCAACACGGGTGCTGGTCGCGCCCGACAGCTTCAAGGGCACGTTCACCGCACAGGCCGTCGCCGAGGCGCTCGCCCGCGGGCTGACCGCCAGTGGGCAGGCGGTCGATCTGTGTCCGGTGGCTGACGGCGGCGAGGGAACGCTCTCGGCGCTCGCGCCCGCTCTGCACCTGGAGGAGTTCGCGGTCCGCGTCGACGATCCGCTCGGGCGTCCGGTCGACGCTGCGTTCGGCCTCTCGCCAAGCCGGGTGGCCGTCGTCGAGATGGCGGCCGCCAGCGGCCTGGGGCTGATCGCCGAAGCGGAACGTGACGCGTTTGCGGCGTCGAGCTACGGGACCGGCGAGCTGATCGCGGCCGCGGTGGGCGCGGGAGCGCGCACCGTGTACGTTGCCGTGGGCGGCAGCGCCACCACTGACGGCGGTGAGGGGGCCTTGCTGGCGATCGAGGATCTCGGCGGGTTGGGAACCGCGGGGCTGGTGGTGCTCTGCGACGTGCGCACCCCATTTGAGCTCGCCCCGAGCGTCTTTGGGCCGCAGAAGGGCGCCTCGGCCGAGCAGGTCACCCAGCTCGAACGGCGTCTCGATCACTTCGCCGCGAAGTTGCCTCGCGATCCGCGCGGCGTGCCAATGACCGGGGCCGCCGGCGGTCTCGCAGGCGGCCTCTGGGCACAGTTCGACGCCGAGCTGCTGACCGGCGCCTCATTCGTGCTCTCGGCGGTCGACTACGACACGCGGATGCGGGCCGCCCGAGCGGTGATCACAGGCGAGGGCCGCCTCGATCGCCAGAGCCTGGTCGGCAAGCTTGTCTCGGAGGTAGCGACACGGGCGCGTCAGGCGGGCGTGCCCTGCCACGCGGTCGTGGGCTCGAACACACTCGACCTATTCGACATGCGCATCCTCGACCTCCAGCTGGTCCTGGAGGCCTCCACGCTGGCCGAGCTGGAGGCGGCGGGCGCGGAGCTCGGGGCCGCAGTCCAGGCCGAGTCGGCTCGCGGCGCATAGGTTCGCGGTCGAACACGCCGACCTCGCGGCTTCCTCCAATAATCGGCCAGGCGTCCTTGTTCAGTGCGCGAACGCCTGAAGCGGTCCTCCCTTGCGCTTCGGCAGCGGCCCCTCGAGTGACTCGAGCGCGTCGGTCTCCTCGCGCATCTGCTGGAGCAGCTCGTCGGCCATGTCGAGGCTCATCCCGGCACGGACCACGATCCTCAGCACGCTGAGGTCCTGGCGGTTCTCCGGGAAGTTGTAGGCAGGGATCAGCCAGCCGCGCCCGCGCATGTGTGCTGAGACGTCGAATACCGAGTAGTTCTTCACCTCGTCCTTGAGCGTAAAGGCGAACACCGGAAGCTCGTCGCCCCGCGTGATCAGCCTGTACGGCCCCATCTCCTCAATCCCGGATGAGAGCTTCAGCGCCACGTCCTGCGCGTTCTGCATCACGCGCCGGTACCCGTCACAGCCGAGGCTCGCGAACATGAAGTACTGCGCTATCACCTCGCTCCCCGGCCGCGAGAAGTTCAGCGCGAACGTCGGCATGTGCCCGCCGAGGTAGTTGACGTCGAAGATCAGGTCGCTCGGGAGCGCCTCCTTGTTGCGCCAGATCGCCCAGCCCACCCCGGGATAGACGAGGCCGTACTTGTGCCCGGAGGCGTTGATCGAGCACACGCGCTTGATCTGGAAGTCCCATTCGAGCTCAGGCTGCAGGAACGGCGCGACGAATCCGCCGGAGGCGGCGTCCACATGCAGCGGCACGTCCAACCCGGTGCGTTCCTGCAGGTCGTCGAGCGCGGCCGCGATCTCCTTGATCGGCTCGTAGCTGCCGTCGAATGTCGACCCGAGCACGCCGACGACGCCGATCGTGTTCTCGTCGCAGAGGGCCACTGCGTCCGCGGCGTCGAGGTGGAAGCGATCGCCCTCCATCGGCACCAGCCGCGGCTCGACCTCCCAGTAGCGCATGAACTTCTCCCAGCAGACCTGGACATTGGTCCCGGTCACCAGGTTCGGCTTGTCGGTCGGCTTGCCGGCGGCCTGCATCCGCGCGCGCCAGCGCCACTTCATGGCCATGCCCGCGAGCATCGCCGCCTCACTCGAACCAGTGGTCGAGCAACCTGTCGCCTGTTCGGCGAGGTCCGCATGCCACAGGTCGGCGATGATGTTCACGCAACGCGCCTCGATCGCGGCCGTCTGCGGGTACTCGTCCTTGTCGATGATGTTCTTGTCCGCGGTGTCGTCCATCAGCTTGCCGGCGATTGACGGCATCCAGGTCGTCACGAAGGTCGCCAGGTTGAGCCGCGCCTGACCGTCGAGCAGCAGCTCGTTGGACAACAGCTCATAGGTCGTCTGCTCACCCAGTCCGTCGTCCAGGAGGCAGTGCAGAGGCACCTGCTGATCCTGAGCGACTTGGTGGACCGGGGCCGCGAGCAGGTGCCGCTTCGCGTGAGTTTGGTGGGTGGAAAGCGCCATCAGTCGTCCTCCAGCCTGCGGTTGTCGGGAAGGTCCTGACCGCCCAAGGCGGCGAGGAAGCGTTTGAACGCCTGCCGGTCACGGTCCGGGTAGAACGGATCATTACCGTCTCGCAGCATCCCTGCCACCCTTTCCAGGTCATAAAGCAAAGCGAGCTTGCCCGGAGGATCGTCCCACTCGCCGCTGTCGTAGCGCTCCACCCACGCGGCCAGCGCCGCCAGCGTCTCGACCTGCAACGGGCTCTCCCACCAGCATGTGCGAACCGGCAGCATGTAGCGCTCGCGCAGCCGGCAGACATCGAGCCAGAGATCCTCGAACCACTCGCGGCAGAGGATCGGATCCTCGATCGGCGGCCTCACGCTGAACCCGCCAGTTTGCGCAGACGGCGGTTGTCGAACCACGTGCGCAGCCGCACTCGCACGGGCGCCAGCCGCCCATAGAGCAACAGCGCGTGTCCCTCCGGAAGCTGGCGCAGCGCCTCCGGCGAGATCAGCGGCGTGCGCCGAATGCCGTAGGAGCGCGTGCTGCCGCCGCGCCCGCTCGTGCGCGTCAGCTCCCGCCGCTCCTCCTCACCGACCAGACCTGAGAAGTAGCGAAGCGTGTCCAGGTCGGCGACGCCGGGGAGCAGCATGCGGGCACGATGGCTGTTCACGACGGTCTCAGCCTGCTGGCGATAGCGGCTGCGGGCCTGTGCGAGGTCGTGGAATATCGAGATCAGCTGGATGTTGTGGCTCGGCGCGGTGGAAGCGATCTCCGCGAGATTGGGGAGCGGCGCCACATTTCCCGCCTCATCCAGGCAGATCAGCAGGGGCAGCACGAGTCGCCCGCCGCTACGGTTCGCAAGCTCGTAGGCGGCGTCGACCACCTCTGAAAGCAATGCCAGGAAGATCGGGCGCAGCAGCTTCGAGGCCTTGGCATCACCGATCAGGTAGAGCGTCGCGTTCGCTCCCAGCAGCCGCTCGGGAGTGATCTCGCAGCTCTGCGCCGACCGGGCCACGCGCGTGAAGCGGTAGGCCCGTAGGAGCGCCTGCGCGGTTGCCTCGATCGAGCTGCGCGTGCGGTCGGCCTGGGCGTCGAAGGCCCTGACCGCGTCAAACGCAGCCCTCGCGTCGCGGTGCTCCTGGTCGCTGCCGACACCGCCGAGCAGCCGATCCAGCGCGGCATCGAGCGTGCGTCGGTCCTGGCCGTAGGTCCAGCTGACCACCTGCTCGATACCCCCACCACAGCGTGCCGCGACATACAGGAGTGGCGCAAGCCGCTGCTCGGCGGCGATCGCCCAGAAGTCGCCGCCCTCGACCCCGCGCTGGTCCAGCTCGCCGGCTGCGGCCAACCGCCAGGCCACCTCGAGCGCACCGTCCCAACTCGAGGCTCCGCGCAGCGGCGACCACGTCTGGCCAGGAACGCCGGAGAGTTCGAACGGATCAAAGACGAACGTCTGCCCGAGCTGCCGGCGGCGCTTCAGCGTGGCTCCCAGCAGATCGGTCTTGATCGAGGAGGCCACCGCCGGCCCCTGCCACTCAAGCAGCGCGGGGATCGCCAGCCCGGCCGACTTGCCCGACTGCGGCGGACCGAAGGCGACCAGCGCGTGGCGCTGCTCCGCACGCAACAGCCTGCGACCCTGGTAACCGAGCGCCAGTCGCCCGCTGACCGGCCGCCGGCGGCTGCCGCCTCGCCGGCACCGCGACGGCGGCCGAGCACCGTGAGATCGCTGCGCCTTGCCCAGCGTGCGCCCTTCTCGCCACGCCCGGATCCAGGCCGCTCTCCGGCAAGTGCGAACAGAACCAGCGCGAGCGCCAGACCCCCGAGCGGCAGCAGCTCACCGGGCATCGAGTCGCATCCCGGTGTCGGTGTCTGTGAGTCGCTGCTCGATCCGTGAGCGGTAGTGCTGCACCACGAACGAGCGCGAACCCACGCGCCACAACGCCTGCCCGGGCGTCAGCTGCGTGAGCAGCCTTGCCTCGGTCGCGGACAGGCCGAGCAGGTCGCGTGTGAGGCCGATCTGGCTCTCGTCCTGGTGGTAGATGATCCGCGTCGATGCGTCGGCGATCAGCCCCTCAGCGATCCGCGCGGCGCGCGATCCCGCATCCCCGGCCGCCTGCAGATCGCCAAGCTTGTGCAGGACCACCAGATTCATACCCCGAACTGCCGGGCGAGCTTGAAGTTGGACTGAAACCACTCGCCCAGCCCACCGTGCTGGATGATCTTCCATGACTCGTCGGCCACGTTGATCAGCCGGCCGCGATCCGGCTGCTCCGCAGTGCGCGCGAGCTGCGCGCTCATCCAGGCGGTCGCGCAGGCCATCAGGATGCCGACCGCGGGCGAGTCTCGCACGGCGTGCAAGTCCAGCACGAGCAGCCGGGCGTCGAGGTCCAGGCCAGGACTGGTGGGGCCATCGAAGATCCCCTTGAGCGGGCCTTCGCAGAGATCCTGCAGCGCGAGCGCCGCGCGGCGACAGTCGGCGGCGAGCTGCGCCGGGGTGGTCTGCAGCCGGGCGGCCATCTCGGCGGGCGGGTCGAACATGATCTGCGGTGATGTGAGGAAGCGTCGGCTCCGGCGTGCGATCCCTGACCGTGCGCAGCGACTCACGCAGAGCAGCAGCCTCGACCTGGTTCAGCGGTTCGCCGATCGCGGTGGTGGCGATCGCCCGCAGCAGCTCGATCTGGGCGTGCTCCTCGGGGCGGGCGGACAGCGGGTTCAGCCTCACCCCGCCTCCCGGTGAAAGCGACACGGGCTTGACGCCCACGCTCGCGCACAGCGGCCCGTATTCGCGTTTGACGTCGAGCACGAATGCCCGCCGCCCGAACAGCAGCATGCGCCAGAGCAATGTCTTGACCAGGGCGCTCTTACCCTGACCGAGCTTGCCGATCACGATCGCGTTGGGATCGTCAAGCGTCCCCTCGTCGTAGAGCACCCACGGGTCGAAGCAGAAGGCGCCACCGTTCCCCTCGCGGCCGATGAACGCGCCGCGACCGCCGAGCCCGCCACCCGCGGTGAAGGGGTAGATCGCCTGGGCGTGCCGGGTTGTGACCCGGTGACCTGTGCGCGCGGCGCTCACCGAAGCCCCCTTGCCAACGGCAGCGTGAAGCTGAAGGCCTCTGCCTGCTGCCCGTACATGCGGCGAAGCTCCAATCGTGCTCGCGCCGCGTGACGGTGGACCTCCGCGCATGCTCGGCGCAGCTCGCCCTCATCGCGACCGCTGACGGTCACGAAGCCACTGAAGCGGACCTCGCCATGGCCGGCCGCAAGCTCCGCCTCGCGCCGGGCCGCCGCCTCCTGCGCCTGGCGCTGGCGTGCGGTTTCGGATTGACCGAACCGGCGGCGCAGTTCGCTGTCGGCGCGATCGCGCGTGATCGCGGCCTCGACCTCGCGCGCCGATCGCTCCGGCGACACCGGCTCGAACGTGACGGCCACGGTGCGCACGGCTCCCGAGTCCGCTAAGAGCGCATCCATGAACATCGGTGAGACATCGATCCGCGGCCACGAGCTGATCCAGTGAGTCGCATGCAGGGCTCCATCGCAGCGGTAGTGGTCCCACGCCTCCGCTGCCGCCATCGGGCCGGCCGCATGCTCCTGGAGCACGTGGCCGCCACGGCTTGCGGCATCCATCGCGGCGAGGTCGGCGCGCGCGTACGGATCGAAGCCGGTGCGCAGCACACGGGTCAGCTGACCCGTGCTCAGCGCACCGAGCACCCTGATCTCCGCGCTCTCCAGCCCGCGCACGACCTGGCCGACCTGTTCGATCACCTGCTCCGACGTCAAAGCGCTCCGCCCATGAAGGCGTGCGGTGTCGAGCTGGATCGCGAGCAGGATCTCATGGTCATGGGTGACCTGAGTGCTCTGGCCGATCAGCTCCAGGTATGACTCCACTACAGGTACCCCACGTGCCGGCAGCGCCGGATCTCGCGCCTCGTGTAGCCAACGTGCCAGCTCGTCGCCCTGGGACGGAGTGGTGCGCTCGATCCATTGCAGTCGTCTCACTGGGGCGTTCGCCGCCGTCGCCAATACGTTTCCCCATGCCGCCAGCCGGCGCTCCTGCACCTCCGGGTCGAGTAGCGCGAATGAGAGCGCCTGGCAGGCCAGCACCGGTGTCAGCAGCCGGCCGCGCCGCTCCGATAGCGCGCCGAGCGTGCGACCGCCGTGCTCGACGCTGACCAGCTCGACGCCCCGCAGGCTCTCTGGCAGCTCGAGCCTGGGCCGACGGCGGCCGCGCCCGACGCCCTGGCTGGGAAGCCGGGAGCGGAAGCGCCGGTGGCTGCCTGCCGAGCGGACGGCGAAGGCGCATCCGACGGGCGCCCACTCCTCGATCGTGCGGCCCGCGACCGGGGCCGTGGCCAGCCCAACCGCCCCAGCCAGCAGCGCGATTGCCGCCATCACGCCGCCGCCACCGCCAACGCGGTCGAGCAGTTCGACTCCGACTGCGAGGGCGCCTCCGATCGTCGCCACCTGCCCGAAGCGCAGCGGGCCGAGCAATCCACGCCGCTCGAGCGGGCCAAAGCGGTAACTGAGCCGCTCGATGGTCATCGCTCATCCTCCGGGGCATCGTCTTCCGTTGCGCGCGGACGCAGCAGGTTCCTATCCAGCCTCGGCTGTTCGCTGCTCTGCCAGGCGTCAGGAAGCACGAAGGGCTGCCGCCCGTCCTCGGCGGGATCCGGAGCGGGAGCGGGGGCCGCGCGCGTGGCACCCCCGACCGCAGAGATCTGCTCTTTGCCCACTTCAGACCAATCGAAGCCGCGGTCGCCTATCTCTGTGCCGTCCGTGTTCTGGCTCGGGACTCGTGCCCCGCCATTCTGAGTCGCCGGCGTCCCCGAGTCGGGGAGGTCCTCCCCGTCGTCGCGTCCGGCGTACGCACGGCGGGCCTGTTCACGTAGGCGAGCGGGAAGCTGCATCGCCAGCTCGCTCGGCGTGGCTGACATGCCAGCCGCCCTCGCCGCATGGTCATGGGTTTGGGACACCCCACCGTGCATGATCCCCGCGGCCCCTGCGGCCAGCTCCGTGAACGGCAGGATCCGCATCAGAGCCCACGGTGCGAAGGTCGAGAGCACGATCAGTGACATCGCGACAAGCAGCTCGCCAATCCCCGGAGTCCCGCCGGCAAATGCCGCCGCGGCCAGTGACAGGACGGCGACGATCACGAACTTCGAGAGCACCAGCGACACGAGCAGCTCGACCATTCGCGCGGCCCACACGCGCCGCGCAGGCCAGACGATCGCCGCGAATGCGAGGGGCAGCATGAGCACGACCACGTAGACCGCGGCCGCGCGAATCAGCAGTTCGACCGCAAGCGCGAGCGCGGCCATTACGGCCAGCAGACCCACGGCGACCGCAAAGAACGGGGAGCTTGTCGACCCGGCAAGTGCTCCCGCGACCTGCGCGGCGTGGTCGAGGAAGCGAGCGCCGCCGGTGGCGGCGCTCGCCGAGACGACGGCGGACATCTGATCGGTGGCAGCCAGCAGGAGCATCGTCAGCGGCGCCGCCAGGCTGACCCCCAGAACCGAGAGCGGCAGATACCCGAACGCCGCCCGCACCAGCAGGCCGAGGTCGCCTCGGGCCACCGCCTGCACGGCGGCCGCACACAGAAAGGGGATGGTGAGCATCGCCGCCAGAGCGGCGACACGCCAGTAGGTCGTCGAGAACCATGTGCTGTCCAGATTCGGGGCTGTGGTGGAGCCGATCGCGGCAGCGACCTGCTCGAGCGCGCCTTTGGTGCCGTTGAGCACCCACGACGAGATGCCGTGTAGCGCGAGACCCGCCGCGGACCCGGCCACCCCGGAGACGACACTCGACGCGACTCCGGTTACCGGACCCCCGGTGGCGATGCCACCGAGCGTGCCGGCGAGTGTGCCGAGAGTGCTCATTTGGCGGTCGCTCCGAGGTGGGCGAAGAAGTTCACGAGCCCGGGCCCCGCACCGATCACGAGTGCAGATCCGGCTGAGACCAGCGCCGACATCCGCCCGCGGGCTGCGTATTGGTGGCTGTTGGTGTGCGAGGCAACCGCCCAGACGGCGGCGCCGACGAAGGCGCCGAGGAGGGTGATCGCCAGTGCCCATGCGTCGGCTCCATTGACGATCTGTTGCAGGACGTTGCTGCCGGGAAGGCCGGCGGGATTTGGATTCGCACTTACGTCGGCGAAGGAGATGCTCATGGGTCCGCTCCTTTTATGTCTGAATCAAAAGCAGACTAAAAACTAGCGCCCAGGTCCTTCATTTGTTAGCGTAGTTTGTGTCAAATTAGACTCAATTGGAGAACGGATGACCCAATACAGCACCCAGGCACGAAGGCTGGAAGCCCTCTACGCCGAATTGCAGCCGCAGCTCATGCGGATCCTCGTCAGCAACCTGCAGGGGCCGGAATGGGTGCTCGACGAGGCCTGCCAGGTGGCGTGGGGTTCGCTGCTGCTGCAGGCTCCCGAGCTGGCAGCCGGCGGGGAGTTGGGGTGGCTGTCGACGACCGCGACGCGTGCCGCGCTGCGACAGATCCGACGAGAGCGCTACTCCGATCCGCACGAGGAGCTACCGCAACCGGTCAGGCTCGACGATCGTCGCGTCGAGCCCGGTCCGCAACGAACGCTCGAGCTACGGGAGCGCCTGGCCGACATCAGGCGCCTACCGGTGCGCGAGCAGCGCGTGCTGATGCTGCAGGGCTTCGGCTACGCGTACGAGGAGATCGCCGCGGCCACGGGCGACTCGCGCCGGACGGTCGTCCGGCAGCTGACCCGCGCGCGGCAGCGGCTGGCCCTGCTCGACCAGCAGGACTGAGGAGAACTCAGTGGATGCGCCCGGCCCAAACGGCCTTGGCGCCGAGGTCCCCGACCCGGTACACGTAGTAGGCGGCGAACAGCGCCAGCACCACCAACCCCACCCGCAGGGCCAGGTAGACCGTTCGCTCGCCGAGGATCGTGTCGGCGATCCCGAGGCCGGTGGGCATGCCTCCGGAGATTCGGTGGGCGGAGAACGTCAGGATCAGGCACGCGGTGAACAGCACAAAGCCGATCGCCAGGATGTGAGCGGCGTGTGAATGCTCGTGGATCAGCTGGGTCTGGGTGGGATTCAGCTGGATCGCGCTCTCGAGCGCGGCCCCTGCTTGCATGGCCAGGAAGATCGCAGACATTGCGACGATCGAGCACAGGCAGAGCAGGATCCCGTAACGATCGAACCACTGCGGGCGGGCGATGCAGGCCAGCGCGCCCAGGACGCTCAGGGGGATCAGCACCACGGGGACGTGGATGATGAGCGGGTGCGCCGGCAGGCCGCCCGGGATCGTCTTCAGCTTGATACCGATCGTGATGAAGCCGAGGAATGCGAGTCCGGTCAGGATGAATTCGGCGCGGCGCCAATCGACCCCCCGGCGGGTCATTCGCAGCGTGGAAGGACGTGTAGTCATGCGGCGCGTGAGTGTAGGGACGCGCCCCTCAAGAAAACCTAACGGGCGCGTTAGAAACGACTCAGGGGCTAACGAGCACGGCCGCGCCTGCGACGCTTGCGCTCCGCCGGCGTGAGCTTGCGCGCCTTCTTGTGTGCCTTCGATCCCGAG
Organism: uncultured Actinomycetota bacterium; assembly: GCA_963846395.1. Lineage (GTDB taxonomy): Bacteria > Actinomycetota > Thermoleophilia > Solirubrobacterales > Solirubrobacteraceae > Palsa-465. Next base: position 340,780 of record CAWJVT010000006.1, on the reverse strand, counting down.
TGCGCGGTCGCGAACATGGGGTCCTCGCGGTTCCCGTGCCGGATGTGCGCAAGGTGGTTGCGCGCGTCGCTGCGGACGAGGAGGGCGATGCCGACCAGCAGCACGACGGCGACGCCGGCGATGATGAACCCGTCGAGCTTCGAGAGGCCACCGCTGGAGGACGTGGTCGTCGTGCCCGAGGACGCGGGCGTGGTCGTGTTCTGGAGCGCGGACGCGGCCCCGGCGTTGTTGAGGTTGAAGCTGGGCTGGGTGGTGGTGCCCGTGGAGCCGGTCGCGAACGCCGCCGGAGCAGCAAGCCCGGCGGCGCAACCGCAAGCCAGCAACGACGTCACAAACCAGAGCGCAAATGTTCGACGCATGGGATCACTCACGACCGTAACCGAGAACCGCCCGGAGCACTAGTGCTCGGACGCGAGCGGTCCGTCCATCGCCGGAGGCTCGGGGTCCTTCGCGTAGGGGTTCTCGTTGTCGTGAATCTCTTCGTGGTAAACGCTCTCGACGTTCACCGACCAGATGTCGTGGTGGGTGCCGAGCAGGATGTTGTCGACGGCGCGCATCGCCGTGAGCATCGAGTGATCGGAGTTGTTATAGCGGTGCAGGCCATTGCGACCGACCTGGGTGAGGTTGGTCATGTCCGACTCGAGCCACTTGCGGATCGTGGCCACGCGCTCGGCGTACTTCTCGTCGTAGATCGGGTAGGCCTTGTGCACGCGCGCGACAAAACCGAACTTGACGTTCGCGGCCTTGGCCAGGTTGAGCTTCTCGATCTCCTGACCGGCCATCTCAACGAGCTTGTCGTCGTCCATGTTCCAGAGATCGTCGCCTTCGAAGCAGAAGTACTCCATGCCGATCGAGGCATCGCTCTCGTTGGGCACCATCCACGGGCTCCAGGACTTGAAGTTCTGGATCCGCAGGACCTGGACGCCGGGCTGGTGGATGTAGATCCAGTTGTCCGGAAACAGATCCTGGCCCTCGATCACCAGCAGCACGGTCAGGAACTCGCGGTAGCGCAGGCCGCGGGCGGCGTCACGGACATCCACCGGCGCCTCCGGCTCGGCGATGCCGACCGTCGTGCGCAGCGGGAGCGAGGAGATCACGTAGGAGGGCGTCAGAACCTGGCCGTCGGCATACACCTCGGTGACCTTGCCGGCCGAGTCCGTCACGAGCTTGGTGACTGGGGCGTTCAGACGGATCTCGCCACCGTGCTCCTGGATGTCCTTGGCCATCTGCTCCCACATCTGGCCGGGGCCGAAGCGGGGGTAGTTGAACTCGGAGATCAGCGACTTGATCTTGTTGCCCTTGTTGCCGAAGAAGGCGGCCTTGGCGGCGCTGAAGAAGGACAGTCCCTTGATCCGCTGGGCAGCCCACTCGGCCCGGATCTCGTTGGTGGGGACGCCCCAGAGCTTCTCCGTGTAGGTCTTGAAGAAGTGGTTGTAGAGGCGCTTGCCGAAGCGGTTGGAGACCCACTCCTCGAAGGTGTCCTCACGGCCCTTGGGCTTGGCCTGGGCCCACAGGTAGGAGGCCATGCAGCGGCTGAGCTCGACCAAACCCAGCTTCCTGATGACGTCCATGCCCTCCAGCGGGTACTCCAGGAACTTGTCGTTCCAGTAGATCCGGCTCTGGCGCGGGCGCTTGAGGAACTCCTCCTTCATGATCTCGTGCCAGAGGGCGTCGACCTCCTTGACCTTGGTGAAGAAGCGGTGGCCGCCGAGGTCGAAGCGGTAGCCGTCACGCACCTCTGTGCGCGCGATGCCGCCGAGCATCTCGGTCGACTCCAGTACCACGACGGGCTTGCCCTGCTTGGTCAGCTGGTAGGCGGCCGTCAGGCCGGCCGGCCCGCCGCCGAGCACGACAACTGGGCGATCTTGGGTGATGTCGGCGCCGTGCGCCGGCGCGGGCGCTGTAGCCAGTGAGTCAGACACGTGTATCGAACCTACTTTTTGACGTAGAGAATGGCGGAGTCCGCGACGCAGCAGGCGCCTCGGTAGTTGTGGGGCGCCCACGCCTCCATCTTGAGCTGCTTGTCGTTCTGGAGGATCTTTCCCCATTGCGCTGAGCGGGTCCGGATCTCAGACGTCCAGGGCGCCTTCCAGCCGATCACGCCCTCGGTAAGTGGCCGGATGTACAGCACGTGCTGGCCGTTCTTCAGCTTGTCCAGCATTGGGATCAAGACCTTCGCCGGCTGTGCAGCTTGGTAGCGGTGCAGTGCGTTGATCCAATTCACGTAGGACGGATCCTTCACAGGCCCGATCGTGCTGGAGAAGTTGAGTCCGGCGGGCAAGTAGTAGTAGGCCAGCGGCGTCTGCTCAGGCTGGCCGACGATCACGAGGTCCCCGCTGTGCATCAGCGGGCCCATCTCGCCGCCGATGTCCTGCATGTCGCTCTTGTGCTGGGGTGCGTAGGTATCCGGGCGGGCCAGGAAGATGAGCGCGACGGCAAGCGTCAGCGGGCCGACAATGCCAGCCCGTGACATCCCGATGGCGGTGAGCATCATGATCGCCGGGACGATCGGCGCGAAGTACCGCGGGTTCCAGGCCGGCGTGATCTGCGATGCGATCCAGCCGAACATGAGCGTGAAGAACACGAGCGTGAAGAGGATCAGGGCGATCTTCGCCTGAGTGCTGGCGCGCTCCGCCCTGGTGAACAGGCCGGCATAGCCGACCGCTGCGCCGATGACCAGGATTGCGGCTACGGTGGCGCCCCCGTACACGCTCTGGGCGATCTGAACCGGCGCCCCGAAACGCGGCGACGTGTTCCAGGGGGCCGCGGTGTGCAGCGACTGGAAGATGAAGTTGGGAACCCACGGTGCGAACAGAATCGCGGCGCCGACATAGGCGCAGATGGCGTCGCGGACCAGGTTCTCGCGGATCTTCGCGTCCCCGATGTAATAGAGGACGACCAGCGACAATGCCGAGCCGGCCCCGAAGAAAAGCGACCAGTTGTGGGTGTAGAGCATCAGCGCCTGCGCTACGGCGAACAGGATCACGTAGCGCCGCTCTCGGAACACGAAGCCGCGGACGAAGCCGATCGTGGCGAACAGGCCGAGCAGCGCCATCAACGCATACATCCGCGTCTCCTGGCTGTAATAGTCGAGGAACGCGCTGGACGCCATCAGCGTCGCGGTCATCAGCGCCGCGCGCTTGCCGGCGATCTTGAGCCCGCCCCAGTAGCCGACCGGGATCGTCAGGACGGCGAAGATCTCCGACAGCCAGTGCGTCGCGGCCTCGCCGTTGCCGACCATCGCCATCCAGAAGTGCAGCAGCAGGTAGAACAGCGGTGGCGACCCGTCCTGGCGCATGATTCCCGGGATGGCGGAAAGATGGTGAGAGGAGATCCCGACGGTGATCGCCTCGTCCATCCAGAACTGCTGGCCGACCGAGCGCGTGCGGATGAAGAGCGAGGCGACGACCAGGATGAAGATGATCAGCGAGGTGCGCGCCCAGTCAGGCAGCTCCCTGATGAACCCGGGCAGCGGGAAGGTGAACTCGGGGATGTTGTAGCCCGAGGCCTTCTCTGGGACGACGGTCCTGTCACTGCTGGTGGTCGTGGCCATATCGCGGAACCTCAGCCCTTGACGCCGATCGACGCGCAGGCTTCGACCTGCTTCAGCACCTTGCTACCGGCCTGATTCGGGTAGACGAGTAGAGCGCCGATCACCTCGGCGCCCGCGTCCTGTCCCAGGATCTGCAGGCCCTGGGCGACGCCGTCTGTCGGATAGAAGACCATCGTCGGCCCCTGCGGGAGCGGGCCCACCTGGATCGCCGGAAGGTGCTGGACGCCGTCAGCGTAGTACTCGTGAAAGCGCAACTTGTCGCTCTTCAGGCACGAGACCTGCGGCTTCCTGGGATCGTCGGTGAACCCGTAAAAGCCTGCATAGTGTCTGAGATGAGCGGTGCCTGCTACCGGCTTGGGTGGGATGCCACAGGCGCAGATGAGCAGCGCCATGAGCCCGCAGGCCACCGCGACCTTCGCGGGGGACATATGCGTGGCAGGGTAGTCGATCAGCCGTCGCGATCGCGGCGCGCGCGGGCCGTTGCCGCGGCGAGCTGCTGATCGCCGCCTGCGCTCAGCCCTTCGATCACGCCGTCGATGTCCGCGCTCGAGCGGTTCTGCCCCAGCTTGGCCTTTGCCTGCACCCGAGTGATCTTGAGCTCGACACCGACGATGGCCTTCAGCTGGCCGTCGGTGTAGTCGCGCGGCGCGTCGTCCACACTCCAGGGCTCGGGTCGCGGTGCCTCCTGGCGCTCTGTGAGCCTGCGGACCAGACGCTCGAGCCAAACGGGGTCGTCATGGACCACGAGGTCACCGTAGACATGGGCGGTGAGGTAGTTCCAGGTCGGTACCACCCGTCCGTGCTCGCGCTTGGATGCGTACCAACCGGGGCTGATGTAGGCATCCGGCCCGTGGATGATCACCAGCGACTCGCCGCTCGGCTGCAGCCGCCAATGGTCGTTCTTGCGCGCGACGTGACCCAGCAGCGACCCGTGACCGCTCTCCGAGTGGTCGTGGATCAGCGGCAGGAACGTCGCAAACAGGCCGTCCGCTGTTGGCGTTATCAGGTCGGCCGCGCGGATGCCATCGAGCAGTTCGCTCGCCTCGTGTTCGTCAGCTGTGAAGTGCTTGGGCAGGTACATGACGTCCGTCTCTGGTCGCCCTCATGCAGCGGCAGCTGCCGCGCCGCTACGACTCGCCCGTGTAACTCGCAGGGCTGCTGTACGTCGAGCAGTCCATGTAGAGCGTCACAGAGTTGGGTTTGATGATCTTGTAGTGCGAGTTATTTAGGTTCTGCCAGCCCCGCTCCCAGGCTGCCATCTGCGCGGCGGTCGGACCTGAGTTCTTCGGGTTTATCGCGCCGTCTTGGAAAACCACGTTCGGTCCCTGCTTGGTCAGCGCCTTATGCGGCAGCGACTGGACCCACGGGATCGGCACATCGAGGTACCAGGCGAGCATCGTCACCTGGTAGTTGTTGGTCATTACGCTGCCGCATTTGAGGATGTTGGCGGCACCGCCCTCGCGTTGGATCAGGGCGGAGAACTGTTCGCGCAGCTGCGCCTGGTAGCGCAACGCGTAACGGATGCCCTTCACGCTCGGCAGCCGGTGCGCGAACCAGCCTGGCACGAACAGGAAGACCAGCAGCATCAGCACGGAAGCGGCCGCCAGGCGCAGGGTCTCGTTGATGGGTCGCTTGCGCATGCGCACGCAGCAACGCGACCGCCGGCACGTGCGAGGCCGATGCCGCCCAGCCATATGCGGTGGCGCCACCGATGTAGATCAGGAGCCCGCCGAGGATCGCGTAGCGGGTGTTGCCGGCAAATCCCGCCTCCGTCTCGAGCGAGACGCCCAGCCACCAGAGGAACCCGAAGGTCGCGGAGAGCGAGGCGGCCACGGGCGCGCCATGACGCCGCAGCGACGGCTCCCATCCTCCCAGGGCACGCCGGTCGCGGATCACCAGCCAGGTGGTCACCGCCATCAGGATCAGGGCGGCTGCCTCGACACGCTCGAGCGCCAACGGCCAGAGCGTGACCGATAACTCGTGCCAGAACGGGAATGAGCTGTTCACCGCGGAATGGGCTGAATGGTTGCTTTGCGCGTGCGAGAACAGATCTGAGAGCTTTCCGTGCCCGAGCAGCTGCGGCACGACCCACAGCGCCAGCATCAGGACGCCGAGACCCAAGACCAACGGGATCGCTCGCCGGTCCCGCGACATCAGCCAGAGCCCGTAGAGCCCCCACACGATCCAAAGCTCCGGGCGGTCGAGGCACGGAACCATGCCCAGCGCGAACGCCTGCCGGTGATGGCCGTCCCAGGCGCGCTCGATCGCGACGAGCGTGATCGCAAAGCCGAGCCCCTCGGAGTACCCGAGCATCATCGGCACCGGGTAGGTGGGGGTGAAGGCCGTGCCGACCAGGGCAATCAAGGAGGCCAGCGCGATCGGTGCGAGCACCCCGAGGCGCTCGGCCACGCGCAAGTCGCCGAACCAGCCTCGTCCCCGCCCCTGGGCGAGGATGTTCCAGGTGATGCGCCCGGCGAGCCTGGCGGACATCAGCACGCTCATCAGCGCACCGGCCCGGGCGACGATCAGCCAGAGGTTCGGCTGAGCCGAGCCGAACAGCGCAAACACAGTCGTGAAGATGACGGGTAGCGGCTTCCAGCTCGAACCGCCGGTAATCCACAGGTGGCCGTGGATGATCTGGCGGCCCCAGATCAGCCATGACCACGGGTCATAGCTCGGTGTCGAGGGCCAATGCAGGGAGAGCGCGGCGATCGCGAGCGACACCAGCGTCATCCACAGGTAGAACCGCCCGCCGCGCAGAAGCGAGAGGTCGAGCGTTCGGCTCCGTGGCTGGGTAACTGCGGTCATGCTTGCTGGAGTTTTAGACGGTTCCGCCGCAAACCTCATACGGCGAGGTTGCGGCGGAACTGAGACGTCGCGGAAGATTGGGTCTCTTTATAGCGACCCCGGAACACGTCGGCTATAGGTTCAGAGCGGAGTCGTGTAGGCGCCGTTGATGCCGCCGTCCACCAGGAGCGACGATGCCGTCATGAACGAGGAATCGTCGCTGGCCAGGAACAGCGCGGCCTTGGCGATCTCGTCGGCCTCACCGAAGCGACCCATGGGGACGTGGACCAGGCGTCGCGCCGCGCGCTCCGGATCCTTGGCGAACAGCTCGATCAGCAGCGGCGTGCTCACGGGACCGGGGCAGAGCGCATTCACACGCACTCCGCTCTTGGCGAACTCAACGCCCATCTCACGCGACATCGCGAGCACCCCTCCCTTGGAGGCGGTGTAGGAGATCTGCGAGGTTGCCGCTCCCATCACCGCAACGAACGACGCGGTGTTGATGACCGAGCCACCGCCGGTCTCGAGCAGGTGCGGAATGCCGTACTTGCAGCAGAGGAAGACGCTCTTCAGGTTGGCGTCCTGCACGCGATCCCAGGCGTCGAGCTCGGTGACCAGCACGGAGTCGTCGTCCGTCGGTGAGATCCCGGCGTTGTTGAAGAGCACGTCGATCCTGCCGAACTTCTCGCGCACGGTCCGGTACAGCTCGATCACTGCGGCCTCATCGGTCAGGTCGACCTGAAGCGGCAGCTCGCCGACGGCGTGCTCGCGCAGGTCGACGCCCACGACGTGTGCCCCCTCGGCCGCGAACAGCTCGGCGCTGGCGAGCCCGATTCCCCCGGCCGCGCCCGTGATCACTGCGACTTTGTCTTGCAGGCGGTTCATGTGGTTGCGTAATAGATGGTCTTGGTCTCCGTGTAGGCGTCGGTGGCGTGAGGCCCGAGCTCGCGTCCGTAGCCGGACTGCTTGAAGCCCCCGAAGGGCGTGCTCACGCGAACCGACGAGTTTGAGTTGATCGACAGCACGCCGGTCTCGACCGCACGTGCCACGCGCAGCGCGCGTGCGCCGTCGCGGGTCCAGATGGAACCAGACAGCCCGTAGATCGTGTCGTTGGCCATCTGCACTGCCTCCTCCTCGTCCCGGAACGGAACGACCGCCACGACCGGCCCGAAGATCTCCTCGCGGACAGCGGGTGACTGGGGGTCGGCCGGAGCGAGCACGGTCGGCGGGAACCAGAATCCGGGCCCTTCCGGCGCGCTGCCGCGGAAGGCCACGGGTGCGTCAGCTCCGACGAACGAGGCGACCCGGTCACGCTGTTTGGCGGAGATCAGCGGTCCCATCATCGAGTCGGGATCGAGCGGGTCGCCGACCTTGAAGCCCTCGACGTGTGGCTGCAGCAGGCTCAGGAACTCGTCGGCCACCGAGGCCTCGACCAGCAGCCGAGAGCGCGCGCAGCAGTCCTGGCCGGCGTTGTCAAAGACCGCCCATGGAGCTGCCGCTGCGGCCTTCTCCAGATCCGCGTCGGCAAAGATGATGTTGGCCGACTTGCCGCCGAGCTCGAGCGTCACGCGCTTGATCGTCTGCGCCGCGCTGGCCGCGATCGTGCGGCCGACAACCGTCGAACCGGTGAAGGCGATCTTTGCCACGTCGGGATGCTCGACGAGCCGCGCACCGGCCACGACGCCCTTGCCGACCACGACGTTCACCACGCCCGGCGCGATCCCCGCCTCCAGGACGAGTTGCTCGAAGCGCAGCGCCGTCAGCGGCGTCAGCTCAGCGGGCTTGAGCACGACCGTGTTGCCCGCCGCCAGCGCCGGACCGAGCTTCCAGGCGGCGATCGTCAGCGGAAAGTTCCAGGGCACGATCAGCCCCACGACACCCAGTGGCTCGCGGACCGTGAACGCCTGGCCGCCGGCCACCGGGATGGTGTCGCCCATCAGCCGCTCCGGCGCTCCGGCGTAATAGCGGAACGTGTCGACGACCATGCCGATCTCACCGCGCGCCGAACCGATTGGCTTGCCGGCATTGCGGGCCTCGAGCAGCGCCAGCTCCTCGAGGTTCTCCTCGACCTTGTCCGCGAGCGCCCGCAGCTGTGCGGCACGCGCCCCGGGTGCGAGCCCGCGCCAGGCGGGGAGCTGCGGCACGGGCCCGTGCAACTGCCTCATCGACTTCATCGATCCCCGCCTCGGGGACCCGCTCGAGCACCGCCTCCGTGGCGGGCTCGAGCACCGTCAGCAGCTCACTCACAGCTAAGCGGGCATCAACGCCGGATCCTCCGGCGTTCCCGTGTCCGGTTCGTCGACTGTCTTGACCGGGCCCTTGAAGGTGTGTTTGGCACCGGCCTCCCAGGCGATCCATACCGCGACCATGAGCACGATCGTAACGACCGGTGCGTAGTTGAAGTCGCTCCAGGTGAAGCCCTTGTTCCACGGCACCGCTTCGGGCGAACCGGGCAGGCAGAAGATGATCACGCAGAGCGCGACCCAGATGAACGCGATCGGGTTGATCCAGCGGTAGTGCTTACCGAGGTTCCACGGACCCGCCTCGAATTTGTCCTTCTGCCGCCAGCGCAGGAACACGGGCAGCACGTAGGCGATGTAGAGCCCGATCGTCGCGATCGACGTCACCGCGAAGAACGCGACGGGGATGCCGGCGCTGTTTCCAAACAGAGCCGGGATCGTGATGATCAGCGCGAAGGCGACCACGAACAGCACCGACCAGGTCGGCGTCCGTTTCGCGTTCAGGCGGCGCCAGAGCTTGTGTCCGGGAACGGCGCCGTCCCGCGAGAAGGCGAACACCATCCGTGACGACGCTGCGACGCAGCCCATTCCGCAGAACAGCTGCGCGATCGTCGAGATGTCGAGTACGAGCTTTGCCAGCCCTGTGCTGAGCGCCGTTTCGATCACCGAGATGGAACTACCGCCGGCCGCGTTGATCTTGGCGACGTGCGTAGCGGCGAACGTGACCGCCAGCAGCAATGCCCAGCCACCGATCGCCGAGTACGCGATCGACGTCCACAGCCCCTTCGGCGCGGCCCGCTCGGCGTTGCGCGTCTCCTCGGACAGGTGGGCCGAGGCGTCGTATCCGGTGAACGTGTACATCGTCAACAGGAAGCCGAGCGGCAGGACGAAGAACCAGTACATCCCGCCCGAGGTGGTGCCGCCGGCGAAGCCGGTGTTGTTGTGCCGGGTTCCGAACACCCAGGAGAAGCTCTGGTGTGAGGACGGGCCGAAGATCAGCACTGCCACGATCGTGACCACGCCGATCAACATCCACCAGGCCGAGATGCGGTTCAGCAGCGAGACAAGATGCGATGAAAAGACGTTGATCACCGCGTGCGCAGCCAGGATGATCGCGAACAGGATGAAGACGTGGTGCAGCGCCCCGGAGGAGCTTGTCGTCGTGAAGTTGAGAATGAAGTTCAGCTGGTAAAGGCCGAGCACTGAATTGAGGAACGACGCAGCTCCGTAGTCGACGGCTGCGGTCACCGCGACCAGGCCGAGCAGGTTGAACCAACCGGTGAACCACGCCCAGCGGACACCACCGAGGCTGTAGGCCCAGTAGTAGATGCCACCCGCGGTCGGATACCTGGAGGCAAGCTCTGCCATTGAGAGGCCGACGAGGAGCACGAGCATGCTGATCACCGGCCAGCCGATCGAGATCGCCACCGGCCCCCCGTCGTTCCACGCCTGCCCGTAGGTGGTCAGGCACCCGCTCAGGATGCAGATGATCGTGAGCGAAATTGCGAAGTTGGAGAACCCGCTCCAGCCTCGATTCAGCTCCTGCTTGTACCCAAGCTCTGCGAGTTTTTGCTCGTCGGCGGACAGCGTCCCCGTAGCCATGCTGCTCCCCTGTGGTCCCAATTTTCGGCCCCAGCAACCGTCTAAAGGATCGACGGTCGGCCCTTAGCGCGCGATCCTGAACAAGCGCCACGGTCAAGTCAAGATCAGTCAGCCAATTTCATACATTGGACAGGCACTCAAATGAGACCTTTGGCCCAGGGACCGACGGACGCTTCGGGGGTCCCGGGTCGCGGCTCAGGTCCCCGGCAGCAACCCGGCGAGCACATGCTCGGTTCCGCGCAGGTGCTCCGCCACCTCGCGAGCCGTCGCGCCTTCGTCACCGCTCGCGACCGCGGCGAGTATCCGCCGGTGCTGCGTGTTGGATGAGCTGAGCACCTCGGCCGGGTGCGCGATCAGCGCGATCAGCCGCGTGACCGCGCCCTGCACCTCGGTCGCCATCGTCACCAGGCGGGGATTGTCGGTCGCCTCGGCCAGGCCGATATGGAAGCGCACGTCGAGCTGGCGGTAGGTGCCGAAGTCGTCGGCAGCGGTCTCCATCGCGGTGACGAGATGGCCGAGCGAGTTGACCGACGAGGGCTGAGCCCGCCGGCAGGCCAGCACCGCCACACCCACCTCCACCGCCACTCGGTGGTCCCACATCTCATGCCAGCGGTCGATCAGCTCTGTCGGGGGCGGCGGTGCCGGAGGCAGCTCGTCGACCACGAAGGTGCCGCCTCCGCGGCCGCGGACGGCATGAACGTGCCCGCTCTGACCGAGTGCCACAAGTGCCTGGCGCAGCGTCGAGCGTGCGATCCCGAGCTTCGCGCACAGCTCCCGTTCGGCCGGCAGTCGCGTGCCGGTTGGCAGCAGGCCCAGGCGGATCGCGGTGCCGATGCGATCGACCGCCTCCTCGAATGCCGTCTGTGAGCGGACGGGAGCGAAGATCGAGTCGAGCGAGACCGCTGTGTCGAGTGTTCGTGGGGGGTCGCTGGTGGTACTCATCTGTGGCCTCAGCTCAGAGGCGCTCGAAGCCGCGGACGCGTTCCCAGTCGGTCACGGCAGCTTCAAATGCGGTCAGCTCAACGGCCGCCGCGTTGAGGTAGTGCGCGACCATCTCCTCGCCGAAGGCCCGGCGCGCCATCGCGCTACCGGCGAACAGGTCGCGAGCGTCGCGCAGCGTCGAAGGCAGCCGCGGCTTATCGGTGGCGTCGTAAGCGTTGCCCTCGAACGCCGGCTCCAGCTCGAGGCTCTGCTCGACGCCCTCGAGCCCGGCAGCGATCAGCGCGGCAAGCGCCAGGTAGGGATTGAGGTCGGCGCCGCCCGAGCGATTCTCGAAGCGCTGCGAGGCGCCGTGACCGACGACCCGGAACGCGCAGGTGCGGTTGTCGTGACCCCAAGCGACCGTGGTCGGTGCGAACGAGCCAACTGCGTACCGCTTGTATGAGTTGATGTTCGGAGCCAGGAGCAGTGTCAGCTCGCGCGCGTACGCGAGCTGACCGGCAAGAAAGGATTCGAACATGGGCCGGTCGCGATGGAACAGCGGCCCCTCGTCGTCGGCCAGAGAGAAGTGGATGTGACACGAGTTGCCCTCGCGCTCGTCGAACTTCGCCATGAAGCTGATCGCCATCCCCTCCTGGGCGGCAATCTCCTTGGAGCCGTTCTTGTAGACCACATGGTGGTCGGCGCACCGCAGCGCGTCGGCGTAGCGGAAGTTGATCTCGTGCTGGCCGAGGTTGCACTCGCCCTTCGAGTTCTCGACCTCCAGCTCGGCCGCCGTCATCGAGTTGCGGATCCGGCGGATCAATGGCTCCACCCGCGAGGTGCCGAGCAGTGAGTAGTCGACGTTGTAGAGGTTGCCCGGCTCGAGGTCGCGGTAGCTCTTGCGCCAAGCGTCCTCGTAGCTGTCACGGAACACGAGGAACTCGAGCTCGGTGGAGGCGTTGGCCGTCCAGCCGCGCTCGGCCAGCGCGGGCGATCTGCGCGCGCAGCACCTGCCGGGGAGAGGCGATCACGTCGGCACCGTCGGACCAGGCGAGGTCCGCCAGGCACAGCACCGTTGCGGTCTCCCACGGCATCGGTCGCAGCGTCGCGAGGTCTGGCCGCATCACGAAATCGCCGTAGCCCTTTTCCCACGACGACATCGCATAGCCATCGACGGTGTTCATCTCGACGTCGACGGCCAGCAGATAGTTGCACCCCTCGGCGCCGTGCCGCAGCACCTCATCTAGGAAGTACCTGGCGGTCAGACGCTTGCCCTGGAGCCTGCCCTGCATGTCCGTGAGCGCGAGCACGACCGTCTCGATCTCGCCCGCATCAACCCCTGCCCTCAGTGCCTCGAGCTCCACCAGCCACTCTCCTCGCCAGCCAGGCGCCCGTCAGCATGCGCGCGCAGGCTGGAAGGTATATGAGCCGCGCCTTTAGCGCTAGGTGCCGTTGGCGGAGCGAGGGGCCCTAACCACACCCGGCTGTGGTTATGGCCCCTCGCTCGCTCCTTACCCGCCGTCGCCGCGCGCTGCGCCACAACGCCGCCGTCGCGCATCTGCTGACAAACTGCTACGCCGATGAGCGTGACCGCGACCTCTGTCCTCTCCGACGGCACCATCCTCGATTACCTCGAGCGGGGCCGGATCAAGGTCGACCCGTGGGATCCGGCCATGGTGCAGCCGGCGAGTATCGACCTGCGGCTCGGGGACTCGTTCCGCGTCTTTCACAACCACCGTGCCACCGCGATCGACCTGCGCGACCCGCCCTCGAATCTGACGGAGGAGGTGGTCGTGCCCGCAGGCGATGCGTTCGTCATCCACCCCGGTGAGTTCTGTCTCGGGCGCACGTTGGAGTGGGTTCAGATTCCCGATGACATCGTCGCCCGGATCGAGGGCAAGTCCAGCCTTGGGCGGCTCGGGCTGATCGTGCACGCCACCGCGGGCTTCTGCGACCCCGGCTTCCAGGGCACGCTGACACTCGAGCTCAACAACCTCACCCGCGTGCCGATCCGGCTCTACCCGGGCCTGCCGATCGCCCAGCTGTCCTTCATGACGCTCGATCGGCCGGCGCAGCGTCCTTACGGAACTCCTGGACTCGGCAGCCACTATCAGGGACAGCGGGCCGCGACGGAGAGCCGCTACGAGGGTGGACCGGCCGCTTCAGACCCTGGGACCACGACCTAGGGCCGCCCGCGGCCACTAGGAATGACAGTGAGTACTACCCTGCAGCGAGAGGGTGTGCTGGGACAGACCAGAGAATGAGCTTGAGAGGATTGTCATGACCACTGAGACCTCGCAGACACCCGGCGAAACGGGCGTATCCGCTCCGGAGACGCTGACGATCGTCGACAACCGCACCGGCCGGACCTACGAGGTGCCGATCCAGGACGGCACCATCCGCGCGATCGAGCTGCGCAAGATCAAGGTCGACGACGAGGACTTCGGCCTCATGACCTATGACCCCGCGTTCATGAACACGGCGTCATGTCGCTCGTCGATCACCTACATCGACGGTGACAAGGGCATTCTCGAGTACCGCGGCTACCCGATCGAGCAGCTCGCCGAGCAATCGAGCTACCTCGAGGTCGCCTACCTGCTGATCCACGGCGAGCTCCCCAGCCAGAAGGAACTCGACGACTGGACCCACCTGATCACGACGCACACGTTCGTCCACGAGAACATCAAGGACTTCATGCAGGGCTTCCGCTATGACGCGCACCCGATGGGGATGCTGCTCGCAGCGGTGGGCGGGCTCTCGACCTTCTATCCGGAGGCCAACCAGATCAAGGACCACGAATTGCGGATGATGCAGGTCGTGCGCCTGGTCGCGAAGATGCCGACGCTCTCAGCATTCGCCTACCGGCACAACCGCGGCATGCCCTACGTCTATCCGGACAACGATCTGAGCTACGCGGGCAACTTCCTATCGATGCTCTACAAGATCGCCGAGTTGAAGTATCAGCCGGATCCGCGGCTCGAGCGGGCACTCGACGTGCTCTTCATCCTCCACGCCGATCACGAGCAGAACTGCTCGACCAGCGCCGTACGCGGCGTCGGCTCCTCGCAGGTTGATCCGTACTCGGCCACGGCCGCGGGCATCGCGGCGCTCTACGGCCCGCTGCACGGCGGCGCCAACGAGGCGGTGCTGCGGATGCTGCGCCGGATCGGCACGCAGGACAACGTCCCCGATTTCATCGAGGGCGTGAAGGCCGGCGACGAGCGCCTGATGGGCTTCGGTCACCGCGTCTACAAGAACTTCGACCCGCGCGCGAAGATCATCAAGAAGGCCGTCGACGATGTGTTCGAGGTCACCGGGAAGAACCCGCTGCTGAACATCGCCACCGAGCTCGAGAAGATCGCGCTGGAGGACGAGTACTTCGTCTCGCGCAAGCTCTACCCGAACGTCGACTTCTACTCGGGGCTGATCTACGAGGCGCTCGGGATGCCGGTTGAGATGTTTCCGGTGCTGTTCGCCATCGGCCGCACCAGCGGCTGGATCGCCCAGTGGCTCGAGATGATCGACGACGAGGAGCAGAAGATCTCGCGCCCCCGCCAGATCTACACGGGTGCTCGCGGGATCGATTACGTCCCGATCGACCAAAGATGAGTTCTTCATCGGGCGGCCGGCTCGCTGGCTCGGCCGCCCCGGACGGGGTAACGACGGCCCGTCTCGACCAGCCGCCGGAGCAGCGGTTCGCGCGGCTGCGGGCCCCGTTGGGGGTGAACTCGTTCGGGATCAACGTGCTCACATTCGAGCCTGGCCAGCGCAACCGCATCCATCGGCACAAGCACCAGGAAGAGGTCTACGTGGTGCTCGAAGGCACGCTCACCCTGATGGTTGAGGGCGAGCCGCTCGAGTACGCGATGGGTGACGTCGTGCGTGTGGCGCCGGACGTCCGCCGGCAGCTCGTGAACCGCGGGCCCGGCGCGCTGCGCCTGCTCGCGCTCGGCGCCATCGTCGGCCGCGAGCACGAGCCGCGGGACGCCGAGGCGTTCAATACCTGGGACGAGACCGAGGCGGGCACGCCTCAGACGGTCCCGATTCCGGAAGACCTGCCGGCGAGCCAGCTCGCCTGAGGTTCCGTCTCGGCGGCCGGGTGGGCGGGACGGGTCCGGCCGCCCGCGTCGCCGCCCGTTAATGCCGCATGAGGCGAGCGTCGACCGTCTCGCGCAGCGCGTCGCCCATGAGATTGATGGCGATCACCGTCAGCATGATCAGCACGCCTGCTGGATAGACCTCCCACCAGTACCCGTCCAGCAGATAGGACGTGCCCTGGTAGAGCATCCCGCCCCAGGTCGCGGCGGGGGGCGCCAGGCCGAAGCCGAGAAAGCTCAGCGTGGCGAGCAGGATGATCGCGTCGGCCACTTGGAAGGTTGCGTTCACGATCAGCGTCCCGAGCGTGTTCGGAACCACGTGACGGCGGATCGTGCGAGCGCGACCGGCGCCCATTGTCCGCGCAGCCTCCACGAACTCCCGCGTACGCAGTGACAGGGTCTCGCTGCGGACGAGCCGCGCCGGCGCCAGCCAGGACAGCAGAGTGATCACACCGATCAGCAGCAGCACCGTGGGCTGCACGACCGTGGCGAGATAGATCAGCACGAAGATCGCGGGCAGCGCCAGCAACGTGTCGACCACGCGCATCATCAACGCGTCCAGCGCGCCGCCGGTGAAGCCCGCCACTGCCCCCCAGGCCGCGCCGAGCAACGTGGCCAGGACCGCCACGGCGAACGCGATCTCCAATGAGGCGCGCCCACCGATCATCAGCCGTCCGAGCACGTCGTAGCCGTTCGCGTCGGTACCCAACGGGTGCGCACCGCTTGGCCCGACGTTGGTGATGGCGACATTGGCGTGGACCTGGTCGGTGGGGTACACCAGCGGCCCGAGGAAACAGAACGCGATCAGCAGCCCGATAACAGCCAGGCCGGCGACGCCGAGGCGGTGGCGCAGGAACTCCCGGATCAGGGTCCGGTCGCCTCTCATCGGCGTCCCGCCTGAAGCACGCGCGGGTCGAGGACGGCGTAGGAAATGTCGGCCACCAGGCTGCCGATCACGGTGGCGAGGCCCACGATAAAAGTCACCCCGAGCTCGACCGGGTAGTCCGCATTGGCGGCGGCGGTGTAGTAACTCAACCCCACACCCGGGACGTTGAAGACGTACTCCACCACCAGACCCGCGGTCAGCAGCATCGGCACAGACATGCCAAGCAGGGTCACGATCCCCAGCAGCGAGTTGCGAAGCACGTGCCGGGCCAGCACCAGGCGCTGCGGAAGGCCCTTGGCGCGGGCCAGCCGGACGTAATCCTGGGCGAGCGTCTCGATGGCGGCCGAGCGCATGTAGCGGCTGAACCAGGCAATGTTGACGAGCGTCAGTGTGAGCACCGGCAGGACCAGCCCGCGCGGGTCGGCGAGGATGCCAGCGGTCGCCGGAGACTGTCCCGCCTCAGGCGGGAGCACGTGGGCACCGATGCTGAGTGCAGCGATCAGCAGCAGCGCGAGCCAGTACGACGGCATCGAGTAGAGCGCCAGCGTGGCGCCGGTGGCCACGTGGTCAAGTCCACTGCCTCGGCGAACCGCCTGCGCGATCCCCAGCGGCAGCGCGACCACCAGTGCGAACAGCAGCCCGAGCCCGACGAGGATCAGGTCGTTCGGCGCCTCGTGCGCGATCAGCGACCCGACGCTCTGGTTGAGCTTGTAGCTGTAGCCAAGATTGGCCTGCAGCAGGCGCCAGAGGAAGTCCAGGTACTGAATGACCACCGGGTGGTTGAGCCCGTTCGCGGCGTTGAAGGCAGCGACGGCCTGCGGGCTCGCGCGCGGGCCGAGGATCGCGTGAGCGAGGCTGCCTGGGGTGATTCGCTCGAGGAAGAAGACGACCAGCGTCACGCCGAGCAGCACCCCGAGCGCCTGGGCGAGGCGCCTGAGGATGAAGCCGGTCACCTCGTGAAGTACCACTCCTCCGGGCTCAGGTAGCCGTATGCGTTCGGTGTCGCTCCGGCGAGGTTCGATTGGATCGTCATCAGAGTCCCGGGGGACGGCTGCCAGAAGTCGGGCAGCTGCACGCGTACCGCATTGGCGTAGGCGTCGAGCGCGCGGCGGGCGCCGCCCGCCGAGGTGGTGGTCGCCTCGATCAGCCTGTCGATCGCCGGGTTGGAGTAGCTGCCGACGTTGCCAAGCGCACCGCTCTGGAAGATCTCCTCGCCGGTCGGGTAATGGTCGGGCGCGAACACCCAGGCTGCTCCGTACTGCCCGAGCTGCCAGTTGCAGGCGGAGGTGTGGGGCGCGCATGGCTCGATCTCGGCGTCGATCGTCGCAGTGGTGACCTCTTTGAGCGTGATCCGGATACCCACCTCCCGTGCCACCGACTGCAGGTCGAGCATTGAGCCGTCGGTCGACGACATGCCGTCCGGGTACATGAGCGTGAATCGCAGCTGCTTGCCGGCCGCGATGCCGGCCCCACATTGGGCGGGACCGCTTCCCGGGCGCACGCAGCTGGTGGTGCCGTTGGCAACCACCTTCCAGCCGTTGGACTTGAGGATCCGCGTGGCAGCGGTGACGCTGAAGGGATAGGGGTTGGCCTCTGCAGACGCGTTCGAGTACGGATTCTCCGGCTGCGCCGGAACGGGGCTGTAGGTCGGGACGCCAAGGCCCTGGTAGTAGGCGCGAATCCAACCGGACTGGTTGACCAGGTGCTGGAAGGCCTGGCGGAAGTACAGCTGCCTGAGGACCGGTCCCATCACCGGGTTGTTGAAGTTCGGCTCGAAGTAGTCGAAGCCATACGGGTAGAACTCGCTCAGTTGATAGCCCTGGGACTTCAGCGACGGCGCCTGAGGCACGTCGGTGTCAGGCACGTACCCGACCGAGATCTGCGGATTCGACCCGCCTGCGTCGCCCTTCGAACTTCCCGCTCGCAAGACCGAGAACTCGGCCGTCTCGCTGGTGAACGGAAGCTCGACGAACTTCGCCAGCTTCGGCCTGTTCGGGCCGTCGTACTTTGCGTTGGGCACGAAGGTGGCCTGCCCCGAGCTGGTCAGCTGCACGAGCTTCCACGGACCGTCGACGATCGACCAGATCGGGCTCGTCGCGTAGCTCGACAGCTGCTTCGCCTCGGAATTCAGGAACCGGTACACCGCGCGCGCTCCGGGCGTGGTGCTGTCCGGCCGTGACTGAGCTCTGTCGCCGGGAAGCGGTCCGCTGATCGCAGTGATGTCCCAGGCCAGCGGCAACGGCGTGATCTGCGAGAGCTCGTTGTCGGTGAACCAGATCGGGTTGTAGGAACGGTTCAGTTGCAGCTGCACCGTGCGCGAACCGACCGCCTTCCAAGACGTGACGTTGTCCGGGAACCCGCCTGGCACGTACGAGGCCCAGTCGCCCTTGTTTGCCTTCAGCAGGTTGATCCAGAAGATCACGTCGCGGGCGCTGACGGCCTCACCGTCCGACCAGCGCGCGGGCTTGAGCCGGATCGTGACGGCCCGATCGTGGTCGCTGTAGACGGGTCGGTCGGCGAGCGACAGCGCGTAATCGACGCCCGGCCTGTTGCGGTCGCCGTACCAATACAGCGGCCGGTACATGAGCGTCTGGAAGTCGTAGACGTTCTCGTTCGAGTAGTACGCCCCCGAGACGAGCGGGAAGATGTAGTTGGGCGGTGAGAGCGGCTGCTCGGCCCAGTAGGCGGTGCCGCCCTGCACCGGGGTGCCCGTGGTGGCGATCACATGCCCGACACGCACCTGGCCGCCGCGCGAGCCGGACGATGGCGATGTGGTTACCACCGAGCCCGACGAGCCGCATGCCGACAGCGCCAGCGAGGCGGTCACCGCCGCCCCAACAACCCGCCACTTGCGAATCACTGCTTTCTCCCTCCGCCGGCATGACCCGGATCAGGTTCTACGGTCGGCGTCGTCCGACGCCCTCTCAGCCCTCTCGGGGCTCCCGGTCGTTAAGCGAAGTCTACGCCTGCGGCCGGGGTGAATGGGCGGCTTTCGCGGGCGCTACCCGCCGCGTCTCACGGTGCCCGGCGACGACCAGGTCGAACGACTCGCGGCGGCCGGCTCGCGAAGTAGACGCGCTCGGCCTGCAGCCAGTCCTCGTCCCACTCCTCATCGCTGACGCGCTCGTGCAGACGCTGCAGGCGCACCTGCTCCGGCGTCGCCACGAACACGCTGCGCGTGATGAGGTCGGCGAGCGCGGGCGACGCAGCCGAGACACCCTCGACCAGGATCAGGGGTACGCCGTCTTCGATGGTCGGCTCAAGGCACTCTCTTCGCAGGGGCTCCCAGTGGTAGTACCGAGCCATGGCGTGCGGGTCATCGTCGAATGGTCCGTGATCTTCGTAGTAGCTGTCGGTGTGGACGGTGACTGCGTCCAGTTCAATAGCGACCTCGGACGCGATCGTCGTCTTGCCGGAGGCCCCATACCCATCGATCGCGATGACCAGAGGGCCTGAATGCCGAGCCTGCCACTCGCGGATCGCCGCGACGATCTGCTCGGTCGCGGGCCTCACAGCACGAGCGTTCCGGCGTTGCGCCGCAGCCAAGCGGCGTGCTCGCGGTGATCTGGGCAGTAGCGCGACACCAGTGCCCAGAAGCCCGGAGAGTGATCCATCATCGCCAGATGGCAGACCTCATGCCAGATCACGTAGTCGAGCACCGCTTCGGGCGCCAGCAGCAGGCGCCAGTTGAAGCTGATCGCGCCGGTGCGCGAGCAGCTGCCCCAGCGGGTGCGCTGATCGCGGATCGAGAGACGCGCGTAGGTCAGGCCCGCCAGCGCGCAGGCGCGGTCGAGGCGCGGCTGGATCTCCGCCCGGGCCCGCTGCCGGTACCAGCGTTCGATCGCGGCCGGGCGCTGCGACCCGAGCGGGACGAACAGGCTGTCCGCGCGCCGCGTGACCCGCGTCCGGCCGGCTTCGGCGTGCAGGGTGAGCGTCTGGCCCAGATACGGCAGCGTGTCGCCGCGCGCCAGCACAGCCGCCTGTTGGCGACCAACGTCCGCCAGCCGCCGGTCGATCCATGGCCGCAACTCGCGCACCGCCTCCTCGGCAGCCCGCTCCGGTGCTCGTCGCGGGAGCACCACCTCCACCGTGCCGCCGCGGTCGACGGTCACGCGTACCTTGCGCGCCCGATCCGAGCGACGGACGCGGTAGGAGAGCAACGATCCCTGGTCAGCGGGCGGGAGCACGACCGGAAAGGGTACGGTCCGGTCGCGACATGCCATCCATCCCCCAGCCACCGGAGCGGATGGGCGACGAACTCATCGAGCTCCGCCCGATCGCAGAATGGGACATCCCAGAGGTGCTGATCGCCCACCAGGACGATCGCGAGCTGCACCGATGGTTGGGCATGTCCAAGCCACCGACCGGAGCCCAGCTCGGCCGCGAGGTCGACGACGCCGAAGCGCATCGGCTGGCCGGCGACGTGCTGAAGCTCACGATCGTCGACCCGGGTGGCAACGATTGCCGTGGCCGCGTCGAGGTCGGTGGCTTCGACTGGGAGCGTGGGAGCGCTGACGTCCGCGTCTGGGTCGCGCCACAGTCGCGCGGCCGGGGTTACGAGCAGCGGGCGGGGGCGCTGACCGAAGAGTGGCTGCGCTCCACGGTTGGGCTGCGCGAGCTGGCCATCAGCTTGCGCGTCTAGAAACTAGACTGCGCGCTCACGATGGCCTCCAGCTCGGTGATCGCCAAGCGGTACTTCGACGCGCTGAACAAGCGCGATCTCGACGGCGCAGTGGCGTGCTGGAAGCCGGGGGCCATCGAGAGGCTGATCGGACAGGCTGAGCTGGTCGCACCCGATGGCGTGCGCGACTATTTCGCCGAGCTGTTCGACGCATTCCCGGACTTCAGCTTCGAGCTGATCGATACCACCACGCAGCGCGACCGGTGCTCCGTACGCTGGCGCGCGACGGCCACGTTCGTGGGCCCCGGGCGCTTCCAGGGCTTCGTCCCCAACGGTGAGCGGATCGCCCTCGAGGGCTGTGACGTGCTCCGGGTCGTCGACGATCAGATCGTCGCCAACACCGCCTACGTGGACAGCGGCGACGTCGCTCGCCAGCTCGGCTTCCTACCGCCTGCCGGCTCCACGGCCGAGCGGCGGCTGACCACGCTCGCGAACACCCGTACGGCGATCGTTCGCGCGCTCTACGGCGCCGAGCCCAAGGCGATCGCAGCTGGTGTATGGCTGTTGCGTGGCGGAATCCCCAATCGGGGCAACGTCTTCCTGATCGAGGATGAGGGCGGCGTGACGGTCTACGACGCGGGTACCAGACACATGCACGGCGCGATTCGCGCCGCCGCGGTTCGCTTCGGCGGCATCCGGCGGATCGTCCTCGGCCACGCCGACTGCGACCATCGCGGGGGCGCCGCTGGGCTCGACGCGCCCGTCTACTGCCATCCGCTCGAGCGCTCGGCCGCGCAGTCGCCGTCCCCGTACCGCGACTATTGGAACCTGAGCCTGCTGAGCTCGTGGGCACGACCCGTCTACCCCCGGATGCTCGCTTCATGGGACGGCGGTGCCCTGGAGATCGCCGGCACGCTCGAGGAGGACGATGAGGTCGCGGGCTTCCGTGTCCTGCATCTTCCGGGGCACGCGCCCGGGCTGATCGCGCTGTACCGCGAGGAGGACGGCCTCGCGCTGGTCTCAGACCTGATGTATACGATCAACCCTGAGACCGGCCTCGGCAATGCCGCCCACGTGCCGCATCCGGCTTTCAACCTCGACACCGGCCAGGCGCGTGACGCGATCCGGCGTCTTGCGACGCTCAACCCGAAGGTCGTCTGGCCCGGGCACGCCAAGCCAGTCGCCGGCGCCGACGTCGAGCTGCAACTTCAGCGCGCCGCGTCGGCTGCGGTCTAGTCTCAGCTGCAGATGGGCAAGCGTGCACGCAAGCGCTCCACCAGGGCAGCTGGCCAGCGGGCCAGCGGCCCTGACATAGCGGTTCTCCCGACGACGACTTACACCGACGCGGACGGCAACGAGCTCGAGCTGCGACGGTCGCTGACGCCCAAGGCGCGCGCCGAGTACGCGGCCACGCTGAGCGGCGGCTCCCACCAGGAGGACGCCTACCAGCGGGCGGGCGAGCTGCTGTTCGAGCGGCTCGCCGTCTCGTGGACGATCTCCGGTGTGCGCACCGACAAGCAGAAGGAGCTGCTCGGGCGCTACCGGATGGCCACCGCGGCCGAGCGGCAGTTCGTGCGGGACAGCTGCGCGAGCACGTGGCCGAGCACTTCCCGGAGGTGGAGGCGCCGTGATCGACCCCGACGCCTTTGCTGTGCTGATCGCCGACTGGTGCCTGGACGTGCAACCGGGGCAGCAGATCATGATCGAGACGACCACGCTGGCGCAGGAGCCGGCCGTCGCGCTGCACCGGGCGGTGCTCGAGCGCGGCGGTTGGCCGCTGCTGCGGCTCTCGCCCCCGGGACTCGAGGCCGACTTCTTCAAGCACGCGCGCGATCAGCATCTGGACGGCGTCGCGCCGATCCAGCTGGCAGAGGCCGAGGCGGCCGACGCCAGCGTGAGGATCATGGCGCCGGCGAGCACCAATCCGCTGGCCGATGTCGACCCTGAGGCTCGTCTCGCGCCGGGCTCGCGCTCAGGGCCCGTTGCGCGACGCGCGGTCGCGGCAGCGCTGCGCGCTGACGATCTGGCCGACTGCCGCGCTCGCGCAGCAGGCCGGCATGTCCGAGCATGATTACGCCGACTTCGTCGAACGCGCGCTGTTCCTCGACCAGCCCGACGCGGTCGCCTCGTGGGCGCGCCTGCGCGAAAAGCAGGCCGGAGTGATCGAGCGGCTTGCACCGGCGCGTGAGATCCACATCGAGACCGCCGGCACGGACCTGCGGCTGAACGTCGCGGGGCGGACCTGGATCAACTCCGACGGGCGACGCAACATGCCCAGCGGCGAGGTCTTCACAGGCCCGCACGAGCACTCGGCCAACGGCACGATCCGCTTCGACGTACCGTCCAGCGGGCGCGGCGTGGACGTGGCCGGCGTCGAGCTGACCTTCGAGGACGGCGAGGTGACCGCGGCCCACGCGCACGTCGGCGATCAGCATCTGCAGGCGGCGCTCGCGACCGATGCGGGCGCACGTCTGCCTCGGCGAGCTCGGCATCGGTACCAACACCGGCATCGATCGCGCCACCGGCTCGACACTGCTCGATGAGAAGATGGCCGGGACGGTGCACCTGGCGCTGGGACGCTCGTACCCCGAGACGGGCGGCACCAACAAGTCGGCTGTGCACTGGGATCTGATCTGCGATCTGCGCGACGGCGGGCGCGTGAGCGTCGACGGGGAGCTGCTGATCCGGGACGGCAGATTCGTCGAGTAGACCGCCACTTCGGTAAGTGCTGAGCGACGACTTTTCAGTAGGGTGTTTTGTGTGCTGACGATCAAAAGCCTCGAGCGCTGCAGTTAGATGCGCCGCACCAAGATCGTCGCCACGATCGGCCCCGCTTCGCGTGACCCCGAGGTCCTCGCGCGCATGGTCGAGGCCGGAATGGACGTGGCCCGGCTGAACTTCTCGCACGGCGACCTGGAGCTGCACGCGGAGAACGCCGAGCGCGTCCGCGCCGCCGCCAGCGCCGCCGGTCGCCAGGTAGCGATCCTGCAGGATCTGCCGGGCCCGAAGCTGCGTGTCGGGGCGATCGAGAACGAGGTCGCCGACCTCAAGCCCGGCGAGACCCTGGTGCTGCTGTGCGGCTCGACCGCGGTCGGCAATGAGAGTCAGCTGTCGGTCAGCTGGCCCGGGTTGGCGGATGCGGTCGATGCCGGCGACGTGATCTACCTTGCCGATGGGAAGATCCGGCTGCGCGTCGCGGCGGTGCGTTCCGGGGCCGGCGAGGTCGAGACCAGCGTCGAGGTCGGCGGAGCCGTCGCCTCGCGTCAGGGCCTTAACATCCCGGGGTCCACGCGAGGGCTAGAGGCCGTGCCCGCGGAGGATCTGGAGATGCTGCGCTTTGGCGAAGAGCTCGGCGTCGACCTCGTCGCGCTCTCGTTCGTGCGCACGGCCGAGGACATCACCAGCGTGCGCCGGCACACGCGACAGCCGCTGATCGCCAAGATCGAGAAGCCGCAGGCTATGGATGCGGCAGAGGACATCATCCGTGCCGCGGACTGCGTGATGGTTGCGCGCGGCGACCTCGGCATTGAACTGCCCATCGAGGAGGTGCCGCTGGCGCAGAAGCGGCTGCTGAAGCTCGCGGGCCAGCTTGCGCGACCGTCGATCACGGCCACGCAGATGCTCGACTCGATGGTCTCATCGCCGCGCCCGACGCGGGCGGAGGCCACCGACGTGGCCAACGCGATCTTCGACGGGACCGACGCCGTGATGCTGTCGCAGGAGACCGCGGTCGGCCAGTATCCGGTGGAGACCGTGGCGATGATGGCCTCGATCGCCGAGAAGACCGAGCAGGCACTGCCCTACAGGGAGTGGAACGAGGGACGCGTGAGGCGCGACGCGCGCGACCCCGCCTACACCGTGGCCTACAGCGCCTGCGCCGCCGCGCGCGAGCTTCACCTGGCCGCGATCGTGACCCCGACGCTCTCGGGGCGCTCGGCCCGCCTGGTCGCCTCGCACCGTCCGAACGTGCCGATCTACGCACTCTCGCCGGGGCGCGAGACCGTGCGTCGCTGCGGCCTGATGTGGGGTGTGCGCGCCGCATCGATGCGGCGCCACGAGGTGACCGAGGCGCTGATCGCTGACTCAGCCCGGCGGGTCGTCGAGCTGGGCTGGGTCAAGCCCGGGCAGCGCGTGGCGATCACCGCGGGCCTGCCGAGCGGCCGCCCCGGCACGACCAGCCTGCTGCAGATTCAGCGCGTCTGAGACCGGATGCGTCTCGAGGGCCCACGGCTCTCGCGGGTCGAACATTTGTCCGCCCAGTTTGGCAGCTGCAGCTCGGCGCGGCCACGATTCACCTTTTAAGTGGCCATGTCGACATTCGATCTTTCAAGTCAGCTCGCCGTCAGCGCCCCGGGAATCGGGGCGGCGGCGGCACCCGTCCAGCCCGGCCGAGCTCAGCACAGCTCGCCGGAGGAGGAGGCCGCTGCGGCGCTCGTGCACCTGAGCGGTGCCTCGAGCATCACCGTGGCGCAGGTCGAGGCGAGCATTCCCCCGGATCTTGCTGCCGCCGCCTCATTGGTTGATCAGCTCAGTGCCACCGCGGGTTCCAGCGTCATCCCTGCCGCCTTCGGCAGCCTCTACACGCTGATTCATCCGGATACGGCGCTGGCCCTGACCAGCGAGTGAGCCTGGCGGCGCCAGTCTGCCGGGCCGGACCTCACCGGCCGGCGCGCTCGGCGTAGAACGCCGTCTCCTGCTCGCCGAGTGGCGTCGCCGCCGGATCGTCGTAGTACCACTCGCGCGCGATGCGGTAGAAGTTGCCGCGCGCGTGTAGCTGCGCGATCACCGCCAGCGTCAGTACCTCCATGCGCCGTCCGAAGATGTGATCCGGCGGCGCCGACTCGTGGCGGAGCTGGCCGAAATACTCGGAGCGCGGATCGCTCATATCGATCAGCACCTGGGTCGCGTACTCCGGGGTGAGCTCGATCTCCTGGTCGACCGTGTACCACGCGGTCGCTGCACGGAAGTGCTCGAGCACGCGATCGGGGTCGAACTTGCCCGGCTCGGGGAAGAACCCGATCTCAGTGCCCAGCCGCATGATCGTGTCCTTGTCGCCCTCGATCACGGCCCGAGCGATCTCCATCTCCAGCTCGACCGCGCCGGCCGGCATGCGTTTGAAGAGCCCGAAATCGAAGAACGCGACGCGGCCATCTGCAAGCAGCATCGAATTGCCCGGATGCGGGTCACCCGAGAACTGGTGATTGCGGTACATGCAGCCGAAGTAGAAGCGGAACAGGATCTCACCGACGCGGTTGCGTTCCGCCTGCGGATAGCGCTTGATCTCCTCGAAGCCAATTCCTTGGACGAACTCGGTGACGAGTACGCGCTCGCGTGAGAGCGACGTCACGACGTCGGGCACGAAGATGAACGGATGCCCGCGATAGAGACGGGCGAGCGCACGCTGGTTCTGGGCCTCGAGCTCGTAGTCGAGCTCCTCTTCGATCCTGTGCCTGATCTCCTCGCCAACCGTCTGCGGGTCGAGGCCCGGTGCGATCCGCTTGGCGAGCCGCAGGATCATGCCGAGGTTCTGCAGGTCGGCCCGAACCGCGGCCGCCACACCGGGGTACTGCACCTTGACCGCCACGTCGCGGCCGTCATGCAGCCGCGCGCGGTAGACCTGACCGATCGAGGCGGCCGCGATCGGCTCCTCGTTGAACTCAGCGAACGCCTCGGACACGGGATCGTCGAGCTCCTGCTCGATCACCTTCCGCATCTCCTTGAAGGTCACCGTCGGGGCGGCGTCGCGCAGCCGTGCGAGCTTGCGCTGGAACTCGTCGCGATGCTCGGGCGGGATCAGGCCGGTGTCGAGGAACGAGAGCACCTGCCCGACCTTCATCGCGGCGCCCTTCATCGTTCCCAGGGCGGTGACGATCTGCTCGGCCGCCTCGAGGTTACGGCGCTCGAGGGCGGCCTCGCGGCCTTCCTTCGAGCGCACCACGTTGGTGGCGACCGTGCTTGCCTGGCGGATCGCCTGGCCTGCTGCCAGGCCGCCGATCTTCGCCGTCCGCCGAACCCTCGACTGCGGGATCTTGTCGCTGTCCGCCATCGCTCGCCCTCGTGCGTGGTCGGCTCAGGGTTGGTCAGAGATGCCGGTCACCGGACCGGCAGGGCGGGCGGGATCCGATTCGACGTCCACCCGCGATCCCGGAACGATGTCGTCTGACCCGTCAGGCCAGCGGACCCAGGCCTTGTGGCCACCGTCGTAATCGTCGCCGAGCAGGATCAGCGTCGCCCGCTCACCCAGCGCGACGCACTCGCGGTCGCCCTCGGGATCCAGTCCGCGCCAGACTCGCACGAACGGAGTTCGTCTCGAGCTCCTCGGCGACCGTGGTCGGATCGGTGTGGCCTGGGTGGATCCGCGTCTCGGCCGGAAGTTCAGCAGCGTGTCCATGATCGAGCCCTTGAGATCTGCATAGGTCGTGTGTCCGGGAGCTCGCACGCCCGCCGACTGAGCCGCGGAACAGCGTGTCTCCGGTGAACACGTCGCTGCCATCAATGAGCAGCGACACCATCCCGGCGGTATGGCCGGGGGTGTGCAGCGGCATCGATCCGCAGCCCGCCGACGCTCAATTCCTGGCCCGGAACCAGGTCGCCGGTGGCGGCCGGGACCAGGCTGCGCTCCAGCGGGTGGATCAGGACCTGCGCGTCGGGATGCCGTGCGATCACGCGCTCCAGCTCGGCCACGTGGTCGTGATGGTGGTGGGTCAGCAGGACGTGCGAGAGCTCGTAGTCGCCGCGGTCGATCTGCTCGAGCAGTGGCTCGACTGGGCCACCGGCGTCGATCAGCACCGCTGCCGAGCCCTGCTCGTCCAGCACCAAATAGGTATTCGACAGCCAGGCCTCGCTCATTGAGCGCTCGACGATCACTCACAAGAGCGTAACCACTCGACGGAGTGGCACTTGCAGTTGACGCAGCGGGGCGCTATCAAATTTGGATGGCGGGGGACGCGAACGGCGCGCGGGGGCGCGGCGAGGACGACCGTTCACGGTCGATTCTTGCTGCGGTTGCAGTCGGGTACCTGATGATCCGCGACACACGGATCGTCGAGGTGAACGAGATCCTCTGCCGTACGCTCGGATTCGAGCGCGAGGAGCTGCTCGACCTGGAGATGCCCTGGCCATTCACGCCGCCCGAGGGAAGTGATGTCAGCTATGCGATGGCGCCGCGCATGACCGCGGAGGCGCTCAAGCGCGGGTACAGCGACCCGGTTGAGTTGCCGTTGATGCGCAAGGACGGCAGCCGCTTCATGGGCGAGGTGATCATCTCACCGGCCCTCGACACGGACGGCGAGATCACCGGCTGGGTGAGCACGATCCGTGACGTTTCGAAGCGGCACGACTACGAGGTGGAGCTCGAGCGCCTGGCGCGGCACGATCCGCTCACCGGACTTCCGAACCGCCGCCTGTTCGACGAACGCCTCGACCAGGAGATGGCGGACGCGATCCGCCATGGCCGCTCACTGGCGGTGGCGATCCTCGACCTCGATGGGTTCAAGACGGTCAACGACCTCCATGGTCATCCCGCGGGGGATCGCGCTCTGTGCGAGGTCGCCGAGCGCCTGCAGCAGGTTCTGCGCCGTGGCGACCTGCTGGCGCGCATGGGTGGGGAGGAGTTCGCCTGGATCCTGCCGGAGGTGCATTCGCACGGCGCCTGGGCCGCGGTCGAGCGCGCGCGGCATGTGATCCGCGACCAGCCGTTTGGTGAGATCGGCCGGCTGACGATCTCGATCGGCATCGCGATGCGGGGTGAGCTCGAGAGCGGTTCCACGCTCTGCGAGTACGCCGATGAATCGCTGTATCGCGCCAAACACGAGGGGCGCGACCGCAGCATCATGTGGCGCGCGAGCTGAGCCGCCCGAGCTGGGCTGGGTCACAGATCTTGCCTGGGGTCCTGCGCCGGTGGGGTAGGCTTAGTCGCAGAGATGGCCACGACTGGACCGAACAAGATCGCCTATCTGCTGGAGCGGCTCGCCCAGGGCGTCGCCGCCCACGATCGCGAGAACCCCGGCCATCACACTTGGGGCATCGGCATGTCCCACTTCGACATCGAGCGCCTCGGGCTCGAGGAGGGCGAGCAGATCCTCCCCGGCATCGTGCTTCAGGCCGACGGTGGCGTAACCGGCGCATTCCGCGTGCTCTGCGATGGCGACCACGACCGTGAGCAGGAAGAGGCCGAGGAAGAGGTCGTCGACGCCGTGGCCGAAGAGGCCCGCGAGCTCGAGGTGGTCCGCCCCGGTGGCGGTCACGACGACGAGCTCCCGCCGCCGCTGCGCCCGCCGTTCTAGTGTCGTGAGTCGAATCAACGACTAAGGGCACTCGTCCCGAGCGTCAGCAGTGCGGGCACGCCCGCCGCTGGTATGACCGCGCGGGCTACGACGTCGGCGCGCTGGATAGCCCCAACGCGAACAGGTGCATCGGGTAGATCCCCGGGAGCGTCGCGACGGTGGGCAGGACCACGCTCGCGACCGTCTTCCCGGCTTGTAGCGGGATCGCAACGGCGAACACTCGGGCTTTGTGATTGCGCTGGCCGATCACGCCGTTGTTGCCGGACCCTGTCGAGTCGTTTATGTAGGCCGCGGTGGCGAGTGTGACGTTGGACGCGCTGTCTGGATTGTTGAACCAGTTGTCCAGCTTAAGCGTGTAAGGCTGGAGCGTTCCGTCGGTGTACTGGATCAAGCCCGCTCCGGTCTCGTCAGCCCCACTCGTTGCACCCAGCACGACCAGCTGTGTGTCTCCCGGCGACCCCGTGAGTTCAACCGTCTGACCGGCAGCGAGCACGCTGTCTGGTGTCCCGGCCGGAACGTTGGGCCACTGGACCGCAGTTCCGTCGATTGTCGGAGTGGCTCCGGGGGCAAGCCCGGCCGCAGTCAGTGCCTGCTGCGAGTAGCTGTTGCCGTTCCCGTCGAAGTTGGCGGCGGCGATATTGCTGTCATCGCTGATCGCGGTCGAGTCGTACGCAGCCGGGAACGATAGGAACGGGATGTCGACCGTCAGTGCGGCTGAGGCCAACGGGTAGCTCTCGCCACCGTAGGTGAAGCTCGGGACCAGTGAGACCTGGTCGGTGGCCGGTGCCTGGCCCGCCGGCACCGACACCGTGAACGTGAGGTTGACCTTGTGATTAGCAGGCACGCGCACTGCCGGCGATGCCGGCGCGAACGTCACCCCCGGCGTCGGTGACGGGCTGAGGTGCACGACCACGGCTCGATTCATGCGGCTGGTCACCACGACCGTTGTGGGAGCCGACGCGCCGGGGCCGACGATGAGTGGTGAGCTCGCGGTCACCGTGATCGGGCCGCGCACCGAGATCGTGGCTGCTGCGCTCAGGTCTCCGACGTCGTCGGTTCCCGCTGATGAGAGCTGCGCCGTCAGGCTCTTGACCTCGCCCTCGGCTGCCACCGGAGCGGTCACCCGGAAATACCGTATGGCACTCTGTCCTGGCGCCAGGGAGAGGACTCGAGTCTTTGCCAAGCGGACGACGGTCCAGCTGGACGGGAAGCCGAGCTGCACGATGCCGTCCGTGATTGGCACGTTCCCTCGGTTCACAAACGTTGCCTTCGCGGTGAAGGTATCTCCGGGGTTGACAGCTGCGGGCGCGGCCAGCGCGGCGTAACGGGCGCCAACCGTCCTCGTGACCTTCAGCCTTCCGCGCAGCGGAAGCGACGTGAGTGCGGACGAGTCGCCGACGTATAGCGAGTACCGACCGTTGGGCACGGTCCATCCGTTCGCCTTCACGTTGAAAAAGGAGAGCTCGTGTCCCGTGATCGTGAACGTAACGGTCTGGGATTGATGCGGCTGAAGCGTAACGCGATGGAACCCTTCCAGCTGGCGCGGAGGCTCCCCAGCCACGGCCGGGTCGCCGACATATAGTTGCGCCACATCGCTGCCGCGGACGCTCCCGGTGTTCGTGATCCGGGCGGTCACGCGGGCCACCCTGGCTTCCTGGCCTGCTGGAGCATCCGGCCCCGACACACTGTTGACGACCGAGCCGGGCGTGACCTTCAGCTGACTGAAGCTGAAGGTCGTATACGACAGCCCGAAGCCGAACGGGAACAGCGGCGTGATGTGCTCGGCGTCGTACCAGCGGTAGCCCACGTTGAGGCCCTCCGAGTAATCGACCTTCCCGTTCACCCCGGGGAACTGAGCCGGCGCCGCCGTCGGCGTCTCCGACAGGCTGGTTGGGAAGGTTTGAGGGAGGTGGCCGCTTGGGTCGACGTCGCCGAACAGCACGGATGCGATCGCGGCGCCGTCGTCCTGCCCCGGGTACCACGCTTCGAGCACCCCTTTGACGCTGCTCAGCCAGGGCATCAGGACCGGCCCGCCGGTGTTCAGCACGACGATCGTGTTCGGGTTGGCGGCGGCGACCGCTTCGATCATCGCGTCCTGGCCGTTGGGCAGGGAGATGTTCGTCAGGTCGCTCCCCTCGCCCTCCGAGTAGCTCGCGAACACGATCGCGACCTGGGCCTGCTGGGCAGTGGCGGCAGCCTGGGTCGGATCGGTGCCGGAATACGACGTGACTGTCGCCGCAGAGCCGGCACGGCTGGTGATTCCGCTGAGTGGACTGATCACTGACGACGGCGTGACGTAGGAGCTTCCGGTACCGGCGCTCTGAGGACTGGTCGTCCCGTCGGGGCCGATCACCGCGATCGAGTTTGTGGTCGCGGTGCTCAGCGGCAAGATGCTCCCGGTGTTTTGCAGCAGCACCGTTCCCCGCTGAGCGACGTTCTGAGCGAAGGTGTTGTCCGCAGGGGTGCTGGCGGGGGACGACAGGTTTCCGGTCAGCGGGTTGTTGAACAGATCGAACTGGAACATCTGCGTCAGGATCCGCCTGACTGCCTGGGTGATGGTCGAGGACCGCACCTGCCCGTCGGCAACCGCTGCCGCGAGCTGGCCGTTGTCCCAGTAGAAGCTTCCACGCTCCTGATCGAGCCCGGCGTTGGCGGAATTGACGGTCGAGGTGTTCGCCGCGCTGTCGGAGCGGACGAACCCCTGAAAGCCCCACTGATCGTCCAGGAGCCCGGTCAGCAGTCCAGGGTTCTGACACGAGTAGACGCCATTCAACAAGGGGTAGGCACACATCACCGACGCGGCGTGGGCCTGCTCGATAGCGCTGTAGAAGGGCGGGAGGTAGATCTCGTGCAGCGCCCGCGGATTGACGATCGTGTCGTCGTAGGGCGTGGCGCGGTTCGTCTCCTGGTTGTATGTGACGAAGTGCTTGACGTCCGCCATCACCTGCTGGCTCTGGATACCTTCGATGTTCGCCGCGCCGAGCTCCGAGGTCAGCAGCGGATCCTCGCTGAACATCTCGAAATTGCGCCCCCAGCGCGGATCGCGCTGGATGTTGATCCCGGGGCCGAGCACCATCGCGATCCCCTTGGCTCGATGCTCGGCTCCGTTGACCACGCCGTACTGATATGCGAGCGTCGGGTCCCAGGCCGATGCCAGCGAGATCTCCGCCGGCAGCTGCGTCACCCCGGTCGCGCCGTAAGCCACTCCGACCGAACCATCCTGCTCGACAAGCGGGGGGATGCAGAGCGTCGGCTGAGCCGACACGAAGCCCTCATAACCCGCATCCGGACCGGTGGTCGTCGGCTCGTTGATGTACATCTCGGCGACCTTGTTGGCCAAGCTCATGTGCGACAGCAACATGTTCACGCGTGTGCCTAACGGAAGCGACTGATTGAGCCACGGGCAGCTGGCCGTGGACTGTTTGCCGCGCAGGCGCGTGCTGCTGCGAGCGGAGCGTGCGGATGGGCGCCGAGGACCGCTGCTGGTCGCCTCCGGGCTGCCGGACGAACTGGTCCGAACAGTGGCGCTGCGCGCGTCGGCACCGCGAGCGCTGGCCAGGCTGTTCGCGAATGGGCCTGTGATGGCCAGAACGGCGCCGAGACTCGCCAGCCCCAACGACAGTCGAGCCGCTCGGAAGCGGCTCGGAACTCGGGTCGTTTGGCGGCCATGCATTCGTCCCATCACACCCCTAACACATACATTCGGCAATCGATGTGTACCTAATGCCCTAGTCGGCCAGCAGCGGAAACGACCTGTCCGC
This sequence comes from uncultured Actinomycetota bacterium, assembly GCA_963846395.1. Taxonomy (GTDB): domain Bacteria; phylum Actinomycetota; class Thermoleophilia; order Solirubrobacterales; family Solirubrobacteraceae; genus Palsa-465. Next base: position 308,027 of record CAWJVT010000006.1, on the reverse strand, counting down.
GCGCGATGGCATCACGTAGTTGGCGCGGCGGCGAACGTCGATGAACGCGTTGATGCCGTTGTTGGCTGTGCCGGTGATCTGCCGGTTGATGTTGTGCGCGCCGGTCGCGTTCATCGCGTTTCGGGTGGCGACGAAATCCTGGATCGAGCGCTGCACGGAAACGAAGTGCAGCCCGGCATGGCCCCCGTCGACGGTGTTGAAGTCGCGGCGGATGATCACCGGGCGGTTGTGACGCCGCGCCTGAGCAGAGGCCTGGGCGTGGCCTATGACTCCGTAGTGGGTGATCGCCTGCGTGATCTTGTTCGGGTTGCCGGAGGCGTCCGTGGTGAACCGCTCGGCCGCCCGCACCGTGGTCTGCGGGGAGTACATGCGCGCTACCCGCTCGGCCGGCGAGAGGCTGCCGTACCAGCCGTCGAGCTGCAGCCGCATGTAGCTCACCTGCATCGTCGTCGCTTCGGCGAAGGGGCCCTCCGCGATCGTCACATCGTCTTCACTCGCCTGGTTCTTGCGCAGCCCCGACTTGAAGCCCATGAACAGCGGTGACTGCTCCGGCACCGGGCTCTCGGGCGGGATCCCCGCCACGTGCTGGCGAGCGTGAGGGAGTCCGCGGCCGGTGAACCCGGAGCGGGTCTCGCGCCAGATCAGGATCGGGGCAAGCGAGAGATCGGCGCCCGGCGCCGCGGCGAGCGGGCGGCCGCGCACGAGGGCCGTCTCAATCTGTTCGAGCCGGTGCTCGTCGTCGCAGGCCAGATGCAGGCACACGTGGAAGCTGTCGATCGCCGGAGACTCGAAGCTCGAGAGGCTCGTTGCGCGTGGGACGGGTGAGGCGACCCCCAGTACACGGGTGAAGTAATCGGGGCCGTAGCTGACGGTGAACAGCAGCCCGTCAGGGCCCCACCGGAAGGCGCGCTCGAGCGTCCGCAGCCGCGACTCCAGCAGCGCGGCGTAGGCCGGGGTGGGCCGGCCGCGGACGTTGAAGAACAGCAGCCTGTCGAATTGCGGTGCCAGTGGGTTGCCGAACTCGTCTCGATGCAGCCAGTGTGCCCACGCGTGCTGGCGAACCGGCAGGCCGGTCGGCTGGCTGCCGAGGGCGACCGCCGGGATGCTCGCGTCGGCCGCCGCCCGACGCGCTGAGACGGCCGTCAGCAGCCCGGCCAAGGCGACGGCACCGGCTCCGGCAAGGAACCGGCGCCTGGTGAGAGTCTCTGTTGTTATGGGTTCCTTATGGCGCATTCAGACCAGCGGAAACTCCCGCGAGAGGCCCTAACCTCCCGAAATCAATGATCGGGAGTAGGTGCAAGAGAAGCTGGGCAGCGATCCTAGCGGCGGCATTTTTGTCGCTTGTTATGTCTGCGGCCGCACAGGCCGGGACCGCGCACATCAAGATCAGCAACACGCTGGCCGGTCAGGTGCTGACCAACGGCCGTGGTTACGTGCTGATGATGTTTCCGCGTGAGGAGAACTCGCTCAAGCTCTGCATCAGGATCAAGTCGTGCCTGACCGACTGGCCGCCCGTGACCACCACCGGGCGCCCGGTGGCCGGGCCCGGCGTCGACGTCAACCTGCTCGGCACGACCCCCTACAAGGGGAAGCTGAAGGTCGTCACCTACGCCGGCTGGCCGCTTCACACCTACAAGTTCGCCTACAGCGCGCAGACCTCGGTCATCAATATCGGAATCAAGCAGTTCGGCGGTCAATGGGACGCACTCGGTCCCGCTGGCCAGCTCATCACGTGACCCAAGAGCTTCATCGGTAGAAGCAGGGTCTTCAGGAGGAGAGGTATGAGCAGGTTCTCAAGAATCGGGGTGGTCGGCGCGGTGCTCGCGCTGAGCCTGGCGCTGCTCGCAAGCGGCGCGAGCCGCCAAGGTGCTGCTGGTCGGCACCTACAAGGGCATCCACGGCAAGTACACGACCATCCAGGCCGCGGTCGATGCCGCGAAGCCCGGAGACTGGGTCCTGATCGGGCCGGGGGACTACAAGACGAGTTCCTACAAGGCGCCGAAGGGCAACTCCGACGTTCCGGCTGGCGTGCTGATCACAAAGCCGCAACGTCTTCGTGCGCGGCATGAACCGCAACAAGGTGATCGTCGACGGCACCAAGCCCGGCACCCCGCTGTGCAGCAGCAAGAAGTCGGCGCAGAACTTCGGACCCAAGACCAAGGGCGGAACGATCGGGCTCGAGGGAATCGAGGTCGTGGAAGGCTGACAACGTCTGGATCCAGAACCTGACCACCTGCAACTTCCTCGGTGGCACCGGCGATACCGGCAACGAGATCTGGTGGAACGGCGGCGCGGGCGGTGGCCACATCCACGGCCGCAGTTACGTCGGGTCGTATCTGTCGGCAACCTCCACCTACTTCGACAAGACCGAGCGCAGAGACGCCACCTACGGCGTGTTCACCAGTGACTGGAGCGGCGGGGTGCTCGACCACGACTACGCCTCGAACTTCAACGACTCCGGTTTCTACATCGGTGGCTGCAACGACCAGTGCAACCAGATCCTGGAGAACAGCCAGGCCGAGAACAACGCGATCGGCTACTCCGGCACCAACTCGGGCGGCTCGATGCTGATCGAGCACAACATGTTCGACAACAACCAGGACGGGTTCGACACCAACTCCCAGAACAACAGCGACTGGCCGTCGCCGCAGGACGGTGCCTGCCCCGCGGGCGTCAAGCCGCAGATCGCCGGGCGCGCCGACCTGCTGGATCCTGTACGACAACACGTTCGAGAACAACAACAACCCGAACGTGCCGGCGCAGGGCTCAGCGGCCGCCGGCCCGGTCGGCACCGGCGCCTCGTTCGAGGGCCGCAACGACACCGTGATGGACAACAAGTTCATCAACAACGGCGCATGGGGTGTGGTCTTCCAGCCCTACCCGGACAGCGGGACGGCGCCGGCGAACGTGATCGCAGCAGGCATGAACTGCCACGGCGGAACCATCGAACTACAACCTGTTCGGCATCCAGACGATCAACTGCATGTACGACGACTGGGGCAACGCGCTGATCGGCAACACCTTCACCCACGACGGGTACTACGGCAACCCCACCAACGGTGACTTCGCCGAGCTGACGCTGTTGGGCGGGAACCCGATCAACTGTTACTCCGGCAACGTCGACACCGGCGGCACGCTCACGAGCTCACCGGCCAACCTCGAGACCACCAACGCCCAGTGCGGCACGGGAGCCGCGCCCGCCAGCTCGGCTGCCGATCCCAACGAGCAGTTCCTGTTGCAGGCGGCCTGCGACACCGAGGCGCTCGGCCCCGGCTTCTGCCCGATCGGGCAGCCCGGTTACCCGCGCGTGAAGAAGGTCGTGATGAAGCCGCTGCCGCATAACCTGCCGACGATGCCCAACCCGTGCAAGGGCGTTCCGGCCAACGCCTGGTGCACGGCGAAGAAGCACAAGGCGTAGATCCGGCTGGGCCACGGTGACAGCGCTCCGGCGTGGCGCCGGTACCGTTAGCGCCGTGGCCCCCTCCGCCGAGATCCTGGCCCGCGGGCCCTGGCAGCCAGGCGACATCCAGATCGCCTGGCGTGGCGACGCGTTCGAGCCTGGCGCCGAGGCCACGCGCGGAGGCCGACCGTCTGCTCGACAGGCTGCGCCGAGCGCGGCTCGCCCGAGCTATGACGGGCTCGCCGCGCGGATGGTCAGCTTCGAGCAGACGGCCGACGGGCTGCGGCTCGAGCTGCAACCGATCCGCTGGGCGCTGCGGCTGCTGTCGCGCCGACGCCGGCGACAGCATCTCGGCGCTCTGCATCGTGCGCGACTCGGAGGGCAGCTGGCTGGCGGGCCGGCGGGCGGCTGGGTCGCCTCCTGGGCTGGGCGCTGGGCGCTCGGCGCCGGCGGCTCGGTCGAGGTCGACGAGAACCCGACCGACACGCTCGCGCGCGAGCTCGAGGAGGAGTGGAGCGTCGAGCCCGAGCGCCTCCAGGTCGAGGCGCTGATCCGCCTGGCGCAATCGGATGGTGATGCTCGTCGGCCAGGCGTGGCTGCCGCCGGGTGCGACCGTCAGCCCCGACGACGAGCACGACGAGTTCGCCTGGTGGCCGGCCGAGGTCGACGCGCTGGCCCGCCGAGGCCGACGCGCCGCTGCGCAGCGATGGCGCGCTGCTGGCAAGCGCGCTGAGGCATCGGAACTGTGGTCCGCCCGCGGCAATCACTGTTCACGCGCATCGTCACCTTCCGCAGGCTGGAGTCCGTCTCGTGCTTTCACTCGTGCATCTATTTGGCCCTGCTGCTCTGCGCTTTCGTCCTCGGCAACCCCGAGCCCGCGACCTTCATCCTCGGCCTCTCGCACGGGCTGCTGTGGATCGCGATGTCGCTCGTCTGCATCGCAGCCGTGCGCTGGCGTGTTATCCCTTTCTGGCTGGCGGTGACGGTCGCGGTGCTCGGCGGGCTGGGACCGTTCATGGGCACGGCCGGATTCATCTACGAGATCGCGCCGGCGGGCCGCGTACAGCTCGCGACTGGCTAACCTACGAGGACAGAAGCTTCAATGGCCGTTGAGACAGGCACTTACCAGGTTGTGATGCCGGCGATGGGCGACTCCGTCGTCGAAGGCACCATCCTCGAATGGCACAAGCAGGAGGGCGATTCGATCGAGACCGACGAGACGCTCGTCGAGATCTCGACCGACAAGGTCGACGCCGAGGTGCCCTCGCCCGGTCTCGGGCACGATCGTCAAGCTCTACGCGGCCGAGGGCGACACCGTCGGCGTCGGCAGCCGCGCTCGCCGAGATCGCGATCTAACGGACAACGGCAACGGTGCGCGCTGCGGCACCTGAGCGCCGCAGCGCTGGCCGGCACAGCGAGGCAGCCCAGCAGCCGAGGCTGCCGAGGTCGTCGACATCGTCACCCCGGCGGGCAGCGAGAGCGTCACCGAGGGCACGATCCTCGAGTGGGCCGTGAAGGTCGGCGACGCGGTCAAGGACGGCGACACGGTCGTCGAGATCTCGACCGACAAGGTCGACATGGAGCTGCCGGCTCCGGCCGACGGCACGATCACCGAGATCCTCTTCGAGGAAGGCGACGACCGTCGGCGTCGGCCAGGTCATCGCGCGGATGGCGGTTGGCGCAGGCGCCTCTGCGGGGGCTGGCTCCCGCTGTCGGCACCGCCCCGCCTGAAGCGATCAGCCGCAGGCCGCTCCGGCTCCGGCCGCCGCAGTCCGCCAAGGCCGCGACCCCGATCGCCCAGCGCGTCGCCGCCGGCGCTCGGCGTGAACCTCGCGGGCGTGGCCGGCAGCGCCCGCGGTGGCCGCGTCACCAAGGACGACGTGCTCGCCGCCGCGGCCAACGTGGTCGAGCTGCCGGAGGGCGCCGAGAAGATCAAGGGCGGCGGCGCGGCGCTCGCGCGCTACATGGACGAGAGCCGCTCGATCCCGACCGCGACCTCGTTCCGCACGCTCACCGTCACGACGCTCGATGCGCGCCGCAAGCAGTTGAAGGACGCCGGCCAGAAGGTCTCCTTCACGCACCTGATCGCCTACGCGATCGCCAAGGCGGCGACCGACGAGATGCCGGTCATGGCCCACCACTTCGTGCAGTCCGGCGGCGCGCCCTACCGCGTCGACGACGGCGCGCGTGAACCTCGGGCTCGCGGTCGACGTCGAGAAGAAGGACGGCAGCCGCACGCTGATGGTGCCCGTGATCCGCGACGCCGGCCGGCTGAGCTTCCAGCCAGTTCCTCGACGCCTACAACGAGCTCGTCGAGAAGGCCCGCACCAACACGCTCAGCGCCGACGACCTGACCGGCGGCGAACATCTCGCTCACCAACCCCGGCGGGATCGGCACGGTCGCGTCGGTGCCGCGGCTGATGGTCGGGCAGGGCACGATCGTCGCCACCGGCTCGATCTCCTACCCCGTCGGCCTCGAGGCGATCGGCGCGCAGATCGGCGCCGAGAAGGTCATGACGATGACCTCGACCTACGACCACCGGATCATCCAGGGCGCCGAGTCCGGCCGCTTCCTGAAGGTGATCGAGGAGTACCTGCAGGGCGAGCACGGCTTCTACGAGGCCGTGTTCAGCGCGCTCGGCGCGAGCCTGCCGGCGCTGCCGGCCGCGTCCGGCACCGAGCGTCGCTGCGCCCGCCGCACCGCCGGCTGCTGCGGATTTGGTCCCGCCCACGCCCAGCAGCGCACAGCAGCAGCCGCACCGCCCCCAGCGAGGAGCTGCTGCAGGCGGTCCAGGCCGCGACCTCGGTGCTCAAGGCCTACCGGATGCACGGCCATCTGGCGGCGCAGCTCGATCCGCTCGGCCGCGCGCCCGGGGCGACCCGGCGCTGGATCCGGCCAACGTCGGGCTGACGCCCGAGCTGATGGCGCAGATCCCGGCGCGGATCCTGCGGATGTACGTGCCGGGCGACGACGCTGGAGGAGGCGCTCCCGCTACCTGCGCGAGACCTACTGCGGACCGATCGCCTATGAGATCGAGCACATCGCCTCGCACCGGCAGCGGCTGTGGCTGCGCGAGGCGATCGAGTCCGGGACCTACCGCAAGCCGCTCAGCGCCGAGGAGCAGAAGCAGCTGCTCGAGCGCCTGACCGCCGTCGACTCGTTCGAGCGCTTCATGGGCCGCGCCTACCTCGGCGCCAAGCGCTTCTCGGTCGAGGGCATCGACATGACCGTGCCGATGATCGATGAGATCGTCGGCTCTCCGGCCAGTACGGCGCGCGCGAGGTCGTCGTCGGCATGGCGCACCGCGGCCGCGTGAACGTGCTCGCGCACAACCTCGGGCGCCCGTACGAGTCGCTGTTCGCCGAGTTCGAGGGCGCCAACACGCTCGATGCGATCACCACGATCCCCGATGGCGGCACCGGCGACGTCAAGTACCACCACGGCGTATTCGGGCACCTTCCAGCTGCCGAGCGGCGAGTCGCTGATCGTCAGGCTCGAGTCCAACCCGAGCCACCTGGAGTTCGTCGCGCCGGTCGTCTCGGGCGCGACCCGCGCCGCACAGACCAACCGCCAGGGCGCGCACGCCAACCAGGACACCGATGCCGCGGTCCCGATCGTGCTTCACGGCGACGCCTCCTTCCCCGGCCAGGGCGTGGTCGCCGAGACGCTCAACCTGCAGGCGCTCGACGGCTACACCGTCGGCGGCACGATCCACATCATCCAGAACAACCAGGTCGGCTTCACGACCGATCCGGAGGATTCGCGCTCGACGACCTACGCCTCTGACATGGCGAAGGGCTTCGACGTGCCGATCATCCACGTCAACGCCGACAACGTCGAGGCCTGCGTCAGCGGCGGTGCGGCTGGCGTTCGCCTTCCGCAAGCGAGTTCGGCCACGACGTGATGATCGACCTGATCGGCTACCGCCGCCACGGCCACAACGAGGGCGACGAGCCGCTCTACACGCAGCCCGAGATGTACGCACAGGTGCAAGAAGCACGAGCCCGTGCGCGAGCTGTTCGCGAAGCAGATGATCGCCGAGGGCGTGATCACCGAGGCAGGAAGCCAAGGCGATGACGGATGCGGCGGCGGCGGTGCTGACCGAGCACCACAACCGCATCAAGGAGCGCCTCGCCGCGGCCAAGGACCGCGTCGGAGAGCACGCCACCGGTGAGTACAAGCTGGACAGTGGCGTCGCGCCCGAGGTCAACACCGCTGTCGATGCTGAGAAGCTGCAGATCCTCAACGAGGAGCTGCTCGCCACTCCCGAGGACTTCGAGATCAACCGCAAGCTTGCAGGCCAGCTCGCCGAGCGTCGCAAGGCGTTCGGTCAGGAGCACGGCGGCATCAACTGGGCCCACGCGGAGTCGCTGGCTTTCGCGACACTGCTCGAATGAGGGGATCCCGCTGCGGCTGACCGGCCAGGACACCGAGCGCGGCACGTTCAGCCAGCGCCACCTGGTCCTGCACGACGCGAAGACCGGCCGCGAGCACAGCCCGATCCAGCACTTGCCGGGCGCGCTTGGCGACGATGGAGCTGCACAACAGCCCGTTGTCGGAGATGGCGTGCATCGGCTTCGAGTACGGCTACTCGCAGGAGGCGCCCGAGACGCTGGTGATGTGGGAGGCGCAGTTCGGCGACTTCGCCAACGGCGCGCAGGTGATGATCGACCAGTTCATCGTCGCGGGCCTCGCGAAGTGGGGCGTGACCTCGCGCCTGACGCTGCTGCTGCCGCACGGCTACGAGGGCGCCGGTCCCGAGCACTCATCGGCCCGACTCGAGCGCTTCCTGCAGCTCGCCGCCGAGGGCAACATCCGCGTCGCCAACCTGACGACGCCCGGCTCAGTACTTCCACCTGCTGCGCCGCCAGGCGCGCATCGCGCAGCAGCGTCCGCTGGTGATCATGACGCCGAAGAGCCTGCTGCGCCTGCCGGCGGCCGCCTCCCACGTCGAGGATCTGACCAGCGGCCGCTTCCAGCCGGTGCTCGCGGAGCCCGGGATCGATCCGCAGCAGGTCACGCGCCTGATCCTCTGCAGCGGCAAGATCTACTACGACATCATCGGCAACCCGCTGCATGCGGAGACGCCCGGCGTCGCGATCGGACGGGTGGAGATGCTCTATCCCTTCCCGGAGGAGGAGATCCTCGCGCTGGTCGCCAGCTACCCGAACCTCGAGGAGGTCGTGTGGGTGCAGGAGGAGCCGCGCAACATGGGCGCGCGCGCCCACATGTCACCGCGCCTACAGCAGATCCTCCCCGAGCACTTGAGGCTCGGCTATGTCGGGCGCCCCGAGCGCGCTGCCTCCGGAGAGGGCTATCCGGCCGCGCACTCGCGCGAGCAGAACCGGATCGTCACGACGGCGCTCGACCTGGTCCGTCCGGTCTCGCAGTTCCCGCTTGCCAAGCCCGGCGAGCGCTGAGCCCGGCGGCGAGGCTAAAAGGGGATCGGGCGGAGCCGGAAGGCGTCGCCCCTGTTGTCCGCGGCGATGCATTCGGTGTTGGTCGGGCATGCAACCGAGTTGAACGCATGCCCCGGGTCGACGGCCTGCAGTTGCCAGGACTGCGAGCTCGCCGACCCCGCGACCGCGTTTCCGCTTCGGTCGACGGCCACGCACAGGCCACTTGGCTTACAGCTGATCGCCGACAGCGAGTTGCCAGGATCTGCCTGAACGCTCGTCGTCGCGAAGGCACTGCCCGCGCTGGTCGACTGGGGGCTGAAGGTGACGATGTTGCCAAGCGTGTCGACCGCCGCGCACAGCTTCGTGGTCGGGCACGAGACGGCGTCGAGTTCGTTGTCGGAGTCGCCCGATGCTGCGTCGAGCCCTACCGCAGTATCGACCTGAAAGCCACTCAACCGGCGTCCTGTCCGCGGCTGGAACGTGATCTGGTTGCCGTCGTCATCGAGCGCGGTGCACTCGGACACCGAGGGGCAGGCGAGTGCGGTGAGCCGCTCGTTGCCATCGATGCTGAAGCGACGCTTGAGGATCCGGTGGGTCACGGGGTCGTAGGTGATGCCGCCGCCGAAGCTGTCCACAGCGACACACTCGCCGCGCGCCGGGCAGCGGACGCCGACCAGGCCCTCGCCGGCGACCGACTCGATCCGTGTGGCCGCCTTGGTGGCAAATTTGCCCGGATTGAAGCCGGCCGTGCTCTGAAAGTCGATCCCCACGCAGAGTGCGCTCGCGGCGCACCACAGGCCTTCCACGTTCAAGCCGCGGCCACTGAAGAGCGTGTGCGGCCGCGGGCGCTTGAACCTGTTCGGATTGAACGCCAGTTCCTGGTTCCCGGCCGAGGCGACGCACGTCGAGGCTGACGGGCAGCTGACTGCCGTCAGCGCTCTCCCGACATCCACGATCAGAGGGGAGGCGTTCCAGGTCAGCGCGGCTCTGGCGTCGCCGGCGCGCACGCCGGCCGAGAGCAGAGCGCACACCACCACAGAAGCGCAGAGCGCAAACCGCCTCCTGCCGGCGCCACACGCGCCGGTTATCCCCAGATACCGCACATCCTGAAGATAGTTGCGGTGTGCGAGGCGGCGGTTAGGTCACGCCAACAATCGCGGAGCACGCCCAGTTGGAGGCGCCCGCTCCGTTGTTCCAGATACGGGCCGCCACGGCGTCCTGCTCGGACTTCGGTGCGAGGTAGGCCGCCGGACCCGCTCCGCCGAAGTCGTGCCAGGTGCTGGGAATGATCTGGTAATACCCCGAGGCGCCGGCGCGATTGGGCGGGAGGTCCTGGCCACCAGACTCGCAGAGCACGATCGCGTAGGGGATCGCCCAGCCGCCTGATGCGCCAAGCCCATTGCCACCGGTGTAGCTGATCGTCCGTTCGGCCTGCTGAGCCGCCTGGACCTGCTTCTGGATTGTGGCGATCGCCGCCTGCAGCTGCGCTCCACGGGCCTTGGACGCAGCCAACGCCGCGCTCTGGGCGGCGCGGGCGTCGGCCAGAGCCGTCTCCCGCGAATTGAGCAGTGCGTCCATGCCCGCCAACGCACTGGTCTGTGTCTGGGCATCGCCTGCGGCTGTGGCGTCACCGCGCTGCAGCGCGGTAAGTCGTGCTGTGGTTGCCCGGGCGTGGCTGCGGGCGGCGCGGGTGACGCTGACGATCGACTGCTCCTTGTGCCTCGCCGCCGACAGGTACTCCAACGAGTCGAGCAATTGCTGAAAGCCTGAGGAGGTGACGATCACCGACACAAGCGACTGCTGGGGTTGCTCGTACTGGCTCACGAGCTCGGCGGCCAGGGCCCTGCGGGCACGTCCCAATAGCCGCCGCAGATGTCGTAGAAGGTGCCGTTCGTGCCCGACCGCCACCTTGGCGGTCGCGAGCTTTGCCTGATAGGCGGCGAGCCGTTCGCGGGCGGCGGCCTCACGCTTTTGCACCAGCTGGATCTGGTCGTCGAGCGACGCGACCTCGCCGTTGAGCTCGCCGATTCGGGCGGCGATGCTCATCACGTGCTGGGTCGCGCTGTTCAGCTGCGACTTCGTGTTGCCGAGCTGATACTGCAACTGCGTGATGTTGCTTCCGGTGGCGCTGCCGGTGAGAGCAAGCGCAACCCCGCCAGAGGCCGCGAGTGCGGAGGCAACCATCCGCCATCGGTGTCGTCGTATCGGAGCAGTCATAGGGCCGGTCACCGCATTCCCCCGGTGATCGCGAGAGACCGACCGTGCGAGATTAGCGCGGCGCTTCTTATGCTGGGGTGATGATCTGGGTACAGGGACGGATTACGTTGGCGCCACGGCCACGTGGCTTTCACCTGATCACGCGCGACATTCTCGACGGCATGGGGGATCTCGGCCAGATCCGCGTCGGCCTCATGCACCTGCTGATCCAGCACACCTCGGCGTCGCTGACGCTCAACGAGAACGCGTCGCCGGATGTCCGGCGCGACTTCGAGTCCTGGTTCGACGACGCGGTCCCGGAACGCGCTTCCTTCTGGACTCACACGCTCGAGGGGTCCGACGACATGCCGGCCCATATCAAGGCCTCACTGCTCGGCTCGACGCTGACGCTGCCTGTTGCCCAGGGTCGCCCGGCCCTCGGCACCTGGCAGGGCATCTACCTTTGCGAGCATCGGGACGATGGAGGCCCGCGCTCTATCGTCGCGACCGCCTTCGGCGAGGCTTAGCGGCCCTGCCAGACCGGGGCGCGCTTCTCCGCGAATGCGGTTGCGCCCTCGCGCGCATCCTCGGAGGCGAAGATCGGCTGCCAGATCGACGCCTGGCGCTCAAACGCCTCACTCTGCGACCAGTCGCGGGACTCGCGCAGGATGCGCTTGCTGCCGGCCAGCGCGAGCGGTCCATTCGCGGCGATCGTCGCCGCCAGCTCCAGCGCCAAGTCGAGCGCTCCACCCTGCTCGCTTACGCGATTGACAAGCCCGAGCTCGTAGCCGCGCTCAGCACTGATCGGATCGCCCGTCAGTGCCAGCTCGTTGGCGATGTTGCGGGGAAGCATGTCGCGGCAGACGCAGCAGGCCGCCGCCGGCGGCGACGAGTGAGCGCTTGACTTCCGGGATGCCGAGCTTGGCGCCCTTCGCGGCGACGATCAGGTCACAGGCGAGCGCGACCTCGAGCCCGCCGGCCACGGCGAAACCCTCGATCGCCGCGATCAGCGGCTTGTCGGACGACCGCTCGACGATCCCGCCAAAGCCGCGGCCCTCGACCCACGGCATCTCGCCGGCAGCGAATGCCTTGAGGTCCATCCCGGCGCAGAAGTATCCGCCTGCGCCGGTGACGATCCCGACCGACAGCGACGCGTCGGCGTCGAGCTGCTCCAGTGCGTCGGCGACGCCACGTGCCACATCCGCGTTGATCGCGTTGCGCTGCTCAGGGCGGTTGAGGGTGACGACGAGTACGCGCTCGCGGCGCTCGGTGAAGACGGCTGCTTGATCGCTCATGCTGCGAACAGTCGCAGCTCGGGCTCGCGCTCGCCACGCAGAACCGCGAGATCGACCTCGACGCAGGCGATCCCGCGCGACTCCGCTAGCACCCGCGCCTGCGGCTTGATCGTCTGCGCCGCGAGGATCCCGCGGCAGCTCGCGAACTGCGTGTCCGTGCGCAGCCGCTCGAGATAGCGCGTGATCTGCTCGACCGACTCGATCGTCGCGACCCGCTTGATCTCGACCGCGACCCACTCGTCATCGGCGTCGCGGCACATCAGGTCGACCGGGCCGATGTCGGTCGGCCATTCGCGCCGGACGAGCCGCAGCCCCTCGCCGCACCAGTGCGGCTGCTCGGCCAGCAGCTCCTGCAGATGTGCCTCGACTCCATCCTTGGCCAGTCCCGCATCCTCTTCCGGCAGCCCCATGTCGTGCGTCACGTCGGAGAGCACCTCGGTCAGCATGATCTCCAGCCGATCCTCGGTCTTGCCGGCGTGCTTGCGCACCACGATCCGCTCCAGCGGCTCGCCCTCCTCCTCGATCACCGTGGGCGGCGTCATCCAGTTCAGCGGCTTGTAGCCGCCGGCGTCGCGTGCAGCAGCACGCTGCCGTCGGCCTTGACCATGATCAGCCGCAGGGCCTCGGGAAGGACCGTGTCGAGCCGGCCGGAGTAGGTGGCGGAGCAGCGGGCGACGATAAGGCGCATCCACTCCGAGGCTATGCGACAGGCGGACGGGGCTCTGATCACATTGAAAATGAGCTCGAATTTGGAAAGGATTCTCGGATCCTGTCGCAGAGCGGGCCGTCGCTTCGCCCCGGTGCTCCCGCACGATCTACATGTCGCCGGTCCGTCACCCCGCCGAGCGACGCTCAATTGCGAAACACGTCTTTGCCTCGGGGTTGCGTCTCAGGACTGCTGTAAATAGCTGGGCGGTGCTGTCAGAGAGACGGCGTAGGTTCCCTCAAGTCCTGCAAGACCATGAAGGAGGCCTACGCCGTGAGACGCACCCTACCGCCGTCGGCGGAGATACAAGCTGAGATCGACCGGCTGCTTGGGAAGGGCATGGTCGATGACCCGCAGAAGATGCTCGGTGACCTCGCCCGGCTTGGTGCCCGGTTGATCATTCAGCGGGCGGTCGAGGAGGAGTTCGACACCTGGCTCGGTCGTGCTCGCTATGAGCGCCGCCCCGAGCGTGCAGCGCGGCCTGAAGAACTATGAGGCCGCTCTGCGCAACGGGTTCCGGCCCCGGCATTTGCAGACCGGGGAGGGTGAGCTTGAGGTCCAGATCCCGCAGGCCCGGCACACGACGGTGCCGTTCGTGTCGAAGCTGTTCCCGAAGTGGCATTGCAAACGCCTGTTCCGCACCGACCCGTTGAAGGCGCTTGTGATCGGCGGGTTCGTCAGGGGCCTGTCGATGCGTGACATCGAGTCTTTGTGTGAGGAGGTCGGGCTCGGGAAGCTGTCGCGCTCGACGGTCGCGCGGATCTGCGCGGAGCTGCACGAGCGCTTCGAAGCGTTCAAGGCCCGGTCGCTCTATGACACCAACCTCGTCGTGCTGTTCCTCGACGCGATCTTCCTCCCGGTCCGTCCCAGCGGCCCGAAGGAAGGCGTGATTTGTGCCTGGGGCATTGATGAAAACGGCCACCGGCAGCTGGTCGCGGTGCAGCTCGGCGCCCGTGAATCGAAGGAGGACTGGCTCGAGCTCGGGCGTGATCTCATGACCCGCGGCCTGGCCGCACCACAACTGGTCGTCGCCGACGGCGCCCCCGGGCTGATCTCAGCGATCGGTGAGATCTGGCCGCGGGCTGACCGTCAGCACTGCTGCGTTCACCGCCTGCGCAACCTGCTGGCGAAGCTCCCCAAGGCAGAGCAGGACCGGGTCCGGTTCAACTACTGGGCGGCGCTCACCGACGCCACATCGTCAAGGACGGCAAGCTGCGGCTGCAGGTCCTGATCTCAGAGCTCGAATCTCGTGGCTTCGAATCGGCCGCCCGCTGCCTGGCCGAGGACCTCGACGCCCTCGTCGTGCATCTCCGCTACCCGCTGCGCCACCGCGAGCGGTGGCGGTCAACCAACCTCCTGGAACGCTCGCTCGGTGAGGTCCGCCGGCGCACCAAAGTGATGGGCCGCTTCCCCGGCGAGAGCAGCTGCCTCTCACTCGTCTTCGCCGTCCTCGACCTGTTCATCACCCACGCCTCAAACGGCGCGACGTTCACCGATGTCGACCGCCAACACCTCTACCGAATCAAATACCAACAGCTCGATCGCGACACGCTCGACGAGGAGGTCACAGCCGCCTAAACTCGACCCCGGGAACCTCAAGCCGCCGGCGAATTTACAGCGGTTAAGAGACGCAACCGCCCGCGAGACCCGCATTCGTGTCTGCACGCGTAGGTGGCCTGTTCGCGACTCTGGGGGAGAAACCGGTCCCTAACGCGTTCTCGCCGCGGTCGATGATGTCGCATCTGGCGGATACGGGTCTCTTGATCGCCTGTGGCCAGTCCTGCTTGCGTGTGCGCGGCAGCGCCCACGCGTCCGTGTCGCTTGTTGTCTGCGAGCGGCCAGTCCAGACGGCAAGGCTCGGAGGCTGGCCTGCTGGAGGGCAGTCAAGCAGGCATTGGTGGCGATCCGGCACAGCCAGACCCGCAACGACGAGCGTCTTTCGAAACGCCCGAAGCACGCCATGTCCGCAGGTACGTCTCCTGCAGCGCGTCCTCGGCCTCCTCCACCAAGCCGAGCACGCGGTAGCAGTGTGCGCGCAGCTCGCGCGGAACGGCTCCGCCAAGCGCGTGAACTCGGCATTCTCACCGATGAAGGAGGCTCTAGGACCACTTGGTCAGCCTAGGTTTCAGGACAGTTGTGGAACGCTGCCACGCGCCAGGTCCCATCGTGGTTTGACAGCACCCAGCCGTCCAGCGTCCGCTCTCCGCAGCCGGCTGGGCCTGACCGGCGAACTGGATCACGCCCTTGCTGAACACGATCGCGGTGTCCCGGCCAACAAAGCGGATGCTCTGCACCTCGTGCAAACCGCGCGAACCATTGAGCGGCCCCTGAAATCCTGCGGCCATAACGGTGCGGATCGCGTCTCGATCCGCCATCACCGTGCCCGAGTGGATGGCGGTTGCATCCGCGCGTAGGCGCGACGAAAGCATCCGCGTCGTTGTCGGCCCACGCGGCGTAGACGATGTCGAGCACCGCCCTCACAGCGACCTCGTCCTCCTGGATGGCACTGATCTGCTGGCAGTCATGACTCTCCTTTATGGATGTGCGTTGTGGCATCGAGCCCTCGCACGTAATGACCACCGGCTGGCAAAAGGAATCGGTCGCTCAGCCGGGGTATCGTCGAGTCGATCACTACCCCCGAAAACCCGGGAGCTCCAGAACGCTCCGGTTCCGTCCGCACCTCGGACGCGGAATGACTCGACATCGGCCAGAAGTAAATCTGACGACGCACACGTCGGGGTTCTCGGGCTATTTATCGCGATGGTCGAAAGGACTCGTCCGTGGTCGGAAAGGAGACAAGCGCTACGCCACGAGGCTGTCGGAATATCGGTGTCGTCTGCGGTCTTCGCGACACAGCGGGTATGGCTCGAGCGCGGGCGATCACGGGGGTGGAATCCGCGCCGGTGTGCGTCGCTCTTCGATGAGCTCGGAAGGATCTTCAGCCCAGAGGCGTCTTGGGAATGTGGGGAGGTTCCGCAGACGCCCATCCTGACGCAGCACCCACAGAGAGGACCTTTCATGCCTCGATTCATTCACCGCGCCGCCGCCTTCGCGCTACTCATCGCGGTTGGCGGCTTCGCCGTGCCAGTGCCCGCGCAGGCGGGCAGCACCTGGTCCACCCCCGTTGCGCTACCCGCTGCGGTGGGAAGCGGCAGCTTTGCCGCGAACGCGGCCGGCGAGCAGATCGCCGTGGTTGGGAGTGGCCCGCGCGTCAGCTCGAGCCCCACAGGACAGACTTGGTCGGCGCCGGTGACCGTCGCCGCCGGTGGCACGGATGCCGCGGTCGCGCTCGCGGCCAACGGCAGGGCTGTCATGGTCTGGCATGGGGGCACCTCAACGGCGCCGCTGCTCGAGGCCAGCACTCAGGCGATGCCGGGCGGGACGTGGAGCAGCCCAGTGACCGTCGCTGCGATCAACGTCGGCGCCCAAGCGCCGATCATCGGAATCGACGGATTAGGCAACGCGGTCGTCGCGTGGTCAGGGGCCACTACCTCGACCGTTCTGGGTCCTATCTCCACCGCGAGCTTGCCGGCAGGCGGCACCTGGTCGGCCGTGAAGACGCTGGACGCGACCGGCAGCAGCACGGTCCATCTTGCGGTCAACGCGACCGGCTCAGTGGTCATCACATGGAGCGACGACGACGACATCTGGGCCGACTCCGGGACGATCCTGGGCGGCTTCACCGCGCCAGTCGTCATTGGTCCGGCTCTCGCCCACTACCACCGTCCGCAGACCAGCTTCGTCGCGTTGAACAACGCGGGCCAGGCGGTCGTCGCCTACATGCCCCCCAGCGCCACCAGCAGGGCGGCTACTCGTTCTGCGAGCGGGACATGGAGCGCCCCCATGGTGCTTCCATGCGGATTTGTCGGCGGCAACGCGATCGACGGCGCGGGTGACGTCGTCATCCTCTGCGAAGGGAGCACCACGAGCGCGACAGGCCAGGCGCTCACGACGCAGGAGACAACGCGACTAGCCGCGGGGAGCAGCACCTGGAGCAGCCCGGCGGTGCTGACGAGCGACTTTGTCAGCGCCGAGAGCATCGTCGGCGATGCGGCCGGGACCTTCGTGGTCGCCCTGGTTACCGTCGCACCCGTGAACAACACCGAGACCGAGACGGTGAACGCATTCACCAGCCCCCCAGGCGGCACGTTTGGGATCGCCACGATGTTCCCCGTCAACTTGTTCGACAACCTCGATGTCAACATCGCCGCAGGCCGCGCGACGCTCGTGTGGAACACCTCCGGCGGTGCCTTCGAGTCCACCCAGCCAGTGAGCTGACCCCACCGATCGGGACGGCTGGCGCCTCGAGAACCGAGGACAGCCAGCTCGTCCCGGCGGTGCCTTGGGCCGACCGTGCTCGTGGAAGCCGTCTGCCCGCCGGACTGGGCCAGATGTCCGAGATCCCCAGCGAGCCGTTTAGTGGGCGATCCAGTGTCCGTGCCCTTAGCGAGACACCTCCTTTCCAATGACACGCTGGGACGTCCTCGCGTGGGAGCGCTCTGGGGTTGATGCTGAAATTGGCTTGACTTTGTCCCACAAAGTCAGCTATGGTTTGCACCACAAACTCTAGTTGGGAGGCGGGCTATGACTACACACACCGGATCATCTGAGACTCCCGAGGAGCGAAGGATGGAACCGCGGGAAGCGGCGCGCCTGCTGGCGCAGACCCAGGCCGAGGCGCGGCGCTCGTTGGACTTCCGGGCGCCGTGGGTTTCGCTCGTAGCCGCCGTGGTGGCGCTCGTAGGCTTTGGGATCGTGTGGCTGAACGTCCGGCATCAGCACCCCTTCACCGGCCCGAGCCCGATGTCGCTGGCGGTGTTCTACGCCCTTATCGCACTCCGGATCGCCACCGTCATCTACGCCTACTCGCGAGCGCGAGGCGGGATCAGCGGCCGCTCGGTGGAGGTACAGCGCAACGAAGCTGTGGCGATGGCTGCGGCGCTGTTGCTCTGCTATGTGGTGCTGATCGCGATCGCGACCAACGCCCACCACAGCCAAGGCTTCTACTGGGCCCTTTTCCTGACCGGAACCCTGATCGCGCTCGCAGCCATCTGGGCGGCGCGCTCCACGATCCACAAGCACTGGCAACAAGTCGCGCTAGCCGTTCTGGTCGCGCTGATCGCCGCCGTTGGCGCAATTGCCGGCCCCCGGGGCATGTGGCTGGTCAACGGCGTGGGCCTCTGTGCGTTGCTGCTGGCCGTCGCGGCGATCAGCACTTCGCGGCGACACGCAGGAATTCGGACACACACGGTGCGGACCGGCGCATGACCGCCGACGCGCTGGACCCGCTGATTCACGTCCCCGCGCGACTCCAGATCATGGCGGCACTGGCCACCCTGCCCGAAGGCGACCAGCTGTCGTTCAAACGCCTCCAGGACATGATCGAGCTGACGCCGGGCAACCTGATCACGCATCTACGCAAGCTCGAAGAGGCCGGCTACCTCGCGACAGCCAAAACGGGCAGCGGACCGGCGTCACGAACCTCGGTCGCCCTGACCCACAACGGGCGCCACGCTCTCGAGATCTACGCCACGACACTACGAGGACTGCTGACCGGAGTCTGAACCGGCCCGCAACCCCGCGCTCGCCTTTGAACTCCGCCAGCCTGGTCCAGGCTAAATCCGAGGCGGGGGGTCACCCCAACGGCCCTGCCTGAGAGTGGCGGAAGCACGAACCAACAGCACTCTACGCCTCGCGAATTTGAGGCCAGCGCGCTGCTGCTCTCCGCCGTCAGCAGGTTCAGGCGAGTCCCGCTTTCAGTCCTCAGCGAGCATCTGCGGCCCGGTCACAAAAGCGCGCCTCGCGCGGACAGCGGAACCTGGTTGGATCATGGCGTCGCTCACACACGAACGAGGAGACGGCATGAACATCGAGTTCCTCTCGACCGTGGCGGTCATCACGCCCGACCCGCCCGCCAGCAGAAAGCTGTATCTCGACACGATCGGTCTGCCGCTCGGCGGTGACGGATATCTCCACAGCGAGCATGTTGCCGGTTGCAAGTCCTTCGGCATCTGGCCGCTGTCACAAGCCGCTCAAGCGTGCTTCGGGACCGCGCAATGGCCGGCCGACCGACCGACACCGCAGACCAGTATCGAGTTCGACGTCGCCAACGCCGCAGCAGTCAACTCAGCAGCACGCGAGCTCCAGCAAGCGGGCTACGAGCTGTTGCATCAAGCGCGCGAGGAGCCGTGGGGTCAAACAGTGGCCCGGCTGCAGTCACCGGAGGGCGCAATCATCGGCATCTCCTACATCCCTTCGTTCCACGGCCACCATTGACGTCAAGAGCGACCCGCTCTACCAGCGCCACGGACATCTCGTAGGCGGTGGCTTGAGTCGCGCTTTGCGTGGGAAGCTCGCGCCTTGATCGCGGCAAGCCATAGAGCAACTTCCGTCGACTCAGGCGTTTAGTGGGCTTGTCGGTACCCAGAGTTGCAGTTCAGCGGCTTGTAGCCACCGGCATCCGCGTGCAACAACACCGAGCCATCGTGCTTGACCATGATCAGCCGCAGCGCCTCCGGCAGGACCGTGTCCAGGCGACCGGAGTAGATAGCTGAGCAGCGAGCGACGATCAGGCGCATGGATCCCAAGGCTAGGGATTTCGACGGATGGGAGGCCCCATCATGTCTCTGTACCGAAGCCTCGCCGCGCTCAGCTCCACCCCCACCGAGAGCTCCTGTTCTAGCCGCGGCCAAGGGACTCAGGTGTTTGCCGATCTGCGCATCGCCAACCTGGTGCAATCGGTCGTCGTAGGGCAGGCGATTGCTGCGTGGACCCAACCTTTGATGGAGTCCGGGCGTCTGGATGGACATAACCGCGTCGTCGATAGGCGGCCAGGCCCCCGGAAAGGAACCGGAATGAGATCAACCGGCAGCAGTTCGCGATGAAGTTTGCGGGGCGCAAACGGCCGGGCTTTGACGAGTTCGCTGCCGAGCACACCGCCGGGCTGATCAAGCTCGCATTCATGGTGAGCGGAGATCGCGACCGCGCGGAGGACGCTGCGCAGGAGGCGCTCGTCCGCGCCTATCAACGCTGGTCACGGCTGGATAACCCGCTCGCCTACGCGCGGCGAGTCGTCGTCAACGCTACGCGCGACGAGTGGCGTCGCCTGCAGCGTGCATCCCGCGCCGACGATGCCGTCGGACGGCTCGCATTGCTGGAGGAGGTCGAGGACCTCGAGACCTCGGTGCTGCAACGCGATGCGCTGATGGCCGCTGTCGCCGAGCTCCCGCACCGTCAGCGCGCGGTCATCGCACTGCGTTACCTCACCGATCTCAGCGAGGCCGAGACCGCTGCCGTACTCGAGATCTCGGTTGGCACCGTCAAGAGCCAGACCTTTGACGCGCTCGCACGACTCCGGCAGACCCTCGAAGTCACAACGAACACCACCGCAAAGACAACGGAGTAGCCCTGATGAATGACAGCTTCCTGATCGACGAACTGCGCGAGGGCATGCGCACACACACCGACCAAACCGAGGTCCCAAGCGGCTTCACCGAGCGGGCGCGCCGGACAGCCCGGCGACGCTCGGCCCGACGCGCCGTCGTAGCTGGACCGCCGCTGCTCGCAGCCGCCGGCGTCGCGACGGTGCTGGCGTCAACCGCCGGCTCGCCGGCCCCTTCGGAGCGCACAGCTCGAGCATCGCGGCGGGAACCCCGCGGGTTCACGACACCGCCTACATCATTCGACGGGTTCGCGCCCATCTCGCCGGCTTCGGCCAGAGCGACGTCGTTGAGACTGTCGAGACAGGCGGCAACGGCAATCCGGGAACGGACGTCACTGCGACCAGCTGGTCATACACCGACTCCCAGTCCGGGGTCGAGTACACCTCGAGCACGATGGTCTCGCCCAGCGGGACCAACATCTACGACCAGTTCATCGTCGGTACGCCGGCCGACAACAACGTGAACTACCAGTACACGAACCTCGACCCGGTTCAGCACCTCTACGCCGTCTCGCACAACACCGGCCCGCAGAACGCCGGCGCCACCAACCTCGCCGCTGACGTCCAGCAGATCAAGAAGGAGCTGGACAGCGGCGAGGCCACACAGGACGGAACCGCGACCGTCGACGGTCAATTGACGATCAAGCTCACGTTCCCGGCAATGCAAGGATGGACGACAACCCTCTACGTCGACGCACAAACCTACGTGCCCGTGCAGAGCCTCAGCGTCTCGCCGATCGACGCGCAGAACCCCTCAGCGGGGAACGACGTGACAACCGAGACCTGGCGCCCCGCCACCGCGGCCGACATTGCGAACGCGCAGCTCGCCCAGGTTCCCGGCGGCTACACCCAGGTCTCGCAGGCCGAGCTGGAAAAGGCGAACCCAGCCGGTCGATAATCGAAGCCGGGTACGATTTGCTCGATGCCGGCGATCATCGTGGTTGGCCTTCAGTTCGGTGATGAGGGGAAGGGCAAGGTCACTGAGGGTCCGGTGATCGGGGAGCGCGGCCATGAGTTCGGCACCCGGCACCAACACAGGACGTAAACGCCGCGTCGGCTGGCTTGACCTCGTTGCGCTCAGGCACTTCACCCGCCTGAACTCGGTCACGCACCTTGCGATCACCAAGCTCGACGTGCTTTCCGGGATCGGTGACATCGGCTTCGCCGTCGCCTACCGGGTCCGGATGGCGCCGAGTTCCAGGACTACCCGTATCACCAAAGCATCCTTCATCAGGCCAGACCCGTGGTCCACTACCTGCCCGGTTGGAACGAGGAGATCTCCGACTGTCAGCGCTGAGATGACCTTCCTGCTGCTGCGCAGGCCGTACTGGAGTTCATATCCGAGTTCATCGAACTGCCGATCTCCGTCCTCAGCGTCGGACCCGATCGCGACCAGACGCTCTGGAGCGAGACCGGCCGCGAGAGCCTGCTCGCCGCCGCCGAACTCGGTCGGTAACGTCGACCCGACGGCAGCTGTCTGCGGTTAGCCGGCGTCGTGGACGGTGATGCTGTAGCCGTCGGGGTCTCGGAAGGTGAATGTACGTCCGAACGGGCTGTCGAACGGCTCAGCGAGGATCGGCACGTCGGCCGCCGCGAGCTGGTCGTGGATGGATTGGGAGTCTTGGGCGCGTAGCCACAGCGCCACGCCGAGGCCAGGCTGGCCGCCGTCAAGATCAGTTCCGGGCAGCGGCTCTCTGACCGCGAGCGGGATCGGTTCGGTGGCGAATACGACCGCGCCTGGTGGCGAGCTCGCTGCGCGTCGGAGGCCGAGGTTCTGCTCGTAGAAGGCTGCGGCGCGCTCGAGGTCGCGAACTTGAAGCGCCAAGAAGTCGGGGCCGATGATCGTGCTCATGGGAAAGCTCCCTTAGTTGTCAAGGTCTTGACAAAGCTATTCTATGTCAAGATCTTGACATGCGTCAAGTGGATATCGACAGTTCCGTCGGATACGCGCTCAAGCGGGCCCAATCCGCGCTGCACAGCGCGCTTGAGAAGCAGCTGCGCCCGCACGGGTTGAGCGTCGCGCAATACGCCTGTCTGGAGCTGCTTGCCCAGCAGCCGGATCGCTCGCAGTCAGAACTCGCACGCGGCGCGTTCGTGACCCGCCAGGCGATGCAACAGCTGGCCACCGGCCTTCAGAATGCGGGCCTCATCTCACGCCGCGGCGACGGACGAGCCACGCGCCTGCAGCTGACAGCGGAGGGTAAGCGCAAGCTGCGAGCCGCCTCGCGCACCGCCGCGGAAGTCGACCGCAAGATGCTGGCCGGACTCGATGAAGCGCAGCAGCGCACGCTGCACAACAACCTGAGCAGCTGCATCAACTCGCTCACAAGCGGCCCGTGACGAGGAGCAGTCCCAGCAAGCCCGAGCCCGAGATAGCCTGATCTCCGCAATGAGCGAACAGATCCTTCGCCGTGCGGATGGGGGAGACGCAGAGGCTGCAGCCGAGGTCTTGCTGCGTTCCCGCCGGGCGGCCGCGATTCCGCCGTCGGTGCACAGCGATCTTGAGGTCCGCGCCTGGGTCGCGGAGTTCCTGATCCCCTCCTGCGAGGTGTGGGTGGCGACAGACAGTGGCGAAGTTGCCGGCGTGATGGCGTTGCAGGATGACTGGGTCGAACAGCTCTACATCGCGCCGGAGCACCAGCGCCGGGGGCACGGGGCGGCGCTGCTCGCGCTCGCGAAGGCCGACAGGAGCGCGCTGTCTCTATGGACGTTTGAGAGCAATCTGGGCGCGCGAGCCTTCTACGAGGCCCACGGCTTCACCCAGGCAGGCCCCCCGAGCAGCGACAACGAGGAAGGGGCTCCCGCGATCTGTTATGGCTGGCGGCGAGTGTCCAGCGGCTAGCCGCAGCTCACAGCAGGGCTTCGATCGCGTCCGCCAGTTCCGGGACCGGCGTCCGGCCGTCCAGCTCAAGCGTCGCTCCGCCGCGCAGGAGCGGCTCCACCTCAGTGACGTAACGGCGGATCTCATCCTGCTGCTCCCGGGTCCGTCCGTAGGGATTGTTCGTGCGGCCCGAAACCCGCGCGATCAGGACTTCCACGGGAGCGCTCAACAGGACCACCTGGTCGAAGTGCTCGTAGAACTGCCCCTGGTTATCGACCGTCCCTGAAACGACAACGCTCTCGCTCCGGGCAAGCAGTTCGTTCAACTTCTTCTCATCCCATGTCTGGTTTGAGTTTTTCCAGCTGCCGTAGTCGGTGTCGACAGTGTCATGCCCGCGTCGCTGCAGCTCCGCGAGCAGCGTGGACTTCCCAGCGCCTGACATGCCTGTAACGAGAATTCGGGGCATCCCTGGTCGCAGTCCCCTACCGGGCTCGACGGCGGAGTTCAGAATCGGCTTTGCCATCTCGGAGGTCGTGTCCCAGCCCAGTCGCGGTAGAGCGGCTGACCCTTATCGGTCGCGTGAGGATCGAGAACTGCGCTCCGGGCCGGTCGAACTCCTCCTCGGCGAGCCGCATCAGCTCACTGGCCAGCCCCTGTCTGCGGACTCCGGCTCGACAAAGACGTTGAGGACGTAGCCACGCTGAGCCTGAGTCGGTGCGCGGGTGTGGCGGCCAGTCGATCAGCATCAGGCCGACACCCGCGATCGGACGGCCTTCCGAACTGATCACGTACCCGAAGTACGTTCCGTCCTGGAGGCGGCTGGCGAGCCACGGCCGGAAATGCTTGGTCATGTTGCAAGCACGGCCTCCGGCGTGCCGGCGTCGCGGAACATCTCCTCACGGTGGCGGCAGATCAGCTCGAGGTCTTCGGGGGTCACTTCCCGGATTTGGTCGTGGAGCATGGGAGCGCGAAGGCTACTTCCCGCCGGGCGCACCGTCTCTGGCGGTATCGGCGCCGGCCTGTCTCACGAGCTCCTTTGGGAGTTGGATAGCGTTCGTTTGACGATGAGCCGCACCGTCCTGCATGAGCTCCTCGCCCGCGGTGAGGGCTTCGGCCACCGGCAGCATCTTGAGCTCACCTGGCGGCGTCTGGAAGACCACGAACCGGACGACGCGCTGAAGATGGTCGCCGAGGCGATCCGCCAGGTGGCGGCAGCTCACGGGGCTGCCGACAAGTACCACGCCACGCTGACGAGTGCATGGGTGCACTGCGTGGCGGTGCACCGTGAGCGCTGGCCCGCGGGTAGCTTCGGCGAGTTCATCGAGCGCAACCCCTCGCTGCTCGATCCGAACCTTCTGGACCACTTCTACTCGTCGACCCTGCTGTTCAGCGACGCCGCGCGGGCTGCGTTCACCAGTCCGGACCGCCATCCCCTGCCCGCCCTCGCCGCTTAGCCTCTGGGCTGCACGGACCGGGGAAGCGTTTTCCGTGCCTACGACCGAAAACGCTTCCTGGGCGCTGGCTGGGGCCTCGCGGCGTCCTCCGCGTGCTCCGGCGTCCTCGCGGCGTCCTCAGTCCTCTCGGCGGTCCGTCAGCGCCCCTCGGCGGTCCTCGCGGGGTCCTCAGCGCCCCTCAGCGGTCCTCGCGGCGGTTCTCAGTGGCCCTCGCGGCGGCCCTCAGTGCGTTCCGGACGCGGTCAGCACCGCATCGCTGCGGCAATCGCGAGCGGCGCGGAGACCAGCCCCCAACCGAGCCGCTCCGCCGAGCGACGGCTTGGCGTTCACGGTGCGGGCCGACCGCCACCAGAGAACCCAGGCCAGCGAGCCGGTGACGAACAGGTTGGGGCCGATGTTGAGCCCGACGAGCAGCGAGAACGGATGCGAGAGCGCCCGTGCCGAGAGCAGCGACGCAGCAGGAAGGTTGTTGACCAGCACGGTTGTGCCGGCTGCCACTCCAGCGGTGGCCCAGGGCCCGAGATGGGCGAGCAGCGATGACGGGCCTGACCAGGCGCGCCCGAGCGCGCCGAGCGCGACCGCGACACCGAACAGGCCGACCAGCACCGGCAGGCCGAGCACGTCGCGGGCTCCGCCCAAGCGCGGTTCGCCAGGGCCGCATGCCGCAGGACCACGGCCGCGATGCCGACGCCAAGAACCGGCAGGGCGGCGTTTGGCAGCACCACCACCAGCACCGTTGCGGCGACGATCGCAACCAGCCCGACTCCCAACCTCGGTCGCTCGAAGGCGCCGTCGGCAGCCGCGTGACCCGCAGCTCACGGTGGTGGCGCACCCCGATCACGAGTGCCGTCACAAGCACCGACACGACCCCCGCGGGCGCCATCCGGCGGAAGAACTCGCCGCCGCTCATGTGCGCGTGGCCGAGCACGATCAGGTTGGTGAGGTTGGAGCCGGGCAGGATCAGCGAGCCGGCGTTCGAGAGCAGGATGCAGGCGTAGAGCAGCGCCGCCTCGCCCGCACGTCTGCTCCGCGCGGCATAGACGAACACCGGCGTGAGGAACGCGACCGACGTATCGAGATTGAGCAGCGCCGTCACCACGGTGATCAGCGCAACCGCGCCGCCATACAGAAGCACACCGTTTGGCGCCCGCGGGCGAGCTGCTGCCCCGCCGCCTGGAACAGCCCGTCCTCCTCGCTGACCAAGCCGACGAGCAACAGACCGGAGACGAGCACGAACGGCGGCCAGTCCTGACCCGCTGCTGCGCGCGCATCGGACCCGGCAAGCGCGAACGCCACCGCAAGAGCCGCGATTCCGACTCCGCACAGGAGCCAGCTCCGATCGGGTCGCAGCGCATCCGCCGCGGCA
The DNA here is from genome assembly GCA_963846395.1 of uncultured Actinomycetota bacterium. Lineage (GTDB taxonomy): Bacteria > Actinomycetota > Thermoleophilia > Solirubrobacterales > Solirubrobacteraceae > Palsa-465. Next base: position 281,948 of record CAWJVT010000006.1, on the reverse strand, counting down.
CTCAGCCGCGGCGGATGAAGTAGTGGTATCGGTGTCAGAGATGCACCCGGGGGAGATTTCTAACACCGATACCCGGTTTAGCCGCCGGCGACCGGCTCGGGCTCGCGCTCCTCGAGCGCGTCAGGATCGGCGACAGCCGGCGAGGCGCCCTCGATGTTCAGCCGCGGCAGCCGCGCGTCGAGCCACGCCGGCAGCTTCCAGGTCAGCGTGCCGAGCAGCTGCAGGACCGCCGGCAGCATCACGCAGCGCACCACCAGCGCGTCGAGGAAGACCGCGATCGCGAGGCCGAAGCCGAACTCCTTGATCGCGCGCTCATCGCCGAGCATGAACGACAGGAAGACGCAGACCATGATCGCCGCGGCGGCGGTGATCACGCGGCCGGTGAAGGAGATGCCGTCGGCGACCGCCGTCGAGGCGTCGCCGCGGTGGACCCACTCCTCCCGCACGCGCGAGATCAGGAACACCTCGTAGTCCATCGACAGGCCGAACACGACCGCGAACATCAGCACCGGGATCCAGGGCTCGATCGGGCCGCTCGGAGATCCCGAGGATGCTGCCGAACCCCAGCCCCACTGGAACACGGCGACGGTCGCGCCGAGCGCGCCGCCGATGCTGAGCAGGTTCATCAGCCGCGGCCTGGATCGGGATCACGATCGAGCGGAAGATCACGAGCAGCAGCAGCGCCGAGAGCACCACGACGATCGCGATGAACAGCGGCAGCTTCGCCGACAGAACGTGCGAGAAGTCGATCGATCCGGCCGTGAAGCCGCCGACCGATACCGCCACCCCGAGCTTGCGCTTGAGCGGCGGGAACACCTCGCTGCCTCAGCGTGTTGACCAGGTTGGTCGTGGCCGCCGCCTGCGGCGCCGAATGCGGGTAGGCCTCCATCACGGCGACCTTGCCCGACGGGGAGAGTCCGCGGCGGCGGTCACGGCGACGACGTCCGAGGTCTTCGTCAGCGCTGCGCGGACCTGCGGCAATCGCCGCTTGGTCCGTACGCGTGGGGCATCTCCACCGCGACCAGCAGCGGGCCGTTGAAGCCCTGGCCCGAAGCCGTGGGAGAGCATGTTGAACGCCGTGTAGGTGCTGGTGCTGGTCGGGGTCGTTGCCGGCGTCGCTGAGCTCTCCAGGCGCAGCGAGAAGAACGGGATCAGGCAGGCCAGCATCATCGCCAGCGAGACCACCGCCAGGGCACTTCGGACGCGCCTGGACCATCAGGCTCCAGCGCCGCCAGGCCGACTCGCGCGGGCGCGCGCCGCCGCCTTTTCGCGGCGGCGCTCGCCGACGCGTGGACGGCCTCACGACCCGGTGCCCGAACCGGGAGAGCAGCGCCGGCACGACGGTCAGCGACGCGAGCAGCACCAGCAGAACCGCATCACCGAGGCGATCGAGAGTCCGTACATGAACGCCACGCCGGTCGCGAACATGCCCAGCAGCGCGATGATCACGGTGCGCCCGCCAGCAGGATCGCCCGGCCCGAGGTGTCCATCGCCTCGATCACCGACGCCTCGACGTCACCGAGCCGGTGATAGGCCTCACGGAACCGGTGACGATGAACAGCGCAGTAGTCGACGCCGACCCCGAGCCCGATCATCAGCGCCAGCTCGGGTGCGACGTTCGACATGCTCGTGAAGTGCGTGGCCAGGCCGACCAGCGCGATGCCGGTGATCAGCCCGAAGCCGGCGGTGATCAGCGGCAGCCCGGCGGCCACCAGCGAGCCGAAGGTCAGCAGCAGGATCACCATCGCCGCCAGCACGCCGACGATCGTCGCGGGCCCGATGTTGAAGCCCTCAGCCTGTTCGATCACCTGGCCGCCGGCCGCGATCTTCAGGCCGGGGACGTGGACCGGCGTCGATCTGGCTGAGCACCGGCTTGCCGGTGTTGTCCGGCCAGCAGGTTGGCGCGCTTGGAGTAGTTGATCGTCGCGAACGCGGTGTGCCCGTCCTTGGACACCTGCAGCTGCAGCCCTGCGGCCGTGTACGGGCTGAGGACGCTGACGACGTGCGGATCGGCGGCCACCTTCGCGAGCAGCGGCTTCGATCGCGGCCTTCACCGCCGGTGCGTCGTAGCGGCCGTTCGCGTAGTGGAAGACGATCGTGTCGACATCGCCGCTCTGCGACTTGAACTCGTTGGTCAACAGGTCCGCAACGTGCTGGGACTCGTGTTCCCGGCAGCGTGAAGTTGGTCGCGTACTTTCGACCGACGGCGGAGGCGATGACGTTGGCGAACCGACCGCGATCACCAGCCAGGCGATCACCACCCAGCGTCGATGTCTCATGCACCAGCGACTAAACCCGATCATTTCTGGCGCCTCCTCGAGGAGAGAGTGGAAGGGGGGCGTGTTTGTCACACACGTCCCGACGGATCGGCATCCACCGGGACAGGCGTAGCCAGACTCTAACAAATTACTGAGCGCTAGCTCAGTTAAACAGGCAACCTGTCGATTCGGGTCGCCGGCTGGAACGCTCCACGGCGCTCGCGCGGCGGTGGTTCAGACGGCCGGCTCGAGCACCTCGGCGCCCTCGTCGGGCGGATATCCGTAGGCGTAGACGATCAGCTCCTCGCTCCCGTGGTTAGCGCTCTGAAGCGGCGTGCCCGCGGGAATGTTGATCAACTCGCCCGGCAGCAACTCGACGCGCTCGGGCGGCTCGCCGACGTACATCGAGAGCGTTCCGCTCAACACGAGGAACGTCTCCTCCTGCTTGGCATGAACATGTCGCTTGCCCTTGGCGCCGGCGTCGTAGCGCCAGACGTTGGCGCGCACGTGAGCGGAGCCGAGCTTCTCACTCAACGCCGCGATGTGGCGAGCAGGCTCTCCCTCCTCGTGCGGCCGCGTGATCCACTCGTACTGCTCGGGAGTGACGGTTCTGAAAGCCACAGCGCTACTGCTCCGCGACGTTGGGCGAAAAATCCAGCGCGTCGGCGTTCACGACAGCGCCCGCGCGTCCCGGCGCCGCCTGGTACTTCCAGTAGAGGTTGGTGTGGGCGATGACCTGATCGGGCGGCGGAGCGCCGTAGGAGGTGAAGTCCACGGTCGTGTGAGCGTCGCCCACGAGCGTCGCGTCGTAACCGCGGGTGATCGCGCCGTGCAGCGTGCGAGCGGATGCACTGGTCCGTCTGCGCGCCGGCGACGACCAGGTGCCCGACGCCCCGCTCGGCCAGCTGCTGCTCGAGGTCGGTGTCCTCGAAGGAGTCGCCGTAGCTGCTTGTGGAACGAGCGGCTCGTCCGTCGCGGCGCTGCGAGCTCGGGGACGTACTGCCACGCCTCGGAGCCCTCGGGCAGGTCCTCATCGATGTGCTGCACCCAGATCACCGGCACGTCCGCGTCCCGCGCCCGCTCAACGAGCGATCCGATTCTGGCGACCACGCCGTCGCGGTCGTGGGCGCCGTCGACGACGCCGTTCTGGACGTCGATCACCAGCAGTGCGGTGTTCGTGCGGTCTGGCAGGGTGGTCATCCAGCCTCGCTTTCCGGTCTGATCGAGTTGCCGTCAATAGAGCCTACCTCGAGCCGACCCGCACCGCCGCACCCGGCGACCGCCATCGTTAGCCTCTGACGAGAAGTGATCTTCGCTGTGACACTCGAGCGTGGCGGCCCCTGGGATTGGTCACGCGGTCTGCGCGAGCAGGACGGCTTCGGTGCCACCCGCGCGGAGGCCTGACGAGCTCGATGGCGACCGCAACGCCCACATCCACGGCCACCGAGGTGGTCTCGGTCGAGCACCTCAAGGTCCGCTACGGCGACACGCTCGCGGTGGACGACGTCTCGCTGTCGATCAACCGCGGCGAGATCTTCGGCATCCTCGGACCCAACGGCGCCGGCAAGACCACCACCGTCGAGTGCATCGGCGGTCTGCGCAAGCCGGAGTCGGGCGCGATCAGCGTGCTCGGCCTGGACGTCCGCGCACGACGCCAAGGAGCTGCACGAGCGCGTCGGTATCCAGCTGCAGACCTCGCAGCTGCCGGACAAGATCTACGTGCGCGAGGCGCTCGAACTGTTCGCCTCGTTCTACCCGGACCCGGTCGAGCCGGCAGAGCTCCTCCAGCAGCTCAATCTCGAGGAGAAGGCGACACCCGCTACGTCAACCTCTCCGGCGGGCAGCGCCAGCGGCTCTCGATCGCGCTCGCGCTGGTCGGCCGTCCCGGAGCTCGCGATCCTCGACGAGCTGACCACCGGCCTTGACCCGCAGTCGCGCCGCGAGACCTGGAAGCTGATCGAGGGCATCCGCGACCAGGGCCTGACGGTGATCCTCGTCACGCACTTCATGGAGGAGGCCGAGTATCTCTGCGACCGCGTCGCGCTGCTTGCACCACGGCCGCATCCGCGCGATCGACACCCCCGCCAACCTCGGCGCCGGACTCGGCCAGCGGATCAGCTTCCGCGCCACGGCGGCGCTCGACCTCGACAAGCTGCGCGCGCTGCCCGAGGTGCGCGAGGTCCACGAGCAGGGCGGCCGCATCGTGATCGAGGGCGGCGGCGACGTCGTCGCCGCCGTGATCGCGCTGCTCGTGCAGGAGCGGATCGTGCCCGAGCAGACGCGCGTCGAGCAGTCGACGCTCGACGACGCCTTCGTCGCGCTCACCGCGAGGCCGACGCCGAGCTTGCGCGCCGCACCGCCGGCGGAGCCGTGATGACGACGGTCGCCACGACCACCGCAAGCAAGCCGCCGCAGCAGCGGCGCGGCGGCTTCCTGAGCCTGCTCATCACCGAGTTCAAGCTGCTGCGGCGCGAGCCGATGATCCTGTTCTGGGCGCTGATCTTCCCGGTCGGGCTGCTGATCGTGCTCGGCTCGAGCACCTCCAGCAAGCCGAAGGCGAGCCTCGGCGGCCTGCCGTTCATCGTCGTCTACACGCCGGTGCTGATGACCTTCACGCTGACGCTGCTGGCGCTGAGCGCGATGCCGGCGACGCTCGCCTCGTACCGCGACAAGGGCTATCTCAAGCGGCTCTCGACGACGCCCGTCGGCGCGCCGCGGCTGCTGGCCGCCCAGTTGGCGATCGTTGCCGGGCTCTCGATCAGCGTCGTGGTCCTGATCATGCTGGTCGTCGCACTTCGCCTACAACGTGCCGCTGCCCCAGCCAGGTCATCGGCTTCATCCTCGCGATCCTGCTGACGATGACGGCGATGGCGTCCCTGGGCCTGCTGATCGCGTCGCTCGCGACCAGCCAGCGCGTCGCCGGCGCGATCGGCGGAATCCTGTTCTTCCCGCTGATGTTCTTCGCCGGGCTGTGGGTGCCGCAGCAGCAGATGGGCGCGACGCTGCGCACGATCAGCCAGTACACGCCGCTCGGCGCCGCGGTTCCGTCGATCATCAACTCGGACTTCGGCCATTGGCCGGGCACCACCCACCTGCTCGTGCTGGCGGCCTACACGCGTGATCATGCTGCGGATCGCGGTCCGCTTCTTCCGCTGGGACCGTTGACGGCGGGCTCGCCGGGGCTTCGCCCGCCTTTCTGGAGGCGTTCGGCAGGCCGCTCAGCCTTTGGGGGCGATCCACTTCAGGCGCGTCGTCGTCGCGCCGCCCGAGCATGTCGACCTCACCCTCACCGTGCAGCGCCGCCCGCAGTCGCAGGTACTGGGAGACCTGCGCGACGTCGTGCACGCGCACGATCTGCGCGCCGGCGCTGACGCCGAACTCGAGTGCCGCGATCGTGCCCGCCAGCCGGTCCTCCGGCAGCGCGTCGGCCAGCATGCCGATGAAGTACTTGCGTGAGACCGCCAGCAGGATCGGGCGCTCGCAGCACCGCTCAGCTCGCCCAGGTGGCGCAGCACCTCGATGCTCTCCTGCGGGCGCCTTGGCGTAGTCGAGTCCCGGGTCGAGCAGGATCTGCTCGTAGCGCGACGCCGTGGTCTGTGCGCCAGCTTGACGCGCTCGCGCAGGAACTCGAGCACGTCGAGGCACGGGATCCTCGTAGCTGGGGAAGTGCTCCTGCTTGGGCTCGGCGCGCGTGTGCATCAGCACCAGGCCGGCGCCCGAGCTCGCCGCGATGTCGGCGACGGCGGGGTCGAGCAGGCCGCTGGTGTCGTTGATCAGCGCCGCGCCGGCGTCGATCGCGGCGGCGATCGTCTCCGCGCGCCAGGTGTCGATCGAGACCAGAACGCCCGCCGTCGGCGAGCGCCTGCACGACCGGGCAGAGCTGCTCGATCTCCTGCTCGACGCTGATCGGCGCGGTGTCGGTGCGACCGGACAGGACGCCGATGTCGACGATGCCTGCGCCGGCGGCAGCCAGATCGAAGCCCGCGCTGCACCTGCTGCTCGACAGCTCTCGAAGGTGTGCGAGTCGGCGACCGAGTCCCGGCCGATGTTGAGGATGCCCATGACGACCGGCTCGCCCGCGTGCAGATCGAGCGTCGTCTGTCGGTAGCTGCAGCTTGCGACTCGCGTGAGGGCCACTACGACCGAGACCGTAGCGAAGGAACAGGAAGCCGTCGCTTGCGGTCGGCGCCGAGCAGATCCAGCTCGACCATCGGCGGGCCGGCTGCTCGAGCAGGCGCCTCTGCGTGTCGTCGCCGACGATCTGTGGCGAGATGCAGAGCACGCAACTGGTCGAGCAGGCGATGCTCGACGATCAAGCCGAGCACCGTCGGGCCGCCCTCGCAGACGATCAGGCCGCCCGGGTAGCGCTCGCGCAGCTCGGCCCACGAGCTCAGGCAGGGGCGGGCTCGCGCGCGTGAAGGCCACGAGCTCCGGCTCGGGCGGGCAGCCCTCGGCGCGCGCGCCGGCGCGCCCGCGCCTCATCGCCAAGCAGGCCTGTCGTAGCCCTCGGCGCTGACGGTGTTGCCGCCCACGACCACTGCAGCCGCGGCGCTCTCGCGCACCCCGAGCAGCACCTCCTGGTCGGCTGAGCCGGTCAGCTCGCCGACCCGTCCGTCGCACGGTCGCGCGGCCGTCGACGGAGCTGACCATCACGGCCACGGTGATCGCGCCCGCATCGGTCGACCGGTCCAGGAACGCTGGGCAGGTCGCGTTCGGAAGATGGCTGCGGGTCATCTCAGGCATCACATCAGATCGCGTTGCACCGCTAGCATCGCGCTCGATGCGCCATGAACTGCGCCCACTGTTCGACCGTGTCGTGATCAAGGAGCTCGACCCGGATCGCGTGCGCCGCTCCGGTCTGCTGGTGCCTCCCGGCAACGACGAGCCGCCGCCCCAGCACGGGATCGTGCTGGCCGTCGGCCCGGGCCTCGACTGGTGGGACCACGTCGGCGTGAAGATGCCGGTCGCGCCGCGGCGACCACGTCGTCTTCCCGGCGTCAGCCGGAGCCTGGGTCGAGATCGACGAGGAGCGGCTGCTCGTTTGTCGCGTCGGCGAGCTGCTGGGCGTCCTCGCCGAGCTGCCGGCCGCCCCGGTTTAGAGCTGCCGCGGTCGACCCTACGCGGCGGTGCGGGACGGAGAGCTCGTGCGGCAGCGCCGCCTTGGTGCGCTCGAGCAGCTCCCGCACCTCGGGATCGTCGCCCAGTCTGAGCGCCCGCTCGCAGGCCGCGATGCACTCCTGCAGGCGGTCGGTGCGGGCCAGGGCGTGCGCGAAGGCGGACCAGGCCGGCCGGCGACTCGGGCGCGATCACGCGTCGCCGCCTCGGCCGCTGAGACCTCGGCGCCGACGTCGCCGCGCAGGTGGTAGGCCAGCGCCAGGTCGAGCAGGATCTCGAGCGACGGCTCGAGCAGGCGGGCACGCTCGAGCGCGTCGATTGCGGCGTCGCGGCGCAGCAGCCGCAGCCGCAGGCGCCCCAGCCGCGCCCAGGCTGAGGCGTCCTCGGGCACGCGCCGGGTGACGCGCTGCGCCGCATCGGCGGCGAGGTCGATCGCGCCCATGTCCTCGTAGATGCGCGAGGCGTAGCGCTCGGCAGTGGGTCGGTCGGTCTCGGCCCGGCCCCAGTCGCGCACGGCGCGGCCGGCCGCCGGCAGATTGCCCGACTGCCAGAAGGCGACGGTCAGCAGCCGCAGCACCGCCGGGTTGGTCGGATCGGCGTCGCGCGCGTAGATCAGTCGCTGTGCCGCAAGTGCCGGGTTGCCCTCGGCGAGCGCGTGCTGAGCCGCGGTCATGAAGCGCTCGACGCGCTCGGCGCCCGGGTCGGGCTTTGAGAAGTCGACGAACTGCAGCGATCCCGCCGGGACGGTGCGGACGCCGACCTGGAAGGACATGCGTGCCCACTGCTGGACGTCGTCGCCGTCGCCTGAGAAGTAGATGCCGCTGACGGTGCCGACGCCCCACTCGGGATAGGAGATGCAGCGGGCGTAGCGGTGCACGACCGAGTGGTCGGGCACGCGCGAGCCGAACGGGTCGTGCTTGGCGCGATCCTGCAGCCTGCGCGCGGGCGCGCTGCTCGGCCTCGTAGGCGCGGCGACCCTCCTCCTCGCGCGCCTTGCGCGCCGCGGCGGCCGAGACCTTGACGGCGTTGCGGCTGACCGTCCCGCCGCGCGAGGTCTCGGCCAGGCGCTCGAGCTGGTCGGCCGCCTCGTTGATCGCCTGCAGGTGGCGCTGGTGCTCGTGCTGGCGCCCGGGAGGGGCGATGTCCGGGTGCCAGCCTTGGCCATCCGCCGCCGCGCGAGCTGCACCTGGCGCTTGTCGAACGGCGCCTCCAGCTCGAGCAGCAGGAGCGATTGTTCGAGATCCAGGATGCGTGCCATCGACATTAAGTTAGCGGCCGGTCTGGCGGCTCGGGTGGGTCGATTCGGGGTCCTCGGCGCGGCGATCGAACGCTCTGTGACAAATGTGTGCCAATTGCCGAGGGCTCGGCGTTGGCAGCGCGTAGCCGTGCCGCCATGGATCACGGAGCCGAAAGCGCGGAGCAGGTCCGATCACGGCGTCGCTGATCGGCGTGCGCGTTGCTCGGCTGCGGGCTCTGCCTGATGCTGCTCGCGGTGGCTCGGCGGCCTCACCGGACAGCGCCTCCGTGGGGACCGCCTGCGGACCGGCGCAGACGGTCGGCGCGACCGAGTACGGCGGCCCCGGCGACCCTTCCAGCGGCACCGTCGGCGCGTCCGGCGTGAGCCTGCTCGCGCAGCCCGACAGCTTCGCCGAGCTCGGCGGCACGAGCTTCGCGACGGCAACCGCGCTCGGCGGGCTGCCCTACGGAACCGCCGCTCAGATCACGCCGGCCGGCGCACGGTGGTCGCCTACAAGGAGGACATCGGCCTCGGCGGCGGTCCGATCGACGGCCGCCCGCGCGTGATCGACCTGTGGTGGCAGCTGGCGCGCAGCCTCGGCATCCCCTACGAGGACGGGCGCTGGTCGGGGATCGTGCAGCTCGAGCCGCTCGCGAGCGACTGCGTCGGCAGCCGAGCGCGGCGGCCGCCGGAGCGGTGCGCAGACTCACATCGGGTCCGCGCGCGACGCTGCTGCCCGACGGCGCCGCGGCCGCGCCCGCCTCGGCCCCCGCGGCCGTCCAGGGCATCATCGCCGCCGGCAACCAGATCGTCGGCACGCCGTACCTCTACGGCGGCGCGCACGGGCTGCCGCTGAACATCGTCGCGCCCTACTACGACTGCTCGAGCAGCGTCGCCCATCTGCTCTACGGCGGCGGCCTGCTGGCGGTCGACGCCGACATGACCTCCGGCGAGCTTCGAGTCCTGGGGCCTGCCGGGCCCGGGCCGCTGGGTCACGATCTACGCGAGCCCGACCACGTCTACATGTACGTGGCCGGCCTGCGCTGGGACACGCACGACGCTGCCGGTCCAGGCGACGGCAGCGACGGGATCGGCTGGCACCCGCTGCGTGCGCGGCGACGCGGGCTTCGTCGTGCGCCACCCGCCGGGGCTCTGACGAGCGAGCTCAATTGCGGCCGCTAGTCTCAAGCGCAGTGTCCGCCCAGTACATCTACACGACCTACAAGCTGTCCCGCCGGCACCCGCCGGACAAGCAGGTCCTGACCGACATCTCGCTCTCCTTCATGCCGGGCGCGAAGATCGGCGTGCTCGGCTACAACGGCGCCGGCAAGTCGACGCTGCTGCGGATCATGGCCGGGCGCGACAGGACTTCGACGGGCAGGCACAGCTGGCGCCGAACGCGACTGTCGGGCTGCTGGAGCAGGAGCCGGAGCTGGATCCGAACAAGGATGTGCGCGGCAACGTCGAGGATGGTGTCGCCGAGGCCAAGGCGCTGCTCGACCGCTTCAACGAGCTGGCGATGAACTACTCGGACGAGACCGCCGCCGAGTTCGCGCGCCTGCAGGAGCAGATCGACGCCGCCGACGCCTGGAACCTCGACACCAAGCTCGACTACGCGATGGACGCGCTGCGCTGCCCGCCCGGCCGATGCCGACGTGACCACGCTCTCCGGCGGTGAGCGCCGCCGCGTCGCGCTCTGCCGGCTGCTGCTCTCCGAGCCCGACCTGCTGCTGCTCGACGAGCCGACCAACCACCTCGACGCCGAGTCGGTCGGCTGGCTCGAGCGCCACCTTCAGGATTACAAGGGCACGATCGTCGCGGTCACCCACGATCGCTACTTCCTGGACAACGTCGCCGGCTGGATCCTCGAGCTCGACCGCGGCCGCGGGATCCCATACCAGGGCAACTACTCGGGCTGGCTCGAGCAGAAGGAGAAGCGGCTCGAGCAGGAGGCGCGCAAGGACGACGCCCGCCAGCGCACGATCAAGCAGGAGCTCGAGTGGGTGCGGATGAACGCCAGCGCCCGCCGGGCCAAGCCCAAGGCGCGCCTCAACGCGTATGAGGCGCTGCTCGCCGAGGACCGCAACGTCAAGCTCGACCAGGTCCAGATCCACATCCCGGCCGGCCCGCGGCTGGGCGGTCTGGTCGTCGAGGCCAAGAACGTGCGCAAGTCGTTCGGCGACAAGCTGCTGATCGACGATCTCAGCTTCAGCCTGCCGCCGGCTGCGATCGTCGGCGTGATCGGCCCCAACGGCGCCGGCAAGACGACGCTGATGCGGATGATCACCGGCCAGGAGCAGCCCGACGAGGGCACCTTCAAGGTCGGCGAGACCGTCCAGCTCGCCTACGTCGACCAGTCGCGCGAGGCGCTCGATGCTGAGAAGACCGTCTGGGAGGAGATCTCCGGCGGTCTCGATCAGATGATGCTCGGAGAGCGCAGCGATCGCCAGCCGCGCCTACGTCGCCGGCTTCAACTTCAAGGGCTCGGACCAGCAGAAGAAGGTCGGCAGCCTCTCCGGCGGTGAGCGCAACCGCCTGCACATGGCGAAGCTGCTCGCCAGCGGCGGCAACCTGCTGATCCTCGACGAGCCGACCAACGACCTGGATATCGACACGCTGCGCGCGCTCGAGGAGGCGCTGCTCGTCCTTTGCCGGCTGCGCCGTCGTCGTCTCCCACGATCGCTGGTTCCTCGACCGCATCGCCACGCACGTGATCGCCTTCGAGGGCGACTCGCAGGTGCGCTGGTTCGAGGGCAACTTCGAGGCCTACGAGAGCTTCCGCCACGAGCAGCTGGGCGCCGAGGCCGATCGCCCGCACCGGCTGACGTACAAGAAGCTCGTCCGCGGCTAGGTCACGTTGCCGGTGTGGCTCGGAGCCGTCGACCGGCGCGGGCGAGGGCGCCACAGGCGCGGATCCGTGGCGGCGGCCGGCGCCACGGCGCTGGCACTGGCGCTCGCCGGCTGCGGCGGCGGCTCGAGCGGCGACCCGACGCCGTAGGTCCGCCGCGCAGAGCGATGGGATCACCGGACAGCTTGCCGGCGGTCGGCACAGCCGCTGCGCGGTGGCACGATCACGGTCGGCCAGCTCGCACGGACAGACACCCGACTGACATCTTTCCGCTGGTCGGCGATGCCAGCTGCACGACGCCGACGCTCAACTTCGTCCAGGACCAATACGTCCCGCTGTACGCGGGCCCGGACGGCGCCGAGCCGGCGGTCGATGAGAGCCTCAGCGCAGCCGAGGCGCCGCGTTACTCGAACGGCGACAAAACCGTCACGATCAGGCTGAAGCCGGGGCTCAAGTGGTCAGACGGCAAGCCCGTTGTCGCCGCCAACGTGCCTTCTACCTCGACCTGTTGAAGGCGGCGCTCAGCGTCTCACCGGTAACTGGTGTCAGTACTCCGCGCGGTGAGCTGCCCGACAACATCGCGAGCTGGACGGCCCGCGGCGCCCGCACCGTGGTCCTGCACCTCCGTCACGCCGTCAACCCGAGCTGGTTCACGCCAACCAGCTGCAGGACGTCGGGCGGCGGCGTCTACCCGCTCCCGAGCCAGGACTGGAACGTCGACTCGGCGCAGGGCGAGCACATCACCGACTGGGCGACCAATCCCGCCGACGCGCTCAAGATCTATCACTACCTGCAGACTCAGGGCACGGACCAGGCGGCGTTTGCCACGAACCCGCTCTGGAAGGTCGTCGACGGGCCGTTCAAGCTCAAGGTCCTTCGACGCACAAATGGTCCTACGAGCTGGTCCCGAACCCGGCCTACAGCCTCCGGCCCAAGGCTCACGTGAGCGAGATCTCGGTCCGCACCTACAGCACCCCAGCATCGATGCTGCTGGCGCTGAAGTCCGGCCGCTGGAGATCGGCTCGATCGATCCCGACCACGCAGCTCGGAGCGATCCGCAAGCTGAGGCGCGACGGCTACAGCGTGTTCGGCGGGCCCGGGTGGGGCTGGTTCGGCGGTGTCATCAATTTCAAGGACCGCGACCGACGACTTCGACAAGGTGGTCGCCCAGCCGTACATGCGCGGCGTCCTCGCAGAGCTTGTCGACCAGTCCGCGATCATCAGGCGCGTCTACCACGGCTGGGCCGTCCCGGCCTACGGCCCGGCGCCGACGGCTGCCGCGCTCGCCCTACGTCGCCGCCGACGCGACCCGGCGCCTCCTGGCCGTACGACCCGGCCAAGGCCGCGGCGACGCTCCGGGCTCACGGCTGGCGCGTGAGGCCCAGGTGGACAGACGACCTGCAACGAGCCGGGACGGCTGCCAACGAGTGTGGCGCCGGGATTCCCGGCCGGGCACACCGATCAAATTCGTCTGGGCCAACGTGTCGAGCTCGATCTCGCCGGTCGGCGCGCTCGAGTCGCGGATCTTCGCCAACGAGGCGCGCCGCGCCGCCGGCATCGACGTCAGCTTCGTGACCGGGTCGTTCAGCTTCCTGACCGCCGAGTACAACGATCAGAATCCAGCCGCCGGCGCAGTACGTCGATGACTGGGGCGTCAACAACTACGGCGGCGCGCTACACCGACTTCTACCCGACGCAGGAGGGGCTGCTCAGCACGGGCGGCTCGCTCAACCTCGGCGCCTACGCCGATCCCAGTGCCGACAGGCTGATGGAGGCATCGGTGGCCAGCCCGAGCGCGAAGGCGATCGACGACGAGGTCTCCTATCTGAGCCGGTCCTATCCAGTCCTCTACATGCCGGACCAGGACTGGATCGTCGCGGTGAGCCGCAGCGTCGGCGGACCCGCCGACGCCTTCCGCGCGATGACGCAGCAGCAGTACGCGTTTCAGCTGCTTTATCGGGTCAAGCCACGATAAAGCAGCGTTAGGCGTTTTCTGCCTGGTGAAAGTCCGTTTCACGGTGTACAAATACGCCTGATGGGCTTCGATGTCGCATGTCCGCACCCGCGGCCCGGGCGGACGCACAAAAGCCGTCAACACAGCGAACACGCAAGGTCGTTCGCATACCAATCGCGAACTAACTCGCGGCATTAAGTCCGTGTTAGACAGTCGAAAAATTGTGTAAAAACTGCACCATCGTGCGCCACGCTAGGGCTAATCGCCATGGCCGATGGCGTCCATTTCATCCCTAACAAACCAAAGAGGGGTAGCTGTAAATGAGGTTCAATTCAGCATCGCGCTCGCGGCCGTCTGTGGCGGCTCGACGGGCCTGGTGGTCGCCCTGGCGGCGATCGCCGCGGTCGTCGTCAGCGCGACCGGCGCCAGCGCGAAGAACGACGCCACCGGCAAGACGGCGTCCGCTACGCACAACGCGGCCATTGGGTCGACGGCACGCTGCTCAACGGCACGCTGCCGAAGAACGGCAAGGCCGCCAGCGGCGGCACCATGACGCTCGGCGAGCTCACCGGCCAGACGCCGACGGACATCGATCCGATCATCAACGGCGCGACCTGCAGCACCGCAGACGTTCCAGTTCGTCGCCGATCATGTACGTCCCGCTGTACTACGGCCCCAACGGCGCCACGCCCGAGATCGACGAGGCGCATGAGCGCCGCCCAGCGCGCCGAAGTACTCGAACGGCAACAAGACCGTGACGATCACGATCAAGCCGGGCCTGAAGTGGTCTGACGGCATCGCCGGTCAACGGTCAGGACGTGGCCTTCTACTACTACGTGCTCAAGGCCGCCACGAACGAGTCGCCGTCCAACTGGTGCCAGTACGCCTCCAGCACGCAGTTCCCGTACAACGTCAAGAGCATCTCGCTACAGCGGCAACACCGTTGTGATGCACCTGACGCACTCGGTCAACCCGACCTGGTTCACCAACAACCAGCTCCAGGACACCAACGGCGGCGTCTACCCGCTGCCCGCGAACGACTGGAACGTCAACGCCAGTGGCCAGCACCTGACCGACTGGGCGACCAACCCGGCCGACGCAAAGGCGATCTACGACAACCTCAACAAGCCAGGCACGGACGTCTCGACGTTCGCGACCAGCCCGCTGTGGAAGGTCGTTGACGGTCCGTTCAAGCTCCAGAGCTTCAACACCACCAACAGCTCGTACGTGCTCGTCCCGAACAAGAGCTACGGCCTCTCACCGAAGCCGAACTTCACGTTCGATGCGAACACCTACACGAGCTCGACGGCGCTGCTCGACGCGATGAAGTCCGGCTCGGTCGAGATCGGCAACCTCGATCCGGGCACGCAGCTGCCCCAGATCCCGACGCTCGAGCACGATGGATTCAGCGTCTTCGGCGGTCCCGGGTGGGGCTGGTTCGGTGGGTTCTTCAACTTCAAGGACGCCACCGGCCACTTCAACAAGATCATCGCGCAGCCGTACATCCGCGGTGTGTTCGCGCAGCTGACCGACCAGTCGGCGATCGTCGCGCACGTCTACCACGGTTGGGCCGTGCCGGCCTACGGCCCGGTCGCAGAGGCACCGAAGTCGCCGTTCGTCCCGAGCAACGTGACCAAGCCGACGTGGACTTACAGCCCGAAGACGGCCGTCGCGACGCTCAAGGCTCACGGCTGGAACGTCAAGCCGGGCGGCAGACGACCTGCGCCAAGCGCGGGTAGCGGCCCAAGGACAGTGCGGCGCCGGCATCCCGAAGGGCACGCCGATCAAGTTCGTCTGGGCCAACCTGCCCGAGACGACCTCGGCAACCGGTCCGCTCGAGGCTGAGGCGTTCGCGTCGCAGGCCAAGCAGTCCGCCGGCATCGACGTGTCGTTCCAGACCAAGACGTTCAACTTCCTGACGTCCAACTACAACGACCAGAACCCGGCCGCCAAGAAGTACGTCAACGACTGGGGCGTCAACAACTACGGTGGCATCTTCACCGACTACTACCCGACGCAGGACGGCGTGATGAACACGACGGGCGCGCTCAACATGGGTGCGTACGCCGATCCGACCGCCAACAAGCTGATGGCCAAGTCGATCGTCGAGCCCGACCACCGCAGGCGATCCAGAGCGAGGTCGGCTACTTCGCCAAGCAGCAGCCGGTGCTGTACTTCCCGGTCCAGGACTACATCATGGCTGTCAGCAACAAGGTCGGTGGCCTCACCGACGGCTTCCTGAGATGACGCAGCAGCAGATCAACTCCTGCGCAGCTCTGGGTCAACAAGTAGGCAACGAGTAGGAGCTCACTGAGCTACCAGCCTGACGGCAACAATGCGGGTGGGGACGGGCACGATGCCCGTCCCCACCCGCCAGCCGCAGGCAGACAGTTCCCGCTAGCGGAATACACTCCCCCTCTCATGCTTGGCTACATAATTCGCCGGCTAGGTGTCGCAGTCATCGTCGTGATCGGCGTCGCCGCAATCACCTTCGCGATCCTGCATTACCTCTCGCCGAGCCCGCCTACAGCGTGCTCGGCAGCAAGCCGACGCGCGCTGCCGTGGCGTCGTGGAACAAGCAGCACGGCTACGACCGTCCCGAGATCGCCCAGTTCTTCAGCTACCTCGGCGGCCTCGTCCACGGCAACTTCGGCTACAGCTACAAGCTGAGCCAGACCGTCGGCGCGCTGTTCAAGGAGAACGCCGGCCGCAGCGCCTACCTGTCGGGCGCCGCGCTGGTGCTGTCGCTGATCATCGCGTCCCGCTCGGCATCGCCCAGGCGGTCAAGCGCAACAGCCCGGCGACTACGCCGCCACGGCGCATCAACTTCACGCTCTACTCGATGCCGTCGTTCTTCCTGGGACTGATCCTGATCCAGTTCCTCGCGCTGGACTGGGGCATCTTCCCGCCGGGCGTCAGCGACCCGATCACCACCACCTGGCAGGCGATCACCCATCCCGCAGCAGCTGTTCCTGCCGATCATCACGCTGGCGCTGCTGAACGTCGCGGCTTCAGCCGCTACATGCGCTCGTCGGCGCTCGACGAGCTGGCGCAGGACTACATCCGGCTGGCCCGCGCCAAGGGGCTCTCGGAGCGGGTCGTGCTGACGCGCCACCTGCTGCGCAACGCGTGCCTGCCGGTGATCACGCTGGTCGGCCTTTCGATCCCGTATCTGGTCGCCGGCAACCTGCTGATCGAGGTGCTGTTCAACTATCCGGGGCTTGGGCTGCTGTTCTACAACGCGCTCGGCAACTGAGGACTACAACGTCATGCTCGCCTACACCCTGCTGGGCGCGATCCTGACCGTGCTCGGCAACCTGTTCGCCGATGTCGCGATCGCCGCCGCCGACCCGAGGGTGCGCCTTGACTGAGCAGCAGAACATCACGCCGGAGCAGCGCATTGAGCAGTACGGGCAGGGCGGCGCTCGGCATCCCAGCGCCACTGCGGCGGTCTGCACGAGCTGACGCCCGACGGCGGCGACGTGCAGGTCGATCTCCAGCGGCTGGCGTCTGACGGTGCGCGAGTTCGCCAGCAACAGGCTCGCCGTGTCGCGCTCGTGCTTGTTGATCGCGATCGTGCTCTTCTGCTTCCTCGGGCCGGTCTTCTACCACTGCGATCAGACCCTCTCCAACCCGCTGTACTCCGACCCTTCCACCTGGACGGCTGGGCATCCGCTCGGCACCGACGAGATACGGCTTCGACGAGCTCGGCCGGATCATGATCGGCGGCCAGTCCGCGCTCGAGATCGGCGCCTTCGCGTCCATCGTGGCGATCGTGATCGGCACCCTCTATGGCGCGATCTCCGGCCTCGTCGGCGGCTTCGTCGACGGCGTGCTGATGCGCTTCGTCGACGTCCTGCTGTCGATCCCGTTCCTGCTGATCGTGGCTGGTACTGGCGACCAAGTACAGCGGCACGGTGCTCGAGCATCAGCCTGGTGCTCGGCGTCTTCTCATGGCTGATACCGGCGCGCCTTGTGCGCGGCGAGGTGCTGACGCTGCGCGAGCGTGACTTCGTCGTAGCTGCGCAGACCATGGGTTCGAGTCGCTGCGCGGCTGATCTTCCGCCACCTGATCCCCAACGCGATGTCGGTGACGATCGTCAACGTCACCTTCCTGATCGCCGACTCGATCCTCGCCCTGGCGCTCCTCGGCTATCCTGGGCCTCGGCCTCCAGCTGCCCGCCATCTCCTGGGGCGACATGCTCGGCAACGCCGAGCAGTACGTGTCAGAACGGGCAGTGGTGGCTCGTGTATCCCGGTCGGTGGCTTCCTGGTGGTCGTCGTGCTCTGCTGCAACCTGATCGGCGACGCGCTGCGCGACGCCGTCGACGTGCGCCTGCGCCGGCGCTGAGCAAGGAGATTCACTGAAAGCAATGGCTTCACCAGCACTCAAGGTCGACGACCTCACGACTGAGATCAGGCTCTCGCGGTCGACCGTGCACCCGGTCGGCAACGTCAGCCTGGAGATCGCCCAGGGCGAGACGCTCGGCCTCGTCGGCGAGTCCGGCTCGGGCAAGTCGATGCTCGGGCTCTCGATCCTCGGACTGCTGCCCAACGGCGGCCACGTCACCGGCGGCTCGATCAAGCTCGACGACCAGGAGCTCGTCGGGATGAGCGAGCGCGACCTGCGCAGGATCCGTGGCAATGACGTCGCGATGATCTTCCAGGACTCGCTCTCCTCGCTGAACCCGACGAAGTCGATCGGCGAGCAGGTGGCCGAGCCGGTGCGGCTGCACCGCGGGCGCCAGCCGCAAGGAGGCGTTCGACCGTGCGCTCGAGGTGCTCGAGCTCGTCGGCCTGCCGCGCCCGAAGGAGCGGCTCAAGGACTACCCGCACCAGCTCTCCGGCGGCCTGCGCCAGCGCGTGATGATCGCGATCGCGCTTGCCTGCGAGCCGAAGGTGCTGCTCGCCGACGAGCCCACGACCGCGCTCGACGTGACGATCCAGGCGCAGATCCTGAAGGTGCTCGACGACCTCGAGCAGCGCCTCGGCATGGCGACGCTGCTGGTCACCCACGACATGGGCGTCGTCGCCGGCCGCTCCAAGCGCATCAACGTGATGTACGCCGGGCGCATCGTCGAGCAGGCCTCCAGCGAGGAGCTCTTCACCGCGATGCGCCACCCCTACACGCAGGCGCTGCTCGGCTCGATCCCGCGGCTCGAAGCAGGACGCGACCAAGCCGCTGCTCTCGATCCCCGGCCTGCCGCCGGACCTCACCAACCCGCCGCAGGGCTGCCGCTTCGCCGCACGCTGCCAGTTCGCCACCGACAAGTGCCGGGCCGAGGAGCCGCCGCTCGACGGCGACGCCGACCACAAGTTCGCCTGCTGGCACCCGGTCGATGGCCCGGCGGTTATCACGACGCCGCTGATCCCTGCGCGCCCGGCTGTCTGCTGCGGCGGGGGTGGCGGCGGGACCGAATCCGCAGCAGCAGCGCCACAGGTCTCGGTCATCTCCGAGCCCAGCCCGGCGGAGCTGCCTCTGACGGAGGAACTGACGGCTGAGGTGCCTGCAGCGGCGCCGCAACCAGCCCGCTGCTCGAGGTGATCGACGCCGTCCGCGAGTACCCGGTCACCGCGGGCGCGATCCTGCGCCGCAAGGTCAACTCGGTCAAGGCCGTCTCGGACCTCAACCTGCACGTCAACGCGGGCGAGTCGCTCGGCCTCGTCGGCGAGTCCGGCTGCGGCAAGACCTCGCTCGGCAAGCTGATCGTCGGTATCGAGAAGCCCGACAGCGGCCAGATCAAGGTCGGCGGCAAGGAGATCTTCAAGCATGCGCGGCGGCGATCTGCGCAAGGCGCGCCGCGATCGTGCAGATGATGTTCCAGGACCCGTACGGGTCGCTGGATCCACGCATGCGCGTGAGCGCGATCCTGCGTGAGCCGCTGCAGATCCAGGGGATCGGCAGCAGCCGTGAGCAGGACGCTCGCGTGCGCAGCCTGCTCGACGAGGTTGGCCTGCCGGTGAACGCGCTCGAGCGCTACCCGCACGAGTTCTCCGGCGGTCAGCGCCAGCGCGTCGCGCTTGCCCGTGCGCTGATGCTCGAGCCCAAGATCATGGTCGCCGACGAGCCCGTGAGCGCGCTCGACGTCTCGATCCGCTCGCAGGTGCTGAACCTGATGAAGCGCCTGCAGGCCGAGCACAACATGGCATCTGTCGTGATCTCCCACGACCTGGCCGTCGTCAAGTACCTCGCCGACCGCATCGGCGTGATGTACCTCGGCAAGCTCGTCGAGCTCGGCACCGGCGACGACATCTACCGCCGCCCGGCGCACCCGTACACGGAGGCGCTGATCAAGACGATCCCGGTGCCGGATCCCGCCGTCGAGAAGGCCAAGACCGACGTCGGCATCCGTGGCGAGCTGCCGAGCCCGATCGATCCGCCGTCAGGTTGCCGCTTCCGTACGCGCTGCCCGCTTGCCCAGGAGATCTGCGCTCGAGGTGGAGCCGCCGCTGCGCCGCTTCGGTCCGAGCCATCAGGCCGCCTGCCACTTCCCGCTGCAGACGCCGGAGCCTGAAGCGGCCCCGGCCGGCTCCAATGGAGCCGCGTCAGCGCCGGCGGCGGCGTAGCCGTTAGCCGCTCGCAGCGCCGTCAGGCTGTCGAGCGCCTCGAGCAGCTCGGCAGTGCTGTCGACCACGACGTCCGCTCCGGAGAGCTCGGCGCGGGCGTGTGGTCCGGTGGTGACCGCCACACAACGCAGGTCGTCGGCGTGGGCGCAGGCGATGTCGCGCGGCGTGTCGCCGATCACGACCGTCTGCTCCCGCGGCCACGAGGTTGACAGCCCGGCCGCCTCGCCGGCGCGTCGGCGCGCGATCGGGGGCAGCATCGTGCGGTCCTCCGAGTCGGAGCCGAAGCCGCCCTGCCCGTGGGCGAACCAATGCCCGATCCCGGCCGGCCTTGAGCTTTATCCGCGCCACCGGCTCGAAGTTGCCGGTCACCAGCGAGAGCTGCACGTCGTCACGCGCGCTCAGCGACTCGAGCAGTTCGGGCATGCCCCGTACTACCATCGCCGAGAGGTCAGCGGGGCAGAGGCTCGGCGTACAGGCGGCAGCACTCCTCCTGGACATCTGCCGCCCGTTGCGTCGATTCTCTCGGCTGAGACTCCTGCTTCCAGCAGGTACAGACGGGCGATTTCGCCGTCGGTTCTGCCGGCTGCCGATCCGGCCAATCTGACATCTTCGACATCCACGCCGTGTACGTTCTGCAGTGCCTGACAGAGCGCGGCGGCGTGAGCGCCGGACGCTCCCTTCATCAGGGTGCCATCGATGTCGAAAAGAAGCAGCATCGGCCTTATCTGAAATTAGTGCGACTCAATACGGTTTCAGCACCCAAATCCGTTGCGGCGAATCCGACCAAACCGGTCTGGGCAAAGCACGATATGGCCGAGACTACCGGTAGCCGGCGGCCCGCGACCACGAATCTATGAGCACGACTGAAGCCCGAGGCGGGCCTGACGATCTGAGGCCCGGCACGGCGCCTGCCGTGCGCGCATCTGCGAACCTCGTGGCCGTGAACAATTCAATGCTCGATGTCGAGACTCCTGACGGAGTCGCCGACTGCTACCTGACTCGACCAGACGACGACGCTGCCCACCCGGGCGTCCTGTTCGTCATCGATGCCATCGGTCTGCGTGACCAGACCAAGAAGATGGCCGACCGTATCGCCGCCCAGGGCTATGTGGTGCTTGCTCCGAACATCTTCTACCGCTCCGGGCGGGCTCCGCTGTGGCCGGACGTGAACCTCGAGGACCCTGAGGCGCGGGCCGAGTTCATAAAGGCGATCGGACCCGTGGCCAAAGTTCTCACGCCTGAGGCGATGGCCTCCGACGGCCGCGCGTACCTCGGCAGGCTGTCCGAGCTCGCCGACGGCAAGGTGGGGATCACGGGCTACTGCATGGGCGGACGCCACGGCTGGCAGATCGCCGCGGCCCACCCTGACCGCGTGGCGGCGCTGGCCGGCTTCCACACCGGCGGGATGGTGACCGACGCCGACGACAGCCCGCACCTGCGCGCGCCCGAGGTGACGGCAACCGTCTACTGGGGCCACGCGGACAACGACCACGGTATGACTCCCGAGAACATCGAAGCGCTCAATCACGCGATGGACGCCGCCGGCATCTCCTACACCACCGAGGTCTATCCCGGCGCCATGCACGGCTACACCATGGCCGACCAGGGCGCCTACAACGAAGCTGCCGCCGAGCGCCACTTCACCGCGCTCTTCGACCTGCTCGAACGCACGCTCTAGTGTCGTGACTCAGGGCACCTGCGCAGGTCAGCGCGGGTCGCTGAAGATCGCCTTGAGCGTGAGCCAGAGGATCAGGAGGTCGAGGCGCAGGCTGCGGTGCTTGACGTAGTAGAGGTCGCGTTGGAGCTTGGCCCGCGTGCCCTCGAGCGAACCGGAGTATCCGAGGTTGACCTGCGCCCATCCGGTGAGTCCCGGGCGGACCGTATGGCGTGCCGCATAGAAGGGGATCTGCTGCTCGAGGCGCTCGACGATCGGAACCTGCTCTGGCCGAGGCCCGACAAGCGCGAGCTCGCCGCGCAGCACGTTCCAGAGCTGCGGGAGCTCGTCCAGGCGGTAGCGGCGCAGCACCCGGCCGAGTGGCGTGATCCGGTGATCGTGGTCGGTGGCCCAGGTGCCGCTGTCGTCGGACGACGGTCATCGTGCGCAGCTTGACGAGTGTGAAGAGCTCGCCGGACTTACCGACCCGGGTCTGGCGGAAGATCGCCGGCCCCGGGCTTGTCAGCCGGATCGCCAGCATCAGCAGCGCCAGCAGCGGAAGCGAGACGAGCAGCAGGACTCCTGCGGCAGCCATGACGATCGCCCGCCGGGCTGCGGTCGACAGCGCGCGACGGTGCTGGTCGGGGTGCTCGAACAGGAACCACGCGGGAGTGAGCTCGGTGAGCGGCACCTTCTCGAACTCGGACTCGTAGTAGCCCAGCAGGTCGCGCACGTGCAACCGCCGGCTGCTCAGCGCGGCCGCGGCGGCCACGATCGTTGGGGCGTGCGCGGCCTCACGGTCCAACACCAGCACGGTGGCGCGCGAGTCGGTGATCGACTGCGCGAGCGCCGCAGACGAGAACGGCGCGCGCGCTCCGACGGCACCGACGAGGCTTGCCTCGGGGCTGCGTACGAGCTCGCGCTGGAGCTCACGCAGGCTGTCGGCCGAGCCGGCGAAATAGACGCGGCGCAGCGCCAGTCGCATGCGGATCTCCAGGTCGCGCACGAGTCCGGCGCTGACCAGGGCAAGCAGCGCCAGCGCCCAGTGGCACAAGCTCGATCACGATCGTCGGGTGGCGTATCGAGGATCAGCGCCGATGCGGCCATCAACAGCGAGCCGGCGGTCGCGCCCGCGGCTGCCGCCAGCAGGTGGAGGTGAATGCCTCGACCCGCCAGGGCGCCGTCGATCGACTCGAACACCAGCCGCGCGGCGAGCGTCGCCAGCAGTGCGGGTAGCAGCAGCACCGGCCACAGCTGCGAGCTCGAGACCGTGCACGAGCGCGGGTCCGGCCACCGCGAGCCCGAGCAGCATCGTCATCCCGAGCGCCGCGCCCCTGGTGACCGGCCAGCTCGAGCGGTTGCGGTAGAGCACGCGCATCGACGTTCGCGGACGGCTCCGATCCAGGGGCTGGGCGACCGGCTCGAGCTTGTTCGGCGGGGCGCTCATCTGGCCGCGCCTCCGCCGCACCCGACCGCCTGCTGCAGCGCGGGCTCCAGCGGATCGAGCCGCAGCGCGTGACGGTAGATCGCTCAGCGCCGCCTGCTCATCGCCTGCGCGGGTCGCGATGTCGCCCAGAAGTGCGGGCGGAACGTAGTTCTCTGGCTCCAGCTGCTCGGCACGACTGAGCGCGGCGCTGGGCTGCCGCGTAGTCGTCCAGGCGCGCGTATGCGGACGCCACGGCGTACTGGGTCTGCAAGCGACCACGGGTCGAGCTGCTCGGCGGTCCTCAGCTGTCTCAACGCCCGCACCGGGTGCTTGGACACCAGTCCCTGCCCCGAGTTGCTGTAGAGCATCGCCACATACTGCCGTCCGAGGCTCGCCGCCACCAGTGCGAGCACGCCGAGCGCCGCGACCAGCGTGATCTGCGCGGACCTGCTTCGGCGAAGCGGTGCTCGCGCGACGGATCCGGCATCGGCCGGCGGCGCTTCCTCGGCCGGCGCCACCAGCACGGCCGCGGCGAGCATCGCCATGCCGGCAAGTCCCGGGATGTTGTAGAGCCAGTCGACGCTGGTGGCGGCCAGCCAGGCCGTGAACATGCCGAGCGCGGCGATCTTCGAGCCCGGCATCGTTCGCCGCAAGTGTGGTCCGCGCGCCGTGTGAGTCCGGCCCCGAGCACCGGCCACCAGGAACAGCGACAGCCCGATCGCCCCGCCGATGCCAAGCTCGGCGAGCATCTGCATCTCGAGGCTGTGTGGGACCGTGACGTCCTCGAGCTGGTGGCGTCGCTGGTAGTACTGGTCGGCGTAGTTCCCGGCGCCGACTCCGCCCAGCGGATCGCCCGCGAACTCGTCCACGGCGATTCGCCAGAGGTCGTAGCGGTAGCCGCCGCCCAGCGCCAGGAAGCGGTTGGCGGCCGACCGCTCGGACTTGAGCGCAGTGAAGTCGTGCCATTGCGTCTGGATCCGTCCGCGCTCGGCGACCGCCCCGGCGATCAGCACGATCGCCGTCACCGCAAGCAGGGCGCGACCCAGTTGACGCGTGAGGTCGCTTACGGTCTGGCTCAGGCAGGTGATCGGCGATGGTGCTGACAAGCCACTTCAGCGCGAAGCCAATGAGCGCCGCTCCCAGCAGGGCCAGGCCCGCGCCCTGGATCGCGCCGCCGCTCGGCGCCAGCGACTGCGACGGGCCGGTGGAGCTGTAGACCCGCAGCGTCCAGTGTGCCGTCGCGCCGACCGCGGCAAAGACGATCAGGAGGTTCACGCCGCGGCGCGTCCGCCCCGGGGCGGCGATCAGCACCAGCACGATCGTGACCGCGGTTGCCAGCACGATCGCCCGCGACTGGGTCAGCACTGCGGCTCCGGCGACCAGCGCAGCGGCGCTGATCGCCGCGGCGCGCAGCCAGCGCGAGGTCGAGCGTCTCGGCAAACCCGAGCCACGGCCAGATGCCCATCACGAACAGGCCGGCGGTGCCGTTGATGTAGCCCATCCGGCGTGTCCAGCCTGCCCTGGAGGAACGCGCCCCCGCCGCCGCCGGCGGTGAACTCGATCATCAGCACCACCGCGGCGATCAGCGCCGGTAGGCCGAGAATCAACATCACCGCGCGGGCCGTACTCCGTCCACGGATCGCCACACCCCGATCACGAAGATCACGCTGTAGACGGCCAGCTGATTGGCGCTGGTCCAGGCCGAGTCGCGCGACTCAGCCCAGAGGATCGACGCGAAGCTCAGCGCCAGCAGCAACCCGAGCCCGATCGCCGCGGTACGACCGTAGCCGGAGAGTTGCGCAGCGCGGACCGAACGCAAGCATCACGAGCAGGACGACGGCGCCCAGCCCGAGCGGGGCCCAGGCGGTGAAGCTGTAGTACCCGAAGGCGAGCGGCGAGCACGCGAGCGCCGCAGCGACCGCCAGCACGATCAGCCTGGGGGCCTGCCCGGTCCTCTGACCGCTGCGCGCCGCACGCGGCTCCAGCTGGGTGACGGGCGCGAGCTGCTCGGTGGTGCTCATCGCCGGCGGCTGAGCGCCAGCCCGCCGGCACTACCGAGCGCCAGCACCAGCACCGCCGCCACGACCATCCACAACAGTCCAGAGCTCGAGCCCGGCTTCAGCACCCGGTAGGCCGCAGGCGTTGCCTGTGCCGCGAGCCGCCTGCTGGACCCCGGCGTCGTGAGCGACCGGGAGCGTGACCGTGGTCACGTGTGGCGGGTGACGGTGGACCGGCGGCTTCGGCGGCGACGTGGGCGTCGTGTGTGCGTGGCCGTCGTGATGGGCGTGACCTGCTGCTCCGTCGGCGGTGGCGGCGGCGGCGTGGTGACGACCTCGGTCGTCGTGTGCACGAGCTCGTGCGAGTGCTGCGTGTGCTTGATACCGGAACCGAACAGACTTCCCCGACTGGCCGCTCTCCGGCGGGGCACCGCGGGCGGTCGCCAGTGGCAGCGCGTACTCCTTCGCGACCGGGCTCGAGGGGTCCACGTGAACCGGCGAGCGCGCGAGGCCGACGCCGGCGGCCGGCAGCGCCAGCACGCAGACGGTGCAGACTGACGTCAGCAATGGACGTGCACGGACGCGGTGGCGCATCGCAGGACTATGGTAGACCCGCGCTGGTGGCCGACCCCGAAACAGATGACTGACTCCTGGTTATTTCAGTGCCGAGGTGTCGCTGATCGTCGGCGCGCTGGTGCTGATCCTGCTCTGGCAGCTGATGCTGGCGCTCGATCGGCGCGGCTTCACCGCCTCCTACCGGGCCCCGATCGCCGCTGGTCTCGTGCCTGCGGCTGCTCGCCGTTGTGATCGCGGCCGCCGTGCCGGCCATCGGCCACAAGCTCACGAGACCGATGAGGCTGAGTTCATCGCGACCACCAAGGTGCTCGCGGCGCTTCCGCTGACCAGCGCCAAGTGGCTCAGCATGAGCGTTCACTTCACCGAGGTGACGCCGTGGGCACTCACCTACAAGGTGTTCGGCAACGCGGCACGCTGCCGCTGCGGCTTCGAGCAGATCGGCCTCAGCCTCGCCGCGGTGATCGGGATCAGCGCGACCGCCGGCAAGCTCGGAGGCCGCCGAGCAGGGCTGATCGCCGCGTGGATCGCTGCGCTCGAGCCATCGAGCGTCTACTTCTGCGGGCTCCTGCACCAGGAGTCGCTGTGCATGGTCGGCGAAGCGCTGCTGCTCGCGGCGCTGGTGGACGCGTGGATGCGTGACAACGGTTGGTGGCGGCCATTGCTGCGCGGGCACCGCCGGCCTGGCGCTGATCTTCGGCACGCGTTCCTACCTCGCGTTCTTCGCGGCAGTCGCTGTGGTGCTCGTACTCGTCGGTTCGGTGCTCTGCCGCCGGATTGGGGCCGCTCGCGCGGGCTTGCGCTTCTGACGCTCGGCGCCGTGCTTGTTGGCCTAGGCGGGATCCTCGCGGCGCCGCACGTCGTCCCGGGCAGCCTCGCCAACCTCCAGCATCAGCTCAACTTCCCGTACCCCGGCGCCAACCTGCCGCTGCCGCACACCACCGTGACCACCTCCGGCGGGCTGCTGAAGACGGCGGTCCTGCGCAGCATCGACCTGCTCATCAGGCCGTTCCCCTGGCAGACGAGCAGCGCCGCGCAGAAGGCCGCCGTCGCCGGAACGCTGATCTGGTACGTGCTCGTGCTGTCACGCTCTGGCTCACCATTCGCCAGGGCCTCGATCAGTCGCCTGGTGCCCGGTCCTGATCCTGATCGTGTGCGAGACGATCGGCTTCGCGCTGACGCTCGTCGATGCCGGTGAGGGCTTCCGTCATCGGGTCAACCTGATCCTGCTGCTCGCGGTTCCGCTGGGCGTCATGCTCGATCGCTGGTGGACGGCTCGCTCCGAGCCGCGACACCGGTTGGTGGCGACATGAAGCGCTGGATCGCGCTCGGAGCGCGTCATCGGCCTCGTGATCGCGCTTGTCTTCACGCTGACGATGCCGAGCCGCGCGGTGCGACAGCGTCTACATACCGGCCCCGCATGGCCGTCGCGTCGCCGTCTACGGCGCGCTCCAGACCGTATGCGCCGCAGCGGTTCAGCGTCGCGACCGTGCAGCACGTCACCACGGACCGCCCGCGATGCGCTGCTCGGATTCATCGCCGGCGGCCTGGCCGCGGCGGCGCTCCTGACGGTCGGACGGCCGCGCCGGCGGCTCCGGCGGAGCTCTGAGATGGCGCGCGTCCTGCAGGTCGTGACGGAGCTCGTCGTCGGCGGCGCCTCGCTGACGATGCTCGACTTCGCAGAGGATCTGGCGAGCGAGCACGAGCTGCTCATCGCCCACGGTCGTGCTCGAAGATCCGGGCAACGCCGCGGCGCGGCGCGCGCATGCGCGCTTTCCGACCTACGAGCTGCCGCGGCTCGCACGGCCGCTCGACGTCGCGCAACGACGCTGGCGGCCACGCGCGCGTTCGCGGCGCTCTGCCGCCGCCTACGGCCCCGACGTGATCCACACGCACAGCTCAAAGGCCGGCTTCGTCGGGCGGCTTGGCGCTCCGCCCGAGACCCGGTGCGCTTCCACACGATCCATGGCTGGGGGCACACGCCGACTCGATCCGCCGCTGACACGGCGGCTGCTGGTCAATGCCGAGCGCCTTGCGGCGCTGCGGACCACCAAGCTGATCGCCGTGTCTCCGGAGGTCCGGGACGAGGGGCTCGCGCTGCGTATCGGGCGACCTCGCCAGTACGCGGTGATTGGCGAGCCGGTCGACATGCGCGCGCGCAGTCCCGACTTCGGTGCTGCCCGCGCCGCTGCTCGCGCTCAGCTGAGGCTCCCGCCGGACGCCGATGTGATCGGCTGGGTCGGACGCTTCAGCGCCGCAGAAGGACCCGCGCACGCTCGCAGACGTGCTCTCGCGAGTGCTGGTCGAGCGCCACAACGCCTACGCCGTGCTTGTCGGGGACGGCCCCGACCGCGCGCCTGGTCGAGAGCCTGCTGCGCGCCAGAGGTCGCCGAGCGACGGGTGCGGTTCACCGGCGAGCGTGATGACGTCCGTGACGCTGTACCCGGCGTTCGACGTTCTGGTCCACACGAGCCGCTGGGAGGGCCACCCGCGCGTGGTTCGGGAGGCGCTCGCCGAGCGTGTACCGGTCGTCACAGCGCGCGTCGGCGGCACTGACGTGGTCTCCAGCGACAGCCGGTCTCGGTGTCGAGGTCGAGCCCGGGAACGTGGGCGTCTTCGTCGACGCGCTCGCGAGGATCCTCGATTCCGGCTACCTGCGTGCGCCGATCGACGACACGGCGCTCGCGCCACTGCGCGCGGGCGCAGACGAGCCCTATCGGCTAACTGCGGGAGCTGTACGAGGCCGCGCTTGCGCAGCCCCGCCGCCAGCGTGGCTAGCGGCTCCGCGGGCGACCCACAGCGCGTTCGAGCTCGACGGCCAGCAGCAGTGCCAACGCGAGCAGGATCAGCTCCGTGCGACCGCCGCCACGGCGGCCGCGCCCCCGACGATCGCGGCCGCCGCCGCCCCGCATCTGAAGAACGTGGCGGCCAGGCGGCACCCGCAGCCCGGTGCGCCGCAATTGCAGACGCCCGGCCAGCAGTCCGACCGCGCGCGCCGCGATCAGCACGCTAACCAGCCAGACCGGCTTGCCGAACGCCATCCACAGGGCAGCGCCCACGACCCAGGGGATCGACCATCCACGTCCAGGTGCGCAGGGCGCCAAGCGGGCGCCCTGCGGCGTAGCAGCGCTCCCGTGATCACGTTGATCTGCCCGAGCAGCACGTAACAGGCCGCGTAGCACGCGGTCAGCGGCCAGGCGCCGTGCCAGCGCGAGCCGAACAGCCAGGGCAGCCACCACGGGCAGGTGAGCCCGACGAATCCCTCGGCAGCTATCAGGATCGCCGCCGCGGCGGCACTGACATCCGCGACCGCCTGGCTGAGGCGCTGCGAGCCGGCCGTCGCGCGAAGGCGGGGAAGGCGATGCGCTGCAGCACCAGCACGGCGACGCCGGGATAGGACAGGATGCTCGAGCTGGTGATCGCCAGACCGAGCAGGCGCGCGTGCGCGAAGCTGAAGGCGACCATCGGGACGACGCCCTCGATCAGCACGCATAGCGCCACGCCTGTGCCCGGCAGCGCGAAGCGGCGGATCGCTTTGAGCTCCGATCCGCGCTCGCCCAGGAAGGGGGTCGGGTGGGTGTGGCGGCGCCAGAGCACGAGCGTCGGCAGGCCCTGGATCGCCAACGCGAGCATCACGCCCGGCAGCCCCAGGCCGCCGAGCACGAGTCGCCACCGCGAGCACCGTGAAGGTCACCTGGTCGAGCACCTCGCCGGCGCCGATCAGCCGGTACTCGAGCCGCCGCTCCATCAACGCCGCAGGCAACGCCCGCGAGACATACACATATCCACATATGCCCGAGGCCGCGCACATCAGCACGGGCGAATGCAGCGAGGTGAGCCGTGCCACCGGCAGCATCATCACTATCGCGATCAGCAGTGCGATGCGCCCGATCAGCTGCATGACGTATGCGGCAGAACGCAACAGCCCGGACGACGGGTTGGGGGAGGCGATCACCGCACCGAGCAGCTTCGAGCCCAGGTACTGGTCGATGAAGTTGGCCAGGAACAGCGCGACTCCGTAGCTCGCCCACCTGGCGGGGCCGAGGTGACGGACCAGCAGCGTTGTCGCGCCCAGATTCAGCAGGCCGACGAACAGGTAGCGCGCCGCCAGTGTGGCCGCGCCCGAGCTGGCCCTGGCCGCCGTGTCCGTCACGGCCGGCGCCGTGCGCGCGTCAGCGGGCGAACGACACCCCCGGCTCGAGCCGCTCGGCGAACGCCGCCACCAGCTTCGCCGCGTTCTCCAGGTCGTCGAGGTTGACCATCTCGACCGCCGAGTGCATGTAGCGCAGCGGCACCGAGACCAGCCCCGTCGCGATGCCCGCGCGGCTGACGTGGAACTCGTCCGCGTCGGTGCCGGTGTAGCGCCCGCTGGAGCTGAGCGTGTAGGGAATCGACTCGGCCTCGGCGGCCTCGCAGAGCAGATCGGAGACACGCGGGTGGATCGTCGCGCCGCGCTCGATCACCGGCCCGGAGCCGAGCTTGTGGCGGGTGTCCTGGCCGAGCTCGATGCCCGGGTGTGTCGTTGGCGTGGGTCACGTCGATCGCGATCGCGACGTCCGGCTCGTGGCGGTAGGCGGATGTGCGTGCGCCATTCAGACCGATCTCCTCCTGGACGACGGCCATGCGCAAGCACGTCACCGGGAGCGCCGCCGCCCTCCGCCACCAGCTGCGCGGCGCGCGCGGCCACGTAACAGCCGACGCGGTTGTCCAGCGAGCGCGAGACGACGCAGGCCGTTCGGGAAGCTCGAGCGGCTGCACGTCGATCACGCCCGTGTCGCCGATCCGCACGCGCTCGCGCGCCTCGTCGCCCGAGGCGGCGCCGATGTCGATGTGCAGGCTCTTGAGCTCGGGGCACGTCTTGCGCTCATCCTCTTCGAGCTGGTGGATCGCCTTGCGGCCGATTACGCCGCGCACCTCACCGTCACGTGTGGCCAGCACGATGCGCTGCCCGACCAGCTGGACCGGATCCCAGCCGCCGACCTGCCCGAAGCGCAGGAAGCCCTCGTCGTCGATGTGGGTGATGTGGACGCCGATCTCGTCGATGTGGCCGACGACCGCCAAGGGACGGACCGCCGGCGGTCGCCTGCGAACACGCGCCCACGAGGACCCGTTGACATCGACGTCGACCTCGGCCGCGAACGGCTCAACCAGCTCGCGCCAGGCGGCCGCGGCCCGAGCCTCCTGGCCGGACGGGCCGGGTACGCGCAGCAGCGTGTTCGAGCAGGTCTGGGATGGGCATACGGTGGGTCTCCTCTCAGGACGCCAGCAGCTGGCGCAGCACGAACTGCAGGATGCCTCCGTGCCGGTAGTACTTCTGCTCCTTGGGAGTGTCGATTCGCACCGTGACGGTGAACTCCTTGTCATCGGCGGTGACCGTCAACTCGCGCGGGATGTCGCCTTCACCGGCGATCCCGGCGATGCTGAACTTCTCGTGCCCGGTGAGACCGAGCGATTCGGCGCTCTCGCCGTCCTTGAACTGCAGCGGAAGCACGCCCATGCCGACCAGGTTCGAGCGGTGGATGCGCTCGAAGCTCTCGGCGATCACGGCGCGCACGCCGAGCAGGCGCGTGCCCTTGGCCGCCCAGTCGCGCGAGGAGCCGGAGCCGTACTCCTTGCCGGCCAGCACGATCAGCGGGATGCCCTGCTCGATGTAGCGCATCGCCGCGTCGTAGATCGAGGTCTGCTCGTTCGAGCCGTCGGCGAGGTACAGGGTGACGCCGCCCTCAGGAAGAGGATCCCCCCCACCACCCCGCTACGCGCGAGCCTGTTGCGCAGGCGGATGTTGGCGAACGTGCCGCGCATCATCACCTCGTGGTTGCCGCGGCGCGAGCCGTATGAGTTGAAGTCGGCCGTCTCGACGTGATTGGCGTTGAGGTACTGCGCGGCCGGGCCGCCCTGCTTTATCGAGCCGGCGGGTGAGATGTGGTCGGTCGTGACGCTGTCACCGAGCACCGCCAGCACGCGCGCGTCGCTGATGTCCTCGAGCGGCTCGGGCTCGCGCGGCAGGTCCTCGAAGAACGGCGGGCGACGCACGTAGGTCGAGCGCTCGTCCCACGCGAACAGGTCACCGGTGGGGACGTCGAGGCCGTTCCAGCGCTCGTCACCGTCGAACACCTCGCCGTAGCTCTTGTGGAACATGTCCGACTGGACCGCGTCCTCGATCACCTCGGCGATCTCCGCCGAGCTGGGCCAGATGTCCTTGAGGTAGACATCGTTGCCGTGATCGTCGGTGCCGAGCGGCTCGTTGTAGAGGTCGACGTCCATCGAGCCGGCGATCGCGTAGGCCACGCACAGCGGCGGCGACGCGAGGTAGTTCATCTTCACGTCCGGGTTGATCCGGCCCTCGAAGTTGCGGTTGCCCGACAGCACCGAGACCACCGCGAGGTCGGCGTCGTTGACGACCTTCGAGACCTCCGGCGGCAGCGGTCCGCTGTTGCCGATGCAGGTCGTGCAGCCGTAGCCGACGAGGTTGAAGCCGAGCGCGTCGAGGTACTCGGTGAGGCCGGCGCGGTCGAGGTACTCGGTCACCACCTTGGAGCCCGGCGCGAGCGAGGTCTTCACCCACGGCTTGACCGTCAGTCCCTTCTGCACGGCGTTGCGCGCCGAGCAGGCCGGCGCCCAGCATCACCGACGGGTTCGAGGTGTTGGTGCAGCTGGTGATCGCGGCGATCACGACGTGACCGTTGTCGAGCTCGGTCTCGGTGCCGTCGGCGAGCGTCAGCTTGGCCTTGGTCGACACGCCGCCGTTGGTGTGGGTGGCGACCGGGTCGCTGGCCGGGAACGATTCGGCGAGCGCCTCGTCCTCCTCGCCGTTGGCCGCAAGGTAGTCCTGAACGGCGTGCTCGAACGCTGCTTCGACTCGGTCAGCGAGACGCGGTCCTGGGGCGCTTCGGGCCGGCGATGCTCGGCACCACGGTCGAGAGGTCGAGGTGCAGCACCTCGGTGTAGGTCGGCTCCTCCGAGCTCTCGTCGTGCCAGAGGCCGTTGGCCTTGGCGTATGCCTCGACCAGCTCGATCTGCTCGCTGCGGGCGGCCGCTGAACTCGAGGTAGCGCAGTGTCTCGGCATCGATCGGGAAGATCGCGCAGGTCGAGCCGAACTCCGGCGACATGTTGCCGATCGTCGCGCGATCGGCCAGCGGCAGCTTTGCGAGCCCGGCGCCGAAGAACTCGACGAACTTGCCGACGACGCCGCGCTTGCGCAGCATCTCGGTGACGGTCAGCACCAGGTCGGTGGCGGTCGCGCCCTCGGGCAGCTCGCCGTCGAGCTTGAAGCCGATCACCTGCGGGATCAGCATCGACATCGGCTGGCCGAGCATCGCGGCCTCGGCCTCGATGCCGCCGACGCCCCAGCCGAGCACGCCGAGGCCGTTGACCATCGTCGTGTGCGAGTCGGTGCCGACGAGCGTGTCCGGGTAGGCGAGCGGGTGGCCGGCCCGTCCGGCACCCTCCTGCGATCTCGACGAACACGACGCGCGAGAGGTACTCGAGGTTGACCTGGTGCACGATGCCCGTGTCGGGCGGCACGACCTTGAAGTTGTCAAACGCGGTCTGGCCCCAGCGCAGGAACGAGTAGCGCTCCTTGTTGCGCTCGAACTCGAGCTCGGCGTTGCGCTCGAACGCCTGCGCGGAGCCGAAGACGTCGACCTGGACCGAGTGGTCGATCACCAGCTCGGCCGGCACCAGCGGGTTGATCTTGTTGGGATCGCCGCCCATCGCCTGCATCGCGTCGCGCATCGCCGCGAGGTCGACGATCGCCGGGCACGCCGGTGAAGTCCTGCATCACGACGCGGGCCGGAGTGAAGGCGATCTCCTCGCTCGGCTCGGCCTTGGCGTTCCACTTCGCCAGCGCCTCGATGTCGGCGGCTCGGATCGCCTCGCCGTCCTCGTTGCGCAGCAGGTTCTCGAGCAGGATCTTCAGCGAGAACGGCAGCCGCGCGACGTCGATACGAGGACTGCAGCGCATCGATCCGGAAGATCTCGTAGGTGCGCCCGCCTACCTCTAGTTCGGCCTTCGCTCCGAAGCTGTTGGCTGACATTTCAAACTCCTCAGGTTTCTAAGTCCAGGGCACTTCAAGTTCAGTTCACATACTTCGCTCTTGAGACTCTAGTGGTCGGATCGATAGGTCGCGCGGTCACCGAGAGGGGTCTCCGAGGCCGTCTGGTCCGGCCACTGGTTAGTGTTCTGTGAGCGTGTCTCAGCCTCGAACCCGACTGCTGCGTGACCGCAGCGAGGACCGCACCGCCCACGTCACGAACATGGAGTTGTTCTTCGACCTCGTGTACGTGTTCGCGTTCACGCAGCTGTCGGAACTGCTCTACGAGCACCTGACCTGGCAGGCGGCGGGCGAGACCGCAGTGATCCTCGTGGCGCTCTGGTGGTCGTGGAACTACACGGCGTGGGCCACCGGCTGGGTCAACCCGCAGCGGGTGCCCGTGGTGCTGCTGCTGTCGGTGCTGATGATCGCGAGTCTGGTGATGGCGACGGCGATCCTCGAGGCCTTCGACGGTCGCGGTGAGGCGTTCGCGATCGCCTACGTGGTCATGCAGCTGCTGCGCAGCGGCTTCATGGTCTGGGTCTTCGGCCTGCGCGAGCCGATGGGGCGCAACTACGCGCAGCTGTTCGTCTGGTCGATGCTCAGCGGCGCGATCTGGATCGTCGGCGGCACGGTGCACGATCCGCACACGCGGCTGCTGATCTGGGCGGTGGCCGCCGCCGTGGATCTGGTCGCGCCGATCGTCGGCTTCCGCCTGCCGCTGGCCGGCGCGACGCGGATGTCCGACTGGACGATCGCCGGCGGCCCACCTCGCCGAGCGCTCCCAGCTGCTGCTCATGATCGCGTTCGGCGAGTCGTTCCTGCGCATCGGGGAGAGCTTCGCGCACGAGCACGGGACCGTCGCCGCCGACTGCGCCTTCCTCATCGGCTTCGTGCTCGTGTTCTCGCTGTGGACGATGTACTTCCTGCACCACGCCGGGCGAGGCCCTGCGTGCCATGGAGCAGGCGCGGGAGGATGCCGCCCGGCTGGCCCGGTCCGCCTACACGTATGCGCACGCGGCGATGGTCGGCGGCGTGGTCGTGATCTCGGACGCTGATCCACCTGACGATCGAGCGCCCGCGCGAGCCGGTCAGCACCGGCTTCGCGGCGATCTGCATCGGTGGTCCCTGCCTGTACCTGATCGGAATCGCGCTGTCGAAGCGCTGGCTCGGCCACGGAGGCGTAGCGCGGATGCTGCTCGGGTCGCTGGCACTTGCGGGCGCCGGCGCTGCCACCGCCTTCGCCACGCGACTGGTCGAGCTGATCGCGGTGACCGTGGTGGCGGTTGCGATTTCGCTCACGGTCCAGTGGTCGGACTCGCCGCGATCGGATCGCAGCTCACCGCCTCAGATGTCCTCGGCGGATGTATCACGCCGTGTCGAAATGGATCAATAAAGAAAGAGATCAGCCGCCACATCGGATAGGTTGCGCGGCACACACCAAATTGGGACTGGGGGTAGACATGCGTACCGACGCACTTTCGAGGGAGGACTGGCTCGTTGGCGGGCTCGCGCTCTTGCTGGCGATCGATCTGCTGTTCCTGCCGTGGTTTTCTTTCTCCGTCGGCATCTACAGCGCTTCAACGACGGCCACAGGCTCGTTCGACGGCTGGGCGGCGATTCTCGCGGTGCTTGCTTCGCTGGCCGTGGTCGCGGACCTGTTGATCGAGCGGCTCTCGCCGCAGACGACCATTGCCGAACCTCGGCGGCAGCCGCACGACCACGCGCTTCCGGCTGTCGTTGATCGCGGCAGCGTTCGTGGCGCTGAAGTTCGTGCTGCATATCCACTTCAGCCTACTTCAGCTTCGGCTTCTACGCGGCGGTCGTGATCTGCGTGGCGCTGGTGTTGGTCACGTATCGGCTCAGCCAGGAGAAGGAGATTCTGAGCCCCGCGTCCTCACAGCCGTGACGCTTCAGCGCGGGTCGCGAGCCAGCAAGCCGCGACCCGCAGCGCCGGCCGAAAGCTAGCGACTCAGGGCTAGAACCCGACGGGGTGGCGGACGACGAAGCCCGCGTACTCGCCGCCGCCCTGCGACCAGCGAGTGCCGTCCTCGGCCAGCGCGACGGTGTCGAAGCGCCAGCCGGCGATCGTCATCCATACGTGGCCGGCGTTGGCGTAGATCGTGACCCACTGACCTGGGCCGGCGTCGCCGTAGGACTCGAACCAGCCGGAGACCTCGGGCGAGCTCAGCAGACCGCCCGCGTTGAGCACGAAGCTCACCGATCCCGAGCAGTCATAGCCGAGCGACTGGAACGAGCCGTGGCCGCCGCCCCAGATGTAGGGGAGCGTCGCGATCGCGTTGCCGGCGGCGATCATCGCCACGACGGCAGACGGAGCGCCCGCCGGCGCCTGCGACCGTCGCCCCGGAGTTGATCGCGATCCCGCCGGCCTGCTGATTGACCTGCTCGGAGGCCTGCTGCGAGGCCTGGCTGGTTTGCGCTGCGGCGGCCGCCTGCTGCGGCTGCAGCAGCGGCCTGTGCGGCTGCCACCTGGGCGGCGTACTGCTTCTGGAGCTTGGCCGTCTGCGCGTTGACGTTCGCCAGCCGGGCCCTGTTGTGCGACTGCGTCGACTCCTCGTCGATCTGCTGCTTGACCAGCGCCGCCTCGATCGCTGCCTGCCTGGTTGCGCTGCCTGAGGATCTCGTTGGTCAGGTTGCGATCCTTGATCTCCAGCGAGTAGAGGTGCAGCGCCTCGCTCTGCACCCGCGCGCGAGCGATCCTGGTCACGCTGAACGATCTCGTCGTCCTGGTGCTGCGCGTCCTTGATGTAGTTGACCTGGTCCAGCAGGCTCGAGAAGCCGTGAGCGTTGAGGATCACGTCGACCAGGTTGGGCGAGCCGTTCTCGTACTCGGAGCGCAGGTTGGCGGCCAGGTACGTTGGCGGCGAGGTGCAGCTTGTTCTCGAGCGCCAGCAGCTGATCGCGGGCGGTCATCAGGTTGCGTCTGAACCTCGCGCAGCTGTGCGATGTGCGCGTCGAGCGCCGCCTGCACCGAGCGAGTAGTTTCTCCTGGGCCGCGGCCACGCCGCCGCTGGTCTTCTCGATCTGCGAGGCCTCGGAGTC
Organism: uncultured Actinomycetota bacterium; assembly: GCA_963846395.1. GTDB lineage: Bacteria > Actinomycetota > Thermoleophilia > Solirubrobacterales > Solirubrobacteraceae > Palsa-465. The sequence goes on along the minus strand of CAWJVT010000006.1, from coordinate 245,222 downwards.
GATCTGCGACTGCAGCGAAGACGCCGCCGACTTGCTCGCGTTGAGCTGGCTCTGGAGATCGGCCGAGCTGGATGCGATCACGATGCCGCCAAGCAGGGCGGCAACAGAGGTTGAAACAAGCGTTAGGCGCTTGATGTGGCGGGAAATATGCATCCAGGCAAAGAATGTCTCGGCGAGGCGACGGCGTCTCGTGATCCGCCGTCACTCCCAAAAACGCCGTACCGGGCGTCGGCGGCGCCTACCTTAGCGGCCTCCCGTTTGAAGCCGACTAAAGCGTGCTCTGTGCAAGAGATCCTGCAAATATGCAGGAATTACTCGATCGGCGTAACTGGTCGTTGTCGCTTTAGCCGTGATTAGCAGCAGGTTTCAGGCGTCGGTGCGCTTGCGCGCGCGGGCAGCCTTGACACGAGTCGTCTGATCGAGGATGCGTCTTGCGCAGCCGCACGTTCAGCGGCGTGACCTCGACCGACTCGTCCTCGCGCAGGAACTCGAGCGCCTGATCGAGCGACAGCTCGCGCTTGGGGACGAGACGCACCAGCTCGTCGGCCGTGGACGAGCGCATGTTGGTCAGGTGCTTCTCCTTGACGGCGTTGACGTCGAGGTCCTCGGCGCGCGAGTTCTCGCCGACGATCATGCCCTCGTAGACCTCCTCGCCCGGGCCGACGAACAGCGAGCCGCGCTCCTGGAGGTTGAACAGCGCAAACGAGGCGACCTTGCCGCGGCGGTCGGCGACCAGCGATCCGGTGCCGCGCGTGCGGATCTCCCCCTGCCACGGCTCCCAGCGATCGAAGACGTGGTGCACGAGTCCGGTGCCGCGTGTCTCGGTGAGGAACTCGGTGCGGAAGCCGATCAGGCCGCGCGCGGGGATGATGTACTCCATCCGCACCCAGCCGGTGCCGTGGTTGATCATCTGCTCCATGCGGCCCTTGCGCAGGGCCAGCATCTGCGTGATCACGCCGACGTACTCCTCGGGCGTGTCGACGCTCATCCGCTCCATCGGCTCGTGCAGCTTGCCGTTGATCTCACGCGTGACGACCTGGGGCTTGCCGACGGTCATCTCGAAGCCCTCGCGGCGCATGACCTCGACCAGCACCGCGAGCGCCAGTTCGCCGCGGCCCTGCACCTCCCAGACGTCGGGGCGTTCGGTCGGGTTGACCCGCAGCGACACGTTGCCGACCAGCTCGCGTTCGAGCCGCGCCTTCAGCTGCGAGGCGGTGAGCTTGTCGCCGTCCTGGCCGGCCAGTGGCGAGTCGTTGATGCCGACCGTGACCGACAGCGAGGGCTCGTCGACCGTGATCGGCGGCAGCGGCCGCGGATCCTCCGGATCGGACAGCGTGTCGCCGATCGTGATCTCGGGGATGCCGGCGACGGCGATGATGTCGCCGGCGCTCGCCTGCTCGGCGCTGACGCGTTCCAGCGCCTCCGTCACATAGAGCTCGGTGACCTTGACGCGCTCGATCTCGTTGCCGCCGTCGCGGCACCAGGCGACGGTCTCGCCCTTGCGGATCGTGCCCTGATGGACGCGGCAGATCGCGATCCGCCCGACGTAAGGCGACGCGTCGAGGTTGGTGACGTGCGCCTGCAGCGGTGCACCCTCCTCGTACTGCGGCGCGGGAATGTGCTCGACCAGCAGGTCGAGCAGGGGCTGTCAGGTCGGTTCCCGGCTGCTCCAGGTCGAGCGTCGCGGTTCCGGCCTTGGCGTTCGTGTAGACGATCGGGAAGTCGATCTGTGACTCGTCGGCCTCGAGGTCGAGGAACAGCTCATAGACCTCGTCGATCACCTCGCTGATGCGGGCGTCGGGCCTGTCGATCTTGTTGATCACGAGGATCACCGGCAGTCGCGCCTCGAGCGCCTTGCGCAGTACGAAGCGCGTCTGCGGCAGCGGCCCCTCGGAGGCGTCGACCAGCAGCAGCACGCCGTCGACCATCGTCAGGCCGCGCTCGACCTCGCCGCCGAAGTCCGCGTGACCCGGGGTGTCGATGATGTTGAGCTTGATGTCGCCGTGGCGCACGGCGGTGTTCTTGGCGAGGATCGTGATCCCCTTCTCGCGCTCGAGGTCCATCGAGTCCATGACCCGGTCGGCGACGTCCTGGTTGGCGCGGAAGGCGCCCGACTGCCACAGCAGTGCGTCGACCAGCGTGGTCTTGCCGTGATCGACGTGCGCGACGATCGCGAGGTTGCGGATGTTGTCTCGGCTTGCCATTTCCGCTCGCCACTGTAGAGGTAAGCTCCGGGACTTCTCGGAATAAGGGTGTTGCCGGGTGGTCTGTGGAGTTTGCAGGGCTGAAAATCGCCAATGGCGTTGCGGGAGGCGGAGGCGCCGGTAGGTCCGTCTGGCCAGCTGACGGGCTGACCGCTCGATCCATCGCGAGGATCAGGCCAGGATCGCCCGCGCGTCCAGCTCAGTGGAGAGCGCGAGCTCCTCGAGGTAGGCGGTCCGCACCATTCCCATGTGACCCAGATCCCACAGGTGGGTGGCTCGCGTCCATGCAAGGTCGCGCGCCGCGACGATCGACCACATCGCCACGGCCTCGTCGGTCCTGATCGGGCTCACGTCCTCGATATCCGCGATCAGCCCGGTGCTGAACCAACCCGCGACCTTCTTCTCGACCTCCGCAAGCAGTGCATCCACGCGCTGGTAATCCCGGTGGATCGCGTCATCCGGCGCGAGACCCACCTCCTGGCACGTCATCACGACCGCTATCGCAAGGTCGTGGTGAATGTGTGCGGTCATTCCTGCGAGCGCGAACTGGATCGGCTCGCGATGCTCCGAGCGGGCCTCGATCAGTGGCCGCCACGAGGGCGGGCATTTGTCACCCGAGCCGACGGTCGCCTCCGCGTCGAAGTAGAGGCTCGCGAAGACCACGTCAAGGCGCGCAAGGAACTCCGGGTTCTCGAACTCGGTGCCGGCGCTGGCCGAGTCGACTGCGAGCGTCACGTGGAGATACAGACGGTTGAAGATCGCGACACCGTCCTTGCGTGGCAGCGACGCGTCGATCGCCCGCATCCGCGCGATGACTTCCGGAATGTCGGAAATGCCAGCGGGGGCGTCCACGCGAGGAGTTTAGGTGTCGGCAGGCTGCAGCCCGCCGAAGCCCGTCCACAGCGCCGCCATCGCGGCGTCGACGATCTCGACGCGGGTGACGTCCGTGTGGCCCCCCCACCAGCGGGCGGCCGCGGTCAGTCCGTCGCGGTGGATCGCGAACAGCGCCCGCGCACGGACCGTGTCGGGCTCCAGACCGGCGCGATGCGCATCGGCCGCGAGCAGGTCCGCGAGCACCATGTTGGACTCTGCCCGGATCCGTCGGTACTCCTGGGCCGCGTCGGAGTTGACCGGAGGGTGACTGGGGAACAGCAGCCGCCAGCCCAACGGATGCTCCTCGACGAAGCTGAAGAACGCGTCGAAGGTTGCGCGCCAGCGCTCCTCGGTCGTGCCCTCGGAGACGAGTGCCGCCCGCAGGTAGGCGAGCAGGGTCTGCTCCTGAGCGTCAAGCACCTCGACGAACAGCGCGTGCTTGGACGGGAAATGGTCGTAGAGGACTGTGCGCGCCACGCCGGCGGCACGCGCGATGCGACCCACCGAGGCCGCCTCGTAGCCGCGCTGCGCGAATTCGGGTAGCGCAGCACCGACGATCAGCTCTCGCCGCTGTGAGCCCTTCAGTCTCGTCTTGGGTGCGTCAGTGGCCATAGGTTTCCCTGGCTGCCCAGATTAGAGCCGAATTTCACAAACGGAGTAATATCCGACACAGGTGTCGGTTAGTTATACGGGGCAACCGCTCTGCCCACGCTTTCAAGGAGAGCCACTGCATGCCTGCTACTGAAGCGCTCGTATTCGATGCGATTCGCACCCCGCGCGGTCGCGGCAAGTCGAACGGGTCGCTCTACACGACCAAGCCTATCGACCTCGTCGTCGGGCTGATCCATGAGATTCTCGGCCGCAATCCCGACCTCGATCCGGCGAAGATCGAGGATGTGGTGCTCGGCTGCGTCACGCCGATCGGGGATCAGGGCGGTGACATCGCAAAGGCCGCCGCGGCCAAGGCGGGTCTGCCCGACACGGTGGCCGGTGTGCAGCTGAACCGCTTCTGTGCATCCGGTCTTGAGGCCGTGAACGTCGCCGCGCAGAAGGTCGCCTCCGGCTGGGAGGACCTCGTCTTCGCGGGCGGTGTCGAGTCGATGTCGCGCGTGCCGATGGGCTCCGACGGTGGCGCCTGGGCGATGGATCCGGAGACGGCGTATGAGACCTCGTTCGTCCCTCAGGGCATCAGCGCCGACCTGATCGCGACGATCGAGGGGTTCAGCCGTGAGGACGTCGACGTCTATGCCACGCGCTCGCAGCAGCGCGCCGCCACGGCCCAGGCTGAGGGCCGTTTCACGGACTCGGTTGTGCCGGTACTCGACGTCAACGACAACGTCGTGCTCGAGCTCGACGAGTTCATCCGTCCGGAGACGACCGTCGACACACTCGCCCAGCTGAAGCCCTCGTTCGCGATGATCGGCGATTTCGGCGGCTTCGATGCGGTGGCGCTGCAGAAGTACCACTGGGTCGAGAAGATCCACCACGTCCACACGCCGGGTAACTCCTCGGGCATCGTGGACGGCGCGAGCCTGGTGGCCGTCGGCAACGAGAAGATCGGCCAAGAGCTTGGCCTCAAGCCGCGCGCGCGGATCCTTGCCACCGCCGTCACCGGCACCGAGCCGACGATCATGCTCACGGGGCCCGCGCCGGCCAGCCGTAAGGCGCTCGCCAAGGCCGGGCTGACGCTCGACGACATCGATGTGATCGAGATGAACGAGGCGTTCGCGGCGGTCGTGCTGCGCTTCGCGCGCGACATGGCCGGCAAGGACAACGAGCAGGCTTTGCTCGAGAAGATCAACGTCAACGGCGGCGCGATCGCGTTGGGTCACCCGCTTGGAGCGACCGGTGGCATGATCCTCGGGACGCTGATCGACGAGCTGCACCGGACCGGCCGCAGGTATGGGCTGGCCACGCTCTGCGTCGGTGGCGGCATGGGTATTGCGACCGTCGTGGAGGCGATCTAGATGTCTGACTCAACGATCCGCTGGGAATACGACCCGGCCGACGAAATCGTCATCCTCACGCTCGACGATCCGAGCCAGTCGGCGAACACGATGAACAGCGCCTACGCCGACTCGATGCGGGCGACCGTGGCACGCCTCGAGCAGGAGAAGGACCAGGTCAAGGGCGTGATCATCACGTCTGCGAAGAAGACCTTCTTCGCCGGTGGAGACATCAACGCCCTCAGGCTCGTGAGCAAGGAGAACGCGCAGCAGTTCGGCGACTACCTGCGCGAGACCAAGGCGCAGCTGCGCACGATCGAGACGCTCGGCGTCCCGGTGGTCGCGGCCATCAACGGTGCGGCTCTCGGCGGCGGCCTGGAGATCGCGCTGGCCGCGCATCACCGCGTCATCGTCGACGACTCGAAGGCCGTCATCGGCTTCCCGGAGGTCAACCTCGGGCTGCTTCCAGGCGCGGGCGGCGTCACCCGCACCGTGCGGATGATCGGCATCGCGGGCGCGCTGATGCAGGTCCTGCTGCAGGGCATGAAGCGCTTCAAGCCGGCCGAGGCCAAGGAACTCGGGCTGGTTGATGAGATCGTTCTGAGCACCGATGACCTCATCCCCGCGGCGAAGCGCTGGATCGCAGAGAAGGCCGCGTCGGGTGACCCGATCGGGCAGCCGTGGGACACGGACAAGAAGTACAAGATCCCTGGTGGGACGCCGTCGACTCCCGCGTTCGCGGCGAACCTCCCGGCGTTCCCGGCGAACCTGCGCAAGCAGCTCAAGGGCGCAAACATGCCCGCGCCGCTGAACATCATGGCCGCCGCCGTCGAGGGCGCCCAGGTCGACTTCGACCACGCGCTCGAGATCGAGGGCCGCTACTTCATCGAGCTCGCCACCGGTCAGGTGTCGAAGAACATGATCCAGGCGTTCTGGTTTGACCTGAACCGGGTCAACGGCGACCGTGGACGTAGCGCGGAGATCGAGCCCTATCGCGCGCGCAAGGTAGTGATCCTCGGCGCCGGGATGATGGGCGCAGCGATCGCTTACGTCTCGGCCAAGGCTGGGATCGAGGTAGTGCTCAAGGACGTCACGCTGGAAGCGGCGGAGCGCGGCAAGCAGTACTCGGTCAATCTTGTGAACAAGGCGATCGACCGCGGCCGCTCCACTACGGAGCAGGGCGAGGAGCTGCTGGCCCTGATCCACCCGAGCGACAACCCCGAGGATGCGGCCGGTGCCGACCTGGTGATCGAGGCGGTGTTCGAGGACCCGAAGATCAAGGAGCAGGTCTGGAAGGAGACCGAGCCGCACGTCGCGTCCGACGCGCTGCTCGGCTCCAACACCTCGACGCTGCCGATCACGGGGCTTGCCGACTATGTCAGCCGGCCCGAGGACTTCGTCGGCATCCACTTCTTCTCGCCGGTGGACAAGATGCCGCTGGTCGAGCTGATCAGGGGCGAGCGCACCACTGACGAGGCGACCTTCAAGGCGCTCGACTTCGTCAAGCAGATCAAGAAGACACCGATCGTCGTCAACGACAGTCGCGGCTTCTTCACCAGCCGCGTGATCGGCACGTTCATCAACGAGGGCATCTCAATGCTGGCGGAGGGTGTGCCGCCGGCGAGCATCGAGCAAGCCTCGTCGCAGGCCGGCTATCCAGCTCCGGTCCTGCAGCTCTCCGACGAGCTCAACATGAAGCTCATGCGCAAGATCCGTAACGCCGCCAAGGAGGCCTCCCAGGCCACCTCCAGCGGTTGGGACGCGCACCCGTCCGAGACGGTGATCGACCGCATGCTCGACGAGTTCGACCGGCCCGGACGGCTCGAGGGGCGGGGGTTCTACCACTACGCCGACGGCAAGCGCACCGGCCTGTGGGTCGGTCTGCGCGACGCCTTCCCACCGGTGGCCGACCCCTCGGCGCTATCGCTGCACGACCTCGAGGAGCGCATGCTCTTCATCGAGGCGATCGAGTCGGTCAGGTGCTTCGATGAGGGCGTGATCGAGTCCGTCGCCGACGCCAACATCGGCTCGATCATGGGCATCGGCTACCCGCCCTGGACAGGCGGTGTGCTCCAGTACATCAACGGCTACGAAAACGGCCTCGCCGGCTTCGTCGCCCGCGCCCGCGAGCTCGCCGGACAGTACGGTGAGCGCTTCGAGCCGCCGGTCTCGCTTGTGGAGCGCTCTGAACGCGGCGTGCCCTACACGGACGAGTTGGTCGCGGCCGTCTGACCTGGCCGATTCAGCCCGAGGGGTGGGTGGGCGGGTGCCGATCCACCCCTCCGGATAACCTCGCACAGCGATGCGCAGGCGCCCGAGCAACCGTAGGAACGGCCCGATCTGGGCCGGCGCCTTGATCCTGGTGGTCATCGCCGTCGTGGTCGCCGTGATCGCGGCCGGGGAGGGCGGCTCGGGCGGCGTTTCCAAGTCGCAATCCGCGGCAACTATCCATCGCGCGAGGACGCAGGCAAAGCACCACAAGCCTGCGACGAAGTCGCTCCTGGTTCGCAACGCTACGGCCGCAGTCGAACTGGCACAAGTACGCGGGGCCTGTGCCGTTCCTCGTGTACCACGCCCTTGGACCGGCGCCGGCAAACGCTCCGTTCCCGGGTCTGTATGTCTCCTACGGGGACTTCAAGGCGGAGATGGCCTGGCTCCACTCGCACGGCTACCAGGCGGTGACCATCGACGAGGTGATGAAGGCGTGGTACCACGACGGCACGCTGCCGGCCAAACCGATCGTGATCACCTTCGATAACGGCTATCCCGAGCAGGTCACGTTCGCACCGCACGTGATGTCCAGGTACGGCTGGCCCGGCGTGCTCAACGAGATCACCGAGAACCACCTGACCCCGCGTCAGATCTGGCCGATCATCCACAAGGGCTGGGAGGTCGACTCCCACTCGCTCACGCACCCGGAGCTGACCACCGCGACGCCGACCGAGCTGTGGGCACAGGTGCACGCCTCGCGCGTCTACCTGCGGAAGACCTTCCACATTCCGTCGAACAGCTTCTGCTACCCGTCGAGTCACTACAACGCGGCCGTGATCGCCGCCGTCAAGCGCGCCGGCTACACCAACGCCGTGACGGAGGGCGACGCCTACGCGACCAGCGCCGATCCGTATCTGCTGCCGCGCTTTGAGATCGAGGGCGGTGTCTCGGAGCTGGCTGCCGACCTGCTCGACAACCAGCCCGCCGGTTACGGCAGCTCCGCTTCCTGAGGCGCCTCGCGGCTGGCTATGCAACTCCGTGTCAGTTGCTGAAACGCGTTACTGGAGTAAGGTGGCGCGCTCCCGGGAGACCGGGGTCGGTTAAGGCGGAGAACGGAGTGCAATGCAGACGCAGGTGAGAATCGACGCGCAGGCCATCCTGGCGCAGCTGAGCCTCGAGGAGAAGGCTTCGCTGCTCGATGGTTCGGACTTCTGGCATACCGAAGCGGTTGAGCGACTCGGTGTCCCCCGGATCCTCCTGACGGATGGGCCGCACGGCCTGCGCAAGGTGGCGGCGCCCGACGACGCGTCGATCGAGCACTCCGATGAGGCGACGTGCTTTCCCCCGGCGTGCCGGGCTCGGCTCCTCCTGGGACCCCGAACTTGCGCACCGCATCGGCCAGGCGCTCGGCGAGGAGTGCCGCGTCGCCGGCGTATCGGTGCTGCTCGGACCGGGCGTGAACATGAAGCGCTCGCCGCTCTGCGGCCGCAACTTCGAGTACTTCTCCGAGGATCCGCTGCTGGCCGGCAAGCTGGCCAGCGCCTGGGTCAGCGGCGTGCAGAGCCACGGGGTCGGAGCTTCGCTCAAGCACTTTGCCGCCAACAACCAGGAGAGCCGACCGGCTGCGCGTCTCGGCCGAGGTCGATGAGCGCACCCTCCGGGAGATCTATCTGGCGCCTTCGAGCGCGTCGTCAAGGAGACGCAGCCCTGGACCGTGATGAGCGCCTACAACAAGATCAACGGCACCTACGCCTGCGAGCACCAGTGGTTGCTGACGCAGGTGCTGCGCGATGAGTGGGGTTTCGGTGGGCTCGTGGTCTCCGACTGGGCTGCCGTCGACAACCGCGCGGCGGCGCTTGCGGCCGGATGCGATCTGGAGATGCCTTCGTCCGGCGGCGTCGGCACGCGGGCGATCGTCGACTCAGTGCTGCGCGGTGAGCTGACCGAGGAGCGGGTCGATGCGGCCGTCGCGCGCGTGCTCGCGATGGTCGAGCGCGGATTGGCACGCGAGCCGCTGGGCAGCTTCGATCTCGACGCCCACCACGATCTTGCCCGGGAGGCCGCCGCCGCCAGTGCGGTGCTGCTCAAGAACGAACAGAACCTGCTCCCGCTGGATCCGGAGCAGGGCGGCCCGGTGGCCGTGATTGGTGAGTTCGCCCGCACCCCGCGCTACCAGGGCGCCGGTTCCTCGCAGGTCAATCCGACCCGGCTCGAGAACGCGCTCGACTCGTTGCGTTCCGAGCTCGCCGGCAAGCGTGAGGTGCTGTTCGCGCCCGCCTTTGAGATCGACGCCGAGCAGCCCGATCCGCAGCTGTTCGCCGAGGCCGTGCAGGCCGCGGCGGCTGCGGAGGTGGCGCTCGTGTTCCTCGGGCTGCCGCCGTCGTACGAGTCGGAGGGCTGGGATCGCGAGCACATGGATCTGCCCGCGCTCCAGCTCGACCTGCTCGCGCAGATCGCCGCCGTCAACCCGAACGTGGTGGTCGTGCTCTCCAACGGCTCCGCCGTGGTGACGTCCGGCTGGGACCAGCACGTCCGCGCGCTGCTCGAGGGCTGGCTGCTCGGGCAGGCGGGCGGTCGTGCGATCGTCGACCTGCTGCTCGGGCGCGTCTCGCCGTCAGGCAGGCTGGCCGAGACGATCCCGCAGAAGTTCACCGACAACCCCACGGTCGGGAACTTCCCGGGCGAAGACCACGTCGTCCGGTACGGCGAGGGACTGCTGATCGGCTACCGCTGGTACGACGCCCATGAGTTTGAGGTCTCGTACCCGTTCGGGCATGGACTGTCGTACACCAGCTTCGACTACTCGGACCCGGCGGTGACTGTGCTCGACGACGGACCGCAGCCGCGCGTCGAGGTCGCCGTAACCGTCACCAACAGCGGCGCGCGGGCCGGCGCCGAGGTGGTCCAGGTGTACGTCGGCGACCCTGTCGCGAACGTCTACCGCCCGGCGCAGGAGCTGCGCGGCTTCCACAAGGTGATGGTCCAGCCGGGGGACAGCGCCCGCGTCACGATCGAGCTCGACCACCGCGCCTTCGCCTACTGGCACACCGCCCGCGCCGAATGGACCGTCGAAGGCGGCGAGTTCGAGGTCAGGATCGGGGCATCGAGCCGGGACATCCGGCTCACGCAGACGCTCGCCCTCAGCGGCGGTGAGGTCACAGCGCCCCTGAACGTGACCTCGACCTACGGGGAGTTCCTATCCGACCCAGAGGCCGCGGAGTGGCTGCACGAGACGCTGAAGCGCGCGCCGCTCGGCGAGCGCGTGATCGGCACCCACCTCGGCAAGATGCTCGAGACCGTGCCTGTGAGTCGCCTCTCCCGGTTTCCGGGTTCGGGCTTCACCGAGGCCGACATCGAGCAGTTCCTCGCCTCCAAGGGCCCATCCCGCTAGATCCGCACGCCTCTACCCGGCTAGACGCTAGATGACGAGCCCGTGGCGCACGGTGTTCTCGCTGACCGAGCGCGCCTCGACGAACTGCAGCAGGTAGTCCGGTCCGCCGGCCTTGGGGCCGGTACCCGACATCCGGCCGCCGCCGAACGGTTGGCGGCCAACCATGGCGCCGGTGATCTCGCGGTTGACGTAGAGGTTGCCGACGATCCCGCGCCGGCTGACCATGTCGATCGTGCTCGGGCTGCGGCTGAACAGGCCGCCGGTGAGGCCGTATGCGCCGGTCTCGATCAGCTCGACGGCCTCCGCCACGCTGCTGACGCGCTCTGAGGAGAGGACAGGACCGAACACCTCGTCGTTGACGATCCGCGCGTCAGCGGGAAGGTCGACGTACAGGATCGGCGCGACGTAGTGCCCGCCGCCATCGGGCACCTGGCCGGCCACGCGCGGCTGCGCCGGAGCGTCCGCGCACGTAGCCGCTGATCCGCGCCCGCGCCTCCTCGTCGATGACGGCCGAAAGATCGGAGGCGAAGTCCTCGGCCGGGCCCGACCCGCAGCGTCTCGATCGCGCCGGCCAGCCGCTCGTTCAGAGCATCCGCGATGTCACGGTGGACGAGCACGCGTGCCGCAGCCGAGCACTTCTGCCCGGCGAACCCGAACGCGCTCTTGACGATCGCGGGAACCGCGTCGTCCAGGTCCGCGTCGGCATCGACGATCACGCAGTTCTTGCCGCCCATCTCCGCGATCACCCGCTTGATGTGGTGCTGTCCCGGCGCCTGCTCGGCGGCGACCCGGATGATGCTGAGCCCGGCGGCGACAGATCCGGTGAAGGCGATGATGTGCACCTTCGGGTGCGCGACGAGCGCCTTAGCCGGCTCATCGCGACCGCACAGGAGCTGCAGCACGTCGGCCGGAACGCCGGCGGCGTGCAGCGCCTCGACGACAGCGTGACCGCACGCGGGCGTCTGCTCCGCGGGCTTGAAGACGACGGCGTTGCCGGTGACGAGCGCCGCGGCCATCATCCCGGTCGGGATCGCCAGCGGAAAGTTCCACGGTGCGATCACCGCACAGACGCCCCTCGGGAAGTAGCGCAGCGTGTTGCGCTCTCCGGGAAGCTGGATCAGCGGCCGGCCCTGCTCCAGTGCCGACCGCTCCCACCGCGTAATACTCGAGGAAGTCGATCGCCTCGCAGACGTCGGCGTCCGCCTCCGCCCACGGCTTGCCCGCCTCGAGCACGGCGAGCGCCGCCAGTTCGAGCCGGCGCTCGCGTATCAGTCCCGCCGCTCGCTGCAGCACGGTCGCGCGTTCGCCGACCTCGAGCCCGGACCACTCGCGGAAGGCGGTCGCCGCCCGCTCGACCGCTGCGTCCGCCTCCACGCCCGAGGCCTCGGATGCGATCGCGATCACCTCGCCGGGGGCCGCCGGGTTGGTCGAGACGAGCTCTCCAGAGCCCGGTGTCTCGAGTCGTAGCGGCAGCTTGCGCGCGAAGCTCCTGCAAGCGCGCGCAGCGCCTGCGCGCGCACCGATTCGCGGCGAAACTCAAGCACCGGCTCGTTGCGAAACGTGCTCTCTGTGGTCAAGGCCTCTCCAGTAGCAGGTCGAGTTCGGCGCCGGTCGTCTGGGCGGCCAGAAACGATTCGTTCGAGGTGTTCTCAAGCAGGCGCCTGACGAGATAGGCCATCCCGGCGACCAGGTCCCCGACCGGGCAGTACACGCGCACGCGACGGTCAACAGCGGCAATCGCCGCTGCCGCATCGTCCCCGAGTCCCCGCAGAACCTGAAGCTCCAGCGCCTCGGGCGGCAGTCCGAGTCGGTCGCTGTACGCCAACGCGTGTGCGAGCGAGCGGAGGTTGTGGGAGGCGATCGCCGGCCGCAGCGGCACGCCCTCGGCACGCGCATCGAGCAGGCGCCGGGTCAGGTGCTCGTAATGGCGGTCGCAAGAGCGGCGGTCGGTGAATACCGGCGCCTCCCAGCCCTGTTGGGCGGCAAGCACCACCTCGTGGTCCCAGTAGGCGCCCTTGACCAGACGGATCGTGAACGGGACGGCGCGCGGGCGGTCGCGCAACCAGCGCAACAGGCGGTCGAGCTGCTCTTCCGAGTCGGTGAGATAGCCCTGAAGCACGATGCCGGCCGACGGTCCATCGTCGAACTCCGGCTCGGAGAGCAGTTCGAGTACGAGCTCCGTGATGCTCTCTCGCGTGTCGAGCGACTCCATGTCGACATGCAGATGGGCGCCCAAATCGCGCGCCAAACGCAGCAGCGAGATCAGTCGTTCGCGTGCCGCCTCCAGGGCGCGAGCGGGTGCGTTCGCGCGCAGGTGAGGCGTGAGCGCCGAGACCTTCACGCTCAGGTTGGCCCGTGGCAGCGGACCGAGCCCGTCCTGCTCGAGCAGTCGGCTGTCCTCGCCAGGGCGCGCTCATCTCAGTGAGAGCGCGCAGGGTATCTGCGCAGCGCACGGCGTAGGCGTCGCCCTCGCTCTCGGTCAGCGTCGCCTCGCCCAGCAGATCGAGTGTCACGCAGCGGCCGCGCTCCCAGAGCGCGGCCAGCTCACCGCCAGCCGCGTCGGCGTCCTCGCCCGCGATGAAGCGGTGCGACATGGCGGCGACACCGAACGCCGCCGCCGAAGCCGTGGGCAATTCCAGGGCGCGCCGGCCGACGAGGCTCGACAGACGCCGCGCGGTGCCCGACTCGATCGCCGCCTCCTGGAGGTACTCGTTCAGGTGGCGGACCAGGTCCGCACGGTTCCGGCAGGCGGGTCGGACGTCGACGAAGCGAAACAGCGCCGCCCGCAACTGCGGGTCACCGATCACCGCCTGCATCATCCGCCGCTCCGCGACCGCCGCCGGGTTCCGTCCGCCATCGGGCAGGTGTTCGGCGAGGCGATGTCCCCAGCGCCTCACATCTGTTTCAAACGCGTCAGTCAGCATCGTTCAATCATCTTCTCTTAGCATGCGGCAGCGTGATCCAGTTTCGCGACGGCCAGGTGGACGCAGCGGACGGCGGGCGGCTCGAGGCCGCGATGCGCGACGAGGTTGGAGAGCTGTACGCGGGACTCGACCTGCAGTCGCCGGACATGCCGAAAGCGGGACCCGAAGAGCTCAACCCGCCCAACGGTGTCTTCATCGTCGGTTACGAGGACGAGCTCGCCATCTGTTGCGGCGGCATCAAGCGCCTTGACGCCGAAGCCTGTGAGCTGAAGCGCATGTATGTGATTCCCGAGGCGCGGGGTCGCGGTGTCGCCAGGATCCTGCTTGCGGCGCTCGAGGACAGGGCCCGCGAGATGGGTTACACGATCGCCCGCCTCGACACCGGCCCGAAGCAGCCGAGTGCCCAGCACCTTTACGAATCGGCCGGTTACGCCGCGATCCCCAACTTCAACGGCAACCCGGTGGCCACTTTCTTCGGTGAGCGGCAGCTCTGAGCTGCCGCTCACCAGCGCATGACTCGGACTACTCGGGTGTCGCAGTCGTCCGCTCGACCTGGCCTTCGGCTACTGCCGTCTCGATGCGTGATCGGTTCGGCCGGAATCAGATATCGGTACACGAGCGCCGCGAGCACCGCTCCGACGGGCGGGGCAACGATGAAGAGCCAGACCTGCTTTATCGCCTCACCGCCGACGATGATCGCCGGGCCCAAGCTGCGCGCTGGGTTGACCGAGGTCCCAGTCCAGCGGGATCCCGACCAGGTGCACCACCATCAGGCCGATGCCGATCGCCAGCCCCGCGAACCCCGGCGAGCCGATCCGGCTGGTGGCGATCAGCACCACGAGGACGAACACGAAGGTGAGTACAACCTCGGTCGCGAACGCGCCGCCGACGGCGATCCCGATCATGGAGGCCTTGCCCCAGCCGTTGGTGCCAAGACCGACGGTCGAGGTACTGTAGCCCGGCGAGCCGGAGAAGATCGCCCAAAGCACCACGGCGCCTGCGAACCCGCCGATGAACTGTGCGATCCAGTAGCCGATCGCCTCCCTGATCGACATGCGGCCGGAGGCGACGAATCCCATCGTCACAGCGGGGTTCACGTGCGCTCCCGAGAGCGGCCCCAAGCGTGTAGGCGAGCGCCAGCAACACAAATCCGAAGGCCATGGCCGTCGCCACAACGCCTGCCGATGTCGCGGCCCCCGCGAACTTGAAGCCGAACGACAGGGTCGCGACTCCGACTCCGACGAACACCAGCAGAGCCGTGCCCAGTGCCTCTGCGACCAGCTTCCTGGGTTCCATACGAGTTCTCCTCTCAGGTACACGCGGAATCGCGGTCGGTCCCCACCTGATGCTCTGGTCGTTCCGACCGCTCGTAGCGGAGCAAACCAGAAACGCCCGCCGGAGAGTGAATGTCTCAGATCTGCCCCAGCTGCCGGAGCTCGGCGACGGTCGTGTTGGCCGCGAGCAGCTCATCGTGCGAGGTGCCGGCGTCGATCCAGTAGCCGTCCAGTGTCTCGCAGCGCATCGTGCCGGCGCGCACGTAGATGTTGTTGAGGTCCGTGATCTCGAGCTCGCCGCGAGCCGACGGGTCCAACCCCTGAAGGTGGGTCCAGACGTGCTCGTCGTACATGTAGATCCCGGTCTGGACCAGGTTCGACTTGGGCTCCGTGGGCTTCTCCTCGATTCCGACCACCCGCTCGCCGTCCATCTCGATCACGCCGTACTGCTCGGGATGCTCCATCTCTACGCCGAAGATCACGGCACCGCGCTCCTCAGCGGAGAAGCGCTCGACCGCCGGTCGCAGGTCCTGGGTGAAGATGTTGTCGCCGAGCAGCACCAGCATCTTGTCCTGCGCCGACGAACGACTCGGCCAGACTCACCGCCTGCGCCAGCCCGCCCGCCTCCTCCTGCAGCTCATAGGCGAGATGGAGCCCGAACTCCCGCCCGGAACCGAGCAGTTGGATGAAATGGCCTGCGTGCTCGGGGTTGGTGATCACCAGCACGTCGCGAATTCCGGCGCGCGCCATCGCCTGCAGCGGGTAGTAGATCGAGCGGCCGGTCGTAGATCGGCAGCAGGTGCTTGTTGGTCACTTTCGTCAGCGGCCGCAGGCGCGTCGCCTTGCCCCCCGCCAGTACGACTCCCTTCACGGCATCCTCCTAGAGCTCTATCTCAGACCGGAACGACGGCTTCGATTTCGGCGGCCGCGGCGCGCACCGCCTCCCGCGCCTCTGCGGGCTCGAGCACGACAGCGTCTCCGGCCTCCTTGAGCACGTTGCGCACCAGCCAGTCGAGCCCGGCGTAGCCGAAGTCCACGACCACGGACCCGTCGCTGCCCTCACTGATCACCGTACGCTCCTCGCGCACCCAGCGCGCGCGGTCGGGAGAGATCCACACCCGGGCGCGGCTCGAGGCCGGCACCTCACCGGTACGCAGCCAGCCGTCGACACCCGTCGAGAAGTCGAGTTCGGTGCGCGGCTCGAAGGTCGTCTCGGTCACGTGAGCCGATTTGATCCGATCCAGCCGGAAGTGCCGCACCGCCTCACGGTCCGGGTCGTAGCTGGCGACGTACCAGCCCTCGAGGCCGTTGACCAGCTGATAGGGCTCGACGATACGGGCGCTGAACACGCCCTCGTTCTCCTTGAAGTACTCGAACGACAGCAGCCGGCGCGTCGAGATCGCCTCGCGCGCCTTCTCAGCGA
This sequence comes from uncultured Actinomycetota bacterium, assembly GCA_963846395.1. Lineage (GTDB taxonomy): Bacteria > Actinomycetota > Thermoleophilia > Solirubrobacterales > Solirubrobacteraceae > Palsa-465. Next base: position 228,976 of record CAWJVT010000006.1, on the reverse strand, counting down.
TCTCACCGTCGTCGCCGCCGAGGGCCGCGATCTGAAGCCCCTCGTGCGCCGGATCCTCGCCGAGCGCGGCGACGACCTTGCGCCGCACGGACGTCAGTGACCCCTCGGGGATGTGCTCGCCGATCAGGTCGATCGCCGCGATCAGCGCCTTGGCTTCGACCGGCAGCAATCGCGCCGGACGCGCAAAGGCGTCTCCGTACGGTTCGGGATCGACCTCGACGCGCCCGTCGGGCAGGATCTCGGCGTAGAGCACGTAGGTTCCGGCGCCGAAGTTCACAACGTTCAGAACGGCAATGTCCTCCTGGAGCTCCTGCTCGGACAGCTTCAGCCGCTCGCGCAGTTCGGCCGCTCGCAGCGTCCGGCCGGAGCGGCCCGAGTCGATCAGGATGCTTGCGAGCGTCACGAGCCGGGCGAAGCGCTCGGGGCGGATCACGGCGTCGGCACCGAGCGACTCGGGCTCGGTTGCAGATGTGTCGTCCTCCGCGCCCGCTGGCGCAGAGGACTCTCCCGGCGCCCCCGGCGGCTCGTGCTCCTGCGTCGCCGTGCAGCTCCTCCGGGTCCCCGCTGTGCCGCGCCGCGAGCATGTGCACTCGCTCGCGCAGCTCGCCGGCGAGCTCGGGCGGACTGACGAGGCGCGCGTTCTCGCCGAGCCCGAGCACCCACGCGATCAGCTGCCGGGCGTTGGCGTATGAAGTGGTGAAGATGCTGCCACTGCCGTCGTCGGCCGGGCGCAGTTCGCCGTAGCGGCCGAAGTGGCGTTGCACCTGCCAGGCGATCTTGCTCGAGATCCAGATCTCGGCGTTGCCGATCGGCGCTCCGAACTGCCACTGGATGCGATCGGCGTAGCCGCGCGGGTCGAAGTCGGTCGGACGCTGGAAGTCATGCTCCGCCTTGGTCGCGTAGCCGACCTTGCCACGGATACGGGAGAGTCTGAATACGCGGATCGCGTCACGCTCGTGAGCGCGTCCGACCACATAGAACTGCCCGCCCTGGAACAGCAGCTGGTAAGGATCGACCTTGCGCTGCTCGCGCGAGTCGCGTTCCATCGTGTAGTACTCGAACACGACCGTCTTGCGCCGGAAGATCGCCGTCTCGATCTTCGCCAGGCGCTGAGACACCTCGTGACCGTCGGCGGCGCCGGTGATGCCGAGTGCGATGGTGCGCTGCACCGGCGAGTCGAGTGGGCTCGGCCGGCCCCACGAGATCTGCTGCAACGCGAGCCGCAGCGGCTCCGCGTAGGCGAATTTGCCGTCGAGCAGGTACAGCGCCGTCCAGAGCGCCGCCAGCTCGTCATCGTCGAACTCGATCGGGGGGAGGTGGAAGTTCTCGGGCGGCAGCGAGTACTGCTCCTGCTCGACCTGACCGTCCTGCGGCTTCTCGACCGAGAGCACGATGCCGAGGGCTTCGAGCTCGGAACGGTCCGCATAAAAGCGGCGCGCGAACGCGTCCTCGTTCATCACGCTGTAGCCCTCGACGTCTCGCCGGATCTCCGGAGCTGTCACCGGTCGCCTCTCGGCCATCAGGTATGAGATCAGCGACAGTTGACGGATCAGCTTCTCGGTGTCCTTCGCCATTCGCCATCCACTTTAAACGGGGGCAGCAAGCCGCGTGCGGCGGACGCATGACCTGCCCGCAATTTGCGCCTTTCTCCAGCCCGCGTCGGCGTGGCCCGGCAACGGCGACCGTCAACGCTGCGCGACCGCTCGGAGCGCGGATTGGGGCTCAGGCTGCGAGCCGGGAGCTCTCGGGCTCGGCGCCATCGGCGCCGAAGTAGGCAACGGCGCCGATGCCGTTGTCGTAGGTCGACCACTGCGCGCCGGCGTCGAGAGCTCGCTCGACCCGGTCAAAGCTGCCGAGCTTCGACCCGAGGTTGTCTGCCATGTGCACGAGCGTCGCCTCACGCGTGCACGGGACGACGGGCGAGCCGTGCTGCAGGGTGCCGTGATGGCTGAGGACGATGTGGAGCAGCGCCTGGCTGAGCTCAAACGGAAAGCCATCGATCCGGCCGATCTCCTCGCGGATCCGCGAGTACCCGAGCGCGATCTCACCGTGCAGGCGCCCCGCGTCCGTCATCTCGATCTCTTCGCCGATGCGCCGGTAGGCGTCGAGCTTGCCGATGTCATGCAGGAGCGCGCCGGTGACCGCCAAATCGCGATTCACGCCGTGGAAGATCCCCGACAGCGCGCTCACGGCCTGAGTGACAGTGACGCTGTGGTCGAGCAGCCCGTGCCGGTAGGCGTGGTGATAGTGCTTCGCCGCCGGCGCATCCCTGAACTCGACCCAAGTGCGCGATCCGGGGCCGAGAATGCGCTCGAGCAGCTTGCCGAGGTGCGGGCTCTGCACGGTGGCGATCAGCTCGCGTAAATCCTGCTCCATCTGGTCGACGGTGCGGGCGGAAGCACTTGACATTTGCGGCCAAAGGTAGTTGCTCGGGCGGACGCCAGCGGTGCCTGTGCGAGCGCCCAGCCGGCCCCCCAGCGTAGGATCGCAGGACGATGAGCGGCACCGCGCCCCAGCTTCCGGGGGTCCTCCACACCCTGCAGCCGACGCTCAACCACTATGGCTATCTGGCGGTGGGCGGACTGATCCTGCTCGAGGACTTTGGAGTGCCGGTTCCGGGCGAGACGGTGCTGATCCTTGCGGCGGTTTACGCCGGCGCGGGGCGCCTCAACATTTGGCTGGTGGCCCTGATCGGGTTTCTGGGTGCGGTCGCCGGAGACAACGTCGGCTTCGCGATCGGGCACTTTGGCGGACGCCCGCTGATCGAGCGTTGGGGCCGTTACATACTGCTCACGCCGGAGCGGCTCGACAAGGCAACCGACTTCTTCGAGCGGCGAGGAGGGAGCATCATCATCATCGCCCGCTTCGTCGAGGGCCTGCGTCAGGCCAACGGCATCGTCGCCGGCACAACCGGCATGCACTGGGCGCGCTTCCTGCTGTTCAACTCGATCGGCGCGGCCCTCTGGGTGGGGGTGTGGTCATCCATCGGTTACTTCTCCGGCAGCCACATCGACTCGATCTACAGCACCGCCACGCGCTACAGCGTGTACTTCGGGATCGCCGTCGGCGTGCTGCTGATCGGCTACATCGCTTGGCGCATCCGGCGTAGCCGACGCGAACACGCCGAGCGCGCGAACCGGGCCTGATCCGCTCCACGCCGCCCTGGCAACCAGCCTAAACGGACAAATCGCCCGCCACTACTCCGCTCGCAGTAGCCCCTCCGCGCGCGCCCACTCGACGGTGCGGCGGAGCGTCTCACGCGCCGAGGTGTAGGCCAGTCCGAGCTCGCGCTCCGCGCGCGTCCCGTCGTAGCGATGACCGTGAAGCAGCGTGCGCACCATCTCGCGACACACCGGCGGGTGCTTGCCGCGGGCGCGAAAGACGAGCTCGGTGGCGGCGCCGCCGAGCGTCGCCACCGGGCGCGGCAGCAGACGCGGCGCCGTGCTCACGCCCGCGACCTCAGCTGCCAGGTCGAGCAGATCGGTGACGCGCATGCGGATGCCGTTCAGCAGATAGCGCTCGCCGCTCTCCCCGCGCTCGGCAGCGAGCAGGTGGCCCGCGACGCAGTCCTGGATGTCGACGAGGCTCACCCACGTGTCGACGAACATCTTGAGCCGTCCGTCGAGGAAGGCGATCAGGAAGCGGCCGGTGCCGCCCGCTCTACCGGGGCCCTGCACCGAGGAGGGGTTGACGCACACGAGGTCCTGTCCGAGTGCGGCCGCCGCCTCGAACGCGGCTCGCTCGCCGAGGGTCTTGCTCTCCTCGTAGTTCGACAGGTACCAGCCGCGGGAGGGAGTCCACTCGTTGGCCACGACCCCCGGGGCCTCACCCAGCGTGGCCGCCGAGGAGGTGTGCACGAGACGCGGCACTCCGGCGAGCCTGGCAGCGCGCACCGCGGCGACCGCACCGTCGACATTGATGCGCATCATCTCGGCGGGATCGCTCACGCAGAATTTGTTGATCCCGGCGACGTTGAACGCCAGCTCGCAGCCCGCCATCGCGCCGGCCAGCTGCTGCTCGTCGCCGATCTCGCCGCGCTGGACCTCGACCCCCAGGGCCGCGAGCTTTGCGCCGGACGCCTCGGATCGCGCAAGCGCCACGACCTGATCGCCGCGCTCTGTGAGCGCGGCGATCAGCGCCGTGCCCAGCAGGCCAGAGCCTCCGGTGACAAAGACGCGCGCCACCTCAGGACTTCAGCGCGCCGGCGTAGGCGCGCAGGTATTCGATGCCGGACCAGGCGGTGATCGCGGCGACGACGATCATCAGCCATTGGTCTAGGTAGGCGCCCGCAATGATCACGTCTGGGCGCAGGATCGCCACGGCGATCACGGCGAACTGGAAGCTCGCCTTCCACTTGCCGAACATCGACGTCTCAAGGTTGGAGCCGCCCGCGGCCACCGCGGCCCGAAGCCCGAGGATCGTGAACTCGCGGGCGATGATGACGAACGCGACCCAGGCGGAGGCGCGGTTCACCGCGACCAGCCCGATCAGCGTCGTCGCGACCAGCAGCTTGTCGGCGGTCGTGTCGAGGAAGGAACCGAGCTTGGTCGTCACCTGCCAGCGACGCGCGAGCCGGCCGTCGATGAAGTCGGTCGCCGCCGCGACCAGGAACAGCACGGCAGCAGGCGTCCAATCGTGGCTGAGCAGCAGAGCGAGGATGACCGGAGAGGCGGCGATCCGCACACTGGTACCGATCGCAAGCGCACGAGAAGATCGCAACGCGGCAAAGGTACCGGCCTCCACGGTCCGCAGACTACTCACTCGCGCGTGAGTGGCCCGGGCCGAGCAGTTCGAGCCCGTGCGCGCGGGCTGCCTCGGCGCTGGTGGCTCGCAGCGCGCGCTCGGCCGAAGCGCGCGCCCGCGACAGCCTGACTCCGCGAAGCGCCTGCTTCACCTCGGGGATCAGTCGCGGCGACATGCTGAGCTCGGTGACGCCGAGGCCCACGAGCAGCGTCGCGGCGGCCGGATCACCTGCCATCTCCCCACACGCCCCGACCCAGCGACCGTGCGCGCCCGCAGCCCTCACCGTCTCCTGCACCAGTCGGAGCACGGCTGGCTGCGGCTCCGCCAGCAGCGGAGCCAGCTCGGCGTTGCCGCGCTCGGCGGCCATCGTGTACTGGGTCAGGTCATTGGTCCCGAGCGAGAAGAAGGTGACGTGCGGCGCGAGCTCAGACGCCGTGAGCGCTGCCGCCGGAACCTCGACCATGATCCCGAGCTCGGGTCGATCGCTCACACCGGTCTCGGCGCACGCCTGGTCGAACAGCCTCCGTGCGGCTTGGAGCTCGGCGGCCGACGCGACCATCGGCAGCATGACCCTCACCGGGTATTCGGCGGCGACGCGCACGATCGCCCGCAGCTGGGTGGTCAGCAACTCCGGGTTACGCAGGCCGACCCGGACGCCGCGCACGCCCAGGAAAGGGTTTGCCTCGGCCGGCATCGGCAGCGCCGGCAGCGGCTTGTCGGCGCCGGCATCGAGCGTACGAACAACGAGCGGGCGACCCTCGAGGGCCTCGGCGATCTGGCGCAGGGTGTCAGCCTGCTCTTCCTCACTCGGCAGGCTCGCCCGCTCGAGGTAGAGGAACTCCGTCCGCAGCAGGCCAACTCCTTCTGCTCCGGACTCGACCGCAAGCCGCGCATCCTCGACGCCGCCGATGTTGGCGAACACCTCGATCCGCTCGCCGGTCGCAAGTTCTGCAGGTTCCTGTGACCGCCGGCGAGCGAACGCGGTCCGCTCACGTTCATGCTTGCGATGGCCCTCGGCCGCGCTTACCTGATCTGCCGCCGGCGCGACCGTCACATGGCCCCCGCCGCCGTCGACAAGCAACGCTGTGCCGTCAGCCACCGAGAGGATCGCGTCACCGAGTCCGACGACCGCCGGAATCCCCAGGGCGCGGGCGATGATCGTGGCATGCGCGGTGGCCGAGCCACGAGCGGTGGCGATCCCGGCGACCGTTCGCTGGTCCAGCCGAGCCGTCTGTGATGGCGCCAACTCATCGGCGACGAGAATCTGAGAATGAGACTCATTATCGATTGCGGATATTTCCAGTGTGCCGTCCAAACTCCCGTCGATCGCAATCATGATCCGGCGCGCCACGTCGCGAACATCGGCCGCGCGCTCGGCCAGCAGCGGATCTTCGAGGTCGCCGTAGATAGCAGCGACCTGCAGAGCCGCGTCGGCGATGGCCCGCTCAGCCGTTGCGCCCGCGGCGATGGCGGCGCGCGCGGGCCCGAGCAGCGCCTCGTCCTCGAGCAGCGCCAAGTGCACGTCGAAGATCCCGGCTTCGTCGTCGCCGGCGCGCGCACGAAGCTGCTCGCGATCAGCGGCCAGCGCTGCGCGCGTCGCGGCGATGGCGCGTTCCAGCAGCGTGAGCTCCTGCGTTGGAGTGCCCGAGGTCCTGGCCGCCGCATGGATCAATGAGGACCTGAGTCGATGAGACGGACCCGTGGCGACTCCGGCGGAGGCCGCGACGCCCCGCAGCACGGTGCCAGGGGCTAGTGCCTGTGCGCCGTCTCCAAAACCCGTGGCCGCCAGCTCCTGCAGGGCGCCGACTGCCTCACGCGCCTGCGGTCCCGAGGCGAGAACCTGGACTCTGTCGCCAAGGCGGGCCCCGAGTGCGACCACGTTCGTCAGGCTGCGGGCGCTGACGGGCGGCCGCCCCGAGCCGACCTTGGCGACCCTCACCTCGGCGTCAAACGCGCCGACGGTCTCCACGAACCTCGCCGCCGGGCGGCCATGCAGGCCGACCTCGTTCCCGACGAGCAGCTCGGCTTCCACGGCGGCGTCAGCCGGCGCCGTCCCGGGAGCGGGCTCCGAGTCATCCGCGTCGATCTGCGCCGCCTTCATCGCCAACGCCCGGCGCGCCTCCGCTGCAACCTCTGCGAGCGAGGCTCCGGCACCAGCGGCTGCCGCAGCGGCCACCGCCCCCTCGACCAGCGGAGCGTCGCTCAGCCGCACCGGGCCGGACGCTCCCTCGAGCAGCTCCACCGCGAGTTCGGCGCTCATCAGCGCGCTGCCCAGGTCCATCAGCACCAGCACGCCGTCGGGAGACATTGCCCGCTCGATCGCCTCGCGCACGAGTTCCGCGCTCGTTCCCAGGACATCCGGCTCGCCGATTCCGCCGGCGGCCTCGAGTGCCAGCTCGGGAGGCGACATCTCGCGCGCCAGCGCAACCACGCCCTGCGCAAGAGTCTCGCTGTGCGAGACGACGACGATCCCGACCACGCGCGGCGCCCTAAGAGGTGTCGAGCCCGTAGGCCCGGTACAGGTAGTCGATCGGGTGCACGGACGGCAACTCCGTACCGTGGGTGATCTGCCAGCGGCAGGTCTCGCTGTCGCAGGCGACGGTTGTCGCCCCCGAAACGCCCACCTGCTCGAACAGGCTTCGTCCCACGTTCATCGCGATCTCATACTTCTCGGCCTTGAGCCCGTAGGTGCCTGCGATTCCGCAACAGCGCGCGTTCATCTCACACACGTCCAGCTCCGGGATCAGGGCCAGCAGCTCGAGCGCGGGCTTGCCGATCCAGTGGCCCTGCTGCTGGCACGGCGCGTGGTAGGCGATCCGCTCGGGCAGAGCCTTGAAGTCGGTGCGCAGCTCGCCGCGCTGGTGCAGTTCGAGCAGCAGCTCGCAGATGTCGTAGGTGCGCTCGGCCACGCGGCGCAGCTCCGGATCCTCCTCGAGCCCGAGGATCTCGCGCGCCTCACGCTTGAGCATCAGTGTGCAGCTGGTCGCGTTGCCGACGATGATCGTCTGCTCATCGGTCAGCTCCGCGGCGAGCCTGTGCGCTAGCCGCCGGACCACGCGGCGGGCGTCGTCGAAGAGGCCGCTCGATTGCAGCGGCAGTCCGCAGCAGTCCTGCTTGGGCACGACCACCTCGAAACCGTTGTGCTCGAGCACCGCCACGACGCGCTCGCCCTCCCATGGTTCGTAGTACTCGGTGCCACAGCCGTGGAAGTAGATGGCGCGGCGTTGCGATCCCCGACTCGTCCGCGCCCGGGCCCAGCGGGAGAAGCGCCGGCCGGCAAAACGCGGCACCGGCGCGTCGCGGTGCACCCCCAGCAGCTTCTCCGCCAGGACCCGCAGCGGCCGCGAGGTCAGGGTCCAGTTGGCGAGTGGCGCGACCGGTGTGCCGGCACGGCCGAGCCAGGTGGGACGGGTGATGATCCGGTCGCGCAGTGGAACGCCCTGCTGACGCTTCAGCTTGTCGCGCGCCTGCGCGTTGATCTCGGCGATCTTCACGCCCTGCGGGCACACCTGCGAGCAGATCCCACAGCCGGAGCAGTAGTCGACCGACGTGTCGACGCTCGGCTCGTCGCGCACGCGGTAGCGCTCGGACTGCGGGCCGGCGTACTTGGGCCCGGGAAACAGCGGGGAGGCGTTCGATACCGGGCAGGCGGTCTCGCAGATCGTGCACTTCACGCAGTGATCGAGCGAACCGCGCAGTGCTTCGAGTTCGGCCAGGTCGGTCATGCCACGACCTCCGCGCCAAGCTCGGCGGCGAGCACCTGCGCTGCGCGGTAGCCGCTTGCCAGCGCGATTCCCTCGCCGGAGGCCTCGCGCCAGGAGACCGAACCCGGAAGTGAGGCACCCGCGACTACCACGTTCGCGCACCCACGGGCGCGTAGCTCGCCGTCGACTGCGATACCGGCCCGGGCCAGCGGCTGCTCCTCGAAGTACGCCGGCACGAAGCGCGGCTCACCGGCGGCGGGCACGCCGACGAGCGGCAGGGCCAGCACCTGATCGTGCACTTGCCAGTGCGAGTCCAGCGTGACGGCGCCCGAGTGAATTCCGCCGGTGGCCAGCACGAATCCGTCGGCCTCATAGGTCGTGTTCGAGCCCGCCGTCGCCGTGTCCACCGAGGTCAGGCGGTCGCCGTCACGCCGATGCGCGACGACGCCCGCGCCGAGCGCCAGCTTCCCGCCCGCGGTGCGCAGTGCGTGATGGAGGAGCTCGAACAGGCGCATACCCGGGACCGACGGCGGTAGTCCGGGGACCTCGAACACGCGGCGGCCGAGCCGCGCCTCGAGTTCGCCCAGCGCCCCATGCGGATCGCGCATCCCGAGCACCGCTGGGAGGGCCACCTGGTCTGCCGCCTTGATCAGTGGCGCCAACCGGGCGATGAACCCAGCGCGCCAACTTGGATCATCGAAACGGCGGGCGAGCCCGAGCGCGCTCGCATCGGCGCGGTCGACGTCGACATCGATGTCGAACGCGGTCGCTTCAACACCTGCTGCCCGCAGGTTTCCGGCACACAGTTCAGCGTGGAAGTCGCGCAGCGGCGGCAACCCGACCACGGCGACGCGCCCGAGACCCTCAGAATCCCCTGCCGCGAACGTCTCCGGCACGATCGCGGACGGCTTCAACGCGCCCAGTGCCGTCGGCAGCAGCATGTTGCGCTCGAGCCCGCCGACGTAGCGGTAACCGGGCAGGGCGTCAGCGGCCGCCGACGCCCTGAACCAGTCGACGGCGGCCGCAATGACTTCCAGTCCGAGTAGCGCGTAGGGATGATCCGGGCGCTCGGCTGCCAGCGCCGCGACCCCCTCGAGCGGCGCGACGACGCGGTCAGGCGCATAGCCGAGCACGTCGATCGTGCCGGGTGCGAGATGGGTGGAGCCGACGCCCTTCGCGATCACGCACACGCGAGCGCCCTCCTGCGCCAGCCTGGCGCCTGCGACCAGGCCGCTGGTGCCGGCACCGATCACGACGACGTCATAGCGCTGACGCCGGTTCACCCGCCCCCAACTCCCGTCGGTAGGTGATCCACATCGAGTACACCATGGAAGATCCACTCGTCGAAGCGCATCTGCCGCAGCTGGTCGCCATAGAGGATCGGCCACACGCCCTTCCAGCGCTCCTGCAGGAACGCCAGCAGCGATGCGTCGGCCTGCTCGGCGCTCACGCCGCCCCGCTCGTGCAGGATCCCGATCGCGCGGTAGATGCAGAAACCGCCCTGGCACGGTCCCATACCCAGACGCAAACGCCGGCGGATGTCGTCGAGGTTCGTCGAACCGCTGCTGCTGAGCGCCTGCTCGAGCCTGTCGCGGGAGACGAGTTCGCACTCGCAGATCACCTGCTCGTCACGCAGGTGCGCCTCCTTTCGCGAGAGCCGCTCGCCGAGCAGGTAGTTCGCACCGCTCTCGGAGCCGGGCAGGGGCTGCGTTGTTGTGGTGCACGGCGCGCTGCGGCCAAGGATGTCGCAGACGGCGTCGACGGTGTCCTGGGCCATCAGCCGGTAGGTCGTTGCCTTGCCGCCGGTGATCGTCACGAAGCCGTCGACACCGTCGCGCGTGCGGTGGTCAAGCAGCGCGTGGGCGCGGGTCACGTCACGCGTCGCGGTATCGGCGGCCTTCGCGTCCTCGAACAGCGGGCGCACGCCGGTCCACACGCGCAGCGCCCGCGCCTGGCGGAAGCCGGGGACGAGCTTCTCGCCGTCGTCGAGCATGCTGTCCACCTCTGACTGCTCCACAGTGTGGTCGTCGGGATCCTCGGTGTGCTCGTCGGTGGTGCCGATCACCGAGACGGTGCGGATCGGGACGATGATGTCTCCGTCGGTCGGCATCTGGCAGCGGTTGATCACCGTGTTCACCAGACGGTGATTCATCGCGATCATGATTCCGCGACCGGGAAACACGCGAACGCCCTCGATCCCCGCGGATTCACAGATCCGGCCGGCCCAGGCCCCGGAGGCGTTGACGGTGACACGCGCCTCGACCTCGATGTCCTCGCCCGCCCTGACGTCATGCAGCCGAGCGCCCGTGACCCGGTCACCGTCGCGGTGGATCGCGGTCACCTCGTGGTAGGGGAGGATCCTTGCGCCGCGTTGGGCGGCGCCGCGCGCCATCGCCCAGACCGTCTTCCAGATGTCGATGCTCGCGTCCGGAACCCGGAAGGCGCGAGCGATCTTCGGGTTCAGCCGCGGCTCGTCGCGCAGCGCCTGCGCCACCGGGATCTCCTCGCAATCGACGTCGGTCTCGCGGCAGGCCTGGGCGAAGCGATCGGCGTACGCGGCGTCGTCCCAGGGCGTGGTGACGAACAGTCCGCCGGTGTCCTCGATGCAGTCGGCTGCGATCCGCCGCAGGATGCGGTTCTCGGTGATGCATTCGCGGGCAGCGGGTGCGTCCTTGACCGCATATCTGCCGCCGGAATGCACCAGCCCGTGGAAGCGACCGCTCGTGCCCTCGGCCAGGTCCAGTCGGTCTACGAGAATCACATCGAGTCCGCGCAGCGACGCGTCCCACGCCACTCCGGCGCCGGTGGCGCCACCACCGATGACCAGCACCTCGGTGGTGAGACTGACCATGGGCTCAGGCTACCGCCGGAGCCGGTGGGGGCAACCCAGCAAGCCGTCCCACTCCGAGCCGGTGGGGGCGAGCCAGCGAGCCGCCCCCACCGCAGATAGGAAAAGACGTCTCATTCGATCCAGTCGAATGTGCGCGTCACGGCCTTCTTCCAGAAGTGCATATTGCGCTTGCGGTCCTCCTCGCTCATCTGTGGTTGCCAGCGCTTGTCCTCGGCCCAGTTCTCGCGCAGGTCCTCCTGGTTATCCCAGAATCCCGTCGCCAGGCCGGCGGCGTAGGCGGCGCCGAGGGCGGTGGTCTCGGCCACCTCGGGCCGGATCACGGGAACGCCGAGGATGTCGGCCTGGAACTGCATGAGCGTGTCGTTGACGACCATGCCGCCGTCGACCTTCAGCGAATCGAGCTCGACCCCGGAGTCCGAGCGCATCGCCTCCACGATCTCGGCCGATTGATAGGCCGTCGCCTCCAGGGTCGCGCGCGCGATGTGCCCGGCGTTGACGTAGCGGGTCAGGCCGGCAAAGACGCCACGGGCGTCCGACTTCCAGTAGGGCGCGTACAGGCCGGAGAACGCCGGCACGATGTAGAGGCCGCCGTTGTCCTCGACGGTCGCGGCCAGCTCCTCGACCTCCGGCGCTGCCTTGATCATCTTCAGGTTGTCGCGCAGCCACTGCACGAGCGCACCGGTGATCGCGATCGAACCTTCCAGCGCATACACCGCCTTCTGGTCGCCGACCTTGTAACACACGGTCGTCAGCAGGCCCGACTTGGAGTGGACGAGTTCCTCTCCGGTGTTGATCAGCATGAAGTTGCCGGTGCCATAGGTGTTCTTTGCCTCACCCACGGCAAAGCAGGTCTGGCCGAAAGTGGCGGCCTGCTGGTCGCCCAGGTCGCCCGCGATCTGAACACCGGTGAGCGCCCCGGTCTTGACCTCGCCGTAGACCTCGCTGGAGGCGTGGATCTCCGGCAGCATCGAGATCGGAACGCCGATCGTGCCGGCCGTCGCCTCGTCCCAGGAGAGCGTGCGCAGATCCATCATCAGCGTGCGGCTCGCGTTGGTCACGTCGGTCATGTGCAGGCCGCCGTCGGTTCCGCCGGTGAGGTTCCAGATCAGCCAGGAGTCGATATTGCCGAAGATGAGGTCACCGGCATCGGCCTTCTCCCTGGCGCCTTCAACGTTCTCCAGGATCCAGCGGACCTTCGGCCCGGAGAAGTAGGTGGCCAGCGGCAGCCCCGACTTGTCGCGGAAGCGATCCTGTCCGCCCGACCTGCCCAGCTCATCGACGATCTTGTCGGTGCGCGTGTCCTGCCAGACGATCGCGTTGTGGATCGGCTCGCCCGTGGTCCGATCCCAGACCACCGCGGTCTCGCGCTGGTTGGTGATGCCCAGCGCCGCGATGTCGTCCTTCGACGCGCCCGCTTCCGAGAGGGCTTCGTCGAGCACCTCCTGGGAGCGGTCCCAGATCTCCTTGGGGTCGTGCTCGACCCAGCCCGGCTTGGGGTAGATCTGCTCGTGCTCCTTCTGTGAGACGGCCACCACGCGCCCCGAGTGGTCGAAGATCATCGCTCGGGAGCTCGTGGTTCCCTGGTCCAGTGCTGCCGCGTATTTCGCCATTGCAACGTTCCTTTCGGTCTCAGGAGGAATGTCAGCCTGCGAGCGCCTGTGCAGCGCTCTCGAACAGGTAATAGGTGGAGGTCGCGCCCGGATCCTGGTGGTCGGCGCTGCGCTCGCCGAGGTAGCTGGCGCGACCCTTGCGGGCCACCAGCGACGTGGTAGCGAGCATGCCCTCGCGTGCCGCCTCGGACGCTGCGCGGAGCCCGTCATCGAGTTCGCTCGCCTGCTCCAGCGCTTCAACCGCGGGGATCAATGCGTCGACCATCGTCTTGTCGCCGGCCTCCGTCCTGCCCCGTGCCTGGACGGCGTCGAGCGCCCGGCGCCAGGCTGCGGCGTAGGCGTTGATGTCGCCCGTCGGGTGATCCGTGAGCCCTCCGCCGAGCTGCAGGAACAGGGTCCCGTAGAGCGGCCCGGCGGCGCCGCCCACAGTCGAGATCAGGGTCATGGCCACCGTCTGCAGCACCGCGCCCGGATCCGGCTGAGGATTGGCCTGGAGCTTCTGAACCGCCTTCTGCATGCCCCGGTCCATGTTCGCGCCATGGTCGCCGTCGCCGATCGCCGTATCGAGCCGTATTAGCTCCTGCCGGTGCTCGGCCATCGACTGCGCGAACAGCTCGATCCAGCGCTGCACGCTGTCGCGGTCGACCGCCACGTCACGCTCCCCAGCGCAGGGCCGGAGTGTCGACCGGCGCGTCCCAGTACTCGATCAGCTCGTCGTCGAGCTTCAGCAGCGTGATCGAGCAGCCCTGCATCTCCAGGGAGGTGATGTAGTTGCCGATCAGATTGCGCTCGATCTTCAAGCCGTGCTCCTCAGCGACCCTGGCCACCTCGGCGTAGAGGATGTAGAGCTCGAGCAGCGGCGTGCCGCCCATCCCGTTGACGAACGCCAGCACCCGATCGCCGGAGGCGAACGGCAGGTCCTCGATGATCGGGGTCAGCAGCCGTTCCGCGACCTGCCTGGCAACCTCACCAACCCCGAGCTTCTCGCGGAAGCGCCCGGGCTCGCCGTGGATCCCGATTCCGATCTCGACCTCATCGTCGGCGAGCTCGAAACTCGGCTCGCCCGAGGCCGGGGTGATGCAGGGCGTGAGCGCCATCCCCATCGAGCGGCCCTGTGCGTTCACGCGCCGGCCGATATCGGCCACGTCTGTGAGCGTTCGCCTGGCCTCTGCGGCGGCGCCCGCGACCTTCTCCACGAGCACCGTGACGCCAACACCGCGGCGGCCCGCCGTGTACAGCGAGTCCTCGACCGCGACGTCGTCGTTGGTCAGCACGGTGTCGACCTGGATCCCCTCGCCCTGGGCGAGCTCAGCCGCCATCTCGAAGTTGAGCACGTCGCCCGTGTAGTTCTTGACGATGTGGACGACGCCGGCGCCGCCGTCCACCGCCTTGGTGGCGGCCAGCATCTGGTCGGGCGTGGGAGAGGTGAAGACCTCGCCCGGGAGGGCGGCGTCGAGCATGCCCCGCCCGACGTAGCCTCCGTGCATCGGCTCATGGCCCGAGCCGCCTCCGGAGAGCAGCCCCACCTTCCCGCTGATGGGCGCGTCGGCGCGCACCACCATGTAGGGGTCGAAGCTGATACGCAGACGATCTCCGTGCGCGGCCCGCATCCCGCGCAGGGCGTCGGCCACGACCTGATCCGGCGCGTTGATCAGTTTCTTCATCGCTCTCTCCTCGATCTGATGATCACACTGCGCAACGGGCGGCGGGACAGCTCATTTCGCCGCCAGTGTTGGTGGTGCGTGTCGATGTCGTCACTCGGCTGGCGGACGGTCCTCCCAGACTGTCTCACCTTCGGCCCTCACGCCCGGCTTCGGTTCGAAGCGTGCCTTCAGGATGTCCTGTACCCCGCGGTCGTAGACGACCGACGCGAGGGCGCCGCCGATCAGAGGCCCGACTATCGGTATCCAGAAGTAGTCCTGGATGTACTGGTAGTTGCCCGGGAAGGCGATCTTCCCCCAGCCCGCAATCCACGCGAAGATGCGCGGCCCGAAGTCACGGGCCGGGTTGATCGCGTAGCCGGCGTTGGCGCCGAACGAGATGCCCACGGCGAACACGATCATGCCGACGATGAACGGAGCCAGGTTGTCCCCCACGGGTAGGTTGAACTCGTCGCTCACCGCCCACACGAACAGCACCAGGAAGAACGTGCCGACGATCTGGTCGATGAGCGGCCCCCACACGGTGTGGAAGTAGTTCGCCGGGAATGTCGCGAATGTGCTGTAGGTCGAGACCGAAGCCAGCGTTCCCTTGACGATGTGGTGGGTGGCGTCGTAGTTGTTGATCGCGGCGTTGTAGACCAGGTACACCAGCGCGGCGCCGACGAAGCACCCGAGCACCTGCGCCGCCCAGTAGCGGGGTACCTTGCTCCACGGCAGCTGCTTGCGGATCGCGGCCCCGAACGTAACCGCCGGGTTGATATGGGCGCCGGTGATGCCGCCCACTGTGTAGACGGCGAATGTCACCGCCATCGCCCAGCCCCAACCGATCAGCAGCCAGTCGCCTCCAGACTGCAGTCCCCCGGCGGGGGTGGTGCGACCTGACCCAAAGAGGGCCCAGAGCATGGCGACGACGCCGTCACCGAATGAAATCAGGATGAAGCAGCCGAAGAACTCTGCCCAGAGTTCACCGAGCACGCCCTTGCGCCACGCGTGCTGCACCTGGCTGCCCGCTCCGCTTACAGTTTCCACACGGCCTCCTTCGGGACGTAGGAACTCAGCAAGAGTGCTCCCGGAGGCTCTGCAAGCGAGCGCGAAATCTCTCCGGTCGCTTAGCCGACTCTACCCCCATGGCCGCCGCTGTACGCCAGCTGGCGGCGGTCGGAAGCCCGTCAGTCGCTGCCGTCGTCACCGCCGCCGGTGATCCGGCGGCGATAGGGAGAGAGCGAGGGTCCGGCGTCCCCGGACTCGAAGAAGTTCTGCACGCGCTCGATCAGCTCCGCGGTGTCGCTGAGCGGCGGAATCGGATCGCCGAACGAGACCTCGACTCGATGGCGGCGCGAGAACAGGCGTCCGCGCAGACGCTTGGGCCAGAACGCGCCCGGGCGGCATCGCCGCAGCGGTGCCGGTCACGCGGATCGGCACGATCGAGAGGTTGTGGTGGGAGGCCAGCACCGCTGCGCCACGGCGAACGCGACCGGGACTGTTTCCGTGTTTGCGGGTGCCCTCGGGGTAGAGCAGCAGGTTCCAGCCGTCGTCGAGCAGCTTGTCGAGGTGCTTGGTTCCCCCGCCTCCGCCATTGCGGTCGACCGGCACGGTGTTGAACAGCAGCGAGGCGAGGTAGGCGGTGATCCGGTACCTGTAGAAGTAGTCGGCCGCTGCGGCCACGGCCGTCCGCTTTCGCAGCTTGCGCGGCAGGGCCGAGAGGATGATGGGCGTGTCCATGTGGCTCGCGTGATTGGCCACGAGGATCACCGGCCCCTTGAGGTGAAGCAGCTTCTCGAAGCCGCTCGCACGGCGTGCGGCGTAGTGATCGAGGATCGGATTCATGACGAGCAGCATGAAGCGCTCGCGGAGCCAGCGGGCCGGCGCCGATCGCGCCCAGCGCACATCCAGCTGTGCCACCGCGGCGCGCAGCTGCTGCGCTCGTTCCGGAGCCTGCTCCGCGACCTCGCGCGCAGCATCGAGCATCCGCTGCTGGCTCTCTCGCGCCGCCTCGACGGCGGCTTCGCGGACTCGGTCCTTCAGCGGCGATTCGGTTGTCGCCTGGCGGCGAAACGACGGCACGTCAGGTGGTACCCCCTTGAGTGACGGCCGTTACAGATGGCCGTCAACCTCGACCGCGCCCGTTGCCCATTGCACCGCTGCGCAGAGCGGGCTCCGACCCCGCGGCGCTAATGAAAGGCCCTGGGGACGCTGACAACCTCCGGGTCGGCGCCGTCGAGCGCCATCCAGGCCGCGCGGAAGCCCTGTCCGGCGGCGCTCGACATCGCCGCAGCGCGATTCTCCATCTGGCTGATCACCGGCGACCCCAGGGGAGGGCGGATCAGACACACGCGTGGCTTTGCATCGGGATCCCGGGACTGCCGTGAGAGCTCACCGACCAGTGCGTCGTACCTGGCCGAGCGCGTGCGCCGCAGCTCCACGAGCGCGGGATTGAACTTGACGAGGTAGCGGTCGGTCAGGTTGGCGACCGTGCTCGACAGCCCGGTATGCGCGGTCCCCTGCGGCCGGGTCTGCAGAACGAGCATGTCGGTGGCGGTCTGTCGCGGCACGTGCACCGGCACCGACTCGGCAAGCGTTGCATCGAACAGCAGGCGGCCGCGGAACCGGACCGGTGCTCCAGACAGCCACGGCAATCGTGCGGAGGCCAGCATCGCGGTGCGGATCTCAGCGTCGTCGCGGAGATCGGTCAGGTCCACCACCTGTGCGGACTCGACGTCCGTGGCTGTGCAGTGCAGCTCGATCGCGCTCTGCACGATGCGCTCGGTGTGCAGCGGCCGCTGCGTGCGCCACACCTCATTGACGACGTAGTCCATGTTGAACAGCGACCTGCCACGCAGGACCCGTCGCGCGCTGACGAAGGTGGGGTTGCCGAACCCATGCTGGTAGAGGCCCGTCAGGTAGGAGGCCTGGCCGGCGATCAGGAAGGCGGCGTTGAACGCTCCGGCGGAGGCTCCGTGCACCTCGTCGAAGGTGTTGGTGAAGCCCAGCTGCTCGATCGCCGCGGTCATCCCGGCGGACACCACGCCCCGCATGCCGCCACCCTCGATCACCAGCGCCACGCGACGACCGTCGGTGCGCTCGCCCGGTAGCGAGCCCTGTTCGCGGCGGCTGCGGATCAGCGCGACCACCGGGTGGTCGCGCTGATCCTCGCTCACCGTCGGGACGGTCTGCAGCAGCGGGTCGGCGCTGAAGCGCCGCAGACTGGACAGTCGGAAACTCATGCGGCGCGCACGTTAGAGCGTTGGGGGCCAGCGGGCCCCCAACGCAAGCGGCGGCTATCCCCGCATGTTCACCGCATAGATGTTCTCGGGCTCGATCGTCACCACCACGCGCTCGTCGCCGGGCGCGTCGTAGGCAGCCAGATCCGCCCCGTACTTGGCACCGACCTTCTGAGCGAAGGCCATGCCGGGGTCGTCCTCCAGCCTCGCGGTGCCGCGCACCTCGAGGTACTTCATCTGATCGTTCCAAGTCGATGATCAACATGCTCACCTGCGGGCGCTTGCGCAGGTTCCTGACCTTGAGCCTCGACTTGTTGAGCGAGACCTTCAGCTCGCCCTCGTCGTGCAGGAACCAGACCAGCGTCGACTGGGGGAAGCCGTCCTCGCCGATCGTCGTCAGCACCGCGACGGGAAAGTCGAGGAACTCCTTGTGTGAATCGGGGAATGTGGTCATGCGAGCATTCTTACGAGAGGATGTGGCCATGACTACCTTTTCGACTGCAGACGTTCCCGACATTCCGGACAAGCGCGTGATCGTCACCGGTGCCAACAGCGGTATCGGCCGAGCTGCCGCATCGGTGCTGGCGGCGGCCGGAGCGCAGGTGACGCTGGCCGTGCGCAGCCTCGAGAAGGGCCGCGCCGCCGCGGCAGCGATCCCGGGCAAGACCGATGTGCGCGAGCTGGATCTCGCAAGCCTCGCATCTGTCCGGAGCTTCGCCGCGGACTGGGAGGGAGACATTCACCTGCTGATCAACAACGCCGGCGTGATGATCCCGCCGCTCAGCCGCACCGCTGACGGCTTCGAGCTGCAGTTCGGCACCAACCACCTCGGGCACTTCGCGCTCACCAACCTGTTGCTGCCGAATGTCAGCGGTCGTGTGGTGACGGTCTCCTCCAGCGCGCACCAGCTCGGCAGGATCGACTTCGACGATCTGAACTGGGAGCGGCGACGCTACCGGCGCTGGGCCGCCTACGGGCAGTCGAAGCTGGCGAACCTGCTGTTCACCAAGGAACTCCAGCGCCGCCTGACCGCCGCCGGGTCGCCGGTGCTGTCAACCGCCGCACACCCCGGTTATGCCGCCACCAACCTGCAATCGCACTCCGGCAGCGGCTTCTGGGACCTGCTCGTCGGCAGAGTCGGCAACACGCTGTTTGCCCAGAGCGAGAGCGCCGGGGCGCTGCCCACGCTCTACGCCGCCTTTGCCGACATCCCGGGTGATAGCTTCGTCGGCCCCGGCGGCATGCAGGGGATGCGCGGCGCCCCGCGGCCCGTGAAACGCAGCAAGCGGGCTCAGGATGAGGCGGTGGCTCGTCGCCTATGGGTGGTCAGCGAGGAGCTGACCGACACGCACTTCCCGCTCTGATCGGACCCGGCTCGGCCGCGGTGCACTACCCGATCGGTTCCGTGCGCGTCATCGTCACGCTCGCCTCGATCGTCGAGCTGGCCCCGCCACGGTAGACGCCTTTGATCGGTGGCACGTCCGCGTAGTGCCGGCCGTGGCCGATCTTCACGTGGCATTCGGCTGTGAGCCCGCGGTTGGTCGGGTCGACGCTGACCCAGCGCGGCTCGGCGCCGGCGCTCGGCAGCAGGGCCTCGATCCACGCGTGGGTGTCGACCTCAACCGAAACGCCCCCCTCCTCGGACGAGTCCGCAGCGTCTTCGCCGAGCGTGTACAGGTAGCCCGACACGTAACGCGCCGCGATCGCCGTGGGCGCGCAGCAGGTTCAGGCCCAGATGCACGAAGTCCTGGCACACGCCCGCGCGAACGTCGAGCACGTCGGCAAGCGTTGAATCCACGTAGGTCGCGCCCTTGCGGTACTCGAGGCGATCGGGGATCACCTCGGAGACGAGCAACACGGCGTCGAGCGGGCTGGCGGCGCTCGGCGATCTCGGCCCGCAGCTCGGCCAGCAGCGGATGTCCCGACGCGTCGTCGGTCTGCATCAGGAACTCGGCGCCGGCCTCGCGGTAGCCGGGCGCTTCGAGCTCCGACCAGTCCGCCTTTGGCGGTGCAGGCTGAGACTCTGTCGTCACATGCGCGTGCGCGTCGATCACGAGCTCGCGGTGCGGGCGTGTGACCTCGAACTCGACGACGTCGGTGCCGAAGTAGTCCTCGTGCCGGTGCTGGCGCACCTCCGGGGTGAGGCGCACGGTGAAGTCGTCGACCTGCTGGCGGCTACCCGTCGCGGGACGGATGCGCAGCGCGTTGATGTTGTCGACGACGTCGGCGTCGTATCGGTAGCGGCTGAGGTAGCGGATCGCGAAGTGCATCTGTTGGCTCTTGTGGGCGGAGGTGCTCATGCTCTAGTTCACACGCCGGAGTGGACGGCAGCGACTGCCGCGACCGCGAAGTAGCGCTCGTCGATCTCGCGGTCGA
Organism: uncultured Actinomycetota bacterium; assembly: GCA_963846395.1. Lineage (GTDB taxonomy): Bacteria > Actinomycetota > Thermoleophilia > Solirubrobacterales > Solirubrobacteraceae > Palsa-465. The sequence continues at coordinate 208,810 of CAWJVT010000006.1, read as the reverse complement.
TGACCTCGAGCTCGTCCTGCACTCTGGCCAGCTGGTCGACGAACGGCTCCGACGCCAGCGCTGTCCGCTGCTGCAGTTCGAGATCTGCGATCAGGCGTCCGAGCCGCAGCACAGGCGGGGCCGAGCGCGGTATCGGGTCGGCGTTCTCGAGCGCGTCGCGCAACTCTTCGAGCGAGGCGAGCACCGACCCCGGGTACTGGCTCTCGTAGAGCAGGAACCGGCCGACGGTCGCGAGCGTGGGCACTCGCCGGAGATGGCGCCTGAACGCCTGGAAACCGCCCACGGCCTGCAAGAGCGCGAGCGCTTCCCCCTCATGGTCCTGCGGCGCCTCTCCCGTCTCGGCGCTCCGATCGACGAGCCGGGCTCGCCACGCGCAGCATCCGCAGCACCATGTCCGCCTCCTCGATGCGGCCGCCGGCGTCCAGGAAGGAGCGCGCCTCGTCACGCAGCATCGTCTTGTCCGAGCAGCCCCCAGAAGAGCGCGCAGCGTTCCTTGACCTCCTGATAGACCGAGTACGGGCCGGTCGCCAGCGCCGCCTCCAGGTCGTAGCGGCCGAGTGACAGATAGAACGAGTTGAGCGCCTCCCACATCTCCGTGGAGATCACGTCGCGCAGCGTTCGCGCCCGTTCCCGCGCGCGGAACACGCATGAGACGACCGATGCTGGACTGTCGGTGTCCAGCGTCAGCAGCGGCGCGATCTCGTGCCGGCCCAGCACGCCGGGCGGCGCGTAACCGGCGGCCTCGGCGACGGCGCCCTCCGCCGCCTCCTCGCCAGGAGCCGGCGGCTTTGCTCCGATCACAGCGAGCACGCCGTTCCAGCTGAGGGCCATGCCGGACTGTGTGGCGCCGCTCCCGGCCGCGCCACCGGCGACGTCGGCATGGAAGGCGCCGTCGAGCATCCGCGCCGTGTGCTCGGCGCGGGTCAGGTCGCGGCCGAGCCAGAACAGCTCCTGGGCGATCCGCGCGAGCATCGCTACTGCTGCTGCTGCTGCTGCTGCTGGGCCTGGCCGTGCCAGCCGCCGTAACGGACATCCGGAAGCCTGGGCGGCTCCTGTGCGGCGAGGCTTACGGGAAGCGTGTCGACGATGTCGCCGTCATCGAGCACCCAGGTGTCCTTCGAGCCGCCGCCCTGCGACGAGTTGACGATCATCGAGCCCTCCCTCAGGGCAACGCGAGTCAGGCCGCCGGGCACGATCCGGATCTCGTCGCCGAACACCGCGAACGGACGCAGGTCGACGTGCCGCGGCGTGAGCCTGCCGTCGCCGGTCTCGGTCGGAGCGGTGGAGAGGTGCACGAGCTCCTGAGCGATGAACATGTCCGGCTGGGCCTCGATCAGCAGTGCTTCCTCGGCGAGCTCCTGCGCGCTTGCCTGCGGCCCGATGAAGACACCCTTGCCGCCGGATTCGGAGGTCGGCTTCACGACGACCTCGTGCAACCGTCCGAGGATCCAGCGGCGTACCTTGTCGTCGCTCAGCAGGTAGGTCGGGACGTTCTCCAGGATCGGCTCCTCGCCGAGGTAGAAGCGCACCATCTCCGGCACGTAGTGGTAGATCGCCTTGTCGTCCGCCACGCCGGTCCCGATCGCGTTTGCGATCGCGACGGTGCCGGCCCGATAGGCGCGCACGAGGCCCGGCACGCCGAGCACGGAGTCGGAGCGGAACTCGAGCGGATCGATGAAGTCGTCGTCGAGCCGCCGGTAGATCGTGTGCACCCGTCGCATGTCCGGCGGTGGTGCGCATGTAACAGATCGAGTCGCGCACGACCAGGTCCGATGCTTCGACGAGCTCGATGCCCATCGCGCGGGCCAGGAAGGCATGCTCGAAGTAGGCGCCGTTCAGCGGACCTGGCGTCCACACCACCACCGTCGGGTCGCTCTCGGGTGACAGGAGCGACGGCCTGCAGCGCCTGGAGCAGCAGCGATGGGTAGTGCTCGACCGGCCGGACGCGCTGTCCGGCGAACAGCTCGGGCACCAGTCGCGTCATCGCCAGCCGGTTCTCCAGCACGTAGGAGATCCCCGACGGCGTCCGCACGTTGTCCTCGAGCACGCGCCAGCTGCCATCGCCGCCCCGCACGAGGTCGCAGCCGGACACGTGCGTGTAGACACCACCGGGCGCTCGAACGCCGTGCACCGGGCGCGCGAAGCTCGGCCGGCTGACGATCAGCGACCACGGCACGATCCCGGCGCGAACGATCTCGCGCCCGTGGTAGACGTCGTCCACGAACGCGTTCAGGGCGCGGATCCGCTGCGCCAGGCCGCGCTTGATCACGGTCCACTCGGCGGCCGTCAGCACGCGCGGGACCAGATCGAGAGGAAACGGCCGGTCTCGGCGCTGCCCGTTCGGCCCCGAGACCTCGAACGTGATCCCCTGCTGCATGAAGATCGCGTCACGCCGCCGGCCGGCGTCCGCGAGCGCCTCAGGGCCCGAGCCGCTGCAGCGTCTCCACCAGCTCCCGCACATGTGCCTTGGGCCGTCCGCCATCCTCCAGCAGCTCGTCGCAGGAGCCCTCCGGGATCAGGTAGCCGTTGATCAGCCCATCAGCCGACATCTGGCCAGCATATGCCCGAGAAACAGGCGTTCGCCAGTTTCTTAGGGCTAATACGCGGGCCTCTGGTTTGGACAGATGTCTAAATGTCTTGGCTGGCGGGAGAGGCCTCCCGCTGTCGCCCTCCCCGGGGTATCCGCGCGGGCGGGGCTCCCGCTGTCGCCCGCCCGCGATTACCCTTGCGCGAGCGATGAAGCTCCTGATCACAGGCGCGGCGGGCATGCTCGGCAACGACGTGCAGGCGGCGGCAAACGCCGCGGACCACGAGTTGGTCGCGCTGTCGCGCGCGGAGCTCGACATCAGCGATCGCGGCGCGCGTCGCCGCCGCGGTCGCCGCCGCGCAGCCCGACGCGATCATCAACTGTGCCGCCTACACCAATGTCGACGGTGCCGAGGCGGATCCTGATGCGGCCGGCGAGGTCAACGCGACCGGCCCGGGCTTGCTCGCCGAGGCCGCAACGGCAGCCGGCGCCTGGATCGTCCACGTCTCGACCGACTACGTCTTCGACGGGACCAAGACCTCACCGTACGTGGAGTCCGATCCGACCGGTCCGCGTTCCATCTACGGGTCGACCAAGCTGCTGGGCGAGCGGGCCGTCGCGATGGCCGCGCCCGGATCGTCACACCGTGGTGCGAAGCTCGTGGCTGTTCGGCACCGGCGGCTCGTCCTTCCCCGCGACGATGCTGCGGCTTGCGGCAGAGCGCGACACGCTCGACCGTCGTCGACGACCAGCGCGGCTGTCCGACCTTCACGGGCCACCTGGCGCCTGTGCTGGTGCGACCTCGCCACCGCCGCAGAGCCTGCCGGGCGTGGTGCATGTCGCCGCCTCGGGAGAGTGCACGTGGTATGAGTTCGCTGTCGAGATCATGCGCGCGACGAACACGCACGATCGAGGTCCAGCCCGATCACCACGGATCAGTTTCCGCGTCCGGCCCGCCGCCCGGCCTACAGCGTGCTGCGCTCTGAGCGTCCCGACGCGCCGACCCTGCCGGACTGGCGCGACGGCCTGACCGCACTACCTCCAGGCGCGGGTGGCGTCGTGAAGCTGTCTGGTCACCGGCGGTGCCGGCTTCATCGGCTCGAACTTCGTGCGACACGTCCACCGCGAGCGGCCCGAGTGGGAGATCGTGGTCTATGACCTGCTGACCTACGCCGGAGACCGCCGCAACGTGGAGGGCCTCGAACGCGTGACGCTCCTAACAGGCTGACATCTGCGACGAGCAGGCGATCGAGGCCGCCGTGGCCGGCTCCGACGCTGTCGTGCATTTCGCCGCCGAGTCCCACAACGACAACTCGCTGCACTCGCCGCTGACCGTTCGTGCAGACCAACGTGGTCGGCACCTACCAGGTGCTCGAGGCGGTGCGCCGCCACGACAAGCGCCTGCACCACATCTCCACCGACGAGGTCTACGGCGACCTCGAGCTCGACGATCCCGCGAAGTTCACGCCCGAGACTCCGTACAACCCGTCGAGCCCGTACTCGAGCACCAAGGCCGGCTCCGACCTGCTCGTGCGCGCCTGGGTGCGCAGCTTCGGCGTGCGCGCGACGATCAGCAACTGCTCCAACAACTACGGGCCCTACCAGCACGTCGAGAAGTTCATCCCGCGCCAGATCACCGAGATCCTCGAGGGCCGGCGGCCGAAGCTCTACGGCGCCGGAGCGAACGTGCGCGACTGGATTCACACCGAGGACCACTCCTCCGGGGTGCTCGCGATCCTCGAGCACGGGCGCATTGGCGAGACCTACCTGATCGGCGCCGACGGCGAGCTCTCGAACCGCCGCGTCGTCGAGCTGATCCTCGGCCTGATGGGTCGCGGTCCCGCTGACTTCGAGCACGTCAACGATCGTCCCGGCCACGATCTGCGCTACGCGATCGACGCGAGCAAGCTGCGCGACGAGCTCGGCTGGCGGCCGCTGCTACCAAGACTTCGAGCGCGGCCTCGAGGCGACCATCGCCTGGTATCGGGACAACCCGGACTGGTGGCAGCCGCAGAAGCACGAGACCGAGGCCAAGTACCAGGTGCTGGGCCGATAGACGCGCTCGCTCAACTCGAGGCTGATGTCGTCGACTGCCGCCGCTGCCCGCGGCTGGTCGCCTGGCGCGAGGAGGTGGCGCGCGTCAAGCGCCGCGCCTTCATCGATCAGGAGTACTGGGGTCGCCCGATACCGGGCTTCGGGGACCCCGCCGCGCGGATCGTCGTGCTCGGGCTCGCGCCCGCGGCCCACGGCGGCAACCGGACGGGGCGAATCTTCACCGGCGACCGCTCCGGCGATTGGCTGTTCGCCGCGCTCTGGCGGGCCGGCCTCGCCAACCAGCCGACGTCCGTCTCACGCGACGACGGCTTGACGCTCACCGATTGCTGGGTAACCGCCGCGGTGCGCTGCGCGCCTCCGGCCAACAAGCCGACGCCGGAGGAGCGCGACAACTGCGCCAGCTGGCTGCGCGCCGAGCTCGCGCTGCTCGCGAACGTGCGCGTGATCGTCTGCCTCGGGAAGTTCGCCTGGGATGCCGCCCTGGCGCAGCTGTCAGCGCCGCGGCCTCGCCGCAGCTTCGGCCACGGCGTCGAGACGGTGGTCGGCGGACTCACGCTCCTGGGCAGCTACCACGTCTCCCAGCAGAACACGTTCACCGGCAAGCTCACCGAGCCGATGCTCGACGCCGTGTTCACGCGCGCCCGCGAGCTCGCCTCCGCCTGACGCCCGTCCCCGACGGCTGACGCCCTGACGACGCCCCGGCCCCGCCCGGCCCCCACGCGGGAGGACTTTTCCGGCGTAGGGACGGAAAACGCCTCCCGCGTCCGGGCGCGAGCCTCAGTGTCCGGGGCGCGAGCCTCAGCGACCGTGGCAGCCACCGCCACTCCCACTGCTGCAGCCACGCGCGCACTCCAACCAGCTGCCGCCACTCCAACCGGCTCGGCCACCGCCGCACTAGACAGACCTGTCTGTTTGGTGCTAAGCTCCCCGAACACCAGACAGACTGTTCTGTTCAGGAGCTGCCAATGAACTATCCGACCGCCCTTCTCTCTCACCCTCTCGCCGGTCGTTGCGCGGCCGCGACTGGGACGCAAGGCCGCGTTCGCGCTGCTCGCTTCGGCGGCGCTGACGCTGCTGGCATCCTCGAGCGCCCCGACTCCGCTCTACGCCACCTACCAGGCGAAGTGGGGCTTCTCGGATCTCACCGTGACCGTGATCTTCGGCGTGTACGCCGTCGCCGTGCTGGCCTCGCTGCTGGTGTTCGGCTCGCTGTCTGACCACGTGGGCCGGCGCCCGCTGTTGCTGGCTGCGCTCGGTTCCCAGGTGCTGGTGATGCTGATCTTCGCCTTTGCCGGAAACCTCGATGTGCTGCTTGCGGCACGGGTCCTGCAGGGTCTCGCGACCGGTGCCGCGCTCGGTGCGATCGGCGCCGGGCTGGTTGACCTGCATCCCACGCACGGGCCGGTCGCCAACGCCTCGGCTCTGATGGCCGGCACCGCGTCGGGCTCGTTACTGTCGGCGCTGTTCGTGCAGTGGCTGCCCGCGCCGACCGAGCTCGTCTACCTCTTCCTATCCGTCGTGTTCCTCGTGCAGGCGCTTGGCAGTGCTCCTGATCACCGAGACCTCGGCGCGCGTCCCGGGAGCCCGCCGCGCGTTGGCGCCGACGCTGTCGCTGCCGCCGCAGGTGCGACCGGCGGTGTGGGTCGCGGCACCGTCGTTGGTCGCCGTCTGGACGCTGGCGGGCTTCTACGCGTCGCTCGGCCCGTCGTTGGCCCAGATGGTCGCCGGTGACCATTCGATGATCCTCGGCGGCGCCGCGCTCTTCCTGCTTGCCGGAAGCGCATCGGCGACGGTGCTGCGGTTCCACCGAACCGAGGCACGGAGGTTCGCGCTCTACGGCGCGATCGCGATCATGGTCGGGTCGGCGCTGTTGCTCTGGGGCGTAGCTGTGCGCTCGCTGCCGATCTTTGCGCTCGGAATCCTCCCTGCAGGCGCCGGCTTCGGCGCAGGTTTCCAGGGAGGTCTGCGGGCGATCGTCGCTGAAGCCGAGCCGCATCAGCGTGCCGGCGTCATCTCGGTCGTGTACGTGATCTCGTACCTGTCGATGGGCCTTCCGGCGATTCTGGCCGGCGCGCTGGTGGTGCAGCTCGAGCCTGCCGCAGACCGCCGAGGAGCTCGGCGCGGGGGTGATCATCCTGGCGGCGCTGACCGCCGCCGGCCTGGTGCGGTCGCTGCGTCAGGACGCGCGCCGCTCACGCCCTTCCTCGGTCTGCTGCGGCCGTCTGATGAGTCACACTGCACTCAGGATGCCGGTCGAGGAAGAACTCAGGCGCTCACCGCGCGAGCGGCTGCTGGAGGCGGCCAGGGAGCTCTTCTACGCCGAGGGCGTGCACACGGTCGGAATCGATCGCGTGATCGAACGCGCCGGGGTGGCGAAGGCCTCGCTCTACTCGACCTTCGGCTCCAAGGAGGGACTGGTCAGCGCGTACCTCGAGGAGATGCACGAGCGGATGCTGACGCGCCGGCGGACGGCCGCGGAGGCCGCGCCCGACCCGGTCTCGGCGATTCTGGCGATCTTCGACTCGCTGGCTCATGACTTCGAAAGCCCCGACTACAACGGCTGCGCATTCGCCGGTGCGCGGGCCGAGGAACCGGCCGGCGGCGTCGTCGACCAGGCCACGCGGGCCTACCGCGCAGACATCCGCGCGCTGTTCCGCGAGCTCTGTGTCGAGGCGGGCGCATCCGAGCCCGAGCAGCTCGCATGGCAGCTTCAGCTGGTTTACAGCGGTGGAGCGGAGGCCGCGAAGCTCGAGCGCGACCCTGAGGTGGCGGCCATGCAGCGCGCCGCCGTCGAGACGCTGCTCGCCGCGGCGCTCAGTCAGCCGCAACGCTTCGCGCCCTGAGGCTCAGGCCACGGCCTCCGGGGCCCCGGCGCAGAGGACCGTCTGGATCTCGAGCCGGTCGTCCAGCACGACGATGTCTGCGACGCCGCCCGGCTCGAGCACGCCGAGGTCCCCGCGCCCCAGGAACTGCGCCGGAACCGCTGTTGCCGCGGCCACGGCCTGTTCGAGCGGGGCGCCGAGCGCGTGAAGGTTACGCACCGCATCGATCATCGAGAGCACGCTTCCGGCGAGCTTCCCGTCCTCACGCATTGGGGCGGCACCGGTCTCGACCTCGACCATGACGTCACCGAAGCGGAACTCGCCGGCGCCGGCGCCGGCCGCCGCCATCGCGTCGGTGATCAGTGCCACGCGGCCGGCGGCGCACGCCCACACGACCTTCACAGTCTCGCTGCCGAGATGGTGGCCGTCAACGATCATCTTAACGACCACGTCGGGTCGGGTGAGCGCGACAGCGGCGACACCCGGGTCGCGGGACCGCAACGGCCGCATCGCGTTGAAGACGTGGGTCAGGCCGGTGATGCCGCGATCGAAACCGCGACTGGCCTCGGCCGCCGTGGCATTGGTGTGCCCGGCGGAGACGACGACGCCCCTGTCGCGTAGGCGTCGGATGAGGGCGTCGGCGCCAGGCAACTCCGGCGCCAGGGTCATCTCGGTCACACGGCCCGCGTCCAGGAGCCGGTCGAGCATCGCGACATCTGGCGCCCGCAGGTGCTCCACGGGATGCATGCCGGGTTGTTCAGGGGAGAGGAACGGTCCCTCGAGGTGCGCGCCGAGCACACGTGGCCCGGTTCCGTTCGCCGGCATCACCCGCAGCGCCTCGACCGTGGTCGGCTCGGCGGAGGTGATGAAGGTCGGCTGGTAGGCCGTTACTCCCGCGAGCAGCAGAGCCTCTCCGGCGGTCCGGTAATCGTCGGTGGCGGCGGAGAGGAAGTCGACGCCGCCGTAACCGTTGGCCTGGATGTCGACCAGACCGGGAATCGCGATCAGTCCCTGCGTCCCGCCAGACAGGCCGACGGCGACCACGCGGCCGTCTTCGACCTCTACGTCGCCGGGGAGGATCTTCCCCTGGACGACCGCCGCCCCGACCCCTAGCCTCATGCCGACGCCGCCTGCCGCGCTGACTGACGGCCACCGGTCAACGCCGCGCTGACGGCCTCCCACACGAGCTCGCCATCCGGCGTCGCGAGGTGAGTCATGTGCCGGCACGCTTCGTAGCCCCAAGTCCAGAGATCGTCGACGCCCTCTTCGCGAGCCGCGTCGATCGCTGCCTCGAGCTCCGGCACATCCTCACGGGTGAGCCCGAAGCTGGGCAGCCACAGCTGCGCCCCGACGCCGTGCCGATCGGCGGTCGCGCGCAGCAGCTGCGCGAAGCGGCGAACGAACGGTCCGGCCGCCTCGTCCCAGTGCTTCCAGTACGGATCGGTGACGAGCAGCGAGAGCCCGGGCAGCGCTGCGACCTCGTCCCAATCGGCCATGCCGACCACGCCCTCGGTCGCCGGCAGCAGGCAGATCGCATTCGATCCGCCCTGTGCGCGTGACGTGCGCCACCACCTCGCGGAGGAAGTCGACGACCGACGCCTGACGGAAGGCCTGGACCTCGGGGGTCAGCTCGCTCGGGATCGGCCCGCCGAACAGCTCCGTGCAGCGTTCGCAGCGGCACGTCCAGCGCGCGGGATCGTCGACGCCGACGTGCGCCGCAATGACCCACGCCGGCTCGTCCCAGAACACCATGTCGACCCCGCACTCGAGGACCCAGTCGGCCCACTCCTTGCAGAACGCGCGGTAGGCGGAGCTGTTCAGGCAGGCGGCGGCGACGCGGCGCCCGTCGTCCAGGACCTGGCCCTCCTCGGGGTGGAAGGCGACCCAGCGGCTCTCGGCCTCGCCACCGAACGTGCGGCCGAGCCCCCATGGGCTCGCCTGACGAAGAGGCCCTGGTCGTGAGATATCCCGACGATCTCCGCCATCGTGTCGCGGTAGTAGGCGAAGTCGTTCTCCGAGAAGGTGTGGAGCACGCCGCTGTAGCCACGCTCGGCCAGATCGGCCATGTCCCGCCGCACATGCCGCGGGATCCGCACTCCGAAGTAAGAGCATCCCGCTCTGATTGCTTGCACAGCTCAGCCCTTTACTGCGCCGGCTGTGAGGCCGAACGCGATTCGACGTTGGACGAGGAGGAAGAAGATCACTACCGGGATCGAGATCAGTGTTGAGGCTGCCATCACGGCACCCCAGTCGATCGCGCGCTGCCCGCCGGTCAGGTCAGACAGCCAGAGCGTGATCGTGTAGTGGTCGCCCGGTACGCAGGAGCGTGTTGGCGAAGAGGTACTCGTTCCAGCTCGTGATGAACGCGAACACCGCGGTCGCGACGAGCCCCGGGGCGATCAGCGGCAGCAGGATGCGGACGAACGCGCCGAGCCGGCTTGCGCCGTCGACCATCGCCGCCTCCTCGAGCTCCTTCGGGATTCCGACCATGAATCCGCGCAGCGTCCAGACGCAGAACGGCAGGGCGAAGGTCATGTAGACGAGCACCAGGCCGCTCAGCTTGCCCACCTGGTGGTAGCGGGCCAGCAGCACGTAGAGCGGGATCAGCAGTCCCGTCTGGGGCAGCATCTGGATTCCGATCACCAGCACGATGACCAGCTTGCGACCGCTGAAGCGATACCTCGCCAGCGCAACCGCCGCGAAGAACGAGAGCACGAGTGCGATCACGACAGTGGCGAGCACGACGATCAGGCTGTTCTTCGACGTCCGGCCAGAATACGGGCGGTTGAGCGCGTTGCGGAAGTGCGGGAGCGTCAGCTGGGTCGGTATCCAGGATGGGGTAAAGCTGTTGATCTGGTTGTCGCTCTTGAACGCCGTCGAGATCATCCAGTAGACCGGGAACGCCATCACGACGAACACGCCGAGCCCGACCGCGTTCCAGCCGCGCGTGGCTCTGCGTGTGCGTCTCATTCGTCACCCACCCGGACCATGGACCGCACGTAGAAGATGCTCAGCACGGCGACGATCGCGAGCATGACGATCGAGATCGCGGCGCCGAGCCCGAAGTTGGTCTGCCCGTAGCCCTCCACGTAGAGGTAGATGCTCATCAGGTAGTTGCTCGGGTTCTGCTGGCCGGGGCCGATCAGCAGGAACGGCTGAGTGAAGACGCCGAAGTCCCAGATGATCGACAGGCTGGTGAGGATCAGCAGCACGGGCGCGATGACGGGCAACGTCACCGCTGTGAAGACGCCAGGGCGCATTGCGCCGTCCAGCTGCGCGGCCTCGACGAGTTCATGCGGCACCTGCGAGAGCGCGGCATACAACGTGATCGCGACGAACGGAAGCGCGCCCCAGACGATCAGACTGGTCACCATCGCGTACTGCGAGATGGTCGACGTGTACCAGTCGTGCTGGAAGAAGTTGCCGATGTGGAGCTGCGTGAGCGCATAGTTGAGGATGCCGTTCTGGACGTTGGTCATCCACTGCCAGATCTCGACCGCGACGACCGGCGGCATCGACCACACGAGCACCAGGGCAACGCTGACCAGCAGCCGCACCCAGGTTGAGACGCGGGCGAGCAGCAGCGCGATCAGCAGTCCCGATCCCGATCGTCAGCCCGACGTTCGCGGCCGTGAACAGGATGGTGCGGATCAGCGTGTGCCAGAAGACGGAGTCGCTGAAGATGGTCGAGAAGTTCTGAAGCCCGATGTAGATGCCGTGGTGGTTGATCAGCTGGAACAGCCCGTACTGCTGCAGTGACAGCTCGACCAGGTTGACGATCGGATAGCCGAGGACGGCGAGGATCGCCAGCACCATCGGGAGCAGCAGCAGGTACGGCGTCGCTCCACTGGTCAGGCGTTGACGCATGAGGCGGCGCCGCCGCGACCTTACGGTCGCGGCGGCGGGCACTGCCGTCGTTTGCTCGCTGGCGCTCAGGACGCCGGCTGGTTGAGGGTTTCTGAGATCTGCTCGCTAGCCACGGTCGCGGCCTGCTTGACCGTGAGCTGATCCGCTCAGGATCGCGCGGAGCATCGTCGGGAGCATGTTCCCGTTCTCGACGTCGACCCAGTTCACCGCCTGCGGAACGAACCAGCTGCGCGCAGCTGCCCGGTCGTTGACGCTGTTCGTGAGCAGGTTGGTCGCGTTCGGGATGTTCCCGATTGCGTCCAGTGCCTTCTCGCTGGTGGTGCCGGTGAAGTCGGCGATCCACTGGACCGCCTGGGACTCATTGGCGCTCCCCGCCGGGACCACGAGGTCGGAGCCACCGAGGAAGCCTGGCATCGACTTGCCCGGGGTGTGGCTCGGCATCACGAACTGCTTCGTGACCTTCGTGTAGTTCTTGCCGGTGCAGCAGCTGTACCAGGCGGGACCGTAATTCGCGGCGGTCTTACCTTGCGCGAACACCGTGTAGGGGGTCGGGACGGTGCCGTTGGCCGTGATGCTGGACTTCGGCTGGGTCGCGTCGAAGAACGCCTTGAACGCCGTGAGGCCCCTCATCGAATTCGGCGTGTTGAGCGTTCCGATCCACTTGCCATGGACGTACTTGGCGATCGATCCGTTGTAGTCGAAGACGAAGCCGAGAGCCGTATACCAATCCTCGCCACCGACATACAGCGGTGCGAAACCCTTGACCTTCTTCTCCTTGGCGTCGACCTTGGTGAGATCAGACTGGAACTGCGAAAGGCTCTTCGGCAGGCCCTTGACTCCAGCCTTCGCGAAAAGATCACTGCGATACGTGATCACGCGTGAACCCGCGTAGTACGGAACTCCGTAGAGCTTGCCGTTGTACGTAGAAGACGCAGTCAGGCCGCCGAGCCAGTGGCTGGAGTTCGCGAACTGTGACTTGTCCCCGCTGAGGTTCGCGAACGCGCCCTCAGCCATGTACTTAGTCATCTCGGTGTTGCCCATCTCGACGACGTCTGGCAAGTTGCTACCGCCAGCGGCGAGCGCTGTGTCCAGGGTCTGGAGGTGGGTTCCCCACGGCAGGTACTGATGCGAGACCGTCCAGCCCGGGTTCTGCGACTCGAACTGCGAATCGGTGCTGGCGATGTCCGCCATCCAAGCCGTGTTCTGCTGAGGGTCAACCTGCAGCCAGACGGTGAGCGTGTGTGTTGAACTGGCAAACGCGGTGCTCGCCGAAGCGACTCCGAAGCCAAGCGTGAGCGCAGCGGCCAGCGCCGCCATTGCGCGATACCTCATAAAACCTCCCTCGATCATTCGACACGTGACAACCGGCCATATCCTGTTGTTGGCAGGCTCCTGGCCGATCACGCGGTGTAGTGGTCTACACCATTAGTGGTCTAAACCACTTAAGCGAGCGCAGTTTCCCCCACCTTGCCGCGCATGTCAAGTGCGCGCCGAAATTGGTCAAGACCTTTAGGGCCCTATCGCTCGGCGCTTCAGATGACGCCTGGCATCCGCAAGCGCATGGCGCGCCCGGTCTGCGTGGGTGACGTGCTCAACTCCAGGCTCCACCGTGCTCCGGTCCATCACTCGCTTCCGGTCCTCAGGAAAGCTGGCGGCCGATTCGACCGGATTATCCCCGGACATCACCGTAAGCTGCGCCTTCCATGTACGTTCCGCGCGAGCCAGAGCTGGCTGAACTCGTGATCGCCGACCCACCAGAGCGGTGGCGAGAGCTCGGCTTCGATGTCGACGATCAGGGCCACATGGACATCGGCGGCGTGCGGGTGCGGCTCGGCGGCGAGGGCTCCGGGATCACCGCGTGGTCGCTGATGCGCGTGAACGCGATGGGGTCGATCGACGGCTTGCCGACTCCGGTCCCACGCGTGCTGCGACCACCGCCGTTCAAGACACATCCGAACGGCGCCACCGGGATCGATCATGTCGTGATCCTCACCTCGAGCCTCGATCGCACGGCAGCCGCGTTCCTGCGCGCCGGCGTGGAGCTCAAGCGCGTCCAGGAGTCCGCGCGCGGCCGTATGGGCTTCCGGCGGCTGGGCCCGGCGGTGCTCGAGATCGTCCAGCGCGATGAGCTCGGGTCCGACGAGGCCGCGTTCTGGGGGCTGGCCGTGGTTGTGATCAGCATCGAAGACGTGGCCGAGCGCCTGGGCGACAGGCTCGGCCCGGTCAGTCAGGCGACTCAGCCAGGTAGGCGAATTGCAACGCTGCGGTCGGATGCCGGGATCACCGTGCCCCTGGCCTTCATGAGCCCGGAGCCGCCGTGATGCGACATCTGAAGAGCTGGTTCTCCTCGTACGGCACTGTGCTGGCGATCAGGGATGTGCGCCTGCTGTTCAGCGGGCTCCTGATCTCCGCCACCGGCGGCTGGGCCTACAACGCGGCGCTGCTCGCGTTCGTGTATTCGCGCACGCACTCGCTCACCTGGGTCGGCGCGGCCGGCTTCGTGCGGTTCGTGCCGTCGCTGCTGCTGAGCCCGTACAGCGGTGTCGTCGTCGAGCGCTCGGATCGCTTCCGGTTGCTGTTCTTCACGAACAGCCTCTGCTTCGTGTGGCAGTGCCTGCTGGCCGTGGTCGTAATCGCCCACGGCCCGGTTGCGCTCGGGCTGGTGTGCGCGGCTCTGACCTCGGCGACAGCGGTCTTCGAGATGCCGGCAGTCGGCGCGACAGTACCCACGCTGGTGCCCGAGAGTGAGCTCGTCGCGGCCAACGCGCTGCAGTCGACGATCGACAACCTCGTCGTGGTGGTCGGCCCCGCGATCGGCGCCGTGTTATTGCTGGTCGGCTCGCAGGCGCTCGTCATCTTCCTCAACGCAGCGACCTTTGCCGTCGCGGCCTTCCTGGTGACGCGCATCAGATACCGCAGCCCCAAGGTGGACGTCACCGAGGGCGGAAGCGCAGGAGTCGTGAAGCAGATGATGGTCGGCGTGAAGGCCATCCTGGGAGCACGCTCGGCCCGGGCGCTGGTCCTCCTGTGCGCCCTGGTCAGCTTCATCTACGGCACCGACACGGTCCTGTTCGTCGGTGTCTCGGCCGAGAAGCTCGGCACCGGGGCGAACGGCTTCGGCTACCTGCTCGCGGGTCTCGGTATCGGCGGCGTGTTGATGGCGACTGCCGTCGACAAGCTGGCCGCGCGCACGAGTCTCGCCTGGATAATCCTCGCCGGCGTCGCGGGCTACACGCTGCCCACCGCGCTGATGGTCGTGATCCACACGCCGGCACTCGCGGTCCTCGTGCAGGTGGTGCGTGGCGCCTCGACGCTGGTCGTCGACGTGCTCGCGCTCACCGCGCTGCAACGTGCCGTCCCGAAGGATCAGCTCGGCCGTGTCATGGGTGTCTTCTGGGCGTTCATCATCGGTGCGATCGCCCTTGGCACGCTGATCACACCTCTGATCTCGAACAGCTTCGGGCTCGACACCGGGCTCTTGACGATGGCGTTGGCACCCTTGTGTCTGGCGCTGTTCGCGCTGCCTTCGCTCGAGCGGGTCGACCGTGAGACGGCAGCCGCCAGCGCGTTGCTGGCGCCGAGGGTCGCATTTCTCGAGCAGCTTGGCATCTTCGCCTCGGCCAGCCGGACGCTGCTCGAGCGGCTCGCGACGGATGCGGAGGACAGGGAGTTCGCGGCCGGCGCTGAGATCATCACCGAGGGCGACGCTGCCGACTACCTGTACGCGCTCGTCGAGGGCTCGGTCGAGGTGACGGCGAGTGGCGAGGGCGGTGGTCCGGCCCGACCGATCCGGACGATGGAGGCACCCACCTACTTCGGTGAGATCGGCATCCTGAAGCACGTGCCGCGGACAGCGAACGTGGTCGCCAAAGAGAGCTGCCGGTGCCTACTGATCGACGGAGAGACATTGCTCGAGGCGCTTGCCTCCGCCAACCTGTCGAGCGCGATGCTCTCGCGCTCGGCTTCACTGCTCGCGGTCACGCACCCCTCGGCGGCCGAGCCCGAGGAGGAGGCTGTGGTCGCCGGCTGAGCCCCCGCTCGCTGGCCGGACGCCTTGAGGAGCTGCAGCGGGGCGGGCGGCGTCCAGTTTGCGCACGGCGGGTTGTAGCTGTGCTGGGGCACGTATTGCCGGACTGAACGCGAGCGCAGTGATCTTTCCGGCGCGGCCGTCAGCGTCGCGATCCACCGTGCCCTTGGCCTTCATGAGCCCGGAGCCGCCGTGATCGGTCTCAGGGGTAGGTCGTCGTGACCGTCGTCAATCCCGTGCGCATGGCGCACGGAGGCCGGTACGCGAACTGCGGCACGTAGTTCTTCCACTCGGCGGTGCTGATCGCCGTCCGGGTAAGTGCGCAGGCGCGATCGGCGGCGATGTAAGGACGGAAGAACCAGACGGTGAGCGGGCCACCACTGCCCGCCACGAGCAGCGTGTCGCTGGGGCTGAAGGCGAGCGTTGACAGCTTCCCGTGGGCTGCATCGAGCTTCGCGAGCACGCTGGCCCGGGCCGGGATCGCGACGCTGAACAGCCAGACGTGGCCGCCCGCGGTGGAGATCGCGAGTACGCGGCCGTCGGGGCTGATCGCAAGCTTCGTGATCGCGGTGGTCGGCCCCGCGAGCTTCATGACCAGCGTTGGATCGCTCGGCGTGGCGACCTTCCAGAGGTAGACGAGGTGATCGGCTCCGGCGGCCGCAAACAGCTGGGCGTTGGGGCTGAGAGTCGAGCTCGTGACCGTGGTCAACGCCCGTGTCTGGCGGAGGGCCTCATCGCGCGCTGCCGGATCTGCGGGGGTGTACGCGGGCCCGAGTTTCGCGAACAGCCGTGCGGGCATCACGCCGGAGTTGATGTCCAGAAGCGCCGAGCGCGCTGCCATGGATTGCGCGATGCGGTAGGCGGTGAACGACAGCTGCCGCGCCAGGGCGGGGTGGCTGCTCTGCACGACCCGCGCTTCCAGCGCGACGTATTGCGAGAGCACCTGGTTGCGTGCGCTCACGCTGCTGTGATGCTCGCGCGAGGCGACCGCGGCGAGGGCGGTCATCGCCACCGCGAACAGCACCAGGCCGCGGACCAGCCACCTCGGGTATGTGCGCCGTTTCGTTAGCAACGCGCCGCATGTTAGGGCCCGCTGGGGCCGTGGGATCAACCATCTAACCTCGCCATAGGTGGCAACCCAAGCCGGTATCTCAGCGCTCGAGGGTTTCAGTCCCGCCACGCGGGATTGGTTCACGCGCGCGTTCGCCGCGCCGACCGCCGCTCAGGAGCAGGCCTGGCCGGCGATCGCCTCGGGCGAGCACGTGCTGCTGTCCGCTCCCACCGGCTCGGGCAAGACCCTGGCCGCCTTCCTCTGGGCCATAGATCGGCTCGCATCCGAACCAGGCGGGCGAAGTGATTCCCACCCACCCGCCCCCAGCCACCATGAGCCCGCCCCGACAAGAAACGGGGTCTCTCTCGTCTACGTCTCCCCGCTGAAGGCCCTCTCCTACGACATCGACCGCAACCTGCGCGTGCCCCTGCGTGGGATCGGGGCCGAGCTCAGCGTCGCGGTCCGCTCTGGCGACACGCCCCAGCGCGAGCGCCAGGAGATGCTGCGCCACCCGCCGGACATCCTGATCACCACTCCCGAGTCGCTCTACCTGATGCTCACCGGTCAGGCGCAGAAGCTGTTCGAGGGGACGCGCTGGTGCATCATCGATGAGATTCACGCGGTCGCGTCCACCAAGCGCGGCGCCCACCTGGCGCTGACGCTCGAGCGGCTGGCCGAGGTGGCGCAGCGGAATGCGGATCCCGCCCACCCGCAACCGCAGCGAATCGGTCTGAGCGCCACCCAGAACCCGCTCGAGGAGGTCGCCCGCTTCATGGTCGGCCCGAGTCGCCAGTGCCGCATCGTCGACGCCGGCGTGCGCAAGCAGCTCGACCTCAAGATTCAGGTGCCGGTCGAGTCGATGGCTGCACCGGGGGAAACCCCGGGGGCTGAGCTAGACCCGCTTGCCGGCGGCACCGAACCGACGATCAACTCGATTTGGCCGGCGATGTACCCGGAGCTGCTGGCCCTGGTGCGCGAGCACAACTCGACGATCATCTTCGTCAACGCGCGACGCAGCGCCGAGCGCCTGGCGCTGCGGCTGAACGAGCTGTCGGCTGCAGAGGACGAGGGCGCCGGCAGGCCCGTCCGCGAGATCGCCCGCGCACACCACGGCTCTCTCGCGCGCGAGGAGCGCACCGTCGTCGAGGAGCTCCTGAAGGCCGGCGAGCTGCCGTGCCTGGTCGCCACCTCGTCGCTCGAGCTCGGCATCGACATGGGCGCCGTCGACCTGGTGATCCAGGTCGAGTCACCGAAATCTGTGGCGCGGGGCCTGCAGCGAATCGGACGCGCCGGCCACAACGTCGGCGATATCAGTCGCGGGCGCATCTTCCCGAAGTTCCGCGCCGACCTGCTCGAGTGCGCGGTCGTCGCCCGACGCATGCGCACCGGCGAGATCGAGACAACCGTCGTGCCGCGCAACCCGCTGGACGTCCTGGCCCAGCAGATCGTCGCGATTGCGGCAGCGGCGGAAACCGGGGGCGACCAGGAGTCTGTCTCGGTCGATCGAGCTCTACGCGCTCGTCACCCGTACTCACACCTACGCGGAGCTCACACGCACCTCGTTCGAGAACGTGCTCGACATGCTCGACGGCCGCTACCCGTCGTCGGAGTTCGCGGAGCTGCGGCCGCGGATCATCTGGGACCGGATCGCCGGAACGCTGCGCGCCCGCAAGGGAGCGCGGCAGCTGGCCGTGACCAACGCCGGCACGATCCCGGATCGCGGCAACTATCTCGTGACGCTGCCCGACGGGCGGCGTGTCGGTGAGTTCGACGAGGAGATGGTCTACGAGGCGCGCCCCGGTCAGACGTTCCTGCTGGGCGCCTCGACCTGGCGGATCGAGGAGATCGGCCGCGATCGCGTGATCGTGACGCCGGCACCGGGCATGCCGGGAGCGGTGCCGTTCTGGAAGGGCGACAGCGTCGGGCGGCCGAGTGAGCTCGGAGAGGCGATCGGCGCCTTCAGCCGCTGGGCGGTTGATCAGGACCCGGCCGTGCTAGAGGCCGAGTACGACCTTGACGAGCGGGCGGCGCGCAATCTGGTCGAGTTCCTGCGCGAGCAGCGTGACGCGACGCGCGTGGTACCGAGCGACACCTCGATCGTCGTCGAGCGCTTCCGCGATGAGATCGGGGACTGGCGGCTATGCGTGCTCTCGCCCTTCGGCGGCCGCGTGCACGCTGCCTGGGGGCTCGCGCTGAGCGCCCGCATCCGCGACGAGCTCGGGCTCGAGGCCGACGCGATCTGGTCAGACGACGGGATCATCGTGCACCTGCCAGACGCGGAGGAGCTTGACATCGCGCGGCTCACCGACCTGGTGCTGATCGAGCCCGAGGAGGTCGAGGATCTGGTTGTCGGCGAGCTCTCCGGCAGTGCGCTGTTCGGCGCGCGCTTCCGTGAGAACGCGGGGCGCGCGCTGCTGATCCCGCGCGCCTACCCCGGGCGCCGCACGCCGCTCTGGCAGCAGCGCCTGAAGTCGCAGTCTCTGCTGGAGGTCGCGGCCAAGTACGGCGAGTTCCCGATCGTGCTGGAGACCTTCCGCGAGTGCCTGCGCGACGTCTTCGACCTGCCGGCGCTGGTGAAGCTGCTCACGCACCTGCAGCGTCGCGAGATCTCGCTGGTGGAGGTGGAGACCGCTGTCGCATCGCCGATGGCCTCATCGCTCCTGTTCGACTACGTCGCCACCTACATGTACGAGGGCGACACGCCGAACGCCGAACGCCGCGCGGCCGCGCTGTCGCTGGATCGCGACCTGCTGCGCGAGCTGCTCGGTCAGGAGGAGCTGCGCGACCTGATCGATGCCGGGCGCGCTCGCCACGGTCGAGGCCGACCTGCAGTGGCTGTCGGAGGATCGACGCGTCGCAACCCGCGACCAGCTGCACGACATGCTGCGTGCGCTCGGCGATCTGAGTGATGCCGAACTGGCCGCGCGGGTCGTTCCGGGAGTCGCGCTCGAGCCGATGCTCGAAGCTCTGCGCGGCGAGCGCCGTGCGGTCAAGCTCAGGCTCGGCGGCGAGGAGCGCTGGATCGACGCGGGCGATGCGGGGATGTATCGCGATGCACTCGGGGCGGTGCCGCCCGGTGGCCTGCCGGATGCGTTCCTGGCCGACGTGCCCGACGCGCTGACGCGGGTGGTGGCGCGGTACGCGATGACGCACGGCCCATTCGGTTCAAGCGAGCTGCGCGAGCGCTACGGCGTCGATTGCGGCGCGGTCCTGTCCACACTGGAGCGCGAGGGCGACCTTGTGCAGGGTGACATCCGCCCGGGAGGCAGCAGCCGTGAGTGGTGTCACCGCGAGGTGCTGCGGCGGCTGCGACGGGCATCGCTGGCGGCGCTGCGCAAGGAGGTCGAGCCGGTCGAGGCCAGCGCGCTCGCGCGCTTCCTGCCGAGCTGGCAGGGCGTCGACCGCCATCCGCCCGCTGGTGCCGGAATCGATCGCCTCCGTGACGTCCTGGTACCGCTGCAGGGTCTCGCACTGCCCGTGGAGATCTGGGAGCGCGAGGTGCTGCCGCGGCGCACCGGTGCGTACTCGCCTGCCTGGATTGACCAGCTGTGCGCGTCCGGTGAGCTGGTGTGGCTCGGCGCGGGCGCGCTCGGACGCTCCGGGCGTGTGGCGCTCTACTTCCGTGAGGAGGTGCCGTTGCTCGGCGCGCCGCCGGCCGGTGAGCCACCGGCGGGCGAGCTGCACGAGGCGCTGCGCGAACGGCTGACGCGCGGGGCTGCCTTCTTCACCGACCTGCTGATCGGCGCAGGCGCCGAGATCTCCCCGACCGAACTGCAGGAGGCATTGTGGGATCTGGTATGGGCCGGCGAGGTGACCAACGACGCCTTTGCGCCGCTGCGAGCCCCGCGGCTGACGGTGGCCGGCAGTCAGAGCAGTGGCCAGCGGGCCACTGCTCGTAGAAGTCGGTATGCCCGGCGCGGGCGTTCGACATCGGCTCAGGTCCAGGGCCGCTGGTCGCTGACCTCGCCGCTGCTCGGTCAGCGGCCCGAAGGGTGGGCGGGATCGAATGCCAGGCGGGCGCGTGCGGAGCTGCTGCTCGAGCGCTACGGCGTGCTGACCCGCGAGCAGGTCCTCGCCGAGGGCGTGCCTGGCGGCTTCTCCGGTATCTACTCGGAGCTCACCCAGCTCGAGGTGCTCGGCGTCGCGCGGCGGGGCTACTTTGTCGAGGGCCTGGGCGGTGCGCAGTTCGCGGTGCCCGGTGCGGTCGAGCGCCTGCGCGAGCGTGGCGGCAACACGCCGCAGGCACTCGTGCTGAGCGCGGTCGACCCGGCGCAGCCCTACGGCGCCGCGCTGCAGTGGCCCAAGCGCGAGGGCGCCAAGAGCCCGGCACGGGTTGCCGGTGCCCAGGTGGTGCTGGTCGGGGGCGAGCCCGTGCTCTATCTGGAGCGCGGCGGCAAGGGCCTGGTGACGCTTGTGGACGCGGGCGATCCGTCCGGCGCCGAGCGTCTGGAGCTTGCGCTGGCCGCACTGGCGGAGCACGTCCGGGGCGGGCGCGGTGGCGTTCGCAAGCTCGGGCTCGAACGGGTCGACGGGGAGTCCGCGATCTCCTCGCCGCTTGGTCCGGCGCTGCGCGCCCACGGCTTCCAAGAGGGCCCGCGCCGGCTCACGCTGAGTGCCTGAGGGAGACACGATCCTGTGGGCCGCCACGCGGATGCGGCCGGCGCTCGAGGGACGCGAGGTGCAGGTCGTGCATACGCACCCGCGTTTCGGCAAGGACCGCTGGGCAGAGCGACTCGGTGGCCACGCCGTCGATGCGATCGAGACCCACGGCAAGAACCTGTTCCTCGTCTTTGACAACGACCTGGTGCTGCATTCGCACCTGCGCATGACCGGCGTCTGGGACGTGCGCCCGGTGGGCGGCCGCTGGCGGCGTGCGCCCAGCAGGGCCTGGCTGGTGCTGCGCGCAGGCGATCAGGAGGTCGTGGAGTACGACGGTCCGGTGCTCGAGCTGATGACAGGCGGCCGACGGCGCTTCGATCAGCGGCTCGCCGCGCTGGGGCCGGACATCCTGAGCGACGAGTTCGACACGGTCGCATTCTTGAAGCGTCTGCGCTCCAGTGACCAGCCGCGCCCGATCGGTGAGGCGCTGCTTGACCAGAAGATCGTTGCGGGGATCGGCAACATCTGGAAGGCGGAGAGCTGCTGGCAAGCTCAGATCGACCCGTGGAGGCCGGTCGGCTCTTTGACCGACGAGCAGGCCGTGGGCCTCGTTGAGGGGATCCGCCCGCGCATGCTGCTGTCCGGCACACAGGGCCACCGTGCCGTGCGCGCCCGGATCTACAGGCATGTCGGTGCGCCGTGCCCGCGCTGCGGCACGCCGATCGTCGCACGCGGCCAGGGCGACGCAGAACCGCACCACGTATTGGTGCCCCGGCTGTCAGATGTAGAACCAGCTTGTGACAAACGCCGCGGATGTGACGTAGTACGGGTGTGAGGCTGGGTGCAGCGATACAACAGTCCGAGGACGCGAGCGATGGCTGGGAGCGCTTCGAGGCGCTCTACCGCTCGAGTCGTGACGATCTCTACGCCTATGTGCTGACGTTGGTGCGCGACCGCGCGGCGGCCGAGGACGTGACCGCGGTCGCGTTCGAGCGCGCCTACCGCCGGCGCCGCACGTTCGACCGTCACCGTGGCGAGGAGCGCGGGTGGCTGTTCGGGATCGCGCGCAACGCGGCGCTCGATGAACTTCGCCGCCGTCGTCGCACCGCGACGCTCGTCGCGGACCCGGAGGATGTCTCTGAGGACGAGCTTGTCGATGAGGACGGCGAGGACATGGCAGTGCGCCGCGCCTCTGTGCGTGAGGGGCTTCAGGCACTCGCGCCGCGCGAGCGCGAGCTGATCGCACTCAAGTTCCACGCCGGACTGACCAACGCGGAGCTCGCCTCCGTCCTCGGAGTCAGCGAGTCCAACGCCGGCACGATGCTGCACCGCGCCGTCCAGAAGCTGAGGAGAGCTGTCAATGCGCCCGTTTGACGAAGAGCCCGATTACTCGGACGTGGCGCTGCTGGTCGCGAGCGTGCGCGAGTGGCCGAGCGACGACTTCGCCCGTGACCTCGACGCGCGCGTTGCGCGGCGGTTCGACCGGAGTCGGCTCGGCCCCGGTCCCGCCCATCCCGGCTGGGTGGGTGGGGCCGGATCGCAGCCGGTCCTGCTGTCGCGCTCGTGGCAGCGGCTGTCGCGGTCGTCGTGGTGCTCTCGGACGCTGGCTCGAGTGGGTTGGTCGACCGATTCGTCCACCAACGGGCCAGCGCTCGCCTCTGCGCCGCATGCCAGTCAGTCCGAGCGGACCCCGGGCGCGGTCCACAGCGCACCGCCGGCCGCCCACTACGGCGCGGCGACCAACACGACCGCGACCTTCGGCGCCCCGACGAGCGTCAATGGTGCGTCGAGTGCCGGAGCTGGGCAGCTGGAGAAGCCAACGGTGCTCCAGAGTGCGAGCTCCGACCGCGTCCGCTCCCGTGGCCCCTGGCGGCAAACAGATCCGATCGGCGCAGATCAGCCTGACGACCCCGAACCAGCACGTCAATCAGGTGGCCGGTGAGGTCTTCCTCGTGGTGTCGGCCGCAGCACGGCAGCGTGCTGAGCTCACACATCACCTCGGCGACGACCAACTCAGGTGGCGGCTACGCCACGTTCTCCCTGAGCCTCCCTACGAGCAACCTGCAGACCGCGATGACGCAGCTCTCCCAGCTGCATTTTGCGGCGCTCGCCTCGAGCACCGCCGGGAGCCAGAACGTCAGCAACCAGTACAACTCCGACCGGCGCCAGCTCGCGGACGCGACGGCGTTGCGCACATCGCTGCTCAAGCAGCTGCAGACGGCGTACACGCAGTCGGCGATCGACAGCATCAAGGCCCAGCTGAAGCTGGCCGAGCAGCAGATCAATACATGGCAGTCGGCGCTGGGCTCGCTTCAGCACCGGATCAGCTACAGCAACGTCACGGTGCAGATCAACGCCGGCGGGCTGCCCGTGGTACCGGTCGCCACGCACTCGAGCTCGTTCACGATCGGACGTGCCGGCCACGACGCCCTGCGCGTGCTCATCGTCTCCGCCGGAGTGGCGCTGATCGCGCTGGCGGTCGCGCTTCCGATCGGTCTGGTCGCGGCGCTGCTGGTGTGGCTATGGGTGTGGCTACGTCAGCGGCGCCGCGAGCACGCCCTCGACGCGGCTTCGTAGCGACTCCCGGCGTCAGCTCACCCTCGGCGGTCTGCCCGCTATAGGCTCCCGCCATGGGGGAGCTGAGCTACGCGGAACGACCCGCTCAGGGGGAGGCCGATGGGCTCCTGATCCTGCACCACGGCCGCGGCAGCGACGAGCGCCAGCTGCTCGACCTCGCCGATCAGCTCGATCGGCGGCATCGCTTGCATGTGTTCCTGCCCCGCGCGCCGTTTTCGTTTCCGCGTTTGGACGGCTACCACTGGTACGCGGTGCGGGACATCCGCTACGGCGACCCCGAGACCTTCCGTGAGGGCTACGGTCGGCTGTGTGAGTTCCACGATCAGATCTGGCGCAGCAGTGGCATTCCGCCTGAGCGCACAGTTCTGGGCGGATTCTCGATGGGCGGCGCGATGAGCTACCTCACCGGGCTTGGAACCGGCCGCCCGAGGCCGGCCGGGATCCTCGCGTTTTCTGGGTCGATTCCCACGATCGATGGGTGGGCGCCGGATTTGCAGACACGGGTCGGCATGCCGGTGCTGATCGGCCACGGCCGCAGAGACAGGATCGTCAAGATCAAGTTCGCCCACAGCGCACGGTCGCTGCTGGGCAACGCGGGGCTCGACGTCACCTACGTTGAGAGCTCCGGCGGGCACGCGATCGACGAACCGACCATCGATCAGGCGATTCAATGGCTGGCAGGAATCCTGTGAACGGCGAGCCCGCAGATACCTCTGACCGCGTAGCCCTGCTCGCGAACGTCCCCGTCTTCGCCGGGCTTTCAGAGCAGGATCTCGCGGCCGTGGCGGCCGTCTCGGTGGCACGCCAATACCGCGCGGGCGAGGTCGTGTTCCGTGAGGGCGATGGGGGCGAATCCTGTTACATCGTGCGCTCCGGGCTCGCTCGCGCGGTCCGCCAACACTCCGACGGCCGCTCGATAACGCTCTCGCACTTCGGCGCCGGCGACATCTTCGGGGAGCTGGCGATGTTCGATGAGGAACCGCGCTCCGCGACGGTCGATGTGATCGACGAAGCGGAGATCGTCGCCATCCCCGGGCGGGACATGCAGCGACTGATGCGCGAGTATCCGGAGATTGCGGTGAAGCTGATCGCTGCGCTGGCCCGGCGGCTGCGTGCCACCAACGAGCAGCTTGCCCGGCAGTCATTCCAGACCGTTCAGAGCCGCGTGGCGGCGGTGCTCGGGCAGATGGTGGCCGCAGCGCGTGAGAGCAACCAGGGTGAGAGTGACGTCGTCATCACCCTGACGCAGGCCGATCTGGCGAAGCTGGCCGGCTCATCCAGGGAGTCGGCAAGCCGGTTCCTGGCGACGCTCGAGCGCTCCGGAGTGATCACGCAGGGACGCGGCAGGCTGACGGTGCATGATCCAGGGGCGCTTCAGGGGTATGTCTACTGAGCCTATGCCACATACCAAGACGAAGAAGCCGGAGTTCTCGGCCGGTGGGGTGGTCGTGCGCGGCCAGGAGGTCGTCGTGATCGTGCCCACTCGCCGCGGACCAAACGGCAGCAAGGTGCTCGGATTGCCGAAGGGACATCCGGAGCGCGGAGAATCCGCATCTCAGGCGGCGGAGCGCGAGGTGCGCGAGGAGGCAGGTGTTTCCGGCGAGCTGCTGGAGTCGCTCGGAACCGTCGAGTACACCTATGAGCGGCGGGGTAAGCGCGTCGCCAAGCAGGTCGAGTTCTTCCTGATCGAATACGGCGAGGGCGACCCCGCCGACCATGATCATGAGGTCGAGCGCGCGTACTGGATGCCGCTTGCGGAGGCCGCGACGGCGCTCACGCATCCGGGTGAGCGCGAGATCGTCTCGCGCGCCCTGTCGCGCCGCGCCTCCGAACGGTAGGCTGCGCGAGGTGCGCGTACTCAACTTCTACTCGTCAGTGTTCGCCGATCAGCTGCGGCGGGGTCGCAAGACGGCCACGATTCGCCTCGGCGACAAGTCCCACAAGTACCGCAAGAACGACTGTGTCGTTGTCACGATCGGTTACCAGCACTCACCGCGCGAGAAGATCTTCAACGCGGTGATCGACCAGGTCGAGGTCAAGCGCGTCCAGGACCTGTCGCCGCGAGACATCGAGCACGACAACCCCGAGTTCCGGCGCGTCGATGAGATGGTCCACTTCCTGGAGCAGATCTACGGCCGCAAGGTCTCGATGGACGACACCGTCACGGTGGTGCGCTTCTCTCAGATCATCGAGAACCCGCCGGAGCTGCGGGACCGCATCCACGGCCTCGGCGGCGCCAACAACTGATTTCGTGCCGGTCGGCGCGGCGGCCTCAAGGGATCGGGATCAGGAACACGACGTTCGCCGTGGTTCCCGTCGTCACGGTCCGCTGAAGCTTCTTGACGAGCATGGCGCCCGTCCGAGGCGGGCGTTTCCGTAGATTTCCCGTGCGCTTGGCACTCTTCACACGAGAGTGCCAAAAGCGCGCGCACGACGAGCTATAGTGCTCGACAGTTGGCACTCTGCCATTGAGAGTGCCAAATACTCATCAATCTCAAGGGATTCAGAACCCGGAGGCTGCATAGATGGCTCTTAAGCTCAAGCCCCTTGGCGACCGCCTGATCGTCCGTGCGATCGAGGAGGAGGAGACGACCGCAAGCGGCATCGTCCTCCCCGAAACCGCCAAGGAGAAGCCCCAGAAGGGCACAGTCCTGGCCGTCGGCGACGGCAAGATCAACGAGGACACCGGCAAGCGCACGCCGCTCGACGTAGAGGTCGGCGACGAGGTCCTTTACAGCAAGTACGGCGGCACGGAGATCAAGGTCGAGGGCGAGGAGCTCCTCGTCCTGCGCGAATCCGACGTGCTGGCCAAGGTCCAGTAAGACCACCTTCCTAGGAGAACTCAAGACTTATGGCTCATAAGGAACTGAAGTACGACGTTGACGCCCGCAACGCGCTGCAGTCCGGCGTCGACGCGGTTGCCAACGCGGTGAAGGTCACGCTCGGCCCCAAGGGCCGCTACGTCGTGATCGACAAGAAGTTCGGCGCCCCGACGATCACCAACGACGGCGTCACCATCGCCCGTGAGATCGAGGTCGAGGACGTCTTCCAGAACCAGGGCGCACAGCTCGTCCGCGAGGTCGCGACAGCGACCAACGACGTTGCCGGTGACGGCACGACGACCGCGACGGTTCTTGCCCAGGCGATCGTTCGCCAGGGTCTGAAGAACGTCGCGGCCGGCGCCAACCCGCTCGCGCTCAAGCGCGGCATCGAGAAGGCCGTCGACCAGGTCGTTGCCAACATCGCCAAGCAGTCCACGCCCGTCTCGGGCAAGGATCAGATCGCTCGCGTCGCGACGATCTCGGCCGGCGATGAGGAGATCGGCGACGTCATCGCCGACGCGATCGACAAGGTCGGCAAGGACGGCGTCGTGAACGTCGAAGAGGGCCAGACCTTCGGCATGGACCTCGAGTTCACTGAGGGCATGCAGTTCGACAAGGGCTACATCTCGCCCTACATGGTCACCGACCAGGACCGTATGGAGGCAGTCCTCGAGGACCCGTACATCCTGATCGCCAACTCAGAAGATCGGCTCCGTCCGTGACATCCTGCCGATCCTCGAGCAGACGATTCAGAGCGGCAAGCCGCTGCTGATCATCGCTGAGGACGTCGAGGGTGAGTCGCTTGCGACCCTCGTGGTCAACAAGCTGCGCGGCACCTTCACCGGTGTTGCCGTCAAGGCTCCGGGCTTCGGCGACCGCCGTAAGCGCATGCTCGAGGACATCGCGATCCTCACCGGCGGCGAGGTCATCACCGAGGAGATGGGCCTCAAGCTCGAGAACACCCAGCTGACGCAGCTCGGTCGCGCACGCCGCGTGGTCGTCGCCAAGGACACCACGACGATCGTCGACGGCAACGGCGACACAAGCGCGATCAAGGGCCGCATCAACCAGATCAAGAACGAGATCGAGAACACCGATTCGGACTTCGACCGTGAGAAGCTCCAGGAGCGCCTCGCCAAGCTGTCCGGCGGCGTTGCGGTGGTCAAGGTCGGCGCAGCCACCGAGACCGAGATGAAGGAAAAGAAGCACCGCGTCGAGGACGCGCTGCAGGCCACCCGCGCAGCCCTCGAGGAGGGCATCGTGCCGGGCGGCGGTTCGGCGCTGCTGGTCGCGCAGAAGGCCCTCGACATCGAGGCCGTCGGCGACGAGGACGAGCAGACCGGCGCGACGGATCGTGTACCGCGCGCTCGAGGAGCCGCTCCGTCAGATCTCGGAGAACGCTGGCCTGGAAGGTTCTGTCGTCGTCAATGAGGTCCGCAAGTCCAAGAAGGACCACGGCCTGAACGCGGCCACCGGTGAGATCGTGAACCTCATCACCGAGGGCATCATCGACCCGGCCATGGTCACCCGCTCGGCGCTGCAGAACGCTGCGTCGATCGCCAAGAACATCCTGACCACCGAGGCGATCATCGCCGAGGTTCCGGACAAGGATTCCGGCGGTGGCGCAGGCGGCGGCATGCCCGACATGTCGGGGATGATGTAAGCCGTATCAGACAGTCGTCTGTACTTGGGAGGGCCCGGTCGGCTGACCGGGCCCTTGCCGCTTGCCCGAGCCTCGCCGCGCGACGACCTCGAGCAGTGCCTCGACAACGCGCGGGTCGAGCTGCGTGCCCGCCACCGCGCGCATCTCCTGCGGCCGCCAGGTTGAAGGGCAGGCGCTTGCGGTAGGAGCGATCGGTGCGCATCGCGTTCCAGGTGTCGCAGCAGGAGACGATCCTCGATTCCAAGGGGATCGCCTCGCCGGCAAGTCCGTCCGGATAGCCGCCGCCGTCCCAGCGCTCGTGGTGGGAGCGCACGATCAGCCCCACCTCGCGCATGAACCCGCCGACGGTGTCGAGCAGCTTCTGGCCCTCGACCGTGTGGGTCTCTGATGATCTCCCACTCGTGCTCGTCGAGCTGACCCGGCTTGTTGATGATCTCCTTGGGAATCGCGATCTTGCCGACGTCATGCAGGAGCGCGCCGAACTCGAGGTTGCGCTTCTGCTCCGCGTTGAGGCCGAGTCTGGTGGCGACCTCGAGGCACAGCCGCACGACGCCCTCTGCTGTGCTCGCCGGTGTAGCCGTCGTCGGCCTCGACCACGTCGCCGAGGACGAGCGCGGTGCCGTGGTAGGCGTGGTTCAGCTCGATCAGCTGGTCGAGCCGTGCCTCGCGTTCGCGCGCGAAGACCGAGAGCAGCCCGAGCAGCGGCAGCACCGCGAGCGGCGCGTACGGCGCTCTGTGGATCTCCTCGGCGACCGCCAGAGCGACCCCGGACAGGGCCATGTCGATCACAAAGACCCAGCTGCTGCGCGCGTGCTCCCGCAGCGACACCGCGTCCGAGATCCGGAAGCGCACAGCGGAAACCACGAAGTCAACCCCGAACTGTGCGCTCAGCGCGGCCAGCAGCAGCCAGGGGCCGGCATGACTCGGTGCCGTATCGGCCAGCGCGAACACGGCAACTGGTCCGATCGCGAACCAGGCATCACCGACGCGCTTTACCAATCTGGTCGGGCGCAGCGAACCGTCGCGCAGGTCCGGAAGGCTGGCGAGCATCAGACCGCACACGACCGCGGGCGGCACCAGCGAAACGGGCAGCGCGAATAGCAGCGGCACGAACGCGAGCTGGGTCACGACGGTGAAGCCGAGCGGCGTGTCGAACTTCACCCGTGTGGCCAGAGCCAGCAGCACGATGCACAGCAGACCCGGCCACGGATCGAACCCGTGGGGTGGGCGCAGAACAATGAGCGCAGCGGCGGCGAGCGACGAAGCCGCCATCCACGAGCAGCTCGGCAAGCAGCTCACGCCGGCTCATCGCGAGCGTGGGCCGCTGCATCGAGGCGGCGATCTGCTCCTGCTGCTCGAGGTCTGGATTGAAAGACATCTACGCCGATAATCGGCAGCTTTGTGCGGTCGGGTTAGGCATCCCCCGGATGTCCTTCGAGTAGAACAGTCGTCCAACTTCTGGACTTATGGGGTCAAGCGGCCCGCCGGGCCCGCCGATGGACTCGGCTGTAAACAACTGAAAAGGGCAAACCCGTGCGTGAGCCGGGGACGCAAAGCTAGGGGTCTCGCAGAAGCGAGGCAGCCCGGTTGCCAGTGCACACCAAGGATGGTGCGTCACATGACGAAGTGCCTTTTCAGCTCGAAGACGATCCTCGCCCTGATCGTGGCAGGGGCGGTCGCGGCTGTGCCGGCAACATCGGCATCGGCCGCCACCAACTCGACCACGATCTTCACGACGCTGCAGGGAACGAGCGTGCTGGGCCACGAGGTGCCGATTGTCGGCACCCAGGGCTACAACGTCACCCTCCCGATCAACAGCAGCCTCGTGCCGCAGGCGGTGTGGAACGCGATCGACATCACTGCTGACGTCAACGTATCGCTCGGCAGCCTTCAGGTCGCGAACCTGTACATCGACCCGCACATGGCGAAGTAGGGGGCAGCAGGATCGCCAAGCCTCGCTTCACTGGGGGCGGTCGGAGGCGGTCAGGAACGCGGCGAGACGCTGACCTGGCCGCCTCCGCCATTTACGGGAGCGCGCGGCGCCCGCATCGCGAGCGCTTGGTAGATCGCCAACGTGCGTCGCGCGACCTCGGTCCAGTCGAACCGCAGCACATGCTCGCGTGCCTCGGCGATCAGCTGGACGCGCGCGGCGTCATCCGTCAGGACCCGCTCGAGCGTACGGCGTAGAGCGTCGGCATCGTTCGAGGTGAACCGCAGGCCGGCTGACCCGTCGGCGGGAACGACCTCGCGCAGGCCACCGGTATCGGCCACCAGGCAGAGGCAACCCGAGGCCATCGCCTCGAGCGCGACCAGCCCGAAGGGCTCGTAGATCGACGGCACTATGCAGAGGTCGGCGACCCGGTAGAGCGAGTGCAGGAGGTCGTCACCGGCCCAGCCGATGAACGAGCCGTAGCGCTCCAGCCCGAGCTTCTTGGCCTGCGCCTTGAGTTCGCCCTCCGCTGTGCCGGTGCCTGCCACCACGAACCGCACACGTGCACCGCGACGACGCGCAATCGGCGCCAGCGCGTCGAGCGCCACGTGAAAGCCCTTCTCGTAGACGAGCCTGCCGACCATCAGCACCAGTCGCTCCTCGCGGCCGGCGTAGGTGGCCCGCAGCGAGACCAGCTCAGGCGCCGGCGCTGCCACCAGATCCGCGGGGTCGATGCCGTTGGGGATCGCCGTGATGCGCCTCACGGGGACGCCGAAGATCTGCGCCACGTGCCCGGCCATGTAGTCGGAGCAGGTGATCACGTGGTCCGCCCGGCGCGCCATCCGCCGCTCGGCTGCGTGGATGCGGGACTGCGGATGCTTCTTGACCCAGCCCTGGTGGCGTCCGTATTCGGTTGCATGAACCGTGACCAACCACGGCACCCCGGCGCTACGTGCGACCTCCTCCGCCGCGTCGGATACCAGCCAGTCGTGCGAGTGCACGAGGTCGAAGGGCAAGCGGTCCGCTAGATCGGCAGCCATCGCGGCCATGTCGCGGTTCATGCCGCTTGACCCATCGCAGGAACTGGTCGACGTCCCGCGGGAACGGCGGCTCGGTCACCCGGTGCACGCGCACGCCGTGGCGCGACTCCTCGGACGGCAGCTGGCCGCCACCGCGTGTGAGCACGTGAACCTCCACGCCCGCCGCGGCGAGTTGCTCGGACAGTTTGCGGACGTGCCGGCCGAGCCCTCCCTCGATCACAGGCGGGTACTCCCAGGAGAAGACCAGCACCCGCATCGGTGCCTAGGGCTCGAGACTCGACAGCGGCCGCGGCGGCGAGCCGACGTACTTGGCGCTCGGACGGATCATGCGCCCCTCGCGCTTCTGCTCGAGGATGTGCGCCGACCACCCTGCCACGCGGGCGCAGCCGAACATCGGCGTGTAGAGGGCAGGGGGGACCTCGGCGAAGTCGAGCACAACCGCCGCCCAGAACTCGATGTTGGTGGCGAGGATGCGCTCCGGGCGGCGGGCCTGGAGCTCATCCAGGGCGGCCCGTTCGAGCGCCTCCGCGACCTCGATCCGCGGCGAGCCGAGCTCGTGCATGATCCGTCGCAGCACTCGGGCGCGCGGGTCCTCGGCGCGGTAGACACGGTGGCCGAAGCCCATGATCCGCTCGCCACGGTCGAGCTTCTGGTTCACCCAGCTGGTCGCGTCGCCGGCCGCCTCGACCTCCTCGAGCATCTGCAGCACCCTGGCAGGAGCGCCGCCGTGCAGCGGGCCGGAGAGCGCGCCCACCGCCGCCGACAGCGCCGCCGCGACGTCAGCTCCGGTCGAGGTGATCACGCGGGCAGTGAAGGTCGACGAGCTCACGCCGTGCTCGGCCGCTGCCGTCCAGTAGGCGTCGATCGCACGCGCGTGACGAGGATCCGCCTCGCCCCGCCAGCGCAGCAGGAAGCGCTCGGCAATTGACTGCGCCGAGTCGATCTCAGTCTGCGGCACCGGTGGCCGGCCGAAGCCGCGGGCCGACTGGGCGACGAACGAGAGCGCCATCACCGAGGCGAGCGCGAGGTTGTCGCGCGCCTCGCTGTCTGAGATGTCGAGCACCGGCCTGAACCCCCACTGCGGTCCGAGTGCTGCAAGCGCGGCCTGCATGTCGGCACGCGGGTCGCCGGTGCGAAGGCCGAGCGGGTAGGGCGCTGCTGGCTGCAGGCCGGGGAACAGGCTGTCGTCAACGAGCAGGCCCCAGACCTGCTCGAACGGGACCTTGCCGACCAGCTCCTCGATGTCAACGCCGCGGTAGCGCAGCGCATCACCGTCGCGGTCAGGCTCCGCGATCTCGGTTGCAAATGCGACGATCCCTTCAAGACCTGACTGAACTTCGTCGTAGACGGGCATAAACGGATAGTTCACTAAACTCCGCGCTCCTTCGCCAGGAACCCGCAGAGAGGACTAAGAACCAGATGGCCTACGTGATCGCCGAGCCGTGCATCGGGACCAAGGACAACTCGTGTGTTGAGGTGTGTCCGGTCGACTGCATCCACCCGACGCCGGACGAGCCCGATTACGACACCGTAGAGCATGCTCTACATCGACGCCGAGGAGTGCATCGACTGCGATGCCTGCGTCGAAGCCTGCCCGGTTGACGCCTGCTTCGCCGAGGACCAGCTGCCCGAAGAATGGTCGAGGTTCACGGTCATCAACGCCGAGTACTACCGGAACCGGTAGCTACTCGGCGGCGCCTCGGGCGCTTCGGCCGCGGTGCGGCAGCTGCGAGCGGGTCGCGGATGGCCGGTCGCTTGACATACTCAGTTCATCGGTATATGTTGTCTGCATGGCTAAGCGAGGTATGCAGGAGGCGACGTTCCTGATCCTGACGGCGCTCGCCGGCGGGGCTCAGCACGGTTACGGCATCATCGCCGACGTCGAGGAGATCTCTGAGGGGCGGGTCCGTCTACAGGCGGGGACGCTCTATGCGGCGCTCGATCGGCTGCGTGATGATGGACTGATCGAGGTCGACCGCGAGGAGATCGTCGACAGCCGCCTGCGCCGTTACTACCGGTTGACGCCGGAAGGTGCCGACACGCTTGCCACCGAGGCCGAGCGCCTGCGCACGCACGTGCGCACCGCGCTCACACGACTGCAACTGACCGAGGGGAGGACGACATGACCGAATCGAGCCAGGCACTGGAGCGTCGCTACCGCCGGCTTCTGCGCCTCTATCCACGCAGCTATCGAGAGAAGCATGGCGAGGACATGCTCGGTGTGCTGATGACCGACGAGGATCGCGCCGCGAAGCACTCGCGACTTGCCGCCGCCCTCGATCTCGTCCGCGGTGCGTTTCTCGTGCACACGCGCTACTGGTGGGAGATGCGATCGGCGGTCGAGCACGACCGCCTGGCCGTGCGCCATCCCCTGGTCGTGATCCGAGTGCGGCTGGCGGTGGCGGTATGGCTGTGCATCGTCGCCGGCGTGCTCTGGAGCCGCGGCTACTGGTGGCTGGGAGCAGGGGTGGCCTTCTTCATCGTCGTGCACCTGGTCCTGGCGGGCAGGACAGCGGCGCGGTACCGCGCGGAGTAGCGAAACCTCTCCTCGCGCCGCGCGGGGCCGCGCCGCTCAGGCCATCGGCAGCGACATGCCGACCGGCTTCGGCGCCGCAGCTGCCGGAGCGGCCGGCTCGGCGTCCATCATCGGCAGCGCGACCGGCGTCAGCGCGATCACCCGCTGCGCGATCGCCACGATCGCCTGTGCGGCGGCGTCCCGCGGGTTGGCGAGCACGACCGGCAGGCCGCCGTCGGACTGCTCGCGCAGTGACATCGTCAACGGGACCTGACCGAGCAGCGGCACATCGAGCTCCTCTGCGAGCAGCCGTCCGCCACCCTCGCCGAAGATCGGGAAGCTTTCACCGGAGGGAGTGGTGAAGCCGGCCATGTTCTCGATCACGCCGGCGATCTCCAGCTCGAGCTTCTCGGCCATGTCGGCTGAGCGCTTGGCCACCTTCTGGGCAACCGCCTGGGGCGTGGTCACGATCAGGAACTTGGCGTCCGGGAGCAGCTGGGAGAGCGTCATCGAGACGTCGCCGGTGCCCGGCGGCAGGTCGATCAGCAGGTAGTCGAGCGCGCCCCACTCGACGTCCTCGAGGAACTGCTGGAGCGCCTTGTGCAGCATCGGTCCGCGCCAGACGACGGCTGCATCCTGCTCGATGAAGAAGCCGATCGAGACGACCTTGACGCCATCTGCGGCGTCCAGCGGCAGGATCTTGCGGCTGGCGTTGACCTTTGCGCGTTCCCCGTTGAGCCCGAACATGCGCGGCTGCGAGTAGCCCCAGACGTCGGCGTCCATCACGCCGACCTGCTTGCCCTGTGCGGCGAGCGCCGCCGCCAGGTTCGCGGTCACACTGGACTTGCCGACGCCGCCCTTGCCGGAGCCGATGCAGATCACGTTCTGGACCTGGGCAAGCGCGCCCTCGGGCAGCGAGCCGCGTCCGAGCTTCTGCCTCAACGCCTGCTTCTCGCCATCGGACAACACGTCGAAGGTGATGTTCACGCCGATCACGCCGTCGAGCGTGCGGATCGCCCCATCGACACCGGTCTCGAAGTGGTCGCGGATCGGACACCCGGGAGTCGTCAGGGAAATCATCACGTCGACGACGCCGTTGGGGTGCACCTCGATCGAGCGGACCATCTCGAGGGTGACGATGTCCTTGTGCAGCTCTGGGTCGATGACTGCGCGTAGCGCTTCGGTCACCTGGTCTCTCGTAGGCATGAAGCCCATGGTACTTTCCCGCGTCATGGCGCTAGAGATCACCCCGGTGCGGGGTAGGGCGGACCTAAAAGCTTTCGTCGACCTGCCCTACCGGCTGCACGCCGGCACGCCGTGGATCCCACCGCTCAAGCTCGAGCGCCACGCATACCTCAACCGCAAGCTGAACCCGTTCTTCAAGCACGGCGATGCCGAGTTCTTCCTGGCGCGCCGCGATGGTCGTGTGGTCGGACGCATCAGCGCGCAGTACGACAGGAACTTCAACGAGTTCCACGGCAACCGCTGGGGTTTCTTCGGCTTCCTCGACTTCGAGAACGACCAGGAGGTCGCTCAACGCGCTGCTCGATGCCGCCGCGCAGTGGCTGAAGGCGCAGGGCCGCGACCGCATGATCGGTCCCTTCGACCTGATCATCAACGAGGAGTGCGGCGTGCTGATCGAGGGCTTCGAGCTCGAGCCGATGATCCGCCAGCCCTGGCACCCGCCGCACTACCACGAGCGCGTCGAGGCGGCCGGTCTGCAGAAGGCGATGGACGTATTCCACTGGAACCTGCGCCTGGATGACCGTGACACGCGGATGCTCGAGGCTCTGCCGCGAATCGCGCAGCGCTCGCACGACAAGTACGGCATCAGCATCCGCAAGATGTCGTTCTGGCGCCTGGGCAAGGACCTGAAGGGTTTTCAGAAGATCTACAACGCCGCCTGGTCCAAGAACTGGGGCTTCTCCCCATACGACGACCACGATCTGGCCGACTTGGCGATCAACTACCGCCTGATCTTCGACAAGCGCTGGTTCATGCTCGCTGAGAACGACAAGGAGGTCGTGGCGGCGGCGATCACGATCCCCGACATCAACCAGGTGCTCAAGAAGATGAGGGGCCGCCTTTTGCCACTCGGCTGGTGGCACTACCTGAACCGCAAGCGCATCATCGATCGCTGCCGCGTCGGATTCCTCGGTGTGTTGCCGGAGTACCAGCACACCGGCGTCGCTGCGCAGCTCTACATCGAGAACTTCGACATGGCCGCGGAGTCGAAGATCAAGTGGGGCGAACCCGGCTGGATCCTCGAGACCAACCACAGCATGAACCGCGGCCTCGAGGCGATGGGCGGCCGCGTCTCCAAGCGCATGCGGATCTACGAGCGCCTGCTCGAGGAGGGCGCCGAGCCGGCCGCTCCTCCGGCGGACGTGCAGCGCTACCAGCCGACGCAACCCGAGTAGGCCTGCTCCCGAGCCGGAAGTCTGCCCAACCCGCCTCGCTACGTCGGCGAGTATACGCACAGCGTATACCTGTGGTGTATAGTGACGACCCATGTCCGTCAGCAAGACCTTCCTCGGCCTACTCGAGGGCGGGGCATCCCACGGTTATGACCTCAAGCGCGAGTACGACGCGACGCTTCGGACTCGATCGCCCGGTCGCCTACGGCCAGGTGTACGCGACCCTCGCCCGGCTGCTGAAGAGCGGTCTCGTGACGGTCGACGCGATCGAGTCCGGAGAGGGACCCGACCGCAAGCGCTACGCGATCACCGATGCCGGCGTCGCCGACGTCGAGCGGTGGCTCGCCAGAGCCCGAGCCGCCGCAGACCGTATCTGCAGAGCGTCCTCTACGCGAAGGTCGATCCTGGCGCTGCGCACCGGCCGTTCGGCGACCGAGGTCCTCGACGCGCAGCGCGCGGAACATCTGCAGGCTGATGCGCGAGCTCACCCGGCGCAAGGCCGGCGGCGACCTCGGCGGACCAGCTGATCTGCGACCACGCGCTGTTCCACCTCGAGGCCGACCTGCGCTGGCTCGAGCTGACGGCGGCGCGGCTCGACGAACTGGCGACGGAGGTGGCGTGATGAGCGTGGAGTCGGCGAGCGCAAACCGTCGGGGACGAGCCGGCCGGCCGGAAGCAGCCCGCCCGCTGCTCGCATGCCGCGAGTTCTTCAAGAGCTTCGGCGCCACTCCGGCGCTGGAGGGCGCCTCGCTCGAGCTCGCGGCCGGCGAGATCGTCGCCGTGATGGGACCGTCCGGATCGGGCAAGTCGACGCTCCTGCACTGCGCGGCCGGGATCATCGGCGCCCGACGCGGCGAGGTCATCTTCGCCGGCGAGTCGATCGGCGCGCCTCCCGGATGTGCGAGCGCAGCGCGCTGCGGCGCACCGAGTTCGGCTTCGTCTTCCAGTTCGGGCGCCTCGTGCCCGAG
Source organism: uncultured Actinomycetota bacterium (assembly GCA_963846395.1). Lineage (GTDB taxonomy): Bacteria > Actinomycetota > Thermoleophilia > Solirubrobacterales > Solirubrobacteraceae > Palsa-465. The sequence continues at coordinate 171,930 of CAWJVT010000006.1, read as the reverse complement.
CTCAGCTGCAGCGAGAACGTCTCCCTCCCGCTGCGCGTCTGCCGGCGTCCCGCGGCGCGAGGCGGCGCGCCGTGCGGCCGAGTGGCTCGAGCGCCTCGAGGTCACCGATGTCGCCGCGAAGCTCCCGGGCGAAGTGTCCGGCGGCCAGGGGCAGCGGGTCGCGGTCGCGCGGGCGCTCGTCACCCAGCCGCGCGGTGGTCTTCGCCGACGAACCGACCGGCGCGCTCGATTCGCTCAACGGTGAGCGCGTGATGCAACTGCTGACCGGTCGCGGCTCGCGAGACCGAGGCAGCCGTCGTTCTGGTCACGCATGAGGCCCGGGTTGCGGCCTACGCCGACCGCGAGGTGATCGTCCGCGACGGGCGCACCCGCCAGATCTGATGCGCCGAGCACTTGCCGACCTCGCGCTGGGCGCCCGGCTGGCCGCGACCGGCGGCGCCGACTCGCGGCTAGCGAGCGGCACTGACGGCTCTGGGTGTCGCCTTCGGCGTGGCGCTGCTGCTCTTTGCCGCTTCGGTCCCGAACATGGTCAGTGCCCACAACGCGCGGGTGGATGCGCAGAGTCTCGCAGTCCTCGGGCGGTCACGCCAGGCTGATCGAGTACGGCGCCGACACCACCTTCCGCGGAGAAAGCGTGACGGTCTCGGTACCTGCAACGGACCGGTCCCGACCCGCCGCTGCCGCCCGGCATCACCGGCATCCCCGCGCCGGGTCAGATGCTCGTGTCTCCGGCGCTCGCGGCGTTGCTGCGATCGCCTGCCGGGGCCGAACTCTCACGACGTCTGCACGCCAAGGTGGTCGGGACGATCGCCGACAGCGGCCTCATCGGCCCAGCCGATCTCGTCGCATATCGCGGTGGCACCGGATTGCTCCGCCGTGGTGGGTCGAGGTCACCGGCTTCGGCATGCAGGGAGCTGCGCTGGGACACAGCGCGCTCATCACCCTGCTGGTGATCCTCATGGTCATCGCGCTGCTGCTGCCGATCGGCGTGTTCGTCGCGACCGCGAGCCGCTTTGGCTCGGAGCAGCGCAACTGGCGTCTTGCGGCGCTGCGGCTGCTCGGCCTCGATCGTGCCGGCACGGCCCGAGTCGCCGCAGGGGAGTCCCTGCTCGGCGCTGTCGCCGGTGTGATCCTCGGGGTGATCGGCTTCGTACTGATCCTCCGCCCACTCGTACCACACACGGACATCGCCGGAGTGAGCGTCTTCGCGCAGGACGTGCGGCCCTCCTTGCCGTTGGCGGTACTCGCCCTGGTCCTTGTGCCGGTGGCCGCGGTCGCGTTTGCGCTGTTGGGAATGCGACAGGTCGCTATCGAACCACTGGGAGTCAGCCGGCGCGGCCGCCCGCCGCGGCGCCGCCTGGCCTGGCGCCTATGCATGCCGCTGCTTGGGTTTCTGCTCCTCGCTGCGCTGATCGGGTCGAGCGACCGACTGGCTTCCACCACGGGCGAGGTCGAAGCCTCAGCCGGGATCATCTTTGTGCTGATCGGAGTCTGTGCTCTGCTGCCATGGTTCGTAGAGGCGGTCGTGATGCGCGCAGACCGTGGTGACGGCCGGGTGGGCGGGTCGGTTTCATGGCTGCTCGCCATCCGTCGCCTCCGCCTCGACCACGGCACCTCCGGGCGTGTCGTCGGCGCGATCGGGCTCGCCGTGGCCGGCGCGATCGCGCTCCAGACGGTGTTCGCCGGCGCGGAGACTGCTCGCACGCCTTCCGGCGTGCCAGAGGGTCTGGTCAGGATCAATGGCGTGATCGCGCCGCGAAGCGATCCCCCGGCGACGGTGGCGGGCCGGCTGCAAAGCGCCCAAGGGGTGCGCAGGGTGCTCGTGCTGGGTGTCGGGCCGCAGGCACTGCCGGTGACGATCGCTTCGTGCGCAACGCTCACCCAACTTCTGCAGATCGCGACCTGCGGCCCTGGGTCGTCCTACCTGCGTAACGAGCCGGGTTCGAGCAGCCAGCACCCAGGCGAGTTCATCCGCATGCCTGGGCGGTCACTCCGCATCCCCGCCAATGCGCAGACCGTACCGATACGCCGACAATTCGCCGCCGGCGTCGACTACCTCGACCTCGGATCGCTGATCCTGACTCCGGGTGCCGCCGCGCGAGCCGGCTTGCGTACAGAGACGCTCTCGGCAACCGCGTGGCTCAATCCCCACGAGCCCGCAGCGTTGGATCATCTGAGCGACGCCGTCGCGAGTGTCGATCCTCTGGCTCAGGTCATGCCGATGACGGCGGCGCTCTCGCCGCGCGATCTGACGATCGACAAGCTCCGTCGCGTGCTCACGGCGGGCGCGGTCGCCGTGCTGCTGGTCATCGGCGCGAGCCTGCTCGTCTCCGTCGCCGAGCAGTTGCGGGAGCGGCGGCGAGTGCTGGCGGTGATGGCGGCCTTCGGGACGCGCGGCTCGACGCTGGCTTACTCAGTGCTCTGGCAGACAGCGCTGCCGATCGTGCTCGGACTCGCGCTCGCCATCGTCCTTGGCGCGGCGCTCGGCGCGGTGCTGATGGCGATCGCGGGTCTACCGATCGGCTTCGACTGGGGCTCGGTGGCCCTGCTCGCGGGCGCCGGACTTGCCGTGGTCGTCGGCGTCACCGGACTGACGCTGCCGATCCTTCAACGCCAGATCAGCCCTGAGGCGCTTCGCGCCGAGTGACGCCTCTTTAAGGACCGACGGGGCGCCACTTTCGTGGCACCCCGGCGGTTGAGGGAGGAGAGGGTGCTGCGTTCGCCGACGAGGATATGAGGCCGGCGAACCCTTCCCGCTGACGTCGCTCTCCTGGGCGCGCCGCGGGGGAAGTTGTTGCGTAAGCAAATATAGCTGATCGGCTTTTGTCCGTGAGTAAAGAATTCCTCAGTCCTCAACGTCGAAAGCCGTCATTACTTTGTCGTCAACTTTGGAGCTGAGGTTGAGCGCGACGGAGCCATGCAGACGGATCGTCGATCTCGGCCAGCGTCGGTAGCGCCTCGGGCGCTGAGAAGAGATGGCGCAGTGCAGCGTCCCCGCCGCCACGGACGATCTCATCGCAGAAGATCTTGCCGCGTTCGTACTGCTTGAGCTTCATCTCCAGCCCGAGCAGCCGGCTCAGCAGACGCCCGAACGGCGACTGCACGCGGCGGCGCTCGTCGAGCGCTCTGCGCAGATCTGGAAGCGACGGCAGCAGCTCCGGGGCGACCACGTCCATGACGTGCTCTGCGTGGCCCTCGATCACCGCCATCACCGCCTGGGCGCGATCCATCACGGCGCGCTCGGGTTCGGAGGCGATCATGCCCAGCAGATCGGCCTTGAGTGCCGCACGCCCGACACGTTCGACCGTTTCACGGCTCGGAAGGTGCAACTCCCGGCGACGCCCCATGCGCTCCTCAGCGCTCTCCAGCAGCTCGCGAATCAGGCTTGCCAGATGGTCCTGCAGCCAGGGAACGCCGCCGAACTGCACCGCGTGCGTGACCTCGTGCAGCGCCACCCACGTGATGAACTCGCGCTCGTCGGCCTCGAAGCGCCGGATCGACTCACCCAGGTTCGGCATCACGAACAGCAGACGCGGCGGGTGCCCCTGTGCACGCTCCTTGAGCAGCACCAGCTCATACTGCCCGAGCACGCGCTGGGCGAGGTATCCGACCAGGAACCCAACCTCGCTCGAGCCGGTCACGCCGAGCCACAGCTCAGCCGCCGGCTTGACCGGTCCGAGGCGCTCGGTCAGCCGCTCGAGCATCGGCTCGATCAACGCCCGGGTCGAGGAGATGTTCGCTGCCACCCACTCGCGGCGGCTGACGCCTTCCGCGGGTGGGAGCGGTCCCGCCGGCACCAGACCGGTGTAGGCGACGACGCGCTCCTGAGCGTCCGCGACGATCGGCGCCAGGTCGATCTGGGGCAGGGGAGCACGACCCTCGCCCGCGATGCGCGCCGCGATCCACTCGGCCACGATCCAGTCGATCACCGGGGCAGGCATACCGCCTCCAGCTCGGCGAGCGTCGCCGCCGTGCGCGCGGCCACGATGGGCGAATGCGGCACCAGATCGAGTGGCGCCTCGAGCCGATGCTCGAACCTGGGGAAGCTGATCAACCCGCCCGCCTCACGTACGATCAGCTGCGCCGCCGCGGCATCAACCGCGCGGCAGCCGCGCAGTGACACCAGGGCGTCGAACCTTCCAGCCGCCACCTGGCAGAGCGACGGCGCGATCGCACCAAATGCGCGCAGTCGGTAGGCCCTCTCGACCAGGACATCGATCGATCCCCTGAGCCAGCGGGGGTCGGCCGACTCGATGCCGACGACCTCGATCCGACCATCGGGGCCCCTGTGCTCACCGACGCCGGGATCCAGGCGCCTGTCGTTGAGGAATGCGCCCTCCCCGCTTGCTGCCCACCACTCCTCGGATGCCCCGAGGTCGTTGACGTAGCCGAACTGCACGTCTGCCATCGTCTGCCCGGTCGCGACGGCCACCGACAGCGCATGGTGTGCGATCCCGCGTTTGGCGTTCAGCGACCCGTCGATCGGATCGATCACCACCAGTACCTGGGGATCGCCGAAGTCGACCTCGCCGCGCTCCTCCGAGATCGCGCGGAAGCGGTGGCCCTGGTCGTGCAGCCGCTGGAGCCCATCGAACACGATCGCTTCGGCCGCATCGTCGATCTCGAGTGTGTGATCGCCACCGCTGCCCGTCGTGCCGGTCTCGACCGCCCGCTCCGCCGTGGTCGAGCGATCCGCGAGCATCGCCGCGATCGCCTCAGCGGCGCTACGGCACAGGCCCAACCAATCCGCTCGTGTCACCGATTCAGCGTCGATCATCACCAGCCTATGCTGTCAGACCACGTGCCCGAGTCAGCACAAGCTCCGACCGTCCTCGATCCGGCCACGCTGGTCAGCCACAGCGACAGCCCGCTGCTGGTGTTGGGCTCCGCCGGCAGCGGCAAGACGCAGCTTCTCCACGATCGCTTCCTGTGGCTGGTGGAGCAGGGCACGCTGCCGGAACGCATCGTTCTGCTCCTACCCTCCGCCGCACGCGCTGACGCTGCCCGCGCAGGGCTGGAGGAGGAGTTGCGCGACGGCTACAGCGAGCTGCTCGTCGTAACCCCTGCGCAGCTCGCCGCGGCCGTGCTGCGCCGCTCGGGCGGCTGGCACGACCTGCTCGATGCGACGCTGAGCGCCGGCGACCGCATGGCGATGCTGGCCGAACGGATAGACCAGCTGCCGCTCCAGCATCACGACTTCGGCGGCAATGCAGGTGCGCTGCTCGGCAGCTTCGTGCGCCGTATCGACCGGCTCAAGGCGGAGCTGATCGACGCATCAGAATTTCGCTGCCTGGGCCGAGCAGCAGGCCGAGTCCGCGCGAGCGCGAGTTCGCGGCGATCTTCGAGGCGCACAACCGCATGGTCCGCGACCTCGGCGCCTGCGACGAAGGCGACCTCGTGCGGCTGGCGATCAGGCTGGTCGAGGACCATCCCTCGGCCCGACAACCCTTCCAGCACGTCCTCATCGACGATGCGCAGGAGCTCGACCTGGCCCCCGCGACACTGGCGCGCACTCTGGCCGGCGGCGCGCTCACCGTCACCGGCGATCCGCTCGCGGCGATCGCACGGTTCCGCGGTGCCGGAGCGGCACGGCTCGACTGGTTCGAGACGCCGGGCACGCGGGTGGCGCGGCTACTGACGTCGTACCGGTGCCCAGCGGGAGTGCGCGACGCCGCGTTCGTTGCAGCGGGACTACCGGCCAGCGGGCCGACCGGCGGGCGAAGCAGCGGCGCAGGCTTTGGACGGGCGAAGCAGCGGCGAGGCTTTGGACGGGCGAAGCAGCGGCGAGCCCGCCCTGGAAACAGAAGTGTCCTTCTGGCGCTGTGAGAACGACCGCTCGCAGGCGCAGGCGGTCGCCGCGGAGATCGAGCGGCTGGTCGTGCGCGACCAGGTCGACCCCGGCAGGATCGCGGTGATCGTCGCCGGCATCGCACGCGAAGGGCAGGCCGTTTCGGTTGCGCTCGAGGAGCGGGCGGTACCGAACCGCGTGGTCGGCGAGGCGGCCTTCTTCCAGCGCGCCGAGGTCCGCGACCTGCTCGCGTGGCTGCGGTTGCTGGCCGACCCCGGCGACGCACCCGCGGTGGTGCGGGCGCTGGCGCGGGCGCCGATCGAGTTGCGGTCGATCGACATCGCGCGCTGCACGCAGATCGCTCGACGCCGGAAGCTCGACATGGTCGCCGCGCTGGCCGCGGCCACCGAGTCCCCGCAGGTACCCCCCGAGGCGCGGGAGCGGATCCGCGTGTTCCTGAAGCTGTACCGCGCATGTGTGGCCCACATCGACACCATGCGACCCGACCTCTACGTCCATCGCCTGATCGAGCGCCTCGGGCTGCGCCGGCAGCAGCTCTTCGCCGCGCAGACCGACGTGGTCGAGCGGCTGCGGGCACTCGCGCGTTTCGGCGAGCTGGCCTCGGCTCACGTCGCGCGCATGCCGCAGGCGACGGCGCGGGAGTTCGCACGCTCGATCGCAGCGGTCGCGGAGTGGGGGCTGAGCGCTCCGGAGGAACCGGAGCTCGTGGGCGCTGATGCCGTGCAGGTGCTCGCCCTGGAGGTGGCCGGCGGGCTCGAGGTCGACCACGTCTTCGTGCTCGGATTGCGGTCGACGCTGCAGGGCTCGGCCTCGCTCGGCTGTGAGCCGGTACCCGATGTGCTGCTGCGCGAGCAGCTGCCCCCCGACGACGAGGCCACCCGGCGCTCGCGTTTGGGCCAGCGGCTTTATGTGGCGATCTCGCGAGCGCGTGAACGTGCCGTTTTGGTCTACGCCGCGGGTGGAGAACGTGCCGGGTCGGCACCGAATCCCCCGGTGCCCGTGGTTGAGTCCGCGCGAGCGGCGCTCGGCGCGGAGTGGCTCGAGCTGACGGAGGATCTGTTCGGCCCAGCGGAGACACTCCACTCGACGTACCGGCTGCTGCGGGACGAGCTGATGGACGGGACCAAGCGCGCCGCCGGCCGGCTTGCCGAGCTGCGGCTCGACACCGATCTCGACATCTCTCATGCCGTGGTCCGCTACCTGGAGATGCTCAAGCTGGCCGCGCTGATCGCCCGCACGGAAGGGGACCAGGGGCAGGGATTCGGCGATGCTCTGCGCGACATCAATGTCCGGATCGAGCAGGCGGTGACCGCCGATCAGCGCGAGATCTTCGCGAGCTCGCCAATCGACGACTACCTGCTCGATGCCGAGCGCGACGTGCGGCTCCGGGCGCGCGTGATCGCCGCTCGGGACGAGCCGTCGCTCGAGCGGTTCCTGCCGATGCGCGGGGGCGGTGTGATGTTGTCGGCGACGGACATCGACACCTACCGCGCCTGCCCGCTGCGCTACAAGTTCGCCCGTGTCTTCCGGATCCCGCAGGAACCGACGCTGCACCAACGCTTCGGGATCGCGGTCCACCAGGTGCTCGAGCGCTATCACGCGCGGGACGAGGATGGGGACGCGTCAGCCGCGGGCGGCTCGCTCACCGAGCTGCTGATGCTGCTCGAGACGAGCTGGCGACGAGGTGGCTTCGGCGACTCCGACGAGGAGCGCCAGCTGCATCAGAAGGCTGTCTCCGCATTGACCCGCTACCACGAGCGGGCGCGCTCGGACGAGGCGCGGCCGGTCTGGTTCGAGCGCCAGTTCAGCTTCAAGCTCGGACCGCATCTGGTGCGCGGGCGCGTCGACCGCGTCGACCGGCTCCCCTCGGGCGAGTACGAGCTCATCGACTACAAGACCGGCCGCCCGAAGTCCGCTGAGCAGCTGGCGTCTGATGTGCAGCTGTCTCTGTATGCGATCGCCGCGCGCGAGGCGTGGGGGCTCGAGGCGACGCGCGGCGCCTACTACTACCTGCTCGACGACGAGAAAGTCGCCATCTCCGGTGACAGCGAGCGGGCCGAGTGGATCCGGGGCGTGGCCGTGCAGGTTGCCGAGGGGATCAAGGCCCAGGAGTTCGAGCCCACGCCCTCACCGCGGGCCTGCAAGCTCTGTGACTACCGGCTCGTGTGTCCCGCGGCCGAGCGCTGAGCCTCCACAGGAGCGCGCATTATCAAGCAGAGCGCGCTCCTGCGAGCTCGGAGATCAGGTCTGCTGCTCGACCACCAGGAGGGTGTGGCCCGTGGTGTCGCGGAACCAGAACATCGGCGGTACCGGATCGCCCATCCGCGCCACGTCGGTGTCAACGTCAGCGCCGGCAGCCTTGAAGGCCTCGTGGGTGGCGTCGATGTCGTCGGTCGTGAGCGTGATGCCCGTATGCCCGGGCTGGACCTCGCCCTGATCCGGAGGCGGAGGCGCGAGCGCGATGCCGGTCTGGCCCTCTGGCGGATAGACCTCCACCCAGCGGTACTTGTCCCCCATGGGGACGTCGGTGCGCTTCTCGAAGCCGATCGACTCGTAGAACTCGACGGCGCGGTCCTGGTCGACGGTTGGGACGATCACCAGGCTGATCCCGCGGATCCCGGTTGCTGTTGTGCTCATCCTGAACCTCCTGATTGGTGGTTGACACGGCTGAGACCATCCGGCTCACACAAGCTAATCGCTTCGCGATCGGCGGGTGCGAGGAAAACGGTAACTGAGCTATTTCTAATCCCGGTCGCGTGTCAGGCAAGGGACGTACTGGACCTCTCCGCCGTGGCGCGGGAGCGGCTCTCCCCGTTCGAACCCCAGCTTCTGCAAGCAGCGCCAAGACCGCTCGTTCTCGATGTCGATCGGCACTCGCACGCCCGTCACGTCGGCGTCGGCGAAGACGATCTGCCTGAGGAAACAGTCGAGCATGAGCGCGCCGATGCCCTGTCCGAGCAAGTCGCGCTCGCCGATGAAGTAGTCGATCCCGGCCTCACCGGGCAGCGCTCCGATCTCAGTCGACTCGGGCTCGTTGTCCGCCCACTGGTAGGTCTGGGTCATGCCGATTTGACGATCCGCGAGGCTGACGATGTAGACGCGCGTCGGATCCTCGCCACTCAGTCGCGGTTCGTACTCGACGGCGACCTCCTCCAGGCTCGGCGGCGCGCCCCACCAGCGGGCGACGTGCGGCTGGGACAGCCACCTCTGCAACTGCGGAAGGTGTTTGCGTTCGAGCGGCTCGAAGGAGATCTGCGCGCTCAGCTTGGCGGTTCCTCGCCGCGCTGACGCAGGAAGCGCTGCAGGTCGCGCTCGATCGAGTCGCCCGAGGGCAGCTCGAAGCTGTCGGGCGTCTCATCCTCGGCCGCTGCCTCGAGCTTCTCGACAAAGGCCTGGATGTCGGGGTCGTGCTGGACAGCGAGGTTGACCTGGCGGTCGTACTCTGCTGCAGCTGCCTCCAGCTCGCTGGCGTCGATGACGACGCCCACGAGCCCCTCGAGCTTGCGGATCAAGGCCAGTGACGCCTTCGGGTTCGGTGAGGCGGCGATGTAGTGCGGGACCGCCGCCCACAGGCTCGCCGACGGAAGGCCGGCCTTGCGGCAGGCGTCGTGCAGGACCCCGACGATTCCGGTGGGGCCCTCATATGAGGACTGTGTCAGCCCGAGGCGAGCGACCAGCGTCGGGTCAGTGGCAAAACCGGTGACGGACACCGGGCGCGTATGCGGGACATCGGCCAGCAGCGCTCCGAGCGTGACGACCAGCTGGACGCCGATCGCCTCGGCGAGCTCGACGATCAAACCGGTGAATGTGCGCCACCGAAACGAAGGCTCGTGGCCGGACAGGACGATCAGATCGCGCGGGGCGCGCGGGATACGGACCTCGTACAGGTGAACCTCGGGCCACTCGATCGCGCGCGCCTGGCTCTCGGTCAACGTGATCCTCGGCCGGTGGCCTGGAAGTCGTAGAAGTCCTCCGGGTCGATCGTCGCGAACTCGCGCGCTCCGAGTGCGTCGCCCACAAAGCTCGCAGCAGATGAGGCCGCATCGCCCGCGTCGTTCCAGCCCTTGAAACCGCAGATCAGCGCGGGAGCCCGCAGATGGTCCGGCCGGTAGTTCCATCGCAATGGCTGCATCCGAATCACCGTACATCATGGCGGGATGGCCGCTGACCGGACAATCAGTTCACTACGCGCGGGCGATGAGGTTCGCGGTGTCTACGCGTGCGTGCGCAAGGATCGGTTGAAGACGCGCACTGGGAGCGCATATCTCGCGCTGGAGCTGCGGGACCGCACCGGCACTTTGCAGGCGCGCGCCTTCCGGGATGCGGACATGCTGTCGGGGCGCTTCGAGCGTGGCGATCTGGTCTCTGTGGTCGGCCGCGTGGAGCGGTTCCGCGACGACCTCGTCGTAGAGGTCAGCGACATCCGCCGCGCCGAGGACGACGGCGCCGCGGGCGATCAGGTGGCGGTCGAGTCGTTCCTGCCCGTCGCGTACCGCGATCTTGACGAGCTGGACGGCTTCCTCGAGCACCTCGCCGCGGAGGTCTTCGACCCCGGATACCGGGCGCTGCTCGACTCGCTGCTGGCCGATGGCGAGTTGCGGGCGGCCTTCCGTCGCGCGCCCTGCACCCGCAACGGCCACCATGCCTACCTCGGCGGCCTGCTCGAGCACACGGTTGCGGTGGCGACCCTTGCGCGCGAGGTCTGCGACCTGCACCGGCGCCTGAACAGCGACCTGCTCCTGACCGCAGCGATCGTCCACGACCTCGGCCGCACGCGCGAGTTCACCTATGGTGCGGAGATTGGTCTGACCGAGGAGGGCCGGCTGCTCGGGCATCTGACGCTCGGGCAGCAGCTGCTCACCGAGCGGTTCGCTGCGCTTGGCGAACCGCTCGACCATACGCGCCGGTTGGCGCTCCTGCACTGTGTGCTGGCCCACCATGGTGCGGCCGGAGTGCCCGGCGGGCGCTTCGGATCGCCCGAGGCGCTGGCGCTCTACCGAATCAATGCGCTGGATGCGAGCGTCAAGGGTGCGCTGGAGCACGGGCTGGGCTCAGCGCAGGACTGAGCTGGCCCAGCAGGCGATCAAGCAGCGGCGTGGCGGCGATCAGCGCACAGAGGACCGTCGTGGCGAGCAGCAACGCCGCCGCCACGCTCATCCGTGGAAGGCTGGTCGCGAGCACCGCTGAGAAGGCAACGGTCGCCGCCATCGAGACAATCGTTCCGCGAGCCATGGCGGCCGCGCCTGCCGGACCGGTTTGGCGGTGGGTGCCAGGCAGCATGATCGAGAGCAGGATCGGAGCAGAGGAGATGATCCCGGCCGGGCGGGCACCGAGGATCGGTACGAGCGACGACATCGTCGCCACCACACAGGTGGAGATCAACGCCCGCTGGAGCATCGGCGCGGGCTTGGCGGACGCGAGCGTGTCAGCCGCTGCTCGGGGCGCATGCCGGGCCCACGGCCACAGGGCCAGGCTGGCCGCAATCGTGATCCATACCGCGCCCGCAGCCGACCACGTCCCGGCGAAGGAACTGAGGCCGACGACGGCAAACAGAGCGACGGCCAGCGAGGTCGCCGTCGCCGGCAGGGGACGCATGCGGCGCGCTGCCCATGCGTAGCCGCTGCAGAAGACCACAACTGCCATCTGACCGTTGGTGACGCCGGCGGCGGCGTGTGCGGCGGTGAGGCGGCTGGAGGTCATGCAGACGGTCAGCAGGAACGGACCCGTGGTCAGCGGCAGCCCGATCAGGCGGCCACCGATCCAGTCTCCAAACCGTGACTGCGCCTTGGACACCAGCGCGAACGCGATTGGGGTGAGTCCGATACGCAGGAGGATGGCCACGTACAGAATGGTTGTCGATCGTCGGCCGATTTTGTCGCGAAGTTCGGGCCACAAAGGGCGATTCCGCCGTGAATTCCGCAGGAAGTTCGCTTCTTCGCCGAGATTTATGAAAGACTGTCGGCATGGATGCCATCGACCGGCTCTTGATCAAGGAGCTGCTGCGCGATGCGCGCGTGACCTACCAGGAGCTGGGGCGCGCCGCACGGCTCTCCGCCAACACGGTGGCCGACCGCGTGCGGCGGCTGCGGAGCTCCGGAGTGGTCAGTGGCTACCACGCACAGCTGAACCTGGCGATGCTCGGAAGAAGACTCCAGCTGATGAGCGATGTGCGGCTGAGCGAGGGAAAGGACCGCAGCGAGTTCGAGCGCGGCCTGTTCGCGGTCGAGCAGGTGATCGGTGCCGTGCGCCTGACCGGTGACTACGACTATCTCCTGCAGCTGGCGTGTGTCGACCCCGAGGAGTTCGAGCAGGTGATCGACCGCCTCAAACGCGACCATGGCGTGCGCGAGATCCGCAGCCGGCTTGTCCTGCACGAGGTGCCGATCAGCCTCGAGCGGCTGCTGGACGCCTCGGAGCTGTGAGCCGCGACGACCTGTGACACCTTCAATGGCATGACCACGATCGACGACCTGCTGCGCCCACAACCTGGCCTACGCCGAGGGCTCGGCGGCCGACCACCTCGACGTGCATCCGCGCAAGCGCCTGGCGATCGTCACCTGCATGGACTCGCGGATCGACGTCTTCGCCGCGCTCGGCCTGGGGGTCGGCGAGGCGCACATCCTGCGCAACGCCGGCGGCGTGATCACCGACGACGTCATCCGTTCGCTCGCGATCTCCCAGCGCAAGTTGGGCACGCGCGAGGTGATGCTGATCCACCACACCGACTGCGGCATGCAGACGCTGACCGACGATGGCTTCCGCGCCGAACTTCAGGAGGCCACGGGGACAGCACCGGCCTTCGCGATCGAGTCCTTCACCGACGCCGCCGCGGACGTCCGGCAATCGATCCTGCGGGTCCGCCGCTCCGACTTCGTCCCACACCGCGACGTCGTGCGCGGCTTCGTCTACGACGTGGACACGCGCCTGCTGCGCGAGGTCACCGCAGACTGAACAGCCGGACGGGCCGGGGGCTAGTACAACCCCTCGCGCCGCTGCGTACCGCGCCGCGCGCTCGCGGTCGTACAGAGCGGCGTCGAAATCGGGCGTGCTCAGCGAGCGCAGGATGGCGCCGGAGCTCGGCAGCACGCTTCGATCGATGTGGCGCTCGGGATTCCAGATCCGAACGGATCATCGCCTTCGGGCAGTGCGTGTAGACCTCCTCGATCGAGACCAGCAAGCCGAGCTTCGGCGCTTTGCCCTCCACGGCGCTTGGCGCGAGCAGCTCCGCGTCGTCGGTGATCACGGCTCGCCCGTTGACGCGGAACGTGTCACCCACGCCCGGAATCAGGAACAGCAGCGCGACCCGCGGATCGGCAAGCAGGTTCGTAAGCGTGTCTGCGATCCGGTTGCCGGGCCGCTCGGGGATCAGCAGCGTGCGTTCATCGAGGATGCGGACGAAGCCGGCACGGTCGCCCCGGGGTGATACGTCAAGTCCGCCGTCGCGGCGCCACGGTCGCCACGCACAGGAACGGCGAGCGCTCGATGAACTGCTGGGTGAGCTCGTTGAGCCGATCGGCGAGCTTCAGCAGAACGGTCTCGTTCGGGCTGCCGATGATCGCGCGCAGCTCGGCCTCGTCGGCGACCACATGGATGCTGGCTGTGTCGAGCGCCACTGTCGTACCTTTCGCGTCGGGACTCTAAAGCTCGGACGGCAAGACGAAAGGTACCGGCGATGAGCGATCAGACCGACTATTCGATTCAGGGGGGTTGTCTCTGCGGGGCTGTGCGCTTCGAGCTGACGGTCGCGCCGACGTCAGCCGGCTACTGCCATTGCACGCGCTGCCAGCGGCGCACGGGTACCGGCTTCTCAGCTTCCGCGTTCATCGATCCTGCCGCGTTGCGCTGGTTGCAGGGTGAGGATCTGATCAGGGGCTGGCTCCCGCCGGAGGACGGCGCCGAGAAGTGCTTCTGCGGCAGCTGCGGCGCGCATCTGTTCTCGCGCAGCCGAGACGGATCGCGCGTCGGCATCAGGATGGCCGCCTTCGACACCGACCCTGGCGTGCGTCCCAGCAGTCGTCAGTACGTCGCCTACGCGGCCAGCTGGGACACGATCCCCGACGACGGCCTGCCGCGTTTCGACGAGGCCCGTCCGCGCTGAGTGCCCTGACTCGCTAATTCGTGGCCGCCCCCGGGGCTGCTGGCACCAGCGAGACCTCTCGCGCCAGCCTGCTCAAGAGCGTCGCCAGCTCGGCGTGCCGCTCCGGCTCCCAGCCGTCGAGCAACCGCGCCAGCGTCGGCTCGCCGCGCTGCGATCAGCCGCTCCGCCGTCTCATGCCCGACCTCGGTCACCGAGCCGTGATCCGGTTCCGTCGGAGCGTCCCCATCTGGGGACACCATCCCGCGCTCGGTCAGCTCCGACAGTCCGGCCTCTGCCCGCTCCAACGGCACATCCCAGTCCGCCGAGAGCTCCTCGAGCGTCGTGCCTCGGGCTCGCAGTGCCTGCGCACGAGCACCCAGGCCGCGGCGGGCGAGAGGTCGACCCCGGCCTCCGCGGTGATCTGCTCGACGAGCTGGCGGCGGCGCTCGTGGCCCACCAACACCGACAGTGCCCGTGAGAGCTCCGCGAGCGAATCGGCTGGCTTCGGCACGGCGAAGGACTCGCCGATCCCGGCACTCGCCTCGGCGGTGTCGCGCAGTGGCCGCTCCGGGAGCACCAGGCTCAGGAAGAACGCGGCGGCGGCAATCCCGGCGGCCACCTCGAACACGGTGTTCAGTGAGCTGGTGAATGAGCTGATGTAGATGTCGTGCAGCGGCGTGGGCATCGCCTTCAGCGACTGCGGGTTGCCGATCGCGCCGGTGAGCTTCGCGATCTGCGAGTGCGGCAGCCCCGCGACCGCCTGCGGGTGAGCATGCAGGCCCGCGGTCAGATTCGACTTGAGCCCGTTCGCGAAGATCGAGCCGAGGATCGCGGTTCCGACCGAGCCGCCGATCGATCGGAACAGTGTCGCGCCGGACGTGGCCACGCCGAGGTCCTTGTAATCGACGGCGTTCTGCACTGCCAGCACCAGCACCTGCATGACCGATCCGAGCCCGAGCCCGAGCACGAACATGAAGGCCGAGGCCGTTAGCCGGCTGGTCGAGGAATCCATGCGCGAGAGCAGGAAGAGGCCGACGGTCATCAAGAACCGTCCCGATGATCGGGAACACCTTGTACTTCCCGGTGCGCGTGATGATCTGGCCGGAGCCGATCGAGGTGATCAGGAGGCCGGCCATCAGCGGCAGGATCTCCAGGCCGGAGCCGGTCGGGCTCGCGCCGTTGACGATCTGCAGGAACAGCGCCAGGTACGTGATCGAGCCGAACAGCGCGAAGCCGACGACGAAGCCGATTGCGCTCGTCACGTTGAAGACGCGGTTGCGGAACAGGTGGAGCGGCAGTATCGGCTCGGCCGCGCGCCCCTCGACATACACGAAGGCGACGACCAGCAGGATCGAGAAGATCGCGAGCGAGATGATGAACGGCGACAGCCACGCGAAGTTGACGCCTCCGAAGGTGCACACGAGCACGATCCCGACCAGCGCGGCTGCCAGCAGCGCCGCCCCCAGCGTAGTCGATGTTGCGATGCACGCGCTCGCTGACGGAGGGAAGCGTCGCCGCCAGCACCAGGAATGCTGCAACTCCTATCGGGTAGGTTGATGTAGAAGATCCAGCGCCACGTGAGTGAAGTCGTGAAGAAGCCACCGAGCAGCGGTCCGATCACGCTCGCAAGCCCGAACACAGCCCCGAACAGCCCCTGGTAGCGGCCGCGCTCGCGCGGCGAGACGACATCGCCGACCGCCGCCATCGCTCCCACCATCAGGCCGCCGCCGCCGAGACCCTGGATCGCTCGGAACGCCACCAGCTCCGCCAGGCTCTGGGACAGCCCGCACAGCGCCGACCCGATCAGGAACAGAACCAGAGCGAACTGCAGCACGACCTTGCGGCCGAACATGTCGCCGAGCTTCCCGTAGATCGGCATCACCGCCGTCTGTGCGAGCAGGTAGGCGGTGACCACCCACGAGATGTGATTGAGCCCGCCGAGGTCGCCGACGATCGTCGGCAGCGCCGTGGAGACGATCGTCTGATCGAGCGCCGCCATCAGCATCACCAGCATCAGCCCGGTGAAGACGACCAGCACGCCGCGCGAATCATGCTCGCGTGCAGCCATCGGCCGATCCTATACCGAGCGGTTGGGGCGTCGCGTACGGCGAATTGGGTGAAGGGTTGCCCGGGGTGGGCGGGCTGTGCTTTGCCCGCCCACCCCGCCGCGGCCGCTACTGTCGGCCGCGCGTCCCGTCCTACCTGGCCCCGGGGACCCACCTCTGCAGGTAGGCCCGGTAGGTGTTCCAGCCGGTGGGGAACTCGGCGTTGAACACCAGGTTGCCGCTCGAATCGAACTCCGAGATGTAGGGCAGGCTGCCCCAGCCGACGAACTCGCCACCGCCGGGCAGCGGCTGGCCGTTGCCCTGTGAGGATGCCTGGAGGCTCTCCGGCTGGTCGTATGACTGCACGAGCGTCGCGGTGTGGTCGAGGAAGTTGAGCTTGACCTTCACGACACGACTGATGGGGAACTCGGAGCTGACGTTCGTCCCCGTGTTGGCGATACCACCGGCCTCGTTGTCGAAGAACGAGTACTCGTCCGTCGCCGAGCGGCTCGGGGTCGTGCTGCCAGGCGAAGATGTCGCCTGCATCGTTCAGCGATTGCCCCGGACCGGCCTGCAAGTTGAAGCTCGACGCCTTGCCGCCGAGCTGCCAGGCGATCTTGCCGGTGTGCGGGTTGACCTCGTATGTCGTCCAGGTATTACGAGCGTCGATCAGGAGGTCGCCGTTGCGATCGACCTTCACGGCGTTGATGTGGAACCAGTCCCACGGGCTGCTCGCCGACGACGGCAGGGCCTGCTCGCTCTGGCTGTAGGGCACGTGCTCGGCGCTGTTCCACTCGAACAGGACCTTGCCGGTGCGGATGTTGATCTCCTGCACCACGCCGTTGATCACGGTCTGGTTGGCCGGACCGCCAATCGAGGTGAGGTTGGCCGTTGATTGCTGGTAGGCGAGGATCAGCGCCGTGTTCCAGGGGGTGATCAGGAACTCGTGACCGTCGGCGTTCAGGCCGTTGCCTGCCTTGACGGTCGCGATCTGTTCGTAGTGGTCGTTGTAGATGTAGTCGGTGCCGGTTGAGAGACCGCCGAAGCCGGTCCCCTCCCAGAACGTCAACACATGCCGGCCGTCGTATGTCTGCGTGCGGAAGTCGCCCGCGGTCTCGCCGGCAGGAGCGGGATCGAACCAGACGACCTTGCCGCTCGGACTGAGGATCTCGGGGCCGCCTGCATACGTCGTCGAGCCGCTGCTCGATGGCGTGATGAAGATGTCGCGATCGCCGAGTGAGCCGGTTTGGCTGAGCACGGTCAACGGCGGAGGATTGCTCGGCGTTGTTGCGGATGCCGCCGGCGCGGCGACGCCGGCGGTGGTGGCCAGGGCAGCGAACAGCGCTGCAGCTGAGCGCAGGTGCATGCTTCTTTCCCTTCGCTTTAGATGGTCTCGGCCGCGTGGTCACGGCCGGAGAGTGGGGCCGCGTGGATACTACACAAAGTTAATCGACTTACATGGAATTACGAGCGAATTAGGAAGCGCTTAGGTCCTCGGGAGGCGTGCAGCCCGGCCGGATCGGACGCGCCATACTTGGAGACGTGACGTCAGCGCTCTTCAACGAGTCGCTCGCACCGCTACGCGCGAATCCCTCCGGCGCTGCGGTGCTGCTGGACATCGACGGCACCCTTGCGCCGATCGTCGAGCACGCGGCCGACGCCAGCGTGCCGGAGACGACCCGGCAGCTGATCATTGCGGTCTCGCGACGCTACGCGCAGGTCGCGTGCATCAGCGGGCGTCGTGCATCAGAGGCACGCGCGATGGTCTCGATCGGCACGATCGCCTACCTCGGCTCGCACGGCGCGGAGCTGCTGCGCTCAGGCTGGACGGAGGCGCAGCTCGATCCCGCACTGACGGAGTGGGCACCGCGAATCGACGAGTTCCGTCGCGAGTCGGACACGGGCGAGCTGCGTCGCCGCCGCGTGCGGATCGAGGACAAGGGGCCGATCATCGCCTACCACTGGCGCGGTGCCGTCGACGAACAGGATGCACGCGCCGCGATTGATGCCATCGCGGCCCATGCACAGGAATCGGGCTTCGACGTGCACTGGGGCCGCAAGGTGATGGAGGTTCGGCCGGCCGTTCGGATCGACAAGGGGCTCGGGGTGCGCACGCTCCTGGGCGATCGCACCTACACCGCAGCCCTCTACGTCGGAGACGACACCACCGATCTCGATGCCTTCCACGCCCTGCGCGAGCTCGTGAACGAGGGCATGGTCGAGCGCGCCGTCTGCGTTGGCGTGAGTTCGGTCGATGGGCCCCCAGCGATCGAGGACGAGGCCGACCTGGTGGTTGCCGGGACGGAGGGAGTGCGGGGACTCTTGGCTGCGCTTGATCGCCGAGTAACCTGCGCCGACTGCCGCATGCGATTTCCGGACCTCCTGCGAACCACCGTGATGCTCTGCGCAGCGGCTGCCACGGTCCTTGCGGTGGTGACCGTGGCCGGCGCGAATGCGAACGGCGACGCGCTGCTCGTCCCGGTCACGGCTGGGTGGTGGGTGGCCGCGGCGGTAATCGGCGCGACCATCGGCCGCCGCACAACCACCTCGCGTCAGATCGCGGTGCTGCTCGCGAGCGCGCGCACTCAGACCATGCTCCCGGAGATCAACCCGAGCCGTGTCGTGCTCAACCGGCTGTGGCCGATCATCGTCTGCACGGTCGGAGCGGGCGCGGTGGCATTCGCGTATCCACAGGTACCCGCGATCGCCGCCGGCTTCGTGGTGATCGCGGCGCTTGCCTGGCGCCGTCAGTCGGCTGCGGTGACAGCGATCGAGGAGCGCGATGGAGTGCGCTTCTACGTTGAACACACCTCGCCCCTGCACCAGATCAAGCTCGTGCGCACTCCCGGATTCCGTACCAACCTCACCGAGATGGCACAGGCCCAAGGCTCGACCACTGCGGCCGGGCGCCACGCCTGAGACCCAATTCCCAGACGTGCCCGCAACTCTCCGCAACCCGCTGCTGGCGTACATCCCGAGCCCGTCGAGCAGCGGTTTCTCGATCGGGCCCCTGTTCTTCCACGCCTACGGGATCTGTTACGTCTTCGCGGTTGCGGCCGCGATCATGATCACGCGCCGGCGCTGGGCCAAGCGCGGCGGCGACCCCGATCTCGTCTACGGAGTTGCCTGGTGGGCCTTCCCCGCGGGACTGATCGGCGGTCGGATCTACTTCGACATCACCACGCCGAGCCAGATGCCGGATCACTGGTGGGGGCCGTTCGCGATCTGGGATGGCGGGCTCGGAATCTGGGGCGGCATCGCGGCCGGCGCGGCCGTCGGCGTCTGGTATCTGCGCAGACACCTCGCCTGGCCTGACGTCTACCGCTTTATCAACGCCGTCACCCCCGCGCTACTGGTCGCGCAGTCGATCGGGCGGATCGGCAACTACTTCAACCAGGAGCTGTTCGGCAAGCCCTCGACGCTCCCTTGGGCGCTGAAGATCTCACCGGCGCACCGACCTCCGGGCTACGCACAGTTCGCGACGTTCCAGCCCACGTTTCTCTACGAGATCGTCTGGAACCTGCTGCTCGCTGCAACGCTCGTCTGGCTGGATAATCGCCGCAAGGTCCGGCCGCCCGGCCTGTTCCCGCTCTATGTCGCCGGCTACTCGGCCTTCCGCATGTACGAGGAGACCCTGCGCATCGACTATTCGCAGCACATCCTCGGAATGCGCCTCAACTTCTGGGTGGCGCTGATCGGCACGGTCGGCGGCCTGATCTGGTTTGCGCGGATCCAGTTCTTCGCTAAGCCGCAGCGGCACGACTCAGAAGTGGAGCCACCTCGCTCCACGGCCGAGTATTCGCGATCTGGCCCGCGCTGAGCCAAGCGCGCCGCGCGGTGGCGACGCCGTAGCGCACCACCTCGAAGCCGCTGGTGCGGTGGGCATCGCAGTTGATCACGATCCGGATCCCGGCCGCCGCAGCGTCGCGCGCATGCAGCTCGTTCAGGTCACGGCGATCGGGGTTGGCGTTGATCTCGAGCATCGTGCCCGTGCGCGCCGAGGCTTCGAGCACGGCGTCGAAGTCGAGCTCGTAGGGCTGCCGCTGAAGGATCTTGCGCCCGCTCAGGTGGCCGATGCAGTCGACGTAGGGGTGCTCGATCGCGCGCACGATGCGGGCCGTCATCTCGGCCTTGGGCATCCGGAAGGACGTGTGGACGCTGGCCACGACCCAGTCGAGCTCAGCCAGCAGGTCATCTGGATAGTCGAGCGAGCCGTCGGGCAGGATGTTGACCTCTGACCCCACCAGCAGCGTGAGCTCCGGCAGCGTCGCATCGACCTCTCGGATCCGCTCGATCTGCACCTTCAGCTGGTCATCCGAGACCTCGGCACCGAAGCCCATCGACGCCGAATGGTCGGTGATGGCCAGGTACTCGTAACCGGCTGCGAGCGCTGCCTCGGCCATCTCCTCGATCGAGGCGGTGCCGTCGGACGCGGTCGTGTGACAGTGCAGATCTCCCTTGAGGTCGGCGGCGGTGACGAGCTCAGGCAGTGTGCCGGCGAGGGCTGCCTCGAGCTCGCCGCGATCCTCGCGGAGCTCCGGCGGGATGTACTCCATCCCGAGGAGGGCATAGACCTCGGACTCGGTGGCGCAGCGGTGGGTGATGCCGGTGCTGTCATCCAGCACCCCGTACTCGGAGACGTGCAGGCCGCGGCGAACGGCAAAGTCGCGCAGCGCGACGTTGTGCTGCTTGGACCCCGTGAGGTGCTGCAGCACGTTGCCGAACTGATCCGGCTCGACGATCCTCACGTCGACGTTGATCGCCGTGTGGGTGCGGATCCGGACCGCGTTGGATCCCGGCGTCGAGGCCGCCTCGACCTGCGGGAGCGTCGCCACCGCCGCGGCCAGAGCCCCGGGATCGGTCGCCGTGGCGACGATGTCCAGGTCCTTGACGCTCTCGGCCATGCGCCGCGCCGAGCCGGCGAGCTCGGCCTGAGTGGTGACCGGCAGCTCCAGGATCTCCGTCAGCAGTTCCTCGCCGACCGCGAGCGCCCTGCTCAACACGATCCGCTGCGCCGGTCCGGCCTGTGCGTAGGCCTCGACCGCCTCGAGCAGCGACTGCTCGGCCTTGGCGCCGAATCCCTTCAGCTCACTGATACGTCCGGTCTCAGCCGCTTCGCGCAGACTCTCGAGCGAGTCGATCCCGAGATCCTCATAGAGACGCCGCGCCCGCTTTGGTCCGAGCCCGGGAAGCTTGGTCATCTCCACCAGGCCTGGCGGAAACTTCCCGCGCAGCTTCACCAGGGCAGGAATCTCTCCGGTGGTGGCGAGCGCGACGATCTTCTCCTGCAGCGTGGCGCCGATGCCCGGGATCTGCGTGGCGCGGCCGTCGAGCGCAAGCTGCGCCACCTGCTTTGAGGCCTCCCGCACCGAGCGCGCGGCATTGCGGTAGGCGACGATCCGGTGGATCGACGCGCCGTCGAGCTCGTACAGATCTCCGAGCTCGTCGAAGGCAAGCGCGATCTCGCTGTTCGTCGGGACGCCGGGCGTGGACATCAGCTCGAGCCTTTGGCGCCTTTGTAGTCGTAGCCGGATGGATCGAGCCCGGCCAGGAAGCAATCCACACGGTTGGGCTCGGCGCCAAGGTCCTCAGCGCTCTCTTTCCGTGCCGTGGCAGCGCGCACGACGCGCCCGCCCACGTAGCGCAGCGGTTCGGGCGGCAACGGCGCAGCTGGGACGCTGCGAAGCGCGGCCGGCAGGCCGGCATCGCCGCCCACGGCCACCAGTTCAGCCAGAACCTCACCGGCAAGCCGCGAGGGACCGACGCCGTCCCCGGAGAAGCCGGCGCAGACGAGCACACTCGGGGCCTCGCGCAGCCGCACGAAGAACGGAAGCCCGCTCAGCGAGTAGTCGACCGGCCCGCTCCAGCTTTCGGCGACCGGCACATCCCAGAACGACGGATAGGTGCGGAGCATCTGGGTCCGAATCCCTCGCTCACGTCGGCCCGGATGGTCGAAGGTGGCGGTGATCCTGTTCCTGTATGCGAGCGTTCCGCCGCCTTTGCCGAAGATCAGCCGACCGTCGGCGGATGAGTGGTAGTAGTTGACGAGGCGACGCCCGTCGAAGATGCAGAGTCCAGGCTTCAGGCCGGTTTCGGCGAGCCGCTCCGGTGCGGGCTCGGTGGCGATCACGTCGCTGGCGACGACGATCAGGCCGGCGCCGATCTCGCGGATCGACGCGGCCCAGGCGTTCACGGCGAGCACGATTTGGTCAGCGGTGATCGAGCCTCCATCAAGCACAATCTTCGTGCGCGGTCCGTATTCGATCGCGCGAACCTGAGAGCGCTCGTAGACCGTGACCCCGGCGTCGCGCACCGCGCGTGAGAGCTCACGCGCGATTCTCGCCGGCTGCACGGCTGCCGATGTCGGCTCGTAGAGGCCGTCCAGGTGCTGCGGCGAACCTGTCAAGGCGCTGAGCTCGGTACGTGGGAGATGCTGGAAGGGCTGCTCACCGAGCCGCTCGAGCAGACGCAGGGTGCTCTCCCAGGCCCCGACCTGCGCCGGATTGGTCGCCGCCCACACCGAGCCGTTCAGCCTGAACGCGTCATCGATGCCGCGCTCGTGACAGAAATCGCCGATGCTCCTGACGGCCTGTTCGGCTCGTCGCGCCAGCTCGATCGCCGCCTCCGGGCCGCAGAGCGATACGAGGTGCTCAAGGTGCGCCCACCAGGTCAGCGCGAAGCCGCCGTTGCGGCCGCTGGCACCAGCGCCGCAGATGTCGGCCTCGACGAGCGTGACCCCGGTATCGGGCGCACGGCGTTTGAGCTCCAGCGCCGTCCACAGACCGGTGAAGCCACCGCCGACGATGCAGACGTCCGTCGCCGCATGGCCCTCGAACCTGGGATGCTCGTACCGCGCCTGCCCGTCGAGTGCCTGCTGGAGCCAGAGCGAGCGAGCCCCGTGGGTCTCAACGCGGCGGCCTGGGAAGGCGATTATTCCTGATGCTTTAGGGGTCGAGCCGGGCACGATGACAGGATGACGGTTGCGCGCCGCTGATGCGGCGAACCGGCCTACTCGGGTCGCTATACTTTCTGAAGTAACCAACAGTCCAAGGACAGTCCAAGAGGAGCCGTGATGGCGGGCAACGTTTCCGAGGTAACAGACAACAATTTCCAGGCCGAGGTGCTCGAGTCAGACGTGCCGGTCCTGGTGGACTTCTGGGCTCCCTGGTGCGGTCCGTGCCGGATGGTGGCCCCGGTGGTCGAGGAGATCGCCGCTGAAAAGGCCGGCCAGCTCAAGGTCTCGAAGCTCAACACGGATGAGAACCAGCAGACGGCGATCCAGTACAACGTACTGTCGATCCCGACACTGATCGTCTTCAAGAACGGGCAGGAGGTCAAGCGCGTGACCGGTGCCTACCCGAAGAAGCGCCTCGAAGCCGAGATCGAACCGGCCATCGCCTAGCGATTTGATCGGTGCCGCGCCGGTGGGCGCGGCACCCGCTGCGCTCAGATACTCCTAGCCTGCGGCCAACGCCGCGGGTCTTCCCGCTTCCCGAACGGGGATGTGTGTCCGGGAAGCGGGGACACCCGCGGCGTGATGCCGGAGGAGAGAGACGAGCGCTGCGGTACTGCGGAACGGGTCGGCGACCGCCCGGCGGTCGCCTCCGATGCTCACGGCAGCCCAGATCTCTCCGGTGACCTCCGCGACCAGAACGCGACCGGTGAGCGGGCGCTGCGAGTCGTACGCCGCGAGCCTGCGAAGCGGCACCTCGTCGTCGGGGTAGGCGAAGCGGATCGTGAAGCCCAACCCGCGATCGAGCGGAGAGGGGTCATCGGCAAATGTTCGCTTGTTGAACCATTTGTTTAGCCCGTGTAGCATCTTGAACTACAGGGTCCGCTCTTTTCAAGGTGTGTCAATGTCATACAAGTTGGACTTGTCTCAGCTACAGCGTGATTCAGAGCAGTCGATCACGGCGCAGCTGGTGGCACTGGTCCGGGCCGCGATAGAGGACGGAACGCTTGCACCTGGCGCCAAGCTGCCGACGACCCGCGCGCTCGCCGAGGATGCGGGCGTCAATCATCTGACGGTGGTCCGCGCGTACAAGCGGCTGGCAGGCGAGGGCTTTGTCACAGCCTCGCGCGGCCGTGGGACCTTCGTCCGTCAGGCGCCGCCCACGTCGGCCACCGGCGACGGACGCTGGCAGCACGCCGTTCTGCCGCCGATGGACCGCAGCTACCTCACCCAGGTCGTATCCGACACATGGCGCCTGGCCGGGGAGTCCAACCACATCAACCTGGCGCTCGGCTGGGCGTCGGCTGATCTGCTTCCGGTGAGTGAGCTCGCGCAGCTCAGCCGGGAGGTCTTTGCAGTCGCGGGCGCAGAGGCACTGTCCTACGGGGACCCGGACGGTCTCTGGGCGCTGCGCGAGCAGCTCGCACAGCGTGGGGCTGCGGCTGGCTTCGCGCGGGACGCGGATGAGATCGTCGTGACCAACGGCGGCCGTCAGGCGATCCACCTCGTGGCTCGCGCGATCATCAGTCCCGGGGACGTTGTCGTCACCGAGTCGCCGACGTACATGGGGACGCTCGTCTCGATGGAGCAATCGGGAGCACGAGTGTTGGGCGTCCCCTACGACTCGGAAGGCCTCGACGTCGACGCGCTCGAGCAGATCCTCGCCCGCCACGAGGTCAAGCTCGTATCGGTGCAGACCGGTTCCCAGAATCCCACCGGTCAGGACATGAGTCCGGAGCGCGTTCAGCGCCTGCTCGAGCTCGCCCGCGAGCGCTCCTTCTTCGTTATGGAGGATGGCGTGTACTCAACGATTCGCTTTGGCTCCAAGGAGCCGCCACGGATGCGCCTGCTCGCCCCCGACCATGTCATCTACGTGGACTCGCTCTCAAAGACGATCGGCGGCGGCCTGCGTGTTGGCTGGATCGCCGCCGCCGGCGAGGTCCGCCGACGCCTGACCGAGCTGAAGCTCGCGACCGACTACCACACGCCGATGCTGACCCAGCACCTGGCCGCGCGCTGGCTGGCGAGCGGCGCCCACGACCGTCACCTGGCGAAGATCAGCGCGGTCTATATGCGCCGCGCCGAGACGATGCTCGAGTCGATTCAGCAGCGACTCGGGGATGAGCTCGACGTCACCCGCCCCAAGGGGGGTCACCACTTCTGGGGGACCTTCCGGCGGCCGCTGGATGAGCGCGCGCTGATGAACGAGGCGTTCCGTGAGGGTGTCTCCTTCACTCCGGGCGGCGCCATGACCGTCGAGGGCGACGGCCTGTCCGGTCTGCGCCTCTCCTTCTCAGTGCTTGACGAGCAGGAGATCGACGAGGGCGTTCGCCGGATGGCGACGGCGATCCGCGCCGTCCGCCGCTCAACCGGTAGCGGCTCCCGCATCGCTCCCGCGCTCAGCTGAGAATCGAAGCCGCTGCCCGGGACGCAGCTGCGCGGCGCGCGGCAGGCTGTGACTGTGGACGACGGCAATCACCGGGTATCCGCCCGTCGTCGGGTGATCGGCGAGCAGCAGGATGGGCTGCCCATCGGGTGGCACCTGGATCGCGCCTGCGACCAGCCCCTCTGACAGCAGCTCCCCGGAACGCCCACGCTCCAGCGACGGTCCGTCGAGACGCACCCCGATTCGGTTGGACGCTTGATTGACCGTGAATTCACCGGTCACTAGCCGGTTGATCGATTCACTGGTGAACCAGTCACCACGCGGACCGACGATGACTTGCAATGCGACCAAATCGGGTAGTTCGAAAAAGGGGGGCGGGTTCGGGGCGGGCGGTCCAATGGTCCGCCCGTCCCCGTCCCCTCGCAAGGTGAATCTGTCGCCCCTCGCGAGTGGCGTGGGGCCGAGCCCGGTGAGCACGTCTGTCGCCGCGCTTCCCAGCGCCAGTGGCGCCTCGATCCCGCCCCGAAAAGCCAGATAGGTACGCAACCCGCGCCTCGCGGTGCCGACCCTCAGTTCGTCACCCGCGTCAAGCGTGAACGGCTCGTTCATCGGCAGCGGCCGGTCCCCGGCCCGTGCATCCACCGGCGCCCCGGCGAGCGCGATCGTCACACCCCCATCGAACCTCAGGCGCGGTCCGGCCAGTGTCGTCTCCAGCGCCGCCGCGCCATCGCTATTCCCCACCAGCCGGTTGGCCAGCCTCAGCGACTCACGGTCCGCCGCGCCCGAGCGCGGCACGCCGATGTGCGCCCATCCCGGCCGTCCGAGGTCTTGAATCGTCGTGAGCGCTCCCGGCGCAACTACCTCGACGTTCGTCATCAGACCGGCTCGAACCGCACCCGCGTGCCGGGCTCGAGCAGCGCCGGCGGCTCCCGCATCGCGTCGAACAGCACCAGGTCCGTCCGTCCCAGCAGATTCCATCCGCCCGGCGAGCTGCGCGGGTACACCCCGCAGTACCCTGCCGCCACCGCCACCGACCCCGCCGGTACCTCCGTCCGCGGCGTGCTGAGCCTCGGCAGGTCGAGCAGCCGCTGAACACCGCGTTGCACACCATCAGCGCTTGAGTCTCCGCTACGGCTTGTAGCTCTCAAGTAAGGAAACCCGGGCGCGAAGCCGACAAACGCCACCGTGTACTCGGCGGCCGCGTGGAGCTCCACGACCGCATCGATGCTCATGTCGAGCGCCGCCGCAACGGTGTCCAGATCAGCTCCGTCGTACCTAACGGGAACAGTCACTACCGGCGGTGGGTCATTGCCGGAAGCCCTTATGTCCAATTTGAAAGCACTGGCGTCACCCGCGAGTGCTTTCAAATTGGACATAAGGGCTGCGGCATCCTCCACACCCTCATCCCAAACGAGTAGCAGGGTCTGGTCACCGGGCACCACCTCGACAAGCTGATTGCCGAAGCGGTCGCGGAATAGCCGTGCGGCTTCATGGACAGCCTCGTTCCTGGAGAGCTCGAGGAGCACCGCGTGGTCGCCGACGGGTCTCACGAGAAGGGGCGGACCTCAAAGCCGGCCGCGATCAGACGGTTGCGAACGGCGACGGCCAGGTCGGCGGCGCCCGGCGTGTCGCTGTGCAAACAGAGCGAGCGGAAGCGGCCGCTGCGGGCGAGCTGCTCGGCATGGGTGACGACGTCGGCAGGGTCGCTCAGGACCGCGCCGGGATCGGTGCGCGGGACGAGGGTGCCGTCGGGGCGGTACGCGCGGTCGGCGAAGCCTTCGGTGACGCCCTCGATCCCGTGCGCCTCGGCGGAGCGGAGCATCTCCGAGCCGGGCGGTGCAAGCAGTTTCAGGTGACGGTCGATGGCGACGATGGCTGACACGACGGCGTCTGCGTACACGCGATCGACGACGGCACGGTTGTACAGCGCGCCATGGGACTTGACGTAGCCGACGCGACCGTGCTCGAGGCCGGCCTGGATCCGCAGCGCGGATATCTGTTGAACGATCTGCTGGCGGAGCGTCTGTGGGTCGACGTCGAGGTCGCGCCGGCCGAAGCCCTCTCGATCCAGATACGACACGTGCGCACCGATGCGCTTGCGGCGCAGGACGGCCTCGGCGCAGACGGCGCGCATCGTGGCGGCGTCGCCGGCATGAAAGCCACAGGCCACACTGAGGCTGGAGCAGCCGGCGATGATCGCCGCGTCAGCCGCGATTCCCTCCAGGCCCGGACGCTCGCCGACGTCCGCGTTGAGATCGATCACCGGCGCTGTCATCGTGCCGGCTCGCGCCTCAGACCCTCCGGACCTCGATCCGCAGCTCGAGCTCGTCGATCAGCACGGGCACGGCACCGGGGAGCGGCACGTACTCAACCTCGCGTGCGAGGGTCTCACCGGCGATGTACTCCTGATACTCGCGGGCTGCGGCCAGCAGCTGCTCGGCGCCGTCGAGTGTCAGCACGATCCGGTCGGAGATATCGAACTCCGCCTCGCGCCGCGCACCCTGGATCGCGTGGACGATCTCCCGCGCCCAGCCCTCCATCCGCAGCGACTCGTCGATCTCGAGCTCGAGCGCCACGGCGTGGGAGCCCTCGCGCTCGACCTGGTAGCCCTCGAGCGGTTTCATCGACACCAGGAGGTCGCCGGCGCTGAGCGCGTGCTCGGTACCGCCGACGTCGATCTTGACGGTCTTGCCGTCGCGCAAAGCGGCCGCCGCGCGTCCGGCGTCCAGCCCGGCCACGGCAGCCGCGACCATCGGCATCTGCTTGCCAAAGCGCGGTCCGAGCGTCCTGTAGTTGGGCTTGACCTCAACTTCGCCGAGCTCGTCGGCCTCAGAGACGAAGCGCAGCTCGCGCACGTTGAGCTCGTCGCGCACCATGTCGGCCAGCCGCTCGATCGCCTCGCGTTCGACGCCGGAGGCCACGACGATTGCCGCGCGAAGCGGTTGGCGCAGCTTCAACTTCGCCTGGCTCCGTGCGGCCAGGCCGAGGCGCACGGTCTCGCGCGCGACCGCCATCGCGTCCTCGAGCGCAACATCGCGCTCGCCGGCGAGGGGGAAGTCGGTCAGGTGCACGCTGGGCTCGGAACCGTCGAGGTTCTCATACATCTCGTCGGCGATGAACGGGGTGAACGGCGCGAGCAGCTTGGACAGCGTGACAAGCACGTGGTGCAGCGTCGCCATCGCCGCCGGCTCGCCGTCCCAGAAGCGCCGGCGCGAACGCCGCACGTACCAGTTGGAGAGCTCGTCGACGTACTCGGCGATCGCCCGGCCCGAACCCGTCGCGTCGAAGTTCTCGAGCCCATCAGTCACCGTCTCGACTGTCGCGTTCAGTCGTGAGAGCACCCAACGGTCCAGGTCGGACAGCTCGACCTCCGCGAGTGACAACGACGCGGGCGCGACATGGTTGGCGTTCGCGTACAGCACGTAGAACCCGTACGTGTTCCACAGCTGCAGCATGAACTGGCGCACAGCCTCGCCCAGCGCCTCCATCGAGAAGCGGTATCCGTCCCACGGGTACTTGGAGGTGAAGAAGTACCAGCGGAACGCGTCCGCGCCGTAGGTGTTCAGCACGTCCCAGGGCTCGATGACGTTGCCAACCGACTTGCTCATCTTCTGGCCGTGCTCATCGAGGATCAGGCCCAGGCAGACGACGTTGCGATACGAGCTCTGATCGAACAGCAGCGTCGCCACGGCGAGCATCGAATAGAACCAGCCGCGCGTCTGATCGAGCGCCTCACAGATGTAGTCGGCGGGGAAGTGCGCCTCGAACTCCGCGTTGGCCTCGGCCAGCTCGGCGCTGCCATCGGTCGGGCGCGAGCCGTAGGAGGCAAACGGCATTGATCCCGAGTCGAACCACACATCGATCACGTCGCGCACGCGCGTCATCAGCTCGTCGCAGCCCGACTCAGCACACTCGAAGGTGACGTCGTCAACGAACGGGCGATGCGGATCCTCCAGCCGGACCCCGGAGAGCGACTCCAGCTCGGTCAGTGAGCCGACCACATGGAGGTGTCCAGCGGGACACCTCCATACGGGCAAGGGCGTACCCCAGTAACGCTCACGCGAGAGCGCCCAGTCGACGTTGCCCTCGAGCCAGTTGCCGAAGCGCCCGTGCTTGACGTGCGGCGGCTGCCAGTTGACGGCTTCGTTGGAGGCGAGCAGATGGTCCTTGATCTGGCTGGTGGCGATGTACCAGGAGGGCTTGGCGTAATAGAGCAGGGGGGTGTTGCAGCGCCAGCAGTGCGGATAGGAATGCTCGTAGGGCTCGGCCTTCAGCAGCTTGCCGCGCTCGCGCAGGTCCTCGAGGATCGGCTCGTCGGCGGCCTTCACGTTCATACCCGCCCACTTGGTGATGCGCTTGTCGTAGGTTCCGTCGGGCAGCACCGGATTGATCGGCGCCAGGTCGTTGGCCTCACCGAGGCGGAAGTCATCCTCGCCAAAGGCGATCGCCGTGTGCACCAGGCCGGTGCCATCCTCCGCGGTCACGAAGTCGGCGGCCAGCACCGTGTGGCCCTTCTCGCCGTACTCGGAAGCCGGGATGAAGTCGAACGGCGGCTCGTAGCTCAGGCCGACGAGGTCGGCGCCGCGGAAGCGCTCAGCGATCTGCACGTCCTCACCGAAGATCTTCTCGGCCAGCGCCTCGGCGACGATGAAGTCGTCGCTGGTGCGCACGTAGGTGAGTTCGGGGTCGACCGCGACGGCTGCGTTGGAGACGAGCGTCCACGGCGTCGTCGTCCAGACGACGAGCTTGCCGCGCGCGCTCGGAAGGATCACGAACGCCGACGGGTCGGTGACGTCCTGGTAGACGCCGGGTTGCCCCAGCTCGTGGCTCGAGAGCGCGGTGCCGCAGCGCGGGCAGTACGGCACGACCTTCAGCCGCTCGAACAGCAGATCCTTCTCATAGATCGTCTTGAGCGCCCACCAGACGGACTCGATGTAGCTGGTGTCGAGCGTCTTGTAGGCGTGCTCGGTGTCCACCCAGTAGCCGATCCGCTCGGTCAGCCGCGTCCAATCGTCGATGTGGCTGAGCACGACCTCACGGCAGCGGGCGTTGAAGCGGTCGATCCCATAGCGCTCGATGTCGGCCTTCTGGGTCATGCCGAGCTCCTTCTCGACCGCGAGCTCGACGGGCAGGCCATGGCAGTCCCAGCCGGCCTTGCGGTCCACCTGGTAACCGCGCATGGTGCGGTAGCGGGGGAAGATGTCCTTGAACACGCGCGCCAGTACGTGATGCGCGCCGGGGGCGCCGTTGGCCGTCGGCGGCCCCTCGAAGAAGCCCCAGCGTGGGCTGCCCCGGCGACGCTCGATCGACTGCTTGAACACGTCGCGCTCGCGCCAGCGCGCGAGCACACCCTCCTCGATCTGCGGGAAGGAGGCGCGCGGGTCTACGGGTCTGTGCGGGGTGGCCATGGGAGGCAGGATTCTAGGTGGCGCTGAACGGTCGCCCGCCCGCTCAGCGCCACCGGCAAGACCACTAGTCGGCCAACCTCTTCAAATATGCGTCGGCGAGCCGCTTCGGCGCCCGCGTCAGCCACGCCTCGATGGTCAGCTCCTCGAGCTCCTCGACACCGATCTTCTCGAGCAGCACGAGCACCGCCGAGTACCCGTCGAAGTGTGGGATCGTGAAGTAGATCTCGGGCTCGGATTCGATCAGCGCGAGCTTCGCGCCTTCGTGCTCGACGCGGGCGCCGAGGATCTCACCGCTCGGCGCGTCATCGCCGAGCGCCTTCAGGTCGCTCTGGCGCAGCGGCCGCTCCCAGACGAACAGCTTGTCCTTCACGCGCCAGCTCATCTGCCCGTGCATCAACTGCTCGCTGGTCTCCGGCAGCGACAGGGCGAGGCGGCGAACATCATCCCACGTTGAGATAGAGCGACGATACTCCGGACATGCGCCTACGTCTCTACCACCACCGCGACGGAGCGCGGGTGGCATATTGGGAGACGGGGACGGGACAGGCGCTCGTGTTGCTGCACTCGCTCGGGCTCTCACACCGGGAGTGGGCGCCGGTCGTGAGTGCACTGTCCGCACGCTTCCGGGTGGTACTGCCCGACCTGCCACTGCACGGTGACTCCGAGGACCGGCCGCGCCACCCCTATACCCCCGAGTGGTTCACCGACGTGATCGCCGGCTTCTGTGCCGACGTCGGCGGGCCGCGCGCGGGAGTGGTGGGACACGACTTCGGCGCTGAGCTCGCGCTGCGCACCATCATCAGCGGCGCCTACACCCCGGCGCGGCTCGTGCTGATGAACAACCGACTGCACCGCCCGGCGCCGTTTGGTGGCCGTCGCTCACTTTGGCGCGTGGTCACCGGGATGGGGACCGTGCCCGGGCTGGACATGGCGCTCTCGCATGCGGCGCCGCTGGTCTTCCGTCCGCGCTTCGGTGAGCGTCTGAGCGCTCAGCGCAATCCGGAGAGCCGCGACGTCGTTCGCCACGCCTTTGCCGATGTCGGTGGCAACGCCAACCGTGCCCGCGCGTGGGCCAAGTTCTCGCGCCGCTGGCCGTTCGAGGCGCAGCGCGACCTGCTCGACGCGTTTCCCTCGCTGGATCTGCCGGTGCTGCTGCTGTGGGCCGAGGACGATCCGGCCGCGCCGCTCGAGTGGGCTCAGGAGGCACTCGACCTGATCCCGAACGCGCAGCTCCGTACGATCTCCGGTGCGGGCTTCCTGGCGGCCTACGACGACCCGGTCGTGCTGGCGCGTGAGCTGATCAGCTTCTGCGGCTGAGCTGCGCAGCCCTCTCGGCCTCGCCAGCTCTCTGGGCCTCGCCAGCTCTCTGGGCCTCGCCAGCTCTCTCGGCCTCGCCAGCCCTCTCGGCCTCGCCAGCTCTCTCAGCCTCGGAGGTGACGCCCCGCCAGGTTCCACGCGGGAAGCGTTTTCCGGCCCCACAACGGAAAACGCTTCCCGCGCAGGGCCCAGACCTTCAGAGGACACACGCACTTACAGGGACACAGACACTTAGGTAATTACCTAAGTGTCTGCTAGGGTCATGATCGTGGCCGTCGCGGAGCAGCAACTCGACCTTGCCTTCCAGGCACTCGCCGATGGCACCCGTCGGGCGATGGTCGCCCGCCTCACCCGCGGACCGGCAAGCGTGACCGAGCTCGCCGCGCCTCTGAAGATGTCCATGCCCTCAGTCATGCAGCACCTCGATGTGCTTCAGCGCAGCGGGCTCGTGCGCTCCGAGAAGGTCGGGCGCGTACGCACCTGCCGACTCGAACCCGGCCAGATGCGCACGCTCGAGCACTGGATCGCCGAGCACCGCGCGACCTGGGAGGCCAGGCTCGACCGCCTCGGCGAGGTGCTCGACGAAATATTTCCCGACGACCAAGGAGACCGTCACAGATGAGCATCCGCCAACACGATTTCACGATCGAGCGGCACTTCCGCCAGACCCCGGCCCAGGCCTTCCTGGCGTTCGCCGACCCCGAGCTCAAACAGCGCTGGTTTGCGACACCCGGCAGCTGGACGGAGAGCGAGCGAGCCAACGACTTCCGCGTGGGCGGTAGCGAGCTCGCCGCGGGGCGCGACGGTCGGGGCGTTCACCACCTCTTCCGCAGTCGCATCCACGACATCGTCGACGCAGAGCGGATCGTGTACGCCTACGACATGGTGATCGACGGCCAGCTGTTCTCGGTTTCGCTGGCCACGATCGAGTTCCACCAGCTCGACGACGGCGGCACTCACCTCATCTTCACCGAGCACGGCGCGTTCTTTGACGAGCTCGAGGATCCGGCAGATCGCGAGCACGGCACGGGCCTGCTGATGGATCGGCTCGAGGCATGCCTGGCAAGCGAGGTGCCGGCATGACGCTCGTCCTCCACGAGCACCCATTCGCGCTGTACTGCTGGAAGGTGCTGATCGCTCTGTACGAACGTGACGTTCCGTTCACGGCGGAGATGGAAGGCGACCGCTCCGAGATCGCCGCACTGTGGCCGCCGGCGTCGATTCCGCTGCTGGTCGACGACGGCCGCGTGGTCCCGGAGTCCTCGACCATCGTTGAGTACCTCGACCGCTACGGCGACGCATCGCCGATGATCCCCACCGACCGCGAAGCCGCCCTGCGGTCACGGATCTGGGATCGCATGATCGACGGTTATGTGGCGACGCCGGTGCAGACGATCGTCGGCGATGCACTGCGGCCGGTCGAGGCCAAGGACCCGTACGGAGCCGATCAGGCCCACGCGGCGCTCGACCTCGCCTACACGACGCTCGAGCGACAACTCGGGCGCGCCCATGCGGGCGATTGGTTGGCCGGCGAGGCTTTCACCCTGGCGGATTGCGCGGCGGCACCTGCCCTCCACTATGCGGACGTCATTCACGAGCTCGATCGGAGCGTTCACCCGGCGCTCGCCGCTTACTACGCGAGGCTTCTGGCGCGAGCTTCGGTGGCTCGTGTGATCGACGAGGCCCGGCCCTACCGCGACCTGCTCCCGCTGCCGTGGCCGGCCCACGTGAGCTGAGTCGCGGCGTCCCCCTCGAGCGCATATCCGCGCATCACCGAGCCCAGTAGGACCACCGCTCGGTCAAGCCCCAGAATGATCGAGGTTGCCTGCAGCGGGGTAGGACGCTTGTGGGCGTTGGGGGAAGCACCCACCAACACGAGAGGAGAACCCATGTCTCACCGGTTCAGGCTCGCACGCACACGTGCGTTCGCCAGCCTCGGAGCGGTTGCCGTCGCGGTGGCGGTCATCGTCGCCGTGATGGGGTCCTCAGGCGCCGTCGCCGGCGCCCAGACGACCAGGCCGACGCTCGATCGGGTCTCGAAGGAGCTCGCCGCCACCAGTCCGACGATCCCCGCGAAGATGACCTGCGCGCAGCTGCAGGCGGACACCGACTTCGCGGCGATCCCGCGCTTCCCGACGTCGATCGCCTCGGTGACAGATGTCGCCGCGACATCGACGAACCCGGAGTACTGCGACGTCCAGGGCATGATCGCGCCGCAGACGCACTTCGATCTGAAGCTGCCGATCAGTACCTGGCAGGGCAGATATCTGCAGAACGGATGCGGCGGGTACTGCGGCACCGTGACGTCACAGAGCTTCCCGTCGTGTGACGCCCAGCTCGGCGGTGATTTCGCCATGGCCACCGACGATGAGGGCCACAGCTCGGAGGCCGGGCTTGGAGGTGGCGGCCTGTTCGGTCTCAGCCAGGACCTCCGCGTCCAGTACGGCTACCTGTCCGAGCACGCCCTTGATGTTGTGGCCAAGGACATCATCACAGCGTTCTACGGCCGAGGACCGAACTACTCCTACTACGACGGCTGCTCGGACGGTGGCCGTGAGGCGATGGAGATGGCCGAGCGGTACCCGACGGACTTCAACGGGATCATCGCCGGCGCGCCCGAGATCATCGCGGGGCCCCTGAACGCAGAGGAGCAGACCTGGGATTACAAGGTCAACGTCGGCCCCGATGGCAACACCATCCTGACCGCCGACAAGCTGCCGGCACTGCACGCCGCAGTGATCGCCGCGTGTGGGGGTGACGACGGCGTAAACGATGGGATCATCACTGACCCGCGCAGCTGTCATTTCAACCCAGCCAGCATCGAGTGTCCGGCCGGTACGAACACGGTCAACTGCCTCACCGCGGACCAGGTCAAGGTGGCCGATGAGTATTACTCCGGGCCGACTGACCCGCAGGGACGCAAGCTCTACCCGGGCGGAGTGCCGTATGGCTCCGAGCTGACCTGGGACGTGTTCCAGATCCCGCCGCAGACCGCCAACGGCGTTCCGGTGCCGGGAACCGATTCGCTCGACTACTCGGGCCTGTCGCTCCCGTACCTGCGCTACCAGCTTCTGCCGGCGGGCCAGCTTGGCCCGGATCCGAGCCAATGGAAGTTCACGGATCAGTACTTCCAGAGCATGTTCCCCTCGGCCAACACGTTCGACGCGATGAGCGTGAACCTCAAGGCCTTCCGGGCGCACGGCGGCAAGCTGATCATCTGGCAGGGCTGGGCCGATAACGGCATCCCGACGACCGGCACGGTCGACTACTACGAGGACCTGGAGAAGTTCATGGGCGGCTCGAAGTCGACCCAGGAGTTCGCACGAATGTTCCTGTTCCCCGGCGAGTTCCACTGCGGCCCCGGCTACACGAACAGCTCGTTCGACCTCGTGTATCCGATGGTCCAGTGGGTCGAGGGCCACACGGCACCGACGTCGATCACCGCCAACGACACGGTGAACGGCGCGGCGCTGACCCGACCGGTCTATCCGTATCCGTACATCCCGAGTACAACGGCAGCGGCGACCCGAATTCGGCGAGTAGCTTCCATCCGGTGCTCTCGCCGGAGGCCGACCAGTACACCAACTGGTACGGCAACTACCTGTTCACGACCAAGCCGCTCGCAAGTACGACGGCCGAGACCAGGGCAGCTGACCGCAAGGCCTGACGGCCCGATGCGGATCACCGACGGAGGGGGCCTCGCTTGGCCCCCTCCGCGGCCCGAGCGCGGTAGCGTTCGTCGCAGGCGAAGACAGCGAAAGGACGAGCGTGAGCACGACTGAGCATCGAGCAACTCTGGGGCGGCGAGACCACCAAGGCCGTCGGGAACTTCCCGATCTCAGGCGAGCCGATCCCGGTTCCGGTGATCCGCTGGCTCGGACGCATCAAGGCTGCCGCCGCGCGCGTCAACACCGAACTTGGCCTGCTCGACGCCGGTCAAGCTGAGCGCATCGCGGCCGCGGCTGACCGCGTCGCGAACGGTGAGTTCGACGACCAGTTCCCGATCGACGTCTTCCAGACCGGCTCGGGCACGTCGTCGAACATGAACGCCAATGAGGTCATCGCCAACCTTGCGGATCGACGACGCCCACCCCAACGACCACGTCAACATGGGCCAGTCCTCCAACGATGTCTTCCCGTCCGCTGTGCATCTCGCCGCGCTCGGCGAGGCGACCAACGACCTGCTGCCGGCGCTCGACGCGCTCGAGGGCGCGTTCGCGGCCAAGGCGACCGAGTTTCACGACATCGTCAAGACCGGCCGCACGCATCTGATGGACGCGGTGCCCGTCACGCTCGGGCAGGAGTTCTCCGGCTACGCCGCACAGGTGCGCCTGGGTGCTCGGCGCGTGCGCAACGCGCTGCCGCAGGTGGCGCAGATCCCGCTCGGCGGCACCGCCACCGGCACCGGCCTCAACACCCACGCCGAGTTCGCGGCGCGCGTGCGCGCAAAGCTCTCGGAGGCGACCGGTCTGGAGATCTCCGCTCCCGAGGACCCGTTCGAGGCGCAGGGCAACCGTGACGCGCTGGTCGAGCTCTCCGGCGCGCTCAAGGTCATCGCGGTGTCGTTCACGAAGATCGCCAACGACCTCGCACTGATGGGTTCCGGCCCGCGCGCCGGCATTGGTGAGATCTTCCTGCCCGAACTGCAGAAGGGCTCCTCGATCATGCCCGGCAAGGTCAACCCGGTGATCCCCGAGGTCACGCTCCAGGTGGCAGCGCAGGTCATCGGCAACGACGCCGCGATCACGCTCGCGGGCAGCCAGGGCAACTTCGAGCTCAACGTGCGCGTGCCGCTGATCGCGCGCAACCTGCTCGAGTCGATCCGCCTGCTGGCCGCCACCGCGCGCGTGCTCAAGGACAAGTGCGTCTCCGGTATCGAGGCGAACCTCGCCGGCTGCGAGCGCTCCGCCGAGGCGACGCTCGCCGCGGCGACCGCGCTCAATCCCTACATCGGCTACGACAAGGCCGCGGAGATCGTCAAGGAGGCCGCGAGCTCCGGGCGCATGCTGCGCGAGGTCGCCTACGAGAAGGGCGTCGACGAGGACACCTACAATCGCGCGATGGACCTGCGCAAGATGGCGCAGGGGAATCTCGACTGACCGCCAGAGTCCGTGTCAGTCGCGGGCGGAACTATCCGCCGCCGGACGCGTTAAGACTGACGATCAGGTGCGAATCACCGCGGTGACAAGCAGATTCTCTGTGCAGGGCTTTGGCCGGGGTGCTACTGGGCGCCCTGCTGGCCGCCGCGCCCGCTGGCGCCGCGACCAGCGGCTCCGGCCTCTACCTCGACCGGCGCCGGCAACGGCCACGGCATCGGCATGAGCCAGTACGGCGCCGCCGGCTACGCGCTGCATGGCGCGAGCTACGAGG
The DNA here is from genome assembly GCA_963846395.1 of uncultured Actinomycetota bacterium. Lineage (GTDB taxonomy): Bacteria > Actinomycetota > Thermoleophilia > Solirubrobacterales > Solirubrobacteraceae > Palsa-465. The sequence goes on along the minus strand of CAWJVT010000006.1, from coordinate 134,566 downwards.
AGATCCTGCGCGACTACTACGCGCAGACGACGCTCGGGCACGTCAGTCCCGAACCGGCCCGTGACGGTCCTGCTGAGGCCCAAGGGCGGCCGCCATCTTCAGCGGGGCGACCGCGATCAAGGGCTGGTCGGTGCACAAGCTCAACCCCGCCTTCAACTACAGCGTCGAGCGTGCCGGGGCGAAGCTGCGGGTGGTGCTCGGCCGACATCTGATCGGCAACTTCAGCGCTCCGCTGCAGGTCACCGGCCCGGGGCCATTGACGCTGGCCGGGCTCGGCACCTACCGCGGCTCGTTCGTCTTCCGAGCCGAGCTGCCAACGGGGCCGGCGTGATGACCGTCAACGCGGTCGGGCTCGATGACTACGTGCGTGGTGTGGTCAGCGGCCGAGATGCCGTCGAACTGGCCGCAGCAGGCGCTCGACGCTCAGGCGGTGGCCGCGCGCACCTACGCGATCACCTCGCACCCGATCGGCGCCGACCTTCGATGTCTATGACAACACGCGTTCGCAGATGTATGAGGGCGTGAAGGCCGAAACGGCCGCAAGCAACGCCGCCGTCGCCGCCACCAGCGGCCAGGTGGTCGAGTACGACGGCAACCCGGTCGAGACCTACTTCTTCGCCAGCTCCGGTGGCCAGACCGAGAGCGTCCAGAACGTCTTCGAGATCGCGCCCGAGGCGTGGCTCGTGGGCCGCCCCGACCCCTACGACGACGTCCTGAACAACCCTTACCACCGGTGGAAGATGAGCTTCAGCCTGAAGGCCGCAAGCGCCAAGCTCGGCAAGCTCGTCGAGGGCTCGCTCAAGGGCATCAAGGTGCTTCAGCGCGGGGTCTCGCCGCGGATCGTCAAGGCGCAGGTCGTTGGCACAAAGGGATCGGTCACGGTCACCGGCACGCAGCTGCGCAAGCTCCTCGGGACGCCGAGCACGTGGATCAAGTTCACGACCGTCAGCGCCCATGGCGTGCAGACGAGCACGACGCCGGCTGCCACGACCACGCTTCCGGTGATCACCACGCCGACCGATACCGGAACGACGACCACTGGCACGACCACGCAGCCAACCGGTGGCGGTGGCCTCGCGATGGTCCCCGCCGTCGCGCAGCTGCGACCGATCGTCTCGCTGCTGGACCACATCGCCGAGATCTTCGGACTTGCCAGCTTCCACACCATTGGCTACGCGGTCAGCGGCACGATCTTCCCCGCCGTTGGCGGCACGCGGGTGACCGTGCAGTCCAGTCGCGGCACCGGCTGGGCCACGGTGGCCAGCGGTCCCGGTAGGGGCCGGTGGCCGCTACTCGATTTCCGTCGCGCATCCCGGCAACTACCGGGTTCTCTACGACGGCACCGTCGGGCCCGAGATCACCGTCGGTTAGGGTTCCGGGCAATGGCCGGCCCGCTGCTCGTCGTCGACGCGCCCTTCCTGCTGTACAGGTCATTCTTCGCTCTGCCCGATTCGATCCGCGGCGCCGATGGGCAGCCTGTGAACGCGCTCCTCGGCGCGACCAACATTCTCCTGCGGATCGCCGCCGACACCAGACCGCGCGCCGTCGTCGTCTGCTTCGGCGCCGAGCAGGCTCCTTACCGCGTCGAGCTATACGCCGGCTACCACGCCCAGCGTCCCCCGATGCCCGAGGCGCTCGCCCACCAGTGGGCTCAGGCGCCCGACCTGTTCCGCGCCCTTGGCTGGTACGTGGAGGATGCGGCGGAGCTCGAGGCTGACGATCTTCTCGGCGCGCACGCCGAGCTCGAGGCCGCCTCAGGTGGGGACACGCTGCTGCTCACGGGCGACCGCGACATGTACCAGTGCGTAACCGACAGGACCCACGTCCTCTACCTCAAGCAGGGCAGCAGTGGCTTTGAGCGCATCGACCCGGCTGAGGTCGAGCGCCGCTACGGCATTCCGCCCGCGTTGGTCCCCGACTTCATCGCACTGCGCGGCGATCCATCAGACGGCCTGCCCGGGCGCCCCCGGTATCGGCGAGAAGACCGCCGCCGCCCTCCTGCGCCGCCACGGGACACTCGAGCAGCTGCTGGCCGCCGTCGCCGAGGATGGTGCCGGGGAACGGCCACGCATCGTCTTCACTCTGCGCGAGCACGCCGACGCCCTGCGCGCCTACCGTGAGATCGCGCTCTTGCGCCCGGTTGCGGTCACGCGCCCCGACGACGCCGCCACCGACGTCGCCGGCGGCGCCGCAGCGGCCGCCAAGCTCGGCATGGGAAATCTGGCGGGTCGCCTCGAGGCCGCCAGCTCGCTGGCTGACCTCTAGCTGAAGGCTCGCGGGCCAGCGGGGCGGCTCAGGTGCTTCGGGAGCCCTCGGCAGGACCGAAGAGCACCAGCAGCGTGAGGTCTTCGACGATGTCGTGGAACCGGTGCTGCTCACCCGCCGGAACGAAGAGCACGGTGCCCGGGGTGACATCGGCCGTTTGACCCCCGCTGGTGAATTGGGCTCTGCCACCGGTGACGACGTAAACCTCGTCCTCGGTGTGTGGGCTTTGGCCGTCTGTCGCGCCCGCTCGCAGCGAGTAGGTTCCCACGCTGAGGTCGGGGCTTGCGAGGTGCTCGGTGTATGTGGCTCCGGTTGCATCTGGCGGGGCCCATTTGCCCGCGTCGCTGACGATCTCCATCGCACCATTCTGGCGTGCAAGATCGAAGTGGCGACGGTCGTGCTTGGTCGGGCGTCCTCCAAGAACGCCGTCGGTGTTTAGATAGCTGGCGGGCGAGCGATACGGTGAAGCCATGAAACAGGGTGCACGCATCGTCTACTCAACGGTCGACGGAGATCTGCGCGAGGCGCCCGATCGCGGGCTTCGGGAGCGGCGCGCCGATGGTGATCGCGTCAAGGTCCGGCGTGAGGTCGCGGGCCGCCGCGGTAAGGCCGTAACGACCATCTCGGGTGTGCCGGTCGACGAGGCGGGGCTGAAGCAGCTCGCGGGAAAGCTCAAGAAGCGATGTGGCGTCGGGGGGTCGATCAAGAATGGGGTGATCGAGATCCAGGGCGATCATCGGGACGTGGTTGTTCAGATGCTCGAGGACGAGGGGTATCGGCCCGTCCTCGCTGGAGGATGATGCGCGTCGACAAATGGCTGTGGACTTGTCGGCTGGTCAAAACGCGCTCGTTGGCGTCGGATGCCGCAAAGGGTGGCCGCGTTCACGTCAACGGTGTGGCCGTCAAGCCGAGCCGCGAGGTCGTGGTCGGCGACGAGCTTGAATTGACACTTGGCCCGGTGCGGCGGACCGTGATTGTGCGCGGCTCCGCGGAGCGCCGCGTGTCGGCCTCCGAGGCGACGAAACTCTATGACGAGACGGAGGCCAGCGTCGCTGAGCGCCAACGCCAGGTGGAGCTGCGCCGTCTCGGCGGACCGGTCAATCTCGGCGGTCGTCCGACCAAGCGCGACCGCCGTCGCTTCGACGCCGGGCAGCGCTAGCGCCTGCTCGAGGCAGTTGCCGAAGTTCTCGTCGCTCCCGGTTGATCGAGCGTTCAGCGCGAGGTCATCGCGAGCTTCACGCCGAGCCCGATGAAGGAGGCGGCGAATACTCTGCGGACTCGCTGGACGACCCTGGGCCGCTCGATCACGTGGCGGCGCAGCGCGGAGGCGGCTACGCCGTAGATGACAAACACGACGAACGTCATCGCCATGAACACCCCACTGAGCAGCAACAGCCGCTCGAGCGCACCCGGCGTGTGTGCCGGAACGAACTGCGGCAGGAACGCGAAGAAGAAGACAGTCAACTTCGGGTTGAGCAGATTGGCCAATACCGCGGAGCCGATCGCCCGGCCCGCGCGGCGCGGTGGCTGACGGTCCTGCACCACGAGTTCGCTGTGATCGCGCCACGTCACGACGGCCATGCACAAGAGGTAGGCGACCCCAATGAGCCTGAGCAGATCAAACGCGACACCGCTCGCGCGCAGCAGCGCCGCCGTCCCGCTCACCGCGGCTACGAGATGCGGGACGATGCCCAGAGTGCATCCGAGCGCCGCCACCACGCTCGCCCGCGCGCCGCGTGAGATTCCGGCTGAGACGGTGATGAGTGCCCCGGTGCCCGGCATGGCAACGATTACCAGAGACGTCAGCAGGAACGCCAAGCTCACGCAGACAGCCTATCTCGAAGCCTCAGTCCCTTGGTCGACTGGTCGCGACGCTTAGACTCGCGGCAATGCGCTTGGTGGCGAACATCATCTGGTTCGTCTTGGCCGGCTTTTGGCTGTTCATCGGGTACGCCTTCGCGGCGCTGGTGTGCTTCGTGTTGATCGTGACGATTCCGTTCGGTGTCGCGGCGCTGCGAATCGCATTCTTCGGTGTATGGCCGTTTGGACGCGCCGTCGTGCGCCAGCCGAACAAGGGCCTGGGTTCGACCGTGGGAAACTTTCTGTGGTTCGTCCTGTGCGGCTGGTGGCTCGCCGTGCTTCACCTGATCACGGGCGCTCTGCTGTGCCTCACGATCATCGGCATCCCGCTCGGGCTCGCGAACTTCAAGCTGATCAACGTTTCGGTGCGACCGTTTGGTCGTGAGATCGTCTCAGCAGACGAGGCGCGCCGCCGAGGCGCGAACCAGGCCATCTCGTTCTAGTTCAACTGACAAACGCGGAGGAGAAGCGATGACGCAACCGTTGCGAGTCGGGATCAAGCTCTCCCAGGACGCTCCGATCGAGAGCTACAAAGCCATCTGGAAGATCGCCGACGAGGCGCGTTTCGACCACTGCTGGGCGATGGATCACCTCGCGACGATCGGCCCCATAGGTGAGGATCGGCCGATCTTCGACGGATGGGAGCTGCTTGCTGGGATGGCGATCGCGACCAGTCACGTTCGCATTGGCCTGCTGGTGACCGGGATCACCTATCGAAACCCGGCGCTTCTGGCCAAGATCGCCACCACCGTCGACCATCTGTCGGATGGCCGTCTCGAATTCGGGATCGGCGCCGCCTGGGCGGCCAACGAGCACGAGATGTACGGGATCTCCGGCCTCGATCACCGGGTCGGGCTCTTCTCCGAGGGGCTCCAGGTGATCAGATCACTGTGGACGCAGGAGCGAACGAACTTCGAGGGCCGCTACTTCACGATGCGTAACGCGGTCGCAAATCCAAAGCCGATCCAGAAGCCGTACCCACCGATCTGGGTTGGTTCGGGCGGCCCGACCATGCTCAAGTTGACGGCGCGGCACGCCGACGTCTGGAACGTCAGCGGCAACGCTGGTCGCACGGTCGAGAACGCCGTTGCGGCGTCACAGGAGCTCGATCAGGCCTGCGCAGCCATCGGTCGTGACCCCAGCGAGATCCGCCGCTCGGTCCAGGTTCCGGCCGGTGGCGATCCAGCCGAGATCGTCGACCGCGTGCGCGGCTTTGCCGACGCGGGATTCACCGAGGTCATCATCATGATGAGCGGTGGCGGCATGTCGACCGACGCCGACCCCGTAAGCACGGCGGCGATGCTCGGCGAGAAGGTCCTGCCCGAGCTCCGCGGCTAGCCGTCCTCGCGCCCGACCAGCTCGACGTCGCCATCACCCGGCGCGGGCAGCTTGAACCACTGCCGCGCTGAGTCCTCCACGAACGCGAGCATCTCGGGTCGGCCGAGGAAGCCCACGTCAATGCGGGTCACGGTCATCTCGGTACCGTCGCGAGAGCGCAGCCGGTCACCAACCCTGACCTCCCTGGCACCCACCGTCGTCACGGCAGGACGCTCTCGATCGCGCTGATGACCTGCTCGTCCTCGGGCGCAACGGCTGGTCTGAAGCGCGCCACGATCTCACCCGAGGGCGAGACCAGGAATTTCTCAAAGTTCCATTGCACCTCTCCGGCCTCGCCGTCCGCATCAGTTGCCGCGGTCAACCACTCATAGAGCGGATGGCTGTGCTGACCATTGACGTCGAGCTTCTCGGTCATCGGGAACGTCGTACCGTACGTCGCCGAGCAGAACTGCTGGATCTCTTCGGGTGTGCCCGGCTCCTGGCCGGCGAACTGATTGCATGGGACGCCAAGGACGGTGAAACCGGCGTCACCGTAGCGTTGCTGTAGCCGTTCCAAGCCCTCGTACTGCGGCGTGAGCCCGCAGCGCGACGCGACGTTGACGATCAGCACGGCTTTTTCGCTGAGCTCACTGCCAGCCAGCGGCTGCCCATCGATGCGGGTTAGTTCAAAGTCCATGATCAGATCCTAGGTCACCCGTGCGCAGTCGAGGGCCCCACCTCCGGGCTCAGTGGCTGCGAGCAAGGGCCTCGCGTACGCGCTTCACGGTCGCCCCGGGCCGGACGTTCGGGCCCGGCGCGAACTGGGCGACGCGCAGCTCCTCGATCAGCCACAGCACATCACGCCGCCCGCTGGCCTGTGCCTCCAGCTCGTGGATCGCCGACATGCGCTGGCTGTCGGCGATGACGTGGCTCGGAAGCCGCTCGAGGCGCTTTGCGGCGGCGCGGAGGTAGCGCTCGACGTCGCCCAGCCGCGCGAGACCGGCAACGGTGAGCATTCCCGGGTAGACGAGCCGGCCGAGCTGGCGAGCAACGTCCTCTCGTGCGGGACCAAAGACGGAAGTCGCCGGAAGCGCGTCGAGCTGCTCACGGACCGTTCGCGCAGCCTCGAGGATCTGGCCGAGCGCGCGCAAAGCGTCGAGCGTCGTGGGTCGGACCTCGCCGCGGACGTGCTCGCGAAGTACCGTGAACGCCTCGGCGTCCCACGCCGGCCCGCCGCCGCTCTCGACGCAGGCGTCCAGAGCGGCGTTGATGGCGTCCTCGAGCGTCGCGTCCAGAGTCCCGTGTGGCGCGGCGGCGAGGGCGAGCGTCAGCTGTGGCCCGAGCTGGCCGGTCACCCAGTTGCGCGGGGAGGGGACGGTGAGGTGCAGCAGCCGCCGGGTGCCCCGCGCCATCGTCGCGCTCTGCTCGCCGACGCTCTCGCAGATCCGGATCCCGACCGTGTCGCCCTCGTCGACGAGCGCCGGAAAGCCCCGAAGGCCGCCGGGGAGGTCGATGGTGCGTGGCAGCGACTCGATCTCGAAGCTGCGCATCCCATGTCGCGCGAGCGCCGGCACCGTCTGTTGCAGGCGAGACTTCAGCAGCGGCCGCAGCTCATCGCGCAACGTATCGAGCGACTGGCCGGACGCCAGCGGTGTTCCGTCGTCATCCTCGATCGCGAAGGTCATCCGCAGGTGCGCGGGCAGCGCGGCCAGTGACCAGTCGTCGGCACCGATTCGGACACCCCGCAACCGCTCAACCGCCGCGGCGAGTACCTCGAGCAACGGCCCGGAGCGCGGGGGGATGTCGGCCGACAACGCGGCGGCGGTGTCGGGAATCGGCACGAGCGGCGTGCGCAGTGACTTCGGCAACGAGCGCAGCAGCGCAACGACCAGCTCCTCGCGGAAGGCGGGCACGAGCCACTCGAAGTTCGTCTCCCGAATCGATCCGAGCGCTGACAATGGGATGTGAACGGATACGCCGTCAGCGGCCGAGCTGGGCTCGAACCGGTAGGAGAGCGCCAGCTCCAGCGAGCCCTGCTTCCAGATCGACGGCCGGTCGCGACCGTGAGCCGCGACATCGCCCTGGATCAGAAGGTCCATCGGGTAGTCCAGCAACGCCGGCTGTGACCGACGCGTCTGCTTCCACCAGCTGTCGAAGTGGCGTCCGCTCACTACGTCCTCGGGCACCCGCTCCTCGAAGAACGCCGCGCGCGCCGCCTCGGTCGCGAGCAGGTCACGCCGGCGTGCCCGGGCCTCCAGCGCCTCAACCTCCGCCACGCGGCGTTCGTTCTCGAGCATGAACGCGTGATGCTGGTCCCAATCGCCCTCAACCAGCGCGCGGCGGATGAACAGCTCCCGCGCGGCAGCTGGGTCGATCCGCCCGTACTGCACGGTCCGCGACGCGACGATCGGGAGGCCGTACAACGTCACCCGCTCAGGGGCCACGACGGCTGCGCGGTGACGCTCCCAGCGAGGCTCACCGTAGGAGCGTTTGATGAGGTGCTCGGCCAGCGGTTCGACCTGCCTGAGATCGACCGGCGCCGCGGTCCTGCCCCACAATCGTGTCGTCTCCACGAGCTCGGCGACCATCACCCATGTCGGGCCGCGGCGTGCGAACACCGAGCCGGGGAAGATCGCGAATTTCGCCCCGCGCGCACCTGTGTATTCACGGGTCGCGCCGGCCTTCATCCCCACGTGCGAGAGCAGCCCGGCCAGCAGCGCGGTTTGTATCCCCGGCCCCTCGCCGGGCTCGTCGTTCAACGTCAGTCCGACCTCGCGGGCCGCGTCCTCGAGCTGTGCGACGAGGTCCTGCCACTCGCGGATGCGTAGGTAATGCAGATACTCAGCCTTGCAGCGCTTGCGTACCTGCGACCGCGAGAGCTCGCCCTCGAGCGAGCGCAGGTACCGCCAGAGGCTCAGGTATGCGAGGAAGTCCGACGTCTTGTCGGTGAAGCGAGCGTGGAGCTGGTCGGCCTGAGCCTGCTGTTCGGCAGGCCGCTCACGCGGATCCTGGATCGACAGAGCGGCGACGATGACGATCACCTCCCGGGCGCAGCCGAGCCGGTCTGCCTCGATCACCATGCGGCCCAGGCGGGGGTCGACCGGAAGCTGCGCGAGCTTGCGTCCCAGCGCAGTCAGCGGCTCGGCAGCCGATGGATCCAAGGCCCGGAGCTCGTGAAGCAGAGCGACGCCGTCGCGCACCTGACGGCGGTCGGGCGGCTCGAGAAACGGGAACTCCTCGATCTCTCCAAGCCCGAGCGCTGCCATCTGGAGGATCACGCTCGCGAGGTTCGTGCGCAGGACCTCAGGGTCGGTGAACTCCGGCCGTGCGTTGAAGTCCTCTTCGGAGTACAGCCGAACGCAGATCCCGTCGGCGACCCGGCCGCAGCGCCCCTTGCGCTGGTCCGCCGAGGCACGCGAGATCGGCTCGACCGGCAGCCGTTGCACCTTGAGGCGCGCGCTGTAGCGCGAGATCCGCGCCAGGCCGGTATCGACCACGAAGCGGATGCCGGGGACCGTCACAGACGTTTCGGCGACGTTGGTGGCGAGCACCACGCGGCGAGCCCTTTGTCTTCGCCCGCTGGCGAACACCTTCTGCTGGTCGGAGGCCGCGAGCCGCGAGTAGAGCGGCAGGACCTCCACGTTCGGCCCGAGCCGTCCGCTGAGCAGCTCTGCCGCGTCACGGATCTCCCGCTCCCCTGAGAAGAATGCGAGCAGGTCGCCGTCGCGCTCGGCGAGCAGCTCCGCGACCGTGTCCGCCAGCGCGTCGAGCATCTCCTCGTTTTCTCCAGGCGGCCGGTAGCGAACCTCGACGGGATAGGTCCGGCCCGAGACCTCAACGATCGGCGCATCGCCGAAATGCCTGCTGAAGCGCTCTGGGTCGATCGTCGCACTCGTGATGATCAGCTTGAGATCGGGGCGCCGGGGCAGGATCCGGTGCAGGCATCCGAGGAGGAAGTCGATGTTGAGCGAGCGCTCGTGCGCCTCGTCGACGATCACCGTGTCGTAGCGACGCAGGAGCGGGTCGCGGCGGATCTCGGCGAGCAGCAGACCATCGGTGACCAGACGGATCAGGGTGTCCTCCGAGCCGCGATCGTCGAAACGAACCGCGTAGCCGACGGCGCCGCCCAGCGGCACGTCCAGCTCGTCGGCGATCCTCTGGGCCACGGTCCGCGCAGCGATCCGTCGCGGTTGGGTATGGGCGATCGCGCCGCGCACGCCACGACCGAGCTCGAGACAGATCTTTGGCAGCTGGGTCGTCTTCCCCGAACCGGTCTCACCCGCGACCACAACGACCTGGTGGTCCCGGATCGCAGCCAGCAGGTCGTCACGACGTGCTGATACCGGCAGCTGCGGCGGATAGGTGATCTCAGGGACCGACGCGCGGCGTCGCTCCACTCGAGCCTGCGCCGCCGCAAGCTGCTTCTCGAAGCGCGCACGGTCTTCCTGATTGCCCCCGCGAAGCCGGCGCGCCTGGCGCCGAAGACGCAGCTCGTCCCGCAAGGTCAGCTCGTTAAGTCCTGCTGTATCGGTCGGTGCCATCTGGCCACCGAGAATAGGTATCTCACAGTCAGACTCGCCGCTGATGACCTGCGGAGATAAAGTCCGGCCCATGTCGACCTTCGTGCTACGCCTGATCGCTCCGCGTCCGAGCTTCGCGCAGACCATCACCAACGCGGAACGCGAAATCATGGGTCGCCACGCTGCGCACTGGGCGCCTTATCTCGAGCGCGGCGAGATGGTCGTGTTCGGGCCGATCCTCACCGATGACGGCTCCTACGGCCTTGCAGTCGTCGAGACCGACGACGAACAGGCGCTGCGGGATTTCGCCGCGAACGACCCGGTGGTGACGACGGGCACGGCGACCTTCGAGCTCGGGCGGATGGCCGCCGGCTACGTGCGCGGACAGTGACAATCAGCCACCGCTATCGGTGGTGTGGTTCAGGAGTCTCCCGGTGCGACGTCGTCGGAGGCTACGGCTGAGCGCTGATCGCGGTTGAGCGGCTTCAGGAGCGGCGCTGCTGCCTGCTTTAAATCCCGGACGGCGGCGTCCACTTTCTTGTGGTCCTCTGCATGTCCGTGATCGGCAATGACGCGCGTCTCGCGGTACAACTCCGCGGCTGTGTGTTGGGCCACTTCCAGGAATGCTCGGGACGTGCTGGCGTCGATCAGAACCGGCGTGCTCGTGAGCAGCATCTGCATGTAGGTGCGCAGCTCCTGCGACGCCTCGTCACGATCGTCATCGGAGTTCGTGGAGCGCTTGACCGCGTCGGCGGCTCGTTCCGCCTGTGCAAGGATCACCGCGGACTGGGCGGCGATGGCGCGCGACTGGTTCTTGATTCTGCGCAGCCGGTTCACCTGATCCACGAGCAGGACCGTCAGGAGCAGCACCAGCACCCCCGACACGATCGACGAGGTGAACGGGTGCCGGTACCAGTAGACACGGACCGACCGGTCGAACAGGTCCAGTCCCACCGCCACGAGTGTGACCGCCAGCACGAGTAGGGCGCCAATCCATGCGCGGAGACGCTCTTGCATCAGCAGAGCATTGTGCAGCCAGGGGCCGCGGAATCGAGTCAGTCGGGGCGGGCGCGCCGCATCAGCGCCAGCCGGACGGCGGCTGCGCAGAGAATGCATGCGGCCAGCCAGAGGACGGTGGTCTGGGTCACGCCGGAATGGAATCCGATGTCGACGTAGATGATGCGGAGCGCGCTACCGGCCCATACCAGCCCGCAGCCGAGCGCAAGCCGCGGGTCCCACGGCAGGCGCAACACGCCGATGCCGGTGACCAACACGAGGAACGCCTCCTGGTAGTCCAGCCCCAGGATGTGGTCGGCGAACGGACCCCTGGGAAGCAGGATCGCGAGCAAAACAGGCACCACCAACCACAGCAGCCGCCGGGGACGCGGTGGCCGTCGCCTGCGATCGCCGATCAGGACCAGGCAGCACAGGGCGGGGATCGCCATCGTCGCAAACGGGTTGAGCACATCGACCAGTGCCGGATGCCCTTGTTGGATCGTGATCCAAACACCAACCGCGATGGCGAACGACCCGATGATGCCAACGGCACGGTTGAAGCCGACCAACAGCAGTGGGACTGAAACGCAGATGATTAGGGTGACCAACAACTGTTGGGCCGAATAAAAGTCATAAAAGTCCGCGAGCCGTCCCAGCAGTTCAGCCATGGGTACGACGAGAAAGACGACTAGTCCAATGCTGCACGCATCGGTGATGAGCTGACGTGTACCGCTGCTCGCTACCCCGCGGGTCCGCTCACGCAGCCCGCCGACCACCAGGGAGATCAGGTCGAAAGCGAAGACCAGGCGGGACTCCGCTCCGACGTCGAGCATCGTGCTGAGCATCTCCTCACCATGAGACCGGGCCACGTCGCGGGGGTAGGCACGCAGCGCGAGCCGCCCCAGCCACGCGCGCATCACGCGGTCACCACTCCGGAGGTTGCCTGCAACCGGGCCGACACGGTTTTTGCTGCCGAGGCCAGGCGCCCGGCCTCCTCGGCGAGCACGGACCTACCTGCCGGCGTGAGCGAATAGTCGCGCCGATGCCGTCCATCGACGACGTACGGCTCGCCGGCGATGACCAGCGATTCCTCGGTGGCTCGCTCGAGCAGCGCATACAGCGTCCCGGTGGAAAGTCGCACCCGTCCGTCCGACAGCTCTCGGGCGCGCTGCGCGATCGCGTACCCGTGCAGGGGGCCGTCGATCAGCGCTGCCAACGCGAAGTAGCTCGGCGGGCGTAGTTCCACGGCGCCACTATACGTCGAGACTCGACATATAGCAAGCGATCAACGAAGCCATCAACCACTACCCAACGGCGCTCTGAATCGCCGCTACCGCCAACACGTCAGCCCGCTCGTTCAGCGGATGCCCCACGTGCCCCTTGATCCAGTGCCAGCGCACGTGCTCGTGGTCGCTGGAGGCGGCCTCGAGCTCGATCCAGATCTGCTTGTTCTTGACCGGGTCGCCGGCGGCCGTCTTCCAGCCCTTGCGCTTCCACCCGGCCATCCACGAGGTCATGCCGTCGTGCAGGTAACGGGAGTCGGTGACGACGCAGACCCGCGAGCCGGGCGGGACGGCGCGCAGCCCCTCGAGCGCAGCGGTCATCTCCATGATGTTGTTGGTCGTCAGCGCAAGCCCGCCGCTGCGCTCCTCGACGACGCCGTCATCCCAGCAGACCAGCGCGGCCCAGCCGCCGGGGCCGGGGTTGCGCTGGCAGGCGCCGTCGGTCCAGACCAGCACCTCACCCGGGCCGGCCTCGGGGAGTAGGCCCGGCAGTGACTTGGAAGCGCGACGCGCAACTGAGGACATGGAGCCGGATTCAACCAGCCGCCACACACGGAACGCCGCGCCATGGACCCGAACCCAGTAGCCCGGTGTCGGCAAGCGCGACGCCGTTGCCGAGCGCGCAGGTCTCGGCAAACGCGACGCCGTCGCCGAGCGCGCAGGTCTCAGGGCGTGAACTTGACGGTGATCACGTCACCGTCGTTCATCACGTAGTCGCGCCCCTCGAGCCGCAGCGCCGCGTTCTCACGCGCGCCGCTGTAGCCGCCGTACCGCACGAGTGCGTCCCAGGAGACGACCTCGGCGCGGACGAAGCCCTTCTGGATGTCCGAATGGATCTGCCCAGCGGCGTGCCAGGCGGTGAGCCCGCGGCGCAGATGCCAGGTCTGGGCCGGCTTGTCCTCGCCGGCGGTGAAGAACGCGATCAGGTCGAGCAGTCCAAAGGCGCCGCGTACGACCGTCTGCAGGCCCGACTCGGCGAGGCCCAGGTCCGCGCGCATCTCCGCGGCGTCCTCCGGGCTCAGCGCTCCCAGTTCGGCCTCGAGCCGCGCTGACACCGCGACCGCGCGCGCACCGTGTGACTCCGCATATGCGGCGATCTCGGCCGGAACCTCGATCTCGCCCTCGTTGATGTTGGCGACGAACAGCACCGGCTTCGAGGTCAGCGATCCAAGCAGCGCCTGGACGTCGGGGGCGTCGTCAGGCACGGGCACAGTGCGCACCGGCTTGCCCTCCTGCAGCGCGACGATCACCTGCTCGAGCCACTTCTGCTCGGCGATCGCATGCTTATCGCCACCGCGTGCCTGGCGCACGACTCGGTCCAGTCGCCGTTCGGCCTGTTCCAGGTCTGCGTAGATCAGCTCCGTCTCGATCGTGGAGATGTCGCGCATCGGGTCGACGCTGCCCTCGGAGTGCACGATCCCGCTATCCGTGTGCGCGCGTACGACGTGCAACAGCGCGTCGGTTTCACGGATGTTGGCCAGGAACTGGTTACCCAGGCCCTCACCCTTGTGGGCGCCGGCCACCAGGCCGGCGATGTCGTGAAAGGCGATCGTGTCCCACACGATCTTGGAGGCCTTGACCGTGTCGGCAACCTGGTTCATGCGCTCGTCCTCGACGGGCACGACCGCGACGTTGGGCTCGATCGTCGTGAACGGGTAGTTGGCTGCCTCGGCGGCGACGCCCGTGAGCGCGCTGAACAGTGAGGACTTGCCGGCGTTGGGCATGCCGACGATGCCGACCTTCATTGGCACCGCAGCAGCCTCCCGGTCACGGTGCCGACCGCGGCACCCGCGAGCACGTCGCTCGGGTAGTGCACTCCGAGGTAGGGGCGGCTCAGGGCGAACATCGTCGCTGCACCGTAGAACAGCGGAGAGGCAAGCGGCAGCGCGCGGCTGTAGGCGGCCGCGGCGGCGAAGGAGGTGGTCGCGTGGGCGCTTGGGAACGAGAGGTCGGAGACGACCGTGGTCAGGGGCGGAAGATCCTCGAACTCCGGGCGCCTGCGTTTGACCGTCAGCTTCACGGCGTAATTGAGCCCGTAGGCGATACCGGTCACCCCGATCCCGCGCTTGAATGCGCGCCGTCGCTGCGACCCCGGAGCACTCATTGCCACGCCCAACGCGCCCAGCACAAACCAGCAGGCCGCGTGCTCGCCCGTGCGCGAGAACGCGGCCATCGCCTTCACTATCCGCGCATGATCGTGGCCGCTTTCGCGCAGCAGCCGCAGCAGAGCTCGGTCCAGCTCGAGTGCTGGACCGAGCGATTGGGATACGGAGCTCAGAACCCGACCCGGTGCTCGTCGACGTCCACCAGCAGGTAGTCGACCCGGGTGAGATCGAACACCACGACGCCGTCCACCGCGGTCAGCTCATGCCAGCCACCGGTCTTTCCCAGCGCCTCGCGCAGCCGCACGAGCTCTGGCCCGCGCACGCGCGCGGCCAGCATCTGGCCGCCGTGAAAGCCGATGCTGATCTTCTGGGGCTTGTCGTCACTGCTCATATCGAAGCTCCTCGGACGTCACTGGTCACTGATGGTCGGCCGGCTCGACGATCTCGGTCAGCACCCCGCCTGCGGCCGACGGATGCAGGAAGGCCACCCGTGAGCCGCGGATCCCGAGGCGTGGCCGCTCGTCGATCAGCCTTACGCCTGCCGCCGACAGACTAGCCAGCGCCGCCTCGATGTCGTCGACTCGGTAGGCCACATGATGAAGCCCCGGTCCGCGCTGCTCGAGGAAGCGCGCCACGCCGGTGTCGGGCCCGAGCGGTGCGATCAGCTCGACGTGGGAGTCGCCGACGTCCAGCAGCGCCGCCTCGACGCCCTGTTCGGGGATCGTCTCGCGGTGTACGAGCGGCATGCCCAGCACGTCCCGGTAGAACGGGATCGACTGATCCAGATCGGCCACCGCGATGCCGGTGTGATCGAGCGCCCCAAGCATTCAGGACACGCGCTCGAGTCGCGGGTTCGGCCGGTGCTCGCGGCCGGCCTTTGCGCACGGCACACCGTCGACCAGCACCACGTCGGCGGTGTAGTCGTTCTGGCCGCGGATCAGCGAGGAGCCGACGCCGTAGGCATCCACCGGCACCCCGAGGGCCTCGAACTGCTCGATCTTCTCGGCCGTGAAGCCGCCGCTCGCGACGATCCTCACGCCCGGATAGCCGGCGTCGTCCAGCGCCTGCCGGACGTTGTGGACGAGCTGCGGGTTGACGCCGCGCGGATCGAATTCACCCATCGAGTCAAACAGCGACCTGTCGACCATCCGCTCCGAGGTATCGAGCCGCACGCCCCAGAGCTTCGGGCCGAGTGCGTCCGCGACCTCCACGGCGGTGCGCACCGAGTCGTTCTCGAAGTCGACGAGCACGGTGATGTTCATCTCGTCGTGGAAGCGCTCGGCAAAGACCTGTGCCGCCTTGACGGTATCGCCGTAGAAGGCGGCGATCAGCCCGTGCGGAACGGTGCCGACGCCACGCCCGCCCCACCAGGAGGCCTGCGCGTCGGTCGAGACGCCGATCGCTCCGGCGACGTGTGCTGCCCAGCCGTCGCCGGTCTGGACGAGCCAGTGGTCGTGTCGGGCCGGGAAGTACAGGATCGGCTTGTCGCTGCGCGGCCCGCACCACCGCGTCGACGTTGCGCATGATCAGCGAGCGCCGCGCCAGCGAGCCCAGATAGACCGTCTCCAGGTGCGCAAACAGGGCGTAGTCACCCTCGATCGTCAGCACCGTCTCCCACGGTGAGATCGCTTCGCCCTCGTACAGGGCGCGCACCTCCAGCTGGTCCCAGCCCGACACCCACTCACCGTCGGCAGCCAGGAACCCCGCCGCCAGCTTCAGCACCGCGATCGCCTCGTCGATCCCGCCGAGCAGCGATTGCTGCTTCTGGAAGACCTGCATCAGGACGCGCGGGCGGTGGCCGACGTCCTCCAGAAGCTGCTTGGTGTAGACGAAGTAGGCGTCCGAGTAATACCCCTCGCGCAGCCGGTCGACCGGCAGGCGGAAGACCTCGGGGTCGAGGCGCACTCGCGAGGGCGCTGTCATAGGCCGCGAGTCTAAGGGCCCTGGGAGCGGGCCGGTTCGGTCGTCGGCCCGCTTGGCCGACGACCTCGATGGCCGCTGCTAGGCGATGAGTACGGTCCGCTCGCCCGCTGGCTCCGGCTCCAGCCAGGCCTGGTCGACTTCCGCCAGCGGCCGCGGTCGTGGCGTGACGAAGTTGACGCCGGTCTGGAGCTCGGAGACGAGCGACGGCAGTTCCGCCAGGTAGTCGCTCGGTGAGACTGACCCCTGGCCGCTGCCCTGCAGGCGCAGGTTGGTCGAGCGCAGCGCGGCGGAGGGAAGCTCGAGCGTCGCACCGGCGACTGCCCCGATCTGAATCCAGTCGAGCCCGCGGCTGCGATCGGAGCGCTTGGGCATCAGCGTCTCCCTTCTTGGTACGTATCACGAACTAAGATAGTTGGTAACACGTACTAATGTCAACTAGACTCTTGCCCATGGCTCCCGAACTCGATGACGTCGACGCACTCGCGCAGATCTCGTTCCTGGTGCAGGGCACGCTGGAGCGACGCGCGGGCGAGCACGGGCTCTCCCTGATCCAGACGCGGTTGCTTGGGATCCTGCGCGACCGCACGCCGACGATGAACGAGCTCGCCCGCTTGCTCGGACTCGACAAGTCCAGCACCTCTGGGTTGATCGACCGTGCCCAGCGGCGTGGGCTGGTCCGCCGGGTGCCCTCGCAGATCGATCGCCGCTCGATTCGTGTCAGGCTCACCGACCAAGGCAGAGCGCTCGTCCAGCAGGTGGGCGCCGGCTTCACTGAGGACATCGAGTCGCTGCTCGAACCGTTATCTGTCGATCATCGCCTCGCACTAAGCGCGCAGCTCAGCCAGATCCTGGTCGCCCATGCGGCCGGCCGCGGGATCGACCTCTTCGCCGATACGGCGCTCTGAGAGTTCTCGGCCATCGGTAACGTCGCTCGGCGATGGGGTCTCTGAGGAGAGCACCGGCGGTGCTGCGCCACCGCGACTTTCGACTGCTGTTCTGGGGGCAGGCTGTGAGCAGCCTCGGCTCAAACGCGGTCGGCGTGGCGATGGCGATCTACATCACCCGCACGACCGGGTCCGCCACCGACCTCGGTCTGATCCTCGCTGCCCAGACCGTGCCGCTGGTGGCCCTGGTGCTGTTCGGCGGCGTCTGGGCAGACCGCCTGCCACGCCACCGCGTGATGATTGCCAGCGACCTGGTCCGCTGTGCCTCACAGGCGGTTCTGGCCGTGCTGATCCTCGTCGGCAGCGCGCGCATCTGGGAGATCGCCTTCCTGAGGTGATCTTCGGTGCGGCGTGGGCGTTCTTCCAGCCCGCCTACACAGGCCTGTTGCCGCAGACCGTGCCCGAGGACGAGCTCCAGGCGGCGCGGGCGCTCACCGAGGGAGCATGGAACCTCTCGATGGTCCTCGGCCCGTCGCTGGCCACGGTTCTCGTGTTGACGATCGGGGCGGGCGAGGCATTCGCGATCGACGCGGCAACGTTCCTGGTCAGCGCGATCACGCTGCTGCCGATCCGCCCGCGCGCTCGGGGCGAGGCGCAGCAGGTGGCGCGCCAGGAGAGCGTCCTTCACGGCCTTCGCGCCGGCTTCCGCGAGGTCTCATCGCGCCCCTGGGTGTGGGTGACGATCAGCGCCTTCAGTGTGGTGCTGATGTGCTCCTACGCGACCTGGGAGGCGTTGGGCCCGCTGGTCGTGCGCGACGCCTACGGGGAGGTCGGCCTGTTTGGGGTGTTCGTCGCGCTCTACGGGGTTGGCTCGGTCGTGGGCTCCGCGATCGGCTCGGTCTGGCGCTCGCGCCGTCCGCTGCGCGACGGGCTCCTGCTGGCGGGCGTGTGGCCCGGCATGTCGGTGGTTGTCGCGCTCGCGTTCCCGCGGGCGCTGGTCGGTATCTGGATGTGCCTGGCGGGCGTCCAGAGCGGGCTCTTCATGGTGATCTGGGAGACGTCGCTGGCGCGCCACATCCCGCCGCGCGGCGCTGTCGCGCGTCAGCTCCTACGACTGGATGGGATCGCTCGCACTGCTGCCGCTCGGCTTTGCGCTGTCGGGCCCGCTGGCGAGCGTCTTCGGCGCCCGCACGGTGCTCGGCGTCGGTGGGGCGATCGGCGTCGTTGCCGTGCTGCTCACGCTCGTCCCGCACTCGACGCGACACCTCATCGGACGGACCGGTGGGCGCTTCAGCGGAGTTGCCCGATAGCCAAAGGGCAACTCCAGTACCCAGCTCCGTCGACTGACTCAGCCTCAGCCGAGCAGCTCGCGCGCCAGATCCGCGTAGAACCCCGCCGCGTAGCCCAGGTCGCGCACGTCGATGCGCTCGTTGGCGTTGTGCATCAGCGGCTCGGTCTCGGCCGAGCATCTGGTGGCGGTGCGGGAAGAAGCCGTAGGCGATCAGGTCCGGGAAGGCGGCGCGGAAGTGGCTCGAGTCCGAGTAGCCCGGCAAGCAGCACCGGGACCGCGCGGGCGCCCGGGTCGACGCGCTCGATCCACCGCTCGATCGCGTCCATCAGCTCGCTGCGCGCGGGTGACTGATAGCCGTAGACCTTCTCGGTGAACTCGATGTCGACGGTGGCGGCGGTCTCACCGAGCAGCTCGCGCAGACGCTTCAGCGCGACGTCCTCTCCCAGTCCGGGCGGCACGCGGCAGTCGACCTTCACGTAGGCGCGCGCCGGGATCACGTTGATCTTCTCCGATGCGGCGACCATCGTCGGGGTCAGCGTCACGCACAGCATCGGCTCGACCATCACCGGCAGCAGTGGCTCCGCCACTCCGAGCCGTGCCGATCGACGCCGGGACGTCCGCCGGATTAGGCCCAGCGCCTCCAGCATCAGCAGTGGCGCCTCGGTCGTGTCGTAGCCCGAGAAGCCGGGGCGCAGCGCCTCGATCACCGGCGCCAGCTTCAGCAGCGCGTTGTCGCCGAGCCGCGGCATCGAGGCGTGCCCGGCCATGCCGTTGGCGGTCAGCTTGAAGCGGAAGATCCCCTTCTCGCCGCAGCAGACGCCGTAGTAGCGCGTTGCCCTCGAACTCGAACGGGCTGCCGGCGCCCTCGTTGATCAGCAGGTCGCAGCGGACCTTGTCGGGATGCTCCAGGGTCAGCCAGCGGGCGCCGACCTCGCCGCCCGTCTCCTCGTCGGCGACGAACACGAGCTTCAGCGTGCCCGCGCTCGGGGCGCCAGCCGCTGCGCGCGAGCGTCACGGCGGCGACCGCCTCGGCGGCCACCTGGTTCTTCATGTCGACCGCGCCGCGCCCCCAGACGAAGCCGTCGGCCACGTCGGCCGCCCACGGGTCGTGCTCCCAGTCGTCGGCGTGGGCGAGCACGGTGTCCACGTGGCCGAGGTAGACCATCGTCGGCCCATCGGCGCGGCCGCGCAGCGTCGCGATCAGGTTCGGGCGCTCCGGCTCGGCGGCCAGCAGCTCGGTCTCGAAGCCCGCCTCGCGGACGTAGGCCTCGAGGTACTCGATCGCGGCGCGCTCGTTGCCGGGCGGGTTGACGGTGTTGAAGCGGATCAGCCGCTGCAGCACCTCGGTGGTCTCGGCCTGCAGGTCCTCGCCAACTGCGCGCACGTCACGTCAGCCATCGGCCGCAGGCGTACTAGGATCCCGGCCCGTGGCCACCCAGTACGACGACGACCTGAAGCTCGCCTTCGAGCTCGCCGACATCGCCGACGACGATCACGATGGCGCGCTACCGCGCCGAGGATCTGGAGGTCGAGACCAAGCCCGACCTGACGCCGGTGTCCGAGTCCGACAAGCGCGTCGAGCTCGCGCTGCGCGAGCTGCCTTGGGCAGCGCGCGGCCGCAGGACCGGGTCATCGGCGAGGAGTTCGGCGGCGTCGAGCTCGTCCGACGAGCCCGGGCGCGCGTGGGTCATCGACCCGATCGACGGCACCAAGAGCTACGTGCGCGGGATGGACACGTGGACCACGCTGATCGCGCTGCTCGAGGACGGCGACGTCAAGCTCGGCATGGTCTCGATGCCGGCGCTGAAGAAGCGCTGGTGGGCGGTGCGGGAGCAGGGCGCGTTCGCCGACGGCCGCCGGATCCACGTCTCGAAGATCGACCAGCTGAGCAGCGCCCAGTTCGCGTGGAGCGGGATCGAGGAGTGGGACGCGATCGGCGGCTTCGAGAAGGTGGTCGAGCTCGGACGCCGCTGCTGGCGCACGCGCGGCGTCGGCGATGCCTGGCAGTACATGCTGGTGGCCGAGGGCGCCGCTGAGATCGCCACCGATCCCGAGGCGACGCTGTGGGATCTGGCGGCCGTCTCGATCGTCGTCGAGGAGGCCGGCGGGCGCTTCACCAGCCTCGGCGGCGCGTCGGGCCCGGGTGCCGGCAGCGGGCTCGCGACGAACGGCCTGTTGCACGCCGAGGCGCTCGCAGCGCTCGGCACCGCCGGCGCTGCTGCATAAGAACTTTCACAGAGCACAGCTATCCTCGTTCGGCGTGACCGGCCCGGACGCTCCCATGCGCGTAATCCCGCATCCCGACCTCGAGCAGTTGCATCTCACCGATGTCCTGCACGCGCTCAGCGATCCGGTCAGGCTCGAGATCGTGAGGCTGCTGGGCACCCATGGCGAGCTGTCATGCGGCCGGCTCGAGGTCTCCGTCTCCAAGTCGACTGTCACGCACCATCTGCGGGTGCTGCGCGACGCGGGGCTCACCTACACCCGCACCGAGGGCGTGCAGCGGCTCGTTTCGCTGCGCCGCCATGAGGTCGAAGCGCGCTTCCCGGGCCTGCTCGACTGCGTGCTCACTCAGGCCGAGCCGCGGCTCTCACTCGCTGCCAGCGGTTGAACGTCGCCGACCGCGCGGCGCCGGCGCCGACCAAACGCGTAACCTACGCGTCGGTTTCGGGGTATCTGTCTGCGGGTACGTATTGAGGCCCGGGCGCGCACCGGGAGGTTAGCTTTTCGGCACGGGCGCCGATCTTTGCGGTTGGGCTAGCCAGGCCCTCTTCGCCACTTCTTCAGAACCACTTACGCATCACTGCGACGCGTCGAGTGTTCTGGAATGGCGTACGGGGAATTCATAGACCCATACGCCACCTGAATCACGCTTCCGCAGGCCTGTGTGCGGTTGCTCACACGACGCTCGCAGGGGAGCCCGGCAACCTTGACAAAACTTTACGTGGACGTATAATTCGATCATCTTCAAATTAGCGAACGAAACAGAGCTATGACACCTAAGACCCGCACACGGGGCGAGCACACCGAGAAGGAGACCGGGCGCACCACGCGCCGCTCAAGCGCCACGAGCACGCAGCGTGAGCGCCGGGGTCCCGCGCTGAACGCGCGGACGCCTCGTCGCCGCGCGGCCACGCCGGTGCTGGACGGCTCGATGGAGTCGCTGGAGATCTTCTTCCGTGAGGCTCGAACCCACGAACTATTGACGGCCGCCGAGGAGATCGAGCTGGCGAAGCGCATCGAGCGCGGTGACCTCGAGGCCAAGACCCGCATGATCAACGCGAACCTGCGTCTGGTCGTTGCGCAGGCACGCCGCTACCAGGGCCACGGTCTTCCGCTGGAGGATCTGGTTCAGGAGGGCATGCTCGGCCTGATCCGCGCAGTTGAGAAGTTCGACTGGCGCAAGGGCTTCAAGTTCTCCACCTACGGCACGCTGTGGATCCGTCAGGCGATCCAGCGCGGACTGCAGAACTCGGGTCGCACGATCCGCGTTCCGGTTCATGTCGCGCAGCGTCAGGTCAAGGTCCGCAAGGTCGAGAGCGAGCTTGCTCTCAAGCTCGGCCGCGAGCCCACCGACGAGGAGGTCGCCGCGGTCGCGGACCTTCCGATCGATCAGGTGACCGAGGTGCGCGAGCTGTCGGCAGCGATCACCAGCCTGGATCAGCCGGTCGGCGACGACGGCGAGACCGCTCTGGGCGACCTGCTGCGCAGCGATGAGCGCGGCCCCGAGGAGCACGCCGCGGACAACTGGCGTGACGCCCAGGTCGCCGAGGTTCTGGCCAAGCTGCCGGAGCTCGAGCGCAACGTGATCTCGCTGCGCTTCGGCCTTGGTGGCGACGAGCCCCGCACGGTCCGCCAGACCGGCGCCGAGCTCGGGATCACCACCTCGCAGGCCGGCGAGCTCGAGCGTCGGGCGCTGACCACGCTCGCGCGCAACCCGGATCTGGCGGCTCTGCGCCTGGCGGCGTAAGCGCCTCGAAAGCAAGAGTTGGACTGTGGCCCGCTGGTAACGGCGGGCCACAGTCGTTTAATGAGCTGTATGGACAGCCTCTTCGACCCGGAGCCGGCCGCCCCGGGTGGGCGGGACCGAAACCGGGGCCCTCAAAGCCGAGCCGGCGCGACTCCCGGCTGCCGAGCGGCTGCCGGTGCCGCTCTCAACGCGGATGCGCCCGCAGACGCTCGAGGAGTTCGTCGGCCAGCGCAACCTGCTTGGTGAGGGCTCGGCGCTACGGCGGGCGATCGAGACCGGCCACCCGCACTCGATGATCCTGCACGGGCCGCCCGGGACCGGCAAGACGACGCTCGCGCGGATCGTCGCCAGCGCCTCCGGTGCCGCCTTCGAGGAGGAGAGCGCCGTGCAGGCAGGACGCGCCGAGGTGCGCGCCGTGATCGAGCGCGCCCGCGAGCGCCGCAAGATGGGAGCCGCAACGGTCTTCTTCCTCGATGAGATCCACCGCTTCAACAAGGCCCAGCAGGACGCGCTGCTGCCGGCGGTCGAGGAGGGGCTGGTGACGCTGATCGGCGCGACCACCGAGAACCCGTACTTCGAGGTCAACTCGGCGCTGCTCTCGCGCACGCGGGTCTACGAGCTCGAGGCGCTGTCGCCCGAGGACGTGCGCGTCCTGCTCGACAGAGCCGTCGAGCGCGGCGAGGTCGGCGACGCCGCGCGCATCGACCCTGAAGCGCTCGGCGTACGCCGCCGAGTGGACCCAGGGCGATGCCCGTGCCGCTCTGAACGGGCTCGAGCTTGCGGCGGAGGCCGCCGACCCGGACGGGCGCGTGACGATCGAGGCGATCGCCGACGCGCTGCAGGGGCGCCTGATCAGCTACGACCGCCAGGCCGACAACCACTACGACACGATCTCCGCCTGGATCAAGGCGACGCGCGGCTCGGACCCTGACGCTTCGCTCTACTACCTGGCAGTGATGCTCGAGGGCGGCGAGGACCCGCGCTTCATCGTGCGGCGCATGGTGATCCTCGCCTCCGAGGACATCGGCAACGCCGACCCGCAGGCGCTGGTGGTCGCGACCGCGGCCGCAGCGGCCGTCGAGCACGTCGGCCTGCCGGAGGCCGAGTACGCGCTGGCCCAGTGCGCGATCTACCTGTCGCTCGCGCCCAAGTCCGACGGCGCCAAGCGGGCGATCAAGGACGCCCGCGCGTACATCAAGAGCCACGGCGCCCAGGCGCCGCCCGGCTACCTCCGCTCGGCCAACCGCACCGAGGGCAACTACGACTACCCACACGCCCGCGCCGGGCCACGTCTCGCCCCAGGAGCTGCTGCCACCGACCGTCGCGGGGGCGCGCTTCTACGTGCCCGACGACGCGGAGGCGCTCCAGCGGGAGCGCCTCCAGGCGATCCGCAAGGCCCGCGGACGCGAGTAGATCGCTGATCCCGCATAAAGGTGCGGTGGCTACTCTTTTGCCCATGCCGGCTCAGGCCTACAGCGGCAAGGAGTGCGTCTGTCAGTTCCGCAAGGGGATCTGCGACCAGTCCTGCGTGCGCGACATGCTCGCGACGCCGTTCTACATCGCCTGCCTGCGGCTCAGCGGCCGCAGGGCGCGTGGTCGTCGGCGGCGGCGACATCGGCCTCGAGAAGGTCGAGGGACTGCTCGCCTGCGACGCCGATGTGGTGCTGGTCGCGCCCGAAGCGATCCCGGCTCTGCAGGAGCTCGCGGCCGAGGGCTCGATCACCTGGCACCGGCGGTCGTACGCGAGCGGCGACCTCGAGGGATGCCTGATCGCGATCGCGGCGACCGACGACACCGACGCCAACATCCAGGTCTTCAACGACGCGGAGGCGCGGGCGATGCTCGTCAACGTCGTCGACGTGCCGCCGCTGTGCAACTTCATCCTGCCGGCGATCGTGCGTACCGGGCCGCTGGCGGTCGCGATCTCCACGGCGGGCGCCTCGCCGGCGCTGGCCAAGCGCATGAAGCGTGAGATCGGCGAGCTGTTCGGCGAGCCCTACGCGACGCTGGCGATCCTGCTCAACGATGTGCGCGGCTGGGCCAAGGGCACGCTGCCCACCTACCAGGACCGCAAGGAGTTCTTCGAGAGCATCGTCAACGGCGATCCCGACCCGATCGCGCTGCTGCGCGACGGCGATGTCGCTGCGGTCAAGGATCTGATCGCCGCGGCTCAGAGCAGTTTTCAGCCCGCTTGAGCTTGAGCGATCTGACCCACCTGGACGCCGACGGGCGCGCGGAGATGGTGGACGTCTCCGACAAGGACGTGACGCTGCGCCGCGCCGTCGCGCGTGCGCTTGTCCGGGTATCGCCGCAGACCGCGCAGCTGGTCGTGGCCGGAAACGCGCCCAAGGGCGACGTCGTCGGCGTCGCACGGATCGCGGGCATCCAGGCGGCCAAGCGCACCCACGAGCTGATCCCGCTGTGCCACCAGTTGCCGCTGGCGTTCGTCGGTGTCGAGGCGTCGATCGACGTGGACGCGGGTCTGATCGAGCTCCGCGCCGAGGCGCGAACCGACGGCGCAGACCGGCGTCGAGATGGAGGCGCTGACCGCCGCTCGGTCGCCGCGCTGACGATCTACGACATGGTCAAGGGCGTCGAGCGCGGCGCGACGATCGAGCGGGTCGAGCTGGTCGAGAAGTCCGGCGGTCGTTCCGGACGTTGGTCCCGCCCACCCACCCCCGATCCGCCCCGACCACCCACCCCCGATCCGCCCCGCCCACCCACCCCCGATCCGTCCCGCACGCCCACCCCCGACCTGCAACGTCCCGGCTCGTGAACGAGCACGACCTCGATCCGCTCGGCGTCCTGGCCGATGCGCAGTCACGGGCCGGAGAGACGCTCGAGCTGGCGTCACGGCACCTGGACCCATCGCTGGTCGAGGTGCTTCGCATCCTCGGCTTCGACAAGTCGTATCGCTCGGCCAGCGGCTCCTACCTCTATGACGAGGACGGGGGCGCGTACCTCGACATGCACAGCGGCGAGGGCTTCGCCAGCCTCGGCCACGGCCACCCCGACATCCGCGCCGTGCTGCGCGCGACGCTCGACTCGGACCTGATCGACGGCGTACAGCTGCACTACTCGGTGCTCGCCGGCATGCTCGCGGAGGCCTTGTCGGCGCGCCTTCCGGCCGGGCTCGACGCGGCGTTCTTTGCCAGCACGGGCGCCGAGGCCGTCGACACTGCGATGAAGTTCGCGCGGGCCGCCACCGGCAGGCCACGGTTCATCTCATGCGACTCGAGCTTTCACGGCGTGACGCTCGGTCCGCTCTCGATCGTCGGCGACGAGTTCTTCAAGGAGGGCTTCGGCCCGCTCTTGCCCGGCTGCGCCCATGTTCCGTTCGGAGATCTGGCCCGCCTTGAGGCCGAGCTGCGCTCGCGCGATGTCGCCGCCTTCATCGTCGAGCCGATCCAGGGAAGGCTGGTGACGCTGCCGCCGCCCGGCTACCTCGAGGCCGCGCAGGAGCTGTGCCGCCGGTACGGCACCCTGTTCGTGGTCGATGAGATCCAGACTGGACTGGGCCGTACCGGCAAATGGTTCGCCTGCGAGCACTGGCGACTCGAGCCGGACATCGTGACGGTCGGTAAGGCGCTGAGCGGTGGATACATGCCGGTGGCGGCGATGGTGACCCGCCGCGAGATCTTCCAGCGCGCGGTTGGGACTCTGGAACGCAGTTACGTCCATCAGTCCACCTACGGGCGCAACCGGCTGTCGATGGCCGCTGGGCTGGCGGTGATGCGGGTGATCGAGCGCGACCGGCTGGTCGAGCGCTCTGCGGAGCTGGGCACCGTTCTGGTCGAGGGGCTGCGAGAGCTGCAGTCGCGGCACGAGCTGATCAAGGAGGTCAGGGGCTCCGGGCTGATGATCGGCATCGAGCTGCAGGCACCGCGGTCAGTGAAAGCCCAGCTCGGAGTGCGGATGATCCGGATGGCCAGCGAGGGCCTCTTCCCGCAGCTCGTCGTGATCCCGCTGCACCGCGACCACGGCGTGATCACGATGGCCGCCGGGAAGAACGACGTGATCAAGCTGCTGCCGCCGCTCACCCTCTCCGACGCGGAGGCTCGGCAGTTCCTGGATGCGTTCGATGCTGTGCTCAGCGACTGCGAGCAGGACACCGGCAAGAACTGGTCGGTGGTGCGCGACATCGCCGTCTCGACGCTGCGCCGGCGCGAGCACGAGCAGACTCCCGTGAGCGCGACGGCATTCAGCGGTAGGCGTTTGGACATGTCCAAGGACAACGTCTGCCTGGTCACCGGCGCCACCGGCTTCATCGGCGGGCGCCTGACCGAACGGCTGGTGCGCGACGGCTACCCGGTGCGCTGCCTGGTACGCCCGACGAGCGACACCGGACCGCTGGAGCAGCTGGACGTGGAGCTGGCCCCAGGCGACCTCACGGCGCCGGACACGCTGGCCCGTGCCGCCGACGGCTGCCGCTACGTCTTTCACTGCGGGGCGATGGTGTCTGACTGGGCCACCCCCAAGGAGGTGTCGGCGGTCAACGTCGTCGGCACCCGCAACCTGCTGAGCGCGTGTGCCGGGTCCTCGGTGCAGCGCCTCGTGCATTTCAGTACCACCGATATCTACGGGTACCCGGGCGGTGCCGACATCGACGAGGGCTACTCAGGCACCGGCTTCAGCAACTGGTATGCCCAGACCAAGCTCGCGGCGGAGATCGCGGTGCGGCGCGCCGGCATAGACCATGACCTCGACACCGTGATCCTGCGGCCTTCGACCGTCTACGGACCGGGGTCCAGGGAGGTCGTGCTCGAGATCGCCCGCGCCATCCGGGGCGGCAACATGGTGCTGATCGACAAGGGCCAGGCGATCGCCGGCCTCTGCTTCGTCGAGAACCTGATCGACGCCGCGATCATCGCGATGGATCACGAGCACGCGCCCGGCCAGGCGTTCAACGCAACCGACGGCCTCGAC
Source organism: uncultured Actinomycetota bacterium (assembly GCA_963846395.1). GTDB lineage: Bacteria > Actinomycetota > Thermoleophilia > Solirubrobacterales > Solirubrobacteraceae > Palsa-465. The sequence goes on along the minus strand of CAWJVT010000006.1, from coordinate 107,226 downwards.
GTGACCTGGAGGCAACTCGCCGACGGCCTTGCCGACGGCCTTGGCTGCTCCAAGGTCCGCTGGAGCATGCCCTACCGGCTCGCAGAGGGCATCGGCTTCTCCCTCGAGCACGGCTATCGGGCCCTGCGCCGGACAACACGCCTCGAGACCCGGCCGCTGCTCTCACGTCAGGCCGTACACGTGATGGGCACCGACCAGAGCTTCAGCAACCGCAAGGCGCGCGAGCTGCTCGCCTGGGAACCGCGCGTCGACTACGCCTCCGGCCTGCAGACCACCCTGGACTGGCTGCGGTCAGAGGGCGTCTGAGCGACCGGCCTCCGCCTCTTAGAGGCCGGCGCCGATCCGGTCTGCGCCTAGCCTCGGTCCGAGTAGTGCGGCACGGCTCGCGATCCGCCGCGCTCGTAGTGTTCGTCGAGTTCGCAGTCGAGCACGTTCACCTTGCGCACGCGGTCCATCCTTCCAGAGATAAGCTCGCCGGGCGATGCGCTGCGCGATCCTGACCGTTTCGACCTCCACCGCGGCGGGCCACAGCCACGACGTTTCCGGCCCTGCGCTGGCTGAAGCCGCGACCGAAGCGGGCGCCGAGGTGGTCGCCCAGGAGGTCGTCTCCGACGATGCCTCCGCAATCGAGGCGTGGCTCCGCAGGCAGGTCGCGGCGGGCGTCGAGCTGATCCTGACGACAGGTGGAACGGGCCTCACACCGGACGACGTCACGCCCGAGGCGACGCTCGCTGTGATCGAGCGCGAGGTCCCGGGACTGGCGGAGGCGATGCGCGCCGAGTCGCTCAAGTACACGCCCATGTCGATGCTCTCACGCGCGGTAACAGGTGTCGTCGGAGGCTCGCTGATCATCAACTTCCCCGGCAGCCCGAAGGCGATAACCCAGCTCTTTCCGGTGGTCGAGCCGGTGCTGAAGCACGCAGTTGCGACACTGCACCGGGAAAATGGACGACGCGAACGTCATCGAGGTTGACGGCCTGACGCGCCACTTCGGTGAGCGCACGGTGCTGCGCGACGTCTCGCTGACGCTCGCGCCGGGGCAGACGCTCGCCGTGCTCGGCCGCAACGGCGCCGGTAAATCCACGCTGCTGCGGATCCTGGCGACGCTGCTGCGCCCGCATGGCGGCAGCGTCAAGCTGTTCGGTGAGCCGTTGCCGCGCCAGGGCTGGGCCGTGCGCGGCCGAATCGGGCTGCTGGGTCACGAGCCGCTGCTCTACCGGGACCTGACCGGGCGCGAGAACCTCGTCTATCACGCGCGCCTGCATCGAGTCGAGCTGGAGCGCGTCAGCGAGCTCCTGGAGGCGGTCGGCATGCGCGAGCGCGCAGACGATCCGGTGCGCTCGCTGAGCCGCGGGATGGTGCAACGGCTGACGGTCGCGCGCGCCGTACTTCACCGTCCGGAGCTGCTGCTGCTCGATGAGCCGCGCTCGAACCTGGATCCTGCCGCCGGGGAGCTGGTGGAGCCGCTGATCGGCCGCAGCGCCGCTATCACCAGGGTCCTGACCAGCCATGACCCGCAGGCGGCACTCGCGGAGGCTGACCTGGTGCTCGCGCTGTCCGGGGGCCGGGCCGCCTATCTCGGTCCGCCCGCCGGCCTCGCTCAGGACACGCTAAGGAGCCTGTACGCATGAGGACGGCCGGCGCGATCCTGCGCAAGGACCTCCTGCTCGAGCTGCGCACGCTCGAGACCGTGCCGGCCATGGCACTGCTCTCGGTGATCACCTTCGTGATCTTTCATTTCGCCCTCAACCAGGAGACTCTGCGCGGGCAGTTGGCCGCGGGGGTGCTCACCGTCACGCTGCTGTTCGCCGCGATGCTCGCCGTCAATCGCCTGTTCGTCGCCGAACGCGAGCAGGGCGGCTTCGACGCCTTCCTACTGGCGCCGGTCGACCGCACCGCGATGCTCATCGCCAAGGCCAGCGCGCTGTTCATCTTCATGGTGGTGCTGGAGGTGATCGCGGTGCCGGCCTTCGCCGTGCTGCTCGCGCCGCCACAAATCGGGCACTCGCTGCCCGGCCTGGTGTTGATCCTGCTGCTGGCCGACATCGCCTTCGCGGTGATCGGGACGTTCGTCTCGGCGATCGCCGTGCACACCCGCGCCCGCGACCTGATCGGCCCGATCATCGGACTTCCGTTGCTGCTGCCGGCCCTGATCGCGACGGCTCGAGGGATCGGGCCGCTGTTGACCCCGACCGCCAGCGGCTCGCCACCCGCAAAGTGGCTGGCGGTGCTGGCGCTCTATGATCTTTTCAACGCACTCCTCGCCATTGGCCTGTTCGACTTCCTGCTCGAGGAGTGAGCTTTTTGACGGATCGTATGAGCACCCACGTTCGGCACCTGCGCGGCCTCACGATCGCCACCGCCGTTACGGTGACGGCGGCGCTGATCCTCGTCTTCTTCTACGCCCCGCTCGACGCCAACCAGGGGTTCGTGCAGAAGATCTTTTACATCCACGTGCCGCTGGCGATCGTGTCGCTCGTCGGCTATTGCCTCGGCGGCGTGTTCGGCCTGATGTACCTGCGCACAGGCGACCGCGTGTGGGACATGCGCTCCTACTGCGCGATCCACATGTCACTGATCTTCTCGGTGGCCGGGCTGATCGCCGGCTCGATCTGGGCGAAGGCCTCATGGGGCCACTGGTGGGTCTGGTCGGAGCCGACGCTGGTCTCCTACCTGATCGTCATCCTGCTGTTCTGCACCTATCAGCCGCTGCGCTTCTCGATCGAGGACCCCGAGCGCCAGGCGCGCTACGCCGCGGTCTTCTCGGTGGTCTGCGGCGTGTTCGTGCCGATCAACTTCATTGTCGTGAGACTCTCGGCCGCGTATGTGCACCCTCGTGTCCTCAACCTCGAGGGCGGCAACCTGCCTGGATCGATGAAGCTCACCTTCTACCTCTCGTTGCTCGGTATCGCGCTCCTGTTCGCCACCCTGATGAAGTACGAGATGGCTGCCAAGGAGATGCGCATCGAGACGCGCCGCTTGCGGCGTGCGCTGCTCGGTGACGATGCGGTCCGTCCACTCGGAAGGACGGCTTCCCCCTCATGATCGGCCTGTTCGCCGAGACTCCGGCGCTGCCGCTGCACACGGCCGGGCCCTACGTCGCCGCGGCCTACATCGTCTTCCTGCTGGTCGTTCTCGTCTACGTTTTCATCATGGCCAGGAGGCTGATCAGCAACAGCCGGGAGCTCCGTGACCTGCGCGCACAGGTCGAGGAGCGCGCGGCGACGCAAGCCGTTGACCACGCTTCCGGTTCGCCTGAAACTGATAATGATTCTGATTCTCATTATCAGTTTGAAATGAGCGAGCAGGCGGACACGGGCGCGGGCGCAGATGAGTGAGCTCCTCGCCATCGGCGTCTCGCACAAGACGGCCCCGGTCGAGGTGCGCGAACGTCTGGCGCTCACAGACACGGTCGCGGCAGAGTTCCTCCGCGATCTTCACGGAGTGCGGGACATCCAGGAGGTCGTGGCCCTCTCCACCTGCAACCGCACCGAGCTCTACCTGGTCGTCGACGATCCGGTCGAGGCCGAGAGCACGGTGCTGGGGATGCTTGCCAGGCGGGCGGGCATCCAGCCGACGGCGCTGGCACCTGCGATCTATTCGCACCGCAACTGTGAGGCCGCCCGTCACCTCTATCGCGTGAGTTCCGGGCTCGAGTCGATGATCATCGGCGAGGACCAGATCCAGGGCCAGGTGCGGCGTGCCTACGACGCGGCACTGGAGCGCGAGACCACTGGGCCGTTCACCAACCACCTGTTCAAGGCGGCGCTCACGACCGGCAAGCGGGTACGCACCGAGACCGCGATCGGCGCCGGGCACATGAGCCTGCCGTCCGTCTCGGCGATGCTCGCCAAGGAGGTGCTGGGAGACCTCGACGGACGTCGCGTCGTCATCATCGGGACGGGGGAGTCAAGCGAGCTCGCCGCCCGAGCGCTTGCCGAGGCAGGAGTCGAGATGGTGTTCGTCGCCACCCGCCGGCGCGACCGTGCGGTGAGCCTGGCGAACCGATTCTCGGCGCAGAGTGTCGCCTTCGATGAGCTGCCGGAGGAACTGATCGGCGCCGACATGGTCGTGTCCGCAACATCCTCCCCGCATCTGCTGATCGAGGCCGAGGAGCTCTCCGAGGTGCAGGCTCAGCGCGGTCAGCGGCCGCTGCTGATCATCGACGTGGCCGTCCCGCGCGACGTGGACTCCGCCTGTGCCGACGTGGCCGGCGTCTCGCTCTACGACGTCGACGACCTCGAGGCGGTGGTCGCTCGCAACCGGCGGGTCCGCCAGAGCGAGGCCCGTAAGGCCGACGGGATCGTCGAGGAGGAGATCCAGAGCTTCGCGACCTGGCTCGGATCGCTCGAGGTGATGCCGACGCTTGCGGCGCTGCGCGGTCACGCGACCGAGATCGCCATGCAGGTGCTTGCCGAGAACGATGGCAAGTGGGAGTCTGCCTCCGAGGACGATCTGGAGCGTGTACAGGCCATCTCGCGCGCGATCGTGAACCGCCTGCTGCACCACCCGACGCTCCGCATCAAGGAGCTCCGTGACGATCGCGTGCATGCGAGGATGGCTCTCGTTCAGGACCTGTTCGGCCTGAACGTGGACGATGGCCCGGCTATGCGGGATGCGCCGGTCGAGGCACAGGACCTGGCCGAGATCCGCAAGCTCCCGGAGCGCAAAGGGGGTTCCGCCAACCTCGGGGGTCCGTCCACGGGCACTACGCGGTGATCCGCGTCGGGACGCGCGGGAGCGCGCTCGCAGTCGCACAGGCCAACTGGGTCGCCGCCCAGCTCGGCCAAGCCGAGCTCGTCACGATCACGACCTCCGGCGACCGCGGAGAGGCGCTCGGCGACAAGTCGCGCTGGACCTCCGCGCTGGAGAGCGCGCTGCTCGCCGGCGAGATCGACATCGCAGCGCACTCCGCCAAGGATGTCCCGGGTGAGCTGGCTGAGGGCACGACGATTGCCGCGATACCCGGGCGCCAGGATCCTCGCGACGTGCTGTGCGGGTTCGGCTCGCTCGAGGCACTCCCGCGCGAGGGCCGCGTTGGTACCAGCAGCATTCGCCGTGCTGCTCAGCTTCGCGCGCTGCGCGAGGACATCCAGATCGTCGAGCTCCGCGGCAATGTCGACACGCGGCTGCGCAAGCTGGCAGAGGGTGAGGTCGATGCAATCGTCATCGCCTACGCCGGACTGATCCGGCTTGGCCGCGCGTCGGAGGCCGATTGCGTACTCGGCGAGCTTGTGCCCGCCCCCGGGCAGGGCGCGCTACTGGTCCAGGCCCGCGCCGGTGATAACGCGACGTTCAACAGGATCGTCCCCTTGAACGATGAGTCTGCAGAGCGTTGCGTGATTTCCGAAAGGGCACTCGCGAGCCACCTCAACGCTACTTGCGCGACTCCGTTAGGAGCGAGCGCAGTGCCCGCATCCGGAAATGACGTAACGCTCAAAGCGTGGATCGGCTTGCCCGACGGTACCCATTGGATCGCCGATGAGCTCACCGGCGATGCCGGCGATGTTGCGAGCCGGGTCGCGGAGCGACTGACGAGCGCCGGGGCACGCGAGCTGCTGGAGCAGGCTGAGAGGATGGCCGCCGCATGACCGTCTATCTGGTCGGAGCCGGCCCGGGCGATCCGGGCCTGATGACCGCTCGCTCGCTCGAGCTGATCGCGCGCGCCGACGTGATCATCCATGACAGGCTGATTCCGAGCTCCGCGCTGGACGGCGCTCGCCCGGACGCGCAGCTCATCTACGCCGGTAAGGAGGGTGGCGGCGAGCAGGTGCCACAGGCTGAGATCACGCGGCTGCTGATCGAGCACGGCCGCTCCTGCGAGGTGGTCGTGCGGCTGAAGGGCGGTGACCCGTTCGTCTTCGGGCGCGGGGGGGAGGAGGCCGAGGCGCTGCTCGACGCCGAGATCGCGTTCGAGGTCGTACCCGGAGTGACCGCGGGTATCGCGGCACCCGCCTACGCTGGCATCCCCGTGACCCATCGCGACGCGGCCAGCTCGGTCGCGTTTCTCACCGGCCATGAGGACCCCGAGAAGGCCGACTCGGCGCTCGACTGGCAGGCGCTCAGCGCGTTTCCGGGAACCCTGGTCGTCTACATGGGCGTACGCCAGCTCCCGGGGATCACCGCCCGGCTGATCGACGGCGGACGCTCAGCGGACGAGCCGGCTGCGCTCATCCAGCGCGGAACGCTTCCCGGTCAGCGGGCGGTCCAGGGGACCCTCGCGACGATCGCGCAGCTGGCGGTCGATCGCCAGATCAAGGCGCCCACGATCGCGGTCTTCGGTCCAGTAGCGGCGTTGCACGAGAGGCTCGCCTGGCTGGAGCAGCGGCCGTTGCACGGCGTGACGATCGCCGTGACCCGCGCCCGCGAGCAGGCCTCGAGGCTGGCCGAGCGCCTGCGAGGGCTCGGCGCGGAGGTCGTGGTCGCCCCCGTGATCAGGACGGAGACGCTCCCGGGCCCGCTCCCCGAGCTCGATGCGTATGACCTGATCTGCTTCACCAGTCCCACCGGCGTCGACGCTCTGTTCGAGCGTTTGCAGGCCGCGGGCCTCGACACGCGTGCCTTCCCCAGCCGCACCCAGACGAGGATCGCCGCGATCGGGCCCGCCACCGCGCGGGCGTTGCGACTGCGCGGCATCGAGACCGATGTGATGCCCACGCAGGCGGTCGGGGAGGCCCTGGCCGAGGCGCTCGGGACAGTGCCGGTGACGCGGGCACTGGTGGCGCGGGCACGGGAGGCACGCGACGTCGTACCCGATGCGTTACGGGCCCGCGGCGCCGAGGTCGACGTCGTGCCGGTCTATGAGACCGTGGTCGAGCTCCTGACCGAGGAGCAGACCGCGGCTGTGGCGGCGGCCGACTACATCACCTTCACCTCCGCCTCCACCGTGCGCAACTTCTGTGTCTCGGTGGGCGGCCCGGAAGCCTGGCTGGCGCGCGGACCGTCGCGGCCCCAGGTCGTGAGCATCGGCCCGGTCACCAGCGACGAGCTGCGCAGCCTTGGCGTGCCGCCGGACGTAGAGGCCGAGGACCACGACATCGACGGCCTCGTCGCCGCGATCATCGGCGCGTGAGCGACACACGCCGCCAGTCGGTCATCACGCTGCTGACCGATTACGGCATCGCTGATGAGTTTGTCGGCGTGCTGCACGGCGTGATTGCGCGCATCTGCCCCGACGCGCGCGTCATCGATCTGAGTCACGGCGTGGTCAGCCATGACATCCGTGGCGGGGCAGCGGTGCTTGCCCAGTCGCTGCGGTTCATGCCGGTGGGGGTGCACGTGGCTGTCGTCGACCCGACCGTGGGCGGTGACCGGCGGGCGGTTGCGGTTCGTCTCGCCGATGGCCGCGTGCTCGTCGGCCCGGATAACGGCCTGCTCTGGCCGGCTGCCCAGGCGGGCGGCGGAGTCGAGCAGGCCGTCGAGATCTCACTATCGCGCTGGCGGCTCGAGCCGGTCTCGGCCACCTTTCACGGCCGCGATCTCTTCGCGCCCGTGGCCGCCCACCTTGCTGCCGGTGAGCCGCTCGCTCAGGCCGGCGATCCGCTCGACCCCTCGCAGCTTGTCCGGATCGAGACGCCGCGAGCCCGGACCGAGGGCGGCGCGCTGGTGACAGTCGTCAACAACACCGATCGCTTTGGCAACGTCCAGCTCGCGGCGGCGCCCGAGGACCTGGGCGCTCTCGGCCTGCAGTTCGGCGACGGCGCTCGCGTGTGGCTCGAGTCCGGTGAGTTCTACGACGCCACGTACGGGCGGACGTTCAGCGATGTCGAGGAGGGCAAGTTGCTCGTGTTCGAGGACTCCGGCTGCATGCTCGCGCTCGCTCTCAATCGTGGCAGCGCCGTGGGCAGACTGGGCCTGCGCTCCGGAGACGAGCTGCGCATCACCAGCCCGCGTGAGCAGTGAGAAGCCTCGGCAGCCCAAGGGTGCACCTGCGTCGCACCGAGTCGACCAATACCGTCGCGCGTGACCTGGCCGCTCGCGGCGCGGTGCATGGCACGCTCGTGACGGCAGCGCAGCAGACCGCCGGTCGCGGCCGCCAGGGCCGCGGCTGGAGCTCGCCTCCTGGCACAGCGTTGTTGTGCTCCTGGGTGATCCGCGGGGCTGGCCAGCCGGCGCCACTGCTGTCGCTGGCGGCCGGCGTTGCGGTCGCCGACTTGGTCGGCGCTCACGCCCAGCTGAAGTGGCCGAACGACGTGCTGATCGGTGGGCGCAAGGTCTCAGGCATCCTTGTCGAGGGACGCCCGCAGGAGCACTGGGCAGTGCTGGGGATCGGCATCAACGTCGCGCTCAGGATCGAACAGCTGCCGGAGGAGCTGCGAGACCGCGCCGCGACACTCGGACTGAACACCGCCGACATAGAGCCGACGCTCGGGCGTCTGCAGGCGATCCTCGAGCGCTGGTTGCTCGCGCCCGACCAGGAGGTCCTGGACGCGGTCCGCGCGTGCGACGCGTTGCTCGACAGGCCCGTGCGCTGGGAGCAGGGCAGTGGCACCGGTGCGGGGATCGACGACGCTGGACGGCTGCTCGTCAGACTCTCAGATGGCCAGAGCGTCGCGCTGGACGCCGGCGAGGTGCACCTCGGTCTCGGGGCCCAAGCCGCGGGCTAGAGCCTGTTGGCGTGGATCAGGCGTGCGAGGAACCGCTGCGTCGCCGCCTCGCGCGGCGCGCTGAGGATCTGCTCAGGCGGACCCTGCTCGATGATCCTCCCGTCCTCGAGGAAGCAGACCTGGTCCGCGACATCGCGTGCAAACGACATCTCGTGCGTAGCGAGGATCATCGTCATGCCCTGGTCCTTGAGCTCGCGGATCAAGTCCAGCACCTCACCGACGAGCTCGGGATCCAGCGCCGAGGTGACCTCGTCGAGCAGCAGAACACGCGGGCGCGTCAGCATCGCGCGCGCAATCGCGACGCGCTGCTGCTGTCCGCCGGAGAGCTTGTCCGGGTATTCGCGAGCGCGGTCCTCCAGCCCGAAGCGCGCCAGGAGCTCCAGGCCGGCCTGGCGCGCCTCGGCCGCGGGGGTCTTCTGCGCCTGCACCGCGCCGAGCGTGACGTTGTCGATCACGCGCATGTGCGGGAAGAGGTTGTAGGCCTGGAACACCAGCCCGAGTCTGCGGCGCACGGGCACTGGGTTCATCCCCGGGACCGTGATCGGCTCCCCGTCGAGGAAGATGTCGCCGTCGTCGATGTCCTCGAGCAGATCGATGCAGCGCAGCAGCGTCGACTTGCCTGAGCCCGAGGCGCCGATCAGCGCGAGCGCCTGGTGCTCACCCACGGCCAGGTCGATGCCCTTGAGCACCTGCTGGCCGCCATAGGACTTGGTGACACCTCGGATCTCGAGGACCGGCGCTCCAGCGGGAGCGCCGGATTTTGGGCCCCACCCACCCGACCCGCTCTGCTCCGCGCCCAGCCCGTCCCCCGTACCGGCCGGCCCGGTCACCTCGGACCCAATGCGAGTGCCGAGCCGCGCTCGCGTAGGGAGCGAGCCTGCATGTGGTCGAAGATCCGCGTCAGCGGGATCGTGACGCACAGATAGAGCACGGCGGCGGCGACCAATGGCGTGTAGTTGAAGTACTGAGCCGCGTATACCTGCGCAACCCGGAACGCCTCCACCACACCCAGGATCGAGACCAGCGCGACGTCCTTCTGAAGCGCGATGAAGTCGTTCAGGAGAGGCGGGATCACTCGCCGCACAGCCTGCGGAACGATCACGTGGCGCAGCGCCTGAGCGGGCGTCAGGCCCAGGGCGAGCGCAGCACCGCCCTGGCTGGGGTGGATGGACTGGATCCCGGCGCGGAAGACCTCTGACACATATGCCGAGTAACACATCGTCAGGGCGATGCAGCCAAGCACCGTCGCACTGGTCGGCACGCCACTCAGATTGAGTGCCGGAACCGCGAAGCCAACCAGGAAGATCAGCAGGATCGTCGGGATTCCGCGCATCACATCGACGAAGACGACGCAGACCAGCTTGAGCGGGAACAGCGCGGCGAGGTTGATCGTGCGGCACAGCGCGATCAGCATGGCGATCGGGAGCACGCAGGCCTCCACGATCAGGAACATGCGCACGTCGAGCCAGAATCCGGCGGCGACGCTACCGAACGCCTTGCCGAAGACGCTGCCCGAGAAGAACGATTGCTTGACGTCGGGCCAGCCCGAGGAGGTCAGGATCCAGGCGGCGAGCCCGCCGAGCACGACGATCGTCGAGACGCTCGAGATCGTGGCGTGCCGGCGCGAGCGCCGCCGGCGGGCCAGCGCCCGATCCTCACGCGTCGTCAGCGTGTACTGCGTACTCACAACACCGCGGCGGGTGCCCGGTCCTCCGGTCCTACTTGAGGACCGGGACCGAGACCTTGGACGACATCCAGCGCCTGGTGAGGTTCGCCAGGGTGCCGTTGGACTTGAGTTTTGCGAGCGCCTTGTTTACGCATGGGGTCAGCGTCGAGCCCTTCTTCAGCAGCAGTCCCCAGTTATCGCTGCCCGGCGCGGTGAACTGGCCGGCGATTGTCGTCTTGCTGAGTTCGGCGGAGGTCAGGTACAGCGCCGTCGCGTAGTCGACAACGATCGCGTCAACGCGGTGGATCTTGAACGCCTGGATGACGTCGTTCGATGTGTCGAAGATCTGGGGAGTCTTAGAGGGCTTGATCACCTGCTCGGACGCGCTCAGGCTGGTGGTGCCGATCTGTACGCCCAGATTCGAGTTCTTGAACGCAGCCAGCGACTTGGCGTGCGCCAGCGGTGAGTTCTTGTAGACGATGATCGCCTGCGGATTGGTGTAGTACGGCGTCGAGAAGGAGACCTCCTTGGCGCGCGCAGGAGTGATCGAGATCTCGTTGATGTCGAAGTCAAAGCTCTTGGGCCCTGGGGCATACGAGGAGTCGAACGGCTCGACCACCCACTTGACCTTGCTGGTGCCGAACCCGAGCTGCTTGGCGACCGCGTAGGCGACGGCGCTCTCGAAGCCCTTGCCGTTGGCGGGCTTGTCGTTCTCGAAGTAGGGCGGGTAGGCCGGTGCGTCGGTGGCGACCGTCAGCTGTCCGGGAGTGTGCAACGCCAGCTTCGATGTCGAGCAGGACGCGCTGGCGGCGCTGGCGGATTGGGCGGCCGTGGCTGTGGTGCCGCCGGCGGTGAGTGCGACGATCGCGGCGATCGCCGGCGCCGCCAGGGCGAGGATCGGTTTCTTTGACATCAGACCGCTGAATGTACAGCGGAGCGGTGCTATTTGCGCGTTAGCAAATGGTGATGCGTGTCTTCAGCGTCTTGCTGATCGTCACCGTCAACTTGCGGTGCCGGCGCCCGCTGGCGCTGGCGGCGAGCATTTCGCTGTAGAACGCGCGTACCGTGAGCGTGCTGGTTCCGGTTCGCAGGCCGCGCAGCGACAGCTTCACGGTGGCGGGAAGGCGCTTCACGCGCTTGAGCTGCTTGCCGAGCGCGAAGGTCACGTAGCGGAGCGTGAGCTTCGCGCCGTGGGGCAGCGTCTTGCGCGTCATCCGTACGCTGATGGTCGATCCGGGGGCGTGACATGTCTGGGCCGTGGAGCTCGAGCCCGCCGGGCCGGACACGGTGAGCGTCAGCTGCTGGTTTCCCACGGAGCCGAGACCGCTGCCGGTTCCGGAACCGCCGCTCCCCGATCCGCTGCCGTCACCACCACCACCTGGTGCGGTGGTTATGCCGCTCGGCGGAACCAGTGCGATCGCGCTCGGCTGCGGACCGACGGCGATGGGGGTTCCGGCCGTCCCGGAGGCGAGCGCGATCGGCATGACCAGCCCGGTGCTGAAGTCGGTCACGTAGGCCGTACTGCCATCGGCGGAGATCGCCACCGAGGTCGGCTCCGTGCCCGCCGGGATCGCCGTGCCCGGCGTACCGGTGGCGGCGAGCACGACCGGAGTGATCGTGCCGCCGCTGTTGCTGGCGACATAGGCGGTGGATCCGTCGGGCGTGATCGCAATCCCGTCCGGCGTGGACACACCGAGGTTGATCGGCTGACCGAGTCCGCCGTTGGAAAGTGAGAGCGGCGTGACCGTGCCTGCTGCCACATCGGTGATGTAGGCGGTGCTGCCGTCTGCTGAGATCGCGACCGAGTCGGAATTGGTGGGAATCTGCACGGGGTTGCCGAGCTGACGGGTCGACAGCCTGATCGGCCACTCGCGGCCCGTATCGGCGATCACGTAGGCGGTTTTGCCGTTGGGCGTGATCGCGATGGCGTTGGGACGGTCGTTCAGCGCGATCGGCGCCTCGACGGTTCCGGTTGCCAGCGCCACCGGGACGATCTCCGACGATCCGTAGTCAGCGACGTAGGCGGTGGAACCATCGGGAGTGATGGCGATCGCGTCAGGCTGAGATCCGACCTGGATCGGCGTGCCGATCACGCCGGTGGCCAGATCCACCTGACTGATGGTCCCGGCCTGCTCGTTAGCGACGTAGGCAAGCGGGTCGCCGTCGGCAGCCGCAACTCCCGCGACCAGCGTCGACAGGGCCAAGCCCAACGTCAGTGCGGCCAGGGCACGAGTTCGCAGCGGATGCCTCACCTACCGGGTATCGGCCGCTCCGGCCTGAAACTGGATACGTGACGGGGTTTTGGCTAGTACAGCTGTTTAGGCCGCGTCGCGATCGAGCTCGCCATCCTGCGGCTCGTCGTCGTCGTCGTCGTCGTCATCATCGTCGTCGTCGAGGTCGGGCTCATCGTCGATGTCGTCATCGTCGTCGTCCGGCTCGTCATCGTCGTCGTCCTGGTCGTCGTCGACATCGTCGTGATGCTGGTCCGCGCGGTCCGCGCCAGCGCGGGCGCCTTCGAGCTCCAGCTCACCTTCGAGCTCGAGCGCTTCGTCCTCGACCACGCCCGAGTCGATCGCCATGACGCCCGCCTTGGCGGCTGCGCCGTCGCCCGACTTGCGCGAGCGCCTGCGGCTCTTGCTGCGCCGGCCCTTGGGGAAGTTGCGCAGCAGCTCGCGTGCCAGCGCCGCCGGCTTGCGCGCCATGCGCGTGCGGGCACTGTTGATCGCGTCGGCTGCCTCCGGCGTATGGGCGAGAGCGGCTGCCAGCAGCGCTGCCGAAAGCCGCCGATCCTCCTTGCGCGTGGCATGCACGAGCCGGCGCGCGTTACGGGCGTGAGCGGCTCCGCTCGAGTTCACGAGCAAGCCGAGCAGGCGCTTGGTCTCGGGCCAGCGCTGCACTGCGTACTCCTCGTGAACCTCGCGCGTGTACTCGGCCATCCGCCAGATCCAGTTGTTGGCCTGATCGCGGCGGCCGATGCGGCGCTCGGCCAGAGCCTGGAGCATGATCTTCACGCCCTCGCGACGTTCATCTCGCGGCCAGCGCGCCCATCATCTCAACAGCGATATCGAACGCCTCCGCGTCGCGCGACGTCGAAATCTCCTGCAGCGCTCGCAGCCGCAGCTGCGAGCTGCGGTTGCGCTGCAGCGCGGTGACCAGGAAGAGGCGGCGGAGCTCACCTTGGCGGTCGAAGTGCAGCATCGCCTTGGCGCGGCGCCAAGCGTTCGGCGCCACACGCGCGCCCGCCAGCTGCGCCCATACGCGCTGTTCGCCGTAATCCAGGTGCTCAACCGCGATCCGCCAGAGCTCGCGCTCGAAGACCTCGGCGCGCCGCTCCGGATCGGGCGTCACCGGCAGCACGCGGCGCTCGACGCGGATCCGGCGTCCACGCCCCCGGCGCACTGGTCCGACGACGATCGCGCCGCCGCGGTAGACGTCGCGGTCGAGCAGCGAGTGCAGCGTCACCACCGGGTCGTCGTGCTTGGTCGCCGGGTGCACGAAGTCGATGACGATCCCGGCCTCCTTGCCCGGATGCCGTCGCGTGACGCGACCCACGCGCTGCTGGTAGATGCGCTTTGACGCCGTCGGCGCCAGATGCATGCAGATGGTCGCGCGGGGGCTGTTCCAACCCTCGGCCAGCAGCTGCGCGTTGACGAGCACGTCGACCTTGCCGGCCTCGTAGTCGGCCAGGATCTTCGCCAATTCGCGCTTTGGTGTCTCGCCGGACACCGCCATCGCCTTCATCCCGAGCGCGCGGAACGATTCGGCGACGTTGTAGGCGTGGCGGACGCCGGCCGCGTAGACGACACCGGGCACGCCGTTGAAGCGCGTCTTGTAGAGGTCGGCGATCGCAAGGTTGAAGGGCGTCTGGTCGAGCAGCTCGGCCAGCATCTCCTGATCGAATTCGGTGTCGACCTCACCGCGCCGCAGCGGCACCTTGGCGATCGTGCGCACTCCGGGACCGGGTGGGATGCGGATGCAGCGCAGCGGCGCGATCACGCCGCGGCGTGCGGCCTGAGCCAGGTCGAAGCGCGAGGTCTGCGTCGGGAACAGGTCGGTGACGTGCCGGGCGATCAGCGCGCCGGTGGCGGTCATCCCGATCCAGATCGGCTCGTGCCACTTGCGGATCGCCGCCGAGGTCTTCTCGCCGAGCGCGGTGTGCGCCTCGTCGCAGATCACGATCGCGTAGGCGCCCGAGATCTTGCCGGCGTTGCGCACGAACCACTGGTAGGTCTCGACCGTCACGGGGCCGTTGGCGGCGTCCTCGCCCTTCAGCAGCGGCTTGCAGAGCCGCTCGCGGTAACCGCGGTCCTTGAGCTCGCCGATGAACTGGTCGACGAGGTTGCGGCGGTGGGTCAGGATCAGCACACCGCCGGTGCGCGAAGCCTCGACGAAGCCGACAGCCGCAACGGTCTTACCCGCGCCGGTGGCGTGCTCGAACCAGAAGCGCCTCGCGGCGCCCGGGTCATCGGCGAGCAGTTGCTCCTCTGAGATGTCCGCGTCGAGGGCGGCGTCGTCGTGCTGCCAGTCCTGCGGCTCCTCCTCCGCGTCGGACTCGGTCTCCGGCTCTTCGCCGTCTTCCTCTGTCATCCTCTTCGCCGTCTGCCTCATCGATGCCGTGCCTCGTCGTCGTCGCCTCATCGAGCTCGTCGTGCCGATCCGAGTCGTCGGCATCGAGTTCGGCCTCGGTCTCCTCCTCGATCTCCTCATCCCGGGCGATCTCGTCCTCGACCTCGGCGACCGCATCGATGGCCGCTGCCTCACCGGTCTGGACGCCGGCCAGCAGCGCGGTCAGCGTGCCGGAGAGCGCATCGACCTGGTGGGCGGACAGCACCGTGCCGTCGACGAGCTTGGGCTCGTCCTCTGAGAGCAGCCGCTCGAGGCCCGAGCAGCAGCGAGTACTCCTGCCGCCACTCGAGCGACGGCACCTTGAGGCCTGCCTGCGACGTCGGCCAGGGCGGCATCGAGCGCGCGCCGCCGAGCCGTGCCTGGCGCCAGCGCTTCCGCGGCCGTTTCGCCTTCGAAGACGAAACGCTCGCGTGTCAGTTGTTCCGCCCGCTTGATCGCGGCAGAACTCGGGAAGGGGGTGGAATCACCCATCAACGAGCAATTGGGGAAAAGTAATCTGGAAAGGGAGCCGCAGGATGAAGCTGAAGCGGCTCAAATGGCGCTCTCAGATTGGACGAGAGCTTGAGGGTCTCCGCAGAGCAATGGCATCCTCCCCGCCCTGCGCGACTGACAAAGAGGATAACGGTTATTTAAGCAGACGGGCGGACGGACCGTAAATCGGGCTCCGAGCACCCGCCAGATATGACTACCCAAATTGGAAGCGAATCCTCGCCGTATGACAAGCTGTCGCTGTGGACACGCGTCCCGCCGACACCGCGCTCGGCTTCGAGATTCGGCGACTCCGAACCGAAGCCGAGTTCGAGGCTGCGCTTGCGCTGCGCCACGAGGTCTTCTGCATCGAGCAGGGCGTTCCCGCCAACGAGGAGCGTGATGGTCGGGATCGCGGAGGGCTGCACCTGATCGCCATCCAGGACGGCGAACTGGTGGCGACCTGTCGGCTCGTGTTCGTCGGCACCACGGTTCAGTTCAGCCGCCTGGCCGTGAAGCGCAGCGCCCGCCGTCAGGGCATCGCCGCAGCGCTGCTGCGCGCCACCGACGACGAGAGCCGAGCGCGCGGCGCCAATCGCATCGTGCTGCACGCTCAGACCTACGCACGACCGCTCTACGACCAGGCCGGGTACGTGGCCCGCGGCCGCGAGTTCGTCGAGGCCGACATCGAGCACATCGCGATGGAGAAGCTGCTCTGAGAGCACGTGCGGGCACTGATCCAGCGCGTGCTGCGCGCGTCCGTCACGGTCGACGGTGAGCTGGTGAGTGAGATCGGCCCGGGGTTGCTGGTGCTGCTGGGGATCGCGGGAAGCGACACCGAGTCCGACGGCGCACGGCTGGCAGAGAAGGTGCTGGCGCTGCGCGTCTTTGCGGACGCGGACGGCCGCATGAACGAGCCGCTCGGTGAGCGGGAGATCCTCTGCGTCAGCCAGTTCACGCTCTACGGCGACACGCGGCGAGGGAACCGGCCGAGTTATGTCGCCGCTGCGCCGGGCGAGCAGGCGGAGCCGCTGTACGCGCACTTCTGCCGCCTGACTCACGCTAAGCGCGGCGTCTTCGGCGCGGATATGAAGGTCGAGCTGCTGAACGACGGCCCGGTGACGCTGCTGCTCGAGTACCCGCAGTAGCCGCGTTCAGGAAATGGTCGTCCGCTGGCAGATCCGCCCCGCCGGCGCTCGGACGGCCGTTTCGTACACATCCCAGGTCGCGTCGGCCACGTCATCCCAGGTCCAGCCGCGCAGTGCAGGAGCCGGCCGGGTCGCCGCTTCGGCCGCGCGCACGAGCGCGTCCAGGTCGTCGGGCGGCAGCAGCTCCACCCATTCGCCCAGCACCTCGCGCACAGCCGGTACGTCGCAGGCGGCCACGGGGGTGCCGCAGGCGAGCGCCTCCACCGGCGTGAGCCCGAAGCCCTCGTCGGTGCTCGCGAGGATCAGCGCTCGCGCACCCGTGTAGATCGCGGCCAGATCGTCATCGGACACCTCGCCGGTCAGCGTTACGTCAGGCAGCTGGTGCGCCCACGGGCCGCTGGGACCGACCAGCACCAGCGGCAGCGACCGCTGCGCCCGCGTCAGTTGCGCGATCCGCTTGTGCGGGTCGGGCGTCTTCAAGCCACCCACCCACAGCAGGTACTCGTCGGGAAGCGCATAGCGTGAACGAACCGCATCGAGCTCCTGGGGCGAACGGGGACGGAACACCGGCGCTGCGGCTTCTGGGATCACTTCGATGCGATCGCCGGGAATCTGCAGGGCGTGCATCACATCGTCCGCGACCACCCTCGTGGGCACGATCAGGCGAGCCGCGCGCTGGGTCGCCAGATACCGCAGCCGTATGCGCAAGCCACGGCGCAGGAGCTCGCCGGGCTTCTTGAGCGCGATCAGGTCATGGACCGTGACGACCATGGGCACCGGCGAGTGCAGCAGTGCGCCCTCCAGCCACGGCGAGTGGTACAGGTCAACGCGCGTCCGCAGGGGCGAGTGCGTCTCGCTCAGGCTGGCGCGCCGGCTGCCAACGAGGGCAGCGAGCAGCGAGCGCGAATAGCGCCCAACCCCGTGGCTGTCCTTACCGGCCCGGCTGTCGAAGGCGACGTTCATGGACTGGCTCGCCGCACTGTATACCTTGGACGGGTCTTGCATACGTCCGGCTCTCTAAGATCGCTGACGATGCGAATTCGGCCCCGGCGTGTCGCGTGGATGGCGGCCCTGCTCATAGCTGCTGTGGCGGCGCTCGCGCCCGCTGGCGCAAGCGCCTTTATGAAGGCGGTCTGGGGGCCGGTGACCTTCAACGGTGTCAATCAGTTCCCGCTCTACCACTCGCTCGGCGCGAGGATCTACGAGACCGAGCTCGACTGGAACACGGTTGCCCCCCGGAAGCCGACCGACCCCACCTCGCCGAAAGACCGGTCGTACATCTGGCCCGCGATGCTGACCGAGGAGATCAACAACGCTCGCCGCTACGGGATGCGCGTGCTGATCGAGGTCGGCAACGCGCCCGCGTGGGCCAACGGCGGCCACGGCGGCGCGGGCTGGGCGCCCAAGAGCCCGGTCACCTACGCCCAGTTCGTGGAGGCGGCTGCGCGCAAGTACCCGACGGTGCACATGTGGATGATCTGGGGCGAGCCGAATCGCAAGGACGACTTCAGGCCCGAGGTGCCGGCCAAGTACACGCAGACCACGCTCACTGGCGCACAGAAGCGCGCGCCGCACCTGTACGCGCAGATGCTGAACGAGGCCTACGGCGTGCTGAAGGCCAGGGACCCTCGCAACATCGTGATCGGTGGCGACACCTACACCGCGGGCCTGCTCGACCCGCAGCAGTGGCTGGCCAACCTCGTGCTCCCGAACGGCAAGCGCCCGCGGATGGATATGTACGGCCACAACCCGTTCAGCTACACGGTGCCGCTGTTCGGCGCCGCGCCGTCCAGCTACGGCGAGGTGCAATTCTCCGATCTGCCCCGGCTCGAGACCTGGACAAAGACCTACCTGGGCCACCGGGTGCCGCTCTTCCTGTCGGAGTTCTGCGTCCCCACGGCGGCGGACCAGACCTTCAACTTCTACATCTCACCGCCGTCGGTGGCAGCCAACTGGGTCAAGGATGCGCTTGTCACCGCTCGCCACGCCGGCTACGTCTATGCGCTCGGCTGGGTCAACGTGCACGACCAGCTGCCCGTCAACTCGTGCGGGCTGATCCAGCGCAACGGCAAGCGCAAGCCCGACTTCTACGCGTTCATGGACAACTGACGACCTGCACGGGGGGTTGAGCGAGGCGCATGGACTGTGTGGTGACCGGTGGTGCCGGATTCATCGGGTCAAATCTGGTCGACGCGCTGGTCGCGCGGGGCGACCGCGTGGCGGTTATCGACGACCTCTCGAGCGGCAAGCTCGAGAACCTGAGCGGAGCCCTCGCGGCGGGCGCTGCGCTGCACCGGCTCGACGTCCGCGATGTCGCCGCTGTCACCGACGTCTTTGCGGAGACGCGGCCCCAGTTGGTGTTCCACCTCGCCGCCCAGATCGACGTGCGTCGCTCGGTCGAAGACCCAGCGCTGGATGCCGACATCAACGTGGGCGGTGCGATCAACGTGCTCTCGGCTGCGCGAGAATTCGGCGCCACGCGCGTAGTGAACACCTCGACCGGAGGCGGCCTCTACGGCGATGCCGACCTGCTGCCCACGCCCGAGGATCATCCGGTTCATCCGCTGGCTCCCTACGGGCAGAGCAAGTACGCGGCCGAGGGTTACTTCGAGCTGTTCGCGCGGCTCCACGGACTCTCCACGGTCTCGTTGCGTTACGGCAACGTCTACGGCCCGCGCCAGGACGTCCATGGTGAGGCGGGTGTGGTCGCGATCTTCTGCGGCTGTTTGGTCGAGGGCACCAAGCCGCATGTGTTCGGCGATGGTCGCCAGACGCGGGATTGGGTCGATGTGGCGGATGTCGTCACCGCCAACCTGCTCGCGGCCGACTCGCAGGTCATCGGGCCGATCAACATCGCCGGCGGGGAGGAAACATCGGTCCTCGATCTCGTGCACGGGCTTGGCGATGTCGGTGCCGCACATGGGCTGGCGTTGGCGGCCCCGGAGTTCCTGCCCGCGCGAGCGGGTGAGGTGAGCCGCAGCCGCCTCGACATCTCCCGCGCCCGTGAGGAGCTCGGCTGGAACCCCACCGTCGCACTTCGCGACGGCCTTGATCGCATCGTTGGCGGCTTGCTCTAGCGCGTTGCACGCTAGATTGCGCGCCGTGGAGATTGTTGACGGGCGCCTGGGTGGCGTCAGGCTGATCATGCCGCAGGTGTTCGGTGACGAGCGCGGCTTCTTCCTGGAGAGCTTCCGCGCAGACGTCCTCGACGAGCTCGCCGGCGGCGCCGCCTTCGTCCAGGACAACCACTCGCGCTCCCGGCGCGGGATCGTGCGCGGCATGCACTTCCAGCCCGGGCAGGCGAAGCTCGTCCGCTGCGCGCGCGGCGCGATCTTCGATGTCGTCGTCGACATCCGCCCGGACTCGCCGACCTTCGGCGAGTGGGAGGCGCACGAGCTCGACGACCAGACTCACACCCAGCTGCTGGTTCCCGACGGCTTCGCCCACGGCTTCTGCGTGCTCAGCGAGCTCGCCGACGTGACCTACAAGGTGTCGAGCTACTACGACGCGCCAGCTGAGGGTGGCTTCCGCTTCGACGATCCGGCCGTCGGGATCGAGTGGCCGATCGCGCCGGATCAGCTGATCGCCTCGGCGCGCGACACGGCGGCGCCGACGCTCGCTGAGCTCACGTCGTCACTGCCGTTCACTTACCGAGCGACGCCGCCCACAGATTGATTTTGCCGCCGGTGCTGACCGGCTCGGAGTCCAGCAGCCGAGCGCCAGACGCCGCCTCGTGGCGATCCCAACCGGCGGGGCATTCGGACCATGTCAGGAGGGCAGCGATCCCGCCTTGGCTGACGACCGCGAGTGAAAGCGGCTCTTCTCCGGCATTCATCGACATCAGCCGTGCAATCATCCTGTGGTTGTCCGGCCACGCTAGTCCCTTGTTGTAGAACGCGACCGCCGCATCCGACTCTGCCGTCAGCAGCTTGGGGTCGATGCATGGATCGGGAAGGATCACTCCGTGCGCGTGCTTGGCCGCGTGCGCAGATGCCTCGAGCAATGGCGTCTGAGTCTGCACGCCGGCTCGGGCTCGATGAAACGCCGCTGGGCCAACACGTCCGGGACCGAGAGCCACCCGAATGCGGCGGCAAGCGCCACAGCCCCCGCGGTCGTGAGCACGCAGAGCGTCGGTCCCGCGGGTCGGGGTTTCTTGAGGATCCCGATCCAGGGCTGAGACAGCAGGTCGCGCATAGTAGGCAAGCACGACGGTGGAGAGACCCAGACGTAGAAGTTAGTGTCGATCCACTGCCGATACGGCTCCTAACCCGAGCCCCAGAAGAACTCGTTTTTGTCAGTATCAGCCAGGTCACAGCGATCCCTGCTGACAGAGCGACCGGGACGCTCTTGCGAACGAGCAGCCCGACCAGCACCAGACACAGCAGTGCGATCAGGCCCACGATTGATGCCTGCAGCGCCGTACCTAGCGGCACCGATTGTGTTCCGGACGACACCTGGCGGTAAGTCATAAAGGGGGGTCGTGGCGCACTAGCGCGAGACGACGATCTGCCGGAGCGCCGCGACCAGAATGAGCCCGGAGGGCAGCAGGATCCTCCGGAGTCCAATTCGGCGCACCGCGAGAGCGACACCGGGGAGAGCCCCAACAATCCGCATACGATCGCCGCCAGCTGGCTGTGCCTGGCGACCACGTGCGCGATCGATACCGACACGGCGAGAAATCCAACGGAGACCGTCGTCGCCACCAAGCGTCCGTGGGACTGCATGGCGATGCCCCACGCACCGAGTCCGTAGGTCAAACATACGTCGTGTCGATGAACACGTACATGTGGATATTGGCAAGCAGGCCTATTCCAAACGCGCAGCCGGCCAGCAGGACCCTGTCCCGCGACAGTTCACCAGTCGTCTGTTGTCGCAACGACTAGGAGCAGGAACGTGAGACACGGGACCCGAGCATCAGCGCCGCCACCTCGCCGTTGTTTGCGGCGATCATGCCGAAGGGCCCCCCAGAGCACTCCATGCCCAGCGGTTAGGTACCAGCCGCCTCCGAACGTTCCGGCTGTGATCGGCACCAATGCCATGAGCGCACCCCAGCTTGTGCGGGTGAGCCGGGCGATCAACCATACGGGCCCGGAGATGAAGGCGAGCTGAACCACGAAGGCCAATAGGTTCCAGGTTGCCGTCGGCGCGAGACGGAAGATCCTCGCGACTCACATCCATGAACTCGTGGTAAAGGCCTGGGTAGTAGCTGTGCCCCGTCTCGGTGAACGGCGCGATTCCGCCGTGAGTCCGTGTGCCCAGTTGACCGCGATTGCCAGATAGGAGAGCTGGTCCAGCGGGTAGTAGCTCTTGAACGCGCTGAGGCTCCAACCAGGCTGCCGCACCTGCGGAACATGAGCCAGACGTACAGTGCGTCCGTGGCAGCTATGGCCAGCGCCGTCCGTGTACCGGCGAGACGCCCAGAGGAGAGCACGCGGATCCAGCTTCGCTTATGTGCTGCGCCGAGGCTCACGGGATTGGCCGTCTCTGGCGACGCCAGGCCTGGTCTTGCTCTGCCCAGTCGTCTGGCCACCGGCAACTAAGCTATCGGATGCTCGTGCGAGCAGGACCGCGCGAGCCGACCGATGAGAACGGGCGAGTGCCCCACGGAGTTTCCTGGACCGTGCAACCGCCGGCCGAGTATCCTTCTACGCCGGTTCACCCTTTGGCCGTGCGGCGCGGTTTCGTTGACGTGTCCTCGGACATGCTCTCGGCGTGCCGCCCAACGACGAGCGTCGCGAATGAGCACCATCTCTGATCACCCCACCCCGTCCATCGCCATCCGTCGGCGTCCGGGGAGTCGGCTGGTGACGGCCTGGAATGCGCGCGGCCCGCTCGTAGTCCCGCACCGCACGGAGTGGGCTGTGGGACTGCGGCGCTTACGCGTGGCCGGGCTGATCCTGATCGCGCTGGAGTTCATCGGATTCTGCGTCTGGTCGGAGATCCAGGTGCACAGGTTCGCGCTCACCGCCGACTTCTCCCTGTACCAGCAGGCGGTGTATCTCATGGCGCACGGTCACTTGTGGCCGCTGGTCACGGACGGCGGCGCCCCCATCTCTTTCCGCGGCGGGCACTTCTCCGCGTTTCCGTTGTTCACTAACGAGGCCGAGTTTTTCCTGGTGCCGATTGCTGTCTTGTACCGGATCTGGCCGCATGTGGTGGTGGCGAAGTTTGCGCAGGACATTGCGATCTGCGGCGGCCAGACAATCGCGTTCCTTTGGATGTGTGAGCTCGTGGCGGCTCAGAGTGACCGTGACGTCGCCGACCGTTCCCGACTCTCGCAACAAACCGGCATGTGGGTACTCGCGTTTGGGCTGGTGCTGCTGATCGCGAATCCCTGGTTCATCATGGGGGCCAGCTTCGATCTCCACGCGGAGGCGTTTGCGCTTCCCTGCGTGGTGGGTGCTGGGCGGGCGTTGCACAAGGGTCAGCGACGCAGCGCGCTGGTGTGGGGCACCCTGGGCATGCTGTCAAGTGCTGTGGGCGCAACCTACGTGGTCGGGATCGGGCTCAGCGCCGCGCTCACCCGCAGGTCCGCCGTGCGCAATGGCCTCATGGTCGCCGGTCTTGCGTTTGCCTGGTTCGCCTTCCTGAACGTCGCCGGCTGGATCGCCACCGCCGGACCGGGTCTTTTCGAGTCTGTGCTCAACGGCGGCAACGGACATGTCGTCTGGGAGAACGGCTACTGGAAGACTGTGGGAGCCACAACCCAGAACGCGAGCTATGGCGAACTTCTGTCGACCATCGCCTCACACCCATGGAATGTGTTCAGGCACTAGGCCAAACCCACTCGAGCCTGTGGGCCAACGTCTCGGCGTCCGGGGTATTGGGGATCGTATGGCTTCCGACGATGATCGGAACGCTGGCCGTCCTTGGTCCGAGCGCGTTCAACGCGCTGTACCTCGAGCCGAGATTTCAGAACGTGGTGGCGTACGAGCTGATCTCCGTCGGCACGTCGCGGCCGCCATGTGGATACTGCGTCGCAGCAGGCGAGCGAGATTCATCGTCATGACATTGCTCGCGATCAATACGCCTTGTGAGGGATCATCTGGTTCCCGCACGTGAGTACCGAATGAGCTGCGTGACACCGAGAGCTGCATCGACGATATCGCGAATCCAGAAGCTGATCGGCCCCAACACGAGTGGTCGCCTCGCAGAGAGTATCAGGCGCGTTTGCCGACCGCCAGTCGTCTTACGCATCATAGCGAACGAGAAGACCGTTCAGGTGGCCCCTGAGCGCAAGTCTGGTTCGTGATCGCTCCGTTTGACGAATCGAGACTACTGACGCTTCGTATCGATCGCCTTGATCGAACGCCTCGCGCAGACGCCAGAGACGCACCTGCGCGCAGCCAAGAACTCCGTATAAGCCTTTGAATAACACCCCCCGCTGTGCACAAGTTTGCGTTGAAACCCGTTTCGTTCTGACCATGCCGCATAGGCACTCCCCGGTCCATCCGGCAGAGCGTGATGAAAGCGCGACCAGTTCGGCTCGATACGTCACCAATACCGGCGCGAGGCTATGTGTTCAACCGGCGCTGTGGCGTGTCCCCGCCGGCATTACAAGTCTCGTGACGCTGTCCGCATCTGCGCTGACCAATGTCGAGGTCTGAGACACACGCGTCTCAGTTGCTGAAGCGCATCGTGGTCTCCGCCACTCACGCAAGACGAGCCTCAACCTCCCCGTCGTGATGACTCATACAGACACCAACCGTATGTCGTGGCTCGCTGCTCTGGAGCGACAAGCCGATAGTGAACATCGCGATACGCTCGAGCTCAGGTGTGGACGCCGACCGCCGAGTCCGTCAGCGTCTATCGCGCGTCGATAACCGTCGTCCGTCGTGATAGCCGCGAACCGCGAGTGCGCTCAGCGCCGAGCGATTCGTGCGCACCCAACAGATCCCGGTAGGTCGCGCGATGCCGGCCGTAGGTCGTGCGAGCCAGGCGTCCAGCTCCGCCAGTCACCGATCGCAGCTGAGATTGCTGGACTGGAACTTAGCCAGGTAGAATAATCAACACCACTCTGACCGGCCGCCGAAGACACGCGCACTCGCCGAATCGCGCCATCGTCACCCCGCGCGCTGAGTGAGGATTTTAGTGGTGGCGTCCCGTGTGCGCGCGCGCGAGGCGAGTGAGCCTACACCATCTCAGCGCAGTCGCTGACGTAGAGATAGCTGCATCGTGTCGAGCGAGACGTAAATCGATGTGAGCCTAGCGCGCACCTGCGCCCAGCACAGCTGCGAGATGAGTCCCTGTGGTTTCGACAGATTCTGGCCGGGACCGTACAGATTCGCGATCCGGCCGATCACTGTGGCTGACCGTTGCGGGCAGCGAACTCGCTCGCGAGTTCCTCGGTCGCCAGTTTCGTGCGTCCGTAAGGGGAGATCGGGTTCGGCCGGTGGCGCTCGGTGAAGGGCGGTCGCCACCTGAATAAATCCCGCCTGCCGAGGAAGCCAGGAAAAGCGAGATCTGACCGAGTTCCCGCGGCAGCATGCGCAGGAACCCGGCAAAGGTCTCGACCTCCACGTCGAACTGTTCCTGGCTGCTGCCATGCACCCCGGCCCCCGCGCACCACAGCACCTGCCAGGATCGGACACCGGGCCACTGCGCCACGAGCCGGCGTGCAGAGTCTCGAAGGTCGGCATCTGCCTCGGGAGTGCCCCAGCGCACTCGTGCCGGTGGGCCGCCGCGCCCAATCGGCGCACACGGCCTTGCCCAGGAGACCGCCGGCCCCGGCGACAAGCTGGGCGGCATCAGTGGCGGGATTCCTCCGTTGAGGTTCGATCTGCTACTTCGGCCGTGACCCGTCCCAGCGGTCCGGACACCGGGTCGGCGATGATCAGGTACGGAGGCCGGCCCATCGCCATGTTCACCGCCATCCCGAGGTACTCCGCGACCACGCCGATGGCCAGCAGAAGAACTCCTGCGAGCACCAGGTGACCACCATCAACGATGACCACCCGGCGACGTGGTGCCTCCGAAAAAGAGATCCTTGATCACCAAGAGCATGGCCAGGAGGATCCCCACTATCGCGATCCCGACACCGCTGAGGCTGACCACACGGAGGCCGCGAGTCCCGCTGGACAGCACCATCCGCCAAAAGTGTGCGAAGAGCTTGGCGTACGAGTAACCGGAAGGGCGGTCGCCCTCGTTGCGCAGCACGATCGGGCCGGTCGACACCTTGTCAGTCACCCAGCTGATCGCGATGTCGAGGTACACCGAGTGGCCGGTGTAGGCGGCGACGCTACGGCCGACGTCGCCGATGATCAGTCGATAGCTCTGGAAGTCGGTGGCGTGCGCTGCGCCGGAGGAGAGTCGGATCACCGCTTTCGCGACTCGTGAGGAGAAGTTGCGCCAGAAGCCATGTGGTGCCCGGTTGGTCGGGGCGGCGTAGACCACTGCACTCCCCTCGGCCAGCGCGACGTCGAGCAGGTCGGGCATAGAGGCCGGTCGTGCTGACCGTCCTCGTCCATGGTGATGATCCAGTCCCCACCGGAAGAGGCCATTCCGGCCAGGTCGCGGCGTGTCTGGCCGTAGTTGCGGCTCAACCAGATGGGGCGGACGAAGGAGTACTGCTCGGCGAGCGCCCGGATCACGACGTCACTGCGGTCCGGGCCGTTGTCGTGCACCAGGAGTACCTCGGTGACCACGAATGGGGTACCGGCGGAAGTCAGCCGCGGTTGTGTATAAAGCTCTAGTTCGTGCAGCAGGGCGGTCAGCGTAAGTTCACCCTGGTAGACGGGAACGACCACCGAAAGTCTGTGCGGTTCTTGCGGGTTCGTCATCAGCGCGTCACCTCCGAGGTCGCGTGGGCGGAGGCGTGCCGCCGTCGCATCCACACGTACGCGATCCGGCGGATGAGCGCCGTCAGCCGCGCCCGGGAGTCGCCGATCAGTAGATCCCGCGAACTCAGCACGCCCGGGTGCTCGTGATTGAAGCGATAGTGGAAGGCGAGCACCTGCTGCGCCTGCAACTTGGTGAGCCGTACGCTCCATTGCTCTTGGCTCAGCCGGAAAGCGGCCAGTGTCTCGTCCACGGGCGCGAAGGTTCCGGTCGTCAACACGTTGCAGAAGGTCTGCTGGTCGATCACGAACGGGTCGCGGCCGTCCCAGCCGCCAACGTGCTCCAGGGCGCTGCGGCGGACCAGAACGGTGCCCGGCTCGCCGAAGATATTCGTCCCCGCCAGGACGGCGGCCCGGATGGCCTGCACACCCGGAGTGACCTTGCGGGCGCCCTGCAGGCCGCGTCCGCGCACCACGAAATCGCCGGCCGCGTCGATGATATCGCGCTTGGAAGTGACCAGTACCGCGTTGTGCTGCTGCATCGCGGCCACCTGTCGCTCCAGGCAGGTGGGGTAGATCAGGTCGTCCCCGCACAGAAGCTTCAGATACTCACCCTGTGCCTGGTCGGTCACGGCCGTCCAGTTGGCAATGGCGCCACCACCGGCGGGAGTGGTCAACAAGCGCACCTTTGGGTGGTCCGCATAACGCTGCAGGATCCGCCAGGTGCCGTCGGTGCTGGAGTGGTCGGCGATCAACAACTCGTAGTCGTCGTAGGTCTGGGCGAGCACCGAGTCAACCGTGGCGGCGATGAAGCGTTCGTTGTTGTAGGCCGGTATCACCACCGACACCGTGGGCGTCACTTCGTCTTTTCCCTTCGCTTGGATGAGATGTTGACTTACCCGGTGTAGGTACAGATGGCGGCAAGCACGGTGATCACACCCTGGGTCGGACCGCAGGCAGGCTCCTCGCCACGACGACGAACTCGTTGTACTTGAAGAAGCGCCCGACGACTCGTGGGAACGGGAAGGAGTACTTCCAGCTTGTCACAAGTCCTATCTCTTCCAGCATCGACGTAATCCCGGCGAAATCAAAGAACTGGACGTGCGTCGCGTCGGAGGCGAATCCCGCTTGTTGTGGACAGAAGACAATCACCTTGCCTCCTGGCCGGAGGTAAGGAAGGTACTCGCTCAGCAGTGCCACGCCCTGCTCGCGGGTCATGTGCTCGAGCACGTGTCCGAGCAAAATCGAGTCGAACGCCCCGGGCACTGCGTACGCAGACGCTATGAATGCATCCGGCGTCAGACCGACCAGCCCGAGCGACTGAACATATTTGATGGAATGTGGGTTGTGATCAACCCCAACGCTACCCACCGTTAGCGCTTTGAGCTGACGCCCGATCCCGCAGCCGATGTCCAGCGTGCGACCCGGATTCAGACGTCGCAGGTTCCACCGATATAACCGCTGAACATCGAGGATTAGCTTCCAGCGAGCTTCGGTGAGCCGCCGAAGTCGCAACGTGTAGTCCTCGTCTGCGGTGCTGATGGTCTGTTTCGGCGAGGAAGTCACAGGATCGCTGGCACCTCATAGTCGTCGTAGGTCTGGGCGAGCACCGAGTCAACCGTGGCGGCGATGAAGCGCTCGTTGTTGTAGGCCGGTATCACCACCGACACCGTGGGCGTCACTTCGTCTTTTCCTTTCGCCTGGATGAGATGTTGACTTACCCGGTGTAGGTACAGATGGCAGCAAGCACGGTGATCACACCCTGGGTCGGACCGCAGGCAGGCGTCAGGCCGTAGCCCAACCACAGCAGCACCGCGCTTTCAGAAGTCATGGGCAGGCTCACGCTAGCACCCGGTGAGGGTTTCGTGATGAACCGGACCTTGTGGATCGGTGTGTTCCCCGGGCTGAACACCACGCACCTCGGCCACATCGTCGAGAGTCTCGAAGAGTTCTTCGGGATGGGCTTCTGGGTCGGTAGCTCGTCCCGAGCCGAAGCTCGTTTGTGAGCGGTATCGAGAGCGGGGCAGGATGATCAGTGGGATGGTCGCGGCGCTCGCGACCAGCATCCCCAGTAGCGAGTTCAGCGTCTTATCGCGCTCTGTGCCCTGCAGCAGCGCGTATTCCCGGCTGGCGAAGTTGGTCATGTCGGAGTCGGTGACGGTCAGGACCAGCAGGGTCACCGAGATCACGGTCGCGTACTGGCCGAACCGGCTCACTCCCAGGTCTCGGTGATCAACGCAGTCGACGGGACTGAGAGCACGATCATCGTGGCGCACCCGGACAACCCTGGCCAGCGCGCCGCGGATCAGCCTGCTGCCTTCGCTCTGCGGCGGTGCGGCGACGCTCGAGCAGCCGGGCCTGGCTGAGTTAGGTAGCGTCTGGGTCAGGCCCCGCAGCGATGCTCGCGGGCCCGCTGATCGCCGCATGAGCTGGCCTCGGCTTGAGCCTTGTTCGTGCGTCGCTGCCCTGCATGCGCATTCCTGGGGGCGATGCGCGCGCGCCTGGCCGTAAATGAGAAGCAGTTCCGCGCGGTGACCTACGTCGCGCTCGCTGCGCTGACGCTGATCGTGTTCACCGGCGCGCTCGTGCGGCTGACCGATTCCGGGCTCGGCTGTCCGACGTGGCCGCGCTGTTACGGGCACATCTACCCGCCGGTCGCGCTGCATCCGCTGATCGAGTTCGGCAACCGTGCCGTCTCGGGGCTCGTCGGCGTGATCACGGCAGTGGTGTTCGTGCTCTCGTTGACGCGCAAGCCCTTCCGCAGGGACCTCGCGTGGCTGTCGGCGGCGCTGCCATTCGGCGTGATCTGCCAGGCCGTGCTCGGCGGCTTCACGGTTCGCGAGAAGCTCGCGCCGGGGTTCGTGATGTCGCACTTCCTGCTCTCGATGGTGATCTTGATCTTCGCCTTCTGGCTCGCCTGGCGGGCAACCTATCCGCAGGGCTCGCGCCCCCGTACCAACGATCGGCTGCTCACCTGGTCGGTGCGGTTCCTGGCGGTGCTCTGCGCGATCACGTTGGTCGCCGGCACCGCGGCCACCGCCGCGGGCCCGCATTCGGGCGGCAACGTCGGGCAGCACATCAAGCGCCTGACGATCGAGGGCCCGGACACGTTGGAGTGGGCGGTGCACCAGCACGCCACAATCGCTGCGATTTTCGGTGTATTCGTGATTCTCGTGTGGCTGCTCAAGCGCAGCCGCACCTCCGGAGCGCTCGATCCGCTGGAGCCGCTCACCGTCCTCGGAGTCCTTCTCGCCGCCCAGGGACTGGTCGGTTCGGTCCAATATGAGCTCAAGCTGCCCGCCGAAATGGTGTGGGTGCACGTGGTGCTCGCGACCATGACCTGGCTCGTGATGTTGTGGGCGGTAGCCGTCCACGGTCGCATCGGTGATCCGCGAACAGTGGACACCGAGGAATCAATCGCTACGATCGTGGCCGAATGGTCACAGAGCGTTCCAGCCAGCTGACCGGTAACGGATCAGCGGAGGGCGAAGGGTCGCTGAGCATCCTCGTCGTCGACGACGAGTCGGATCTGCGCGAGATGCTGACCCGCTCGTTCTCACGCGAGGGGCACAACGTCACGGCCGTGGCCAGCGGCCGTGAGGCGATCGACCGCGCGGGTTCCGAGCATTTCGACATCGTGCTGCTCGACATCGCGCTCGGTCCTGGCCCGGACGGGTACGAGGTCTGCCGCACGCTCCGCGCCCGGCGCAACGTCGTGCCGATCATCATGCTGACGGCGCTTGACTCTGAAGCTGACGCCGTGCTCGGCCTCGAGGCCGGCGGCGATGATTACGTCACCAAGCCGTTCGGCCTGGCGGAGCTCCGAAGCCGCATCCGCGCCGTGCTGCGGCGCACAGGCACCCGCGGTGGCTCGATCGGCTCGGAGGTGCTGACGATCGGACCGATCACGCTCGATCGCTCCCGTCGCGAGGTGAACTTCGACGGGGAGGCCGTGCGCCTCACCTTCAGCGAGTTCGAGTTGCTCGACGCGCTGATGACGGACCCGGGACGGCTGCTCAACCGCCAGGAGCTCCTGCGAGCCATCTGGGGGGACAGCGCCTACCGTGACCCGCGCGCGATCGATGTCCACATCCGCCACCTGCGGGAGAAGCTCGAGCCCGAGCCGGACAAGCCCAAGTACATCGTGACCGTACGCGGCGCCGGCTACCGACTCGGCAATCCCTAAACCGCCATGCTGCTGGCGCGGCTGCGTTGGAGCGCCTTCGGCCTCCGTGGCCGGATCGTCGGTGCGGTGCTCCTGACCACAGCCGTCAGCCTCGGGGCGGCGGCGCTCGTGTTGCTGCCGCGGCTCGAGACCTCGCTCAAGAACGCGTCCAAGAAGACGCTGATTGCGGAGGTCAACGGGGCTGCGGCGGATCTGAGGCACATAGCCAGGATCAACTACTGGGTCATCGTGGAGGCCTGTGTCGAGAAGAAGGGCCCGGTAGCCGGCCAGGCTGCCCTGGAATCCAACATGCTGGTCGCCACGCTGGGTGAGATCAGTGGACGTCTCGGCGCGGTCAACGGCGGCATCGGACTCGTCGGCGACATCGACAGTCAGGGGCAGGGAAGGGTGGTCGATCCGAAGGAGTGTTCGACCTCGGGCGCCGCTCCGACGAGCAACAACATCGGCGAGCTCGACGACGTGCGGACGGCGTTCCTGACCGGCAAGCCCAAGTACTCGTTCAGCAACAGCGGCGCGCCGGTCGTGCGCGTTGCGATCCCCCTCGGCCATTACAGCCCGAACGCTGACGCGGTTCTCGCCGTCCGGAAGTCCATCGATGAGATCCCGGGAGCTGTCGCAGCGGTTCGCCGAGCGTTCGAGATCGGCGCGCTGGTCGCGATCCTGCTCACGATTCTGATCGCGATCCCGCTGGCGGGCACGCTCGTCAGCCGCCTGCAGCGGCTGCGCCAGGCGGCGCTGCAGCTCGCGATCGGCGGCAACGTCGCCACCATTCCCGCCGACCGTGCTCGCGACGAGGTCGGCGACCTGGCGCGCTCGTTCTCGATCATGCAGCGGCGGCTGCGCCAACAGGAGGAGGCTCGCCGCGCCTTCGTGGCGACGGCGTCACATGAGCTGCGCACGCCACTCGCCTCGCTCGAGGGGATGCTCGAGCTCCTGGCCGACGACCTCCAGGCCGAGCAGCCGGATCTGGAGGACGCGGCGGCGTTACTCGATCGCTCACGCGTGCAGTCGCGACGGCTCGCGCGGCTGGCAGCCGACCTCCTCGATCTGAGTCGCATCGACGCCGAGGTCAGCCTGCGCTCCGAGCCGATCGAGCTCGGCGAGCTCGGGCGGGCCGTCATGGCCGAGTTCGAGCTTCCCAGTGCGGGTCGCGGCGTGACTGTCAGGCTCGACGAGGGCGGCACGCCCACCTGGGCGCTGGCAGACCCGGGCAGCGTCGCCCGCATCCTCCGCATCCTGCTCGACAACGCACTGCGCGTAGCCCCGCGAGGCAGCGAGATCAAGGTGATCGTGCGTTCTCGGCCAGAGCCGACGCTGATCGTCTCCGATCAGGGGCCGGGGGTCGCCCAGGAGGAGCAGGCCCTGATCTTCGAGCGCTTCAAGCGCGGTCAGGAGACCGGCGGTGAGGCCGGCTTCGGGCTCGGTCTCGCGATCGGTCGAGAGCTCGCGCAGCGGATGGGCGGCTCGCTCGTTCTGACCGAAACCGACGGTCCGGGGGCCACCTTCACCCTGCACCTGCAGCCGACCGAGGCGCCCTCCTCGGATCGCATGACCAGCACAGCCGGCGTCTGACAGCCGTACGGCCGACGGACGGCCTTCTTTAGGATTACGACATGAGAGATGGCAGTCGCTGATGCTTGCAACGGCCGCGATCTTCAGCGTCTCGAGCGGTCTCGGTTACGCGCTCCCCGCGATCATCGGACTCGAGTCGATGGGCGTGCCGTCGCCTGGTGAGACAGCGCTCGTCGCCGCCGCCGTGCTCGCCAGTCAGGGCCACCTCGAAATCTGGTTGGTGATCCTGATCGGTGCCTGCTCGGCGATCGTCGGGGACAACATCGGCTACCTGCTCGGCCGCAGGCTCGGCCGGGAGGTGCTCGTAACTCGAGGTCCGTTCCACGAGCAGCGCGCACGCGTGATCGAGGTGGGCGATCGCTACTTCAAGCGCCACGGCGCGAAGACCGTCTTCATCGGCCGTTGGATCGCCTGGATCCGCTTCGCCACAGCGTGGCTGGCCGGCATCAACCACATGCCGTTCCGCGTGTTCTTTCCGTGGAACGCCGCGGGCGGCATCAGCTGGGCGATCACCTACGGCCTGCTGGGCTACTTCGGCGGCCAGGCGGTGATCAACGTCGCCGAGAGCGTAGGGATTGTCGCCGCGGTCGTGCTGGCACTCGTGATCGTCGGTGGCTTCGTGGCGGCCAGGGTGCGGGAGCGGCGGAACCTGCGCCGGCCCGATCGGGAGTCGCGCTCAGGACACTCAGGTGGGCCAGCGAGACCACCTCACTCAGCAGGCGATCCAGCGGGACGGCTCAGCCCTGTTGGTGGTCCAGCGGGACCACCTCACTCAGCAGCCGGTCCAGCGGGACCGGCTGCCGGAGAAAACTCCTAGTTACCCTTATCGAAGCCGAGCGCTACCGAATTGATGCAGTAGCGCAGGCCGGTCGGCTCGGGGCCATCCTCGAAGACGTGACCCAGGTGGCCGCCGCAGTTCTTGCAGATCACCTCGGTGCGGATCATGCCGTGGCTCGTGTCGAGCCGGTTGATCACGTTCTCGCCGGTGACGGGCTCGTAGAAGCTCGGCCACCCGCAGCCCGAGTCGAACTTCGTGTCGGAGGTGAACAGCGCTGCACCGCAGCCGGCACAGTGATACATGCCGGTGTCTTTGTTGTCGGTGAAGGCCCCGGTAAAGGGGCGCTCGGTGGCGGCGTGGCGTAGGACCTCGTACGCCTCCGGAGCCAGTCGCTCGCGCCACTGCTCGTCGGTCAGCTGGGATACGTCCTCAGTCTTGGTGGTGCGCTCGGTATCCATACCGTTCACGTTAGCTCAGAGCTGGATCTTCGTCGGTGGCGATCTCGCGTGCCGGGTCGCGGCTCCACTCTGACCACGACCCCGGGTACAGCCGACCGGGGCCGAGCCCGGCGTGCTCGAGCGCGAGCAGGTTGTGGCAGGCCGTGACGCCCGAGCCGCAATAGGAGACGACCGCCGTGCCCGGCTCAATGCCGGCTGTGGCGAATGCTGCCTTCAGTTGCTCGGGGGGCTTGATCCGCTGTTGCGTGTCGAGGTGCTCGCGCGTCGGCACGCTCTTGGCGCCCGGGATGTGGCCCGAGCGTGGATCGACTGGATCTGGCCCTCCGCCGAAGCGCACGCGATCGCGTGCGTCGATCAGCACGTCGGTGGTGGCCGCCACCTCGTCGATCTCGGCGAGCCGGTCGCTCGGCCAGGGCGTTGGCGTGAAGGTTGCGGGAGCGCGCGGCCGCGGATAGTCCGGGTGCAGGTCGGTCGCCGGCCAGGCGGCAAGGCCGCCGTCCAGCAGCGCGGCCTCGTGGCCGGTCGCACGCAGCAGCCAGACCAGCCGGGCTGCGATCACTCCGCCGGCGTCGTCATAGGCGATGACCGTGTCGCCGTCACCGATCCCCAGCTGCGCGAGTCCCGCGGCGAAGCGCTCGGGCGCCGGCAGCGGATGACGGCCGTGACTGTCGTCGTTGTGCGGCTCCGACAGCACCTCGTCCAGGTCTACGAACACCGCTCCCGGGATGTGGCCGGCCTCGTACGCCCCGCGCCCTGAGCGCCCGTCGAGATACCAGCGCACGTCGGCCAGCACCACGTCATCGCGGTGCTCCTTCAGCCAGTCGGCGTCGACGAACGGGGCGATCACTCGCCTGGATGGTACGGAGCGTTGAACCGTCCGGGCCGCTCGGCACCATGCCGGACTCGTGTCAGTGACGACCACAGAGCGACCAGGGACGGGCGGCGGCAGTGGCCTGCGCGGATGGCAGCAGCGCGCGCTCGCCGCGATGGAGGACTGGAGTGAAGGTGCGTTCCTGATCTCCGCGGCGCCGGGAGCGGGCAAGACGCGGCCGGCGCTCGAGTTCGCGAAGCGGGAGTTGCAGGCGCGGGCGCTCGACGGTCTGGTGATCACGTGCCCGACGGCGCCGCTCACGCGTCAGTGGGCGCGCGCGGCGCACGCGCTCGGGCTCGAGTTGGCACCGGACGCCGACTCGCCGCGGCCGCCGCGGGGCTTCCACGGCGTCGTGGTGACGTATGCGCGGATCGCGAGCTCGCCGCGAACCTGGGCCGGCGGGACGCGCGAGCGTACGCTGGTGATCGCCGATGAGGCCCATCACCTCGGCGAGGAGCTCGCTTGGGGCACGAGCTTCTCGGAGGCGTTCTCAGCGGCCTCGCGCTGGCTGCTGCTCTCAGGGACGCCGTTCCGCTCGGACGCGACGCCGATCCCGGGCGTCGAGTACGACTCAAGCGGCCTGGCCGAGCCGGACATCGCCTACACCTACGCCGACGCCGTCCGCGACCATGTATGCCGCCCGGTGGTCTTCGTGACCTACGACGGGACGCTCTCGTGGCGCAGCGGCGATGACGTGATCGAGTCGAACTTCGACACCGTGCTCACCTCACGGGAGGCGAGCCGGCGCTACCGCACCGCGATCTCCACCGACCTGCCCGACGGCCTGCCGCGGATCCTCGGGGAGGCGGACGTGCGCCTGCGCGCGCTGCGCGCCGGCGGCCATCCGGAGGCCGGCGGCCTGGTGGTCGCCGCCGACTCCGAGCATGCGCGCAAGATCGCGGCCCGGCTGCGCGAGGTGAGCGGCGCCTCGCCTGTGGTCGTACTCCACCAGGACCCCAAGGCGGCGACCAAGCTCGCTGCCTTCACCAACTCCGCAGATCCCTGGATCGTCGCCGTCAACATGGTCTCCGAGGGTGTCGACATCCCGCGGCTGCGCGTCGGCGTCTATGCCACCGCCGCCAAGACGCCGCTGATCTTCCGCCAGATCGTCGGCCGCTTCGTGCGCACGATCCCCGGGCGCGCCACCCGAGCCGAGCTGGCTCTACATCCCCGCCGACACGATCCTGCGCGACCACGCCTCGAGCGTCGAGACCGAGCTGCGCTATCTCGTCCGCCAGCGCGATGGGGAGGAGGAGCTGGGCGAACTCGACGAGCTCGAGCGGCGTGAAACGGAGAAGGGCGAGGTGCTCGACTTCGAACCGCTGAGCGCCGACGTCGCGCCCGCAGATGACGCTGTTCGGGCCGGCGCCGACGAGCGCCGTCGCGCCCACGCGGACCATCATCGTCCCGGAGCCCGTGCCGGTCCCGGACCGTGGCCGACGAGGCGGTCCCGCTGTTCGAGCGCCGCGCGCAGCTGCGGGCCAAGCGTCACAAGCTGGTAGCGGAGCTGGCCCGCGATCGCCGTACCCGCCACAGCGACGTCAACGCCGAGGTCAACCGGGCGATCGGGATCGACTCGGTCGGCAAGGCGACGGTCGAGCAGCTGGAGCGCTCGATCGCCTGGCTTGATCGCGCGCTTTACGGCAGGTAGTTGCGCGCACAACTATCTGCTATGATGGGTGCATGAACCTTGAACTTGGCCTTGCCACCTTTGCCGACCTCGGTCCCGGCGTCACCCCCCAGCAGCGCATGCGTGAGCTGCTCGAGGAGGCGCAGCTGGCCGATGAGCTGGGCCTCGATGTGTTCGCCGTCGGCGAGCACCACCGGGCCGACTTTCTGATCTCCGCGCCCGCCGTGGCGCTTGCTGCGATCGCGGCCCGAACCGAGCGAATCCGTCTGTCCAGCGCGGTCACGGTGCTGAGCTCCGAGGATCCCGTTCGCGTCTTTCAGGAGTTCGCCGAGCTCGACCTGATCTCCGGCGGCCGTGCCGAGATCATGGCCGGCCGCGGCTCATTCGTCGAGTCCTTCCCGCTCTTCGGCTACGACCTCGATGACTACGACGAGCTGTACGCGGAGAAGCTCGATCTGCTGCTCGCGCTCCGCGCCGGCAACCCGGTCACCTGGTCCGGTCGCCATCGTCCCGCGCTCGAGGCTGCCGAGATCTATCCGCGCCCGATCCAGGACCCGCTACCCGTCTGGGTGGCGGTCGGAGGAACACCTCAGTCGGTCGTGCGGGCGGCCGTTCTGGGCCTGCCGCTGACGATCGCGATCATCGGTGGCCAGCCCGCGCGCTTCAAGCCGCTGGTTGAGCTCTACGACAGCGTCTGGGAGGAGAGCGGACACGCGCCGGAGGATCGCCGCCTGGCGATCAACACGCACGCCTTTGTCGGGCCGCACACGCGCTGAGGCCGACTCGGCTTTTGCCCAGCCGTACCTGACGATGATGAATCGCATCGGTCGCGAGCGGGGCTGGCCGCCTGCCGGACGCGAGCAGTACGAGGCGCTGACGGCGCCCGACGGCGCGGTCGCTCTGGGCTCCCCGGAAGCAGGTCGCAGAAAAGATCCTGATGGAGCACGAGCTGTTCGCCAACCAGCGCTACGTCGGCCAGATCAGCGTCGGTGCGGTCGCCCACGCGGACGTCATGCACGCGATCGAACTCTTCGGCGACCGAGGTCGCGCCGCTGGTACGGGAGGAGGTCGCGCGCCGGGAACCACCTGTGCGCCCCGAACCAGTTACCGTGGTAGCTGACTGACAAAGGCTGAAACCGGAGGTGGGATATGAAGGTCGGGCGTCTGTTGCTGCGTGCCGCGGTCGGCGGCTTCTTCATCGGCCATGGCACTCAGAAGCTTTTTGGCTGGTTCGGTGGGCAGGGCCTGAAGAACCAATCTGAGCAGTTCGAGAACATGGGCCTCAAGCCGGGGATCGTCCATGCCAGCGCCGCGGGCGCGGCTGAGACCCTCGGCGGCGCCGGCCTGCTGCTCGGTTACCGGACCCCGCTTGCCTCCGCGAGCATCATCTCCGTGATGCTGACCGCGATCAATCGGGTCCACCTCAAGAACGGGCCGTGGGCCCACAAGGGCGGCTACGAGTACAACGTCGTGCTCGCCGCCGCCGCCATGTCGCTGGCCGAGTCGGGCCCTGGCGGCCTCTCGCTCGACGCGCTGCGGGGCAAGGAGAAGGCCGGTGCCAAGTGGGGGCTGTTCTCGCTGCTTCTGGGTACCGCCGGCGCCGCCGGTGCGCACTTCCTGGCCGAGGCGCGCGCTACGCCCGAGGTTGTCGCCCCCGACGCCGCCGCTTCTGCGCCAGCATCGGTCAACGGCGCCGACCCGGTTGCCGTCCCGGCCACACCGGCCGAATCACCTGCGGCTGACGCTGGAGCTGACGAGGTGGCCTCCGAGCAGGCTGGCAGCGAGGCGCCGTCCTCCGAAGCCTGAGCGAAGGCGGTCGCAAGCGA
The DNA here is from genome assembly GCA_963846395.1 of uncultured Actinomycetota bacterium. Taxonomy (GTDB): domain Bacteria; phylum Actinomycetota; class Thermoleophilia; order Solirubrobacterales; family Solirubrobacteraceae; genus Palsa-465. The sequence continues at coordinate 69,615 of CAWJVT010000006.1, read as the reverse complement.
TGCCGCCACTCGAGCGTTACGCACCACGCGCGGACCGCTACGACTCGGTGCCCTACCGCCGCACCGGTCGCAGCGGTCTGCTGTTGCCACCGATCTCCCTCGGCCTCTGGCAGAACTTCGGCGACTCGCACCCGCTCGAGCAGAGCCGCGCGATCCTCCGGCGCGCATTCGATGCGGGAGTGACGCACTTCGACCTGGCCAACAACTACGGCCAGCCGTACGGCTCGGCCGAGGCCAATTTCGGCCGGATCTTCCGTGAGGACTTTGCCAGCCTGCGCGACGAGCTGGTGATCTCGACCAAGGCCGGCTGGGACATGTGGCCCGGCCCGTATGGGGAGTTCGGCTCGCGCAAGTACCTGCTCTGCCAGCCTCGACCAGAGCCTCAAGCGCATGGGGCTCGACTACGTCGACATCTTCTACTCGCATCGTGCCGACCCCGACACGCCGCTAGAGGAGACGATGGGCGCCCTCGACACGGCCGTGCGCCAGGGCAAGGCGCTGTACGTCGGCATCAGCTCCTACGGCCCCGAGTTGACCCGGGAGGCGATCCGGATCCTGCGCAACCTGGGAACGCCCCTGCTGATCCACCAGCCGTCCTACTCGCTGCTCAACCGCTGGATCGAGCGCGGGCTGCTGGATGTCCTCGGTGAGGAGGGAGTGGGCTGCATCAGCTTCGGACCGCTCGCCCAGGGACTGCTGACGAGCAAGTATCTGAACGGCGTGCCGGATGACTCGCGCGTCCGCGTCGGCATCGAGTTCGATGAGTCGTGGCTGACCGAGGAGAACCTGGATCGGGTGCGCGCACTCAATGAGATCGCCGCCGGCCGCGGCCAGACGCTCGCTCAGATGGCGCTGGCGTGGACGCTGCGCGATGCCCGTGTCACCTCGACGCTGGTTGGCGTCTCCCGCATCGAACAGCTCGACGACAACCTCAAGGCGCTGGACAACCTCGAGTTCAGTGCCGACGAACTCGCTGAGATCGACAAGTACGCCGACGAGGCGCACTTGAACCTCTGGGAAAGCTCCGCCGCGATCACGCCGTCCTGATCGCCGGCCATCGTGACGCCCTGCTGCGGGCCGCCGTGCTGCGGCCCGCCGTGCTGCGGCCCGCCCTGCTGCGGCCCTCCGCGCGGCTGCCCGGTCGCCGGCCCTCGCGCTGCGGCCCGGTCGCCCGCTTCGGCGGGGGCGCGCCGTCCCCGCGCATACGTAGACCGAACGTCCATGTTAGGGCCAGATGGGCTCTGCGCTGACGGCACGTGGGCTCTGCCGCTGACCCCACAACTCCCGACGAATCGGCCTGTTTAGACGCAGGCATGGCCGATTGACATTCGTTGAAGTTCGGCGCGGGGCGCGCCGATAGGAGGTGTTAGTGCGTCGTTTGTGGTTCAGTTTTCTTCTGGTCAGCGCGGTTCTTGCGCTGCCCGCGGCAGCGTTCGCAACGCTGCTGCCGCCGCGATCCGATCAGGTGACCGGCACGCTCGCCTCGAAGGGCTCCTACTCGTTTTCCGTAGAGAAGGCTGGTAGAGCAACGGGGGTTCTCAACGCCTTGACCAACACGGCCGACGAGATCACGGCTGAGGACTACCCCTACGTGTGGGGTGGTGGACACGGCGACGTCGGAATCGCGAGCATCGGGATCGATGGCCCCGGCCATAACGGCAGGCGCCGCGGCTACGACTGCTCAGGCTCGGTGGCGGCCGTGCTCGCCGGAGCGGGTCTCTGGCCCGCTGGATCCGGGGTTCCGAACGATGCGGGCGTCATCCGCTACCTGCGCCAGCGCGGTGAGATCGCTCCGGGAGCCGGCACCGGACCGCAGGAGGTCACCCTCTACGACGATCCGGGCGTCCACATCTTCATGAACATCGACGGCCGCTTCTTCGGCACATCCGATGGCGGTGAAGGCGGTGACCGGAGGGGCGGCCCCGGCTGGCTCAACGATGGTGCCTGGGATACGCACAACCCACGCTTCCGTCGCTATCACGTGCTCGCCTCGGTCCTGAAGACCACGACAAGCGCTGGGTACACCGATTTTTTTCAGTTCGGCCCCGGCATAAGCGTCACGGCGCTCCCGGTCGGGGCCAGAATCACGGTCAGTCTACAAGACCACGAACCAGGGCACGATGGTCGCCCAGTCCGTCACCCTCGTCGGCGAAGAAACGGCGACCGGCATCGTCCAGTCGATCGCAGCGGACGGCTCGGGCTTCACCATCACCACAACTCGCGGTCGTACCGTGAGCTTCCCGGCTCCGGCGCACAGCGCGCTTGCGCAGGCGCTGGCTGACGGTCATGTGGCGGAGGGCGACACGGTTTCGGTGATGTACATCACCCAGCCGTCGCTGACGGTGATCAGCGTCGCGGTCATCGCTGTGCCGCCGACCACCACCACGACCACGACGACCACCACGCCAACCACGACCACGCCAACCACCACGACTCCCACGACGTCCACCACCACGCCGACCACCACGACTCCGACGACGACCACCACGACCGGTGGGGCGCCCGCGGGCTAGGGCGGCTCGCGGGCTAGGGGCGGCTCGCGGACTGGGGGCGGCTCGCGGACTGGGGGCGGCTCGCGGACTAGGGGCGGCTCGCGGGCCGGGGGCGGCCGTGGCTAGGGGCGGCGCGGCGGGAGAACTGGGCGGCTGGCGGGAGGAAGTGTGCGCGACGCTGGGGGAGAAATCCGTCGTGGGGCGGATTTCTCCCCCCGCATCCAAACCCGGGAAGCGTTTTACGTCGTAGGCACGTGAAACGCTTCCCCCGTGCGGGCAAAGGTCGGTCAGTTGGATTGGTCGAGCAGCGGATGACCGAGCTGGTCGACCGCAGGCGCGAGCTCACTCGCCGGTTGCACATCAGGCTTTTCCACCGCCAGGTAGGTGACCAGCAGCGAACACGACCACCGCAAAGACGATCGCCGTCCGCCCGTTGCCGAAGTTGAGGCCTGTCAGGTGGGCGGGCTTGCTGAACCAGTCCGCGAACGAGGCGCCGAGCGGGCGCGTGACGACGTAGGCAGCCCAGAAGGCCACGACGGTGTTCAGGCCGAAGCGCCACCAGCCCAATGCCGGCAGGAGGATGACGCCGAAGAAGAACAGCCCGGACACCAGGTAGCCCATGTTCAGCGATGTGGCGGTGAAGTCGCCGAGCGCGGTGCCGAAGGCGAAGGTCGCGAACACGACGGCCCAGTAGAACGCCTCGCGCCGCTGGGTCGTGATGCTGTGGATCGAGAGCGTTCCTTCCGTCCGGTACCAGACCCAGAACAGGATCGCGAGGATCACGGCCCACATCAGTGACGTGCCGGCGTAGGGGATGTGGACGTCGAGGTGCAGGAAGTCCGACAGGCCGGTGCCGGCGATCGCGATCGCGTACGCCAGGCGACCAGTAGGAGAAGCGCGCGGTAACGGCGGGTCGCGAACTGCAGCACGAGCGCGATCACGAAGAGCGCCACCTCGGTGCCGCCACCGCCGAAGTTTCCGTACTTCTTCAAGTAGTCGGAGGTGACCTCCCCGCCGGCGGTCGTCAGGATCTTCACCACCCAGAAGAGGAAGATGATCTCCGGGACCTTTACCGCGACGGGCGCTGGGAAGATGCGGCCGACGACTGGCAGCTGCCCATCGGCGCGCCGCCACTGGTGGCGCGCGCCAGACGATCCTGGTTGGCGGGTCTCAGGCTCCATGCGACTGTGCAAGGCCCGATTCTCCGGGGCGCGAGTCGCCGGGCCAATTAGGCCTGAGGATGAACTGACGGGCGACGTGTCCGCCTACGGTCGGAAGCGGCATCAGCCGAACGTACGACGTGGCGACCACTCGGTCCGCCGCGTCAAAGCACCGCCCCCACTTTCAATTTATACCGGATCAAGTCCCCTCATGAGGCCTTGACGATTGCCGCATAATCGCCCGCCGCGAGCCTGTACAAGCCGAAAGGAGCTTGGAAGATGAGTAAGACGGAGCATGCAGTGGTGATTGCCGGAGGCGGCCCGGCGGGCATGATGCTGGCAGCCGAGCTGGCGTTGGCGGGCGCGGACGTTGCCGTCGTGGAGCGGCGCCCGGACCACGACCTCGTCGGCTCAAGGGCCGGCGGCTTTCACGCCCGCACGATTGAGATGCTCGATCAGCGCGGGGTCGGCCGAGCGCTTCCTCGCGGAGGGCCAGACCGCCCAGGCGGCGATGTTCGGCACCACTTTGCTCGACATGAGCGACTTCCCGACGCGCCATCCGTATGCGCTCGGGATCTTCCAGAACAAGATCGAGCGAGTCATGGCCGACTGGATCGCCGAACTGCCGGTCACGATCTACTACAGCCGCGAGGTAACCGGGTTCACGCAGGACGAGGATCAGGTGGACGTAGAGCTCGCCGACGGCGACGTCCTCCGCGCGCAGTACCTCGTGGGCTGCGATGGCGGGCGCAGCCTGATCCGCAAGCTCGCCGGCATCGAATTCCCCGGCTGGGACCCGTCGCGGAGCAGCCTGATTGCCGAGGTCGAGACCACCGAGGAGCCACCGCCCGGGATTCATCGCGACGCCGAGCGGCGTGCACGGCCTGCACCTACTGGAGGACGGGAAGACCTTCCGCGTGGTCACCGTCGGAGCGCGAGATCGGCCCTGACAGCGAGCCGACCCTCGAGGATCTGAAGGCGGCGCTGAAGGCGGCTTTCGGCACCGACTTCGGTGTTCACAACCCCACCTGGATCTCCAGATTCACGGACATGACCCGCCAGGCGGCGGACTACCGAAAGGGTCGCGTGCTGCTGGCCGGAGACGCCGCGCACATCCACTACCCGGCCGGCGGGCAGGGCATCGGCCTGGGCGCGCAGGACGCGTTCAACCTCGGCTGGAAGCTCGCGCAGGTCATCCGCGGCGTTTCCCCGGACACGCTCCTGGACTCATACCACGCGGAGCGTCATCCGATCACCGCGCGCACCCTCCGCCACACGATGGCGATGACGGCGCTCCAGCGCGGCGACGAGCGCAGCCATGGCGCTGGTCGAGGCGGTCTCCGAGCTCGCGAAGATGGACGAGGCGCGTATCTACCTCGCCGGGATCGTCTCGGGCCTCGACATTCACTACGACTTCGGTGAGGGCCATCCGCTGCTCGGGCGCCGGATGCCCGACCTGGACATCAAGACGCCAGCCGGCCCGCGCCGTGTCTTCGAACTGCTGCACAAGGCGCGCCCTGTCCTGCTCAATTTCGAGCCGCCGGGCACCCTGGAAGCCGCCGCGGGATGGGCGGACCGGGTTCAGCTTGTCGACGCTGCCTACGAAGGCAACTGGGAGCTCCCGGTCATCGGCGAGGTCACAGCACCGACCGCCGTGCTGGTTCGCCCGGACGGCTACGTCGCCTGGGTCGGCCACAAGGCCGGCGACGACACCGGCCTCACCGAGGCTCTGACGACCTGGTTCGGGCCGGCTAGCCGACCATCGATCAGGCGCCGGTCGGAGTGACGGGCTCCGCCGTCTCGAACGGCGGCGTGCCGTAGGTGTGGAAGGTGTGCACGGTCGGGTTGTGCCACGCCTGGCCCTTGGCGCGGTCGCTCTCGGTCCAGATCACGCACGGCTCGTCGGGCGCGTACACGAAGCGCCCGCCGCTGGTGACCTCGACGCGGTTGCCGCCGGGTTCGTAGCCGTAGAGGAAGAAGCCCTGCGCGACGTTGTGCTTGGAGGGGGCGAACTCCACGAACACCTCGTTCTCGATCCAGATGTCGGCGGCGCGCAGGCATTCCTCGCGCGTGTCGACCCAGAACGCCGCGTGGTGCAGGCGCCCGTGGGCGCCGTGCGATGCGTAGGCGTCCCTGGTGTAGATCAGCTCGTGCGCGGCGATCGTCACCGACATCCACGACCCCCCCAGCGCTCCCGTCGTCAAGCTCGATGCGCTCGTACTCGCGGTACCCGAGCGTGTCCACGCAGAAGTCGCGCTGAGCGCGAATGTCCCCCGCGAGGATGTTCAGGTGGTCGAAGCGCTTGACCGCGATCGCCTTGTTCGGCTGCTTGCCGTGGACGTTCTTGTAATCCGTGGCGACCGGCTTCAGATACCGCTCACCTCGTCGTAGATCTTGAAGCGGTGGCCGTCGGGATCCTGGAAGCTGAACGAACGCCCGATGCCGAAGTCGCCGCTGCTCCTCCCACCCGTGGCCGAGGCCGGCCGCCTCGATCAGCGCGACCCGGCGCTCGAGCGCCTCCGGGCTCCAGGCTGCGAAAGCCGCAGTAGCCCATTCCGGACTGCGGGCGACTCGGTCAGCTTCAGCGACCAGATCTGGTAGTCGTCCCAGCCGCGCAGGAAGACCGACTGTCCCTCCCGGTGCTGCACCTCCATGCCCATCATCTCGATGAAGAAATCGAGGCTCTCCTGGGGCTTGGGCGTGAGCAGCTCGATCGGGCCCAGGTGGGCGATGTCCGGGGCCTTGAGCTCGCTCATCGCCGCTGCTCCTCAACGACGGCGCGCAGGCCGTCCAGGTCGTAAGACTTCTCGCCGGCCTGGAGCTTCGCGCGCTTGACGCGCTCCTTCTCCTCGCGGGCGAGCGATGCCTCGAGCACCTCCGCCACACGGTCCTGCGGTACCACGGCGACGCCGTCGGCGTCCAGCACCAGCACGTCACCGGGATTGATCGTCGCGCCACCGACGGTCACAGGCACGTTGATCGCGCCCGCCGTCTCCTTCAAAGCACCCTTGACCCGCACCCAGCGCGCCCAGATCGGCAGGCCCATCTCGGCGAGCTCCTCGACATCGCGGATCGACGCGTCGACCAGGATCGCGGCGGCGCCCGCCGCCTGCGCCTGCGTCGCCAGCAGGTCACCGACCAGCGCCACCGGCCGCGGCTCGGGCATCGTCAGCACGATCACCTCTCCGGGCTGCACCTCGGCCATCACCGCGTGCACCATCAGGTTGTCGTCCTGACCACACACGACCGTCCGCGCTGGGCCGGCCGCGCGCGACTGCCGGGCACCGCCTGGTACAGGTCGGCATCGACGTAGCCGCCGCGCCCGCCCGCCTCGTACACGGTGGCCGAACCGAGCCGCGCAAGCTCGCGGTGGGTGCCGGCCAGCGGGCCGGCACCTGCGCCGTCATCACCATGATCTGCTCATAGTTCGCTCACCACCTGCGGGATCACACGCTGGAAGGCCTCGGCGTAGCGGACCTCCTGGTTGCCGCTGGCGCGGCGCGCGTGGTTGGCGCGGTGCTCGGCGCGTTGGCGTAATAGGTCTGCAGGTACGCCTGCGCCTTCATGTGCGCCATCGCGGCCTGCTTCTTCTCGAACACCGAGGTGATGTCGACGAACGTCGTCGGCATGAAGTTGCAGAGCTCGGGCTGGTGCGGCTCGAACAGGAACAGCTGCGGCGGCCGCACCGTCTTGAAGGCGCTCTCGCACGCCGGCGCCCGCAGCCAGCGATCGGGCGCGATCGACGGCGTGGTAGGCCACCGGATGGTCGGGATTGAACGGATCGGTGTCGGTGTGGGTGACGAGCACGTCGGGCGCGAACTCGCGGATCGTCTCGGCGATCAGGTTGAGCTCCTCGGCGCCGATCTGCAGCGGATAGTCGCCCAGGTCGAGCGCCTTGAAGCTCGCGCCGAGCTCGGCCGCGGCGGCCTCAGCCTCGGCGTGGCGGATCTTCTTGACGTTCTCGATCGTCTGGTTCTCATGCTTCCACAGCTCGCCCGACTCGCCGCGCTCGCCGTAGGAGAGGGCCACGACCTCGGCCTCGCCCCCGAGCTCCACCGCCTTGGCGATCGCGCCGCCGGCGCGCCAGACGAAGTCGGCCGAGTGGGCACCGATGACCTGAATCCGCCGGCTCATGCCGCTTCCCCTGCGAGCCTGCGCGTGTTCGTGACGGTCATCATGTGAACCTCCTCCTCGCTGAAGCCGGCCTCCAGGAACTTATCGGCGAACAGTGCCAGACCGTCCTCGACCGGCGGATTGAAGACCTGACCCAGATCGGTGGAGAGCACGTTGTTCTCGACGCCGGTCGCGCGCACCCCCTCGAAGACGTGCTCCCAGGTCACCTTGCCCGTGTACGGCGTGGTGAAGCAGCGCTCGAGCAGCGCCCCCCTGTGCGCCAGCTCAGCCTGCTCCTCGAGGCTCAGGTTCTGGGAGGGGAACTCGGGGTGGGTGACGACGACGTCGCGAATGCCGGCCGCCAGCGCGCCGTCGACCACGGCGAAGATCTCCTCGCGCGCGAGGTGCCCCGTCGCCAGCACCAACTGATGGCGCGCCGCGACCTCCAAAACCTGCTGCACCGCCGGGAGCAGCGAACCTCCAGCGTCGATCACCGCCACAGGCTCGGGCTGCGACCCCCGCCTCGCGCAAGGAGACCTCGAACTTCATCCACACCGGCATCGGCGCGCCCGGGGCGAAGCTGTGCACCTCCTCCATCTCATTGATCGAGTTGACGGTCGGCATCCAGACGGTGCGGGCGCCCTCACGGGCCGCGATCTCCACCGCCAGCGGGTTGATTCCGCCGACTGCCTGGTTGAGCACGATCGCGCCGATCGCGCGGACGCCGGGCACGGCCGCATTGACGGTGCGCGCGCGCTCGGCGGTCGAGGTGTAGTGCGACTTCATCTGAAAGCCCGCGATGCCCAGTTCCAGGCAGCGACGGGCGAGGCTCACGTCATCGATGATCCGCGTGACGAAGTCCGGATCGATGTGCACGTGCATGTCGTAGCCGCCGCGGACCAGCTGGCGGGCGCGCTCAGCTGGGAGTCGGGTGGGTGGGCATACCCGCAAGCTATCGAACCCTGCATGCAACAGGGTGCTTCGGCACGCACTTCTTAGCAAGCCGCAATGGGCCCCGGGGGTCTGGCTCCCATGGTTTACTCCCGGTACGCCAACGAGTCGTTCGGGGGACTATGCGCGGCGAGGAAATTCCCGCAATGCCGGGAGAGACGGCGGTGAGAGCCGAAGCGACGCAGCGACACGACGGCCACCGTCCTGACGCGTTCAGCTCCTGGATCCTCGACCTGGAGTCCGACATGCTCTGGTGCTCCGCTGAGCTGCTCTCGCTCCACGGTGCCGGCGGCGTGAGCGCCACCGGCGCTGACGCGGAGCGGGTACCTTTCCGCGCCTGGCGGGAGCTGCTACCCGCCGGTGATCGCCTCGCCCTCGACACGCTTCGCGAACAAGTCGCCCACGGCGGGCAGGGTGGCCAGATCGAGTATCAGGTGCGCGACGGCGATGCCGAACGCTGGCTCTCGACGGTCATGGCGGTGGGCCGAGCGCGTCGCCGACGAGGTCACCCGCATCTGCGGCTACACCTTCGACGTCACGGCCCGCAAGCGTCTCGAAAATCGCGACCACGACGAGCAGGAGACGCTCGGCGGCTACCGCGCGGTCATCGAGCGCATCGCAACCGGCGAGCCGCTTGCCGGCGTGCTCGAGGCGGGTGCCCGCTGGATCGAGCGTCAGCTTCCCACCGTCAGCTGTGCGGTGCTGCTCGTCGATCGACGTGAGGGGCTGATGCGTCAGGTGGCCGCGCCGTCGCTTGGCCCCGGCTTCGCGAAGCTGGTCGACGGCCTGCGGGTGGGTGAGGGCTTTGGGCCGTGGGGAGCGGCGGCTGCGCGTCGGCGGCCGGTGGTGGTGCCGAGCCTCCACGATGAACCCACAATGAATGGGCTTTCGGAAGGGCTCGGGCAGCTCGGCGTCCGCTCGCTCTGGGTGACGCCGCTCTACCGCGTGGGCGGCGATGAGGTGATCGGGATGGTCGCGATCTACCAGGTGGAGCAACGTCGCCCCCTCCCGCGTGAGCTCGAGCTGGTCGCCAACGTCGGCCGGGTGATGGCACTTGCGATCGAGCACGAATCCGTGGACGAGCGCTTACGCGACGAGGCCAATATCGACCCACTGACGGGCACGCTCAATCGCCTTCGCTACACCGAGCTGATCAACGCTCGCATCGCGGAACCGAGCACAAGGGTGGCAGTGATCTGCCTGGAGATCGATCGCTTCAAGCCGCTGCGGCTGACGCTCGGGCACCGACCCGGTGATCAGCTGCTCGCCGAGGTCGGCCGGCGTCTGCTCGCCGTGGTGGAGCCAGACGGACTCGTGGGCCATTTCAGCGGCGACGAGTTCGGATTGATGGTCGAGGCTCCCGACGAGGATGCGGTGCTTGCGGTCACGCGCGGGATCAGGGAGAGCTTCAACTCGCCGATCGAGCTCTCCAGCGGCGAGGTCTTCCTGACGGTCTCGCTCGGCATCGCCTACAGCGACGGCGACAGCGACGCCTACGGGTTGGTGCGCGACGCGGCTGCCGCGATGCATGCGGCCCGTGCGGAGGGCTTCGGCCGCCAGCGCGTCTACGACCGCGCGATCGCGTCGCAGCTGCTCGACAGCGTCGGGCGTGAGGCCGAGCTGCGGCGAGCGCTCGAGGAGAACGAGTTCGTCATGCACTACCAGCCGCTGCTGCGGCTGGCCGACCGGGTCTGGGACCGCGCCGAGACCCTGGTGCGCTGGCAGCACCCAACTCGCGGGCTCGTCAGCCCCGGTGAGTTCATTCCGCTCGCCGAGCAGACGGGTCTGATGACAGCGCTCGGTGAGCGCGTGTTGGAGCTCGTGATCGCGCAGGCCAAGCTCTGGTCGCAGACGCTTCCCGGAGTCCAGCTCTCGGTGAACGTCTCCGGGATGCAGCTCAGCCGCCCGGACTTTGGCGACCGCGTGCTCGCGATGCTGGAGACAGCGGAGCTGCCGCCGGCGACGCTGCTGCTCGAGGTGACCGAGTCGGCGATCCTGCAGGATGTCGACGTGGCGCAGTCGATCATCGCCCAGCTGCGCCGGGCGGGGATCCGCACCGCCATCGATGACTTCGGGACCGGGTACTCGTCACTTGCCCGCGTCGGCGAGCTGCCGATCACCGGAGTCAAGATCGACCGCGCCTTCGTCGCCGGCCTCGGCAACGATGACAAGGCCCGGGCGATCTTCGGCGCGATCGCCCAGATCGTGCGAGCGCATGGACTGCTGATCATCGCTGAGGGCATCGAGGATGAGCGCACGCTCGAGGAGATCATCGCCCTCGGCTGTGACTTCGCTCAGGGCTACCACCTCTGCCGCCCCGGCCCGCCCCAGGTCGTCGAGCAGGTGCTGGCGGCGCCGGTGCCCGAGCGGCTGGTGCTTGCCTAGGGAAGCGGACCCGCCAGCGGGTGGGGCCCTACGATTGCCGACGATGTCAATGGACTGCACCTACCGCCTGCGGATCCCGCATCAGGCGGGGCAGCTCGCGCGAGTGGCCACTGAGGATCAGCGAGGAGGGAGGGCTGATCGGCGACGTGCACACGATCACCGTCGCTCGCCTCGAGGCGATCCGGGAGATCACCGTCGAGCTGCGCGACAAGGAACACGCCGACCAGCTTGCGGTGGCGCTCGGCGAGCTCCCCGGCGTGCACGTGGTCTGGTACCACGACCGCGCGTTCATCGCGCACATGGGCGGCAAGCTCGAGATGCGGCCGCGCCATCTGGTCACGACCAACCAGGAGGTTCGCGACGTCTACACGCCGGGTGTGGCGCGCGTTTCAGAGGCGATCCACGAGTACCCGGAGCTCGCGTCCCGCTTCACCATGATCGGACGCAGCGTCGCGATCTGCACCAACGGCAGCCGCGTGCTCGGGCTGGGTGACATCGGGCCGGTGGCGGCTATGCCGGTGATGGAGGGCAAGGCGATGTTCTACGCCCAGTTCGTGGACATCACCGCCGTCCCGATCCTGATCGACACCAAGGACGTCGACGAGTTCGTGGAGACCGTCGTGCGGATCGCGCCGGGCTTCGGCGGCATCCACCTCGAGGACATCTCCACGCCCGACTGCTTCGAGATCGAACGCCGGCTGATCGAGGCGCTGCCGCAGCCGGTGATGCACGATGACGTCCACGGGACCGCGGTTGTCACGCTCGCGGCGCTGATCGCCGCCTGCCGTCAGGCCGGGATCCGGCTCGACGAAGCGGTCGTCGGCCAGATCGGCCTGGGCGCCGCCGGCTTCGGGATCGCCACGTTGATCCACGACGCCGGTGTGAGGCGTGTGCTGGCCTCCGACCCGAACCCGGCGGCACAGGAGCATGCCCGCACGCGAGGCATAGAGATCGTCGACCTCGAGACGCTGATGCGCGAGGCCGATGTCGTGGTCGCGACCAGCGGCAAGCCCGGGCTGATCAAGCCGGACATGGTTCGCAACGGGCAGGTCATCTTCGCGCTCACCAACCCGGCGGCCGAGATCGATCCCGACGCGGCGTTGGCGGCCGGTGCGGCGTTCGCCGCCGACGGCACCAGCATCAACAACGTGCTCGGCTATCCCGGGATCTTCAAGGGCGCGCTGCTCGCCGGCGCAAGCGAGATCAACCTCGAGATGAAGCGCGCGGCCGCCTGGGCGCTGGCCGGCCTGACCGTTTCCTCGGAGTTGATCCCCGAGATGCTCGACCGCAAGGTGCACGAGGTGGTGACCGAGGCGGTTCGGCAGGCGGCGATCGAGAGCGGCGTGGCCAACCTCGAGCGGATCAGCGCCGAGTTCCCGGCGCCGCAGCACGAGATCTGAGAACCTCACCGCCGAGACCAAACCTTCTCTAAGGTTTGGGCCATGCGCGCAGTCAGATTCGATCGATATGGAGATCGCGACGTGCTCTACGTCGCGGACGTGGAGATGCCGCAGCCCGCTGCCGGTGAGGCGCTCGTCGAGATCCGGGCCGCAGCGATCAACCCCGGTGAGGCGAGCATCCGCAAGGGCTATCTGGATGCTCAGTTCCCGAGCACGTTCCCGTCGGGCGAGGGGACGGATCTGGCCGGAGTGATCACGGCCGTCGGCGACGGCGTGACCGGATTCGCTCCGGGAGACGAGGTGCTCGGATGGTCCTGGGCACGGTCAAGCCACGCGGAGTACGCAACGGTTCCCGTCACGCAGCTCGTGCCTAAGCCGGAAGGCCTCAGCTGGGAGGTCGCGGGGTCGCTGAACGTGGCAGGTGCGACGGCCTGGGCGGCGGTCGCCGCCGTCGAGCCGCAGCCTGGTGAAACGGTGGTGGTCTCGGCGGCTGCTGGTGGCGTGGGCTCAATCGCAGTACAGCTGTTGCGTATGCGCGGGGCACGCGTGATCGGTATCGCTTCGGCCGACAACCATGCCTGGCTGCTCGCGCACGACGTGGTGCCGGTCGAGTACGGCGAAGGCCTGGAGGGACGGGTCCGCGCGGCGGCGCCGGATGGCGTTCAGGCGTTCGTCGACACCTTCGGGCCCGAGTACGTCGACCTCGCAGTCGCGCTCGGAGTCCCACCGGAGCGCATCGACACGATCATCTCGTTCCAGCGCGCGGCCGAGGTCGGGGCGCGCACCGAAGGCAGTGCCGCGGGCTCCACGCCCGAGGTGATGAGCGCGCTCGCCGAGCTGGCAGCCGATGGAAAGCTCGAGGTTCCGATCGCAGCCACGTTCCCGCTCGAGCGCGTTCAGGACGCCTTCGCCGAGCTCGAGCAGCGGCACACGCGCGGCAAGATCGTCCTGATCCCCTGAGATCAGACCAGTGATTCGAGCGGCGTGTCGGTGTCGATGAGCGCCGCCACTTCGACCCGCTTGCGTGAGCGGATCAACGCCTGCACGTGCGCGTTGACGTCCCAGACGTTGACGTTCATGCCGGCGGTGACGGTTCCGTCGCGCAGCCAGAAGGCGATGAACTCGCCACCCTCGCGGTCGCCGCGGAAGACCACCTGATCTGAGGGGTCGGGCAGCCCTGAGTACTCCATGCCGACGTCGTACTGGTCCGAGAAGAAGTACGGGAGCTCGTCGTAGGGCTTTTGGTCACCGAGCATCGACCGCGCGGCGGCCGGCCCCTGGTTCAGGGCATTGGCCCAGTGCTCGACGCGCACGCGATGATCGTAGAACGGGTGCCAGTGGTTGGCGATGTCGCCGGCCACAAACACGTTCGGAGCAGACGTGGCGAGCCTCGGGTCGGCAAGGATGCCGTTGTCGGTGTCGAGCCCGGCCCGCTGGCCGAGCTCGACGTTGGGCGTGGCCCCGGCGCCGACCACGACGAAGTCGCACTCGACCAGGCGGCCCGACTTGGTGCGGACACCGCGCACGGAGCCGTCGCCCTCGAACGCCGCCGCGCCGTCTTCGAGCACGAACTCAACGCCCTGAGCGGTGTGGACGTCGCGATAGAACTGGCCGAGCTCCGGCCCGAGCGACCCCATCGGGAGCGGCGCGCTGTCGATCACGGTCACATCGAGTCCGCGCTGCCGCGCGCTGGCAGCGGTCTCCGAGCCGATCCAGCCGCTCCCGACCACGGCCACGTGGCCGCCTTGCTCGAGTCGCTCGCGAATCGCGTCACTGTCGGAGATCGTGCGCAGGTAGTGGATGCCGTCGAGCTCCGCGCCCGGCAGATCGAGCCGTCGCGGGCTCGAGCCGGTCGTGAGCAGGAGCACGTCGAAGCTCAGCTCGCCGGCAGTTCCGGCGAGCTCGACGCGGCCTGCGGCCGGATCGATCGCGGTCACTGTTGTGCCGAGTCGCAGGTCGATCTCCTGGTCGCGGTAGAAGGCGGCATCGTGCACCTGCGTGGCGTCGCGCTCGGATTCCCCACGCAGGTAGTCCTTGCTCAGTGGCGGCCGCTCATACGGCAGCTCGTCCTCGGTACCGATCAACACGACACGCCCGTCGAAGCCGCGCTCGCGCAGCTCCTCGGCAGCCTTGGCGCCCGCGAGGCTGGCGCCCACGATCACGAATGTCTGCGCGTTCATGTCGTACTTCTACCCCTTTTCAGGGCGTGACGTCCACCGCAGGCGCCGCACTGTGATGGGCGCGTCGACCGGCCCGCTCTGCCGGGCCTGTGGTCAGCGGACCACGGGCCCCGCTGGTTGCTCGCTGAAAAGAAACCTTAGGCTCGTGTAAAGACGCGTTCGCCTGGGCATCAAACGTGGCATGAGCACTGATAGCCCTCAAACAGCAGAACCGGAAGCAACCCGGGGATTCTTCAAGCAGGTCACCGCTAAACGCAACCGCTTCGCGCTTGGAATTGCGATCCTGGCGGCCCTCGGCGGGTTCCTCTTCGGTTACGACACAGGCATCGTCGGTGGTGCGCTGCCCCTGATCACAAGCAAGCTGCACCTCAGCGCCGGCGAGGAGTCGTGGATCACCGGGTCGCTGCTGCTCGGCGCGGTCGCTGGTGCCGCGATGGCCGGTTTCCTGGCCGACAGGATCGGCCGCAAGTGGACGTTGTTCGTGGCCGGCGTGATCTACACCGGGGCGGCTGTCGCCTCGGGATTGACCTCCTCGCTGGTGCCGCTGTGCATCGCGCGCGGAGTGCTCGGCCTGGCGGTCGGTACGGCCTCGTTCGTGGCACCGATGTACATCGGTGAGCACTCGCCCAAGGAGTTGCGCGGTGGCATGACCGCGCTGACCCAGGTGGCGATCACCTTCGGAATCCTGGTCGCGTACTTCGTCGCAGATGCCCTGAAGGGCTATTCCAACGGGTGGAACTGGATGTTCGCGCTGGGTGCTGTGCCCGGCGTGATCCTTGCGATCTCGATGCTGATCGTGCCCGAGACGCCGCGTTGGCTGGTCGAGCACGGTCGCGAGGATCAGGCGAAGAAGCTCCTCAGCCGCAACCGCTCCGAGCAGCACGCCGACGAGGAGATTGCTGAGATCAAGGAGGTCTCGGCCGAGCAGGGCAAGTTCGGTGTTCGCAACCTCGTGGGCGACCGTGTCCGGCCGCTGCTTGTGATCGGCGTGACGATGGCGATCATGCAGCAGCTGATCGGCATCAACACCGTGATCTACTACGGCTCGACGATCCTCGGCTTCGCCGGCCTGTCGATCTCGAGCTCGATCGCCCAGGCCGTCTTCATCGGCCTGGTGAACTTCGTCTTCGCGATCGTTGCGGTGTTCCTGCTGGACCGCGTCGGCCGTCGGCCGCCGCTGCTGATCGGCACGGCCGGGTCGGTGATCGGCCTGATCGTGCTCGGCTGGTACTTCGACATGGGGACGAAGTTCCAGCACGCGAACCCGTGGATCGCGCTCGCGGCGATGATGTTCTACATCGCGATGTTCGAGATCAGCCTCGGCCCGATCTTCTGGGTGATGATCGCCGAGATCTTCCCGCTGCGTGCCCGCGCCAAGGCGATGGCCACGTGCACGATGTTCAACTGGGGGTTCAACTTCATCGTCTCGTACTGGTTCCTGGATCTGGTGAAGGCGATCGGTCAGGCGGAGACGTTCTGGCTGTACGCGCTGTTCGGGATCTCCGCGATCGTGTTCTTCGCCTGGAAGGTGCCCGAGACCAAGAACCGCAGCCTTGAGCAGATCGAGCGCGAGGTTCGTGGGGAGTCTCAGGTCAGCGCCCAGCAGCTGCGTGATCGCCGGCAGGCCCGGCGTGAGCGCTCGGGTGGCGACCCGCACTCGGGGTCGCGTCCCGGCACGCTGACGCATTAGCCATCCGCGGCTCCCGGGCCACTGCCCGGGAGCCGCCGACGGCTAGAAGCCGGTCGGCTCGCTGGTCTGAACGCCGGCCGGCTCGCTCGGCTGATTGTGCGTCTCCGACAGAATTGTGTCGAGTCGCTGATTCAGCGCTTCGCTGTTCGGTCGCGGACCCCCAAAGTCCATGAACCAGATCCGGCTCATCCCCGTGAAGCGTCTGTCGGGATGCTCCGTGCGGTCACCCACCGCCTGCAGCCCGAACCGCGTGATCGCGCGTTGCCTGCCGGTCAGGTCGGAGTAGAGCAACTCGATCGTGATCGGCTCGCCTTCATCGATCGCCTTGATCAGCGCCGCGTGCACCGGATCCTCTGGGTTGCGGATCGCGCCTTGCCACATGCCCACCCCGTCACCGGGGACGTACAGGTCGCGCGTCTGCAAGCGGAACTCCGCATCGGCCATTTGGTTCGGCATCTGGCTGGTCAGCGTCTGTCCTGGCCTGACCGCCCATGCCTGGCAGACACCGACGCCGCTGCCGACATTGCGCAGGCTGATCCCCAGATGCACGTACCCGTCCACGTGGTCCGCCACCGCGTAGCCGCCCTCGGCCCTGATCCAGTGCCCGTCGGAGAAGTTGAGCTTCTGCACCGGGTCGTCGAGCCTCGACGGCACCAGGATCGGGCGGCGCTGCTCCTGGAGCGCGATCTCCGCAACCTGGGCCGAGCGGTTCGAGGAGCGCACCGCCGCGAACGTCGCGATGGCCAGTATCAGCGTGCCGAGGGCGGTGGCGAGTGATGAGAGCGTTGCCCAGTCGGTGGCGAGCACGAACATGTGCGGGATTTTGAGGTATTTGCGACCTGATTTGCGGCGTGGGGGGTTAACCGAGGGTCGCCGGCGCCTCGATTAACTGTGAACGGCGCGAGAACGAACGGAAGCTCGGGGGAAAATGTGCAGAATTCCGCACGTTTCGTCCATCGGTTCGCCGCGCGACAGGGAGGGCACGTCACGCGCGCTCAACTCGCCGAGAGCGGCCTGTCGCCCAGAACGGTCGCGAGCTGGGTCTCCGCCGGCAAGCTCCTGCGCGTCTACCACGGTGTCTACGCCCTTGGCCACCTGCAAAGCAATCCCATCAATGCCGCTCACGCCGCGCTGCTTGCGGGCGGCGAACGGTCGGCGCTTGCCGGCGGGCCCGCGCTTTTCCTCTGGGGTGTCTGGCGCTACTGGCCGCGGCAGCTTGAGATCATCACGGTTGAGGACAAGCGCCCGTCCGGACTGATCGTCCGTCGCTCAAACACGTTGCTGCCCCGAGATATCGGCGAGGTCCAGGGTCTGCGCGTCACCAGCCCAGCTCGCACGCTGCTGGACACCGCTACGCGGCTGAACGAGACGCAGCTCACCCGCGCGATCAACGACCTGCGGCTCCGGAATCTGCTGACCGTCGACCAGCTCGCAGACGTCATCGCCCGCAACCCCACGCATCCGGCGGTCACGCTGCTCAGGCCCCATCTGGAGCACGCGCAGCCGGAACCAACCCGCTCGGTGATCGAGGATCGCTTCCTACCGCTCCTGCGCAAGCACTACCTGCCGGTCCCACAGATCAACGTGCACGTCGCCGGCCACCGCGTCGACGCCTACTTCCCCGCCCAGCGCCTGATCGTGGAGCTCGACGGGTGGGGCGCGCATCGAACCAAGCAGGCGTTCGTGTACGACCGCCGGCGAGACTTCGAGATCCTGCTCAGGACGGGCATCCCGACGGTGCGTCTGCCACGGGAGGACGTGGTCGAAGCCGTCATCCTGCGTTTGGGTGAACTGCTCGAGACTAGGGCGGCGCACGGTCCACGATCAAATGACACAGCGTGACCCCGGCCGGTGGAAAATCTCGACATGAAGATCGCCGTCGCAGGGGGTACCGGAGTCGTCGGGCGGCATGTCGTGCGCGAGCTGGAGTCGCGCGGCCACGAACCGGTCGTGCTGTCGCGCTCACACGGCATCGATCTGACCAAGGGCAACGGCCTTGACGAGGCGCTCGCCGGCGTCGGCGTGGTGGTCGACGTCAGCAACACAAACGCGATGAGCCGACGGGCAGCTGTCGCCTTCTTCAGCGCTGCCACCGGCATGCTGTTGGCTGCCGAGGAGCGCGCTGAAGTGGGCCACCACGTGGCGCTCTCGATCGTCGGGATCGACCGGGTCCCGCTCGGCTATTACATGGGCAAGCTACGCCAGGAGAAGCTCTGCCTCGCGGGGCGAGTGCCCGCCACCGTGCTGCGTGCCACACAGTTCCACGAGTTCCCCGCGCAACTGCTCGAGCGGATCCCGCGCAGCCCGGTCATCCCGGTGCCGCGCATGTGGTCACAGCCCGTGGCTGCGCGCGAGGTGGCGGGCGCCCTGGTCGAAGCGGCGCTCGACCAGCCGGCGGGGCGCCTACCCGACCTCGCCGGGCCACGGGTCGAGCGCCTGGAGGATCTGGTCAGGCAGCTCCTGAAGGCCCGGGGGCGCCGCCGCCTGATCCTGCCCATCCGCGTGCCCGGCAAGGCGGGCAGGGCGATGGCCGAGGGCTCGCTGATTGCCACCCGTAACGGCCTGCGCGGGACCCTGACCTTCGATCAGTGGCTCGCGAGTGAGGACGGACGCGAAGCGCTCCACCCTTGAGAGCAACCCCGAGCGGTGCTAACCTACAACCAAATGGTTGTAGATGTGTTGGCAGGCGAGACGTTCTCCGAGGCAGAGGCCGACCGCGTTTTCCATGCGCTCTCGGACTCGACGCGCCGTGACATCCTCGCCCGCGCGATCCAGCGCGAGCAGTCCGTCTCGGCCCTGGCGCGGCATTACGAGATCAGCCTCACCGCCGTCCAGAAGCACGTGACGGTGCTGGAGCGGGCCGCACTCATCAGCAAGCAGAGAAAGGGGAGGGAGCAGCTGGTGGCTGCCAACCCGGACACGCTACGTCGGGCGACCACGCTGCTCACGGCCTTTGAGCAGCTGTGGATCGACCGCGCGAACAGGATCGCGGAGATCCTCACGGAGGAAGGAGAAGCACGATGACGGTGATCAGCAGCAGCACCAACGCCGACGAGCTCACGATGGAGCTCGTCGCAGAGTTCGACGCCCCGCCCGAGCGCGTATGGCAGGTCTGGGAGGACCCGCGCAAGCTCGAGCGCTGGTGGGGGCCGCCGACCTACCCGGCCACCTTCACGCGGCATGAGTTCGAGGTCGGCGGCCAGTCCCGCTACTACATGACCGGACCCGAGGGCGACAGGCACTTCGGCTGGTGGCGGATCGACGTGCTCGAGGGTCCGCGGCACATCGAGTTCGCCAACGGCTTCGCCGGGGACGATGGTGAGCCGGTCCCGGGCCTGTCTCCGGCAGGCGGGATCGTCGAGTTCGAGCGCAGCGGCACTGGGACGCGCATGCTGGTGCGCACGAAATTCCTCGACGTCGAGCAGATGGAGCGCATGCTCGGCATGGGTATGCAGGAGGGCATGAGTCTCGCGATCGGCCAGATCGACGCGCTCCTGCGCGAGCCCGTGGCGGCCTGAGGCAGACGACCAGCGCGCGCCGCTGCCGAACCGCCGGGCCAGCGGGCCCGGCGGCGCTAGGGCCAGACCTGGTAGCGGCGCGCCTCGTCTTCGCGCAAGCTCAACCCATGCCCGATCACCGTGCGGTCAGGCCACAGCGCACCGTCTCGAAGGGCAGCGACCCCGTCGAGCAGCATGTGCTCGATCCGCACGTGATCGTGGAAGTACTCGCTGTGCACCAACGAGACAAGGGCGCAGCCGACGTGGGCCATCAGGGCCGGCGCGCCATGCGCTGAGAACCGGCGCCCGCGCGCTTCACAGAGCGCGCCGATCTGCAGCAGCGCCGTGATTCCTCCACAGCGGGTCACGTCCGCCTGCACGATGTCGACAGCATCGGCTTCCAGCAAACGCTGGGTATCGAGCGGTCTCCAGGTGTACTCGCCCGCTGCCACCGCCATCGCAATCGGTGCTCGCTCGCGCACGTGGCGCAGGCCGGCCAGGTCATCACTCGAGACCGGTTCCTCGAAGTAGCTGATGGCGAACTGCTCGTGGCGGGCGATCCACGCCAATGCTTCGTCTGGACTGAATGCACCGTTGGCATCGACCATCAGCGCGACGTTCGGACCGATCGCTTCTCGCGCGGCGGCGACACGCTTCAGGTCCTGCTCCGGGTGGCGTCCGACCTTCATCTTCACCCGGGGAATTCCCTGCTCGACCCAGCGGATCAGCTGCGCGGCGACGCGTGCGCCGTCGTAGCTCGTGAAGCCGCCGGAGCCGTATACGGGAACCCAGTCGTGCACGGCGTCGAGCGCGATCGCCAACGGCAGGTCAAGCAGCCGCGCGCGCAGGTCGTGCAGCGCGATGTCGACCGCACTGAGCGCCAGCGCGCCGAGGCCGGCCTGGCCGGCATCGCGCAGCAAAGCGCGCAGCTTGGCATGGATCCGGTGCGGCTCCAGCGCGGACTCCCCGCACACCGAGTCGGCCAGCATCGACACCACCAGGTGCGCCACCGAGCTCGGCCCATAGGTGTACCCGAGACCAACCTCGCCCCCCGCCTGCACATGCACGACGACGAACGTCGTCGAATCCCACTCCCTGGTGCCGTCCGACTCGAGCGCGTCGGTCGGGACCGTGTACGCGACAGCCTCGACGCGCTCTACGGAGACCTCCAGGTCACGCATACGCGCCCTCGCCGCGGCTTCGGGCGCTAACCACACGCTCCGTCCCAACTCGCTTGTCCCCGACTTGCTCGGCGAACCGCGAGGCCAGCGCCATCAGTCGTTGCCGTCGCGCATGATCGCCACCGCGGCCGCCGACGCCGCCGACGCCGCGAGTGCCGCACCGAACAGCGCGCGGCGGTGCACGGCAAGCGCCAGCTGCAGGCTGTGCCCGTGGGCCTGGTCGTCATACAACCCGCTCGCGCCGTGGTCGCGCTCGTCGTCCACCGGATTGAAGAGGTTGTCCGGCCGGTGGCTCGGGAGCGGCGTATCGCTCTGCTGGCTCTTGAACCCTTTGTGCGCGAGGTAGCGGTCGAGGAAACCCGGAATCAGCCGCTCGCCGATGATCGTCTTGACCGTGGGACGTCCGACCCACAGTTCCCGGCGGTCGTGGTCCGCCGCCCAGACGATCGCCCGCGCCGCAACCTCGGGCGAGTAGATCGGCGGTACAGGCATCGGCGTACCCGCCGTGCGCGCCCGAACCCACTCGAACTGGGGGGTGTTCAGTCCGGGAAGCTGCACGATCGTCACCGAGACGTTCGATCCGTGATGCAGTAGCTCGGCCCGGACGGACTCGTAGAAGCCCTGGACGGCGTGCTTGGCGCCGCAGTAGGTCGCCTGCAACGGGATCCCGCGGTACCCGAGCGCCGAGCCGACCTGGACGATCTTGCCGCGGTCGCGCGGAACCATTCGCCGCAGCGCGGCCTGCCAGCCGTGCACCGAGCCGAGGTAGGTGACCTCCATGACTCGCTGGAACTCGGCGGCGCTGGTCTGCGTAACCTCGGCCAGCACGGCCGTCATCGCCGCGTTGACCCACACGTCGATCTCGCCCAATGTCGACTCGGTCGTGGCCGCTGCCTGCTCGACCGCCTCGGCGTCGGCCACGTCGCAGCTGAGCTCTAGGACCTCAGCTCCGGCTGCACGCGCCTCAGCGCCAGCCGCCTCGAGCCCGGCCCGGCCGCGTGCGAGCAGCGCAAGCCTGATCCCGGGCGCCGCGAACTCCCGCACTGTCGCACGTCCGACCCCGGCCGACGCGCCGGTGATAACGATTGTGCGCGACCCATTCGTCGCTGACCGTCGCAGTGCCACGCGGATTTGATTACCCGTTGCCAACTATCTGAACCGGAGCACCCGCAGGCACTGAGGCACGCGGCGCTGAGCATGCATAGGCGCATCTGGCCGACGAGAGACTCAGGCGGCTGACGAGCGACTCAGGCGCGCGTGACGGTCAGCTTGGCATGCATCCCGAGCGCCATGTGCCCGGGCATCGAACAGAAGAGCTCATAGTGTCCTGCCTTCAGGTGCCAGGTCGCCTGGCTGATGTGCCCGGGCATCGTGACCTTCACGCGGCCCAGGACGGGGCCGACCATCTGCCCCGCTGCGTCCAACCGCCGGATCCAGGTGTCGTGCATGTCCTGCCCGCGATTCCAGAGTTCGACGAACACCGTGCCGGCCGGGACCTTTGTGCGCGACGGCCACAGCGAGTACTCCTGCGCGTTGATCAGCAGGTGCGCGGGGGTGTGCTTGCTGGCCGCGGCTGTCGCATCCGCGGCGAACCCCAGGGCGAATGCCGCACAGCTCAGGATCGGAACCAGGCGCCTCATGCGAGCAGCTGGTAGCGAGGGAATCTGCCGGCCGCGGGGATCACGGCACCTGCGTCATGGTTGAACCACTGCTCGAGCAGCGACGCGTAGACCCCGCGGAAGTCGACGTTGACCACCTGGTTGCCGTTCACGTCGAGCTTGCCCAGCGCCGGAAACTCGCCGATCATCCCACCGTTGACACGGCTGCCGATGAGCAGCGAGGTGCCGGCGGCGCCGTGGTCGGTGCCGTCCGAGCCGTTCTCCAGCGCGCGCCGGCCGAACTCTGACCAGACGTGGACCAGGACGCGGTTGTCCACGCCGCGGGCCTCGAGGTCCGCCTGGAAGGCGGCCAGCGAGTCCGACACCAGCTTGACGCCGGTATCGAATGTCGTGGCCTGACTCGAGTGGGTGTCGAACTGAACGCCGGTCGTGAGCGCCACGCATTTCAGCGGCACGCCGTGGGCGATCATCGAGGCCAGCCCCGCCAGCCTGGCCGGCAGGTCGTCATCCGAGCTCGCGGGATACGGGACGCTCGAGCCGTAGACCGCGCCTGGATTGGTGTTCTCGCTCGAGCTGCTGGACAGCTTCGACCAGGGCTTCAACGTCCTGCGCACGATTCCGACCTCGGAGGCGGCGCTGGCGACCTGCCTGATCGCGGCGTCTTGCCAGCCGCGCTGTTTGTCACCGATCGCAGAGGCGGTTTCGAGCGTCCACTCGCCGGCGTTGCCCCAGACGCCGTTGACCCACACGGCGAAGTTGTCCGGCTGGTCGATCGCCGCGACCGGGTTCTTGGCGGTGGCGAGTGTCGGGTTCATCTGGCCGTCCAGCGACAGTCCCTGGAACGGATTCGCCGGATCCCCGGCGACATCTATGTAGCGACCGAGCCAGCCGGTGTTGAGTTCCGCGCTGGTGGCGCCCACCTCCCAGTAGTGGCGCGAGGTGAAGTGCGACATGTCCTCATCGGCATAGCCGATGCCGGGGAACACGAGGACCTTTCCGGCGTTGTGCAGGTTGGCGATCGATGCGGCCGAGGGGTGCCAGGTGAGGCTCGGGTCCTCGCGAAACTGCACGCCCGATCCCGGCGCCACCGCGAGCGTCGGGCGCAGCTTTTCGTACAACGGATCGCCTGCCGGAGCCAGCAACGACAGTGAGTCGATCCCGCCCTGCAGGAAGAGCGAGATCAGGATCGGGCTGTTGGACGGCTGCAGCGTCGCTGCTCGCGCGACGCCATCGCCGAGCATCCGGTCGGTGAGCCCCATGCGTCCGGCGCCATAGACGATCGCCATGCCGCCGACGGCTCCGGTCAGGAAGCGGCGGCGATCGATGCCCACGCCGGCCGGCAGCGGCATGCGCGCATCCCACTCGCGTGCGACCGGCTTACGGCCGCTGGCGAGCACGCGCCGGATCGCCTGGGACCTGGCAAAGCCGTCGCAGTGGTTGGGCCGCTCGTTGCTCATGCCGTCATCCAATCGGGGGACATCGGGATCAGGTTGCGCAGCGCGTTCTGTCGCAGCTGCCGGAACTCGACCTGCTCCCACTCCTGCGTCTGGCCGTGCGCGATTCGGCGGCCCAGGTCGAGCATGTGATTGCGCGCGAGCTCAGACAGGGGCTGTCCGCCCCAGAAGCTGATCGCATTGTTGTAGGCCTGCTCGTTGCTCTCGTGGATCCCATAGGGATAGGTCTTGCCCTGCATCACGTGCTTGCTGCCGAGCGCTGTGTTCACTGCCTGCAGTCGGCCGGCCCAGCGCGAGGTATCCAGCCACTGCGCGTAATCCCAGCCGGAGACGTTCGGCGGCTGGAACAGCACCTGGCCCGTCAGGCTCGCGATCCACGCCCAGTCGGTGGTCGTGATCGTCTGCCGGCTCGCGCGCAGCAGCCCGGCCGTCCACACGATCGGCGGCGACACCAGCCGCGGGCCCTCGTAGAACAGCGGGTGGCGAAGGATCGCCTCGACGATCGGACGGATCTCAAAGCCACCGCGGACGTAGGCGTTCTCGAGCTCGCGGGCGGTGCGGCTGGGCAGCTCGGCGCCCACGAAGTACCCCCACAGCTTGCTCACGAAGAAGGACGGGTGCGTGGGGTGCGCCACGGCAAAGCGCACGCTGTCCTTCCAGTTCCAGCGGCCGACATGACCGAAGATCCTCTTGACGCCGTAGTCGTGCAGCGTCGATTCGAAGCGGAAGTTCACCGGCCCGCGGGTCTCGCTCCAGTCGTTGGTCCATCCGGTCAGCGCGCGTGCGTTCTGGTGGACGTCATCCTGGTTGTAGCCGCGGCCCTGGCCGAGCGTGAACAGCTCGAGCATCTCGCGGCCGTAGTTCTCGTTGGGCGAGTACTTGTTGTTGGTGTTGCCGTTCAGCCACAGCAGCATCGCCGGATCGACGGTTACGTCGGAGAGCAGCTGGTGGAAGTTGCCGAGCGCGTTACGTCGGAACGTCCAGTTCTGGTTGATCATCAGCCGCGCGTTGGAAGCCTCCTCCGAGGTGGCGAACCAGCTGTGCCAGATGAGGGTCATGCGCTCGATCAGCGGCCGGTTCGAGCGCACCATCCGATCGAGCCACCAGCAGTGGTCATCTCCCCACACGTCGATCGGGTCAAGCGCTCTGCCCTTGTCGTCGTGCGGCGGTGCGCCGATCAGTTGCGTCGAGCCCCGCGGCCTCGTGAGCGAAGCGACGGCCGCCTCCATGCCCAGCTTGGCGTGGCGCTCGACATCGCCCGGCTTGGGCCCGAATCCGGCACGCCAAAGCAGCCGCAGGGCCTGTTCCTCGCCGAACGGGCCTCGGTAGATGGCGGTTGGTGACGTTCCCAGCGCGCTCGCTGCCACTGATCACTTACTCGGCAGCGATCCGCCGAGACTTCAGTGCGCGTCAACCTCCGTGGCACCAACGTCCAGTTACACCCAAGGCTCGCGCCAGCCACCGTAAGGCTCGGCGATCCGCTGCGCCTGCTCGGGCCCCCATGAGCCGGGCTGGTATTCGTGCGCCGGGCCGGGCGAGTCGAGCAGTGGCTGCACTATCCGCCAGCACTCCTCGACGTTGCGCTCGGTGACAAAACTCTCACGTTCGCCGCGCATTGCGGCCTCGAGCAGCACCTCGTATGCCGTCGGATTGCCATCGCCCTCGCTCGGGAAATCCATGTCGAGCGCCATCTCGAGCTGTCCGCCGCGATCCGGGCGGCGGGCATCGAGGATCAGTCGCACGCCTGGCTGCGGGTCGAGCCGGACCACGATCTGAGCCGGCTGCGGCACTGACCCGTCGTCGCCCCGCAAGAACAGCGGCTTTGGCGGGCGCTTGAACACCAAGCGCAGCTCGGTCTCCTTCGCGGGCAGCGCCTTGCCGGTCCGCACGAGGAAGGGGACCCCGGCCCAGCGCCAATTCTCGACGCGTAACTCGACCGCCATGTAGGTCTCGGTCTCGGAATCGTCGGCCACACCGTCGATCGTGCGGTAGCCGGCGTACTGGCCGCGGACGTAACGCCCGGGATCGGCGTCTGTGATCGCCCGGAACACACCCAGCCGGGCTGCGTCGAGCGTTTCCGCGTCGGAGGCGGCCGGCGCCTCCATCGCCGCCGCCGCCAGCAGCTCCAGCAGATGGTTGACGAAGACGTCACGCAGCTGCCCCACGGGGTCATAGAAGCCTCCACGCCCCTCGACGCCGAAGTTCTCCACCATCGTCAGCTGCACTGAGGCGATGTAGTTGCTGTTCCAGATCGGTTCGAGCGTGGCGTTGGCGAAGCGCAGGTACAGCAGCTCCTCGAGCCCGAGCTTGCCCAGAAAGTGGTCGATGCGAAAGATCTGCGACTCGTCCAGATGGCGGTGCAGGTCTGCCGCGAGCTTGCGCGCCGACTCGAGGTCGTAGCCAAACGGCTTTTCGATCACGACCCGGCTCTCCTTGGCGAGCAACCCGCCGGCGGCCAGGTTGTCAACGATCTCCGCGAACAGCGACGGTGGTACCTCGAGGTAGAAGGCGGGGCGCTTCGCGGTGCCGAGCCGCTCCTTCAATTCCACGTAGAGATCGGCCTTGCCCGTGTCGCCGCGGACGTAGCTCAGGCGCGAGGCGAATCGCGCGAAGACCGCCTCGTCGAGGTCGTTTTCGCGCTCGGCGATCGCGTCCTTGGCCCTGGCCCGAAGCTGTTCATCGTCGAGCGGACTGCGGCCCACGCCGAAGATCGGGAAGTCAAGGAGTCCGCGCGCTTCCAGCCGGTAGAGCGCGCGGAAGGTCATCTGGCGGGCGAGGTCGCCTGTGATCCCGAAGATCACGAGGGCATCCGGGTTGGACTCACTCATCGAATGTGACCTTTCCGACCGTGAGGGTCATGCGCCTGGCGCTGTGAGTGGCTCTCGAGTGACATCGTGTGGCGATGCCGACCGTGAGTGTCGATGGTCTGAGGATGTACTACGAGTTTACGGGCAGTGGACCCTCGCTCGTCCTGATTGCCGGGCTCGGCCTCGACGTCTCAGAGTGCGGTCCGCTGGTGGATGCGCTTTCCGGCCGTTACCGGGTGCTGGCCTTTGACAACCGTGGCGCAGGTCGGACGGATAAGCCCGACGAGCCCTACACGGTGCGCCAGATGGCTGACGACACGGCGGGCCTGATGCGGGCGCTGGGGATCGAGCGCGCACACGTGGTCGGGATGTCGCTGGGCGGTCGCATCGCGATCGATCTCGCACTCGAGCATCCGGCTGCGGTCCGCAGCCTGGTGCTGGTGTCGACCTCGGCGCGGGTCGAGCGGCGATGGACGATCGGCCTGTTGGGGCTGGTCTCGCTCGTGTTCCGCGGACGCTATCCACAGCCTCGCTACGCGTTCAAACGCCAGCGGCAGGCGAGCGACCATTACGACCGCAGCGGCGACCTGGCGGAGCTGCGGGTGCCGACGCTGATCGTCCACGGACGCCGCGACCACATCGTTCCGTACCGCTTGGCCGAGGACATGGCTGCGTGCATTCCGGGAGCGCGCCTGACGCTGGTCGAGAGCGGTCACATCTACCCGCTGAGCCACAGCGCGGCCTTTGCCGAGAAGATCGCCGGATTCACCAGCGGGCTTTGAGCCGCTGTCAGGACGGCTTTGGATCGAGCCAGCGCTTGCGGAGCAGCTTGTCGGCGTACATCGCCTGGTCGGCACGCTGCAGCAACGTCTGGACATCGTCGTGATCGTTGGCGATGACGGTGCCGATGCTCACGCTGAGCGCGGGCTCGAAGTCGTCGGCAACCCGATGCAGCTTGTGCAGCAGGCGGTCGAAGTGGCGGTCAGCGACCTCGGCGATCACGGCGAACTCATCACCGCCCAGCCTCCCGACCGTGTCCTCGCTGCGCACGGAGTCACGCAGCCGTCGTGCCACCCACTGCAGCGCGGCGTCACCGCAGGCGTGCCCGTGGATGTCGTTGATCGCCTTGAAGTCGTCAAGGTCGATCACGGCCAGCACCACCGATACACCGCGGCGCCGCCTGCGGGCGAGTGCCTGCGCCAAACGGTCGTCGAAGATCACGCGGTTGACCACGCCGGTGAGCGGGTCGAGGGTCGCGGCCTTGCCGAGCTCGGTCGCGATCCGCACCAGCTCGAGATGGGTTCGGGCGACCTCGGCGATGTCCTCGAGTCGCTCGATCTGCTCGCCACTGATCTCACGCGCCCTGGTGTCAAACGCGCACACCGTCCCGACCGTGACGCCGCTGCTGCTACGTAAGGGCACCGATGCGTAGAACCGCACGGGCGCGGTTGGATCGCTTACATATGGCGAATAGGCGAAGCGGGGTTCCGCGGTTGCGTCCCGGGTGATGACGCGAATGCCTTCCTTCACGACAAGCCGGCAGATCGTGTCCTCTGCGGGAGTGTCCACCAGTGGCGCACCCGTGGCGGCGATACGGCGCTGGTGCTCGGCGTCGAACACGTGCACGGCTGCCGCTTCGGCGCCGGTGATGGACTGCGCCAGACGGGTCAGCGCGGTCAGAACCGGGTCGCCGATGCGATCCAGCAGCCCTAGCTCTGCGATCACTTCCAGCCGTCGGGCCTGAGCGTCGGTGAGCGTGACTACCGGCTCGTGCCGGTCAGTATTGGCGTTCAAGAGGCATGGAGGGTCGGTCCTAACCCAGTGGTCGGCGGGTTGGCCTTCTGGCTTGAGTACTTCCGTCTCAGGGTTGACTGTGGACCGGATTGCGGATGCCCAACAGGCTGAGGATTCCGGCGAGGGCGGCTAGGGCCGCGCCAAACAGCATCGCGACGTGAAAGGCGCTCACGGACGCGTTCTCGAGGACGGCATGAACGTATGGTCTCTGACCGGTCGCGAAGCCTCCGAGAGCCTGAACCTGCAATGTCGCCGAGGCGGCGTGGGTGACCGCGGCGCTGGCGTAGTGCGCTGAGGATCGCGCCAGGCCGCTCTGAACGCTGGAGGAGAAATGTGCCGAGACCACGGCTCCTCCCAGCGCGATCGCGATCAGGCCCGCGACTCGCGATATCGCGTTGTTGACCCCGGATGCGAGTCCGGAGTGTGCTGACGGCGCCGCCGAGAGAACGGTGGAGGTCAACGGCGCGACCGTCATGCTCAGCCCGACACCGAGCACGAACACGCCCGGCAGCACGTCTTGAACGTAGTCTGGTCGCGCTCCCACTCTCAGGAGGAGCACCAATCCCGCCGCGGTGACGAGCGGGCCGATGCCCATGAACAGGCGTGGCCCGAAGCGATCCGCGAGCGCGCCAAAGCGCCTGGCAAGCAGGAACATGAGGATCGAGATGGGCAGCGTCGCAAGACCCGCGACGAGTGGGCGGTAGCCCCCGACCTGCTGCAGGAAGACGATCAGGAAGAACGTGACGATGCTGAGGCCGCCGTAGAGGAAGAACGTGGTCAGGTTGCCGATCGCGAAGTTGCGTGCGCGGAAGATCGCGAACGGAAGCATCGGGCTCGAGCAGCGGTTGTCCCACAGGCAGAAGAACACGAGCAACAGACACCCAAGCGCCATCGAACCCCAGACTCGCGGGTCGCTCCAGCCGTAGGTCGGCTGCTCGATCAGCGCGAAGATCGGGCCCGCCAGGCCGAGCGCGCCAAGCGCTCCCCCGAGCCAGTCGACGTGGGCGCCGGTAGGTTCACGCGAGTGGATCGCTCGCGAGAGAAGCAGCGTGACGGCCACCAGCGGCAGGTTGATGACGAACACCCAGCGCCAGGAGGCCACCTCGATCAGCAGCCCGCCCAGCAGCGGACCTGCCACGGTTGCGATCCCAGTCCATGCGGTCCATGTGCCGATCGCCGCCGCGCGCTGCCGATCGGAGAAGTTGTCGATGATCAGGGCGAGGTTGGTGGGCACCAGCAGCGCCGCGGCAACGCCCTGCACCGCCCGCGCCCCGATCAACAGCGCGGCGTCGGGTGCCAGCGCGCAACCGAGCGACGCGATCCCGAAGCCGCCCATACCCAGGGCGAAGATCCGGCGGCGCCCGAACGTGTCACCGAGTGTGCCTCCGACGAGCAACAGCGCGCCGAGCGTCAACAGATAGGCGTCGACCACCCACTCCTGGGTCTGCAGGCCGCCATGAACGCTGGCCCTGATGGCCGGCAGCGCGACGTTCACGATGGTGCCGTCGAGGAACGCCGCCGACGAGCCGAGGATGCACGCAAGCAGGGTCAGGCGCTGCGAGCGGGTGTACGGCGCGTTGGCCGCCACCGGGCGATGAGCTTCGACACCGGCCGACATACGAGTAACCGTACGCGCTTGGGCCGGGGCTCGGCGGTGAGCTGCCGGGCGCGGATCCGCAGAAGATCCACTAGCCCGGAGGTGGGGTGGAACGGGTCGGCGATCACGGTGCTATCAGCGAACGAGAGTGCTGCACGCAACCCGCCATCGACCTCGGCCACGAGCGCCGGAAGGACCAGTGGCTCTGCGCTGTCCAGTTGGGCCAACGCTGCCAATGCGGCCGCATCGTAGGAGTGCGCAAAGCGGATTGTCAGGGACAGATGCGTCACGCCGCCTCCCCTCCCGCCGCCTCCACGAACGCCTCGGCGAGTCGGTCGCCCTCGCCGCCCACCGCAGCTTCGGGGTGCCACTGCACCCCCAGCGCAAAACGCCGGCCGCGGTGCTCGATCGATTCGATCACGCCGTCCTGAGAGACGGCGGCGACGCGCAGCTTCCGGCCAAGTTGGCGTACGGCCTGGTGGTGTTCTGACATCACGTCCACTTCGCGTCCGTACAGCGACCGCGAGCTGCTGTCAGCAAGCGTCTCCACGGAATGCAACCCGGTGTCGTGGCTCCCGGCGGTGGCGCCGTCGAGCACCACGTCCTGGTAGAGGTTGCCGCCACAGGCGATGTTCAAGAGCTGGTGGCCGCGGCAGACACCGACGTAGGGGATGTCGAGCGCCAGCACTGCCGCGACCATTGCCAGATCCGCACGATCGCGGGCGAGGTTGACCTCACCGCGAAGGCTGCGCGGGGCTTCGTCGTACAGACCCGAGTGGATGTCGTCATAAGCGCCGGCGAACACGAATCCATCAGACAGCGCGAGCTCACGTTCCGAGGGCTGGTCCGTGACGTGGCGCACGCTGGCGCCGGCCCGTTCCAGCCAGCGGACGTACGCGTCCTTGTACCGGTCGTGCGAACCCAGCAGGATCAGCGGCGGTCCGTCCGAACGAACCCGGCGATAGCCGCGAACGAAGGCCTTGCGTGCTCGCGCTACCCGCTTGCGTGCCGCCTCCTCGGTGATCGCGAGGAGCTCCGCAATCTCACGGTGCTGAAGTCCGGCGTCGAAGCGCAACAGGATCAGGAGACGGTCGTGCGGACTGAGCTCCGTCAGCGCTGCCCGCGCGCCGTCAGGTTCGTTGGTCTCCTGAGCCGCAAGTTCGCCGGCAGCATCCAGCGCCACGGTTGCGGTACGCCCCCGGCGACGCAACTCGTCGATCATCACATTGGATTCCGTGCGCCGCAGCCACGCGCGCTGGGCTGCCGGCTCCGCGTCGCGCGGCAGCTTCTTCCAGGCCCGCACGAGCACCTCCTGGGAGAGATCCTCGGCGGCGCTGACGTCACCGCCGAGTGAGCGTGCCAACCGGCGTGTGAGTCCGGGTTGTTCGGCTGCGATAAGTGCCTCGAAGTTCATCTCAGTTAATAGAACGATGGCAAGCCCGAGAACCGGACATCCGAAGCGGCAAAAGAACCTCTGGTGATTAGGAAAATCTCACGCCGCAGCTGGCTGTCTTTTAGGTACCGCGGGTTAGGATCCCGCATCGCTCCAAGTCTGAGAGATCAAGCCGCGGTGCTGGCCGGCGCCCATCGGCGACGCCGTCTTCTTCTGATCGCCTCTCCGTTCCTCGGCTTCCTGGCGTGGGCTGTGGTCTCGTACACAGCCTGGATGCTCGAGCCGACGAGCATGTCCTGGTCTGAGCGCAGCGCGGAGTGGGTGCGGACCGATGTGCCGGCCGGCGACTGGCTGATCGATGAGACCGAACACATCTACTACACGATGAATGCGCCGAAGAAGGGCGGCCCGCAGCTGAAGAGCCTGCCAAAGATCGGGTTGGCGACGACCGCGCCGGCAATGGGTCGGGCGCGCGGCTCCTCCAACACTTCGGCTGGTGCCACAAAGTCCACCACGAAGCATGCGGCGAGCTGGCCCCCGCCGATCAAGCCGATCTTCCAACATCCGCTGCCGGGCGAGGGCGTCTGGAAGCCGACCGGACCGCCGGTGAACGGCGCGCCACCGGTTCTCGTGACCACGTTCCGCTCCGATCCGGCGTACCCACAGATCGTTGCCTACGTCGCCTGGTTTGACCACACACGGACGGCGCTGGCCTACTACCCGGGTCGCTACGAGCCGCCGGCAGCCACCGTTCGCGGGCCGATGATGGTCCCGAACGACCAGCGCTGGCGACTGCTCGCGATCTTCAACGGCGGCTTCACGCACGACGATGGCAGCAACGGCTCCGCCGTCAACGGCACGACCAACGAGCCGATGGTCGACGGCAACGCGACGCTGGTCGGCTATCGGGATGGGAGTGTCGCGATCGTCAAATGGAGCGGCGGTCCCGACATCGGTCCGGACGCCGCCTGGGCCCGCCAGAGCCTCACGCCGATCGTCTGGAACGGCAAGCTGAACCCACTCCTCGACACGGATCCAAACAGCCCGCAATGGGGCTACACGCTCGGCGGCGTCACACGTGTGTGGCGCACCGGCGTCGGTGTCGATCGGCGTGGAAACCTCATCTTCGCCGTCGCCAACGACCAGACCGTGATTTCAATCGCGCAGATCCTTGTGCACGCCGGGGCGGTGCGTGCGATGGAGTTCGACATCAACCCTGAATGGCACACGCTGATCACCTACAGCCATCACCACGGTCTCGACCCGACCATGGTCGAGCCCCAGCCCATGCAGACGGCAACGCGCTACCTCGTGCCCGACGATCGCGACTTCATCGCCGTCTACCGGCGTTTGCCCGGCGCGATTTCGGTACCGCTCAAGTAACTCACGCGGTCCGGCCGCGCAGCCGCCGCGCCACGTGCACGACGGCCGGCGTGCGGTAGATCTCATGGGCGGGGTGAGGCAGCCGGCGCCGCTCGGCCAGGTGCAGTAGGTCGACCAGCACAAGCACCACGAGTGCGGTCGCGGGCCAAAGGCCGAGCACGAGCAACGCGTGGCCGAGGTCGTGCCCGTTGAAGTAGACGGCGTCGCGGGCTCCGGAGACGATCGCACTGTTGGGCAGCCACGGAGCGATCTGGCGGAACACGTTGGGCAGGAACGCGATCGGCACCGAGCCGCCCGAGACCGCGTTGCCGACGAAGATGAAAGCGATCGCCGCCAGGGCGGTACCGGGTAGGCCGACGACCGCCTGCAGTGCGGCGACGAACAGGACATAGGAGAGCGCACCGAGGAAGCCGATCGCGAGTAGTTCAGCGGTTCCGCCGGTGAACGCGCCGAGGACGGTGTCCAGGGCAAGTACGCCCCCTGCGGCTGCAAGCAGCGCGAACAAGGAGGCCGCCGCGACTCGCCACCACAGCCTGCGTCGCATCCCGAAGAGGAACAGGCCGACGCTGCCGATGACGCTCGGGATGAGGAGACCGAGACCGAACACGAAGCTCGATAGGCCACTGCGGTCGCCGCGCGACAGCGGAGCAGCGTCCACAGACCTGACGGTCCTGTGCATCGACTTGGAGGCGGCGGTCAGCGCGGCCGTCAGCACCTGCTGCTGCAGTGCGCCGTCCGCGCCGGCGGTAACGAGTGTGTTCGGACCGGAGGCGGGCACCACGAGCGCGCCGGCGACCTGCTGCTCTCTCACGCGGTGGGTCGCGGCCTGGGCATTGCCGACGTCGACGAGCGTGAACCCGCCCGGAGCAAAGCGATCAAGGCCCGCCGCCAGCTTGGCGGTGACCCGGGCCGGAGCTGCGACTGCGACCCGCACTCCGTGTGGTGCGGGCGCGTGGTCGGCATATCCGAAAGAGAGGGTGATCCCAAAGGCCAGCAACGCGGCGAGTACCGCGATCACGAACAGGCGGCGCGGACCGGGCAGAGCGGCTGCGGGTTGCGGCACGCGCGTGGTCGAGTCACCGGCGATCGACTCACTGACATTGACAGTCTGCGGAGTGCGGTCTGGGGTCGTGATCATGAGGCACCCGATTCGGTTGTGGCAACGCTGTGAAGCATCTCTACACGTTTACTCTACACGTTGAGACAACATGTGTCAAACTACGCCTATGTCCGAGCGAGACCAAACACCGGCAGGCCCGGGCGCCCGGCGCCGCGGTGGCCGGCGGGCCGGCAGCACACGCTCCCGGGAGAAGATCCTCGACGTCGCTCGGCTCGCGTTTCCCGCCAACGGTTATGCGGGGACCTCGCTGCGCGGGATCGCGCGCGACGCCGGGGTCGACCCCTCGCTGATCGTTCAGTACTTCGGATCCAAGTCGGGCCTGTTCGCGGCGGTGGTCGAATGGCCCTTTGACGCGACGGAGGTGGCCACCGAGGTGGAGGAAATACCACAGCACGAGGTCGGCCTCTACATGGCTGGCCGCTTCCTGGAGCACTGGGATCGCGACGAGGAGCGCAACCCGATCATCTCGCTGCTCTACGCCGCCATGGCTGACCCCACTGCGGCCGCCATACTCCGCGACTTCATCACTCTCAACTTCGCCCTCCCGGTCGTCAAACGGGCGCGCGGCGATCGCCCGGAGCTCCGCGCCGCGCTGCTCTCATCCCAGCTGATCGGCTTCGGGCTCGGTCGCTACGTGCTGGCCTTCGACGCCCTGACAGCAACACCCAGCGACGACCTCGTTGCCATCCTCGGCGCCACGCTGCAGCACACCTGCACGGCGCCGCTCGCTCTGGCTTAGCGGCTAGCGTTGGCTTCCTGCGTCGCGAGGTGAGCCTCCAACGTGATGGTCTGCGTTGCAGCCCCTCGCACCGCGACCTGCGCTGTCACGACGGAGGCGCCCAACGCCGTGGCTCGGCTCGCACGGATGGTCGTGGCGATCTCGCCGCGCCCGTTGGGCGGAACCGAGATCGTTGCTTTCGCCGGCGACACGGTGAGGCCGCTGCCCTGCGGGACCGCGAGTTCAACGTGCGCGCTCTGGCGACTCCTCGTGGCGTTCTGCGCTCCCACCTCGACGATGGTGCTCGAGCCCGGTGCGATCTCGACGTTCTGCCTTGAGAGAAAGCCGACGACCGGCTTCAGTCCGGACTGGTACGACGGCGGCGTGTCTGCAGCCGCCGAGCCCCAGATGGTCGGCTTCGTGCCCAGCGTCCAGTCGAGCGAGGCGCCGCGGGCGAGCCGGTTGTAGCCGACCGAAAGCTTCGAGTACGGCGCGCCGTTCAGCTTCAGCGAGCTCACGTAGTAGGTGCTGGGCGATGCTCCGGGCGCGTTGATCCTGATGGCCCGTCCGTTGCTCAGATGGATCGTCTCGCGTGGGAACCCGGGGCTTGCGAACACCAGTGTGTCGCGGCCGGCGTTCTCCGGGTACATCCCCAGCATCTCCCAGACGAACATCGAACTGTTCGCCCCCAGGTCGTCGTTGTTGGGAAGCCCGACCGGTCCCGGCTGATAGATCGTGTCGCGCATGTTGGCCACGACCTGCTGAGTGAGCGCCGGGTCGTGCGCGTAGTCGGGCGCGAACTGCTCGCCAAAGTCGAACTCGTTGGTCAGCAGCGCGTACATCCCACGGCCGTTTGGGCTCGAGAGATATCGCGTGAGCATGGGCTGCACCGTGGCGTCGCCACCAAGCAGTGAGAACAGTGCCGAGTAGTCGTTGGGAACATCCCACAGGTACTCATAGGGGTCGCCCTCGACGTACGGTTCGCGGTCCGTGGGGAATGTTCCCGTGAAGGTGGGGGTGACGCCGGGCTCGAACCAGCCGTCAGCAAGACGCGAGGTGAGCAGGTCGCTGTCCGGGTCGAACAGGTTCTCCCAGTTGTTCGCCCGACGTATCAGCATCTCCGCGGCGGAGTGATCGCCCATGTCGCTTGCGAACTGCGCCAGCGCCGAATCCGCGTTGTCGTATTCGAGCAGCGCGGACGTGAATCCGTGGGCCCCGCAACATCCATAGACGCCGTCCTCTGGCAGGTAGCCATACTGCTGCTCGAGGGCTTCGCCGGGCCGCACGTCGTTGACGGTTGTGGCCTGGGTGAGCATGTCCGCCAGTGCCTGCTGGGTGTTGAAGTTTCGGGCCCCGAACGTGTAATCGTCGGTGATGATCGCGTCCGCCGGGTCCCCGACCATCACGTAGTTGTTCAGGTTGAAGTACCCCCACTGCTGCAGGACCTTGTCCTCGCTGTAGTAGTTGAGCTGCGACTGCACCATGTCGCCGGCGGGTTGCGCGTCGAGCATCGCTTGGAGTTGCGCCAGCGAGTGGTAGGTGTCCCAGCCCGAGAACATCCCGTACTGGTTCTGCTGCCCGGGTGCCAGGCTGTGCACCTGCAGATCCGCGCCCATGAACTGTCCATTCACGTCGCTGATGATGTTGGGCTCGAGGAAAGCCTTGTAGAGCAGGCTGTAGAACTCCTGGGTCTGGGCAAGGCTCCCGCCCGAGACCTGGATCCTGCCGAGCAGTCGGTTCCATGTGGCCTGCGCGCGCTGGCGCACGGCGTTGAAGTTCCATCCCGGATTCTCGGTCTGCCAGTTGAGCTTCGCGTCGGCGGCGCTCACATACGAGATACCGACCTTGGCGCGGATCACCCGGCTCTGAGTCGTGTTGAAGGTCGAGGGCCACGGCGGCCGGGTCGCTCTGGCCCGGATTGGTGACCACATCTGAGGCTGTGAACGGACGGTCGAAGACGATGTCGAAGTACACCGTGTACCGCTGGGGCTGACCGCCGTTGTCCTTCTCATCACAGAAGTCTCCGCTGGTGTCGGAGCCCTGGATCTCGTTGTTGCCCACCACCTGCGCGCTGTCGCCGAAGTCGCCGTGCTGGCTGGCCATCAGCTTGATCAGGAAGTCCGCCCGTGTCGTGGCTGGGTAGGTGAAGCGGGCCATTGAGCTGTGGGGCGTGGCCGTGAACTCGGAGGTGATGGCGTTCGGCTGGTTGCTCTGGGCCGAGTAGTAGCCGGCCTGGGCGATCTCTCCAGAGTGGCTGAACGGAGTGGTGATCAGGTTCGGATTGCCGGCCGGGAGCGGCCCGGTCAGCGGCAGCATGGGGACGTCTCCGGCGGACTCACAGCCCGGGCCGGAGACGTGGGTCAGGCTGTAGCCTGACAAGCTTCTATCGGAGTAGTCGTAGCCGCCGCCGTTGCGGCTCACCGACCCGCGTGCCTCGCCTGCCGCCTGCGTCGGTCGGGTGTCAGGGCTCCATTGCACCATTCCGAACGGGACATCGGCCCCGGGAAACGTGTTGCCCCCGCTGTCGGTGCCGTTGCCTGACGTCCAGGTCCGGGTGTCCACCAGGCTCGCGAGCCCCCCGGGCCCGGCGGCCTCGCTCCGTGCAGACCTTCTGGCTGGGGCCAAAGTTCCGGCAAGGGCCGGAGCCGTTGCTGCCCAGAGAGCCGCTGCTCCGCCCACGACCAACAGGGCCAGCCGGCGCGCGGATCGCGACGAAACGCTCACGCCCGCAGGATCCGTCCAGGGCCGGCGTCACAAAGCGAGGAGCCCGGAGAAACTCCGGGCTCCTCGCTTGCAAAGGACGTCTTCCGCAGCTGCGGTATCGGTATCACCCGCAGCCGGTGTTGAACCCGCAGCTGGAGCACGTGTAGCAGGCACCGGTGCGCTGCATCATGCCGCCGCATTGCTGGCAGGCCGGCCCAAGGTCAAGGCCGAAGGGGCTCTTGCTGGCGGCGGCCGGAACGACCGGCGGGCTATCGGTGAACGCAGAGGCTCGCGGGCTTAGCCGCTGAGGCAGAGGCAGCAGCCTTACCGTTGCCCTCCGGCTCGTGCCTGTGTTCGCTCTCCGGCATGTCGCGTGCCGGGACGGAGGTGTCGCTCGAGTGCGAGCTCAGCGCATCCTCGGCAGCCTTCCGCGCCCGCACCGCGGGTGTGAGGATGCCCAGGTCCTCCTGCGTGTCTGCGTCGAGGAAGCGCGACGCCAGCCAACGCATGATGTAGTCGGGCATCGACTTGGCGAACGGGATCTCCGGGTTGGTGGTCAT
Source organism: uncultured Actinomycetota bacterium (assembly GCA_963846395.1). GTDB lineage: Bacteria > Actinomycetota > Thermoleophilia > Solirubrobacterales > Solirubrobacteraceae > Palsa-465. Next base: position 31,418 of record CAWJVT010000006.1, on the reverse strand, counting down.
GCCCTCCGGCTCGAAGCGCATGTAGGAGAACTTCCGCACCAGGGTCTCGAGCGGCACGCCGTACTGCAGCGCGATCGAGATGGAGGTCGCGAACGCGTTCATCATGCCGCGCATCGTCGAGCCCTCCTTGCCGATGTCGGTCAGGAAGATCTCGCCGATGGAGCCGTCCTCGTACTTGCCGGCCGTGATGTAGCCCTCATGGCCGCCGACCGAGAACTTGTGTGTGATCGACTCGCGCTCGCGCGGCATCCTGTTGCGTCGCGGCGCCGTATTGGCGATCGCCTCCGCCACCGCCTTCTTGATCTCCGCCTCGACATCGACCGGCACCGGGGCATCGGTCTGTGCGTCGGTGCGCAGCGCCTGCGCGGTCTTGGAGCCGTCGCGGTAGATCGCGAGTGCCTTGACGCCGAGCCTCCAGGCCTGCGTGTAAGCATCGGCGATGTCGTCCGCGGTGACCTCGTGGGGCATGTTCACGGTCTTCGAGATCGCGCCGGAGATGAACGGCTGGATCGCGCCCATCATCTTGATGTGGCCCATGTGTGAGATCGCTCGCTCTCCGACGGCGACGTCGAACACCGGCAGGTGCTCGTCCGCCAGGTCGGGCGCGCCGACGATCGTGCCGTGCTCGTTCACGTAGGCGACGATCTGCTCGATCTGCTGGTCGTTGTAGCCGAGTGTCTCCAGCGCCAGCGGCACCGTCTTGTTGACGATCGTCATCTGGCCGCCGCCCACGAGCTCCTTGAACTTGACCAGCGAGAAGTCCGGCTCGACGCCCGTCGTGTCGCAGTCCATCAGGAAGCTGATCGTGCCCGTCGGTGCCAGAACCGTGGCCTGCGCGTTGCGGTAGCCGTGCACCTCGCCGAGCGCCACAGTCCGGTCCCAGGTCGTACGCGCCGCCTCGAGCAACGCCGTATCGGCGCAGTTGGAGTCCTCCAGCGCGTAGGCGGCGTCGCGGTGCATGCGCATCACGGCGTTGTGCGGTTCGCGGTTCTCCTCGTAGCGGTCATACGGTCCGATCGCGCCGGCCACCTCAGCCGAGCGCAGGTAGCCGCGGCCGGTCATCAGCGCGGTGACCGCGGCGGCGATGCCACGACCCTCCTCCGAGTCGTACGGCAGGCCGTTGGCCATCAGGTAGGCGCCGAGGTTGGCGTAGCCCATGCCCAGTTGACGGAACGCGCGCGCATTGGTCGCGATCTCCTCCGTCGGATAGCTCGAGGGCGAAACCACGATCTCCTGCGCGAGGAAGACCACGTCGACGGCCCTCTCGAAGGCCTCGACGTCGAAGCTGCCGTCCGGGCGGCGGAACTTCATAAGGTTCAGCGACGCGAGGTTGCACGCCGAGTTGTCCACGTGCATGTACTCAGAGCACGGGTTCGAGGCGTTGATCCGGCCCGAGTTCGGGCTGGTGTGCCATTGGTTGATGACCGTGTCGTACTGCACGCCCGGATCGGCGCAGCGCCAGGCGGCCTCGGCGATCTCCCGCAGCAGCTCGCGTGCCTTCACCGGCTCGCCGACGGGCTCGCCACTCACGCGCCCGATCAAATGCCAGTCCTCGTCGTTCTCGGCGGCGCGCATGAACTCGTCGGTTACGCGCACCGAGTTGTTGGCGTTCTGGTACTGGATCGAGTGGAAGCCGTCACCGTCGATCGACATGTCAAAGCCTGCATCGCGCAGCGCGGCAGCCTTGTCCTCCTCCTTGGCCTTGCACCAGATGAACTCGCGGATGTCCGGGTGGTCGATGTCCAGCACGACCATCTTGGCCGCGCGACGGGTGCCGCCGCCTGACTTGATCGAGCCGGCCCACGCATCTGCGCCGCGCATGAACGAGACCGGACCGGAAGCCGTTCCGCCGCGGCTCAGGTGCTCCATCGAGCCGCGGATCTTGGAGAGGTTGATGCCCGAGCCCGAGCCGCCGCGGAAGATCATGCCCTCCTTGGTGTTCCACTCGAGGATCGACTCCATCGTGTCGTCGACCGAGAGGATGAAGCAGGCGCTCGCCTGCATCTTCGGGCTGCCCTCGGGGTGCCAGCCGACGTTGAACCAGACCGGCGAGTTGAACGCCGCCATCTGGTGAAGCAGGATGTAGGTCAGCTCGTCCTGGAAGGCCTGTGTGTCCTCGACGCTGGCGAAGTAACCGCGCACAGCCCCCCAGCCGGCGATCGTGCCCGCCACGCGCGTGAGCATCTGCTTGACCGAGCGCTCGCGCTCCTCCGAGCCGAGCCGGCCGCGGAAGTACTTCTGGGCGACGATGTTGGTCGAGTTCTGCGACCACGACCTGGGGAACTCGACGTCCGTCTGCTCGAACGAGACCTTGCCGCCGTGCCCGATTCTGGCGTCACGCAGCTCCCACTCGACGGTGGCGAAGGGGTCGACACCGGCGGTCGTGAAGTACCGCTCGATCGAGAGGCCTTGCCCTGTGCTGCTATCCGTGATTGGGGCCTGCGGTGACTTCGCCATTACGTGCGATCTCCTTCGCGTTGCTGCTGCCTTGAGCTGTTTCCTCGGCTCGCTGGGGGTGGCTGAGGGGTCGAGAAGCATCCCGCTTTGGTCGGACGGAAAAAACCTCTGGGCGGCTTCCGAACAGGAAAACCGCGGATGTTGCAGCAAAAGAAATTTTAGCGGCGTAAAGCCGATTTGCCGGCCGATTCAGGGCAGATCGTTGTCGGCTTCGAAAGCCAACGATTCCTGCGTCAGCGTTTGCTGTGCGGTGGCTGCGACGAGTGCCTCCTCGGCCCGAACGCGCTTCTCGGCCTCGGCCCGGACGGCCTCCGTCAGCTCGTGATGCTTGGACTCGGCCGCATCGGCGCGCGCCTTCTCCACCTCGAGCGCGTGCTGCGCCGCCTCCGCGGCTGAGACGAGCTCCTGGCGGCTGCGCTGCACCTCGGTGATCTGCTCGCGCACCTTGGCTCCGAACTCCTCGAGCTCGCTCCCGCGCTTGGCTGCGGCGGCCTCGGCCGCCTCCGCCCGAGCCACGGCACCCTGCAAGGATCTTTGCGCCTGTTCGAAGCGCTCGCGATGCTCCTGCACCTGCGCGCGCAGCAGCTCGACCTCGGCGACGAGCACCGACGAGGCTTCTGCGCGAGCTTCTGCCAGGCGCGCCTCGAGCTCCGGCCCGCCGATCTGACCCGCCACGGCAGCGGCCGACTCGCCGGCGCCGCCGACTGCCCCGCCGAGCGCGCCTCGCAGCAGCTCGATCTCGGCCCCGCGGGTGGCCAGCGCCGCGTCGAGCTCGGCCAGCGTCGCCTCGAGCTCGGCGTTGTGGTGACGGACCGCCTCTGCCTCGGCATGGACCGCCTCGGTCTCGGCCTGGGCCGCGTCGATGCGGGTCTGAGCCGTCTCGAGGTCGTAGCCGTACTGAGCATCGGAGCGCGACGCCAGGTTGCGCAGCGAGCTGATCTCCTCCTCCAGCGATGCCAGCCGCTCGCGTGTGCTCGCTGTCTCGGCCCGTGCCGAAGCGACCTCGTCGTCCATCGCGGACCTGGCCGAGGTGTGCTCTGCCTCGCGCTCGTCAAGCGCCTGCTGCAGCACCGTGACCTGCGCCTGGGCGTGCGCGAGCTGCTCGTCCACAGCGGTGACCTCACGGCGGCTCGCGTGCGCGCGAGCCTGCGCGACCTCGGCCATGTTGCGCACGCGTTCGAGTTCTGAGATGCGGTCGGCCAGCTGCGCCTCGAGCGCCGTCTGCGCGCGCGTGGAGGCGTCGGCGTCGGTCCTGATCTGCGCTTCCAGCGCACCGGCGTTGGATGCCGCCGCCCGCGCTCTAGCCTCCGCCTGGTCGCGGTCCGCGACCGCCTCGTCCCGGTCCGCCACGGCGGAGTCGCGCTCGGCCCGCGCCTCATCGCGCTCGGTCCGCAGGTGCGCGAGGTCGGACTCGGCGGCAGAGCGTCGCTCACGCTCACTCTGCAGCCGACGCTCCAGCTCGGCGATCGCAAGCCGCCGAGACTCTGCTCGGCGCTCGGCCTCCACCAGCCGCGAGGACTCTGCGGCGGGTTCCTCTCCGGGTCGCGGAGCCGCTCCGCCGCTGCCCGAAGCGCCATGCGAGCTCGACAGCGCCGCGCGCCTGCGCGCCGGCGCGGGAAGCCGCACGATCTCGCCACCCGGCAGGGCGAGCGAATAGGTGGCGCCCGGCCCGACGTGCTCGTGCGGCGCGGAGAACGCGGCCCGGATCAGGCCGGGTGGCCCAGGAAGCGCCGGGAGCTGCTCGTGCCGATGCTCGGTTCCGGCGCTGTTGATCACCAGCGTCAGCGCGCCGGCGACCATGTCCGGGGCCGGGCGGCCTGAGACGCGCAACAGCGCGGTGCCCGGGGCAGCCTCGACCTGCTCAAACTCCATCAACTCGAATTGAACCTGTGCCTCGGTCACGGCGCGAGCCATTCTATGGATGTGCGAACCTCTCGCGCTATATGAAGCTCCTCGTCACCGGCGGTGCCGGCTACATCGGCTCGATCGTCGCCCGGCTCCTGATCGAGAACGGCCATGAGATCGTGGTCCTCGACAACCTCGAGCGCGGGCACCGGGAGGCGGTCCCGACCGAGGCCCAGCTGATCGTCGGAGACCTGCGCAACCCCGAGGATCCGCGTGGTGCGCTGCGCGCGGGCGGCTTTGACGGCGTCCTTCACTTCGCCGCGCTGGCACTGGTTGGCGAGTCGGTGGAGCACCCTGAGCTCTACTACCGCACCAACGTCACGGGCACACTCAACCTGCTCGAGGCGATGGTCGCTCACGACGTGCCGCGGCTGGTCTTCAGCTCGACCTGTGCCGTCTACGGCCAACCGGACGAGGTCCCGATCTCCGAAACCGCACCGCCCCGGCCGCAGAACGCATATGGCGCTTCCAAGCTCGCGGCCGACCACCTGATCGGAGACTTCTGCGCCGCCTACGCGGTCGGCGCCGTCAGCCTGAGGTACTTCAATGTCGCCGGTGCGCACGGTGAGGCCGGTGAGGACCACGAGCCCGAGACCCACCTGATTCCGAACGTTTTGAAGGTGCCTCTGGGCCAGCGCGACGCCGTGCAGATCTTCGGGACCGATTATCCGACCGACGACGGCACGGCGGTGCGCGACTACATCCACATCGACGACCTGGCCGAGGCGCATCTGCTCGCGCTCGCGCACGCGCGAGCGGGGGAGCACCAGATCTTCAACCTCGGCAACGGCAACGGCTTCTCGGTGCGCGAGGTGATCGCCGCCGCCGAGAAGGTGACCGGGACGTCGATCGCCGCCGTGCAGTCGGCGCGGCGCCCAGGCGATCCTCCCAGGCTGGTGGCGGCCGGCCAGCGGATCCGCGACGAGCTCGGCTGGGCTCCGAAGAAGCCTGAGCTCGAGACGATGATCGCCGACGCGTGGGCCTTCGCCCAGGCGCACCCCGACGGCTACAGCGCCAGCTGAGTCAGCGCGGGAGCAGGTCTGCGAGCGCGGCCAGCGCGTCCGCGACAACCTGCTCCGGTGGCAGCGCGGCGTCGAGCACGCGGATCCGCTCAGGCTCCGTTGCCGCGAGCGTCAGGTAAGCCTCGGCAATCCGGCTGAAGAACTCGGCGCCCTCCTGTTCGAGCCGGTCGGGCGCTTCCCCCCGGGCATCCGCGCGCGCTTGCGCGGATGCCGGATCGAGCGTCAGCAGCAGGGTGCGATCCGGCGCGAGGCCCCCGGTTGCGAACAGGTTGAGCTCACGTACGGCGTCGACACCGAGCTGCCGACCGGCGCCCTGATAGGCGAGCGAGGAGTCGACGAAGCGGTCGAGCAGCACCCACTCGCCGCGAGCGAGCGTCGGCTCGAGGGCCTCCTCGACCAGCTGCGCGCGGGCCGCCGCGTAGAGCAGCGCCTCGGCTCGGGCGCCGACCGTGAGCCCCGGATCCTTGACCAGCGCGCGCACCGCCTCTGAGGTTTCCACGCCGCCGGGCTCGCGCATCAGCCGCATGTGAACCCCGCGTGGAGCCAGCGCCGCCTGCAGCCCCGTCGCGAGCGTCGTCTTGCCGGCGCCGTCGACGCCCTCGATCGTGATCAGCCGGCCGCGCTCGCTCATCCGCGGGGGACTGTAACGCGGGGCGATCACGGCGCTATAGCCTGTGTCGGATGCTGGAGGCCCTCGAGCGACACCCCAACGCCCGCGCCGTGCTCGGGCCGGCAGTTGAGTTGGATGCCGCCCGCCCGCCATCGCACGCCTACCTCTTCCACGGTCCGGGCGGCGCCGGCAAGCGGTCGGTGGCGCGTGACTTCGCCGCGCGGTTGCTGTCGCAGGGCGCGCCCGATCCGGTCAGCGCGCAAGCGCGCGCGCTGACCGGGGCTCACCCGGACCTCACCTGGGTGGTCCCCAGTGGTGCGCATGAGATTCTGGTCTCCGACATCGACGGGCCGGTCGTCGCGGCGGCCACCAAGACACCCTTTGAGTCAGCTCGTCGCGTGTTCGTGATCGAGAGCGCCGAGCAGCTCGGGGACGAGTCCTCCAACCGCCTGTTGAAGACGCTCGAGGAGCCCGCCTCCTTCGTCCATCTGATCCTGATCACTGACCGGCTGGCGGATGTGCTGCCGACGATCCGCTCACGCTGCCAGCTGGTGCGTTTCGACGCCCCGACGGTGCAGGAGCTGGCGGCCGAGCTGTCTGCTGCCGGTGCACAGCCCGAGGTGGCCGAGGCATACGCACGGCTCAGCCTCGGCGACGCGGGGCGCGCGCGGGAGCTCGCCGCTGCGGAAGGTGGAGAGCTCCGCGCGCATGCGCAGCAACTGGTGCGCCAGGCGCTCGCGGGCCAGGCGGCCTCGGGGGCACCGTGGGACGAGCTGCTCTCGTCGGTCCGTGCCCGAGGTGAGCGTCTGCGGGGCGAACTGGACGAACGTGCCGCGGCCGAGCTCGAGCTGTTGCCGAGCCGCGATCGCAAGCGCGCCCAGACCGAGTGGGACGAGCGTGTCCGGCGCTCGCGACGGCGGGTTGAGACAGGCGCGCTCGAGCTCGCGCTCGACCTCGCGGAGACGTGGCTGCTCGACCTTGTGGCGCTGAGCGTTGGGGCGGCTGAGCTCGTGCGCAACTCGGATCGCCTCGGCGACCTGCAGGCCGACTCGGGGGTGGGGCGCGGCGGCGATGTCGCGGCTCTGCGACGAGCACTTGAGCTTGTCGAGGACACCCGGCAGCGCTTCCAGCTGAACGTCAGCGAGGATCTCGCGCTGGAGGCGCTGACCTATCGACTCGAGCAGGTGCTCGCGGCGTAGTGGTCTAATGGCCGGTCTCTGGCATCGCGCGCCTCGCACAGAGGTTCAGTCGCCGGCGGACCGGACGGTCGCCCGGGTCTACCTGCGGCCGCCGCGCGCCGGTGACGAGTGGGAGTTCATCTCGCTGATGCGCGAGAGCCGGGCCTTCCACAAGCCGTGGGCGAGCGCGCCCACCGACCCGGCGCGCTTCGCCGCCTACCTCGAGGATTCGGGGCGTCCGGACTTCGAGGCCCTGCTCGTGTGCCGGGCGGCGGACGATCAGATCCTCGGGTTCTTCAACATCTCCCAGATCACCCGTGGGTCGCTGCAGAGCGCCTACCTGGGATACGCCGCGGCCGAGCGCTACGCGCACCAGGGTTACATGCGCGAGGCGATCGAGCTTGTGCTGCGGGAGGCGTTCATCGAGCTTCGCCTGCATCGGCTCGAAGCCAACATCCAACCCGGAAATCAGGCCTCAATCGCACTCGCGCGGGGAGCGGGCTTTCGCCGCGAGGGCTTCTCACCGCGGTATCTGAAGATCAGCGGCCGCTGGCGTGATCACGAGCGCTGGGCTCTGTTAGCAGACGATTGGCGTCACGCTCGGGGCCTTTCATAGCGCGGCTGGGCGCGGTAAGTTTTGCCCGCCGATGACAAGGCGCCCTCAGATCCTGCTTGCGCTCGTCAGCTGTGCGGGTGTGCTTGCGCTTGCCGACGGGACGGCAGTTGCCTCGCGGCCTCAGGCAAGGCCGGCGTCGCTGACCCGTGTGGAAGCGGTCGCGCACCCGGCAACGGCCGCTGCGGTGACGAAGTTCCTGCTCCACGCCGGAGCCGCCTACTACGTCTTCGATCACTTCATCTGGAAGCCCTACCGGGCCGGAGACCTGCACGGTTTCACGCACGTGGTCAAGATCGCCGAGGCGGGCGTCGCGGCGCTCTTCGTCTACCACGAGGTCAAGCTGATGGCGGGCGACGTCAAGAGCAGCAAGTCGCTGTCGTTCCTGACGGGGCCGATCGCGATCGCTATCGGGAAGCTGTCGTTGCTGAAGTCGGCGATCCACGGTGGAGATCTCGGTTCCGTCGTCAACATGCAGAGCGAGCTCGGATCGATCAAGCAGCAGGCGGCCGGCAAGGGCGTCGCGATCAAGGAGATCGAGCACGCCATATAGTCACCCCGCCTCGGGCGAAGCCGCACTTTCAGTCTTGAGGGGAGAGGGAGGGGCAGCGAGCGCGACCGGCGGAGCCGGCCGCGCTCGCTCCGCTTAATGGACTCACACGCTTTCGGCGGTCGATCTGGCTCTGCTTGACTGTTGCGCGTGCGCGTGCTGCTCCGGCATCCCACGGAGTCCGACCGCGATGAGTTCGTACGCGCGATGGCCGCGAGTCAGGATCTGCACGAGCCGTGGATCTCCGAAATCGCGACCGATGACTATTTCGATCGGCTGCTCGCACGCGTCGGGCATGAGCGCTACGACGCCAACCTCGTCTGCCTGAAGGACGGCGGCGCGATCCTCGGTTGCTTCAACATCACGGAGATCGTCCGCGGAGCCTTCCAGAGCGCCTTCCTCTCCTATGCCGCCGTCGCCGGCCACAATGGCCAGGGGCTGATGAGCGAGGGCTTGCAGCTTCTGCTGCAGCGCGCTTTTGTCGACCTCGAACTGCATCGGATCGAGGCCAACATCCAGCCCGCGAACTCCCGCTCGATCGCCCTCGTGCGCCGCGCGGGCTTCACCTGCGAGGGAACCTCCAAGCGCTATCTCAAGCTCGGCGGCGCCTGGCGCGACCACGAGCACTGGGTCATGCTGGCAGAGGACTGGGCCACCCAATCACAGTCGGGCGGGACGTCCTAGAATCGGCTCTCTTGCCGACGTAGCTCAGCTGGTAGAGCACTTCACTCGTAATGAAGGGGTCGGGAGTTCGAGTCTCCCCGTCGGCTCTAAAGAAAAGCCCTGCTACCGCGGGGCTTTTCTTGTGTCTGGCACGCGGTGGCGCGGCACGATTTCGGGCTGTGGGCAACTATTTGGGCAACGCGCGGGTACGGGCACCGTCACCGGAGGCTGCGGCGGTACCTCGGTGCGGACCGAGCATCGCCTGATCTGCAACCCATCGAGGTCGTCCTCCTGCTCCGTCGCCGCCCAGGCTGGCAAGCCGAACCCCTCCCGATTTTTGCGCCCGGCCGGGCGCTTTGGAGGTCGGGCAATCGGCTCCGCCATCCGGGCGGGGCCACGCCCCAAGGAGGCCATGATGCTCGCTCAAGCCAACCGCGTTCTCGTCGCGGTCGACCACGACGCCGCCCGCTCCACGCTGATCGAGAATCTGAAGCCGACGGCTACGAGCCGCTCGTTGCGACCACGCTGAGGCACGCCCAGAGTCGCCTCTCGGGCCACGTCGATGCGGTCATCGTCGACCTAGGCGCCGAGACAGTGCCGCTCATCGACGCAATCCGCGAGGGCGGCCGTACCCCAGCCGACCCCTGGCCGCCGATCCTCACAGCCAGCGCTAGCGAAGACCTGTTCCAGCCGTCCGGCTACTCGAGCGCGGTGCAGACGACGTCATCTACGAACCCTGGCTCTACCTGGAGGTCCGCGCACGTCTCGCGGCGCTGCTCCGCCGCGCCACAGTCACACGGAAGCGGCAGCTCCTCCGTGCCGGATCATTGAGAGTTGACGTGACCGCACGCCGCGCCTGGATCTCCGACGTCGAGATCAAACTCACGGCCCACGAATTCGACCTACTTCGCGTCCTGGTGAGTGACCCCGACCGTGTGTTCACCCGAGACGAACTCCTCGAGACCGTATGGGGCCTCGGAGAGTGGGCTCGCACCCGCACACTCGACTCTCACGCCGCTCGACTCCGGCACCGTCTCAACACCGCCGGTGGCGGCACATGGGTTCGGAACGTATGGGGCGTTGGCTACAGGCTCACGGACACCGGTGCGCCGGTGTAATCCCGACAGGCCATTTGATCGGCGTTAGACGAGTTGCCTGCGCTCCAACAAGCTCGTCTGCACTGGCGGGCTCTGACAACAACCGTTGCCGCGGAGCTGTCTGGCGCCGACTAGTTGCCCGTCGTCAAACCATTGGCGCGGCGGGCGAGCGCCGGAATGGGAAAGGGAGCGTGGCGTCAATCCCCGTGCGGCAGTGTTCGCGCAGCGGTGCCGGCGAATGCGCTTGTAGAGAGCGCTCCGTACAGGCGGGATATGGGGCCGGTACGGAGCGCGCTCTGAGGGAGGAGAGGGTGCTGCGCTGCAAATAGTCGCTCGCCTGCGTCCAGAAGTCCAAGACTAGAACTCAAGAAGACATATAAGTCCTCGCTATGGACAGCAGCGGAGCCTGACGATTTGTCGCCAACGCGATCGTGAGCTTCGTCCGGCCGAGTCGATGAAGCAACCGCGGCTCAAGCAACGCCCGGACAGAAAGCTAGCCCTACTCAGCATGGTGAGGGGCAGAAACCAACGTCTCACCGGAGCGCTCTGGCGGGCCTCCATGGATGTCCGGGCGCTGGGTATAGCCACGCCTCGGTGACCGTCTGTCGGCGCACTGCCTTAGGGTGATTCGGTCATGGAGCCGCTGGACTGGATTAGCGATGCTGCTGCATCTGTCGCTCAAGGTTCACGGCGGCAGATCGATCTGTCCGAATCGATCGACTTCACACTCGACCTTCTCAACGGGACCCGAGATTGGCGGGAACGACTAGTCGCAGGAGTTCGTCTTCGAAGCCGGCACCCACGCTGAGGGTCCGGAGCAGCTACCAGATCCTCATCAGTAAGGACCGAGTTGAAGCCTTCGTGAAGGCGCCTAACGTGAGCTCGGCGAGGGTCATTTGCCACTGGCGCTCGCCCAAGGCGGCCTTGTTCGATTTGGATCTGGATGGTCCGGTAGGGACCCCGGCGCTTGTTCCACGGCTGGAAACGGCGGACTACGAAGCGACAGCGCTCTCACGTCTGCTTGATGCAACCTCTTCTAGTGACTCGATGTGCTCCCCGGGCCGCCCATCAACCTGCTACGGGCCATCTGCGCCTTTACACCGGGGCGCTTTCTGGAGGTGGCGAGCAAGTATTCGTTCAGCAGACCGTTAGCGATCGCGCAATATCTGTCTGATGGTCTCGCATTGCAATCGGGCTCCACGGCTCACGACGTCGGCGGGTGGCTGGCCGATCTCGTCCCGGTCGCGTCGATGCTTGCAGCGGCGTTGGATGAACCAGCCGACAGGAATAGCTCGTCAGAGACGGTTTTGTTGGCCCTGCCCGAGATGGCTACGCCGCCGCAGAGCAAAGAGGAAATCAAGGAGACGGTCGACGCGTATGTCCGGCCTGGGTGTTCGAAGCTGGGCCACGCAGCGAGCGATCGAGACTTTCCTAAGCATGCTCGCGGAGTACGGAAGGCGATGCACCAGGTACCGTATCCCTCACGGTGCCTATCGGCGAACGCTGCACGGTCAAGCTAGTCGAAAGCCGGCCGCTGAATCTTCGTCGTGGATGGGCTACCCAGAGGTTCGCATTGGGTGACGCGCGTAGTGGTCACATGGAAGCGCGCGTCTCTTGACCGAAATATCGGTCTAGGCAGGTTCAGTGTTGCCGAACCCTCGGGCCTGGTAGGTGGGGATTGGGCACTCGTACAGCGCACGCAAGACCCGCGGCGCTCCGCTGTATGGCTCGACCCCGACCGGCCGTACTACGTGGATGTTCGGATAAAGCTCCGGGCTCGCCGCATTGTACGACTTGGCACGGGATTCTTGGCGGCCTTGAGCATCGCGGCTACGGTGGGAGTTCTCGCTGTCCCCCACGAACCGCTTTACGTGGAGCGATTGGCTCTTCTGGTGATCCCGACCACGCTCGCGACTGCCCGCCGTCGCGCTAAACCGTGACAAGGTGCTTTGGCGAAACCAAGCTTCAACGCGGTTGGCGTTTGTTGCTCGCCGCGTCCATCGCCATCCTGTGGATCGTGATGTTCGTCGAGTTGCTGGGGTTCCACGATCCGGTCCGTCCGGTCCCGGTTGACGTCCACGGCCTCGTCAAGCTCTCTAGGCCGATAACATAGGGGGCGACATGGCGAAGGCAGGCGCATCACGCAACCAGAAGTCGGATAAATGCCCGGCGCTCCAGCGCCGGGACGGTTCGTCCCATGCCAGCTCCGACTACGGCACCGAACCTGTTGCCGAACGAGCGCTTCCAAAACCTGAAGCAGACCGGCAGCTTCAAGAGCGTTCCAACCGAGCGCTAGGGCAGCTCTCGCGACGAACTCCACCGGGAGCCTCATCAGAAGTACGGCGGACTGCGGCAACTTGGATGGTCGCTATGTCGCTTCGACGCAGAGGCAGCTGAGCTGCTGGCACGGCCCACATGTGGGTGGTCACTCGAACGGCGACACGGGAGGCCACGCCGCCCAAACGACATCGGCGCCGCCACCACAACGTACTGTTCGAACGGTTCGTAAAAGGCTTGGAAGTAGGCTCCGACACCAGCATCGATATCGCAAGTGGCGAGACCACTCTTCGATGGTCGTCGGGTGTTTGGCGCAGCCGCCAAGCATGATCGTGGTGGTCGATAATCATCTGCATACCGATCTTGGTGGCCTGATCCAAGACATTGAAGTGCCGATGTCATAGCCCTGGTGAAACCAAAAGGGGCTGTTCGCTTCCGCAAGAGCACGCACCCGCTCACGGATCTCATTCCCGGATAGCTCCAAAGCGGCGTCTAGCTCCTCGGTCGCGTCAAAATCGTTGGTGGCGTCCGTGTAGCCAAACTCATCCATGCCGTGCGGGTTTCGAACAAACCAGACCTCAGGGGCCCATTGCCCGTCGCGAGCGGTGAATCCACCAAGATGAATGACGAGAGCCTCAGGGTCATCTTGATCCTCATTGCGGAACGCAAACTCAAGTCTGGCTTTGAGTGCGCGCGCTAGCTCCAACAGCGACTCGCCTTCTTCATCCAGGTGAGCGCCGATGAAGTCATATAGCCACAGGTCTGTCGGCTTCTCCTCGATTTCGGCCTGGCCTACGTATCCAATGATGATCTCGCGGTTTGGCCACTTCAGCACCTTGGGCCGCTGAGACTGCCCGACGAGCCCGCCAGAATCGTCCGTCAGTGAGACTGTGATGTTGCGGTCCGTCGAAAAGAGGATTCCCTCAGCTACGACTTGAACCGCCATGATGGACACAGTGGCGACCTTACTTGAGTGATCGGCGTCGTACCGGAACGCGGCTAGGCAGTAACAGACCTTGCAGTCGACTCCCTCATTCTTGACGTGGCGGCATCAACGCTCAGACCCCGTCGGTTGGGTGCTGGCAGCCGGACGGGAAGAGGTCGTAGGCTCGGCATGACATGGCCAACAACGACGATGCTTCGGCATTTGTGCTGAGCGTACGTCCAGCGATTGCCTTGGCGACCATCCCTCGCCGGCGCGTCAGGCACGAGTTTGGCGAATACCAAGTGTCTGACCGTGATTCACGTCGAGACACGCTGGGGTGCTCAACGAACGGCGGGCCGAGACCGGGTAGACGTCAGGGCTCACGCAAATCTTCAGCGTTGGCGGCCTGATTGTCGACTGCGACGAAAGCGGCTTCCGAGTCCACGGCGCTGCTCGAACGGTCGAACGTACCACATCCCGACAGCGGCGCCGTCACCTTCGTATCCGAGGAGGATCTCCAAGGTCGACGGTTGCTCCCAAGCGAAATCGCGATAAGGGACGACGCAAAGTCCACCGATCCTCATGCGTCATGCGCGTCGGGCCCTGCTGGTCACCGATTGTGTGGTACTCGTTGATCAGGTAATCGAGTCGTCTCACCGGGAGGGACGCGCTCGGGCTCTGCTCGGGGATCGGTCTTCTGTTGCCCGATCCAAGGCAAGCCCTGAAGGGCGATGTTCGCCGTGTCGATGATCGCAAGACCGCGTCCGACGTTGCGCAGCGGCAGGCTTACGAACGCCATCCCCCGCTCGATCCTCACGACGAGCGCTCGCGGATCAACGTCCTCTACCTCACGCGCGTTCGCGAATCTGATCTGCGTGCTCCTTGTCATCAGTACCGGGAGCGATCCTGGTTCATCGACTCTAACCGTCGGGTTGGGGCGTGACTCCATATCCGCAAAGACTGGACCATTCGGTCGCACCTCGATCAAAACGGGAGGTGCTCAGCGTCGAGTTGCTGAGCGGCTGCCACCACCTGTCGATCGGCCGCCTTCTGCGTGACCAATCTCGCTCTTGGCCGCCTCGCGGGTGGCGGCCACCTGAGCGTTTGTTGCGGCAATCAACTCTTCAGTGTCTCTGTGTGCTGCCTTAACGCCACTGCGAGTCACGAAGACGAGCACGATCGTCGCTATCGCCAAGACGGTGGTCACGCCCGCGAGCGCTGCGGTGACGTGCGCGAGCAATCTCGTCGCATCGTGACGCTGGGCGGGCCCCACAAATGGCGGCATGAGCAACGCGCGAGCCTAGCGGACAGGACTACCAATAGCGCGAGACATTCAGCACTTTCAAGGGTTACTCTGAGCCGATCGCCGAGCTAATACATCTCGGCCGTGGGCGTGACGCGATCCTAGAACGCATAGGGAGATGGTGATCGGAGCAGCTCGGGGGACGAGCTGCTCATGCGAGAAGGCTTCGGATCGTTTGATGATCTGATCGCGCCGGACAAGGCGCCCGATACGGCGCTGACGAGGCGGATCGCGTGACCCGTAAGATAGATGCGCTCTCGGTGCAAGACGTGAAGGCCCTGGGAATCGGCGGTGGCCGAGTCAGGCCGGAATATCTCGTGAAGATGGCGAGGGACAATCTCGCCCGCTACGCGTTGATCGTGTCGCCGGATGCTGAATTCCTCAACGGCATCGAGATAGCGCTCGACATGGTGGGCGACAGGTACGCAGAAGCAGGGACCGCAAACGGCTCGCAGGTTCGGAATGAGCTTGGCGCTCATATCGACGCCGTGTTTTCGAAGCAAGCCGTGCCGTATCGATACGACTTCGAGACCGGCAAAATCGTTTGGGAGGGCGATAGCGAACTCCACGCAGCCGTGATCACCCCAGCGCTCCAAGTTCTCGGCGACGGCCGACTCGCTGGCGCACGGAGCGAGTTTGAGGCCGCGCAGGGACATCTCCGTGTGGGCACACAGAAGGACCTCGAAGACGCGATCGACGAGGCCGCCAAATCAGTGGAGAGCACGATGAAGGTGCTCGCGTCGAAAACGAACACGGCACTCCCGAACAACGCGACCGCCACGCCACTTTTCAACGCGCTACGGATGCTTGGGCATGGTACCGGCCCATGCTGACCACCTCGTGCTTGCTGCGGCACGGAAGTACGCCAGTAACCAGCTCGGCGGACACGGCGCTGGTGCGCAGCCTCGTCAGATCGAGCCGGCGGAGGCCATCGCCACCGTCAATGCGGCAGCGACCGCCATTGCATTTCTCGCCACTCGCCTTCCCTAGGCGATCGAGACTCGCTGACTCGCTGACTCGCCCCAGGTAGCTAGCGAGTGGCCGGCAGTCTTCAGCTCGGGACGCAGTTTGCGGACAGGGTTGATACACCACCCGTGATCTCGTCGGGCTGCGTTTGGTGCGACGCAGGGCTTGGCCACCCCGGTGCGCCGCGATCGCGGAGGTCGACTGTGGAGGCGCAGGCGGGTTCATCAGTGCTGGTACGAACGCGCGGAACCTATCGAACTGCGCGCAGCATCTCCGAGTGCAGTGCGCAGCGGAACCGGCTGTGCGCGGGATGGGAATGGGGCCAACGATTCCTTTTGCCTATCGGTGCCCGAAATTGCCGCTATCCCTATCGCGAGACGATTCGCGTGTGCGACTCCCCCGAAGGACTGAGAGAGCAAGACCAACCTGAACCAGGCTACAGTACACCGCCGCCAGATTGCGGCGCTCGGAGAAGTCGCCCGCCTGGTAGTAGCCCTGCGCGACGAGCCGCCCGAGGTAGTGATCGAACGAGCGGTTCTCCTGCATGATCACGATGACGTGGTTGATTGGGATGTCGGAGCCGATGGGGTAGTCGGTGCCGATCGTCTGCGCCGGCCACGCGCCCGCCTCGAACGTGCACGCTGCCGCTGCATGGCGAGCTGGGCCTCGGTCTCGGTGCGCGTTATCGGAGGGGGCATGAGCACGTCGACGGCCGCATCGCCGCCCGTCGCGTCTACGCCGGCATCGCTCGACGGGGTGTTGTTCAGCTCGAGCACGCGGCGGCGAAGAGCAAGCCCGGGAGGAGCGCGGCCGAGACGATCAGACAGAGCGAAAACGCGAGTCATGGCGACAGTCTAGCGCCACATCGCGGCGCCTTTGAAACATGTTCTAGGCTTCGACGCACGACGCGCCTCGTCGCGCACCGCACGCGCGAGCCCGCCGGCCGCGAGCGTCCGCTCGATGCCGGGGTCAGGGCTACCAGACGTGGCGTTGCGTCGACGAGCGTGCAGGCGCGTCGCCCCAAGGAGGCGAGCGCAGCGTCGAAGTCTTCGTCGAACCCGCGCGCGGTCGTCGCCCGCGAGGAGGCCGTAGCCCCACCGCAGACGATTCCCAGGAGCGCCGCGTGGCGCGTCTCGTCGATCGCGATGCCCTTCATCGCGCGCGCGACCTTCGGATTGCGAGCGTGATCGGCCTGCCACGTCGCGACGAGGGCCCCGAACGTCTCTCCGACGCACCCTTCCGCCGCGCCGTCTTCGAGCAGCGCGACGAGGTCGGCTGGCGAGCACGACGGACACGCGGGCGCACGGGCACGCCACCAAAGCGACGCGCCAGCCTCGCGGCAGCGCGGGCAGCGCCGCGGTCTGGTGCGGCACGACGCGCTGCGCGCACGAGGTGGGCCGGCGCACCGAGCGCGGCGACGAACGCCGAGATCCCGAAACGCATGCACGTACGCCGACTCGAGGCGCGCCATCGCCGCGAAGTAGTCGCCGGTCGGCGTGCGATTCGACAACGGCGACGCACACAGACCGAGTGGGCGAACGCCCCCCCGATCCGCCAGAGCTGATGCACTCGACGATCATGCTCGCGTCCAGCAGATCCCGGCCTCGGGCAGGCCACAGGGGCGAGCTGCAGAAGAGGAAATCGGTCTGCACGGTGTCGAGGCACAGATTCAGCGATGAATACAGTGCGTGATACCTGCGTCCGCGGGGACGCCACACGGCAAGAGGCGAAGGTCGAGCAGCCATCCGACCCGCCGTCCCCTTCGATGTACGCGCCGATCCAGCGATGGATTGACCGCGTCGCCGGCGTCACCGTCATCGGCTGCGTCCGAGGCTGTCGCATCGGCGTGCGAAGCCTCCGCGTCGTCGCATGGCACGCCGCGAAGGCCGCGAGGGGCGACGCGATTGTGCAGTGCGCCACGATGCGCCGAAACGTGCGGCGAAGACGGAGCTCGCGCGCGCCCAGGCTCAGCGCGTCCGCTTGCGGATCATCCCCTCTTGCGCCGTCGACGCCACGAGGCGCCCATCGCGCGTGAACACCCGCCCGCGCACGAGGCCGCGCGCGCCGCGCGCCGCCGGCGATCGATGACGTGGAGGAGCCACTCGTCGACCCGGAACGGCGCGTGGAACCACATGACGTGGTCGAGGCTCGCGACCTGCACTCGCCCGCTGAGGAAGGTGACGCC
This sequence comes from uncultured Actinomycetota bacterium, assembly GCA_963846395.1. Classification (GTDB taxonomy): domain Bacteria; phylum Actinomycetota; class Thermoleophilia; order Solirubrobacterales; family Solirubrobacteraceae; genus Palsa-465. The sequence continues at coordinate 13,667 of CAWJVT010000006.1, read as the reverse complement.
GTGCGGGAAGAGCGCCGTCGCGATGAAGGCGTGGTCCGACGCGTAGGCGAGGAGGTAGCGATGGAGCGCCGGGTCGTCGGGGAGGCGCCGGTCGTCTTGCAGCCACACCGTGCGGCGCGGCGGCATCGGCGGCGGGTCGGAACGGATCGTCGACGGCGTCGACCGGGCGCATCTCGAACGGCTGCTCGCCGCGAACGCGCTCGAGGATCTGCGTCGGGACGCGGTCGCCGCGGCGTCGGCGGAGCGCTCCTGCTCGGTCGGCACGTCTCGGGCGGCGGGCACGTCGGGCATCGCGTCCTGGTGCTCGAAGCCCTCCTCCGTCTTCTGGAACGACGCGGCCATGTTGAAGATGGCCGTGCCCGCCTGGATGGCGACGACGCGCCGGGTGGTGAACGAGCCGCCGTCGCGGATGCGGTCGACCTCGTAGACGATGGGCTTGCGTCACGTCGCCGGGGCGCAGGAAATAGGCGTGCAGCGAGTGCACCTGCGCGCTCGCGGCGGCACCGTCTGCACGGCGGCGGAGAGCGCCTGGCCGAGGACCTGACCGCCGAAGACGGTGCCCCAGCCGAGATCCTGGCTCTGGCCGCGGAAGAGGTTCTCTTCGATCTTCGTACGCGAGCAGCGTCACGAGCTCGTCGAGCACTTTGGACATGGACGGGAGGAGACCATTCGTCGGTACGCCGGCGACGTGGTCACGGATCGTCGCCCTGCAGGCGGAACACGACCAACTTTCGCATCGGAGACGAACGCCACGAAGACGAGGAACGTGCCGAGGAAGCTCACGATTTCGGGGAGCGTCGTGAGACGCGGTGAGAGAAACCAGAAGATTGACCAGTTCATCGCGAGCGCCGCCACTTCGGCCAGGACGAACAGCACCGCCTGCCTCGAGATCGCACTGCGCTGGGCGATGTATGTGTGCGGTTGCCGAAGAACTGCACCGATGCGCCCGCGACGAGCGCCGGAAGCGCGCCTGCACCGGGGCGAGGCCGATGAGCCGGATGCACGTCGTCAAGACCGAGAAGTCGACGATCGTTGCGCCGCTCCCCACGACGAGCGCTCGTCCGAAGCGGAGCGCGCGAACGACGAGCGGCTCTCGGCGGCACCCCTTCAACGTAGCGTGGGCACCGTCACGCGCCGCGAACGATCTCGACCTTCGGGAGCGGAGAGATTATCGCGCACCCCGCCGCGAAAGCGTCGCCCGCTCGGCGCTTGACGAAGCCTGGCGTCAGGAAAGTGCCACGGCAAGACGAAGAGCAACGGACTTTCGCGCGCGCGATCTTCCTCGCTGACGATTGGGATGTCGGTGCCGAGAGTCTTGGCGCCGTGCTTGTCGGGGTTCCGGTCGGCCGCGCACTCGATGAGCGTGTGGTCGATGCCGCAGAACTGGAGGATGGTGTTCCCCTTCGTCGATGCGCCGTAGAGGTGGAGCGCGCTTCCCCTTCCTGCGCCAGTTTTCGAATCAGCGCCGTCAGCTCGTCGCGCTGTTTGCTCACTCGCTGCTGAAACGCGCGGTACGGGGCGTCGGTGTCGAGCGCGAGCTCGAACCCCACCGACGCACCTCGCTCAGCTTGCGCGCGTCGTCCGGCGTCCCGTGCTTCGTGCTCGCCGCGTGCGTCGTGTAGCAACGAACGCCGCCGCCGTTGATGTCGTTGAACGCGGCGAACACCCGAAGCCCGGCGTCGCGGGCGTATCCGCTCGATGACGGCGAGGCTGGCAGCAACACCGAGGTGCTCGTGGACATCGTGTCGTACGAATCTTTCGGCCAGCATCGTCTCGATGACGACATCTCGAGCATCCAGATGCCATCACGGGCGAGCAGATCACCCATCGCACGCGCGCAGACGACCGGCTGCTCGAGATCATAGAACATCGCGATTGAGGATGAGAGCGCCCAAGCGCTCGGCTCCGACCGCGGCCGAGAGCTTCGCGGAGGGGAAGATGTCTTGCACGACGGTCGCGCCGGTGACGGTCTGCGCGACATTCGACGGATTGACGCCGAACTTCACGTAGTCGGCGGGCAGGCCGCGAAGAGCGTCCCGTCGTTACAGCCGATGTCGAGGATGCGCGCGCCGGGGCGCCCCGCGAGCTCGGCCCCTTCACGCGCGATTGACGCGAGGTGCGTGCGCATCGTCTGGTTCGTCCCAGAGCGATACCAGTAGGCCGCGTACAGGATCTCGCCGGTGTCGAGCGCTCCATCTGGAGGAGGCCGCACGCTCGCTCGTCACGCGTCGGATTGCACCGCGTGACCCGGAGCGGCACCTTGCGGAGGGGCGGCATCTCTTTGCCCGGCTTCACGAACGACCCTTGTAGAGACGCTGCTCGCCGAGATCGATGACGCTCGTCAGCGCACTGCTCCCGCATACGCGGCACGTCTTGCGATGAGTGAGATGAACAGTTAGTCGCAGCATAGACGTAACTGAGCCAGTAGATGCAGAAAAAAAAAAAAAAAACAACCATTTGCTTTGAACTCGCTCGTCAGCCTTGCGCTTGATATGCGCGAGGCTTGCAAAGGCCCGCGGATCTTCCAGCACGAAGGCATGCGTCGATCCGGAATCGAACCAGACGTCGAGAATATCGTCCACCTTCCGCCAACCCTCGTTGGCGAGCTTGCCAAGGAAGCGCTCGCGCGCGCCAGGTGCATACCAGGCATCGGCGCCCTCGTCCTCGAAGGCCTCGATGATGCGGACACTGACCTCGGGATCCTGCAAGATATCGACCGAACCGTCGGGCTTGTCCCTGATGAACAGCGCGATCGGCACGCCCCAGGCGCGCTGCCGCGAGATCACCCAGTCGGGCCGGCTTTCGATCATGCCGGTGATGCGGTTCTGCCCCGCCGCCGGCACCCAGCGGGTCGCCGCGATCGCAGTCAACGCACGATGGCGCAGCGTATCGTGAGGCTTGTCGATATTTTTATCCATCGCAATGAACCATTGCGGCGTATTGCGGAAAATGACCGGCTTTTTCGATCGCCAGGAATGCGGATACTGATGCTTTAATCGCGCGCGCGCGAGCAGCATCCCGGCATCGATCAGCGCCTTGATCACCGCCTCGTTGGCGTCGCCCTTCTCGCCTTTCTCGGTGAGCACGCGCTTGCCGGCGAAGCCCGGCGCCTGATCGGTGAAACGGCCATCGGCATCGACGGTGTAGGGAATGTGCGTGTTGATGCCTTGTGCGGTCAGTTTTGCCGCATTCGCGGTCCAAACGTCGAAATCCTCGCGTCCATGACCGGGAGCGGTGTGCACGAACCCCGTACCGACATCTTCAGTAACATGGTCGCCGACAAGCAAAGGCACTTTGAAGCCGTAGCCTTGGTTGAAGGTTTTGAGCGGATGCTGGCAGACGATAGTCGCCAAATCGTCGGCTTTGATTTCTCTCACCCTCTTATAGGCCGTCACGCGCGCCTGACGCAGCACCTCCAGTGCCAGCTTGTCGGCGAGAACAAACAAGTCTCCGCTTTTGGCCCAATTGTCGGACGGCGCATCGGTTACTTGATAAAGGCCGTACTCAATTCGAGGCGAATAGCTGATCGCCCGATTTCCTGGTATCGTCCAAGGAGTGGTTGTCCAAATAACAATTGACGCGCCTGAGAGTTTGCGGTTCTCGGCTGAGTTTTCCGCGGCAGATACGATAACCGGAAACTTCACCCAAGCCGTATCGCTCGTATAATCCTCGTATTCGACCTCGGCCTCGGCGAGCGCGGTCTTCTCGACCACCGACCACATCACCGGCTTACTGCCGCGGTAGAGCGTGCCGTTGGCGGCGAACTTCATCAGTTCGCGCGCGATCTGCGCTTCGGCAAATTTGTCCATCGTGGTGTAGGGATGCGCCCAATCGCCGCGACGCCGAGCCGGATGAACTCGGCGCGCTGCACGTCGATCCAATGCGCGGCGAAGGCCCGGCACTCGCGGCGGAATTCGACCAAGGCGGCTGCGTTGGAGAAATCCGGCTTCGGTTTGCCCTTGGCGCGGTAATTCTCCTCTTCGATCTTCCACTCGATCGGCAGGCCGTGGCAGTCCCAGCCCGGCACGTAATTCGAATCGTAGCCGAGCATTTGCTGGCTGCGCGTCACGACGTCCTTGAGAATCTTATTGAGCGCGTGACCGATATGGATGTTGCCGTTGGCGTAAGGCGGCCCGTCATGGAGCACGAAGCGCGGACGGCCCTTGGCGGCGGCGCGCAATGTCCCGTAAATATCGAGCTTCGCCCAGCGCGCCAGAATCTCCGGCTCCTTTTGCGGCAGGCCGGCGCGCATCGGGAAGTCGGTCTTGGGCAGAAACAGCGTTTCGGAGTAATCGCGCGCTTTGGGCTCGGTCACTTGCGGGTCCGTCTACTTGCGGTCCGTTTTGGGTTGCGCCTTCTAACAAGCCGGTTGCGATGCGGAAAGGGTCTCTAGCCCGGCATTGCGGCGGGCCTGCGGGAACGACCGCCTGGACCCAACGTTGTCACGAGATATCGGCGCCGGCACGGCTTGAAGCTTTGGGGCGATGGAGGGTTTTGTGGACTATATCCGGCCAAAGCGCGAAGTCCGCCATGCGCTGGTCATCAGCGATCCGCAGCCGGTCGAGAGCGTTGGAAATGTGTGGGCGGCGGCCGGCCAAGCCGCGACTATCGGCATATTCCTGCTGTTGTTCGGCGCCTTCCTCTATATTGGTCGGGCCATCCTGTTGCCAGTGCTGGCCGCCGCCGTGGTCGCGCTCACGCTGGCGCCGCTGGTCAAGGCGGCCAAACGCTCCGGCATTTCGCCGTGGCTGACAGCGCTGGTGATCCTCGCGTTCGGCCTCGGCGCACTGAGCCTGTTGGCGACGGCGCTGGCGGGACCGGTCAGCCAGTGGATCGGCCGCGCCCCTGAATCGGCGCGACGATCCAGCAAAAGCTCTCGGTGCTCGATCAGCCGCTGGCGGCGCTGCACGAGCTCGAAGGGTCGCTGTTCGGCGGCAACAATACCGTCAACACCGGATTGGGCGTCAGCGCGCCCGGCATGGTGCTGCCCGTGGTCGCCTTTCTCACGCCCGCCGCGGGAGAGCTGCTGCTGTTCTTCGTGACCCTTTATTTCTTTCTCGTCGGCCAGATCGAACTGCGCAATCAAGCCGTCACGATGTTCGCCAATCGCGACTCAAAGCTGCGGTTTTTGAAAATCATGCACGATATCGAGCGCAATCTCGCTGGCTATCTTACCGTGGTGACGATCATCAACGCCGCGGTCGGTATTATCGTCGGCGTCGGTGCTTGGCTCGTCGGTCTTCCCAGTCCGGCAATCTTCGGACTATTGGCGGCGTTGCTGAATTAGTGCCCTATATCGGCCCGGCCGTCATGGTGGTTGCTTTGTTCGGCGTCGGCCTGGTCACGTTTTCGTCGCTCAGCCACGCGTTCATTGCGCCGCTTGGGCTCATTGCGGTCACCACCGCGGAAGGACATTCGTCACCCCGACCATCATCGGCCGCCGGCTGACGCTCAATCCGCTTCTGGTATTTCTGGCCTTGGCTTTCTGGACCTGGATGTGGGGTCCGTTTGGCGCCTTGCTTGCGGTGCCGCTCTCGATCGTCGGGCTCGTCATCTTCAATCATCTGGTGCCAGCCGAGGAGGTCAAACTTCCTGACTGAATTGAGCTTTTTCACCTTTGCCATTAATCATTGGAACTTATCCCGAAGCTGGGTGATTATCCGGGCAATCCGACATTCTTATTTCATGGAGTAGCGGCATGAGCAGCGCCTCGACGGTCTCCTCGAACTTGCGCGAGAGCGCCAATGATGCGCGCGAAAGCGTGCGCGACATCGGCAAAGCGGCCGCCGACGCTTCGTCCGACATGCAGAAAGACTTTCAGGCATTGCGTGACGACTTCGCCCGGCTGGCCGAGCAGGTCAGCGGCATCTTGAGCAACAAGGGCAACGCGGCCTGGCAACACGCCAGATCGAGCGTCGACGATGTCGTCGCCGATGCGCAGGAGCATAGCCGCGAGGCGGTCGACGCCATGCGCGAGGTTTCGGATAATTTCGTCGAAGCGATCGACGAGTCGATCAAGAACCGTCCCTATGCGACGCTTGCGATCGTGGCCGGCCTCGGTTTTTTGTTCGGCGCGACCTGGCGTCGATAGGCTGAGGACCTGCGCTGAGCGGGGCGGCTAATGTTCAAGACTTTGATGCGTGAGGTCACGCTGTCGATCCAGGCCAAGAACGGCGCCAGTGTCGCCGTTATGGTCTGGCTTGGCATCATGGCATTGGCACTGATCACTGCGTTCGTCTTTCTCTGCGTCGGCGGCTACGACTGGTTCGCCATCCAATTCGGCAGCGTCTTCGCCGCCCTGATCATGGCCGGCATATTCGTCGTGATTGCCATCGTCGCCGCTCTCGTCAGCGCCCTCATTCGCCGCCGCGTCCGCGAGCGCGCCATTCTCGCCCGCGCGGCGAAGGCGCATTCGCCGTCGTGGCTGCTCGATCCGAAAATTCTTGGCGTCGCCATGGAGGCTGGCCGCACCATCGGCTGGCAGCGCCTGGTGCCGCTCGCGGTGCTTGGCTTTGTTGCGGCACAATGGGCACGCGACAATCGCGACCGCGACCGGCAGCAGGATTAGATCGGCGGAAACGCCTGAGGCTGACGGGCTAACGCTTCCCGCGCCAGTTTGGCGTCGTCCTGCATTTGCCGCACCAGCTCCTCTGCCGAGGCAAACAGCTTCTCGTCGCGGAGATAATCAATAAAGGCGACATCCATGGCTGCGCCATAGAGGTCGCCGGAAAAGTCGAACAGAAAGGTCTCAAGCAGCACGGTGCCGGCATCGAACATCGGGCGCCGCCCGAAGCTTGCCACGCCGTCGTAGCGGCGGCCGCCGACAGCGGCGCGCACCGCATAGATGCCATGGCGCAAGCCGCAAGCCGGGTCGGGCTTCAGATTCGCGGTCGGGAAACCCAGTTCGCGGCCGCGCTTGTCGCCGTGCATCACGGTGCCGGAGAGAAACCACGGATAGCCCAGGAACTCCGCCGCCTCGTCGAGCTTTCCTGCGGCGAGCGCTTCGCGAATCGGTCCGGATGATACCGGACGACCGTTATCCTCAAAGCGCGGCACGACGATGACGTCAAAACCGCGTTTCTTGCCTTCCGCCGCCAAAAACTCGGGCGAGCCGGCGCGGTGCATGCCGAAGTGGAAGTTAAAGCCGATCACCGCGCCGCCGACCGCGAAACGCTCGACCAGGATGCGGGCGACGAATTCCTCAGCGGAGAGATTTGCAAGCGCCTCGTCGAAGGTCAGCACGATGGCGCCGTCCAGCCCGGTGGCGGCGAGCAAGCGCAATTTGGTGGCTGCGTCGGTCAGCCGGAACAACGGCTCACCGGGGTGAAAGAAGGCGCGCGGGTGGGGTTCGAAGGTCAAGGCCACCGCAGGCCGGCCGAGTGCCGCAGCGCGTTGTTGCGCCACCGCGATCACAGCCTTATGGCCGCGATGAACGCCGTCGAAATTGCCGATGGCTACAACCGCGCCAAGGAGCGCTTGCGGAAATGGCTCATTGGATGCGTCAGCGGACGCAAAATGGCGCACGACGCGGAAATTCTTCGTCGGCATCGGGGTTACGATGGTTAAGAACCGGTTTACGGGACGATCCGGGAGTGGTGCCGTCGCATCAGCCGGAAAGTCAAGGGACGGCCGGAACGGCTTCGGCGGACGGGAGTTCGCCCGGCGGTTAACCCGCCGTTCAATCCCGCGATGTAGTTTTAGCGGCTGAGGTGGGACGGTCGAGGGCGAAATTGGCCTCGACCCAGGGTTGACACGGCAAACCCTTGCGCGCCAAGCGCGCCAGACTTTTGCGCCGGTCGCAGGCTTGGGAGCAGAGCCATGGCGCTCGATCCGAAAATGCCGGTACTTGTGGTCGACGACTACAGCACCATGGTGCGCATTATCCGCAATCTGTTACGCCAGCTTGGCTTCGAAGACATCGACGACGCTTCCGATGGCAGCGCGGCGCTCGAGAAGATGAGCGCCAAGCGCTACGGTCTGGTCATTTCGGATTGGAACATGGAGCCGATGACCGGCTTCGACCTGTTGCGACGCGTGCGCGCCAATCCGCAGATCGAGACCACCCCCTTCATCATGGTGACGGCCGAATCCAAGACCGAGAACGTCATCGCTGCAAAGAAGGCCGGCGTAAACAATTACATCGTCAAGCCGTTTAACGCGCAGACGCTCAAAGCCAAGATCGAAGCGGTGTTCGCCGAGAAGACCGAATACACTTCGGCGGTCGAGCCGGTGAATGCCGCGACTTTTGTCGGAGCCCGGGCGCTGCACAAAGCCTGACGTTGTGCCGACGGACCGGCCTTAGCTCACCATGCAAGTGCGCGCATCACGGCCTTCGGGGCGACGCCGGCGGCAGTGAAGATCGCGTTGAGCGCGGCCAGATCTGGCGCGTCGCGCGAACCGTATTGTTCGGCATGGATACCGGAGATCACGAACATATAATCGAGGCCGAACGCCGCGGCGCCCTTGAGATCGGTGCGGACCGAATCGCCGATGGCAAGCACACGCTTGCGCTCCGGCGCCGCACCGCCGCGTAACGCCGCGACCGTGGCCAACGCGGCGTCATAGATCGGCGCATGCGGCTTGCCGCAATAAAGCACTTGCCCGCCGAGCCCCGCATAGGCGTCGGCCAAGGCCCCCCGCAGTAGACCAGCGTATCGCCGCGCTCGACGACAATGTCGGGATTGGCGCAGACCATGAACAGCGCGCGCGAACGCATCGCTCCGAGCATATCGCCATAGCTTTCCGGCGTTTCCGTCGTGTCGTCGAACAGGCCGGAGCAGACCACGTAGTCGGCACTCTCGAGGCGCGCAAACGTCACATCAAGTCCGGTGAAAATCGAAAGGTCGCGCTGCGGGCCGAGATGAAAAACGGTCTGCGGCAGCCGCGATGCGACAATGCCGCGGGTGACGTCGCCGGAGCTTACGATCGCATCATAGGCGTCGCGCGGCACGCCGAGCCGGTCGAGGATACGCGCCACCGCCTCGCCCGAACGCGGCGCATTGGTGATCAGGACCGCCGTGCCGCCGCGCTTGCGGAAGCGCGTCAGCGTCTCGCAGGCCGCCGGGAACGCCGCCAGCCCGTTATGAATGACGCCCCAGACATCGCACAGCAGTACGTCATAGGCGCGCGCGAGCGGCTCAAATCGTTCGATAAAAGAGGCCAATGAAAAGCTCGGATGCTGTGAAGTTCAGTTGCGCCGCATCCCGGCACGCGCCAGTTGGCCCAGATTACCGGAGGCTGCGGTTGCGGCCCCTGCCGGCTGCGGCGGATGAGGTCGTTGCCGGCTTCTCTGAAGTCGCCGGCGGCGGCGTGCAGCGCTTCGGCACGCACCGGCCGCGGCGGCGAGAATAAAAAGCCCTGGCCGAAGCGGACGTCGTAATCGAGCAGATCGACCACCGTCGACTCGTCTCGATGCGGTCGGCAATCAGATCGATGCCGAAGCGGCCGAGCAGATCGGAGAAATCGGCCGGATGAATGTCGGTCGAAGCCACACCGACCCGATTGAACAACAGCGTCGCCGGCGCCTTGACGAAGCGGAAGCCGCGCTCGTTCAATTCGCGCGCCTCGATGCGCAGATCGGTAAGGTTGTCGATCGAAAACCGGAAGCCGTGCTCGGCCAAAGCGGCGAGGCTCTCGTGCTCGATCGGCCCCATGGCGCGTACCGCGCTTTGGGTGAATTCGAAGACGAGCGATGGCGCGATGGCGCGGTTGGCCTCCATGAATTCCAGAAATTTCGGGAAACCGGAATCGGTCAGCGTTGCGCCGGAGACATTGCAGAACAAGCCGATGTCGCGGCTCTTAAGGAGCAGTCGGCGCACCACCTGAACGCAGCGCAACGCCAGAAGATGATCGAGCCTCGGCATCAGCGCGCCGGCTTCGGCATAGGGCAGGAAATCGCCGGCCGCGACCAGTTCGCCGTTGTCGGCCTTGAGCCGCGATAATGCCTCGGAATAGCGCACTTTGCGTTGCGGCAGCGTCACCACGGGCTGCAGGTAAAGATCGATCTTGCGTTGAGTTGATGGCTTTTGCGATGGCGGCAATTATGCTGTCGCGGTCAAGCCCGGCGAAGGCCGCAATCTTACGCTCGAGCGCGTCTCCCGGCGCCGCCGTTGCCGGCGGCGGCAGCGGAGCGGCGGTGGCAATGGCCGATTCCGGTCAATTTGGAGAGGGTAATTCTCCCGCAGACTCATTCGCCCGTCCTCTTCAAGCTCCTGGAAAAGCTCTATGAAAATCACCGATGTCAAGACCGTCGTCGTCAACGCCGAAATGCGCAATTGGGTATTTGTAAAGGTCATCACCGACCAGGCGGGGCTGTTTGGTTGGGGAGTAGGCATCGCTGGAGTGGAAGACCCGGGCCGTAACTGGCGCCATCGAAGATTTCGCTCCTATGTTGATCGGCGAGGATCTGCGCAATATCGAGCACCTCTATCAGAAGCTCTATCGCCATTCATTTTTCCGCATGGGGGTGATTGGCATGAGCGCGATCAGTGGGGTGGAGCAAGCGTGCTGGGATATCTTCGGCAAATCCTTGCGCTCTCCGGTTATTGACTACTCGGCGGCGAAGTACGTAACCGAGTCCGTATGTATACCCACCTTGGCGGCGGGGATATGAAGTCGGTCTACCAGACCTTCGATCCCCAGCCGCTCATCGACCTTGCCAACCAGGTGGTTGCTCGCGGCTATACCGCGCTGAAAAAATTTTTGTCCCCAATTCCGAGCCATCGACGGGGTGGGCAGGTTACGCCAGTTTTCCCAGATGTTCGAGAAACTGCGGCTCGCCGTGGGAGACAGTATCGACATCATGATCGATTTCCACGGGCGGACCTCGCCCGCGATGGCGATCCAATATATCCACGCGATCCAAGAATTTAGCCCGTACTTCTGTGAAGAGCCGGTTCCCCCGGAAGATATTCCGGCCTTGCGCCAGGTTCGTGAAGCGGTCAGGGTTCCCATCGCGACCGGCGAACGATTAGTTTTCCGCCACCAGTTTCGCGAGGTTTTCGAACAACAGGCGTGCCACGTGATTCAGCCCGACTTATGCCATTGCGGCGGCCTTTACGAGGCAAAAAAAATAGCAGCGGCGGCAGAGACCTACTATATGGGCGTCGTGCCCCATAACCCCCCTGGGCCGATTGCCAATGCTGCCGCACTCCACTTTGCGCTATCGACCCCGAATTTTCTGATCCAGGAGAAGATGCTGTACAGATGTGCCCTGGCGTTGGGACGTAGTCAAACATGGCTTGAAGATGGAGAACGGCTTCTGGTCGAAGAGCGAATCTCCAGGCCTGGGAATCGAAGTAGATGAGATTGAGGCAGCGAAACATCCTTTCAAGCAGGAAACCTTTGCACGTCTCGGAGCACGCGCGGGCAGACGGCGCAATTTTGGACTGGTAGTTTGAGGAGAAGAACTGTGAAGTTGAATTACTCGCGAAAGAAAATCCTTTTGGCCGTGCTTTTATCGTTCCCTGCCTGCTCATTGCACTGCTGGTGCACGCACAAACATTTCCCGATGCCTCGGTGTACGCAAACGATCCCGCGGCCATGCTTGCCGGATACCGGCACGTTGAAGTCTCCTCGGTCTCCGACGCGATTGAGCAGCTCACCGGACAGCGCCAGTATATGACGCACCACATGCAGCCGATCTTCACCACAAAGTTCGCCGGCTACGCCGTAACCGTAAAGATGGTGAAGGACGAAAATCACGATCCCAATGCACTCACCCCGATGCTCGCCGCGATCGACCAGGGAGCCAAGGACTCGGTGTATGTGATGACGGTGCAAGATGGGCCGGATATTGCAGGGATGGGTGGGCTGATGGGCACGGCCATGTCTGCGCGCGAATTCGCAGGCGCGATCATCGACGGAGGCCTGCGTGACGTAGCCGATCCGCGCAAAATTGGATTCCCCGCTTCTTATGCGAGCGGCATCGTCCGTCAACTTCGGCCGGACACTATCGGGTTGCGGGCACAGGGATACCAGTCCGTGCGGCGACGGAGTCAAGGTCAATGCCTGTTCATTGTCGCCGCGGATAGCGACGGAGCCCTGCTGAATCCTGGTACAGATCCCGCTCCAGGTATTGGTACTGTCACAGCAACTGGACTTCAAAGTAACAGTATGTACGCGTACATCGAATACACTAAATCCATTGAAGAAGCGGTAAGAAAGTTCAGCTCGATCGGGGCAGGGATTGGCCTCGACTTCTAACGCACTCTTGAACGGCCACAACGCTCCCGTTCACTTTCAATTGCAACCAGCGCCCGGCGCGCCTTTCCATCATCGGGAGAGAACTGGAGTAAGTGCCGGAGCGCTGTGATTGCAGCCTGGAGGATCACCAATCGAGCATTCAATCATTGCCAAATCGAGATCCGCCGAGGTGCTTGCGTTATCATGCTCGCTCACCCACTGCATCTGGCTGACCGCATCTTTTGCATCACCAGCTCGGGCCTCCAGTATGGCCAGATCGCCGGCGGCGACAGAATCGGCCGGGTTCGCACGCAGTGCGGCCTGATACTCCCGCATGGCAGCCTGACGATCACCCTGGATAACGCCGCTCGATGAGGCCAAGTGCGGTATGCAAATCAGGATTCGCCTGTTCACCGACACGGCGCTCAGCCTGCTGCAACAGTTGCATGGACCGATGCCCGGCCTGCACATCACCCCGCTCGGCAAGCTGAAAGTAGGCGAGTCCCGGTAAGCCCAGATGATCACTCGCGGGGTCCGCCACCCACCACCGTGAGGTCTCCCGGATGCGGCAGCTCTCCGGGCTTGAGCAATAACTGTGGACGGCGCTGGATGCGGTGGTCGGTCACTTGTTGTGATGTTATGTCTCCTGTCTTCCCACGCGGCATGTGACACTGGCTACAGTCCGGCTGATCGGGATGGTGTTTGCTGACGAATGAGGGCGCTCCATGGCAGGTAAGACAACGGCTTCTGAAGAAGCGCTCCTGCTGCTCCACTGGAGGCGAGTTGTGTGGATCGTGACAAGTGGTGCACGTGAGCCGGTCTCCGCTCTTCCGCTTGCACTCGCTCTGCAGTAGGGCTTCCCACTGGCTCGTCGCTCTGCCAGCCGGACCCAATTCGCCAGCGTGCACAAAGTGAGTTACAGAATCCCTGAGATCCTCGCCCGTGAGAAAATCGGATAGCGAACGTCCCTGAATGTTGACCGCGGTCTCCCCTTCCAGGTGACATTGCAGGCATACCGAGTCACGCTTGCTGGGCGAAAGCTTTGCCGGGTTTCAGGATCGGTGTTTTTCCCCCTGCTCGCCAGGCGCGCCGCCGGATCGCCGTGGCAGGACTGGGACCCCATGCCCCCTACTGTAAAGAAAGGGTTGCACCCCGAAATGGTTCCGCGCGCCAGGCAGCGATGGCTGCGCGCCGGTAGTGTGGCAGTGAAGGCAGCCCGTATCCACGTTCAAGGTAAAGGGCATTTCTCGCACGTTGGGCGATTTGGGTTCATGTCCCATACCCGCTGCTTGCTGTACCAGTTAACCGGGCTCTCAAACCAATAGCCTTGATTCTGGAAAAGGTATGTGCGGCCTCTCTGGCCGGAGCCGACGAAAGCAGGCTAACTCCGCTCCCCCTTCAAGGCGCGTTCGGGCGGCGCGTTGGGCCGGTCGTAACTCAGCCACGCCCGGCCATCTCGCACGAAGAGCCGGAGCGAACGCCGG
>CAWJVT010000005.1:0-395914 GCA_963846395.1 uncultured Actinomycetota bacterium | reverse complement strand
ACATGGATTGCGCTTCCACCATCCCCTTGCTCGTTCCGCGGTATATCAGATGGCCGGAGACTCTGATCGGCGCAGCGCCCACAGCGCGCTTGCGCACGTATACAGCCATGAGCCAGACCGCAGTGTCTGGCACCAAGCCGCCTCACTGGTCGGTTTGAGCGACGAGGTCGCTCAAAAGCTCGAAGGTCTCGCGGCGCGGGCAGAACGGCGGGGCTCACCAGATGTTTCGGTGCTGGCCCTTGAGAGGGCAGCACGTCTCACAACCGATACTTCGCAGCAGGGAAGACTTGTCCTCAAAGCCGCCCGACTGGCCACTGAACTTGGGCATTCAGACACGAGTCGTCACCTCATGGACAGCGCTCAACAACTTGAATTAGCTCACGACGACCAAATGATGTTGATCTATCTGTTGGAGTGTTACGGGCAGCGACACACATGGGCCGGGACGGCAAGGATTCATTCCCTCATTGAGATCGCCGAGAGTCAAGTGGCAGAAGGGGAAACCGACCAGGCCTTGGATATGCTGGAAATTCTGTCGGCGCGCTGCTGGTGGGGCAATCCCGATCAGGAAGTGCGGGACCGTGTGGTGGCGGCAGCGGACCGTTTAGACGTTTCACCCGATTGCCCAAAGCTGTTGGCGATCCTTGCCCAAACCGATCCCATAGGCCAGGGGCTCATCGTCAATGAGCAAATTTCGCGGCTGTTGCCAGACACCGCAGACCCGATCGGTATGCACCTCGTGGCGGTTGCTGCAGGTTCGGTCTGGGCCTTTGACGTCGCGTTGCGATTCTTGGATCCGGCAGTGGCCGGCCTACGCGTGCAAGGCAGAACGAGCACTCTTGCGCAAGCATTGGTAGCCCAAGCATGGGCGGCGGTACATCTCGCTCAAGAACCTCTTGCGGTAGCCGCCGCAGACGAAGGCGCTCGGCTAGCTCGGGATACCGGCCAGGTTCACTGGGCAGCATCGGCTCAACTTGCCATGGCCACGATCGAGGCAGAGCGCGGAGAGTTCGATCGTGCAGAGGTACTCGTACGAGAAGCGGAAGCGCAGCTCCTCCAAATCGGCGCAACTCCGATGCTCGCACTCGCGCAAATTTTCCGGGGCCGCGGGAAGGTAGCGCACCAGTATTTCGAAGAAGGTCTCGAACACCTACGGCGAATAGTGGATCCCGCGGATCCGGCTTACAACCCATTCATCGGAGCTTGGGGCCTGTCGGATCTCGTTGAAGCCTCTGTTCATACCGATCAGATCGATCAGGCTCGGGCGTACCTCACGACACTGCAGTCACTGTCGGACCTCACAGCTGGACCACTTCTGCGAGCTACTACTGGGTACGCACAGGCAGTTATCGCCAGCGACGAAGAGGCGGAGGGACTCTTCCGCCAGGCCATAGAAAGTGATCTGGCCAACTGGCCTTGCTATCGAGGACGGATGCTTTTGTGGTACGGGAGATGGTTGCGACGCCAGCGACGCGTGACTGAATCACGTGCGCCGCTCAGGGCTGCGCTTGAGGGTTTCGATGCGCTCGGATTTCCCGAGCTTGCGGAGATAGCTCGTCATGAACTCCGTTCGACCGGCGAGAAGATGACTCAACGAAAGCCAGAAACATGGACCCAACTGTCACCTCAAGAGTTACAGATAGCCCAGCTGGCGGCAGAGGGGCACACGAATCGTGAGATTGCCCAGAAGCTGTATCTTTCGCATCGCACTGTGGAATATCACCTCTACCGGATTTTTCCCAAACTTGGCATCACCCGGCGCAGCCAACTACGAGATGGAATGAGTGGTGTCTTGGAAACGTCGGCGGGTAATCGTCGTCGCCACTACACGGGAATCGGCTCGCACAACTCGCGTTCTCCCGTATGACCCGCTGCGGTAACACTGGTTACCGGGCGAGTCATACGGGAGGCGGAGGAGCGCTCGCTCGAGCGACCGCCGGACACCACGAGCAGAGATAGGACTCAGGAGGCCAGACCCGTCCGTAGCGACTTAAACGCCGCCCGAATCTCGGTCGCGAACAGCTCGGGCTCTTCCCATGCGGCAAAGTGACCGCCCTCCTCGACTTCATTGAAGTAAGCGAGGGTGGGATAGCTCTTCTCCACCCAGCTGCGAGGAGCTCGGAAGATCTCGCCTGGGAAGGTCGTAAAGGCAACGGGGACTTTGACCTCTGGGACAGCCTGGCCAGCCGCAAGAGCGGCCGCTCGTCCACTTTCCCAGTACGACCGTGCCGCTGAGGCTCCGGTACCTGTTAGCCAATAAAGCGTGATGTTGTCGAGGATGTGGTCCCGAGTGAGATTGCCCGCCGGCTGGCCGTCGACGAAGGCGGAGATCTTGTAGTAGCTGTCCGTGTCGTGGTCAAGCAACCAGACTGCCAAGGCAACGGGTGAATCCAGCAGGGCGTAGCCGATGGTTTGCGGCCGTGTGGCTTGCTCCAAGAAGTAGCCGAAGCCGGTCGTGCGGAATGTGGCGACCGCTTCCGCCGCTGTGCGCTCTTCGTCAGACTCCTCCGTTTGCGGGGCGAGAAGCCCTGGCACGAAAAGGTTCATGTGGATGCCGACAAGACCCTCGGGTCCCAGACGACCCATGGCGTCGGTAACCGCGGCCCCCTGATCGCCTCCCTGGGCGACGTACCGCGTGTAGCCAAGGCGGCGCATTAGCTCAGCCCAGGCCCGCGCCACACGGTCGGAGTCCCAGCCGATCTCAGTCGGCTCCGCTGAGAAGCCGTACCCGGGCATGGACGGCAAGACGAGATCGAACGCGTCCTCCGGGCGCCCACCGTGCGCGACCGGGTCGGTGAGTGGTCCGACGGCCTCGAGCAGTTCAATGACCGAACCAGGCCATCCGTGGGTCATGATCAGCGGCAACGCATCCGCGTGGGGTGACTTCACGTGGATGAAGTGGATATGTACCCCGTCGATCTCAGTCTTGAAGTGCGGCAACACGTTCAGTCTCGCCTCGCACAGTCCCCAGTCGTAATCGATCGCCCAATAGCGGGCGAGCTCCTGGCTCGTGGCCAATTGCACGCCTTGCGACCGATCCGCGGCAAGCTCCCTGGACGGCCAGCGCGACGCAACAATGCGGCGACGCAACTCGGCAAGCGCCTCTTCGGAAAACTCCACGTGGAACGGGCAGATGGTACTGACGGCATTTTCCTCGACTGTGGTCATTTTTCGTCTGCTTTCTTTCTGGGACCAAGAGGTCCGTGGCTTGTTGTTGGTTCCTCTTCATGGTCCACGGCCAGGCGGCGCCTCGCACCCGTACGGGTCCCTGGTTGCCGCACTAGGTGGGAGGCGGAAGGAGAGGCAGCTAGGGCGCGGCACGGCTATTTGCATCTGCTGCGACACGGACAATTTCTGGCTCTGAACTCAATGTGTGAGTTCTAAGGCGCTAGACCCGATTCAGAAGCCCGCTTCGTCCGGCTCGAGTTGTTTCGACTGCGATACGGCTCCGTCTGTCCGGTTCCGCCGTTCAGTTAGTTCACCTGGATTCGCATGGCAGCGGGCGACACGGCGAGTCAACATGGCCTTCACGCGCCCTGGCGTGAACGCCTTACTACGACCCTGCGTCGACGAATGTGGTCGGTTCCGTCCATGTCGAGCATCCACGAAATGGGCGGAATCCTCGGACAGCGAGCCTCCCCGTTCGAGAACGTAGCGCTGTCACGGGACGCTGCCGACACGCCGTCCCAGGTGGCGATGGCCCAGAGGTCGTTGACCTCGTCGTGGTGGACGGGCGCCTCCCGGCGCATCCAGGCATACGCCTCGGACGCGACCTCGCCGTAGAGGTGTTCGGACAGCAGGTCGACAGATCCCGTCGGCGCCCAGTCCGCCCCCTCGTTGGTTGGTCCGGGGTCTTCCGACGGGGTGGCATGCGACGAAGCGCTCACGTCGTCGACCGAGGATCGTCGAGGCCGCGTGTGCTGGCGTCGGCGGTGGCCTTGGCGGCGGACTTCGCGGCACTCAAGGCGTCCGTGGAGACCGTGAGCATCGCCGGAAGCTGGCGGGGACGGGTCACGATGGACTTGATCGACGCCCACGTCTTCGGCCGATAGAGCTGGCGCCCCCGAAACGTCCCAGAGACTCTTTGTGGCCAGTTCTCCATCAGCGACAAGCCTACGGTTTGCATCTGTCAACGGGAGCTGGATTCGGGTGTTCGACCACGCGCCAGCCGATCCAGCGTGCTCAACCTGTGACCCACCGAACTCCTTGTCTATTCGGTGGCCGAGGCAGGAGCACTGCTCGGCATCTCTCGTGCCCTTCGCCTATGAGCTCGTCGCCCGGGGTGAACTCCCCGTCATTCGCTTGGGCCGCCGGCGTCTCGTTCCCAAGGCCGCGGCTCAATGAGCCTTCATCGGGCTCAAGGCGCCGGACCAGAGAACTGCGACGGGCTCTGAGCGCGCCGTTGAGGACGTCCACAAAAATGTCCCACCCCAGCTCAGAGGCTCGCTGGATCGTGAGCGTTGTTCGCTCGACCCACGATCGCCAGGGCAGTCAAGGGACGGCGAAGCCGAGGCGCCGATGTGTCTGCGCCGCCTCCGTGGCCCAGCCATCCGCTCACGGTTCGCACTTGTACACCCTCCGACAGCAGGCGAATTGCAGTGAAATGCCGAAGACCATGGAGACAAACGGAATTCAGTCCTACGGCTTGCCGTATCCGGATGAACCGCTTCCTTACTTCGTTAGGCACCCAAGGGCGACCGCCGTCTGGACCTACGGAGAAGACGTGAGCAGATTCGGTAAGCCTCGTTGCGCAGCACTTCGCTCGGCGCTGACAACGGTCTTTCTGATCTGTCAGGGCGGCGATCGAACCCGAATCCAGAGCAATCCGGCGGGACGAATGGGTCTTGTATCTTTTTCGGTGAGCGTCGAATCCTGGGTTTCGACGACCGACCGAGAAATCGTGAGAGCACCGGACTTCTTGTCGAGATCCGACCAGCGAAGGGTACAGAGCTCACCTCGTCGCGCCCCTGTCGTCGCAGCAAGGAGCAAGCCAAGTCCGGATCTGCATGCTCCGCCTCGGCGATTAGACGGAGAACGCCTGCTGGCTCGGGAGGATGCAAAACCTGCGTTCGTACCCGAGGGGGTCGTGTCAGTGACACCGGATTTGCCGCAATCCAGCCCCAGCGCATTGCTTGATTCGTGCTCTTCGGATGACGGCATGAGTTTGTCGGACCGTTGCCGACGAGAGCGGACCGCCGTCCTTGCCGCCTTCGTCACGCAGCTTCGAATGGAGGCGGTCGAGCTGATCGGTCCGTAGTTTGGCGAGCGAGACTCGTCCGATATCTGGTTCGATGTAACAGCGGATGATCCGTTCAGCCGCGTACCGTCGATGAGAGAGATCCTCCCGCACCAGATCGAGCCCTCGACGGATCAGCTCACTCAGGGTGGTGTCCTTCGCTGCATGTCACCGCCTGAGACCTCGGTCACGAACCGAGCCAACGCTTCGTCCGCCTCGCGTTTTCCACCTCGAAATGTGCGGGTCAGGTACTTGGCTCGATCCGTCGTGGGATCGAGCCCGACGTACGCACGCAACTCCCAAGAGCTGCCTCTTCGGCGAACGTGGCCCTTCATGGCTCTCCTGCTTCTTCGCCCGACAGCGGGGACGTCAAAAACAGGAGCATTCAGTAGCAACAGGAAGGATCTGGATCCATCGGAATCACCCGTTCAGCCCTCTGAACTCGATTTTTATGGTGGGCCGCCCGGGTCTCGATCCCGGCACCTTGGGATTAAAAGTCCCCTGCTCTTCCGGATGAGCTAGCGGCCCGAGTCAGCACGATAACGGGCAAATCCAGGGGATAGGGAAACCTTCATTCACGAGCACCGACGGGCCTGTGCTTTTCCAGGACGCGATTCGCTGTAACGCTGGTCGCCGTGACGCCGATCACGGGCGACCAGCGGGCACGGCGAGCACGGTGACACCTTCCGACTGAAAGGCGCCCCCAGGTCCACGCGGGAACGGCGTTCCCATGGGACGCCACCGCTGTTTGGGCGGCAGACGGCCGGGTCTTCCCTTCGAGAGCTTCCGCAGGGAGCTGAACAGCGCGAACATGCCCACTGAGCGAGGCTCACGATCAGCCGATCGTGGCCAACTTCGGCACCACCGGCCCCCACGTCTCTTCGAGCCACCGCGACGGCTCGGATCCGGGCGGCGCGGATCACGATGGCCTGCACGCCGACGTCATTGAGCGCCTCGGCCTCGTGCATGATGGCGTCCGGTCCAGCGTCGTCCGCCACCCCGATGAGGGCTGTCACTTCGATGTCCGCAAACTCGCGGCCGACTTCGTCGCAGTGGCGGCGCAGGACCTCCACCTTGTGTGCAACGGTCGCGGCGTCGCCGATGATGTTGCACGCGTCTGCGTAGGTCGCCACGAGCCGCAGGGTCTTGCGTTCGCCCCCCCCTCCGATGAGCACCCGTGGGCGCGGTGAGCTGACGGGCTGGGGCGAGCACAAGGTCTCGGCCAATCGATAGTGCGTGCCTTCGTAGGGACCGTTGTCATCGCTCCACATCTGAAAGCAGATCTGGAGCGTCTCTTCCAGCCGCTCGTAGCGCTCGCGCAACGGCGGGAACGGGACACCGAGCCCCCGGTGCTCCCGCTCGTACCACGCTGCCCCCAACCCGAGTTCGGCACGACCTCCCGAGAGGACATCGAGCGTGGTGATCGTCTTGGCCAGCAGTCCCGGGTGGCGGTACGTCACTCCGCCGACGAGGAGCCGGAAGCGCAGCCGCTCCGTCTTTGCCGCGGCGTAGGACAGTGCCGAGTACCCCTGAGCATCGGCTCCTCGGCGGGCCAGAGCATCTCCATTTGGAAGCAGTCAGGTTCGTTGACTAACCAAATCCCGTAAAGTTTCGGAGGTCGTAGATGAAATCGGTTGGTTCGTCGTGCTAGGCCGTCGATGTGGAGCCGATCACCGACGGCACGATCACGCTGGGCGAGTACGAACGAAGTCGCAACGGTTCGACGCCATGCAACCGAGGTCGAATCGGATATGCAACGACCTCGACGGTGCGCAGCTGCGAAGTGTGTGGCGTTGCACTCAAGCCGACGCAAAAGCGTGCATGCTCGTCGAAATGTGCACGAGCACTCGGTCCAGGCGATCGCAAGGGTGTGCCGCAGAGACCGTCCGCGGCCCCCAGGAGCCGAGCAACGACACGAACCGGTGCACGACAGCACACAGGGCCTCGTGGAGCTTCTGGTGCGCCTCCCGGACGAAGTGACGGCCATCGAGCTCGTCGGTTGGCGGTGCACCCGTGTCGTCTGACGAGGACGACGCCATTCGCTCGGCCGTGAGCGACCCCGGCATGTTCCACACGATCACCCTCGACCTGCCACCCGACGACCGGATGGTGTTCGAACGGTGTGCGATCTGCCTGCGCACCCTCCACCCGCAGCGCAAGCTCCCCATCGGTGACGAGTAGGCGTGTCGCTTGTGTGCCCACATCTACCGACCCGACGAGTGGGTGCTGCGCCACTGGCTGGCTGTCCCGGCCGAGGTCAGGCGCCGTCGCCTGGCGATGCACTTCGGGATCGACCCAGCGACGAGGTCGGTGGCGACGACCGAGGTCGAGTTCGTGACCTGCAGCGAGGACGTGGACGGGCTGCCCGCTGTGCTCGAGGTGGCGCATCACCGGGGACGTATCCCGGTGTTCGGCATTCCGGAGTGTTACTGGACCGCAGCAACGCCAGCCTGACCGCTTCTAGCTAGCCTTGTACTCGCCCCGGTGGTCGCCCGGTGGGCGGCACGATCAGCTCGCTCACCAGGTGGGACGACGGTGATCCGAGGCAAGAGCCCGGCCCGTGGCTAGGACGGCCCTGAGGGGCGGCGGCTGGAACCCAATCGGCACGCTCTCCTCGGAGGTAATCATGCCTACCGACGTCTCAACCGCCAGCTTCGGCGGCGTCCTCGTCCCCCACGACACCCAGCGCCGGATCTTGAACCTGCTGATCGGTGGTGCACCGTTCGCCCGGTCACTCACCCGCCAGCCCACCAACCGCAGCGAGGTGGCGTGGCCCACGGCCTCGCCGACCGGGTGGGCGTGGGTCGCTGAACTCGGCCCGATCCCCGAAGTCGCCTTGGGCGACGACGCCTACATCCTCGCTGTCTGCAAGATCGCCGGCATCGTGAAGCTGAGAACGAGATGGTGACGCGACAGCACGTTAATGTCACGGCAGCCTGGGCACCATGCTGGCCGACTCGCTCAGCCGTGACCTCGACCTCGGGCTGCTGAACGGCGACGGCACCCCCCGAACCCCCGGGCGTGGTCGCGACGCCCCGGAAGTGACCGGCACCGACCTGCTCGAGCCGTGGCGACCGCCATCGGTGAGATCGGTGACGCTGGCGGGACGGCCGACACGATCGCTCTGCCCGGTGCGGCCCTGGCTGCCGAGAACAGCTCCCTCGATGCTGGCGGAGCGCTGAAATACGGCCCGGGTGTCGTGTCCGGTGGGGCTTCGCCGGGCACGGTGGGTCTCACGCCGTGGTCGTGCCCGAGCTGGCGACCCCGTTGGTCTACGACCAACCCGGTGCTACTTCGTGTTGAACGGCGCCGAGAGCAGGTCGACATCTGCAACGACGCCTACTTCGCCCAGGACGCCGCCGGGCTGCGCATCAAGGCACGCTGCGCCGCTGGCATCCCGGTGCCGAACAAGGCGATCAGGAAGCTGACGATCACTCCCTGACCGACTCGACGACGAACGGCTTCCACGTCCGGGTCAACTCGGCCAGGAGGTCGGCGTCGTTGTGCACTGGGCGGGCCGAGATGTACCGGCGACGGGCGGCCTCACGTCGGCAGCGTGCTGAACACCAGCGGCGAGGTCGGCCGGTCGGCTTGGGTGGTGGGAGTGGTGCACCGCAACGTGGGCACTCCTTGACGTCCATGACCTGCCAGTATCGCCCGCTCGACTGCGAAAACCGGGCGCACTGCCAGGGACCAGACCGGACACTGCCAGCAGCCGACTGGCCGGGGGGGCACCCCGCACCCCTGCCAGCGCCAGCAGTCGGCGCAGTCGGCCCGGACGGTCCCGACCCCCTCCCCTCTCGTGCTTGGGGGTGTGGGGGTCGTGCTCGTGTTACTCACCACCCATCGCTCCTGCTCCTGGCGCTGGTGCTGGTGCTGCGGCGGTCAGGCGTTGGGTGACGCAGCGAGGGCCGGTCGGCAAAGCCTGCACGCAGAGCGTCGTCAGCCTCGATGGCCTCACGGATGGCGTCGTGCAGGTCAGCCCGGTCGACGGGCGTGAACGGCACCGGGAGCCTCAGCTCCCACGAGTAGCCGCCGAGGTTGTTCTTGACCACGAGCCGACAGCGGTCGCTCTCGACCTGGTGGTCATCGGGCGGCATGTCGTTCTCGCTCTGCGGGTGGTCGGTGGTCATGTCATCGCCTTCTCTCTCTCGCTTGGGTTGATTCCTCAGAAGCTGCACCCGGGCAACGAGCCCCAACCACCAACCTGCATGCAGCCCTACGGGCAGCTGCATTTGCATGCAGGTTGAGGTAGGGCTCGCCATTGCCAAGTCCTCAAGGTGCAAGAACCTGCAAGTGAACCTGCGCCCGTAGCTCAGCTGGATAGAGCGTCGGTCTACGGAACCGAAGGTCAGGGGTTCGAATCCCTTCGGGCGCGCTTCAGAAACCTCAGCGTTTGCTGGGGTTTCCGTCGTTCAAGGAGCGGATCTGACCGCGGACCGCACGTCGGCCCCGCAGCGGGCATGCCCCCGACGGACAGGCATGCCCGCCTCGCCGACACTGAGGGTCAGGATCGGATAAATGTCAGCAGGTCGGCGTTGATCGTCTCAGCTTCGGTGATCGCCATGCCGTGGGAAAATCCCGGGTAGATTTTCAACGTCCCGTTCTGCACGAGCTTCACGGCAAGCACGGAGGCGTCCTCATAGGGGACGATCTGGTCGTCGTCCCCACACATGAACAGCGCTGGCACGTCGATCTTCTTCAGGTCGTCGCTGAAGTCGGTTTCGGAGAACTGCGCGATGCAGTCATAGGACGCCTTGATACCCGACTGCATGCCAAGGCGCCAGAACTGATCCTCCGTCGCATCCGAGACTTTGGCGCTCGGCCTGTTGTAGCTGAAGAAAGCGACGCTCGTGTCCTTGTAGAACTGGGATCGGTTGGCCGCGACTCCAGCACGCAGACCATCAAAGACCGACTGCGGCAGCCCGCCGGGGTTGGCGTCGGTCTGCAGCATGAGTGGCGGGACCGCGCCGATGAAAACCATCCTGGCCAGACGTGACGTGCCGTGGCGGCCGACATAGCGTGCGATCTCACCCCCACCCATCGAATGAGCGACGAGGGTGACGTCCCTGAGGTCGAGCTGATCGATCAGCCCGGATAGGTCATCCGCCCAGGTGTCGTAGTCGTTCCGGTCCCAGGTCTGGCTGGAACGCCCATGACCGCGACGATCGTGCGCGACCACACGGTAGCCCTGCCCACCGAAGAACAACATCTGCGCGTCCCACGCGTCCGCGCTCAGTGGCCAACCGTGTGAGAAGACGATCGGATCGCCCGAGCCCCAGTCCTTGTAGTAGATCTCGGCTCCATCGTCGGCAAGGAAGTTCGGCATACGACTGTCCTTTCTCGTTGTGGCTTCTCGAGCTACTGCGGCGGACCTGGCGCGGTGCCTAGCCTAATTGGTTGCCGGCGCCGGGAGCGATCTTCGGGCTGGCCGATGGGTGTGTTACCGGGCGAGGACGTTATTGAGAAATTCGATCGCTTTGGGGTAAGCGTCGAGGCGGTTGTCCAAGCGGGCGAGGCCGTGGCCCTCGTCCTCGTAGATGCAGAGCGTGCAGGAGATCCCGCGGGTCGCGAGGTTCTCGGCGAGCTGTTCGGCTTCGCTAACGGGCACCCGCGGGTCGTTGCGGCCATGGATCACGAAGAGCGGCGAACGGATCGCGTTGATGTGGGTGAACGGCGAGGCCTCCCTTAGGAATTCCCGATCGTGCGTGAGTGACCCGTATTCACGTTCGCGGTGAGCGCGCCGGTAGTCCGAGGTGTTCTCGAGGAACGTAACGAGGTTGGAGATCCCCACGATGTCGACCCCGGCGGCCCACAGATCGGGTTGGAACGCGACCCCGGCGAGCACCATGTACCCGCCGTATGAGCCTCCCCACAGGATCGCGCGATCAGGGTCGAAACCCGCACGCTCCAGCGCACCACGAATCGCGTGCAGGTCGCGGACGGAGTCAAGGCGCCTCGTTGTGTCGTCAAGGGACGCATACCGCTTGCCATAGCCGGTCGAGCCGCGGACGTTCGGGACGACCACTCCGTAGCCGCTCGCTACCAGCGCCTGGATCACCGGATCGAATGACTGCACGGCCTGCCCCTCGGGGCCGCCGTGCACGACCACAACTACCGGCGGTTGCGACTCCGACGGGCGCGGCCGAAAAACGAAAAACGGGATCTGCTCACCGTCGAAGCTGGTCACATCGCCGAGTTCCGCGCTCGCCAATGTTTCCGGCTCGATCTCCGCAGGACTGTGTGTGAGCCGCCGGGTCTCGCCGCTCGCAAACTCGTGGACGAACACGTCACCACCGATCCGTGGTGTGGTCAGCGTGTAATAGAGACGCGAGCCGTCCTCGGAGAGGATCGGTGCGGGAAAGTAGAAGTAGCTCGTCACCCCAGGCTCCTGCAGCGCGATCACCGGGCCAAGCGTCCTGCTGTCCGGGTCATATCGCTGCATCGCGCTGACGCCATCACGGTTCTCAATGACCACGACCGTTCTTCCGTCTGCACTCGTCACGACTTCAGCGTCGAAACGCTGCCCCGTGCCGGCAAGCGTCGTCGTCTCTCCGGTAGACAGGTCGTGCCGGACGACGGCCGCGAAGTCCCTGCCGATGTTTGAGGAGACATAGAAGCTCGTGGAGTCCACCCACGCCGGTGGACCAACAAGCGCCGCCTCATCCGGATGCTCCAGAGGAAACCTTGCCTCGCCGGTGCTGACGTCGACGAGCACGAGATCAAAATCGAGTGGGCGATCACCGGGACGCAGCACCGAGACGAAACGACCATCCGGCGAGAACCCCGATGCGGGCTGACACCAGGCGCCGCTGGCGTAGCAACAACGATGCTCACCACTGAGCAGGTCACATAGCCACAGATCGAAGTCGACGCCGTTGCCTCGATTCGACAGGTACGCGACCAATCGACCATCAGGGGAAACACCCGCGACGTGGTGCCCGAAGCGCGAGTCGCTCGTGAGCGGCTCCAGGCGATCAAGGCTCGCCACCGTTGATCGAGCCGCCGCGTCAAGATCGAGCAAGTACAGCTGGTGGCGCTCGTTTCCGCCCTCATCGACCGCTAGCACAGCTCGACGCCCGCCCGGGACATAGTGCGCAGTTCCGACCGGCTCGGGAAGAGCGGTGAGCTCAACGAGGTCACCCGACCCGACCTCATAGAGCTGCAGCGTGCCGCTCAGATCGCTGCGAACCAGAACCCGTTCCGCCACATCCTGGCCGCGATCGAGATCGGCCATCAACGCTCTGCGCGTCCGCAGCAACGCCCCCAGCAGATCGACACCTGAGGAGCTCGGCATAGACACAATTCTCCACCAAACACGCGGGCTGTGACGCGCACCTTCGCGCAGTGCCCAGCGCTTGTCAGTCGCGAGGGTGATGCTGCGAATCGCTCTGGCGATCTAGTAGCTCGAGAGCGGCGGCCCGAACGCGACCTGGTGCCTCCAACCACACAAAGTGGCCTGCGTCCGGCACCACCCTCAAAACCGAGTGCGGCGACAGGTCGGCGCTTGCCCGGGCCGCTTGGCCCCATGGGATCGGGCTCGCCCCACCGACAAGGATGCTGTAGCGCACCTCCGTGGCGGACAACGCGGCGGCAACCCGATCGTTGTCACTCGCCATCTCCGCAGCGAGCGCAGTGAACGCCTCGGTCGATGACCGTTTCGTTGGCATCGGCGGCGCAGCAGCGGGGTCGGCGAAGTAGAACGGCCACGTGATCGCCATCGCCTCCAACGTCTCCTCCAGGGTCGCCTCGCCTGCCTCCTCGCGCGCACTCAATTCATCCAGGCGCTTCCGGCGGTCCGCGGGAACCCGAGCGAGGAGCTCCATCTCGAACGAGCCTCTGCCTCCGTCGCCAACGACGCCGATCGGCTCGATCGCGAGCATTCCTAACAGTCGATCCTGATGCGCAGCGGTAAATCGCAATGCGAGGTGAGCGCCCCAGGAGTGGCCTATCACAAGAGCACGCTGCCAGCCCAGCGCGTCGAGAACCGAGACGATGTCGTCAAGCGCCTGAGCAATCGTGAACGGGCCTTCAAGGGTCGATGGCTCCAAACCTCTTTGCTGAAACGTCGCGACCCGAAAGTCGGTCCGAAGTTCGGCGACGACCGGATCCAGGTACTCGTACCCCAAACCTGGTCCACCGTGCAGCAGCAGCACCGGAGGGCCCACCTCGCCGTCGGTCAGACCACCAAGAACTCCTGCTTCGGTCGAGGCCCAAAAGCGCTCGTGCTCAGACACCGGAACAGCCTACGTCAACGCTGCGATCAGCACCTAGGTAATGTCGGTGGCCTCGATGGACCGCGAACCGAATCGATGGGCGGTTCTGGCGCTGCTCGGCGTCGCGCAGCTGATGGTGGTGCTGGACGCGACGATCGTGACGATCGCGATCCCTTCGGCGCAGACGGCGCTGCATTTCTCCACACAGAACCGGCAGTGGATCGTCACCGCCTATGCGTTGGCGTTCGGGAGCCTCTTGCTGTTGGGCGGCAAGCTCGGTGATCTGTTCGGGCGCAAGTGGACGCTGGTCGCGGGCCTGGTTGGGTTCTCGATCGCCTCGGCGATCGGCGGGCTGGCCCAGTCGTTCGGCGTGCTCGTCGCCGCCCGAACGCTCCAAGGGGCTTTCGGCGCGCTGCTCGCGCCGTCGGCGCTGGGATTGCTGACAGTGACGTTCGCGGGTTCTCCCGACCGGCCAAAAGCATTCGGGATCTTTGGTGCGATCGCCGGCGGTGGCGCGTCGCTTGGGCTGATACTCGGCGGCGCGCTCACACAAGTCTTGTCCTGGCGCTGGTGTCTGTACGTCAACCTCGTGGTCGCGGTGCCCACCACGATGGTGGCAATGCGACTACTGGTTAATCACCGCGCTCCGGAGCGGGATCCGATCGACATACCAGGGGTGCTCACCTCGGCGCTCGGGCTGTTCGCGCTGGTGTACGGGTTCTCCAACGCCGAGACCCACTCCTGGAGTGCCACAGCCACGATCGTGGCGCTCGTCGCGAGCCCGGTGCTCCTGACGGCTTTCGTGCTAATCGAGCGTCGAGCCAAGTACCCGTTGCTGCCTCTGCACATCATCTGGGACCGAGCCCGCGGCGGCGCGTACACCACGATCGCCCTCGCCGGCGCGGGCATCTTTGCGGTATTCCTTTTTCTCACCTACTTCCTGCAGCAGCAGCTGGGGCTTGCACCAGTCACCACGGGACTGGCGTTTCTGCCGCTAACCGGCGTTCTTGTGGTCACCTCGACCACCGTGCAGACCCGTGTTATCCAACACACCGGGGTGAAGCCGCTGGTACTCGCTGGGACGATCCTCGGGGCGATCGCGATGTTCCTTTTCACGCGCCTGACGCCCGGCTCCAGCTACGCCCCCGATGTTCTTCCGGGTCTGCTCCTCCTCGGCGTCGGGATGGGATGCATCTTCGCGCCGGCGTTCTCGACGGCGACTCTCGGCGTGGAGGGAAGCGAGGCAGGGGTCGCCTCAGCGATGGTCAACACTTCTCAGCAGATCGGCGGCTCAGTCGGCACCTCGCTGCTGAGCACGATCTTCGCTAGCGCAGTCGCCAGCTACGCAGCCGGTCATCTCCACACCGCCGACCTGGCCAGCGCCGCCGCTGTCCACGGCTACACCACGGCGTTCTCGTGGGCCGTCGGAATCTTTGTCGTTGCGTTCCTCCTCGCGACCGTGATCCTGCCCGGCCGCGTAAAGCCTCGCGCGCCCACCGTCAGGGCTGCACTCGCGCGGCACGCGGTTGGCAACTGCCACCACTTCGAGGCCGCGGACGGCGCCCCACATGAACTTGGGGCTACGGGTGCTGGGGCGCAATGAGCACGGGCCGCCTGGTATGTGCCGCAAGTGCGTGGGAGACGCTGCCGAGCAGAGCGCTGCCGATAGCTCCCCGGCCGCGTTGGCCGCAGACAACCAGTCCGGCGTCAATCTCCTCGGCGATCTCGTCGATCGTTCTGGCCACCGATTCGTTGGCTTGGGCGATGCGTGCTGACGCGTTGTAGCCGCGCCCGCGGGCACCCGCCGCGCCCTCCTCGGCGATCTGTTGCGCAGTCGTGGCTTCCTCCTCGTCGATCTCGCCCTCGTTCGGTACCGCGACCACGAACGAGCCAGAACGGGCCAACTGCACCGCTGCCGGCATCCACACAACCAACACCACAGCATCGGCGGGCTTGATCAGCTCGACCGCCGCAGTCAGCGCCGTCTTCGAGCCGTCCGATCCGTCGTAGCAGAACAACACAGGCTTATTCACCGCTCGGGCCTCCTATTGCGAGCGTCACGCATCGGCGAGGGGCTCTGAGGGATCCAGCAGGTCGGTGGGTGCCAGGATGAAGACCTCGCACATGATGTCGGGGGATTGCTGGTTGCCGCTCATGAACCCGATCACGCGGCGGCCAGTCGCATTCTCGATCACTGCCGCGAAGCGTTCGCGCATGATCTCCTGAAACTCCATCCGCTGGCTGATGACTGCGGCTCCGCGGCCGGCTTTGAGCAGCGTCTGCTCAACCGGTGAGAAGCCGCCGCGCAGCACGCACACGACCAGATCATCCTCGTAGTAGGACTTCGCGCGGGTCGGCCCCCGCCCGTAGAACTCCTTCAACAGCGCCACGAGTCCGTCGGATATCGCCGTCAGTACTTCGCCGTGGTTCCTCGGCGTGGGATGGGCGTCTAGCGAACTCAAAGCACAAATCAGGCCGACTCGTCGAGATCGTACCGAGAGTGCGTGCCGCTATGGTGGTTGGATCGCTCGTCGGGCTCTCGCCCTTCTGCCTCGCGCGCGACCCCGATCCGGAGGACGAGAGAGAAGGCGGGATGCCCGCCCAAGAGGCTCCACTGACCGGCGACGCGCTACTGAGCGCGGTTACCGAGGCGATGGTCGCGCTGCATGAGCAGTACTACCACCGTGTGCCGGTCACAGCAAAGACGCTGTTGCTCGGCGAGGATCTACTGGCATGTGTCCTCGGGGGCGTCTACACCGACGTCGAGAAGACGATGATCGAGATCCAGCGCACCACGATCGTCCAAGAAACCCGCAACGCATTCCAGAACGCCATGCAACACAAGTTCATCAATGCCGTCGAGCGGCTCTGTGGTCGCAACGTACTCGCGTTCATCTCCAACCATCACGTCGGCCCGGACATCGAGATCGAGCTGTTCATGCTCGCTCCCGGTCAGCGGCCGAGCGAGATGGCGCCTGACAGCCTGCGTCGGCGATGACTCCGCCGGCCCTCCGTTGCTGGACGCAGTCGGCGCTCGCTCCTGTCGCGTCACGGCCGGTTCTTTCCGGGCAGCCCGCGTCCGCATTGCGGGCATGCACGATCCATCACGGGATTGTCCGCCTCGAGTCAGCGAGCTCGAAGTACACGCGGTGGCGTCCGCCACCGGAGACACGTAGGACATGCCCGCACTCACAGCGATACTCGCCAGGTCGCTCAGGGACGACCGTGACGGGAGACCCGGTGGCCGCGCTAGCGGCTTGTCCGGCCGTGCCCTCCCTCGTTGTTGCGGTGGCCATTGCCGACCGCCTCTCTGCCCTTCTGACCGAAGACGTCACCCAAAAGCGAGAAGAGCAGAGCCTTTCGAGCGCAATATCGAACGTAGCATATTCCGACCGCTAGCGCTCGGATTTAGCGGAGCGCGTGGTAGGCTGGAATAGTCCATCGCGCCCCCTTCAGGGTTTGGCGATCGCGTGTTCTCCCGGTCCTTCCGACCTCTCTGCCCGGCGAGCACCCTGCCTGAGAGGCATGTGAGGAGCATCGATGGATGCTTTGAGGGCAGCACCGGCGCGGCCGCGTGGCCTGTCGGCGGCAAGGAAAACCTCCGGACGTATGGCTTGGCCGCCGGACGGCCGTACGGAGCGCTTTGCGGATTCTTCGCTGCGGATCGCGATGCTCGCGCCCCCGTGGATTTCCGTGCCGTCACCCGGATACGGCGGCGTGGAGTCGGTGGTGAGCACATTGACCGAGGCGCTCGTCCGCAGAGGGCACGACGTGACACTGTTCTGCGCTCCAGGCTCGGTGTCCCGGGCGACCGTTGTGACGATTCTCGAAAAGCCGCACCCTGACGCGATCGAGCGCTCGCTGTTCGAGGTCGACCACGTCGCAGAAGCATTCGACCAGATCGACCTCGCCGGCCAGCTTGAGCGCTTCGATGTCATCCATGACCACTGCGGCTTCACAGGGCTGGCGATGGCAAACCGCATTGACACACCGCTCGTGCACACGCTGCACGGCCCGTTCACTGCGGACACCGCGGCCTTCTACGCGCACCACGGCCACAAGGGAACGCTCGTCGGCATCAGCCATGCCCAGCTCGCTTCCGCACCCAGCGAGCTGGAGCCGCTTGGCCCGATCCCCAACCCAATCGATTTGCAGCGCCTGGCCAACGCAGGCGCGCAAGGGCGATTACCTGCTCTGGATAGGGCGGATGAGCCCAGAGAAGGGACCGCACCGGGCCATCGCAGCCGCGCGTGCTGTCGACGTGCCGCTCGTATTGGCCGGGCGTGATCCAGCCCGGGCGGCAGGCGTTCTTCGACAAGGAGATCGCGCCGCACATCGATGGTGACCGCGTCCGCTTCATCGGCGAGGTCGGCGGGGCGGCCAAGCAATCCTTGTTCGCTCAATGCGCGCGGGCTGCTGATGCCGATCAGGTGGGACGAGCCGTTCGGGATGGTGATCGTCGAGGCGCTCGCCTGTGGCACTCCGGTGATCGCGTTTCGCGGAGGGCGCCATGCGAGAGCTCGTCGTCGACGGGAAGACCGGCTTTCTGGTCGAGGACGTGCGCGCGATGGCCGACGCGATCGGCCAACTCCCGCGGATCACGGCCCGTGACTGCCGAGACATGGGTAAGCCAACACTGCGACGGCGACGTCGTCGCGGCCGCCTATGAGCGCATCTATCGCTCCGTCGCGCTGCCACGCCCGGCAATGGAGCTCGTGCTGGATGCCTGAGGACAT
This sequence comes from uncultured Actinomycetota bacterium, assembly GCA_963846395.1. GTDB lineage: Bacteria > Actinomycetota > Thermoleophilia > Solirubrobacterales > Solirubrobacteraceae > Palsa-465. The sequence goes on along the minus strand of CAWJVT010000005.1, from coordinate 377,726 downwards.
CCTCAGCGTCTTGGACGGAACTACGTTCGTCGTGGGCGACCGTCGCGGTGACGTCCGGGCAGGCGAAGGTCGTGAACACGGCTTCTTCTCCGAAGACACGCGCTTCCTGTCGCGCTGGGTGCTGCGCGCCGGGGACGTCGCCGCTGGAGTTGCTCAGCCTTCATCAGGACACGCACCGCGACGCCCAGTTCGTCCTGACGCCCAGGGTCGAGCATCGACAACCAGGCTCCGCACTCGATCGTGCGCCGCCGGCTAGTCGACCACGTCTGGATGGAAGAGATCACCGCGACCAACCACCTCCACGAGACGAAGCCGGCTCCGTCTGATGCTGGAGGTCGACACCGACTTCGCCGACCTGTTCGAGGTCAAGGACGGCGTGATCGCTGAGCGCGCAATCAGCTTCACCCAAGACGCCACGAGCTTGACCCTCGCCTACCGCCACGCCGACTTCCACCGATCGATCACGATCGCCACCAGTGCGCCTGCAACCATCGGCCGCGATGGTTTCGCGTACGAGCTGGAGCTCGCACCGGGCGAGCAGTGGTCGACCACCTTCACCATCTCCCCGCACGCCTCGCAGCCAGGGATGCGGTTCACGCACCGCAAGCCGCGCGGCGCCTTGGAGGAGGTGCGCGCCGCGAGGACCGCCGAGCTCGAGACGTGGCTGGCCGGCGCGCCGGCGCTACAGGCAGACGAGCCGGAGCTCACGCGTACCTACCGCGCAAGTCTCAGCGACCTCGGTGCGCTGCGGATCCATCCAGACCTCGCGCTGGGAGCAACACTGCCTGCAGCCGGTTTGCCTTGGTTCATGGCGCTGTTCGGTCGCGACAGTCTGATCACCAGCTTCCAGGCACTGCCGTATATCCCAGAGCTGGCCGCAACGACGCTGCGCGTGCTCGCCTCTCGTCAAGCCACGGAGCGAGATGACTTCCATGAACAGGAGCCCGGAAAGATCCTGCACGAGCTCCGGTTCGGCGAGCTCACCTCAAGCGGCCAGCGTCCGCATTCGCCGTACTTCGGCAGCGCCGACGCCACGCCGCTGTTCCTCGTGCTCCTGGACGAATACCACCGTTGGACCGGCGATGACGCGCTGATTCGCGATCTGGAGGCCAATGCTCGCGCCGCACTGAGATGGATAGAGGACAGCGGCGACCTCGATGGCGACGGCTACATCGAATACGAGTGCCGCAACCCGACGACAGGCCTGGTGAACCAGTGCTGGAAGGACAGCTGGAACTCGATCCAGTTCGCCGACGGCACGCTCGCGCGAGGACCGATCGCGACCTGCGAGATCCAGGGCTACGCCTACGACGCCCAGCGGCGAGCGGCACGCCTCGCACGCGAGGTCTGGAATGACGACAGCCTCAGTGACCATCTCGAGCGGCGCGCCGGCGATCTACGGGCGAGCTTCAGACGCGACTTCTGGATGCCGGAACGCGGTTGCCATGCGCTTGCTCTGGACGGTGACAAGCGGCAGGTCGACAGCCTGACGTCCAACATCGGACATCTTCTCTGGTCTGGCATCCTCGACGAGCCCGAGGCAGCCGCCACAGCAGGGCGGCTGCTGGATGAGCAGCTCTATTCCGGCTGGGGAATCCGGACGCTCGGCACACGTGAGGCCGGGTACAACCCGCTCGGCTACCACACGGGAACGGTCTGGCCCCACGAGAACTCGCTGATCGCTGCCGGCCTCGCCCGATACGGGTATCACGACGAGGCGCAGACGATCGCCTCCGCGGTCCTCGCCGCGGCACCGTACTTCGAGCACCGCCTGCCCGAAGTGTTCGCGGGATTCCCGGTTGCTCTGACTTCCGTTCCAGTTGAGTTCCCCACGGCATCGCGACCGCAGGCATGGGCAGCGGGAGCTCCACTGCTGCTGCTGAGCACAGTTCTCGGACTCAAGCCTCAGGACACGGTCGCCGAGGCAAACCTCCCCGACTTGTCAGGGCACATCGTGCTCCGCCGAGATCCTCGACCACCACCAACGCCAGCGAGGGCCGAAAAGTGAACGACCTGGAAATCACCAGCCTCATCAGGAACCTATCCCGTCCGCATCCATCCGGCGGGATCGTCATTGAGCGGGCAGCAATTCTCGCCGCCGGCGCCGACTCCCCGGAGATCATCGACTGGATCATGACCCACTCGGGCACGCCAGAGACACCTACGGCTCGCGGCCGCGGGCTCCACGGCTCGCGTATCAACGGCGATCAAGAACGCGCGTCCTCTCACCCGACACGCTTCATCCTTCCCGCCAACACGCTCGACTGAGCCGCCGCACCGTAGCGCAAGCTGCCAGCTCGCGTCCACCTCGGACGCGCGCGCCTTGCGAGGCGGCCCGCCATCGCAGTAGCCTTGGTGCTCAGGAGGGCATTGTCGCGCGGTCGGCTTCTCGACAGTGCAGGCATCGCGATCTGACTTCCGCGGTTTCGTTTTCGTGCGAGGACCTCGGAGGTCGAAGTGATCGATGCACACGCAGTTTCAGCTGCAGTTGACGGTCCCCCGAAGGAACCGCCGTCGACCGGGACAGGTGCGGGACCCGCGTTCTGGCAGGAGGCGCTGAAGCCGTACGTCGGCGCGGATCTCCGGCGCAGCATGCTGAACATCCTGACGTCGGTGGTCCCGTACCTGGGCCTGTCGGTCCTGATGTACCTACTGGTCGACCGCTCGTATCCGCTGACGCTGCTGCTTGCGATTCCAGCCGCCGGCTTCCTGGTGCGAACGTACATCGTGTTTCACGACTGCGCACACGGCTCGTTCCTGCCCGCCAAGCGAGCAAACGGCTGGCTCGGTGCGGTGCTCGGCCTGCTGGTGTTCCAGTCATTCGACTGTTGGCGACACGCCCATGCCGTGCACCACGCGACCGCCGGCGACCTCGACCGTCGCGGAGTGGGCGATGTACCCACGATCACCGTTGCCGAGTACCGCGCCCGGTCTCCCGCGCGAGCGGCTGGAATACCGGCTATTCCGCAACCCGGTCGTGATGTTCGGCCTCGGACCGATCATCGCCCTGATCATCCAGCCCCGGATCGTGCCGCGCGGAGCCCGAGCCCGGATCAAACGCAGCGTGGTGGCCACAAACGTCGCACTTGCGGCGCTGGTGGCCGGGATGTGCCTGCTCGTGGGCGTACGGGACTTCCTGCTGGTGCAGGGACCGGTGGCGATGCTGAGTGGCGCGATCGGGATCTGGCTGTTCTACGTCCAGCACCAGTTCGAGGACGTCTACTGGGAGAGCAACGATCAGTGGAGCTACCTGGACACCGCGTTGCACGGCAGCTCGTACCTCAAGCTGCCCAAAGTGCTGCAGTTCTTCTCAGGCAACATCGGACTGCACCACGTCCACCACCTGAACGCGCGGATCCCGAACTACAACCTCCAGCGTGCCCACGACGAGGTCGCGATCTTCCGCGACGTACCGACGCTGTCGCTGACGGACGGCCTGCGTGCGGTGAAGCTCAAGCTCTACGACGAGGACCGTCGCTGCATGGTGACGTTCGCCCAAGCCCGTGCGGGCGTCGGCCGCGTTCCGCCGGCTTCGCGGCCGCGCCATTCCAGCGCTCCTGCGAGCGAGTGACCTGCGACGCGCTACGCCTCGATTGGCGCGTCTGCGACCCAATCGCCAGGCGCGGATCCGTCGTGCGCCTTCAGGACCTGGAGCAGTTGCCCGACGTTCTGATCGCGACCGCGCGCGATCGGATCGTGGATCGGAAGGTCGGACTTGATCGTGTACTGGTTGCGACGTCCCATCCGCTCGCGCGTGATGTATCCGGCATCGCCCAGCTCGACGACGATGCGATGTACGGCGCGTTCGGTGATTCCGACCACCTCGGCGATCTCACGTAGGCGCACGCCGGGATCGTTGGCGATGCACACCAACACCTGGGCGTGGTTGGTCAGGAAGTTCCAGCTGGGGGCGACCTTCTGACTCATCCAAGTAAGTCTAGCGATTCTAGACATTCATATCATGCTATGATTGTCATCAATTAACGAGTGGATCCAGGCAAACCTCTCGTCTCGCACGAACGGATGTCCCGCAATGCCCTCTGACGGACACGACCCGCAGGCCACCACTCCGATGCAGCGATCAGCCGCGACCGCCGAGCCGCCCGTCGGCCCGATCCACGACGAGTTTGCGCCGCCGGATACGGCCCGCGCCCGAGAGGCCGCTGCGATGACGAGTGACGCCGCGGGCGGTGGTGAGACACGGGCCGCGCGCTTTCGACGCAATGCCCACCAGGGTCGGCTTCAGGCCTACGCATTCGCCGTCATCGCCCTTGTCGCGATACTGATTGCGCTCGCGGCAGCAAACACCGCGCACGTCCGCGTCGACTGGCTCGTTGGCAGCTCCCGAGTCTCGCTCGTCTGGCTGGTGCTGGCTGCGGCGATCATCGGCTGGGTCCTCGGCGTTCTCGCCAGTGCACGGTTCCAGTGGCTTACCAGACCGCCCCGCACCCAGCCGCCCCGCACCCAGCAGTAACCAGATTCACCTTCGCTCATTCAGTGAGGTGAAACGGGACGCTCGTGACGACGATTCCCTCCTGATGGATGAGGGTTCGGCGAAGTCGCTGGGCGATGCGGCCATGCAGGACCGATTCCCAGCGGTGAGCCGGGATGACCTCCGGAACGATCACGGTCAGGGTGACTTGGGGCTGCTGCTGGTGTAGTGCGGCGACGTAGTTGGCCAGCGGCGCGACGGTGGCGCGGTAGGGCGAAATGACGACCTCGAGCGGCAGGTAGTCCCCCCAGGCCTTCCAATAGCCGTGGAAGCGCTTGCCCTCCTCCTCGCTGGGACTGACATGGACAGCGAGTACGGGCGCTCCGAGCGACGCCGCGTATGCGAGCGCGTCAAGCGCGGCCTGATCCAACACCGCGACGGGTACGACAACCAGGTGCTCGATCTCGGTAGGCGCGTTGTCGCCCATCGGATGCCGGCGAGGCTCCATCGGTGACTGGGACCCGGTGATGACAGGTGCGCCGGTGGTGTCAGCAGCGTCTCGTCTGTTCGCGGGAGAAGCTGGCGGTGGGCGCTTTGGTAATGACGGTGGATACGGAGACACGCGAGCACGATCACGGGGATCAACACCACCACCAGCCAGGCGCCCTCAACGAACTTGGTGATCGCGGCGATCAGCGCTACCGCGCCTGAGAGAACGGCTCCCACGAGATTGATAGCCAGCGCGCGTCGCCACCCCCGCTCCCGATGGTTCAACCAGTGGGCCACCATCCCGCTCTGCGCCAGTGCGAAGGCGACAAACACCCCGACGGCGAACAGCGGTATCAGCGGCTCGGTTTGCCCGTTGAAGACGGCGTACAGAATCGCCGCTGGGACGGCGAGCACAACGATGCCGGCAGTGAACGCCAACCGATCGCCCATGTGTAGGAACGCCGCCGGGGCGTACCTATCCCGGGCCATGAAGTACAGCAAACGCGGGAAGCCGTTGATCGCCGAGTTGGCGGCGATCAACAGGATCGCCGTGGTGGCGATCTGGACGTAGGCGTACAACACCCCGCTGCCGAGCGTGCGGTGAGCGATCTGAGAGAGGACGGTCTGAGTGCCGGGGGCGATCCCGTCGAGGTGGGCGACCAGGACCACGCCGATGAACATCGAGACCAGCAGCGCGATCATGATCGTCAGGGTGCGGCGCGCGTTGTCGGCCTCCGGCGGTTCGAAGACCTGTACCGAATTTGAGATCACCTCGATTCCGGTCATCGCCGTGGCGCCGGAGGAGAACGCGCGCAGGATCAGTAACACCCCAAGCGCTTGGGTGGCGTGCCGGGGAGGCGGCGGCACGGCGTGGAATCCGTGAACGCCCGAGTCGACCAGCCCCACGATCACGATCAGGGCGATCGCACCGATGAACATGTAGGTCGGAGCCGCGAAGAGAGCACCGGCTGCTCTGACCCCGCGCAGGTTTCCCAAGACCAGAATGACAATCACGACCAACCCGAGCGGGACCGTGGCCGGGGCCACAGAGGGTAGGGCCGAAGTGACAGCCGCGATGCCCGCTGCCACGGAGACCGCCACGGTCAGGATGTAGTCCAAGATCAGCCCGGCCGCGGCCATCAGTCCCCACCTCGGTCCGAGGCTGTCCTTGGCCACGATGTAGGAGCCGCCGCCATGCGGGTATGCCCGAATCACCTGGCGGTAGCCCAAACCGACGGCGAGCATGAGCACCACGAGGACCGCGCCGATCGGCAGCGAGAGCTTCAGCTCAGCGCTGCCGGCCAGAACGAGGACGGACATCATCGCCTCTGGTCCGTATGCGACCGAGGACAGCGCGTCGGGCGATAGGACTGGGAGCGCAAGCAGCGTCGACATCCGCTCTTCGGCGATCGCGGTGCTCCGCAACGGTGGGCCGATCAACACTCGCCGGCCGAGATAGCTTGCCCGGCCCAACCTCGAATCCAGTTCGTCGCCCCGCGGAGTGCTCTCCACCTCGTCCACACTCGCGGCGCTCCGGCTGCGAATCCTGACGAACCCATTGCGCCGCGAAGGTCGGTCCAGCAGGTACTTGAGGTGAGGATCGACCGGCAGGGCACGCTGCCATCCATCGCGGTCCGGAACCCGGGCCGCCCAGGAGCGCCCCACCTCCCGCAGCCCCTTCACTTCCTGGTCATCGAGTGGCGGCAGCTGAGCGTCGGGCGTGACCGCTGCGTCCGAAGACTGGCCGCCGGGTGAGGCCCGACGTTGCTTTTTCATCCTCAGTTGGTTGGGGTTGAGACGCTGTTGGGTCGGGTCACCTGGCTCGTCCTTGCGCGCGGATGGGCATAGGGCGCGTACCCAATGATCACAGCCGCGAAGCAGGCGGCTACAGCGGCGAGCAACGCGAGACGCGGGCGTCGCTTGCGAACGAGCCCTGAGGCCGAGCGTCACTGGGTGGAGATGAGCGCCACCTGAACGCGATTCCCGGTCCGTTCGAGACCAAAGACGACATGGCCAGAGACCTGGCCGCCGCCTTCGACGGTGAGGGTGTATTGCCCTTCGGCGCGTCCGGCCCAACCCGGCGTGACCTTGACGTCGCCGAGCACGTAGCGCGTCGGCACAGGCTTGGTGCTGAACTGCGACTCGTACTCGTCCAGCACGGCCGCGCGTCCATGTTCCGCGGTCGATGGATCCACCCGTGTGACGTCCAGGGCGAGCAGGCGCGAGAGCGAGCGGACATCGTGGTTGCTGTAATCGGTGGCGAAGTCACGGACAGCCGCATCGATCTGCCCGGTGGTCAGGGGACCCGCCGGACGTGGTCCGTTGTGCGTGATCGCAATGAGCGCGCCGATGGCGACAGCCACCGCGAGTATTCCACCCATCAGTGCCACGTCTGCACGCCGGAGACGGCTTCGCCAAGGCCGGCGGCCGTTGGCAGCTCCAGCCAAACGGCTGGTTTCTTCAGCCGGCGCCGGCATCACCGCGGTCCTGGCCACCTTGGTCTCGGCATCGCCGCGGACGACCGTCGTCTGCGGAGACTCTGCCACACGGGTCGCCTCGCCCGGCGAGACCACCGGCGTCGGCTCGGGAGGAGGACTCGGCACGGCAACCTCCGGTTGAGAGCGTCTCGCAAAGAGCCATGGCCTGCCACGACTCCCCTGCGCGGCTGCCAGGGCTGCCAGGCCCAACTCACCGGCGCTTTTGTATCGGTCCTTTGGCCGCTTTGCCAGGGCGCGGCCGATCACCGCGTCGAATGCCTTTGGGACTCCGGGCACATCGGCGATGCTCGGCGGCTCCTCGTGAAGATGGGCGGTGATCGTCGCCGCGGTCGTATCCCGGTGAAAGGGCGCGGAGCCGACGAGGCACGCGTACAGAAGACAACCGAGCGCGTACACGTCGCTACGAGGGTCGGCCGACTCGCCGCGCAACTGCTCAGGCGACATGTAGTCGAATGTTCCGATCCATTTGCCCGCGTCCGTGGAAGTCGTCCGCTCGTCGGCCAGCCGCGTGATCCCGAAGTCCGTCAGATACGCGTGCCCGTCACTGAGCAAGACGTTGGACGGTTTGATGTCGCGGTGCACCAAGCCCCGCTTGTGGGCGGCGTCGAGCGCACGTGCGACCTGGTCAGTGATCTGGGCCGCCTGCAGAGTGGCCAGCCTTCCCCGCGAACGCAGCAGAGCCTGCAGATCAGTCCCGTCGACATATCGCATCACCAAATAGAGGTGGCCGTCCTCCTCCCCCGCCCCGTAGACGGGGATCACGTTCGGGTGATCGATCGAGGCCATCAGCCGGGCCTCACGCTCAAAACGGCGAAGTGCCTCGACGTCCCCGGCCAGCTCGTCGTTGATGAGCTTGATCGCGACGGCCCGATCGAGTGAGACCTGACGCGCGCGATAGACCACGCCCATGCCGCCGCGACCTCGGATCGCCTCGATGCGGCATCCCGCAAAATCGGTTCCTGGCGTCAGCTCGGCCACGATGACATTCTGACCACGCCAGGGCGCTACCGTCAGGGCGTGCCGGTCAGGGTCGTACTTTTTCGCACCGTCGCCTCGGCGGCGCTTGCATTGCTTGTGTGCGCGTGCGGGCGAACTGCCCCGCGCCCTGCCGCGCCGGTGAGGCTGACGCTCACCACGCCAGCGGACGGCGCTCGGATCGAGGCGGGCGAGGCGACGATCGCCGGTGTCGTATCACCACGAAACGCCCGTGTCCTCGTGGTCGGTCAGGCCGTGAAACCGGGCGGCGGCGGGAGCTTCTCAGCCACGGTCCCGCTCGTGCCAGGGACGAATCTCATCGATGTGATCGCCAGCGCCGCTCATGCACGGCCGGCGATGGATGCGCTACGCGTCATCCGCTACGTCCTTGTGACGGTGCCCGACGTCACGGGAAAGGGACCAGGCGACGCCGCGGCGGCCATTCGTGGTGCCGGGCTGAAGCCACAACTTCATGGCGATAGCGACCCATTTGCGTTTCTGCTCCCGCTCTCGGAGCAGGTGTGCAGCCAATCACCGAGCGGCGGCGATCAGGTCAACCCGAACAGCACCGTGACCATCCGGCTCGGGAAGCTCTGCTGACAGCTGGCAGTACTATCCCGCCCTGATGTTCTTCCTTCGCCGAAACCGCTCGCGCCCACTGATGTATGCGTACATCGCGACCCTGGCTGTGTTGCTGGTGGCGGTCTTGGTTCTGCACGTGCATGGGACCACGCTCGCGATCATCCGGGTAGTGCGCATCGTCGTGATCGTCGCAATCCTCGCGGCGGGAGCGGTGCTCCGGCGCCGGAATGCGCGGGACGGCGCGCCTCAACGCGATCCGGATCGCGACTGAGCGAGCGCAAGCGTCCCTCGATCGATCGCAAGCCGGACGTCGGCTCCCAGCGGAAACGGTGCTGTCAAGTGAGGAGATGAGAGATGGCGAGATTTGCCGTGACACAACTCGAACAGATCGAAGAGATCGATGACGGCCGCACCCCGTTTCGGCCAGTGCGGCATCACTTCGGGATAAGTACCTTCGGCGTCAACACGATGACGGCACGCGCCGCCGGCGACCGGCTCATAAATGAGCACGAGGAAGCCGAACCCGACTCGAGCGAGGAGCTGTACATCGTCATCTCCGGGCATGCCCGCTTTGAGTTGGATGGCGAGACCCAGGAGGCACCAGCCGGCACGCTCATCCACGTCCGCCCCGGGGTAAAGCGGACTGCGCTCGCCCAAGATGCCGGGACGACCGTGATTGCGATTGGTGGCGGGCCGGAGGGCAAGCCGTACCTACCCAGCGGCTGGGAGGTGTTCGCGCCGCTGTTTCCCCTGTTCGAGTCCGGTGACTTCGAAGAGGGCGCAGATCGGGCAGAGGCGATCCTGGCGGAGAACCCATCGAGCGGCGCAGGGGTGTACTACAACACGGCGTGCTTTGAGAGTCGCGCCGGGCGGATCGATGCAGCAATCGGCCATCTACGAACGTCACTCGAGCTGGCGCCCGCTTATGCCGAGCTGGCCCGCGACGACGAGGACTTCACGAGCCTGCGCGAGCATCCTGCGTTTCGAGAGATCGTCGGCAGTTGACCGGGGCGCGGGGCAGCGATAGACGCATCAGAGTTGGGCTGGTCGACGGCCCCCGCCCTAGGCGTCAGGATCAGGCGGGACGAACTGGCTCGCGATGAACGTCGCGCCCTGCGGATCTGACAGGACGGTCATCCGCACCCAGGGAGCGTCGAACGGAGCCACCAGCACATCACCGCCGAGCTCCTTCGCCCTTGCCGCGATCTCGTCGGCGTTGTCGACCGTGAACGTCACGCTCCAGTGAGCGGGCACGCCGTCCTGGAGCGGATCGATGCTCGCGACCACGTCCTCGAAGCCGGGCACGCCCATCTCGGCGGTGCGCTGCCGGTTGCCCGGCTGGAGCTGCTCCAGGTGGTCGCCGTAGGCTGCTAGCGCCCACGCCTGGAAGCTCTCGCCGACACCCAGCACGCGCCACCCGAACACCGAGCCATAGAACAGCCTTGCCGCCTCCAGGTCACCGGTTGCAAGTCCGTTGAAGTTGAGCGCCCCGTGCTCGTTGATCACGCGGGCGCCCTTATGCCGCTTCGGCTGCCACACACAGAACACCGCCCCCTCGGGGTCGGCGAATACCGCCATCCGTCCCGCGTCCATCACGTCAAACGGTTCGGTCAGCGTCGCTCCGCCTGCCGACTTGACCTTGTTAGCGGTTTCGTCAGGGCTCTCGACCTGCACATAGGTGTTCCACACTGCCATTTGCGGCGCACCGTCGGGCACCGAGCCGATGCCGGCAACGTCGCCACCCCGGATCCGGGCCATGAGGTACCTGCCCTCCGCGCCGGGCGGCATCACGTCCTCGAACTCCCAACCGAAAAGGCCGCCGTAGAAGGCAGCGGCAGCGTCCGGGTCGGGTTGACTGGTGTCGATCCAGCACGGCACGCCGGGGATATATCCGTCTCGCTCTGCCACGATGGCCCCTTCCGGTTGTTGCTGACAGTAATGCGACGCTAGTCGAGATTTAGGCCAGGATCGGTCCGCGTTTTCTGGCCGATCACCGTGCGGCCCACCGTCAATTGCCGCTGCCGAGCAGCCTCTTTCCAGAGCAATAGTGATCCGATTCGCAGCTGCTGCGAATACCCCTCGGAAGGCAATTCAGCCACTGAGGAGGATCAGAATGACCGAAGTTCAATCGACTGTGAGTCGCGGCCAGTTTTTGCGAAACACCGCGAAGGGCGGCCTCGTGCTCGCTACCAGCGGCGGAGTGCTTGCGTCTGTGACGGGTGTGGCGTCTGCCGCCACCACCACCAGTGATATCTCCACGATGCAGGCGGCTTACACCGCAGAGAGCCTCGCGGTCTACGTGTACACCGCGATCCTTGCGAGCTTCACGAAGTTCTCTCACCCAAAGCTGCAAAACAAGGACTACTTTGAGCACGCTTTGGACGATGAGAAGGCGCACAAGGCGTTGCTTGCGAACGCACTTGGCTCGAAGACGCCGAAGTTGACCAACGCAAGCTTCCAGATCCCGGCCTCGGTCCTGAAGTCCGGCCAGAGCCTGCTGAACACTGGTGTCGCGCTGGAGACTGCGTTCGTCGAGGCCTACCTCGGCGCGTCTAACACGTTCAGCTCTGCGGATCTGCGACTGCTCGCTGCAAAGATCGCCGCCAACGAAGCGACGCACTTCAGCTTCTTCGACGCCGCTGCCGGTGGGCACGGAGTCCTGCCAGCCGTTCCGTCCACCGCAACGATCCCCGCGACCGTCGCAAAACTGAAGCCGTTCCTCACCGGCAAGTAACCGGAGCACCACTCCTGCTGGTAACCCCCGGGAAAGCGCTAGCCCGCGTATTGGATCTCGAGCATGACGCAGCCGTCAGCCGTGGTCCACGGGCCATGAACCATTCCCGGGGGTCGGCAGGCATACCACCCCGCGCTGAACGTCTGCTGGAGACCGAGATCATGCATCGAGCCCGACAGAATCAGCACTTCCTCGAAGTGCTCATGCATGACCTGCCCAGCGCTCGAGGTATCAAGGCCAGCGTCCCAGCGGACCAGTCGCGTGAGCAACCCGCTGTCCGGATCTCGCGCCAGTACCCGTTCTGAGACTCCGGGGCGCTCCGTCACACGGGTCCACTGAACGGTCTCTGTGTCATAGAACTCCAGCTCGGGCTTTCCCACCCGCACCAGTTCATCAGATCCTCATTCAGACCACGCCGACAGGCCTGGTGCGACAAATGCGTGATGCTCCGCCCGCCTAATGGCGGTTGCGTCGCGCGCGCCGTATCGTGGGGTGTGTGAGCTCGCCGCTACGCCTCATCGAATTCCCGGCCGACGATCCTGATCGCGCACGGAGCTTCTGGACCGGAGTCCTGGGAGTTCAGCTCGTCGATCGATCAGCGGATGAGGGCCAGGGCTGGCAGACGTCAAGCGGTGGCCCTACGCTCGGCGTGCACCAGCGAGGTACGGGGCCTGGCGATACGCAGTCGCTGCCGTACTTTGAGGTAGACGACCTGGAGGCGGCGTTGCAGCACGTGCGCGAGCTCGGCGGCGAGGTGATCCATCCGGGCGCTCGGTGGGCGGTCTGCCGAGATTCAGAGGGCAGCCCGTTCGGGCTGGCAGCGGCGGCGACGTAGACACGGCGTGGGCGAGCGGGACATCGAGCGCTGGTTCGCCGATCAGCAGACTCGTAAGGCGCGCCGGCGCGAGATCTGTGCGAGCAAGCGCTGGTTCGCCACGGAGGCGGAGGCGCGTGCTGCCGCGCTCTGGGACCGGACCCAATTCGGCGAGACTCTGACCTGCTATCGCTGCGAGGAGTGCGACGGCTGGCATCTCACCGGCGGCCGCCGAGGCTAGGGCGATACTGAAGGCCGTGGCCGACCTCAATGTCCTCGGCGGAGCGCTCGCCCCCTGCGGCACCGACCCTGTTACCGGCTTCTTTCGTGACGGTTGCTGTCACACCGGTCCTGAGGACCTGGGGAGCCACACGGTCTGCGCGGTCGTGACTGCCGAGTTTCTCGAACACCAACAACGCATCGGCAATGACCTGAGCACGCCGATACCTGAGTATCGGTTCCCTGGACTCGTTCCCGGCGATCGCTGGTGTGTGACCGCATCCAACTGGCTACAGGCGCATATCGACGGGGCAGCTGCCTACGTCGTCCTCGCGTCCACGCATCAGCGAGCTCTCGAGATCATCCCCCTCGACGCTCTGCGGGAACACGCGGTTGACGTGCCTCCGGATCCAGGGCCGCTTCAAGCCTGAGCGCCTGCCGGATGAAGTCGACCTGCACCGTCAACAGGTGCTCGGCGACCGCCTCCTGGGGCGTCATATGGGTGATGCCGCTCAGGGGCAGAATCGAGTGCAGGCGGCCGGCCTCGGTCAGACGCTGTGAGAACTGCAGCGTGTTGGCGACCACGACGTTGTCGTCGGCGAGCCCGTGAATGATGAGCAGCGGACGCCGCAGTTCCTTCGCTTCCGGCAGGAGTGACGAGCGGTCGTAAGCATTGCCGTCGGCGCCGTCGGGGTCGACGCCGAGGTAACGCTCGGTGTAGTGCGTGTCGTACAGGCGCCACTCGGTGACCGGCGCGCCGGCGACTCCTACATGAAAGATGTCGGGGCGTCGGAGGACCGCGAGTGCCGCGAGGTAGCCCCCAAATGACCAGCCGCGAATCGCGACCTTGTTCAAATCAAGGAACTCGTGTCGAGCAGCGACCCCGTGCAGCGCATCCACTTGATCCTCGAGGACAGGCCCGGCCAGATCCAGGCTGACCGCGCGAGCCCACCCGAGCCCCCGGCCTGGAGTGCCACGCCCATCCGCGACGACCACGGCGAAGCCTTGGTTGGCAAGCCACTGAGACTCGTTCCACCGCGCGCGATGATTCATCACGCGCTGAAAATGGGGCCCACCGTAGGGGTCCATGAGCACTGGGAGGGGAGCGTGGCCGTCGTGCCCGTCGGGCAGCAGCAGGCCAACATGCAGCTGCCGCTCACCCACCGTCATGAACTCGACCGCAGGCTCGATCACAGGCTCTTCGGCATAGGACTCGAAGACGTGGTCCGCGGTGCTCCACCTGCTGCCGCTGTGGTCCATCCCGGCCCTACCAACGATGTGAACCCCGCCACCAGCGACGGCAGTGTGCACCCCCGGCTCGGGAGTGAGGCAGGTCAGCTCGCGGGTGCTCTCCTCCCACCTCCACAGGGCGACCGACAACGGGTCGGTGCTCGCGGTGAACAGAACCTCATCGTCGGAAACGTCAACCACGGCTCTGATCTCCATATCGGCCGGCGTCACGCTGCGCCCCGCGACGATCAGTGTGAGCGCATCACCGACCCCCTCCACGGTCACGAGGCGGCCGTCCGAAAGCCGTGCCGGCACCCCGCGGACCAGGTCCACCCAGTATGTGTCCGACTGTGTGGTCAGTGAGCTGGTACTGCCACTTAGCGGATCAACCGCGAGAACCACGACTGTCCGCTGGTCCCGCGATTGGACGGAAATCAGCGGGCCATGCTGGTCCCAGCCTCCAGTTGACAGGTATGGATACGTCTCACGGTCCCAACGCACGGGCACCGAACCCGACCCGTCGGATCTCAGAATGTGGGCTTCCACAAGGGCGTTTGGAGTACCGGCCCCCGGATATCTGACTGCCCGCGGGGGCGCCGTAGGCTCTGCGGCCTCAGTGATCCAGATCTCCTGCACCGACGATTCGTCAACCCTCGCGACGAGCACCGCCTGTCCATCCGGGGACCACCAGTAACCAGACTCACGCGACATCTCCTCAGCTGCCACGAACTCGGCGACGCCCCAGCTGATCGACTCCCCGTCCTCGCCCGCGAGCTTTACGAGCTCCTCCCCATCCAGACGGACCGTGTAAAGGGCACGCCCCTGGACAAACGCGACCCGCGTACCGGTCGGGTCCGGACGTGGGTCAAAGGCGGGTGTGGGTACATCCAACTCCCGCACGGCACCCGTGACCAAATCGGTGACGAACAATGCACCGGACAGCGCGAACACCGCAATTCGCGCGTCTTGATCGGTCGCATACGCGACGATCCCGGCGGCCGTCTCCCTCATGCGTTCACGCCGGGCGCGCTCCTCAACCGAGAGCTGCTCGTCGTCGCCGCCACCGAACTGCTTGGGATCGACCACGATCCGTTCGTGGCCCGTCGCCACGTGGAATTCCCACAGCACATTGCCGGGATCGTCCCCGGCCGGTGACCGTAGGAACAGAACCCGGCTGCCATCGGCAGCAACCCTGAAGCTTCGCGGCTCACCGAGCGTGAACCCGCGCGTGCGTGCCTGTTGGCGCGGGAAGGACTCAGCCACACCAGAAGCCTAACCGCGCGACGCCCTCGCTATAGTTAACTGCTCAACTACCTCCGAAGGTGCCATGACCTCAGCCAGCAACACCCAGTCATTTGAAGATCTGCTCGCCCTCGACCCTGATGCGCAGGAATTGCTCTTCACCGACGCCAGAACAGCGAACACCTTCGCCGACGAGCCAGTCTCAGACGAGCAGCTCCGGGCGATCAGCGAGCTCGCGAAATGGCCGCCCACGATGGCCAACACGAACCCCTTGCGGATCATGTTCGTCCGCAGCGTCGAGGGCAAGGAGCGACTCGGGCCGCTGATGAACGAGGGGAACCGCGCGAAGACGATGACCGCGCCGGCCGTCGCTGTGCTGGCAGTGGACACCGACTTCCACGAGAAGATTCCCGAGCTTCTGCCGTTTCGACCTGAGCTGCGCGAGAACTTCGCGGGAGACGCGGATAACCGCGAGCGCCTGGCGATCTTCAATGGTGCGCTGCAGGCCGGCTACTTCATTCTCGCTGTGCGCGCTGCCGGCTTGGCAGCCGGGCCGATGCTCGGCTTCGATGCCGCCGGCATCGACCAGGAGTTCTTCGCCGACCGACCCTGGAAGACGATCCTGGTGGTCAACATCGGCAGGCCCGGAACGGACCCATGGTTCGACCGGCTGCCGCGGTTGGCTCACGAGGACTACGTCCAGTACGCCTAGCCCTGGACGGACGGGCCTCGGCCCGTCCGTCTCATGTTTCGGCGGCGGTGTCCACGCGAGCCGGCGCCAGTCGTAGCGTGGTGGCTGCTCGGGGGCCCAGGTGATGCTAATCGTGCTCGCCACCGTTCCGAGGACGCAGTCCGTCAAGTGCCGCATCCAGGATTGGCTCCAGGTACCGCGGCTCTCCGGGGATCTTGGCGATGGCGACAACCATGTCGAGGATCTGGTCAAGGGTGAGATCGCCTCGAACCTCACCCGAATCCTGCGCCGCCATGAGGAGCGGGTGGCCGGCATTCAGCACGCGTGGTCGGCCGGCCCCAAAACACAGGATTGTTCGCATCCGAGTGCGCGAGCAGCTCAGCGGCGACATGGCGCTTGCTTGTGAAGTACACAAAGAATCGGCGAAGCCACGCCATGAACGCCTCCCCGGGGGTCTCCCCAGCGATCGACTCGGCGGCCCTGCAAACGGCATCGACCTCGTCCAAGTAGAGCGCTTCAAGCAGCGCTTGGAACACCTGGACGGCTACCTCGCAGCTGACGGCATCGAGCTGTCGGGGGATGTGCTCGACCGCATCGATGAGGTCGTGCCGCCCGGAGTCACGATCAACGTGGCCGACAACATGTGGAACTTCGGAACACCCTCGCTGAGTGCCGCGTTCCGCCGTCGCTGACTGCTCACACAGGCCACCGCGGTGAGACCGAGATGGGCGGATAGAGACCGTGTTCGAGCAGCACCATGCGCGGGCCGTTGGCTGCGAGAGCTTCATTCAGAGCGTCGCTGAGCCCAGCCAGATCGGCGGTTCGGCACTGGATCCCGAATGAGCGGGCGAGCATCGTGAAGTCCGGGCGCGTGAGGTCGACGCCGAGGTGCGCTTCGCCCGCGACCGTCTGATCGAAGCGCAGCATGCCGTACCCGCCGTCGTCCACGAGCAGCACGGTGACTGGCAGGTTGTGTTGGCGCAGGACCGCGAGCTCGCCGACCGCGAACATGAATCCGCCATCGCCGCAGATCGCAAGCACCGGGCGGTCGCGCAGAGCTGAAGCGCCGATCGCAGCCGGCAGCGCATAACCGAGCGTGCCCCATCCGACCGGGTACTGCATACGGCGGGGGCCGCGCATGCGCACGTACCCGGCCGCCCAGTAGCCAGGAATGGCCATGTCGTTGACCACAACCGGGTCGCTGCCAGCGACTGTCGCCTCGATCGCGGCAACGAACTCCCAGGCATCGGACGTGTCGTGGTCGGTGGCGATGCGCTGTCTGATTCGCTCACACAGCTCCCGGACGGCGGATGCGTCCGCCTTACGGGGCACGACCGCGTCGGCCAGGGCGCGGACCGCCTCGCGGGCGTCGGCCACGAGCACCACGGACGCCGGATAGTTCTTGGTGGCGTCGATCGCATCGGCGTTGATCGCGATCAGTTTCGCGGGCATCGGAAGCTTCCAGTTCATCGTGTTGGGCCCGTCGAACGCGGTACCGACGGCGATCATCAGATCGGCCTGCGCGATCAGGTCCGTGATCTCAGGCTCATGCGGTGGCACGTCGATCAGCCACGGGTTGCCGTCCGGCACGACGCCGCGTCCCGCCCAGCTGGCCACAACGGGCGCTCCGAGCCGGGCGGCCAAGCGAGAGACCTCCCCGGAAGCGTCTGATTGAACGGCACCGCCGCCAACCCAGAGCACGATCCGGTCCGCATCGCGGATCAGGTCCAGTGCCGCGCCAATCTCTCCATTGCGTGGCGCCAGCCGCTGCGGCTGCGCAACGATCAGCGGCTCGCCGGGCTGGCCGAGCAGGTCGTTCGGCACGCCCACATACACCGGCCCACGCGGCCACTGCATGGCGGTTGCCGCACCAGCCGCAACCGCCTCGACCGCGTCGGCGGCGGTTTGCGGTCGGTAGATCGCCTTCGCCATCGTCTCGAAGATCGCACCCTGATCCCCAGACTCGTGCAAACCGCCACGGACGACTCCAGCGCGGGCGATGCGAGTCGACGTGTCGCTGGAAATGACCAGCACAGGGCTGCCGGAAGCCGCGGCTTCACCGAACGCCGCGACAGCGTTGGCCACGCCCGGTCCGGTAGTGGTGAGACTGACTCCCAGACCACCCCCCGCCCGCGTCAAGCCGTCGGCGGCATACACGGTCGTCTGCTCGTGGCGGGTACCGATGATCTCCGGCACTCCCTCACCGGTCGGCTCCCAGAAAGCGAGGTTATGCACCCCGGGGAGTCCGAACGTCGTGCGCACACCGGCGCCGGCGAGGGTTCGGAGAATCGCGTCTGCGGCTGTCACGCCGCGCATAGTTGCAGGCGTCGCAGCGCAATGCGCGATGATTGACGGCTGTGGCTACCTTCGACCTCTTGGCAGACCTTCCGCTCGAGGTCGATCGCTACGAGCTGCGGGGGCTGACGGCCGACATCACGCCCGAATTCGTCCGGCATACCACGCTCGTTGAACTGTCCGGTGGCGGCCTGACCGGCCTCGGCGAGGATGTCGTCTACTCGCCCGATGAGCAGCTTGCCTTTCAGGCAGCGGGCGCCGTTCACGATCTGGCGGGGTCGTGGACGCTGGGCGAGTTCTGCGAACTGATCGAATCGCTCGATCTCTTCCCCGCCCCGCCGGAGATGGAGGCGTCCCGCCTTTACCGGGTGTGGGCGTTTGAGAGCTCGGCATTCGATCTGGCACTGCGCCAGGGGGGACTGTCGTTGACGAAGGCGCTGCGGCGAGAGCCGCAGCCGATGAACTACGTGGCCTCGACACGGCTCGGCGAGCCACCTACGCTCGAGCCGGTCACCAAGCGGCTTGAGCTTGACCCGACGATGCGCTTCAAGCTCGACGCGACGAGCTCCTGGACGCCCGAGCTGTTTGCGCGGTTGGTGGCGACCGGCGCCGTCGACTCGATCGACTTCAAGGGCCTTTACAAGGGCACGATCGTCGACCAGGGCGCTGATCCCGTGCTCTACCGGCGGGTCGTCGAGGCGTTCCCCGATGCCTGGTTGGAGGATCCCGACCTGAGCTCGCCGGAGACGGCAGCCGCGTTGGCCGACGTGCACGAGCGCATCACCTGGGACGCCCCGATCCACGGGATCGCCGACATTGAGGCGCTGCCCTTCGCCCCGCGCATGGTGAACATCAAACCGTCGCGGCTCGGGTCGCTGCGCGAGCTGTGTGCGACCTACGACTACTGCGCCGCGCAGGACATCGGCGCCTACGGCGGCGGCCAGACCGAGCTCGGCGTCGGCCGCGGCCAGGCTCAGTACCTCGCGGCACTATTTCACCCGGATACACCGAATGACCTGGCGCCCGCTGCTTACAACCAGGAGAACCCTCCTGCCGGCCTGCCCCGCAGCCCGCTGTCAGGTGACTTCACCGCGCCCGGATTCCGTTGGTCCGAGTGAGCCCAGTGTCAAGTCGCCTGACGCGCGCAGCTGCGTAGGTCAGCCGATCCGGATCAGCTTCTTGTTGACGAACTCGTCGGCCCCGTAGCGGCCGAGCTCGCGACCGAACCCGGAGGACTTCACGCCGCCGAACGGCAGCTCCGCGCCGTCCGCTCCGACGATGTTCACGTAGACCATGCCGGCCTCGATCTTGTCGGCAACGCGCTCGGCCTGCTGGGGATCGGTGGTGAACAGGTATGAGCCCAGCCCGAACCTCGTGTCGTTGGCGATCTTGACCGCCTCATCCTCGGAGCTCACGCGGTAGACCTGTGCGACCGGGCCGAACAGCTCCTCCTTGTAGGCGTCGTTGTCGGGTGCGATGTCGGTGAGGACAGTGGGCGGATAGAAGTTGCCGTTGCGCTCGCCACCGCCGGCGGCGACCTTGGCGCCCTCGGCGATCGCGCTCTTGACCTGCTGGTCAAGGCGCTCAGCGGCGGTGCTCGATGAGAGCGGACCGATGGCGGTGTCCGCGGAGGTCGGGTCACCGGGCTTGACGGCGGTCATCGCGGCGGTGAACTTCTCAAGGAACGGCTCGTAGAGATTGTCGATGACGATGAACCGCTTGGCCGCGTTGCACGACTGACCGGTGTTGTCCAGGCGCGCGCGCGACCGCAGCCTCGACCGTCGCGTCCAGATCATCCGTGGAGAGCAGGATGAAGGGGTCGGAGCCGCCGAGCTCGAGCACGACCTTCTTCAGGTGCTTACCGGCCAGCTGGGCAACGGCCGCGCCGGCACGCTCGGATCCCGTGAGCGACACACCCCGGACGCGGGGATCGGCGATCACCCACTCGATCTGCTCAGGGACGGCAAAGATGTTCGTATAGGCGCCCTCCGGGAAGCCCGCGTCCGTGTACATCTGCGCGATCGCCAGCGCCGACTCGGGGCACTGTGGTGCGTGCTTGAGCAGGATCGTGTTCCCGATGATCAGGTTCGGTCCGGCAAACCGCGCCACCTGGTAGTACGGGAAGTTCCACGGCATGATGCCCAGCAGCACGCCGTATGGGCTGCGCCGGATGATCGCCGAGCCATCACCGTCGAGCAGCGTGATCGGCTCATCGGCGAGCAGCTGCTCAGCGTTGTCGGCGTAGTAGTCGTAGATCGCCTGGCAGAAGTCCACCTCGCCCAAAGCCTGCTCGATGGGCTTGCCCATCTCGCGCACGATGATCTCCGCGAGCTCCTCGCGCCGCTCGCTGTGCAGCTCACCGACGCGCCGAACGAGGGCGGCACGCTCGGCCGTGGTCGTCGTGGGAATCCATTCCTGTTCGGAGCGGTACGCGCCAGCGATCGCGTCGCTGAGCTCCGCATCCGTGATAGTCGGGTATTCCTTGATCGTCTCCCCCGTCGCAGGGTTGACCACCGCAAAGTCTGCCATGGCGCGCTCTCCTAGTTCCAGATCAACCAACGTCTGATTCGTTAGTCAACAGGATTCCACAGAGGAGACGACAGACGGGTGCGACGGGGAATTAGTTGTTCACGACGTCCTCTCAGCGGCTGCGACGTACGCCAGAGCGGTGATCGCCACCAAACCGGCCGCCAATCCGAGCGCGGCGGCGAGACTGACCTGCGTCAAGAGCCCGCCAGCCAGTGCCCCTGCGAGCAGCGAGCCGGAAGCAGCGAGTCGGCGGCCGCTACCACGGCCGTCACCCCCGCCGAGCGGCGACTCGGCTGCCAGCCCGGTCAGGGTCATCGTCAGGACCGTGGTCGTAAGGTCGGGGAGCGCGATCTTGCGGACGGTCGCATTGCGAACCCCCATCGCCAGGGCGAGCAGCGCGATCGTCACATTTGCGACGGTCGTACCCGGATCGATCCGAACACCGGCCGCCAGCACCGCAGCCGCAGCGACCAGCGCGATCTCCATTGCCAGAGCCAGCGTCAGCGGCGTGCCGCCCGACCGCTTCATGTAGAGGGAGATCCGACCCGCTACAGCGGCACCCAGGAGGAAGGCGGCAAGCGAGACGATCGGGGCGAGTACCGGAAGGTGCCCGGCGCCCGCGAGTCCGAAGCCCAGCAGCACGACATTCCCCGTCATGTTCGCGGTGAAGACGTGTCCGAGGCCCAGGTAGCTCACGGCGTCCACGACACCGGTGGTGAAGGTGAGGCTGAGAAGCGTGAGAGCGAGTGGGTGGCGCAGGCTCGTGACCTTCTCGGCGCGTGGCCGTGCGGCGGCGTGGATGATGGTCGTGGTAGTGCTCATTTCTGGATCCGGTCGGAGGGGGACGGGCGCCGCACATGGGACTGCATCGCCGCGCCGCGGGGACGGTGCCGGACTCGACGCGCGGGTTCTGACAGGGCAGCCGCGGGATCGCCGATCAGCAGACGTGGGGTTACGAGCGCCACGCCGGCGGTGAGGGCAGCGGTGAAGATCAGCAGGCTCAGGCGGAGGCTCAGGTATTGGGTCATGACGCCGAGCGCCACAACGGGCAGGGACAGTCCGATGTATCCGGCCAGGAACATTCCGGCCAACGCCTCCGCCCGCCGCTCCGCGGGAGCGTCCATCGCGACCATCGCGACCACGCCCTTGAACAGCGCACCGGCCCCGGCGCCGGTGATGACGCCGCCGACCAGGAACATCGCAAGGCTCGGCGTCGGTAGCCAGACCGATACGACCAGCACCGCCAGGCCCGCGACCATGATCGGGATGCCCGATGCGATTATCGGACGCGGCGACTGCGTGGTGATCAGGGTCTGGCTCACGACAGCCGCGGCGAAGACCGCGAACGCGGTGGCGCCGGCCAGTGCGAGCGACGGATGGTGCAGCGGACCCGCCAGGAAGGCCGGGGCCAGCGACGTGAACAGGCCGAACACCGCGAAGGAGATGCCGGCGCCGATACCGCTGGCGACGTAGCGCGCGACGGCATGTGCTGGGACCGCCACACGCTGCGGCCGCCATGCTGGTCGCGGCGTCAGAGGCTCGCGCGTTTCAGGGCTTGCCAGCACGCAGAGGAGCGCGATCGCCATCATGCCCAGGGCCACCACGAAGGGGACCGTTAGCGGGCTGCGGACCCACTGCGCAAGGATGCCGGCAATCAGGGGACCGGTGCCGATCCCCCCCAGATTTGCAGCGGTCGAGATCACCTGAGCGCGGCGTACAGGCGCCCAAGGCCGCGCCGTCCTGTGAAGTTCGGCGATCCAGGCGGTCGCGGTCGCGGTCACCATCCCGACGCCGAGACCGCCGATGAAGCGGCCGAGCATCAGGCCCGGCAGCGCGCGCCAGGTGAGGAACACCCCCGCGCTGATCATGCAGGCGATCAGCGCTGGCACGAACAGGCGACGGCGTCCGTGCCAATCCGAGAGGTGCCCGACGCAGAACAGGCTGGTCACGACCCCGACCGCGTAGGCGGCGAAGATCACGGTCAGCATGAACGAGGAGAAGCCGTCGCGCTGCTGGTAGAGCCCGTAGAGCGGGGCAGGCATGGCGTTGAAGCTGACGACGGCGAGAAAGGCGAACGCGATGGCCCAGAAGCCGACGCCGTGGCGAAGCGTCGCTGCAGGGCGCGAGGTGGAAGCAGTGGTAACGGTCATGTACATACGGTTGCGCGGCCCAGTATCTTTCGCAACGCATAATCGTGCTAACACTCATCGTCGTAAGCGAACAATCAGATGGAACTCCGCCAGCTCCGTGTATTCGTCACCATCGCCGATGAGGGAACGTTCACCGCGGCGTCGGATCGCCTGGTGCTCGTGCAATCGGCTGTGTCGGCGACGATCAGGGGACTCGAGCGCGAGTTGGGGACTCCGCTGTTCGAGCGGACCACCAGGCGGGTTGCGCTGACCGACGCCGGGCGGGCGTTGCTGCCGGAGGCCCGCGCCATTCTGGAGGCCTCACGCTTGGCCGTCGACGCCGTCGATCAGGTCAAGGGCGGAGTCCGCGGGACGGTGTCGATCGGAATCATGCAGGCCACCGCCAGCCAGGCCGTCTCGGTGCCCAGGTTGATCGCCGGGTTCCAGGACGAGCACCCGCTCGTGACGGTCACGGTCAGGCACGTCGGTGGTTCCGCGAACATCGCTGAACATGTGCGAGACGGTCAGCTTGACCTCGGGATCCTGTCCCTTCCCGGGGAATATGCCGGGGTGCAGCTGACCGAGCTCGGCCGTGAACCGATGCTGCTTGCGTGTGCGCCCGGGCACCCGCTTGCGCAGCGCGACCGCGTCTCGATCGCGGAGTTGGTCGACGAGCCGTTCGTGGACGGCCCACCCGGCTGGGGCGTTCGCGCCGTTACCGACGAGGCCTTCGCCACGGCCGGCGCCAACAGGAAACTGAGATTCGAGGTCAATGACACTCAGAGCATCGTGCAGTTCGTGGCAGAGGGCCTCGCGGTGGCGCTGTTGCCGCCATCGATCGGGCAGAGCGCTCCGTCCGTGCGCCTTATCCCCGTGGGACCGAGAGCCCCCGTGTTCCGCACGCTGCTCGGTGCGCCGAACGGACGGCGCGTGCGTGCGGCGGTCCAGGCTTTCTCGGACTTCGTGCGTGCCGATGTCAGGCGCGCGGCCAGGACCTGACAGCCGGTCCCGAGCCGCTCACTCGCGAGGCAGGAGCCCGCACAGCGCCGCGTCGATCACCGCTTCCACGAAGCCGCGGCTGAGCGGCAGATGGCCCTGCAGGAAGCGGTGGTAGACCGGCCCGTAGAGGAGGTCGAGAGCAAGCTCTACGTCGGTTCCGGCTGGGAGCTCCCCGCGCTCGATCGCTCGATCGAAGATCGATCCGAGCGCGATCCCGGCGGGGCTGCACAAGCCGCTGATCGAACTCCTTCGCGAACGCCTCATCGGTGCGAGCCCGTGTGATCAAGGCACCGAGGACGCGTGCGTACGGCCGCTTGACGATGTGGTCGACCCACGGCAGGAACACGCCGCGGAGGTCGTCACGGAGGCAACCGGTGTCCGGAGCAACCGGATACGCGGCCGCCCAGTCCTCGTAGAGCGCGTCGATGGCGAGAGTCTCCTTCGTGGGCCACCACCGGTAGATGGTCGCCTTGCTGACCCCGGCTCGCTCGGCGATCGCATCCATGCTCACGGCGTCGAGGCCGCGTTCCAGCAGCAGCTCGCCGGCCACGGCGAGGATCGCGGCCTTGGACTTCTCGCTGCGAGGCCTCCCGCGACGACGAGTTGCCGCGGGAGATTGCTCGGCCTCGGCGGCCGCAGGCGCCGGCTCAGCCACTCGTGATCAGCTCCTGCATGTCAGTTGCTCACCTTCCCTCGATCTGAGCCATGTCCTCAGGTGTCAGGTGCACGCCGGCCGCCGGCAGAATCGGGTCGACCTGGTCGGGCCGGCGGAAACCGACGATAGCTCCGTCCACCTCCCGGCGTGCGAGGACCCAGGCGACGGCGACCGCCCCGGGCACGACGCCGTAGCGCTCGCCCACTGTCCTGAGCCGGTCAACGGTGGCCAGGTGTGTAGATAGCTCCGGCTCGGTGAAGTTCGGATGGGTCCTGCGCCAGTCATCGTCCGGCAGCTGCGCGATCCGCTCGCGTGTCATCCCGCCGCTGAGTAGCCCGGAGGCCATGGGCGAGTACGCGATCACGCCGATCCGCTCACGCTCGGCGTAGGGCAGGACCTCCGCCTCGATCTCCCGTGCCACCAAGGAGTACGGCGGCTGGAGCGTCTCGACAGGCGCAATCTCTGCCGCGCGTCGCAGCTGCTCGACGTTGAAGTTGGAGACGCCGATATGGCGCACGAGCCCCTGCTCCTTGAGCTCGGCGAGCGCCGACCAGCCCTCCTCTATGTCCGCCTCCGGATTGGGCCAGTGGATCTGGTAGAGGTCAATGGCGTCGACCTGAAGGCGCCGTAGGCTGGCCTCGGCCTCAGCCAGCACCGAATCGCGCTTGAGGTTGTGCAGCACCGTGCGCCCGGGACCTTCCAGGAGTGAGCACTTGGTGAAGACGTAGGGCCTCGAGCCTGCAGGCAGCCCCTGCAGCGCACGCCCGACGACCGTTTCCGAGTGGCCGAACCCATACGCCGCTGCCGTGTCGATCCAGTTCACGCCCGGTTCGAGCGCGTGCTGGATCGCGCGCACCGAGGCCTCATCCTCCTGCGGGCCCCAGCCGAACTCCCAGCCGCCGCCACCGATCGCCCAGGCGCCGAAGCCAATGCGGGTGATCTCCATCCCGGTGGCGCCCAGCTGCACCGTTTCAAGTTGGGTCTTGGTCTGCATCGTTCGCTCCTGTTCAGTCGGTCAGTGTGCCTCAAGGAAGGGCGGTTATCGCTGCTTGCTAGCATATACAAAACGAAACGCATCGTTTATAAATTGCAACGACCGGCGCGTACTCGATGCGAACATCGCCTCGAGGCTCCTGCTCCACCTCAGTCTCGATGACCTCAGGCGCAAGCGGGTGGACGACCTGATCGAGCCCCGCGAGGCGCTGCGCTTGCCGGGTCTCTGGGAGAGGCTGCTCGAGCGCGGAGAGATGCTGGGAATTCACGAACTCTCCGCCGGCACCAAGTCCGGGCTGCGCATCGTGGTGGTGGCAGTCGCAAATGTCCTGCCGGGCGAGCATCTGCTGGTGCTGGCACCAGCAGATGGCCGCGGCGTAACGCAGAGCGAGCAGTATTCGAGAAGCAATTCGCGGTGGTCAGGCCTAGCCTCGGCGCCATGACCACCGCCATCACCTCACTCACACTCGAAGTATCCGATCCGGCAGCCTCGCAGAGCTTCTACGAGCAGGCGTTCGGACTCGGAGGCCAAATCACCGCTCGCAAAGCAGTCGCTCCGTCAAGCGGCTTTCGCGGCTTCACCATCTCGCTCGTTGTCGGTCAACCTTCGACCGTCGACTCGCTGTTCGAGACCGCGGTCGCGGACGGCGCCAAGACGCTGAAGCCCACCCAGAAGGGAATGTGGGGTTACGGCGCCGTGGTGCAGGACAGCGATGGCGTCGTCTGGAAGCTCGCCACCAGCGCAAAGAAGGACAAGGCGCCCGCCACACGCGAGATAGGCGATCTGGTCCTCCTGATCGGCGCTTCCGACCTCGGCGCCAGCAAGCGCTTCTACGTCGAGCACGGCCTTACCGTGAAGCGCAGCTTCCCGGGCCGCTACGCGGAGTTCGACGCCCCCGAGGGCGGGATCAAACTCGCGCTCTACCCTGGCCGCGCCGGTCTCGCCAAGGATGCCGGTGTCTCCGCAGACGGTGACGGCACACACGGGATCGTGGTCCACGGGACCACGGGCGAGTTCATTGATCCCGACGGGTTCAGTTGGGCCGCCGCCGCGCTGTGAGAAGTGAGTGGGCCAGCGGGCCCGCTCATGACACCGGCTGCCTGCGCTTGTACAGACGCACCGCCCAGAGATATGACAGTGCCGCGATACCGACGCTCCAGGCGATCGCGCCGATCGCGTTGCTGCCGATGTGCGTCCCGGTCAAGCAGCCCGCGCAGGGTCTCGGTGACGGGAGTGAAAGGCTGGTACTGAGCGAACTGACGCAGTACGACGGGCATGGTGGCCACCGGCACGAAGCTGCTGCTCAAGAACGGCAGCATGGTGAGGAACATGGGCGTGTTACTGGCCGTCTCCACGCTCTTGGCAGCCAGCCCGAGCGCGGCCGCGAGCCAGATCAGGGCAAACGCGAACAGGGCCAGCAGACCGATCGCTCCGAGCCAGTCCAACGGGTCGGCGGTCGGCCTGAAGCCAAGTGCAATGGCAACGGCGAGGACCACGGCGATGCTGAGGGCCGTCTGGATCAGGCTGGCAAGCACGTGGCCTCCGAGCACGGCGGCGCGGCCGATCGACATGGTGCGAAAGCGGTCGATGATGCCGCCGGTCATGTCCATGGCGACGACGATCGCCGTGCCCTGGACGGCCGCCGCCACTGTCACCAGCAGGATGCCCGGAGTGACGTAGTTCAGGTAGCCCGCTCGCCCGATATGACCGCCCGCGAGTCCGCCGGTGAGCCCATGGCTGAGCTGGCCGCCGAAGACGTAAACGAACAGCAGCAGGAAGACGATCGGCATGCCGACGAGCATCAGTGTGAGCGACGGATAGCGCTGCAGGCGCCGGAGATTGCGCCGCAACAGGATCGTGGAGTCCGTCACGGTGTAGGCCAGGGTCGTCATCCCTGCATGACCTCCTCGGTTGTCGGGTGGCCCGTGACGCTGAAGAACACGTCGTCCAGGTCGGGCGTGTGCATGGAGAGCCGCTCGACCTCCACGCGGGCGTCATCGAGTTCGGCCAGAAGCCCGCGTAGTGACGAGACGCTCCCGTCGTTGGGCACCCTGAGGATGAGCTTGCCCTCGTCTCGGGCCGCACCGTCGAGAATCTCGGAGGCGAGGTCAAGCGCCTCGGCGGTGGTGAACTCGAGCTGCACGTGACCACCGGGGATCCGCCGTTTCAATTCCTCGGCGCTGCCCTGGGCGACGATCCGGCCGCGGTCGAGGACCCCGATCTGGTCCGCGAGCTCGTCCGCCTCATCCAGGTATTGGGTGGTGAGAAAGATCGTGACGCCGCTTGCCACCAGATCACGGATGCTGTCCCACATCGTCTGGCGGCTGCGGGGATCGAGCCCCGTGGTCGGCTCGTCGAGGAAGATCACCTTCGGCGACCCGACCAGGGTCATCGCCAGATCCAGCCGGCGGCGCATGCCACCGGAGTAGGTCGATGCCGGGCGTCGCGCCGCGTCGGTGAGGTCGAACCGGCTGAGCAGCTCGCTGACGCGTGCCGCCCCGGCCTCTCGCCCCAGGTGGTGCAGGTCGGCCATCAGCTTCATGTTCTCCTCGCCCGTCAGCAGGTCATCGAGCGCTGAGAACTGCCCGGTGACGCCGATCGCAGCCCGCACGTCATCGGGATCGGTCCGCACGTCGTGGCCGCTCACCAGCATCTCTCCGGCATCGGCCGCGATCAGGGTGGAGAGAATGCGCACGATCGTCGTCTTGCCGGCGCCGTTCGGCCCGAGCAGAGCAAACACTGTGCCCTCGGTGACGGTGAAGTCGACGCCGTCGAGCACCGGCGTATCTGCGTAGGACTTGCGTAGGCCTGTGACGCTGATCGCTGCCTCGAAGCTGCCGCTCATCGCCGGCCTCCCGGTTCGGACCGCTGCGGTAGTGCGCCCGAGTCGATCATCTCCGCTCGCCGGGACATCCATTCCTCGCGCAGCCGCGGCATCTGCTCGACCAGGAAGTCGGCAAATGCCGCCATCTCCAGCAGCACCGCGCGTCGCTCAGGCGGAGCATCGGTCAGCACCTCAAGCCCCTCACGTGCCAGCTCGCCGAGCTCCTGATACTCGGTGATGTCCATCCCGGTCGCCGCCGGTGAGCTCATATCGAGCCACACGCGGTCCATCCGCTCGCCGGCGGCGCGCGACCGGCGAACGACATTCGTCACCTCGAGGTTCTTGAGTGCGCCCGAGATCGCGCTGCGACTGGCCAGGAGGGCCTCGGCAAGCTCGGCGATGCTCTGATCAGGTGGCTCGCAGACCGCCAGGTAGCCCAGTAACCGACCGACCATCGGCGGAAACCCGTACCGGCGCGCGTAGAACCGCCCCGTGTGGTCCGCAAAAGTGAGTTCAGCGTCGGTTGGCATGCACACACAAGATACACACATCGCACGAGATAACACAAATTTGTGTTATCTCAGTTGCTCGCACGCGGCCTTCAGCGACTTTTCGCCGCCCCCGCCGACCTGGGCAGTAGCGTCAGCCGGGATGGCCACTGATGGCGCGCAGACCCAGGGGCATCGGCAAGCCTCAACCTCCGCCTCGGCCTCCTCGGCTGCGGGGAATCCGACCGCTCTGCTGACCGCCGCGCTGGCGAGTGCGGATGCGGCATTCAAGAAGGAGGTCGGTGGCGACAGGCGCGTGATGGCGGCGTTCAGCCTTGGCTGGCAGATGGCCGAGGTGTACCGCCCGGATCGCCGCGGAGGATCGAGGCCGGCCGCCCAGGATGACCTGCCGGGAATATCGCGGCTCAGCACCGCCGAACTCCAGGAGATGGGCCTCCTACAGGTGCAGGCCGGGATCACGAAGCTCCGGCCGTCGATCTGTGACGCGGGCCTCGAGGTCCCCAACGCGGAACACTTCGCGGAGGCCATCGGGCGAATCAGAGACTCCCAGGAAAGGCGCGAGGCGGTTCGCGAGTTTCACATCGGACTGCTGGCCACGCTGACCGCGGCCGACTTCCGCTTGGGCAAGGCCTACGGTCTGGGCCGAGCGCTGGCAGACACCACCAGGCTGCCGCCGGATTGGCATGCCGAGCTGGCGACTCACCGGGTGTCCACATTGGCCGAATGGATTCGCGAGCTGGCCAGTGCGCTGCCGCCGCATGCCGCGCACCCGGTGGCGCAGTCGCTCGAGGCGTGGAGCGAGTGGGCGCAGACCCAAGCCGGTTCGGGCGGCGAGACGCGGCGCAAGCTCTCTGCCCAGGGCCGGTTGTGGCGCAGCCTGCTCTCAGGCGAAAAGCAGGGGCCTGACGTGCTGGAGATCAGCGACTACCAACGTCTCACGAGCTGGGATGCCGCGATGCGCAGCGCCCGCTTCGGCGACCCGGTCAAGCAGGCCGGCGATCCCAAGCCGCTGACCGAGTTCCAGACCGGCTTCTACGGAGCCGCCAGGAGGCTGCGGGAGGCCGGGCTGCCGGCCGGCCACCCGTAGGCGACGAGCACGGGGCCGGGAGCCGTCACTCACGCTCGATCCGCTGCAGTCCACCCGCCGGCGTCCACCACTCGACCACGAGCAGGGTGGCTGCGTCGTTCAGGTGGGTGTGCACGACCTCAGCGATGCTCGCTGCGAATCGTTCACCCGCTGCTGCGTCCTCGCCGATCGCTCCGACGACGGTTGCACGCCCGGAAATCTTCGCCTCCCCCGGCCATTCCGCCTCCGCTCCGTCGATCGGATCGACCGTCGCGCTGTGCAGCGCGAACCGCGGATCGCGGCGTAGGTCCGCCCCTTTGCGCGCGTTGGGCATCGAGCCGAACGTCAGCTCGCCGTCACTGAAGCGCGCCTCGATCCCGGAGATCCGCGGCGAGCCGTCAGCCCGCAGCGTCGCGATCGTCTTGTGCCTGTGAGCGTCGAACAGCCCCCGCACGCGCTCGGCGAATTCCGGCTCCCGCTGCTGGAACTCGTGCCAGGTGACCACGGGTCCGAATCTTCGCATCTGTAACTTCGGGACATGCTCGAAATCCGGCCCATGACCGCCGATGACGCGAAGCCGTTGTTCGAGGTCCTGGGCAACGTGGAGGTTGCCCGCTGGCTTCGCGGCGCTGGACAGGAGGGCGCGTTCACGCGCGCGGAGTGCGAGGGGATCATCGCGCGTAAGGTCGCGCACTGGGCCGCACACGGTTTCGGGGCGTCGATGGCCTTCAGCGAAGGGCGCTGTGCTGGATGGTCGGTGCTACAGCACAGCCGTGTCGCGGCGCGCAGCGAGCTCGAGATCGGCTGGGCCGTGGCCAGAGAGATGTGGGGGCGCGGCATCGCCACCCAGCTCGGTCGCCATGCGCTGCAGTGCGCGAACACGGCAGGCTTCGAGCGAGTCGTGGCCTTCACGCGCACGGACAACGTGGCCTCGCGTCGCGTGATGGAGAAGCTCGGCCTTCACTACGAACAGGACTTCACGCACGCGGGGCTGCCGCACGTGCTCTACGTGACGGCCTGACTGAGGTTCGGCGAGCGGGAGGCAGCCGACGTGTGGGCCTCAAGCCTGGGGCAGGATCACGCTGCCGTCGTCGGCCAGACCGAACCCCGGATTGTGGGCGACCTCCCACAGGTGACCGTCTGGGTCGCGGAAGTAGCCGGCGTATCCGCCGTAGAAGGTGGGCGACGGCTCGCGAGCCACCTCGGCACCGCTGCGGCGCGCAAGGTCGATCACCGCGTCGACCTCGCCCGTTGAGGCGACGTTGTGCGCCAGCGCGACCCCGCTCCAGCGTGCGCCATCGTCGGTCAGACCCACATCCTCCCCGAGCTTCTCGCGGCTCCAGAGGACGAGGACAACGCCGTTGGCCTGGAAGAAGGCCGTCTGCTCGACGTCCATGGCCGCGGTCCAGCCGATCGCCTCGTAGAACGCCTTGGCGCGCTCGTAGTCGGAGACGCCCAGGGTGATCAGCGAGACGCTCTGCCTCATTGAGAGGAGGCTAACTCACCGCGGCGGTGGCCCGACTAGCCTGGCGCCGCCTCCACGACCGTCGGCGCGGGTTGGCGCGGAGCGCTGCGCCGAGTGGCGAGGACCGATCCCGCGAGGACGAGCGCGAAGCCGACGCCCATGCCGGCGGTGAAGCGCTCCCCCAGCAGCGCGACGCCGAGCACGGCCGCCACCGCCGGGTTCACGTAGGTGATCACGGTGGCCCGTACCGGACCCACCTCGGCGATCAGATCGAAGAAGAGCAGGAACGCCACCGCGGTGCACAGGACCGCGAGGCCGGCGACCGAAAGAATCACGTCGAGACGCACGTGCGCCGGTAACTGCAGCGCTGCCACAGGCGCGTAGGCCACCGCGGTCAGCGTGAGCGAGGCGGCGACGATACCCAGCGACGGGAGTCCCGACAGATGCCGCGAAAGGATCATCGGCCCGGTTGCGTACCCGACGACCACAACGCAGAGCTCGATCAGCGGGACGACTCCCACGCGACCGAAGTCGAGCCCGACCAGCGCCGCGACGCCGAGGACGCCGACCAGCAGCCCAAACCATGCGCGGCCATCGAGCCGATCCGCGCTGCCGGCCGCAGCCGTGACCACGGCGCCGACCAGTGGCACTGCCGCGATCAGCAGCCCGGTCAATGAGCTGGTCAGCCGTTGCTCGGCGCGCGACAGGAGCAACCAGGGCACCGCGATCTCCACGATCGCGAAGAGGACCACCGGCCGCCAGCGCGGCAACAGCACGCGCAGCTCGTCGCGCCGGGCCGCAAGCGGCAGAAGCAGCAGCGCGGCGAAGCCTGTGCGGGCGAACACGAGGAAGGCCGGGGACAACTCGCGCACGGAGACGCGGATCAACAGATACGGGATGCCCCAGATGACGCACATCACGCCGAACAGCGCGAGACCGCGGCGACTCATGTCGTCAGCTCCGTCGACATCTCAAGAAGGTGCCTCTTCATCTCAGGCAAGAATGCCAGCCCAGGGCGCCCGCTAGCCTCGGCGTATCGTGGCGGCCGACGAGGATCCTGCTCCCGAGGCGAAGGAGCTGCCTGCTCCTGAGGCCAAGAAACTGCCCTCCGGCCGCGTCGCGCGGACGGCGCGAGTGGGCGGGTTGGCGGCGGGACAGGGAGTGCGCTGGGCCGGGATGCGAGCCGCCAACCGTGTGCGCACGCCCGAGCGCGCAGCCGCCGCAGAGCAGGAGCGCACGGCAGCGCTCGTGCATGAAATCGTCGATCAACTGAGTCGCATGCGCGGTGCGGCGATGAAGGTCGGCCAGATCATCTCGATGATCGATTTCGATGGCCTCCCCGAGGAGCAGCAGGCCGAGCTTCAGCAGAAGCTCGCGACACTCCGTGACGGCGTCCCGCCGGTCACGTTCGCGCGCCTGGAGAAGCTCCTGCGCAAGGAGTTCGGCGGCCCACTCTCCAGTGTCTTCTCCGACTTCGATGAGCGTGCCTTCGCTGCGGCATCGATCGGGCAGGTCCATCGCGCCACCACCCTCGACGGCGCGGAGGTTGTGGTGAAGGTTCAGTATCCCGGGAGTCGCCGAGGCGGTCGAAACCGACCTGCGCAACGCGATGCTGCTCGTGCCGTTGATCAAGCGCTTGGCCCCTGGCCTCGACGCCAAAGGGCTCGCCGTGGAGATGCGTGAGCGCATCAGTGAGGAGCTCGACTACGAGCTCGAGGCGCAGCATCAGCGCCGGATCGAGCGTCTGATGCGCGGGCACCCGTTCATCCGGATACCGCGCGTCTACACCGATCTTTCGACGCAGCGCGCACTGGTGTTGGACTACGTCGCGGGCGAGCGGTTCGAGGCGGTCCGAGGAGCCTCAGAGGCAGAGCGCGATCGCTACGGGGAGATCGTGTTCAGGTTCTTCTTCGGACTGCTGTACCGCGACCGCATCGCGCTCGGCGACCCGCACCCGGGCAATTACCTGCTGTGTCCCGACGGGAGAGTCTGCTTCCTTGACTTTGGACTGCTTCGTGACGTGGCGACGACCAGGGTGCTCGCCGAACGAATGATCGCCGCTGTCGGTTCGAGCAGCGGATCCGCGTCGCGCTGAAGGCGGCCCTGGTCGCAGGTGGGTACCTGCCCGAGGACCGTGCAGATGCCGTCGACGCGGAGTTCGCGCTGCGTCTGATGCAGCGGGCAATCAAGTGGTATGCGGTACCCGGCGAGCACCGCTTCGCCGAGCCTGGCGAGCACCGAGACGGTGAGCGGGAGCCGCGGCCCGACGCAGACGAACGGGCGGCGATCAAGAACCAGGTCAACCAGTTCACGCTGCCGCCCGACGCCGCCCTGATCCGACGCATGCACGGAATCGTCGCGATCGTCCTGCAGACACTCCGGGCCGGGGCCAACTGGGGGGCGATCGCCGCCGAATACCTGCATGGGGAGCCGCCGGCGACCGAGCTCGGCCGGCAGGAGGCGGAGTTCTTCAGCCGAACATGAGATGATCGCCGCGTCGTGGAGGGAGCAGCCGAGGAGCGTCAGCCAGCGAGCGCGCCGCAAGAGAGCGCGCCGCAATTGAGCGCGCCGCCGCGACACGCGGACGATCCCTCAAAGCGGCTCCGGTTCGTGCGGTGGTCCTACCGGTGGGTCTGGCTGGTGTTGGTCGTCGGGGTTCTGGTCACCGCAGGGCTCGCGCTGATTTCGGCTGAGCTTGCCGACTCGAACGAGAAGCATCTGCTCAAGCTGAGGAGCAAGGAGGTGGGGTCAGTCCTCACCTCCGCGCTGCCAGACGTGCAGACGCCGCTCGGAGCGGCGGTCGCACTCGCCGACCTGACCGGCGCCAACAAGGCGAAGTTCTCGCAGTTCGCCGCCACCTACGTCGGCACCGGTCGTCAGTTCACGTCGATGTCGCTGTGGCGCGTCGGGAAGCTCGATGACGGCCCGGTGCTGACCGTGGGGTCGCAGCCCGAACTGCGGCAGGCACGCGGCGGAGTCGTGCCGATCATGCGGCTGGCCGCTACCCGCACAGGTGCTCGGACCGAGCTCACGGTGAGGGGGTTGCTGCACGCGACACAGCCACGGCTTGCCTACGCCTACGCCGGATCAAAGCCCGGCGAATTTGTGGTTGAGGCCGAGCAGGCACTCCCGAAGAGCCGTTTCACCCGCCTGCCCTCGAACTCGGCTTATTCGAACGTGGACATCGCCGTCTATGTGGGAAAGCAGCCGGTCCGCTCGCGCCTGCTGCTCAGCACGGTGCGCACGCTTCCGCTGCCCGGCCAGCATGTGCTGAGCGACATCCCATTCGGCAGTGACACGCTCGCCGTCGTGATCAGCGCCCGGCAGCCACTCGGCGGGACGCTGCCTGAGCTGATGCCCTGGGTCATTGCGATCGTCGGCGTGCTGCTTATGATCGGCGCGAGCTTCCTCACGTTCCGGCTGATCTGGGGCGGCCGCCGGGCACAGCAACTTGCGGCGGAGAACCGCCGCCTGTATGCCGAGCAGAGGGACATCGCGCAGAGCCTGCAGATCGCGCTGCTCCCGGAGGAGCTTCCGCAGATCGCGGGTCTGCGTGTGGGCGCGCTCTACGACGCCGGCATGCCCGGAGTCGACATCGGCGGCGACTGGTACGACATGATCCGGCTCGGTCCGGATCGGCTGCTGCTGGTGGTCGGAGATGTGTCCGGGCGCGGAATACGTGCCGCGACCGCGATGGCCTCTGTGCGCTCGGCGATCCAGTACGCCGCGCACACTGACCCGCCTGAGATCTTCCTGCCCAAGCTCTCAACGCTGAGATCGCTGCGCGAGCAAGGCCAACTGGCCACAGTCCTCTGCATGGTCATCGACCTGGCGGCGCACTCGGTGCACGTCACCAGCGCTGGGCACCTACCTCCACTCCTGGTCCACAATGGCAAGAGCGAGTTCCTGCACTCCGAGGTCGGCCTGCCGATCGGCGTGGACACAAACAGCTCCTATGAGTCCAGCAGCTTCGCCGTTCCCCGCGGCGCCAGCCTGCTCGGCTTCACCGACGGACTGATCGAACGCCACGGGGAAAGCCTGGACGAGGGGCTCGAGCGACTACGGCTCACGGCGGTGGATGCGAGCGGCGATCTCACTGAGATGATGGACCAGATCCTTGAGCGCGTTAGAGAACCGGAGTCGGTCGACGACACCGCGATCGTGGGGGTCCAATGGGTGAGCTAGACGCTGACGCTCCCCGGCTGAGCCACCGGGTCGTGAGCAATGCCGCCGGGCGCGTCGTCCTCGCGCTGGGCGGCGAGCTCGACCTGGCGACGGTCGCGGAGTTGGCGACCGCGGTCGATGACACCGTCGCAGCGGCGACGGATCTGCTGGTGCTCGACGTCGAGCAGCTGCGCTTCGCCGACAGCTCTGCAATCGCACTCTGGGTCAGCTGGAGCCAGCGCGTGCAACGAGTCGAGGTTCACAACGCTCGGCCGCTGATCCGTCGCGTGATCGAGGCGATGGGCCTGAACACGCGGCTCAATCCGACATGACCAGCACCCGTAGATTTCCGAACGATCCGGCGGCGGTCAGGGCCGCACGCAAGTTTGCGCTGCACGAGCTCTCCGGGCTCTCGGCCGACCTACTCGAGGTCATCGAGCTGCTCGTCTCCGAGCTTGCCGGCAACGCCGTGCGGCACACCGACTCGAGCTTTCAGGTGCGCATTGGCGCTGACCAGCGCAGGATCCGGATATCCGTGAGCGATCGCGGCCCGGGACGGCCGGTGGTCCGAGGCGTCGATCCGGATGCCGTGACCGGTCGGGGGCTCGCGTTGGTGGAAATGCTGTCGAGCTCCTGGGGCGTCCGCCGCACCCGCTCACTCGCGGGCGGCAAAGCGGTGTGGTTCGTGCTCGACCTCGACAACCAACGAGGCCATCCAAGCATGGCCGCCTGACCGGCTCGATCGGATCTCGCACAAATCGCTTGAAACGGAGGCATCCTCCGCTATAGTTCCGGAGGCAGCCTCCACATGGCTGCGGGCCGACCCCAGACCAAAGGAGGCACCATGTCCAACACAGCGATCGAATTCCGGGCTCCCTCAGTCGCCCGTTCCACCGCACAGCGCGTCCACGACGGCGTTGTCGCGGGTTACATTCGCGCGCTTGCCGGCGCCTCCTCCGAGCCGACCGAGCAACGAGAGCCGCGGCAGGCGCGCGCACGCGACTGCGAGTCAGGCCGGGTCGCCCGCGTGAATCGCGCCGGCACCACGGCCGCGCGCAGGCGCCCCGTACGGCGTGGAGCACTGCTTTCAGCCTGAGGCCGTCAGAGGCGGTTAGGCAGTCTCGCCGGCGAGACTGCCTAACCGCTTCGACACATGCATCACCTACGCTCGATCAATGCGTCGAGCCCTGCGAGTCGCCATCACGCTTGCCGCCCTCTCCAGCGCAGTCGCAGTCGGCACGCCTCTCTCGGCAATGGCGGCGGCCCCCAGGGCGTCCCTGAGCAGCACCGAATACCGGCAGCTCTCAGCTGCGACTGCCGCACTGAACAGGTCAGCGAGCGCCAAGGCGATCAACTGGGCCAAGGCTCGCGCCGCTTGCCGCGTGCTCGGCGGAACCACGGCGCTGATGCGAACGCAGCGTACGAGCTGCCTGGACAGCATGAACGCGCTCGAAGCGCTCGCCGACTTCCCTTCACAACAGGCGAAGTGTGTCGCCGCGGCGACACACACAACCGGTACGACTACCACCGGAGCGACGGCCACCGGCACCACGACGACCTCTTTGCAGCCGGCTCTGACCCAGACGATCATCTGCCTGAACCCGCGCTATCAGGCCCTCGAGCGCTACGCCGGAGCGATCTACAGATCCGACTCGGCAGCCCGCAAGCAGGCAGTGGCTCGGGGCTTCACCGGCACCTGCCTCGCAACGCTGGCGTCGACGCCCGCGGACCTCAAGAAGGAGAGCGTGTTCGCGTCGAGCACCACGAAGCTGGCCCATGACGTGACGGTGCTGATCAAGGTGACGAAGGGCCAGGCGCCTTCCAGCGACCTAAATCAGACTCAGATCGACGACGACGTCGCGAGGTTCGAGAGCTCCGCCCGCGCGGTCCTTGGCGAACATGGACCGCAGAAGCTCTCGGCATGCCCGCATGCGTGAGTAGGCTGGTAGCAATGCTCCGACCACACCAAATCGTCATCGCCGTCGCCGCAGTCTGTGCGTTCGCTGTCTCAGCGTCCGCCACCGCGGTCGCGGCCGTATCCGCACCCAAAGGCACATTGACGGCGGACGAGTACACGCAGCTGACGAAGCAACAGGTCGCGCTCAAGAAGTTTGAGAAGGACAAGCGGGCGACCTGGAATCAGGGCTACGCGATATGCGACAAGCTCGGTCAATCGACGAAGCTGCTCAGCAGCATCCGGTCGAACTGCAACACGGCAATGGGTATCGACCAGGCGCTGTCCGGCTTCTATGCGCAGATCGAGAGGTGCACGGCGTTCTCGACGACCAGCACCACCACCACGCCGACAGGGTCGACCACCACCGGCACCACCACGACCGGGACGACCACCACCGGCGCCACCACGACCGGGACGACGACCACCGGCACGACGACCACCGGCACCACAACGACGGGCACGACCGGTGGACTGGGCACTGCACAGCTGCAGCTCATCTCCTGTCTGGAGCCTGAGTATGTGGTGATCAGCCGGGCCGCCAAGTCGGTGTACGAGTCCGAGGCAGAGCTGCGCTCCCAGGTCCTCGCACGAGACTTCATGGGGCGCTGCCTGATCACCCTGGCACCGCGGCGTTCGGACCTGCAGGTGATTAAGCGCTTCGTCACCACCAGTGCCCAGCTGGCCGTCGACGTGAAGCTGATCAGCAAGGTGTTCGCGGGTACGGCACCGGCCAGTCAGCTCAACGAGGCTCAGATCAATCGGGACGCAAAGGCCTTCGATCGTGGCAGGGGCGGCGATCGATAAGACGAATCGACCGCAGAACCTGGCCGTCTGCCCTCACGAGAAGGGCTAGAGACAAACGCGCCTACTGCTCGGTCCGCCACTTCCGGAAGACGTCGGAGAACTCGCGCTGCATCTCCGGTGAGAGATCCTCTGGCACCAACCGTCCGGTCAGCCTGAGGGTCTCTCGCATCTGCGCGAGATAGGCGGTGCAGTGCGGGCAGCCGGCAAGGTGGTGCTCGAGCCGGCGCCGCGAGCGGGCCGGCAGAGCGCCCTCAAGGTAGTCGCTGATCAGCTCGACGACCTCCTGGCACGGGATCTCTTCAGGGCGCAGCAGTCTCATGACCCCAGCGCTCCGATCTCGTCCTCGAGCGCCTGGCGCAGACGGCTGCGACCGCGGTGCAGGAGCACGCGCTCATTGGCCGGCGTCAGATCCAGCACCTGGCAGACCTCGTCGCTGCGCAGGCCATCGACGTCGCGGAGCATGACCACTGCGCGCTGGCGCTCGGGCATCTCCGTGAGCGCGGAAACGATCTGACTGCGGAGCGCCTCGGCGCCGATCCTCTCCTCCACGTCGTCGACCCACTGCTCGGGCGGGGAGCTCCAGGCGCCGGCGCTGTCAAAGCGCGAGGCATCGACTGCAGCGACGAACCCCTCAGAGTCCGACGCGGCAACGCTGCGCGCCTCACGTGTACCGGTGCTGCGAGCTCGGTTGACGAGGATCGCGAGTAGCCACGTGCGCAGCGACGAGCGACCCTCGAAGCGGTCGATCCCGCGGAGCACACCAAGCCAGGTCTCCTGTACGACCTCCTCGGCGACGGCGTGGCTGTGAACGAATGTTCTGGCAAGGCGCAACATCGCATCGTGGTTGCGGCTGACGAGCATGACAAAGGCATCCTCATCGCCTGAGCGCAGGCGCATGAGCAGCTGCAGATCCTCATCGGCCGGTGATTTACGGCCGCGGGGCCAGCGGATACGGGGGCTGTGGATTGACACGAACCGAGCACGGGGGCGCCGGTCAGCGGACCGGCTCCCCCGCAGTATCGGTCTAGGTCAGGACGTCGCGATCCCCTGTCCGCCCACGGCGTCCGGGACCGTCACGCTGCCGATCCCGGTGAGCGAGCCGGCGGAGCCGACGCGGAACTCATCGACGATGCCGTTGCCGCCGGTCTGGACATAGAGAAATTGCCCGTTCGGCGAGGTGGCGGCGTCGACTGTGCCGGGATCGGTGGCCGTCGTCGCCGTCAACGAGAGGGCGCCGGATGGCGCACTCAGCACCGAGCTCTCGGTCGCGCTGCCGGCGTTGCCCGCGAACAGCACATGACCGTCGCTGATCACCCAGCAGGTGGCAACGCCACCGGTTCCAACCGAGTCGATCGGGGTGAGCGTGCCGTTGCCGCTCAGCTTGAAGCTGGCAACCGCGTTGGGGCCCGCCTCGCCGACGTCGAGCTGGTCCGCGCCGGTGAACGCCAGCGCGAACGGAACATCGCCCGCCTCGGTGTTGACAACGGGCGTCGCCGACGGTCGCCCGGAGCTACTGAGCGCGAATACGTCGATCGCGTTGGTGTTTGCCTTGGTCGTGACCAGCAGCTGCCTGCCGTCAGGGCTGAAGGCGATGTCACCGGGCGTGTTCACAAACTGCGGGGTCGCCGACGGATCCAATCCGAGCGAGCGCTGCGAGTCCGGAATCGGGACCAGCCCGCCACCAATCAACCCGTAGCCCTGGATCGAACCTCCATCCCGTGCATTCACCACATAGACGAGATCTCCGTGGACGGCGATGCTCACCGGGAAGTCGCCACCAGAGCCGACGATCTGGCGCAGATGCAGCTGGTCCCCGTGCACCTCGAACACCGACACGCTGTCACTGCCGGCGTTGACGGCGAACAGCAGATTCGCGCTGGCGTCGTACTGCAGCGAACCCTGGGAGCCGAGGTGGTCGACCACCGAGTCGAAGAGCTGGCCGCCGTTACCGCCGGTCGGGTAGGTCCCAGCAGCGGTCAGCGTTCCGTCATTGCTTCGGTCGTAGACGGCGATCGCGTTACCTGCGAGGTTGTCGGTCTGCACGAAGACGTCCGCACCGGCACCCCAGTGACCGGCATCGTGTGAGACCTGCCGTGCTGCGGCGGAGCCTGCCGTGGCCATCAGCGCGGCTGCGGTGCCTGCTGCCGCCACCGCGCCCAATTTGCGGGCAGAGAGCATGTTGACCTCCAGATCGTTTGACGTTCTGGAGCTTTGGTCCCAGTTCGCGCCGAACTGTTACAGACGGAGTCAGAAGGGTGGGAACTCGCGCACGAGTGCCGACAGCCGCGCACGCACGACCCCCGGCAGCTCATCCGCGATGAAGTGGCCGCAATCGGCGACCAGCTCGAGCTGGTAGTCATCGGCGCCGGCGGTGCCGGCCGAGGCAAGCGACCAGTGCAGCGCACGGTCACCCGCCCCGAACACTGCCCGCGTCGGCACGGTCAGCCTGCGCTTCTCCGGGTGCCCCGCCGCCGATGGCAGCTCATGCACGAGGAAGGTGCGATAGGTATC
The DNA here is from genome assembly GCA_963846395.1 of uncultured Actinomycetota bacterium. Lineage (GTDB taxonomy): Bacteria > Actinomycetota > Thermoleophilia > Solirubrobacterales > Solirubrobacteraceae > Palsa-465. The sequence goes on along the minus strand of CAWJVT010000005.1, from coordinate 336,919 downwards.
GCGCCCCGCTCTGGCGCAGACCGGTTCCCGCATGCGCTCACTGAACCAGCGCACGTCCTCACGCGAGACGCGCGAGCGGTCATAGAGGCTGCCGCGGATCGCGCGGTAGACGAACTCCGTGTCGCGCTGCAGGCGTTCACCGAGGAAGGCGATCGGCGGTTGGTAGTAGAAGCGCCAGAGGTGCGGCAGCATCGCGCCGCGCGTCTGCCACGGGTGGATGATGTTCAGCGGCAGGTAGGCGCTGAAACGTTCAGGCTCACGAAGCGCCAGCAGGTAGCCGATGTACCCGCCCCAATCGTGCCCCACCAGTATCAGGCGGCGCAGACCGAGCTGGTCGAGCAGGGCGAGCACGTCCGAGGCCACCTGCTCCTTCTGCCACGCATGCGGAGCTGGGCCGGACCAGCCATAGCCCGGCAGGTCCGGGGCGATGATGCGCAGTCCCTCGGGGGGATCGGCCAGCAGATCCCGCCACTCGTAGTGGTGCTGAGGCCAGCCATGCAGCGCGAGCACCGGCAGGCCATCCGGCGGTCCGGCTTCCGAGACCAGGAAGTCCACGCCACGCACCTGCACACGTGAGCGTCGGACACCCGGGATCACGGGCGGCTCAGCCGGGATGCGCGCCTCACTCGCCACGCCAGTGCACCACCTCGAGCGCCACGGCCACCGCGAGGCTGTTCTCCTCGAGCGGGCGGGGAAGCAGTTGCTCGGCCCGATTGAGCCGCGCGAGCACGGTGTTGCGGTGGGTGAACAGTGCCTCGGCGGCGCGCGACGTGTTGGACTGCAGCCGCAGGTAAGTACGCACAGTCTCGCGCAGCGGTAGCGGCGCCGACTCGAGCTCGCCCAGCGTGCGCGCGACGAACTCCCCCGCTCGCGACTCATCGGCCGTCACCAGCGCGACAATCTCAACAGCGTCGTAGGTGGCAACGCGCACCTCGGCGGCGACACGAACCATCAGCCGCTGCGTCGCGGTGGCGGCCAGATGGCTTGCGCGGAATCCATCGATCCCATCTCCGGCTGGGCCGATGGCGATCCTCACCCCGGGCAGCTCGGCGATCAGGCGCTCGAGCCGCCCCAGGTCGGGGTCCTCCGAGCCGGGGATCCAGACCCACAGCGTCGACGCGCTGGCAACGACCGTGAAAGGCCGGCGGGCTCCGCTCGCCTGGGCAAGGGCCTCGGCCGCGCGGTCGAGCAGGCTGTGGTCCTCAGTCGCCCGATCGCCCCAGACGATCGCCGCCGTGTGACGCTGGCCGAGCTCATATCCGAGTGTCGCCGAGGCGCGATCCCGGGCGATCGGGGCACCGTCGATGACCAGCGTGACGGTCTCAAACCGCATCGTGTGGGTTCCGCGCTTGAGCTCGTCGCGCTCGCGTTGCATCTGCAGGGAGATCACCGCAAGCGTGCTGTCGACGAACGCAAAGATCGATTGGGCGGTGTGGTCGAGCAACTCGGCCAGCTCGCGGGGCTCGTCGGTCAGCGCAAAGGCGATGCTCATCCATCGTCTCCAGACGATGTTCTGGCCTACGCGGAAGGCCTCCAGTGTGGAGTCATCAAGCCCGCGTCGCACGAGGTCACGCGCGATCGCGAGCATCTCCGGCCCGATCGTGGGAGTCACCTCGGCGCCCGGTTCGCGCAGATTGGCCTCGGCCCAGGCTCGCACGAAGCCGCGATTGGTCCGCCTGATCCCAGCGGCGAGCCCGGGGTCGTCCGCGATCTCATGCGGCATCGCCGCGAGGGCCACCTCATCGAGTTCGGCGATCACATCCTCGGGCAGTGCGACCACGATCTCAGCCCCCTGGCGGATCAGCTCCGCCACGCGGGGCGAGACACCAGCAGACGTTGAGGCCGTCGCCATGCCCGTATCCTAGCGCAGCAATGCCGTGCAGTTTGCACAATATCCGCGTCGGATATTGGGCAGACGACCATGGCTCCACTTACGTGCGGCAGCGATCATGGCGATGTGACCGCAACCACTGAACACCGCAGCGCCCGCCCGGAAACGGAGCACCTCGACGTCCTGATCGTCGGGGCCGGAATCTCCGGAATCGGCTGCGCCTACTACCTCCAGAAGCACCACCCCCAACGCAGCTACGCGATCGTCGAGGCCCGCGAGCGCATCGGCGGCACGTGGGACCTGTTCCGCTATCCCGGCATCCGCTCTGACTCGGACCTGCACACGTTCGGCTTCGATTTCAAGCCCTGGCGCAGCGAGTTCGCGATCGCGGACGGCGCCGAGATCCTCGACTACATCAACGAGGCCGCACATGAAAACCTGATCGACCGCAGGATCCGCACCAACCGCAAGGTCACAGCGGCCGGCTGGTCGCAGCGAGGATGCTCGCTGGACGGTGACCATCGAGCATCTCGACTCGGGCGAGACCACCGAGGTCACCTGCAACTGGCTGTTCGCCGGTACCGGCTACTACCACTACGACGCCGGCTACACACCCGAGCTTCCCGGTCTCACGGACTTCCAGGGCCAAGTCGTGCACCCGCAGCGCTGGCCGGAGAACCTCGACTACGCCGACAAGCAGGTGGTGGTGATCGGCAGCGGCGCAACGGCAGTAACGCTGATCCCGGCGATGGCGGAGCGCGCCGCCCACATCACGATGCTGCAGCGATCACCGAGCTACATCGTCTCGCTGCCGCAGAAGGACGCGCTCGCGAACCTGGCGAACCGCATCCTCGGCCCAGAGCGCGGGTACGCGCTGACGCGGCGCAAGAACATCGCGATCCAGACCGGCGTCTACAGGTTCTGCCAGCGCTTCCCGAAGGCCGCCCGCCGCCTGATCCGGCACCTCACCATCAAGCAGCTTCCAGAGGGCTATCCGGTGGACGTGCACTTCCGGCCGCGCTATGACCCGTGGGATCAGCGTCTGTGCGTCGTGCCGAACGGCGACCTCTTCAGGACGATCCGCCGCGGCCTCGCGGAGATCGTCACCGACCGGATCGACACCTTCACCGCTAACGGCATCCGGCTGGCGTCCGGGCGCGAGCTCCAGGCCGACATCGTGATCACGGCGACCGGCTTGCGGCTGCTCCCGCTGGGCGGCATCGCCCTGACGGTCGACGGCGAGCCGGTCGAGCTCGCCGACGCGCTCGCCTACAAGGGGATGATGCTCTCAGGCGTGCCGAACTTCGCCTTCCTGATCGGCTACACGAACGCCTCCTGGACGCTCAAGGTCGGTCTCGTCTGCGAGCACTTCACGCGTCTCCTGAGCTATATGGACGCCGCCGGCCACGACCAGGTCACCCCCACGCCCGACGCTCACGCCCTGAGCCACACCGGACCGCTGCTCGACTTCACGCGCGGGCTACGTGATGCGCGTCGGTCAACGACTTCCCGCGCCAGGGTGCCGATTCCGCCGTGGCAGCTCGCGATGAACCCCAACGTCGATCGCGCCGTGCTGCGTGAGGGCCCGGTCGAGGATCCGGCCCTGCGCTTCTCGCAGCTCGCAAACACACCCCCATTCACATTCCCCGGAGGAGGATCAAGGCCATGCCGTCGAAGCAGAAGCCGTCCAAGCGTGAGCTTCTGAGCCAGCTGCCGCCGGGGCCGCCGCTACCGCCCGCAGCGCAGTTGCTCGGCACCTGGTTGCGCCCTGGGATGTCGATGGTGGCGGTCATGCGCCGCTACGGCCGCCGGGTCACGGTGAACCTCCCCTTCCAGCCACCGCTGGTGATGATCTCGGACCCCGACGAGGTCAAGGAGATCTTCAAGCTGGCGCCGGATGTCGCCCACCCCGGCCAGGGCGCGCGCGTACTCGAGCCGATCCTCGGGCGTTACTCGCTGATCCTGCTGGACGAGGACCTGCACCTCGAGCACCGGCGCCTGCTGCTGCCGGCCTTCCACGGCGACCGCATGAAGCTCCTGATCGACCTGATGCGCGAGCTCACCGACGCCGAGCTCGACACGTGGCCCACGGACACGCCGCTTTCCCTGCACCCGCACCTCCAGGCGCTGACGCTCGAGGTGATCCTGCGCGCGGTCTTCGGCATGGAGAAGGGCCCGCGCCTGGATGACCTGCGCGAAACGCTGACCGGCATCCTCGCGCTGGCCGACCGCCCGCTCTCGATCATCCTCCCCGTCGCCGACCGCTACCTCGGCTGGTGGCCGACGATGCGCGCAGTTCCGCCGCCTGCGGGCGCGGTCGCGGCACCTGATCTTCGACGAGATCCACGATCGCCGTGCGGCGTTCGAGCAGGGCACCGCCGACCCCGAGGCGCGCGACGTGCTGGCGATGATGCTCGCCGCAACGCACGAGGACGGCTCGCCGATGAGCGACCAGGAGATCCACGACGAGCTGATGACCGCGCTCGTCGCCGGCCACGAGACCACCGCCTCGCAGCTGGCCTGGACGTTCATGCACCTCGCCCGCGAGCCGCAGGTCGCCGCCCGCCTCACCGACGAGATCGACTCGGGCGAGGGCGACGCCTACCTCACCGCGACGATCAACGAGAGCCTGCGCCTGCGCCCGGTCCTCCCCCAGGTCGAGCCGCGCTACCTGAAGGCTCCCGGTCACGATCGGCGGCTTCGAGTACCCGGCCGGAGTCGCGTTGATCCCGGCGCCGTACATGCTGCACCATGACCCCGAGGTCTATCCCGAGCCCTTCGCCTTCAGGCCGGAGCGCTTCCTCGACAAGAACCCGGGCACCTACACCTGGATCCCGTTCGGCGGCGGCCGCCGCCGCTGCCTGGGCGCTGCGTTCGCGCTGCAGGAGATGAAGATCGTGATCAGCGAGGTGCTGCGCCGCTTCACGCGTGGAGCCCGGCGTCTCCGGCGCCCGAACCCTCGATCCGCCGCAGCATCACGATCAGCCCGAAGCAGGGCAGCACGGTGATCCTGCGTGATCGTCGTGCCAGTGGCCCGCTGGCCACTGACCCGGTGAAGGTTCCGGTCGCCGCGGCTACTTAGCGGCCATCTTGGCGAGCTTGTTGAGCGCCAGCGTGAGGCGCGGATAGCTGGCCGGGGCCAGCCGCACGATCTTGTCGATGACCTTGGCGTCGTTGCCGACGAGCACGCGCGGCTTGTCGTTCTCGACGCCGTCGATGATGATCTTGGCCGCGACGGCCGCCGGCATCCGCAGAAGCTTCTCGTTGTAGGCCTGCACGCGGCGGCGCTCGTGGTCGCTGACCTCGTAGCCGAGTTCCGCGGCGTGCTGCAGGCCGTTGGTGGCGATGTTGGTCTTGACGCCGCCGGGATGCACGACGGTGACCTTGACCGGCAGCTTGTCACGGAGCATCTCGATACGCAGCGTCTCGGTGAAGCCGCGCACGCCGAACTTGGTCGTGCAGTACGCGCTCAGCTCGTCCTGCGCCATGAAGCCGTTCAGGCTCGAGATGTTGGTCACGTGGCCGTCGCCTGAGGCGATCAGGTGTGGCAGGAAGACCTTGGTGCCGTGAATGACGCCGAACAGGTTGACGCCGATCACCTTGTCGTAGATCTCGAAGTTGGCCTCGCGGATCGTCTTGCCCGACGCGATGCCGGCGTTGTTGTAGATCTGGTGCACGACACCGAACTCGCCCGCCACCGCGTCCGCATAGCGCGATGAACGCATCGCGTTCGGCCACGTCCAGATGCTGCTGGTGGACGGCCGCGCGCCGGCGCCTGCTCTGCCAGCAGCCGTGCGGTCTCCGCCAGGTTCTCATCGTTCACATCGGAGATCGCGATCGCCCGCGCGCCGCGACGCCCGAGTTCGAGCGCCAGCTCGCGGCCGATGCCGGAACCGGCGCCGGTGACTACACAGACCTTCCCGTTGACTTTGCTCATCGCACCCCCTTACCCGCCGGATTCCAGGACTACGCGGTCAGCCGCACGATGCGCCGGTACACCAGGGTCGCCTTGAACGCGACGTTGCGCAGCTCAGCCTTGGTCGCGTGATGCCAGATGACGCCGACCGTCAGCAGGTACTCGTGGCCGACGTTGAGTGCCATCAGCTGATTGAGGTTCCAGAACCATGACGCGTAGGCACCGAGCCCATGAACGGCCGACGGAGCCCGCCAGCCCTTTGGTGGCGGCCCGAACAGCTGACCCGCTTCGACGACCTTGCGCATCAACCGCCAATGGGGCTGCGGGCCGTTGTCGACGTTTACGGTCACCACGACCTTTCCCCGTGGGCCGCCGCTGTGGGCGCGCGCGACCACATAGTTGCACTGCGGCATGCCATTGGTGCTGATGAACTGGCGCTCTTGGATCGTCGCCGCCCGTACCTTGAGCGCGGCAGCGATCGTGCGTTGCTCAGCGGCGATGCAGACGATCAGCTGCGGCGGGGTGGAGGTCGTGGTCGTGGATGTGCCCGTGCCGGTAGTGGTCGCCTGCGTGGAGGCGGTCGTCGTTTGGGGGATCGTCTGCGGCGACGTCCCGGTATAGGACGAACCATCGGGCAATGATCCCTGGCCGGCCACCGCCGCCAGCGCCGGTCCGGCGGCGCAGGCACACACGGCGGTCAGCGCGAACAGAACTGTCGGCCTGATGCGCATCGGCCCTAACCAGCATACGCCTCGCAAGGCACGGAAACTACAGCGTCAACGCGTTCCGAACCGTCAGGCCGCGATCGACTCGAACAGCGCGCCTGAGGCCTCCTGCGCCCAGAGCAGCGACTGAACGTAGAGATTCGCGGCGTCGGGGACGAGTGCCTTGGCATCGCCGTAGTAGCCGCTCTCGAGTGCCGTCGCAGCGTCGAGGATGCGGCCCATCGGGCCGGCATGGCGCAATAGCGCAACGCGCATCTCGTCGGGGAAGGGCAGCTCCGCCGCCACCTCCTCCAGTGAGACGTCAAGCAGCGCGTCCATCAGCGAGAACATCCCGATCGTGAAGAGCGCTGATCCGTCCAGGCCGGAGGTCGATCCGGCGAGCTCGCAGAAGCGCGCGCGGATCAGCGCGGTCGAGGTCAGCTCGGGCGTCTTGCCCTCGATGCTGCCCATCACCGTCAGGGTCGCCCACTGACGCACGTTCTCGATGCCGAGCAGCACGAGCGCCTGACGCACCGAGCTGACCTCGTGACGCAGTCCGAAGAAGGCGGAGTTGATGTAGCGCAGCAGCCGCAGGCTCAGTGGCAGGTCGTGAGCGATCAGCGGCTCCAGCTCGTCGAACTGGAGATCCGTGTTCTGCAGGGCCGACGATGACCTGCAGGATCGAGCCCGCGCGCGAGCTCGATGCGTCGCTCGTGCAGCAGCTCGGGCTTCTGGTAGAAGAAGCCCTGGAAGAGGTCGCAGCCCAGCGCCATGCAGAAGTCGTGCGCCTCCTTGCGTCTCCACCTTCTCCGCCAGTACCGCGGCGGGATAGGGCTTCAGCAGCTGACCTGGGCTGTGAACCGCTCGGGCCCGAGTGCGAGGTGATCGAGCTTGACGACGTCAGCCAACTCGATCAGCGGCACGAACTCTGGCTGGAATTCGAAGTCGTCGAGCGCGATCCGGTAGCCCTGGCTCTTCAGCTCCCTGACGGCCGCGATAAGGGCGTCATCGACGAGCTGCCCTTCGAGAATCTCGACTCCGGCGACAGCCGGCGGAAGCATCGTCGCGATGCCGCTCAGTAGCGACTCCCGCGAAAGGTTGATCCAGGCGACATGCGAGCCGACGATGCGCTCGATCCCGATCTCGGTCAGTGAATTCAGCACCACCGTTGCGGTCGCCGCCTCCGCATCGAGCACGTTCGCACGCTGCGGATCGTCAGCGCGGAACAGGATCTCGTATCCGGACACACGCTCGCCGCGATCGAAGATCGGCTGCCGCCCGATGAACACCTCGGAGCCGCTCGCCATCTTCGACGCGCCCTGCGCAGGGGCTGATTGTCCTGATTGGCTCATACTCACCTACTCAGACCGCCTATACCCCGGTGTCGTGCGGCCTGATAACCCTACATCGCCTACGCACGGATCATCGGCGGAATGCCGCAGAACTTGACCCCAGCTGAGGCGTTAAGAGTGTTGTAAGAACTGTCAAGCCCGTCGGCCCGAGATCCGACAATATTCGTCGCAAGCGCTTTCCCGATGTCGTCACTCCGCAGATCCTCACTCCACCGCGCCACGGTGGCGTTCGTCTCCGCCATCGCGGTGCTCGGTGCGGCTGCCACAAACTCGGCGACAGCGGGTGCTGCGACGGCCTCGAGCGCGCTCAAGCAGGCCACCGGCTATAACGCCTCGCAGCTGACTGCGAGGCCGGCCTGCGGGGTCGCGCAGCCCGGACAGATCCGTTGCCTGGCACAGGTGCTGACGGTCAAGAGCAGCGGCCGCGCCGTGTCGCTCCTGCATGTCCCCCACGCGAGGTTGCTCTCCCACACGGCGTCCGCTGCCGCCGCGCCCGGCCAGTACACCGCCGGCTACCTGCAGTGGGCTTACGACACCAGCTGGCTTTCAGCCAACAACGGTGCGGGTGACACGGTGGCGATCGTCGACGCCTATGGCGACTCCACCGCATACAGCGATATGGAGCAGTTCCGCAGCGCGAATGGGCTGCCCCTACAACCCACCTGCGGCGGTTCGACCACGACCAGCTGCTTCGAAGTGGTCAACCAGAATGGACAGACATCGTCACTGCCGAACGACAACTACGACGAGACCGGCTCCTGGAACGTCGAGGAGTCGCTCGACATCGATGCGGTCTCCACGATCTGCCCCCTGTGCAAGATCCTCGTGGTCGAGGCCAACAGCGACGACTACTACGGCCCGCAGGACCTCGAGACAGGCGTCTCGACCGCGGCTCGGCTGGGCGCAAATCAGATCTCGCTCAGCTGGGGCGAAGACACCAACGCGGACGCGGCGGCCTTCGTCGTCGCCCTACAACTCGATCAACTCCGCCGCGATCCTCGCGGCCGCAGGCGATAACTCCTATCCGGGCCCGTACGTCGGCTACCCCGCGGCGCTGCCCGACGTCACTGCGGTCGGCGGGACGTCGCTGTCGACGAGCTCGAGCGCTGCGCGCGGCTTCAACGAATCGACCTGGTCGAAGCAGACGTGCGCAGACGGGTCCACCTGCGGGACCGAGTCCGGCTGCGACAGAAGTCAGTCGGTGCCCTCGTTTCAGAGCGGTACGACAACCAACTGCTCCGGCCGCGCCTACAACGACGTCTCGGCTGACGGCGATCCCAATACCGGCCTGGAGATCTACGACTCGCAGCCTGGCGACGAGGGCTGCGGCACAGCGAACAACTGGTGCATCGTCGGCGGCACAAGCCTGTCCACGCCGCTGACAGCTGCCTTCGAAGCCATCGCCGGGATCCCCGGCCTGACGCCGGCTTGGACCTATAGCAACATCTACGCGCCGCTCCTGAACGACATCACGTCGGGCTCAGACGGCACATGCCCGTCGGGCCAAACCGTGATCTGCACCGCCGGCCCGGGCTGGGACGGGCCAACCGGAAACGGCTCGATCGACGGAGATCTCGTCTCCGGAGGCCCGGGAATCGGCCTGCAGCCGAGCGCCGCCGTCACGGGCTCCACCTCCGCCAACGTCTCCGCGAAGGTGAATCCGAACGACTCATCTGGATCGGCTAACCCGACCTACTACTGGCAGTACGGCATCACGACCGCCTACGGATCGCAGACGTCGGCGACGGCGCTGAGCGCGGGCACTGCATTTCAGAGCGCGAGCTGGACGCTCTCTTCGCTCAGCCAGCCATGCACGTACCACTACCGAATCGTCGCCAGCAACGAATTCGGAATCGTGTACGGGTACGACCACACGGTCACGACGACTCAGACGACGCCGGCTCCAGTCAACATCGCGCTGCCCACGATCACCGGCACCGCGGCGATCGGCCAGCAGCTCTCCGCGTCGCGCGGTAACTGGTCCGGCGTCGATTGCCAGGACACGACTTACCAGTGGCAGGAGTCCTCAAGCCCGAATGGGCCCTGGACCGCGATCAGCGGTGCAACGTCAGCAACCTACACGCCGGCGACCAGTGACGCAGGCGACTATTTGGATGTGGTCGTCACCGACACCAACAACGGCGGGAGCATTCCAGCCGCCTCGCAGCCGACCGCGCAGGTACCGGCTCCTCCGGTGCCGACGAATCCGCCCGTCACGACGACGACCACCACCGCCACCACCACCACGACGACCACCACCACCACGACCACAAGAACAACCACCACCGCGACCGTCCGCTTCTATCGCTGCGGCCGCAGCTGCGTGCTGCTCAACACGCACGGCGCAACCACCTACAAGCCGCGGAAGGCCGACTACGGCAGGTACATCAAGGCCGTCACCACGGTCACCCGCACGGCGAACAACACCAAGACCGTGAGCGTGACCACACGTTGGGTCGGGCCGATCAGCTCCTCCACAGCCGGCGCAACGACCATGGGTGGGTCCGCGCGCGTGGCCTCGGTGTCAGCGGTCAAGACCAGCACGCGTAGGCTGCTTGCCCAGGTCCGGATCGCCAAGCGCGCCGGCTGGACGCTGACGCTCCGCGTCAGCCGCTCGGGGAGCAAGCCGACCCAGGTGTGGGCCTACGTGATCAACAAGGGGGCGGTCGTCTCGTGCACCGCCACCCACAAGCTGCGCGGGTCGCTCACGCTTAGCGTCGTGCTGAGAGCCGGTCAGACAGTCAAGCTCGTCGCCGTCCAGACCTGATCTGACTCGGCGTCCGGCTCGCGCAGGCGGGAAAAGCGCAGGTTGCGGTCCTCGACCGGGCCGTCGCGCAGCGCCCGCGCGTCAGTCTTGTAGCTCATCGCCAGCTCCCACGGCGAATGCGTGCCCTGGCGCGGCAGTTCGTGCAGCGATCGCTGCACGTACCCAGCCTTGAAGTCGAGCAGCGGGCGCGTCTCCATGTGTGGGTAGGGCAGCTCGACCACGCACGTGTCGTACCTGCGCTCGTCCATGTACGCAAGCAACCTGCAGAAGTGCTCGCAGACCAGGCCGACCTTCAGCGTCCAGGACGCGTTCGTGTAACCGATCAGGAACGCCAGGTTGGGAACTCCGTCGAGCATCATCCCCCGGAAGGCGATCTTCTTGGTGATGTCGACCTGCTCGCCGTCGATGTACATGGGCACCCCGCCGAACGCCTGGAGGCGCAGCCCGGTAGCGGTCACGACGATGTCGGCATCGAGCTCCTGGCCGGAGGCGAGCCGGACCCCCTTGGGCGTGAAGGTCTCGATGCGGTCCGTTACCACCGAGGCCTTGCCCTCGCGGATCGAGCGGAAGAGGTCACCGCCGGGGACGAAGCAGAGCCGCTGGTCCCAGGGGTCGTAGCGCGGCTTGAAGTGCCGATCCACCGGATAGCCCTCCGGCAGCTGCTTGACGGTCAGCGAGCGGATCAGTTTGCGGGCCTGTCGCGGGAAGCGCTGGCAGAACTGATACAGCCCGGTCTGCAGGATGATGTTCTTGCGCCGTGCCAGCTCGTAACCGCGCTGGGCTCCAAACCGCTGCTGCAACCAGATCGCGATCGGGTCCTTGCGCGGCAGCGACATGATGTAGCTGGGCGAGCGCTGCAGCATTGTCACGTGCGCAGCCTTCTCGGCCATCGCCGGGACCACTGTCACTGCCGTCGCGCCGCTTCCGACCACGAGCACCCGCTTGCCCTCGTAATCCAGATCCTCCGGCCACTTCTGCGGGTGAACCACGCGGCCCATGAAGTTGCGCAACCCGGGAAGCTCGGGCGCGTAGCCCGCGTCGTATCGGTAGTAGCCCGTCCCAGCGAAGACCCAGTCGGCGCTCAGCTGCATCGTGGGCTTGCCGTCGCGCTGGATGGTGGCGATCCAGCGCGCCGCAGCGGAGGACCATTCCAGCGACACGACGCGATGGTTCGTGCGGATGTGCTGGTCGATGTTGTTCTCGCGCGCCGCCTCACGGATGTAGTCGAGGATCTCGGCGCCGTCGGCGATCGCGTTCTCACTGATCCACGGCTTGAACTCGAAGCCGAACGTATGCAGGTCCGAATCCGACCGAATCCCCGGGAAGCGGAAGAGGTCCCAGGTCCCGCCCGTGCGCTCGCGCGCCTCGAGGATCCGGTAGCTGCGCTGGGGGTGATACTTCTGCAGGTAGTAGGCACACCCGATGCCTGAGATCCCGGCGCCGATGATCAAAACATCGACGTGCTCGACCGCCGCTGCTCCCGTAATTAGTCCCATGTGCAAGTTCTACCGGGTCGCGAACTCGGTGAGTCGTTCGGCCGCCTCGGCAATCACCTCCGGCCGCTTACAGAAGGCGAAGCGCACGAGCGTCGCCCCCGCCACCTTGTCGTCATAGAAGACGCTCGTCGGGATCGCCACCACCCCGCAGCGCTCCGGAAGCTCGGCGCAGAACCGGGTTGCCTCGACGCCGACATCGGCGTTGATGAAGTAGGTACCGGCCGGCAGCAGCGGCGTCCAGCCGGCCACGGCGATGGCGTCGGCAAGCGTGTCACGGTTGGCCCGCAGTTCGTCGCGCAGCCGCTGCAGATGCTCGTCGGGCAGCTTCAGCGCCGCTGCGGCCGCATGTTGCAGCGGTGTGCCGCCCGCAAATGTCAGGAACTGCTTGACCGTGCGCACAGAGCGCACCAGCTCCGCCGGTCCCGAGCACCACCCGATCTTCCAGCCGGTGAAGCTGAAGGACTTGCCGACGCTCGAGACGGTGAGCGTGCGCTCGGCCATGCCGGGCAGGGTGGCGATGGGTACGTGCTCGCCGTCGAAGACGAGGTGCTCGTAGACCTCGTCGCTCACGCAGATCAGGTCGTGCTCGACGCAGACCTGGGCGACCGCCTCCATCTCCTCGCGAGTGAAGACCCGCCCCGTGGGGTTGTGCGGCGAGTTCCACACCAGTACGCGTGCCCGGCCGCCGGCCCGCTCGATCGCGCCGCTCAGTTCCTCCGGGTCGAGGGAGAAGTCGGGTGGACGCAGTGTGACCACGCGCTTGCCGGCGCCTGCAAAAGCAATGCAGGCGCCGTAGGAGTCGTAGTAGGGCTCGATCAGGATCGCCTCATCGCCGGGGTTGCACAGCCCGAGCAGCGCCGAGGCGATTGCCTCCGTGGCACCGAAGGTGATCAGCACCTCCTCCGGCTCCAGGCCGTAGCGCTCGCGCTGGTGCGCCAGCACCGCCTCACGCAGCGCCGGCACGCCCGGGAGCGGCGCGTACTGGTTGAACCCCGCCTGCAGCGCCGCGATCGCGGCGTCGATCACCGGCGACGGCCCGTCGCTGTCGGGGAAGCCCTGCCCAAGGTTGATCGAGCCGGTGCGCTCGGCCAGCGCCGTCATCTCGGTGAAGATCGTCGTTCCGAGGCCATCGAGCCGGTGCGCTTGATTCTGCACCGACGCATCCTCTCACGGCGGTGTCAGCGGCAGCCGAGGCAGGTGCCGCGGAGCACGACCTCGTGCTCGTTGGCTTCGAAGCCGAAGCGGCTCTCGAGCGCGCCTATCGCGTTCTCGAGCGCGTCGTCGTCGAATGGCACCAGCAAGCCGCACTTGTCACACACGAAGTGGTGATGGTGATGATCGTCATGCTCAAGTGGAGCGCGCTCATAGCGAGCCACTCCGTCGCCGACATCGACCCTGCTGATCAGCCGCAGGTCGTAGAGCACCTCGACGCCGCGGTACACGCTCGCGATGCCCACTGCCCGACTGACGACACCCTGGTCGAGCCAAGCCTTGAGTTGCTTGTCGATCTCCTGAACGGTGAGGGCGCAGTCTTCCCGCGCGAAGAGCTCGATCAACACCTCGCGGGGACCGCTACGACGGTGACCCGTACGGCGGATCGCACCACGCGCCCGCTCCACCCAATCCTGTTGGTCACGGCTGAGTTCCCCTGCCTGTCCCAGCGCTGATTTCGAGACGATTCTCGCCCGCTTCTTTGCCGGTGCACGCAGTTCTGCCACGCGCCGGTCGCGAGCGTTGCGAGCGAGGAGTAACTCCACGGACCTGTCCTTCAGCAACCAGCGGCCATAGAGCCATGCCTCCTCTTTGCCGTCCGCGTTTAGTCGGATGGTTCCCTCTTCGACGGGTGCCGTCGCCTCGGTGACAGCTGCTTTGCTCGTGTGCTCTGCGTGGGCTTCGATACGGGGAAGCATACCCTTATCAACGGGAAAACGATAATGAGAATCAGAATCATTATCGATATGCTTTCTCTCGATGGACCGGAACCAGCTCGCCTCGTGCACTCCCCCTGATCGAGCGCGCGCTCGACGCGCACGTGTACCGCGTATCCGACGCGGACACGGGCTGATCCTCGGCCTCATGTCCTGCTTGGCGCTCGCGGGTTGTGGCGCCGCCGCAGACCCGCCTGGGCACAGCAGCTCGGACGTGATCCAGGCGGTCGGCGCCGAGAACCAGTACGCGAACGTGATCTCACAGATCGGAGGCAAGTACGTCTCGGTCACCGCGATCATGAGCAACCCGAATACCGACCCCCACAGCTTCGAGGCGAGCCCGAGCGTCGCCCAGGCCGTGAGCGCCGCCGACCTGGTGGTCCAGAACGGGGTCGGCTATGACACGTTCATGAACAAGATCGAGTCGGCCTCGCCCAGTTCCTCGCGCCGGGTCATCGACGTGCAGACACTGCTGGGGCTGCCGGACGACACCAAGAACCCGCACCTCTGGTACGACCCGATGACGATGCCGCAGGTGGCCGCGCAGCTCGCCAAGGATCTTTCGGCACTCGAGCCCGCTCACGCCTCCTATTTCAAGGCCAACGCCAAGCACTTCGACGCATCGCTGAACCCGTGGCATGCCGCGCTTGCAAGTTTCAAGCGCCAGCACCCGGGCACACCGGTCGCGACGACCGAGCCGGTCGGTGACTACATGTTGCAGGCGGCAGGCACCGACAACCTGACTCCGTGGAGCCTGCAAGCCGACGTCATGAACGGCGTCGATCCGGCGCCGCAGGACATCAACCTCGAGAACAGCCTGTTCAAGGACCACCGTGTCAAGGCATTCCTCTACAACCAGCAGGTGACCGACACGCTCACGCAGTCGTTCCTGAAGCTGGCGGCCCAGTACCACGTACCCGTGGTGGGCGTCTACGAGACAATGCCGACAGGTTTCAGCTACCAGTCATGGATGCTGGCCGAGATCGACGCGCTGCAGCATGCGATCGTATCCGGGAAGTCGACCACGAAACTCCAGTGACAGTGACACTCGGCACGCACAGCTCGCCTTCTGGGTCTGTCCCGGGCCTGAACGCGCTCGAGGTCAACGGCGTAACGGTGGAGCTTGGTGGGCGGCGCGTCCTCGAGGATGTCAGCTTCGCGCTCGCCCCGGGCGAGCTGACCGGCCTGATCGGTTCAAACGGCGCAGGCAAGACGACGCTGCTTCGCGTGATCCTGGGCCTGCTCACCCCCTCCCGCGGCAGCGTCGACATCGCCGGCCCACGGCGCGGCAGTGTCGGCTACGTTCCGCAGAAGTTCCTGCTCGACCCCGACATGCCGCTGCGGGGGCGAGACCTCGTCGCACTCGGGATCGACGGTCATCGTCTGGGCTTGCCACGCCCGAGTCGCGCCCGCCGTGAGCTCGTTGCGGAGATGCTCGCGGCGGTCGATGCCGAGCAGTTTGCCGACGCCCGCATCGGGCGTCTCTCCGGCGGTGAGCAGCAGCGCATCCTGATCGCGCACGCGCTGATCAGCCGCCCGCGCCTGCTGCTGCTTGACGAGCCGCTGGCAAACCTCGATCTGCGCAGCGCACGCGAGGTGGTGGACCTGCTCGGCCGGATCGCGCACGAGCAGCAGATCGCGGTGCTGATCTCGGCGCACGAGATGAACGCGTTGCTGCCGGTGATGGATCGTGTGGTGTATCTGGCAGACGGCCGCGCCGCCAGCGGCACGGCCGATGAGGTGGTGCGTTCGGATGTGCTCAGCCGCCTCTACGGCCATCGCGTGGACGTGCTGCGCGTGCGAGGACGAGTGATCGTCGTGGCCGGAGACAGCGACGACGCCGAACCGACGCATCCGCACCATCACGACCACGACCACGGCGTCGAGATCTTCTAGGCGCTGCATCCGTGGCGGCGATCCTGCACGCGCTCGTCGAGCCCGGGTTCTTCTCGAGCGCCATCGTCCAGCTGGCAGCCGTCGTCGGCGCGCTGGTCGCGCTCGTCGCTGCCGGTGTGGGCGTGTTCACGGTGCTGCGCGGTCAGTCCTTTGCCGGCGAGGCGCTCGGCGACATCGGCGCCGCCGGCGGCTCCAGCGCGTACCTGATCGGCATCAACAGCCTCTGGGGTTTTCTGGGCATCGATATCGCGGCCGCCGCAGTGATGGAGCTGATCGGTGTGCAGCGGGCACGCGGACGCGATCTCGCCACCGGGATCGTGCTCGGCTTCGGCTTCGGCCTGGCAGCGCTGTTCCTATACCTCGGCACCACCCAAAGCAACACAACCGGCGCCCCGGTCCAGATTCTGTTCGGCACGCTGTTTGAGCTGCCGAGCTCGAACCTGCTGCTGGTGCTCGTGTTCGCCGCTATCACCGTTTCGGCGCTCGCGGCGATATACCGACCCCTGCTGCTGGTCAGCGTGAGCCCGGAACTGGCGGCCGCTCGCGGCGTTCGAGTGCGGCTGATCGGCGCCGCCTACCTGCTGGCGATGGCGGTCGCCGTCGCGCTTGCGGCAATGACGATCGGGGCGATCCTGTCGACCGCATTATTAGTCGGGCCGGCCGCCACGGCCCTGCGTCTGACCGCCCGCCCCCACCGCGCCTTCATGGTCGCGGCGGCGATCGGCGTGGCCTGCACCTGGCTCGGAATTCTGCTCGCGTGGGACAGCTACTACTGGCCCGGGCACGGTTGGCCGGTGAGCTTCTTCGTGGTGACATTGGTGCTGCTCGCATACCTCGCGTCGGGAGCCGGGAGCCGCAGCGGGCGCGGACGGAGGCAGCGGTAGCGATGTTCAGCGGCTTCATGGTCAATGCCTGGATCGTCGCAACGCTCGTGGCGATCACCGGGGGCGCGGTCGGCTTCTTCATCGTCATGCGCGGCTCGGCGTTCGTGGCGCACGCGATCCCCAACGGCTCGTTCGCCGGCGCCGCCTGCGCTGGTCTCGTCGGCGTCTCGACGCTTCTGGGCCTGGGGGTCTTCTCGATCGGGGGCGCGCTCGGCCTCGGCCTGATGGCGCGCCGCGGCCGCCAGGACGTTGCGACCGCGCTGGCGCTCGTGTTCATGCTCGGCCTCGGTGCGCTGTTCCTCAGCTTCAGCGTCGAGTACGAGCCCGAACTGATGTCGCTGCTGTTCGGTGAGGTGCTCGGCATCAGCACCACCGAACTCTGGCCGACGATCGCGCTGACGATCCTCTGCCTGCTGATGCTCGCGGTGCTCTGGAGGCCGCTGCTGCTCGCGTCGGTGCTTCCCGAGAGCGCCAGCGGGATCGACCCGTTCAGGATCGAGCTTGCGTTCCTGGTGCTCGTCGCCCTGGCCACGACCATGACTGTGCCGGTGGTCGGTACCGACTTTGATCTTCACGCTGATGATCGGGCCTCCGGCCGCGGCACGTGCGCTGACCGTCCGGCCCGGCGTGGCGCTCTCGCTGTCGGTGGCGATCGCCGTGACGATCGTCTGGGCGGCGATCGCGCTCTCCTACAACACCAACTGGCCGATCGGCTTCTTCGTCGGAAGTCTCAGCGCCTGCGCGTACGCGATCAGCCGTATCTGGGCTGTAGCGGCGCCGCGAGTTATGGCCCGCTCGGTCCGCCCAGCCTACAGCTGAGCGAAGAACGTGTAGATCACCATCGCACCGACGATCACCACAAAGATGCGGAGGACCCAGAGGGCCATCCGTAACCGGCCGCTGAGCACAGCCGGCCGGAACGGGTCGCGACCGATCTGACACAAGCTGGTCGCGCTCGAGGGATCCGACCATCTCCTCCGCGTCCAGCCATTGGCGATCTTTGGCATTGATCGGTTCCATGTTCAGCTCAACACGTGGACCTGCAGCAGGAACGAGTCGATTCCATAGGCGGCACCGCAGATCGACGACGAACCCGACGATCCCAGCCGCAGCGATGTTGGTGACGCGCCCGTTGACCCACCGACCCATCAGCTGACGGTCGTTGGCGAGCATCACCAGGAATACGAGCGTGACCGGCAACAACACGGTCGCCAACACGTTGGCGTTCAGAGCTATGGAGAGCAAGGGCACGCCCGGGATCAGGATCACCGCCGCGGCGACCACGGCGACCAGCACATTCGCCGAATAGAACGGCACGGCGTCCTTGAGCGTTCGGTTGAAGCTGCTGCTGCGACCAAGACACTCGCCGACCGCGTAGCCGGTGCTCGCTGAGATCGTGAGGATCGCCACGGCACCCGCCTCGATCAAGCCGAGCGCGAAGAGCGTGCCGACGGTGCCGCCGGAGACGTGGCTGAGTGCGCCTGGGAACCCGGCTCCGGCCAGGCCGTTGACGCGGTCTCCTCCGTGCCCCAGCAGGGCGGCACCGACGATTAGCGCCGCGCAACCGAAGATCGCAGCGAGGATGCCGCCGATCACGGTATCGATCCGTCCATGCCTGAGGTCCCGCGGTGTCAGGCCCTTATCGGCTGAAGCGCTCTGCTGAAAGAAGATCATCCACGGGGTGACGGTTGCCCCGATCGTCGAGGCGACCAACAGCAGCAGCTCATTGAAGCTCCCGCTCGGCAGCGGCGAGAACGTCGCAAACGCGTGCCCGATGTGTCCGAGATCGGGCTTGACCAGGACGGCAGCTACGAGAAACAGTCCGTTGAAGAGCGCGAGCCCGAGCACGATCCGCTCCCAGCGCCAGTAGTGGCCGCCACTGAGCGCGAAGACCACCAGCACGATCCCGAGCAGCGCCGCGACGCCGGCACCCAGGTGGAAGTACGCAAGCCCGACCCGGATCGCGACGAACTCAGCGATCAGCGTGACCAGGTTGGTGAACAGCAGGTCGCCGGCAGCGAACCGACCCCAGAGCTTTCCGTAGCGCTCCAGGATCAATTGGCCATATCCGCGGTGGGTGACTGCTCCCACGCGCATGCACATCTCCTGGCAGACGATCGCCATCAGGAACGTGATGACGATGAACGGCAGGAAGAATCCGATTCCGTACACGGCGCCGGTGGCGGTGTAGGAGATCATGCTTGGACCGTCGTTCTCCCCCAGCATCGCCAGGATTCCCGGCCCGACGAGCAACCACAACAGGTACCAACGGGATTTGTGGGTGCGGGCTTGCTGGACCCGGGAGCGGTCCCGCGAGCGCACCAGATCCTCTCCGGTCAGAGGCGGAAGCGGGAGCGCAAGTTCGCCTGTGTCGTCCAAACCCATTCCACCGCTACGGTATCAGTCAAAGTTAACAGCTTCAAAACCTAGGATATGTCGTGGTCTTGAGTTAAGCTTGAGCTCGTGCAAACGACCGTAAACCCATCCGTCTCGGCCCCGGTCGAGGATTACGTCAAGGCGATTTACGCGCTCACCCTGGAGCTCGATCAGACCGCGTCGACCAGCCAGATCGCGGACAGGCTCGGGCTCACGGCAGGCTCCGTCTCGACGATGATCAAACGCATGGACGCTGCGGGCCTCGCCGAGCACGTCCCTTATCGAGGAGTGCGTCTGACCCCCGCCGGCCGCAAGCTTGCGCTCGGAGTGATCCGTCGACACAGGCTGCTCGAGCTGTTTCTCGCGACGAGCCTGGACATCCCGTGGGAGGACGTGCATCGCTTCGCCGACGCACTCGAGCACGCGGCCTCCGACGAGCTGATCGAGCTGATCGCGGCGAAGCTCGGTGATCCCGTCGCGGATCCTCACGGCGATCCGATCCCGAACCGCCTGCTCGAGGTCGATGACCGCACGCAGCCGACGATCATCGACCTGAGTCCCGGGGACCGCGCCCGCGTCGTGCGCGTATCTGATTCCGAGCCGCAGATGCTCCGCTACCTGAGCGAGCAGGGAATCGGGATCGGCGCGGAACTGGAGCTCGTCGACCGCCAGCCCTTCGACGGACCGTGCCTCGTACGCCTGTGCGATGGGCAGGACCGCAGCCTGGGAATCAGGCTGGCCCAGGCGATTCACGTAGAGCGGCTCTGAGCTGCTCCGCCACCCGCTCGGGGTGGTTGATCACGAACAGGTGCGTCTCTTCGGCGGTGTCGAGGCGTAGGCGCCGCCGCATCCCGCCGTTTCGCTTCGAGCGGAGCGCGACCACCGGGCTGACGGTATCGATGTCGACTATCCATTCGCGTGGGAGCCGGGTCGAGACGATGTCATGCCGGCGGTTGAAGCGGTTGGGCATGAACAGCACAGCCTCGGAGGTGAGGTAGAGCAATCCGGCGACCATGTGATCCCGGAGCGACAGCGCGGCCGGGTGGCGCCAGAGGATCTGCTCACCCTGGTGCAGGGTCGGATCTAGGTTGATCAGTCCCATTTGACGCTTCCCATGCGTGTCTGAGCAGCGCGAGCAACTGGTCTGGCTGCTGTGCGCCGGACATTCCAAACGCGCGGTCGACGACGAACATCGGCACCCCGCTGATCCCGATCTGCTGGGCAGTGACCTCGTCCTCACGCACCTCGCCGGCGAATGCGTCGCTCGCCAGCGTGGCGCGCACCTCGCCTTCAGCGAGGCCGACCTCCGTGGCCAAGCGCACGAGCGTCTCGGGGTCCGAGATCAGCAGGCCTTCGGTGAAGCGTGCACGGAACAGGCGCTCCTTCATCGCATCCTGCAGGTCATCGCGCTTTGCCAGATGGACCAGTCGATGGGCATCGAAGCTCGAGCCAATGCGCGCGCGCTCGAGGTCGTATTTCAATCCGTCAGCGGCCGCGAGTTCGGTCAGGTTCTCTTCCATCGCACGCGCGCGCTCGATCGGGATGCCGTACTTCTCAGCGAGCACCGTGACGCCATTGCCGGGGATCTCCGCCGGGCTATCTGGGTCAAGCTCGAAGCTGCGCCAGATGACGGCCACATCGGAGCCATGCTCAAACTCGGCGAGAGCCGTCTCGAGCCTGCGTTTCCCCAGATAGCACCAGGGACAGTTGATGTCTGACCAGATCTCTATGTCCACGTTTCCCGCCTGGATATGCGCCGAGAAGCCACTTAAGCAGGTTTAGGTAGGGCGAACACCGGTAACTAGTAGAGCGCAGAGAGGCACGCCGTCTTGCGCACAGTCCGCAGGACGTGACGGACAACAACTAGGAGGCCTGTCATGGGCGTCGGGACAAGTCTTGTCTTGATCGCAGTGGGCGCAATTCTGCGCTTTGCAGTGTCAGTGACCACGAGCGGTTTCAACATACATACGATCGGCATGATTCTGCTGATCATCGGAGTCGTGGGCCTGATCATCTCGCTGTTCTTCTGGAGCAGCTGGGGTGGCGTCGGCGGCCGTTACAGCCGCGAGCGCCGGGTGAGCAGCGATGGCCGCGGCGGCTACGTCGAGCAGGAGCGCGGGGTCTAGCGCCACGCTCGCATCGAACGCCTGCCGCGAGCAGGAATCGCTGTTCTCAAGCGCCCTCGGCCTGGGCATTGGCCGGGGGCGCTTTGGCTTCTGAGAGCTGTTGGACAATCGCGTCAAACGGCACCGGGCGCCCGAAGTAGTAGCCCTGAGCCATGTCGGCGCCGAACATCGCGACGAGATCGCCGATGTCAGCGCGCTCGATACCCTCGACGATCGTCTTGACGCCGAGGCGACGGCCGATCTGCAACACCCCTGCAAGGGTGGCAGTGCCGGCCTCCGGCGTGATCGAGGCGGGGCCGATGCGCTCGGGCATCGGCAGCTCGCCCGTGGCGGCCTGCACGAGAGCGCGGTCGATCTTGATAATCGAAGCGGGCAGCGCGCGTAGCCGCGCGACGGACGAGTAGGCCGAGCCGAAGTCATCCATTGCGAGCGTCACGCCGTTCTTGACCAGCTCGAGCAGTCCGATGCCGGCTGCCGGGTCCCGCATTCCCGCGGTCTCGGTGAGCTCGAGCGTGAGGTCTGACGGCTCGATCCCCGACTCGTCCACGGCCTGCAGCACCGCTCGGACGAATCCGTGCCAGCTGACGAGCCGCGCCGAGACGTTGGCGTGCACCGGCAGCCGCCGGCCCAGGTCGCGCAGCTGACGCGCGGCGTCACAGACCTGTCTGATCATGTGCACGTCCAAATCGATGATCAGCGAGCTCTCCTCGGCGATCGGAACGAACCGAGCCGGCTCCAGTAGCTCACCACGGGCCTCCCAGCGCGCGAGTGCCTCCACCGCGCAGATCTCACGGGTCTGGAGATCGATGATCGGCTGGAAATGCGGCTTGACAGCGCCGCGCTCGATCGCACGCCGCAGACGGTGGTCGACCGACATCTGCCGGTGCGCGTCGGCCGAACCGCGCCGGTAGCGGAGCAGCTCTCCGCGCCCAGCCTGCTTGACGGAGGCGACCGCTGCGTGCGCCGCGCGGTGTAGATCCTCGGGATCGCGCCCATCGTGCGGCCCGACCGCATACCCGATAGACGTGCGTACCTCGAGGTGACGCCCGGCCACATCGAACGGTGTTGCCAGCGTCGCGAAAATCCGCTCGGCGACAACCGAGACCGACTGGCCCGCGTCCGCCAACTCGAGCCCGGCGAGCATCACCAGGAACTCATCGGCGCCACTGTGCAGCAGGAGGTCGCCGGCGGGGACGCAATCGCGCAGACGATCCGCGACCTGGGCCAGCACCACATCGCCACCCATGTGCCCGACCGCGTCATTGATGCTCCGGAAGCGGTCCAGGTCGAGGTCGAGCAGCGCCACTGCCGTGCCATCCCGCTGCGCGCGTGCCAGCGCAAGTCCCAGGTGCTCGTGCAGCACCTGTCGGGTCGGCAAACCCGTGAGGAAGCTCTGCCGTAACAGCAGCGCGGGCCTGCCATCGGCGCCCTGGCTGGCTATCGGCTGCGCCCCGAAGCGGCTGAGGTCAAGGATGGTCCCGTGCGTGCAGATCGGTACACCGCGGCCGTCACGGACGATCGTGTTGCGCTCCCAGACCCAGCGTGGTTCCCCGTCCGGGCCGACGATCCGGTACTCCAGGTTGAGCTGCTCGCGGCTGTCGAAGAACTGCTGCTCGGCGTAGCGAACACGAGCCACGTCATCGGGGTGAACGCACGAGTACCAGAGCTGCGGGTCGGCAAGGAACTCCGCCGGCCCGTACCCCGTCCACTGGCGCACGACGTCCGAGATGTAACGGATCGTGCCGACACGGTCGAGCTCCGCCACGTACACCAGCGGCAGCGTCGCCTCCAGAGCGTCCCAGCGTGAGCGTTCGTCGTCCGGCCGCCTCGGCCCTATCCCGCTGCTGGCCTCCATCGGCGCATCATGTCGCCACTCCCAGCGACCGGCAAGGGTGACTAGACGGTTAGCTCATCCGGCGCGGACGCCAGCGCCTGCTCGATCGCGCTGACCAGCGCACGCGCGGAACTGGCGCTCAGCTCCACCGCCACCCGCTGGCTAGGGCCGCGCGACGGATCGGCAAAGTCGATGTTCAGGGTGTGCTCCGCCATCGCGTGAACGGGGTGATCGAAGTACACGGTGCCGTGGCTGACGTGAAACCACTTGCTGTCTGGCCCCTTGGCGCTGCCATCCAGTTCGGTGTTCAGAGTCGCGTAGGTGCACATATTTCGAACTCCTGAAATCGGCTTTAGAGAGTTGCAGTGTTAGTGACGTCAGACGCCAAGGTAGGTGCCGAAGAAACCGTCGATTCGCTCCCAGCCGTCGTTCGCGGCCGCGACCCGGTATGACGGGCGATCAACAGCGAAGAACGCGTGACCGGCGTCGTCGTAACGGTGGAACTCGTAGGTCTTGTCGTTGGCCTTGAGGATCTCCTCGAGCTGGTCTACCTGTTCCGGGGACGGGTACTGGTCCTCGTTTCCGAACAGGCCAAGCAGTGGTGCGCGCAGGCCAGGTAGCTGATCCTCCAGCCCCGAGACCTTGAGCGGGAAGCCCTCTGGCGGGGTGCCCACGACGAAAGCCCCGTAACAGTCGACGGCTGCATCGAGGTCGAGATTGCAGGCCGCCAGGACGCTCTGGCGCCCGCCGGAGCAGTGGCCGATCACGCCGACCTTGCCGTTGGAGGTGGGAAGCGCGCGCAGCCAGTCAGCCGCCGCGGCGACGTCGCCGATCAGGCGCTCATCCGGGATGCCTCCCTGGGCGCGGGCGGTAGCGGCCGCGTCGTCGGGCGCCGCGCCCGGCGCCTCACGCCAGTACAGGTTGGGCATGGCTACGTCATACCCAAGCTCGGCGAAGCGGCGGGCCATCTCCTTGCTTGCCCGGTCATAACCGGGCATGTGGTGGATCAGCACCACCCCGCCCCGCTTGGTCTCACCGGCCGGTTGGGCGACGTAGGCCTCCACCTCGTCGCCTCCGTGGCCCGTGATCTTGGTTGTCTCAGCGCAGAGTGAATCGCTCATGCCGCGATTGTTTCACCAGCCCGGTCCTCCCCGCGCCGCTACTGCCCGGCGATGAAGTGCGCGACGTCGGCCCGGGTGAGCAACCCGTGAGTCACGTGGACGCACGCGTCGGCGGCCCGCACCAACGCTGGCTGATGCAGATCGATGCCCGCCTGCGCGAGCATCTGATGGGTCACGCTGCCGCTGCTGGTCGGGTCCGGGAACCGGGTGAAGCCGCGGCCACGAATGCAGCGCGCGAAGGCCAGCATTGCGGCCACCTGCTGCGACGTGTGCGCCGAACCTTGGTCCTGGTTCTGCTGGCCGGGCAGTAGGTGCCCACATGCGGCGTTTGCGGCCGTGAACGTCGGCGTGTTGTTGAACGACTGTTTGAACGCGGCGGGCGCGGCCACCGGGTTGGGCAGACCCTCCACCCCGTGCGAGCGCAGGCACGAGGCGAAGCGCAGCATGTCCCGATTGGCGTGGGCGACCGTCACCAGAACGCCGTTGAGCCGGACGGTGACCGATGAGTCGTGGTGCGGCGGGTTGTGCGAGCCCGAGCCGCAGGCCGCGATCAGCGTCGCGCCGGCCAGGACCGCAGCGGCGCGAGAGAGAAGTGAGGTTGATCTGGGCATGCCGCAGTTGGTAACTCGTCGGTGGTCACACCAGTGCAACAAGGCCGCTGATGCCGGCGAGCACTCCGAGCGTGTGATGGCGCTGTTACCTGTCTTGATGGACGATGTCCGCATGCGCGTGCTTGTGGTCGAGGATCACGTCGAACTTGCCGAGGACATCGCTGACGGTCTGCGCGACCGCGGGATCGCGACGGACCTCGCACACGACGGCCAGGCCGGACTGCAGAAGGGGCTCGTGTACCGCTACGACGTGATCGTGCTCGACCGCGACCTGCCGGCGATGCATGGGGACAGGCTCTGCGTCGCGCTGCATGACGGCGGCTCGGACGCGCGCATCCTGATGCTGACCGCGGCGTCAACGATCCGCGATCGGGTCGAGGGGCTGAACCTCGGCGCCGACGACTACCTGCCCAAACCATTCGCGTTCGAGGAGTTGGTGGCACGCGTCCAGGCGCTCGCGCGGCGGGCGCCGACCGGGCCAGCGATCCTGGTCCGGGAGGACCTGTCCCTGGACCGCGCCCGCCGGCAGGCCACTCGAGCTGGGCGCGAGCTCTCGCTCACGCGCAAGGAGCTTGGCGTGCTCGAGGTCCTGCTCGAGGCCGACGGCGCGGTCGTCAGCGCGGAGGAGCTGCTCGAGCGGGTCTGGGACGAGAACGCGGATCCGTTCACGCGCACTGTGGTCGTCACGCTCACGCGCCTGCGGCGCAAGCTCGGCGAGCCCGAGCTGATCGAGACCGTGGTCGGTACCGGGTACCGGCTGCGATGAAGGCACCGTCGCCCCAGAAGGCGGTACGGCGGCTGTGGCCGCACAGGCTACGAACGCGGCTCGCTCTCTTCTACTCGGCCCTGTTCTTCGCCGCGGGCCTTGGCCTCCTGGCGCTGGTCTACACCCTCGCCACGAAGTTCCTAGTGCCAATCCAGGGGCCCAGACTGACGCGACTGACACCGTCACAGCAGGACGTCCTGCGGCTGTGTAAGCCGGCGCCGAGCTCCAGCTCGCTGATCGCCGAGTGTCAGCACCTGATCTCGCTCGTGGGCACCACCCAAAACGGCGATGTGCTCGCGGCTGTGAAGATCGTGGCGGCCGTCGGGGTCATGCTGGTCGCCGTCAGCGCGGTCGCGCTGGGCCGGTTGGCCGCCGAGCGCGCGCTCAGACCTGTGCGATCGATCACCGAGGCCGCGTGGCGTGCCTCGGAGCTGCGCCTTGGCCAGCGCCTGAGCCTCTCTGGCCCCGACGACGAGCTCAAGCAGCTTGGAGACACCTTCGACCTGATGCTCGAGAAGCTCGACTCAGCGTTCACCAGTCAGAAGCGATTCGTCGCCAACGCGGCCCACGAGCTGCGCACTCCGCTCACCGCGATGCGCACTGCGATCGAGGTCACCCTCTCCAAACCGGAACGAACGCCGGAGCAGGTGGAGGAGATGGCGGAGCGCGTCAAGCGCTCACTCGAACGAGCCGAGGCGACGATCGAAGCTCTGCTCACGTTGGCATCAAGCGAGCTAGGAGCGACCACGAGCGAGCCGCTCGACCTCGCGACCGCCGCCGAGGACGCGCTCGACACCGCCCGCCCGCAGATAGATCAGCGCAACATCACGATCGAGGCGATGCTCGAACCAGCGCAGACGCGGGGCGACAGGGTGCTGCTCGAACGCATGGTCGCCAACCTCGTCGAGAACGCCGTGCGACACAACCACGCGGACGGCTGGATCGCGGTCCGCACGCACACCCAGAATGGGAGCAGCGTTTTTGAGATCGTCAACACCGGACCGACCGTGGCGCCCGATCAGCTGCCGCGGCTATTCGAGCCCTTTGCCCGCGCGCGCGAGCGCGTCGACCTCCAGGACGGGGTGGGACTGGGTCTGTCGATCGCCGAGGCGATCGCGCGCGCTCATGACACCAGTATTTCCGCCCTGCCCCGCCCCGAGGGCGGCTTGCAGATCTCGGTCACGCTGCCGAGATGAGGATCTGCCCGGCGAGCTCCTCTTCCCAGCTCTGGACGTGTCGCTGGAGCACGCCGTCCTGGGCAACCGAGTAGGCGCCCTGCTTGCGCAGTGGCGGCGAGTAAGCGTGGATCGTCACTGCGGGACGATCACCAGCATGAAGCACACGATGGATCGCGTCGGGCGGAACGGTGAAGCTCCCGCCCGCGCTGTAGACGATCTCGCGAGCACTGCCATCCAGGCGCAGGCGATCCTCCCGCACCTGCCCTTCGAGCACGGTGATCGCTGCCGAGGAGATGTCGTGATCGTGGAAGCCGGTGTCATGGTCCCGGCTCCAGCAGAGCACCCAGGCGTTCACGTCCTTGTCGTCCCAGATCAGTCCGTACGTGCGTCTGTCTGGATCATGGGCAACAAATGGCTGCCAGCGCTGAGGATCGGCTGCGAGCTCGAGGACGAAGGCTTCCAATTCCTGATTTGTGAGGCTCATGCGTGCACCATCGTGAGTAGGTTTGCGGCGTTTCCCTGAAGCAGCTGGTCCTGGCCGGTCGGCTGGGGTTCGATCACAGGCCGATCCGATCCGTAGACGATCTGGTCGAGGCCGACCAGGGCGGCGGTCATCCCGATGGCCCCTGGGCCGTAGCTCGAGGTCTCGTAGAACGCATTGGGGTCCTGCAGTTCGATGCGCGGTCCGCCGCGAGCGACCAGGCGCTCGCTGAGCAGCGGCGCGCCACCGGCCAGCATTGCGAAGACAACGCGGAGGTCAGGATGCTCGCGCCGACCGAACGCGGCGAATGTCATCCATGCCGACTGCATCTGAAAGACGTAATCGTTGAGCGGCCGCCACCAGAGCGGTTCGCCGAACTCGGCTGCTGAGGGCTGCTGCCCCGGCGCCCGGCCTGGGTGTACGAACAGCGGAACCTGTAGGTCGCTGATCCGTTGCAGCACGGGGCCCAGCTGATCCAGCCGCTCCGCGCCGGCCATGGCTCCCGCGGTCAGCGAGATCCCGACAGCGCCACGGTTGAGCAGGTGGTCGACCTCATCGGGGTCGGCGCCGTCAATCGCTATCGGCCCCCAGAACCCGAACTCGGCGCCCAGGGCTTCGACTCCCACGAGGTAGGCGTCGATCAGCTCGAGCGCGCTCTCACGGGGAAGCGCCTCGATCCCGATCGGGCTCGAGATCGCGATCACGGCGCGATCGAGGCCATCCGTGTGCACCTGGGCCGCGCGCTCAATCGGCGCTTCAGAGAGCACATCGATCACGTAGGGCTGCTCAGCTGCGCTGTGGAGCACCGCCAGCCCGTTTTCGTACCGGACAAGCGGCAACTGATCGCGCCCGGCGAGCGCCTCGAGTAGAGGCCTGGTCCAAACGTGCTGATGCATATCTACCAACATCGACACTATTCTACACCAGCTTGATTGACTTTATGCTGTTCTGCGTCGAGCTAGGCTCAAAGGCGTTCCGCTCCCAGACCGTTTCCAGGAGGACCGTTGAGCACCACCCAGACCGCGCCCTTTCGAGCAGACCATGTCGGCAGCCTGCTGCGTCCGCCGGCGCTGACGCAGGCTCGCGCTGAGCACAAGGCCGGCCGGCTCGATGCTGAAGGGCTGCGTGCGGTCGAGGACGCAGCGATCCTCGAGGCGATCGAGCTGCAGCGCGCGGTCGGCCTGCAGCCAGTCACCGACGGCGAGCTCCGCCGCACCTCCTGGCACATGGACTTCATCTACCAGCTCGAGCGGCATCACCCAGGTCCAGGGCGAGTCGCTGCACGTCCAGTTCAAGAACGAGCAGGGCACCTACGACTATGCGCCACCGGCGATGCGCGTCGCCGGCAAGGTCGGGCTGGGCAAGACCATCTTCGCCGATGCCTTCAACTTCCTTCGCGAGCACGCCCACGCCGAACAGAAACCGAAGCTGACCATCCCCTCACCGAGCATGGTCCATTACCGCGGCGGCAATGCCGCGATCGATCGCGATGTCTATCCGGACGTCGACGCCTTCTGGGATGACCTCGTCGAGGCTTACGCCACACAGATCGACGGCGCCTACGAGCTCGGCTGCCGCTACCTGCAGCTGGACGACACCAGCCTCGCCTACGTCAACGATCCGGCACAGCGCGAGCACATCGAGGCGATCGGTGGCGACCCGGCTCACCTGCACGAGCAGTACATCGACGTGCTCAACAGGGTGCTCGCAAACAAGCCGGCGGACATGGCGATCACCACGCATCTCTGCCGCGGCAACAACCAGTCGATGTGGGCTGCCGAAGGCGGCTACGACTTTGTGGCCGAGGCTCTGTTCGGTGATCTGAACGTCGACGGGTACTTCCTCGAGTTCGACGACGAGCGCTCCGGCGGCTTCGAGCCGCTGCGCTTCCTGCCCAAGGGCAACAAGCGGGTGGTGCTTGGACTGGTCACCACCAAGCGCCCTGAGCTCGAGGACAAGGACATGCTCAGGCGCCGCATCGAGGAGGCCTCGCAGTACGTCGACCTCGACCAGCTCTGCATCTCCGGCCAGTGCGGCTTCTCCTCCACCGAGGAGGGCAACGATCTCACGATCGACGAGCAGAAGGCCAAGCTCGAGCTGATCGTCGAGGTCGCCTCAGACGTCTGGGGTTCCTGAGGAACTCCCCCGGCGGCGAAGCGTACGCAACGCCGCTCGCGCCGCGGAGTCGCCGGGAACACCGTGTACCGCTCCCCCTGGGAAGGTCGCGGCGCTGCAGAGAAACAACCCGTCGACCGGCGTGCGGTATGGGGACAGGGCCGGCAGCGGCCGGAACACCGACTGCAGGCCGCTGTAGCTGCCGCCGCCGACATCGCCGTGCACGAGGTTTCGGTTGCGCTCCTCGAGCTCGCAGGGTCCCAGCACGTGCCGAGCCAGGATCAGTTTGCGGAAGCCCGGGGCGAAGCGCTCGACCTGCTGCTCCACGGCTTCGACATAGCGCTCGGAGGCGAGCTCGGAGGCGCGGCTGGCCGGGCCGTGGGTATACGCCCACGCGGTGTGCTTTCCGTCAGGCGCGCGGCTGGGGTCGGCAATGGTCTGCTGGCCGAGTAGCAGGAAGGGCCGCTCGGTAAGCCCGACGTGCGACTGCGCGAGCGAGGCGAGCGTGGAGGCCTCATCGCCGCCGATATGGACAGTGCCGGCGCCGCGCGCCTTTGCTGCCGCCCACGGGATCGGCCCGTCGAGTGCCCAGTCGAGCTTGAGCGTCGCGGGCCCCTGGCGGAAGCGCAGAAGGCCCGAGCGATACCAACCGTGCAGAGCCTCGCCGGTCATCGCCAGTAGCGCCCGCGGCATCACGTCGGCGAGCACAAGATCCCCGGTGTATTCACGACCGTCGTCCAGGGCTACGCCAGTGGCCGCTCCAGCGCCTGTGAGGATGCGCGCTACCGGTGCATCGCAGACGACCTCACCGCCGAGCGCGCCCAGGTGGGCGACGAGCGCGTCGGTCAATGCCTGGGCGCCACCGCGCGGACTCGGCCAGCCAACGGCGTGTCCCAGCAGGTTCATATAGAAGCCGACGACGGCCGAGCCGCCGGAGGTAACCGGCGCATCCCCGTGCGCCGCGGCGCCGAGCAGCCACGCACGCGAGCCGGTTGCATCGAACAGGCGGTGGCCGAGGGTCCTCGCAGGCAACGCCAGGAGCAGCCCGAACTGTCCCGCGGCAAGCGGCCCGGCCCGTGTGAGCAGCCTGAGCGACCCACCAACCGGCGGGAACCCGGCAAGCATCGTCGCGCGCACCGCCGCGAAGTTGCGGAGGTACGGGCCGACGAACCGAGCCCACGCGCGACCGTCCCCCGGGTGCTGCTCATCCAGTGAGTACGCAGTCGCTTCCAGTTCGCGGTACAGGCCCACCGCGGTGCCATCATCGAGCGGGTGGGCCATACACACCTCCGGATCGACCCACTCGAGCCCATGATCGGAAAGCGGCAGGCGGCTGAAAACCGGCGAGGCGAGGGCGGCCGGGTAGACGGCTGAGAACGTGTCGTGCCGGAAGCCCGGGAGCGTCAGCTCCTCGGTGCGCACGGCACCGCCCGGCTGCGATCGCGCCTCGAGCACCGTCGTTTCGAGGCCCGCCTCAGCAAGACGGATCGCAGCGGCCAGACCGTTGGGTCCGGCGCCGATCACGAGCGCGCGGGCGCTCACGAGGTGGGACTTTCATGTCCTGTGGTCACCGGAGGTGGTTTCTACGCAACCGCGACGATAATGTCGAGGTGCCTCAGACCACTGACGACGACCGCAAGCCGCCGCCGCCCGAGGTATGGGAGAGCGCGCCCGCGCTGTTCCCGGTTGTCGGCTCGGCGGAGCCAACGCTGATCAGCGACGGCGGCGGGCTGCCCTTCGCACCGGACGGGCTGGCTGGGGACGCGACCCCGCTCGACCCCCAAGACCCGGCGGTCGCGGCGCTGCTCGTCCAGATCGACCGTGGCCGTCAACAGGCTCAACCGACAAGGCTGTTCCGACCGCGCGCAAGGCCGGCGCCGATTGACACCTCCGACAAGCTCTCAGGATGGCGAGAGCTCGCGCGCAACCCCGACGAGGCGCTCTTTGGCCGCGGACGGCCGCCGCAGCTGCTTACGGTGGCAGTCAGGCGTGGGCGCAGAGAGCGATGGGAGCCTGTGGGTGCCTCGAACTCGCGGCCACTGCGAGCCGTGCGCGACGGCGTACGGGCCTCGTCATGGCGAGTGGATCCGAACTCGCCGCCCGAACCCGAGGCTCGGGAGCTTCGGATTCTCGTGACCGAGCTGACGATGGCCAGCGGCACTCCGGCTGAGGAGCGGCTGCTCGAGCCCGAGATGTACCTGGACGCGGAGCGCGCGCTGCTGCGCGTATACGTCAGGCCAATCGAGGGCTACGTGGGACGCGCGGGCAAACGCGAGACGCCCGTGATCGTGCGGTTGCCGGAGCCACTCGGGCAGCGGTTGCCGGTCGACGGAGCGCTGTTCGAGCCGGACGAGAGATGAGGTCAGCTGCTGGTCAGCGGACCAGCGGCTGAACGGAAGACCTTCACGTCAGACCAGCGCCAGCAGAACCAGGCGGTGACTGCCGAGACGACGAGCACCGCGGGCCAGGCGCCGATCACCACGCCCAGCGCGTGTGAGAGCACGAAGGCGGTCAGGCCGACGAGCGTCAGACGCAACGCCGTGGCGTTTCCGTCGCGCCTGACCCAGAAGTAGATGCAGGTCAGCCCGAAGATCGCCATCACGACCCCACCGACCGGGCGCGAACCGGTGCCGACCGCGGTGCCGAAGCCGGTGATCAGCCCGAGCGGGGCGAGCAGTGATGTGGGGACGCGGTCGTTCATTTCGGCTCGGCGACGTTGTAGCGGTCGCGCCATGCGATCAGCTCGCGCAACTCACCGAGATCGTAGTCAGGTCCGCCGACGCCGACTGTGAGCTCCGCCACCCCGGCAGCAGCCAGATCGTCGGCGATGTTCCCGACGCCGTCGAATGAGCCGATGACATGCTCGATCGTCGCCGGGTCGCGCCCGACCTTCGCGCAGTGTTCGGCAAGGATCGCCGCCTTGACGCGATAGGTCTCGAGGTCCGCGAACGTATGCCACATGTCGGCGTGCTGTGCGACCAGCCTCAGCGTCACCTTCTCACCGGCTCCACCGATCAGGAGCGGCATCGGGCCGATCGGCGGCGGGTTGAGCTTCTCGAGGCGCTCCTTCATGAGCGGCAGGTCGCGACCGAGTGCACGCAGCCGGTCGGGCGCGGTACCGAACTCATACCCGTACTCGTCGTAATCGCGCTCGAACCAGCCGGCGCCGATCCCGAAGATCACGCGCCCACCCGAGAGGTGGTCGATGGTGCGGTGCACGTCGGCCAGCAGTTGCGGGTTGCGGTAGGTGTTACAGAAGACCAGTGCACCGACGCGGACGCGCTCGGTGCTCGCAGCCAGCGCTGAGAGAGACACGACGCCCTCGAAGTGCTCACCGTCGGGCTCACCGTAGAGCGGATAGAAATGGTCCCACGTGTAGATCGTGTCGACACCGAGTTCCTCGGCGTCACGCCACGCCCGGCGCATCGTGGCAAAGTCGGCTTGCTGTGGCTGGACCTGGACTCCGACGCGGATGGGCACTCGCGAAGCTCCTCTCTACGGCTTGTCCTGCGTTGTTAGGGTGCCCTTTCAGGCTACGCGAGCCGCGTCACGGGCGCGCAGATCGAAGTAGAGGAGGCCGATCAGCAGGGTGCAGAAGGACTGAGCAAGAACACCCAGCGCCAGGCCGACGATCACTGCCACCAGCGAGCTGCCAGCGCCGATGATCACCGCGACGAGGTAGGTCAGCACGGCCTGAATCGCCAGCAACCCGAGTACCCGCCAGAAGTTGCCCACGGTCAACCACATGCTGCGCCGGATCGCACCGGGCCAGTTGGTCCTCTCTGTTGCCGCCACCGGCGCCGCCACCGCGAAGCGGACCGCCAGGATCACACCGGGAATCACGAACAGGAGAATGCCCACGAACTCGGAGAGCCCGGCGACGATCTCGGCTGCCGCGACCACCGGCAGCACCATCACGCCCCGCCGCAAGACGTCCGGGATCTGCGGACGGCGCCCCTCCCCGAGGTCGACCAGGGCCTGCATCTCAAAGGCGGAGATGCAGGGGTTGACGAGAGCAAGAGCTGCCAGGGCGAGCAGGAGCTCGGTTGTGGTCGCCACGGTCTTGCCGTGCGACACCAGGATCACGACCACCTCGTAGGGCACGACAACGATCCCGGCAAGGAACATGAACAGGAGCGGCATGCGCGCGTAGACCCGCAGCGCCGTGTCGAGGATCTGGCCGACAGTGCGCGGGCTCGTGAGATCGATCTGGTATGGGATAGCTGTCAGGCCGCGGTTGGGGGACTCGCCATGAGTTTGCCAGGCGCCCGGACGGTGCGTACCAGACGGATGCCTCAGCCCGGAATCGACTCGAGCGGGGCGAGCCCGGGCGGACTCAGAGCCGCGGCGGCGCAGTGGAGCCGCGGACGATCAACGTCGGTTCGAGCAACAGCTCGCGTGCCGGAGCGGAGTCGTCGGTCAGCTGCTCGAGCAGCAGATCCGCGGCGGCGTAGCCGATCTCGCGCTGCGGGACGTGCACTGAGCTGAGAGGCGGCCGCAGGCGATCGATGAACGCCATGTCGTTGAAGCCGATGATGGAGACGTCGTCGGGACAGCTGAGACCCAGCTCCTCCAGCGTGTCGTAGCACCCGATCGCCAATCGGTCATTGGCCGCGATGATCGCCGTGACCCCGGGGTCGGCCCGCAGTACCTCGGCGCTGGCGCTCTTGGCCGCCACCTCCGCGAAGGCGCCCGCGAAGCTGACCCGCTCGGACAGAACGGGCAGGCCCGCCGCCTCCATAGCCGCGGTGAAACCCAGATAGCGCCGGTGTCCGGTCGAGACGTTCTGAGGCCCGGCGACGTAGCCGATGCGCTCGTGCCCCAGCTCGACGATGTGCCGGACTGCCAGCTCGCTGCCCTTGCGATCGTCGATGGTGCAGGCGGAGATCGAGCCGTCCTCGAAGGTTCGGTTCACCAACACGACGGACAGGCCGCGCGCCATCGCCACCGCCAGTGGCCTGACATCGAGCCGCGCCGTTGCGGCGATGAAACCGTCCACCTGGCGAGCGAGCATCGCCTCGATGCTCGCTCGCTCACGCTCGGGATCGCTGCCTGTGTTCACCAGCAACGGCGTGTACCCGTCAAGCGCCAGGCGGTCACCGATTCCGACCATGATCGGCGGGAACAAAGGATTGGTGATATCCGGAACCAGCACCCCGATCGCGAACGACCGGCTCGTCTTGAGCCCGCGTGCCATCGAGTTCGGCCGGTAGCCCAACTCGTCGGCGGCGGCAAGCACACGCGCGGCTGTCTTGTGGTTGACGAGGCTGCGCGTCTCGGGATTCAGCGTCCTCGAGACCGTGCCCGGGTGGACATCAGCCAGTCGCGCCACATCGCGGATCGTGACCGGCGTCTCCATGGCTGCATTATGGGCGCACGATTCGGCGGCTAGCAGGACACTAGGCGCATCCTCTATGGCGCCGACGGCGCCGCTTCCTCGCGCGACTCAGCGAGCTGCTCGAGTCGCCGCTGGCGTTGCTACTCGAATCACGTGGCCGATCACGGCCTTCGGCAGCGTGGCGCCGGCGGCTGCGTCGTTGCTGGAGTTGTCGCCGTACGCCAAAGCAACCGCGACAGCCGCCGCGATGACGATGATCGCGATCTTTCGCGGCCCCGCACGACGAATCTGCTCGACAACCCTCCCCCACATGGCTAGCGATTGTTGCAGCACGGCGGTCCGCTCGGCGTCAGCCCCACGAGGTCCGACTCGCGCTCGACTCGCTACGAGGGCGCCGCCGCGACGGCCCCCGCATCGCTCTTGGTGCACGGAAGCGGCCACCCTCCCTTGACGGGACGAGCTTGGCTACAGTTGTTGACCCCGCCCTCTTAGCTCAGCTGGTAGAGCACTTCCATGGTAAGGAAGGGGTCGTCGGTTCGAGTCCGACAGAGGGCTTCAAAATCCCCGCGCAGCGGGGATTTTTCTTTTCCGGTGTGTCGGCCCGGCACGAAAAGTGTCCCCAATCTGTCCCCAGAAGTCTGGAGATTTGGCGTCGTGAGTGGGCAATGGAGGGCCCCCACGGGGCACGTCTTCAGGGTTGACCGGGTGCGCGGACCGGTGTGGTTCGCCAAGTACCGGCTTCCCGACGGGCGCCAGGTCCAGAAGCGGATTGGACCGGCCTGGACCGAGCGCGGTCGACCGCCGGCCGGCTACTTCACCAAGCGCACCGCCGATGACTGGCTTCGAAAGGTGCTGGACGAAGCGCGACGCGGAACTCTGCCGGGGATGGTGCGCACCGGCGCAACCTTCGCCGACGCGGCTGCCGAATGGCTGCGCTACATCGAGCACGATCGTCTGCGGAAGCCGTCGAGGATCGCGACGTACCAGTCGCTGCTGGAAACGCACGTGCTGCCTGAGTTTGGGGCCCTGGCCCTGGAGTCGGTGACGCCGGCGATGATCGAGCGCTGGATCTCGTCGATCGATCGGACGCCGGCCACGCGCACGAAGCTGCTGGCGATGGTGCATGGGATCTTCAAGCGAGCGATCAAGGTGTGGGGCATTCCCTTCAATCCGGCTCGGGATGTCGAGAAGCCTCCCCTGTCCCGCAGTGGCGACCTCCAGGTGTTCTCCCCTGAGGAGGTCTGGGCGTTGGTGCGCGCGGCCGTGAGCGAGCAGGACGCGGCGATCTTCCTGACCGCGGCCTTCACGGGGCTGCGCCGCGGCGAGCTCGTGGCGCTGCGCTGGCGCGACGTGGACTTCGGCGGGTCGGTGATCCGCGTGCGCGCGAGCTACCACGAGGGCGTGCTGTCGACACCGAAGTCAGGGAAGGTGCGATCGGTGCCGATGGCTCCCGACGTCGCCGAGGCGTTGGCGCGGCTTGGAAAGCGTGAGGCGTGCGTTGGCGACGACGACCTGGTGTTCCTCGGCGACTTTGGCTCCTACGTGGACGCTCGGGCCCTGGTACGTCGCTACGACTCCGCGTTGGCTCGAGCCGGCCTGCGTCGGTTGCGTTTTCACGACCTGCGGCACACATTCGGCACCCAGGTGATCGCCAAGGCGGACATCCGTCGCGTCCAGGAATGGATGGGGCACGCGGACATCCAGACAACGATGAAGTACCTCCACTACGCCCCTCGGGAAGAGGATGCGCGTCTCGTTGCTGAGGCCTTTCGGATCAGGAACCCTGTCCTAACTGACGAGGTTTCTTCCTCCTAGACCAGACCCTGACCTCGATCGGATTGGTCAACAACAGTTCACCACTCTGTGTTCTGTTCGTTCTCCTCTCTCCTTTCTCGCTCCACCACCTGTGCTTTTGGCGCTGACCCCGATGACACGAAGTGGGGGCGGGGTCAGCGCCAAAAGCACGCATATGCAGGACCGTCCGCGAGAGCGGTCGGCACCCTAGTCGACACCCTGTGCACCCCAGGACGTCCTTGCCGGCCCGGCCTGTCCGAGGATCCAAACTCTCCCGCGCGCGAGGATCCATCATCGAGCCGCAGGCTCGATCCCCAGCGAGACCATCCGCGCGCGTCATCCTGCCGTTCAACTTTGGAGACGGCTCGAGCGGCCGCCGCATCTTGGCCGGCTCTCCTTCATTGCCTGTCGACTGACACGCAGCGCGTGATCGCGTGCGTGGCAAAGCGATCCTCTGGCGAGAGTGCGCCGGCGTGATGAGGGTTTGGTTGCGACGACGCCCTGCCGACATATATGTTCACGACCTCTCCTAGCCAGCCCCTGCAGCCCATGTCCGATCACGACTCATTTCAGGAAATCGCCTGCGCCGACCGCGCCAGTGCTGAACGCGAGGCAGCCCAGCAGCAGCAATCGGAAACTGATCCCTCGGTGGAGTGGATCTATCTCCGCAACACTGCAGAGCGCTGGGTCGCTCGGCGCGTGCCCCGCGACGGGCCCGCGCAGCCTCCGTCGCGGAGCGAGGGCTTGGTCGACGGCGCGATCGGGTTGATCGGCGACATGTTCCTGAACTGGTAGGACCCTTGCGCATCCCCTTATTGCCGAGGTGGAAGTCGTGGCTCGTGGTCCATGTCATGTACAGGGATGTCAACCAGCTTGCCCGCGCGAGGGACGTCGATGGATTACTTCGGCTGTTGTCGGTAGAGACGTCAGATCCACGAAACGAGGCGCACTTTTGTAAACGCGCAGTGGTCGCTCTCGCGCTCGGCGACGTTCGGTCACCCGCCGCGGTTCCATATCTCGTGCCAATGGTGGAGGGCCGGGAACGTACCGACGTTCGGACCGCGGCAGTCATAGCGCTGTCGCGCATCGGCGGGCCGGAGGCGGAGGTCGCGCTTCGCTCGGCATTGGACGACGAGCAATACATAGTCAGACGTTCGGCGGTCGAAGGCGCGCCGCTGGATGATCCGGACGTACTGGCAGATCTGGTTGCGCTCGCTCAGACCGATCCTCAGCCGCTGATCCGCGAAGCGGCGCTTGAGGCTCTCGGGCGCACCAAGAACGATCACTGGGCGCCGCTTCTTAGCGCAGCTGCTGCTGCAGACACGACAGAGCCGGCAATGGCGGGACTAGTTGCCCTGGCCGGCTTGCACACGTCCGTAGGGGACGAGGCGATCAGGCAGTTGCGGCGAACGTCCGACGGACGTTTCGAGCGCCTCATGGTCGCCGTCGTTCGGCTCGCTCTCGCGACCGATCGGCGGGCGCGTCGCAGAAAAAAGCGCAAGACGACATAACTCTGGGCGGCACACCGGCAACCGCGCCGCGCTATCGCTATGCCACGGTTGCGCAACTCATGGTGCCTCCCGAGCACTGATGGATTCGTGTCCCGCGCGACATCGAAGTGCGCACTCAGGATCAGCCGCCTCAAACGTCGCGCGATTGAGACCGCTACGCTCCCGCTGAGGATCTCGCTGACGCTCGATTAGGTTGACGCGACGCCTGCGGCCGTTGTGCGCAACGCCGGCGTCGCGATGCACCTTCCCCGGAGAAAGACGGGTCTACATCTCCCGCGATCAAGCACCCGCCAAGAGGTCCATACTGTACGCGCAGGGTGCTTACATCCCCAAGCGTCCCCATGCGTCCCCGGGCCAGGCAGCCCGAACGGAGCGTGGTGTGAGCCGCCTCGGAGGCGTCTAGGGTCTTGGCCATGACGCGCTTCATACCCTCAACTCCACTTGGCGAGCTCGTCGTCGCGCACCGGGACCAGCTGCTTGCCGCAGCCGCGTTCCGGCACGCCCACCAGGTGCGTCTGGTCGGATCCGTTGCGCGCGGAGAAGACACCGGAGCGAGTGATGTCGACATCCTGGTCACGCTCGATAACGATGCTCGCCCGCTCAACCTGCTGTCGCTTGCCTGTGATGCCGAGGACATCCTCGGAGTCCGCGTCGACGTCGGAACCGTCGAATCCCTTCGGCCCGAACTTCGCGGCGCCGTGCTGAACGACGCGGTCCACCTGTAAACAGGCGTCGAAGAGCGACTAGGAATTCCCCGCGCTCCACGACCTCCGCGGCACGGCCGATTGGCCTAGTGCACGACGACGGTCGGCTGGTCAGTGCCTTCGTCGGCCGGGATGAGGTGGTACTGAACCACGTACCCGAGCGACTCGGCGTAGCGGTCGACGGTCGAGATCTTGGCGTCACCGGCCGTGCTCTCAAGGCGCGCAACGAACGATTGCGAGGTCTCCATAACCGCGGCGACCT
The DNA here is from genome assembly GCA_963846395.1 of uncultured Actinomycetota bacterium. Lineage (GTDB taxonomy): Bacteria > Actinomycetota > Thermoleophilia > Solirubrobacterales > Solirubrobacteraceae > Palsa-465. Next base: position 297,928 of record CAWJVT010000005.1, on the reverse strand, counting down.
GTGTCTGAGTCAAGTTCTCCTGCTCGCGCTGCTCGGCGAGGGCACGAAGGAGCTCGCGCCGGCGCTGAGCGGCATCGAGGAGTTTTGGGAACTCGGGATTGCGCGCGGTGCGCTTGGCAATCATTCGGTCGAGAAAGTCACGTTCAGCCATCGTCGGGCTCAGAATACCAAAGGTGATATCTCTTTTCAGAGATACCTATCGGCCGAGATCCCTCCCTTGCTGAGCAGATCGGTGCGCGGCACCCCTCCGGCGCCAGTCGGCCAACCGCCGTTTGGCGAGCTGGATCGTGGCGGGCGGCGTCTTCTGAGTCGTCTTCTTGAAGCCCTCGAGGGCCAGGAGCACGCGCCCGCGCGCGCCTTCCTCGGCGAACAGAACCCGATAGATGACGCGGTCGCCGTCCACGCGCACCTCCCAAATGTCGCCGTCGAGGTGGCGAGCCGCAATCAAGCCGCGCTCCCGAACATCAGCCATGCCGGCGAGCACGGCGGCAGCGTCGGAATCTGAGAGCGCGTCGATGAACTCCTCGATTGGACTGCGCCCAGCGGGGGTGCGGTAGTCACGCCAGCGGCGACGGGGAGGCGGTCGTTCCTCGTGAGATCTCCGTCCAGGCGACACTCCGTGAAGGGAATCAGCGCACCCGGACCATTGAGCGCCCGCATGGCCGCCGGACGGGCAGGGCTCGGGGATTCCCTTTCAACAAAACGTGTCCCCAGATCTGTCCCCAACTAGGCAAAAGTAATCTCACCTAACTAGAAACCAGAGCGCTGTAACCGCCCGTAACCAAAGGCAATCCGACCTGACCTACCCTCGCCAGGCACCATGGTAAGGAAGGGGTCGTCGGTTCGAGTCCGACAGATGGCTTACAAAATCCCCGCGTAGCACTACTGGGGTCTCTAAGGACCCGTGAGCCGGCACTAGACCGCGTCGCTATTGCGCACCAGACCCGTGAAGCCCGCGACGCCGAGGGTCGCCAGCAACCAGCCAAGCGCGGTGCACAACCAGGTGAAGATGGTGAGCAGCGTGCCGAGCGTGGAATTGGCATCCGGACCCCAGTACGCCGCCTGGTGCACGTTGATGAGCGGAATCACAACGTCGATCGCGTAGCCGGTGGCGAGGAAGCACGGATAGGTGTTGGTGCAATCGCTGGCAGGCGGCGCCGCATGTCCGCTGGCGGCCTGTTGAATGGGAACGATGAGATTGCCGTGGTGGGCGGCGAGGGTGAACACCACCACAGCCACTGCGTATACAGCCGCGAGCGCCGCGAGGGCACGCCAGGTGTTATAGCCATAGCGAATCGTGACGTCGAGGACGTAATTCAGCGCCTTGCGAGCTGCCGGCAGGTTGCCGAACTTGCGTGTGTCGCGCCGCCGTGCGATCGCGACCGCGCGCGCCTCGTCTTCCTGCCCTGATCTCAGGTAGCTGCTTGCGAGCGCCCCATATGGTTGGGTGATGAATCGCCCCTGTTCAGAATCACCGGTTTGGCGCCATTGACTCTGAATCCATGCCAGCCGGTCGGTCACTTCCACTGGCCGCTCAGCAGATAGCGTCGTGTATGTGAGGCCCTCCAGGTGGAGGCGCCCGCCATCCGGCCAGCCGCCGTTGGGCTGCGTCCAGCTGTCGCGTAAGTGCGCCACCGTCGCGTTTGTCAGATAGACGTCCGCGTCTGGCCTCCGCGCCGGAGCCCAGACGAGCCGTCCGTCAATGGTGGCGTCGGAGAGGTTCACGGATCCTGCCTGGAACTCCGCGGCCTCAAAGTCCAGATCGCCGCCCACCCGGAGGCCAGCTGCGATCAGGGCATCGGGGGCCCCGTTAAAGCTCGCATGACTGAAACCAAGCCTGCCCGATATCCGAGCGGCCGGAAGCTCAACGGCGCCCTGGATGGCCTTGATCGAGCCCAGGAACGCCGCACCACCGACCGCAACATCGCGCGCATCCAGCGCGTGGTGTCCGCCCGTGAGTTCGTCGGACACCAGCTTCAGGTTGCCGTCGATCTGGGCGCCGACCAGATTGAGCGCGGTGGACTCGTCAGCTGAGGCCACCGCGGTCACGTTTTCCGCCAGCATGTTTCCGGCGACCTTGATGCGCTCAGCGCACAGCGCAACTGTGTCCCCACCAAAGTTCGCGAAGCGGAGGTTGAGGTTCGCGCCCACCGTGGCACCCAGTAGCCAGGTGGTGTGGGCGGCCGTGAACGGCTGACGCGTTCCGTCGTCTTTCTTGATCCAGTTCATGCGTACGGGCCCGCCGACCTTCGCCCACTCGGTGAAGAGGGAGTACCTGCGGTCCGCTGTCTGAAACGCTCCCTGGAGGTTGGCTCCGCTGAGTTGGAGTGCACCGGTGATCTCGGCTCCACGGAGATCCACACCCCCGGTTGTTGTATTCAGCCGCTCACCAAGAAGGTTCCCGCCGACCTTGATGAGTTCCCCACGCAGCGCGGTGCCGGAGCCATTCAGCACCGCCCCACGCAGGTTAAGGTTCGCCCCGATGCGCGCCCCCAGCAGCGAAACCTCATGCTCAGCCGTGAAGCCGCTGGCCATCAGGACTGGACCACCGACCTCACACCATGTGGCGATCAAGGCGCCGCTGGTCCCGTCCGGAAGCTTGGAGGAGCCTTTGAGTTTTGCGCCGTGGAATACGAGCCACCGACCGATCCGCGCGCCGCGAAGGTCGATCCCGGCTTGGCTCGTGGTCAGGCTCCCAAACACGGCGTTGCCACCGACCGTGAGCGCCGGCCCGCTCAGGGCGACGCCGGCACCGTCCAGATGAGCTCCTCTACAGACGAGGTCGCCCTGAATGTTCGCTGACTCCAGAATGAGAGGACCACTGAGTGTTGTCCCACTTAAGTCCATCGTCCGATCCACTTTGAGCGCGTTGGCCGACAAGCCCGGCAATGTGCACGCGAGGAACCCGATCAGTGGTCCCGACGCAAAATTTAGATTGACGGGATCTGGCCCCTCCAACACACATCCCGCCAGCAGCAGCGGGTACTTGAGTTCAACGGCCTCCAGGTCCAATGCCCCCACGATCCGCAGGGCGCTGAGGCGTAAGCCTTTGGACGCGACCGGCCAGGTCGACTCGGTGAGCAGGTGCGTGAGAACCGCAGCCCGAATCACGGTCGAGTCCAGATCCGGGTTACTTCCCAACGGCTCCGAAAAGACGCCGTCAGCTGCTGCCTTGATCATCCGCTCCTCAGCTGAGCTGAGCGGGTCTCCGTGCTTCCATGCGGGCAGAGCAGCCAGCTTGGCCTCCGGCACCGGAGGCTTGGCCTCGTCGGTCATGTGACGGTGCTCATCGGCGTGTTGGACTCTCCTGATCGGCCGCTGAGCACCGGCTTGAGCCCATAGGCCTGCCGCTCGATCCTAACCATCACGGCGGCGGCCGTTGCTGACTGGGTGAAGAGTCCTATGTCAACACCGGGGGTGCTTCGGCCTTTCTGTGGTCGCGGGCCCCGCTCTCAGTGCGCGACTATCTGAGCGGCGATCGGCAGCACGATGGCACGCATCGGCGACCCGGCACAAGCGCCCTGGTGGTGAACTACAAGTCCCGCACGGTCTCGATCATTGCCCTGTCGACCAATCGCGTCGCAACCACGGTCAAAATCGGCAAGAACCCGGAATCGGTGCTTCTCACCGCGGGCGGCAAGTTCGCGCTCGTGATCGATGAAGGCTCTGCTTCAGTCACCGCCATCAATATCAAGACGCACAAGACTCGCACGACGACGGTCGGAAAAGACCCCGGTCCGGCGGCGGAGACACCAGACGGGAAAACACTTTGGTACTCAAGTGATCCCGACGCCGGGAGTGCAGCCAAGCCTCGGCCGGGCCTCTGCGGTTCGGAATGCTTCAGATTCCTCGCTGACCTCAACGCAGGGCTCGGGTGAAGGACTCAACCAATAAACGCGAGGCCGTGTCCAGCCAGAGGGTCAATGCGGCTGCTCGTCTCTTCTCGACCGCCGCTACGGCTGTGCCTCTGATTCGTCGAGCCATGTTGGTGCGTGCCGAGCGGCCCACGCTCGGCTGACTCGCCCGCCGAACATCGCGCGCAGCGCTTCGCGATCAGCTAGCGCGAATGCGATGTGGCCCAGGATTACGATGACGAAGGCGACGGCGAGCCAGTTGTGTACGAATGTGGCGCCCGCACGCCAGGAGAGCGGGAACGGCACATACCAGCGCAGGAGCGCGCCGGTGCCGAGCATGACCAGCCCGGCGCCGACGACGAAGGCCGCGTTCAGCTTCTGCCCCGGGTTGAACTTGCCAAGCCGTGGTCGCGGGGCCACCTGCCGACGACCCGCAGCGGTGTCTACGAGGCCCCGCAGCCACTTCATATCCTCTTCGGTCCAACGGTTGATGCGACCAACGTCGCGACGCAGTAGCCCGGAGCTGAACGCGAGCCCGAGCAGCAGCGGCAGCGGGATCGCCAGACCAACGTACAGGTGGATCTGTTCGATGAGCCTGCGCCGCCCGACAAGTGCGATCAGCGGCGTGAAGTACAACGCCGCGCCGGTGACGACGAGGATCAGGAACAGCGCAGCGTTGAGCCAGTGCACGGTGCGTTCGACGCGGTCGAACCGAAGCAGCGGTCGTTGCCTGGGCCGCTCAGTGGACTCTTTCGTCGCGCTCATGGTCTCAGCGGTCAAGCAGCCTGCGCGGGCGCATGCCCGCTGATCCATGCGTCCACCGGATAACCGTTCTGCTCCCAGTAGCCAGGCTCCGCCTGCGCCACGAGCTCGATCCGAGAGAGCCATTTGATCGACTTGTAGCCAAACATTTCGGGCACGTAGAGGCGTACCGGGCCCCCGTGTTCACGCGTCACCGGCGCGCCCAACATCGAGTAGGCCGCAATCGCCCCGGTCTGGCGCGCCTGCTCCATCGTGAGGCTCTCGGTGTACACCCCGTCGAACGACGTGAGCTGGAACGCTGATGCCGCAGGATCAACCCCGGCGCGCTCGGCCAGGTCGACGAGGCGTACCCCAGTCCAATGGACGTCCGTCACCTCCCATCCTGTGACGCATTGGAAGTTGCGTGTGAACCTCGTCGACGGAAGCGACTGAAGATCGGCGACCTTCAGCGAAAGCGGCCGCTGGACGAGTCCGTCGACCCGCAGCCTGTAGTCCGCGGGAGCTGCGGGATACCCGTCGGTGACCGTATAGATCGTGAACTGGCCACCCCCAGGGAGAAGACTCGCGACGCCATTTGCGTGCACCGACTTGAGCAAGCCGGAGATCCCCGCCTGCACATGCGAGCCGAACAGCGTGCCGAGTGCCCCGAGCCCGAGCATGGAAAGCACCGCGCGCCGCCCGATCGGCTTGCCCCACCGCCCCTCCGCGACCTGGTCGCCACCAGCTGCTTCGGCGGCTGGTCTCTCGGAGCTGCCTGGGTCATCAGGAGAGAACGGCTGCTGGTCAGTCATCGGCGCAACCGAGCGGCGCTTCGCAGAGCGATCGACGAGCCGTTGCGGAGCCAACGGCTGTTGGGGATACGGGGAACACCAGCATGTCCAACAGTGTGGTCACCGCATCCCGCCAATCCGTTACACGCTCATCCAGGATCACGAACCGGCAACCCTGGGCACTAGGACAGCGTAGCCACGGAAGGATGCTTGCGCGGTCAATTATCCTTCCGCGGAATTCTCCTCGTGAACCACATGCACGATTGCTATGCGATCGACGCTGCTGCGCTCCGCGCGCCGCGCGAAAGCGCGAGTTCGACATTCAGGACCCCGACTATGTCTTTGCTCGATCCGCCGTTCCAGAACATCCTTCGGCCCTGCACCAAGCGGGCCGAGCAAAGCTCGCCTGAAGTAAGTTCCATGTAGACCGCTGGGTAGAACCAGCGGCGACGAACCGATTTGAAGCGCTTCACCTTGGTCCAGGGTATGAACCGTCTGCGGAGGACCCCGACGGTAGCCCCCTCAGCTGTGGCTTCGAGCGTGCACCGGCGAATGCCATGGCCGAGCCAGAGGACTGACAGCACGACGATCACTGAGCCGCAGACCCGCATGGCAAACAGTTCGGGCTCCGCGATCAGCTCATGCTTTGGAGTCGCAACCGCAAGGATGAGCGCGAGCGTGAACAGGCATATGCCCTGGCCCCGCATGAACCACAGGACGTAGCGGTCCCGATACACCAGCCGATCGGGGATCGGCGAAATCACATTTGGCGCCATCACATAAACATCGGCGTCCAGCGACTCTTACGTGAGCGTGCCACGAAGTTCTGTGCCTCGGGCCTTTGGGGACACAGCGAGCCATTGCAGGCAGACTAGGCAGATGCGAGAACTGAGGCCTGGCATCTGGCACTGGCGATCCCCGCACCCTGACTGGAGCGAGGAGGAATGGTGGCCAGAGCTCGTTTCCTCGTATGCGGTCGAGCTGGGCGGCGAGCTGCTCCTGTTCGATCCGCTCTCCGTTCCAGATGAGCTGCGTGAACGCGCGACCGCAGTGATCCTGACCGCGCCCTACCACGAACGCGACTCGCGTCGGCTGGCTCTTCCCGTGCACACGCCTCCCGCGGATACCTGGGAGGACTGGGTCGAGAAGTTCGGGGCCGACCCCGAACAGGTGCGAGGGCTGGAGAGTGATGACCTTGCTTGGCTTCGGGCGGGCGAGGGCGAGGGACACTTTCACGGTCCAGGGCCTTGGCCGTTCGGCATCGACGCATACGCGGGTCGTGAGGACAACGATCTGATCCTCTGGATTCCCGCGATCGGAGCAATCGTGACCGGCGACTCGCTCTCCGATTTCGGGGACGGGCTCGACATCCAACTCGGCGGGCGCACGCATGTGGAGCGCAATGACGTGGCTCGCCGACTGCGGCCGCTGCTTGATCTGCCAATCGAGCTCGTGCTCCCGGCGCACGGCGAACCGACCGATCGTGCCGCACTCGAACGGGTGCTGACCCGCCCGCCGAACTGACAGCGAACAGGAGAGTGCAGTCGCATGCTTTACGACCCCGAGGAGCACAGGCAGCTGACTGGCGAGCGCTGGAGCGAGCGCAGAGCCCTGGATGCGATCGAACGGATCACCGGCGACGCGATCGGCGCCTATCGAGGACCGGAGAGTCTCTGGCCCAACGCCGAGGAGGACCTCGAGGGCGAGGCCGACGAGCCGTTCCGGAACGCCTACTTCGGGGCTGCGGGAGTGGCTTGGGCACTTGACTGTCTGGCCCGGCGGAGGGTGGCTCCTGTGTTCGGGGAGGCTGGGGAGTTGGCGCAGCGATTGCACCGTGATTTCCTGCTTGCCCCTGAGCTGACTTCCCTCGAGCCACCAACGGCCCCATCGCTGTTCTTCGGTGAGAGCGGCATCCTGCTCGCGGGCGAAGCGATACTCGGTGACGGCTCCCAGCTCGATGCCCTCGAGGCAACGATCAACCGCAACGTCGACCACCCCACCTTGGAGCTGTGCTGGGGATCACCCGGCACGATGACGGCCGCACTCGCGCTGTGGCAGGCGACAGGGCAGGAGCGCTGGCGCAACGCCTGGATCGCGTCCGCGCAGCGGCTGATTTCCGAGTGGCACGAGCTCGTCTGGACCCAGGATCTCTACGGAACCATTCAGCAATACGTCGGCGCCGGACACGGGTTCGCCGGCAACGCGTTCGCGCTGCTCAGCGGCCGTGACCTGCTGGGCGAGCAAGCTGAAGCGCTCGTCGAGCGAGTCCGTCAGGTTCTGATCGAACTGGCTCGCGAGGACGGTCCGATTGCGCAGTGGTTTCCGCTTTTGGGCATCGAGGGCGGCCGCATCCCTGTCCAGTGGTGCCACGGCTCGCCGGGAATGGTCACTTCACTCGTCGACCTGCCGGCCGACGACCAAACAGACCGGCTGTTGCACGCCGGTGGAGAGCTGACCTGGCAAGCCGGCCCGCTGAAGAAAGGCTCCGGGCTCTGCCACGGCACAGCGGGCAACGCCTACGCCTTCCTCGCCCTGTTCGCGCGATCAGGCGACGAGCTGTGGCTCGAGCGGGCTCGAGCCTTTGCGATGGACGCCGCTGCCGATGTCGAGCGGCGTCGCCAAAGCCGGGGCCGCGGGCGCTACTCGCTCTACACCGGTGACCTTGGCGTGGCGATGTTCCTCCACGCCTGCCTCACCGGCGATCACCGGTTCCCCTTCCTTGACGGAGTACTCACAGCGACGCCGCGCAAGGGCGCTTGATAGCGTCACGCTTGCAAACGATTGCCGGAGCCCCAGATGACAGCGCGTGACCTGACACAGGCTCTGTTCGCCAGGCGCCCTCTGTGGGGCCCGTTCATCGGCGGTCGGTTTGTTGACGTCCCGACACCGGTTACCTTCGACGTGATCGAGCCTGCCCGCGGGCAGCTCCTGGCCACCGTGATCGCCGCGTCCGATGAGATCGTGGACCAGGCGGTGTTCGATTCGCGCGGCGCGTACGAAGAGGTGTGGCGAGCACTTTCCCCCAAGGAGCGGAGCGCACTCATGGGTCAGGTCGCGGCGCGCATCCGTGATCATGGCGACGAGATCGCGGAGATCTGTGCCCGTGAAGTGGGCAAGCCCGTGCGCGATGCGCTGCGTGTCGACGTCACGTCATGTCACTCGAGCTTCGATTACTACGCGGGCGTTGCCGAGTCGATCCACGGCGAGATCATTGACCAGGGTCCGATCGAGGCGCGCGTCGTCTACGAGCCCTACGGCGTCGTGGCCGCGATCCTGCCGTTCAACTGGCCTCCGATTCATTTCTCGAAGAAATGCGCGCCGGCGCTTGCGGCGGGCAACACGGTGGTGATCAAGCCGGGCGAGCAGGCGCCGCTGACTGTCCTGCGTCTCGTTGAGATCGCCAACGAGGTCCTGCCTGCGGGTGTGATCAACGCCGTGAGCGGCCTTGGTGCTGGGCCGGCATTGGCCTCGCACCCCACGGTGGAGCGGATCACCTTCACCGGGGCCACGGCCACCGCGCGGAAGGTGATGGAGAGCGCGGCAAGGAACCTGACGTTCACCACGCTGGAGCTGGGCGGCAAGAACGCCTTGATCGTGCTCGACGACGCCGACATCCCCGCGGCCGTGCGGATCGCCATCGAAGGGACGTTCTACAACCAGGGCGAAGCGTGCACGTCGACCTCCCGGCTGGTGGTGCACTCCTCACTCTATGAGGACTTTGCTGCGCAGTTTGTCGCCGCGGCCAGCCAACTCGTCGTGGGTGACCCGCTGAACGCGGCGACCGATATCGGCCCGCTGGTGGATGAGCGCCAGCAGCGCCGCGTCGAGGAGTACATCCGCGTAGGCACGTCTGGCGGGGCGCGACTGCTGTATCAGGGCGTGGTGCCCGACAGCCCCGAGCTCAGCGCCGGCTTCTACGTGCCACCGACCGTTTTTGGCGACGTGACGCCCGAGATGACGATCGCCCAGGAGGAGATCTTCGGGCCGGTGGCAGCTCTGATGCGGGTGGACTCCGACGACGAGGCTGTCGAGGTTGCCAACGGCACGGACTATGGCCTGACCGCTGCGATCTGCACACGAGACGAATCACGCGCCGCGCGGCTAGCTGCGCGACTCGAGGTCGGCATGGTCTTCGTCAACAACTACACGCGGCGCAATTTCATCGGCTCGCCGTTTGGCGGGGTAAAGGGAAGCGGGTACGGCCGCGAGTACGCCGCCGAGACTGTGCACGAGTTCGTACGCGCCAAGAATGTCCGATTCCCGAGCGGGCGTGGGGTTATCCCAGGCTGGCCGCCACTTCCGTGAGCTTGCTCGCAGCGGGCGCGGTGATGCTCGTCGCGTAGTTCCGCTCGAGCACCCAGCCGACCCTGGTGGTGACGAAGTCGACCGGGGACGTGGGAACGTTGTCGGCGTAGAAGAGCGCCAGTCCGTCGGGTGACGCGCCCCGTGGCCCATACGGGAACATCTGGGGATGGCCTCCTACGCCACCCCCGACGAACCGGTTCGCCGCGGGTCGCGGGTTCCGCCCCACGTGCTGGTGGTCGGGAGCATCACCTCGGTGCAGGTCGGAGCGGCCTGGGCGACGACGATCTTCGACTCGGTCGGCGCCAGCGGCGCCTGTCTGCTGCGGCTCGCATCGGCGAGCGCCGTGATGCTCGCCGTAACACGCCCGAACCTCAGGAGCCTTTCCAGGCGGCAGGCGCTCACGGCCTGCGCGCTGGGCCTGATCCTCGCCGGCATGAACCTGACCTTTTACGGGGCGATCAGCCGCATCCCGCTCGGGACGGCGGTGACCATCGAGTTCATCGGACCGCTGCTGGTCGCGCTACTCGGCTCACGGCATCGGCGAGACCTGTTGTGGGCAACGCTCGCCGCCGTCGGAATCGTGGCTCTCTGCAATGGCATCGCGCACGGAACGGATAGCGCCGGGCTGATTCTCGCGGCGATCGCCGGCCTCCTCTGGGCGGCGTACATCCTGCTGCAGGCGCAGCTCGGTAAAGCATTCAGCGATAGCTCCGGACTGGCGGTGGCCATGACCGTCGCAGCATTCGTGGCGCTCCCGTTCGGCGTTCACGCAGGAGCCGGCAACCTGCTCGTTCCCGCCACGCTGGGCATCGGCGTGGCCGTGGGGATGCTCAGCTCAGCGATCCCGTACTCACTCGAGCTGAAGGCGCTGCGCAGCCTCTCCACGGCCACGTTCGGCGTTCTGATGAGCCTCGAACCGGCCGCGGCAGCCATTGCCGGCGCCGTCGTCATCGGGCAGGCGATCACACCGCGAGACGCTCTGGGGATCGGCCTGGTTTGCGCCGCGTCGCTGGGTACCTCGCTCACCGCGAACCCACCCGCCGAGCCGCTCAACATCGCCGCCTAGGTGCTCCGCGGGGCTGGAGGCGGGGCCAGGCGGTCGGCCAGGTCGCGTCCGTGCCGGTCGGGAAGCGTGGCGCGTGGGTGGCCTCTACGAGAAGGTCTTCCTCGCAATGGAGCTCCTCTGGCTGCTCTTCAACGCTCTCCCGGTGGCCGGCGGCTCCGGTTAGATTGATGGGCATGCCAACAGTCACCGTGCGCGGGGAAGCGACAGTTCGGACCGAACCGGATGAGGCACTTCTGTGGGTGACGCTCTCCGCGCTCGAGACCGAGCCGGGAGCCGCGCTGGCCGACGTCGCCACTCGCAGCAGGGATCTGGTTCTGCTGCTCGATGAGCTTGGCGTTCTGGCAGCCGATCGCTCGACCAGCGGCGTCTCCGTGCGGGAGGAGTTCGATCACACCAACGCTGGTAGGCGGTCGGTCGGCCACCGTGCAGCCGCGGTGACCGCCATTCGTCTCACCGACCCTGAATTGATTGGCCGGCTGATCACGCGCGCTGCGGCGGATCTTGGCGCGCAGGTCTCCGGGCCGGACTGGCAGATCGCTGCAGATAACCCCGCCCGACTGGAGGCGGCCAGGCAGGCGGCAGCCGACGGGCAGCGCCGGGCACGGGCCTACGCCGAAGGTGTCGGAGCAGGGCTCGGACAGCTGATGGAGCTTCGCGAGCCCGACAACAGCGTGAGGCCGACACGCGCTGCGGCGGCAATGAAGTCGCCTGGCGAGCCGATCCCGGTGCAGACCGGGGAGCAGGAGGTCACCGCATCGGTGCAGGTGACCTTCGCGCTCGAGCTCGACGCACCTCGGTGAGCTAGGCGCCGGACCGGAAGGCCCTGCGCCGGCTGTCGCGCGCGAGCGCTACCGCCCCGAGCACGCCGGCATCGGCCCCGAGTTTGGGTGCCACAAGGTAGTTGTCGATCCCTGGACCGAACAGTGGGCTCTGCAGGTAGTCGTTGAAGAGCTCGCGCACCAGTTGGCGGACACGGTCGAGCAGATGCTCGCGACGTCCGATCCCGCCGCCGACGATCAGCCGATGCGGCGAGACGACGAGCGCAATCGCCAGGATCCCCGCCGCCAAGTACTCGGCCTCCATCTCCCACGCGGGGTGCGCGTCCGGAAGCTCGGCAGGGTCGCGGCCGTAACGGGCAGCCAGGGCTGGCCCGCAGGCCAGCCCTTCCCAGCAATCGCCGTGCCAAGGACAGGACCCTTCGTAGGAGTCGCTCGGGACCCTGGGGATGCGGATGTGGCCCGCCTCCGGCTGCAGCGCGCCGTACCAAACGCTGCCATTGATGACCAGCCCCACACCAATACCTGTGCCGACCGTCAGGTAGGCGAGGCTCGGCAGTCCCTGCCCCGCCCCCCAGGTGTACTCACCGTACGCCGCCGCGGCGACGTCGTGGTCGAACGTGATCGGCACACCGAGCTCGTCGCGAATCCTGGGAGCCACGCTGGCCTCGCGCCACTGAGGCTTCGGGGTCGTTGTCACATGACCCCAGGTCGATGAATCGGTGTCGAGATCGACGGGGCCGAACGAGCCGATCCCGATCGCCTCTGGCAGCTCGTGTTCACGGAAGAACGAGACGATCCGGCCGAGCGTGGTGTCGGGATCGGTGGTCGGAACCTCGCAGCGCGCCACCACCTCTCCTGTGTCGCTGGCCAAGGCGCAGACGCAGGTGGTACCGCCGGTTTCAATGCCTCCGTAGAGCCCAGACATTCAGGGCGGCACCTTAGAGGCTCAGCAATGAACCGGGATACCCCAACGGCGCCGCCAGCCAAGCGGGCCGGTAGCTTACGCCGGTGCCCTCCGCCACCCAGAACGGGTCTCACGAGACCTACGACGTCGTCGTTGTCGGTGGTGGCAGCGGTGGCATCGGCGCGGCCGTCGGTGCCGCGCAGGCCGGCGCCTCCGTCCACCTGATTGAGCGCCACCCGTTCCTCGGCGGCGCCGCGACAGCGAGCTCGGTCCTGAGCTACTGCGGTTTCTTCGATCAACGACGGGAGCTGGTCGTGGGCGGCGTCGGCGCAGACCTGCTCGCACGGCTGCGGGACGGAGGGGCGTATGAAGAGATCACTTTCAAGTGGTCCGGCAACACCGTTGTGATGATCGATCCCGAGTTCACGAAGCTCGTGCTTGACGAGATGGTCGCCGGCGCTGGTGTGTCTGTCGGCCTGCACAGCTACCTCGTGAGCGCACGCAGCGAGGGTGCGAGCCTCACCGATGTCCAGACCGTCACGTCCGCGCGCGAACGGACCGTCTCGGGATCGGTGTTCGTCGATGCCAGCGGCGATGGCAACCTCGCGCAGCTTGCGGGTGCGAGTGTCCGGCTGCTGCCCGCCGCTGAACGCCAGGCGGCGACGCTCAGTATGAGAATCGGCGGCGTCAAGCCGGACGCGCCGATCTCCTCTGACCTGATGCGCGAGGCCGTCGCCGCACACAATTCCGCGAGCGACCGCAAGCTCGAAAGAGACCACGGACCAGCCGCACGCCTGCCGCTGACCGGCGAGATCACGATGCAGATCGTGGATCAGTGCGTCGATGCCCTGGACGCGCCCGACATGACCCGAGCGGAGCAGGCGGCGCGGTCCCAGGCCTGGGACTACCTGAACGCCTTTCGCAACTCGATGCCCGGCTGGGAGGACGCATATCTGGTCGGAACCGGGCCCCAGATCGGTGTGCGCGAGACCCGGCACATCGTCGGACGGGGCGAGGTCACCGCCGATGACGTGCTCCAGGCACGGCGACGGCCAGTCGATGGAATTGCCCGCTGCGGGTGGCCACTCGAGGCACACCACGGCATCGGATCGACCAGGTACACGCCGATCGAGGGGAAGGCCTTCTACGACATACCGCTCGATGCACTGCGCTCAATCGATCGGGACAACCTGTGGGCCGCGGGACGGCTGGTGAGCTGCGACCCGGAGGCATATTGCTCGCTCCGTGTGATGGGCACAGCGTTTGCGACGGGACAGGCGGCAGGTGTCGCCGCGGCGCTGCAGGCGGCTGGCGGTCGCGAGCCGGCGCCCGCCGACGTTCAGGGTGAACTCAGGCGTCAGGGCGCATTGATCTGAGCTGCGTCAGGGACTGACGTAGCCGGCGAGTAGCGCGCCCTGGTGATGACCGGTGTCGGCACGGAACTGGTCGGTGCCGGCCTCGACGACTGAGAAACCGGTGTGGTCGCCGTCGCCGTTGATCACGTCCGGTCCTCGCCGGCCGCGCGGATCAGCGACGACTATGGCCACGTGCGCAGCCGATGCATATGACCCGAGGTTCAGGCCGTAGACAGCGACATCACCGGCGGCCGCCCGGTAGCCAATGTCCGCCGGATGCCACGTGCCGTGGGCGACACCCCAGTTGTAGAAGCTGATCGCGCCGGCGTTCAGATCGCCGGCGCCGTACCCATAGGGAACTGCGATACCGGCCTTCTGCCAGGCCCAGGCCGCGAAGTCCGCGCACCACTCTTCCGACGCCTCCCCGCCCGGACAGCTGGACGCCCCAGCGCCCCAGTACGCGCTGAACTTGTTGCAGTAGGTGTCGTTCGGGGTCGTCGTGTAGCCGATCTGGCTATGGGCGATCGCGACGATGCGCTGGCCGAGCGCCATGCCCGCCAGCGCCGTCCGGTTCGGAAGCCGGAAGGAACGTGAGCTCCCGGGCGTAGCGTTGAGCACGACCACGAGCACCACTACAGCCACGCCTGCCGCCGCCACGATCCGACGTCTGCGCTTTGACCGATATGCGCGCACTTCGCGAGCCCGGCTACCCTCGTACCGCAGATTGCGTCGTTCAGGAGAGCTGGGACGCCGCGGCTCACGCTTGGTGCCGGTGCGCCGCAGCTCACGGATCTCCTGCCGAAGCTCGCGGAGTTCCGGTGATTCCCGGCCCCCCGCCTCCAGACCCCGGCGGCGCCCGATCTTGCTTGATTCCCAGTCTTGATTCATTTTCCCAAGCCAATGATTAGCCAGCGCAGGCTTCGCAACGACTGCCAGCAGACTGTCGCGCATGGGCCGGCCATGCGCTATCCGGTCACAACCGGAGCCCGATCCGGTATTCCCCTGAGATGGTCCACATGAGAAACCGCGCTCGCTGGTCAGATGCGCAGCTGCTCGCAGGCATCGCCGCCTGTGACGAGCGGGCCTTCAGTGTCTTTTATCGGCGGCACCTGGCCCTGATCGTAGGCTGGTCCGTACGGCGTACCCGGGACCCTGACCTGGCCGCCGATCTGACTGCCGAGGTTTTCGCGGCGGTGCTCATGTCTGCGGCGCGGTACACGCCCAGCAGCGACTCCGCCGCCGGTTGGCTCATCGGAATCGCCCGGAACGTGCTCGGGCACAGCGTGAGACGGGGTCAGGTCGATGCCCGTGCGCGCGAGCGTGTCGGCGCGGGGGCACTGACGGTCGAGGATCACGACATCGAGCGGATCCTCGAGTTGGCCGCCAGCGACGATGGCGTTGCCGGCCAACTCCTGGAGGAGCTGCCGGTCGACGAGCAGGCGGCGGTGCGGGCCCGTGTGATCGAAGAGCGCGACTACGCAGAGATCGCGCTCGCGCTCGGGTGCTCGGAGATGGTCGTGCGTAAACGCGTCAGCCGTGGCCTCTCGCGGCTGAGAACGGCATTGGTCACCAGATGAACGCTGACTTCTTCACCCAGCTGGAGGCCGAGCTCGCGAATCTCACGCATGCGGGCTCGCATCTTGACGGGACGGCCGGCCAGAGACGCCGCCGGATGACGGTGCTGATCCGACGTGCCGCGGTAACCGTCTGCCTGGCCGTCGCGCTGGCCGCGTCCTTGTCCAGCGAGTTCCCGGCCACCGCCAGCGGTCATGCTTCGGCGCCGCCCGCGTGGGCGGTGCAGAGCTGGTGATGGACGCGCCCGCGAACGGTGACGAGCACGAGATCACCGACGTTCAACTACAGAGCACCGACGACGTTCAGCCGCAGACCACGGAGGACAAGCAGTCGCGCGTCAACCGCATCCGCGCCGGGATCGAGCTGCTGGCGACGGTTGGCGTGGCGATCGCGCTGGCCCTGCTGGTCCAGGCGATCCTGGTCAAGCCGTACAAGATTCCCAGCGGCTCGATGATCCCAACTCTGGCGATCGGCCAGCGGATACTCGTCGACCGGCTGGACACCCACCCAGGCCTCGGCAACGTCGTCGTGTTCCACCCTCCGGCAGGCGCCGAGCTCGGAGATGAGGGTGTCTGCGGCAACGCCCATGAGGGCTTTGGCTTGCGCCACGCGTGCGACAAGGACTCCGGGCACGAGTCGTCGGAAACCTACGTGAAGCGCGTCGTCGGCCTGCCGGGCGACCACCTGAGGATCGTCGGCGGGAAGGTCTTCCGAGACGGCGTGGAGGAGCGAGGCTCCTACCTCCAGTCCTGCAATACCGGCCCGAGCTACTGCTACTTCCCGCTGAACATCACGGTCCCGCGCGGCGACTACTACATGATGGGCGACAACCGCGGCGTCTCAGACGACAGTCGCTTCTGGGGCCCAGTCCCCCAGAGCTGGATCGTCGGCACCGCGTTCTTCACATACTGGCCCCCACACCGGATCGGCACGCTCTGAGATCGACGGCGGCAGGGCTCAGCCCGGCGAGCCGACCAGGTATGCAGCGCAGGGCGACTAAGCGGTGGAGCGCAGGGAGAGCGGGAGCGCGTCCAGCCACCCCTCCCCGGGGACCGCGCTCGCGATCACGTCGGCCACCACCGCGCTGACGTTATCCCGGCTCCCATGGGCAAGTGCGGCATCGACGAGGCGGCGCACGGCATCGGCCGAGTCCTCGATCGCCAGGAACTCGGCGACCTGGTCGTCGGCGAGATAGTCGGTGACGCCGTCAGAGCACAGCAGCAGACGATCGCCCTCCGCGGCTCTCACGGCGCGCAGGCGTGGCGGCTCATACTCGCCGCCGTCCAGCACGCGGAGCACGACCGAGCGCTGAGGATGCTGGTGTGCATCGCGCTCACTGAGCAGGTCCTGGTCGATCAGCTCCTGCACCAGGCTGTCATCTCGGGTGAGGCGGCGGAGATGCTGATCGCGCAGGAGATAGGCGCGCGAATCGCCGACGCTGGCAATCAGGTAATAGCCGTCGTTTGATAGCGCGACAGCGGTCAGCGTCGTCGCCATGCCCGCAGTGCCCGGCTCGTAGAAGGTGGCGAACGAGATGAGATCGTTGGCCTCGACGACGGCGTCGGTCAGCTCACGATCCAACGGTTGAAGCAGACGCCGCTTGTCCAGCGAGATCATCTTCAAGATCGCGAGTGAACTGGCAAGTTCGCCCGCCACCGCGCCGCCGACACCATCTGCGACAGCGACAAGGCGGGGAGAGGCGTACACCGCGTCCTCATTGTTGTTGCGCAAACCGACTTCACTGAGAACGGTCGGCTGCAGCATCAGCTCATACGCAGACACGGCGAAAAGAGTACCGGCAGGGTGAGAACGGGAGCGTCACCTGTCAGGATGCGCGTCACACGACTCCCGACGGGCCGTGCCGGTGGTTCGAGGCTCCAGACCACGGGTAGGCCTGACAGGCGAGTACGCAAGCCCACCGAGCAAGGGGCGGCATGGCAAACAGGCTCGAGTCCAGGACGAAGGACTCGCATCGGGCGATCCAGGAGCAGGAGAGAGGTTCGGGGCCTGACGGCCGTTGGGAGCGCGATCCCCTGTGCGCAGACGACGAGCCGGGGCCGTCCGGGCTGCGGCAGTTCATCAAGGATCACCGCCGGTCGCTGCTGGCGTTGCTGACGCTGGGCATCGTGCTCACCTTCTTCTTCGCGGTGCTCCCGCAGCTCGCCGGATTCGGCAAGAGTCTGCACCGGCTGCGCTATGGCAACAAGGTATGGCTGGCGGGTGGCGTCGGCCTCGAATGCATCTCGCTGTTCGGTTACATGGCGCTTCTCAGGCTCATGTTCTCCTGCGGAGGCATACGGATCGCGTGGCGCTCGAGCTACCAGATCACGCTGGCCGGGTCGGTCGCGACGAAGCTGTTCGCCGCAGGCGGCGCTGGTGGTATCGCGCTTACTGTGTGGGCGCTGCTGGCCCACGGCCTGTCTGCTAAATCGGTGGCGCGGCGGATGACGAGCTTCGAGCTGCTGCTCTACGGCGTCTTCATGCTCGCGCTGGTCATCTTCGGGGGAGGTCTGGCGGTCGGGCTGTTCGAAGGCAACGCCCCGCAGGCGCTGACGGTGCTGCCGGCCATCTTCGGGGCCACTGTGATCGTGCTGGTCCTCGCGATGGGCTTCTCCGCCGACAAGGCGGCGCGCTGGTTCACGCGCATGGGGCAACGCAGACACGGATCCCTGTTCAAGAAGCTGGCCACGGTGCCGGGCACGCTGCACGGCGGGGTCGAGGCGACGATCGAGGTCCTGCGCAACCCCAAGCCCGGCCTGCTCGGGGCGGTCGTCTACTGGGCGTTTGACATCGCCACCCTGTGGGCGTGCTTCCGTGCCTTCGGCGCGACGCCCGCGCTCGCCGTCGTGGTGGTCGGCTACTACGTGGGTCAGCTCGCGAATGCACTGCCGATCCCCGGCGGGATCGGTGGCGTGGAGGGCGGCATGATCGGCTCGTTCATCGCCTTCGGCATCAATGGCAGCACCGCAGTGCTCGCGGTGCTCGCATACCGGATCATCTCGTTCTGGCTTCCGATCCTGCCCGGCTCGATCGCCTACCTACAGCTGCGCGCGGCGGTCGGCAAGTGGCGTGAGCAGAATCAGGAACTCGAGGAAGCTCAAGCTACTCAATAAAGCCGCCCGACTGATGCTCCCATAACCGCGCGTAGGTGCCGCCGTGCGTCAGCAGCTGCTGGTGCGTGCCGGTGTCGGTGATGGCGCCGCCCTCGACCACGACGATGCGGTCAAGCCGCGCGATCGTGGACAGGCGGTGAGCCACCACCAGCGACGTGCAGTCCGCCATCAGCGACCACAGTGCCTCCTGTACCAGGCGCTCAGACTCCGAATCGAGCGCGCTGGTGGCCTCATCCAGGATCAGGATGGGCGCATGTTTGAGCATCGCCTGGGCGATCGCCACGCGCTGACGCTGTCCGCCGGAGAGCTTGAGACCGCGCTCGCCCACGATCGTCTGATAGCCGTCGGGAAGGTCAGCCACGAACTCATGCACGTGCGCAGCGCGGCTGACCTCGATGATCCGCTCGAGATCCGGCGGACCGTCCTCGCCGAGCCAGATGTTCTCGGCGATCGAGCGGTGAAGCATCTGCGGATCCTGCGGCACATATGAGATCTGGCGACGCAACGACTGCTGTGTGACCTCACGGATCGACTGGCCGTCGATCCGGATCTGGCCGGCCGTGACGTCCATGAACCGCAGAACCAGCCGGGTGAGCGTCGACTTGCCGCCGCCGGATGGGCCGACGATCCCCACGCGCTCGCCGGGTGCCACCGTGAGGCTCAGACGCTCGATCAGCGATTTCTCGGGGATGTAGGAGAAGTCGACTGAATCGAAGACGACCTCGCCGCGCGGGACCGTCAGCACATCGGCGCCCGGGGCGTCCACGATCTCAGGCGACGAGTTGACCAGCCCGACGAGCTTGGCCCCTCGCCCGAGCGCACGGGAGAGCGAGCGCACGCGTCTGGAAGCTCTGGATCACCTGGTCGGCGATCGACGAGGCGTAGAAGAGGATCAGGTACACGACCGGCGCTGCGACGTCGTGGTGAAAGGCCAGAACGACGCCGATGAACAGCGCGCCCCAGTTCATCCCGTTGATGATCGACGACATCCACGTGCGCGTGATCGTGAACGCGCGCCGCGCGAAGAGATCCGCGCCCACCGAGTTGTGGAGCTTCGCCTGCCAGCGTCGCGCGCTCGAGCCCCTCGCCGCTCTGCGCCTTCACCGTCGCGATGTTGCGGATCACGTCGAACGCCACACCCTCGGCCTCGGTGTGCGCAGCGGAGAAGCGCACCGACGCCTCGGTCACCGGCTTCGAGCGGATCACGATCAGCCAGACGAACAGGCCGGTGCAGATCGCGATCGTGACTCCCACCGGCCAGGCGACGATCAGCAGCACGATGATCCCGGCGATCACGCCGGTGACGATCCGCAGCATCCCCCAGGTGAGCTCGTCGATCGACTGCATCAGCGCCCACGAGAAGGTGGAGAGCGTCGAGGACACCTCGCCGGAGGGATGATCGACGTGCCAGCGGTAGCTGAGGTCGAGCAGCCGGTCGAACGACACGGCGACCGAGTTCGAAAAGGCCTTGGTGCAGCCCTCCCACTCCATCCAGCCGGCCAGCCGCCAGCAGACGGCGCCGATCAAGCAGCAGCACGGCGTAGAGGATCACGAGCGTCCCGAACGTGTCCCAGAGCTGGTCGTGGGGTTTCAGATTGATGATGCGCTCCAGCGCGTCGGCGAAGACCAGCGGCGTGGCAACGCCGTCGACGAGCACGCCGAGGATCACGCACAGCGCCCCACCGATCAGCAGGCGCGAGTATGGCCGCGAGACCTCCACGCAGAAGCGCAGGGTCTCCCGATTGGTTGCCTTCACCTCCATCGCGCTCGCTGACACGAGGAGTCAGCTCAGGCCCAGGTGTTCACACACGACCGGCGCCGCCGGGGCGACGTCGGTAGCCAGGCGTGGCAGCAGCTCAGCCCAGCCCGGCTGCAGCGCGATCGCCTCGCGCACGAGCGCGAGGCCGTGATCAACCTCGCCCGACAGGGCGACGCCGAGCCCGGCCCAGAACAGCAGCTCGTGGTTGTCGGGAGCGAGCTCGCACGCCTGCCGGTAGAGCACCGCCGCCTCATCGTGGCGGCCCTCGTTGGTCAGCGCGTCGCCGCGCCCCGCCAGCTCATAGGCGCGGTGCACGCCGTAGAGCCGGCGCAGCTCCGACCAGCGGCTCGGGGTGATCCTCGACCCGCAGCGAGACGTTCGTCTCCCACCACTCGCCCGCGGCCGGCACCACGAGCAGCGCAGCCGACTGACGGCCGCGGATGTCCCCGCCGGCTGCCTCGGCCGCGTCGAGCGCTGCAAGCAGGCGGCTGGCCAGCGGGCCGGCCGCCGTGGAAAACGTCTCCAACATGCGTGACCAGACGGTCGCGTTGGCCATGATGTTGGCCTGGCAGGAGACCTGGTCTCCGGTCACGTGGCCGGCAAAGTCCATGCAGGCGGAGCCGGTGTGTGCCGCCACGCCGCCGTGCGCGTCGACGATCGCGAGCTGGCGTCCGGCGGCGCCGGGGTCCGCCGCGGTCAGCCGCGCGAGCGCTTCCTCGGCGCCGACCCCGGAGGCGAGCAGCTCGAGCGCCTCGGGCCCGTAGGCCACCCGCACGTTGGCCTGGGTCGCCGCCGCGCCGACGCCGGGACGGGCCCAGGGCACCAGCGGTCCAACGCCGAACCAGTGGGACTGGACGGCGACGCCAAGCTCACCGGTCTGCGGATCACGGGCAACGATCGAATAGGTCACCCAACCATCGTACGGACGTAGCCCGGATTGAAACGCCGGTTATCTGGCCAAGAGAGCCTCGGTGAGCGCGTTGATCCCGGCGAAGCGGCCGGCCAGCTCGCGCTGAGGCCGTAGCGGCGCGCGAGCTCCTCCGGCGGCGCGTAGCAGACCCTGGTGGCTGCCCCCCTCGTCGTAGATCAGCACCTTCAGCGGGAGATCGAGCGCGACCAGTGGCACGGCTCCATGACCGGCGTGCCAGCCGCCGGGCTGCCGAAGATCACGACCTTGGTGTCACGCAGCTCGAGTCCGTTGGCCGCGGCCTCGCCGCTGTGGTCGATCAGCGCGAACAGCTTCATGCCCTTCTCGGCGATCAACGCCGAGAGACGGTCGACCGCGGCGTCGACCGACAGCGGGGTGGTCTTCACGACGAGGCCGGTGGCACCTGCTCCTTGGTCTGACACGTGTCCCCCTTGATCAATGGGCGTAGCGATCATACGAATCGGCCGGGGATCTCTCACGTTTGGGGGCCGACCAGCGTTAATAGGGTTGTGAGCGTGGCAGCCGAGGTGAGGACCGTGGGCGAGGGCGAGGGCGAGCGCGCCCGCATCGCGGTTGCGCTCGCCCTCACGCTGCTGATGTGGGCCTCGGCCTTCGTTGTGATCCGCACGGTCGGCCGGCATCTATCGCCCGGTCCGCTGGCGTTGACCCGCGTCGTGATCGGCAGCCTGGCGCTCGGAGTAGCGATGCTGGCCCGCAGGGAGCGGCTCCCGAGCAGGGAGGCACTCGTACGCGCTGCGGTCGCGGGCGTGCTCTGGTTCGGCGCCTACATGGTCTCGCTCAACGCTGCCGAGCGCTGGGTTGACGCCGGCACGTCGTCGCTGCTCGTCAACACCGGCCCGCTGTTCATCGCGCTGCTGGCGGGCTGGCTGCTGCACGAGGGCTTCCCGCGCGCTCTGCTCGCTGGATGCTTCGTCGCGCTGGCGGGCGCTGGGCTGATCGCCCTCAGCGTCTCGGGGCACGGCTCGCACGAGCTGCTGGGCGCCGGGCTCTGCGTCGTGGCGGCCCTTGCCTATGCGCTCGCGATTGTGATTCAGAAGCCCGCGCTTCGTGTGGCCGGTGCCCTCCCGATCACCTTCTCGGCCTGCACTGCCGGCGGCCTGGTCCTTCTCGAGTTCGTCCCCCAGAGCGTGCACGAGCTGGCGCACGCCTCGCAGGCAACACTTCTGGGGGTTCTCTACCTGGGGATTGGCCCGACCGCGGCCGCGTTCCTCCTCTGGGCCTACGTGCTCTCGAGGACGAACGCCGGCCGCCTCGGCGCGACTACGTATGCGGTTCCGCCCCTGGTGGTCTTGATCAGCTGGATTGCGCTCGGCCAGGTTCCGCCGGTGCTGGCGATACCGGGCGGCCTGCTGTGCCTTGCCGGTGTCGCGATCGCGCGTCGCGGTTGACGCGGACCTGTCACCGTTCAGCCGTCAAGCGGCGCTCTGGAGCGCGGAGAGCGGCCGCACCCGCCACCGAAGCCATCTCCGCGATACTTTTCGAGACCCGGCGCGTTCAAACTTCCATAGGTTTGTACGTCATCTATGGGTCGAGCGAAGATATGCATAGGCGTACGCTCGTTGTAGGCTGAATAGCAATGGCAGCTAGTCTGAGCGTCGAATCACAAGCGAACGGGGTGGTGGTCGTCGCGGGAGAGCTATCCCTGGCCGAGGCGCCGATCCTCGAGCGCCATTTGGCGGATGTTCTGTCCAAGGCCTCATCACCGGTGGTTGTCGACCTTGCCGGCGTCGAGTTCATCGACTCAACGGGGCTGAGCGTGCTTGTGCGAGCGCAGCAGCGGGCGACCGAACGCGGGGTCGAGTTCGGCGTGCAGAACCCGCGGGCGCAGGCCCATCGCCTGCTCAGTTTGACTGGGCTCGAAGAACGGCTGACGATCGCGAATCCGCCCGCGAGCTGACCGCAAGGCTGAGTCGGCTGAGCGTCTCGGGCACTGCACCGGGCGCTTGAACATCATCCGCACCTCGGTGCCGCTGACGCGGGAGCTGTCGAACTCGGCGCGATCGGCCATCCTGTTGATCACGGCGACGCCCATGCCCAAACCTCGGTTGCGTACTGAACCTGGCGTGATGCCGCGGCCACGATCACGGACGACCGCTTCGACCGAGTCGGCGTGGATCGCCAGCGAAACGATCATCGGTCCGGGCTCGGTCGGATACGCGTGGAGAACGACGTTGTTGCACGCCTCGCTGACGGCGGTGCGCAGATCGTCGACGAGCGCGCCGTCGAGGTCGGCGGCTCGGGCGACCGTTCGGATCACGGACCGGACCAGTCGCGCCGATTCGGCCACGCTTACGAGCTCGAGCCTGACGCGCATGGCGTTGTCTGAGCGCTCATGCATCACGGGCGCCTCACGGCTGCAACACGAACATCGCGTCAAGGGCCTCGCACGCCGACATCACGTGAATGTGCGCCAGGTGCATGTGGTCGTGCAGACCGGTGACGGTGAGCGCATGCTCGACCGTGCGGGTCGCAGCGGCCGTCACCTCGGCGAGTGCCGCGACCGAGCTCGCTGTTCCGCCGACGCCACGTTCGCAACGCGCATATGCCTGAGCCAGGAGCTCCTTGCGGCGCGCCGGGTCGAACCTCGCGCTGGCGTAGTAGCCGGCTATTCCGATGTCTCCGTAGAGACCCGAAAGGCTGAGGCCGCCAGGCTCGACACAGGCCTCTTCGATGTCGTCAAGCAGCAACTGGCAGCGGAGTCGCGCCTCCTCGAGCAGCATGTACGCGAGCTCGTCGGAGCTGGTGTTGTATTCGAGCATCTGCGTCTCAGCCATGTCCTACCCCGGGAAGGTCTCGCCAGTCGGGTGGTACCGGGGTATTGCCCAGGCGTGCGGGAGACCAAACGCGGGCGGTCGCGGACGCAGGCGCGCGACCGCGACTCCCCCAACCCTCGGGTCTTGTGCACGCGCCCGCTTGACGCGCCGCACCACCGGGTAATGGCACCTCGTGACCGGCCCTGAACGCCGGCGCGAAAAGGAGGATCGAATGGTTGCGTTGCTGGTACTGCTGCTGATCCTTGCCATATTCGGCGGGCTCGGCTTTGCCGTACATGTCCTTTGGTTCGTGCTGATCGCCGCAGTGATCCTGTGGGTGCTCGGCTTCTTCGTTGGCGGGCTGGGAGAGGGCGGCCGGCGCCACTGGTACGGCCGCTGGTGACCGCCACACCTCCCGGTCGGCACGGCCCCCGGAGCCGACCGGGAGCCCCAGGGGCACGACAAGACGGCCGGCCTCGCAAATGCGAGGCCGGCCGTCAGTCTTGGCCGGCGCTACGCGCTCGGCTCGCGGCCGCGATCGAGCACCAGCAGGTGCAGCAGCTCGCCCTCATCAAAGGATTCGAAGCTCAGTTGATCGACAAGCTCCGCAAGCGCGGCTCTGCGCTCCTCCAGCTCACGGGCGCCCCCACCGTGGCCAGTTCAGGCTCCGGCGTCTCCGCGTCCGATGAACTTCCACGGCGATGATCGGTCCTGCATCCACCGTCAGCCGGTGATCCGAGCTCGAGATCCCGACCACGAGATGGCCGTCGGCCGCGACCTCGGCGAAGCCCGCCATCGCATCGTTGATCGCGTAGAGGTCCGAAGCGCCGGTCATCGTGAAATGCGCGCCGGCGGCCGTGGCGCGAGCGACACGTCCGACCAGGTGCCGGACGAGCGGAACGGGCTCGCACCACATCACCACGTCCTCCGCGGCTAGAGCCTCTGGCCGCTCCCGGCCACTCGTCATCGCTGGGGAAGCCGGCCTCTGTGGCCTCGTCTCGTGAGCCTGAAGCGCATCCGCACCTCGGTGCCGCCGTCTGGCGGAGCTCCTGAACTCGGCCTGGTCCGCGAGCGCGCTGATCAGCGCCAGACCCAGCCCCATGTGGTCGGCGGTGCTGGACAACCGGCGGATGCCTGTGCCGTCGTCGCGTACGACTATGTCGACGCGGTCACCGAAGTTGATCACCAGCACTCGCATCGGCCCGCGCTGCCCCTCGTATGCGTGTATGACGACGTTGTTGCACGCCTCGCTGACGGCCGTCTTGACATCCGTCGCAAGCTCCTCATCGAAGCCGGCCGCCTCGGCGACCCCGGTGAGCGCCGCACGAACAACAGACACGTTCTCTGGCCGGTTCTCGAGTTCGAGCCGGACACAAGCTGGTTCTTGAATCACGCGTCCGCCCAAGTTACCGCAAGCTTCATGTTTCCTGAGACCATGCTTGCTCGATCCCGGCCACTGTCTAAACAACAACAAAGGAGCGCGCTTGACGCGCGCTCCTTTGTTACATCACGAGTACGCAGGCCAGCTCGGGAGCTCTAGGCCCGCACCGGACGCTCTTCGTCGACCGCTGCCGAGAGTTGCCGGAGCGCCTTGCTGAGGATTCGCGAGATCTGCATCTGCGAGACGCCGACTTCGTCGGCGATCTCGCTCTGCGTCTTGTCCTCGACGAACCGCAGTGCCAGCACACGACGGTCGCGCTCGGAGAGGCGCTTGGCCGCAGGAGCGATCGATGCCGTGAGCGTCACGAGCGAGTAGCTGCTCGTCGATCTCACCGATCGAGTCACCAAGCGTGCCGGCCTCACCGTCGCCGTCATCGTGCGGGGTGTCGAACGACACGGCGTGGTGTGCCGCGGCAGCCTCGGCCGCCTCCAGCACCTCACCCACGCTGATCTCGAGGAATTCGGCCACCTCGTTGTAGGTGGGCTCGCGGCCGGTCTTGGCGGCCAACTGCCGCTCGGCCTGCGCGACCTGAAGGGCAAGCTCCTGGATGCCGCGGGGCATGTGCACGGCCCAGCCGGAATCACGGAAGTACCGCTTCAGCTCACCGAGAATCGTCGGCACCGCAAAGTGCTGGAAGCCGATGCCACGGCTCGCGTCGTAACGATCGATCGCCTTGACGAGGCCAAGGCTTGCGACCTGCTCGAGGTCGTCCAGGGGCTCACGTGCACCGCGGTAGCGGCGCGCGAGTTTGCGCGCGAGTGGCAGGTACTGCCTGACCAACGCCTCACGGGCGTTCTGGTCCCGGTGCTCCTGCCAACGGCGGAACAGTTCCTGGGTCGGGACGTCTCGACCGCCCAGTATGCGAGGTTCGGTAACGCCAGAGTTCAGATCCATGGCTTCACGCATACCCAGAAGGCTACCGCCCTCAAACGCCCTGGTCGAACACGTCTTTGCCGTCCACTCAGGTTGACGCATCCGCGCGTCGCTCATCACGCGTCTCCCGCGTCTGCGTCGGCGAGAACACGCCGGGCCGAGTCCACATCGAGGTTCTCGATCAGGCGCCCGTCGAGTGTCGCCACACCCGATCCCGCGCGGGTCGCCTGGTCAAAGACCTCGATCACGCGACGCGCGTGGTCGACGTCCCGCTGCGACGGCGAGAACACGCTATTGCAGAGCTCCACCTGCGCCGGATGGATCAGTGTCTTGCCGTCGAAACCGAGTCCGCGCGCCTCCAGGCACTCCGCCTCGAAGCCGGTGGCATCGCCCACCTGGTTGTAGACGCCGTCGAGGATCAGACGGCCGCTGGCGCGCGCCGCCAACAAGCAGAGCCCCAGGCTCGTCTCCAGCGGCCTGCGGTCGGCTCCGCCCTCGGCCCGCAGCTCGACGAGCAGGTCGTTGGTGCCCATCAGCAGCACCCGCAGCCGCTCACTGGCCGTGGCGATCTCCAGTGCGCGCAGCACGGCCAGCGACGTCTCGAGCATCACCCAGATCTGCGTGCGCGGCGCCCCACCCCGCTGAAGCGCCTGCTCGACGGCGACCACATCCTGAGCCGATTGCACCTTGGGCACGACGACCGCATCGGGTTCGGCCCGAGCCACGGCAGCCAGATCCTCGTCATGCCAGCCGGTGCCGATTGCGTTGATTCGAACCGCCACGGGCCGAGCGCCGTACGCGTCGCCGCGTACGAGCTCGCAGACCCGCTCGCGCGCCTGTGGCTTGGAACTCGGCGCCACCGAGTCCTCGAGGTCGAGGATCACGGCATCGGCCGCCAGATCCCGAGCCTTCTCGAGCGCACGCACGTTGGCGCCCGGCACGTACAACGCTGAGCGGAGTCGCGGTCCGGGGCAGATCACAGCTGGATCATCTCGCAAATGGGTAACAACTCTGCTTGAAGATCGGCGACCATCACCACCACAACGCGATCGTGAGGAGGCAGGCAACGGATGAAGAGCTGGGATCTGAATGCGGTGCCGTTGAGCCCGCACTCTCCAGAGATCCTGGAGAGCGGGGATGACGGCCGGGCAATCGTGCTCGAGATACCAGCAGGCGGCAGCCTGCGTGAGCACCAGGTACACGAGCGCGCCTGGGTGGTGGTGGTCAGCGGTGAGGTCGCGATCTCGAGCGAGACCGGGGAGCCCGTGAGCGGTGGTCCGGGACTGATGTTGCACTTCGAGCCAAATGAGCGCCACAGCGTCGACGCCGTCAGCACCGCACGGATCATGCTGCTGCTGACTCCGTGGCCCGGGGACGGGCACCCCGGGGCGATGGGCCTCGACGAGAAGAAGGTGGTTCGCCAGCGCGCGGCCGAGCATCGCGCTGCGTAAACCTCACCGGCCAGGCTCGAGAGCCTGGCCGGTGATCAACGAACTGAGGTCCGTCGCCAGTGTCGTGAGGCGCTAAACGAGGATGAACTGCGAGACGAGGCGATCGAGCTCCTCGGCGGTGCCGGCGAGCTGCTGCGCGCTTGCGGCGATCTGCTGCGTCGACGCACTCGACTGCTCGGTGCTCGCGGAGACCTCCTGCGTCGAGGCGCTCGACTGTTCGGCGACCGATGCCACCGTCTCCATGCTGCCGCGGACGTGATCGCTGGCTGCGGCGATCTGACGCACCGATGCGGCGATCTCCTCGACCCGTGAGCTCATGTCCTCGACGCTCTCACCGATCCGCAGGAAGACGTCCCGTGTCTGCTCGACGGTGGAGACGCCCTCAGCGGTCTGGCTGACGCCGAGCTCGACGACCTCGACGGCCCGGCTCGTCTCCTTCTGGATCTGCTCGATCAGGCCGCTGATCGTGGCCGCCGCCTCCTGAGATTCCTCGGCGAGGTGTCGGACTTCCTCGGCGACGACGGCGAACCCGCGGCCGTGCTCGCCCGCACGGGCTGCCTCAATCGCGGCGTTGAGCGCCAGCAGGTTCGTCTGCGAAGCGATACCGGTGATCGTCTCGACGATCCCGCCGATCTGACCCGACTTCTCGCCCAGCAGGCGGATCGCCTCGTTGACCTCGGTGCTCGAGTCGCGCACCGCCCGCATGGCGGCCGTCGCGCCATCGGCGGCGCCCACGCCCTCACGGGCGAGCTCCCGTGCCTGCGCGGCGGCCTTGGCCGTCTCGTCGGCACTCTCAGCCGAGAGCCTCGAGGCCGCGGCGAGCTCGTCGGTTATGCGCCGCGCGTCATCGACCGAGCGAACCTGCTCCTCGGCCCCAGCCGCCACGGTATTGATGGCGGTTGCGATCTCCTCGATGGCGCGGCCCTGCTCTTCGCTGGTCTGCGCCATCTCGGTGGTCGCGCTCGACAGCGTCTCCGAGTTACGCGAGATCTCATCGAGCATTGAGACGACCTTGGCGCGGCTGTCGTTGTAGCTCGTGATCGACTCGCGGACACTCTGCAATGTCTCGTTGAAGACCTCAGCCATCTGGCCGAGGCTCTCACCCTCAGCGGCGATGATCGGCTCCTCTGACATCACGACCTCGACGCGGAGGTCACCCTCACTCATCGCGCGCAGTGCATCGCGCAGGTCAGTCAGAGTCTCGGTGCGCAGCGACTCGAGCCGCAGGCTGAGCGGTGCCAGGCTGGAGTGGTCGCCCAGCTTCTCCTGCAGATCCTCGCGCACGACGTTATAGGCCGAGATCGCGGACTCGACACGGCCGAGCATGCTGTTGAACAGCTCCGCCAGTTCGCCGATCGGTTCTCCGTTCTTCGACTCAATCGGGATGAGGTTGAACTCGACCGGGTTGGTCAGGTCGGAGTTGCGCATGCTGGTCAGAGCCAGCTCCAGCTCACCGAGCGTGTCGTTCAGGTCGTTTAGGCGGCCTGCAACCTGCACCAGGCTGGACTGGTCGCCGAGGGCCACACGCAGGTTCGAGTTCATGCGCTGGAAGGCGGTACCGAGCTGGTCGCGCTCGGACTTCGGCTCGACCGTGCTCGTCAGGTCACCGTCGGCGATGCGCGAGGCGGTGTCCGCCATCTCGCCGAGGTAGGTGATCATCGAGTCGAACTCCCCGACCATGTCCGACAGCTCGTCGTTGCCGCCGACCGTGAGCTCCTGGTCGAACTCGCCGCCGGCGATCGCGACGGCTGCCGCGCTGACCTTGCTCACCCCTCCGACGACGCGGCGGTAGAGCAGGAAGGCAACTCCCACGCTGGCGGCCAGAGCGACGATCAACAGGATGATCGTGACCAGCACCGCCGTGTTATAGGTCGAGTGCGCTGAGGAAGCGGCTTCATCGGCGAGCTGCGTCTCGTGGGCGAGCCATGCGGCGGAGGCGGCCTTCATGTTGGTGAAGGTGTCGTCCGCTGCGCCGGCACCGACGACCTGGCCCGCCAGCTGCAGCTTGCCCGCATCAGCGAGCTGCTTGAACGTGCTCGACTGTTGTACGTACCGGTAGAAGAGCGTCTTGAAGTTGTTCACGAGCTCGGCGTCGCGGGCGTCGACCGCGAGACCCTGCTTCTGGTAGGCGCCGAGCACCTGGGCCATGCCGGTGAGATCGCCCGCCAGGTCGCCGTCGATCCCCTGCGAGCCGGCGCGCTCCGCCGGCGTCGAGAGGATGTAGTGCAGCTGATCTTTGCGGTACTTGTTGAAGAGTGCGGCAGCCTGACCCTCCAATGAGGTGCCCGGCACGATCTTGGTGGCGACCTTGTTGACGTGCGAGTTCTCGCTGGAGATGCTCGTGATCGCGTAGATCCCGAGCACAGCGGTGAGCAGCACTGAAAGGCCAAAGGAGAGAACAAGGCGCGCTTTGAGCGAAAAGCGCAGAGGGGACTTCATGTGGGTCGCCTTCCGTGGATGGGGCAGGTGATAGCCGAGTAGGCAAGGAACGAGTGAGACGAACCGTGTAATCGGTCGGCACCAGGCGGCGCTTGAGCCGGCGGTGTTCCTTCTAGCTGACTGTCTGAGATCGAGCAGCCGTACCCTCGATCTCACGCTCAGCGTGAGATCTCAGCCAAGGTCGGGCAGCAGATCGGCGATCGAACCGACCACCCGTGAGGCCCGGTACGGCTCGCGCTCCGCCGCCTCACGGGTCGTGAGGCCGGTGAGCACCAGGACCGTCTCAAGCCCAGCTTCCATGCCCGAGATAACGTCCGTGTCCATGCGGTCACCGATCATCGCCGTTGACTCCGAATGAGCGCCGATCGCGTTCAGCGCCGAGCGCATCATCAGCGGATTCGGCTTGCCGACGAAGTAGGGCTTGATGCCGGTGGCCGTGGTTATGAGCGCCGCCACGGATCCGGTGGCCGGGATCGGCCCGCGCAGCGACGGGCCCGTCGCATCGGGGTTGGTGGCGATGAACCGGGCTCCGCTCGCGATCAGGCGTATCGCAAGCGTGATGCGCTCGAAGCTGAGCGTTCTGCTCTCCCCGAGAACCACGTACTCGGGATTGTTGTCGGTCATCGTGTACCCGGCCTGATGCAGCGCTGTGATCAGGCCGGCCTCGCCCAGGACGAAAGCAGTTCCGCCCGGACGCTGGTCGTCGAGGAAGCGCGCCGTCGCCAGCGCCGAGGTCCAGAGGTTCTCCTCACCGATATCGATGCCGACCGCGCGCAGCCGTGCCGACAGATCCCGCGGCGTGTAGATCGAGTTGTTGGTGAGCACCAGGAACGGGATCTCGCGCTCGCGTAATCGCGCGATGAATGCGTCGGCCCCGGGAATCGCGTGCTCTTCACGGACCAGGACGCCGTCCATGTCCATCAGGTAGGAGTGGATCTCGCGCTTGCGGGTCACGGCGTGAAACCTACCCTAGGCGAACGTGGCCGTGAGCTTGGCGACCGCCTCGGTCAAGGTACGGCGCTCGGCCGCATCGAGACCAGCGAGCCGGCTGGCGAACCATCGCGTGCGTAACTGCGCGCGCTCACGCAGTGTCTGCGCTCCGAGCGGGGTGATCGCGACAAGCGTCGCTCGCCGGTCCTCAGGATCCGGGCGCCGGTCGACGAGGCCGCGAGCGACGAGGCGCTTGACGATCACCGACATCGTCGGCTGCGCGACCTGTTCGCGGGTGGCCAGAGCCGTGACGCGCTGCGGCCCCTGCTCGGACAGGTACTTGAGCAGCGAGGCCGATGTGCGGCTGAGTTCGCTCGGCAGCTCCGCGTTTACCCGCCACCACAGCTCTCCGACCATCTGCTCGACGAGCCCGGCCAGCTCAGGTTCGGAAGGAGGCGCAGCGCGAGAGACTGGCATCGGGCCAGATAGCTTAACTATGCTTGGCAGGCTCAAAATGCTTGCAGCGGTTTACGGAAAATCCGGAGGCTCGACGGAGCTCCAGGTGCGCGAGGTGGAGACACCCGAGCCAGGGCCCGGTGAAGTGCGCGTCAAGGTCGCGATCTCAGGGGTCAACCCGACCGACTGGAAGTCGCGTAAGGGCGTCACGCGGCGCGTCGGCGCCGAGCCGCAGGTGGTCCAGATACCCAATCAGGACGGTGCCGGCACGATCGATGCGGTCGGCAGCGGCGTCAGTCCCGACCGCATCGGGGAGCGAGTCTGGGTGCTGCTGGCAGCGCATAACAGCCGCTGGGGCACCGCCGCCGAGTACACCGTCGTACCAGCAGCGCACGCGATTCCGCTGCCGGACCATGCCTCGTTCGAGCTCGGGGCCTCGCTCGGAGTACCCGCGCTCACGGCCTCCTACTGCCTGAGCGCCGACGGTCCGCTGGCGGGCCAGACAGTGTTGATTTCGGGCGGAGCCGGAGCCGTCGGACACGCGGCGATCGAACTGGCGCGCTTCGAGGATGCCGGCCACGTGGTCGCCACGGTCAGCGGACCCGAGAAGGCCGCGCTGGCAAGCGAGGCGGGCGCGCAGACCGTCGTCAACTATCGCGACGACGACGCGATCGACCAGATCCGCGCTGCGGTTCCCTACGGGATCGACCAGTTCGTCGAGGTCGCGCTGGACCAGAACCTCGACCTGGACGTGGCGGTGGCGGCTCCGCACGCGCGTGATCACCTCCTACGCGGCCCACGAATCGAGTGTCGCGCACGTGCCGGTGCGCCAGCTCATGGCACCAAACATCACGCTGCGGTTCATGCTGCTCTACACCGTCCCGCCGCGGCAGCTGCGGGACGCGATCGAGCGCACCACGGAGGCTGTCGCCGCAGGCGCGCTGACCACGCTGCCGATTCACCGCTTCACGCTCGAGCAGATCGCCGAAGCGCACGACGCGGTCGAGCAGGGCGCAGTCGGCAAGGTCGTTATCGACCTGCGTGACTAGTGTCGCTAGTCGGAAATTCGCACGCAGAATTTGTGACTCAGGGCGCTAAATCTCGACGACCAGGCTCGGGTCGAAGCCACTTACCGGCTCTTGCGGGTAGCCGCGCTGATTGCTCAGGACCCGGGTCCCGTTGACCTCGGTGTCGACGGTGCGGTGGATGTGGCCGAAGATCCAGAGGTCGGCGGACTCGCCGTCCATCAGCTCGCTCAGATCGCTCGCGAACGCTCCGCCGATGGCGTCGAGCAGGGCATTGCTCTCGGGCGGGCGCCGGATCAGCGGGGCGTGGTGGGTGATGACCACCGTCGGGCCGTCGTGGTGTGAGGCAAGAGACGTCGCCAGCCAAGCGCGGCTGGCGACGTGGAGATCACGCGTGTCCTGCGCAGTCAGCGTCCTGTCGAACTCCGAGGCGCGGATCCGCCTGTAGTCGTTGACGAGGCGCTCGCTGATGCGCATCGAGTCGGCGCGGTTCTCCGGACCGGCGTAATCGAAGTCGCTCCACAGCGTGCAACCGAGGAAGCGGACGCCGTCGATCAGAAGCTCGTCGTTCTCGAGCACGTGAATCTGCGATCCGACCGCCGCGTCGCGCAGGCGACCGATCAGTCCAGGCAGGTCGTGGCCGTAGAACTCGTGGTTGCCCGCCACGTACACGATCGGACGCCCGTCGACGTAGCGTCGCATCCACTCGATGCCGGCGAGCCCTGGCGCGATGTCGCCTGCCAGCACCAGCACGTCGGCGTCGACCTCGGGGATCGCAAACGCGCTGTGCTCGAGGTGCAGGTCGCTGAGGACGTGAAGCTTCAAGCGACCGACGCGCGCGGGCCGTCCAGCAACGAGCCACCGAGCGTCCCCCATTTGGGGACGCCACCACCGACCACGTGCAGAACCTGCTCGGCGCCCAAGCGCTGCAGCAGGCTGGCGGCCGTTCCCGCCCGCTGTCCGGACGCGCAGATCACGAGCACTGGCTGCTCGGGGTCGAGCCCCTCGGGAACGCCGTCGATGTCATGCCAGGGCAGATTCAGCGAGTCCGGGATATGGCCCGCGTCGAACTCGGCCCGTTCGCGCACGTCCAGCACCTGCGTGCCGGCCTCCAGGTAGGGGCCGATGGCAGCGACGTCGACGCGGGTGAGCTTGGCGAGCGGCCGACCCTCGGCGCTCCAGCCGGTCCAGCCCCCCGCGAGCAGGCCCCCGTTGCGGACTGGCGCGGCGAGGCCGACTGCGGCCGCCAGCCTGCCGGCGCGGCGCTCGGCCTGCTCATCACTGCCGACGAAGATGATCTGCTCGGCACCCACCGCCACCCAGGCAAGCTTGGTTCCGAAGCCGCCGCGCTGAAACGGAATCGAGATCGCGCCCGGTACGTGACCCTCCGCGAACTGGAGGTCCGTACGGATATCGACCACCAGCGCGCCCAAGAGCTGGCGCCGGCGCAATTCATGGGGGAACAGCCGCGCGAGCTCCAGATCGTCTGTCAGCAGCGGCCCGTGATTGAGTGCGACGATCGCCTTG
This sequence comes from uncultured Actinomycetota bacterium, assembly GCA_963846395.1. GTDB lineage: Bacteria > Actinomycetota > Thermoleophilia > Solirubrobacterales > Solirubrobacteraceae > Palsa-465. Next base: position 263,842 of record CAWJVT010000005.1, on the reverse strand, counting down.
AAGTTGGGAGGCTGAGCCCCCAACTTGGAGATCGAGGCGTCGATGAACTCCTGCTCGTCCTCGATCGCCAGCATCTGGTTGTGGTGGCGCTCGAAGCCGATCGTCGAGGCGACCTTGAGATCCATGCCGGGCCCGCCGCACATCGATCCGCCCAGGTGACCAGGCCAGACCTCTGTGTAGTCGGGCAGGCTGAGTAGCCGGTCGCGCAGCGAGTGGAAGATCCCGCGCGCACCCTCCGCCCGCTCGACCGCAAGGTCAGGGCGCGCGACATCGCCGACGAACAGGCTGTCTCCTGTGAGCACCGCCCAGGGCTCGTCGCCGCGGCGCAGGTCGGTGAGCAGGAAGCAGGTGTGCTCGGGCCGGTGTCCCGGCGTGTGCAGGGCCTCGATCCGAAGCGAGCCGAGCTCGAACTCGGCGCCATGGTCAAAGGGCTCGTGCTCGAACTCCGGCGCGACCAAACGATGGATGTGGATGGTCGCCCCGGTGGCGGCCGCGAGGCGGCCGTGTCCGGAGACGTGATCGGCGTGGTTGTGGGTCTCGAAGATGTGGGTGATGCGGACGCCGAGGTAGCGCGCCAGCTCGAGGTACTCGTCGATCTCGAGACGCGGATCCACCACCGCCGCGATGCCCGCGTGCTCGTCGCCGATGAAGTACGACGCGCACCCTAGATCGTCATGCACAAGCTGTCTGAAGATCATCTACGTGGCCCCCTGACGTTCAGCGACCGATACGCACGCCGCGCGTGAGTGCTGTCGAAACGTGCACCGCAGCGTAGCCGCAGATCACGCTTGCGCCAAGATATGCCACCGCCAGTCCGTAACGGTGAGCGTTCCACATCTGTAGTAACTCTAGCTGTATTGTTGAGAACGTGGTGTAGGCGCCACAGAAGCCGGTGGCAAGCAGCTGGCGCCTGTAGGTCGAGAGCGGCAGCCGCTCCTGTAGCTGGGTCACGAGATAGCCAAGCAGCAGCGCGCCGCTGACGTTGATCGCGAACACCGCCCATGGCCAGGTCGGGCCGGCAGTCGGGAACGCCCTGATGAGACCGACCCGCGCGAGCGTGCCGGCGGCCCCGCCAGCGAAGACCGCCGCAAGTTCGCGCCCGTCGAGCTTCATCGTGTGGCGAGCGGCGCGTTGGGCATGGGCGTGTCGCGTCGAAACGTCGGGGTTGTTGCGACTCACAGCACTAGTGGCGGGAGAAGGATTCGAACCTTCGAAGGCTGAGCCAATGGATTTACAGTCCATCCCCTTTGACCGCTCGGGAATCCCGCCAGGCGGAGCGTTTAGCGAGTTTACGCGACTAGCCGTGAGCGGTCCTGAGATCGCCGACTGAGAACCAGCACAATGGCGATTCTCCACGTCGTCGACGCCGAGATAGCCAACCGGCCGATTTGTCACTTGCTGCAGGCTCAGAGTTCGTCGCGGATCGCGTCGATCTCGCGGGCGATCTCGAGGAGGGCCTCGTGGATCCCCGAGAGGGCGCCCATGACGATCCGGTTGACCTGCGCCTGAGAGCCCTTGAGCGGCGCCCCGCCGGTGGTGGCGTCGAGCACGCTGGGGTCGCGCGCGACGGCGTGGGCGGTCATTTCGCGTACGCGCTGCTCGAGGCTGCTCACCGGCCCGATCCTACCGGCGCCGGGTGCCGCCGGCCAAGCGGGCCCGGTGGGTACCGGCCAGCGGGCCGGGGGCTGTCGGCCAGCGGGCCGGCAGCCCATCCGGTCTTACTCCACCTCGCGAAGGCGCTGTGCCTCGGGCAGCGCCTCGAGCTTCTTGAGCGTGTGGTTCTCGATCTGGCGGATCCGCTCGCGCGTCACGTTGAACGCGCGACCGACCTCCTCGAGCGTGTACGGGCGCTCGCCGCTCAGGCCGAAGCGCATCTCGATCACCTCGCGCTCGCGCTCCGGAAGCGCCGCCAGCGCACGGCGCAGGTTCTCGCGCCGCAGGCGCTCAGAGGCGAGCTCGAACGGCGACTCGGCCGAGTGGTCCTCGACGAAGTCGCCGAGCTCGGACTCCTCCTCCTCACCGATCGGCTTCTCCAGCGAGATCGGCTGCTGGGCCATGCGCAGCACGTCACGCACGTCGCGCACCGTGGTGCCGAGCTCGGTGGCGATCTCAGCAGGCGTGGGCTCGCGCCCCAGCTGCTGCACGAGCTGACGCTCGACGTGCATCACCTTGTTGAGCTTCTCCACCATGTGCACCGGGATGCGGATCGTGCGGCCCTTGTCGGCGATCGCGCGCGTCACCGCCTGACGGATCCACCAGGTCGCGTAGGTCGAGAACTTGTAGCCGCGCCGGTAATCGAACTTCTCCACCGCGCGGATCAGGCCCATCGACCCCTCCTGGATCAGATCGAGGAAGGTCAGTCCCCGTCCCAGGTAGGACTTGGCGATCGACACGACGAGCCGCAGATTCGCCTCGATCATCTGCTGCTTGGCGGCCATGTCGCCGCGCTCGATCCGGCGCGCGAGCGTCACCTCCTGCTCGGCGGTCAGCAGGCTCACCCGGCCGATCGAACGCAGGTACAGACGCAGCGAGTCGAGGCTCGGCTCGACCGTGAGGTCGACCTCCACGCGCTTGCCGCGTCCACGCCCGGTGTCCGGATCCGAGTCGGGATCCGCCACTGCCGCGGCTCGCGCCTCGACGCTGCCGAGCTCGGAACGCGCCAACTTCCCGTCCGACTCGACGACCTCGATCCCCTGTTCATCGAGGTACGCATGCAGCTCCCGGACCTGCTCCTTCGTCACCTCGAACTCCTCGAGGCAGGCGGCAATCTGCTCAAACGTCAGAAAGCCTCGCTCCTGCCCCTCCGCGATGAGACCACGGAACTCGTCGAGTTCCGAGATCGGTGCCTCGTCACTGAGCAATGCGGTTGCCTTGTCGCTCAACCTCCGACTCCTTCCGGATCACGGATCAGACAATCGAGAGCCCCCACCAGACAGCGGCTCCCTCTCCCTTTGTGTCCCCCCTCAAGGGACCGCCGAGTGATACCACAGATTGGCAGACTTCGTACCAATCGGCACAACTCGCCCGGGCGCAGATGCTGCGGCGAACCTTCCGGGCCCGCCCGGTCGGTGTCGCGAAAGCCGCTCGGCCAGCGTCGCGCCTCCACCCCGACGAACCGGTGCTACGCACTGCTCTAACCTCTTGTGTGATGACAACCAGCTCCAGCAACCCGGCACCGACGATCGACGTTCAGTCCCAGCTTCCGCCCGTCAATTTGAGCCTCACGCAGGTCGGCGTGACCAACGTCGAGAAGGTCATCCGCCTCCACTACAACGGTATCGACCACCTCTTCTGGGCCCGCTTCGAGTGCGTTGTCGAGCTGGGCCCGAACCAGAAGGGCGCGCACATGTCGCGCTTCGAGGAGGTCGTCAACGAAGCGATCCGCCAGGTCGTGCTGGGCGAGTCGCCGTTCCGCGCCGAGACGCTCGCCGAGCACATCGCCCAGCTGGTGCGCGAGCGACAGGGCGCCCGCCGTGCCGAGGTGACCGTCGAGGCTCGCTTCCCGGAATACAAGCCCGCCCCGGTCTCGGGGATCGAGACCCAGGAGCTGTACACGCTGCTTGGCTGCGCGGTCAGCACCGAGGCCGGAACGCGGCGGCTGATCGGCGTCGCCGCCCAGGGCATGACCGCCTGCCCGTGCGCGCAGGAGCTGGTGGCCGCGGGCGCGCGCACGAGGCTCGGCGAGGACGGCTACGACAGCGGCGAGATCGATCGCATCCTCGAAGCCGTACCGGTTGCGACCCACAACCAGCGCGGCCTGGGCACGCTCCACATCGGCCTGCCCGAGGGCTCGGAGATCCAGCTCGACGCCCGTGTTCTGCTCGAGATCGTCGAGCAGTCCATGTCTTCTGAGATCTACGAGCTGATGAAGCGCTCCGACGAGGCACACGTCGTCGAGAAGGCGCACCGCCGCCCGCGCTTTGTCGAGGATTGCGTGCGCGAGATGATCAAGGGCGTCGTCGAACAGCTGCCCGAACTGCCCGATGAGGTCTTCGTCTCGGCCAAGCAGGAGAACCTCGAGACGATCCACCAGCACAACGTGATCGCCGAGCGGTTCGGCACGCTCGGGGAGATCCGGCGCGAGCTCGAGACTGGCGAATATTCGGAGCGGCACCTGAGCCGCCGCGCCTGGTTGGACGCAACGGTCTGACCTGGCGGTGGCGGCTCGCTTGCTCGCCACCGCCGCTGCAGCGCCCCCTCGATCGGCCGATCCGCTAGCTTCGAAGTCATGCCTCTAGTCCCGATGGTCATTGAGCGCACCGCAAGAGGCGAGCGCGAGTTCGACATCTACAGCCGGCTGCTGAACGAGCGGATCATCTTCCTCGGCTCGCCGATCGACGACATCGTCGCCAACTTGGTCGTAGCGCAACTCCTGCATCTGGAGTCGTCGGACCCTGACAAGGACATCTCGATCTACATCAACTGCCCTGGCGGTTCGATCTACTCAGGCCTGGCCATCTACGACACGATGCAGTTCATCAAGCCGCAGGTGCAGACGATCTGCGTCGGCATCGCGATGTCGATGGGTTCGCTGCTGCTGATGGCAGGGGCCAAGGGCAAGCGCTTCTCGCTGCCCAACAGCCGCATCCTGATCCACCAGCCGTCCTCCGGTTTCGAGGGGCAGTCCACCGATATCGAGATCCACGCCCGCGAGGTGCTCAACATCCGCCGGCGGATCGATGAGATCTACGCCCACCACACCGGCCAGACGGTCGAGAAGGTCCACGTCGACATGGAGCGTGACCGGTTCTTCAAGGCCGATCAGGCCGTCGAATACGGGCTGATCGACAAGGTCCTCGACAAACACTGATCCGTCCCCCGATCCACTACTCTGCGCGACATGAGCAACCTCCACGAAGAAGACTTCGACGACGACCTCGAGCCTGACGAGGAGAAGCTGGAGAGCGAATCGGAGTTCGACGATCCAGAAGCCTTCGACGAGCTCGATTTCGAAGAGGACGAGGAAGAAGACGAGGACTGATCCAACTTCGGACGTACAGGGCGGGATGCTTATCCCGTACGTCCAAAGTTCGGGGCGCTAGCAGTCAGGCGACGGGATGCTCGATCGAGCCGAGCTGCTCGATCTCGATCCTGACGATGTCGCCTGAACGCAGGTAGCGTGGCGGGTCCATTCCCTGGCCGACGCCCCCGGGCGTTCCGGTGAGGATCAGGTCGCCCGGACGCAGCGTGCAGGTCTGACCGATGAAGTCGATGAGCTCGTCACAGCCGAACACGAGGTTGGCAGTGTTCGACTCCTGACGCAGCTCGCTGTTGACCCACGTGCGGATGCCGAGGCTCTGCGGGTCCTGGATCTCATCGGCGGTCGTGATCCAGGGCCCGAACGGGCAGAAGGTGTCGGAGCCCTTGGCTCTCACCCAATGCGGTTCGCGCTTCTGCAGGTCACGCGCGCTGACGTCGTCGGCGACGCAGTAACCGCCGGGCCGGCCGTTTGCGCCGATCACGATCACGAGCTCGCCCTCGTAGTCAAGCCGCTCGACCACCTCGGGACAGACGATCGGTCCGGCCGGGGACGTTGCCGATGTGTTCACCTTGACGAACAGGGTCGGCCACTCGGGTACAGCGGCGTGGCCCATCTCGGCGATGTGGTCGCGATAGTTCAGCCCGATCGCAAAGATCGTCCCCGGATGTGGGATCGGCGCCAGCAGTTCGACCTCTGTCAGCGCGAAGCGGCCGATGTCAGCGTCGGCCGTGCGCGTGCCCGCGAGCACCTCGCGAACCGCATCGGTTCCACGTGCGAAGGCGCGGATGCTGGCGCCCTCGACGAGACCTGCGAGCGGCTCGGACGCAGGCTCCGGTTTGAAAGTTGCGAGCTTCATGAAGGGCAGGCTATTGGAGCCGGAAGTGTCCGTGCGCCACCACGACGGCTGCGCCACCCACCGCGATCCGCGTCGGATGCTCGGCGGTCCCGTCCAACCGCGCCTTAAGTCTGGACGGGCGCTGCATCTCGAACCCCTGGGTGATGGTGAGCGTATGGCCAGGCGTGTACCAGCCATGACGAGCGAGGTGCAGGACCAGAGGCCCGGCCGCAGAGCCGGTGGCCGGATCCTCCGGAATGCCCATCCCCGGGCAGAACACACGGGAGTTCACGCGGGTATGACCACCGCCGGGAGCCGGCTCGGGCGCGGCGAAGCAGTCGATGCCGATCGGCCCCAACCGCGCCAGTGCAGACATGTCAGGCTCGAGCTCGGCGAGCTGTTCAGGGCCCGCGAGCCCGACCATCACATGCGTGGGCCCGTTGCGGTAGATCTCGAGCGGCAGCACCGGTCGTGAGGCCCCGAGCGCGTCCAGCAGCTCCTCCTGGCGCTCGAACTCGCGCACCGTCGGCAGCGGTTGTTCCATCTCGCCGTAGACGATCTCCCCGTGCTCGCGCGTCAGCGTGACAGGGACGACGCCCGCCCCCGTGCGCAGCCGCACGGTCTCCAGATTCATGCTCTCACCGACGACGAAGGCGGCGCCGAGCACCGGGTGCCCCGCAAACGGAAGCTCCGCGTGCGGGGTGAAGATCCGCACCATGGCGTGCGCCTCATCGTCCCCGGGCAGCACGAAGACGGTCTCCGAAAGGTGCAGTTCCCGAGCGGCTGAGAGCATCAGGCGGCTGGGAACGGCCTCGCCCTCCGTGAACACCGCAAGCGCGTTACCGGTCAGCGGCGCGTCGGTGAAGACGTCGACGACGGTGTAGGGATGTTCGGGGTCAGCCGGCATCGGTCGTGGCCATCTCCAAGAGCGTCGTGACAGTGGTCCAATTGCGGGCCGTCGCCGCAGCGTACTTCGGCGTGATCGCCAGTGCCAGCTTGGAGCGTGCGATGCCGTCGGGATGCCAGCTGTAGATCTCGCGGCCGCTCACCGCGACCTTCTCGCTCGCAATAGCGCGCGACTGTAACGTCGCGAGCGCTTCCGGCTCGACCGCTTCACTGCGGAACGTCACCTGCAGCGCCTTGGGATTGCTCGCGGCTTCCGCGCGGAATGGATTGTCGGCGACGACCTTCGCGAGTTCGGAGGCGGTTCTGAGGACAACCGGGACCTCGACGCCGAACCGCTCTGCCAGCAGCGCCCCGATCGCGGCCTCCAACCCAGCGCTGTCCTGCTCGCGGTCGAGCACGATGTTGCCGCTCTGCACATACGTGCGCACGCGGCGATAGCCGGCGCCCGTCAACGCTTCACGCAGCGCCGGCATCGCTATCCGGTTGTTCGGCCCGAGGTTGATTCCTCGCAGCAGCGCTACAAAGGTGCCCATCAGGGCTCCAACGTTAGTCGGAGCCCTGATGTGAGGCGTCCCTACGTCGCCGTACAGGCGTTACTCATCACCGGTCCCTCGAACTCGGGATAGCCGAGGGTCGGCTGCTTGTCCTCGCCGTACTGGGCATCTCCGCCGAAGTCATTCACGCCGGCACCGGAGCTGACGTTCCCGAATTCGATGGTGCAGGACGAGGTCCCGGTGACCCGCGTCCAGTAGGGGTAGAACTTGCCCGGGGAAACCGGGGCCGGAATCGCGCACCCCTTGCCGCTGTCCAAGCAGGTCGACTCGCTCAGCGCTGTGTCGGTCTGCAGGAAGAACTGCGAGTACTGCGCCCCGTCCGACGACACAGGCAGGTTCTCAACGAAACTGCCGGGGAACGTCGATGTCGGCTGCGAGCCAGTCGGCCAATCCGGCCAGTACGAGCTGCCGTCGAAGTCGAGGTCGCCGTTCTGGAGGTAGTTGTCCTCACAGCCGGTCACCTCGTCCGGTGCGCTCATCAGCACCCCGTGGGTGTCACCCACCGGGTAGCAGAAGGCGTCCGAAAGCTCGGCGGCCTTTTCACTGCTCTCATCGCCCGTTTCATATGGGCCGTGGCACTCGTTCCAGAACGTGTCCGTCACATCTGGTGCGATCGGCAGCGTACTGGGAGCCGTCACCGACGTGCACGCCTCGAAGTGACCGATTTCGAACTCGGTCGAGATGTTCGTCTGCAGTGCCGCCCAAGCGATGATGTTGGACTTTGCCGCAGTCGAGTACTCCGGCTGGAAGTTGTGCGGAGTTCCCGAGCAGTTATCGATCGAGGTGTTGGCGAAACCGTTGGCCGCCGAGGCCTGCATGTAGCCGGTCTGACCGGTCGTCAGGTCCTTGATCTGAACTTCGAAGGCGCGCCCACCTCCGGGGGCGGCCGCATCGAACAAGTGAATACTGATCTGGTCACCTGGGTTCATCATCAGGGTGTCCCCGTTGGGGGTCTCAGTGGCCAGGTCTGACTGCTGCGGTGAGGGTGGGCCTGTCGGCGTCCCGTTGCGTTGAATCCAAGCGAAATTGACCGGCTCCTCGCAGCCCGTGTTGCACGTCACGAACCCTTCGGTGCACTCGAGGCTGTCGATCGTCAGCGCGGCGCACCAGTGACTGTCGTCGCAGCTGATCGAATCGGCGAACGGTGGCATGCCCGGTGGATACAGCTGCATCTCCATGAAGGCGGAGCCGCCACCTGGATTGCAGTCGGTGGTCTGGGTGCCGACGCACGTCGGCGCGTTCGAGTCACTCTCCGGCTTGCACGGGGTCTGCGGATCCGAGTTCGGGTCGCACATGGCCATCGAGAACCACGGCGCCGGCCCCAGCTCGAACCAGTGGGTGACATCTGAACCGGGCGTGCTGACGGTGGGCGCAGCACTCGGGTCGTACGGCAGCGTCTCGTTCCACGTGACGTTGTCACCCGAGCCCGGCGTATCTGACAGGAACGTCATGTCAGGCTCATCGTGGCCGATGTAGTACCCGTTGTCGTAGAAGCGCCCACTCCATGTGTTGGCGTTCCACTCGTTGTCATAGCCCCGGATATCGGTGCAGTTGAGCCGCATGTTGACCGAGGTCTGCTGCGTACTCTGCCCGTTACAGTCCAGCTCGCCGGAGCCTGACGGCTTCAGCGTCCCGGCGGCAGCCGTGCCCGCCGAGCTCAAGCATGCGAGCGCAAGGACGGCGACCATTGCCGTCGTGGCTCGCAACCAAACGCGAAGAGACATCTCTACAGCCTCCTGGTGGTTGCTCTCCTACCTCTGGCGGCAACCTACAACTAAGTGCATCGCAGCGGCAAAATTCCGCGCGATCGTCACCCAGCGCGAACGAGCGCCAAGCGCGGCCATGACCCTGCAAACGCATCCGGCGGCCGGACCCTCACAAAGGTCCGGCCGCCGGCGTTCAGCAATTCCTAGAGACCGCCGAACGACGCCAGGGTGCCGATGAAGTCCGTCCCCGGCGCTCCGAGCCCCGTGAGGCTGTCGTAGCCGGGTGCAGCGGACTGGGTCTGCGGACGGGTGATACAGCTGCCAGGCTCGCCAGTGCCGTCGCAGTAGCTCTCCAAGCCGCCGTAGTAGAGCTCACGGAAGCTCTCGACGGTTCCCTCGGCGTAGATAACGCCATTGTTGAGGCCTTCGCCGACCGCTCCCGCGTAGTCCGTGCGGAAGTTCCCGACCGGCGTCGGGCTCGGCACCACGTCCAGGATCGAGGATGGATCGGATGAGTCCATCGAGTAGAGGAGCGGGTTCAGGAACCCGAGCGAGACGCCGCCCACCTGGTCGGCGTCGGCCACCAGCCCCGCGAGCAGCGGGGAGGCCAGGCTGGTCCCGCCGTACCGGGTCTCGCTGTACTGCACGGCGCCGTTCGGGAACGCCTGGGTCAGCCCGATCAGGAACCCGGTGCCCGGGTCGGCATCGAGCGAGATGTCCGGGATGACGCGCATCCGCGCCGGCTGCTCTAAGAGCGCGGAGTTCCGCTCTGAGAGCGACGGCGGCACGATCCCGGCCTGGTAGGGGGGCTGGAGGTAGTAGTAGCTCGTGAAGCCACCGCTGCCGCCGTCCGAAGTGACCCGGAGCCAGGTGCCCACCTTGCCGGCCGTGCACCCGTCGAGGTAGCCGACCAGGTTCGCGGAGCACAGGAACGAGCGGCCGGTGCTCCAGCCGAGCTCGCCGACGCGCTGACCGTCCCCGTTGATCTCGAGCGAGGTGCCGCCGACGGCGGTGACGAACGGGCTCGATGCCGGGTAGTCGGCTGCCGAGACGCCGAGGAGTGCGAAGTTGTCCCCGTCGTCGCCGGTCGAGTACTGGACCGTGATTCCGGTGGCGGCGGCGAGCTCGAAGATGTCGTCGTACGCCATGTGCGCGACGGGTTCGTCGAGGAGGTCGCCACCCGTGTCACCCCACGAATTGGTGAGCACGTTGGCCACGCCGTTGTCGATCACGTATTGATCGGCGTTGAACAGCCCGTTCGCACAGTTCTGGGCGCCGACGTAGAGGATGTGCGCGTCCGGCGCCATCGCGTGAACGGCCTCGATGTCGATCGCCTGCTCGGTGGCCCAACCGGAGGCCGCGCAGAGGTCCCCGTCGTTGAACGGCTGCTGAAGAACCTGCTTGTAGTCCGCGTTGGCGAACGGATTGCTCATGTCGTGAGCCGCGAAGTACCTCGTCGCGTCCGCAGGCTGGGTCGACGAGGCGTACGCGTCGACAATCGCGACGGTCGCGCCCGCACCCGTGTCAGCTGAAGTCACGCCGTAGGCAGCACGAAGCTGCGGTGGCGTATAGCCACAGACGATGTCCGGAACCGTGGCCGGATAGCCGTTACCGAACGGCGGTGTCGTCGTGGTGGTCGAGGATCCGTACGAGCTGCTGCACGGCGTGTGCGGGATGAATGCGTAGGGCGCCGGCGGGAAGCCAGCGGCCGGGGTCGATCCCGGGCCGGGGTCGCTCGCGCTCGACCCCGATACGTCGGAGTCGCTCGCGTCGGCGGGGTCGGCGATCTGCTGGTTGACGCCGAGCGCGCCCGCGACGGTGCTGGACAGGGAAGACGGCACGGACAGATTCGTTGCCGCCAGCCGCTCGGTGTGACCGGAGACGTCGTAATCACGAAGCGTCGTGCCGAAGGCCGACTCGACCTGGGCCGCCGTGCCCGACGCGCCGATCGTGATCCCGTCCTTGGAGACGGCACCGACGGTGAAGCCCTCCTTCGTCAGCCACAGCTTGGCCGACGCGATATCCGCCGCGGTCGGCGAGAACTGAGCCTCCCACTGTGAGGCGGTGATGTATTGGTGATAGCTGGCGCTACCGGGCGTGCTGACCGCGCGGACGAGCGCCGCGGCGCCGGCCGGGTCACGCAGCCGCATGACCAGATCGAAGTTGACCTGGCTGGCCGGGCTGACCGCACCCACTGCATCGGTCGTCGCGGCGGCCGGCGCCGCGGTTCCGACAAGCGTGGCGCGCGTCACAGTGCTCGCCGCGACCGCAGAACCACTGTCTAGAACCGCGATCGCCCCTACGCACAGAGGCAACGACATGGCGGCCAATAGTGGCCTCATTCGCATCGTAAATCACCCCGCCTTTCAACAATCGTTGCTGAGTCTTAGAGCAACCTATACCGGGGAGGGTCCGAAGGAGAAGAAAACATGTGTCGACTCGCCGGGAGCCGCCGATTGGCCGACCGTCAGCCGAGGATCAGGCCGAGGCGCCGCTCGAGCGCGGCGCCAAGCACCTCGCGCACGGCGCCCTCCTCGAAGCGCTGGACGAGCGCCGAGAGGAACCCCTCGATCACCAACCGCTTCGCCTCTCCCTCGGAGATGCCGTGGGAGCGCAGGTAGAAAAGCTGCTCGGGGTCGACCTGGGCGACGGCCGCCGCGTGCGTGCAGCGAACATCGTTGGCCTGGATCTCAAGGCCCGGGATCGAGTCGGCATGGGCGCGCTTGGAGATCAGCAGGTTGCGCGAGTCCTGGAACGCGTCGGTCTTCTGCGCGCCCGGGTCGACGATGATGTTGCCCTTCCAAACGGCGCTCGAGCGATCCTGCAGAACCCCGCGGAAGGCCAGGTCCGATGTCGTGTTCGGCGCTGCGTGTTCCTGGGTGGTGTCGAAGTCGATGTGCTGGCTGCCGTGCGTGGCGTAGGCACCGGTGACACGGGCTTCAGCCCCCTCACCGGCAAGGCGCGTCTGCATCAGCACATGCCCGGAACGAGAGCCGAAGCCGAGCGCGACCCAGTCAAGGCGCGCGTCGCGGCCGACGATGGCGTTCTGCGCACCGAAGATCCAGGCGTCCTCTGAGAGCCCCTGACCACAGATGTAACGGAGGCTCGCGTTGGTTCCGATATCCAGCTCGGTGGAGACGTTCAGAAGGCAGTCTCCGGTTGAGACGTACTGCTCCCAGACTTCGGCGTGAGCACCCTCCTCCAACACGATCCGGGTGCGCAGGTTCGCGAGGGCGCCCGCGGCGACCACGGAGCTCACCGCGATCGGCTGCTCGAGCACCACACCACGGGCAACAGTGACTGTCGCCTCGCCTTCGCCGAGGTTCACCTCGACGCCCGCCGGCAGTTCCGCCGCCGGCAGGTCCCAGAGCGCGCCCGGTGCATCCGGGGCGGGCGGGCCAAATTCAGGATGCACCGCAGTCAGCTCATAGGCGTCGACGTCCAGCGCCGAGATGTCGGTGAATTCCCAGCCGGGCCGGCCCTTGAACGTCGGGAAGTCGATGGCAGCGGAGGGTGGGCCGGCGGGATTAGCCAATGGAGCCCTCCATCTGCAGCTCGATCAGCCGGTTCATCTCGACCGCGTACTCCATCGGCAGCTCCTTGGTGATCGGCTCGATGAAGCCGTTCACGATCAGCTTGGAGGCCTCCTCCTCGGGGATACCGTGCGACATCAGGTAGAAGAGCTGATCCTCGCCGACCTTGGAGACGGTCGCCTCGTGGCCGACGTTGACGTCGTCCTCGGAGATGCGGATGGTCGGATAGGTGTCCGAGCGCGAGTCCTCGTCCAGCAACAGCGCATCGCAGACGACCTTCGACTTCGACCCGTGTGCGCCCTTGGCGATCTCCAGCAAACCGCGATACGAGCCGCGCCCGCCGTCCTTGGAGATCGACTTGGCGAAGATGTTCGAGGTCGTGTTCGGAGCCGCGTGGATGATCTTGCCGCCCGCGTCCTGATGCTGACCCTTCCCTGCGAACGCGATCGAGAGGATCTCGCCGTGGGCGCGTTCGCCGAGCAGGTAGACGCTCGGGTACTTCATCGTCAGCTTCGAGCCGAGGTTGCAGTCGACCCACTCGACCGTCGCGTCCTCGTAGGCGACCGCACGCTTGGTGACCAGGTTGAAAACGTTCGCCGACCAATTCTGAACGGTCGTGTACCGAATCCTCGCACCCGGCTTGGCGATCAGCTCAACGACAGCGGAGTGCAACGACGATGCGCTGTACGTGGGCGCCGTGCAGCCTTCGACGTAGTGCACGTAGGAGCCCTCGTCGGCGATGATCAGCGTGCGCTCGAACTGACCCATCGACTCCGTGTTGATGCGGAAGTAGGCCTGCAGCGGCATCTCGACGTGCACGCCCTTGGGCACATAGACGAACGAGCCGCCGGACCAGACCGCGGAGTTCAGGGCCGCGAGCTTGTTGTCGTTGGGCGGGATGATCGTCGCGAAGTACTCCTTGATGATGTCCTCGTGCTCGCGCAGCGCCGTGTCCATGTCGGTGAAGATCACGCCCTGGGCCTCGAGGTCCTTGTTGATCTGGTGGTAGACCACCTCGGACTCGTACTGGGCGCCGACGCCGGAGAGGAACTTGCGCTCGGCCTCGGGGATACCCAGGCGGTCGAACGTGTTCTTGACGTCCTCGGGCACGTCGTCCCACGAGCGCTCGGCGCGCTCGGAGGCACGGACGAAGTAATGGATGTCGTCGTAGTCGACCTCGGCCAGCATCGGCGAGCCCCAGGTCGGCTGTGGCTTGGCGAAGAAGTGATCAAGCGCCTTGAGGCGGAACTCGCGCATCCATTGCGGCTCTGATTTGAACTCGGAGATCTTCTCGACGATCTCGCGGTTGATGCCCTTGGGGGCCTTGTACAGGTAGTTCTCGGCGTCGTGGAAGCCGTAGCGCTCGTCGTAGTCCGCGTTGATGCCGGCGAGCTGCTCGTTCTCGGTCAGCTCGGTGCCGACGTTCGGTTCAGTTGTGGCCATGGAGCTACTCCACCTCCAGCTTGATCATTTCGTCATCGATGATCACCGGAAAGGTGTCCACCGGTTCATATGCGGGCAGCGTCTTGGGCCTACCCGTCTTCAGATCGAAAACCGCCCCGTGGCGCGGGCACTCGACCGTGCACGCCTGGGCGTCCAGGGCGCCCTCGGCGAGGGGCCCGTCGTCATGCGAGCAGCGATCCTCGATCGCGTAGTACTCGCCGTTGCAGTTGAACACGCCGATCTCGACGTGATCGTGCTCGACCAGGCGCATTTCGCCTGGTTGGAGCTCGCTCAGCCGGCAGACATCGATCGTTTCGGGCACGACCTAAATCCTAGCGGAACAATCGGATTTCCCGGGGCGCCGGCCCGCTGGCCGGCACCCGGCCGAAGCGCCGACCATCTAGGCCGCCTCGGGTTCCCAGTCGACCTCGTGGCCGAGGGCCGCTGCCTTCACGACCTTGAGCGAAAGCATCGCGCACTTCATGCGCGTGGCCGAGATGTCGATGCCGAGCAGATCGAGGACCGTCTGACGCTCTAGCTTGAGCAGTTCCTCGGTACTCATCCCCCGGAGCTCGTCGGAGAGCATCGAGGCTGAGGCCTGCGAGATCGCGCAGCCGTGTCCGTCGAAGGCCACGTCCTTTACCAGCCCCTGCTCGTCGAGCGCGAGCTGGAAGGTGATCTCGTCGCCACAGAGCGGGTTGAGGTCGTGGGCCTCCATATCGGCGTGCTCGAGCGACCCGTGGTTGTGCGGGTGCTTGTAGTGCTCGAGGATGTACTCGCGGTAGAGCTGGTCGTCCATGGTCTTGTCTGATTACAGCTGGAGGGTCGTGCGGACCGTGTGGAGACCGGCGATCAGCCGGTCGATGTCCGTGGAGGTGTTGTGTACGGCGAACGACGCACGGGTCGTCGAGCCGAGGTTGAAGCGCCGCATCAGCGGCTGGGCGCAATGGTGGCCGGTGCGCACGCAGACGCCCTGGCGCCCGAGAATCTCGCCGATGTCATGCGGGTGGGCGCCGTCGATGGCGAATGAGGCGAGCGCTCCGCGGTCGGCGGCGTCCAGCGGCCCGTGGATAGAAAGCCCAGGGACCTCCTGCAGGCGCTCGAGCAGCTCGGTAGTCAGTGCGACCTCATGGGCACGGATCGCGTCGATCCCGATCTCCTGGATGAAATCGACTGCCGCACCAAGCCCGATCGCCTCGGCGATCTGTGAGGTGCCGGCCTCGAACTTGCCGGGCAGCTCGGCCCAGCTCGAGCTGGCCTCGAACACCTGCTTGATCATGTGGCCGCCACTGATGAAGGGCGGGATCTCCTCGAGCAGCTCGCGACGCCCGTGCAACACGCCGATGCCGGTCGGCCCGTAGGCCTTGTGGCCAGTCCAGGCGTAGAAGTCGACGTCCAGATCAGGCAGGTTCACGGGGAGCTGGGGGACGGCCTGGGCGCCGTCGACCACCACGATCGCGCCGGCGTCATGGGCACGTCGGGCTATCTCCTGCACCGGGTTGATGGTGCCCAGCACATTGGAGACGTGAGCTACGCAGACCGCCTTGGGACGGCCCTCGAGCAGCCGGTCATAGGCCTCGAGGTCGAGCGTGCCGTCATCCAGTACCGGGATGTACTCGAGCTTGGCGCCGCGCTCCTGGCAGACCAGCTGCCACGGAACCACATCAGAGTGGTGCTCCATCTCCGTCACCAGCACGGTGTCGCCGGTGTTCAGGTTCGTGCGCCCCCATGAGTGGGACACCAGGTTCAACGACGCGGTCGCGTTGGCGGTGAAGATCGTCTCCCGCGGAGTCGATCCGAGCCACGTCGCGATGCGCTCGCGGGCCCCCTCGTAGAGCTCGGTTGCCTCCACGGTCAGCGGGTACACGCCGCGGTGCACCGAGGCACGGTGATTCGTGTAGTAGTCGACGATCGCGTCGATCACGACCTGCGGCGTCTGCGAGGTTGCCGCTGAGTCCAGGTAGGTGATCGGGTAACCGTCGATCTCCCGACGCAGCACTGGGAACTCGGCGGTCAGGTCACGGATGTTGGCGGCTTGGGTGGCCATCAGACCGCGGCCGCGTCCACCTCGTCGGTGATCCAGCCGTAGCCCTTGGCCTCCAGCTCCCCGACCAGCTCGGGACCACCCTGCATGACGATCCGGCCCTTGTAGAGCACGTGCACGTGGCTCGGCCGCACGAGGTGAAGGATGCGCTGGTAGTGGGTGATGATCAGCACGCCAAGGTCAGAGCCCTGCTGGCCGGCCACCGTGTTGACGCCCTCGGCCACGGTCCGCAGCGCGTCGATGTCGAGGCCCGAGTCGGTCTCGTCGAGAATCGCCAGGGATGGCTTCTGGACCGCGAGCTGCAGGATCTCGAGCTTCTTCTTCTCACCGCCGGAGAAGCCGTCGTTCAGGTAGCGCCGGGTGAACTCCTCCGGAACGTTCGTGAGCTCCATCGCCGCCTGCACGGTCTGGCGGAAGTCCTTGAGCGAGATCGGCTCCTCGCCCTTGGCGGTGCGATGGGCGTTGAGAACGGTGCGCAGGTACTTCGTGACGGTCACGCCGGGCACGGCAACCGGGTACTGGAAGGCCATGAACAGGCCCATGCGGGCACGCTCGTCGGTGTCAGCCTCGGTGATGTTCTCGCCGCCCCAGATGATCTCGCCCTCGGTGACCTCGAGGCTCGGGTGACCCATGATCACGTTGGCGAGCGTCGACTTGCCGGAGCCGTTCGGCCCCATCAACGCGTGGATCTCGCCGCCGCCGACTGACAGGTCCACGCCGCGCAGGATCTCCTTGTCGCTCGCGCTCACATGAAGGTTTCTGATCTCTAGGTCTGGCATATGTCTCTCAGGTCTCGCTATTCGTGTCGTAGAAGTCTTTGCGCTCGGGCGGCCAGCGCCGCGGCGGCGCCCCGGCCTCACGCCAGGGCGATTGGGAACTCTCCGGGCGGCACAGTCTCACCCTCAGGTCGAGGTCGAGTTTCTGCGCGCCGCGAGAACTCGACGAGTTCGGCGAGCGACGTCGTCTGCAGTGCCCGGACGATCCCGCCCTGCACCCGCGTCCACAGGAGTTTCGTGGCGCAAGGACTGGCGCCCTCCTGGGGCAGATGCGAGCAGACGATCCGTTCCATCTCGTCGTGGACGAAACATTCCATCGGCGCGATCGGACCCTCGAGCGCAGCGACCACGTCATACATCGTGATCTCGACGGCGTCACGCGCGAGCCAGTATCCGCCGTGCGCACCACGGGCGCTCATCACCAGGCCCGCCCGCCGGAGCCGCGCAACCACCTGCTCGAGGTAGGCCAGCGGTAGGCCCTCGGCATCGGCGATGGCCTTGAGGCTCGTCGGCTGCTCGGCCGACTGGCGCCCGAGTTCGACCATCAGCCGCACGCCGTACTCGGCTTTCGAGGAGAAGATCATCCGGTTCTAAATCCTACCAAAGCGGTAGGTCTTCCGGCGCGGAGCAGCCGGTGGGCTGGGCGCCAGGGTGCGGTGGGCCGCCGCAGACAAAGCCGATAGGGTGCCGACATGCACGGTGCGGTCATGCATGGACTAGCCAACTCCGCCGACGTCGAGACCTCAGCACAGCTTGCCCGCGTCGCGGGCCGGCTCGGGATCGACACCGAGTTCATGTCGGAGGGCCGTTACCGGGCGCTCCTCTGCCTGACCCAGGTTGCCGTCGAGGATCCGAGCGAGCCCACCGGAATCAGGACGATCCTGATCGACGGGCTCGACCAGAACGTCGACACGCGGCCGCTGGCGGACCTGCTCGCCGACCCGGATGTGGAAATCGTCGTGCACGCCGGGCGCCAGGACGCAGCGATCCTGCGCCGGGCCTGGGCCACGCAACTGACCAACATCTTTGACACGCAGATCGCCGCGGGCTTCGTCGGCGAGAGCGCCCAGTCTGGCTACGGAAACCTGCTCAGCGCCGTACTCGGGTTGCGCGTCGGCAAGACGGCGAGCTACACGCGTTGGGACGCACGCCCCCTGACCACTGAGCAGCTGAGCTACGCGGCCGAGGACGTTGCGCACCTGCTGCAGCTGGCCGACGAGCTCCAGCGCCGGCTCAATGAGACCGGCCGGTTCGAGTGGGCGCTCGAGGAGTGCCGGCGACTGGAGACGGCCACCGACGAACGGGACCCAGACACCGCGTGGGAGCGCCTGCCGCGGGTCGGGCAGCTCGACCCCCAGGCGCGTGCGGTGGCCAAGCGGCTGGCCGCGTGGCGCGAACGGACCGCGGCAAACGAGGACCGTCCTGTCGGGCAGGTGCTGCAGGACCCGCCGCTGCTGGAACTGGCCAAGCGCCATCCCCGACAAGCTGAAGCGCTCGGCCAGATTCGCGGGATCCATCCATCGTTCATCAAGCGCCGCGGCGCCGAGCTGTTCGAGGCAATCACGGCCGGCCTGGCCGATCCTCCGATACCGCGCGAGGCCAGGCGCGGCCACTCCGACTCGAGTGATACCCCGCTGATCGCCCTGGCGGAGGCGCTGTTGCGGGCCCGCGCGATGGAGGCCGGGCTGGCGTACGAGCTGATCGCATCCCGCAGCGACCTCGAGCAGATCATCGCCGCGGCTCGCCAATCGGCGCCGGAGCCCGACGTGCGCACGCTGGGCGGATGGCGCCGCGAGCTGGTCGGGTCGGATCTCGAGTCGCTGCTCTCGGGGCGCGTTGCTGTGGCCGTCGGTGGCAGCCGACGGCTCGAGCTGCACCCGATCACCTAGCTCGCGGCTCCAGTAATCTCGCTGCGATGGCCACCACCGACGAGCTACTGTCCGATCCCGAGCTGCTGAACAGCGCCTGGGACCTCGACCCGATCGTCGACGGCCAGGGCAGCGCCGGCGTGGAGCGCTTACTCGACGAAGCACTCGCGCGGAGTGCGCAAGTTCGCTGAGGCGTACACGGGCAGGATCGCGTCGCTGGACGGCGCCGGCCTGCGTGAGGCGATGCTCGAGCTCGCGGCGATCCTGGAGCTCGTCGACCGCGCGGGCAGCTACGCGATGCTGCGGTTCACCACCGACACGGCCGACCCGGCGCGCGGTGCTCTGCTGCAGTTGGTCCAAGAGCGTGGCACCGCGCTCGAGACCCAGCTGCTGTTCTTCGAGCTCGAGTGGGCCGCACTCGACGATGAGCACGCCGAGGCGCTGCTGGCGAGCGGAGCCGACCTCGAATTCAGCGCGCACCACCTGCGCAGCGCCCGCCGCTACCGCCCGCACCTCCTCTCCGAGCCTGAGGAGAAGGTCATGGCCGAGAAGAGCCTGGCCTCGAGCGCGGCCTGGACGAGGCTGTTCGGCGAGCAGGTAACAGCGGTCCGCGTCAACCTCGGTGGCGAACCCACCCCGCTCGACTCCGCACTCAGCAACCTGCTCAGCCCTGACCGCGAGCTGCGACGGAGCACGGCGGAGGCGGTCACGGCCGCACTCGAGCCGGGTCTGCGTACGCGCGCGTTCATCTACAACACGCTGGTCTATGACAAGTCGGTCGACGATCGCCTGCGCCGCTACCCACATTGGCTGGCGGCCCGCAACCTCGCCAACGAGGCGTCCGACGCATCGGTCCTGGCGCTGATTCACGCCGTCCGCAACCGTTACGACATACCGCAGCGCTGGTACCGCCTCAAGGCGAGGCTGCTGGGGCTGGACAAGATCTCTGACTACGACCGCAGCGCGACGATCGCGAGCAGCGAGCCGCTGTTCTCGTACGCGGAGGCGCGAGACCTGGTGGTCGACACCTACGCCAACTTCTCCCCGGAGGCCGGGGCGATCACGCGCCGCTTCTTCGACGAGAGCTGGATCGACGCGCCCGTGCGCGAAAACAAACGCGGCGGCGCCTTCTGCGCGACCGTGTACGGCGTGCATCCCTACGTGATGCTCAACTACACCGCGCGCCGGCGTGATGTGCTGACGATCGCCCACGAGCTGGGGCACGGGCTGCACTCGGTGCTCGCCGAGACGCAGGGCGTGTTTCATCAGGGAACGCCGCTGACAGTCGCGGAAACCGCATCGGTCTTCGGAGAGACGCTCGTGTTCGAGCGTTTGCTGGCGGAGACCGGCAGCGACGCGGAGCGGCTCGAACTGCTCGCCGGACGTATCGACGATGCGATCGCGACCGTCTTCCGGCAGATGGCGATGAACCGCTTCGAACACCTCGTTCACACGCGCCGCCGCAGCGAGGGTGAGCTCTCCGTCCAGGACATCTCTAAGGCTTGGGTTGAGAGTCAGGGTGAGATGCTCGGCGATGCCGTGGAGATCACCGAGGGCTACCACTCGTGGTGGTCCTATATCCCCCACTTCATCAACACGCCTGGCTATGTGTACGCCTATGCCTACGGCCAGCTGCTGGCGCTCTCCGTCTACGGCCGCTACCGCGCGGTCGGCGAAGAGCTGGTCCCCCGCTACCTGGAGATGCTCGGTGCGGGCGGCTCACGGACGCCGGAGGAGCTCGGCGAGATCGTCGGCATCGACCTGGCCGATCCGGGATTCTGGGATGCCGGCCTCAAGCTGGTCGATGAGCAGCTGATCGAGGCAGAGGCGCTGACCGCGCGCGTTCTTCCAGCCTAAGGCGGGTCGGATTCCCGCCTGAGCAGGGACTTCTGCCGCTGCAGCGGTGGCTGCAAGCTTCCCGTTCGCGCCGGATCACTCAAGGATTCGGTCAATCGGTACGAATAAGGCCCAATGACGACCGGAACGCTCGCGCCTGAGGAGTTTGCGGCGCCCCAACCGTCCGCCACGGACGACCACAGCTTGCTGGAGCGGGTCGGCGGGCTCACCGTCCGCGCACGCCTGATCGTGCTCGGCGCCACCCTGTCCGTTCTCCTCGCTGTGGTCGCGGTGGTCGCGATCACCGGCGTGAGCAGCATCAAGTCGGCCTACGACGCCGACCAGATCCCCACGTCCAACCGCGATCTTGTGACAGCGGCCTACGGGGGCTGGCAGCAGGCCGACGACCAGAGCAACATGTACGCAGCGTTGGCGGAGCTGCACGACTCGTCGCAGGCGAGCCTGATGGCAGCCACCTGGAAGCAGGTCTTGCAGGGCCGTGCACAGGTCAGCCGCAATCTCGCCGCAATGCTCAAGACGCCACTGAACCCCGAGGTCCGGGCGCTGACCAACCAGCTCGTCAAGAACCTCCGGGTCTACGACGGGTGGACCAACCAGATGTACAGCGCGGTGGCGAGCCTGTCTGGCATCGACACCAGCGCCGAGGTCACCAACGTCACGGACGGCGCGGTGCGCAACATCACCGTCGACAACGCCTCCATCTCGAACAAGGTCCAGAACGACTTCGATGCGGTGCGCAACGAGCTTGTCACCGAGGACCGCGCGATCTCGGCACGGATCCCGTCGACCGTGAACAGCACCTTGACGCTCTCGATCGTGATCGGCATCGTCGCGCTGCTGCTCGCAGCCGGCATCACCTTCCTGATCATCCGCTCGATCACCAAGCCGCTCGCCAAGGTCGCGGACGCGGCTGACCTCGTGGCCGAGGGTCGCGTCGATGTCGAGCTCGACCTGCACGGTCGTGACGAGATCAGCAAGGTCGCAGAGTCGTTCCGTGCGGTCATCTCTCATCTGAAGGCGATGTCCGAGGTCGTCGGCCAGTTCGCCAACGGGCACCTGAACGTCGACGTCACCCCGAAGTCAGACGGCGACGTGTTGGGTCACGCCTTCGTTGACCTGCGCGACCAGATGCAGGCGGCGTTGGGTGAGCGTTCCGCGACCCATCAGCTGCAGTCCGGGATGGGTGAGCTGCTCGGCACTCTTCAGCATCTCGAGCAGGGCCTTACCTCGATGAACGACGGTGATCTGACGGTCTCCGTCGACGCGGCGCTGCATCCGATCACGCCCGAGCTCGAGGGCCAGTCGGTCGGGTTCGTCGCGGACAGCTACAACGCGATGATCGAGTCGGCCCAGTCCTCGCTCGCCGGCTACAACCAGATGCGCGAGACGCTGCGCGAGAAGCTCGGGGACCACTCGAGCCTCGATGCGCTCACCGAACGGCTGCAGTCGTTGACGGCCCACTGCCTGACCGAGCTCAAGGACGCGCTGAGCTCGATGAACGACGGTGACCTGACCGTAACGGCCACGCCCATCACCCGCCCCATCGACGCAAGCGACGGGGAGCACATCGGTCAGCTAGCCGAGACATTCAACCTGATGCTCGAGAACACGCAGAGCGCGATCGTCAGCTACAACGACATGCGCGGCAAGCTCGCGGCGATGATCAACGAGATCTCTGTGAGCTCGGAGAGTCTGTCCGCAGCGTCGACGCAGATGGCGTCGACCTCGGAGGAGACCGGCCGTGCGATCGAGGAGATCGCGAACGCCGTCGGTTCCGTTGCCTCGGGCGCGGAGCGGCAGGTGCGTGAGGTGGACGACGCCAAGCGCGTGACCGACGAACTGGCGGAGGCCTCGCGCATCTCGGCGGAGACCGCGGATGAGACCGCGGCCGCAGCCGAGGAGGCGCGCAGCCTCGCCCGGGACGGCGTGCAGGCGGCCGAGGAGGCCAGTGTCGCGATGCAGGCGGTGCGCGACTCGAGCGCCCAGACCTCGGAGGCGATCCGGTCGCTGGGCGAGAAGTCAGACCAGATTGGCGGGATCGTCGAGACGATCACCGGCATCGCCGCGCAGACGAATCTCCTGGCGCTCAACGCCGCGATCGAGGCTGCCCGCGCCGGTGAGCACGGCCGTGGCTTCGCCGTCGTCGCCGAGGAGGTCCGTCATCTGGCCGAGGAGTCCCAGCAGGCCGCTGCGACCATCGCCGAGCTGATCCAGCAGATCCAGGCCGAGACGCAGCGCGCGGTGCAGGTCGTCGAGATCGGTGCCGCGCAGACCCAGGGCGGCGTCGACACGGTCGAGCAGACCCGCGAAGCCTTCCTGCAGATCGGCCAGAGCGTCGAGGACATGAGCTCGCGCGTGGAGCAGATCGCAGCGTCGATCCGTCAGATCGCCGCCTCCGGCGACCGCATGCGTGCCAGCATGAGCTCCGTGGCTTCGGTCGCCGAATCCTCCAGCGCCTCGACGCAGGAGGTCTCGGCCAGCACGGAGCAGACCAGCGCCTCGACCCAGCAGATCGCCGCCAGCGCGCAGCAGCTCGCGACGACCGCGGAGGAGCTGGAAAGGCTCGTAGGACAGTTCGTCCTGGCGTAGGACCTGAACGAACCGCCGGAGCTCGGGCCCTCAGTGGCGGGCGCGGCGGGTCCGCGCCCGCTCTTCCTGCGCCTCAACCACTTTGACAATCAGCTTCAGGTACTGATCGATTCCGGTGGCTCGCGCCTCACCGTGTTCGAACGCGGTGCGCCAGTCAGCCACCTGCCCCTTCGTCGCCAGCTCGTTGAAGCGCTCGCGCCGGATCTCCAGCGTGACCTTGGCGTCACTGGGGATCGCCTTTGTAACCGTCGGTCCAGGCATCTCTATCCGGTAGAGCTGGACATCACCGCGGCCGTGGAGCTCGAGCCCGGCGATGATCTTCAGCGGCGCAAGCCCTGGTACCTCCTCGAGGAACCGTTGGATGGCGGTCTCGATCAGCGACTTGGTGTCGGTCGGAGCGGACAGGCGACGGAGTCTAGTGTCCCGGGTCGCGCTCCGGCGCAGCTGCCGCCCAGCGGGGGCGGGCAGCTGCAGCGGGGCCGGCAGACGCAGCGGGGCCGGCAGATGCAGCGCTAGGCGATCCCGTTTCCCGAACTGAGGGGCGCGGTCAGCAGCTGCTCCACGACCTCGGGCGGCGCCGGCCGTCCCAGGTGGTAACCCTGTGCGTACCCACAGTGCAGCTCGTCGACGCTCGCGAGCGCTTCCGCATCCTCGATCCCCTCGACCACGACCTGCAAACCGTAGGCGTGCGCGAGATCGGCGATCGCCCGTACCACCGGCATCACGGCGGGGTCGCGACCGAGGCCGCGGGCGAACCTCCGATCGATCTTGAGGCCGCTGATCGGCAGGTCGCCGAGCCGTGCCAGCGACGAGTAGCCGGTGCCGAAGTCATCGAGCAAAACCTGAACGCCGCCGGCCTGCAGCTCCTCTATCACCGCGCGCGCCGTATCGAGCTCCGCCATCAGCGCCGATTCGGTCACCTCCACGGTGAGGGCGCTCGGCGACAGCTGCGCCCGCTCGACCGCCGCCTTGATCGCCATAGCGGTGGTCGGGTGGGCAAGCTCCACGGGGGAGGCGTTGACCGCGATCTGGATGTTCGGCAGCGTCCGTGCCCACTCCTGGGCCTGCTCGCACACCATGTCAAGGACCCGTTTCCCGAGCGGAATGATCAGGCCTGTCTCCTCCGCGAGCGGGATGAATTCGTCGGGGGCGAGTAGCCCTCGCTGCGGGTGCTGCCAGCGCACCAGCGCCTCCACGCCGCTCCAGCTGCGCTCCTCTACGCTGAGGATCGGCTGGTAGTACATCACCAGCTCGTCACGCTCGATCGCGCGGCGAAGCTGCGACTCGGTGCGCAGACGCTGCACCTGCTGAGTGCGCAGCTTGCGGTCATAGACCTGATGGTGCCCTGGCCCGCCGACCCGGGCCGCCTGGATCGCCGCCTCCGCCTCACGCACCAGGCCGAAGGCATCGATGGCATGGTCGCTGATCGCGATCCCGATGCTCGCTGTCAGCAGCAATTCGAGCCCGTCGGTGTGAAACGGTTCGGCCATCGCGATCGCGACACGCTCAGCCAGCTCGTCGACCTGCCGATTGCCGAGCGCCTGGGTCGTCAGCATGAAGGTGTCGCCGGAGAAACGGGCCACCAGCCCGTGCTCGCCGATCGCCGCCCGCAGACGCCTGCTCGTCTCAACAAGCAGGCCGTCGCCGGCGATCTGACCGACGCTGTGGTTGATCTGCTGGAAGCGGTCGAGCTGCACCATCAGCAGTGTCAGGCGATGGCCTGACGTGCTCAGCTCGGTGTTGACGAGCTCGAGGAAACGGGCGCGGTTGGGCAGCCCCGTCAGCGCGTCGAAGTTCGCGGCGAGCTGCAGTGCACGCTCGGAGCGGTCCCGGTCCACCGCGAGCGCAGCAAGGTTTCCCGCAGCGGACACGAACTTGAGCTCGGCGCGGCTGGGCGTGTGCCGCAATTCCCGATAGACGGCGAACGTGCCGATCACCTCGCCACCCGCACGGCTCATCGGATAGGCCCACACCGAACCGAGCTTGAAGCGCTGGGCCAGGTCGACGAACGACTCGGTCAGCGGATCGGTCAGCACATCGGAGGCGATGACAACCTCACCGCTGGCGGCAGCGGTCCCGCACACGCCCATTCCGTCGCCGACGGGCAGGCCGTCGATCTCCCGCGCGAAGCGCCTTGGCAGCGTGGGCGAGGCGGCATGGCGTAGCACCCCGCGTGAGCGATCGAGCAGCAGCACCGTGCAATGGGAGCCGGGATAGCGCTGCTCGACATGACGGCAAATCGCGTTCAGGGTCGGCTCCAGCGCGTCGCCTCGAACAATCCGCGCGAGCATGCGCTGCTCGTATTGAAGCTCGGCCTCGAGCAGATCCGCGGGCCACTTCGAGCCAGCACGCGACAAGGGGAGCGTTTGCTCCCGGTCGTCGTCACGGACGGCACGTACTGAACCCACCCAGACACCCTCCTTATAGGGGCCGGTTAGGGATTATGGTGACGCGAAGGAATTCTGCGGAAATTCCTGGCCAATGTCAGTCGGCATCGGTGCCGATGATCTGCAGCGTGACCGGCGCCGAGGCCTCGAAGAGCAGTGCCGAAACCTGTTCGGGCGCCGCCGGCATGGCCACGTGGAAGCCCTGGGCGTAGTCGCAACCGAGCTCCTCAACGGCGGCCAAGGTCGCAGCATCCTCGACGCCCTCCGCGACGATCGAGAGACCGTGGGCCCGAGCGATCGCAACGATCGATCGCACCACCGTGTAGCAGGTGGGGTCGGTCGTGACGCGGCTGATGAAGCTCCGGTCGATCTTGAGCGACGAGATCGGCAGCTCGCCGAGCCGTGCCAGCGACGAGTAGCCGGCACCGAAGTCATCTACGACCGCGCTCAGCGAGTGCTGCTGCAGGCGCTCGAGCACGGGAGCGACGAGGTCCAGCTTCTGGATCAGCCCCGACTCGGCGATCTCCAGGTTGATGTTCTGCGCCGGCACGCCTGAGTGCTCGAGTCGCTCGAGCATGTCCTCCAGGAACCGCGGAGCGTCGAGTTGCAGCACCGAGACGTTGATCGCGATGCGCAGCCCGGGGATGGCGGCCACCCAGCTCGCGCTATCACGCGCGGCGAGCTCGAGCACCCGCTGGCCCAGGGGCACGATCAGCCCGCTCTTCTCGGCCAGCGGGATGAACTCGCCAGGCGCGATCAGTCCGCGCGTCGGATGGTTCCAGCGCACGAGCGCCTCGAGCCGATCCCAGCGGTGGTTGGCGATGTCGAGGATCGGCTGGTAGTGCAGGATCAGCTCCCC
Source organism: uncultured Actinomycetota bacterium (assembly GCA_963846395.1). Classification (GTDB taxonomy): domain Bacteria; phylum Actinomycetota; class Thermoleophilia; order Solirubrobacterales; family Solirubrobacteraceae; genus Palsa-465. The sequence continues at coordinate 237,504 of CAWJVT010000005.1, read as the reverse complement.
GAAGTCGATAGCACGACGAAGCTCTGACTCGCGCCCGATCAAATCGACGCTCGCGGGGCGCAGCGCTTTGCTGTAGATGCGGTGGCCGCCGAGACCCTCAGAGCGCGCGGCCTGCATCGCCGCGGCGGCATCGCGAATGAGGCTGTAGGCATCGCCTGCGGGGTCGGCCACGGCCACGCCGACCGTGGTGACGAGAAACAGCTCAAGGTCGCGGGTGCTCACCGGAGTCGAGAAGGCGACCTGGATGCGCGTGATCAGGTCCTCGAGGCGGGCCGGCGAACTGCCGTCGACAGCAATCGTGAACTCATCGCTGCTGAAGCGCCCGATCAGGCCGTCGATGCCGGCGGCCGCACGCAGCCGGCGGACCACCTCGGCGAGCAGTGCGGCACTGGCCGTCTGACCCAGGTCGTCCCCCAGATATTTGAGCCGGTCGACCTCGACGAACAGCAATGCGGTGTGCCGCAGCCGCTCGTCCAGCCGCGCCGCCAGCACCTCCAGGAAGCTCGAGCGGTTCAGGAGCCCCGTCGCTGGAAGCACGTTGGCGCTCATCTGAATCGCGGAGTGGATCGCGTCGCGCTCGATCGCCAGTGCGGCCAGGTGGCCGATGCGGCCGATCACGCCGATCTCATTCTCCGGCGGCTCGAAGGGCTCGGTGCGGTAGAGCGCGATCGTGCCGAGTACCGCTCCGGTGACGCTGCGCATCGGGTAGGCCCACGTCGAGCGAAGCCCAAAGCTCTCGAACAGCTCGAGCGTGGCCGCCGCGCGCGGATCGGTGCGCACGTCGTCAATCACAACGACCTGCCCGGTCGCGGCAGCGGTCCCGCAGGCGCCGTTGCCGTCAGTCACCGCGAGTCCGTCGACCGCCGCGCTGTAGTCGCGAGACAGCGACGGGGCGGCGCCGGTGTGCAGCACGCCGGCCTCCGGGTTGTGGAGCATGATCGCGCTGAAGACCCCCGGATAGACGCGCTCGATGTGCCGGCAGAGGAGCGCCAGCGTCTCCTCGAGCGCATCACCGGCGGCGATGCGATCGAGCACCTGCTGCTGCTGCTCGAGGTCGCGCTGCGTGCGGTCGTACCGGAGCTCGAGCAGCCTGTCGGCGGTGACGTTGCGCGTATAGCCGAGCACGCGCCGCACGCGGCCGCCCTCGCCCTCACCGACAGCCGCCTGCGTCAGCATCCAGTGGATGGTGTCGCCGATGGTGACCCTATAGGTGAGCTCCCCACCGATGCCGGTCTCGAGGATTTCCTCGCAGAAGCTGCTGACGCGCTCGCGCTGACTTGCCGGCAGCGCATCGAGCCATTGCGCACGCGGCACCCGGATCGCCGTCGTCTGGTCGACAGCCTGGGCCGGCCAGCGCTGACCGTGCATCACGAACAGGCCGGGCAGGCACCAGATGACGTCACCCTGGACGTCCCAGGACCAGGGGCTGAAACGCGCGACCTCCGCCGGTTCGTGAACCATGCCCCGGTAATCGGCCGCTTAGGCTCGGTTTAGAGGGCTGCAGCCCGTGGCCCAGAATAAGGTTTGTTGGGCGTTTGGTTGCTGCCGACCCTGAGTCGGGTCGCCGGAGCAGGCTCTGAGATCCGCTAAGCGACGGCAGGCACAGCCTCAGGATCCGGGGCTTCGCCCGGATCGGCGACCACCACAGACCCGGCCAAGATACGGATTCCCACCCGCGCGCCGACGGTGACGCCGACATCATGGCTTGAGGCCTCCACCAGTACTCTCTCCCCGCCGTCGAGTGCAACCTCCAACCGCACGGACGAACCTAGGAAGGTGCGTTGGGTGACCTCGCCGGACCCTGCGGCATCGGGCACGACTGCGACAGCCTCTGGGCGCAACAAGGCCTCGACAGCAGCGCCCGGCTGACGACCGTCGGCGTTGAGGACGGTCAACCGCTGACCCAGGACCTGCACATCGCCGGCGTCGCCGAGGCGGCCGGGCAGGCGATTCATGGCACCCACGAATTCTGCAGCGAAGGGTGTAGCAGGACGGCGGTAGACGTTCTCCGGGGTGTCAAGCTGCTCGAGACGGCCGGCCTGCATTACACCGACCCGATCGGCCATGGAGAGCGCCTCTGACTGATCATGAGTGACGAAAAGGGTCGTGATTCCCAGCCGTTGCTGGAGGTTCCGGATCTCAATCCGAAGCTGCGCGCGCACACGGGCGTCCAGGGCTGAGAGCGGTTCATCCAAGAGCAGCACCTTGGGCTCGATCGCGAGGGCGCGAGCGATTGCCACACGCTGCTGCTGTCCGCCGGACAACTGATGCGGGTAACGATCGGCGTGCTCGACCAGACCCACCAGCTCGAGCATTTCGTCGGAGCGCTTGAGGCGACTCTCCTTGTCCTGACGGCGCATCCGCAGGCCGAAGGCCACGTTGTTGCGCACGTCCATGTTCGGGAACAGGCTGTATGCCTGGAAGACCATGCCCATGTCGCGCTTGTTGGGCGGGACGTTCGTGACGTCCTTACCGTCCACGACTACTCGGCCCGCCGTCGGGAAGTCGAAGCCGCCGAGGATTCGGAGCGCTGTGGTCTTGCCACAGCCCGACGGCCCGAGCAGCGCGACGAGCTCGCCATCGTTGATCTCCAGATCGAGTCCGGCGAGCGCGGCGACCGCGCCGTAATGCCGTTGGACTGCTTCGAAACGAATCATCAGATCACCCGGACAGAAGTCGAGCCGCGCCTACGCCCGGCGAGGAAGGACAGGGAGAAGAGCAGCAGGAAGACAAGCACGAGGCTGAGCACCGAGAGGGCCACCGTGACTCCAGGGCTCGATGAGCTGACTTGGATCATCTCGACCGGCAGTGTCACGTAGAGGAGGATCGTGGCGATTACCACCTCGCCCATGCAGAACGCCACGGTCAGGAACACCGCTCCGAGTACGGCGGTTTCCACGTTCGGAAGGATCACGCGTGTCATCGTCGTAAACCACGATGCGCCCAGGCTGCGCGAGGCGTCGACGAGCGTGCGTAGATCGATGGCTCGGATGCCTGTGTCAAACGCGCGGTAGCTGAACGGCATAGCCAGTACGACGTAGATCGGCGTCAGGCCCGTCAGCGGATGGTTGAACCAGAGGCTGATCAGCCACTGCGGTGCGCTTCCCTGGAGCTCGGCAAGCCCGGCCGCGATCACGATCGGCGGCACCACGATTGGCAGGATGGTGATCCCCTCCATCAGCAACGTGAGCTGCGGCAACTTCAGCCGCACGATCACGACGGTCGGAAGCAGCAGCACCACCACCAGGAACGCACTGAGCCCGGCAATCTCGAGCGACTTGAACAGCGCGCCGCGCAGTTCGCTGTTGCTGATGATCTGCGAGTAGTTGCCAAAGCCGTAGGAACCGTCGATCTGAAGCAGGCTGTACTTGATCGAGGCGACGATCGGCGTCAGGAAGAACAGCACTGCGAGAACCAGGATCACCACACGCCACAGGCGCGGGCGATTGCGACGTCGCGTCACCACCGGTGCCGCGGGTGGCTCCTCGATCTCGGCCAGGAGGCGGGAGGCACCTACGGCACCCGGGCCGCCCAAACCGCCGAAGCTCATTGCAGCCACCTCCGCGCACGTCGCTGGACCAGCCAATAGGCAACCATGATGATCGCCACGATCAGGATCATCTCGACGCCAAGCGCGAGCGCGATGCGGTCCTGGTTGACAAGGACGTTGCCGTTGATCGCCTCATTGATCGAGGCTGGCAGTAGGGGGACCGCGGCACCGACCAGCGCGAGCACGGTCGCGTACGCCGAGAATGCGTTGCCGAACAGGATCAGCAGCGAACCGACGAACGCGGGCGTCATCACGGGGATCGCGACGTGGCGCATGTACTCGAACTTGGAGGCGCCGAGGTTCTCAGCCGCCTCCCGCCACTGCGGACGCAGGCCCTCAAGCGCGGGAGTGATCAGGATCACCATCAGCGGCACCTGGAAAAAGACGTAACAGAGGCCGACGCCGAACAGCGAGGAGATACTGAAGCCGTGGGCGTAGAGATCGACGCCGATGTCCTTCAGCCAGGTGGTGATGACCCCGCCGGGAGGACGTCCGTAGGCCGCGATCATCGCGAACGCAAGCGGCACCCCGGCGAAGTAGGCGAGTACGCCAGAGGCGCTGGCGACCCCCCTCCGCAGCATGCTGCCGGCTGGGCTGGCGACCACTGCAGCTGCCAGCCAGGTCCCAAAGAAGGCCCCCACGAGCGCGGTCCATGCAGACAGGATGAGGCTGTTCTTCAGGGGAATCCAGTACTGGGACCCGCTGAAGATCGTTCTGAAGTTCTCCCAGGTGAGCTTGCCGGCGTCGGTCGTGAAGGCGCCGTGAATCACCTCATACAGCGGCAGGCCGAGGAAGATGAGGACATATAAGGTGAACGGCGCCATTCCGAGCCAGGCGCCGCGGCCCGCCGATGAACGGGTGATCCCGCGGCGCCGAGGCGCCGCGGGATCGTTGGTTACTTCAATTGCGTCAGATACCGTCGTCACGCCGGGAAGGCGGCGGCGATTGCCGTAAGCGCCTTGTTCGACTGAGCGACCGTCGGCAGCACGATCGTGCCGGTGACCTTCGGCAGAGCCGAGTAGGCCATCTTGTTCTCGGTTCCGGCCTTTGCCATCGCCGGGAGCTCGATCGGGCGCGCTCCGCCTTCCAACCAGGTGTTCTGACCGGTGGTCGAGTACAGGTACTCCTCCCACAGACGGGCGGCCGCGGGATGCGGCGCTGCACGGCTGATCGCCTGCACGTAATAACCGGCGAACTCCTTGCCGCTCGGATCTACGACCTTCCAGTGCGCCGCGATGTTCGCCGGCAGCCCATAGGACTTAGCGCTGTTCAGGTAGTCCCAGTTGATCAGGATTGGGCACGAGTGCGCCTCGATCTCCGCCGGGGAGTTGCAGTCGGTGGAGTTGAAGTTACCGTCCGACTTCAGGGTGTTGAAGAAGTTGATGCCGGGCTGGACATTGGTGACCGAGCCACCGGTGTTCAGCGCTGCTGCGTACACGGCGTCGGTCGCCGCAGCGGCCTGACCAATCGCGCCGTTCAGCGTGACATCACCCTTGTACTGGGAGTTCTCCAGCGCCTTCCAGCTCGTCGGGCAAGTCTTCACGACGGTCATGTCGCAGCCAAACGAGATGTACCCGCCGTAGTCGTTGTACCACTGACCACTGGCCGACTTGGCGGCCGCTGGGATGCTGCTCCAGCTCGCGACCTTGTACGGCGACACCAGCGAAGAGAAACCCTTGGCTACGGTGTAGGACTCGCCGACGTCGATCACGTCCGGCTCCGAACTGCGGCCCTTGTCCTGGCTCAGCGCCTGGATCTCCTGGGCGCTCGTGCCGTCCGGGTTGAAGCTGTTGATCTTGATGCCGTACTTCTTCTTGAAGCCCGAGATCTCCTTGCCATAGTTTGCCCACGTGGGCGGCAGTGCGATCACGTTGAGGCTGCCCTCAGCTTTGGCGGCAGCGACCAACGCGGCCATGCCACCGCCGGCCTTGGCGGACGTGACCGATGCCCAGTTCACCTTCGCGGTGGCAGCCGAACTTACGCCCAGCCCACATACGGTCGCGGCAATGGCGGCAAGCGCCGACGCACTGACGCGACGTTTCATAACAGACATAACCCTCCTCACAGGGATTATCAGTTTTTGGTCGTCTCCCTGACCTACCAGGCACTGGCGGTCTCGTTGACTCGCTGGAACCTATTAGGAACCCTCGCGCCAATTGTGACGATTTTGTCAAGGTCTGCTTCATATACCTTTCGGCATCCGGACGTCAAGATTTTTTTCACATGTCCGCCCTAATCGCATGCTCACATCCGCTTGGCCGCGTGCTAGCGTCGCCGCCTGATGACGCCCGCCCCGTACGTGATCGCGCACCGGGGCGTCCACGCGACCGGCGTCCACGCGACCGGCGCCACCGAGAACACGATGGACGCCTTCCAGCTCGCGCTCGAGGCCGGCGCCGATATGATCGAGCTCGACGTGCGGCGAACCGGCGACGGTCAGCTCGCGATCCTGCACGACCACGATCGCTCGGGGGTGGCGCTCGACTCCTGTTCGCTCGATGAGTTCGAAGCGCGCTCGGGTTTCCGTCCCCCTCTGCTGCGCGACGTGCTGGGCTGGGCGGCGGGTCGGATCGCCCTTGACGTCGAGCTCAAGGAGGACGGCTACGCCGAGCAGGTGGCGCCGATGCTCGCCGACTTCGCGGACGCGGGCGGCGAGCTGCTCGTGACCTCGTTCCTCGACCCGCTACTGGCCAGACTGGCGCAGGTGGCGCCGTCCCTCAGGCTCGGCCTGCTCGTGACGTGGAGCGCGCAGGGTGGGCCCGAGCGCGCGAGGGCGGCCGGCGCGAGCGTGGCGCTCCCGCAGATGAGCCTGGTCAACGAGCCGCTGATCTCCGAGATCTCCAACGCGGGCCTTGAGCTGATCGTCTGGGATTTCATGACAGCCGCCGACGCGGACCTGCTCGCCGACCCCCGGGTCGCCGGAGTGATCACCGACGATGTGCCAGGCGCGCTCGCCGCCCGCGAGGCTTTACCGGGTTAGTACGCTGGTTTCATGAGCGCGCGCCGTCCCATCATCGGAATCGCAACGGCGCTCGAGCGCGCAAGCTACGGGGTCTGGCAGGGCGGTGAATGCGCGCTGCTGCAGTTCTCCTACATCGAGTCGATCCAGAAGGCCGGAGCGATGGCCCTGATGCTGCCGCCCGATCCGGCGCTGATCGAGAACCCCGATGAGATCCTCGACCGGATCGATGCGCTCGTGCTCGCGGGCGGCTGCGACATCGACCCCGTTCATTACGGCCAGGAGCAGCATTCCGAGACCGTCGGACTGGTCCCGCCGCGTGATGAGTTCGAGTTCGCGCTGATCGAGCGCGCGATCGAGCGGGACATGCCGATGCTGTGCATCTGCCGCGGGATGCAGGTGCTCAACGTGATTCGCGGCGGCACGCTGATCCAGCACCTGCCTGACGTGCTGCATCACGACGATCACCGCCGCAACATCGGCACCTTCGAGGGCAACGAGCACGACGTGCAACTCGTGCCCGGCTCACTCGCCGCACAGGCCGCCGGTGGCGAGGTGACGATGACCAGGTCCCATCACCACCAGGCCATCGACGAGCTCGGTGAAGGCCTGGTGGTCACAGGCCGCTCGGCGGGTGACGACCTCGCCGAGGCGATCGAGCTTCCCGAGTCCGGCTTCGTGCTCGGGGTTCAGTGGCACCCGGAGGCTGACACCTCGAGCCGGATCATGACGGCGTTGGTGGAAGAGGCGCGTCAGCGCAGCTCCGCCACCACCTCCTGACGCGCGGCGTCAGAGGATCTCGGTCGCTTCCACGTAGCCGCCCTGCTCGATTGCCGTACGGACGGCGGCGGCGTGCTCGGGGCCGCGGGTCTCGAGTACGAGTTGCACCGCGGTCTCCTGGATGTGCAGGTCGAGGCCCTCGCGCAGGTGCTGTACGTCCAGCAGGTTCGCCCCGGTCGAGCTGATCATCCGCAGCAGCGCGGCCAGGCTTCCCGGGAGGTCGGGGATCCGCACCCGCAGCACGAGCCGGCGGCCGGCCTGCGTCTCGTGGCGGCGTGCAACCTCGGCCAATAGCCCGGCCCCGACGTTGCCGCCCGAGAGCACGAGCACGGTGGTGCCGTCGATCGGGCCTGGAAGCAGCCCGCCGAGCAGCGCCGCGACACCCACGGCGCCGGCGCCCTCCACGACCAGCTTCGAGCGCTCCATCAGGAACACCATCGCCTCGGCCACCTGGTCCTCGCCGACCACGACGAGCTCCTTCACCCAGCGCTCGATCAGGTTGAGCGTTATCTCTCCCGGGTGTTTGACGGCAATCCCGTCGGCGATCGTGCGCACGGAGTCGACGGCCACAGGCCGACCCGCCCGGATCGAGGCCACGAAGGGAGCGCAGGCCTCGACCTGGACGCCGATGACCTCCACCTCGGGGCGCTGCGACCTGATCGCCACAGAGATCCCGCTGATCAGGCCCCCTCCGCCGACCGGCACCACGACGCGGGCGAGGTCCGGCACCTGGCGCAGCAGTTCCAGCCCGATCCCGCCCTGCCCGGAGATCACATCGGGATCGTCGAACGGGTGGATGAACTGCATGCCGGCCTCCGCCGCGCGCTCCCTGGCGGCGGCGACGCAATCGTCGACCGAGCGGCCCGCCAGGTGCAGGGTCGCGCCGAGTGCCAATACAGCGTCCGCCTTGGCGATCGGCGCCGACTCCGGCATGAACACCTCACACGGCACGCTACGCGAACGCGCAGCGTAGGCGACCGCCTGAGCGTGATTTCCGGCGCTCCCGCAGACGACGCCGCGGGCGGTCTCATCGCCCAGTGCGGCGATCTTCGACATCACGCCGCGCAGCTTGAAGGAGCCCGTGCCCTGGAGGTTCTCCGCCTTCAGCACGACCCGCGTCCCGGCGCGCTCGGAGAGCGTGCGCGTTGTGATGATGGGCGTTTCGCGCACGACACCCTCCCCGGCACGGGCCGCGCGCTCGATGCTCTCCTCGGTGACGAGGCTCGCGGAATCTAGCTCAGGCGCCAACGGCCACCACTGCGTCGATCTCGACCTGGGCGCCCCTGGGCAGAGCCACGACGGCGATCGCCACGCGCGCCGGCTCGCCTTCTCGCTTGAAGAAGCTCGAGTAGACCTCGTTGACCTCGGCAAACGCGTTGATGTCAGTCAGATACACCGTCACCTTGACGGCATCCTCGAGCGAGCTGCCGGCGTCGCTGGCGATCGCGTGCAGGTTCTCGAGGCACTTGCGGGCCTGCTCCGCGGGGGTGTTGCCGACCAGCTCACCGCTCGCTGCGTCGAGCGCGATCTGCCCGGAGATGAAGAGCAGCTCGCCCGTCACGCGCACGGCGTGTGAGTAGGGGCCCGCAGCGGCGGGCGCGGAGTCGGAATTCACGGTTACTCGATACACGGCAGCCTCCTCGATGGGTTGATGAGCATGAACGCGTGGAACTCGTTTCAGACCTAGGCTGGACATCGTGACAGTAACGAGCCCATCAGAGTTCCGCGGTGGCCCCAGGGCCGCACTGGGGGTGCGTCCGTTCGCCTGGTGGTTCGCCGGCCAGGTCTTCTCCGCGTCGGGCCTGATGACCCAGATGGTGGCCGTCGGCTGGCTCGTGCTGAGCTGGCACGGCAGCGGCCTGGAGCTCGGCCTGCTGTCGACGGCCGGGCTCGGGCCAACGCTCGTGCTCGGGCTATGGGCGGGTTCGCTGGTCGACCACCACGACCGGCGATCGATTCTCATCTGGACTCAGAGCCTGCTGCTGGGGCTCAGCCTGTTGCTGTACGCGCTGATCGTGAGCGGCGCGGCCAGCTACTGGCCGCTGATCGCGCTCACACTCGCGACGGGCTCCGTGAACGCACTCGATTCCCCGGCCAGACAGATCTACGTTCTCGACCTGGTCGGTCCCGAGCGGGTGGCGGGTGCCGTGAGCCTCTACGAGGTGATCCTCAACCTCTCACGCGTGCTGGGCCCGGCGATCGGCGGTGTGCTGCTGGCCATCTCAGGTCCGGCGGCTTGCGTGCTGGTCAACGCTGTCACCTTCCTGGCGCCGCTGGCGGTACTGCTCCACTACCGACGGGCGGAGGGCAGACGGCCACGTGGTTCAGATACCGCCCACGCCGGCCGCCCAAGCGCGTTCGCAGGCCTGAAATACGCGTGGTCGCATCCGCTGCTGCGAGCGTGCCTGCTGACCGGCGCGAGTTGCGGAGTCCTATTCAGCCCAGCGCTGTTCTTTCCGCTGCTGGCCACGCGCGTATTTCACATGGGCGGCAGCGGCTACGGATTGCTGCTGGCCCTGTTCGGCATCGGCGCCCTTCCGGGCGCGTTGCTGGCCTCGCGGCGCCGACCATCCGGTCACCAGGTGCGGGTTCTCGGGATCGTGACGGGCGCCTGCGTGGTGATCTCCGCGACGGCACCAGTGGAACCGGTGCTGTTCATCGGCATCCTCGCCACCGGCGCGTCCTCTATCTGGATGGTCGCCGCCGCCAACACGCTGGTCCAGCTTCGCGCCGAACCCGAGCTCCGCGGCCGCGTGATGGGCGCCTGGACCGTGGCGCTACCAGGAACGATCCCGATCACCGCGCTGGTTGCCGGTGGAGCCGCGGACCTGTTCGGCCCGCGTGTCGCCTACGCCGGCGTCGGCGCTGTGATCGCCGGAGTCGCGCTGCTCTGCTGGCGAGCGTACGCAGACGGGTAGCCTCACGTTATGAACCGGCTCGCACAGGAGACGTCGCCGTACCTGCTGCAGCACGCCGACAATCCGGTCGACTGGTACCCCTGGGGCGACGAGGCGCTGCTGCGGGCGCGCGAGCTGAACCTGCCGCTGCTGGTTTCGATCGGCTACTCGGCCTGCCACTGGTGTCACGTGATGGCGCACGAGTCGTTCGAGGACCCGGAGACGGCCGCGGCGATGAATCAGCGGTTCGTTTGCATCAAGGTCGACCGCGAGGAGCGACCCGACATAGATGACGTCTGCATGGCCGCCTGCCAGGCGATGACCGGACAGGGCGGCTGGCCGCTGAACGTGTTCCTGACGCCCGATCAGCAGCCATTCTTTGCGGGCACGTACTTCCCGCCCGATCCGCGTCCCGGCATGCCGAGTTGGCGCATGGTGATCGAGGCGATCGACGACGCCTGGCACCAACGGCCCGATGAGGTGCGCGAACAGGGCGCGCGGCTGGCCGAGACGATCGCCTCCAGCGCGTCGGTGCAACATGCCGAGCAGACGCGCGTGCCGCAGAACGCGAGCAGCGAAATGGTTCACGCGCTGGGCCAGATGTTCGATCGCGCAAACGGTGGCTGGGGTGGGGCCCCGAAGTTCCCGCCGCATTGCACGCTCGAGTTTCTGCTGGCCGCCGGCGACGTCGAACTGGCCCCGGCCACGCTGCACGCGATGGCGGCCGGAGGCATCTACGACCAGGTAGGTGGTGGTTTCGCGCGCTACGCGGTCGACGCGACATGGACGGTGCCGCACTTCGAGAAGATGCTCTACGACAACGCGCTCCTAGCCCGCGCCTACCTGCACGCCTGGCAGGTGACCCGCGAGCAGCGTTTTGCCGAGGTCTGCGTCGAGACGCTCGACTGGGCGCTGCGCGAGATGCGCGGATCCGAGGGCGGCTTCTGCTCAGCGCTCGACGCCGACTCCGAGGGGGTCGAGGGCAAGTTCTACGTCTGGACCACCGACGAGCTGCGCGACGCCCTCGACGAGGAGCTGGCCGAGCCTGCCATCGCTTACTTCGGTGCCACCGCCGAGGGCAACTTCGAACACGGCACGAACGTGCTCGAGGCCCGCGGCGAGGCGCCCGAGCGACTGCCCGAGATCCGCTGCAGGCTGTTCGGAGTGCGCGCCGAGCGGGTCAGACCGGGCCTCGACGACAAGCGACTTACCTCGTGGAACGCGCTGATGATCAACGCGCTCGCCGACGCCGGCGCCGCGCTCGGTCGCGAGGATTATCTGACAGCAGCCCGCGGCTGCGCCGAGTTCGTCCTCTCGGAGCTGCGCGACGACGAGAACAACCTGCTGCGAACCTGGAAGGAGGGCCGGGCGTCGCTTCACGCCTACCTCGAGGACCACGCTTATCTCCTGCAGGCGCTGCTCACGCTCTACGAGGCGACCTTCGACGAGCGTTGGTACGTCGAGGCGGTGGCGCTCGCGGACGCGATGATCGAGCGCTTTGGCGACAGCGAACACGGCGGCTTCTTCACCACCGCCGCCGACGTGCCGCACCTGGTCGGCCGCCGCAAGGACCTGGAGGACACACCGATCCCATCCGGCAACTCGGCGGCCGCGCTGGGTCTGCTGCGACTCGGCCGGCTCTCAGGCGACTCCTCCTATGAGCAGTGGGCGGCCGGCGTCCTGGCGCTGCACGCGCCGCTGGCGCTGCGCCATCCGCTCGCCTTCGGCCATCTGCTGCAGGCGCTCGACCTCTACCTGGCGACCCCGCGCGAGGTAGCGATCGTTGGCGCCGGTCCGCTGACCGGCGCCCTCCGCACCCGGTACCGGCCCCACATCGCGCTCGCCGGGACCGAGGCGGACAGCACCGAGGGCACCGCGGTTGCGCTGCTGCGCGACCGCACCACCATCGACGGTCGCCAAGCGGCCTACGTGTGCGAGCGCTTCACCTGCCAGCTGCCTGTCACCGAGCTGGCGGCGCTGGAGGCGCTGCTCTAGTGCCGGAGGCGGAGGAGCTGCGCTCGCACCTTGCTGAGCGTTACGGCTTTCGCGCGCACACGCTCTACACGCTGGATCAGGATGTGGTGCTGCTGCGCCGCGACGAGGGGCCGAACTGGGTCGCGCGGGTGTTTCCGGCCGAACGCCCGCGGGCGGCCGTCGAGGGCGATGCCGCAATCCTCCGCTGGCTCGCCGATGAGCGCTATCCGGCGGAGCGTTGCGCCACCGCCGATCCAGTTTCAGTGCTCGAGGACCGCCCCGTGCTCGTGACCGAGGCGGTGGCCGGCGTGCCGCGCAGCCAACGCCGAAGCGCGATCAAGGACGCCGGCGGAATCGCGCGCCTCGGCGAGCTGCTTGCGGTGCTGGGAACCCTCGCTCCGCCGCCCGGCGCTCCACGCCGACCCGGCGGAGCTTGGCACCATGCCACCGACGGCGCTCCACGCGCCGAGATCGAGGTGGCGCGCGAGTGGCTGGAAGCGGCGCAGGCAGAGGCCCCGGCCCTGGAGCTCGGGCGCTTCGATGCGCTCTACGAGGAGCTCGACTCGCTCGACGACGGCGCCGGGCTGCCGCAGGCGTTCGTCCATCCCGACTTCGTGCTCGCGAATACCGTTGCGACGGCGGATCCGGGAATGGTGTTCGTGGATTGGGCGGGTGCCGGCGTCGGCCCTCGCGCCTGGGCGCTCGCATTCCTGTTGTGGGCGGAGGCGGCGAAGGACCCGCGTCGCGCCGCGCTTGCGCTCGCCGGCTACAGCCGCCGGATCGCGCTCGAGCCCGAGGAGCTCGACCGGCTCGCGGGGCTGCTGCGCGCACGGCCGTTGATCCTCAATATCTGGCGGCTGCGCCACGGCGCCACCAGCGCGGCGGCCGCCGGTGCGGATGCGCTGGAGACACGCCGGCTGGCGGACCTGATCGCCTCGCGACTCAGGGCACGGCTGGCGGGCTAGGCTCAGAGGACCGGCAGGTACCGCTCGAGCTCCCAGGGAGTGACCTGGACGCGGTACTCCTCCCACTCCTGGCGCTTGATCTCGATGTAGCGGTTGAACGTGTGCTCGCCGAGCGTGCGCAGTACGAGCTCCGACTGCGCCGTCAGCTCGATCGCCTCTCCCAGCGTCTCGGGCAGCTGCTCGATGCCGAGTCGGCGGCGATCCTCGGGAGAGAGGTGATAGAGGTTCTTCTCCATCGGGTCCGGAAGTTCGTAGCCGTGCTCGATCCCCTCGAGCCCGGCCTGCAGCAGCACGGCGAAGGTCAGGTAGGGGTTGCAGGCGGGGTCGGGGCAGCGCAGCTCCATGCGGGTCGCCTGTTCCCGGCCGGGGTGGTACATCGGCACCCGGACAAGCGCGGAGCGATTACGCCGTGACCAGGCGACGTAAACCGGGGCCTCGTAGCCTGGGACAAGTCGCTTGTAGGAGTTCACCCACTGGGCAAAGATCGAGCTGATCTCGCGAGCGTGGCGCAGCTGCCCGGCGATGAACGCCTTGCCGATGTCGGAGAGGTTGTAGGGATCGTCCGGATCGAAGAACGCGTTATGCCCGTCACTGAAGAGCGACTGGTGGGTGTGCATGCCGGAGCCGTTCTTGCCGAACAGTGGCTTGGGCATGAAGGTGGCGTGGTAGCCGTACTTGAGCGCGTACTCCTTGACCGTGATCTTGTAGGTCATGCAGTGGTCGGCCATCGTCTGAGCGTCGGCGTAGCGCATGTCGATCTCATGCTGGCTGGGCCCGACCTCGTGGTGGGAGTACTCGGTCTTGATGCCTAGCTGCTCCAGCCCGAGCACCGTGTCGCGGCGCAGGTCCGAGCCCGCGTCCAGCGTGGTCAGATCGAAGTAGCCGCCCTCATCCAACACCTCCGTCGAGCGCGAGTCCCTGAAGTAGAAGTACTCGAGCTCGGGCCCGACGTAGAACTGCTCAAAGCCCATCGCCTGGGCACGCTGAATAGCCCGGCGCAGGATGTGACGCGGATCACCCTCGTACGGCGTGCCCTCGGGCGTGCGGATGTCACAGAACATGCGGCCGACGGCGTGCTCGCTGCCGCGCCACGGCAGCACGGCGAAGGTGCGGGGATCGGGCACCGCGATCATGTCGGACTCCTCGATCGCGTTGAAGCCCGTGATCGAGGAGCCGTCGAAACCCATGCCGCCGTCGAAGGCATCGGCCAGCTCGGTGCTGTTGATGCTGAAGGCCTTGAGGTTGCCGAGGATGTCTGTGAACCAGAGACGAATGAAGCGGATGCCATCCTGCTCGACCCGGGCTAGGACGTCCTTCGCGGTGAGTTCCGGCTGATCGGTCATCGCGGCGGAACGTTACTTGTTCTTGCCGGGAGTGAGACAGCGGCTGGGTGGGAAGCACCAATTGCAGTTGTCTCGCTGTGATGACCAGTGCCGGTAATCCGCCACATTCCATACCATTTGTCCGTGATCGCCGTTCGCGCGCACCTCAACGACTCGCATCCGGCGATCCCCGACGCCATCGCGCCCCTGCGCAACGCCGTCGCCGACTACGCGCGTGACGCGGGGATCGAGGGGGACCAGTTGGACGGGGTGCGCCTCGCTGTGTCCGAGGCGGTGACCAATGTCGTCCGGCACGCCTATCGGGGCGAGCCGGGCCAGGTGCACCTCACCGTCCGCATGGTTGAGAACGAGCTATGGGTGTTGGTCGCCGATGACGGCTGCGGCCTCGGCGTTCCCACCGTGGATCCCGGCCTCGGCTGGGGCCTCGCGATCATCACCGATGCCTGCGATGAGTTCACCCTGGCCGAGCGCGCAGCGGGCGGAGCCGAGGCGCGGATGGTCTTCAGGCTGCCGGTGGCGGCATCAGCCGTCACCGACGGTAGGGCTCACTGACGCGGGTCGGCGGCCGCCGCGGTTTCGCCGGCAACGTCGCGCTTCTCGACGATCGCGCAGCCGTCTTCACGGCTGACGACGGTCTCGATCTCCGGCATCTCGTGTCCTCCGACAACCACGAACCGGCGGGGGGACTGCCGCACCTGCTCGTACCGCGCGAGCGTGATCTCGACCGCCTCGTTGCAATCGAGACGCGAGCACTCACAGCGGAAGCGCACGCGCTTGGCGGGATCATCACGCCACTGGCCTCGCTCGATCGCCTCATTCGTCTCGCGGAAGAGTGCCTCGTTGCGCGCGAGCCGGCGTTCCGATTCGTCGTTCATGCCCAGATCTTCTCAAGGGTACGATCAGGCGGCGCTCTGGCGTGAGAGCCAGCGCTGCGCCCACTCTTCGAGCTGGGTCAGCGTTGGCCCCAGCTCGCGCCCCATCTCTGAGAGCGAGTACTCGACCCGCACGGGCGGCCCAGCGTGCACTGTGCGGCGGACGATTCCGCGCGCCTCGAGTTCCTTCATCCTCGCTGAGAGCAACCGATCCGACAGCTCGGGCACGGCCTGCCCGACCTCGGAGAAACGCATCGGCCTGTCCATCAGAACGCGCAGGATCGCGCCTGTCCAGCGGCGTCCGACGAGCTCGACAGCATCGTGGAAGAACGGGCAGCAGCAGCTGTTCTCGGCTACGTCTTCGACTCCGTCCGCCGGGCTCGCGCCCTCGGACTCCCCGCGTGCTTCCATGCCACGCCAGCTCTACGCGGCCTTCAGCATCCGCGACTCCTCCGAGGAGCCATCGAGCGGGACTTCGCCGGCGACATTGACCATCGCAACGAAGCCCTCGAGCGAGACCGCGGCGATCGCCTCGAGCAGTTGCTCGTCGTCCCAGCCCGCCTCATGCGCCTCCTCGTGCAGGTACATCGGCGGACCGCCCTCGACCAGCAGCGCCCGCAGGTACCGCAGCAGCGCCGCCTCGCGCGGTTCCTCCGAGTCGAACTGGCGCGCCAGCGCGATCTCATCGATACCCAATCCGGCCACACGGGCGGCACGCGAGTGCGTGGTGACGCCCTGCACCGAGCCATGGTGCTCGGAGACCGCGAGAGCGATGCGCTCGAGCGTTGCCGATCCGAGCCTGCCGTGGCGCAGCTCGGAGCGGAAGCGCGCATACGCGCGCAGCGCCGCTGGCGAGCCCGCCAGGACACCCAGGAAGTTCGGAAGCTGACCACCGCCCGAGAGCGCGCCGCGTAGCACTGGGGCGGAGCGCTCCGGCGCGGTCAATTCATCGTGGATCTGGAATCTGCTCATTGTCGTCTTCATGGCGGGCACCGTTCTGGAGAGAGGAAGACTTCCCCGGCCCACACGTCTCTGCCGCGCGTCGGTGGCTTGACCGGGGGGACGTTCACAGGTCCTTTACTTTGGGGACCTACTTACGGTTGATAAGTGTACGCCTGCATGGCGAAGCGTCAAGTCCATCTGCTTGTCGCCCGTCTGGCGGGTAGTAGCGTCCGGTGGAGATGGAGCTGACCAAGCGAAACAAGAGGCTGGCCGTCGCAGGCGGCATGACGGTGGCCGAGGCGCTCTTCCTGAAGAGCCGCAGCGGCTCGCTGATCGGGCTGCGGACGATCGTGCGCTGCAACCGCGGCCACCTGTTCGCGACCGTCTGGATCCCAGGGGCTTCCGTGAAGTCGCTGCGCCTTGGGCCCTGGCGCGTTCAGCGCTGCCCGATCGGACACCACTGGGCGATAGTCAGGCCGGCGCGGGTGGCGAAGCTCGGCGAGAGCGAGCGCCAAGAGGCGCGCGCGCATCGCGATACGTTCCTGCCCTGAGCCTGCCGCGCTGGCGGCGCTACCGCCTGAGCGAAGCGGCGCTGCAGTTGCAGCGCGGTGTTCTGCGGCTAGTGGGCGATGGCGCCGATCACGAGCGCGATGCTGAGCAGCACCGCCCACAGACCGGCACGGTCGGGACTGAAGGTCGACCGCTCGTGGAAGCGCAGATCGGACGAGGGGCGGCGACGCGGGGCGGGCACGAAGCGCTCGTCACCTCGGCCCGTGATCACCACGGTGCGCCGGGCGCCCGAAGCCAGAACCTGAGAGCCCTGATCGGAAAGATCAAAGGCGTCACCCTCGCCGGAATCTCCGTACGCGTCGTTCCACTGCGCCATCAGCTCGTCGAAGTGGCTGTGCTCGGCGGTGGGCTGATCCCAGCCCTCGATCTCTTCGACCTCCATCTCAAAGGCCGGCTCATCGAAGTCGTACGTGCTCAGATCCCGTTTGGAGATCGGCTCGGGCTCGTACTCGACCACCGCGGCGCGGCGCCGGGCACGGATCGGCTCGTCGGTGATCGGTCGGCGCCTGCGCTGCGGCGGCTCGGACCAACTGAAATCCTCGTTCATGAGCAGGCGGCTTTCCTTCTCCACCTGCTGCCAATCTGTAAATGTCGACCCCGTTGGCGGCAAGATCGCGTCCTCTTTCTCGCTTGCTTCGCTTACGGGGTTAGCTGACGGGCTCGCACCGAAAGAGCGGCGCTACGCGGTCCCTTGAACGCGATTCGCCCCAAACAACTTGGGTCCCCCGCTTCCCGCCGCCCTGAAAGGACGGCCCGGACGGGAATTCAGCATTGACTAGGCGCGAGCGTAACAAGGCCCACGGACAGACGTAGTGCGGTTGTTTACAAACTTCCCCGCACTTTGCGAAAACGCGAAGTTGCCTTTAACAGCTCTTAGGTTTGCGAGGTCGGCGCACAGGCCATATCTGGCTCCCCTTTGGGGAGGCCGGCAGCGCGCTCTCCTGGCCGGCGATCAGGCGTGGCCGGCGACGTGCGCCACGAACTCGGCGATGTCCTGGGCCTGTTGGCCCTGGACGATGTCCGCCGGCATGTTGCCGTAGCCCAAGCACGTGTTGCTGGCGCTGGTTGGCTGCTGCAGGCAGCCGTTGGCGATCGTGTGCAGGACGGTGGCCTCGGACGGCCGGAGCTGGTCGAGATTCGGGCCGACCTTGCCGACCGCGTTGTTGGCCGCGAGCGTGTGGCACACCGCGCAGTGATCGCTGAAGAGCTCGCGCCCCGTCTGCATCGCGGCGGTGAGCTTGACCCCACCCACCTGGGCATTCGAGTTATCGCGGTTGCCGATGATGAACACCAGCGGCACGGCTATGCCGACGCCGATGTAGACCACCACCAATACCGTGTTGAGCAACCGAGAGCCGCTGCGGTTCGTCGACTGCAGCGCGTTACTGACGACCCTGAACGAGCCCCGCGAAGCGCCGTACGCGACGCCGATCGAGATGGCCAGAAACAGGACGGCGATGATGATGATCGCGACGATGCCCGACATGTGACCGGGACCTTACCGTGCGCGCGGGCGGGACGTCGCGCTCAGCAGGGTCAGCGCCTGCGGCCCGCCGCGAAGCTCATCACCGGAGGTGCCACCGCTCGGAAATCGTCCACATCCTCAGCCGCGGCGGCAGTCTGCTGCTCGGCCAGGGCTCGTTCGTCAAGCGGCGAGAAGTCCTGTACCTGTGCGACCAGAGTGCCAGGGGCGCTGACCTGGTCGATCCGGTTAACCAGCACGTTGATCGCGCCGCCGCCCTTGGCGTAGCGCTCCAGCCGACCCTCGGCGAGCATCAGCGGCTCGGTGCGCACCGCCAGCCGATGGCGTTCATAGACCGCCGGCGGCACGATCAGGTTGATCACGCCGAACTCATCCTCGAGCAGCACGAACACCACACCCGCCGCCGTACTGGGACGTTGACGCGCAACCACGAGCCCCCCCACCCGGACCCGCGATCCATGCGCAAGCCGCGCCAGGCCACGGCTGTCCTTACAACCATCGGGCAGACGCGGGCGCAGCAGCGCCATCGGATGCGAGGCCACGGTCATCCCCAGGGTGCCGTAGTCCGCGAGCAGCGTCTCCCAAGCCGACAGCTCCGGCAACGCCGGCGCCTGCGGCAGCTCGAGGGGCAGAGCCAGCTGTGTCCCACCCCCGCGGACACCGCGAGCAGCCGTGGCGGTCCCGAGCTGCCAGAGCGCGAGCCGCCGTGGTGAGACGTGGCTCGCGCCCGGATCCACGAGTGCGTCGCACGCGCCGGACCAGGCGAGCAGATCCAGCGCCGGGGCGCCGGCGCCGGCGCGTGAGGCCAGCTGCGAGAGGCTCGTGAACGGCCCGCTGCGCTCGCGCTCGGCGACCAGCGCCTCGATCTCCGTACGCCGCACTCCACGGATGTAGCCGAGGCCGATCACGACCCGCCCCTCGGCATCGATTGAGCACTCGACATCGGAGGTGTTCACCTCCGGCGCGATCACCTCGAGCCCCCGCCGCTGCGCCTCGTGCACGAGCGCGTCCGGTGGATAGAAGCCCATCGGCTGCTCGTTGAGCAAGGCGCAGAGGAACTCCGGCCCGTAGTGCACGCGCAGCCAGGTCGACTGGTAGGCGAGCAGCCCAAAGGCGGCCGCGTGTGACTTGGGGAAGCCGAAACCCGAGAAGCCCTTGACCTTCTCGAACACTCGCTCGGCAACCTCTGCATCCACGCCGTGCACGCGGATCGCGCCCTCGACGAAGCGTTGATGATGGGCCTCGATCGCCGCCTCGGAGCGTTTGCGGCTCATCGCCCGCCGCAGATCCTCTGCCTCGCCTGGCCTGAACCCGGCAAAGGCGCTCGCCACCTCGAGCACCTGATCCTGAAAGATGATGGCCCCCAACGTCTCCCGCAGCGCCGGCTCGAGCGAGGGGTGCTCGTAGGGGATCTGATAGTCCGGATCAACGCGCAGCCGCTGGCGCCGCTCGATGTAGGGATTGACGGCACCGCCCTGGATCGGCCCGGGGCGCACGATCGCCACCTGGATCGCAATGTCCTTGAGGTTCTCGGGTCGCGTGCGCAACAGCGACTGCATCTGCGCGCGGCTCTCGATCTGGAAGACGCCGATGGTCTCAGCGTGCTGGATCGCGTGGTAGGTCTCGGGATCCTCGTGCGGGATGCGGCTGAGGTCGACCAGCTCCCCTCGCGTCTTGGCGATCAGCTCTACGCAGCGCTCGACCGCTGAGAGCATCCCGAGCCCGAGCAGGTCGATCTTCAGGAAGCCGGCGTCGGCACACGAGTCCTTGTCCCACTGCGCGATGTAGCGCCCCTCCATCGCCGCGGGGACCACCGGGCAGCAATCGATCAGCGGCCGCGTGGCGACGATCATCCCGCCCGGGTGCTGGCTCAGGTGTCGGGGCAGTCCATGCGCCTGTGCCGCCAGCCGCGCCAGCCAGGCCCAGCGGCCGACGAGCGGAGCGCCGCCGCTGGCGGTCTCGATGTCCCGCCCCACTCCGCGCGCATCCCAGCCCTCGCTGCCGCGCGCGACCCGCTCGATCTCCCCAGGCGGCAGTCCGAGGACCTTTCCCAGCTCACGGATGGCGCCGCGAGCGCGATAGGTCGGGAACGCGGCGACCAGCGCCGCCCGATCCTTGCCGAAGCGCTCGGACACGCGCGGGATCAGTACCTCGCGGATGTCGCGCGGGAAGTCGAGGTCGATGTCGGGGAGCGCCTTCAGGTCCTCGCTCAGGAAGCGCCCGATCGCAAGCTCGTTGGCGATCGGATCCACGTGCGAGAGCCCGGTCAGATAGCAGACGATCGAGGACACGCTCGAACCGCGGCCGCGTCCCGGTGGCAGCATCGCGCGCGGAGATTCAGCCTCGTCCGGGGTGGACGGGACCGAACCGCGCCCGCGCACCTCGACCGCCACCTCGCGCGCCAGCTCGAGCATCTCATGGTGGAGCACAAAGAAGCCGGCCAGGTTGAGCTTCTCGATGATCCTCAGCTCCTGCTCGAGCCGTGCGACCGCCTCGCCCCGCACCGCGGGCTGGTCCGCGTAGCGCTCGTGCAGGCGGGTGCCGCAGAGCTGTGAGAGCTCTCGCAGCTTGAGCGGGTCCTCGGCGCCGGGATAGCTGTAGGTGAGGTCGCCGCAGAGATCGAACTCGAGCGACTCGGCCAGCCGCGTGGTTTCCGTGACGGCATTGGGGTATTCGGGGAATCGCGCCGCCATCGCCGCCGGCGAGGCCAGAACGTGGGTGAAGTTCCCGCGCCGGTCCGGCTCGGAGGCGTCGAGCGTCGTGTGCAGGCGCAGCGCGACGAATGCATCCTGGAGCGGGGCGCGCACACGCGCGTGTGCGTGCACGTCACCGGTGGTGACGCAGCGCAGCTCCAGCCGCCGCGCCAACCAGGCCAGGCGCCGGTTGCGAGCACGGTCTCCTGGCAGGTAGGGCCGCTGAAGCTCGATACGCAGGTCCTCCGGTCCGAATCGCTCGAGCAGACGCCGCAGCGTGGGCTCGTCGTGGATACCGCGCGCGCAACAGCCGCTCAGGCAGACGAGCCCCTCAGGGTGCGCGATGACGTCGTCGAGGGTGACCTGGGGCTGACCGAGCTCGCCCGGGCGCTCACGCGTACCTGCATGCGCGAGCGTGATCAGCCGGCAGAGGTTCGCCCAACCCGTGGCATCACGGACCAGGAGCGTCAGATGGCGGCCGTCGTCCAGATCGATCTCAGCGCCGTGCAGCGCGCGCAAGCCGAGCGCTCGCGCGCTCTGGGCGAACTCCATCGATCCCGAGACCGAGTTGTGATCGGTCAGCGCAAAGGCCCCATACCCGAGCTCGAGCGCGGTGATCACGAGCTCCTCGGGCAGCGAAGCGCCGTCCAGGAACGAATAGGCCGAGTGAGCGTGCAGCTCCACGTAAACCGACACGAACATATGTTCGCATTAATTGATGCCGGAGGCGAAATGGAGCGCAGCTCTTGACAAACTTATTAGCGGCTACTAATTTGTACACAGTTAGTGCTCACTAAGAACAGGAGACCGGCTCATGCCCACTTCTGAAGTGCTTGCCAGGCGTTCGCGCATAGCAACGCTCGTGATCGTCTCGCTCGGCCTGTTCATGGTCGTGCTGGACAACCTGATCGTCAGCGTCGCCCTGCCGAGCATCCATCGCGATCTCGGTGCCTCGATGCAATCGCTGGAATGGACCGTCAATGCCTACGTGCTGGCCTACGCCGTTCTGCTGCTGACGGGCGCCGCGCTCGGCGACCGCTTCGGCCGCAAGCGCATGTTCATCAGCGGAATCATCCTCTTCACCGTTGCCTCCGCCGGGTCCGCGCTGGCGCCCGACATGGGCGCGTTGATCGCGACCCGCGCGCTGCAGGGCATCGGCGCAGCCATCGTCACACCGCTGACGCTGACCCTGCTGGCCGACAGCTTCCCGGCAGACAATCGCGGCCTCGCGCTGGGCGTGTGGTCCGGGATCAGCGGCATCGCCGTCGCCCTCGGCCCGCTCGTCGGCGGTGCCGTGATTCAGCTCAGCTCATGGCACTGGATCTTCTGGATCAACGTCCCCGTGGGCCTCGTCCTGATCCCCACCGCCGTCCGGCTGCTGCACGAGAGCCACGGCAGCGAGCGCAGCTTTGATCTGCCCGGGCTGGCGCTGGCGTCGACCGGCTTGTTCGGGCTCGTGTTCGGACTGATCCGCGCGCAGACGCTCGGCTGGGGCGCGCCCGAGGTCATCATCTCGCTCGCTGCAGGCGCAGTGCTCGTGGCCGCATTCGTGATCCAGGAGCTGCGCACGCCCGATCCGATGCTGCCGATGAGCTTCTTCAAGCGCCGCAGCTTCGCCGTCACCAACGTCGTGTCGTTGTCGATGTACTTCGGGATGTTCGGCTCGATCTTCTTCATGAGCCAGTACCTGCAGAACGTGCTGGGCAATACGCCGTTCGAGGCCGGCCTGAAGCTGCTCGTGTGGACGGGGTCGATCATGGTCGTCTCCCCACTCGCGGGCTACTTCTCGGAGCGCCTGGGAAGCCGCCGTTTCATGATCGGTGGGCTCACATTGCAGGCGATCGCGCTCGGTTGGCTCGCCACAGAGGCCGGCGTCGACCAGTCGTATTCGAGCATGATCATTCCGTTCATCCTCGGTGGTGCCGGCATGGCCCTGGTGTTCGCGCCGGCCGCGAGCGCTGTGCTCGCCTCCGTCCGCACCGACCAGGCGGGCCAGGCGTCGGGCGCCACCAATGCGATCCGTGAGCTCGGTGGTGTACTCGGGATCGCGGTGCTCTCAACCGTGTTCTCGAGCCACGGCAGCTACGCGTCCCCGCAAGCCTTCGTGAACGGTCTGCAGCCGACGATGTGGGTGGGCGTCGCGGTGCTCGCCGCCGGCGCGCTGACCGCGCTTGTGTTCCGCTTCGACAGCTCGGCGCAGATGGCGGTGAAGTCCGACGCCGAGCTGGCCACCGTCCCGGTGACGGCTGGCAGTAGCCTGGCGGCGGGAGTCTCCGCCCCCACCGCAGCGTAGGATCGGGGTGTGGCAAGCACTTCAAAGCAGGCAAGACAGCGCGTGCCCGCGGCCGAACGCCGGGACGCGCTGATTGCCGCAGCGATCGAGGAGTTCGCGCTCGGCGGGCTGCATGGCACACCGGTCGACCGGATCGCCCGGCGGGTGGGCGTCGCCCAGCCGTACGTCTTCAGCCTGTTCCCCACCAAGCGCGACCTCTTCATCGCCGCCGTCGAGCGCGGCTTCCAGATGGTGATGGATCTGTTTGCCGCGCGGGCGACCGAGTTCAAGCAGGAGCACGCCGACAGCGGCTATGAGCGTGAGGAGCTGCTCGGGTGGTTGGGCGACAGCTACATCGAGCTGCTTGCCAGCAACCGCTCCAAGCTGATGTTTCAGCTCCAGGCCTACGCCGCCTGCGACGACGAGACCATCCGTGAGCACGTGAGCGCTGCCTACGAGCGCCTCGGCCGGCACATCGGCGAGATCACCGGCGCCACCGAGGATGAGGTCAACGAGTTCCTCAGCCACGGGATGTGGCTGAACGTCCAGGCCGCGATCGGTCGCGCGGACCTGGAGGCGGCCTGCGAGTGGATTCGCAGGCGGCGTGATGGCGAAGTGACGGCTGGTTAGCGGGCCCCAAGCGATGCGTCACAACCGGTCGCTTGCGACCGCCCTGCTGATCGCGGCCGTAAACCTACGCCTGACCGTCGCGGCGGTGCCACCCGTCCTCAGCCAGATCCGGGACACGACCGGCCTCAGCTCGGCCGGCGCGGGACTGCTGACCGGTCTGCCCGTCTTCTGTTTCGGACTCGCTGCGCTTGCCGCGCCGCGCTTGATTCGACGCTTCAGCATGGGGCCACTGCTGAGCCTGGCCCTGCTCACGGTGCTCGCCGGTTGCGCCGTCCGCTTGGTCCCATCGCTGGTGCCGCTGTTCCTGGGAACGGCGGTGCTCGGTTCCGGGATCGCCATCGGCAACGTGCTGATCCCAGGGCTGATCAAGCGCGATTTTCCCGAGCAACGCGTGCGGATGACCGCGCTCTACTCGGTGGCCCTTGCCGGGGGCGCAACCATCGCGGCCGGCCTGACCGTTCCGTTCGAGCACGCCTTCGGGGTTGACTGGCAGATTGCGATCGCCGTCTGGGGCGCGGTCGCGGTGCTCGCCGTGCTGCTGTGGGTACCGCATGTGCGCGAGGAGGCAAGTCGCGGCGATACCTCGCAGGGTGCGCATATCCGCGAGCTCTGGCGCGACCCGCTCGCCTGGTGCGTGAGCGGCTTTATGGGCTTTCAGTCGTTCGGCTTCTACGCGACCCTGAGCTGGTTGCCGACGATCGCCAAGGCAAACGGCGTGTCCGCGTCGCGCGCCGGGCTGCTGCTATCGCTCGCAAGCTTCGCCGGCATGCTCGGGGCGCTCACCGCACCGTCGTTCGAGCGGCGCATTCGGCGCCCGAGCACGGCGGTCATCTTGTGCATCGCCCTCTGTGCAGCCGGCTACACGGGCCTGCTGCTCGCGCCGGGCTCGACGACCTACGTGTGGTGTGTGCTGTTCGGCTTCGGCCAGGGTGCTCCCCTTGCCCTGGCACTCGGATACATCGTCGCCCGGGCCCCCGACAGCCACCACGCCGCGCAGCTCTCGACAATGGCCCAGAGCGTCGGCTACCTGATCGCAGCAGCCGGGCCGTTCGCGATGGGAGCGCTGCACGGCGCGACCGGCAGCTGGACGTTGCCGATCGTGATGCTGCTGGTTTCGCTCGTGCCGATGCTGCTGACCGGGCTGGTGGCGTCCCAGAACCGGTTCGTGCTGGCTAACCCTTAACCAGGTCGCGCGCCGGGTCGATGTCCCAGCGGCGAGCGACCTGGTTGAGGTGGTCGCTCATCGACCAGGCGTCCGGTCGCTCGTCGCCCTCGAACGCGGGGTTGGCACCCTTGAGCGCCATCGAGCCGGTGTTGTCTCCGATCTCGCGGATCGTCTCCACGTCGCCGGCGGTGAGGCGCTGGTCAGTCGGTAGCGCTGCGAGCTCGGCGCGCTTGTCCTCGACCGGCCGCGCGTTCGGTCCCGCCTCTTGGACCAGTGTCGGTACGACAGTGCTCACGCCATCATGGGCAAGGTTCCACTGGCACGCGAGCTGGATCATCGTCAGGCCGGCCCGGTCAGCGATCGGGTGCATCCCTTCCATGCGATCGCGACCGGCCTCGATCCAACCCGGCGGGCGGAAGCTTCGGTGGTCTTGGCGGCCGAGCTCGGCGCCGGCCACGAGGTCGTCGTAGAACAGGCCACCGTAGTCGACGACGCGCGTGATCACGTTGATGTCGTGGCGGGCGGCCGCGTCCAGGCACAGCTCGGCGGGCCATGGCTCGAGCGGGTTGAGGATCACCATCGCCCAGTCGATGCGGTCGCCGAAACGCTCGAAGCAGTCGATCAGATCGAGCGTGAAGCCGTTGGCGGGGCCGGGAGCGACGCCGATGCGGCGGGTGAGGTCGGCGTCCTTGAGCGCCTGCATGCCATCCCAGACGGCGTCACTGGTGTAGCCCGTGCGATCGGGATTGTGTAGGAGCAGCAGGTCGAACTGCTCGATGTCGCAGCGCTCGAGGCTGCGCTCGGTAGCCATCCGCAGGTACCCCGCGTACTGCTCGGGGCCGCGCAGGCACGGGTCGGTGAAGCGCGGGAAGCCCTTGGCCCCGTCGCGCTCGCCCTCGTAGAAGTCATGGCCGACGGCGCCGACGACGCAGGTCTCGTCGCGCGTGAGCTCGCTGTCTGCGAGCGCGCGGCCGAGCCATGTGTCGGCCTCGCCGGCGCCATAGACGTCGGCGGTCAGAACTGTTGAGATCTGGGAGTCGGGGGTGATCAGATTGACGAACCGCTCGTCGTCCAACGGTTCGCCGAAGTGCATGAAGCGCCCGCCGCTCCAGGTGCCGAGCGCGGTGCGGGTGGGATCGGTTGGCATCGTCTGAGATGTTAGGCGCAGGCGACCGTCGAAGTTCGGGCGATTTCCCGGCATGCGACTGGAAGCCGTGGATGAAATGTGCGAGAAACTGCACATTTCGCCCCGGACTTCAGCGCTGGCGCCACCACCCGCCGGCGATCAGATCGTGGAACACGACCTGATCGCTCCCGCTGGTCGTGACCACCTCCCAGTAGCGGCGCCGTAGCGGCTCCGCGGTCCACCAGCGGTCCTCGAGCAGCCAGGTCTCACGGATGCCGTCCACCTGGCGACCATCGATGGTGCACGGCTGCCCGTCGGCGTCGGCGAGCACTCGCGTGGACCGCGGGACGGCGAGTCTGCGAGCACCGGTCATCGCTCGAACGGAGTCAGCACCGAGCGGCGCTCAGGAAAGCGCGAACTTGGATCGATGTGCAGGACGCGCAGGGCGGCATCGGGACCAGCGGCGGTGCGCACCTGGCGGATCGCTTCCCGCAGCCGCGCCGCGCGGGCGCGCGCAGGCTCCTGGAGCAGCGCCTGCTGATCGTTGGTGGGCGGGCCGAAACGCTCCACCGCCAGCCCCAGCGTCTGGGCCGGAGCCGGCAACAGCTGCAGGCGCGACGCAAGCGCCAGCCGCATCCGCACCGGATCGCTGAGCGACTCGCGGAAGCTGACGCACTGGCGCCAGGTGCCGCCGTGCTCGACCAGTACCGCTGAGATCACGACTGCCCGCAGCGTGCGACCACGGCGTTCGCGGCGCGCGAGCAGCCGGTCGATCAGCAGGCCCAGAGCACGCTCGAGCTGCTGGCCGCTGGAGCTCTCGGGCAGCTCCAGCGACTCCCGCACGATCTCACCGGCCTCCCGGGGGCGCAACGGCATGTCACCACCCAGGGCAAGTCTCTGGGCGTGCAGCCCCGGACGCCCGAAGCGATCGGCCACAGCCGCCCGCGGCAATGCGGCGAGCTCTCCGAGCGTGCGGATGCCGAGTCGCTGCAGCGCCTCGGGCAGCATCGCAAGGTCGACGGGGTGGGCGAACTCATCTAGCAGCTCGACCGGCATCGATGCCAGAAACTCTCGCGTCCGGCGCGAGTCGCCGGTGAGGATCAGCGGCTGACGCGCCCGCGCCCGGGTTGCCGCCGCCAGTGCCGCAAAGCGCGTCGGCGCCACGCCGAAACGCGCGGGAGCGTCGAGCGCACGCCGGGCAGCAGCCAGCACCACCTCGATGCCGGCATAGAGCCGCACCAACCCCCGGGCGTCGAAGCACACGAGGCCAGGGCGCAGCGGCTCAACCGCCGCGCCGATTGACTCCAGCGCGATCAGCATCTGCTCCCAGTGCTCCTGGACCCCCGCCGGATCGGGCGGGATCAGCGTCAGCCGCTGGCAGCGGGCGAGCGCCTCGCCCAGGCGCATCCCCGGGCTTACACCAAATGCCTCTGCCGCTGCCGAGACGGCACCGACCTGTTGGCTCCCGGGCTCGGGCGCGGTCGCCACGGGCACACCGAGCAGTTCGGTGCGCCCGCCAGCGGCCACGATCAGCTCGAAGCGGGGCAGGAGAATGCAGGTGATCAGCTTGACGGAAGCGGGCAAGGCGAACATATGTTCGCATCAATGCCCGACGCTCTCAACCCAAGAGCAAGCCGAAGACGGTCAGCAGTTCGGCGGCGCCAAGCCCGGTGGGCAGTCCGGTGTCAGCACCGAATTACCGGTGTTCAGCGCAGAGGCCGCCTGCTCGAAGTCGCTGGTGAGATCGCCTGCCGAGCCGGATGAATCGGCGAAGTAGGTGCTGCCGCTCGAGAGGAGGGACATGTACGCACACGCCGAGCCGTCGTACGCGCCGCCCTTGTACACGCCGTTGCCGGAGGTTGGCGCGGTGCAGGAGGTCAGCGACGATTGTCCGGTACCACTGCCGCTGTCGTCGCAAGCCGAACCTGAGTCGTTATACGCGATCGAGAAGACGAGCGTTCCGGCGGCTTTCGCCCCCGTTGCCGCGTTGAGCGCATCCTCGCAGGGCGTGTTGCTCGTAAATCCGATGTTGCCGCCGCCACTACCCAACGCGGGATCAACGCCATCCGTGGTGTTATCCGGGTCATTCAACTCACCATCGCTCAAGATGATGATCCCGCTCGTGACCGGATATGCCGTGCCGTCGATCGTGCGCGTTGGTTGCGCAGCCGCCTGAGCCGCGAGCACGGACTGCGCCTCACTGACCGCACCGGCCAGATAGCTGTGCTGCCCGTTGACACCGTACTCAACGAAGTCCTTGATCCCGTAGTAGTCGCCGCCCGGGTAACTCTGGTTCCTGCACTCGGCGTAGCTGACCGAGTCGACCAGGTTCGAGCTCCCCGTCATGTTGAGGACGCCACTGGATGACAGATAGTCGCTCGACAGCGGCACGGCCTCATAGCCGGGATAGTTGTCGATGTAGCCGGGGCTCGTGTAGTTGCTGAAATTCCCGAGGTCCGCAGAAGGGATCGTGGCGCTGCTGTACGACCCCCACGGGGGGTAGGTGACGAGCGTGCTGGAGACGTTGTCGTAGCCGGTACCGCTCCTGCTCGTACTGGGCTGATTGCAATCTGTCTCGTCTGCCAGCGCGGCTCGACGAGGGGCCGGATAGCGAATACGGCGCGCCCGTGCCGGTTGAGGTCGTGGTGAGCGGGTAGGTGACCTTGCTTGTGGTCGACGTGGCTGCATTGCTGAGCGTCACCGTATAGTTGGGATTGCTTCCACCACTGCCTTTGATCGTGGTGCCGGTGGGGATGCCGGTCCCGCTGATCCCGTCACCGATGTTCGAACTCTGGTTTGTCGTGACGCTCATCGTCACGGAGTTCTTGGTGGCAGAGCCGACCAGACTGCCATCCGAAACGGTCGATGTCGACGTCGTACCTGCCAACGTCATCGAGAGCCCCGGAAACACCATGATGCCGACATCGTCGTAGACCCCACTGGTGCTGCTGTAGGGCATGGACTGCAGCAGGGCCTGCACACCAGCCTTCGCGCAATCGAGCTTGTCGGGCGAGCTTATGCCGCTCAATGACGCGCCACATCCGGCATCCATGGAGCCGGTGGTGTCGAGGATGACGAAGATGTTCATCGGTTTTGGCAGCCCCGTTCCGCGTGCCGCTGCCGTCGAGCTGGCTGTCACGGTGAAGCTGGGTATGAACAGGCTGAGCAGGCCGGTGTTCACCGTGGCCGATTCTGTGATCCGTACCTCGTTACAGGTTGTCGCTCCCGTTGGCAGCACCGAATTGGTGCCGCCGGTGGAGTTGCTGGGGTGGCAGTTGTCGCCACTGGAGTCCGTGAGGCAGCTCGGCGTCGAGCCCGATGTGTTGTAATCAGGTCCGCTTTTGTTGCACTCAAACGTGACGCTCGGAGCGCCGGCGGTGGCACCCCAGCCGCTCAGCGGGTTGCGTGTTCCGTTCGCGGCGTAGTTCTGGGCATCGGCCAAGGCGGTGGCCGTGTTGGGAAGATCCTGACCGGCGGCGAGCGTCGCCGCGTCGACAGCTCGCTGAAGCTGCTGCTTGGCTACCCACACACGACCGAGGTCGATGGCCAAGCCCGTGAAGCCGATCAGTACGACGACGGCGATCACAACCAACGGCAGCACCTGCCCATGCTCGCCGCGCAAGGATCGACAGCGTCGCTGCAGAGGTCTCATTCGACCGCGTCCGACGACTCCGTCGACAGCGTGATGTTCATGACATGCATCCCGAAGATCGAGATCGTCGCGGGGTAGTTGATCGTTATCGTCGCCTCGTCATCCGTGTTCTCGGCGCCGCTCGAATAGCAGGTCACGGTGCAACCACCGCCGGCGTTGCTGCCGCAGTAACTCTTCGTCGTGGTCCCGCCGGTCGAGCTGTGGAAGCTCGGGGTGACGTCAGCGTATGGAAGGGTCACGACTCCGGCCGCGCTCGCGACAGTCTGGTCGACCCCGGCGTCGCACGGATCCGTGTTGGTGGGCGAGTACGCCAGGGCGAGCGCGCGAGCCCCAGTTCGAGCAGCATCAGTGAGTGCCTCGTACTGGTTGTAGATCGAGCCGAACTGCAAGATCGCTGTCAGTAGCAGCAGCAGGATCGGCATGGCGAAGGCCAGCTCGACCAGCGCCTGCCCTCGATCCTGCCTGGTTACGCGGGCGATTGCTCGCCGGATGTGTGAGAGAGGCCTCATCTCAAAGCCGTATCGGCACCAGGACAGCCCGACTGAATTCGAGAGGAGGTATTCCCCTAGTACAAACGTTGATAAAGGGAATCAACCACCTCAGTCATCCGTTTACGCCAAACACACCGGATTCCAGGTGCAGGAGCCTTGGTCGATGCGAATCCGACGCATGCGCGCGCTGAGCAAAGCCCTGCGGAGACTCATCCGCGACGATTCCGGCCAGTCGCTGGTGGTGGTCGTGTCCTCGATGACCGTGCTGCTCGGGGTAGCCGCGTTTGGCATCGACGCCGCCACCTGGATGTCCAAGCACCATCAGGCACAGGTCGTCGCCGACTCGGCAGCGCTCGCCGCCGCCCACTGTCTGGCCAACCCCGGCCAATCCGGCAGCATCGTCCTCAACGGCGCCCAGACAACGGTCCCGGCGTGTACCTCGGGTACCGACACAACCGATGCCGACCAGGTGGCGATCGATTATGCGGCCGCCAACGGGCTGACGATCACCGCCAGCAACGTGACCGTCAACACGACCACACACACCGTCAGCGTCAACGCGGCGGCCACCTCGTCAGGCGTCTTCTCGGCGATTGCCGGCATCAGCTCCACCAGTCAGAGCGCGGGCGCCAAGGCGGGTTGGACAACGGGCTCGACCAGCACGTGCACCGGCTCCAGCGAGCAGTGCGATGCGGTGTACGCCGGCAACACCGCCTGCCCGAGCACCAACAGCCCGGGCGCGAGCCAGAGCCCCGTGTCCGGGTTCCAGGACGGCAACACCGGCGGCGGTGCCACGCCGATCGTCAATGGCACTGTCCATAGCGAGGGCGGAATCACGATCGAGAACAGCGGGCCGTCGTTCAACGGCTCGCCGCCGATCACCGTTGCGGGCAGCTGCTACACGGCCGGCAACATGCCGGACTACAACAAGGCAACCGAGGTCGCCAGCCAGCCGTGGCCGATCAACTACGCGGCCAGCCCGTACTTCAGCGCCTGCACGACCACCTGCACCACCGTCAGCGGGATCGCGAACGTGCCCTCCTACTGCACGCAGGCGACCACGAGCAGCACCGGCTTCAACTTCACCAACGTCAACAACAATCCGGAGCTGCCCGTCTCCGGCAACGTCTACTGCTCGATCGGTACCGGCACCGCGAGCAATCCCGCGACCTGGAACGGACCGATCCAGATACAGGCCAACGATCCAGCCAGCGGATGTGGCTCGTCCTATCCCCAGGTCACCTTCATCGGCGGAAACATCAGCTTCATCACCAACAACGGCGGCGGCACCTCGATCTGCCTCTCGCCCGACCTCGACAACTGCCTGATGTATTCGACGGGCAACATCAACATCTACAACGGCACCTTCAACTGGACCGGCAACATCTTCGATCCCTCCGGCACGATCCAGCTCGGCTCTCAGGGCGCCGGCGGTGACAGCGACAGCTCGACCAGCGGAATGCTCGAGGGCTGGAACGTCTACCTGATCAACGTGACGCTGAACCTCACCGGTGACGGACCGGCGGGAAGCAGCTCGGGCGGCAGTTCGGGGGGCAGCGACTCGCTGCTGGGGTAGCGATCGTGCGCATGTTCGCAGCTGCCCTGCGGAGACTCATCCGCGACGATTCCGGCCAGTCGCTGGTGGTGGTCGTGTCCTCGATGACCGTGCTGCTCGGGGTAGCCGCGTTTGGCATCGACGCCGCCACCTGGATGTCCAAGCACCATCAGGCACAGGTCGTCGCCGACTCGGCAGCGCTCGCCGCCGCCCACTGTCTGGCCAACCCCGGCCAATCCGGCAGCATCGTCCTCAACGGCGCCCAGACAACGGTCCCGGCGTGTACCTCGGGTACCGACACAACCGATGCCGACCAGGTGGCGATCGATTATGCGGCCGCCAACGGGCTGACGATCACCGCCAGCAACGTGACCGTCAACACGACCACACACACCGTCAGCGTCAACGCGGCGGCCACCTCGTCAGGCGTCTTCTCGGCGATTGCCGGCATCAGCTCCACCAGTCAGAGCGCGGGCGCGGGCGCGAGCTGGACGACCAGCGCGAGCGCGTGCAGCACTCCCGGAAGCGGCTGCGACTTCATATTCGCCGACAACAACAACTGCTCGAACACCACGAACGGCGTCGACCTGAACCTCTCCGGGAACACAACCGTTCAGGGTGACATCCAGAGCAACGGCAACCTCTACAGCAACGCCAGCGGAGTCATCTCACTCGGCGTCGGTAGCTACGGGCCCAACGTCAGCGGCACGTGCCAGGTCACAAGCAACTGGAGCGGCCACAACCCGTGGTCGACGCCGCCGACCCAGTCGAGCACGGACTCTCCCTTCCCGATCGACTACACGAAGGACTTCCCGGCCTGCGGCGGCACCGGAGAGCTCGCCTGCCAGTCGAACGGGTACCCGACCTTCTGCACGAACGAGGGCAGCTCCATCACCCTGACAGCCAGCGGCAGCGGCGATGTCCCGGTAGCCGGCAACATCTACTGCGCCAGCGGAACCGGAACGAAGTCAAGCCCCAGCACCTGGAACGGTTCGGTCACGATCAACGTCAGCGGCAACTACACCTGGTACGACACCTTTGTCGGCGGGACCATCACATATAACGTGAGCGGGAACGAAGCGCTCTCGTCGTGCGGATATACAACCAGTGGCTACAGCGCCGGCAACTGCAGCTCCTCTGTGCCCGCACCGGTAACCGGTAACTATCCGATCTTCTACGCCACCGGGACCAGCTCAACCGCGATCAATCTCAACATCTCAGGCGGTCAGACGCTGGACGGAGATCTGTTCGCTCCCAACGGCGGGGCCTACCTCAATCTGAGCGGGAACAAGACGCTGGTGATGTGCATCGAGGGCAACAACGTCACCGGGAACATCAGCGGGACCTTCCAGGGAGATGGCCCCGCTGTCGGCCCACTGGCGAGTTCCGGCGGCGGCAGCGTCTCGCTCACCCAGTAGCGCCAGGGCGCTGCGGCTGGGCCACCCGGCCAGCGGGCCGGTGGCCCGGGAATGCCGCTAGACCGAAGTCGCCGAGTCCTTCACCAGCGGGTCGAGCGGCACAACGTCCAGGTGGTGCAGGTGCAGCTCGTGGACGAGCTCGATCACCTCGCGGCGGCAGGCCGCCGGGTTCTTGATCTTGACCTCGATGAACTCGCCCTTGCGGAACGAGCGCGGGAGCTCGCCTGCCTTGTTGAGCTTGACCTTGCCGGCGACGAACTTCCCGCCGGCGCCGTTGGCAAGCAGCACCTGCGCGATGCTTGGACCGCTGGAGGTGTACATGAAATGGTGCCCCCAGCCGAACCGATGCTGAAGCTGGCTCAGGCCGAGCTCGCGCTCGAGCTTGTGCAGCTCGCCCTTGGTCTTGAGCCACCCGAGCAGACCGCTATCGCTGAGCTGCGGGAGCGGGTCGTCGCCGTCATCGATCAGCTTGTCCACTGATGACGCGGAGGCGTTAGAGAGCGCGAAGGTGACGTAGATGCCATCCCGCCGCAACTCCCGCGCCAGCGCCGGCGCGTCCTTGCCGCTCGCATGGACGATCACGCCGACGTCCGGCATAGTCGTGGCGACCGCCGTGGTAGGACTCGCGCCGCCGAAGTCTGAGACGACCGCGTAGGCCACGCTCGAAAGGAACGCCGCCAGGAGCACGCCGGCGGAGGCGACGGCGGTCGTCACCGTGCGGCGCGCCCGCACGCGCCAGGCTGGGAGCGGCTGGACGCGGCGCGTGCTGCCGAGGATCAGAGCCGCGGTCGATGGCCGCTGCGCAAAGGAGGTGTCGGGCTCTAGCTGCTCGGCGAGAGCCCGCTCGATGGCAGGTTCGAGCTCACGTGTGGAGCGCGCCACCTGCGCGAGCTTGAAGCGCTCGAGCGCATGATTGGAGACTCGCACGTGCCCGTAGCCGAAGCCGTAGGAGATCACCGGGCAGCCACGGATCAGCGACTCGAGGACCGTCAGGCCGACGCTCGAGTGGATCAGCACGTTGGCGGAGGACAGCACCTCGCCCATGCGGTTGGTGAAGCCCATCACGCGCACGCGCGGATCGCCGGCGAAGCGATCGCTCACGCGTTCGCGCAGCTTGTTGTTGCGTCCGCACAGGCAGAGGATCTCGGCGTCGTCGGCGACGCGCAGTGCCACCTCGACGGCACCGATGACATCACCAAC
Organism: uncultured Actinomycetota bacterium; assembly: GCA_963846395.1. Lineage (GTDB taxonomy): Bacteria > Actinomycetota > Thermoleophilia > Solirubrobacterales > Solirubrobacteraceae > Palsa-465. The sequence continues at coordinate 202,967 of CAWJVT010000005.1, read as the reverse complement.
CCCCCAGCCGCCGCCGGAGACGGCGATCACAGGGCGATCCTGGGGCAGCCCCAGGGCGGCCCGGGCTGACTCGCGCGAGCGCGGCTCGAGGACGCCGGGCGCGGTCGGCGGTTTGGACCAGCGCACGCTGCCGGGCCCCGCGATGCGCTCGACCTCCTCGCGGGACTCGGGGTGCGAGACGAAATGCAGATCGATCCCGGGATGTGCCCAGAAGCGCAGCCCGGCGATGTCCGTGATCGAGGAATAGCAGGGCACCTTCACATGGCCGTTGCGCCGCAGCTCTCCGAGGATCTGCGTGGTGCCGGGATAGGTGGAGACCACCAGGTCCGGATCGTGCGCCCTGATCAGGCGGGACAGGCCGCGCTTACTGAAGTGGGAAAGCAGCCGCGTCGCGACCCAGCGGGTCGGCGGGAAATCCATGAACAGTCGGTACTGCAGGTCGAACAGCCAGGGCACCCAGCGGAACATGAACGCCGAGTTCTCCCGCAGCACGGCGGTCGCCACCGGCCCCATCGCTGGGAGACCGTTGACGACCGCGACGAATGCGTCGGGATCTTCCTGTTTGAATTCGCGTGCGATCGCGCGCGCTGGAAGATCATGCCCCGCGCCGATGTCCGCCGAGATGATGAGGACCTTCCGCGGGCAAGCCTCTACTTCTTCAGACTCGCCCGCCACTGCTAAAGGGTCGGAGTGCCCTCCGCTCGTCTGGTTCGTTTTCTTGGCCGTCTGGTCGCGCCGCCACTCGACGTAGCGACGGATGCCCTCGCCGATCGGGGTCGATGCCGACCAGCCGAGCTCATCGCGAGCGCGGTCCGAGAGCACGATCTTCGAGCCGAGGTCACCGGGCCGCGCAGGCCCGAAGACGATCTCTGTGTTACCCACGATCTCCTGGACAAGCTCGGCGATCTGCCTGATCGTCACGTCCTCATCGCTCGACAGGTTGTAGACGCGGTTCTCGGCGATGTCGCCGAGGCCGGCGACGACACCCTCCGCAAGGTCCTCGACGTAGACGAAGCGGCGCGACTGCATGCCGTCGCCGCTCAGGGTCAGCGACTCACCCGCAAACGCCTTGTTGACGAACGCCGGGATCACCGCGGCCTCGCGCGCTCGCGGGCCGTACGGGATGCCGAAGCGGAGGATCGTGTAATTGATCCCGTAGAGCTCCTGATAGGACTTGCAGTAGAGCTCACCGGCGAGCTTGGTCGCCGTGTACAGATGCGCGGGCGGAGGCAGCAGCGTGGTCTCGCTGACCGTCGTCTCCTCCGTGTCGCTGTACACCCAGATGGTGGAGGCGTAGATGACCCGCTTGATATCGGCGCGGCGTGCGGCCTCGAGCACCGCGGCGGTGCCGCGTGCATTGACCTGCTCGGCGTCGGAGGGCTCCGCGTGGACATCATTGACGTCCGCGACGGCGGCCAGATGCGCCACCGCGTCGCACTCCTGGAGCGCAGCCTCGAGTGCGTGACGATCGGTGACCTCGCCGATCACCGTGTCCACGCCCTCGTGCTCGGGCCAAGGTGAGGGACGCAGGTCGTAGATGACCGGCTTGTGCCCGTGGGCGCGCAGCTTGTCGACTACGTGGGAGCCGATGAACCCGGCTCCACCCGTTACGAGCACTCTCATGCCCCGGTCCCCCTGTCGCTCATCTCTTCGTCGAGTGGACGGTAATACAAGGGCGGGCACGAATGGTTTTTCGCGACCCAGTCGCTATTCGGTAGATCCACGTGATGGCCCAGGATGCGGTGACATGGCTCGTCGTAGACACGCCCGGTCGACTTCTCGAGCCAGTCGAACACTATGTATTTGTACAGCCCGGAGATCATCCCTTCCGGGAGCTCCAATTTCGAGCCTGCGAACTGGGGGTCCATGAACTCCTGCGCGGTCTCGTTCTTCCAGGCGACGATCTCCGGCATCCGCTCGACCTGGATCAGACCGAGCGCCGCGGTGAACTCGTTCATGCGGAAGTTGAGGCCCTGCACCTCGTAGCTCGGCTTGCCGTAGTTGCGGAAGCCCCGCGCGTACTCGAGCAGTTCCGGACGCTTGGAGACAAGTACGCCACCCTCACCTGTCGAGACCGTCTTGGTCGCGTACAGCGAGTACACACCGGCATCGCCGTAGCCGCCCGGTTTGCGACCGTTCCAGGAGGCACCGTGCGCGTGCGCGCAATCCTCGAGCAGAAAGATCCCGTTCTCAGCACAGTAGGCGGCGATCTTCTCCGACTCGAACGCGATGTGGCCGCCGATGTGAACCAGCAACGCCGCCTTGGGCTTGTGCTGCTCGGCCTTCTGCTCGAAGTCCGCAAACGACATGCAGAGGTCGTCGCGGTTACAGTCGACGAACTGGACGTCAGCGCCCGCTCGGATCGCGGCCAGCGGGGTTGCCATGAACGTGTTGGACGGGCAGAGCACCGTCTCGCCCTGGACGCCGGCGAAGTGCAGCGCCGCAAGCGCGCCGCCGGACCAGCTGGAGGTCGCGACGGCGGGAACCTCGTTCCACGCCTCCCACGCCTGTTCGAAGCGGGCCGTCATGTCGGCCTCGGACCAGCGATTGGAGTCGAGCACCTCGTCGATCAGAGCGTGCAGCCGCGCCCTGTCGCGATGATCGAACCCGATCGCGAAGCGCCCGTAGTCAGGCGTGATCTGGGTTTCTGAGGAGAGAGTTGTCATGCATCCTTCATAGGTCTTGGTTTTGCCGGTCCAGGGGTCCGCGTCTGCTTGACGGGCGCCCCCCACCCCGGGCCATCAGCTTTGTTGCCGTCAGCTTCAGTGCGTTAGGCGCTGGTTAGGCGAATGCCACGGTACCGAGTTCTGCGGACTGCAGTGTTTTCAAGATCGTCGGTAACGCAGCTGCAGTACGGCGATAGGAGCGCTTGGCACTGTAGTAGTCGGCATCGTGGAGCAGGATCACGTCCCCAGCCTGCAGTCCGTCCGCGACCCGGAGCGCGATCTGCTCGCCGGTGGCCATCTTGCGCCAGTCCTTGCCCCACTTTGACCACAGCAGCGGCTGCAGGCCGCGCTCGCGAGCGAGGCGCAGGCTGGCCGGGGTATAGATCCCATAGGGCGGCCGGTGCAGCCGGGGTTCGACGCCGGTGGCGTCGGCGATCGCGGCGAAGCCGTGCTCGAAGTCGTAGAGCATCGTGCGCCTCCGATGGCTCGGATGTGGGCGGTGGACGTAGCCGTGCAGTCCCACCGTGTGCCCCATGGCCACGATCTGGCGAGCCAGCGCCGGACGCTTGGCGACCTGCTCGCCGACGAGGAAGAAGGTCGCCCTGGCGTCGTACTCGGCGAGGATCTCGAGCATCTTGGGGGTGCCTTCGGGGTGCGGGCCGTCATCGAAGGTGATCGCGACGGAGCCTCCGCGCACCGCCTCGCTGGCCGGAGATTGCCGCAGTGTCACAACCGGTGGGTGGGCGGGATCACTTCCCAGCGGCTCGTTGCCGGGCGCCGTGACGAACCCCGGCTTCTCCAGGTCGTCGAGGTTCAGTGGCAACTTCAGGCTCCGCCCGAAGGCGGGCACGTGCATGGCGAAGACGTAGCGGATCATCGGTGGTCTCTCACTTTGTGTCATTTTGGGCACAAATCGGTCGCTCCCGCCTCTACTAGCTCTAAGTTCATCCTCATGTCTGACCCCTTCGACTCCGAGGTGACCGTGCGGCGGCAGCGCTTCGCCAACGGCGACAACGGCTTTGCCGTGCTCGACGCCGAATGCGACGACGGACCGATCGTGCTGGTCGGACCGCTGATCCACCTCGAGACCGGCGAAAGAGCCCACGTGATGGGTGTTTGGGTGACAGACAGCCGTTACGGAGACCAGGTCCAGGTGACCGAGGCGCGCCCGCTACCTCCGGAGGACAGGGCTGCCCTGATCTCCTACCTGCGACGGATCCGGAACATCGGTGAGGCACGCGCAAAGAAGCTGATCGACCGCTTTGGCACAGAGGACGTGCTGGATGCGATCGACCAGGAACCGGCTTCGGCGTTTCGCCGCGTCGGACTCAACCCGTTTCGTGCCGAGGAGGCGGCGACCTCGTGGAACGAGTTGCGCACGATCCGCCGACTGCACCTGCTGCTCGCGCCCCACGGACTCGCGTACCTCGCCAAGCGGATCAGCGACGAGTACCCCAACACGGCACACCGCGTGATCACCGAGAACCCCTACGAGCTCACGCGCGTGTTCGGCGTGGGCTTCAAGGTGGCCGACCGGATCGCGCGCGCACACGCGGAGTCGGTGGACGCGATCCCGGGGCGGATCAGCGCCGCGCTCGTGTACGCGCTGTCCGAGGCCGAGGGCCGCGCTGGCAGCACGTGCCTACCTGTCGGGCAGCTCCTCGGCGCGGCGCGCGACCTCTTGGGCGAACTGCCGGATGAGGAGGCAATCGAGCAACTGGTCGAGGATGGCGACCTGATGCGCGATGGCGACTGGATCTATCGCGCGCCGACCTGGGAGCTCGAGCAGGAGCTGAGCGTGCGTGTGCTGAGAATGCTCGACGATGGCGGCAGCGGTGGAGGCAAGCTGGGCTCGGTTGGCGAGGAGGTGCTCAGCGGCGGCGATTTGACGCTTACCCAGGAGCAGGAGGCGGGGGTCCGCAGCGCGTTCGAGCACCGCCTCTCGGTGATCACCGGCGGCCCCGGCACCGGCAAGACCGCCTCGATCCGGACGATCGCCAAGCTTGCCGAGGGACAGGGCGCAAAGGTCGTGCTGGTGGCGCCCACCGGCCGGGCGGCGCGGCGCATGACGGAGGCCAGCGGCGTCGACGCCAAGACGGTCCACTCCGCGCTCGGTTGGGTCCCGGGCGAGCTGCCCGAGCACGATGAGGACGACCCGCTCCCCTACGACCTGCTGATCGTCGACGAGTCCTCCATGGCGAACCTCGAGCTGATGGTGACGCTGCTGAGAGCGGTGGCGCCGCGCGCGCACGTGGTGCTGGTGGGGGATGCGGACCAGCTCGCTCCGGTCGGGGCGGGCAAGCCGTTTGCGGATCTGGTCGGCTCCGAGGTGGTGCCGACAGCTCGGCTCAGCCACATCTTCAGGCAGGCGGCGGGCAGCATGATCGTTCAGGGCGCGCACGCGATCCGCCGTGGCGAGAGCCCGGAGTTCAGGCCGGCTGAGGGCATGCGCCACGACCTGTTCCTGATGGAGCGCGCGAGCGGGCGTGACGCGCTCGAGCTGATCGTCGAGCTGGTCAGCAGGCGGCTGCCAACGCACTACGGCGTCGATGCGGTCGAGGACATCCAGGTCTTCGTGCCCGTGTACAAGGGCGAGCTCGGGATCGACGCGTTGAACCGTGCCCTGCGCGATGCCCTGAACCCGTTGGGCAAGCCCGTCGGCGGCGGCCGCCTGCGGATCGGCGACAAGCTGATGATGACCGGGCGCAACCTGCACGAGAAGGGGCTGATGAACGGGACCGTGCTGTATCTCGAGGACGAGATCCCGGGGGCGGAGGGCGACGAGGCCGCCCTGCTGCTGCGCAGCGACGAGCAGCTCTTCCGGCTGCCGCCTGAGGAGGCGGAGAGCCTGCGGCTGGGGTACGCGTGCTCCGTGCACCGCGGCCAGGGGATCGAGCTGCCGGTCGCGGTGATCGTCGCGCACGAGCAGGCGGGTGCGTTCTTCCTGCGGCGCGAGATGCTCTACACCGCGATCACGCGGGCGAAGCTGGCGACGGTGATAGTCGGGAGTCGAGCGGTTGTGGCTCGTGCGGCGCGCACGCCGGACACGGATCGGCGGTACTCGCGGCTGGGCGAGCGGCTGCTCGCGAGAGCGTCGCCGTAGCGACACCGGCAAGCAGGATGACGCCGCCCAGGAGCTCGATGACGGTCGGCGACTGACCGAGGACGATCCAGGCCGAGGTGATCCCGGCCACGGGCACGAGCAATGTGAACGGAACGACGGAGCCGACCGGGTAGCGCGAGAGCAACGAGTTCCATGTCCCGTATCCGAACAGGGAGGCTCCAATCACGGTGTAGAGCGTGCTGAAGATCGTCAGCCAGCCGATGTGCGTCACCGCGTGGCCGATCTCGTGAGAGCCGTTGATGGCAAACGCGAGCGCAAGCGCCGGGATCGGGACGACGATCGCTGACCAGATCGTGAGTCCGAGGCCGCTCTTCAGCTGCGCGCGTCGCGACATGACGTTGCCGATCGCCCACGCGAGGCACGCGCCGATCGTGATCGCGAGCGGCCCGAGTGGGGTGTGCGAGCCACGCCCGATGACCAGCGCCGCGAGACCGGTGAGGCCGAGGCCCACACCGATCAGCTGCCGCTGTGTAGGACGCTCACCCAGCGCTACCCGTGAGAGCCCAATCGTGAAGATTACCTGGGCCTGGACCAGCAGCGACGCGAGCCCGGTCGGCATCCCGAGGTGCAGCGCCAGGTACAGCAGCGTGAACTGACCGAGGCTCATGAACGTCCCGATCAGCAGGACCTGCCGCCACGGCCCGGGCCGCGGGATGAAGAAGATCAACGGGAAGCAGACGAGCAGGAATCGCGCGGCCAGCAGCAGGAACGGCGGGAAGCCCTTCAGCCCCTCGTCGATCACCACGAAGTTGGCGCCCCAGATGGTGGCCACGAGCGCGGCGCGGAGATTGTCGCGGGGTGTCATCGCTACTTACTTAACGACTGGCCGGCGCTGATCCGGAACTCCCAGTCCTCCACCTCCACCACGTCGCCATCGTGAAGCTGGCGGCCGCGACGGGTCTCGATGCTGCCGTTGACGAGCACCGCCTCGGAGGCGAGCAGGTTCTTTCCGTCCGCGCCGCTCTCGACCACACCGCCCAGCTTGAGCAGCTGCCCGAGGCGGATCATGTCGCCGGTGATCTTGATTTCTTGCACTGAGGTCCGCTACCGAGGCGCCATCCGGATGGCTCCGTCGAGGCGGATCACCTCGCCGTTGAGCATCGTGTTGGTGACGATGTGCTCGACCAGGTCGGCGTACTCCTCGGGGCGCGCGAGGCGGGAGGGGAACGGGATCGACGCGGCCAGGGACTGGCGCACCTCGTCAGATAGCTCGGCGAGCATCGGCGTGTCGAAGATCCCGGGCGCGATCGTCATCACGCGCACGCCCTTGCTGGCAAGCTCGCGAGCTACCGGGAGCGTGAGACCGACCACACCGCCCTTGGATGCCGAGTACGCGACCTGGCCGATCTGGCCGTCATAGGCCGCGACCGAGGCGGTGTTGACGCAGACGCCACGCTCGTTCTCGGCGTTGGGTTCGTTGCCGATCATGGCGGCCGCGGCCAGGCGCAGCGCGTTGATCGTGCCGAGCAGGTTGACGTTGATGACCTGGGCGAAGTGCTCGAGCGGGGTGGGGCCGTCGCGGCCGATCAGCTTCGCCGGCCAGCCGACGCCTGCGCAGCAGACCGAAATGCGCAGCCCGCCGGGGCTCGAACCGGCAGCCGCGTCCACGGCGCGCTGCACAGCAACCGGATCGGTGACATCCACAGCGTGAGCGTTCCCGTCGATCTCCCGGGCGACCAGCTCGGCGCGCTGTCCGTTGAGATCGGCGATCGTGACTGTCGCGCCCTCAGCGGCGAGACGCCGGGCCGTGGCCTCGCCGAGACCCGAGGCGCCGCCGAAGACGATCGCGGCCGCTCCGTCGATCTGCATCGGTCGCGTCCCCTACGAGATCGAGTCGACGCGCAGCCTGCGCACGCCGGCCGGGGTCGAGATCTCGACCTCATCCCCCGGGCGGCTGCCGATCAGCGCCTGCGCCACCGGTGAGGTCGACGAGAGCAGCCCCTCCTTGGGGCTCGCCTCGTTCGGGGAGACGATCTTGAAGGTCTGGGTGCTTCCCTTGCCGAGGTCGGTGACCTCCACCGTGCTGCCATGGCGCACGTCGTCAGTCTTACCGGTGCGCTCCACGACAACGGCAGCCCGCACCTGCTCGCGCAGCCTCAGGATCCGAGTCTCCAGATGGGCCTGGGCCTCCTTGGCGGCGTGGTATTCGCCGTTCTCCTTGAGGTCGCCCCACTCGCGAGCGGTCTTGATGCGAGCCGCGATCTGAGAGCGTCCACCGCTCTCCAGCTCGTTCAGTTCCTCGCGCAGCCGCTGAAGCTCACCGGCTGTCATTTCGATTGTGTCCATGCGCGTCTCCTGCCTTTCCAGGGCACGGCGTTGCCCGCGGCCCGGACACGACGTTAGCTAAAGCCCCGTATCACGGGCTCACTGTTCAGGAGCCGATGCGCTGACGGGCCGCCGGCGCGAGCCGCTGGCGCAGGCGCTCGAGGTCTGCTTCGCCGAGGCCGTTGTCGAGCAGCCAGCGCGCCGCGCCATCGTAACTCTCGTCGACGATATCGAGTACGCGCTCGATCGTCCCGGGCACCGGCGCATGATCCTGGGGGTCGTGTCCCTCGAGCTCGGCACGGTAGGTGTCAGAGCTGCGTAGACGGTCGATGATCAGCTCGATGCGCCCGGCGGTCGCGAGATAGTCGCCGGCGATCAGCTCACGCGAGGCACCGGCGACATCCAGGGCGAGGGCAACAACGGTGCCGGTCCGGTCCTTGCCCGCGGCACAGTGCACCAGCACGGAGCCCTCGGCGTTCGCGATCTCATGCAGTGCGGCCACGATCGAGTCCGGCCGCGCGAGCATGTAGCCCAGGTACGAGCGGACGACGGGCGGCTCGTCGGCGAACTCGCCGCGATACGAGCGGCCCCACGGCCGCGTACCGGGCTTGATGGTCTCGGCGTCCAGGTCCGTGTTGCCCTGGGCGGGATACAACGAGTGGTGCTCGATCCGCACCCGCTGATCCGGCACCAGCGGCCCGGGTCCCTCGAGCACAACTTCGACGTCGGTGCGCAGGTCGATCACCACCTGGAGTCCTTGCCCATCCACCAGGCGCTCCACGTCGCGTGCGCTCAGCGACTGCAGGTTGTCGGAGCGAAGCAGCACGCCCGGGACGACCGCGCGGGCATTGACGGCGCCGTCCAATTCGATCCACAACGGCGTCTCGCCAACAGCTGTCATCTTTTACATCCTTGCAAGGATCCGCACCGAGATGAGTACGACTCGTAATCTCGTCAGCCTCAGCGGCGTCACCAAGGACTACGCCGCACGCACGATCCTCGCGGACATCACGCTGGGGATCGCCGACCGCGACCGTATCGGCGTTGTCGGCGGCAACGGCCAGGGGAAGTCGACGCTGCTCGAGCTGATCGCGGGGTCCGAGACGCCGGACAGCGGACAGCTCACCCGCCTGGGCGGGCTGCGGATCGGTGTGCTCGATCAGAGCGACCGTCTGCCGGCGGGCGTCACGATCCGTGAGGTCCTGATCGGAGACCGGCTCGAGCATGAGTGGGCCGGCGATCGCGAGTTCCGGGGCGTGCTCGATGGCCTGCTCGGCGGCGTCACGATGCAGCGCTTCGAACGCGGACTCGAGACCGACGTGCGCGGGCTGTCCGGGGGCGAGCGGCGTCGCGTCGCCCTCGCCCGCGTACTGCTCGACCATCCTGACCTACTGCTGCTCGACGAGCCCACGAACCACCTCGACGTGGAGGCGATCACGTGGCTGGCAGCCCACCTGGCCGCGCGCGACGGCGCGATGCTGTTCGTCACCCATGACCGCTGGTTCCTGGACGCGGTCTGCACCCAGACCTGGGAGGTGGCCGACCGCACCATCCACCAGTACGAGGGCGGCTACGCGGCGTACGTGCTCGCGCGCGCCGAGCGTGATCGCATCGAGTCCGTGCGCGAGGACCGCCGCCGGCAGCTGATGCGCAAGGAGCTCGCATGGTTGCGACGCGGTCCCCCGGCGCGCACCTCCAAGCCCAGGTTCCGCATCGAGGCCGCCAATGCGTTGATCGCCGACGAGCCGCCGGCGCGCGATCAAACCGAGCTGCTGCGGTTCGCCAACTCCCGCCTCGGCAACAAGGTCATCGAGGCCGAGAACATCTCCTACGGCTACGGCGGGCACACCGTGATCGACGGTGTGACCTGGCGCCTCGGTCCCGGTGACCGCGTCGCGCTGGTCGGCGCGAACGGCTCCGGCAAGTCGACGCTGCTCGGACTGCTGGCGGGCGAGCTCGAGCCCGCCCGCGGCCAGGTGCAGCGAGGCGAGACCGTAAAGCTGGCGCACCTGTCCCAGAGCGCCGTCGAGATCCCCGAGCAGCGCACGGTGCTCGAGGCGATCGAGGAGGTACGGCGGCGCGCGACGCTCGCCGGTGGCGAGGAGCTCACAGCCGGCAAGCTCGCCGAGCGCTTCGGCTTCCGCGGCGAGAAGGCGATCACCAGGGTGCGCGACCTATCCGGCGGCGAGCGCCGGCGCCTGACACTGATGCGGCTGCTGATGGCCGAGCCGAACGTGCTCCTGCTCGACGAGCCGACCAACGACCTGGACATCGAGACGCTGACTGCGCTGGAGGACCTGCTCGACCACTGGCCCGGCACGCTGGTAGTGGTCAGCCACGACCGCTACTTCGTGGAGCGAGTGGCAGACAACGTGTTCGCGATCGATGCGATCGGCGGAATCCGGCACCTGCCGGGTGGCATCGACCAGTACCTGCAGGAGGTCGAACCGGCTCCTGATCGCAACCGACCCAAGCACGGCAGAAATGGTCCCGCCACCCGACCCCAACAGCCGAGCGACGCGTACGGACGTACGCGAGCGAGCGAGGACGCCGCGCCGCGCCGGGGCGCGGCGATCAGGGCGGCGCGGAAGGATCTGCAGCGGCTAGACCGGGAGCTCGAGCGCCTCAGCGCGCGCGAGCAGGAGCTGCATACCGCGATGGCGGCCCGCGCCACCGACCACCAGCAGCTCGCCGCACTGACGCTTGAGCTTGACGCGCTCATCGCCGAGCGCGATCGCACCGAGTCCACCTGGCTCGAGACAGCCGCACTGCTGGAGGACTGACACAGGTCGGCGTGCCGTGGCGCCCGCAACCTGCGGCGGCGCCACGGCACCGCCACAAAAGCACGGGCCACTGCTCCGGCCTCCCCGTGCCATGCACTGCAGCCCCCGGTCCCGCGGGGTAAAAGGACACTACCAGAACCATTGCTGTTAGATCAACCTTTGTTGCTATATTCGCAACGATGCCGAGCCTCCGGGGCCTCAAGCTCCTGGAAATGATTGACGTGTACGGGCCGCTCACCGTCACCGAAATCGCGCAAGTCACCGGCGTAGACAAGTCGTGGGTATCGCGCATCGTGAGCGCCTGCGAGCCCGATGGCTGGGTCGTCCGAGAGAACGGGCGCATCGCGCTCGGACCGCGCTCAGCGCTGCTGGCGCAGTCCACCCCCGCCGACGAACTGATCCGCCGCTCCCAGCCGCTGGTCGAAGCGATTGCCGGCGTGACAGGACTGCTCGCGCAGGCCTACGGGCTCGTCGGGTCGCACGCGACGGTGCTCGCCGCTGCCGGGTCGGGCCTACCGTCCGTCTCGCTCGGGGTCAACATGAGCACCTCCCTGGTTGCCACCGCGGCCGGACAGGTGATCGCGGCTCAGCTCGAGGCCGCAAAGCTCGAGCGTGTGCTTCCGCAGGAGCCGTTCCCGGACCCGCTGGGCGAGCTGGCGGCCAACCCCGGTTATGTCGCCTTTGCCGCCGGCCGCTTCGCCCCGGCGATGGCGGTCGCGCACTCGGCACCGTCGGTTCCGGGAGATCGCGAGCAGCTGCGCCGACGGCTCGAACAGGTGCGCGCGGACGGCTTTGCGATCGATGCGGGCGACCTGCATCCGCAGATCGCGTGCATCGCCGTGCCGTGGCCGGGCACGACCGTCACCGCGGCATTCGTCTGCATGGGAACGCCGGCTGAGATCACGGGGTCGGTGGAACGCACGCGCGCGGTGCTGGAGGCGGCCGCCGCACCGGCGGCGACCCGCGAGGTTGTGGTGGCGGCCGCCGCCACAACTCGCCATTACAGTGTGGCGCCATAGCCACCGCTGAACGCCTCAATCCTCCGCCGATTTCATCGTCGTACCCGAGCGCTGGTTCGCGCCTGCTGCGGACCCACTGGCTGATCACCCTGCTGGTGTTCGGCGGGGCGCTGATGCGCGTTCTGACGATGGTCGCCTACCCGCCGGCGCTGCTGTTCCCGGACTCGTGGGGGTACATCGCCACCGGGCTGACCGGCTCGTTCGTCGGGCTTCCGACCGTCCACCCGGTCGGCTACCCGGTCCTGATCAGGTTGCTGACGCTGCCGGACCGCAGCCTCACGGAGCTCGTCGCCTTCCAGCACATCGCCGTGCTGGGCATCGGCATCGCGATCTACGTCGCCCTGATCCGCTCGCGGCTGCCCCGCTGGGCAGCCGCGGCAGCTGCAGCGCTGGTGCTGCTCGACGGCTACACGATCACGCTCGAGCAGTACGTCATGTCGGACACCTCCTTCACGGTCGGGATGGTGGTGGCGCTGCTGGTGCTCGCGTGGCCGCAACTCGGATCTGACCGTCCGCGACCGCCGATGCTCGCGCGCAGCGCTACCTGCGGGCTGCTGATCGCGCTCACCGCGCTGGTGCGCGAGGTCGCGCCGTTCACGATCCCGGTGGTGCTCGTGTACCTCGCGTGGGTGCGCGCCGGGTGGCGCCCGCTGATGACCTTCCTGGTCGCCGTCGCACTGCCGCTGCTCGTCTACAGCGCACTGATCGACCACCGCTTTCACGTGTTCGGGATGACCGCCACACCGGGCTGGACGCTGTACGGGCGTGTCGCCGGGTTTGCCGACTGCAAGGGCATCAGGCTCGAGCCGGCCGCGCGCCGTCTGTGCGAGACGGACGCGCAGCGGGCGAGCCACCCCGACGCTCCCGACTGGTACATCTGGGGCCCGTCGCCGGCGCAGCGGCTGTTCCACCCCGCGACGCAGTCGATCGCCGACGTCGCTCCGACCGACCGGGTACTCGAGTCGTTCTCGCGCACGATGATCGTGCACCACCCGCTGGACTTCGTGGGCGCGACCCTGGCCGACTTCACGCGCTACTTCACCCCTGGCGCCGTTCCGTACAACGATGCGGTGAGCGCCACCTCGCTGCCGCGCTCGCCGGCGCGCGAGGCGCACAGCGCGGCGACGCAGCGGCGGGACCTGCCCGGGCTGAAGCTGAAGGTGCGCTCGCCTGCGGGCTTCGTTCGCGCCTACCGCAGCGTGGTGCACGTGCCACGGCCGGTGCTGGCGCTGCTCGCACTGGCGTCGCTGCTGGCGGTGTGCCTGCGGGTGCCCGCGCGGCGTGAGATCTTCCTGCTGGCCGGCAGCGCGGTGATGATCCTGCTCGGGACTGCCGCCACCGGCGGCTTTGCGCTGCGCTACCTGCTGCCCGCGGTTCCGCTGCTCGCGATCGGCGGCACGATCGCCGCTGCGCAACTGCTCGCGCTCCGACCGGGTGCGCGCGCCGTAACGGACTAGTCCGCGGGTTCGAGCGCGGCCAGCGCGGCGGCCGCGTCGTCGTAATGGACCATCTCCACGACCCTACCGTCGCGAAAGGTCGAGAGGTTGGCCGTTTGTCGGGGCGCGGGGTCCTCAGCGCTGGCCGGCGGCTGCAGGATCACGACGACGCGGTCACCGGCTTCCACGACGTCGACGAGCTCCGGCATCCGCCCGGCTCCCCGTCGCGGGCGATTGCGCAGCCACGCGAGCGTCTGCTTGCGGTTCTGACAGCCATCGTCCGGGCTGCCACCGTGCCACTTGACGTCGGGATCCAGGAACTCGCTGATCGCGCCGAAGTCACCGCGCGCGATCGCGGCGAAGCCCTGTCTGGCAATCTCAGCGTTGCTCTGCGGCATCTCTCTAATCACCTGCGACGGCGACTCGGGCCGGTCCCACCAGAGATTCCTGCAAGCGGCGGGCGGCGTCAAGGTGGTCACCGGTCCAGATGACGCGGACGCCGGTGGCGGTGGCGTGGCCGTCAGCGTCGCGTAGGTCGGCGGCTACCGCCTCCACCAGGCGACCGTCGGCGATGCTGTCGGCGGGCAGCGGGTCGGGCACGTCGCCGGCACCCGTGAGGCTGGCGGCGAAGCGGTCATACCAGGCGGTCAGGTGCTCGGCGGCACCCGCCAGCTCGTGCTCCGCCGCGGCGCGGTCGCCGTCGCCTGCCGATGGGACGGTACCGCCGCCACTCCACAGATCCAGGACGGCATCGCCCGCGAGCCGCAGGCCGGCCACCCCGCTCACCAGGGCCGTCACCTCGGCGAGCGGGACCTTCTTGGCGCCACGCTCAGCCAGGTAGCCGCGGAAGGTGTCATCGAGCCGCCGCGACGCGGCGGCTGCCTGCTGCGCCAGCTCACGCGGGGCTGGCGGCACGGCGCCGGGCGATTGACAGCACGCGACCGCATGCGCGACCGCCTCGGCCAGGTAGTTGCTGCTCTCGACATATGCGCGCCCGAGCGCGCGGCCCAGCTCGTTGGCCGCACCGCGTGGCCAGAACAGCAGGCCCATGGCGAAGCTGACCGCGCCGCCGATGGCGACATCCTCGATCCTCACGAGGCCGAGCCTCCAGCCCACCGGTAACAGCAGGTTGAACAGCACGAGCAGCGTGACGGTGAACGCCGCCTGCCCGGCGACGAAGGAGATCGCCGACGGCGCGAGCCCGGCGAACAGGATTACGAACGGCAGCAGGATCCAGAGCACGACCGTGTTGGTTCCGATCAGCGCAACCAGAGCGCCACCGACGAGGAAGCCGCCGGTCGTACCCAGGAGTGCCCGGTAGACGTTCTGGCCCGTGCTGAGCGCGTTCGAGCGGAGTACCGCCAGGCTGCCGAACACCACCCAGAACCCATGCTGGATCGACGTGACCTCGGCGACGAGCACCGCCAGCGCGAGGCCGGTCGCACCGCGCAGGCTGTTGTGCAGCCACGACGAGCTTGGATCCAGATGCGCGAGCGCCCGCTCCTTGGCCGACGTCACGGGTCCCGTGAAGCCGGCGGGCTGGCGGCCGAGCAGCCGCTGCAGCCAGGTGCGGGTATCGGCTGCTCCGGCATAGGCGACATTCGTGGCGATCTGCTCGGTTATGTAGGCGAGTTCCTGTGTGCGGAAACTGGGATCGAGCGCCGAGATCACCGTCGCGGCGCTCGCGTGTCCGTTCTCCGCGTGGACCGGCTGCTCGACTCGGAAGCTCGTGGCGTGGCGTTCGAGCTCATGCAACGCCTCCCGGAGGTGGCCGCGCGCGGCCTCGAAATCCGCGCTCGCCGCGGCCGCGGCGTCGATCCCGGCCGCGAGCACCGACGCGGCACGATCGAGCACGTCGGCGGCGGCGCCCTTGACCGCGCAGATCGATTCATCCGGGTTCGTCGGACGTCTCTTCAGACCCGAGCGCAACACGGCCTCGTTGAGCCAGCGCAGTTCGTCGACGAGCCGAATCTCGGCTCGAGCCTTGGTGCTCAGCCCGGTCGGTCGGTAGGGCGTCGCCAGGAACAGCTTGTCCAACGCGCCCACGGCATCATCGGCCCGCGCCCGCGCTTCGTCGTAGGCGTGCTGCAGCTCGTCGCTCGCCTCACCGACCACCCACGCGAGCTCAGCCCGGATGCGGGCCGCCAGCGCGCGCAGGGCGGCGGTGGCCCGGGCCTCGACCGGGAAGGCGACCGGCGACGGCCACAGGACCGTGATCGCGATCACCGACACCGCCGCTGCGAGCCCCCAGCCCGCAACCCGCTCGGGGATCTGCGATGCAGGCCCGGGGAGACTGACGGGCAGGATGAACGCGAGCAGCAGTGGTGTCGTCGCGCTGGCGATCACCGAGCTGACGATGGCGCTGAACAGCACGACCAGGGCCAGGACGAACATGCCGATCACCGCCAGCGCGGTGGTCCGCGAGGCGAGCGTGCCCAGGCAGATCATCACCGCGCAGGCGATCCCGAGCAGCGTCTGGGATCGCGCGCGGTCGATCCGTGAACCCTGGAAGTCCACGAGCAGGAACATCGCGAACGAACCGAAGGCGATGAAGTAGGACATCACCGGGTTGCCGATCACCTTGTCGCCGAACGCGAACATCGCCGGCATCAGAATCGCTGCGCGCCCAGCACGCCGCAGCGCGGCGTAGCCCGGGTCGTGCGCGCGCAGCCATTCGCCGGGCCGTCGCGGGGAGAGGGTATGCACGGGTGGCGTGGACAGGCCACCAATCTAACCCGACAGTCAAGGACCCAAATCGTTGATACCAGGACCCCGCGCGCCGGAGAAGCCGATTCCCCGTAATCTCGCCCAACGGATCATGAGCCAGAACGGAGAACTCCATGCCTGAGCCGCGACCGCGGCCGCCGCGACGTAGCGTGGCGGTCCAGTCGATTACCCAGCTCACGCCGGGGCTGCTGCGCGTGGTCGCCACCGGCGAGCTCGAGAGCTGGGATCCGGCCAAGCCCGGAGCACACTTCAAGGTCTTTGTGCCACAGGACGGCGCGGAGGAGCTGGCCATGCGTACCTACACGGTGCGCCGCTTCGAGCGTGGCGCCTTGACGATCGACTTCGCGCAGCACAGCGACGGCCCCGCGACCGAGTGGGCGCAGACCGCCGAGGCGGGCGCCGGCTTCCAGATCTCCGGGATGGCGCGGTCCGGCTTCGTCGCCGATCCCGCGAGCGAGTGGTGTGTGTTCATCGCAGATCACGCAGCGCTGCCGGCCGTCGCCGCGATCCTCGAATCGCTGTCCCGAGAGTTGCGGGCACTCGTGATCGTGGAGCTCCAGGATCCGCAGGACGCGCTCGAGCTCGATTCGGCGGCCGAGCTGGAGATCCGCTGGCTTACCGAAGTCGGCGCACCCTGCCGGCAGCTGGTCGCGGCCGCCCGCGAGCTGCAGCTGCCCTCCGGCAGCGGTGAGATCTGGGTCGGCTGCGAGGCCGCATCGATGCGCCTCATCCGTGCGCACATTCTGGGCGAGCTACAGGTCAGCCCACGGTCCCTGCACACGCGTGCGTATTGGAAGCAGGACGTCGTCAACCACTCCGACCACGACACGGGCGAGGAAGACGACTAGCCGATGGCCGAGCCGTCCGCTGAGGGCCTGAAGCCAGGCTGGGCGGCACGAGCAGGCGGCCGCTTCGCCGTACTGCGGCTCCGCGATCTGCGACTCGTCTTCGGCGCGACGCTGGTTTCAGGTCTGGGCGACGGCATCGTCAACGTCGCGCTCGCCTTTGCCGTGCTCGATCTGACGCACTCTGCGACCGATCTCGGGATCGTGATGGCGGCGAAAATGATCGCCTCGGTGACCGTGACCCTGATCGGCGGCGTGGTCGCCGACCGGGTGAGCCGACGGGGTGTGATGATCGTCGCCGATCTGGTCCGGCTGGCAGGTCAGGCGACGATCGGCCTGCTGTTGTTGGCCGGCAAGGCCACGCTGCTGGAGATAGTCGTCTCACAGATGCTGGTGGGGGCCGCAACGTCGTTCTTCTGGCCGGCCTCCAGCGGGCTCGTCCAGGCGGTCTCAGGGGACCAGGTTCAGGAAGCGAACGCGCTCAGGGTTATCGCGAGCTCCGGCTCGGGGCTGCTGGGCCCGGCGATCGGCGGTCTGCTGGTGGTCGGGATTGGCGCCTCCTGGGCGCTCGTCTGCGACGGCGGGAGCTACCTGCTCAGTGCGCTGCTGCTGGCGCGAGTGAGCGTCTCGGCGCTGGTGGCGCTGGAGCGCAAGAGCTCGAGCTTCCTCGCCGAGCTCCGCGGCGGGCTGCACGAGGTGACCAGCCGCAGGTGGCTCTCGGTGGAGATCGTGATCATGTGCGTTGGCAACGTGCTGGCGGCCTCGTTCCCAGTGCTCGCGCCGCTGATCTGCAAACAGCATTACGGCGGCGCGGCTGCGTATGCCGGCATCTGGGTCGTGTTCGCCGCCGGGATGCTGGTGGGCGGCGCCACCCTGCTCAGCTTTAAGCCGCGCCATCCGTTGCGCGCCGGTGTGATCGCGTACCTGCCCGCGATGCTTCCCGGGGTGGCGCTGGGGCTGCACGCCCCGATCTACATCGTCTATCTCCTCCAGTTCATCGCCGGGGTCGGGATGACGATGTCCAACACCTTCCTCTGGACGGCGATGCAGGAACAGATCCCGCCCGAGGCGATGTCGCGTGTCAGCTCCTTCGAGTACGGCGGCTCATTGTCGGTGACCCCGATCGGCTTCGCCCTCGCCGGGCCGCTCGCCGCCGCGATCGGCCCCGGGCCGGCGCTGGTCGCCTGCTGCGGCCTGGCCGTGCTGATCAATCCGCTGATGCTGCTGGCGCGCGACGTGCGCAACCTCACCCGCGTAGGCGCCGCGCCTGCGTGAGCGGATTCACAGCGAGCTGATGACCTGCGCGTGCTCCCGCATCGTCTCGCTGCCGTCCTGCCCGGGCTGGCGGCCGAAGCCGCAGTACATGGCGACGCCGAAGTCCTGGATGTAGCGGGACGCGGTCTGGTGCCGGCGGCGCAGCCCCGGCGCGCCGTCGAGCGGAAGCACGATCCCGAGGAAGACGCGGGCGGTGCGGGGCTCGAGGTCGACAAGGGGGCGGAAGAAGCTCCTGTCCTCGCTGCGCAGGTAACGCGGCCCCGCGAGGTGCAGCCAGTCGACGGTGCGGCCGGACTCGGCCACGGCGAAGTTGGCCATCCGGACGAGTACCTGGTAGTCGCGCGCCTCGTACATCGGCCACTCGGGGAAGGTGCCGTAGCAGAGGTGGTAGCCGACGAGCGTCTCCTCGGGAATCAGCCGCGTGAGGCGGGTGACCGGGCCGGCGAAGCGCTCCCAGGCGCCCTCGTTGGTCCAGGCGAGCACACCCTCGATGTCCTGTGTCTCGTAGGCGCAGTCCCACTGGATCGCCAGATCCTCCGGCGGGATCGTCTCGAACAGTCGGGGGAGTTCGCGCCGGATCAGGTCCTCGTAGCCCGCTTCGGCCTTGGGGTAGTCGGCCGCGAAATCCTGCTTGAAGGCGTTCATCGCGCTCGAGGGGAAGGGCAGGCCGATCTGGAAGCGGAGATTCCGTGGGATCACGCCGGCGTCGCGCAGTTCCCTGAAGAGGGAGTAGGACTGGATCGCCACGTCGATCCGCGGCCAGGACCCGAAGTGCACCCTGTCGACGCCGTCCTTGACCGTGAACACCGGCGTCTCATAGGCGTGGCGTGGCAAACCGGTCGGCGACTGCGTCTCCGACACGACCACGACGTCGCGGCTCGGGCGGATCAGGCGCTCGCGCTCGTAGCTGACCCAGCCACCCATCGGGCCGGTCTCGCCGTCTGGAAGCGAGAAGACCATGTCACCGAACAGCTCGGCCCCGGCCCGGAAGGCGTGGTCCGCCGAGTCGGCCGGCAGGCTGCCCACCAGCAGCATCTTGCTGTTCACACGGCGCTGCGGCATAGACGCCCGATAGTAGTCAGAATCCTCGGATGAGCGGTGCCGGTGACGGATACGACACGGTCATCATCGGCGGTGGGCACAACGGGCTCGTGGCGGCAACGCTGCTGGCGCGGGCGGGGCAGCGTGTGGTGGTGCTGGAAAAGCTCGACCACCTCGGCGGCGCTGCGGTTTCGGAGGCGCCGTTCGAGGGCATTGAGGTGCGGCTGTCGCGTTACTCGTACCTGGTCAGCCTGTTTCCGCGCGAACTGCTGCAGGACCTGGGGGTCGAAATCGAGCTGCGGCGGCGCCGGATCCCGGCGTATCCGCCGAACGACGCCCCCGAGGTCTATGCGCTCACCGCACAGGTCGCACGAGCGATCGCGCCGACGCTCCTGGAACCACTGCGCTCGCGGGATGAGATGCGGTCCCTGGTCGGCGACTCCGTGGCCTGGGAGGCCCTGTTCGAGCGGCCGCTTTCGGAGTTGCTCGAGCGCATGGTGCCCGACGACCTGACCCGAGGCGTGGTCGCAACCGACGCGCTGATCGGTACCTTTGCCGCGCTCGACGATCCGGCTCTTCTGCAGAATCGCTGCTTTCTCTATCACGTGATCGGGAACGGAACAGGAGACTGGGACATCCCGGTCGGCGGGATGGGAGCTCTGACCGGGGCGCTGGAAGCCGTCGCCCGCCAGGCCGGGGCGGAGCTGCGGACCGGCGTCGAGGCTATGGCTGTGGAGGCCAACCGGGACGAGCACGTTGTCGTCGAGACCGCCGGCGGCGAGACGATCGTCGGGCGGCATCTGCTGGCGAACATCGCGCCGGTGGTGCTGGCTCGACTGCTGGGCGATCCAACACCGGAGCCGGCGCCCGAGGGCTCGCAGCTGAAGCTGAACATGGTGCTGCGGCGGCTGCCGCGACTGCGCGACACGACCGTGGCGCCCGAGGACGCGTTTGCCGGCACCTTCCACGTGAACGAGGGCTACTCCCAGTTGCAGGCGGCCTACGCGGAGGCGGCGGCGGGCTGGATTCCGCGGATGCCGCCGGCCGAGGCGTACTGCCACTCGCTGACCGATCCGTCGATCCTCTCGTCGGGGCTGGCTGCGTCGGGAGCCCAGACGCTCACGGTCTTCGCACTGCACATGCCTGCGCGGCTGTTCCACGCCGAGGGCGCCAAGGCAGCTGCGGTCGACGCGACCCTGAGATCCCTGAACTCGGTGCTGGGCGAGCCGATCGAGGACTGCCTGCTGCTCGACTCGGCTGGCCACCCCTGTCTCGAGGCGCGCACGCCGCTGGAGCTCGAGGCCGAGCTCGGGCTGCCCGGGGGCAACATCTTCCACCGCGATCTCAGCTGGCCGTTTGCCGAGTCTCCGGAGGAGGTCGGGCGCTGGGGCGTCGAGACTGACCGCCCGAACGTTCTGATCTGCGGAGCCGGTGCCCGCCGCGGCGGCGGGGTCAGCGGCATCCCCGGGCACAACGCGGCCATGGCCGTGCTCGACGCCGGTGATGGCGGCGACTAGGACGCTGCGTACACCACCCGGGCTGTTCCAGGTGACAAATCGCGCGCGACTTCGGCGCTTTGCCCCCCAGGCGCACGAATCCGCGCGTTCTGGAGACAAAGCTCAGTCACGCCTTGCGATTTATCACTTTGAACAGGAGCGCTGGCGGGCGGGCGATGCGCGCATCGCCCTCCGCCCGCCCGTGCGCAGTCCCGAACGCGTCACATGTTGCGCCGGTACTCACCGCCGACCGCGTAGAGCGCGTCGGAGATCTGCCCGAGCGACGCGCACTTGACGGCCTCCATCAGCGCATCGAAGACGTTGCCGCGCGCGCGGGCGACATCCTGGAGCTGAGCCAGCGCGGCCGGGCGGCGGTCGGCGCCGCGATCCTGGAAGGCCCGGAGGTTGGCGATCTGCTGCTGCTTCTCGCTCTCGTTGGAGCGAATCAGCTCGAGCTTGTCGATGTGCTCGCCCTGACCGTCGCGCGGCAGGAAGGTGTTGACGCCGATCAGCGGCAGCTCGCCGGTGTGCTTGAGCCGCTCGTAGAGCAGGCTCTCCTCCTGGATCTTCGAGCGCTGGTACATGGTGTCCATCGCTCCGAGCACGCCGCCGCGCTCCGAGAGGCGCTCGAATTCGGCGTAGACGGCCTCTTCGACGAGGTCGGTGAGCTCGTTGATGATGAACGAGCCCTGCAAGGGGTTCTCGTTGAAGTTCAGGCCGAGCTCGCGGTTGATGATCAGCTGGATCGCCACCGCCCGACGGACCGATTCCTCGGTCGGAGTGGTGATCGCCTCGTCGTAGGCGTTGGTGTGCAGGCTGTTGCAGTTATCGAGGATCGCGTAGAGCGCCTGCAGCGTCGTGCGGATGTCGTTGAAGCTGATCTCCTGCGCGTGCAGGCTCCGGCCGGAGGTTTGGATGTGGTACTTGAGCATCTGCGAGCGGGGCGACGCGCCGTAGCGCTCGCGCATCGCGCGGGCCCAGATCCGCCGGGCCACACGACCGATCACCGCGTACTCCGGATCCATGCCGTTGGAGAAGAAGAAGCTCAGGTTCGGCGCGAAATCGTCGATCGCCATCCCGCGAGCGAGGTAGTACTCGACGATCGTGAAGCCGTTCGCGAGCGTGAACGCGAGCTGGCTGATCGGGTTGGCTCCAGCCTCGGCGATGTGGTAGCCGCTGATCGAGACGCTGTAGAAGTTGCGCACGCCGTGGTCGACGAAGTACTCCTGAACGTCGCCCATCATCTTCATCGCGAACTCAGTCGAGAAGATGCAGGTGTTCTGGGCCTGATCCTCCTTGAGGATGTCGGCCTGCACAGTGCCGCGGACGGTGCGCAACGTCTCGGCCTTGATGCGCTCGTAGACGTCAGGCTCGACGACCATGTCACCCGAGACGCCGAGCAGCCCGAGGCCGAGTCCGCTCGTATGCTCCGGCAGCTCGCCCGCGTATGACGGACGCGGACGGTCGCCGAAGTGCGCCTCCAGTCGCTGCTGGGCGGCCTCGACCTGGCCGCTCTGCTGGAGGTGGCGTTCGACCTGCTGGTCGATCGCCGCGTTCATGAAGAAGGCGAGGATGATCGGCGCAGGTCCGTTGATCGTCATCGACACCGAGGTCGTAGGTGCGCAGAGGTCGAAGCCCGAGTAGAGCTTCTTGGCGTCGTCGAGCGTGGCGATCGACACGCCCGAGTTGCCGACCTTGCCGTAGATGTCGGGGCGCTCGTGCGGGTCCGATCCGTACAGCGTCACGGAGTCAAACGCGGTCGAGAGCCGCGCCGCCGGCTGGCCTTCGGACAGGTAGTGAAAGCGGCGGTTCGTGCGCTCGGGCGTGCCCTCGCCCGCGAACATGCGCGTCGGGTCCTCGCCCTCGCGCCGGTACGGGAACACCCCGCCCGTATACGGATACGAGCCCGGCAGGTTCTCCTTCATCAGGAACCGCAGCCGGTCACCCCACCCATCCAGGCGCGGCGGCGCGATCTTCGGTATCGGCTGCTGGCTGAGCGAGCGGCGGTAGTTCTCGCCGGTGAGAACGCGATCGCGCACCGTGTAGCTGTAGGTCTCGGCGGTGATCCCTTCAATCCGCGCATCCCAGCCGTCCAGCAGCGTGCGAGCCTCATCGCCGATCTCGGCGAGCGCCTCCTGGTGGCGCCGGTTCAGCTCCTCGACAGCCGCGCCGTCGCCCAGCGCCCGGGCGGCCTCGAGGTAATGCTGGGCCTGGGCGGCGCGCATCGCCTTATGCTCGATCTCGGCGTTGATACCGCGACCCTGCTCGGCGATCTCTGCGAGATAGCGCACGCGGTTGTCCGGGATCAGCCCGCCGCCGGGCTGCTCGGGCTCGGGCGCCGTCAGCTGCGGGTCCCAGGCAGCCGCATCGGCGCCCGGGCAGCGCCCGATCGCCCCGCACAGGTTCGCGAACATCCACGTCAGGCCGGGATCGTCGAACTGGCTGGCGATGGTTGGGTAGACGGGTATCTCTGCATCGGGCCGCTCGAAGGCGACGTGGTTGCGCTTCCACTGCTTGCGCACGTCGCGCAGCGCGTCCTCGGCGCCGCGCTTGTCGAACTTGTTGATGACCACGATCTCCGCGAGGTCGAGCATGTCGATCTTCTCGAGCTGGCTGGCGGCGCCGAACTCACTCGTCATCACGTACACGGGCACGTCGACCAGATCGACGATCTCAGAGTCGCTCTGGCCGATGCCGGCGGTCTCGACCAGCACGAGGTCGAAGCCGGCGCTAGCGCAGGAACGCCGATGGCGTCGGAGAGCATCGCACTGGTCGAGCGATTGCTCTGGCGGGTCGCCATCGAGCGCATGTAGATCCCCTCGTTGCGCAGGCTGTTCATGCGGATCCGGTCGCCCAGCAACGCGCCGCCGGTGCGCCGGCGCGTCGGATCCACCGCGACCAGAGCGATTCGAACATCTGGGAAGTGCTGAGCGAAGCGGCTCAGTAACTCGTCGGTGACGGTGCTCTTGCCGGCGCCACCGGTGCCCGTGATCCCGACGACCGGCGCCCGCTTCGTGGCTGCCGACCAGTCGCCGCGCAGCCGCCCGAGCGTGTCGTCGTCGAACACCCCGTCCTCCAGCGCAGACAGCATCTGGGCGATCGAGAGGTCCTCGCGGGTGGGGGTGGTGATCGGATCCGCCATCACCCGTTGCTCGCGAGCCCGCTCGACGAGGTCGTCGATCATCCCAGTCAGTCCGAGCTTCATGCCGTCGTTCGGGTGGTAGAGCCGCGTGACGCCGAAGCCCTCGAGCTCTGCGATCTCCGCTTCAGTGATCGTGCCGCCACCTCCGCCGAAGACGAGGATGTGGCCGGCGCCGCGCTCGCGCAGCATCTCGACCGCATACCTGAAGAACTCCATGTGGCCGCCCTGGTAGGAGCTGATCGCAACCGCGTCAGCATCCTCCTGGATCGCCGCGCGGACGATGTCGCCGACGCTGCGGTTGTGGCCGAGGTGGATCACCTCGGCACCACGGTCCTGGATCAGGCGACGCATCACGTTGATCGCCGCGTCATGACCGTCGAACAGCGAGGCGGCCGTCACGAAGCGAAGCGGCGGCGTGTCGATCTCCGCCTCTCGTTGCGATTCTGCTGTTGGCAGTGTGGTGCTCACCGCGTCTCCTTCGAACTGAAACCTACTACCACCCATAGAATACGCGACCCTTCAACTATTGGAAGGTCGCTTATCGTCGCGAGGCGGCGCGAACCGAGAGGATGCAGGCATGACGATTAATCGATTGGCAGTGGTGGGAGCCGGGTTCATGGGCTCGGGGATCGCGGAGTCGGCGGCTGCCGCGGGCGTTGAGGTGGTCGTCTACGAGCCGCAGCAGGCACCGCTTGATCGCTCCCGCGGTCGCCTCGCGGAATCGCTGGGTCGCGCCGTGGAGCGCGAGAAGCTGAGCGCCGATGACGCCCAGGCGCTGACGGGGCGGATCGGTTACACGGCGGCGCTGGAGGATTTGCGCGGCTGTGACGCCGTCGTCGAGGCGGTGTTCGAGGATCCGCGCGTGAAGGGTGAGATCTTCAAGCAGCTCGATCTGCTGCTGCCCGACGCGCGATTCCTGGCGTCGAACACCTCGTCGATCCCGATCGCGGAACTGGCGGCCTACACCGAGCGTCCCGAGCGCGTCGTCGGTCTGCACTTCTTCTCGCCGGTGCCGGTGATGAAGCTCGTCGAGGTGGTCGTCGGCTACGACACCGCACCCGACGCCGTGGAGACGGCCGAGGCGTTCGCGGCCCAGATCGGCAAGCACTCGATTCGCACCAAGGACCGCGCTGGGTTCGTCGTCAACATGCTGCTGGTCCCCTACCTGATGGCAGCCGTGCGCATGTACGAGGAGGGGTTCGCCAGCCGCGAGGACATCGACGACGGCATGCGGCTCGGCTGCGGCCACCCGATGGGACCGCTGACGCTCTGTGACTTCATCGGCCTCGACGTGCTGCAGGCCGTCTGCGACTCGCTCTACGACGAGTTCAAACAGCCCCAGTACGCGGCCCCACCGCTGCTCAAGCGCATGGTCGTAGCCGGGCACCACGGGCGCAAGACAGGCAGCGGGTTCTACGAGTACGCCTAGAAGTCGCCGGCGTCGCGCCGGAGTGGCTCGAGTACGCCGAAGAGCAGCTCGCACGCGTCAGCGCTGAGCGGCTGCATTCCGAAGCCGGCGCCGTTCAGAATCTGGGTGGCCTGCTCGGCGGCGGCCCTCCCCTCGTCGGTGATGCGGGCCAGGATCGTCCGGCGGTCCTGCTCGTGGGCGACGCGCGCGGCGTACCCGCGATCCTCCAGTTTGTCGATCACGTTCGTGACGCTCGCGCGGTGCACCTGCAGGCGATCGGAGAGCTTGCCGAGCGGCATCTCCCCGTTACGGCTGTAGTACAGAACCATCAGCGTCTCGTAGCGCGGGAAGGTCAGGTCGAGCGGCTCGAGCAGCGCGTTCAAGCGCGCGAGCAGGATCTGTTGCGCGCGCATGATCGAGGTCACGGCGACCATCTCCGGAGTGGCCTGCGAACCCCAGTGAAGATCCCACTGACGTCGAGCCTCGGCGATCGGATCGAAGGCGAGTTGGCGACCTGACATGACCAGCAAGGGTAATTCGATCCTCGCTGGGTAGCCCTGAGGTGACGACAACCCTTTGAAAGCGAGGTGCTGCGCGATGTCGACGATCGAGCAATCTGTAGAGGTGGACGTGCCGCTGAGGACCGCCTACAACCAGTGGACGCAGTTCGAGGAGTTCCCCAAGTTCATGGAGGGAGTGAAGGAGGTGCGGCAGATCGACGACACGCACCTGCATTGGGTGGCGGAGATCGGCGGCCACCGCCACGAGTGGGACGCCGAGGTCACCGAACAGCGCCCCGATGAGCGTGTCGCCTGGAAGAACGTGGACGGCAAGCAGAATGCCGGCGTCGTGACCTTCCATCGGCTGGACGACGACCACACCCGCATGATGGTGCAGCTCGACTTCATGCCCAAGGGCCTCATCGAGCACCTCGGCGACGCCATTGCGGCCCCGGACCGCCGCGTGGCCGGCGACCTGCAGCGCTTCAAGGAGATGATCGAGGCGCGGCAGTTCGAGTCGGGCGCGTGGCGCGGCGAGGTCAGCCGGCCGGACGAACCCTGAGCAGCAGCCCTACTGGAGCCCGCCCCGCGTCGCGGTTATCTGCTCGGTGTTGAAGCCGAGCCAGTGCATGCGGCCGACGTAACGGGCGTGTTCGATCTTGAAGCAGCGATCCATCACGACCGTCACGCCGCCCTCCTCTGCGATGCGGGCAGCCTCCAGGTTGATCACGCCGAACTGCGCCCACAGCGCCTCCGCCCCGATCGCGACGGCCTCCGTCGCGATCCCGGGCAGGGCCTCCGGCGCCCGGAAAACGTTGACGAGGTCGACCGGCTCCGGCACCTCGGTCAACGAGCCATAGCTGCGCTGCCCGAGCACCTCGGTCTCTCGCGGGTTCACGGGAATCACGCGATAGCCATGGCGCAGCATGTAGAAGCCGACGAAATTGCTCGCCCGCAGGGAATTGCCGGAGAGCCCGACCACGGCGATCGTGCGGGCTCTGTGGATCACGCGCTGGATCGTGAGCGGGTCCTGGTAGCGCGCGAGCGGATCGGAGCCGGGCTGGACGCCGGCGTGCTCCTCGCCGTCTGACTCACTCACGCGATCACCTCCAGTGCATTGCCGAGATCCCAGATCAGATCCTCAATCGATTCGAGTCCGACCGACAGCCTGATCGTGCCGGCGGCGATTCCGGCCGCGGCCAACTCGTCGTCGCTGAGCTGGCGGTGAGTGGTGCTGGCCGGGTGGATGATCAGGCTCTTGGCATCGCCCACGTTCGCCAGATGCGACCACAGCTTGACCGCGCGAATCACGTCCTGCCCCGCCTCCCGGCCTCCGGACACGTCGAATGAGAAGACCGCTCCGGCACCGAGCGGAAGGTACTTCTTCACCAGCGGCTGGTACCTGCTCGCCGGCAGACCCGGATAGGTGACGTTCAGCGCACGATCATGCGACTCCAAAAAGGACGCGACCGCGGTGGCATTCGAGACGTGGCGTTCCATCCGCAGCGACAGCGTCTCCAGTCCCTGTAGAAACAGGAACGCGTTGAACGGCGACTGCGTGCCGCCGAGGTCGCGCAGCGTCTCCGCGCGGAGCTTCATCAGATACCCGTACATACCGAACGTCTCGTGGAACTGCAGGCCGTGATAGGCAGGTGACGGCGCGGCGACGACCGGGAACCGCCCGTTTGACCAGTCGAAGGTCCCGGCCTCGACCACGACCCCGCCGATGCTCGTCCCGTGTCCGCCGATGAACTTGGTGGCGGAGTGGATGACGATGTCCGCACCCCACTCGATCGGCCTGCACAGGTATGGCGTCGCGAACGTGTTGTCAACGATCAGGGGGAGCCCGTGCTCGTGGGCGATCCCTGCCACGGCCTCGATGTCGAGCACGCAGCCGGCGGGATTTCCGATCGTCTCGGCAAAGAAGGCCTTCGTGTTGTCACGTAGGGCTCCGCGCCACGCCTCCAGATCGTCGGGATTGACCCATGTGAGCTCGACATCGAGCTTGCCGAGCAGGTGCTTGAACTGATTGACGCTGCCGCCATAGAGGGCCGATGAGGCGACGACGTGGTCGCCGGGTTCGAGCAGCGTGAAGAGCGCACCCGCCTGAGCCGCGATCCCGCTGGAGAACGCCACCGCCCCCGCGCCGCCCTCGAGGCTTGCGATCCGCTCCTCAAAGACGGCGACCGTCGGGTTCATGATCCTCGAGTAGGTGTTCCCGTACTCCTGGAGGTTGAAGTAGGCAGCCGCCGATTCCGGATCCTCGAAGACGTAGCTGGCGGTCTGGAAGATCGGCACCGCCCGGGCGCCGGTGTTCGGATCGGGTCGCTGGCCGGCGTGGAGCTGGCGCGTGTCGAACCCGAAGCGTCGCGCCGGAACCTCAGCGCCCTCGCGTTCGGTCATGCCAGGCCTTTCAGGAAGTGTCGGATGATGGGAGTTTGACGGGCCTCCTCCAGAAGAAAGCAGTCGTGCCCGTACGGAGCCTCGATCACGTGGCACTCGACCGGCTTCCCAAGCGCTTCGAGCGCGGCCTGGAGCTCGAGCGAACCAGCCGGCGGGTACAGCCAATCTGAGCTGAACGCGATCAGCAGCGTCCGGGCCTGCATGGCCTCGAGCGCTCGCTCGAGCGAGCCCCCACCGTGTTGGCGTGCAAGGTCGAAGTACGTCAGCGCACGCGACGTGTACAGGTAGGTGTTGGCGTCGAACCGTCGCATGAACGTGTCGGCCTGATGACGGAGATAGCTCTCCACCTCGAACTCAGGCTCGGTCAGCGTGTAGCGAATGTCGTCGGAGAACTGAAGCCGCCGGCCGAACTTGTCTGCGAGCCCCTGGGCAGACAGGTAGGTGATGTGCCCGACCATGCGAGCGACCCCCATGCCGTCGATCGTGCCGCCCGCGTCGTAGTAGTGGCCGCCGCGCCAGGCGGGATCGCGCATGATCGACTCCCGGGCGATCGCGTTCCACGCGAGCCCCTGAGGCTGAATCGCGTGGGTGCTCGCGATCGCGATCACCGCGTCGACCTGGTCAGGCATTGTCACGGCCCACTCGAATGCCTGCATGCCTCCGAGTGATCCACCGGCGACAGCCAGCAGCCGCTCGATTCCGAGCTCGTCCAGGAACGCCCGCTCCGCGCGGACCATGTCGCCGACCGTGATCACCGGGAAATCCGACCCGTAGGGCCGGCCTGTATCCGGTGAGATCGAGCTCGGGCCGGTCGTGCCGCGGCAGCCGCCGAGCAGGTTCGTGGAAACCACGAAGTAGTGGTCGGTGTCGAATGCCTTGCCCGGGCCGATCATCCCGTCCCACCAGCCGAGCGCCTTGCCGACCATGCCGTCTCGATCATCGGCCCCGAAGCCGTCGCGCGTGCTGACCCCCACCGCTTCCTCGGTGACACCGGCCGCGTGCGCATCACCGCTCAGGGCATGACATACGAGGATGACGTTGTCACGCGCAGCCGAGAGCTCGCCGTAGGTCTCATACGCGATCCGCACATCTCGCAGCTCGCGCCCGCAATCGAGCGGCAGCGGCGCCGGAAGGTCCAGGTACTGGGTCTTGACCAGCCCGACAGATCCCGGGCCAGCGGAGGTCCGCGGAGTCGACCACAGGGCCCGAATCTTCTTTTCCTCCCAAGGTCACAGCAGGTATTGTCTACTTTCTCACTTGGGAATCTGGGTTATCCGACCTTATCCGACCGGGAGGCACGATGAGCGCAACCGACAGTGGAGTTAACAACGGGGTCAACGTCCAAGCATTGCTCGACGCGCGCGAGGCCCTGGCATCGGCACCGGAGGCGGCACAGTTCAAGTGGCGGTCCACGACCCGGTGGGAGGATGGCGTTTACACCACCACCAACGTTCAGGGGTTCTTCGGTCTCGGTGAGGAGCACAGCCACAAGACCGAGGCCGTATTCAAGGCCGACCACCCGGAGGTCTTCGCGGCTGAGGATCGCGGGATCACGCCGATCGAGTACCTGCTCGTCGGTCTTGGGACGTGCCTGACGGCCGGCGTCGCCGCGGTGGCCCAAAACCGCGGCATCCAGCTGCGCTCGGTCGAGGCGACGGTGGAAGGCGATCACGATATCCGCGGCATCCTCGGTGACACGGATGTGCGCAACGGCTACAACGGGATCAGGGTCGAGTTCAAGATCGACGCCGACGCGGATCAGCAGGACATCGAGGCGCTCGTCGCGCAGTCACAGAAGCGCTCGGCAGTGTTCGACGCCCTGACGAACCCGACCGACGTGAGTGTGTCCGTCGTCTGAGCGGGTCACCGCGGTTGTCATCGGCGCCGGCCACGCGGGGCTGGCGGCGAGCCACTTCCTCGCCGAGCAGGGCGTCGACCACGTCGTGCTCGAGCGAGGAGAGGTGGCCAACTCGTGGCTGCACGAACGCTGGGACTCGCTGCGCCTGCTGACCCCGAACTGGCTCGCACGCCTGCCGGGGTTCCGCTACGGCGGCGACGATCCCGACGGGTACATGACCGCAGCCGAGGTGGCAGGTCTGATCAAGAGCTATGCATCCGCTGCCGGTGCGCCGCTGCGCACCGGCACGGCCGTGAGGTCGCTGGAACACGACGGCGGCGGATACCGGGTCCGGACCGACGCGGGTGATCTGCAGGCGCACGCGGTCGTGATCGCCAGCGGGGCCTGCAACCGACCGGTATTGCCGGCGGTGGCAGAAGCCGTGCCGGCGGAGGTCGACCAACTCACGGCGTTCGAATACCGCAGCCCCGCCGAGACTGCGTGACGGTGGTGTGCTCGTCGTTGGCGCCGCGGCCACCGGTGTGCAGCTCGCGGCAGAGATCCAGGGATCCGGACGAGCGGTGACGCTCGCCGTTGGCGAGCACGTGCGCATGCCGCGCACCTACCGCGGCCGCGACGTGCTCTGGTGGATGGACGCCTCCGGCGTCTGGGATCAGAGCTACCATGAGATCGATGACCTCAACCGCGCCCGCCGGCTTCCGTCCCCGCAGCTGGTCGGTACGCCGGATCGCGTCACGCTCGATCTGCAGACGCTGGCGACCTCTGGCGTCGAGCTCGTCGGCCGGCTCGCCGCGGTGCGCGAGGGTGAGGCGCTGTTCAGCGGCGGTTTGCGCAACGCGCTGAACCTGGCCGATCTCAAGCTCGCCCGCCTGCTCGACACCTTCGATGAATGGGCCGAGCAGGTCGAGCTGGATGTTCCCGCGGCCGAGCGGTTCGCGCCGGTCGAGCTTGCAGCGTCACCGAGGCTGAGGCTCGACCTGGGCAGCGGTGAGATCGGAACGATCATCTGGGCGACCGGTTACCGGCCCGACTACTCCTGGCTGAACGTACCGGAGGTGGTCGACGCCAAGGGACTGCTCCGGCACGACGGCGGCGTCGTCACCGAGAGCCCCGGACTCTATGCGCTCGGCCTGCCGGTCCTGCGCCGGCGGAAGTCCACGTTCATCCACGGAATCGAGGACGACGCCCGCGAGGTGGTCGCACACCTCGCCGATCACCTGCCGGGAGCACCGGCGGCTGCCCGAGGCGCCGCGCCGGTGCCGTGAGTCACTAGTTGAACTGGATCACGCTGCGGATGCCGTTCTGGGCCTCCATCAGCTCGAATGCCTCGTTGACCTGTTCGAGCGTGATGCGGTGGGAGATGAACGCGTCGACGTCGATGTCGCCGGCCATGTAGCGGTCGACGAGCTCCGGTACCTGGTCACGACCCCTGACTCCGCCGAACGAGGATCCGGCGATACGACGCCCCTGGATCAGCCAGCGAGGGATGACGTCGAGCGTCTCCCCCTTGCCGGCGACGCCCGCGACGGTGCAGAGTCCCCAGCCCATGCGCGCCGCCTCGACGGCCTGCTGCATCACATCCACGCGCCCGGTCGCCTCGAATGTGTAATCGGCCCCGAAGCCACGCGTTGTCTCCTGGATCCGCTGCACGATGTCCGGTCCGGCCTCCCAGGTCTCGGTCGCGCCCTGGCCGCGGGCCAGCTCGAGGCGGTCGGCTGAGAGATCGACGCAGATGATGCGTTCGGCTCCCTGCAGACGGCAGCCGGCGACGGCTCCGAGGCCGACCATGCCGGCGCCGAACACCACGCAGGTCGAGCCCTCGCGCACACCGGCCGTGTACATCGCGGCGCCGAGTCCGGTGGAAAGGCCGCAGGCGAACAGGCAGGCGGCCTCCAGCGGCGCGTCGTCGCGGACCTTGGCGAGCGCGATCTCCGGCATGACCGTGTACTCGGCGAACGTCGAGGTTCCCATGAAGTGGCGGATCGGCTCGCCGTCACGCGACAGGCGGGCGGTGCCATCCGGCAGGTACCCCTTGTTCTGCTGCTCGCGGATCGCCAGGCAGATGTTGGTTCGGCCGCTGCGGCAGTGCTCGCACTCACGGCACTGCGGGGAGAACAGCGTGACGACGTGGTCACCGACACTGAGCGAGCTCGACGCCTGGGCCGAGCTTCTCGACGATTCCGGCTCCCTCGTGGCCGAGGACGGTGGGCGCGTAACCCGACGGATCGACTCCGGATGCCGTGTACAGATCGGTGTGACACACGCCGCAGGCGACGAGCCGGACGAGAACCTCGCCCTGTTTGGGCTCGGCAAGGTCGAGCTCCGTCACGTTCAGCTCGCGGCCGAACTCTTCAAGCACCGCTGCCCGGATCTTCATGGCTCGGCTCCTATCTCCTTGGACTCACGTGATCTCGAGCATCAGGTCGCGCGCCTCGACGTGTTGAGTCTCGCGGACGAGGACGCGCGACACGGTGCCGCTGACCGGAGTGGTGATCGTCGCCTCCATCTTCATCGCCTCGATCATCGCGACGGGCTGCCCGGCCTCGACGTGCTGGCCCTTCGAGCACCTTGACCGTGGCACTGCCGGCGAACGGGGCGGCGATGTGGCCGGGCTTCTCCGGATTTGCCTTCTCAGCCTCCTTGACCTCCACCTTGACGGAGTCATCGCGGATGTTGATCGGTCGCAGTTGACCGTTGAGCGTGACCATGACGGTTCTGTAGCCGTGGTCGTCGGGCTCGGAGATCGCCTCGAGTCCGACGTAGAGCTGCACCCCGCGGGCGACGGTGACCGACGTCTCCACGTTCGGCGTCAGGCCGTACAGATAGTCGATCGTTTCGAGCGGCGACAGGTCGGCGTAGCGCTTGACGAACTCGTCGCGTTGCTTCGTCGGACCGGGGAAGAGCAGACGGTTGAGCGTCGCGCGCCTGACCAGTCGGTCGGCGCCCGGCTCGATCGCTTGCTGGTCGCCCGGCTCAAGCGGCGTCTCGCCGATACGGATGTCACGGCCAGTGAGCACCTTCGTGCGGAACGGCTCGGGCCAGCCGCCCGGGAGATCTCCGAGCTCACCGGCGAGGAACCCGATCACCGAGTCCGGGATGTCGTAGCGCTCGGGGTGCGCCTCGAAGTCATCGGGATCGGCGTCAGCGGCAACGAGCTGCAGGGCCAGATCGCCCACGGCCTTCGACGACGGCGTCACCTTGGTCGGCCGCCCGAGGATCCGGTTTGCTGCCGCGTACCAGTCCTCGATCTTCTCGAAGTGGTCGCCGAGCCCGAGCGAGATCGCCTGCTGGCGCAGGTTCGAGAGCTGGCCACCCGGGATCTCATGTTTGTAGACGCGGCCCGTGGGTGCCGGCAACCCTGACTCGAACGGTCTGTAGACGCTGCGGACCGCCTCCCAGTAGGGCTCCAGGTCACTCACGGCCGTCAGTGAAAGTCCAGTGTCGTACTTCGTGTTGGCCGTCGCCGCGACCAGCGCCGACAGCGAGGGCTGGCTGGTGGTGCCCGCCATCGGGGCACTGGCCGCGTCTACCGCGTCTGCCCCCGCTTGGGCAGACGCCAGGAGCGTCGCGAGCTGCCCGCCGGGCGTGTCGTGAGTGTGTACGTGGATCGGGATGTCCGGGAATCGGTCCCGCAGCGCTCCGACGAGCTTGTCGGCGGCGCCGGCACGCAGCAGCCCGGCCATGTCCTTGATGGCAAGGATGTGGGCGCCGGTCTCGACGATCCGCTCCGCGAGACGCAGGTAGTAGTCGAGCGTGTAGAGATCCTCCGACGGATCCAGCAGATCGCCGGAGTAACACATCGCCACCTCCGCGATCGACGTTCCGGTCTCGAGCACCGCGTCGATCGCGG
This sequence comes from uncultured Actinomycetota bacterium, assembly GCA_963846395.1. Taxonomy (GTDB): domain Bacteria; phylum Actinomycetota; class Thermoleophilia; order Solirubrobacterales; family Solirubrobacteraceae; genus Palsa-465. The sequence goes on along the minus strand of CAWJVT010000005.1, from coordinate 169,129 downwards.
GACGCATCTGGGAGACATCGTTGAGCGCATCGAAGATGCGAAAGATGTCGATGCCGGAGGCCGCCGCCTCCTGGACGAACGCCACGGTCACGGCCTCCGGGTACGGGGTGTAACCGACCGTGTTGCGTCCACGCAAGAGCATCTGGATGCAGATGTTCGGGAGCCCCTGGCGGATTGCGTCGAGCCGTTCCCAGGGATCCTCGCCGAGGAAGCGCAACGCGACGTCGTAGGTGGCGCCGCCCCACGCCTCGATCGAGAGCAACTCCGGGGTCATCCGTGCGAGATACGGCAGGATCTGGATCAGGTCGCGGGTGCGCACCCGGGTCGCCAGCAGACTCTGGTGAGCGTCGCGGAAGGTCGTGTCGGTGACCGCCAGCCGCTGCTGCGCACGTAGCGCCGCGGCGAAGCCGGCCGGCCCCAGTTCGATCAGCTGCTGCCGGGAACCGGACGGCTGCGGCGTATCGAGATCGACCGCCGGCAGCTTGGTGACCGGATCGATCACCCCGGGGTTGGGTCCGTACGGCTGATTGACGGTCGCGTTGGCGAGCCAGGTGATGACCTTGGTGCCACGGTCCGCCGACTCACGCGGCTCCAGGAGACTTGGACGTTCCTCGATGAACGACGTCGACAGGTTGCCCGCGACGAAGTCCGGATCGTCCAGAACCGCCTGCAGGAAGGGGATGTTGGTGGCGAGCCCGCGGATACGGAACTCCGCCAGGCCGCGCTTGGCACGCGTCACCGCGGCTCTGGAAATCCGGGCCGCGCGCAGTCATCTTCGCAAGCATCGAGTCGAAGTGAGGGCTCACGTAGACGCCGGCGTTGACCGTCCCGCCATCGATGCGGATGCCCGCGCCTCCGGGCGATCGGTAGGTCGTTATGCGGCCCGTGTCCGGACGGAAGTCGTGCCACGGATCCTCGGTGGTGATCCGGCACTGCAGCGCCGCGCCACGGACGCGGATCGCGTCCTGGCTCAGGCCGATCTCAGCGAGCGTCTCACCGGAGGCGATGCGCATCTGTGCCTGCACCAGGTCGACGTCGGTGACCTCCTCGGTCACCGTGTGCTCGACCTGGATGCGGGGGTTCATCTCGATCAGGACGTGCTCACCCGCACGGGCGCCCTCCGTGTCGAGCAGGAACTCGACCGTGCCCGCGTTGACATACCCGATCGACCTGGCGAACGCGACCGCATCACGGAGGATCGCCTCCCGGATCGCCGGGTCGAGACTCGGGGCCGGGGCGATCTCCACGACCTTCTGATGGCGGCGCTGGACCGAGCAGTCGCGCTCGAACAGGTGGATCGTCGAGCCGCCGGCGTCGGCAAGGATCTGAACCTCGATGTGGCGTGGACGCAGCACAGCCTGTTCGACGAACATCGACGGATCCCCGAACGCGGCCTCGGCCTCACGCATCGCGGACTCGAGCGCCGGACGCAGCTCGTCCCTGGTCTCGACCCTGCGCATGCCCCGACCGCCACCACCGGCGACCGCCTTGGCGAAGACCGGGAAGCCGATCTCCTCCGCCGCGTCGATCAGCATCTGCACGTCGGTGGTTGCCGGGCTCGACGCCAGCACCGGGACACCGGCCGCAGCGGCGTGCTCCTTGGCCGTGACCTTGTTACCGGCGCGCTCCAGCACCTCCGGGCTCGGCCCGATGAACGTGATACCGGCCTGTGCCGCCGCACGGGCCAGATCGGGGCTCTCCGACAGGAAGCCATAGCCCGGATAGATCGCGTCGGCGCCGGAGAGCTTCGCGACGCGAATGATCTCGTCGATGTCGAGGTGCGCTCTGACGGGGTGCCCACGCTCCCCGATCAGGTACGCCTCATCGGCCTTCTGCCGATGCAGCGAGGCGCGATCCTCCCAGGTGTAGAGCGCGACGGTTCTGGTTCCGAGCTCGAAGGCCGCGCGGAACGCCCGGATGGCGATCTCCCCGCGGTTGGCGACCAGGATCTTGTTGAACACAGGAGGCCATAAGCTAGACGGTTGATTCCGCGGCCGCGTGGAGGCCGGGGAATTCGGGAATCAAGTAGGGCGGGGATTGGACCCGCCCGCCCGCGAGCCAGTACTGGTGATATTGGCGAGTCCCGAGGACCCCGATCCTGCGCAGATCATCCGGATTCATCCGGCACGCGGGGTCGTGGACTCAACCGTCTCGTTGCTCACCCCGCCAGAAGGAACTCCGATGCCACAGGACCTCGATCTGACCACGTTCAAAGTGCTCAGCTTCGACTGTTACGGGACGCTGATCGACTGGGAGACCGGCATCGCCGGCGTGCTCGGCCCCTGGGCTCGCGACTCGGGTCTCGAGCTGAGCGACGAGGAGCTGTTGCTCGCCTACTCCGACAACGAGGCCGCCGTCGAACAGCAGGCTCCCGCAACGCCCTATCCCGACGTGCTGGCGACCGCCTTCCGCCGCACGGGCGAACGGCTCGGCAAGCCGGTCGACGATCTCTGGGCTCGCCGCCTGGGGGAATCGGTACCCGATTGGCCCGCCTTCCCGGACTCCGAAGACGCGCTGGCGCGGCTGCGCCGCCACTACGAACTGATCATCCTCTCCAACGTGCACCGCGCCGGATTTGCCGGCAGCAACCAGCGCTTGCGCGGCGACTTCACCGCGATCATCACCGCCGAGGACGTCGGCGCCTACAAGCCCGCCGATAACCACTTCCGCGCGCTGGAGGCCAAGCTGTCCGAGCTCGGCGTCGCACCGTCCGAGCTGCTCCATGTCGCGCAGAGCCTCTTCCATGACCACGTGCCGGCCAAGCGCGAGGGTCTGACGTCGGTATGGATCAACCGACGTCACGACCGTCCTGGCTGGGGAGCCACGCCGGAGCCCAGCGGAGACTGGTCCTATTCGCTTGAGTTCACATCGATGGGCGAGTTTGCGGACGCGGTCGACAAGGACTTTGCCGGCGCCTGAGTCAGCGTGAGGTGACGCGGAAGAGGACGCCGGCCCTACGCGCCTGGGTGGCCGGATCAAGGAAGTAGTAGGAGCCATTGAGCTCGGCCGCGGAACCAACGTCGACTGTCCCGGCAGGCGGCGCTACGGTTGCGACGCGCTGCTCGTCCAACTGACCCGGTGAGAGCCGGAAGACCTTCTGGCTGGTGGCGCCGAGTCCGTTGGTCCAGTCGCCGATCTGGACGCAGTAGATGCCGGCCGCGTTGCCGAGGACCGTTGCCGGCCCTTCACCGGGATCGGTGCACGGCATCGAGCCGCTGACTCGGGCGCCCTGCAGCGTGACGTTCGTACCGCTCAGGCGGTACAGCCGCGGGACCCAACCCTTGATTGCGAGCCAGGTCTCAAACCAGACCGTGTGACCGGTTGCGACCAGGAAGCGCGCATCAAGGTCCGGGTTTTTGCGCGTCCCGATCGTGAGGACGCGTTGCGGCTCCGCCATTCCGGGTGCCACGTGGTACAGCACGCTGGGACTTCCTGTATCGATCGAAGATGCGATCCACAGCCCGTCGTCGTCGACGGCGAGAAGTGAGCGCACCATCGATGGCATGCGCCAGTGTTCGAGCAACCGGCCGGTCCGTTTGGACACGCGGAACAACTCGCCGCCTGCCCTGTAACCCCGGGTCGTTGAGATCGGCGCATAGATCCAGAGCGAGCGCGGACCATAGATGGATTCGTCCCAGCAGTCGGAGCATTGGTCGTACGAGAACAACACCGGGCGCAGCGCGTAGCCGGCGCTGGCGTGACGATCCACAACGGCGACGCGGACCGCGATGGCGCCGCGGTCATACTGGTCGACCTCCATCACGCGCCGTCCAAGGAGCGCGGGGTCATCACAGGAGACGCGAGCGGCTGATGTCAGGCGCAGGCTGCGCGGATCGACCGTGGCAACCCCGCACATGTCGCGACCGATGGCCCGCACCGATCCGTTGCCGTAGTCGATGAGCAGCAACCTGCCACCGGCGACCGAGAGGCCCGTGTAACCGTTTGAAAGAGGCAGCCGGCGCGAGCTGACGTTCACGCGACTGGAGCCAGTGCCAATCCCCCTGCCCCTGGGAGCAGCCAGCAGCGCGACAGCTGCGATCAGGCAGCAGGCCAGCAGCAGCCGCAGGAGGCGACGACGGAGGCCGCCTGGGCCTGAATCAGGCGGCGAGCGCCTGCGCCAGGTCGTCCCAGAGATCGTCCACATCCTCGAGTCCCACGCTCAGGCGCACCAGACCAGCTGGGACACGGTCACCCTCCCACCGCTCCCGGGCTTCAAGCGTCGATGCCACCCCGCCGAGGCTGGTCGCATTCTCGATCAGCCGCAGCGAGCGCTCGAGCTGGGCGGCAGGCACACCGCCGGCGACATCGAACGACAGCAAAGGTCCGAACGAGCTGACATAGCGGGCGGCGACGGGGTCGCCGAGTCCGGGGTACCGAACCCGCTCAACGGCCGGATGCTCGGACAGTCGCCGCGCGAGCTCCAGAGCGGTTTGCGACTGGCGATGCACCCGCAGCGCCAGCGTCTTGAGACCGCGCAGGAGAAGCCAGGCGGGATCTGGTGCCGCGACGATGCCCGAGGCGCCGCGGAACGCGGCCAGCCGTGCGGCGGCATCGCTGTCGGCGCAGACGACCACGCCCAGTAACGCGTCGTGATGGCCGGCAAGGATCTTCGTGGCGCTGTGCAGCACAAAGTCGGCACCGTGCTCGAGCGGCCGTAGCAGCAACGGACTCAGCACCGTGTTGTCGACCACCACGCGCCCGCCGGCGGCATGAACCCGTTCGATCACATGGTCGAGGTCAGGAAAGGTGAGCATCGGGTTCGAGCACGGCTCGAGCCAGACGAGGTCCGCCTCCGGGGGCTCCCCCGTCTGATCGAACTCGACCACCTCGAGCCCCCAGCGGACGAGCTCGCCGCGCAGCAGGCCGATCGTTCCGTAGTAGCCGCCATCAGCGACCGCGACCTTCGCGCCCGGCCCGAGCAACGCGAGCATCAGGGCCACGGTCGCGGCCATCCCGGAAGGGAAGAGCAAGGCTTCCCCGCCATCTAGATCGCTGAGCAGTCGCTCCGCGTCGGCGCCGACGGGATGCGCATAGCGCTGGTAATAGAAGGGACCAGGGGCCGCGTCCTCGTAGGCGTGGATGGTCGCGCGGTCAACTGCCGCGGGCGATCCACGAACCAGCTCGGTTTCCCGCTTCACGCGCTGCAGACTAGTCGAAAGCGAGGCTCGGTCCGACCCGCCGGAACTCTAGCTCTCAGCGGACTGTGGACGCAGCGGAAGATGCAGGTTGACGTGCGGATGCTGGCGCTCCTGCGCGGCCTCCGGCTCTACAACCGAGCCCTCCACGTTGAGCCGCGGGAGGATGCGGTCGAGCCAGCCTGGCAGAGCCCAGTTGAGCTTGCCGAGCAGGAGCATCAGCGATGGGACCAGCGCCATCCTCACGATGATCGCGTCGAGCAGCACCGCGCCGGCGAGCCCAAGACCGAACATCTTGATCACGACCTGCCCGCCGAGCAGGAACGATCCGAACACCAGCACCATGATCAACGCGGCAGCGGTGATCGTGCGCCCCGTCGCCTGGAGACCGCGTGTGACGGCCAGGCGATTGTCACCGGTACGGTGCCACTCCTCATAGATGCGGCTGACGAGGAACACCTCATAGTCCATCGAGAGGCCGAAGAGGATCGCGAACATCATCACTGGAACGAACGCCTCGATAGGTCCGGTCTGGCTGACCCCGAGCAGCGATCCGAGCCAGCCCCACTGGAAGACCGCGACGAGGACTCCGAACGCGGCGCCCGCCGAGAGCATGTTCATCAGCGCTGCCATCAGCGGAATCGCGATGCTGCGGAACACAGCCGCGAGCAGCAGGAAAGACAGCAGCACGACCACGCCTATGAAGAGCGGCAGCTTGCTGGAGAGGACGCCTGCGAAGTCGGCGAAGATCGCGGTCTGGCCGCCGACCAATACGCGCAGCCCTGTTCCGTTCGCGCTTGCCGGGATGACCTTCGTACGCAGGGTCGTGAGCAGCGTGCTGGTCGACGCTGCCTGGGGCGAACTGTCCGGGTAGACGTTGGCGAACACGACGCGCGTTCCGCCACTGGAACCCGGCAGCGTCACGGCCGGTGTTGCAGCGGCAACCCCGGCCGTGTGAGCGACCGCAGTCAGCGTGTGCTGGAACGCCTGCTGCTGGCTTGTGTCGCTGACCTTCGCGACAAGCTGCAGAGGCCCGTTGTACCCGGGGCCGAAGCCCTTGACGAGCAGCTCGTAAGCCTGGCGCGTCGTCGTTCCGGCTGGGTCCGAGCTGGCGTCGGAGGACCCGAGGCGCATCGAGAAGAAGGGGGCGGCGAGCGCACCCATCACGAGCAGGGCGGCGAGCGCGAAGACGAGCGGACGTGCCTGAAGTGCACCTGTCCACCTGGCCCATAGGCGACCGCCGTCGGTGGCGGCGGTGAGCTGGCCGCTCGCGAGCTTGCGTCGCGCTCGCCGACCCAGCACGCGGGTACCCATGAGGCCGAGCAGCGCGGGCAGCAGGGTCAGTGCGGCGAGCACCGTGAACGAGACGACGACGGCCGCGGCGATCGCCACTCCGTAGAGGAAGCTGACGCCCAGCGCGAACATCCCGAGCAGCGCGATGCAGACGGTGATCCCGGCGAACATCACAGCGCGGCCGGAGGTGTCGATCGCATCGACGATCGCCTCCTCCACCGACTTGCCCTGCTGCAGGCCCTGACGGTGACGCGTGACGATGAAGAGCGCGTAGTCGACCCCCACGCCGAGGCCGATCAGGATCGACAGCTGGGAGCTGAAGCTCGCCATCGTGATCAGATTGGAGAGCAGGCCGATCACGGAGACTCCGACGCCGAGGGCGAGACCTGCGGTGACCAGCGGCAGGAGCGCAGCCAAGAAAGATCCGAACACCACCAGCAGCACGACGAGCGCTGCCAGCGCTCCCAGACCCGCACTGGAATCACTGGCGGGCTCACTCTGCTCGGCAACCTGGCCGGCGACCGCCACCTGCAGGCCGTTCCCGGCGCCGGCACGTGCGGTGTTGACGAACTGCTGGGCTTGGGTGGTCGTGAAGCTCGTGGCGAGCTTGGTCATCGTCACGCTCGCAAACGCCACCTCGCCCGATTTGGAGATCTGACCCGCGCCCGCTGCGGCGTACGGAGAAGCGATCGACGCGACCTCGGGCAGCTTCGCGACGCGGGAGAGCATCTGCTCGGCCTGACGCTTGACGGCCGGGCTCATCACCGAGCCGCTGTTCGCGGCGATCACGATCTGCTCGCGGTCGCCGGCGGCCTTCGGCGCGGCCTGCTTGAGCAACTGCTGGGCTTCAGCGCTCTGGGTTCCCTTGAGGCTGAAGCTGTTCCCGTAGCCCGAGCCGACGCTCGAGAGTGCGCCACCAAGCGCGATCAGGGCAACCACCCAGCCGGCGACGACGGTCTTGCGGTGCCTGACGCACCAGGTAGCGATCTTTCTCATGCTCGACACACTAGCGCAAAAGTGCAGCAGCCTGCAAATTTGCGGATAAATGCTATTTTTATCTATGATTCGTTTATGACCGAGGCCCCAGGACTCAGAGAACGCAAGAACGCGCGGACGCGCGACGCGATCGAGCGGGCGGCCGCCGAGCTCGCGCTCGAGCAGGGCTATGACCACACGACCGTCGATCAGATCGCCGAGCGCGCGGACGTCGCGCCGCGCACCGTCTATGTGCGCTACCCGACCAAGGAAGCGATCCTGTTCAGCGGGTCAGACGGGGAGGCGTCGTTCCGCGAGTGGATCAGCGGCACCGACGACGACCTCGTCGACCGGCTCGGGCGGTTTGTCCAGGCGCGGGTCGCCGCAGGCCAGGAGAACGCGGAGCTCGAGCGTCTGAAGATGCGGGCGATCTGGACGGACCCCTACCTGCGTCGGGTCCTACGCGGCAAGCTCGAGAAGGCCGAGCAGCTCATCTCCACCAGTCTTGCCTCCGATCTCGGCCTGCCTGCGGATGATTCGGGCCCGCGCGTCTTTGCTGGCGCGATCACCGGCCTGTTCATCACCATGGCCGAGAAGGCCGTCGAGCACCCAGACAGCTTCGATCCGTTGGTCGAATGCGCGCGCGGTTTGCTCTTCCTGCGCGCGGGTCTGGACGCGCTGAAGCGCGACTCGGCAGCGGGGCGCTCGAAGCGTGGCAAACTTCGCTGACCAGGTTCAAACAGGAGTGGGCAGTGAGCGATTGGCCGTCTGTGGATTACCAGGACTGGAGCGGGACCTGCGACACGCTGCACGCGCATTCGCAGGTGATCGGAAAGCTGGCCGCCACGCTTGCGGCACCTGAGCCCCAGCTTCAGCACGCAGCGCTGCGACTGACCGCGCGCGGCTATGAAACCCTTGACCTCCCGGCCGCCGACGGCTCGGGGGCTGTCGTGTTCGGACTCGATCTCCACAGCCATGAGGCGTTCGCCGAGCACAGCAACGGTGCGAGCCGCCGGATCGCACTGACGCCCAATCGCTCGGTGGGCGAGGTGGCAGGCGAGGTGCTCGAGGCGGCCACGGCGCTGGCGGGCCCGGTGAAGATCGACCCCGCCCCGCAGGAGGTGTGGTGGACGGTTCCGCTCGACGAGGATCGGGAGCACTCGAGCTACGACACCAACGCGGTCGAGCGCTACTTCGCCGCGGCCACCAGCGCGGCGCTGGTACTCGCCGAGTACCGCGCCCCCTACCGTGGCCGCTCGACTCCCGTCAATGCCTGGTGGGGATCGCTTCGACCTCGCCGTCAGCCTGTTCTCCGGGGCGCCCGCCGATCCGCCGTCGGCTGACTTCATCATGCGCAACGCGATGGACGCCCAGGAGGTGGCTATCGGCTGGTGGCCTGGGGATCCGCGCTATCCGAAGGCTGCCTTCTACGCCTACGCCTACCCTCATGTCGAGGGCTTCGCGCACTCGTCGCTGTCGCCCGATTCGGCTCGTTGGGACGATGGCCTCGGCGAGTTCGTGCTCGACTGGAACGACGTTATCTCGAGTCCGGACCCACACCAGACTGCCCTGGGATTTGCTCGCTCGGCTCTGCGGCACGCCTGCACGGTGTGTCAGTGGGACCCGGCGCTGCTTGCGAGCGCCGAGGAGAATCCGCCACCTGTCCGGTGAGATCCGCCGCGGCGTTGGCGGCCGGCTGCGCCCGGGGAAGGTCAGGAGATCGCGTTCAGGAACTTCGCGATGATCGGCCCGTTGACCGGTCCGCCGTTGCCGCCCCCGGTGTTGTGGGTGACGATCGCGAAGGCGATGTTTCCCCGGTAGCCCATCAGCCAGCCATCGATCTTCAGCTTCGAGGCTGGCCCCACGCCGTACTCGGCGGTGCCGGTCTTGGCGTAGGTGCCGGCCGGGAGGCCTTGGCCGCTGGCCGTGCCACTGGCGACGACCGACGCCATCATCGTGCGCAGGTTGTCGACTATCGCGCTCGGCAGCGTCGAGGTCGGAACCGTGTCGTCGGGGGCGCCGGCCACGAGCCGCGGGGCGCGGACCACGCCCGAGTCGATCGCGGCCGCGACGGTCGCCATGCCGAGCGCGGAGAAGGTGACGTTGCCCTGTCCGATGGCGTCGGCGGCCAGTTCGGTTTGCCCGTCCGGCTTGAGGATGTTGTCCATAAACGCCGGCACACCAAGCTGTGGCGTGCGCTGAAGGCCGTAGAGCTGGGCGATCGGCGGGGAAATCGGCCGGGGTGAGATGTTGGGTAGCGAGGCCGATGAAGGCCGTGTTGCACGACTCGGTGAACGCCTGCCCGAGGGTCGAGATCGGCGCGTCACCCTCCGCGTTGTGGAACACCTCACCATCGACGGTGAGCGTGGCCGGGCATGTCGCCGCGGATGATGGGTTGAGCCCGCTGCGGAACAACGCCGACGAGGTGAGCACCTTGAACGTCGACCCGGGCGGATACGCGCCCTCCAGCGCCGTGTTGTAGGTGGTGAGCGGATCCGATACGACAGCGACCACCTGCCCGGTCGATGCGTTGATCGCGACCATCGAGACGTTGGGATGGGTCGCGGTCGCAAGCGCAGCCTCGGCCGCGCGCTGGATCTTCGGGTCGATGCTGGTGCTGACGGGAGTACCGGGCTTGCCGCGGAATATGGCGAGCTGTGTCAGCGGAGTGCCGACTTGGTTGTCGACCTCGATGCGCGTCGTCGGCGTCCCGGCCAGCGTCTTCTCCATGCTTGCCTGGATCCCCGTCTGCCCGACGCTGCTCGATGCGTCGTACGGAGGGCCGAGCTGCTTGAGCTGCTCGGCCGTGATCGGCCCAACCGTTCCGACGAGGTGAGCGCTCAGCTGTCGCGTGATCGCGGCGGTCTGGCTTGTCGCCTCGAATTGCGTGCCGCGGACGTTGTAGACGTTGGCCGGCCCGGGCTGCGCCTTCAGTTGGTTGAAACGCGTCTGGGAGATCGTGAAGATCGGTTCGAAGTAGCTCGGATGCTGCTTGGCTGCCCTAAGCGCCAGACGCACCTGAGCGCCCGGGGCGCCGGCGGCGATCAGGTCGCTGCTCACGGCCGTCGGTTGCTTGATCCGCTGGCCCACGACGCCGACGACCACCTGTCTCGCCTGCGTGGTGAGCTGAGCCCCACCGGCGCCGAGGATCGGCGCGCGGGCCGGCCAAACGCGGTTGATGGCAATCGTGTCGCCCGGGGTCGAGAGCTTCGGATCGATGGTTTCGGGCGTCCACTTCACGAGCCACCTGTTGCGTCGCTTGACCAGCTGGACCGTGCTCTTGATCGACCAGGCCCCTAGCTGGGGCAGGTCGTAGCGCTCGGTGATCCGCGCGCTCGCCCTGGCCCCCGACTTCGCGGTCCGCACGCGGCCGGCGGTGATCGTCGCGCGCGAGACACCGAGCCCGGTGAACACCGAGGCGTTGACCGCGCGGAAGTCCTTGGGCGGATCGCTGATCTGTGCGCGCATCGACGCCCACCGACCAGCGCTCCAGGCGGAGAGGAATTTGCTCAGCGTGGCGCCCGGTGTCGGCGAGCTGCCTCCGCACCCCGCGACAAGCACAGCGAGGATCGTTGCCGCACAGGCGAGCGTCCCGACCCGGGCACGGTTGCGTCGGTCTGGCAGATGCCCGAGCATCCCCTCGACAATAGGGGCGGCCAAGGACGCACTGGAAAGCTCTTCAACTCCGCGCCACGAGCGTCGTGTGTGCTCCCGGTCGGATCAGCCGCGGAGCGAGTCGGGAAGCTGAGCGGACGCGGCAAACGCGCACTGCTTCCAGCTCTCGCCATGCTTGACCCACACCTGCAGCGCATGGCTGTCCAGCTTGATCGTCTCGCCTCCCCCGTCACGCGCCGGGAACGTTGCGTGGAGCGTTCCGGTCATCACGGCGACGTCGCCATATATGCGGATGTGCAGGTCGTCGCCGCGTGTGATCTCGCGTGGGTACTTGGCGATGTTGCTGAGAAAGGCCTGAAGGTCCTCCGTCTGACCACCCGTGTGCGTGTAGGTGAGATCGCCGCTGTTGAGCAGCTCCAGCGCAGGGATGTCAGCATTGGTGATGGCGAGGCAACGCGCATGTTCGAGGTCTATGAGCTGCGCGGTCAGGTCATCCGGCATGGTCGGCTCCACGAGCTTGAAGCTCAGTTCGGGACGTATAGATGATTACAATATATCCGTGCCCGGCTGAGGGCACGTACGGTTCAAATCGAATACCCACGACCCACGCCGGCCACGGCGTCTGCAGGATGTGAGTGATGAGTTTCTCGATGCCAGAGCAGGTACGCGTTCGTGAGGTCGGCCCGCGCGACGGGTTTCAGAACGAGCCCGAGGTGATCCCGACGACGGAGAAGATCCGGCTCATCGACCTGTTGCTGCGGACCGGCCTGCGGCGTATGGAGGTGACGAGCTTCGTGCGGCCCGACGTGATTCCGCAGCTCGCCGACGCGACCATGGTGCTGGAGGGAATCGACCGCGTCGAAGGCGTCTCTCTGAGCGTCCTGATCCCGAACGAACGGGGCCTGGACAACGCCCTGCGCATCAGGGACCGCTTCGACGAGGTCAGCGTGTTCATGTCGGCCAGCGAGTCGCACAACCGCCACAACGTGAACCGCTCGGTCGCAGAGTCACTCGACGGACTCGAGCGTGTCATCGCCCGCGCTCGCGAAGCCGGGCTGGAATGCGAGGCCGTGATCGCCACCTCATTCGGCTGTCCGTATGAGGGACAGATACCGCCCGAGCGCGTGTATGAGATCGCCGAGCGCCTGGCCGCCGCCGGTGCCAGGGAGATCGGGTTCGGAGACACGACCGGCATGGCGAACCCCCTGCAGGTGCGGAAGTTCTTCGCGGACGCATTCGACCGGCTCCCCGGTGTCGAGTTGACCGCGCATTTCCACAACACTCGCGGTCAGGGACTCGCGAACGTGCTGGCGGCGCTCGAGGCGGGCGTGACCTCGTTCGAGTCGAGCTTTGGCGAGCTCGGTGGATGTCCGGTGCCCGCGGGCTCGACAGGCAACATCGCCAGCGAAGACCTGGTCTCGATGCTGCAGGAGATGGGAATCGAAACCGGCGTCGATCTCGGTCGCCTGCTGGAGGCCAGCGCCGCCGTGCGGAGCGTGCTCGGACGCCCGCTTGGCTCTCACACGCTCACGGCCGGACCGATCGACTGGCACACAGCCGATTGACCCTGTACGGCTAGATGATCCGGTTAGTTGATGGCGAAGAGGCGCGTTTCGTCGCTCTTCGCGAGCAGCCTCTCGACGATCTGCGTAGCTGACACAGGCGCCGGTTGGTCGGTGCCGCTGACTTGGAGATCGGGTCTTGCCGGCGCCTCGTAGGGTGAGCTCACGCCCGTGAGCCCTGAGCCTTCCTCGGCGGGGCCCCCGACTGGAGCGCTGTTGGCGGCGCCGGCGCGGGCATAGAGGCCTTTGGGGTCCCGGGCCGCGCAGACTTCGATCGGCGTGTTCACCCACACCTCCAGGAACCCGACGCCTTTGCTGTCATGAACCTCTCTGGCGAGCCGTCGGTCCTCGACATAGGGCGAAACCAGCGCAACGATTGGGACCACCCCGGAGGCGGCGATGATCGTGGCGACGTGAGCAACTCTGCGTGATTGCTCACGTCGATCGTCCCGGGATAGCCCGAGGTCGCTGCTGAGGCCCTGCCTTAGCTGGTCGCCGTCAAGAACGCAGGACCGGATTCCAAGCTGGTGCAGCAACCGCTCCGTCGCCCGGGCGATCGTCGTCTTACCGGCCCCAGAAAGCCCGGTCAACCAGACCGTCTGACGGTTGCTCGGTGTTGCGCCCGATGCTCGGTCGGCGTCAAACACAAAAACCGTTGGGTCGATGCTCAGCCCGTACTCGACTGAGATCGTCTCGGTCAGATTGACCTGTTCACCGGACTCGAACGTGGAGACATGGAGAGGCGTCCCGTGCTCGAGATCGAACTCGAACTCGAGACGGCGCTCCACGCCGTCGGAGTTCCGGCGTGGGGTTCCACGAGCCTGAAGTACGTCACGGGAAGCTCTCCTGCCGGTGCCGATCACCTCGAACCACGTGGTGGAGAGCAGACGCGCAGGTTCGAGGAGGTGCAGGTCCAGCAGCGCAGGCAGGGGGGCGCCTTGAGCGAGATCACCGGCGCTTTCGCCGTCGTCGGCGTCCCAACGCCACCATGAGTCTCCGTTCCGTACCCCTACGCGGATCGTGGTCGGGCCATGCAGAACCTCGATGCGGACGCGATCAGGCGGCTCAAACCAGACGCGCCGACGGACAGCCAACGGCTCGGCGCAGTCGCTTAACTCGAGGAACATAGTCCGTAGGTCACGATGAGCGCCGTAGAGCAGCGCGAGCAGTTGGCTTTGATCGGGCACGGACGCAGAACCCTACTTCCTGGCGGAATGCTTGGCAAAACACCAAGCCCCCAGGGACGGGCGATGACTTTCGCGGGCTCGCAGCCTGCATGGTTGAGCTATCGACAGTTGCTGCCGATTAATGGTCTGGTGCGCCACTCGGGTGCACGCGAAACAACACACCAAGTCCAAGGACGGAGTCAACCTTGCTTCGCACAACAACTGACGATGCCCCGGACGATCGGCGAGGCTTGGCGCTCGTCGGCGAGCGTCCCAAGGTGACCGTGGTCATCCCCACCCTGAACGAGGTCGAAAGCCTCCCCTGGGTGATCGAAAACCTGCCTGAATGGGTCCATGAGCTGGTGATCGTCGACGGCCTATCCACCGATCGCACCGAAAACCTCGCGCGGAAGCTGCGTCCCGACGTAGTTGTCGTTCACCAGTATCAACGCGGCAAGGGCGCCGCGCTGCGAGCGGGGTTCGCTGCCGCCAAGGGCGACATCATCGTGATGATCGACGCCGACGGCAGCACCGACCCGCGGGAGATGGACCGGTTCGTTGAAGCGCTCGAGGACGGCTCTGACTTCGTGAAAGGCTCTCGCCACATGCAGGGCGGCGGCTCTGCCGACTTCACCTGGCTGCGCGCTGCCGGGAACAAGCTGTTCGTGCTGGCCGCCAATGCGCTCTACGGCTCCCAGTTCACAGACCTCTGCTACGGGTATTGCGCTTTCTGGCGCCGGCACGTCCCGGACCTCGGCCTATCTGCCGACGGCTTTGAGATCGAGACGCAACTGGTACTTGGCGCGCTGAGTGCGGGGCTCGAGATCCGAGAGGTCCCGAGCTTCGAACTGGAGCGCCGCGCCGGGACCTCGAACCTGAATGCCGCACGAGACGGTCTCCGCGTGCTGCGCACGATGCTCGGTCGCGACGAACGGCGTCCCGAGGACGCAATCCACTTCACCCTCCGCAAGGTTCATCTCCCGGTTTGGAGCACGGACGGCGTGCCCGACGAGGGCGAACGCCGGAGTGTCGATCGCCGCATCAAGAGCCGGGACATCACCGGCTACATCGGGCCAGAGCGACGCCAGAGCAGCGAACGCCGTGAGACCGTCGGAACGGTCGTGGCCTACCGGGCGGTCTACGGTCGATCGCAGGCCGTACGTTCGAGTGGCGAAAGCGAGTCGTGGACGGGCGAGCGCGACACCGAGGCTGCCTGAGCTCAGAGCCTCCGCCGTAGGCGTCAGCTCCTCCACGATGCCTTTATATCATCTATATGCTGAGACAAAGGATTGTCGGCATCTAGGAGAGGAGCAGGAATGGCGCTGGATCGGAACCCGTACGATGACTTGCCGCAGGTGGCGAGTTTCGCGTTGAGCAGTGACGACGTGCAGGACGGAGCAACGCTTGGGACCGACCAGGTGAGTGGTGTGTTCGGCGCCGGGGGCACCGACACCTCGCCTCAACTGAGCTGGAACGGGTTCCCCTCCCGGACGCGGAGCTTTGCCGTGACCGTGTACGACCCGGACGCGCCGACCGCCAGCGGCTTTTGGCATTGGGCGGTGTGCGACATCCCCGTCGAGGTCGCCGAACTAACACGCGGGGCCGGCGACGAGGACGGCAGTGGCTTGCCACGCGGAGCGATTCAGCTTCGAAATGACAGCGGGATGCGACGCTTCATCGGTGCGGCGCCTCCCCCGGGCCACGGCCAGCACCGCTACTTCTTTGTCGTCCACGCAGTCGACGTTGAATCTCTTGGACTCGACGAGCAGACAACT
Source organism: uncultured Actinomycetota bacterium (assembly GCA_963846395.1). Lineage (GTDB taxonomy): Bacteria > Actinomycetota > Thermoleophilia > Solirubrobacterales > Solirubrobacteraceae > Palsa-465. Next base: position 153,608 of record CAWJVT010000005.1, on the reverse strand, counting down.
CCTGCACTGCTCGGTTTCACGCTTTTCAGCCACACGCTCGGACGAGCGACGATCGTCGGGCGCTACGAGCAGGCCGGCTGATGTTGCCCTTCTAGGCTTATCTGTTATATGATTTAGCTATTGGCAACAGGCGACTCGAAGGACGCCCACCATGTACGTGACAGCGAACGACAGGATTCCCACGGAGCGGGTTGCGCCGACCGAGATCGAGGAAGGCGACCTGATCATCGACGGCTCGATGCTGCTGCGTGTGGTCAGCGAGCCTCACACGATGCATTCGGGCCTGGGGCTGTTCGATGACTTCCGTGTGCTGATCCGCGTGGAGGTGGAAGACCTCGAGGATGGCCAGCTGTCCGCTCGGTGCTGGGAGCTGGATGAGGTTCTCATCCGTTGCCTGCGGAGCAAGGCCGACGAAGACGACTCATGACGCAGCAGGAGTTCTGCCGCGTCGTTGGTCACCTCCGAACGCGCCTACAAGACGCGCCGGCCTTCCGGTCGGCCGCATAACCGCGCGAGCACATGCCGGCTGAACGGACAATGCCCTCCCCGGAGGCCGAGGAGATCGTCCGGCTAGCGCGTGAAGTGGCGCGCGGAGAACTCGCGCCGCGGGTCGCCGCGTGCCGAGGCCGACGGCGCCTTCCCCCGTGATGTCTTCCGCATGCTGGGCGAGCTCGGGCTGCTGGCGATGCCCTACCCGGAGGAGTGGGGCGGCGGCGGGCTGCCCTACGAGGTCTACCTGCAGGCGCTGGAGGAGATCGGCGGCGTCTGGGCCAGCGTCGGGCGTCGGGGTCAGCGTCCACGTGATGTCGTGCTGGCCGCTGGCCACCTTCGGCGCCGGGGACCAGCAGGACCGGTGGCTGCCGGACATGCTGGGCGGCGACACTGCTCGGCGGGTACTGCCTGTCCGAGGCCGACGCCGGCTCGGACCCGGCGGCGATGCGCGCCCGTGCCGCCCGCGTCGATGGCGGCTACTCGGGTGACCGGCTCCAAGGCCTGGGTCACGCATGGCGGCGAGGCCGACTTCTACACCCTGTTCGCGCGCACCTGATGACGGAACGCAGCGGCGTCTCGTGCTTCCTTGTCACCAGGCTCGAGCGCCGGTCTCTCGCCGCACCCGCCCGAGCGCAAGATGGGGCTGACCGGCTCGACAACAGCCACGCTCGACTTCGATGCCGTCGAGCTCGAGCGCCGACCGGCTGATCGGGGCAGAGGGCGCCGGCCTGTCGATCGCATCTGCAGGCCCTCGACTCGGGCCGGCTCGGGATCGCGGCGGTGGCCACCGGTCTCGCGCAGGCGTCGCTTGGACTGCGCCGTCGACTACGCGAAGCAGCGCGAGACGTTCGGCAAGCCGATCATCGAGCACCAGGGTCTCGGCTTCCTGCTCGCCGACATGGCCGCGGCGGTCGAGTCGCGCGCGCGCGACGATGCTCGAGGCCGCGCGCCGCCGCGACCGCGGCCTGCCGTTCAGCCGCCAGGCGTCGATCGCCAAGCTCGTCTGCCACCGACGCGGCGATGCAGGTGTCGACCGACGCCGTCCAGGTGCTCGGCGGCGCCGGCTACACCAAGGACTTCCCGGTCGAGCGCATGATGCGCGAGGCGAAGGTCATGCAGATCTTCGAGGGCACCAACCAGATCCAGCGGATGGTCATCGCCCGGCACCTGGCGCGAGCATGACCGCAGAGAGGAGCAGTATGAAGACGCAGGGAGCGGCGGCGATAGTGTTCGGCGGTGCCTCGGGACTTGGAGCGGCGACCGCGCGCAGGCTCGCGGCGGACGGCGCGCTGGTCGTCATTGCCGACCTCAACGAGCTCGCCGCGGCCGAGCTCGCCGCCGAGATCGGCGGCCATGCGCGAGCCTGCGACGTCACCGACCCCGGCGCGGTCCAGGCCGCTGTCGATCTGGCCGCCGGCCTGTCCGGACGCGGCCTGCGGATCTCCGTCTGCTGCGCCGGTATCGCCAACCCGGCCAAGCTCGTCGGGCGCGAGGGTCCGACGCCGCTCGAGGACTTCACGAAGGTGATCACGGTCAACCTGATCGGAACGATCAACGCGCTTCGGCTCGCGGCGGGAGCGATGGTCGGGAACGAGCCCGACGAGGACGGCGAGCGCGGAGTCTGCGTGAACACAGCCTCGATCGCAGCATTCGACGGCCAGATCGGGCAGGTCGCCTACGCCGCGTCAAAGGGTGGCATCGTCGGGCTGACACTCCCCGTCGCGCGCGAGCTGGCCTCCAAGGGCGTCCGCGTGATGACGGTCGCCCCAGGGCTCTTCGAAACCCCGATGATGGCCTCCCTGCCTGACGCGGCCCGCGAAGCACTCGGCAGCGTGACCCCGTTCCCGTCCCGCCTTGGGCGGCCGCAGGAGTACGCCGAGCTCGTGGCACACATCGTCAGCAACCCGATGCTCAACGGCGAGGTCATCCGCATCGACGGCGCTGTGCGGCTAGCGCCGCGGTGAGCCAGATGAAGACCCGCTTCACCGAGGCATTCGGGATCGAGCACCCAATCGTCCAGGGCGGCATGCAGTGGGTGGGGCGAGCCGAGCTCGTGGCCGCGGTTGCCAATGCGGGCGCGCTGGGCCACATCACGGCGCTGACCCAGCCGACTCCGGCCGACCTGGCAGACGAGATCGCCCGCTGTCGCGAGCTCACGGACAAGCCGTTCGGGGTGAACCTCACGATCCTGCCCGCGATCAACCCACCTCCCTACCGCGAATACGCACAGGTGATCATCGACTCGGGAGTCCGGTTCGTGGAAACCGCCGGGAACAACCCGGCGGAGTTCATCACGATGTTCCGGCCCGCCGGCATCAAGGTGATCCACAAGGCCACGAGCGTCCGCCATGCGATCAAGGCGCAGTCGCTCGGAGTAGATGCGGTCTCAATCGACGGGCTGGACTGCGCCGGCCATCCAGGCGAGGATGACGTCCCCGGGCTCGTGCTCGTGCCAGCCGCGGCGGACAAGTTGACGATCCCGATCATCGCCTCAGGCGGCTTCGCCGATGGGCGCGGCCTCGTGGCGGCGCTCGCGTTGGGGGCCGATGCGATCAACATGGGAACGCGCTTCATGTGCACGGTCGAGTCACCGATCCACGAGAACGTGAAACGACGCATCGTCGAAGCCGACGAGCGCCAGACCGACCTGATCTTCCGCACCCTGCACAACACCGCCCGGGTAGCGCGCAACGCGATCTCTCAGGAGGTCCTGGAGATCGAGAGGCGCGGGGCCACCTTCGAGGATGTCAAGCACCTCGTAGCCGGCGCACGCGGTGTCAAGGTCTACGAACGTGGCGATCTGGACGCGGGAATCTGGACAGCGGGCATCTGCCAGGGCCTGATCAACGACATCCCGACCTGTGCCGACCTGATCGACTCGATCATGGCCCAGGCCGATCAGATCATCGCGGAGCGCCTGGCGGGGATGGCCGGTTACGCCGGCCTTGGGGATTCGCCAGGACGCGTGGGTGCGGTTCGGTGAGCGTCCGGATGGACGAGTCCGAGATCTCGGACTTTCTGACGGCCGCCCATACGGGGATTCTGGCCACGCTGCGCTCCGACGGTGCCCCGGCGATCGTGCCGCTGTGGTTCGTCTTCCTGGACGGCTCGGTCTACATACGTACCCTGCGTTCGTCGGCGAAGGCCAAGCACGTCATGGATGACCCTCGCGTCTCGTTCCTCGTCGAAACTGGCCAGGCTTGGGCAGAGCTGAAGGCTGTCGTCCTGCACGGAAACGCGGAGCTGGTGGAGGCGCCTGAGGCGACCTCGCGAATCGACCAGGCGCTGGCAGAGAAGTACGCAGCTTTCCTGATGCCGACCAACACCCCGTCCCGAACGCGTGAGCACTACGCAGCCGACCGGGTCTACATCCGCATAATGCCGACGCGCCGGACCCTGACATGGGACAACTCGAAGATCCGGCTCGCCGGACGTGGCCTCGAAACCTAGCTGATGAGAGCGGCAAAGCTTCTGGTCGATGACCCGCATCCCGGGGTCCGGGTGCTCACCCTCAACCGGCCTCAGAAGCGCAACGCGATCGACCGCGAGCTCTTCTCGGAGTTGATCACGGCCCTCGAGGACCTGGATCGCGAGGATTCGGTACGCGTGGCGATCCTGACTGGCACCGGACAGGCGTTTTGCAGTGGCGTTGACCTCGCGGATGTTGACGATCGCGAGCTTCTCGCCGAGCGCAGGCGCTCAGGGATCAACCCGCCCGGCATCCTGCTGACGCTCGACACCCCGGTCATCGCCGCTATCAACGGGCCCTGCGTCGCCGGCGGCCTGGAGGTGGCGCTCGCCTGCGACGTCGTCATCGCTTCGCAAACGGCGTCATTCGCCGACACACACCTGCAAATCGGGTTACTGCCCTCGTGGGGCGGCGCCGCCTTGCTACCTGCTGCGATCGGAGTACGCCGAGCGAAGGACATGATCCTCTCGGGGCGGTTCGTCAGCGCGGATGAGGCCCTCCAATTCGGGTTCGTAGCCCAGGTCGTAGCGCCTGATGAGCTCCTCGCAACAGCGACCGGATTGGCCCGGCAGATTGCAGAGCTCCCCCCCAACAGGTGAAACGATGCCTCCGGATCTATGACGGAGGGGAAGGTCTGCCGCGCCCAGATCGCCTCGCACTTGAGCGCCAGATCCTGCTCGAGAGCGTGCCCGGAAGAAACCCCGCGTGAACGGGCTCGTTTTCAGCCAGCCTGCCAGCGCGGCTCGCGTTTTTCGATGAACGCCTGCGGGCCCTCGTGGGCGTCCGGGTGATTCCAATGTGCGCGAATCGCGTCCCAGCCGTCCTGCATAGCGTCGCCCACCAGGGATGCTTCGAACTCGCGGATTGCGTGCCGTGTAGCGGTAACGGCAGCCGGCGAGTTCCTTGAAATGAGGCGGGCGAGCTCCATCGCGCGGCCAGCCAGGTCGGCTGCGGGAACGACCTCGGAGACGAGGCCGGCGGCAAGCGCCGCCTGGGCTGTCAGGCGCTCTGGTGAGCCGATCAGCGCCATTCGCGTGATTACGGCGGGGGATGTCCGCAGCCACAGACCGAGCGGCTCGAGCGCAGACACTTGACCAACTGAGACATGCGGGTCGAGGAACGTCGCGCTGTCCGACGCGATCACGATGTCAGCATCGGCCACGAAGTGCAGTCCGCCACCCGCGCAGACCCCGTTGACGGCCACAACCACGGGACAGTCGATCTGGGCGCCGGGCAGGAAGCGCAGCTCATCGTGTACATCCAGCGGCGCGTCCGCGCGATCGCGCGAGAGCAGCGACATGTCCGCACCTGAGCAAAACCCCGGATCGGCTCCAGTCAGCACCACGCATCGGACGCCGCTCAGCGCAGCGGCGTCGCCCCACAGGTCCCGCAGCTCAGCGATCAGCGTGTCATCAAGGGCGTTGCGACGCTCCGGTCTGTTGAGGATGACCTCCAGGATGTATCCGTGACGCTCGACCTGGAGCGGTCCTGTGTCTGCCATGGCTCAGCTCATCCGGGCAAGCGCGTAATGGTCGTCGGCCCCACCGAGCAGCATGCTCTTCTGCCTGGCCCGCAGGTAGAGCCCGGAGACGGTCTCCTCGGCTGTGATGCCGGAGCCGCCGTGCACCTGAACGGCGGCTCGCGCGGCCGCTGTTGCCGCTTCGGATGCAGCCGCCTTGGCGCGGTGGGCGGCACGAATCACGTCGGGGCGCGTCTCGAGCACGGCAAGCGCCGCGTACATGGTCAGCGACCGCGCCCGTTCGATGAGGAGATGTACGTCCACCAGACGATGCTTGACCCCCTGGAAGTGACCAATCGGCTGACCGAATTGAACACGGTCGCGTGCGTACGCAACCGAGCGGTCAAGCAGCTCGACAGCCAGACCCACAAGTTCAGCTGCGGCCGCGATCCAGGCGATCGGCAGAACCGACTGCGGCTCATAACGAAGCAGCACCGCGCCAGGAATCTCGGCGTCCACCAACTCGAGCGTGCCCACCCTGCTGGCCGGGTCCATAGCCTGCTCGATCTCGACCCTCAACTCCTGTGGTGACGCGACCACGAGGACCAGCTCGCCGGTACCGGCCCGCTTGGCCGGCACCGCCACCAGATCGGCGTCGGCGTCGGGGATCACCACGCGGCCGACGGACAGCCGGTGACCGTCTACGTGCGCCGCGGGACCCTCGGGTGCCCCAGGCGAACTGTGCGTGGGAGCAATCGTTCCGGTGGCGCCCGCCAGGACTCTGCTGAGAATCGGGCGAGCCGCCTCATCGCCGCTGGCGGCGGCCGCGACCAGTGCAGCTGTAAATGGACCGATCGTCATCGCCAGCGGTACCGGCAGCGCGAACCTGCCGGCCGCCTCCAGCACGGCGACCATGTCCACCGGGGAGAGCCCAAGTCCATCGAACTCTTCAGGTACGAGTAATGCCGGTATGTCGAGCGTTACCAGTTCGGCCCACAGCTCACCATGCGCCGGTTTGCTGCCTAGGAACTCGGTGACGGTCTCGATGAAGTCGCGTTGATCGGTGTCGTAGGTGAATGGCATCTCAGGCGTGCGTCCTCGCGGCGACCGGGTATAGGCTGTCGAAGCCTGACCGGCTGATCTCCTCAGCGAGCAGGCCGAGAATCCGGCTCGTGCCGGACGGGCGCCGAACGAGCGGCTGCACGTGGCGGTCCAGCAGGGTGACGTCATGCTCGTCGCAGAGTCCGATCGCCCCAAGCACCTGGTGAGCATGGCTCATCACCGCCTGCGCCGACTCTGCGATCGTCAGCTGCAGCGCCAGCGTGTCTGCGAGCCGCAGCCGCTCGTCGATCATGCGCCCGAGGCTGAAGCCCGCAAGCTCCCAAAGGCTGTCATGCGCCACCGCAAGATCGGCGAGATGCCACTGAATGGCCCCGAAGTCCGCGATGCGTGTACCGAACTGATGACGCTCCTTGGCGTATTCGACAGCGAGGTCACGGGCACGCCCGAGTGCGCCAAGGACCCAGAAAGCGGCCAGAACCACGTGCACCCCGAGCGATCCGGCCAGCTCCTCATCGACCACGGTGCCGAGCTCGCACGCGACGCCGAAGGGATCCAGCGGGGCTGGCGCGAGACCGCCGAGCGCCACCACCTCACGTGCTTCACCGCTGACGACGTCAAGGGCTACCGCTCGACCGTCAAGATCAAGGTGCTCCGCACGCCGCAGCTCGCGATCGCACAAGTGGAGACGGCGCACCCGATCTCGAATCGTCACGGGCACAGATAGCTGTTGGACCAGCGGCCACGGACACGCCACCGCACCCGCAGCGAGCATCGCCCGCGCGGCGGCGGCAGCCTCAACCGCGCTGCCGTGAACGTCCAGATCCAACAAGCCCAAATCGCGGAGCGCACCGCGAACCTCCGCGTCGCGGAGCTCCGGCTGCGCCTCACACCGCCGTGCGAGCTCGATGCCGCCGAGGCGGCTCAGCGCTCCTGCCACCGCCTCCTCAAAATCCAGGGCCTCCTCCGGCCAAAGACGTTCCACCTCAGTCTCCATTGACCAGCGCCCGCGAGGTGAGCAGGCGCTGAATCTCGGTTGTTCCAGAGGCGATCGTCGCCGACTGCGCGTACCGCCAAGCGTTCTCCACCCAGCCACCGTGCCATGCGTCGGGGTCAGGATCGAGCGCCGACCCCCCCACGCTGTCCATAGCTATTTCGGCCACGTGCTGGTCGAGCAGGGTTGATGCGATCCGCGCGACGCTCGGCTGATGTGGGGTACCGCCATTCTGACTCGTCGCCAGAGTCCGGTAGTTGAGCAGCCGCGCGATCCGCGCTCGCACAAGCGCCTGTGCAACGCGCCCGCGCAGCTCCGCTGCACCGGGACCCTCGGCTGCCTGAGCAAAGCTCCACAGCTCGCCGAGAATCTTGTCGCTGCGGGCATATCGGGCGATCCCGACACGTTCGTGCTTGAGCACGAGTTCGATCACCGACCAGCCCTGGTCGACGTTCCCGAGCACCTCGTCTTGCTGCAGGACCACATCGTCGAAGAAGACCTCGTTCAAATGGTTGGGCCCCATCATCGAATCGATCGGGCGAACACTGATCCCTGCGCGATCCATCGGCACCAGAAACACTGTGATCCCCTGCTGCTTCCGCAATCCGGCACCGGTTCGCGCGGCCAGAAAACACCAGTTCGCGAGTCCGGCGTAGGAGGTCCAGATCTTCTGGCCGTTCGCGAGGAAGGTGCCGTCCGGCTGGTGCGCGGCGGATAGCTTCATGGACGCCAGGTCACTGCCGGCGTCAGGCTCGCTGAAACCCTGGCACCAGACCTCGTCCCCCGCGGCGATCGCCGGGAGATGCCGACGCTGTTGCTCGGCCGTACCGAAGTGCATGATCGCCGGGCCGACCCAGTTGACCCCCATGTACTGAGCGCCTCGTGGTTCGTGGTGAGCCCAGAACTCCTCGCGCAGCGCGGTCTGCTCCCAAATGCTCGCGCCGGCACCCCCGTATTCCTCGGGCCAGGCGAAGGTGAGCAACCGCTCGCGGGCGAGCCGCTTACAGAACAGCGTCGCCATCTCCTGCCACTTCTCATCGACGACGAACTCCCGCAGGAAGCCCGGCGGGAGCTCGGTGGCGATGATCTCCCGGATCCGGTGACGGAGCTGGGCGATCTCCTCAGTGTCCTCGAATGTCATGGGAACTCGCACCATAAGCTAAATAATATAGATCAATAAGCTAGCGCGGAAGCCCGAGCAGCTTTTCGCCGATGATGTTGCGCTGCACCTCCGAGGTGCCGCCGTAGATGGTCGCTCCGAGGGCCTCGATCTCACCCATCACGATCTCCCCATCGAACGGGGCGCCGGCCCCGATCAGCGCGGCCGTGTCGCCGGTGCTCCGCGCCGCGAGATCGAACGCACGCTGTGCCGTCTCGGTCGAGAAGAGCTTGAGGATCGGAGTCTCCGCGTTCGGCCGCTGGGCGAGTCTGTGGCCCAGCCCGCGAAGTCCGGTCAGCCATATCGAATCCGAGTCGCACTGCAGGCGCTCCAGCTCGATGCTGAGCGCTGCGTTCGGCCGTTTCGCAAGCGAGATCTCAGAAAGCTCGAGCGCACGCTCAATCTCCACCAGATTCATGATCCAGATCATGTCCCGCTCGAATGAGAGCGATTCCATGGCAACCCTCCACCCGCCATTGAGTGGGCCCAGCATCGCGGTTGGCGGAAGATGCACATCGTCGAAGAAGACCTCGCAGAACTCCTCGTCACCGGCGCCGATCTTCTCGATTGCGCGCACGCCGATTCCCGGCGTGTCCATCGCAATTACGAACGCTGTGATGCCGCGATGACGGGTCTCGAGCTTGTCAGTGCGAGCAAACGCGATGCAGTGTGATGAGTCGCGAGCGTGCGAGGTCCAGACCTTCTGCCCGTTTACCAGGAAGCCGTCGTCCAACTGCGTCGCGGTCGTTCGCAGCGATGCGAGATCAGAGCCCGCCTGAGGCTCGGACATGCCGAGGCACCACCAGGTGTCACCGCGGACCACGGATCGAACATGCGAGCGCTGAGACTCGTCGCCGAATTCGAGTAGCGCCGGCGCGATAACGCCCGGCCCTTGGATGTTGGGAAGCTTTGGCGCCGACAGACGCGCGAAGTTGAGCTTGATCCAGACCTCCGCCTCTTCGCCCACGTTGTGGCCGCCCAGTTCGGGACCCCAGCTCGGCATCAACCAGCCGGCATCGAATGCAGCCGCCTGGTAGGCGCGGCGGAAATCCAGATCGAGGCGGTAATCACCGACGCGGTCCCGGTAATCAGCCGGGAGCCAGGAGTCGAGCCACGCCGTCGCCTGCTCACAGATCGCGGCGTCAGATCCCTGCGGTTCAAGCTTCATTTCGCAACTCCAGTTGGTTCAGCCCATCTCTCGACGTGGGCAAGCTTCTGCTGTCCAACCTCCGCCAGCGCGCGCCGATCGATCTTTCCCATCGAGTTGCGCGGTAGGTCCTCGACGACCGCCACCAGCTCCGGCACCTTGTAACGCGCCAGCTGCGTGAGGCAGTGGCCGATGACGCCGTCGACGTCCGGCTCACGGCCCGGCTTGAATTGAACGAGCATTCCGATCCGCTGTCCCAGACGTTCATCGGGGACCCCGAGCACCGCGCACGAATCGACAGGATCGAAGCTGAGGACGACGCGCTCGACCTCCGCGGGATAGACGTTCGCTCCGCCCCGGTTGAGCACGAGGTTGAGGCGATCCGAGATTACAAGACGGCCTTCAGCATCCAACGAGCCCGCATCCCCGGTGTGCATGACCCCACCGAGCATCAGTGCTCTGGTCTGCTCCGGTCTGTTCCAATAGCTCAGCATCGGAACGTACGCCGGCAGCTGATCCTCGGCATCCGTCTCCACGCCCCAGTCGAGCCGGAGCCGCTCCGGGATCCGCGCTGGATCACGCACGCCTACGCACACTTCGCCGACCGCACCCGTCGCGACCTCAGCGTTTTCGCTGTTGCGGATGGTGACCTCGAGGTGCGGCAGCACCCTGCCGCTGGAGCCGGCGACGTGTTCCTCCGAGAGGGGCTCGACCGCCACGACGGTCGGCGCCTCAGTGAGACCATACGTGCCGAAGATCCGCGCCGGAAACTTCGTCTCGAACGCGTGGCGGATCGCGTCGGGGAGGTCGGCGCCGCCACTCCAAACCTCCCTCAGCGAGGCAAGATCGCTCGGCAGGATCCCATCGTCATGGGCCATCGTGTACAGGACGGGAGGCGGACCGTTCCAGACGGTGACCCCTTCGTCGCGGATCGACTGGGCGATTGCGCGCGCGTTCAGGCTCTCCATGATGATCGCGGTTGCGCACGCCTGGGATGTGAGAAGTGTCGTGAGAACGATCATGTTCAGGATCGTCAACGGGAACGAGTCTCCCTTGCGCAGCGCGCCGTCGTAGCGCCGGGTCGCTACCAGATACGCGCCCGGCAGCAACAGCCCGGCATGGGAATGGAGCGCGCCCTTGGGATACCCGGTTGTCCCACTCGTGTACGCGATCGCGGCCGGCGCCATCGGATCGATCGCAACGTCCATGGGCGAGCTGGCCTGGTCATCCAGATCACCAGCAGTGACAGTCGCTCGCAGATCAGGGAGGGTGCCTAGCTCGCTCTCCCACCGCGCGACTGTTTCCGCCTCTGCCACCGCGAGCACGGCGCCGCTGTCGCGCAGAACGTAGGTCTGCTCCGGAACCGCTAGGGCTTTGTTGACCCCGACCCAGATCGCACCCATCCGCATCGCCCCGTGAAATGCGACCAGGATGTCCGTGTCGTTAGGCAGGCAGGCAGCGACTCGGTCCCCGCGGCGCACGCCAAGTTCATGCAATGCCCTGGCCGCCGTGTTGGCGCGCGCATCGAGCTCGGCGTATGTCAGTGACCCCGACCGCGTCGTAACCGCGATCTTGTCTGGGACCTGGTCAAGCGCTCGATCCAGGACATGGCTGACATCACGCGGGAAGTGCATCGGGAGTCAAATAGCTTCGTAGTACGCCGTATGGTTCTTGCTCTGATCGAGGGCGTCACTGAGCGGCATCCGCCCCTCATGAACCGCTCGCCTGATCGCGTCCGGAATCTGTGAGACGTCGTCGGTCTCGATCTCATACAGCGCGAGATAGGGCGGGTGCCCGTCCTGTGGCGGGTTCATCGCGGCCAACTTGTACCGGCGTGCTGCGACGATCCCGTCGAGTTTCAGGACGTCCGGGATGTGAACGTCCGAGTACCACTCGTTGTACTCCGCGTCCTGCCCGTCGACCGGCTCGGTGAACACCACGAACACGTACTTGGCCACGTTGTTCTCCTCGTGATCAGCCGGCACCGGGATCGTGCCGCCAGCGGGCGGGAGTACGAGCCCGGTGATCCACCCGGCATTGGTAGATAAGCGAAACACTATTGCGTCGGCCGTTCGGCCTTCCAGGCTCAAACCCCGGCAAGCCAGCGGACTGCCTAGGTCGTAATCATACAAATAATTAGACTAGCTTGTTCGCTTTCGCGGTCCCGCTGGACCGCGAGCTCGCCAAGCGGTGTCCGCGGCGAAGGCCCGTGGCCCGACGTAGCCGGCACAACCGGATCTACGGCGCTAGAGCCACTGCGCCGCGCGGGCGCCCGGCTCGGTGGCGAGCACGTCAAGCGGATGGTCGTCATTGCTGACATACGGCTGTGACTTGCCGAGGTGTCGCCGCATCAGATGGGTTGCGGTGTCCCCGTCGCCGTTGGCGATGGCCTCGACGACGGCGCGGTGAGCGAGGATCACGTCCTTCTGGTACTTCGTGTTTGGATAGACACCGTCGCTCGCAACGCGTTCAGCCCAGTGGCGCTCCTGTGAGCTCCACACAGCCTCGACAACGCCGGCAACGAGAGCCACCGTCGTGTTGCCACAGTGCTCGACGATGGCGGCATGGAACTCCAGAGCCTTCTCAGTGAACGCGTAGGACTCACCCACGCACGCCTCGTTCTCATCGATCAACGCGTTCAGGCGCGCAACCAGAGCCTTGCGCGTGCGCGCATCCTGACCTGCGGCTATGCCGGCGCACGCAGGCTCCAGAACGACGCGCGCCTCGGCGATGTCGCGAAGCGTCGCACCGCGTGACTGCAGCGTCAGCCCAAGGTGGTACGCGGTGCTCTGCGCCGTGGGGACCTGAACCACGCCGCCGCCCACCTTCCCGCGGCGGATTCGAATCAGGCCCTCGGTCTCGAGGATCCGCAGCGCCTCGCGCAGACTGGGACGGCTGACTCCGAACTCCGCCAGAAGCTCAGCCTCGCGCGGAAGCTCGGCGCCGTCCGCCAGGTCACCGTTGATGATGCGCCGCCGCAGGCTCGAAGCAACCAACTCGGCCATTCGCGGGAGCCGCGGTGGGAGGACGGGGGAACGCTCGGTACTCATATGATCAACACCTTTTGGATTCGAATGATATAGCTCAAGCAGACGCACCCAGAACCTGATTCATACGGCTGTCAGGCCACCGTCGACGCAGAGCTCAGCGCCGGTGACGAACGATGCTTCGTCCGAGAGGAGCCACAGCGACGCGTAAGCAATCTCACGCGGGCTTGCGACCCTGCCCATTGGCGTGGCCGCCGTAACTGCGTCGGAGATCGAGTCGCCCATCTCCAGCGACATCTCGGTCTGGAACCGACCGGGGTGGACGGAGTTGGCACGGATGTTCTGCTTCGCGAAGTCGATGGCGATGCTCTTGGTCATCAACCGCACCGCCGCTTTCGTCGCGGCATAGGAAGGCCCGGCGCCCGGCGTCGGAGCGATTCCCGCGCACGACGAGATGTTCACGATCGCGCCGCCGCCGGCTCGCTGGAGAGCGGGAATGCAGTGCTTCATGCCCAGAAACGTCCCCGTCTGGTTCACCGCGACAACCCGATCCCAGGCCTCCATGGTGTGATCCAGGATCGGACCGCCACCGATCACGGCCGCATTGTTAACCAGGCCGTCGATCTTTCCGAAAGCGGCCTCAACCTCTGGAACGACCGCCTCCCAGTCTGCGACCTGGCTGACATCGAGATGCCGGTAGACCGCCCGGCCGCCGGTCTGCGTGATCGAGGACGCAACCGCCTCACCCAATTCGTCGAGCACGTCGCAGAGCACGACCTGCGCGCCCTCCTGTGCGAACAACCGGCTCATCGCTTCACCAAGGCCGCGACTGCCGCCGGTTACGACGATCACTCGCTGATCGAGCCGACGCATCTCTCGCTACACCGCCTTTCTCTATCTCGGAGCCGCACGTCGATCGGCTCCGAGCCGCCTCAACCGCGGAGCCAGGTCGCAGACGATCGTCCGCATGTGTCGCTGGGTCAGCTCGTAGGACATGCCGCCGATCGAAACCCAGATGAACACGGTCTCGACAGGAGTGCCGTCGATGTAGGCGGCGAGCTCGGCCGCGGCGGCCTCCGGCGTGGCGAGCAGAAAATGCCCCGGTCTGGCTCCAAGGCCCCGTGCCCGGTAGACCTCGGGATCGACCTGGGCGGGCGCCGGCTCACCGGTCCCCTCGACCATGTGGCGCCGGTAGCTGTTCCACTGGTATGTCAGCCGCTCCGCGACGACCGGCCAGTCAGCCTCAGGATCGTCGCTGACCCAGGCGTTGATCCCCCCCGCCATACGCGCGTGTGACGGGTCGTGGCCGCCGTCGCGCAATCCCTCGAGGTACGGCGCGACCGAGTCTGGATTCACCGTCAAGAGGCTTTCACCGAGCAGACCGGCGCGCCGCGCCCCCTTCGGGCCCTGGTAGCCAAGCCAGATGCGAGGGTGCGCCTGCACCGGTGGTGGGAGTACGCGCGGGTCCTGCCAGAGCCGGCGCACGTCGCGCACGCGCTGATCGGTCGTCGCGTAGCGCCGCTCCAGATCGGCGCCGAAGAGGTCGAATTCCGGTACCCGGTAGCCCGCACCGAGCCCCAGCTCGAGGCGACCGTCGCTGAGCACGTCCACGAGTGCAGATTGCTCTGCGAGTTCCGCGGCCGTGCGGAGCGGTGCCAGCGCGACGGCCGTGCCGATCCGGAGGGAACGCGTCCGAGCGGCGATGGCGGCCGCGAGCGTGAACGGCTGGCTCAGATAGCCGTCATCGAAGAGGTGGTGCTCAGACAGCCACACAGAGTGAGCACCGAGGTGGTCGGCCTCCTCGCACAGCTCCAGCACCTCGCCGTAAACATCCTTCCAGGACCGCCCGGAGCCAGCCGGATTGCGAGCGTCGAACCAGAGGCCGATCTCGGTCACGGGGTTGCGGGGAGGCCCCGGTGAAGCAGCCTCTGTCCCGCCGTCGTTCCCAGGAACTGACTCTGGCGCTCGATGACCACCCACTTCCCGCTTCTGCGGGCGAGCCGCCATAGGTTCGCGGCGCTTCGGATCGGACTGATGCGGTGATCCTCGGAGTAATCGATGCGCGAGTAACCGATCACGAACGCGTCGTCACCGTCGACCTCGATGAGCACAGGGCCGATCGTATGGCTGGACCCTGGTAGGACCGACTGATGCTCTGATCCAAGCACCAGCTCACGGATGCCCTCCTGACCGTGCAGCACGAGACGACCCTGGTCGATCGTCGTCACCGCATCGGGAGCGAAGAGCGCCGCGGCGGCGTCCGCGTCTCCGCTGTCCACGGCAAAGCTGTAGCGCGCGAGGACGTCCCGTATCTCCAGCTGGGCCTCAGCGGCCTCGAGCCGCGCTTCGAGGGCCTGCAGCCGAAGATTCCCTTCGGTCATTGAGGAGCTCTCATGCTAGTTCTCAATGATTGCAATGTATCAGAGCCGCCGAGCGATCAGGCGGGCAATCGCCGCGGCGGCTACGACGCCATCGGCGGCGGCGCTGATGAGCCGCTCAGGTGCGTGCGCACGGATATCTCCCACCGCGTAGAGACCCGGTACGCCGGCATTGAGCGAAGCGTCGACGGCGATCCTCCCGTGCTCATCGAGTTTCACGATCGAGCTGACCAGATCCGTCGCGGGCACACGTCCGGCGCACACAAAGACTCCCCGTGTCTCCACCTGCAGCTCGCCGTCCGCGCCGGCCAGCCGGACCTGGCACACGGTGCCGTCATCTCCCTCGATCGACACCGGCGTTGCATCGAAGATCAGCCGCAGATTCCCTCCCACCCGTAGCGACTCCGCCCAACCATCGGAGCGCCCGTTCTCCAGGCTGACGACGGTGAGCTCAGAGACGAGCTGGCGCAGCTCATCCGCTTCCTGCCCCGCGTACTGGCCGGAGGCGAGCATCACTACCGGCTGGGCGCTGAACAGGGGGCCGTCGCAGGCAACGCAGTACGAGACGCCGCGCCCCGCGAACTCTTCCTCCCCGGGAATCCCGATTTTCAGCGGCGTCGAGCCCATTGCGAGCACGACCGCCGGCGCCAGATAGCTCGCGCCGTCCGTCTCGACCAGGTGAAGGTCTCCTGGAACCAGCCGATCCGCCGCGGCGAACTCGAGGGTCGCGCCGGCATCCATGGCACGCTCCATCATCGCCGCCGCGAGGTCGGGCGCCGGCTGGGATCCGAGCACGGAGTCGTGCACGACGGTGCTCTCGAGGAGCTGGCCGCCGGGCCCGAGCTGTTCGAGCACCGCGACGCGTAAGCCCAGTCCGGCAGCGGTTGCCGCCGCGCTCAGTCCGGCGATGCCGGCGCCGATCACGATGACGTCATGGCTCTGGATCTCGGCGTCGCTCATGGCAGGCCTTTCTTGAGTCGTCTGCGTGCCTCGAGCAGATCCGCCCAGTTGGGCGGCAAGTCAACCTTCCTGGTCGTGGGCGCGCCCTGGTCGTGGTTCTGGACGTACGCGCGCGACTGGTTCCGGGACGGGCTGCCGGCGACGACGAGGTCGAGCGCCGCGGGATCGGGGATCGTGCGTATCCATCGCTCGGGGTCATCCGAGTCCATGAACTCCCGCGGTGCACGGCCGGTGCGGACGTACTCGGCCAGCGTGAAGTCGGTGTGGCCGACCTGCGGGGCGTAGCGCTCCAGGGAGCCGGCGGTGGTCCCGACGTGCTCAGACAGGTACCTCCTGACAGCGTCCTTGTCGGCGCCGTCGGCCGCGATCGTGCGCGCGATGCTCGGGTTCATGACGAGCAGCGGATTCCACGATCCGAAGACGAGGCCGAGGTAGAACCATGGACCGATCGCCTGCCCGAAGATCTCGCTGATCGTCGCCAGGTGCTCGGCTGCGGTTGACCCGCCGCTGTAGATCGGAGCGCTGATCGTGACGACGCTGCGCACCGTGACGATGCTGTCCTCACGGGCGAAGCCCTTGTCCTCACGGTAGGACGGCCAGCCGATGCTGGTAACTGCATCTTCGTCCTCGGCCAGCGCGACGTTGAACGAGTACCCGATCGCACCCTGATCCGTGTCGGACGGCGGGATTCGAAGCCCGGCCAGATTGCGCATATAGAGGCGCACGAAACGGCCGATGCTCGTGTTCGCCTGGCGCCCGACACGCATGACTCCTGTTCCGGAGTTCAGGTCGAGCTCCTTGACCAGTGGCCCACTGATGACGACGAGGGGCTCCCAGCCCGGAGTCGAGCCGGCGTCCTGGATCCTGAATCGCGGGTCGGCCAGCGCGTCGGCTATGGCCAGCAGCACCGGGAGATACTCGGGCCGGCAGCCGGCCATCACGCCGTTGACCGCGACGTTCCAGACCGTCGCCTCGCGGAACTCGGGCGCCAGGGCACCGATCACCTCATCCGGATCACGCTCGGTGAACCGAAGTGCCTGTTCGATCCTCGCAACTGTGGGCGGGATGATCGGCAGGCCGTCTGTCCAGCCACGCGCAGTGAAGAGCTCCTGGACGCTGTCGAGATCACCGGCGTGCACGATCTGATGCGGCACCGGCTCAGCGACGTCGCGGTGTTCGGCCACAGCACCCGCACGTTCGGTCAGCGATGAGATGACCGCCGGTGCGACGTGCTGGCGAACCTTGAGCTCGAGCACCTGCGCCGAGTCGGTCGGGATGACACCCGGGTAGACAGCGATCGGGACATCCGCAATACCGAGCCCACGGCTCACGGCACGACTCATCGCGTCAAACCCTGACGACACAATCGGCACGGCCGGAATCCCAGCCGCCTCCAGCACTGCCGTCGCCCGCAACACGGCGGGCGTGCAACTGCCTCAAGCGCCGACCGCGACCACCGCACCGTCGGCGCCGTGTTCACGCATGCGCTCGGGCAGCAGTTCGAGGCTCGCCTTCTCCTCCTCGTCCGACCCGTGGATGTTGCCGAACGCCTCGTAGTCGATGAACTGGGCCGTCGGGTAGCGTGCCGTGATCTCGCTCTTGATCGCGTCGAAGATCTCGGGGCCCCGGAAGAGGTAGTCCCACACGAACGCGACCTTCCTGCCGTCCAGGCCCTCGACCCCCGACGTCACCTCGATCTTCTGGACGGCGCTGCGTCCCAGTGGCCAGACGACCTGATACTCGCTCTCAGTCATGGCGACTCCTTTTCGGGCTCAACCTTTTAGATAATTACTATCATGGTTGCCCGCGAGCGAGTGCTGCTTTCTCAGCACGCGGCTGTCGTCCTCCTGGCGACGGGTGACGCGCGCGGCGTCGAGATGCTCCAGTAGCGCCTGCGCGTACTTGCGGGACGTACCCAGTTCGTCGCGCGCTCGCGCGAGCGTGACGCTGCCCTCGGCGGCAATGATCCGCTCGACCCGCTGTTGGACATCTGCAACGGCATCGATGTGAGCGTGCATCGCCCGCCCGATCCGGACCACAAGCCCAGCGGCGACGAGCGCGGGGACCTCTGACTGAAGTTCTCCAAGCTCGGCATCGCTCGGAGGCTCGCACCATGCCTCACGCAGCCGCTGCTCGAGCGCCCGAGCGGCGGGACTGAGTTCCTGCGAAGGTGACGGGGCCTTCCGGCGCGCGGGCGCTTCCGGGGACGGAGCCTTTCGCTTCGCGCCCACCTGCAGGATCGCACCGCCCCCCAGCGTCTCGGGCGGATTCTGGCGGCGTACGACCAGCCGGTCCCCAGCGGCCGCAATCAGCGGCTGCTCGCAGCGCAGCTGCCAGTGGTCGCCCTCCCGATGCACGGCGCGCGCGACCACGCTGCGGGTGCCGTGGTGGGCTACGACGCGCTCGCGGTCGGTGAGCGGCTCCCGCAGGCTCGTCAACCGCACCTCGATCCGATACCCCGCCCGCAGGTCGGCTTCAGGGCCGGCGAGCACGTCACCGACGGAGACGAGCTCACGCGGAACCCCGGACAGGTTGATCGCGACGCGCTGCCCGGCGTCCGCTGCTTCGACCGGCTCGTCGTGGACCTGCACACCCCTGACCCTCACCTCGCGACCGGAGGGCAGGAGCGTCAACCGGTCGCCGCGGGCGACCATTCCTGACCACAGGGTGCCTGTCACGACGGTGCCGGCGCCGTGAATCGTGAACACACGATCGACGTGCAGCACGGGCGGTCCCCCGGCTCGTGCGCGGCCGGCGACCGCCGCGGCGGCCGCATCGAGCGCGGCCGCCACCGCATCGATCCCCTGACCGGTGCGCGACGAGCAGGCGACGACGGTGGCGCCGGGCAGGAGTTCGGCGACCTCCTCAATGGCGAGACTCGGATCGATCAGATCGCTCTTCGTCACCGCCACGACGCCGTGTTCCACGCCGAGTGCCTCGAGCACGCGCACGTGCTCGATGGTCTGGGGCATGACGCCGTCGTCAGCGGCGACGACCAACAGGAACAGGTCTATGCCCGTCGCTCCCGCGACCATGGTGCGCACCAAGCGCTCGTGCCCGGGCACGTCCACCAGTGACAGCCGGCGCCCGCTGGGCAGCGGCAACGGCGCGTACCCGAGGACGATCGTCATCCCACGCGCGCGTTCGCTTGGCAGTCGGTGCGTGTCCACCCCGGTCAGCGCCGCCACCAAGGCGCTCTTCCCATGGTCGATGTGCCCGGCCGTCCCGACCGTCAGCGGTTCGCTGTGTTGAGTCACCTGCGAGCCGTTCGCACCAGCACCCCCACCTCGGCGACATCGCGATCGGTGAGGGTGCGCGGGTCCAGTAGCAGCCTGCCACGCTCGATGCGGCCCAACACCGCTGGATCGCCGGCGCGTAGCGCTCCCGCCAGTGCGTCAGCGTGGCCGTCCAGCGCGACGGCTGGGCCCGGCAGCTCGAGCAGCGGCAGGGCGCCGCCTCCGACCAGCGCGACGCTTTCGACCACCGCCCCGCCGGTCGCTTCCGCCAGCGCGTTAGCTCGCCGCTGCAGCTCCTCCTGTGGGGCAGTCAGCATCGCCAGCACCGGAATCTCCTGACGGGCCAATTCAGGATCGCGGTACAGCGCCAGGGTTGCCTCGAGCGCGGCCAGCGACAACTTGTCGATGCGCATCGCGCGCGCGAGCGGGTGACGCCGGCAGAGGTCCACGGTCTCGCGGCGTCCCACGATGACGCCCGACTGCGGGCCGCCCATCAACTTGTCGCCGGAGAAACAAACCAGCGCTGCACCAGCCTTCACCGAGTGGCGAACCGATGGCTCTCCGGCCAGTGCCTCGATTCCATCGACCAGCACGCCGGAGCCGACATCGTCGATGACCGGCACGCCGAGAGTGCAGAGCTCCGCGATCCCGACATCCTCGACAAAGCCGACGGTACGGAAGTTCGACGGGTGTACTCGCAGCAGCGCCCCGGCCTGCTCGCCGATCGCACGGCGGTAGTCAGCCAGTCGCGT
This sequence comes from uncultured Actinomycetota bacterium, assembly GCA_963846395.1. GTDB lineage: Bacteria > Actinomycetota > Thermoleophilia > Solirubrobacterales > Solirubrobacteraceae > Palsa-465. The sequence goes on along the minus strand of CAWJVT010000005.1, from coordinate 133,516 downwards.
GCGGTTGGTCGTGCCCACCTCGATAAGCCGTGCGCCAGCCTGTGCCACCACCTCTGGAATCCGGAAGCCGCCGCCGATCTCGACGAGCTGGCCACGGGAAACGATCAGCTCGCGGCCACCGCCGGCCAGTGCGGCAGCACACAGGAGCACAGCCGCGGCACAGTTGTTGACAGCCGTCGCCGCTTCCGCGCCGGTCAGCTCGCACAGCAGTCGCTCGACGTGAAAGTGACGAGCGGTACGTTCATTGGAGTCAAGGCTCAGCTCGAGGTTCGTGTAGCCCTGAGCTGCCCGCGCCACCGCCGCGCGCGCCGCCACCGACAACGGGGCGCGACCGAGATTTGTATGCACGATCACTCCGGTGGCGTTGATCACACGGCGCAGCGACGGCCTGGCGAGGTCGCCGGCGCGAGCCACGAGATCCACGTCGTCGTCCGCGCCGGCCAGCAGCTCCGCTCGGCGCTGGGCGAGCGTGGAGCGGGCGATCGCGTTTGCCAGCCGGTCGACGGATGGAAGTTGGCGGAGCGACGAAGGAGTCGAACCTTCCTGCCGCGGGATCGCCGCGGCTCGCCGGCTTTGAAGGCCAGTCGGGGCACCGGCCCCAGCCGCTCCATGATCAGGGTGTTTGTCGTCAGAGGACGTGGACTTCACCAGCCGGCCCGTCCGTCAGCTCGCCGATCACATCTCCGTCGATGTCACCCGCGCGGTCACGCGGGACCGCAACCAGGAGCCCCCCGGATGTCATCGGATCACAGACGAGCCGGCGGCGTGCCGCGTCGACACCGGGCTCGAACGTGGTGAACGTGTCGGCGTAGGCGGCGTTGCGTCGCAGGCCGCCGGAGACCCCGCTCTCATCATCCAACAGCTCCAGCGCACCCGGTAGAGCCGGGACCAGCTCAGCTCGCACCTCAGCGGAGCACCGGCTCTCACGCGTCAACGAGCGCAGATGGCCGATCAGTCCGAAGCCCGTGACATCGGTCGCTGCGTGAGCGTCTGCCGCGAGTGCCTGCGCGCTTGCACGGGCGTTCAATGTCGCCATCACCGACACAGCGGCGCGCAGCTGCTCCGGAGTGGCCACGCCGCGCTTGGCCGCTGTCATCACGGCCCCGGCGCCGATCGGCTTGGTGAGCACGAGTACGTCCCCGCGCTCCGCCGTGTCGTTCGCGAGGATCCGACCGGGATCGACGGTACCCGTCACGCAGAGACCGTATTTGGGCTCGGGGTCATCGATCGAGTGGCCTCCACCAATGACGCAGCCCGCCTCGGCGCATGCGGCCGCCCCACCCTCGAGGATTCTCCGCAACACATCTCCACCGAGCCGCTCGAGCGGAAACGCGACCACGTTGAGCGCGAGCACCGGGACCCCTCCCATGGCGTAAATGTCGGACATCGCGTTGGCAGCCGCGATCCGCCCGAAGTCGAAGGGATCGTCGACGACGGGCGTGAAGAAGTCGACCGTCTGGATGAGTGCCAGGTTGGGAGTGAGTGCGAATACCGCCGCATCGTCTCCGGACGACGCGCCGACCAGCAGCCGTGGATCCGGTTCGGCGCCGACCAGGCCGGTGACGATCGGCAGCAGATCCGCGGCTGGGAGCTTGCACCCACACCCGGCGCCGTGGGAAAGGCTGGTCAGTGAGACCGTTGTCGTGGCCATCAAGTCGCTCCTGAACTCTGAAAGATTGTGTCAGCCGACCACAGGGATCGTGCCTCCGTCGATCGGCAGGCTCACTCCCGTGATCCAATCCGCCCTGGGTGACGCGAGGAAGGCTACGGCGTCGGCGACCTCCTCGGGCTCGCCGAAGCGACCCGTTGGGACCGGCCAGCGCTTCATCGCGCCGGCGATGACCTCCTCACGCGTGACGCCTCGAGCCTCGATCGCGGCAGCGATGTTGCCCTCGACCAGCTCGGTGTAGGTGATCCCCGGGAGCACCGCGTTGCAGCGGATGCCCTCTTTGGCGAAGGAGGTTGACACCGTCTTCGAGAAGCTGAGCATGGCGGCCTTGGTCGCTCCATAGATCGGATGCCCCGCCTCGGCGAGCTTGGCGGTGGTCGAGGCGATGTTGACGATCCGGCCCGAGCCCTGCTCGATCATCACGGGCAGGCACGCCTTGGTGAAGCGGACCGTGCTGAAGAAGTTGAGCTCGAACAGGTCGTGCCAGTCTGCATCGGTCGTATCGAGCAGTTCCACCGGCTTGGCGGTGCCGGCATTGTTGATCAGCACGTCGACAGTCGAGAACCGCTCGCGCGCCGCCTCGAGCACGAGCGCGGCCGACTCCGGTTCGGTCACGTCGCAGGCGACGGTCAGCACCGCAGCGCCAAGGTCCTCGAGCTCCCCCTGCGCCTGGAGCAGCCGTTCCTGGTTACGAGCGCAGAGAACTAGGTTCGAGCCCTCCCGCGCGAAGCGCAGGGCGATGGCTTTGCCGATCCCCAGGCTTCCCCCGGTCACGAGGACCGTTCGACCCTTCAGTTCCAAATCCATCGCGTCTCCTCATCCTCTGGTTGACCAAGTCCGCACGAGCTGAGTACGGCCCGCGCGACCTGTGCTCGACGGGCGCGAGCGCCCGCGCTAGAGTCTCACAAACGCAAGCCGCTATATGATTTATAGCTAAGCGAGCCACGAGGGAGGCGGAACTCATGGAGACGGAAATGCGCAGCAATAACGTCGCGCGTGCGGGATCGGTCGGCGACGCGTTGTCTCAGCCGCTGATGCTGATCGGCGGAGAAAGCGTCTCCGCGCTCGACGGCAGCACGATGCTGACCTTTGATCCGGCAACCGGTGAGCCGCTCGCGGAGTTCCCGGCCGGCGGGCAGGCCGACGTCGACGCGGCGGTGGACGCAGCACGCAGGGCTCAGCCGGGCTGGGCGGACGTGGCTCCGCCCGAGCGCGGTCGGGCGCTCCATGAGATCGCCAGGCGAATCCGCGACCGCGCCGACGAACTCTCCAACCTCGAGAGCCTCGACACCGGCAAGCCCCTGCGCCAGGCCAAGGCCGACGTACAGGTAGCGGCCCGCTACTTCGAGTACTACGCGGGGTTCGCCGACAAGATGCTCGGCACCTCGATTCCGATCGGCCCTGACTTCGTCGACTTCACCACGCGCGAGCCGATGGGGGTGTCCGCGCAGATCGCGTCGTGGAACTACCCGCTACAGCTCGGCGCGCGCGGTCTTGCGCCCGCGCTGGCAGCGGGCAACGCGATCGTTCTGAAGCCCGCCGAAGAGGCTCCACTCTCGCTGATCGCGCTCGGACGGCTCCTGCTGGACGCCGGCATTCCCGCCGGAGTGGTCAACGTCGTCACCGGGCTCGGTGAGCAGGTCGGCGGAGCTCTGGCCGGTCACCCCGGCATCGATCAGCTGACCTTCACAGGATCCGTGCCGGTTGGCACCTTGGTGATGCAGGCAGCTGCGCGGAACGTCGTCCCCGTCACGCTCGAACTGGGCGGGAAGTCCCCGTCGATTCTGTGCGAGGACGCTGATCTTGAGGTCGCCACCGCGACCGTGGCCAACGCGATGATGCAGAACGCGGGTCAGGCGTGTTCGGCAGCGACCTTGATCGTGTGCCACCGCTCGATTCACGACGAGGTCGTCGAGCGGATCGCCACCAGGCTGCGGTCCACGACGCTCGGAGCCGGAATTGACGACCCCGACCTCGGTCCACTGATCTCGGCACGGCAACTGTCTCGTGTTCAAGCGATGGTCGACGATGCGCGGAACGCTGGAGCAACCGTCGTGACTGGCGGGGAGGCCGCGGTTGACTCGCACCTCGCGGGCGGCAACTACTACAGGGCGACGCTGATTGACGGCGTCAGTCCCGAGATGCCGATCGCGCGGGAGGAAGTCTTCGGGCCGGTCATGGTGATGCTCACGTTCGATGACGACGACCAGGCTGTGGCGATCGCCAACGGGACCGGCTATGGGCTGGTTTCGTCGATCTGGACCCACGAGCTCTCCAGGGCGCACCGCTTCGCGAAGCGCATCCGGGCGGGCCAGGTCTACGTCAATACCTATGGCGTGGGCGGCGGCGCGGAGCTCCCGTTCGGTGGATTCGGCAAGAGCGGCTTCGGACGCGAGAAGGGGTTCGAAGGTCTGAACTCCTACCTGCAGACCAAGAACGTCTGCGTGAAGCTCTAATACCTACGGCGTGAGCGCCTCGACGAGACCGACGGTGTCGGAGTAGTACGGGTTGAGCTCAGCGATCTTGCCGTTTCGCACCGTGAGAATCTCGACCACCCGGAACGACACCGTCCGGCCGGTCTGCACCGACCTGAACGTCGGGTTGTAGAAGCCCACGACGCGACCGTCGCCGAGGTCGGAATACCCAGCGGCTCCGTTGTCGACCACCTGCCAGGTCTTGCCGAACTGCTCACCCAGCGCAAGGAACCCCTGATGGCCCACGTACTCGCCCTTGTACGGCAGCGATGCCGCCACCGAGATACGGATCTCCGGATCGAGCATGTCCAGGAGCCGCTGCAGCCGCTGTTCGGCACTGGTTCCGCTCCCGTCCTCCGGCATGCTCTCCGTCGCCGCCGCGGCATACCGTTTGACGACATCGATCGCCTCTGACATCGGCTCTCTTACCCCCTGGTCGCAACCGCGCTCTGTCAACTATCCGACGTGGGAGCCGGTGGTGGGGAGGGGTCTGGGCCCCTCCCCACCTGCCGGTTGAATCGGGTTGCTCAGCTAGCTGAGTAGGACTTGCTGGCGCAGATGAACGGGTTGTTGCCGTTGATCAGCGAGGTCCACTTGCCGTTGACAACCGAAGCGACGTTGTCGCAGGTGCCGCCGACTGTCTGATAGGCGGGGAACGACGCGGGCGCGATGATGCCACCGGCCGTGAAGTTCTTGACCTGGCTGAGCGCCTTGACGACCTTGGCCTTGGTGAACGGCGGGCCCGCATTCTCCAGACCCTCGACCAGCAGCGCCGCCTGCGCGTAACGGAACGGCCCATATGCGGCCGAGGTGATCTCGCTGCCGTAGCCGTACTTCTTCATCGCCTTGATGTAGGTCGTGACACCCGGGTCGCCGGTCACAACGTTGGTCGCCCATGGAAGCCCGACAAGCAGCCCGTTCGCAGCACTGCTGGCCGGAGGCATATCGCTTCCGATCACCTTGATGTTCGAAGCGCCGAGCTGATTGAGGTCGGTCTGCAGCGGGGCCATGTCCTCAATACCGAAGTCAACCACCGCACCAGCACCACTGGCCTTGATCTGCTGCGCCATCGACAGATACTGAGGCGAGGTCGGCACCAACTGCTCTGAGAAGTCCTTCATCACGAAAGTGATCCCAGCCGCCGCAGCATGGTTATCAAGCACCTTCTGCTGCGGAGCGTCGATCGCCGAGCCGATGAACGCGACCTTCGTCGAATGCCCGTACTTCTTGGCGATAAGCAGATCAACCAAGCTCTCATGCGTCGCAAAATCACCGTTGACCGGGAACAGGTTCTTATGACCGGTCCAACCGGAGATGAACCCATCACCAACCGACGGAATCCCACTGTTGGCAAGCGTCGGCAACCCGCTGCCCATCACGAAACTCGCGCCAATGATCCCCGCCGGCTTATACGCAATCGCCTGGCGAACCGCCTGAACCGCCGCGGTCGGCGAGGACTGCGCATCAAACTCCTTAACCACCAGCTTGTAACCATCAACACCACCAGCGGCATTGATGTGATCGATATACGCCAACGCCCCCTGCGCATTGGACGCCACCTCAAGATTGCCAGTGAAATCCGAAATCAGGCCGATCTTGATCGACCCCTTGAAACCTGCCTTGTGGGGCTTCGCAGCGGATGCGCTTGCCACTCCCCAAGCGGCGGCGGCCAGCGCCACAACCAGCGCGGTTACCGACCACCTCAGATGCCTCGTTACCTGCTTCACGTCTAACCCTCCTCCTCGCCCTACATCAACTGATTGCCCTACGCGTCTGCTCGATTGCTTCGCTACAGGGATCCCATGATCAGAACGGCAAGCAGCCGTACCTCACGCGCAGAGGGCCGGCGCCCTCCATTGGGTTGGGCTCCGGCTCGTCCGTGACCTGGAGGGGCCGTTCCGCCCAGCAGACGCGCCCGGCGAATTCCTCTCCGTCCCCGATCCCGGTCGTTTAGATCTTATAGATATAACCGATTGCAAGGTATCAGCGAGACTGATCATCGTCAACAACGCCTTTCTTGACCAGGCTGCGAGCTCCTGACTAGACTCAGCGCACAGTAAGACACTATATGATTTAGAGCAAATACGCGGATTGCCGCGGCGGCTTCAAGCGGCGATGAAGGAGAGGGAAATGAGCAGTTCGACGCCCATCGGGTATCTGGATCACGTCGCCTTCTGCGTGTCTGATTTCGAGGCGCAGGTGGCGTGGTACAAGCAGGCGTTCGGTCTGCACGAGGGTGAGGGCGAGCGCATCTATACCGAGGAGCCGCGGACCCAGTCCGCGCTGCTGATGAGCGCGGACAACGGTCTGTGCATCGAGATCTTCGAGCGACCGGGGTCGAAGCGGCCCCCGAGCAGCGGCGAGGGGCCGCTGGAGGGAACCCAAGACCAGGGCTTTCACCACTGGACGCTCCGTGTTGCCGACCTCGACGGAGCCCTCGCCCAGCTTGAGGCGGCCGGCGCGAAGGTACTCGGCTTCAGGGGCGACTACCCCGACATCGGGGCCCGGATCGCCTTCGTCGCCGACCCCGAGGGGAACCGTCTGGAGCTGGTCCAGCCGATCCCCGTTGCGGGGGAAGAGCCGCGGCCGGGGTCGCTGGCGCGGATGCGCCACGACCAGGCAACAACCCACTGACGATCTCGTTTACAAAGGAGAAGTGATGAGCGATTCCCTGGTGGCCGGTCCCGCTGACCACGTGGCCATATCCGTAGCCGACTTTGAGGGCATGACCGGGTGGTACAAGACGACATTCGGCCTGCGCGAAGACGTTCGGGATCGGCTCGACATCCCGGAGGCCGGGATCAAGGGGTCGCTGCTGATGGGGCCGAACGGGTTCCGCCTCGAGATCCTCTCGCGCGAGGGCTCGCAGAGGCATTCGGGAGGACACAAGGACCCGGTCGCTGCTGTGCTCGATCGTGGGTACCTGCATTGGGGTTTCCTGGTCGCCGACCTGGACACCGCCCTCGACCGTCTCGAGGCCGCCGGCGCGAAGGTCACCCACCCCAAGGACGAGCTGCGTTCGCACAATGTGCGGTTTGCGATCTTCGAGGATCCGGAGGGCAACATGATCGAGATCATCGAGCCGGTGGCCGGCAATCCGGACGCTGCCGGTCGCTGGTCGCGCCTGCGCTATCACCAGGCCGTCAACGGGGTCACTGCCGAATTGGGCGACGACGACTGACTCCGGCGGCGGCCGAGGCGACTTACGGTCAGGACGCCGTCATAGCATCTAAATGATTTGCATGTAGGGCCGTTTCGGTGTTAAACTTGGCCGCGTTCGCGGCGGTTGCCGATGAAGCTCGGAGCGACGATTCGCTCGGGCGTTGGCGCGGCTCGAAGCTCTGAAAACGCTTGTACGCAGCGGATTGCCTGCAGCGCAGGTGGCCGGACGCGCGACGACTTGTCAGGAGGAGTAAGAGATGAAGTTGAAAGTGAACCTGGGGATAGTCAGTGGGAACTCGGACGACTGGGAACGAGTGCAGGCCAAGGACTGGGACACACCTCCCAAGATCCCCGACTGGGAGATGGTTCAGAGCGCCTTCTCGAACGCGCGCCTGGCCGAGTCTCTGGGCTACGACGGTGTCTGGGCCGCCGAACATTTCGGCACGCCCTACGGGCTGTCGCCCAACCCGCTGCAGGCGCTGGCGTACTTCGCTGGTTGCACGGAGCACATCAGCCTCGGCACGATGCTCGTGATCGTTCCGTGGTGGAACCCGGTCAGGCTCGCCCATCAGATCGCCTTCCTGGACATCATGTCCAACGGCCGCTACACGACGATCGGGCTGGGGCGCGGTGTCGCCAAGAGTGAGTTCGACTCCCTTGGGGTTCCACGCGAGGAAAGCACGCAGCGGCTGGTCGAAACGCTCGACATCCTCGAACTCGCCTTCACCCAGGACCGCTTCTCCTATGACGGAGAGATCTTCAAGATTCCGGAGACATCCCTGCGGCCAAAGCCCGTCAGCACCGATCTGTTCGATCGCCTCTACGGCGGCTCTGCCACCGGCCCCACGCTCGAGCTGATCTCGCGCCGTGGACTCAAGCCGCTCCTGATCGGCAACAAGCCGCTCGAGGAAGCCGCCAAGGACGTGCAGAAGGTCAACACGATCCGCCAGGAGATGGGCTTTGCCCCCTGCCAGCCGCGGAACCTGATGTTCACCTACTGCGCACCAGACCGCGAGGCGGCCAAGGAAGCCGTCAGCTGGCTCGAGCGGGCGAACACCGACGTGATGAACGCTTACGGTCTCAACGATCCGTCCAACTTCCAGGGTGTCAAGGGTTACGAGACCTACGCGGCGCGGCTCGGGAACGCCACCTCCACGGTCTCAGCGGAGGAACTGCGCCGACGCCTGACCGGGAACGACGGCGTGGGTGAGAAGAAGGCGATGCCGGCCTACGATCAGTCGAACTTCCTGATCGGGACCCCCGATCAGCTGATCGAGCGAATCGCCGCCGCCCAGAAGGCTTCGTCCTTCACGGAGATCACGCTGATCACGCCGTTCGGCAACATGCCCTACGACAAGGCCCGGGCGAGCATCGAACTGTTCGCCAAAGAGGTCCTTCCGTCGGCGCACCAGATCGACGCCGATCTCCACGAGGCCGCACTGCCCGCGGCCGACGTGGCGGCCTAGCCACCGCTTGCGATGAACAGCGCCCTCGCCGACCATGCATGCGGTCGGCGAGGAGCGAGCTGAGGCTTTGAGCTCCGAGGGCGGCAGGGTGGATCAATTCGAGTTCCTGAACGTGTCCTGTGCCGGGAACATCGGGACAGTGGTCATGCGCCGGCCACCCGTGAACGCGGTCAGTCAGGCGATGTATGAGGAGATCCGCGACTTCTTCACTCGGGTCGACGAACTCCTCCCAGACGCTGCCGTGATGATCCTGCTCGGGGACGGCAAGCACTTCTCGGCGGGAAACGACCTCGGAGAGTTCATGTCCCTCACGTCGGCGAACTCGCCGGCGCGCATGGAGCTCGTGCGAGCGGCGTTCGCGGCGATCTACGACTGTCCCGTACCTGTCATCGCCGCCGTCCACGGATCGGCGCTCGGCACCGGGGTAGCGCTCGCCGGTTCGTGTGACATCGTCATCTGCGGTGAGAGCGCCCGCTTCGGAACTCCCGAGGTGGGGGTCGGCGTGATGGGTGCGGCCAAGCATCTCTCGCGCCTCGTACCGCAGCAGGTCGTGCGACGCATGTACTACACCGCCGACCCAGTATCCGGTCACGAGCTGATGCGCTACGGCGGGGTTGCCGAGGTCGTCCCCGACGAGCAGCTGATCGATGCCGCCACAGCCATGGCCCGCCGCATCGCGCGCCATAGCCGGCTGGCCATCCGCACGGCAAAGGAAAGCCTGAACACGATCGAATACATGGAGCTGGGGTCCGCGTACGAGTTCGAGCAGAGCTTGACCAGCAGGCTCGCCGACAGCAGTGATTCGCGGGAGGCGCGGCGTGCAATCCAGGAGAAGCGGCCACCGCGTTACGGGTCCGGGACCGGCACACCGGGCAGCCCCATCTCCTAGATGCTCCGGTGGTGGGGAGGGGTCTGGGCCCCTCCCCACCTGCCGGTTGAATCGGGTTGCTCAGCTAGCTGAGTAGGACTTGCTGGCGCAGATGAACGGGTTGTTGCCGTTGATCAGCGAGGTCCACTTGCCGTTGACAACCGAAGCGACGTTGTCGCAGGTGCCGCCGACTGTCTGATAGGCGGGGAACGACGCGGGCGCGATGATGCCACCGGCCGTGAAGTTCTTGACCTGGCTGAGCGCCTTGACGACCTTGGCCTTGGTGAACGGCGGGCCCGCATTCTCCAGACCCTCGACCAGCAGCGCCGCCTGCGCGTAACGGAACGGCCCATATGCGGCCGAGGTGATCTCGCTGCCGTAGCCGTACTTCTTCATCGCCTTGATGTAGGTCGTGACACCCGGGTCGCCGGTCACAACGTTGGTCGCCCATGGAAGCCCGACAAGCAGCCCGTTCGCAGCACTGCTGGCCGGAGGCATATCGCTTCCGATCACCTTGATGTTCGAAGCGCCGAGCTGATTGAGGTCGGTCTGCAGCGGGGCCATGTCCTCAATACCGAAGTCAACCACCGCACCAGCACCACTGGCCTTGATCTGCTGCGCCATCGACAGATACTGAGGCGAGGTCGGCACCAACTGCTCTGAGAAGTCCTTCATCACGAAAGTGATCCCAGCCGCCGCAGCATGGTTATCAAGCACCTTCTGCTGCGGAGCGTCGATCGCCGAGCCGATGAACGCGACCTTCGTCGAATGCCCGTACTTCTTGGCGATAAGCAGATCAACCAAGCTCTCATGCGTCGCAAAATCACCGTTGACCGGGAACAGGTTCTTATGACCGGTCCAACCGGAGATGAACCCATCACCAACCGACGGAATCCCACTGTTGGCAAGCGTCGGCAACCCGCTGCCCATCACGAAACTCGCGCCAATGATCCCCGCCGGCTTATACGCAATCGCCTGGCGAACCGCCTGAACCGCCGCGGTCGGCGAGGACTGCGCATCAAACTCCTTAACCACCAGCTTGTAACCATCAACACCACCAGCGGCATTGATGTGATCGATATACGCCAACGCCCCCTGCGCATTGGACGCCACCTCAAGATTGCCAGTGAAATCCGAAATCAGGCCGATCTTGATCGACCCCTTGAAACCCTTCGCGGAGGCGCCTGACAGCCCTAGCCCTCCGACTGATATGGCGAGCGCAGCGGCGCCACCGGCCGCTAGCAACCACTTCAAATTCCTGATGATGCGGTGCACCGCGTTCCTCTCTCTCTTGCGACTTTCGACTGAGAACCTGCCGCAGTGTCGCGACGGCTCAACCACAGACAACCAGCCCGCTGGCAAGACGGACAGGGCGCACGTGTCGACTAAACCTCAGCCTAATGTCCTGGCAGCAGGCTCGTAACCACAGCGACACGGCGCCGTAACGCCGCCGCGCGAACGTTCGGTCTGCGTGCGCTAACTCGCCTCGGGCTGCGGCTTTCCGAACCGATGCCGCACCGCGCGGATCGCGCCCTGAAGCTGCGAGGCATTCATGGCCAGCGCTCCGCGCGGATCCTTCGCGAGGCCCAGCGCGCCGAGGCCGAACAGCACCGTGGACACCGGCCCCAAACGAATCGGCAGCCACTGCGCCACCAGTGCCGGAAAGACCGCGAATACTATCCCCGCGACGACCGCGGCGCTGTAGGACCTGATGCCGATGAGGACGACGACCGCCAGCCACACAAGGCCCGACGTAGTGCTGACGTCGCCGGGTGAGAGGTTCAGCTGGTAGACGCCGATCAGCCCACCGCCGATGCCCGCGAGGAACGCGGCAAAAGCGAACGCGGCCACGCGTCCGGTGCGCACGTTCACGCCGGTCGCTCCCGCCAGTGACTCGTTCATCCGTCCGGCGTTGACGTAGAACGAGCCGACGCGTCGCTTGAACCACGCGGCGCCCAGGAGCGCCAGCCCAAGGACCACTGCGAACAGGTAGTACTGGGCATTGACGCCCCTGATGTCCCAGCCAAACAGCACCGGCTCCTTGAAGTTACGGCCGGTGATCGATGGCACCAGACCGTTGATGTTGAACAGGAAGTTGTCGGCGAAGAGCCCGAAGGCCAGCGTGAGCAGGCCGAACTCCAACGAGCCGAGCCGTCCGCCGATCAGGGCGAGGGCCGCGCCGATCAGCGCCGCGGCGATTCCTCCGAGGAGGATCGCCAGGAGCATCGGCACACCTTGCGACGCTGCGAGACCGCCGCCGATGAAGCCGCCGATCCCGCAGAGCGCCGCCTGCCCGAGCGGCAGCAGACCGGCATTCCCGAGCGACACGGTGAACCCGAGGAAGATCACCCCATAGATGAGACCGAGGCCGACCACCCCGGTCCAGTAGTCGCTGAAGATCAGCGGGACCACCAGGATGACGGCGACGCCCGGCGTGACCTTGGCCGCGTGCGTCCGCAGCGTGTCGAACTCTGATCGGCGGCTCGAGAGCCTTCCGGGCCGCCTGCCCCGAGGTGATGCCGCGAGGCCGCAGCAGCAGCGTCACGCCCATCACCAGGAACGGCAGCGACGGCTGGACGCCCAGGGACAGCAGCGGGCTCGACTGATCGATGCCGCTGATGGCGCTCGAAGCCACACCGATGAGGATCGCCGCGCCGAAGGTGATCGGTATCGACCGCAGACCGCCGACCAAGGCCGCCGCGAGACTCGCGACGGTCAGGGTGAGGAACACTCCGGACGTAAGGCCGAGCAGCGGCGCAAGGAAAACGCCCCCGATCGCAGCCAGCGATCCGCTCAGCATCCAGCTGACGTTGCTGATCGTGGCTGGGCTGGTACCGGTCAGCGCCGCGACCGTCGGCGTGTCGAAGACCGCGCGCATCTTGAGACCAGTCGTCGTGAAGCGCAGAAGGTAATACAGCCCACCGGCGACGATCAGGGCCGCGCCGACGCCGTACAACTGGTCGGTGGAGACGATGATCGAGTCGAAAACGTGCAGGTTCTGCCCGGACTCCGACAGCGCCGGCGCGTAGGTGATCTCGCCCGGATTGAAGATCATCAGACAAAGCGCGGGGATCGCGATCGCGAGCCCGATGGCCGCGATCAAGCCGGCGAGCAATCCGAGGCCTGAGAGCCATTGGAAGAGCCCCTTCCACAGGAGCATGCCCATCAGTGGACCGATCACCAGAACGCAAAGGAGCAGTGCCGGCCAGGCGGCCATGCCGTGGATGGTGTGCAGTTCGTAGTAGATCATCGCGATCGCGAACGCGATCGCTCCGTATCCCAGGTTCAACACCCCGGAGGTCGTGTACGCCATCACGAGCCCGGAAGCGCCGATCGCGTAGATGCAGCCGATGACGAGGCCGGGAACGATGTAGGTGTTGAGTACCTGCGTCACAGACTCTCCTAGTGCTCAGCCACGACGCGTCGGGGCGCGCCGCCTTGTCGAATCATGGCCGTGCTGTCCCTCAACAGCACCAAGGTTTCGGTCATTCTTCTTATCATATATATCAATTGGCGCAAGCGGATCTTGGCTTCCGCACGTGTCAGCAATCAGATCAAACATTTAGATGACTACGTGGTCCGTATTCGGTATGGTCGTTCCTGATACTGAACGGCATGGCAATTGGAGTGGAGCGCGCATATGACGACCGTGGAGTTCGCCCGGGTCACAGACGAAGAGCTTGAAGCCCTGAGGAGCAAGATCGGGCAGCCGATCCGCCGGGGGCGGTCCTACGTGACCGAGCTCAACCACGACGCCATCCGGCACTACGCATTTGGGATCGGCGATCAGAACCCGCTGTTCACCGACCCCGCCTACGCCGCGACGACACGCGCATGGAAGCGTGCTGGCGCCGCCGAGCATCCTCTTCGCGATGGACAAGATCCTCAGCGGCTATGTCACCGGACTGCCCGGGATCCACGCCATGTTCGCGGGTGCCGACCTCCGCTTCGAGCGACCGCTGCGAGTGGGCGACGCACTCGAGGGCGAGGCCACGCTGAAGGCGCTGATCGAGCGCCCGAGCCGCTTCGCCGGTCGTGCCTTCCAGCAGATCTACGAGGTCACGTTCAAGGATCCGGCCGGCAACGTGGTGGCCCAGGGCGAGTCCTACTGCTTCCGCACCGAGCGTGATGCCGCACGCGAGAAGGGCAAGTATCAGCCGGTCCGCGTCGAGTGGACGCCGGACCAGATCGCCGAGATCGCCGAGCGCTACCGGGCCGAGGCCGCCCGCCGCCGCGGCGCCGAGCCCCGATTCATCGAGGACGTTCAGGTGGGCGATGCGATCCCCGAGGTGACCAAGGGTCCCTACACCGCGACGACCGCGATCGCGTATCTGCTCGGCTGGGGCGGTCTGTACGTTCGTGCGCACGGAGATGCCTTCGACCTGTTCGACCGGCACCCGGCACTCGGCATCCCCAACGAATGGGGCGTTCCGGAGCCGCCCGAGCGCGTCCACTGGGACCCGGACCTCGCCGCAGCGCGTCGGGCGTCCCCGGCGCTTACGACTACGGGCCCGAGCGGGTCTCCTGGATGGGCCATGCCGTGACCGACTGGATGGGTGACGACGGCACCGTGCGCCGCCTGATGGTTCAGGTCAGGCGTCACAACCTGATCGGCGAGCTCGTCACCTGCGGCGGCGTGGTGCGAGCGGTCGACGTTGCAAAGCGAACCGTCGAGCTCGAGCTCGAGGCGCGCAACCAGGACGGTGAAGAGTCCGCCCGCGGGACGGCGACGGTGGAGCTACCGAGCCGCGGAGCCTGATCGTGAGCGAGATGTTCGGCACCGCCAGCTATCAGCAGGCGATTGCCGACTTCAGCTGGGAGCAGCTCTGGAGTCTGTTCGACGGCGACCGCGAGCACCTGAACATCGCTCACGAATGCCTCGATCGCCATCCCGTGGATCGGGTCGCTGCGCGGATCGCACATGCCGACGGCCGGCGCGAGGAGCTGACCTTCGGCGAGCTCAGTCGCGCGACGTCGCAGTTCGCGCATCTGCTGGAGAGCATCGGCGTCGCGGCCGGCGACCGCGTCGCCGTGATGATGCAACCCTCTGCCGGGTTCTACACGAGCCTGTTCGGGGCGATCAAGAGGGGCGCCGTCGCGGTGCCCCTCTACACCCTCTTCGGCCCCGATGCGGTGCGTGATCGCATCGAGGACTGCGACGCGACCTGCCTGATCGTCGACGCCGAGACGGCGCCGGCGTTCCGGAACTCGCCGTATCGCGTGCTGCAGTTCGAAACCGATATCGCTCCCGCGCTCGGCGAGCACAGCGGGAACTACACCCCGCAGACGCGAGGCGAACGACCTAGCCGTCCTGCAGTACACATCGGGCACGTCGCGGCAGCTGCCCGAGGCCGTGAAGCACGACCATCGTGCAACCGTGACGCTCGCCCGCGCGGGCCTGTTCGCCCTGGGGCTACGCGAATCGGACCGTTATTTCTGTCCGTCCTCGCCAGCCTGGGGGCACGGCCTGTGGCACGGAACGATCGCTCCCTGGTCGCTCGGGGTCGCATTGGGATCGTTCTCCGGACGCTTCGCGATCGAACCGCTGATCGATGCCCTCGTGGACCTGCGCATCACCAACCTGGCCGCGGCGAGCACGATTTACCGCATGATCCTGCGCTCAGGGAGGGCCGGCGAGCTTGCCGCGCTGAAGAAGGCCTCGTACACCGGGGAGGAGCTCGACCCGGCGGCGCAGCGGGACTTCCTCGAGGCGACAGGCACAAGCGTGCGAGGCATGTACGGCACCACCGAGACGGGCGTCGTGCTCGGCAACTATCCCGGTTTCAGTGATTACGAGCCCCGAATCGGGGCGCTCGGCAAGCCTCTTCCGGGCTGCGAGCTCGCCGTGCTCGATGCCGACGGAAGCCCTGTTGCCGCGAACATCACCGGCGAGCTCGCAGTCAAGCGCCGAGGCGAGTGGTTCCGGTCCAAGGATCTCAGCCGAGTCGATGAAGACGGCTACTTCTGGTACGCCGGGCGGGCCGACGACGTGATCATCGCCTCCGGCTGGACGATCAGCCCGGTAGAGGTGGAGCGGACACTCCTGCAGCACGCGGATGTGGCCGAGGCGGCGGTCATCGGCGCTCCCGACGAGCTTCGCGGCGCGGTCGTGAAGGCGGTGCTCGTGGCCAGCCGCGACGACGAGGAGTTCGTCGCGGAGCTGCAGACGCTGGTCCGCGAGCAGCTCAGCCCGCACGAGTATCCGCGTGTGATCGAGTTCGTTGAGTCACTGCCGAAGACCCCCAACGGCAAGGTCAACCGCAGGGCGCTCCGCGACATCCAGCAGGCCGGGTAGCCGGCGACGCGCCGGTATCGTCGGAGATCGTGCCCGAACAGCCTGCACACCACCGCGCGGCACGCCGATCGCTGGAGATCATCGAGGCTGTGGCAACAGATGGCGGCGGCCTCAGCCTCTCGGAGCTGGCGCGCCGTGTGCAGCTTCCCAAGAGCACGGCGCACGCCCTCGTCCAGACGCTGGCGGCCGATGGGTTTCTGGAGCGCGAGGCCGATGCCGGACATTACGTCCTCGGACCGCGGATGCTGAGGATGCTCGGCCGCCTGCCTGACCAGTTCGAACTCCCGCGGGTCGCGCGGCCGATGATGGAGGCACTGGTCGACGAGGTCGGCGAAACCGCGATCCTCGGGGTGCGCAGCGGCAGCTCGATCATCTACGTCGAGCAGGTCGAGGCGCCGCAGTACATCCGTTACGCGGCACCGCTCGGCGAGGCGCGCCCGCTTTACGCGAGCAGCATCGGGAAGCTCTTCATCGCCGCGATGGCACCGGCAGCGCTCGAGGAACTGATGAGTGAGTCGCCACCCGGGCGACTCACCGAATCGACCAAGACCGCGCCCGATGAGATCGTCGCGGAGATCCGCGAGATCGCGGCTCTGGGCTACGCGCTGAACCGCGGAGAGACGATCGACGGCGTGATGGCGGTCGCCGCCCCGATCTGCCGAGGCAGCGGCGAGCAGGCCCCGCTGCTCGCCGGTCTGTCGGTGGCAGGGCCGGCTGACCGTATGAGCCGTCGGCTCGACCAGATCCGACCGGCGGTCGTGCAGACCGCGGAGCAGATCGGGCTCGCGCTCAAGCCGAGATGATCTGGCCAGGCCCGCTCTGCCATCCACGTCAGTAGGAGCGAGGCAGGTCCAGCACGTGCTGTGAGATGTAATTGAGGATCAGCTGGTTGGAGACGGGCGCGAGCCGGTAGAGCCGCACCTCCCTCCAAAGCCGTTCGACGTGATACTCCTTGGCGTAGCCGAACCCGCCGAAGGTCTGGAGCGCGGCGTCGCATGCACGGAATGACGCCTCGGCGGCGAGGTACTTGGCGGCATTTGCCTCCTTGCCGCACGACAGCCCTGCGTCGAACCGGGCCGCGGCTTTGAGCGCCATCAGCTCGGCGGCCTCGAGCTCGGCCCATGCCTCCGCCAGCGGGTGCGCAACAGCCTGGTTCTGGCCGATCGGCCGACCGAACACAACGCGCGTGCGCGCGTAGTTGGCGGCCAGCTCCAGAGCCGCCCGGCCGATCCCGACCGCTTCCATGGCGATCACGATCCGCTCCGGGTTGAGGCCATCGAGGAGCGCACGGAAACCCTCACCCACCTTGCCGACGACGTCCGCGTCGGTCGCCTCCAGGCCATCAATGAAGACCTCGTTGGAGTCGACTGCGGCGCGACCGAGCTTCTCGATCCGGCGGATATCACACTTCGTGCGGTCGAGGTCGGTGAAGAACAACGTCAGACCCTCGAGCGGCGCGTCGTCTCGCCGCTCGGACGTGCGTGCGATCAGCAGGATCTTGTCGGCGTTCTGGGCGTTGGTGGTCCACACCTTCTGCCCGCTGATCGACCAGCCGCCGTCGTCGGTGCGCTTGGCACTCGTGGTGATTCGTGAGAGGTCGGAGCCGGCGTTGGGCTCCGTGATCCCGAACGCCATCGTGATCTCCCCGCGAGCGATGCGCGGCAGGTACTCCTGCTTCATCTCCTCCGAGCCGAAACGGATGATCGGAGCCGGCGGGAACATATAGAAGTGGATAGCCGAGGCGCCGCTCGTGCCGGCGCCCGACCGGCAGATGGCGTGCAGCAACAGTCCCGCCTCGGTGATGCCGAGCCCGGCGCCGCCGTACTCCTCGGGGATCATCGTCGCGAGCCAGCCGTGATCCGCGAACGTGCGGATGAAGTCCCACGGGTACTCGCTCTTCTCGTCGTGCTCGAGCCAGTAGTCGAGCGAGAACTGCTGCGCCAGCGCCAGCGCCTCGGCGTGCAGTGTTGCCTGTGTATCCGAGAGTTCAAAGTCCATCTGACGGCTAGACCTCCGCGCCTGTTGTTGGATCCTCCGGCCGACGCAGCATCAGCGCGGTGCGGCGGCACCGCATGATCAAGACGTCGCCCTGCTTGTAACCGCGATGCTCGAAGGTCACGATCCCAGCTTCCGGACGGCTCCCGGACGGGCGTGCCGCCACAACCTCGGTGACCGCCCCCAGCGTGTCGCCGTGGAAGACCGGCGCCGGGAACTCGATCTCCGCGAACCCCAGATTGGCGACCGTCGTGCCCAGCGTCAACTCGGTGACGGTCATCCCGACGATCAGCCCAAGCGTGAAGAGGCTGTTGACGAGCCGTTGTCCGAATTCCGTGTTGCGCGCGAACTCCTCATCGAGGTGCAGCGGCTGGGTGTTCATCGTGAGCGACGAGAAGATCACGTTGTCGAACTCGGTAACCGTCCGCCGTAGGCTGTGTTCGACGGTTAGGCCGGGGGTGAGCTGCTCGAACCAGAGACCGGACATCAGCAGAGCCTTTCTGCCGCCTCGGTGAGGGCAGCACGGAAGTCGGGGTGGGCTATCGCGATCAGGCTGTCCGCGCGCTCGCGCAGGGTGCGCCCGCGAAGTTCAGCGACACCGTACTCCGTGACCACCAGGTCCACGTCGCTGCGCGTCGTAGTGACGACGCTGTCCTGCAACTTCGGGACGATCCGCGAGATCTTTCCTGAAGTGGTGGTTGCGCGAAGCGCGGTGATCGAGTGGCCGTGCGGCGAGGCGGCCGCGGCGCGCACGAAATCGTTGGCCCCACCGACCGCACCGATGTGGACGCCACCAAGCGTCTCGGCATTGATCTGGCCGGTGAGATCGACCTCCACTGCGGTCTGGATCGAAACGAACGCATCGAAGTGCGCGATCACCGAGGGCGCGTGCGTGTACTCGAGCGAGCGCAACTGGACCGCCGGGTTGAGGTCCGCGAACTCGTAAAGGCGCCGGGTGCCGAAGATCACGCCGCCGATCGAGACTCCCTGATCGAGCTCCTTCTTGCGGTTGGTCACCGCGCCGGCCTCGATCAGGTCAAGCACGCCGTCGCTGATGAGTCCCGAATGGATCCCCAGGTCTCGCTTACCCGCCAACGCGACACAGACCGCGTCCGGAATGGTTCCGATCCCGAACTGCAGGACCGCCCCGTCGGGGACACGCTCCGCGACGTACTCGGCGATCGTGCGCTCGGTGTCGGACGGCGTTGAACGCGGCAACTCCAGGGGCGGCTCCGCGGCCTCGATCGCGAACGTGATCTGCTCAGGATCGAGCAGCGTGTCCCCCTCGCTGCGGGGTGCTCCCGGATTAACCTCTGCCACAACCACCCGCGCCCGTTCGATCGCTGCCTGCAGGTAGTCGGCGGCCAGGCCGAGACGGTGGCGGCCGTCGGCGTCGGGTGGGCTGACCTGCACGAACACCACGTCGACCGGAAGCGCTCCACTGCGGATCATCGATGGTGCACGCGAGATGTGCGATGGGATGACGTCGAGTACACCTGCCTTGGAAAGCACCGCGTTGGTGCCGTACCCGCCGAACCCCTTGAACTTGATGTGGTCCGCGTGCTCTGCTTTGAAGGTGTCGGAGTAGTGAACTCCAAGCACTGCGCTCACGCCGTCAACGTCGGCGCGCTGATCGACGAGGGCACGTGTGAGCGTTCGCGGCTCGGCCGTTCCCTGACCCCAGATCACGAGATCGCTGGGCCGAACGAGGTCTGCGATCTTGATTTCAGTCCTCCACATCATTTGAATGATTCATACTACGATAACCGCGGTGAGCACCACCATCTCTCCTCTCCTCCAAGGCACGAGCGTCGGCGTGCACGGCTCATCTCGGCCGCTGCACGTCGCCGCTCGTTGGCTTGCCGACCTCGGCGCCGAGACCTACGCGGTTGGTGAGTTCACCCCGGATCCTGCCGACCGCGAGTGGCTCGGACCGCTGCCCCCACTCGCTGCACGCTCCGGCGTCGACATCCTGCTCACGCGCGCGAACACGCCAGCGCCGCAGATTCGCGCCACCGTACGCGTTGCCGTCACGGGCAGCAGCAGCACAGCACCCGACCCCCGCCGCGACCTGAGTGAGGCGGAGGCCTGCGCCGCGGGTGGTATCGCCGTGGCGATCGGAAACCCGGACATGGACCCGCTGCCGTTGCCGAACGGCACCATGGACTCCTTGGTGGGCGCGCATGTCGCCGCGGCAGCAGTCGCGGCCCTGATCGACGGTCGCGCCGAGACTGAGGTGGCTGCAGCCGATGTCGGCGCCTGGCTGGTGGCGACCAACATCAGGATGTACGAGCCGTACGGGGCGCGCTGGTATCGCGACGGCCGCCGCGCCAGCGGCTGTGGCGGCTGCTACCCGTACGGGCTGTTCGAAGCCGAAGATGGCCTCTTCTGCCTGATCGGTCGGGGGCCCGAGCATTGGGCCGCGCTGACCGAGATGGTCGGCGCTCCTGCACTGTTCGAGGACGAGCGGTTCCGTGACCCACGCGTGCTCGCACGCACCGCCCCCGCAGCCGCCGACGCGCTGATCGCTCCATGGATCGCCAGGCATACGCGTCAGCAGTTGACCGACCTGATGATCGCCGCCAAGTTCCCGGGCGGTCCGGTTGAGACCTGCGCTGACGTGCTGGCGCTCGATTCGTTCGCCGGACGCTGGCGTCAGTTCGAATCGCCCGGTGCCCTGGCCCCGGATCGGGCCTATGCGACGCTTGAGAGCGTCGCGGTCGACCCGGCACCCAAGCCACTGACGGGTCTGCGCGTGCTCGATCTCGCATGGGTCTGGTCCGGACCCGCAGCATCGGCCGCACTCGGTGACCTCGGCGCCCAGGTGGTCAAGGTGGAGAACCCAAGCCGGCCGGACAACACGCGGCTGCGGGGAGCCTCGGTCGTACGCCCCCCCGCGGCCGACGCGCCGGCCTTGGAGGTGACCGAGTACTTCCACGCGCTGAATCGTGGCAAGCAGAGCGTCTCCCTGGATCTGAAGACCGAGGCGGGTCGCCAGACGCTGCGGCGGCTCGCCGACCAGGCTGACGTAATCATCGAGAACCTCTCCCCCGGGGTGATGGCGCGCTGGGGCATCGCTCCCGAGGTCGTCCTCGAGACCAACCCGACCTGCACGTTCATCTCGATGCGGGGGTTCGGCGAGCACGCCTCACTGCAGCGAGCTGCGCGCCTATGCGCCGGTGCTGACCAGCGCGGCAGGTGTCGAGGAACTGATCCGCTACGACGGCCAGGCTCCGATCGGCGGCATGACGGTGGGCTTCTCTGACGCGCTCGCCGCAAGCCACGCGCTGCTGCTCGCACTCGCCGGCGTTCTCTCGGCCGGACGACGCGGCCACGGCGCCGCCATCACGCTCTCCCAGTTCGAGGGCGCTGTAACGGCCAATGGGCGCAACCTGGTCGATGCGCAGCACAGCGGCGCGGTGTCGCCAGCCCCGCTCAGCGACAAGCTCGACTACGTGGTCGCCGGCGAGGACGTCGCCCGTTCACCGTGGGTGAGTGCAGATCTGTTCACAACCGTCTCGCCACGCTGGCTCGAGCCAGTTCAGGTCTGCCGGCTCCCCTGGCGGCAGGATGGCGCCTTCCCCGCCGTGCGCGGCGCGGGGCCCGAGATCGGCAGCGGCACGCAGCAGGTACTCGGCCAGTGGCTGGGTGCCAAGCAGTCTTTATTAAAATTGTAATGTATGATACGAATTAGATCTATCGGCGGATAGAGAGGGAGAGCTCCAGAGCGGCGTATCGCGCCTCTCCTTCGTCAGTGCGCAACGGGAAGCAAGTCAGCACACCAGAGGGAGAGAAGAGCAGATGCCGACCACCTTCGAGGCTTACCGCGACAAGTACGACTGGTGCAAACTGGAGCGGCGGGACGGAATTCTCGAAGCACAGTTCCACACCAACGGTGACGAGCTCATCTGGGACATCAGGGTGTACCAGGAGATGGGCCAGCTCTTCTACGACATCGGTGGTGACGTGGAAAACAAGGTGGTCATCATCACCGGATCCGGTGAAGCGTTTTTACGCAAAGAGGATTTTCAGTTTGACCCCGACGACCCGGACAACCCTTACGCGATACCGGCGAAGGTCACAGCGGCGTGGTACGCGTCGATCATTCGCGACGGGCAGCGACTGATCAACAACCTGATGAACATCGAGGCGCCCATCATCGCGGCGCTGAATGGCCCGTCAACGTGCCACGCGGAGATCGGCCTCCTGTCTGACATCACGCTTGCTGCGGAGGGGTCCTACTTCTCCGACGAAGTCCATTTCCCAGGGTCGATTCTCCCCGGCGACGGGGTGCACGTCGTCTGGACGGCGCTGCTCGGGCCCAACCGCGGGCGCTACTTCCTGCTGACCGGTCAGCGGATTGACGCCGACGAGGCGCTCCGACTGGGTGTCGTCAACGAGGTTCTGCCACGCGAGCAGTTGTTGCCACGCGCCTGGGAGCTCGCTCAGTTCATGGTCGAGCGCCCGCGACTCGTAACACGTTTTGCTAGGCGTGCCTTGACCCTGCAGTTGAGGCAGGCGCTGTTTTCGGGTGTCGGTCAGGGCCTGATGATGGAAGGCATGGCCATGCTCGACGCGACGGGAAGTTAGCCGTCACGACGCGTCTGTGCACTTCCGGAGCATGCAGCCGGTTCATCGACATTCCACCCTTGACCAGGTAACACGGAGAGAGAGGCTGGTGACGGAATGAAGGTTGGCGTAAGCCTGTTGGCAAACAACTCGGACGACCTGAGGCGGTTCACAGACGTCGAGGAAGGGAGGGTGTCGCCTACCGGCGACGGTCCGGATAACCTCACCTTCGAAGAGGAGCTGCGTTTCGGAGAGCTTGTCGAACCGCTTGGTTACGATTCGATCTGGACAGTCGAGCATCACTTCACGCCGTACACGATGATCGCCGACCCGCTTCAGTGGTTGACCTACTGGGCAGGCAGGACCGAGCGGATCGGCCTGGGTACCGGCGTGGTTGTCCTTCCGTGGCACAACCCTGTCCGTGTGGCTGAGCAGATCTCGATGCTTCAGCACATGGCTGGAGACGGCCGCGAGATCATGATCGGCTTCGGTCGCGGCATCGCCCGGCGCGAATACGGTGGCATGAACGTCGACCAGACGGTGTCGCGTGAGCTGTTCGACGAGTCGGTGAGAATCGTTCGTGGTCTGATCGAGAACGAACGCTTTGCGTATCAGGGCAAGCACTTCAAGGTTCCGGACGTTTCGCAGCGCCCCGAGAGCCCCGATCTCTCGATGCGCCCGCGCCCGCGGGATTCGAAGGCGCTCGTGGACAACTTCCGCGTCGCATGGGGCAGCCCAGAGAGCGTCCGCT
The DNA here is from genome assembly GCA_963846395.1 of uncultured Actinomycetota bacterium. Classification (GTDB taxonomy): domain Bacteria; phylum Actinomycetota; class Thermoleophilia; order Solirubrobacterales; family Solirubrobacteraceae; genus Palsa-465. Next base: position 110,267 of record CAWJVT010000005.1, on the reverse strand, counting down.
ACACGGCAAAGCTCGGGCTCAAGCCGATGGTCGTGCCGCAGCGGGGGCTGCAGGACTACATCGGCGAGCTCCAGGAGTTCAATCGTCTGCGTGGCGAAGCCGGCGGCGAACCGGCCAACCCGATCCTCCACCTCCACGTGATCTGCACCGAGACCGAGGAGCAGGCGAAGGAGTACATGCGGTACGAGTACGGTCTGGCGCGAAGCTCGATCGTCAATTACGAGTTCGGCGGCGTCGACTTCCGCAAGATCGGCGGCTACGACTACTACGCGGATCTCGGCGATCAGATGCGGGCGGCGCAGGGGGCCGAGGACGACCGGGGTCTGCTGGAGAGCCGGGATGGCGTCCTCGCCGACCGCCTCGGGTACGGCACCGACGCTCCGATCGGCACGCCCGACCAGGTGATCGCGGCGATCCAGCGCACGTTCGAATGGTTACATCCCGAGCAGATCTGCTGCGTCTTCAAGATGGGCAGCATGCCGTACGACATCGCCGAGAAGAGCCTTCGGCTGTTTGCCAAGGAGGTGCTGCCGGCAGTCCACGAGATGCAGCCGCTGGAGCCGCTCGTATCGAGCGAGCCGGTGGACTTCACCACCACGGTGATGGCGGCTCACTAGCCGCTTGTGACTGGGAGCCCTCTCAACAAGCCGAGGGGGCTCCCCTGACGGCTCTCAGGCCTGGCGAGCAGGCTGCAGGCTGTAGAACTCGGCCGCTTGATCGGGGCTGAATGACGCCGCTGGGCCGAGGTGCATGACGTCTCCGTGCGAGAGCACCAGGACCGTGTCCGCCAGCGCCAGAGCGCGGGTGACGAACTGCTCGACGATGATGATCGTCGACGTGCCCTTGAGCCCACGCAGCAGTTTGAACAGGTTGGCGACGACACCCGGAGCCAACCCGTGGGAGAGCTCGTCCGCGATCAGCACACGCGGCGGCCGTACCAACAGGCGAGCCAGCGCGAGCATCTGCTGCTCCCCGCCCGAGAGCTTGCCGGCGCTGACCTTCTTGCGTCGGCCCAGGTTGGGGAAGAGCTCGTAGGCGGCCGTGATGTCGCCCCGCACGTTCCCGCGGTCGGTGTGGAAGCCCATCTTGAGGTTCTCCTCGACCGTCAAGGACGGGAAGATCGCGCGGGCGTCAGGCAGGTGCCCGATGCCGAGCCGCGCGCGAGCGTAGGACGGGTAGGCCGCTGTAGTCCTCACCGTCGATGTTGATCGCCGTCGCCTCGCTGCGAATCACTCCGCTGAGCGCGTTTGCAAACGACGTCTTGCCCGCACCGTTGGGCCCGAGTACCGCCAGCACGGTCCCGGGCTCGATCGCCACCGAGACAGGGCGCAAGGCCGTCACTTCGCCGTACTGAACCGCGAGGTCCACGACCTCGACGCGCGCAGGCCCGGCCGAGTCCTCGTTACGCGCGTTGCGCAACATCATGCTGATCCTCTCCCTTGCCGGTACTCGTGACTTCGGCGCCAGCGTCGTTGACGTCCACGTCGCCCTCTGCGCCGAAGTAGGCCACGCGCAGCGCCTCAGAGGCAAGCACTTCATCGGGCGGACCTTCAGCTATCACCTTGCCGAAGTCGATCGCGATCATCCGATCCGACACGAGCCTCGCGAACTCGAGGTTGTGCTCGATCACCAGCAATGCCATCGAGTGTTCGCTTCGGATTGATTGGAGGACCGCCGCTACCGCGCGGGCCTCGGGCTCCGGTAGGCCTGAGACCGGCTCGTCCAGCAACAGCACGCGCGGACGGGACGCGAGCGCGCGCGCCAGATCGACCATGCGTACGACCCCAACCGCCTGGGTGCTTGCCAGCTCGTCGGCGACACCGGCCAGTCCGAGCTTGTCCATCAACGCGAGCGGTCCGAGTTCGCTGGCGTCGGCCCGCGCCGCCTCCTCGAGCCGTTTGCGCTGTGAGACGAAGCGACCGCTACCGTCGCCGTGCGGGGCGCCGGCCGCATATCCGAGCAGCACGTGCTCCCAGACAGTCATGCCGTCGAACAACGACAGCGTCTGAAAGGTGCGTGAGAGGCCGCGCTGGGCCCGACGCACCGCCGGCAGCCGAGTGATGCGGTCGCCGTAGAACAGGACCTCACCGGGATTCGGACGGCGGTTGCCGGCGACCACATCGATCAGCGTCGTCTTGCCGGCGCCGTTCGGTCCGATCAGGCCGACGGTCTCACCCTCACAGACCTGCAGCGCCACATCGCTCAGAGCAACGACGCCTCCGAACCGGACGGTCACGCCGTGTAGTTCGAGTGCCTGGTGCGCTCCGGCGTCACTCATGCCGAACCGCTCCACTCGCTGATTGCCTGCATGTCTCCTCCTCGATACTCACGGTCAAGTGCCGGCACCGCGGCGGCCGCAATCGGATAAAGGTTGGCAAAACCCGAACGGGTCACTTCGTCGGCGAGGAGTCCGAGCGTGCGCGTGATACCGCAGGGACGCCGCAGCAGCGGCTGGACGTGGCGCTCCAGCACTGTGAGATCGTGCTCATCGCAGAGCCCGATGGCCGCCAGCACCTGATGCGCATGTGCAAAGACCTTCTGTGCCGAGTCAAGCATTAGAACCTGCAAGGCGAGCGTATCGGCTGCCGTCAGCGTCTGGTCGATCAGGCGCGCGAGGCTGAAGCTGGCCAGCTCCCATAGCCCGTCGTGCGCGAGGGCGATGTCCGACAGATGCCATTGGACGGCGCCGAAGTCAGCGATGCGGCGCCCGAACTGATGGCGGTCGCGGGAATGCTCAACGGCCAGGTCGCGCGCGCTGCCGAGTGCGCCAACTGTCCAGAACGCGGCGAGAACCACGTGGGCGCCGACCATGGCGGCGAAGTCGAACGTGTCGGTGCCGAGTTCGCAGCGCACGCCGAAGGGATCGAGCGGCATGTGGCTCACAGGGCTTTCGCCGCCGTTGCGAGCCGGGTGGCGTACGCGCAGCAGGTTCGCCTCGCGCGTTACGAGGTCCACAGATGCCGCACGACCCACTATGTCCAGATGCTCAGCGCGCCTGACGGTGCCATCGCGAAGATAGACGGCATCGATCTCGCTCCTGAGTGCCCGCGGCACGGCAAGCTGCTGCACCAGAGGCCACGGACAGACGAAGGCGCCAGCCACCCAGACAGCCAGCGCAGCGGCTGCCGCCTCCGTCTCGCCCGAGGAGAGATCAAGGTCACGGATTCCCAGCTCGTCGAGGGTCGGCATGACAACCGTTGACCGTAGGGCCGGGTCGGCCTCGCTGCGTCGCGCCAGCTCGATACCTCCGGCGCGTTCAAGCGCGCCACGCACACCCGCCTCAAAATCAAGCGCCTCCTGGGGCCAATATCGCTCCATGTCAGCCCTGGTCCACCATCGCACGCGACGCCAGGAGTCGCTGGATTTCTGTCGTGCCGGAAGCAATCGTGGATGAGCGGGCGTAGCGCCAGACATCCTCCGCCCAGCCCTCGAGCAGGGCGTCCTCGTCCCCATCGACGGCGTCGGCACCGGCGGTCTCCATGGCCACCTCGGCGACACGCTGATCGAGCAGCGTGGAGGCGATCCGGGCAACGCTCGGCTGCGTGGGCATATCACCGTTCTCGGTGGTGACCAGGGTCCGGTAGCTGAGCAGCCGCGCCACGCGCGAGTACACGAGCTCGCGAGCGTGAGCCGCGCGCAGCTCGGCAGAACCAGGCCCTGAGGCGGCCTGAACGGCCGGCCAGATGTCGGAGAGGATCTTGTCGCTGCGCGCGTACCGCGCGATGCCGACGCGCTCGTGCTTGAGCACAACGTCAATGACGTCCCATCCCCTATCCCGCTCGCCGAGGATCTCATGCTCATGGAGAACAACATCCTCGAAGAAGACCTCGTTGAGGTGATTGGGACCGATCATCGAGTCGATCGGTCGCACCGTGATGCCTGCGCGATCCATCGGCACCAGGAAGATCGTGATCCCCTGATGCTTGCTCCCCTGACGACTCGTGCGCGTGGCCAGAAAGCACCAGTTCGCCATCGTCGCATAGGAGGTCCAGATCTTCTGCCCGTTGGTGAGGAACGTCCCGTCGGGCTGGCGCACCGCACTGAGCTGTAGAGACGCCAGGTCGCTGCCCACCTCCGGCTCGCTGAAGCCCTGACACCAGACCTCCTCGCCGCGGGCGATCTTCGGTAGGTGCTCCCGCTTCATGGCCTCCGTGCCGAAGTGCATGATCACCGGGCCAACCCAGTTGACACCCATGTACTGCGCGCCACGCGGCTCGTGGTTGGCCCAGAACTCCTCGCGCAGTGCGGTCTGCTCCCACTTGGTGGCACCAGCGCCGCCGTACTCCTTCGACCACGCGAATGTGAGCAGCCGATCACGGGCAAGGCGCTTGCAGAACGCCGTCGCCTCCTCCTGCCACTCCGGGCTGGAGACGAAGCCACGCAGAAATTGAGGGCTCAGCTCAGACTGGATCATCGTTCGGATCCGCTCCCTGAGCCCGGTGACCTCCGGCGTGTCCTGGAATGTCATCGTGCGGCCGACCATTCTCATCAATGATTTATATCTTACCCACGACACCCGGGCAAGATTTCTTTGATCAGCATCGCGTTAAGAGCGCCAAACCTGCGCTTGTAAGCTAAATCATATAGCTCGGTAGTTCAAAAGCGACCAAGGCAGTCAGTCCTGGGGCCTGTCAGCCGTCAGGCGATGCGGCCCGTGTAGTCCTCGCCGGTCACCCGGCCGCCGCGCAGCTCCTCGATCAGCGCGTCGAGCTGGGCATCCGACGGGGCTGGGAACTTGACCCACTGCTCCATCCTGATGGTCCACTGGAGCCAGAGAACCATCGTGGTGTACTCCATCAGGCCGCGGGTCCCAAGTCGTCGTTCCATAGCCTCATACGTCTCGTCGCTGACGGTGCCCTCGACCACCTGACGGATGTACGAGGCCACCAGGCGCTCATCATCGGTGAGCTCTTCCTCACGGCCATAGCGGAGCGCCGCAATCGCCTCTATCCGGACGCCGGCGCCCACCGCATCGACCATGTGGAAGTCGAGGCCGACGTTGAGCTTCCAGGTTGCGCACAGCACCTGCTCGGCAAACTCTCGATCGGCGTGGGAGTAGCTGTCGGGCTCACCGCCCCTGGTCACGACGAACGCGCCCATCTGAGAGACGAGGTGGCACATCGGCGGACTGCTGAGCATGGGCCCGAAGTAGCCGCCTGCATCGACGTCTCCGGCGGGCGCAACGCCGCCCTGATACCGCCGGAGAAACCGTTCGATTACCGCGTCGTAAGCCTCGAGCTCACCTGCCGGAACCTCATCGCGGCGTGGCTGGCGGGGCGGTCTCGGCATCGGGCTAGTCCGCTCGAGTCTGAAGGAACTCAACCGAATAGCCGTCTGGATCCTTGACGTATGCGATCCAAGGCCCCTGATCCAGATAACGGTTTGGCGGAACCGTCACCTCGACCCCGGTCGCCTCGAGCTTGGCGATCGTCGCGCGGACGTCCGGAACTCCGAAGGAGATGTGATGAAAGCCCGTGCCGTGCGTGTACGGCGCGTCGCCTGCGTCCGCATACGACGCCAGCTCGATCATTCCGCCCGAGCGATAGTCATCACCCTCGAACCCGACAAACAGCACGGTGGCTCCTACCGGACTGATGTCAATGCGATCAAACAGCTTCAGGCCGCACTGGTCGACGTAGAAGCGCAGTGATCGCTCCGGATCCTTGATACGCAGCGCGACATGGAGAAAGCGAGGCTTGTCGATGTCTTGCCCCCACATCCAGAGCCGCTCCCTGAAATCAACCTCTGCGCTCGCCATTACGATTTCTCCTCTTTGGTTAGCCGGCGGTGTCTTCACCGACGGTTTGGATGAACTCGACCGTGTATCCATCGGGATCCTTGACGAAGGCGATCCAGGGGCCGTCGCCTTCACGGGCCGGGGGCACGGGGATCTCCGTTCCAGCTGCTTCGAGCTTGGCGACGACGGCTCGGGTGTCGGCAACGCCGAAGGAGACGTGATGGAACGCGGTTCCGTGGTCGTATGCCCCTTCGTGGTCGCGGTAGTGGACCAACTCCAGGAAGCCGCCCGCGCGGTAGTCATCACCCTCGAACCCGAGGAATACCACCTTGACCCGCCTGGGGGCGATGTTGATCCGCTCGATCACCTTCATCCCGACCCCGTCCACGTAGAACCTCAGAGACCGCTCGATGTCTTCGACCCGCAATGCTGTGTGGAGCATTCGCGTCGTCGGGACATCCCTGCCCCACATCCAGAGCCGCGAGATGTGTTCCACCTCTTCGCCGTCGCTCACCTGTCTCCAATCTTCTTTGGTCGTGCCCGCGAGGCCGCTCGTGGGGCGCCGCTGTCGCGACGCCCCACGATCACAACCTCCGGCCTGTGCTCGTGACCCGCTGATGGCCGTGGGCGCGATTCAGCTCCCGCAGATGAAGGGGCTGGGACCGTTGATCTTTGCCTTCCATTTGCCGCCGACCACCTCAAGCACCGACGCGCAGCGCGCAGCGACGTTCGCATTCTGATATTGGGGGAACGACACGGGCTGGATGAGTCCGTTCACCGTGAAGTTCTTCAACTTGCTCAGCGCGGCGATGATCTTCTTGCTGGTGAACGGAGGCCCTGCCGTCTGCAGACCCTGCACGAGCAGCGCTGCCTCGGCATAGCGGACGGGGCCGAACGACGAGGACGCAAGGATCTTGCCGCCTCCGTACTTCCTCATGGCCGCGACGTACTGCTGCACTCCGGTGTTGCCCGTGACGTACTGGTTCGCCCACGGCTCCGAGTAGAACAACCCGTTCTCACTCGTGGTGCCCGGATAGAAGTCACTCGAGATGATGTGCACCTTCGCACCGAGCTGGTTCAGGTCGATCTGGAACTCCGCCAGACCCTCCACGCCAATCGCGGCCACGGCCTGGGCCCCGCTGGCCTTGATCTGCTGAGCCGCCGCCAGGATCTGAGCCGAGTTCGGGACCAGCGGCAAGGTCAGGTCCTGCATCACCAGGTCGACCCCGGCCTTGGGCGCATCCGCCACAAGACGCTGGAGGTCGCTTGCGTACAGACTCGATCCGAGCAGCGCAACCTTCGATGCCCCCGCGTACTTCTTCGCGGCGGCGAACTCAAAGTCGCTAACCGCGCCGGCCTCATCGCCGAAGGCCGGGAACATGTTCTTATGACCGCTGTACCCGGGGGCAAAGCCGTCACCAACGACAGGCAGCCCGCTCTGAGCGGCGAGCGGGAGGCCGGCACCGAGAACGAAGCTCGAGCCGACGATCGCCGTCGGATGCGAGCCGATCGCCGCGCGCATAGCGGTCGCAGCATTGGTCGGGCTCGACTGCGTGTCGTAGTCCTTCACAACGATCTTGTACCCGTCGACACCACCAGCGGCGTTGATCGAGTCAAAGTACGCGGTTGCTCCTAGCGTGTTGGACGCGACCTCCAGGTCCCCGGTGAAATCGGAAACCAGCGCGACCTTGATCGTCCCCTTGAACTTCGCGGCATGTGCCGGGCCGGCACTCGCCGAAGATGCCACCAGTGCGCCGGCCACCAACACGACCGCCCCACTGGCCATGCCCAACCTACTGAAACGGACAATTCCGCGGTACATCGCAATCTCTCCTCTGTCCCTTTGACCCTATGGTTCGGGCGCCCCTCTTGCGCCCTGCGCTCTAAATCATATACCGGTTGACAACATAAAGCACGCTGACGCTGCGGCGCCTATACGCGCGACCATTGATCCGACAATTGGTCCGTTGCCGACCACGTGAGCGAGTTCATCGCTACGGAAGTCGCAGCGCCACGGTGTCGAAACCGGAGCGACCTCAGGCGCTCGTTCCACCACCCGTTGACAGGCCGAGAGCGGCCGTGGTAGGGTCGTAATCACCTATATGAATTAGATGAAGAGAAAGTCCGAAGCGCAGGGGAGGAAGAGACATCCGCGTCGTGCCAGGCAGGGCTCTGCCTCGCGTTTGCGTGTGACGAAGCTACTCCCGGAGAGCTGTCTCGTACTCACTAGCTGGTCAGCTTGTCGTATCTCGCCGGACGGGGTCCGGGAGGTGCTCTGTGCACTATCTGTAGGTCCATGAGGAGGAGCTGAAGACATGCAAAGCATCGGCAGGTACATGAAGGGATTAGCCACGGTCAGCGGCATCGTGACGCTAGCCACGGCTGTCGGAGGAGTCGGACTCTCGGGTGCCTCTGCACACTCATTCAAGGGCACAATTAAGGTCGGGGTCGTCGCGGACCTAACCGGTCCCCTCTCCGTCGCATCGGATATGCAGGGCGCGCTCGCCTACTTCGACAAAGTCAACGCGGCTGGCGGCGTCGACGGATACAAGATCGTTCCCACGGAGTACGACACGCAGTCCTCACCATCCGCGGCCGTGCAGGCGTTCCGCCGCGCGATTGCCGCGACGCCCGCGGCGATCATCGGAAGCAGCGACGTGGCCGCTTCAGCGCTTCCGGCCCTCGCCCAGAGTGGGATCCCGTCTGTGGGTGACGGGTTCGCCCCTGGCTGGACTGGCCACAAGAATCTGTTCCCGATCGAGGGAGACCAGGTAGGCCATTACAGCAACGTCATGCTTGTTGTTCAGAAGCTCTACGGGCATGCGACCAAGATCGCCTTGCTAGGTGGCACGGTCGGCCTACCCGATGCCAAGAATGTGCTCGCTCAGGCTTCTAAGAGCGGCGTCCAAATCGTGATGCAGGATATGGACGTCCCGTTGGTTCCTACGTCCGCGCAGTTCCTCAGCCTCGCCGAGCAGATCAAGGCCAGCGGTGCCCAAGGTGTAGTCGGGCTTGGTGTCGCGGGCCAAAGCCAGCTGCAGATCGACCTCAACCAGCTCGGGGCCGACACTACGGTCATCGCCACCGATTTCGGTGCAGCCACAACCAGTGAGAACGGGCTGCTCTACAGCAACTCCTGGGCGGAGCCCTACGTGAAGCACGATCCAGGGATGAACGCCTACATTGCTGCGATGCGGAAGTACGGCTACGGCAAGCTCGTATACACAACCGCGTACGGTCCGATCAAATGGGCGATGGCAGCGCTACTCGTCCAAGGACTGAAGAAGGCCGGGCCGCCGTTCTCCCGCAAGGCCGTCATCAAGGTTCTGGGTAAGACCAAGAACTTCACCGCCAACGGGGTTGTACCCGACGCGTCGTTCCCCGCCTTCCAGAAGATCGGCACCAGCTGCCAGGTCGTTCTGAAGGTGGTCAACGGCCAGTGGGTCTCAGAGAAGAACAACGCCTATCCGTTCGTCTGCGGCGGTCCATCGCTACCGAATCCGTCCTGAGCTCGGCGCAGTGGGGGGAGGTCGCTACCACAGGACCTCCTCTCAGCCGACGCGCTATCTGCGGTCCCACCCGGATTCACAATTACGCCGCGGTGGATCCGCCCCCGCAGGGAGAAGTCACGTCACTTGTCACACATCTATCCCAGGAGTGGTGAATGTCCATCGAGGAAAATAAGCAAGTAGTCCGCGAGTATTTCGAGTGCATGAACGATCTCGACGTGGATCGGGTCGAGGACCTCTTTGCCGACGACTTTACGTGGATCGTTCCCGTGCGGGCCAAGTCGCTAGCTCATCTGAACTTCCCGCGCAACAAGACGCAGTCCGTGGATCGGATTCGAACGATCTTCTCCGGAATGACGCAGAAGCCTACATTCAAGATCCTGTCCATGACTGCGGAGGACGACCGAGTCCACGCGGAGTCCGACGCGGTGATCTACTGGCACAACGGGCAAAGGATGGAGAACCAGTATCACCATGCATTCGTGCTACGGGATGGCAAGATCACGAAGTGCACTGAGTATTGCGACTTTCTCGCCATACACGAGTCAGATCCCATGGTTTCCGAGGACATAGTCGCAAAATCGAAGTGACGGCGTGTTGTGCCGCTCCCCGGACGCGGCACAACACAATCAAGACGCGCGCCATCGTGTCGGTCGAGCCTGCTCCACCTCGGGCTCGGGGTGTTCAGCTACCGACGTGGATCGCCCGGAATACCTACTGAGAGGAGATTGTGGTGTCGATTGAGGAGAACAAGAAAGTTATCCGCGAGTACTTCGACTGTCTGGACGATCTCGATGTGGATCGGCTCGGGGGCCTGTTCGCGGAAGACTTCATATGGATCGTTCCCGTGCGTGCGAAGTCGCTAGCACATATCAACTTTCCGCGCGACAAGGCGCAGTCCGTGGATCGTATTCGAACGATCTTCTCCGGAATGGCACAGAAACCGACGTTCAAGATCCTGTCTATGACTGCAGAGGACGATCGAGTGCACGTGGAGTCCCAGGCGGTGACGCACTGGAAGACCGGTAACGCGATGGACAACCAGTATCACCATGCATTTGTGCTGAGGGATGGCAAGATCACGAAGTGCACGGAATACTGCGACTTCCTCTCCGTATATGAGGCGCAGTTGCAGCATGCGGCGGAGTGAGCGCGACCCATGAGACGTCGCATCATGTTGACGACGCACAAAGGATCCGTGCCGCGTCCCGAGGCACTGTGTGAGCTTCGGGACGCCCGTCAGCGGCACGTTGAGCGCAGGGGCTCGATCTCGGCCTCCGCCGTCCGGAGGTAGCGGAGTCATGGAGACACGAAAGATCGGCAGCCTTGACGTATCGGTCGTCGGCATCGGCTGCAACAACTTCGGTAGCAAGGTTGTCGGCAAGCTCGATCAGGCCCGGACAGATGCGGTGGTAGACGCCGCCTTGGACGCCGGTGTGACGTTCTTTGATACCGCGGACTTCTACGGCGGCGGAAACTCGGAGCTCTACCTCGGCAAGGCGTTGGGCAAGCGTCGGTCCAGGATTGTCCTCGCCACGAAGTTCGGCCTGCGCCTCGATGACGAGCACCGCGGGGGCGCAGCGCCTGGTTACGTGAAGCGCGCGCTCGACGCGAGCCTGGAGCGACTGGGCACCGATTGGATCGACCTCTACATCCTTCACCTGCCGGATGCCGCAACGCCGATTGCAGACACCCTTGGCGCGTTGTCCGAGCTCGTTGATGCCGGCAAGATCCGCGAAATAGGATGTTCGAACTTCAGCGCTCAGCAACTCGACGAGGCGCAGGCCACAGGCGCTCCGGAGCTTTGTCATGGTGGAGAACGAGCTTAGTCTCCTCAACCGAGAGGCCGAGGCAGCGGTGCTTCCCTATTGCAGCGCGCACGGCATCGCGTTCGTGCCGTATTACCCGTTGTTCAACGGGCTATTGACCGGAAAATACCGGCGCGGCGCAGCCCGCCCTGTGGGCGCGCGGATCACGGAGTTCGCCGAGGAGCGTCAGGAGGCGATCTTTTCGGACGAAAACTTCGACCGGATCGAACGCTTGGAGGCATTCGCGTCAGAACGGGGACACACCCTCCTTCAATTGGCCTTCGCCTGGTTGCTGTCCAAAGAGGCCGTTGCATCCGTGATCGCGGGCGCCACCTCACCTGGACAGATTAAGTCCAATGCGGAGGCAGCCGATTGGGTTCTCACCGCCGAGGAGGCCGACGAGATCAACCGGCTGATCGCCGTACCGTCGTGAGCGGATCCGTCGACGCCGACGGGCACACCGCTATCGAGCTTCGGTGTCCCACTCGGACCACACTGTCAGTGCGACCCGTGAGGATCGTTTGCGGCGGCGCGTGCCGTCGGAGCCCGTCGGTGGCGTAGCGCGCGGCCCCGTCCTACCGTCAACGGGCGCAAGGCCTGCGCGCCGAGACGAACAGCTCCGCGGCGTCGCCACCAGGTAATCCACGCCTCCGATTTCTCTGCGGACCGGCTCAGCTCAGAGCTCGATGACGAAGCTGCCGTCAGGGGTGAAGGCCCCGGTCTGCCCGGGCGCGGCACGATCACTGTGTCGGGCAGCTCGATCAGCGTCGGCGCCTCGAGCTCGCCTCCCACGCACCTCTTTGGAGACGCACGACCGGGGTGTTGACAAAGCCGCCGAGCTTGTGCCAATAGGCCTGCCGCGTGCTCGACTCCGCCGCCGCCGCGGCGGTGCCGGTGCCGGGCCAGCCAGCCAGCCGTCGCCGCTCGGCGAGGCCCAGCGCGCGGACCACGAAACCGGTGACCTCGATGCCGTCCTCGGGCTGTCCTACGCCCTCACCGTGGAGGCGCTCATACATGGCCGCGAACAGGTCCGTATCTCAAGGAGTCCGCCGGAGCTGATCTCGCCGCCCGATCCGAGTGCCACCTCGACATCGAAGACTTGGCTGTGTACCTCATCCGCAATGCACGGCGCAGTCGACGCCGGTGCCGGTGCCAGTGCCGGTGAGATGCTGAGGGGATTGGATGGCTGGGAAGTCGCCAACCCGGGCGGCTTCCCAGCCAAACGTCCGTGCTAGATGTGCATCAAGAGGTCGGGTCCGCCAGTGACGGACCGCCACAGATGAAGGGTGATGGGCCGCTGGTCAAGCCCTTCCACTGACCGTTGACGACCTGCATCACGCTCTGACAGTGCGTACCGACCTTCTGGAACTGCGGGAACGAAGCCGGAGGAATCATCCCGCCGGCCGTGAACCTCTTCGTCGTGCTCAGCGCCTTCACGACAGCAGCGTGGGCGAATGGCGGCCCCGCCTTCTCGAGCCCCTGTACAAGCAGGGCCGCTTGGGCGTACCGGAAGGGCGCGAACGATGCGGTGTAGAGAACGCTGCCGTACCCGTACTTCTTCATCGTCTTGATGTACGTGGTGACTCCGGGGTCGCCCTTGATATAGGGATTGGCCCACTGCTCGTCATACAGCGCGCCGTTCTCATCCGCTGTCGCCGGGGTGAACTGCGGGACCAGCACCGTCACGTGTGCGTTCAGCTGATTGAGATCGGTCTGCAGTTGCTGCACGCCCACCTCGCCGATGTCCACGACACCCTGGGCCCCGCTGCTCTTGATCTGCTCAGCCACCGATAGAGCGGTCGGTGCGTCCAGAACGTCTGGCAGGCCGAAATCTTGCATCACGAGCTGAACGCCCGCTCGTGACGCCTGGCCCGCGAGATTCTTGAGGTCGCCCTCGAGCAGAGGCGCGCCGAGCAGCGCGATCTTGCTCGCTCCCGCGTACTTCTTCAGCACGACGAAATACACGTCACTCAGGTGGGTCGTGACATCACCGTCCACCGAGAAGAGCGTCCGATGCCCGGTCCAGCCAGGAGCGAACCCATCGCCAACTGCCGGGATGCCGCTCTGCGCCAGGGTCGGAAGCCCCGGGGAGGCGGCAAAGCTCGCTCCGACCACAGCGGCCGGCCTGGCTGCGATCGCCCGCCGGATCGCCTGGACAGCGCCCGACTGACTGGACGTGGTGTCGTACTGGCTGGGCACGATCTTGTAGCCGTCGACGCCACCGGCAGCGTTGACCTTATCGAAGTACGCCAGGGCTCCCTGAATGTTTGATGCTGTCTGGAACACACCGGTCAGGTCAGAAACGATCCCAACCTTGATGGTGCCCTTGAACTTGCTCTTCGCGAAAGCGTCGTGGCTCGACGACCAGAACGACAGAACGATCGCGGTGACCGCCAGCCCCATCAGCAAGCCGCTATGCCTAATTGCGTTCCTCACCCACTCCTCCTCATTGAGACAACACGCTCAGGTCCCGACTTTGAGAGCGGATGGCGGGGCGTCTCAACGCGTCGGCGCCGCTCGCGTGGTTGTTGCTCGCCTCGGGACCAACCACCTCTGTATCTTATTGATATAGAGGATTAGCTGACCCTAACAACGACGGCAGCGCCTGTCAATGCTCCGCCGTACGGGGGTCGGCGCAGGCGCAACACGGGCCGATCACGTGCCCGCCTTGGCGCGTGAAAAGTATGCGCGCGGCGCCTCGATCAGCATGTCATCCAGCTGTTCGGGGGTGATCCCGCGCTCCCGCAATCCCGGGAGTGTCTGATTGTGGATGTGCCCGTATCTCGGGATCGCCCAGTTACTCCAATCCATGTCGCCCGGGGGCAGGAGATCCATGAACACAAAGTTGTCGTGTGAAAGGACCAGCTGCTTGGAATAGCCGCGACGGCACAGCTCCGCGAGGTTGTCCAGCTGCTTCTCGAGTGGGGCGACGGGACTCTCAAGGCCACATCGGTCAAAGCCGATATAGGTGCCGTTCCCGAGGAGTCGCTCCAAATAGTCAAGGTCGTCCGACTCGTTGCAGTGCCCGATCAGAACCGCGCCCATGTCAACGCCTTCCTCGATGAAGATCCCCTGCTGGAGAAGGCCGCTCTCGTTGGCGTAGTTGGTGTGCGTGATGATCGGAAGTCCGGTTCTCAGATGGGCCCGCGCAGCGGCCCGCAGAAGCGCCTCCACGTCTGGCGTGAGGCCCGCGATATCAGTCGAACACTTGATCGCGCCCGGCTTGATCGTGGTGCCATCGAGCCCGTTTTCAAAGTCGTGCACGAACAGCCTCTCGAGTTCGGCCGTCTTGCCGGCCGTGTCTTTCATGAAGAAGGTCCACGGCAGCTCGTTATAGGCGTACCAGCCGGTGCAGGCGACCACGTTGAGTCCGGTCCCCTCGACCGCCCTCGCGACGGCGCGGATATTGCGGCCAAGCCCGGGCACGGTCGGGTCCATGATCGTGTCGACTCCGTACTCATCATGAAGCCGCTTCAAGGTCTCTCGTCCCTCCGCGACGTACTTGTCCTCGTCCCAGCCCTGGAAGCCGGGCCAGTAAAACTGCAGCTCGGGGCTCACCACGAAGATGTGCTCGTGCATGTAGGTGACGCCGAGATCGCCGGTGTCAATCGGGCCACTGACCGTATTCACGTACGCCATCGTCTCTCCCTCATTTGAGCCGGCCCATGAACTGCCGCCACGTCGCTGCGCTTCGGGCTGGGCCGCGGCTTCCGTTGTGTATCAATCATCATAATCCTTGATAGCCTTCGCAACGCCGTAGAGTGTTCAGGCATCACGAGAGGAAGAGTGGATCGATGACGACGAACCGACTGAGATTCGACGGGCAGGTAGCGATCGTCACCGGCGCCGGAGGAAACCCCGGGATCGGGAGATCGTATGCCCGGCTGCTCGCGAGCCGGGGCGCTCTGGTCGTGGTCAATGACATCGGCGCACAGGCGGGCGTGAAGGGTTGCTCCGACAATGCCTCGGCGCACACCGTGGCAGCCGAGATAACGGATGCGGGTGGGAAAGCGGTCGCCGACACCAACGACCTCACTGATCCGCGAGGGGCGGAGCGACTCGTTGCATCAGCGATCGAGGCTTTCGGACGTGTGGACATTCTCGTCAACAACGCCGGAGCCTGCATATACGCGGGGGTCGACGAAATCTCCGACGACGACGTCCGCATGACGATCGACACCAACCTGATTGCGACGATATGGACCTGCCGTGCCGTCTGGCGACACATGCGCGAATCGAATTACGGGCGGATTGTCAACACGACCTCGGGCACCGTCTTTGGGATGCCGACGATGAGCATGTACAGCGCGGCGAAGGCCGGCGTTATCGCATTTACCCGGACGCTCGCGGCCGAGGCGAACGGCTCCGGTGTCAAGTGCAACGTGATCGCCCCAGCCGCTGGGACCCGCATGGTGGCCGTTGCCCTTGAGGAGAGCTCCGAAGCGTTTCGTTACATGGAGCAACTCTCGCCGGACCAGGTCGCGCCAATCGTTGCGTGGCTCTGCCATCGAGACTGCTCCATCAATGGCGAGGTGATCCAGAGCGTCGGACCGTGGACCTCGCGCCTCGTCTGGGGCGCCACCGCGGGGTTGATTGATGAGAATCTGTCGTTGGACAGAGTGCCCGATCAGCTTGAGGAGATCATCGGGTCGGAAATACGGATTCAGGGCATACCTCAAGGCGCCGATGCAGAGCTGTTCGTGTCGGGCAGCAAGGCCTACGCGCGCTGAAATCGCCGCCGGTTCGTGACCGCGTCAACGTGGCCGGTGGTGGTGATCAGGCCGACACGGGCGCCGTCACGTGTGATCGGTGCATTCGTGCCGGTGGTTGTCGCGTGAACGAGTCCAACACAATGTTTGACCGTGTCATCGCTCGCTTCCGGCGGGCTTCGCGCCGCGCTGCGCGTCGTAGGACTCGGTCGCCTTGGCGACGGCGGCGCGCGAACGTGCCTTCCAGATCGTCTGGCCGTCCTCGTCGCGCTGGCCGAGCACCCAGTCCCGGGACCGCCGCAGATTCGCCAGGTGGTCCCGGAACTCGGGCACGACATGTGCCGCATAGAGTTCCAGCGCCTTACGCCGGGCGGCGAAGTCCGCGAAGGCGGGCATAGTCATCACGAACGTGCCGAAGCCGCCGGTCTGCTTCGCCAGATCGCGGATCACCTCGATCAGCGTGTCGGGTGTTCCGATGATCACGGCACCGGATTCGATCGCGTCCTCCAGCAGTTCGTCGAGACTGCTGTCGCGCGACGCGGTAAGTGGGCCGACCTCAGCAAGATGCCGCCAGATCTCCTCGAAGCCATGGCGGCAATCCGCCCGGGCCTGCTCCTCGGTCTCGGCGATGTGCGTCATCGACGCCAGTCGCCATTGCTCGCGCGACACATGGTGGCCCGCCTGCTTGGCTTCCGCCTCGACGATCGACCAGTGCCGGTTGAGCGCGTCATACGACGCGGGCGAGGTTGCAGACATGTTGATCATGCCGATGCCCAGCCGTCCGGCGGTACTCGGCCCGGACGGCGAGCCGACGGCAGCGACCACGATCTCAAGCGTCGGGCGCTGGAACGGCTGGACCTGCAGGTAGGCGTCCTGCAGCTTGAACCAGTCGGAGGTGTGGGTGACGACCTCGCCACGCAACAGGCGCACGATCACCCCCGCTGCCTCGAGCATGCGCTCGCGCGTGAGCGATGAGTCGATGCCCATCATATGGGCGTCTGAGCCTGACGCACCCGGGCCGAAGCCCATCATCGCCCTGCCGCGCGTGAGGTGATCGAGCATCGCCAGCCGTGCGGCGAGCGTGAATGGGTTGTGGTACGGCAGCGAATTGACAGCCGTTCCGAGCCTGATCTGCTTGGTGCGCTGCGACGCGGCGGCGAGGAACAGCTCAGGCGAGGCGATCGCCTCATGACCACCGGAGTAGTGCTCACCGACCCAGGCCTCCTGCAGTCCGAGCCGATCGGCGAGCTCGAACAGCTCGAGCTCGTGCTCGTAGAGGACCGTCGGGCTGATCTCGGTCGTGTACAGCGGCGGCGTGAAGATCCCGAATCGGGTGGGTCCGCCTTCGAGGTTGCTACTCACCAGTTCAGCTCCCGCGTCGTCTTATCGTTTGGCTGGTACCGCGATCGTGCGCACGCGCTCGAGGTTGACGACGGGGCGTGGCCAGCGGGCCACGCCCCCATCGAGCCGGGTTACGCCTGTCTACGCGGTCGGCGTCGCCTTCGACGGACCACCGCAGACGAACGGGTCCTTCCCGTTGGTCTCGGTTATCCACTTGCCCTTGACGACCTTCATCACCGACAGGCAGTGGATGCCCACATGCTGGTACTGCGGGAACGACACGCCGGAGAGGATGCCGCCAGCGGTCCAGTTCTTGACCTTGCTGAGCGCCTTGATCACTGCCTGCTTCGTGTATGGCGGACGAGCCTTCGCCAGGCCCTCCTGGACCAGCATCTCTGACTGCGCAAAACGGAACGGGGCGAACGAGTCCGTGTACGCGGTCTTCCCATAGCCGGCTGCGTTCATTGCGGCAAGGTAGGACGTGATTCCCGGGTTGTTCTTCGTGAACGGCGATGCCCAGTCCTCGGCGAACAGCTCGCCGTTGATCTTGGTGCCGAATCCCGCGCTGGACTCGAAGACGGGGTCGAGCACGGTCACGTGCGCTCCGAGTTGGTTGAGGTCGGACTGGAGCTGATTGATCGCCAGCACGCCGATCACCGAAACACCGTTGGCTCCGCTGCTCTTGATCTGCTGAGCAAGGGTCAGTGCTTGCGCCGAGGTCAGCGTCTCAGGCTCGCTGGTGTCAGACATAACAATCTTCACGCCGGCCTCGGGACCACTTTCCGACAGCAGCTTGAGGTCACCTGTCTCGAGCGAGGAGCCGATCACCGCGACCTTGCTCACGTGGGCGAATTTCTTGAGCACCGTGAGCCAGACGCTCGACAGGTGGGTGGAGACGTCACCGACGGGCGAGAACAGATTCGACTTGCCAATCCAGCCGGGGGCGAAACCGTCGTCGACCACTGGCAGGCCACTGTTGACCACCACCCCGAGCGCCGAGACCTCGGCCCCGGATGAGCTCTCGAGGATCGCAGCCGGCTTCGATGCCACGGCGCGACGGAATGCCTGGACCGCCGCCGTCGGCGTCGAGGCGGAGTCGTACTGCTTGACGTTGAGCTTGTACCCGTCGATACCGCCGTGGGCGTTCACCCACTTGAAATAAGCGATCGCGCCATCAACACCGGTCGACGGTGCCAACTGGCCCGTGAAGTCCGACACCAGCGCGACATTGATCGAGCCCTTGGTCGCGGCGCCCGCGGTCGCGGCGCTGGCCATCAGGCCGAAGCTGACCAGCGCGCCGGCGACCAGACCCACGCAGGCCTTCAAGCGCTTCCCTCCGATACCTACCCTCACCTTCTCCTCCTTTTCAGGACACCTCAGATGAACGGTCCCGAACCAGGAACACGCTGGATCCTGGTACCCCGCTGTGCTCATAATCATTACATAGATTGAGATGCCAGACGCCGAAGTGCGCTAATTGATCTTAATCGTTGCTATGTTGCACGCGTCACGAGGACCAGGCACCGGCGTCCTACTCAGGGAGAAGAGCGTGGAGATCCATATCGACAAGAACATCCAGGTGCGGATGCGTGACGGCGTCGCGCTCGCGACCGATGTGATCCGACCGGCCGCGGCGGGCAGCTACCCGACGCTGGTGCAACGCCTCCCCTACAACAAGGAGCCCTCCTGGCTGCGTGATTCGTCGGTCGACCTACTGAAGCTTGTCCAGCACGGCTACGCGATCGTCAACCAGGACACCCGCGGCACCGGCCAGTCCGAGGGTGCCTACCGGCCGTTCCTCGATGACCGTGACGACGGCGTCGACACGCTGCAATGGGCTGTCGCACAGCCTTGGTCCGACGGCAACGTCGGCATGATCGGTATCTCCTACTACGCGGGTACCCAGTGGCTGGCGGCGATCGAGGACACGCCGATGCTCAAGGCGATCGCCCCACAGAGCTTCCACTACGACCCGTACCTCGGCTGGCTGTACCAGGGCGGCGCGTTCCTGATCGGATGCGCGGTGCGCTGGTCGCTCAACTACTTCTCGCCAGCGGTGCGCGACAAGATGAAGGAATTCACCGGTTCCGTCGACCTGTTCGGCGAGTACGTACGCAGGCTGCCGATCACCGACATGCCGATGCTGCAGGAGGTCGCGCCGTTCTACTTCGACTGGCTGGCGAACCCCACCTACGGCGATTACTGGCGTGAGTGGTCCCCCTGGGCCCACCTCGACAACGTCAAGGTGCCCGCGCTGATGACGACGGGCTGGTATGACGCCTTCGTGGGCGGCGTCGGCTTCACCTACAACGAGATGAAGCGCCGCGGAGCCACCGATGCCGCACGGCAACCGCAGCTGATCATCGGACCCTGGGCTCACAGCTGGTGGGGCGCCGACTTCCCGGAGCGCGGTTACGGCGAGCGGGCCGACAAGGAGGTGTTCGATCTCACGGGCCGGACCGCCCGGTGGTTCGACCACCACCTCAAGGGCATTGACAACGGCGTCGGCACCGAGAAGCCGGTGCACCTGTTCATCATGGGCGCGAACGTTTGGCGCGACGAGGACGATTGGCCGTTGCCGGACACGCGGTTCACTGCCTACTACCTGCACAGCGCCGGCCACGCCAACACCGCCCACGGCGACGGCTGGCTGTCGACCGAGGCGCCGGATGACGAGCGAGAGGACCTCTACCTCTATAACCCGTTCGACCCCGTGCCAACCATCGGTGGACAGACCCTGCTGCCCCCCGCCCGCATGCCTGCCAACGCTGGCCCGCGCGACCAGCGTGCATTGGACGGACGCACGGACATCCTGTTCTTCACGACAGAGCCACTCGAAAAGGACACCGAGGTGACCGGCCCAGTTGAGCTGGTCCTATTCATCTCGTCCAGCGCGCGGGACACCGACTTCACCGGCAAGCTCGTCGACGTACATCCCAACGGCCGAGCCGAGATCCTTACCGACGGGATCCTGCGCGTGCGCTACCGGGAGTCATTCGTCGATCCCGAGCTCATGGAGCCGGGGGGGATCTACGAGATCAAGGTCGACATGCAGGCGACCGGCAACGTGTTCAAGGCCGGGCACCGGATCCGGCTCGAGGTCTCGAGCAGCAGCTTCCCGCGCTGGGACCGCAATACGAACACCGGCAACGACATCGCGACCGACGGCGAGGCGGATGTCGAGGTCGCGGTCAACCGCGTGCACCACGATCGCGAGCATCCGTCTCACCTGATCCTCCCGTTGATCGAGCGGCTGTAGCGTCGGTGGCGCATGCTGGCCAGAGCGACCGCATAAGAACGTCCACTGTGATCAAGCCAAGAGATCGGATGCGGTGACATGAGTGCAGAGAAGGTCACGTTTGAAAAGCGCGACGGCGTCGGATGGCTGACGATCCGTCGGCCGGAGGCGAAGAACGCGCTCACAAAGGCGATGTATGCCGCGATCCGGGACCACTGCCGGCAGGCTTGGTTGGACGATGAGATCTACGCGGTGATCGTCTCCGGCAGTGACGGCGCCTTCGCCGTCGGCGGTGATCTCAAGGAGATGCTCGCCTCGCTGGAGGGGGAGGACCAGACGCAGGTCCTGACCTACGAGGAACACCTGCCCTTTGAGGCGCTGCGCAGCCTGCCCAAGCCCACAATCGCCGTGGTCGACGGCCTCTGTTTGGGCGGAGGCCTGACGTTGATGCTGATGTGCGACATCGCGATCGCCACTACGACATCCTCGTTTGCGGTACCGGAAGCGATTGTTGGCATCGTCGACGGCCACATGCCGCGGTTGCTGCGCGACCGTGTTCCCTCGGCGATGTTGCGCTACTGGCTCTACACCGGCGCCCGCTTCTCCGCGGATGAGGCCTTCAGTGGCGGCCTGTTGACGAAGGTCGTCGAGCCCGAGGCGCTCGAGGAGGCGACCGCCAAGATCCTGCGCGAGCTCCGCGCCAGCTCGGCCAGCGCCATCACCCTCTACAAGCAGACGCTCAACGAGACCCGCCAGCTGCCGAGCATGCACGATGCGTACACCACCATGCTCGGCGAGGACGCTCGCGCCCGCCTGATCGCCTTCAGCGAGCGCAGCAAGGCGAAGTCATAGCGAGCCGAACGGGCACGGAACTTTGAAGTGAGCGTCTTCCTCGATTTCCTCCGCTCCCGCGAGCGGCAGTACGGTGACCGGGAAGCCCTGCGGGTCGATGGTGTTGCACGTGGTTACGACGAGTTGCTCGCGACAACGCTCGCACTCGCCGGGGGCCTCGGGCAGGCCGGAGTCAGCGCCGACGATCACATAGCGCTGATGATGGATACATCGAACGCGGCGGTCGATGCCTGGCTGGCATCGTCGGTGATCGGCGGCTACGACATCCCGATAAACACGGCCTACCGCGGCGAGCTGCTGCGGTATCTGATCGAGGATTCGGAGGCGACGGTCGTGCTCTGCGACGACGCGCATCTCGGAACGCTGCTCGAGCTGCCACTCGCTCGCACGAAGGTCCGCAAGCTGGTCGTCAACGCGCCCTCGGCGACCGTCCTACCACAGACCCCCGGGCTGGAGTCGTACCTCCTATCAGACCTGTACGCGCCCGGGTCGGAATTGTCCTCCGTCACCGGTCGCAGCGGGGTGGTCGTGCTCTACACCTCGGGCACGACCGGCGCTTCCAAGGGCGTCATGCACACCCAGGAGTCCTGTCTCGAGCTGGCGGAATTCACCGCTCGGACGCTCCGTTACACACCAGAGGACGCGCTCCTCAACTTCTTCCCGCTGTACCACCAGAATGCCCGGTACACCGGCCTGATCCCTGCGATCGCCGCGGGAGCTCGGTTCCAGCTCGAGCGCAAGCTGAGCACCAGCAGGTTCTGGTCGAGTTGCCGAGACGACGGGATCACGGCGTTCAACTATCTCGGCTCGGTGCTGACGATGATCATGGCCGGCTCCAAGCATCTGGATGCCGAGGAGGCACGCGACCACAGCGTGCGCAAGGCATATGGCGCCGGCGCACCGCGGGGTATCTGGGAGGACTTCGAGCGTCGCTTCGGCGTCGAGTTGTTCGAGGCCTATGGCCTGACCGAGGCGCCGATGGTGAGCATCAATGTGCCACCACGGATCTCACCGATCGGATCTGCTGGGCGTGCCAGCGAACTGTTCGAGGTTCAGGTCGTGGACCCCCAGGGCGAGCCCGTGGTCACCGGGGAAGTCGGAGAGATCGCGGTGCGCCCGAAATTGCCGCGGGGCTTCATGCTCGGGTACTACGGGCGCGACGCCGACACGGTCCGGGCCACTCGCAACCTCTGGTTTCACACCGGTGACCGTGGCTGGCTGTCACCCGATGGCGACGTGTACTTCGAGGAGCGCGCAAAGGACTCGATCCGCCGGCGCGGCGAGAACATCTCTGCCTGGGAGGTCGAGAGCGTGCTGGATCGCCATCCGGCCGTGCTCGAGAGCGCCGTCTATGGAGTTGCGGCCGAGGCAGTCGACGAAGAGGTGATGGCCGCGGTCGTGCTGTCGAACCCGGATGCCGACCCGAGGCAGATCATCCAGGAGTCGGCGTCCGACCTGCCCGCGTATGCGGTTCCACGCTACGTCCGTGCGGTCGCCGAGCTGCCCCGCACGGACACGATGAAGGTGCAGAAGGCGGAACTGCGCAAGCAGGGCGTGACCCCCGACACGCTGGAGATCCGATGAGCACGTTCGTTCTGGTCCACGGCGCGTGGCACGGTGCGTGGTGCTGGGAGCGCCTGATCCCGGAGCTGAACCAGCGGAGTCACCGGGCGATCGCGATGGATCTCCCGTGCGACCAGCTCGACGCCGGGTTGGGAGACTACGCGGACGCCGCGGCCGCGGCCTGTGCGGGGATCGAGGGGCCGGTCGTCGTCGTCGGGCACTCCTTTGCCGGCATGACGATCCCGCTCCTCCCCGAGCACCGTCCCGTCGAGAGGCTCATCTTCCTCAACGCGCTGATCGCCCAGCCGAACACCATGTTTGCCGACATGGCGGCCGCTAACCCGTTCATGGTCCCCGATCAGCCGTTCGCAACGACAGATGAAACCGACGGCTGGTCGTACTGGGACGACATCGAGGCAGCCCGCACATCGATGTACCACGACTGCTCGCCTGAGGACGTGGAGTGGGCCTTTGCGCGCCTGCGACGCCAGAGCCCCCGCGGCAGCCAGGAGCCGCATCCACTCACCATTTGGCCCGACGTGCCGTCGTCGTACATCCTCTGCACCGAGGACCGGCTGGTGGACCCGGACTGGTCTCGTCGGGCGGCCCGGGACCGGCTTGGAACAGAGGCGATCGAGTTGCCGGGCAGCCACTCGCCCTTCCTTGCACAGCCCGCTCGCTTGGCCGACGTACTCGACGAGCTCGTGGGTTAACGCGCCGATGGGGCGGATCCGTTCCGATCCGCTCACGTCGGTTTGGGTGCTAGGCGCGCGCAATCACAGGAAGCACCAGATGTGACCGATGCTCCTGATCGTGGTGGACGCGATTGACGGCGACGGTCAGATCCTCCTCGCGATCCTCCGCGATGGTGCCGCCACTGTTGGTGTTGCGGTCGAAGCGGGGAAAGTTGCTGCTGGAAACGTCAAGCCGGATGCGATGGCCGGCGGCGAAAACCAAGCCGGTTGCCAACATGTCGATCCGAATTTCATAGATCTGCCCAGGTTCCATGAGCTCGGGCGCTTCCAACGAGTTGCGGTACCGGACGCGGAGAATCCCGTCGGTGAGGATCTCGGCGCGCCCGTGCGGGTACAGGTCGATCAGCTTCCCGGTGAAGTCCGTGTCCCGCGCACTGGATGAGATGAACAGCACGAGCTCGACCGGCCCGATCACCTCAAGATCTTGTTCGAGCGGGGCGGTCGTGAAGCAGAGCACGTCGGCCCGGTGGTTCAACATCTGCTGGTCCTGAGGGCCTTGTGTGATCGGAATTCGAGCGGGCGGAAGCAGTGTCTGCCCACCAACTGTCGGAACGGGATCGCGCGGGTTGTAGAGAAACACGTCCTCCGCTTCCACGTCCGCGGGGACGGTGGACAACGTGCCATCGCCGAAGGCGGTATTTGCGCGCCCGTTGCTGTGGAGGTAATACGGGGTGAAGCGCGTATCCGGGAGCGGCCAGTCGTCCTCCTCGCGCCACACGTTGGGACCCATGACGAACACGTGAACCGGCTTGTCGGAGTCCACGCCGTTGTCAGCACCCTTGAGGTGATGATCGAACCAGCGGACCGTGGCGCGCGTGAGGTCGTACACATCCTTGTCAGCTCGCTCGCCGTAGCTGTGCTGGGGAAAGTCTGCGCCCCACCACGTGTGGGACCACGGTCCGATGATCAGCCTGGAGCCAACCGCATTGCGCGCCTTGAACGCGCTGTACGCCCCGAGGGCGCCCCCCAACAGGGCGTCGTACCAACCGGTGGTCATCAGGGCGGGCGCGACGACTTTGTCAATGTTTGCCAGGGGCGACCAGGGACGCCAGTACGCGTCGTACACCGGATGCGAGAGCCACTCGAAGTAAAACGGAGCCACGGGCTCGAGCAGCGGCATGTCACTTATCGGCAGCCGCCAGATGAGCTCCTTGTACCGGTCGACAGAACCGACGTAGTCGGCGTTGTCCCTGACGGAGGGCGAGAAGTAGTTCAAGGACCATCTGATCGCCAGGCCGAGCGAGAACGCGCCACCCTGGTACAGCCAGCCGCCGTATGGGTCGCCGTGAAAGCTGTGCGGCGCAAATGCCTTCAACTCCGCTGGGGCTTCAATCGCGGCGAGCCACTGCGTACCGGCGGTGTAGGAGATGCCGATCATCCCCACCTGGCCCGTGGACCATGGCTGCGCCGCCGCCCAGGCGATCGCGTCAACGCCGTCCTGCCGATCGTCGACGAATGGGCGGTACACCCCTTCAGACGCACCTGCGCCACGCGTGTCCTGGTGCACGACCGCGTAGCCCGCCTGCACAATTCGCATGACGTCGACCGACGCATCCCTGAGCCATGCCGGCTCCTTGCCGTATGGGATCCGTTGTAGAAGCGTCGGATAGCGGCCCTCGGCCGCCGGTCGATACACGTCGGTTGCCAGCGTGACCCCGTCTCGCATCGGCACCCGTACGTCCTTCTGGACGAGAACGTCCATACGCCCTCCCTCAGCTACCTCGGCTAGCTCAACGGCGATATCATACAAACGATCTAGAGCATTAGAACGACTGCGAGGCTCCCGGACATGAACGGCTCAACCGTTGACGTACCGACCCCGGACGGGGTCGCAGACTGCTACCTGACGAGGCCCGACGACGGGGCGTATCCTGGTGTGCTGCTGATGATCGACGCCATCGGACTGCGACCGCGGATCGAGGAGATGGCCGACCGAATCTCCGCGCAGGGCTACGTCGTCCTCGCACCAAACGTCTTCTATCGGGCTGGACGGGCACCCCTGTGGGATCCGCCCAATCTCAGCGATCCCGAATCCCGGGCCGCGTTCATGCAGACGCTCGGCGCGGTCGTCGGCCCGCTGACGCCTGAGGCGGTCGCCAGCGACGGCGGCGCCTATCTTGAGGCGCTCGGGGAATACAGCAGCGGTCCGGTTGCTGTCACGGGCTACTGCCTCGGCGGCCGACTCGGCTGGCAGATAGCCGCCGCATACCCCGATCGCGTTGCCGCGTTTGGCGGCTTTCACACCGGGAATATGGTCACCGATCAACCGGAGAGTCCCCACTTGCTCGCACCCCACGTGCAGGCCGAGGTCTACTGGGGTCACGCTGACAGTGATCCGAGCATGACTCCGGAGCAGATCGTCGCACTCGATCAGGCCATGGACGACGCAGGCATACGTCATACGACCGAGGTCTACGACGGCGCCCACCACGGTTACACGATGTCCGACGCGGCCGTGTACAACGAGGGGGCCGCCGAGCGACACTTCACGGAACTGTTCGAACTGCTCGGGCGGGCAATCCCGCAGAGCTCGGCGGTGTGACATGGACCTCGGTCTAGGTGGCAAGACCGCGCTCGTCACGGGCGCGAGTGAGGGCATCGGCCGCGCGATCGCCCTGCGACTGGTCCGCGAGGGCGCGAACGTGGTCATCTGCGCGCGACGTGAGGAGCCGCTACAGCAATTGGCGCGGGAGATCGAGTCGGAAGGCGGTGGAGTCGTCGCCGTCCCGTGCGACGTGACCACGTCTGATGCGCCGGCGATGGTGATCGAGGCCGCGTCGGCGCGGTACCCGGGCATCGACGTGCTCGTCAACAATGCCGGACGCGCCACGCCTCGGAAGTTCCTGGCAACGACCGACGACGACTGGACCGACGGGCTCGAGCTGAACCTGTTGAGCGCCGTGCGGTTCACTCGCGCCTGTCTGCCGTGGATGATCGAGAGCCAGTGGGGACGGATCGTCAACGTGTCGTCGACCACGGCGAAGCTGGCAGATCCGTACTACGCCATCTACGGCGCCGCCAAGGCGGCGATGCTCAACTTCACAAAGACGATCTCAAACGCGTACGCGACCGACGGCGTCCGTTGCAACGCGATCCTTCCGGGGATCACGATCACGCCATTGATCGAGGAGAACATCCGCACGGCCGCCGAGAAGACCGGGCGCAGCTCCGAGGAGATCATGGAGCGCATGGTCGGCAAGTGGCCGATCCCGGCCGACCGCTTCGGCACGCCCGACGAGGTCGCCGACGCGGTCGCGTTCCTCGCCTCGCGACAGGCGGAATGGGTCACGGGAGCGAGCGTCCCGGTCGACGGCGGAACGATCCGTGTCGTCGCCTGAGCGGCGCCGCCAGCTTTAGCAATCTCGAGGGCAAGAGGAGTCTCAATGGATCTGGAACTTGGCGGTCGAACGGTGCTCGTCACCGGAGCGAGTCTTGGAATCGGCCGATCGATTGCGCTGCGGTTCGCCGAGGAGGGCGCAAACCTCGTGCTCGTGGCACGCAACGAGGGTCCGCTGCTCGAACTCCAGAATCAGATCGAGGGCGCCGGCGGCACGGCGATCTGCATTCCCTGCGATGTCACCGATCCGCAGGCGCCGGCCAAGGTGCTGGATCAGGCGGTACAGCGGTTTTCCAGCATCGATGTGCTGGTCAACAACGCCGGAAAGGCGATTCCAACCGAGTTCCTCGACAACACCGACGATCTCTGGCTCGAGGGCCTGCAGCTCAACTTCCTGAGCGCGGTTCGGTTCACGCGCGCGTGCCTGCCGCAGATGGTTGAGCAGCAGTGGGGTCGGATCATCAACATCTCAAGCTCAACCTCGAAGAACGCCGACCCGCTCCACGCGGTCTACGGGGCGGCCAAGGCCGCCCTCAACAACTTCTCGCGCACGGTCGCCACCCGGTTCGCCCCCGATGGGATCCGCTGCAGCGCGGTGTTGCCCGGAATCATCATGACCCCGTTGATCGAGGGGAACGTCAAGGCCGCTGCGGAGGCGAGGGGTATCCCTGCTGAGCAGGTCATCGCAGGAGCGATGAAGCGCTGGCCGATTCCGGCCGGTCGTTTCGGAACGCCCGAGGAGGTCGCTGAGGTGGTCGTGTTCCTCGCCTCCGCCCGGGCCGACTGGATTACAGGAACGATGTTCCCCGTCGATGGCGGCCAGATCCCGGTCGCGCTCTGATGCGCGGAGTTGTCCCGACCGAACACGCGATGGCGTTATGACCGTCTGGGCGCGTGCCGAGGTGCGTGCTGCCTTCGCGGAGCAGCTGCGGCAACGCGCAGCGCTGGTGGACGCAGGCGCTCAGCCGCTCGGCTGGAAGCTCGGAGCAGGATCGCCGGCAGCGATGGCAAAGCTCGACATCGAGGGGCCACTGGTCGGATATCTCCTCGAGGGCGGGCGGATCGCCTCCGGAGCCACCGTGTCGGTGGGCGGCTGGACGAACGCCAGGATCGAGACCGAGATCGCCGTGCGGATCGGCGAGCAGCTGGCGCCCGGCTTCACCCTTTCCGACTGCGGGCGGGCGATCTCGGCAATCGCGCTCACGTTCGAGCTGGTCGATGTCGATGCCGCCGGGGCGAGCGCGGAGGAGATGCTGCGCCATAACGTCTTCAATCGAGCGGTCGTGCTCGGCGAATGGAATGCCACGCAGGACGTTCCACCGGTGAGCGTGGCGCTCGGCGAGCAGATCGTGATCGATGCCGTGGACCCGCTGGCCGCGGTCGGAGATCTGGCCGAGTTGGTCAGGCACGCGGCCGAGGTCCTTGCCGCCAACGACGCCGCGCTGGCGCCCGGCAGTGTGATCCTCACGGGGGCGGTGGCCCTGCCGCCGCCGGCCAGCCCCGGCCAGTGTTGGACCGCGAGCGCCCCGACACTGGGTCAGATCGCAATCACGATCGCAGATTGAGGTCAGCGCAGCGGACCATCGGTTCCTCGGCGTGGGGCGCGATGGAACGTGTGCAGGCTGCGCGGAGGCGCGGTCAGCAGCGCCGTGTCAAACGACTCGCCGGTCAGGGCCGGCCCCTGCCCCGCTCCGCTTGAACGGATCGCGTCCGCGACCGTCTCCAGATCCTCGTGATCGAGCTCGAGTTGCGCGGCGTCGATCAGTCCCTCCACATGCTCAGGGCTGCGGGCGCCGGCGATGGCGCCCGTCACGCCGGGCCAACTGAGGGTCCACGCGATCGCGGCGGCAGCCACCGACACGCCGTGACGTCGTGCGACCTCACGCAGCGCGCCAACCACCAAGAGGTTGGCAGGAAGGCGCTCCGTGAACTCCGGGTCGGTGCGCCGCCAGTCGTCCTCGGCAAGCCGGCCGACGCCGTTCTCATCGAAGGCGCCGCCGAGCAGCCCGCTGTGCAGAGCTCCCCAGAGGACGACTGCGGTCCCGTGCTCGTGGCACCAGGGCAGGACGTCGGCGCCGTCGAGTCGATTTATCGCGGAGAACGCGGTCTGCAGCAGCGGAACCGGGCTGATCGCCGCCGCTCTATCGAGCATCTCGGCGCTGTGGTTGGAGAGGCCGACCTCACGGGCCTTGCCCTCGTTCCGGAGTTCGAGCAGCGTTTCCCAGTACACCTCAACAGGCGTCCCGTCGACCGGCTGCTGATGCATGACCACCAGGTCCAGGCGCTCCACCCCGAGGCGCGTCAACGAAGCCTCCACGTCCTCACGGATCCGCTCCGGTGTCCCGAACCAATTCCCGCGGTCCTCGGGCCGCATCGAGATCCCGCATTTGGTGAAGACGAACGGCCGCTCCGCCTCGGGCAGCTGAGCCAGCGCCCGGGCGATCCGCTTCTCCGACGTCCCAAGACCGTAGACCGGAGCGGTGTCGATCCAGTTGATCCCGGCGTCGACAGCTGCCAGGACGGTGGCCACCGTCCTCCCTTCAGGCTGCTCACCGCCGTAACGGATCGCCTGCAGCGGCTCTCCCAATCCCCAACTTCCCAGACCCACCCGGGAGATCTCCATTGCCGTGTCGCCCACAGGCATCCGTGGCAGATCCCGCATGTCGCTTGCGCGCGTCATCTCGTCCCCCTCACAGTCCCTCGTGCAGGATCGCCTGCCCGGCCGTGCTCCCCAATAGCTGCGTTCGACGCTCCACGATCGTCCAGCCGTTCTCTGTGCGCACCAGCCGCCACCAGTTCGCGCTCCTGCGAATCGGCCGCACCCCGTGCTCGTCGGAGTAATCGACGTGGGAGTAGCCGACGGCGACGGCCTCGTCCCCATCCACCGTGACATGCACAGGGCCGATCGCGTGCGACGACCCGGGCACGATCGCCTGGTGCTCGTCACCGAAAACCATTGCGCGGATGTCGTCGTGACCACGGAGCATGAACCGTCCGCCATCGACCGTCGTCACCGAGTCCTCGCTGAAGAGTGCCGCGGTCGCATCGGCGTCAGCGCTGTCAACGGCGAAGCCGTAATGCGTGAAGACGTCCCTGATCGCAAGCTGGTCCTCGACCTCGCGGACGCGCTCTTCGAGTTCTTGCAACCGTTCCTGGTCCTCTGACATCCGATCGCCCCTTCCCCGCTGTGTGACCGTGGAGCCGATCCCCGAAACACGCGAGATTGCCTACTGAATCATTTGTATGATTAGTATCGGAGGTGGGCCGGAATTGTCAACGTCTTCAGCGCACGGGCATGCCTCGCCGAGACCAATAACGACGGAGGAACAGCACTAATGGCACTCACCGCTGCGCGGATCATCGAAGAGGTCACCGAGCACATGAGAGCGGAGCAGGAACAGGACATCGACTTCCTGAGTCATCAGCTCGACGAGGACGTCGCCTACGCGCTCACCACGGTCTCCAGTCCCGACGACCCCTCTCCCTACGGTGGCTATTTCAGCGGCCAAAACACCTATCTCGATCTCTGGCGCGCGATGTACCGGACTTTCGAGTCCTACAACATCGAGATCATCGAGATCCTGCCGATGGTCGAGCACAAGAAGGCCTTCGTCCGTGTACAGGTCACGGTGGTGCCGAACGAGGACTGGTACGGCCTACCTGCAGGCCGCCCGATCCGCTGGAACTCGGCTGCTGTGCTCGAGTTCGACGACGAAGGACACATGCTCGCCGAGACCGCATATGGCTCGTTCCCGGCCATCTTGGAGGGCTACCGCCGGACGCGAGAGTTCCATGGAGCGAGCGCTGTACGGATGGATCACACCGGAATCGTGGTCGACGATCTTCAAGCCGCGGTCGACTTCTTCCTGGAGCTCGGGCTCGAGCGCGACAGCACTGGTGCCTCCGAGGGCGCCTGGCTGGACAGCATCATCGGGCTCGACAAGAGCAACATCGAGTTCGAGTTCGTCCGTACGCCCGACGGCACGGCGCGACTCGAACTCTGCAAGTTCCACTCGCCGATCAGCGCCGATGGTCCGCGTCCGGCGGCTGCCAACGAGTTCGGGCTGCGACACCTCTGCTTCAAGATCAACGGCATTGATGCGCTCGTCGAGCGGCTGGAAAACAAGGGGTTCAACCGGATCGGCGAGATCCATCTCTACAAGGACGTTTTCCGCCTCTGTTACATCCACGGCCCCGAGGGGATCATCGTCGAACTGGCCGAGCGGATCGCCTGATGCGAGGCGAAGGCTCGACGCTACCTGGAGCTGTCAGCCGGCCACGACCGGGTTGGTGAGAACGCCGATGCCCTCGACCTCGACCTCGACCCGGTCGCCGGGCTTCATGGTGATCTTGGGGTCGCGGAAGACGCCGACGCCGTCCGGCGTGCCGGTCAGGATCAGGTCGCCGGGCAGCAGCGTCATCACCTGCGATGCATACGAGATCAGCGTTGGGATGTCGAAGATCAGGTTGCTGGTGCGGGAGTCCTGTAGCACCTTGCCGTTCAGGCGCTGGATGACGCGGAGGTCGCTCGGATCTCGGAGCTCGGAGGCCGGCACGAGGCGCGGACCAAGCGGGCAGAAGGTGTCATAGCCCTTGCCGCGGAACCATTGGCCGTCACCGAACTGAGCGTCCCTGGCACTGACGTCGTTTGCGCATATGTAACCGGCGACGACGTCATAGGCGGACTCAACCGGAACGCGGTGAGCCACCTCGCCGATGACGACGGCGAGCTCCGCCTCCGCGTCGACGTGGCCGATGCCCTCCGGGAGCACGATCGCGTCGCCGTCCGAGCAGATCGCGTTGGCGAACTTCGCGAACATCAGCGGTGCCTTGGGCAGCTCCATCGCGCCCTCACTCGCGTGGTCGCGGTAATTGAGTCCGATACACACCAGCTTCGGCTCGGTGCGGCCGAACCGTTCCTGCCACTCAGTCTCGAACTCGGTCACGTCACAAACCTCCGGTGGATGGTGATTACTCCGGCGCTCAGCCGGCTGGTGATGGTTGCAGCGGAGCGAGCGCGGCTGCGCCGGCAAAATCGGCGCGGCGACCAAGCTGCTCCTCGATTCTCAGGAGCTGGTTGTACTTGGCGAGTCGCTCCGACTGGGCCAGGGATCCGATCTTGATCTGCCCGGCACTGGTGCCGACGGCGAGGTCGGCGATGAAGTCGTCAGTGGTCTCGCCAGAGCGCGCCGAGATCACCGGCGCGTAACCGCTCGCCTGTGCCTGAGCTATCACGTCGAGGGTCTCGGTCAGCGTCCCGATCTGGTTCATCTTCACCAGCACGGCATTGGCGACGCCACTGCTGATACCGCGCTGCAGGCGCGTGGTGTTGGTGGTGAAGAGATCGTCCCCGAGCACCTGGACGCGGCCGGCAAGCAGCGTGCTGAGCTCAGCCCACCCGTCCCAGTCGTCCTCCGCCAACCCATCTTCGATGGAGACGATCGGGTAGTTGCTCACGAGCTCGACCAGGCGTTCGACGAGCTCGGAGGCGCCGAGCGCTTCGACCTCCTCGGGCAGCCGGTAGCCGCCATTGTCGTAGAAATGGGTCGCGGCGACATCGATCGCAAACGCGACCTGGTCACCGAGCGATAACCCGGCGCGCTCGACCGCAGCCACGAGCAGATCCAGCGCGCTCTTCGCGTCGGCCAGGCGCGGCCCAAAGCCGCCCTCTGCCGCTTTGAGTGTCGAGAGCGAGCGCTGCTCGAGCAACTCGCCCGTTGCCGTGCGCACCGCTGATGACCACTCGAGCGCCTGTCGAATCGACTCGGCGCCAAGCGGCATGATCAGGAAGTCCTGAAAGGCGAGCCCGCCCTCCGCGTGTAGGCCCCCGCTGATGATGTTCACCATCGGCAGCGGCAGGGTGGTTCCGCCGCCAAGCTGCTGCCAGAGCGGCCGGCCGCTCGTGGTTGCAGCTGCACGGGCGGCGGCCATCGACACGGCAAGCAGCGCATTCGCGCCCAGGTGCGAGCGGTCCTCGGTTCCGTCGAGCTCGAGCAGCAGATGGTCGAGCTCCCGTTGGTTGTGGGGGCTCCTGCCGAGCACCGCCGGGCCGAGCGTGTTCCTGATGTTCGCGACGGCCTTGAGCACGCCGTTGCCGCTGAAGCGCGAGCGATCGGCGTCGCGCAGCTCGATCGCCTCGTGGCGGCCGGTCGAGGCACCTGACGGAACGCTCGCGCGTGCCAGGGTGCCATCGGTCAGCACCAGATCCACCTCAACGGTCGGGCGACCTCCTGAGTCCAGGATCTCCCTGGCGCGCACCTCTGAGATCGTGGCCGTCATCGTGCTGCGCGCCGGATCATCAGGAGCGCCCCGTCCAGTGATCCTGGTGGGTCGAGCAGCAGCCGCGAGCCCAACTCGCGGACGAGACCCTGCTCGTCGCGGGCGAGGTACTCGACGGGCGACTTGCCGTCGACGCGCGCGACCATGAGCGCGCCGACGTGGCCGAGCAGGTACTGAGTTCCGGGCAGCAGCTCCTCCGGCACCCGAGCGGCGTAGGCCTGCCAAAAGTGGGCGGCGCTCGACTCGAGCCCCGAGGCCGAGCGCGGCAGGTGCAGGAGCTTCAACAGCAGGTGGTTGAGCATGTACGCCACGTCAAACACTGGGTCGCCGAAGTGGGCAACCTCGAAGTCGATGACCCACATGCCGTCACCGACGAGCACATTCTTCGGCGAGAAGTCGCCGTGCACGAGGCAGACATGGGTGGCCTGCATCCGGGCCACGAGCGACGCGATCGCCGCCGCCAACTCTGGGCGCCGCTCGGAGACCGTGCGATGAAATGGATCGATGCGCAGCTGATCGAAGGCCTCGTAGTCCGCGAAGCGCTCCGCGACGAGTGCGTCGCGAAAGGTCGCGCGGTGCCACTGCGCCAGCGTCTCACCGAGTCGGGACGCGACCTCAGCGTCGACATCGCCGGCGAGCAGAAGGCTCTTCCACGTCACCCAGCTCGGCGGTGCCGCTTCGATCGTGAGCGCGCAGCGCTCACGATCGACATCGAGCACCGTCGGCACGGCGCCGGGAGTGAGCGTCCTTGCCAGCACGAGGGCATCTGCTTCGCTGATCGCGCGCTCGCGCTTTGCGAGCCACAGATCCTTCACGCGCAACCGCGGCAGGGCCTGCTTCAGGACGACGCGCGTCGCGCCGCAATCGGCGGCAAACACCACGTTCGAGACGCCCCCGCTCAGCTGGCTGATCACCGCGTTCCGGGCTCCCGGTACGGCGCCGCGCTGGGCTAAATACGCAATTGCGGTCTCTTTTGAGAGAAGCTCTCCCCCGAGCTCGTCGTCAGGCACGCCGATGCCTGTCGTGACGGGAGTTTTTGGGTCCAGGGTTGTTCTCCGAGCGCCGATGTGCGTATTCTAAGGGAACGTTCCCATGAAATGGTCGAACGCACTGGGGAGACGCACATGGCAGGCTCGAAAAACGGATCAAACGACGATGCTCGCAAGCTCACGATCATCGACGTCGCGCGCCATTCGCAGGTTTCGAAATCCACCGTCTCGCGGGTCTTGAACGGGTCGCCCCATGTGGCAAGTGAGACCAGGGCACGGGTGCTCGAAGCGGTCTCGGACCTCGACTTCAGCGCCAGCGCGGCGGCACGCGGTTTGCGGACAACCAAGAGCTCCCTGGTCGGATATCTCGTGCCGGCGATCAACAACGACATCTTCAGCCGTGTGGCCGAGGTACTCGAGGAGGATCTCAGGCAGGAGGGCGTCGGCCTCGTGATCGTCAGCTCCGGCTGGGACGCGGAGGGCGAGCGGCACGGGCTCCAGTCGCTGCGCGACCACCGCGTGGACACGCTCGTGCTTTCCACCGTGAACGACCGCGACGCGGAGATGGCGGCCTTGCTGTCGGCGATCGGCCGGCCGGTCGTGCTGATCGACCGTGAGATCCCGGGTGTCAAGGCGGATGTGGTTTTGACCGACCTCGGCATCGGGGTTCGCAAGGCGCTCGAGCACCTGGCCGAGCTGGGCCATCGGCGCGTCGGCATCGCGCATCTGAGCCTCGACGTCCGGCCTGGCCGGCAGGTGAGCCAAGCGTTTCAGAGCACGGTGGCGAGCCTCGGCCTGGAAGCGGCCGCCGACATGTCGGTCCCCTACAACCGGATGGATCTTGCCTACGGCGGCGAGATCGCCGAGCGGATGCTCGCTGCCAGGGCCACCGCGATCCTCTGCGCGGTCCCCAACACACTGACCGCCGGCGTGCTCGAGTACCTCGATCATCACGGAATCGCGATCCCTGACGACATCTCGATCGTCGCCATGGACGAGAGCGAACTCGCGTCGGTCAAGCGCCCGAAGCTCACGGTGATGTCGCGCCAGATCGACAGCCTTGCGCACCACGCCAGCCGAATGGTGACCTCGAGACTCGCCAACCCCGACCTCGAACCCCGGGTCAAGGTGATCCCGACGAGTCTGCAGGAGCGCGCGTCAACTGCACCGCCGAAGATCTCGACAGCGGACGGCGCATGACCGCCACGGCGGCCCCGGAGGCGCCGGTGTCCGACCCGATCCGGGAGGTCCGGTGCTACGACTGCACGGTGCCGTTGCCGCGGCCACTGATCGTGGGCCAGGCCACCGTGACGAAACGTACATACGCCCTGGTCAGGATCCGGACCGCGAGCGGGCTCGAAGGCGCCGCCTATGCCTTTGGCCGTGGCTTACCGGTCGCGTCGATCATCGAGGAGTCGCTGGCGCCGCTGCTCCTGGGCGCCGATCCGGCCACGCCGGAGCTGATCCGCGGCAGGCTCGCCGGCGCCTACTGGCCATACGCCGATCGCGGGCTGTTCAGCGTCGCGGCGAGTGCCGTCGACCTCGCGCTCTGGGACCTGCTCGGCCAGCGCCTGGGCGTCCCGCTGGCCGACATCCTCGGCCGCTTCCGCAACACGGTTCCGGTGTGCGGCGTCGGCGGATACAAGCTCGAGGGAATCGACGGAGCTCGAGCAGCTGCAGGCGGAGATGTCCAACTTCGTCGCCCTGGGTTGTCGTGCCGTGAAGCTCACGGTCGGAGCCGATGATCCTGCCACCGACGTGCGGCGGCTGGCCGCGGTGCGAGAGGTGGTCGGGGACGAGTGCGCACTGGTGGTCGACGCGTTCCGTTCCTTCACGAGCATCGAGGACGCGCTGCGACGGCTGCGGCTGCTCGAGCCCTTTGATCTTGCCTACCTCGAGGATCCGTTCTCGGAGGAGCTCGCGCCGCTTGTCGCCGATCTGCGCCGCCGCTCCGGGATGCTGATCGGGCTGGGCGAGAATCTCGCGGGACACCGGGCGTTCCGCGAGCTGATCAGCTCTGAGGCGGTCGACGTCGTTCGCTGCGACGCGACGGTCGTGGGCGGCGTGCGCGAGTTCATGGCAAGCGCCGCACTCGCTTCCGCCCACGGGCTCGAGCTCTCAGCGCACGTTCACGCGAACATCCACGTGCACTTCGGCGCGGCACTCACGAACCTCCATCGCGCTGGTCTCGAATACATGCCGCCTGATTCCGGACTCGACGGGCTGGACGATCTGCTCAGAACCAGGCTGGAGGTCCGCAACGGAGAGGCAGTCGTCCCGAACCGGCCCGGCCTGGGCCTCGACTGGGATTGGGAAGCGGTGGAGGGATTCGCCCGTGGCGAGTGACTGGCGCGGCGCTCCCGGCCACGATCGCCGGCTCGAGGACGCCGGCTCGGCGGACGGGCCCTTCTCGTTTCCGTGGGACGCGCCGCTGGTACCCCCGTTTCCGATCCAGTTCCGCAACGTCTCGATCCTGACCGCGGCGTGGCGCACCGATCCCGCAGCGATCGCCAGGCTGCTGCCGCCGCCACTGGAGCCGACCGGCGACGTGGTGCTGGCGCACATCTACTCGATGCCGGACGTCGATTTCGTCGGCGCGGCGCACGAGTGCAACGTGATGTTCGGCGCGCGCCTGCAGCGCGAAGGCGAGGTGATCGAGGGGGGCTACTCGAGCGGGCTGTACCTCGACTCCGACGTCGGCGTTGCGCACGGACGCGAGGTTCACGGCCAGCCGAAGAAGATGGCGGCATTGAAGCTGGAGACACGCGGCGATCTGATCGTCGCCGAGGTCGAGCGCAACGGGATCACGATCCTCACGGGGACCCTCCCCTACAAGCAGCGAGCGGCGGAGCACGCCGACATCAGCCGCCACTTCGACTTCGCCGAGAACATCAACTACAAGGTGGTGCCGCACATCGACGGCACCCCTGCGATCAGGCAGCTGACGGCGCGCCGCCTCACGGACGTCGCGGTCCACGAGTGCTGGACCGGCCCATCGACGGTCGAACTGCGCCCCAACGCGCAGGCGCCCGTTTGGCGGCTGCCGGTGCTCGAGCCACTGGACGGATTCTTCTGGCGTGCCGACTTCACCCTCGTGGCCGGGCGGGTCCTGCACGACTACCTAACGGAGGGTTCCTCATGAATCAGCGGCTCGTGGTGCTCGATGCTTCGTTCGGCGACGTGGACATCGAGTCGCAATCAGCCGCGCCGTACGGCGTCGACATCGAAGACGCCGGCGGGGTCTCCGGCGAAGCGGTGATCGGCGCGGCCGCCCACGCTGACGGCGTTCTGGTCCAGTACGGCCAGATCACCAGGGAAATCATCGACGAGTGCCCGAACTGGCGCGTGATCGGGCGCTACGGGGTCGGCGTCGACAACGTCGACGTCGATGCCGCCAGCGAGCGTGGGATCGCGGTCGTCAACGTGCCCGACTACTGCGTGGAGGAGGTCGCCACGCACACGGTGGCGTTGCTGCTTGCCGGTTGGAGACGTCTCACCCTCTCACGCGAGCTGATCGATTCGGGGCGCTGGGGCGAGTGGAAGGCGTTGCGCCCGATCCAGCCCCTGTCGAGCTCGACGCTCGGACTCGTCGGCATCGGGCGGATCGGCAGCGAGGTGATCCGGCTGGCCGGTCCGTTCTTCGGGCGCGTGATCAGTTTCGACCCGGTGCAATCGCCTCCTGACGGGGTCGAGGCGGTGACACTCGACGAGGTCTTCGAGCAGGCCGACGTCGTGTCACTGCACTGTCCGCTCACAGAACAGACTCACAACCTCGTCAACGCTGAGCGGCTCGAGGCGATGAAGCCAGGATCGCTGCTGGTGAACGTATCGCGCGGGGGCCTGATAGACACCGCAGCGCTGAACGACGCCCTTCGCTCCGGAGCCATCGCCGGAGCCGCGCTGGACGTACTTCCGCAGGAGCCACCGGATGCCGAGGACCCGCTGCTCGGAGCACCCAACCTGCTCCTGACCAACCACTCGGCGTGGTACTCCGAAGCCTCGCTGGTGAACCTTCGCCGCCTGCTCACCGAGCGCTGCTCTGCCGCGCTCGCCGGCCAGCCCGTGCCAACGGTTGTCAACGCGCAGGCGCTGGCTTCGGGGGGCGTGCGATGAAAGAGAGCTTCGACCTCACCGATCGCGTCGCGGTCGTCACGGGCGCCGGGGGCGGCCTCGGCACCGCGATCTGCTCGGGTCTTGCCGCACATGGTGCCGACGTCGCCCTGATCGACGTGGATCCCGAAACCCTCGAGGTTTCCGCCGCCGGTGTGCAAGAGCACGGCCGTCGCGCGCTGGTGTTGGAGTGCGACGCCTCCGAAGAGGTTGCCGTGGCCGACGCCTTCGCACAGGTGGACGCGAGCCTCGGGCGGGTCGACATCCTCATCAACCTCGCCTACACGCCACTGTTCGCCGCCCCCGAGGAGCTGACCCTGGAGACCTGGGAGCGAGCGTTTGCGATCAACGTCACCAGCTACTTCCTGACCTGCCGCGAGGCCGGCCGGCGCATGATCGAGCAGGGCCGGGGTGGCGCGATCATGAACATGTGCTCGATCGCGGGCACCTCAGCACTCGGGCGCGGTTCGTTCCCCTACAGCATGGCCAAGGGCGGGATCGCGATGATGACCAAGGAACTCGCGATCGAGTGGGCCAAGCACGGGATCCGCGTCAACGCGATCCAGCCCTGCCAGTTCCTGACGCCGGGTTTGCGGATACGGCTCGAGGATCCGGAGCTGGGTCACATCCGCGACAAATTCCTCTCCGGCATCCCACTCAACCGCCTGGGCGAGCCGGAGGAGATGGTCGGACCCGTGATCTTCCTGGTGTCGGATGCAGCGGCAATGGTCACCGGCGTGCTGCTGCCTGTTGACGGCGGAAACCTTGCACTGAACGCCGGCGGAACAAAGGATTGACCCGATGAAAGTCCTGATTCTGGGCGGCACGCGTTTCGTCGGCCGTCACGCCGCAGAGCAGTTGGTCGACCGCGGCTGCCAGGTGACGATCCTGCACCGCGGTGTCACCGGTGAACCGACACCGGGAACGGTGAGTGTGAGCGGTGACCGCTCCAAGCCGGACGGCCTTGCGGCACTGGGCGATCAGCGCTTCGACGCCGTGGTCGACATGTCCGCCTATTTCTCCGACTGGACCCGCGCCGCTGCTGAGGCACTGGCCGGGCGCGTAGCGCACTACGTGTTCATCTCGAGTGGCGCGGTCTACCGGCCACAGCCGGAACTTCCGTGGTCAGAGTCGACGCCGTTCGGCCCGATCCCGATGTGGGGCGGCTACGGCAACGAGAAGGTCGCCTCGGAGCGCATTCTCTGGGACGCCTACGCGGAAGGTCGCTTTGCCGTGACGGCATTTCGTTTCCCGTTCATCCTGGGTCCGGGCAACTTCGCCGATCGCGAGTCGTTCGTGTTCGGGCGGCTCGCCGCGGGCCGACCGATCCTGCTTCCCGGCGGCGGTTCGGCACTCAACCAGTTCGTCTACGCCGAGGATGTGGCGCGCGCGATCGTGACCACGCTCGAGCGCCCCGACGTGGCCGCCGGCCAGGCCTACAACTGCACCTACGCCAAGCCGATTACGAATCGTGGCTGGGTGGAGCTCTGCGCAGATGTCCTCGGCACGGAGGCGCAACTCGTCGCTATCGACGAGGCAGAGCTCGGCGTCGCCGCCGAGACAGTCGATCTGACCAATCTCGTCTTCCCCTACCCGGCGGAGCATTACGTGCTCGACGGCACGAAGCTGACGCGCGAGCTGGGAGTCGCGATGACCACCCCGAACCGGCGGATGATCGAGGAGTACGCAGCCTGGTGGGAAACGCTGACCGAGAAGCCCGCGCTGCGCAGTTACGAGCGTGAAAACGCCGCGCTGACAGCGCTCGGCCTACCGACGATCTGAGCGCAGGTGCCGGCCCTGGGCCAGCGGGCCCGGGGCCGGACTGACCGTGTCAGCTTGACGGCCACCTCTGGATCGAGTCGCGCACCCAGGCCACGACATGCTCTACCTGGGGGATCACGGCCTCCATCAGATTCGGCGCGTGCCCGATCGAGGTGTGCGCGGCGGTCAGGCGGTGCACGGGCGCGTCGAGGTAGTCGAACGCGCTCTCCTGGATCGATGCAGCGATCTCGGAGGCGACGCTCGCGTACGGTGGCTCCTCGCTGACCACGATCGCGCGCCCGGTCTTGCGGACCGACTCGATGACCGTGTCGAAGTCGAGCGGGAAGACCGTCCGCAGGTCGATCACGTCGGCCTCGATGCCCTCCTTGGCCAGTTCCTCTGCGGCCTTCACCAGCTTGTTCACGACGATGCCGGCGGCAACGAGCGTGACATCGCTCCCCTCGCGGAGCACGCTGGCCTTGCCGATCGGCACGACCTCGTCGGCTCCGCCGACCGTGCCTCGCGACCCCGTGAGACGCTTGTGCATGAAGAAGATCACCGGGTCGTCGCCCCGCAGCGCCGCCTTCAGCAGCCCCTTGGTGTCGCGGGCGTTCGAAGGCATCACCACCACCAGTCCCGGCATGTGCATGAACCATGCCTCGAGGCTGTTGTTGTGTTGCGCGGCGAACAGCGACACCCCTGAGGAGGCTCGGATCACCATCGGAACCGGGTGGCCCCAGAGATAGCGCGCCTTCGCGGCCTGATTTGCGATCTCATCCATCGCGCCGAACGTGAAGTCGATGAAGTTGAGGTCGATCACGGGACGCATCCCGTTCATCGCCGCGCCCACGCCGGCGGCGACCATCGCCGCCTCCGAGATCGGGGCGTCGATCACACGCTCGTGACCGAAGCGCGGCCCGACACCCTTGACCTGGGCGAAATGTCCACCGCGGATGAACAGGTCGGTTCCGAGCACGAACACAGAGTCGTCGCGCTCCATTTCCTCGGTCAGGCCTTGCTGGAATGCCTGGCCGACAGTGAAGATCTCGCTCATCGCGGTCCCCTTGGGTCGAAGGGCAGACCGATCACGCCGTGCGTCGCGGTCTCCGGGTCGGGTAGCGGTGAACTCTCGGAGAAGGCAATCGAGTCGGCCACGATCGTGCGCGCCTTCCCGGCCAGATCCTCATAGCGGTCGCCGTTCAGCAGACCGCCGGCCTCCATGGCGCGGCGCAAAGCGTCGATCGGATCGCGGACCCGCCGCCACTCCTCGACCTCCTCGTCGGTCCGGTATCCGGCTGTCTCACCTGTGTTGTGGCCGTTGTAGCGATAGGTGACCGCCTCGATGAACGTCGGTCCACCGCCGCTGGCAGCGCGCTCGCGCGCCTCGAGCGTCGCGCGGAAAACGGCGCATACGTCCTGACCTTCGACCTGTACGGCCGGCAACCCGAAGCCAGCCGCGCGTTCGGCGATCGACGGGCCGGTGAGCGCGCGGCCGATGTAGGTCTCGACGGCGTACTGGTTGTTCTCGCAGACCGCGATCAGCGGCAGCTTCTGGCTGGCGGCGAAGTTCACGGCTTCCCAGGTCCTGCCGGTGTTCGCGCCACCCTCCCCGAAGAAGCCGACGCAGACCTGCTGTGATCCGCTGAGCTTCGCGGCCAGGGCGGCACCCATGGCGATTCCGACTGACGCTCCGACAATCCCGTTCGAGCCGAAGTAGCCGAGCGAGAAGTCGTTGAGATGCATCGTGCCGCCGCGACCGCCGGCACAGCCCGTGGCCCGGCCCCAGAGCTCGGCCATGACCACGTTGGGCGTCATTCCCTTCGCGAGCGCGTGGTGGTGTGGACGGTGCGGACTGGCGACGATGTCGCTTGGCGCAAGCCCGCCCATCACACCAACCGCGACTGCCTCCTGACCGGACGCCTGGTGCACCGAACCGGGTATCTTGCCGGACGCGGTCAGCGACTCCAGCGACTCCTCGAACTCGCGGATCAGGAGCATCATCTCCAACCATGCGCTCAGTCGCTCTGGGCCCACGCCGGAAAGGTCGATCTCGAGGAGATCCCGGGGCGCTGTCGCGACTGTCCCCTCTGCGGCCACGGTTCCGTTCTCGTCCATTCAGGTTCCTTTCTAGGTGGTCGGCGTCGTGGCCTCGGACGCCGTCACGAACGCGACCAGCAGTCGCGCCGCCTCGGCTCCG
Source organism: uncultured Actinomycetota bacterium (assembly GCA_963846395.1). GTDB lineage: Bacteria > Actinomycetota > Thermoleophilia > Solirubrobacterales > Solirubrobacteraceae > Palsa-465. Next base: position 68,082 of record CAWJVT010000005.1, on the reverse strand, counting down.
TCGATCGCCCGATGGTCTGCGTTGAGGGTGGCGTCGAACATCATCTGCACGCCGATCTCACCGCCTTCGCCGGCTACGGCGCGCGGCCTGACACGTCCCACCGTCAGCAAGCTGGTCTGCCCGACGGCGACGATCCCCGTGAAGCGATCGACGCCGAAGCTCCCGAGGTTGGACAGCGTCGACGCCGGAGTGGCACTGAGGTCCTGCTCGTTGAGCTTGCCGGCCCGGGCACGATCAATCGCGTGCCGGCGAGCGCCGGCGAGCTCGGCGGGCGTCTTTGCCAGCACATCGCGGATGACCGGGATGACGACGCCGTGGCCGGTCGCAACCGCCAGACCGAGATCGACGGGCTCGCCATTACCGTCAACGGCCCGCGCCAGCGCCACCAGCATCAGGTCGGTCAGCGTGGGCGACGGCTCCAGTGCCTGGTCGCGCAGCTCCTGGAGTCGAGCCTTGAGCGCCTCTGCGCTGACTTCGCGAGACACCGTGAAGTGCGGTATCTCGCGCCACGACTCCGAGACCTTGGCGGCGATCAGCTCGCGGAAGCGGCCGCCAGCGGTGTCCGGCGGTTCTGCGGGGGTTGTTGTGCCTGGAGCCGGCGCGGTGACGGCGTCCTGGGCCTGCGCTTCGGCCTGCGCGGCGAGGCGCCTGGCCCGCGGGCTCAGACGGTGCGGCTGAGAAGCGGAATCCTCGCCGGGCGCAGCGGACGCCGCCTCAGGTGCGGGGACAGCTTCGCTTGTCGCGGCTGAATCCGTTGGCGCGGGCGCGGGGGTGGTCTGCTCGCTGCCGTCCAGCACCTCGACGATCGACGCACCGACGGGGACGACCTCACCCTCGGCGGCCAGATGCGGACCGAGTGTTCCCGCGTACGGGCTGACGACATCCATCGTCGCCTTGTCCGTGTCGATCTCAGCCACGATGTCGTCGACGGCGATGGTCTCGCCCGGCTGCTTGAGCCAGCGGACGAGCAGCGCCTCTTCCATCGCGACGCCGACCGCCTGAATCACGATCTCCGGCATTCAGACCGCCTCCGATTCGACGGCTGGCAGCGAGGCCGCGAAGGCGTCGATCTCGTCTCCGCCGGCGAGGACGCCGAACTCCAGCTGATAGACCCGCTCCTCGCCCGGTTCCATCATGATCGGGTAGCCGGCCTCGATCATCTCGGGAACGGTCCCAAAACCGTTGGTGGAAGGCTCCATGCCTACTGCGTAGAGCCCCTCGCCCATCATGCGCCACTCGAGATAGACGGGGAGTGTGGTGCGGTCGTAGCGCAGCGAGACGCCGAGCCCGCCCTCGATGCCCTTGTAGCCGCGGTTGACCACCGCAGCCGAGACCCAGCCGTCGCTGCTGGAGGCGATCGGGACCACGAAGCCCTCGGCGATGAAGCCTTGCTCCGGGGCGCTGAACTGCCGGTAGCGCTGGCTCGGGCCCTGTTCCTCATCGAAGATCGAGCCTCCGACCTCGCCGGTCACCGACGCCAGCAGCTCGGCACCGTCGTCGACCACCGGGTAGCCGATGTTGAAGTGGTAGAGCAGCTGGTGGGGTGTCGGGTAGAAGCCGTCGTTGCGAACGGTGTCGCGGATCGCGAACTTGCTCGAGCCGATCTCGGTCTCGTAGCGCCTGGTCAGCAGCAGGTTCTCGCCGTAGACGATCTCCTGCCGGACCGTGCCCTCGGCCCAGAGGATGCAGCGCTCGTCCTCCCAGCGCTCGCCGAAGTTGAAGTGACTGGCAGGCAGGATGGCGACCCGATCGTGGGTCCCGTAACGGTCCTCGTCGCGGGAATGGAATCCGAAGCCCGAGACGTCGACAACCTGGGGATCGCCGATGGTCACCAGGCCTGCCGTGTTGCAGAGCCCGCCGAGGACGAAGCGCACCCAAGCGTGGTCGTCGTTCTCCCAGAACGCCGGCGCCGGGAAGATCTTCGGAGCCAGCCATGCGAGCGAGGCGCCATTGAACTCGGCGTATCCCGGGTCCATGCCGCGGTCCACGTTCACCCCGAAGCGGAAGCCGCTGCCGGTGCGGAAGTCAAGGAACCGGCTGCCACGGGCGTGGCCTTCCTCGTGTGAGAGCAGCGAGACGCCGCCAACCTGGGCGAGGTTGCCGACACGCCGCAGCAACTCGCGCTTGGGAATCTCGGAGTTGAACACTCTCACGGGACTTCTCTCCTTGTTGGGGGGTCACTGAGCACTTGGCACTCCACCCGGTCCGATGTACGCGGTCACGCCGCCATCGGCCAGGATCGTCGTTCCGGTGACGAAGCTGCTGGCGTCGGAGGCGAGAAACACCGCAACCCCGGCGATCTCGTCGACCTCGCCGAAGCGGCCGAGCGGAATGCGTTCGCGCAGGGCGTCGAAGTCGAGCACTCCCGGGAACGATTCGTTGTAGCCACGGAGCGCGTCGGTGAGAATCCAGGCCGGCGCGATCGCGTTCACGCGAATCCGCTGCGGCGCCCACTCCACGGCGAGTGTCTTGGTGAGGTTGACGATGGCGGCGGCACTCGACGTGTAGGCCGCGCGTCGCGGCAGGCCGCCGTGGCCGCCGATCGAGCTCATGTTGATGATCGAGCCGGGAGTGCCGAGCGCGATCATCTGTCGCGCGGCGGCCTGAGCGCCTGCGAACTGCCCGAGCACCGTTGCCTCGAAGACCTTGCGGAACTGAGCCAGTGGGAGATCTACCGACGGGGCAAGCACCGTCGTGCTCGTGAGGTTGTGCACCACGTCCAAGCGCCCCTCGCGCTCGACCGTCGCGGTGAGCAGCGCGTCCAGTTCGCCCTCGGCAAGGGCATCGACGCGGGCGCTCACTGCGCGACCACCCTCTGATCGCACCTGCTTGGTCGCGGCGTCGGCCAGATCAGCGTTGAGGTCGGCGATGACAACCGAGGCGCCCTCACGGGCGTAGGCAAGCGCCGTGGCCGCACCGATCCCACCGCCGCCTCCGATGAGTACACAAACCCTGTCAGTTAGGACTCCCACGCCTACCTGTCCTTCCTTGAAAGCGTTGTCCGTGCGACGCCCCACAGCGCGATCCAGCGCGTTGATTGCCCACGGCTGCGCATCCGCACGGTCGCCAAATACACAGTTCCCAGCAGGATCACGCCGTAGGCGATATCGATCGCCGAGGTACCCAGCGAGATCAGATTCAGGTTCGCCGTGATCAGCGTGAGGATGATCGCGCCCGCCACTGTGCCGATGTAGTGACCCTTGCCGCCCAGGATCGAAGCGCCACCGACAGCCACCGCGACTGCGGAGGAGAACAGGTAAGTGTCACCCATCGTGATAAACGCCTGACCGAGATATCCGAGCAGCAGCACACCGGTCACGGCCGCCCCGGCCCCGGAGACCACATACGGTATGACCAGGGTCCGTTTCACATTGACACCCGCCAGACGGGCGGCGTTGGCGTTTGTGCCAACCGCATACAGCCTGCGTCCGAATGTGCTGAGGCTGAGCACGGCGCTCGTCACGATCGCGACTCCGAGCCACAGGAGGAGCATCGTCGAGACGCCAAGCGTGTCGCCGTTGGCGAAGTTGGCCAACTTACTCGGCGCCGCGGCTGCCAGGCCTCCATGCGTGTAGATCAGCATCAGGCCCTGGATCGCACTGTTCATCCCGAGGGTCATGATGATCGGCGGCACACCTGCGTACGCGACGCCGAGGCCGTTGATCAGACCGATCGCCGCCCCCAGGCCGATCACCAGCGGGACGATCCAGACCAGCGAGTCGTTGCTGCCGTTGGCGAGGAACGCCGTCAACACTGCAGCGCCGGCCAGGTTCGACGGAATCGAGAGGTCGATGCCACCGGTCAGCATGCACAGGGTCTGGCCCACGCCGACGAACCCGATGAACGAGGCGGTGATCAGAATCGTGCGGACGTGGTCATAGCTCGCAAACCCGGCTGCTTGGACGGTGCCGATCAGAAACAGCACGATCGCCAGTACGAATGCCAGGACAATCGAGCGGTGCTTACGCAGGGTGTCGGTGACCGCCTCCCTCATCGCTGTGACCTGGTTTGGATTATCGAGTTGAACGTGACAGCGACGATCAGGATCAGCCCTTGGAAGAAGGTGCTCCAGAATGACGTGAGGTTCAGAGCGAACACCAGGATCGGGATCAGCAGGAAGGTGATCGCGCCCATGATCGAGCTCGCCGCCGATCCCTTTCCACCGAAGATGTTGGTGCCGCCGATCACCACGGCCGCGACCGACGCGAGGATGAACTGATCACCGCCGTCGGGTGAGCCCGACTGTGTCGCCGCAGTCACCCAGATGGCTGCCAGCGCGGCAAACAGACCGCAGGCGGCATATGCCTCGATCTTCCTGCGCCCGATGCGAACTCCCAGCAGACGCGCGCGCGTCTCATCGCTGCCGATCGCGATCAGGTCGTCCAAGAACCGCGTCGCTCGTAACCACCGCCAGAGCACAAGCAACACCACGACGATCCAAACCGGCTTGGGGATGCCGAGGATGTCGCCCGAGATCGCGTTCACAAGGGTTGGCGAGACCGTGCCGCCCTCCACCGGAAGCACGCCGAATGCGACGCCGTCCCAGATCGACCACATGGCGAGGGTCACGATGAACGGCTGGATCGAGGTGTAGGCGATGATCACGCCGTTGAGGACGCCGATCAGTGTGCCGAGAGCCACGATCGCCAGAACCTCAGGCAGGATGAGCCACCCCTTGGCGTTCAGATGCGTCGCCAGCAGCGCCGAACTCACACTGATCACGCCCCCGACCGAGAGGTCGATACCGCGGGTCAACATCACCAGGGTCTGCCCGAAGCAGACGAGAGACAGCGGGACGATCAGGGAGAAGTTGGCCGTGAGCGCGCCGGGCCCAATAATCAGGTCGGGCTGCACGATCAGGATCACGGCAACCATCGCGACGACGTAGACGTAGGCCATCAGCAGCGGCAGATCGCCGACACTGACACGCAGGCGCGGACGGGTCCGCGTTGGTGGCGTGGATGGCGGAGTCAGCACTCCCGGGGAGATGCTCATGTCCGCTGCCTTCCCGCGCCACCACCAACGGACTCGGCGACGATCCGGCTCTCAGTGATCTCCGCTCCCTGCAGATCGGCGCGGATCTGCCCGTCGTGCAGGACGACGACGCGATCGGCCATGTTCACCAGCTCAACGACGTCGGTCGAGTAGAAAAGGATCGACGTGCCGCTCTCACATTGCTCGCGCATCAGTCGGTAGATCTCTGCCTTGGTGCCGACGTCCACCCCTCTGGTCGCGTCGTACATCAGCAAGAGCGACGGTCGCTGCGCGAGCACGCGTCCAAGGATCACCTTCTGCTGATTGCCCCCGGAGAGTGCGGCGACCTCCTGGCGCAGGTTTCGCATCTTCACGTTCAGCTGCGCGACCGCGGAGCTGAGCAGAACGCGCTCCTTGGCGCGGTTGACAAAGCCCCAACTCGAGATCTGCGGCAGGCTGCCCACCGAGATGTTGTCGCGCACGCTCAGTGTCATGCAGAGACCGTCTGTCGCGCGATCCTCGGGGATCAGTGCGATGCCGGCGTCCAGTGCCGCTCGTGGATGTCGTAACCGGACGGACTTGCCCTTGATCCTGACCTTGCCTGACGAGCGGATCGCGCCGAACAGCGCCATGAACAGCGCCAGTTGCCCCTGACCCTGCAAGCCGCCGACACCGACGATCTCTCCACGTCGGATGTTCATCGAGACTCCGCGCAGACGGGGTGGCGCGGCGAGGTCAGTGATCTCGCAGACGACGTCTGCGGGAGCGGCCTGCTCGACCTGCTCTGGAAAGACTCTGTCCACCGGTCGTCCGAGCATCAGCTCGACCAGCCGTGCCTCCGACATCTCACCGATCGGACCGGTCCCTACGTCCGCACCGGCTCTCAGCACGGTGACGCGATCGCTCAGGCTTTCGATCTCATCGAGACGGTGGGAGATGAACAGAGCCACGCCGCCGCCGCGCGCGAACTCGCGAACCTTCGTGAACAGCCACTGCACCTGCTCAGGAAGCAGAGCCGACGTCGGCTCGTCGAGGATCAGCACCGACGGCTCACGGATCAGCGCCTTGCTGATCTCGAGAATCTGCCGCTGAGCGAGGCTGAGCTCCCTGACGTTCCGGCCCGGATCGATCCCGTCGACATCGAGGGACTCGAGCACCTTGGCGGCATCACGCCGAAGCACGCGCCTGTCGATGCGTCCGGCCCGAACCTTTGGCTCGATCCCATAAAAAAGGTTGCTGGCAACGCTGAGATCCGGGATCACGCTGAGCTCCTGGAACGCCGTCGCGATACCCGCTTCGCGTGCTTCGAGCGGAGATGAGGCTTGGAGCGACGTCCCGTTGAGGATGATCTCCCCGTGGTCAGGCTTGACGGAGCCGGAGAGCACCTTGACGAGCGTGCTCTTCCCAGCACCGTTCTCACCGATCAGCGCGTGGGTCTCACCACCAAAGCAGGTGAGGCTCGCCTTTTGGAGCGCCTTCACCCCGCCGAAGGATTTCTCCAACCCTGAGATCTCAAGCGAACTTGCGGTCATTCACTGTCTCCCACGCACCATCATTACTCGTAACGGTCGCTTCCATGTCGTTTCGCTTCGTCCTTGCCCGGCACGGTCCCGCTACGGCACCGGCGGAGCCTCACTCTGGTTGGGAGCGAGACCCCGCCGGCGGTAATCACCTTGGCCGCAAGCGCCGTCTTACTACCCGGCAGCCTGCTGAGGCGTGATGGTCTTGGCGTACTGAGGAAGGGTGTACGGCAACGACAGGCCCGCAGCCAGCTTCGGGAAGTAGTTGACGCCACTCTTCAGAGTCTGCACCGACGTTATCTCCAGCCCCTTGACGTCAAGGTGCACCTTCGGGGTTGCCGAGACGTATAGATACATCGGATAGGGGATGAGCGTCTTGCCGTGCTTGGGCGGCTTGCCGCCATGGAGCAGGTTCAGTGCCATCTTCATGGCAAGCTGCACCTGAGCCGGGGTGTTCGTGAGCACCGCACACGCGTGGCCACCTGTAGCGCAGGCTTCCATCTCACCGTTGTAGCCGTAACACACGGCGGGCACGGCGGCCTTGCCTGCAGCCTTGAGCGCGTTGAACACAGGGGTGCAATAGCCCTCGGTCATGATCCCGCTGACGTCGGGGTGCGAGGCGAGCAGGTTCGTGATTCCGGTCTGCTCGGGCCCAGCTGCGTAGTTTCCGACGTAGGTGCCGGCCACCTTGATGTTCGGTCCGTACTTCTTCAGACCGGCGAGGAAGCCGTCCATGATCGATCCCGAAACGTCGACGCCGGCGACGCCCTGGTCGACGAAGATGTTGCCCTGGCCCTTGAGGACCTTGGCCATCCACTGCCCCATCGCTTCATTTCCGTCGTAGAAGCTCTGGTTCAGGTTGTACACGCACGGCAACGACACGGGCGTCGAAAGCGTGAACACGATGATTCCTGCCTTGCAGGCGCGCTCGATCGTCGGGTTCTCCGCCGTGGTCGAGCCTGCGATCAGCAGAAGCACGTTGGGCTTCTCCTGAATGATGTTGTTCAGGTCCGAAATCTGCGCCTGAACGGTGTCGGCTGAATTGACCACCTTCAGCGAAATCTGGCTCTTGAACGGCGCGATGGCCGCAGTCAGCTTCGCAAGGCGCTCGACCTGCGGCCGCCAATCATTGCCGAGAAAGTTGTTGCTCAGCACGAACGTGTACTTGCCGCCCGCGGCGTGGCCCGTCCTGGCATTCCGCGCGGTGGTGCTCGCGCTCGATCCGGCGGAAAACGCGACCGTCCCTGCGAGAGCCAATCCTACGCCGAGGCTCGCGAGCCTTCCGGCACGCCAACGACTTGGCCGACCTTTCCTCATCTCTACCTCCCTCACTTGGACCTAAGCCCACTTGACAACCAGCTCGAAAGCCGATTTTTGGGACCGTTCCCAAACCCTCGGCCGCCAGAATAACCGCGCCGCGGCGTGGCTGTCAACAGAAGACAACACAAAGCGACCACAATGTCCCGCAATTGCGGGATCTATCGGGAATTCGGGGCTCGGGTGAGCCGAACCTCAGATGCCTTGGTCCGACCGTTTTTGGGATCGATCCCTAACCGGTTCCTAAACACGCCCTGCGCGCGGCATCTGCGGTGTCGATGCGGGTGCCGCATGACACGCGCACAGAATGGAATTGACCGTGCCTCAGCAGATGGCCAGACTGGGGCGATGAGCCGGATCTTCATCACCGGGTCGGCAGATGGCTTGGGATTGATGGCTGCCCGGTTGCTGATCCAGGACGGGCACGAGGTTGTGCTGCACGCTCGCAGCGAACAGCGCGGTCGTCAGGCACTGGACGGAGCACCTGGCGCATCGGCTGTGTTGGTCGGGGACCTATCGAGCATCGATCAGATGCGTCGCCTGGATCGCGCCAGCCCGTGCCCACCGAAAGCATTCTGGTTGCTTCGTGGCCCACTCCGCTTGAGCCGGCCCTTGTCAGCGGTCCGCATCCAGCCAGCCATCGATCCTTTCAAGGTTCCCAATGAGCGTCCCGGGACCCCATTGCGCGTACAGCGAACTACCACCGTCTGTGAGCAGCTGCTTCAGCGCCGCGACTCCCCGCGGGTCGACCGGTGCGGCGCCTCGGAGTTTCGCAGCGACGGCCAGCATCAGCGGCCGCGCCTCGCGAACTCGAGCCCGCGGCGGGCGCACAACTGAGCTGAAGGCCAGCCGCCGCGGCTGCTCCGCATCCTCGACCGTTCTCTCGAGGGAACTCGCCAGGGTCCGGCGGCAGCTATCACTGGTGAGTTGAAGCGCGCGGGCCGCGTGTGCAGGCGTTCGCCAAGGCATCACACCAGCCGCGAGCTGACGGTCCAATCCCCCCGCGCGCAGACGCGCCAGCCACGGCGGCACGGTGCGGACGTTCGACAGGCGCGTTTGTGGTCGACACATGGAAGGTCAAGGCGTGTTCGTTTCGCATCTGCTTACAAGCTCCTAAGGCAGCGAGGTAAATTCCGGACGCCCTGCCGGAGGCGGCTTACTCGCGAGCCCGCGGCCGGCAGGATCACGTCCATGGCTCGATGATCGCTCCGCGGCGATGCAGACGGCGTGCAGAAGAGCGCAGTCTCCGTGTAGGTTTCATACAGACGCCGGCCAACGTGACATGAGCAACCAAGAGACCGCAGACAAGCCGGCGCCTCCCGCGCCGATGCCGCGAGACAAGCGGGGGTGGCGGGTCGCGCCGGCCCCTGACGGTCGCGGGATGCCGGATGAGCACAAGCCTGCTCCGCCGCATCGGTGGCGCGGGTTCTGGATCTTCCTCGTCGTGCTGCTGGCTTTCAACTGGTTGTCGGTCCTGCTGGCGCAGCAGGGGAAGCCGCGCGTCCAGGTTCCGTTCAGCCCGTATTTCCTCAAGCAGCTTGATGCGGGTCACGTGAAGTCGATCACGGCTACCAGCGGAGCGATCCAGGGCACCTGGACCGTCGCGCTGAAGTACCCCGCCAACGACAAGAAGGCGACGGCGACCGAGTACTTCTCGACTCAGATCCCGACCTTCTGGAGCACTCAGCAGTTCACCCAGGAGCTCAAGTCCGAGGGTGTGGAGGTCAACGCGAAGAACCCGAACCCCGGCACCTCGTTGCTGGCGGAGGTGCTGCTCGGGTTCGGGCCAACGCTGCTGCTCGTGGGTTTGTTCGTGCTCTTCGCCCGCCGCGCACAGAGGGCCGCCGGCGGCGGACTGGGAGGCCTCGGCAACTTCGGTCGCAGCCAGGCACGCCGGGTGGATCCGCAGAAGATCCGGGTCACGTTCGCTGATGTCGCGGGGATCGACGACGCCAAAGGCGAGCTGACCGAGATCGTCGACTTCCTCAAAACCCCTGAGCGCTACCAGCGGTTGGGCGGCCGCATGCCACACGGTGTGCTGCTCTACGGTCCGCCGGGTACCGGCAAGACGCTGCTTGCCCGTGCGGTGGCTGGTGAGGCACACGCCGCGTTCTTCTCGATCGCAGCGTCTGAGTTCATCGAGGCGATCGTCGGGGTCGGCGCCGCTCGCGTGCGTGACCTGTTCGCCAAGGCCAAGGAGGCAGCTCCATCGATCATCTTCATCGACGAGCTCGACGCGATCGGTCGCTCGCGTCAGGGGTCGGCAGGGATCACCGGTGCCAACGACGAGCGTGAGCAGACGCTCGATCAGATCCTGACGGAGATGGACGGTTTCGACTCAAACCAGGCGGTCGTCGTCCTTGGCGCAACCAACCGCCCCGAGATCCTCGACCCGGCGCTGCTACGGCCCGGGCGGTTCGATCGTCGTGTCGCCGTTCAACCGCCTGACAAGGCCGGGCGCCGCAAGATCCTTGATGTCCACTCGCGCTCGATGCCGCTTGACCAGGATGTCGACCTCGACGCGCTGGCAGCGACCACGCCCGGCATGGTCGGCGCGGACCTCGCCAACCTCTGCAACGAGGCGGCGCTGCTGGCGGCGCGGCGGAACCACGACAAGGTTCACATGGCCGATTTCACCGACGCGCTCGAGAAGATCCTGCTCGGCACCGAACGCGGGATCGTGCTCTCCAAAGAAGACCGTGAGCGGACCGCCTATCACGAGTCCGGCCACGCGCTCGTGGGGATGCTCACCCCAGGCGCAGACCCAGTGCGGAAGATCTCGATCATCCCGCGCGGCCAAGCCCTCGGCGTGACCCTCTCCACTCCCGATGCCGACCGGGTCTCCTACTCGCGGGAGGATCTGGACGCCAAGATCCAGGTGGCGCTCGGTGGCCGCGTGGCCGAAGAGGTCGTCTACGGCAAGATCACCACCGGCGCCGAATCCGATATCCAGCAGCTGACCAACATCGCCCGCCAGATGGTCGGCCGCTGGGGAATGAGCGACAAACTCGGCCCGATCACGCTACTGCCATCCGAGGGCCAGAGCCCGTTCTTCCCCGGCGCCGCCGAGACCTCGCCGCAAACGCAATGGCTCGTCGACCAGGCCGTGCAGAACATCGTCGAGACCGCCCACGCGACGGTCACGCAACTGCTCACAGAGCATCGCGCCCAGCTCGACAGCCTCGCGCAAAAGCTGCTTGCCCAGGAGACGCTCGACGCGCCAGATGCGTACGCGGCTGCGGGAGTGGCGAGACAGCCAGCCGCACCTGAGCCTGCGATCACGCCGGCCTGACGATGAGGGAGGCGACATGGGCGTCCAGGACGGGGTTCGGAGCATCGAGCAAGGAGTCAGGACCGACTTCAGCGACCGCATGTCCTACGGCGAGTACCTGCAGCTGGACAGTCTGCTCTCTGCGCAGCAGCCACTGAGCTCACCACCGCATCACGATGAGATGTTGTTCATCGTCCAGCACCAGACCTCGGAGCTGTGGCTCAAGCTCGTGCTGCACGAGCTCAGGGCAGCCCGGTCGCATCTGGACGCAGGTGACCTGCAGCAGGCCCGCAAGTCCGTCGCCCGGGTCAAGCATGTGCTGCGCACGATGACCGACCAGTGGTCGGTGCTCGCGACGCTCACCCCGCACGAGTACGTCCAGTTCCGTGGCGTCCTCGCGCAAGCCTCGGGCTTTCAGTCCTGGCAGTACCGAGCCGTCGAGTTCATCCTCGGCAACAAGAACGCCGGCATGCTCCAGGTCTTTGCCAACAATCCAACCGCCCACGAATTGCTCGAGGAGCTGCTGACGGAGCCAACCGTCTACGACGCCTTTCTACGCGCCCTCGCGCGCCGCGGACACGAGGTCCCGCGGACGGTCCTGGACCGTGACGTCCGTGAGGCGTGGGTCGAACAAGCAGCGCTGGTGCCGATCTACAAGCGGATCTATGACGACGCCGACGCTCACTGGGAGGAGTACGCGACCTGCGAGGACCTGGTCGACCTCGAGGACGCCTTCCAGCTCTGGCGCTTTCGCCACCTGCGCACGGTGCAGCGGACGATCGGCTTCAAGACGGGAACGGGCGGCTCATCCGGCGTCGGTTTCCTCCGCAGCGCGCTGGAGCTGACGTTCTTCCCGGAGCTCTTCAGTGTGAGAACCGAGATTGGTACCTGAGCGCTTTGCAGTTGACGGAATCTGGCTGGGCACCGCTCACGGGCCGACGGTGCTTAGCGTTATCGACGGTCGCGTCAGGCCAATCGACCAGGCGGCGGATGGGCTGCCACGGCTACGAGTGACGCTCCTGCCGGGCATGATCGACCACCACGTCCATCTCGGCCTGGTTCACCGCGAGCTGCTGGCCGACGGACCGTTGGTAGAGGTTCACGACCTCGGTTGGGATCCCCAGGAGGCGCTCGCCTGGCGCGAGGACCCGCCCGCTGGGGTCACACTCCGGGTGGCCGGTCCTTTCCACACCGCCCCCGGCGGATACCCGAGCGGGCGTTCCTGGGCACCTGATCTGGCCGTGCGTGCTGTCGACGACGTCGCCGACGCGCGCGCCGCCGTCGCCGGCGCCGCAGAGGCCGGTGTCGATGCGATCAAGATCGCGCTGAACTCGGAGATGCCGCTGCTGAGCGATGAGCTGCTGCGCACGCTCGTAGAGTGCGCGCACGCCGCCGGCCTGCCGGCGATCGTCCACGCAGAGGGGCTTGGCCAGGCTGCCCGTGCGATTGCGGCCGGCGCCGACACGCTCGTCCACACGCCCTGGTCAGAGCCGCTGGCCGACGATGTGCTCGAGCGCGCGCTTGGCACCACCTGGATCTCCACGCTCGCGATCCACGGGGACGCCGATCGCGGCACCGCGATCGGGAACCTGAGGCGCTTTCACGAACTGGGCGGGCGCATCCGTTACGGCACCGACATGGGCAACGGCCCCACCACCGTCGGGCCGAACGCACGCGAGATCGAGGCGCTATCCGAGGCGGGCCTCAGCATCGACGAACTGATCGCCTCCATGACTGACCCATCCGCCGCCGAGAGCATCGACACCGATCGCGCACTCGTCTCAGAGCGGCCGCTCCCGCGTACCTGCGATGAGCTGACCGGCTGGCTTTCCGACTGCACGCGGCTGCACGCCGAGGGCCTCGAACAGGTTTCGGGGCTCAGGCTTTTGCTTCCACAGAGACGGTGGCCATCTGGCCGCGCAGATCCAGATACGGCGCCAGATACTTAGCCGCGATCTTCGCGCCTGAGGCCCAGTCGGCATGGTCCTCAACGACGGAGGCTGAGCCGCGCGTCCCGGTTATGTGTGCACTGAAGTACAACGGTTCGGCCCCGCCCAGGAGCATTCCGTGCACCTCGGGGTTGAACTGGCGCGGGTCGATGGGTACGCCGGCGAGCCTGGCGATGCCCTCAGCGACAACATCGGCCTGCTCAGCCGCGATCCCGCCGTACTTGACCGCGAAGTCGGTTGCATCGCCTGCGGCGAACACCCTGTCGAGGCCACGCACGCGGCAGTGAGAATCGACCGGGATGAAGCCGTGATCGTCGAAAGTGGGCACGCCAGGCGTCGAGGGGCCGAAGAGCTCAGGTAGGGCGACAGTCCGGTCGACGCTCAGTGTCCCGCCCTGCGGGAAGAGGCTGACCTGGCCCCGCTCCGGGGTCTCGGCGTGGGTGCCGGTGATGACCTGGATTCCGGCGCTGTCCAGAGTTTTCTGGACAGCTTGGCTGACGACGCTTCCTAAGACTGCCAACGGTGCGTCCTCGGCAGTGATGATCGTGATCGCCACGGTCTCGTTCATGTCGTAGGCCCGGCGGGCGCTCAGCAGCGCGAGCTCGTAGAGCGGTAGCGGCCAAGGCATCGGCTCGGGCGCGATGAACGCGAGCTTGTGGATGTAGCCGTTCTCCAGGTCCTGGATCAGGCCATGCAGCTGTTCGTCGAGCTTGCGATCGTCGATGGTGAGCGCATGCCTGAAGCGGGGCTTGAGCCGTGCTCCCATAGCCAGCACCAGTGCGTCATAGCTGAGTTGCTCACCAGACTCGGTGTGAACCATGTTCCTGGGGGCGTCGAGCCACTTGAATGCGTCCTGTTTGAGCTCCACATCGATATCGGCGGCGATCTCCGCCAGCGAGTAGTGATTTGCGCTGGGGCCCGCGAACGGCTCGCGGACGCGGAGCGGTCGGTATACGAACTCGGCCTCGGGGGCCAGCATCGTGATGGTGACTCGGTCGCCCGCGAGTTCCCGCAGAGCGAGCGCTGCCTCCAGCCCGGCGACGCCGCCGCCGGCGATAAGCACATTGAATGGACGGCTGTCGGAATCCATGGTCCCAACGTACGCCGCGGTCCCATTCGGTTCAGCCGCAACGCTGTGCAGCTTCCCTGTGGCGAACTACTGACGGACCGCCGTCGGAGCGGTGAGGGCAGTGACGGCGACATGCGGTTACCGCGAGTGCGCTGCGCGATGCGGAGAACTACGCCCTCGATGATGGGGTTTGTCCACGAAGGTCTGCGGCCCAGACCAGTGGTAGCCGTCGCACGTAGACCTAGGCTGCATCGGGTAAGAAGTTCTCGCGAATGTCCACCGGCGAAAATCCATCGATCACATGCGCGCACTGCGGTGACTGCATCGGCGTGTACGAGCCCATGCGCGTGGAGCAGTCCGACGGCACGGTGGGCTCATCCTCCTACCTGAATCTGATCGTCCCACAGGGTCATGAGCGACCACGGCTCTGGCACCTGTGGTGCTTCGACGATGTGCAAGCCGCGCTTGGACTTCGGGCGCCGCACTCTGTGTAGACCGCGTGGGGTGGAACACGTGTCTAACCCACGAAAGCCATTACCCATCGCGGCTCACGCGACGTGCCGACAACTACTGAGCAGGAACGTGGACGTGGCCCGATGCGGCGCCATCGACGCGCCCGTAGGTTGTGGGGCACAGGTCAAAAGCATCCTTCAAATCGGAGCCTCTGATGCCAGCCCATGATCCCCTTCTCACTCACCTTCGTGTCGCGGACGTGATGCACACCGGCATCCTGACCACCGATCCGTCGGTTCCGCTTCAGGTGGTTGCACGGCTCATGTCAGACCAGCGCGTGCACGCCGTGGCCGTGGCAGATCCAGATCACGCGCGCCGCCCGTTTGGGTTCGTCACGATGGCAGCAATCCTTCGTGCCGCAGCGAACGCGACCGACGAGACCGCTGGTGAGGCCGCGACAGAGGTCGCCACGGTGCTTTCCACGGACTCGCTTGACGACGCTGCGAGCAAGATGCGCGCACACAGTACTGAGCATCTGATCGTGATCGATGCCGCCACGGGCCATGCCAGCGGGATCATGTCCGCGCTGGATATAGCCGGAGCGTACGCGGACTTCTAGAAAGTCGCACGATGCAGGGGTGGGTGCGGAACGGCGGTCTCTCGGTGTCAGTCGCCGTTGTCCTGCCGTGAAAGCCGGCTGATCACGTAAGCACGCTCAGGGGCGACTACGAGCATCCCGAATGGCTCTGGCCTGACCAGCGTCGCACCAGATCTCCCAGCGACCGGACGCAGACCACTCCTCGCCCACAAGTCGATAAGGGCGACGGCCCGCGAATTCGGTCGTGCGTAGCTGCCAGACGCCGCCAAGCACGCTCGCTATCCGCCGACGCGGCCAACCGATCGCGTCCTCGACCTCAGGAAAGATGCGACGGGTATCGGGCGCAGCAGCAAGGGCATCAAGCAGCTCCCGCATCAGGTCGCTGCACCGGTCATAGAACCGCTCGATCGCAACAGGATCATCCATGATGTTCTCCGGACTGTGCTCCGGGTCGATCGGCTTGGGTGTGGGTTTGGGCACTCCTCTGAACGGTACGCCACGCGCGACTGCGCCGGGGATTAGGCGAAACAGCTAGTCGCCACCCATGGCCCGACGGTCGCCGCTGCGCGCCGGAGCGGGGAAGAAAATATCGACCATCGCGGCGACCCAAGGAGACGAGCATGCCCGTAGGCAAGGCGAAGGCAGCAACGAGTGAGACAGCGGGTGAGGACTTCAGGTTCGTGGTGCCGTGTTGCTCAAGCATCGACGAGGCGAATATCCGCGACCACTTGAGGCGTGATCAGTTCTTCTGGCTCGACCTCACGGCACCGACTCACGAGGACATTGCGAAGTTGCGCGAGCTGTTCGGGTTTCACCCACTCGCGCTCGAGGACACCGAGCATTTCGGCCAGCGCCCCAAGCTCGATAACTACGTCGATTACGTGTTCATGGTGTTCTACGGGGCGTTGCGTCATGACGCCGAGGATCCCGAACCACTGGACGAGGTGCACCTCTTCATATCCGGCCACTACCTGATCACCGTCCATCGAGATCCGCTACCGGCCCTCGATCAGCAGCGCGAGCAGCTGGACGGGCGGGTGTTGCACAGCGAGCAGTTCCTGCTGTATCGGGTGCTCGACGCACTGACCGACAGTTTCTTCCCGCTGCTGGCCGAGTTGGATGACGAGATCGACGAGCTCGAAGCGGCGATCATCCTCGGCCCAACGGACAAGCAGCTTCAGCGGCTGTTCTCGCTCAAGCGCCAACTCGTCGCGATGCGCAAGGTCGTTACACCTCAGCGCGATCTGTTCGCTCGATCGATTGACCAGCTCGCGGAACTTCCCGGCCTCGAGCTTGACGAGCGCGACTACTTCCGTGACGTCTACGACCACTTGATTCGGATCAGCGATCTGATCGACTCCTATCGCGATCTGCTATCCGGCGCGACTGACCTGTACCTCTCGACCGTCAGCAACCGTCAAAACGACGTGATGAAGCAGCTGACCGTGATCGCGACGATCTTCCTCCCGCTGACCTTTATCACCGGCTTCTTCGGACAAAACTTCGGATTCATGGTCACGAATCTGATCGAGCACGAATGGACATTCTGGGTTGTGGGGGTGGGCAGCATGTTTGCCACCTGCATCGCCCTGTTGTGGTTCTTCCGGCGCAAGGGCTGGGTGTAAGCGGCTCGATCCTGGCCGCACCAATGATCTTGTCCAGCTGGCTCATCTCTGTCTCGGCGCCTCAGCCGGATGAGGCGCCGGCGACTGCTCGATCACTGCAGTCACCGGCCGGCTATCCAGGTAGCCCTGGAGTCCCGGGGGCGAGTAGCCAAGTCCATCGCGGAGGCGCCGCGCGGCACTCGACGCCACGGACTGAGCCGGGGCTGACTGCACGGTCGGTTGGGTGAGTCGGTGGTAGGGGTGTAGCTCCTTCCAGAACCCCTTGCGCGAGTCGACGATCGGGCCGTCGTACCTGGGAGCGATGAGCTCGCCGGCACCGTCAGGGGCGTTCGGTTCAAGCCGGCCAGCCATGACTTGAAGCCCGCATGCCTGTCCCCTCTCCAACAGCCACAGCAGCGCGATGTCTGAGAGCGCGGCATCTTCTGCACCGCCCCCGACTTCCGTGTGAACGCCCGCGAACCAGATCTGCTCGAGTGTCTGCCCGTCCGCCTCGTCGTCCTGGGTCCACAGCGTCGGCCGGAATGGCTCACGAGTCTCGTCGATTGCGAGGGCGTGATACGCGAAGCGAACGTGGCTGCTCAATTGCGTGTCGTGAAAGCCCCAAAGCGTTTCCCAGCCGTGGACCCGCTCCGAGAGCCAGCTCAACTCGGGAAGCTCAACGGGAATCCCGAGCGCCCCGACGGTGTCCCAGACGCCGATGAAGTGAATCTCATCATCGGGGTACGCGTACATCTCGCGGAAGATCTGCGACGCGAGCGAGCGTGGATGGCTCTGGGAGGTCCGGTCCCGGTAGAGCGCGAACGCCTCATCGAGCTGGTCCGCACACTCGCGCCGCAGGATCCCGCAGTTGCGAATCAATCCCGCCAGGCTCCGTGCTGTGTACGCGCCTCGACTAAAACCGAACAGGTACAACTGGTCGCCCGACTCGAAGTTCTGAGCAAGAAACCGGTAGGCATTGCATATGTTGCGTGACAGGCCGTAGCCAGACACGCCGCCGAGGATGTGCTCGTCGGGGGTTGTGCCGACTCCGGGCTCGTAGTACATGAGCTGACCCGAGTCCTCGCCGGTGAGAACGCCCAGTGCGAGCTTCGCGACGTTGGTGGGAACCGCCTCACCCTTTCCCCCCACGCGCTGGTCTGGCTCGTTCCAAGTCCCATCGCAGCACACGATCAACCGCTTGGGCATAACAACCAACCTCCTCACGAAACCGCTCGGCCTCTTGGTTAGCTTCCAGACAACCTCGCTGCGCAGCCTAGACACACAACCGCGAAGAAGGCAGGAAACCATATGAAGGTTGGCGTCCCGCCTCATACTGCACGCGTGGCACCCGCATCAGGGCTTTGGTCCTGGACATGCATTCGGGTCCTGGAGGCCGGGGGGCGCCAGGTTGCTCCATTCCGACGGGCTGAGGTTGCGCCACACAAGGCCGCAGACCCTCGCGCGGAGGTACGCATTGTCGGGCCACACGATGTTCAGCAAATGCACACCGATGTCATCACCGAAGGCGAGCTCCTTTCCGTCTGGCGAGAAGGCGATGGTGCTGATCGGGCCGCTGGCGGGGACCCTGACCAGCTCGGTGAGTGTGCCGCCTGTGATGGCGAACAACACGGTCCCTGCATCCTGGGTGCCCACCGCGAGCGTCGTTCCATTCGGAGCGAACGCAGCACCGTATCCCTGATTCGTGGGCGCGGAGCTGAGCAGCCTCGCCTGCCCATGTGAGATGCGGTAGAGAAGAGTGTCGTCATCCGCGGCGACGGCGAGCATCCTGCCACCTTTGGCAACGGCGGCCGCCTCGTCGCTTCCAGCGCTGGCGACGGGGGCTACCGCCTGCAGCAGCGCGACCCTGCGGTGCGAGACGGTGGAAAGCACCGGCTCCCCGCCGTCCTCGAGAGCGACCGACCCGGTCCCGGGAGCAGATGCGAGCCCGAGAAGCTCGGCGTTCCGCCCCGCCGGCTCAGCCGTGTCCACGAGGCTCAGTCTCCGGGCGGAGACAGCAAACAGCCGCACGCTCGCGCCGCTGGTGCTCGCCACAAGTCTCGAACCCCCGGCCTCGAACGCGACGCCGCTGACGCCGCCCTCCTCTGCGCCTGCGGCCCTTGCGCTCGAGAGCAGCGACGGGAACCCGTGGGAGATCGCGAACAGCCGGACCTTGCCGTCGCCGCTGCCGGCGGCGAGCCTCGTTCCGCGCGGATCAAACGCGAGGGCGGCGACGCCGTCGCCGTTTTCATCCCCTGCGCTATCGGCCGGCGTGCTGTGAAGCAGCGTCAGCTCGCCATCCGCGACGCGAAACAGCTGGAGCTTGCCGGCACTGTCGCCGACTGCGAGCACGTTGCCCCCCGGCGAGAACGCAAGAGCGCTCGTGATTTGACCGCCCTGCCGGACTTCAGCCGTGACCAGCCGACCATCCGCGACAGCGAACTCCCGCACAAGGCCGTCGTCCCCCGCAGCCATGAGCGCAGCCCCGTCGGGTGCGAACGCCACGGCGTTGGCGCCGCCTCCGCTCGTTCCGTCAGCATCCGTCAGGCCGCGGCGAGTGAGCCGCCCGTGCGAGACACCGAAGAGCCCGATCCTCCCGTCACCTGCCCCCGTGGCGAGCAGCGTTCCCCGTGGGCCGAATGTCACGCTGTTTACGACGTCGGTCACCTCGTTATCGGTGGCGACCTGGTGTGGACCACCGACGAGCGTGAGCCTGCCCCGCGAGAGTCCAATCAGCTGAACGGTACCTCCCTCGCCTCCAGCCGCGAGCATCGTTCCGCCCGGAGCGAACGCAACGCTGGTGACGGCCGTTGGCGTTCCTGAGAGTTGCTCTCCTACGCCTTCGATCTGCCCTCCGAGCCTCAGTCCCGTGGCCGAAACACCGACCAGCTGCACGATCCCGTCACCGATGCCTGCAGCGATCACCGCCCCGTCGGGCGCAAACGCAACGCTCGTGATGCTGTCGGCCACATCTCCGGGGGATACCGTGTGCAGCAGCCTCAGGTTGCGTCCCGAAACGCCAAAGAGCCGAACCTTGCCATCCTGGCTGCCCGCGGCAAGTGCCGAACCGGACGGCGCGAACGCGACGCTGTTGACGCCCTGGCCGCGCTCGCCGCTGACCGAGCTCTCGTTCTCGAGGTTCGGCGGCGTATTGGCGCTCGCGGTACGAACGAGCGTCAGCTTGTCCTGCGAAACAGTGAACAGCCGCACTTTGCCATCGCGGCTTCCGGTGGCGAGCGTCGCTCCGTTCGGACCAAACGCCACGCTATTGACGACGTCGGGTTTGCGCCCGTTGGGCAGCGTCGCCACCAGCTTGTGCTGCCGCAGGTCGTAGAGCCGGACGAGCCCGTCAACCCCACCGGTCGCGAGCAGCGCGCCGCTCGGGCTGTATGCAAGGGCGCTCACCGCCTGGGCGCTGCCGCCTGGACCCAGGACCGCCTCGAAGCCGGCTGCGCGGACCGTCTCCAGATCCGAGGTCATGACGGTCCGAGCCTGCGCGAGAGACGGCTCGAGTCGGTTGGCTTCGAGCGCGAGCAGAAGTGACTGATCAAGCCGGCTCCCGGCCACACGCGCCGCGGTCGACGCAAGAAGAAGCGCTTGGGTGGATCGGAGCTGCGCGCGGGCCAACTGGGTCTCGTGGGTGGCGGTGTCGCGCTGGATCAGGGCGAAGACGGCAAGCGCCATGGTGATCACCAGCGCAGTCGTGAGCGAGGCGACGAGGGCTCGCTGCCGCCGTACAGCCGCATGTCGGCTGACGGCGATGTACTCGCGCTGCTCGTTGGTTGGCTGCTCCCGGTGCCCTCCTTGCTGAGCCAACCACGCCTCGGCATTGCGCAGATCGCTGCCACGCAGGACGTAGCTTCCGTCACGGTTGTGATCCAGCCACTCGCGGGCGAGACCGGCATAACGAGTGTGCTCGTCTCGCCACTCGATATCGTTTTCGAGCGCAGCAACAAGCTCGTCGATGCCCGCATCCCAGCCGGCGTTATCGCGTAGGTCAATCCACTGCGTCTGCGCCACCGCTGCGGGCAGCTCGGAGGGCTGCACAAACTCGTGGACGATCGGGATGATCAGCTTCTGGAGCTCAACCGCGGCGGCAAGCTCGTGCCCGCATGCGGCAGAGTCCTTCGAGCCCTCACTGATTACGAAGATGAACGCCTTGCACGCCTCAATCCCACGCGTTATCCGATCCTCCCAGTGCGTCCCGGCGGGAATGTTCTCGTAATCCACATCCATCCACACCAGCTTTCCCCGAGCGCGAAGCGCGTCACGTACACGCTCGACCGCCGCGAGGTTGTTCCGCTGGTAGGAGACGAACGCGTCGTAGCCGCCGCCGTCCTCTGGGCGGAGGCCTGCAGGATTGCGGTCGTCGCCCGCGGCGGACATCACCGGTCGGTTCCCAACATGCCGCCGGTGTCGGGCACGATCGCCTTACCCCGAAGAGGCCCGGTGACGATCAGAGCCCTCGCGATCGACCCGACACTGTCGAACATCGTGCTCCCGCGCCACGGCACGGATCCCGTCGAGATACGGCTGGTCGGCGACCTGAATCTCAGCCGGGAGCTCTGTAAACGGAACCAGCGACCGGTGGTCGGGGTCATGGCCGCTCATCCAAGCTGCCCACGCATCATGAACATCCTCGAGCACCACATCCTCGCCTTTGGCGAGCGCCAGCACCGCATACATGCGAAACAGCACCGAGGTATCGCCGCTCGGGATCAGCTCTGGCGGCACGGCTTCGCGGATCGCCGCGGCCACTTCGTCGACGTAGCTCAATTCGTCACCTGACGGATCAACTCAGCCACATAGATGGCGACGAACGCAAGCGGTACCACGCGCTCTGACCCCCCCAACTCGTGGTATCCCGCGAGCCACCCCCTGAAAGCACCCAGGAACCGCGGCCACCCCGGCGACCTGACCCTCTGTAGATATCGCCACTCGTCCGAGAACAACTGCAGCGGCAGACGGGCCTCGATCGCATTGATCACCTCGAACTTCGCCGCGCTGAGCCGGCGGTAGCTGCGCAGTTGCCACCACCAAGCCCCCGCGAACACGATCCCGGCGGCGGCGACGTACCAGCGCAGATTGTTCGCACCCAACAGCGCGGCCAACCCCGTATTGAGCGTCAGAAAAAAGGTATTGGCGAGACCCCGCCGCGCCGAGACGCGGTCAGCCATCTCAACCGCGAGCTGATACAGCTCGAGCACCACCGGATCCGTGCCTGGCCCTGACTCAGCTCCCGCGGCCAGCACCCCGGCGTCGGTTGGGCCTGGTTCCTCACCCCCCGTGACACTCATCGCGTCATCAACGCCTGCCCGTGTCAGGGCGCATTCGCTCCGCCGGGCGGGTCGGCCTCCTGCAGGGCCTGCGGGGCTGCAGCTGCCGGAGGCCCGTCCGCCGGCGGGCGAGCTGGCGGCTTGAGCCGCCGGCCGGTCGCCCGTGCCGGACGGCGCGGAGCGTGCGGCTTGGCCTCGTGCTGCGCCGCCGTTGCGGCATCGGCAGCGGGCGTGGGCACGACCGGCTTGGGATCGGGCATGACATCCGTTACCGGTCCGGGGCCGGTCACCTGCCCGTCAGGCGGGCTCGTGGTCGCCCCCTGCCGGAACCGCGCCGGCGCCGGTGTGACGAAGCTCCGCTGCGGGGTCGGGGTCAGCCGGCTGCCGATGACAACGTCGAGCTGCGTGTCCCAGATCGGCCTGCCGAGCTCGAGCGACACGCGTTCGGCCGAAGCCGACGCCGTGCGCCAGGTGATTCCGAGGCCTCCGGCAACCGTACCGAGCCCTGCGAGCACCTGAGCGGTGCTGTTATTAAGGAACATCAGGGTGACCCCGAGCGCGATCAAGACCGTCGCCACGAGCAACGGCCCCCTCAATTGCCACGCGAGTGACCTCGCGACCGCCGCCGCGCTCTTCAGCGTGCCCCGCGCGGCGCTGACGTAGTCATTGGTCTCCAACAGATCCTTCGCATCCTTCTCCCCGGACAGGACCGCGCGCCACCTCTGCCCTGAGCGGTGCAGCACCCGCCGTTGGTGATTGACCTCGTCCGGGTCCAGCTTTTTCAAGTCGGTGGCCATCGCCCATCGCGTCCAGCGCTGCAGTGAATCGGCGACCGCCTGACCGGAGCGCGCCGGGAGAACGGTCTTGAGATCGTCGAGCCAGCCGACCAGCACGAGCGCCCGGAACTCGTCGAGATCGTGCTCGAGGGCTTGCTGGCGATCCGCGGCATCCCCGCCGGCCGAGCAACACGTGTCCGCGAGTGCCCGTCCGAGGCCGTAGGCCTTGCCGACAGTGAAGTCGAACGCCGTCAACTCGATCAGCAGGGCGACGTGCAGGTCACGGATCGCGCCACGAAGGGCGTCGCGATCGAGTGGATCGTTGCCGAGCTCGGCGTGCGCCGCTTCGGTCGTCGGGAGTGTTGGGCTGGCGCCGAGAAAGGCCGCCAGGGTGCGCAGGGCGACGTCCGCCTGGGCGAGTCCGAGCGTCACCAGCGACACTTCCGGCAGCGCGCTGAGCCCAGGCAGCCGGCCTTCGTCGTCGACCGCGTCGGAATCCGAGTCGACCGAGCTGGTGTAGAGCCGGGCCATCTGCCAGCCCAGCGCGAACGCGGTTGTGACCGCGTCAGTCACCGTTGGCCCGGCCGGCACGGCCTCCAACGGGGCTTCGGTCGTCACGCCGTGAGACTACCGGGTGACAGAGATCGCAAGGGGTTTTCACATCGGTGGGTGCGGCTCTGTTATGACTGCGGCGGATGTACCGAGTGGTGTCCGCCGGAATGCGGTGAGGAGGCGTGACTGACTCGTGGGAACGATGTTCGACACCAGTGACAACCCGGCGACGACGCTCGCCGGTCTGCAGGTCGAGGCGGTTGCCGCCTATGCGAATGGGCGGTACGCCAACTACACCGCTGCAGCGCAGGCATTTCCCGCAGCCCATCTCCTGGAGATCGATGTAGCCGGACAGCGAGTCGGCAACGCGGGCGATTTTGAGCAGGGCGATATGCCGTACTCGGAGGTCGGTCCATGGGCCAGCGCCCGTCTGAGTCACGGCGTCGTTTTCCCGGTTATCTACTTTCAGGTGTCGAGCTGGGCGCCGGTGATGCAGTCGCTCGCGAGCGCCCGCGTCTCGCGCAGCCAGGTCCGTCTCTGGACTGCCCACTACAACGGCCAGCCGCACCTGTGCTCGTCCGCCTGCGGCTTCGGGGTCGAGCAGGCGGTCGATGCGACCCAGTGGGCTTCGCCACAGGCCGCGGGAACCGTGCCGAGCACTTACGGGAGCCGCAACATCGATGTGTCGTTGACGGCGGATGACTTCTGGGGGCCCGCACCAGCGCACGCCGCATCGGCGCCCACCCCGCCAGCACACGCCCCGCCACCGTTTCCGGGCCGCAACCTCCAACAGCCGCCGATCATGAGTGGCAACAACGTGAGGACGTGGCAGGCGCAGATGGCACGACGCGGCTGGCCGCTCACTGTGGACGGTCAGTACGGTCCCGCATCGGAAGCCGCCTGCCAGAAGTTCCAGGCTCAGGTGAAGCTCCCTGTCGACGGCGTCGTCGGCCCGCAGACATGGACCGCGACCTGGACGGCACCGATCACGTGACATGAATCGTCAAGCCATCGTCGCCAACGCGCTCTGGGGCGCGCAGGTCGCGACGCAGCGACCGAAGCAGATCCACTACGGCGAAGTACGTCCGATTCGTGGCGCCGACCGGGCGCTGCCCTTGACGACCGACTGCTCCGGGTTCGTCACCCTCTGTTACCACTGGGCCGGGGCCCCGGATCCGAATGGAGGGACGTACAACGGCTCCGGATCGACCGGCATGATGCTGCAGGCGTGCGCACACATCGCGTCTCGCACGGCTCAGCCCGCGGATCTGGTGGTCTTCGGCGATCCCCCGGGAACGCATGTCGTGCTGATCGTCCAGCTCGGTTCCGATCCGGTCGTCGTCAGCCATGGCTCGGAGAGCGGTCCGCTCAAGTTGCCACTGTCGCAGGAGGCGAGCGCCCACGTCGGCGAGCCGCTCACCTACCTGTCAGTCGTCCACCCCAAGGCGATACATCCCGCTGTGCCCGCGGAGACCTCTACGACCGGCGGTGTCGGCCTCGGGGCGTGACGGAGCGAGGCTCAGGCGGCGACCGGGGCCGGGGCAGAGGCCGCGAGCAGTTCGGCGATCAGCGTGCACGTCAGCGTCTGGCGCGGAGCTTGCAGGTGATGGTCTCGGTTCAGTGCGATGGCAAGTGCTGTCGCGCTCATCCGATCTGGGTGACGCGCACACCGGTTGTGGCGATCAAGATCGAGAGAAAGATGAGCGCCACAACGCCCGAACCCGCGCAGCTGTTTGTTTACGAATTCGGGCCGAACGCGAGATTCGAGGGCGAGCTCGGAGGCGCGCTTCAGCGGCTTGAGAGCGGTGGCGCCATTCGCATTCTCGAAGCGTTGTTCATCCAACGCGAGGCCGAGACGGGTGAGCTTGTCGTCTTCGACGTATGCGGGGACGGCGCCGGTGGCCTGATCGCGCCGCTGCTCGATTTTCGGCTTGATCGCGCTGCGCGCCGAAGGGCGACCGAGCGCGCACTCGCGGCCGACTCGCCCCGGATCCCCAGCGACACGGTCCAGCAACTCGGCAGCATGCTTGCACCGGGGAAGGCGCTCGCCGCACTGCTGATCGAGCACCGCTGGGCCGAAGCACTCGAGGACGCCATCTCGCAAACCGGTGGCGAACGCGTCCTCAGCGAATTCGTCCAGGCGAGAACGCTTGCCGAGCTGGCGCCGCACCTACTCTCCGCCGCGAGCGGTCGCGGGGACGTGGCCGCCGATCGGTAGCGACCGGTGTGCGTGACTCCGCGCGCCTGATGACGCCATACGGATGCGGACGGACGCGCCCTGTGGTCCGCGACGAAACTACGGAATCAGTGGTGACGACCGCCGTCCCCGGAACATCAGCGCGGAGCTCGAGCGAACGCTCGCGTATCCCTGCTGCGCAAACACATCCCTTCCGAGAAGACCGCGGCATACGTCAACTGGATCCGCCACACGGAAAGCAGCACCAGATGCGTCTCCGGGTGCTCGACCGTCATCTCTCGGACCTGGGCGAAGTCGCGCAGCAGCGCGACGTCAAGGACGAGCACGCCTGGGGGAGGGTCCGGATAACTGTGTAGGCATCGGATCTCGAACGGAGATCGATGTCCAGCACCGTCACAAACAGATTGGATGAGGACCAGGAACCGCAGGATGGGAGCGCCGGCGTGGGCGCGACGCGCTGGCGGCGCGCGCCGTCAGCCACCCCCTCGTCCCGGGCAGACGGCATCGGGCGGCGGTGTATGCGTGACGTCTCAGGGTGGCTTCTGACCTCCCGAAGCCACCCTGAGCGCCGGCTGGCTCCCGCTTATCCGGGGTAGTAATACTTCGTGTACTTCGGGTTCCTGGACTCGCTGGTGGTGACCAGCACGTTGGGCAGAACCACGCTCTTCTTGATCTTCGAGCTCTTGCCGGTGAGTGCGTCGTAGCCATAGTCGACCGCGGTCTTGCCCTCCAGCGCTGGCTGCTGCACGACTAAGCCGGCGAGCGCGCCCGACTTGAGCAGCTTGACCGACGGCGGATCGGCGTCGTAGCCGACGATCGTCAGCTTCTTGCTGGTAGCCTTCTCAGCGGCAGCCGCGCCCTCGGCGTTCGGCTCAGCCGAGCCGAAGAACGCCTTGACGCCCGGATTCGCGTTGAGGATCGACTCTGCCGTCGTCTCCGACGACGACTCGGCCTGCTGCGTGTACTGCACCTTGACCTGTTTGATGCCTGGGTAGTGCTTCGCCAGCTCCTCCCGTGCGCCCTTGATCCGTTCAACCTGGGTAGTTGCCGTCGCGCTGAGACTGAGGAATCCGACCTCGCCCTTGCCACCAAGCTTCTCACCGATCAACTTGCCCGCCTGCTGGCCGCCCTGGATGTTGTTCGAAGTGACGGCGCTGACAAGCCCTGAGGTGTTGGTCAGGCCGGTGTCGACCGTGACCACCTTCACGCCCTCGTTCATGCACGTCTGAATCGCCGCGCGCATCGCCGCCGGATCTGTTGGTGCGATCAGCAGCAGGCTCGGCTTACGCGAGCACACCGCCTGGACCACCGGCGTCTGATCGGACGGGTCGAAGTTCGGCGAGCCCTGCGTCGTATAGCTCATCCCCAGCTTCTGGGCCTCAGCCTTGATTCCGTCACCCATCGCTATGTAGAACCCAACCCCAGTTGCCCCAGGGATGAACGCAACTGAGTACTTCCCGGCCGCCTTGGCGGATGAGGCGGACGCATCCGATGCCGCGGCAACACCGACCGCAGCGGATGTGAGAGCTGCAGCAGTGAGCGCCAGGAGCGCCCTTCGCCTACGCGTTTGTCCCATCATTTCCCTTCTCCTCCCTCGTTGGTTTTGCGCTTAGGTGCGAAACCGGTCGACGTCGCGCAACTGGCGCCGACCAGTGGCTTGCGGCCGCGCCGCGCTCACCAGAGGTTCTGCCTGCCTCCGCTGCGCAACTGCGTGCCAAGTTGGTCGATGTAGACGGCGGCGATCAATACGACACCGACGGCCACGAGTTGCCAGAACGGCGGCACGTTGACGATGATCAGGCCGGTGAGCAGCACCGAGATGATCGCCGTGCCGATCACCGAGCCGGCGATCGTGCCGCGACCACCGAACAAACTGGTCCCACCGATCACCGCGGCGGCGATCGCGTTGAGGTTGTCGCTGGAGCCCGCTGTCGGCGACGCGACCCCGAGCCTGGCCATGACCGTGACCCCGGCGACGCCCGCCAAACCTCCGGCTAGCACATAGACCTTGAGCAGATGCCGGCGATAGTTCACGCCGGCGCGGCGAGCCGCCTCACAGCTGTCGCCGATCGCGTACGTGTAGTTCCCGAAGCGCGTCTTTGCGAGAACCAGCCCGAAGACGACGGCCAGCACGACGGCGACCAGAACGGTCACAGGCACCCAGCCGCCCAGGTTGGTGTCGCCGATCCTCGCCAGCGCTGGGGGCAGCGTCGAAATCTCCTGACCGCCGTAGATCAGGTCGCTCAGCCCGGTGCAGATCCCGAGCGTTCCCAGGGTCACGACGAACGCCGGGATATTCAATCGTGACACCAGCAGCCCGTTGACTAGACCGATCGCGAGCCCTGTCAGGATCGCCACCGCGAACCCGACCGCCAGCACAATGGCGGATGCGGTGCCAGGCCCAGGGAAGAAATGCATCATCGTCCAGCCGCCGACCATCCCCGAGAGTCCGAGCGCCGCACCGACGGACAGGTCGATCCCGCCAGAGACGATCACGAATGTCTCGCCGATAGCTAGCAGCAGCACCTCGGTGGCCGTGGTCGAGGTGGTGATCCAGTTGGCTTGAGTCAGGAAGTACGGAGAGTCAATCGAGAACGCGGCGATGATCGCGATCAGGACACCGAAGATCCAGTGCTCGCGTGCCCAGCTGAGCGCGGCGCCGGCGCCGGCGGCCCTTTCGCGTGGCGCCGCGTCAGTGGGCGGGGTGCGCGGAGGATCGTCCAGCTGGGTGTCCCCACTCATTGCCAATCCCCCACGTCGTGCCCGTCCACCTGCGCACCCGTGATGTAGGCAACGAGAGTGTGCTCTGTGAGCTCGTCCTTGGCCAGCTGGGCGGCAACACTGCCTTGCCGCAGCACTGTCACTCGATCACAGACACGCATCACATCGGGCATCTGGTGGCTGACGAGGATCACCGCGACACCGCTGTCGCGGATCCGGCCGATCAGCTCGAGCACCTCGTGCTGCTGCTCGACGCCGAGCGCGCTCGTCGGCTCGTCCAGCAGCAGGACGCTGCGGCACCAGGCCGCAGCGCGCGCGATCGCCAGCGCCTGGCGCTGGCCACCCGACAGCTCCTTAGCCATCGCCTGCACGTTGGGGATGCGGGTGCGCAGCCGGGCGAGCTCGGCCTCGGTGGTCTGGGTCATGCTGCCGCGGTCGAGCCAGCCGAGCCTGCGTCCGAGCCGGTGATCGACCACGCGCTCGCGGCCAAGGAAGAAGTTGTCCACGACGGTGCGCTGCATCGCCAACGCGAGGTCCTGATAGACGGTCGTGATTCCCGCCTCGACGGCCTCGAGCGGATTGGCGAAGCTGCGGTTTTCCCCATGGAGGATCAGCCGGCCCGCGCTTGGGATCTGCGCGCCGGCGAGAATCCTCAGCAGCGTCGATTTGCCTGCGCCGTTGTCACCGACGAGCCCCAGGACCTCGCCCGCCCGGGCCTCGATCGTCACTTCGCGCAGAGCCTGCAGGCCGCCGTAGTGCATGGAGATCCGTTCGGCGACGAGCGCTGGAGCGGTGTCGCTCATACCTCTCCCCCGACGAGCGCGGGTGCAGCCTGGGCCGCCATCCTAACCGGCGAATTGACTGCACCGTAGCCGTCATATCCCCCGCGGCGCTCGACGAACTCGAGGAACGCGCGGGCACCCGGGATGTCGACGTAGAGATGCAGGAACTCCCCGCTCCCCTCGCTGTCGTAAAGCACGTTGAGATCGCGCATGGCGGCAATCAGCCGCCCGTCGAGGTCAAGCCTGGCGGCCAGATCGTCGTAGTAGTTATCCGAGATCTGTACGACCGGCACTTCGCGCACCGCGAAGGCCCGGGCCAGCGCCAGCAGATCGGCGCACGCGAACGCGATGTGCTGATCGCGGCGAAGGTGCGGGGCCATGCCGGCACGGCCGATGACGGGTGAGTTGAGCACGAAGCGCAGAGGCGAGCGCTCGTCGGTGAACGCGCGGCTACGGATCAGACCGTCCGGAGACGCGACTTCTTGCCTGTCCCGCGCTGCCAGGCCGAGCACCGAGCGGTAGAACATTGCCGCCTCATCGAACGAGTCGAGCTTTTGCGAGAGCGCAATGTGGTCAATCCCCAGTAGGCCCATCCCAGCAGGTGAAGTCTCAGGACAGTGATTGAAGTCACCGAGCCAGCTGCGCGGGTCAGAGGTGCTCGTGTTACAGAAGAAGATCTGCGTCCCATCCGGTGCTGCGATGGTCGATATGTCGGCCTCGGAAGGCTTGTGATCGAGCGTGACGCGGCGAGCCATCAGGGCCTCGGCGCGTGCCAGCGACTGCAGCGGATCATCGCTCTCGAGTGCGGTACCAACGACTGCGGCGGGCTGGCCGGACTGCGCGCCACGGTTGACAACCATCCTCACGCTGTCCTGCTCCCAGAGTTCGACAGGTTTTGATCGGTGCTCTCCGGTGCGCGTGAATCCGGCCGCGTTCAGCAATCGGTCCACTTGCGGCGCGTCGCGGAAGTCAACAGCCAGCTCGGCGAAGGCGTAGCCGTTCAGGTGCGGCGATGCCGGCAGTTGCTCGACTGTCCATGTGCCGGCGGACTCTGCGATCTGGTCTTCAAGCAGCAGCAGCGAGCGCATCGCGTCTATCGCGGTGCGCTCCGGCTGAGACTGCCTGAACACGTCGTTGAAGACCTCCAGCGATAGCGGCCCCTGGTAGCCGGCGGCGAGCACGCGCTGGACAAGCTCGGCAACGTCGAAGGAACCCTGGCCCGGGAAGCAGCGGTAGTGTCGGCTCCACTGCAGGACGTCGAGTTGCAGGTAGGGCGCATCGGCGAGCTGGAGAAAGAAGATCTTCTCGCCCGGGATGCGACCGATGCCGTCGAGTTCGCTGCCGCGGGCAAAGATGTGGAAGCTATCGAGACACGTCCCAAGCGCTGGATGATCAGCTCGTTCGACGATCGACCACGCGTGCTCATAGTCGTGAACATGTGTTCCCCAGGCGAGCGCTTCGTACGCAATCCTGAGCCCGCGTCGATCCGCCCGCTCGGCCAGCTCACGGAGCTGTGCTGCGGCGAGCTCGTCGTCATTTATCGCGGTTGCGGAAACGTTTGAGCAGACGAGTATCAGCGAGGCGCCGAGTGACTCCATCAGGTCGAACTTGCGCTCCGCGCGTTCGAGGTTCCGTTCCAGACGCTCATCGCTCACGCCTTCGAAGTCTCGGAAGGGTTGGTAGAGGTCGATCGCCAGGCCGAGGTCCGAGGTGTAACGCCGCAGCTCGCGCGGGTGCAGCCTGGTGCCGAGGAAGTCCGGCTCGAACAGCTCCACCGCGTCGAACCCGGCCTCAGCGGCGGCCTCAAGTTTCTCCTCGATCGTGCCGCTCAGACAGACCGTTGCGATCGCGCGTCGCATCTATGCGGCCCTTCCGCTTGGCGAGCCCAGTGCAGGTCTGATCTCAGGAGCGTGCTCCGCGAGCGCCAGCGCCTCGAACTCGTTGAACATGCGCTCACGCACGGGCTCGATCCCAGTGAACAGCGCAAATGACAGAGCCGCCTGGATCACGGCCATGCCACTCCCGTCGACGGTTCTGCAGCCGCGCTCACGGGCTGCAGTGAGCAGTGCGGTGGTCAGTGGTCGGTAGACGATCTCCGCGACCCACGGACGGCTCTGCAGCAGCTGCGGGTCGAGCGGAAGCCCGGGATGATTTGCCATTCCCGTTGGGGTGGCGTGGATCAGCCCGTCGGCGCCCTCCAGAGCATCGGCCAAACCTGGCCGCCCGAGCCCGCGAATGATCGTCTGCGGAAACCTCACTGACAACGACTCGGCGAGAGTCGCCGCGCGGCCACCGTCGGCGTCGACCAGGGTAAGCTGGGCGGCCCCGAGCTCCAGTGCCGCGGACGCCACTGCGACACCCGCACCGCCGGCACCCAGGACGACCACATCGTAAAGATCCTCGCCGGGAAGCCCGGCTGCGAGGCTCTCTTTGAACGCCGGCTGATCGGTGTTGTGGCCGATCGCGCGTCCAGCGTCAAACACCACCGTGTTGACAGCGCCGAGCGCCTCGGCGGTGGGCGAGAGCTCATCGAGATAAGGGATTACCACCTGCTTACACGGGTGGGTGATGTTCACGCCGCTGAAGCCCATCCGCTGCGCCTCTCCCAGGAGCCGACCAGCGTCATCGGTCCCCAGGCCCAAGGCGTCGATGTCGATCAGCTGATAGATGTAGCTCACGCCCAGCGCATCGGCTTCACGCTCATGCAGCGCAGGCGTCAGCGACGTGCCGATGCCACCACCAATCAGACCGGCGACGAAGCGCCGACGTGCAGTGAGCTCCTCTCTCACAGCGCGTAATGTACGATCTAGTTCGTTAGTTGTCAAGCTAGTGGCGTCGCTCTAACATCGCGCTCGCGTTCGTTCGACCGTCAAGGAGCCTCAGACCCTTTGCCACGCACCGCCCCGCAGGCACCCCTGCCCCAGCGCACGCGCGACGCCGACCGCACGCGTAACGAAATCCTCGATGTCGCCACTAGCGAGTTCTCCGAGCGCGGCTACACAGGCACAAGAGTCGACGAGATCGCCGCCAAGACGCACACGACCAAGCGCATGATCTATTACTACTTCGGCGGTAAGGAAGACCTTTACGTCGAAGTGCTCACGCGAGCCTACGCGCAGATTCGCCGTGCCGAGGCGGATCTCAACATCGAAGGCGAGGACCCGATCTCAGCGATCCGCCTGCTCGCTGAGTTCACGTTCGACCATCACGAAGCAGCGCCGGATTTCATTCGCCTCGTCAGCATCGAGAACATCAACCGCGGCGAGCACCTGATCAAGGCCGGTGCCTTCACCGATCTGAACAGCCCGATCCGCGACCTGATCGATCGCATCCTGCGAAGGGGCCAGCAAGAGGGCCGCTTCAGGCGAGACGTTGACGCGCTGGACGTGCACATGCTCATCAGCTCCTTCTGCGTCTTCCGCATCGCCAACCGACACACGTTCCAGGCCAGCTTCGGGCGTGACATGGCCGACCCAGACCGCCGCGACCATTACCGGCAGATGCTCTCGGATATGGTCGTTGACTATCTGACCTCAGACCCGGGCGCCCTCGATCCCGCCGAGGTCGACGGCCGTCGCAGCGACTGATGATCTTCGCGCTTGATTGGACGCCTGCGACCCGCTCACGTCGCTGAGGGGTTGCGAGAGCGTTGGGTCCTCTGACGGCGCTCTGAGCGCCGGGATGTCACACCGCTCGAAACGGCGCCGGCAACTCGGCCCAAAGCCTTTCGTCAATCTCGGCACCGAGCCACGCGACATTCAGATTGACCTGCGCTGGCGTTCGCATTCCGGCTACCACGCTGGCGACAGCAGGCGAGCGAACGGGGAACTGCAAGGCGGCGGCTGGCAGCTCGGTACCCCGCCTTTCGCAAGCACGAGCACACGCGCGCGCGACCTCGAGCACGTCAGCTGGAGCTGGACCGTAGTCGAACAGGGCGTTCTCGGCTGGCTCTCGGCGGGAGAGGAGACCCGAGTTGAATGGCGCCGCGGCAACGACCGTGACGGCGGCAGCGTCGCAGTCGTCGAGAAGAGAAGCGGCTGACTGGTCCACGAGAGTCCAGCGACCAGCGACCATCACGATATCCACGTCGGTCTCCGCTACGAAGCGCCGAAGCGGCTCGACGAAGTTCATCCCGGCGCCTACGGCGCCAACGACCCCTTGGTCGCGCAGCTCGATCAGCGCAGGGATCGCTTGTGATATGGCGGGCTCCATGTCGTTCTCCGGATCGTGTACGTACACGATGTCGACGCGGTCGAGTCCGAGCCGCTCAAGGCTGGACTCGATGCTCCGCAACACACCGTCGCGGCTGTAGTCGCGGACTCGCCGGCAATAGTCGGGGACCGCGAAGCCTCCCGCCTCCAGGTCGGAACCGGTCGGCGCCGTATTTGGGACCAGCAGGCGTCCCACCTTGGTCGAGACTACGTATTCGGTGCGAGGCTTCCCGCGGAGCGCAGCGCCGAGACGGAGCTCGGACAGACCCAGACCGTAGTGGGGAGCTGTGTCGAAGTAACGGATTCCGCCCTCCCATGCCGCAGAAACGGCGTCCGTCGCTGTTTCTTCGTTGGTCTCGCGGTAGAGGTTTCCGATTGGGGCAGCGCCGAACCCAAGCGTGGTCAGGAAAATACCGGTCCTGCGGATCTCGCTGCGGGTCACGATCTGGTCGGGTAGCTGGAGACTAGGGCAACCAAAGGTCGCGTTCGTAGATGAGCTGCAGCCGACATTCTGTGTTTCCGGACGCACCTAGCGGCTGCTTGAGCGCCGCCATTTGTCGCTGCCAGTCTTGATCCGCGGGGTGTCGGGCAAGTACGCGGATCGATTCATCAAAGTCCTGGGACTCGGCCACGTGGATGAGGTCGAGCCCGTCTTGAAAGATGAGCCATCTGCGCAGGCCCGATGCGCGCTGGGCGTCGATCACGTCCCGGGGAATTTGATCGTGCGCTCGCTTGTATTCGGTCGAGGCGCCAGGCAGTAGCCGACCTCGGAGTGCAACAAACCCCATCATTAGACCTCACAGAGAGACTTCGGCCGATGCGGCCGATGGGGTTCGGATGCGCTCCCCCGTTGCTGGGTCGAAGAAGAGCATGGAACCCGGCCTCACTCGCAGGCCGATGTGTTCGCCCTTCGCCGGCGCCAAGTGCGGTTCGACGCGCGCCACGACTGTCGCAGGCTGCGACGCAACAGGCCCGGCATCCGTTGCGATGGACGCGTAAACGAACGCTTCCGCCCCCAGCTCTTCGACGATGTGAACCGTCGCGGGAATTCCGTCACCGGCGTCAGCCAGCCATAGCGCTTCGGGACGAACACCCACCGTGAGGTTGCCACTCAGATGCGGGGGCAGCCCTACCGGACTTGGCAGGAGGGTGGAACCAAGTCTGAGCCCTTCCGCGGTGGCAAGGCCGTCGATCAGGTTCATCGGCGGCGATCCGATGAAGCCAGCCACGAACGCGTTTACAGGGTCGTCGTACAGTGCACGCGGGATGTCGCATTGCTGCAGGATCCCGTCCTTCATCACGGCAACGCGGTCTCCCATCGTCATTGCCTCAACCTGGTCGTGGGTGACATACAGCGTGGTGATGCCGAGCCGTTGCTGTAGCGCCGCGATCTCGGCTCGAGTCGCGACTCGCAGCTTGGCGTCGAGGTTGGAGAGCGGCTCGTCCATGAGAAAGACGCGCGGCTCCCGCACGATCGCGCGACCCATGGCAACGCGTTGGCGCTGGCCGCCGGACAGCTGGCGAGGCTTGCGGTCCAGGTAGTCCTCGAGATCGAGGATCCTGGCTGCGTTTCGTACTCGTTGGTCGAGTTCGTGCTTAGGAACCTTCGCCAATCGCAATGCAAAGCCCATGTTCTGTGCCACGTTCATGTGCGGATACAGCGCGTAGTTCTGAAAGACCATCGCGATGTCGCGATCGCGGGGCGCGAGCTTCACTACGTCACGGTCGTCGATCCAGATGGCTCCCTCGTCTACGTGCTCGAGTCCTGCGAGCATCCGCAGGCTTGTGGTCTTCCCGCATCCAGATGGCCCGACCAGCACCAGGAACTCCCCGTCGCCAACCTCGAGACTGAGCCGGTCGACAGCCGGCTTCGCGCTCTTGGGGTAGACCCTGGTGATCTGATCGAAGGTAACGGTCGCCATTGGCTACAACCTGTCCTTGCTCTCGCAGTTACTTGTCAGTGAGGCCATCCCTTCACTCCTTTGTGGCACCGGCCAGCATCCCGGTCACGAGAGTGCGTTGCGCGAACAGGAACACGATCAGAACGGGGGCGATTGCGATGATCACGGCCATCGCGAGGTCCGGCCTGTGCAGCACCTGGACGGAGGTTCCTGCCACCAGGTTGGCCGGGTTGAACGACGCGGTCGAGCCGATCAGCTGCTGAAGTCCGACCTGCACCGGGTACTGCGAGTTGTCGTAGGTCATCACGAATGGCAGGAAGAAGTTGTTCCAGGACGCGACGAACGCAAAGAACCCGACGAGCCCGACGACGGGACGCGCCAGCGGCAGCGCGATGTGGCGGAACACCCCCCACTCGCTGGCCCCATCGATTCGTGCCGCTGCCAGCAGATCCTTGGGGATCGTCGATGAGAAGTAGATGTAGGCCAGGTACACGCCGAACGGGAAGAATCCGAACGGCAGGATCAGCGACCAGATGGTTCCGTAAAGGCCGAGCTTGTTCATCTCCAGGAACAGGGGCAGCACGAGCGCGGTCGCCGGCATGATCATCACGACCAGCGTGATCGATAGCAGCATGCGGCGGCCAATGAAATGGGTGAGCGCCAGGCCGTAACCGGCAGGAATCGCGGCGCAGACTGCGAGCGCGGTGCCTCCGAACGAGTAGATGGCCGAGTTCTTCAGCCAGATCAGCAGGCTGCTGCCGCTGTAGTTGATTACGCGATTGAAGGTGTGCGCCAGCGTGCTCAGGCTGCCGATCGCGAACGGCGAGGAATGCAACAGCTGGCCGTCGGTCTTAGTGGGCGCCAGAAACAGCCAGACGATCGGCACGACGAAGAACGCCATGAAGAACAGCAGGACGATCAGCCCGACGGAGCGGACGGCGTATCGTCGCGGCAGCGCCATTACTCGACCTCGAACAATCTTCCGCGCCAGGCCAGCAGGGCCGCGACCACGAGGCCGAGCACGAGCAGCATCACTGAGATCGCCGCGGCCTCGTTGTACTGGTTGTACTCGGAGGCTACGAACCAGCCGAGCTGGTTCGGCGACCAGTACTTGGTGACGCCGATACCGAGCGACGCACTTCCGAGCACCGTGGGCTCGACGAACAGCTGCGTTCCGCCGGCGAAGGACAGCAGCAGCATGTAAACGATCCACTTTCGGATCAGCGGTAGCTTGATTCGGAACGCGGTCTGAAAAGCGTTCGAGCCGTCGATCTGGGCGGCTTCAATCAGTTCGTGCGGGATGTTGTTGAGCGCGCCGTACATCACCACGATCCAGCCACCTGCACCTGTCCAGAACGCCATCACCGCGAAGATCGCCGGAAGGTTGCCGGGGGCGATCGTGTTATCGAATTCCGCGTAGCCCAGCCAATGCAGAACGAACGCGAACGGGCTGGCTGTCGGATCGAGCATGAACAGCCAGACAATCACGCTGGCTGCGCCAGCGAGCGCGCCGGGAATGTAGAAGAGGAAGCGGAAGACCGAGCCAACGCGTTGGGCCATGTTGTGCATCATCAGGACGAGCCCGACGACGAACAGGGTCTGACTCACCAGCCATATCGCCATGAACTCCATGATGTGACCAAAGGCCGGCCAGAACCGGTAATCGGTGAACGCCATGTGGAACGCCGACGCGAATCCGCCACCTGCGTTGGCGGCCAGTGATAGGTAGATCGCGTAGGCGGCGGGCGCAACGCCGAGCAGCAGCAACAGCCCGACATACAGCGCCACGAAGTAGTAGCCAGCCGTGCGAGACACACCCGCCGGTGGTCGCTCACGTGCCCTTCCGGCCCGACCGCCCGCGCGGGAGAAGGAGGACCCGCTCGGTACGGTCGGTGCCGGAGTGACAGTCATGCGTTGATTACTGCCTGTCTAACTTGAGTCAGTTTGCGTCAGCTCTTGACAGACCAGCCGGCGCTCTGTGCTGCAGCCTTGATGTTCGCGGCGAGCGTCGTCAGAGCGGACGAGAATGTACCGCCACCGAGCAGGCCCGGGGTCACCGTGTTGCCGAAGATCGACTCCACGCTCCACGGCACGGGGCTCCATCCGGTCCAGATCTCCGCTGCGGCCTTCTTGATCGCCGCCTCAGTGGCAGCGGGATTGTGGAAGACGCCGTTGAGCGACTTCAGCCAGCCGTTCTGATCTGGGGCGTACGCCGGCAGGCCCTGGGTGATCGCCGGGTTGTCCTGGATCTTCGGGCTCGTGTCGAAATACTGGACGAGTGCGGCTGCCTGCTTGGGCTGCTTGGTGTGCGCGCTAACCATCCAGAGCCCACCCCCGATCGAGCCCGTGACGTGCGCGCCATTGGTGGCAACCGGCGGCGGATACGCCTGCATCACATTGGTGCCGGGGCCCTCCGAGCTGGTACCTGTCGGGTAGATCGCGCCGCCCTGCCAGATCGCGCCGATGTCCATGACCATGTGCTGCGCGGTCGTGTCCTTGACCCATGCCGAGGTGAACGGACCGTCGTGGGTAAACGCCGGGAGCGCCGAGTCGATCAGCTTCGCGATCGTCGTGCAGTTCTTGGATCCAGGGTTGTCCATGAGCTTCTGATTGCCGATCGCCTCGTTGATCGGGCACTCGTTACCCCACAGGTAAGTCTCTGCATCCCACGGCTGGCCGAACTCGCCGATGAAATAGCCGGGATGGTTCTTCACCAGCGACTGACCATCGGCAGCGTACTGCTGCCATGTGGTTGGCGGCGACTGTCCCGGGAAGAACTGCGACCACAGCTGCGTGTTGACCCATAGCACGTTGGCGGCGTTGTCGTTGCGCAGGCACAGAAGCTTGCCGTTGATCAGGCAGTCCCCAAGGCCCTCATCCTTGCTCCAAACCTTCTTGGGGATGTACTTTGAGAGGTTGAGCAGGTCGTTGAACGGCGGCTCACCGAGCCACCCCGCCTCGTAATTCTCCTCGTCGAAGACGACATCCGGAGCTACGCCGGCCTTCCAGCCGACGCGGTTGTAGAGAGCGAACTTCGACTGCAGCGAGCCGGAGCCATTGCTGTCGCCGTCATACAGGACCCACTTGATATTCGCGTGCGGGTGGGACTTCTTGTACTCGCTCGACGAACGCTGCACGAGCCGCGTCATACCAGACGACGAGCGGCGCGCCCGACGCCTGGTGGGCTGAGGTTGCCGACGCCGCCGGAACGGCGACAAACGCGCCGGCCGCCGCAGCGATCAGCGTCGTGGCGAGAACTGCACGAGCCCTCAAGCTTCGGGGTCGCCAGCTCCTGTTGGGGCTGAACAACTTCATTTTGCTTCTCTCTCCTCCGACTCTCGTGTTACGTAGTAATCGTCGCGGCGTGGACATGGACG
Organism: uncultured Actinomycetota bacterium; assembly: GCA_963846395.1. GTDB lineage: Bacteria > Actinomycetota > Thermoleophilia > Solirubrobacterales > Solirubrobacteraceae > Palsa-465. Next base: position 29,537 of record CAWJVT010000005.1, on the reverse strand, counting down.
CCGCCGTAAGGCTGGGTTTTCGTTTGGTGAGTGTGATCACACCTCCGCGACTCGGTGCTCCTCGACGAACGCGGGAAGCGCGATTCCGGGCGTCGTGGGTGCCTCCACCAGCCCGTTGGGCCCGACTCGGGGTTCGCGCACGACCGGGTTTGAGGTGACCAGCGACTCGTAATAGGTGCAGTTCGGGATCGCCATGCACAGGTGCACGGCCGTTTCAGTCGGTCCATGGACCTCGGCACGAAGCTGGAACGAGTCCGCGAGGTGCGCGATCCGCATCGCCCCGGTCATGCCCCCGCGATGGTTCGCGCTGGTACGCACCGCGGTTGCGCACCCGGACGCTATGAAGTCAGCTGTGTTCAGGTGGTTGCCGTCGGAGGTCTCACCGACGAGCAGCGGGACGTCGACGCGTTCTGAGAGCCACCGGTACGCGGTGACGCTGAACTCTCGCATCGGCTCCTCATACCAGCGGTACCTCGCCTCGGAGAGAGCCCGCCCGAGGTAGATGGCATCGGTCAGGTCGAAGCCGGCGGAGCCGTCGTACATAAGCTCCATGCCGTCGCCCACGTGCGCACGGAGGGCCTGGCAGAGCAGCGCGTCAAGCCGAGCGTCACCCCAAGCGTGCAGCTTGATCGCCGTAAATCCGAGCTCGCGACACTGGTCGGCCACGTCCAGGTACTCCTCGATCGAGGAGAAGGTGGTGGTCGAGGCGTAAGCGGGAATTCTCTCGCGGAACGTTCCCAGCAGACGGTGGACAGGAACGCCCAGTGCTCGGGCCTCGAGGTCCCACAACGCGACGTCGACAACGCCAATCAGCCATATCGGGAACTCCTCCGTACGGTCGAGCTCCCAGAGGCGATGCCAGAGCCACTCGCGCCTATCGGCCGGCTCGCCCACGAGCTGAGGCCGCAGGACGCGATCGGTGATGTCGGCGAGCATCGGACCACTCCACTCGTGGTAGGCACAGCCGACCGCGCCGTCATCGGTGGTGATCCGAAACACGCCTGTGGTACGCGCACCGTGCGAACCAAGTAACCCGTGGCGCCAGGAGAACGGGGGCGTCACCGCGGGAAGGTCGATCAGTTCGACATCAATTGCTGCAATATTCATCGTACGTCCGATGATAATACGACTGATGCTTCTCTGTCAACCGGGCCGTTGGTCGGCGGACCCCGAGCACCAGCTGCCAGGACGGAGCCCGAGCAGCAGCTGCCAGGATCCGAGATCACCTGGCGGATGAGTCTCTGACTCAAGGCAGCGGAAACGATCGCTGCCGGACCACTCCCGGCGCGTTACTCGCGGGTTCGGCGTTCAGCCCAGGCGGAGCCGATGTGTTCGGCGATGCGCTCGGCTGCCAGTGATCCGTCACGGTCACGCAACGCCTCGAAGATTGCCGCGTGACCGGCAATCGTCCGCTCCAGTGACGCGCGGGCGCCCGGCATGTTGAGACTCGGTGTCCAGCCGGCATATTGATGAATGCTGCGTACGATCGTACGGCCGATCTCGTTGCCGGAGGCGCGCATCACCTGCGCGTGGAACTGCTGATCGAGCCGGCGAAACTCCGGGTAATCCCCGACGGCTTCCTTCATCTGCTCGATGTTGCGCTCGAGGTCGCCGATGTCCTCGTCGGTGAGGCGAGCGGCCGCAACGTGGGCCATCTCGGCCTCAAGCAGGCGACGAACAGTGATGAGGTTGTCCAGCAACTGCAGTCTCCGGATCGTGCTGCAGCGCGATCCGAAGCACCGTCGGGTCAAGAAGATTCCAGAGTTCGCGTGACTGTACCGTCGTGCCGCGACCCTGCTCGACGCGAACCAGCCCACGCTCCTCCAGGAGCTTGAGCCCCTCCCGCAGCACCGTTCGACTGAAACCAAATTCGGCGCCGAGTGTCCCCTCGGTCGGAAGCACGGCCCCTTCGGGAAGTTCGCCTCCGATGATCCGAGCGGCGAGCTCCTCCACGACCACCGTGGCCAGCCGCGCCGGGCGCGCCGATGCTCGTAGCGGAGGGCTTTCCGGGCTACCTGGCTCGGTTTGTCTCACGACTGAAGTCACTCCTAAACATCATACGTTGTACTGAAGACCGCGACCCTGCGTGGACGCCAGCCCGGACAGCGTTGGAAGGCAAGCACTGCGGAGACTCGCCTCAGCGCGCGTGCAACGTTGTACTCGCCGCCGCCCTCGTGGACGCCGAACTCGTGCGCCGTCCGGATTCTGCCGGCGCCCGGATCGAGCCGGGGCATGACCTCGCCTAACGCGACAAGGTCGTAGGCGCATTCACTTCGCGGTCGAAACGACAAAGCGCCCTGCGGGCTCATCGTTATCGAGCCAGCCAGCCACCGTCAACAGGGAGGATCGCGCCGTTGATGTAATCGGAGGCCTTGGAGGCGAGAAACACCGCTGTCCAGGCGACGTCAGAGGGTGAGCCCCAGCGTCCAGCTGGGATCCGTTCGAGGATCGCTTTGGATCGTACGGGGTCCTCACGCAAGGCCCGGGTGTTGTCGGTCGCGATGTACCCCGGAGCGATCGCGTTTACATTCACGCCTCCGGGTGCCCACTCGTTAGCCAAGGCCTTGGTGAGGCCAGCCAGGCCGTGCTTGCTTGCCGTGTAGGACGGCACGTTGATCCCACCCTGGAAGGTGAGCATCGACGCCGTGAAGATCACCTTGCCATAACCGCGACTCAGCATCTGCTTGCCAAGCGCCTGAGTGAGCACGAACTGCGAGGTTAGGTTGACCTCGAGTACTCGATCCCATTCCTCGACAGCGTGTCCTACCGCGGGCTCCCTGTAGATGGTCCCGGCATTGTTGACAAGGATGTCGATCGGCCGTTTTGTTTCAGCGATCCGTCCGAGGAGTTGGCGTACTGATGCCCGGTCCGACAGGTCCGCGGCGATCGCGATGAACTGACGGCCCTGCGCCTCAACGCGCGCGCGAGCCTCGCCACCATCCGGCTCGAGGTCCTGGCTGACTCCCAGCACGTCTGCTCCTACGCTGGCAAGCGCCTCGGCGATCGCCAAACCGATCCCTCGCCTGGCCCCGGTAACCAAAGCCAACTGACCACCGAGGTCGAATGGCGCCGAACCGTGTCCGGGGAAAGTACCCGTCCTCACCTCCGCACCTCAATCAGCACCTTCATGATCTCGGCGCCTCCTTCCAAGGCAGCAAAGGCATCAGCCGCTTTCCTTAGCGGCTCAACGGCCGATATCAGCTCGCCGACCGCGATGCTTTCGGTGCCCAGGAGGCGGACGGCCTCTTCGAAGTCGGCACGCTCGTATACGCGCGCGCCTAACAACTCAAGCTCACGCCAGAAAACGCGGAACAGGTCTAACGGCACCGGTTCACTGTGTATTGCAACTACGACGAGGCGCCCGCGGACGCGTAGCGCGTGTGTGGCCGTCAACAACCCGGGTACCGCGCCCGAGACCTCGAAGGCGACGTCAACCCCGGCACCCATGGTCCAGGACTGCACTTCCTCGAGCACATCCGTCCGAACGGGATCGACCGTTTTCATTCCGAGGCGCTCGGCGACGCTGCGCCGGAAGTGGCTGGGTTCAGAGATCACAACGTCGGCGCCCATACTCCTCGCGACCATGGCGATCAGCAGGCCGATCGGGCCACCTCCAACTACGAGCACAGATTCGTTGACCGTGACTCGAGCTCGACGAACGTCGTGGACGGCGACCGCGAGTGGCTCGACCAACGCGCCTCGGTCGAGCTCAAGCTTCGCCGGCAATGGAACGACGATCGTTTGATCGACCGTCCAGAGCTCCTGCATGGCGCCCGCTGAATCGATGCCAACGAAAACGAGGTTCTGGCAGACATGCTGGTTGCCTGTCTTGCACGCCGGACAGTGACCACACCATTTCAACGGCATCACGGTGACGGGATCGCCTATCTGGAACGCGGTCACGCCGCTGCCTAGCTCAGCGACCGTTCCAGACATCTCGTGGCCAATAGGTCCGGGGATCGTCACTCGACCGTCCATATGGCCATGCTTGACATGGAGGTCTGTCCCGCAAATTCCGACGTAAGCAACTGCGATCTGCACCTCGCCGGGTCCTGGAGGTCGCGGAGCATTCTCAGCGACATCAAACTGCTCATTGCCTACGTACTCGACTGCGAGCATGCGCGCTCTTCTCCTTTGATGGGGTAACTCAGCCCATAGACACGAACAGCGGTCTCGCCGAATATGTCGTCCCGTTCCGCGGGGGTGAAGTCGTCGGTCGCCTCGAGGACGGTGTCCGTCCAGGCCGCATACGAAGCGTTCGGGAGCGACACCGGCCAATCGCTGCCGAACATGCAACGCTCCGGACCGAAGACGTTGAGTGCGTGCCGCAGGGATGGGAACACGTCGGGCGGTCGCCATCCGATCGTCGCGAGGCCGGACAGCTTGCACACAACGTTGGGATGGCTGGCCAGCTTCCGTAGGTCTCGTCGCCATGGCTCGAGGCTCGTGTCTCCAAGCGACGGTTTGGCGAGATGGTCGAGAACGAACGTTGTTTCTGGGCATGAACGCACCAGTTGCGTGACGGCGGGGAGCTGGTCAGAGGTCACGCAGATGTCGGATGTGAGCCCGTACTCAGCTAACGAGCGGGAGCGCTTGATCAGTTCGGGATCCTCGAGCAGCGCCGGCGGCTCGTGCTGCAGCAGTCGTCTAACTCCGACGACAAGGCTTCGCTCTCGTAGCCGGTCGAGCAGACGCGCGGCGACCAGCCCTCGCTCGAGCGGAACGTGCGCGACGATGCCGACGATCGGCACATGGCCGTCCGTCAGACCAGTCACCCAGTCGACTTCGCTCAGCGACTCGTTTCCGAGGCAGTCGGCCTCGACAAAAACCAGCCCATCGGGTGTCCGCCCGCCGAAGTCGATGTCCGACGGGCGAAAGGATCTCGCGAGCGTGGGGACGTTTTTGAGCCAATCGTGGTGGCGGGCCATCGGATCCCAGAAATGAATGTGTGCGTCGATCAGGCAGCTCAAGGATTGCCTCACTGGTTGATCTGCGTACCATAGATCAGACGTATGATGTTTTCAATGTAGTCGCCCAGCCCGCCGCCTCGCTAGGCCGGGCGTAGGTCGGGCGCCATGCGGGCGCCCGACGCGCTCGACCATGTCAGGCGGGCCTGAGGAGAGCCTGGGGACTCCGGCCACGAGCTCTCGGATCCCAGGCGCATCACTCGGGAACGATCCGCGCTCCAGAGTCCGCGTCGAACAGCAGCGCTGATCCCTTCTTGACGTGCAACTCGATACGACTGCCGATCGGCGGTGCGGTCTTGGGAGCGACGCGCACGACGAAGTCCCGATTCTCCCCGCCGTTACGGTCGGCAGCCGTATGCTCGAGTCGCGCGTAGATGTACGCCTCAGCTCCCAGCTCTTCGACGATGCTGACGATCGCCGGTAAGCCGACGCCCGCACCGGTCAGCGTGATCGACTCGGGGCGGACGCCAACCGTGACCCTGCCGGTGCCGGCGGTCTCTCGGAGCTCCCGGGGAAGCTCGACGACCGTTGAGCCGACCGTCACGCCGTCCGGACCGACGATGCCGTCGACGAGGTTCATGGCTGGAGATCCGATGAAGCCGGCTACGAACGCATTGGCGGGCGAGTCGTAGAGGACGCTCGGCACGTCGACCTGCTGCAGGACGCCACCCGTGAGTACGGCGACCCGGTCCCCCATTGTCATCGCCTCGACCTGATCGTGGGTCACGTAAACCGTCGTGACACCGAGGCGGCGCTGGAGTGCCGCGATCTCTGACCGCGTGGCAACCCGTAGCTTGGCATCCAGATTCGAGAGCGGCTCATCCATAAGGAACACGCGCGGTTGACGGACGATTGCGCGCCCCATGGCCACGCGCTGGCATTGACCGCCTGACAGCTGACCGGGCTTTCGGTCCAGGCAATCCTCCAGTCCAAGCATGCGCGCCGCCTCGATGACCCGCGTTTTGATCTCTGACTTACTCAGCTTTGCGATCTCGAGGGCGAAACCGAGGTTCTGCCTGACTGTCATGTGGGGATACAGCGCGTAGTCCTGGAAGACCATCGCGATGTCACGCCTCTGGGAGCTGACGCGAGCGACGCTCTGCTCATCGATGAGGATGTCGCCCTCATCAACTGGCTCCAGCCCCGCGAGCATCCGTAGGCTGGTCGTCTTGCCGCAGCCGGACGGGCCCACGAGCACTACTAGCTCGCCGTCGCGGATCTCAAGGTCCAATTCGCTGACGGCCTTGGTCGCCTTCGCATAGATCCGTGAGGCACGCCTGAAGCTCACAGTTGCCATTTGGTTCTTTCGATCTCTGCCTTCCCCTCGACGATCAACCAGCGAGCCCCAGGTTGCGAGATAATATCGTACGTATGATGATACGATGTTATGATCGTGGTGCGAGCCGTCTGGCGAAAATGTCTTTGTTCGCCTGAACACGACGAAACTCGTGCGTCCGCGTAAGTCGGGATACCTCTTCGTTGGCCCCTACGTGCTGCTGCTGCTCGTGGCCGGCATCTATCCCGTGGTCTATGCGTTGCGCCTCTCGCTGACCTCGCTGACGGCGCATTTCTCTGGCGCAGCGAACTTCGTCAAGTCTTGGCAGGACCCCGAGTTTCTGCCGGCCTTTGAGCACGTCGGAGTATTCCTTCTCATCTGGCTCAGCGCCCTGGTGGTGTTCGTGGTCGGACTCTCGTTGATCCTGCACTCGCTGGACCGGCGCATCAGCGCGGCCTTCCGGTTCGTGTTCTACCTGCCGGCTGCCCTTGCGGGCTCGGCGAGCGTGATGTTGTGGCTGTTCATGCTGGAGCCCGGCGTGAGTCCGTGGACCGTCGTTCTGCACTGGTTGGGCTACAGCACGCTCGGGGATTCCCTTGCGTCCGGGCACCTGCCGATGGTCTATGCGGTGATCGCGTTCTGGAGCGGTGCCGGAAGCTGGATCGTGGTGATGTACGGCGCACTGGCGACGATCCCACCCGCGGTGCTTGAGGCCGCGAGGCTTGATGGCGCAGGCCCTTGGCGCACGGCCATTCGCGTAAAGCTGCCGTTGATCAAGCGCTGGGTGGCCTACATGCTGATCGGCGCGTTCGCCGCCGGCACTCAGCTGTTCGCGGAGCCGCAGCTGGTCAGTACAGCTACGGGCGGCGTGCTGAATCAGACATGGTCCCCCGATCAGCTTGCTTACTACCTCTCATTCCAGCTCGATAACTTCAATTACGCGGCGGCGATTGCGGTGGACCTGCTTGCGATTGCGCTGATCTCGGCGGCGGTAATTCTGCTGCGGACAGGGTTGTTCAGGGTGAGCGACTGATGCGAACGCTCGTGAACCGGAGCCTTGGCCGCGATTCGGCCGGCCAGACCGCGTCGCTGCTGGCCCTCTCGCTGATGGCGGTGTTCTTTGCCGTGCCGATCATCTGGGCCGTGTACGAGGCGATCGGCAGTACCGCGATGCACTGGCTCTGGAACTCGGCGTTCTACTCAACCGCGGGCGCCGTGATCGCCGTCGGCCTCGGCATCCCGGCGGGCTACGGCCTGGCGACCCACGACTTCCCGGGCCGGCGGCCGCTCCTGATCGTGACGATCCTCGTGATGCTGATCCCGCCGAATGCGCTGGTGCTCCCGCTCTTCCTCGAAGCCCACGCTGCACACCTCCTGTCGAGTCCGCTCGCGGTGATCCTGCCCTACGGCCTCTATCCGTTCGGGGTCTACCTCGCCTACCTGTACTTCAACACCGCTCGCTTTCGCGTCCTTCTGCAGACGGCACGCACAGACGGCTGCAGCGAATGGCAGGTGTTCAAGCGGATCGCGCTGCCGCTTTCGCTGCCGGTTTCGGCGCTGATCGCGTTCCTCAACTTTCTGGCCAGCTGGACGAACTTCTTCCTTCCTTGGGTCATGTACTGGTCGTTCAACACCACGGGTCGCTACCCGCTCGCGCTCGGCATCGCCCTGCAGCTCGACACAACAAAGGGGTCCGCCTTCTTTGGAACGCTGATCAACCTGCACACCGTGGCGCCGTCGCGCTATATCGCGCTCCTCCTGCTCGTGACCTGTGCACCGGTGCTGATCGTCTTGGCGCTCGCTCAGCGCTGGATTGGATCGAGCCAGCTCCAAGGCGTGTTCCGGTGATGCAGCACAGGTAAGGCGCGGCCGGTCCAACACGAGGTTGCGGCCAGCGGGCCAGAAAGTCGAGGAACGCGATCAACGCTGAGACCGGTCCACGGCGAACAGTCGAGAGCGCCGTAGGGTCACGACGGCTGAGATCAGGGCGACCGCGGTCGCTGCTCGAAGATCCCGGACTGGTCGGGGGCATCCGGCTGCTAGTCGGGCCGTCGCGTCTCGCTGGCCGGCTGAACTCGCGTCTCGATGAACTCCCCGATCTGCTCGATCAGACGCTCCTCGCTCCAGGTCCGGCGATCCACGTTATCTGCGCGGATCGTGAGGACCGGGATGCCCGCTGCCTCCAGGCGCCTGACGCTGAAGAAGTCGTCCTCGCCGAGGCTGATCACACCATCCACGGAGTGCAGCTGCGCCTCCTTGAGGTGCCACGCGCTCGACCAGGTCGGCATCCGCAGTTCCTCCCCCACCGGCACAAAACGGGCTGCCAGTGCTCGCAAGGGATCACGACCATCGAAGTAGCGCAGGTATCCGTCGGCCGCCAGACCCAGGTACATCGACCAGACGAAGACCGCGTCATATTCCTCCTGGAAGCGCTGGTAAAGACCGAGGCTGGACCACAGACCCCGGCCGAGCCACATCAGGCGTAACTTCTCTCCGGGATGCGCGGCGTCACCTGCGTCGACCCGTCCCTGCACCTCATCGCGCAGCAGGGCCGCCGCGTCACGCGCCCATCCGCTGCCCCTATGCCATTGCGGAATCATCACCGCTGGCATCGTCTCGCCCGCGCTGACCGGCGCGGGCGCCGTGCTTGCGACCAGATCGCGCGTGGCCCGGTTGAGCTCCGCCTGCTCGTTCGCGAGCTGCATCACTTCGGCAAACCGGCTTTCCGAGAAGCGCCGACCGGTCAGAGACTCGAGCACCCTCACTACCCCGGTCAGCTCATCGGTGAGCAGATCGAGCCGCTCGCTGGGAAGGAACGTGTCCCACCGGTCGGGCAGCTCCTCCCACCAGTTGGCCGGCACGGAGATGCGGGTGTCGACGCTGCGCTCGAACGGGATGAAGGTCGCGCCAGAGTGGCGCGACCACGTTTCAAACAGTTGCCGCATCGAGTCGCTGGAGAGCGAGGCCTGGAGAATGGTCGGCTTCGGGAGGCCGCCCCACGGAGCGGACTCGGGGTCATCGGCCAACAGCTCGCCGAGCGGCAGGGAGTTGTACTGCTCGTGCGTGTTCGGGTAACCCGCCTCCCCCAGCGCCCTCAGATAGTGAGGGCCGAGCTGCTTGGCAGCGATCAGCGAGGACCACCACTGCACCACGACATAGGGAATGTCCATGGCACGGTAGATCTCATGAGGCGAGTCGGCGCTCAGCACGGCGAACGGCTCGCCGCCGGCCACCCGCTCCCGAACCTGCTTGAACCACTCGCGCTGGTATCGCGAGAACTCGACAGTGCAGCCGAGCTCCTGCTGACGCCTGATGCCGCCGGTCTCAGGCATGAGTGCCTCCCATGCTTGGCTGTCGGGATTCGGCCGGCCGCCGCAGGAGCTCGCGAACTGACGACGCGGCTTGCCGCAACGCTTCCTCGCCGGACCCGCGTTCCAGCTGGACCGAGACAACCGGAACCTCTGGTAAGCGCGAGCGGAGCTCTTGAAGCTCCCAGCCGCCGGCCTCGTCGGCAGGCAGGATCAGATGGAGCACCGCGTCGGCCTCGAGCTCGCGCACCCTTGCGACCGACCGGCCGACTCGCTCCAGTCCGGCTCGAGCAGCGCCGGGGGAGTTGAACTGGTAGTGGTCAGCAAGCCAGTCGATTGGGTCTTCGGTGGCCGCCGAAGCTTCGGAGTCGGTCTGCGTCCCACTCGTGATCGTCGCCCGCGATCCGTAGAGCATTTGACTCGAGCAGGGCATAGATATCCGGCTCGGGCCTCGAGCCGCTCACGAAGATCCGTGGGCGCTCCAACCCGGTCACCTTCCGCGTCTGCGCGCGGCGGACGGCCTCCTCCAGCGCGAGCTGCGCGTCGGCGCTCGGCAGCACCTGTGCGCCGCGCACGGCGATCAGCATGTCCCGTGCCGTGACACGCCCTCGCCGCTGGAGGTCGCGCAGCTCGCGCAGCTGCCGCTTCGTCCGCGCATCGGCAGTTAGGGCTGCGCGGAGCGCCACAGCATCCGGCTGGGCCTCCGCCCATGCCGATACCGCGTCGGCGAGCTGCCGCAGGCGGGTACGGTTGTAGACCGCGGAGGTCCGCAGCGGCAGGCGCAGCACGTCGCTGAAGGCGAACGGCGGGATCATTGGCGCGAATTCCGGGTCGGAGGCCATCTCGCGGATCACGTAGAAGAGCTTGGTGTGCGACTCGCTGTCGCGGCCGATCAGCAGTGCATCGAGCCAATCGAGCGCTCCGCTCAGCAGGGCCGCGAGCAGCGCGGCCGCTCCATCGGAGAGTTCCCCAATCAGACCCTCGGGGACGTTCTCGATCCGCTCCAGTCGTTCCGGTTCGAGCGGGATCGGAAGCATCCCTGCTGCGCTGACGAGCTCCCGCGGGGCGCTCCCGCCGAAGACTCCCGCGACGCGGCCTCCGCCCGATCGCCAGCGCGCAGCGACCGACTGCGGCGAGTGATACGCCGCGCTGAGCTGACCCAGCCAATGATCAGTTGACACGACGTTCATGGCCGGCCCAGTAGGGTTCTCGCAGCTCTGCCTTGAGGATCTTTCCCGGACCGGATTTCGGCAGGGGCTCCGACCGCAGCTCGATCGAGCGCGGAACCTTGTAGCCGGCGATCAGACCGCGGCAGTGTTCGATCAGCTCCGCCTCGCTCACGCTCTGCCCGGGCAGCACGCTCACGACCGCGTGCACCGCCTCTCCCCAGACGGGATCCGGAATCCCGATCACGGCCACCTCCGAAACCGCCGGGTGCTCGGCCAGTGCCGCCTCGACCTCGATCGAGTACACGTTCTCACCGCCGCTGATGATCATGTCCTTCAGTCGATCCACCAGGAACAGGAAGCCGTCCTCGTCGCTCCGGACGGCGTCGCCGGTGTGATACCAGCCACCGGCCAGGGCATTCGCCGTCGCCTCCTCACGATTCCAGTAACCCTGCATGACGTTGGGCCCCCGGACGCAGAGCTCGCCGACCTCTCCCGGCGGCACGGCTTCCCCTGTCAGGCTGAGGACTGCCACCTCGACACCGATCACAGGGGTGCCGACCGAGGCGAGCCGCGTCGCGTCGGGCTCATGGCCGGCAGCCCCGCGGCGATGAACATCAGCTGACAGCTGCGTGACGGTGGGCGCCGCCTCCGTCATGCCGTACAGCTGGACGATGTCGCAGTTGAAGTGCTCGAGCACGCGGCGCTGGAGGGCCGGGGTGATCGGTGACGCGGCGTACTGGATGTGACGCAGCGAAGGCAGCTCGCCACCCTCTGGATCACGACCGAGCTCATCCATCAGCATGCTCAGCATCGTCGGCACCAGAACGCAGTGCGTGATCGACTCGCGCCGCACGGTGTCGATGAACGCGCGCGCGTCGAAGCGCGGCATCACCACCTGACCGGTCCCCGCCCAGGTGCAGGCGAACAGATTCGCCGTGCCTGCCACATGGAACATCGGCGGCACGTGCAGCCAGCGCTGGTCCGGAGCGTGACCGGTGGTGATCAGGTTGTGGCGGGCGTTTGCCAGCAGGTTTCCGTGGCTCAGCATGACGCCCTTCGGGCGACCGGTGGTGCCGCCCGTGTAACAGATACCCGCCAGCTCATCCGGTCCCTCGACCACGGACACTTCGGGCTCAGCGCTGAGCAGTGCCGCGTAGTCGAGCACCTGTGCCTCGCGGGCGAGCTCGACATCGCGGGCCGGCTCGACATCGGCCACGAGGACCACCTGCGCGACGCTCGGGCAGCGGCGCTGCAGCTCCTGCGCCACCGCCAGACGCTCCTCGTCGACGATCAGCAACTGGATCTCGCAGTCGTTGGCGATGAACTCGAGCTCCGCTGGCGCCAGCCGGAGGTTGAGATCCACGAGCACTCGGCCGGCCGCAGGCACCGCGAACCAGGTCTCAGCGTGCGCCACCGAGTTGACGCCGATGTACCCGACCCGGGCGCCGCGCGGCACGTCGAGCTCTTCGAGCGCCCCGCCGAGCGCGGCCACGCGTTCCGCGAGCTGAGCGTAGGTGAGGGTCACCCCACCGTCAGATATCCCGTTCGAGCTGCCGAAGAGCGCCGCGGCGCGGCGAACGGGCCAGCTGAGATCTCCCATTCCCGTGCTGAGATTCACCGGCTCTCCCACCGTCATTTGACGGCACGGTAACATTCGGTAGCCTGATAATCAAGCACAGACGGCTGCGAGCACGGGCGGCTGGGAGAGAGGGAGTTATGAGCAGCGTTGAGACACCCGGATTCACGACGGACCTTGCCGGATTGGAAAAGAGCGTGGGATGTCAACTCGGCCCGACCGCCTGGACTGAGATGACTCAACAGCTCGTCAATGACTTCGCCGACTTGACAGGCGACCATAACTTCATCCACGTGGACGTCGAGCGTGCCGCCCAGACGCCGTTCGGGGGAACGATCGCACATGGCTTCCTTTCACTGGCTCTGCTCGCGCCGGTGACACAGCTGTTGAGGGTCACTGACGCTGCAACCAGCATCAACTACGGTCTCAACAAGGTGCGCTTTCCCGGCCCCCTTCGGGTCGGAAGCCGCTTCCGCGGCGTCGCTGAGGTGACGCAGGTGTCGGAGGTTCGCGGGGGCGTCGCAGCCGAGATCCTGGCGACGCTGGAGGTCGAGGATGCAGAACGGCCGGCCGTCGTCGCCGAGTCGCGTCGTGAGGTTCTACGCATGAGCGATTTCAGCCTGGGCGGGAAGGTTGCGATCGTCACCGGCAGCGGGCAGGGCCTGGGGCGGGCTTACGCGCTCGAACTGGCGCGGGCGGGCGCGGCCGTCGTCGTCAACGACCTGGGAGCCGAGGCCGCCCAGGAGACCGCCGAGCTGATCACGGCTGCCGGTGGGCGCGCGGCGGTCGCGATCGGACGCGTTGGCTCCAGCGACGTGGCCGACGCGCTCGTCGGAAGCGCGATCAGCGAGTTCGGCCGACTCGACATTCTTGTGACCAACGCCGGCGTGCTGCGCGACCGCGTCCTCTGGAAGATGACCGACGAGGACTTCGACCTCGTGATCGAGACCCACCTGCGCGGCACGTTCACCTGCGCTCGCGCGGCTGCGGCGAAGATGCGCGAGCAGGGCGAGGGCGGCCGCATCATCGTCATCGGCTCACCAGCCGGCGAGTTCGGCAACTTCGGCCAGACCAACTACGCAGCGGCCAAGGCGGGCATCGTCACCTTCGCCCGCGTCTGGTCGATGGAGCTGGCCCGCGACCGCATCACCGCGAACGCGGTCATTCCGACCGCCTGGACTCAGATGACGGCGACCATTCCGATCTACGCCCCGCTCGTTGAGCCGGCCGCCGAAGGAGCGGAGTTCCCCGCCCAGGTGCGGCGCGAGCACGCCATAGGCTGGCCCGAGGAGTGCGCTCCACTGGTCGCCTTCCTCGCCTCCGACGCGGCCGCCGGACATCACCGGCCAGGCGATCGGGATCGGCGGCGACCGCCTGACGCTCTACGCGCACTCGACCGAGCAGGCCCACAGCCTGCGCGACGGCGGCTGGGATGTCGAGTCAATCGCGGCCGAGTGGGAGACATCGTTTGCGTCGATGGCGCAGCCCTCAGGGGTGTCGCTCCCACCGCTCGATCTCGAGCAGGCGGGGCAGGCATGACCCTGAACCTCGACGACGTCGTCGCGATCGACGTCCACGTTCACGCCGAGCGCAACGAGGGCGAGCCGCAGGACCCGGTCACCAGCGAGGTGCTCGCCGCGGCGGCGAAATACTTCGGCGGCCATCCACCGCAGCCGACCGCGCAGGAGGTCGCCGACTACTACCGCGAGCGCAACATGGTCGCCGTCATCTTCAACGTCGACGACGAGGCCGGCATGGGCCGGCGGCGGCTCGGCAACGGCGAGGTGCTCGAGGCCGCCCGGGCCAATCCGGATGTGCTGGTCCCGTTTGCGAGCATCGACCCGCACAAGGGCAAGCTGGGGGTGCGCGAGGCGCGCGAGATGATCGATGCCGGCGTCCGCGGCTTCAAGTTTCACCCCAACGTCCAGCGCTTCTGGCCCAACGATCACGAGTTCTACCCGCTCTACGAGGTGATCGCCGAGGCCGGCCTGATCGCGCTGTTCCACTCGGGGACCACCGGCATCGGCGCCGGCATGCCCGGCGGCGGCGGTGTGCGCCTGAAGTACTCCAACCCGATGGCGGTGGACGATGTCGCCGCCGACTTCCCGGAGCTGAAGATCATCCTCGCCCACCCATCGTTCCCCTGGCAGGACGAGGCGCTCGCGATCGCCGTGCACAAGCCGAACGTCCACATCGACCTCTCCGGCTGGGCGCCCAAGTACTTCCCGGAGATCCTGATCCGGTACACGAACACGCAGCTCAAGCACAAGATGCTGTTCGGTTCGGACTACCCGCTGATCACCCCGGACCGCTGGCTCAAGGAGTTCGCCGAGCTCCCGATCAAGGACGAGGTGCGACCGCTCGTCCTCAAGGAGAACGCGATCAGGCTGTTGGGCCTGAGCGACTGAGGTTCGGAGCGTGGCCCGCTGGCCACGCTCCTCGAGCCCGCGCTCAGTCGGTCCCCGTAAACGCGGCCGTTGCAGCCTCGGCGATGGCCGTCCGGTAACCATCGACGTCGGTGGCGCGCAGCCAGCGCTCGGATGCCATGCGCTCGACCACCGCACCGGCGCGATCCAGATACTCCTGACGCCCGCCGGGATACAGACGCTCGAGCTGCTCGCGCTCCAGCGGCACCCGGTACATGGGCAGGAAGTGCGTGGCATTGTCCGCGGCGTGCTCCCCCGGAGCGCGGCCATAGCGGGCCAGCGGCACGTCGACCTGCACGCTCCTGACACCGCCGCGCGGATTCCCGAACTCGTCGCGCGCCACCTCGAGAGCGGCGTCGAACTCCAGGCGCGCACTGGGCGGCGGAACCATGCCACGGACGACCCAGCCGTCGAGGTTCTCCATCACCGCCGAGAACAGCCGGCGCAGGGGAACGTCGGAGATGCCGTAGCGACGTTCACGCTCTCGCATCGCATACGGGTGGCCCCGTCGCGCCAGCTGCACGATGTTGGTGCGCTCGACCTGAACGCCGAGGTCGGTGTGCGTGGTACCGGCCGACCTCATACAGGCGATGGCGTCCTTTGCCCTCGTCAAGGTCGGGAGCCTGGGGGCCGATGTTGCGCTCGCCCTCCCCCTGGCTCAGGAACTCGATCACCGGCACGTCTATCGCCCGCAGCCGCCTACGTGGATCGCTCACTGGCGCCGGTTGCTCGCCGGAGTTGATCTCGAGGTAGCCACCGCCCTGCCAGGGGCTAGAGATGCCGATCACGTAACCATCGATCAACGGCCCACCGTCTGGGCCGCGCAGCGCGTCGTGGAAGCCCTCGTTAATGAACGTCCGCATGAAGCTGCCGAGGAACGACCAACCTGACGCGTACACGCGCTCGATCCTCAGGTCCCCCAGGAGCGGCCGATCCGCCGAGCGGAGCAACGTTGCCGCATCGGAGAAGACACTCCAGCGGATGCCGTCGTCCTCCGGCCAGCGCAACGGGGCATAGCGGGCCGAGTTGTACCAACGCGTGACCGGGGTCGCGGAAACGGGGTAGTCGGGCGTGGACCTCCCGCGCGACAGCGCGTCGGTGCCGGTTCCCACTGCCACGTAGGCGTCACCCGTGCTCAACACGAGCTCAGAAATCCACTCCCACTGCACACCGCCGAGGAACGGGTGGATTCCGGCCAGGTGCACCACTCCGGAGAAGTCCGAAGCCTCACGCGGGCGGGCAACGAGCGCGCGAGTCACGAAAGGCAGCCCGCCGCGAACCAGTCGGGGCACGCCGTCACCCGGCGCGTAGAGCTCGCCGCTGCCCGTGAGGAAGTACTCCTCCTGGACGTAATTGGCCCGGTCGAAGTGCGCGTGCGCAGGCGTGTCGGGAAGATAGAACGGACAGAACACCTCGTCGGCGCTGGAATAGGGGACCGGGGCGACGTTACTCAGCATCGTCGACCACCGGCAACGCGACATAGGAAGCCATCACCCCACCGGTGTGGAGCGTGAGCCTCGGCGGAGGATCGAATCCGAGGTGCGTTCGCTGCCGCGGGTCCGCCCCCGTGACCACCAGCCGCAGCCGTGAGCCCGGCTGCACGATCGTCGACGTGGGCAGCAGGTCGAACCTGTGCTCATGAGGCTCACCCACGGCGAGCGGCTCGTAGTCTTCCCGGAAGCTCCGATGCCAGGGCAGGCCGAGGTAGTCGTACGGCGCGGTTCCGAGCCTGCGGTGGCTCGACCTGAGGCGGCCGTGCGCCCGAACATCCACGAGGCCGGTTGGCCAGACCTCCTCGAGGTAGGCGAAGGTATCGCCGTCGGGCTGTGAGGAGGACAGCCAGAGCGACACCACGAAATGGCCGGTCAAACGCAACTCACGCTCGAGGGGGCCCGTCTCGAAGCTGAGCCCGTGCCCGTGCTGTGACGCCGGCCAGAAGGGCGTCGCCGGCTCACCCGTCACGACTGAGTAGTCGACCTCAAAGGTACGGTCCCGCTCCTCTTCCGGCAGCTCCGGCGAAAGCCCGAGCGCATCGGGATCGGCGTCGAGATACCAGCGCTGCGCCCGCATGCCGCGCACCGGCCAGACGGGGCTGCTGGACCACCTCTCGCCGCGGGGCGCGTTGTAGGTGTAGTAGTAGACCCGGTCCTCGGTATCGATGCCGTTAGCGACGCCCTTGAGATAGCGATCGAAGAAGCGCAGGTGCTCCGCGAACATGTCGAAGTCGGGACTCTTGCAGTGCGTATCGGACCCGATGAACACCTTGACCACGTTCGAGAGGTTCGCGAGCGCCACGAACTGATCGGCGGTGAACTCATCCTTCCAACCGGTCCAGCGGTACATGGCCGCCCCGTGCATCTCGACGGCGTTGCGGTAGGTGCTGAGGCTGCACTCCTCCCAGAACCGGCTGCCCAGCGATTCCGAGTAGTCGTCCCGGAACGGGATGTCCCTCCAGATGTCGGCCATGATCGAGTTCCTGGCGTGTTCGGCGCGTGCCGTCGCGAGCATCGCGCCGTCGGCGTCGTCATCCACCGGCATGCTGTCGACGCCCTCGTCGCGCGGATCCTCGGGCCGCGTGTGGAACTGAGCCATCAGTCCGCCGCGACAGATCGAGTCGTAGCGGTTGTACGTCGTCGCGCCCGGAAAGATCGCCTTCAGGCTGGGTGGCATGCTAATCACGGCGTTGTCCTGACTGCCTCCCAGGTAGGAGCAGCCGAGCATGCCGACCTTGCCGTCGCACCACGGCCGGGCGGCGAACCACTCGGTCATGTCGTAGGCGTCTCGACCCTCCGTGCTGTCCTGCATCCCGCGACGGAAGCCGAACGACGCACCCTTGCCGCGAGTATCGACGATCGCCAGCACGTAGCCGTAGAGCGTCAGGTCACGCGCCTCCATGTACTGGGAGGCGGACATCTGCACCTTGCCGTCGGGCCCGAGCATGCCGCGCTGGTAGGCGGTGTGGATCCAGATCACCGGATGCGCGGTCTGTGAAGGCGACCCGTCGCTGATCGGCCGATACAGGTCGACGGCCAGCTTGGTGCCGTCGCGCACCTCGACGTAGAAGGAGCTCCGCTGCCACGACTCGTAGATCTGCTCGGCGTAGCCCGCGTAGCGCCCGGGTGACGAGACGCGTGTTGTCGTACTCATCAAGCTTCTCCTCGCTCAGATGACGCCGGCATCCCGGAGCCCCTGGATGCGCTGCTCGTCGTAGCCCAGCAGCTGTGTGAAAACCTCGTCCGTGTGCTCGCCGAGACTCGGCGCCAGCCGGTCAAAGCCAATCCGGGCGTTGCGCATGCGCACCGGTACACCGGTCGTCCGCAGGCCGGGGACATCACCCAGCACGGGATGCTGGACGGGCAGCGTCTCCTCTCGCGCCGCGACCCGTGGATCGCTCACCGCTTCGATCGGCGAGCGGATCGGCGCCACCGGAACGCCCTTGGCCGCCAGCCGCGTCGCGATCTCATCGGCGGCGAGATCAGAGGCCCAGGCCTCGATCTCAGCCGTCAGTTCGGCGTCGTGACGCACGCGCGAGTCACGCGTGGCGTAGCGAGGGTCCGTCGAGCAGCTCCGGGCGGCCCATGACCTCGACCAGGCTCTCCACGAGCTTGTCCTGAGGAGCGACCATCGCGAACCATCCGTCTGCGCAGCGGTAGACGCCAAAGGGAGCCAGTCGTGGCAACGTGGGCCCGCTGCGCAGCGGCTGGCCGAGGTCCTGGAGCGCCTGCCAGTCCTCGGTGGAGACCAGCGAGGTGAGCACGCCGAGCATCGACACGTCCACGAAGTCCCCTTCGCCGGTTCGCTGCCGGTGTTGGAGCGCAGAGAGGATGCCGACCACCCCCCAGACCGGCGTCAGCACATCGGCCATCGGCATGCCAACCCGGATCGGAGGATCCTCGGGGCCGCCGGAGGTGAGCATCGCGCCGCTGAGGGCCTGGATGATGGTGTCCATCGCGCGCACCCCGGGATCGGCATCCGCGCCGAAACCGCTGATCGCGCAGTACACGATCGCCGGATTGGCCGCACGCGCCGCCGCATAGCCGACACCGAGCCTGTCGGCAGTACCGCTGGTGAAGTTCTCGACCACGACATCCGCGTTGCGGACGAGGTCGGCAAACACGTGGCGCGCGTTGAGATGTTTGAGGTTGAGCGTCACGCTGCGCTTGCCGCGCAGCCGGGTGAGCGAGGCTAGCGAGATGTCCTCCGGCCCGGTCGCCGCCAGAGTGAGCCCGTTCGGGCCGATGTAGGGAGAATTACCACGGGAGATGTCTCCGCCCCTGGGATCCTCGACCTTGATCACGTCGGCTCCGAGCCCACCGAGGATCAGCGTGCAGAACGGACCGGCCAGGGCGCGGGTGAGATCGATGACCTTGATGCCCGCGAGCGGAGCGCCCTTCTGCGCGTCGGCCATCACGCCTGCACCCGCTCACTCGCCGGAGCTATGACGCGGACGCGCTCACCGTCCCACTCGAAGTCGGTGGTGAGGCCGGCCTCGTGACCGATCGTGCGGACGTAGTCGACGACCTGTTCGCCGTCGCCCGGTCCAAGCGGGACCGGGCGCGCATCGTCGTCGATCCAGCACGGGATCAGCCCGGCATCAATTGATCCGTCAGCGTTGGCGATGCAGTCGACGATGATCGTGTTGCGGCTCTCGGGGTTGAACGGGTAGGTGGGCATCTTGGGATCCGGCTTGAACCCGTAGAGCTGCTCGCGCCGCAGCGCCCAGGCGCGCGCTTCGGGCGTGTCGCTCTCGGTCGATGAGAGAGCACGTGTGACGCTCACGAAGTTTCCGAGTCCGTGATAGATCGGCTTGTCCTTGTAGATCTCGATGCCGCGCATGATGTGCGAGTGGTGTCCGACGACGATGTCGGCACCCGCATCTATCACCGCGCGCGACAGGTCGCGCTCGTACATCGCGATCTGGCTGCGCACGTGTCCGATGCCCTTGTGCAGCGCAACCACGATGATGTCGACCGCCGATCGCACCGCGGCCAGGTCGGCGCGAAGCTCCTCAAGGCTCTCGGGGGCGGCGAACGTATAGATGGTCGGAGGTCCGCCGGGCGACGCGTGGTCGAGCTCGTAGTGAGTGAGCACGTTGACGTAGGCACAACCCGCCTTGGACGCCCGCGCCCAGCCATCCTTGGGTCCGACACAGTTGTAGCTGAAGACAGCGACCGAGATGCCGTTTGCCTCGATGCGGGCAGGCTCCCGCGCCTGCGCCAGGTTCATCCCGGCGCCCGTGGTCTGGATGCCGAGCTCACGCAGCTTCGCGATCGTGTCCTCGATCGGATCGGGGCCGAGGTCGGCAATGTGGTTTCCCGCGAGCGTCGCGACGTTGAAGCCGGCGCGGGGCAGCGCCTCGAGGTGCTCGGGGCGCGCCGGAGGCGCTGGGACATCCGTGCTCTGGACGTGACCACGCGTCGAATGCGGCACCTCGACCTGGCCGATGACCACGTCGCCGCTGCGCAGCGTCTCGGCACTGGGTTCGAAGAACGAATCCGGATCAGGCTCGTCCAGGATCAGATCGCCCACAAGCAGGATGCGTGCGCTCACCATCTCACCACTTTCATTCGTCGGAGGCCGCGCTCACGACTGCGGCGTCATTGCTTTGGTCGGTAAGTCGGGGTCTCCGTCGAGCTGGCGAGAGATGTCCTCGAAGCGGTGGCAGGCGGCGAGCGCGCCGGATCCAGCCGTCCGCAGGGGCGGACGGCTGCGCACGCACTCCTCAGCGGCGAACACACACCGGTGGGTGTACTGGCAGCTGTCGCTCAGGGCCGGCGCGGGCGCGACGGGCTTGCGCAGGCGATCGCGGTACGCACGCGAGGCCACACGGGGCACCGGATAGATCTCCGGCACCGCCGCGACCAGGCCGCGGGTGTACGGGTGCTGCGGTTGAGAGTGGATGCTCGCGGCCGTCCCGGTTTCGGCGATCCGGCCGCGGTACAGCACGACGACCTCGTCACAGAGCATCTCGACGACGCGTAGGTCGTGCGAGATGAACAGGAAACTGATCCCCTGGCTCTCGCGCAGCTGCACCAGCAGGTTGATGATCTGTGCCTGGACGGACAGGTCGAGCGCCGAGAGCGCCTCGTCGCAGATCACGAGTCGAGGCCGCACGATCAGAGCACGGGCGATGGCGATGCGCTGGCGCTGCCCGCCCGAGAACTGAGCGGGGTAGAGCTTGGCCGCTGACGCGGGCAACCCCACGGCCTCCAGCATCTCCGTGGTCCTGGCGCGGATCGCCTCCGTGCCGAGCTCCCGTCCCTGATGCACACGCAGAGGCTCGGCGACGCTGTAGCCCACGGTCTTGGTGGGGTCGAGTGAGCTGTAGGGGTCCTGGAAGACCATCTGCACGTTTCGCCTACTCGATGCGAACGCCTCGCCGCCGAGGGTGATCGTGCCGTCGGTCACCGGCGCGAGACCGACAATCGCGCGTGCGATCGTCGACTTGCCCGAACCGGACTCCCCGACCAGACCGACGGTCTGGCCCGGCATCACAGTGAAGCTCACCCCGTCGACGGCACGCTTGGTCCGCCCGTGCGGCAGCGGGTACTCGACCACCAGCCCGTCGATTGTGACCAGCGGGTCGCTCATCGCGTCACCTCGGTCTCAGCGGAAGCGGGCGCCGACGTTACAAACAGCTCCTCCGATCGCACGCACCGGGCACTGTCACTCGGCGTGACCGGCCGCAGCTCGACCGGGCCGGCCAGGCAGGCCTCGATGCTGAACTGACAGCGGCCGGCGAAATGACAGCCGATGGGCCAGTCGCGCGGGGCGGGCACGGTGCCAGGAATCGTGGCCAGCCGGCCGCTCTCCTCGCCCGCGCGTGGACTCGCGGCCATCAATGCCCGCGTGTACGGGTGCATCGGCTGCGCGAAGAGCTCGCCGCTAGGCGCGACCTCGACGATCTCCCCGGCGTACATGACGCAGACGCGAGCGCAGATCTCAGCGACCACGCCCAGGTCATGGCTGACCAGGATCAACGCCAGGCCCGTCTCCTGCTGCAGCCGTCGCAACAGGTCGAGGATCTCAGCCTGGACCGTCACGTCCAGGGCCGTGGTTGGCTCGTCGGCGATCAGCAGCTTTGGATGGCCCGCGAGTGCCATCGCGATCGCGACGCGCTGTGCCATCCCTCCCGAGATCTCGTGCGGGTAGCGCTGGGCGACGTCCTCGGGCTCCTGGATCTGGACTCGCCGGAGCAGCTCGATCGCCCGGGACCGCGCCTCGGCACGGCTGCAGTGCTCGATCGCTCGTACCACATCGCTCAGCAGCTTGCCCACTCGATAGGCGGGATCCAGCGCCCGCATCGGCTCCTGTGTGATGATCGCGATGCCGTGCCCACGGATCGTGCGGTAGCCGGCCTCGCCGCGGGATGTGAGCTCCACGCCGCCGTAGTGGATCGAGCCCTGCGTGACGGCCGCGGCCTTGGGTAGCAGGCCTGCCAGGGCCTTCATTGTGATCGACTTGCCGCTGCCGGACTCTCCGACGATTCCGAGCGCCTCGCCGGGCGCCACCGACAGTGACACGTCCTTGATCAGGCTCGTCTCCGCACCGCGCCCGCCGACCACGACGGTCAGCCCCGCCGCCTCGAGCAGGGCATCGGGATCCGCGGGACGATCCGGCGGGGGGCCGCGCCTGCGGGGTGCTCGACGCGCGACGCCGCTGGCGCTGGCGGAATGCGAATCGGCGATCGCGTCACGTACCACATCGCCAAGGACCCCGAGCGCGATCACGGTTAGCGCAATCACCGCGCCCGACGGCACCAGTTGCCAGGGCGCGACGTAGAACTCCGTCACCGCGTCGGCGACCATCCCGCCCCAGGTCGGCGCCGGCGGCGCCGGGCCGAGCGACAGGTACGTGAGGCCGGTCTGGACGCCGAGAGCGATGGCCGCAAAGAGCGCTGCCTGAACGACGATCACTCCCCGGCACTGGGGGAGCACGTGCCGGAAGATGATGTCGACCCTGCGAACGCCGGTCACCTTCGCCGCGTCGATGAAGGCTTCGGAGCGGGCGGCCAGCGCAGCGCTGCGGATCACACGGATGACGCCGGCTGACCCCAGCACGCCAAAGGCGATCATCGCCGTGGTCATGCTGTGGCCGAAGATGGCCAGCACCGCCAGCAGGATGATGATGATCGGGATCGACATAACGAGGTCGACGCCGCGGGTGACGATGGTGTCTGTGAGACCGCCGACGTAACCGGCGATCACACCTACCGGGATCGAGATCACCAACAGCGCGCCAAGAGCCTCAGCGATACCGGCGAGGCTGGAGCGGCCGCCGTACAGGATCCGGGTCAGGATGTCTCGCCCGAGCTCATCGGTGCCGAGCAGGTGGTGTATCGACGGTCCCTGGTTGACGGCGAGCAGGGTTTCCTTGTCGGGACCGCCCGATGTGATCAGCCCGGCGAGCTCGGAGGCCAGGAAGATGAGGACCAGAAAGCCCAGCGCGCAGAGCCCCAGCTTTGACGAAAGCACCGTCCGAACGATTCCCCTGGGGCGCGCGGCCGCGACCGCATCGGCGGCGTCCGTCTCGTTGCTCAGAACAGCGGGAGTGGCAACGCTCATTTCGTCTTGGCCCGGGGATTGAGCAATCCGTACGTCAGGTCGACGAGCAGATTGATGATGACGACGATGAAGGTGAAGTACAGACCGATCCCGAGGATCACGGGCAGGTCGTGATCAACCGTGGACTGCGTCGCCTGACTGCCCATGCCGGGCAGGACGAAGACGCTCTCCACAAACACGGTTCCGCCGAGCGTCCCGATCGCCACCACGCCGAGGACCGTCACGATCGGCATTGCCGCGTTACGCAGCACGTGCCTGAGCATGATCTCTCGCTCACTCATGCCGTTGCCCCGCAGCATCGTGATGTAATCGGCCTCGAGCGCGGTGAGAATCGCATCCCGGGATTGCTTCGCGACCGCCGCGATGCCCAGCAGGCTGAGCGCCGCCACGGGCAGGATCAGATGCTGGATCCAGCCCCAGGGGGATTGGGCGAACGTGACATAGCCGGAGGCGGGGAAGATCCGGAGCTGCACCGCGAACAGTGCAACCAGGACGGTGCCAACCCAGAAGCTCGGCAGCGCCAGTCCCGCCAGCGAGACGACGTCAAGGACGCGACCGATGAACCCGCCGCGCCGCGCGCTGATGAGGCCAAGAGCCACGCCCACGATGGCGCTCACCAGCACCGACAGGACGACCAGCGAAAGGGTCACGGCCAGACGGCCGTTCAACAACGAACTGACCCCCTCGCCGCTGATCACCGATGTGCCCAGATGCCCGTGCAGAACTCCGTCAAGCCAAGTCCAATAGCCGTCGAACAGCGACTTGTTGAGCCCGAGTTGGCGGTCGAGCGCAGCGACGTTCTGAGGCGTCGCGTTCTGGCCGAGGATCGTCTCGGCGGGATTCCCCGGGACCAGCGACTCGAGCAGGAAGATGATGAACGAGACGAGCAGGATGAGAGGAATCGCGGTTACCACGCGGAACCCGATGATCCGCATGAGCCACGTGCCCGGAATTGCCTCTCTCCTGCTGCGTCTCACTTCAATGCCTGCCCGAGCCTCCAGTTACCTTCCCGATAGCCGTTTTACTACTTGAGCTCCCATGAGAGCACCGACGTCGGCCCTACCGGCATCGGATTCGGGTTGGTGAACGACTCCGTCACGTTCACGAGCTTCGGCGACACGTAGTTCGGCGAAAGCGCGAGCACGCCCGGAATCCAGCTGGCTAGCCCATCCAGCTCCCTGTCGGCCTTCTGGTAGAGCTGCGTCTGCACGGCGCCGTCGGCCCCGTATGCCTTCGACAGGGTCGCCGCAATGGCCGGCGGTGTCGGCAGGTGGGCTGGGTTGAAGATCCCCGGCGGCAGGATCTGGTTGGCCACCTGGTACATGTCGATGCCGGCACCAGGGAAGATCACCATTCCGTACTGGCCGCTCTGGGCGGCGGTCGCGAACTGGCCGATACCGGTCGAGACGACCGTCATCTGCGTCTTGATTCCGATCGCTGCGAGCGACTGCGTAAGGGCCTGAGCGATCGTGGTGTTCGGATCGATCAAAGACTCGGCAACCACCGGAATGGTGAACCCGCTGCCATAACCTGCCTGCTGCATCAGTTGCTTCGCCTTGGCCAGGTCGTAGGTGAACCCGGTACCCTTCACGTATCCGAGCGCCTTCGGCATCGTCACCTCGGTGGCGGGCGTCGTGATCGATGCGCCGATCGCCCTGGCGATCGCCTGCCGATTGAGCGCGTATCCGATCGCTTCGCGGACCTTCACGTTGTTGAGCGCGGGAACCACATTGTTCTTCCAGGGAACGATCAGCTCCCACTGGAAGAACGGCTGCTTGAAGATCTTGAGCCCTGCGGCCTGGGCCGCAGCCAGAGTGTTCGGCGCACCGCTGGCGAACTGAACCTCGCCGGTCTGCATCGCGGACAGCACCGCGGTCGGGTCACCGATGACCTTGACCTGCACCTGGTTGAAGTGCTGCGCGCTCAGATTGAAGTATTTCGGGTTGCGCCTGTAGGTGTAGGTGCTGTTGGTCGTCGACGCGCTGTTGTCATAAATGAACTGTCCAGTTCCGTCACTGGTCGTGAGCAGCGAGCTGGGACTGGCCAGGCCCTTCGGGCCGATGATCTCGCCGATCCCATAGAACTGGTCGAGTGTGCCCGGGGCGTCCGGGTTCGCGGTCTTGTACGTGATCATGACCGTGTGGGCGTTGGGCGCGGTGATCGAGCTGATCGCGCCGACGTTCCCGACCAGCTGCCCCCCGCCTTGAGGAAGTACTTCATCGAGTTGACCACCGACCTGGCGGTCATGGTCGTCCCATCCGTGAATTTCACCCCGGGACGCAGCGTCAACTCGAACTTACGGTGAAACCTACCGACGAACTGCCAAGAAGTTGCCAGGTCCGGAACAAACTGACCACTGCTGCTCAGGTAGATCAGCGGGTCGTAGTCAAGAGCGGTGTATACCGACGAGCCACCGTTGCCACCGAGGGCTGGGTTGAGGCTGATCGGCGGACCGGCGAACTGCACGGCGAGATTGCTCGAGCGGGCCGCCGTTGCAGCACTGCTGGTCCCACCTGCGCACAGGCCGGCAACCCCGACGGCTGACACCAATCCGACCGTCAGGAGGCGCCGCGTGCCCTGCAGAGAGCGCCCAGACTGACGTACTCGTTCAACGAGTAGTGACATAACTCCTCTCCTCTTCTCCTCAGGTGTCTGACTGCTCGCCAGACGAGCCGGCTATTCGGCTACCTGATATTAGGCTAGTCCTGAGAAGGGCCGCTGTCAAGAGGCGTCAGGGGAGCCTGGTTTAGCGCTAACACGGCAGGCGTTTGCGGTTAACGAAGACGGCAGGCTTCCGTCATCACCGCGACACGCTGGGCGCGCCCGGGCGCCAATCTGGCTACTGCGCGCTTTGCAGCCGCTGCATTGCCTGCAACATCACTTCGAGAACCAGGTCGCGCTGATCGTCGGGTACGCCGTCCAGCAACTGATCCTGGATCTCATCGATCTTTCGGAGCGCAGCGACCACGATCCGCTCACCCTCCTCGGTGAGTTCGGATCTCAGAATGCGGCCGTGGTTGGGGTCGACGGACCGCAGCACCAGCTCGCGGTTTTCCAAGCCGGCCAGAATCTCGATCATGGATTGCGGAGTTACCATCGTGCGCCGCGCGAGCTGGGCGTTGGACAGCCCGGGCCGCCGTTTCAGAATTGACAGCGCGGTGAACTCGGGGACGCTCAGCCGCCACTCCGCCAGGTCCCGACGCATCTCCTTGCGGATTCCGTGGTTGAGTCGCCCGATGACGTACACCAGCGAGATCTCCGCTGCGGTGCTGTGCTTGAGACTCGGCATCGCCCTAACGGTAACCGACGAGGAAAGGGTGCTGCACTCCCCGAACGCATGGCTGGTGCGCGAACGACCGCTTCCCAGGGGATGGTCGATCTGAGCCCAAGCCGCACCATAGAGTCCGAACGAGCCATCGACGCAGCTCGAGGGGGAATATGAACACGGCCCGGATCACCCTGGACCGTACGATGCACGTCGCCCCGGTCAACCGGCGCCTGTTCGGAGCTTTTGTCGAGCACGTGGGACGCTCGGTCTACGACGGCATCTATGAGCCGGGGCATCCCTCTGCAGACGCGGACGGGTTCCGTCTGGACGTGGTCGACCTCGTCCGCGAGCTTGGGGTAACCACAGTCCGCTACCCGGGAGGGAACTTCGTCTCGGGTTACCGCTGGGAGGATGGTGTCGGTGCGCGAGATCGCCGCCCGACGCGCCTGGACCTCGCCTGGCATTCACTGGAGACCAACGAGATCGGCCTGCACGAATTCGCCAACTGGACTGGACTCGTCGACGCGGAGCTCATGCTCGCGGTGAACCTCGGGACGCGAGGCATCCAGAGCGCACTTGATCTGCTGGAGTACGCAAACCACCCGGCGGACACGGCGCTCTCAGAGGCGAGGCGCCGCAATGGCGCAGCCGAGCCATTCGGAGTCCGCCTGTGGTGTCTGGGCAACGAGATGGACGGGCCCTGGCAGCTGGGCCATATGAGCGCGGGGGATTACGGCTCGTTGGCAGCCCGGACGGCGGCGGCGATGCGGATGTTCGATCCCGGGCTCGAGCTCGTGGTTTGCGGCTCTTCGCACCAATCGATGCCGACCTTCCGGGAGTGGGAACGGATAGTGCTCGAGCACTGCTATCCGCATGTGGACTACATCTCCCTTCACGCCTATTACCAGGAGCGCAACCAGGATCTGGGCAGCTTCGTCGCGTCCAGCGTCGAGCTGGAGCGCTTCATCACGACCGTTGCTGACACGGTCGCACGGGTCCAGCGCAAGCTTGGCCAATCCAAAACGGTTGGACTGTCATTCGACGAGTGGAACGTCTGGTATCTCGACGAGTTTCAGGAGTCGGCGGAGACCACCGAGGGCTGGCCGCGCGCACCGCGTCTGCTGGAGGACGTCTACACGGTGGCCGACGGGGTGGTCGTTGGAGGCCTTCTCATCGCCCTGCTCAAGCACAGCGAGCAGGTTCGTGCGGCCTCGCTCGCGCAACTGGTCAATGTGATCGCGCCGATAATGACCGAGCCTGGCGGCCCGTCGTGGAAGCAGACGACGTTCTTACCCTTTGCGACGACGAGCCGCCTGGCCTCCGGCGTTGTCCTCTGGCCGCAGATCGATTCGCGCTCCTACGAGACAGCGCTGTATGGCGATGTCCCGATCCTTGATGGGGTGGCCACCCACGACGCCGGAAGGGACCTGACGTCGATCTTCATGGTGAATCGCGACCGTCAGCCCTGCGAGGTCACGGTCGAGCTCAGAGACCTGGGAGCCGATCGGTTGCTTGAGACTTCTACGCTCGCAGATGGAGATCCGTACGCCCAGAACACGCTCCAGCATCCCCGCCGCGTCTCCCTGCAGCCCAACCAGTCGGCGCGTATCGCCGACGGGCAGCTCATGATCACGCTCCCTCCGATCAGTTGGACCGCTTGCTCGATCAGCGGCAGAGACGCTCCGGCCGACGACCCCACATGAGCGAGGGTCTGGCCGAACGTCCCCGCTTTGTCGCCGGTCTGATCGGAGCTGGGATCGGTACCTCCCTCACCCCCGCTCTGCATGAGCATGAGGCCGACGCATTGGGCGTGAGCTACAGCTACCAGCTGATAGACATCGCCGCGCTCGGCCTCCAACCCGACGACGCCGGGCGTCTTGTGCGAGACGCACAGCGAATGGGCTTCAGCGGCGTGAACGTCACGCATCCCTGCAAGCAGGTTGTGGTCGAGCACCTCGACGAGATCTCACCGGCAGCAGACACCATCGGGGCCGTGAATACCGTGACCTTCACCGCTGGTCGCACGGTGGGCCACAACACCGATCAACCGGCCTTCAAGCAGAGCCTCGATGAGGGGTTGCCAAACGCGGACCGGAATGACGTGGTGGTTCTAGGGGCGGGCGGTGCGGGAGCCGCCGCGGCCAGCGCGGCATTGGAGCTGGGGACATCCCGACTCACAATCGTTGACGCCGATGGCTCGCGCGCGGACGGCCTCGGCGAGTCCTTGGCGCTGCGGTTTCCCTCGGCGATCATCCGATCCCTGGAGCCGGCCGGACTCGCAGATGCCTTGGCGGGCGCCGACGGACTCATCCATGCGACACCCACTGGCATGGCACACCATCCCGGTATCCCCTTCGACCTACGGCTGCTCCAGAAGAGAACCTGGGTTGCCGAGATCGTCTACCGCCCGCTGGACACAGAACTGCTGCACGGTGCGCGCCGGCTCGGCTGCAGAACTCTCGACGGCGGCGGCATGGCTGTTATCCAGGCAGCACT
The DNA here is from genome assembly GCA_963846395.1 of uncultured Actinomycetota bacterium. Taxonomy (GTDB): domain Bacteria; phylum Actinomycetota; class Thermoleophilia; order Solirubrobacterales; family Solirubrobacteraceae; genus Palsa-465. The sequence continues at coordinate 487 of CAWJVT010000005.1, read as the reverse complement.
CTCCTTCGAGCTGTTCACTGGCCTTGAACCCAACCGCGAGCGGATGCGTAAGGAGTTCGATGCGATGGTGCAAGCAGAGCCGCAGACGGGCACATCCGGTTGAATGGCGCACGCCCGTAGTACGGGTAGGGGCCGTTCGACACTGTGTCCCAGGCGCAACGACCTCTGGAGCCCACGTCGCGTCTCCCGCCAGCAGACGAAGCCGACGCGAAAACTCGGACCCCGAACCTCTTGACTACGAGTGCCACGCGGGGGTTGCTGGCGTTTGCCGGCTTTCCGGTGTTTTCTCGCAAGCCTATGATTTCGCCAAACCGGGGCGACATTCGTTTGCGGCTGTTTCCGGACCTTGTGATGCCCAAAATGCTGCCCACACGACTGGGCTCCGGCCAGTTCTGTACGAGGAAGCCCGGCCGCAGCGAGGAGTCGCACATAATCGACTAAATCACCGCGAATGCTCCAGCTTGCGCGGCCGTAAGAGATGCGCGAC
>CAWJVT010000004.1:0-261218 GCA_963846395.1 uncultured Actinomycetota bacterium | reverse complement strand
TAAGCGCCCAAGCTAAGCCGCGATGGCCCGTGACGCCAGGTGCTGGCCCACCTTCCGCTTGACCCGCTGAAGCGCGTTGTCGACGGTCTTGCAGTCGCAGCCCAGGCGCTGGCCGACCTCCTCGTAGGAGCGGCCGTCGAGGTACAGCGACAGTACGCGCGACTCGAGCTCGCTAGAGCGAGGTGGAGATGCAGCTGACCAGGGCCCGCAGTTCCTCGGAGCTGATCACCTGATTGACCGGATCGTGAACCGGCGAGCCCGGCGATCATCTCATCGAGTGTCGGCTCGGTGTCGCTGCCGGTGCCCGCCGGCGTGCTGGAGAACGAGACGTACTGATTCAGCGGACTGTGCTTGTTGCGCGTCGCCGTCTTGACCGCGGTGATGATCTGGCGCGTGATGCAGAGCTCCGCGAAGTTGCGGAAGCTCGACTCGCGATCGGTGCGGTAGTCGCGGATCGCCTTGTAGAGGCCGACGAGCCCCTCCTGAATGAGATCGTCCGAATCGCCGCCGGCGAGGAAGTATGACGACGCCTTGAGGCGTACGAACCCGTAATAACGGCGGACGAGTCTGTCGTAGGCATCGGCATTTCCAGCCTTAGCCAGGGCGATGAGATAACCATCCTCAACCTGAAGTTGACCCTTAGGGTTCGATGAAAGTCGTGCCACGACGCTTCTTCCTTTGTTTCGTCGCGCGGCCTCACGGACCGCTACGACGGTTGGAATTGCGTGGCGCGTCACCTCCCCTGGCGCCGCTACCTATTCGATTGACTGCAGGGCCCGTCCTCCCCAGAACTGCGCCCTCTTATGCAGTTGAGCCTAAAGCTTCAGTTGATGCTTAGCTTGCGGCGGCAGGTTCGCATAACGCCGCGGCGGTGTCAAGCGCTCAGGGAACGGTTCACGCCGGCTCGCCGCTCGGCCATCGCCGAAGCTGGCCAGCAGCGAGTTCTGCGCGAGCGCCTCGAGCGTCTCCAGCGTCCAGGCCGAGCGCGCCGTGCAATGCCAGGTAGTTGTCCGCGACGTAGCCGCCGAAGTAAGCCGGATCGTCCGAGTTGATCGTGACGAGCACGCCCGCATCCAGCAGCCGCGGAAGTGGATGCTGCTCGAGCGATCTCCACGCAGCGCAGCCTGACGTTCGACAGCGGGCACACGGTCAGCGGTACCTGATCAGCCGCGAGGCGCCGCAGAAGCGCCGCGATCCTCCACCGACCGGATGCCGTGGTCGATGCGCTCGACGCCGAGCACGTCCAGCGCCTCCCACACGTAGGCCGGCGGCCCCTCCTCACCGGCGTGGGCAACCTTGTGCAGCCCGAGCTCCCCGGCCGCGGCGAATACCTCGCGGAAGGCGCTCGGCGGGTTCCCGACCTCGGCCGAGTCAAGCCCGACGCCTGCGACGACGTCGAGGTGCGCTGCCAGGCCTTCGAGCGTGATCATCGCCTCGCTCACCGGGCGGTCACGCACGAAGCACGCGATCAGCTTGACCGACAGCCCATGCCGCACCGGCGCTTCCTGGATCGGCGCTGCGCAGCCCGGCAACGACATCGTCGATCGGCACGCCCCTGCTGGTGTGCGCCTGCGGATCGAAGAACATCTCCACGTGCCGCACGCCGTCGCGCGCCGCGCGCTCGAGATAGGCATTGGCCAGGTCGGCAAAGTCGGCGGGCCTGAGGAGCACCGCCATGCACTCGTAGTAGAGGCCGAGGAACGACTGCAGGTCGGCTGAAGTTGTATGCGCGGGCCAGCGCCTGCACCGTCGGGAAGCGCAGCTGCACGCCGTTTCGCTGCGCCAGGGCGAACGCGAGATCCGGCTCGAGCGTGCCCTCGATATGCAGATGCAGCTCGGCCTTGGGGAATGCGCGGATCTGTTCGATCATCTGCGCAGCTCAGCCCCGTGCTGGCCGCCGCCGCATAAAGCAGCACGGCAGCCGCTGCGCCGACGCTGAGCGACTCGATCCTGCCGCGCAGCGGCAACGAGATCAGCGCATCGCAGGCCGATGCGACGCGCGGACGCAGCCCGCGTCCCTCCGAGCCCATGACCAGGACCACCGGTCCGGCGAGATCGACCTGGCGGTAGTCGAGCTTGGCCTCCGCCGTCAGCGCCGTAGCACCAGAAGCCCCGCTCCTTGGCGGCGGTCAGGAAGTCCGTGAGGTTGCGCACCTGCGCGAGCGGCAGATGCTCGACCGCGCCGGCGGAGGCCTTGCAGACAGCCGGCGTGACCTCGGCCGCGCGCCGCTCGGGCAGCACCACACCCGCGGCGCCGGCGCATTCCGCCGAGCGGCAGATTGCGCCCAGGTTCTGAGGATCCTGCACCTGGTCCAGCGCCACGATCAGCGCCTGCTCGTGCGCGAACAGGTCCTCGCCCTCGACGTAGCGGAAGTCCGACACCTCGGCGCAGATGCCCTGGTGTCCGTCGGAGCCGGCGCGCCGTGCGATCTCCTCCGGAGGCTCGAGCGTTACCCGCAAGCCGCTCTCCTGAAGCCACAGCTCACGAGCGGCATGTCGTCGTCGCCCAGACGCGGCTCACGGTCCGCGGGCCGCGGATCGCCTCGTGCACGGCATTACGTCCGTAGACGATCATCACAGCGGCAGCAGCTCCGGCCCGTCGGCCCCGTCGCGCACCTCCCAGCCGAGCTCCCGCAGCTGGTCGCGCAGGGCATCGGCCCGCCCCCAGTCACCTGCGCCGCGTGCGGACTCGCGCTCGCGCAGCAGCGTCTGAGCCTTTGCCGGCGCAGTCACCTGCTCGACGTCGAGCAGGTTTTCCAGTGCCAGCACCGCAAGCATCTCCCGCAGATCGGCATCACCGACCGAGCCCTCGCCGCGGTTGGCCTGGCGCACCCACTCAAATGCGGCGGCCAGCGCCCGCGGCGTGTTGAAGTCCTCGGCCAGAGCATCGAAGAACTCGGCCCGCAGCGGCGCGGACCACTCAGGCGAGGCGCCGGTGTGAGCCGCCGCGCGACCTCGCGGAAGCGCTCGACGCTCGCCGCCGCCGCATTCAGGCGCTCATCGTCGAACTCGATCGGCTGGCGGTAGTGACCGGCGCAGAAGTAGGCGATCAGGGCGTCCCTGCCGTAGGCGTCGAGCGCCTTGTGCAGGAGAAACGTATTCCCGACCGACTTGGACATCTTCTCGCTATCGAGCCGCACCATGCCGTTGTGGACCCAGAGGCGCGTGAGCGGTTCTCCCGTGCGCGGCGCGGGTCTGCGCGGCCTCGTTCTCGTGGTGCGGGAACGCCAGGTCGGAGCCTCCGCCGTGGATCTCGAAATCGAGCCCGAGCAGCTTCTCCGCCATCGCCGAGCACTCGATGTGCCAGCCCGGGCGTCCACGGCCCCAGGGCGCGTCCCAGGCGGTGTCCTCGCCCTGCTTCTGCGCCTTCCACAGAGCGAAGTCGAGTGGGTCGCGCTTGCGATCGGCGCCCTCCTTGCCCTCGCCCTGGTCCAGGTCCTCCAGACGTCTGTGGGTCAGCTCCCCGTAGCGCGGCATAGCTGCGTACGGCAAAGTACACGTCGCCCTCCACCGCGTAGGCGTGGCCGCGGTCGATCAGCATCTGGATCAGCGTGACGATCTCGGCAATCGTCTCGCTGGCGAGCGGCTCATGGTCCGGCCGCCCCAGCCCCAGTCGATCGGTGTCTGCGACATAGTGCGCGGTCATCTCCCGCGCGAGTGCCTCTGAGCTCATGCCGGCGGCGGCGGCGGCCGCGTAGATCTTGTCGTTGACATCGGTGACGTTGGAGACGAAGTCGACCTTGTAGCCCTCGTGGACGAGGAAGCGCTTGAGCAGCGAGAAGACGACCAGAGGTCGCGCATTACCGATATGTACACGCCCATACACGGTCGGGCCCGCAGGCATAGATTCCGACCTTGCCGGGCTCGCGCGTGAGCAGCGGCAGTACCTTGCCGGTGAGCGTGTCGTGCAGGGTGATCTCTCGCACGACGCAGAAGTTAGACGGTCTCAGCGGTCAGGCTTGGCCACGGTGGCGATCGCGAGCGCCGCAGCTCCCTCCAGCCTGCCCACGAAACCCATTCCCTCGCCACGCGTGGCCTTGACATTGAGTTGGTCGGCGCGTAACCCGAGTGCCTCGGTCAGTCGAGCATGAATCGCATCCCTGTACGGGAGCAGCTTGGGCTGCTCGAGCACGACCGTGGCATCCACATGCTCGATCACGCAGTCGCGCTCGTCGAGCAGTGCCACAGCGGCGCGCAGCAGGGCGATCGAGTCGGCGCCGCGGTAGCGCTCATCGGTATCCGGAAAGTGCTGCCCGATATCGCCGAGCGCCGTCGCGCCGAGCAGCGCATCGATGATCGCGTGCGTGAGCACGTCCGCGTCCGAGTGCCCGAGCAGCCCGTGCGTGTGCGGGATCGCGACGCCCCCGATTATCAGTGGGCGTCCCTCCACCAACTGATGGCAGTCATAGCCCAGGCCGGTGGCGATGCTCACCGTCCACCCCGCTCGCGCAACAGCAGTTCGGCCACTCGCAGGTCGAGTGGCGTCGTGATCTTGAAGTTCTCCGAGGAGGCGGGCAAGACCGCCACGCTACCGCCCTGGCGCTCGACAAGCCAGGCATCGTCAGTGGCCGCCGAGATCAGCTCCGCAGGTGCCGACAGCGCCCGCTCAAGGACGGCGCGGCGGAAGACCTGCGGCGTTTGGACGGCCCAGAGCCGCGAGCGGTCGAGCGTCAGCTCGACCGCTCGACCGTCGCGCTGGACCTGCTTGATCGTGTCGGAAACGGGCGCGGCAGCGATCACGGCGTCAGCGCCGCACCGCTCCAACTCACTGACGGCCTCGGCGAACAGCTCCGCCGTCGCCAGCGCCCGGGCCGCGTCATGGACGATCACGACCTCAGCCGTCGGAGGCGGCGGCCAGCGCCGCGCGGACAGACTCAGAGCGCGTCGCGCCGCCGGCCACGACGATGACTCCATCGGGGGCGTCGTCGAGCCGATCGGGCGGCAGCGCCACCACGATCTCCTTGACAGCCGCGACATCGCGCAAGGCGGCGACGCTCCAGTCGAGCATCGGCCGACCTGCAACGCTGACGAGCGCCTTGGGTCCCCCATACCCAAGGCGCTCGCCACGCCCGGCGGCCACGATCAGCGCGACCGCAACACGACTCCCGGCCAAGCTAAGGGCTTTCCCGACGACCTAATCCGCCGCGACCACCGGCTCGAGATTGCCGGCGCCCTCGAGGATCACGCTGCTCAGATGAGCGTCGACATGCTCCTCGTCCATGTCCAGCGCGTACATCATCTCGGAGGCCAGAACCTTCTTTGCCCGTGTGTACATCTGCTTCTCGCCGGTCGAGAGGCCCTTCTGATGCTCACGGATCGCGAGATTGCGGACCACCTCCGCAAGCTCATAGATGTCACCAGTCTTGATCTTGTCGCGGTTGTGCTTGAAGCGCCGATTCCAGTTCTTCGGCATGTCCGAGCACTGGTCCTGCAGCACCGCGAGCACCTTCTGCAGCGTCTCCTCGTCAACCACCCGCCGGAGGCCGGCGACCGAGGCATTCGCCGTCGGAACCATCACGGTCATGTCGTTATGGAGGATCTTGATCGTGAGGTACTCACGCTTCTCCCCCAGAACCTCTTTCATCTCCTTCTTCAGCACCCTGCCGGCGCCGTGGTGCGGATAGACCACGCTGTCGCCGACCTCGAAATCGATCTGCGGCAGCGGCTCAATCTCGAGGTCTTCGAGCTCGACCTCTTCTTCTTGTTGCTCTTCAATCATGTCGGTGATGGTGTCCTCCCTTGTTGGCCCGGCAATGTGCGGTCCCGGCACTCACCGGATTCACGTCTGCAGGTAGCGGTCGACCAGATTGATCTCCTGCAGTCGCCGAAGGCCCTCACGGATGTCCTTCGCTCTGATCTCGCCGACTCCGTCGACGGTTTCGAGCTCGCCATCAGTGGCGGCCAGCAGTTCCTCGAGTCCTCCGAACTCGTCGATGATGCGCTTTACGACCAGCTTGGGCAAGCGCGGGATGCGTCCGAGAATCCGGATGCCGCGCGGCGAGATCGGGTAGTCGAGCGTGTTCAGCTTGCGGTCGTAGCCGAGGAGCTCGGCCAGGCGCCCGAAGTCGAGCAGGTCCTGATGCGGCAGGCGCACCAGCTGGTCAAAGGCGACCGAGAAAGCCTCGTCGGTGTCCTCGAGCAGGTAATCGTGCACGAGTGCGGCCTTCTCGGCGGAGACGCCGACCATCGTCTCATCGAGTTGCATCTCGATCAGACGGCCCTCGGTCCCCAGCTCGACTATGTAGCGCTCGATCTCAACGGCCATGCGGGTAACGAGCTCCGCGCGCTGAAGCACGGTCAGCACGTCGTGCAGCGTCGCGCCGCCCTCGAACTCGAGCGCGGTCAGTCGCGTCGAGACCTGATCCAGGCGGCTACGGTACTTGTCGAGTGTCGCCAGCGCCTGATTCGCCTTGGCCAGCACCACCGGGATGTCCGCGAGGATGTACTTGACACCGTCCACGTAGAGGGACACGACCTCGCGCCGCTCCGAGATCGCGACGACGATAGCGTCGGTCTGCTTCGATACGCGCTCCGCCGTGCGGTGACGGGTGCCTGTCTCGAGCGTGTAGATCGTGGGATCGGGCGTCAGCTGAACGTTGGCGTGCGCGATCTTCGTCGCGTTGGAGCTGAGCACGATCGCCCCGTCCATCTTCGCCAGCTCGTAGAGCAGCGCGGGCGAGTAATCCAGGTCGAGCTTGATACCGCCCGAGAAGAGGAACGCGAGATCGTCGGCGTCGCCGACGACGATGAGCCCGCCGGTGTGTGCATGCAGGATGTTGTCGAGCCCTTCCCGCAGCGCAGTTCCCGGCGCCACCATCTCAAGTGCCCTAACCATCCGGGACTCCTGTCGAGATTCGAGCTCCTCTTTGAGCTCTTCCCCGGATCGTGAGGCCATAAGAACCCCAATTGTACGCGGTGGCGGGCCAATCCGGAAACGGCACGACCCCGTGGGCTGCCCATCTGTGGGAAGGCTCTCTGGTCGGCGGTCGCCAACCTGCGGAGGTGGACACACCGAAATGTGGCGCTACTTGGCGAGGGCGATCGGCTCGCGCGCCAGCACGCTGCGCACGGCCTCCCGCAGCGTGCTGAAGCGCCCCGGCTCGGCGACCTCCCCAAGGCGGAACTTAGCTGCCTCGGCAAGCCGCCGGTCGCTGTGCGCGACCGTCCGCAGCTCGCCCGTGAGACCAAGCTCGCCAAAGCATGCCAGCGGCTGTCCCGCCCCGGAGTGCAGCGGCACGCCGCGGGAGGCGCTCGCCACCGCCAGCGCCACCGCCAGGTCCGCGCCCGGCTCGTCGACGCGAACGCCCCCGACGACGTTGACAAAGACGTCGGCGTTGCCGAGGCCTATGCCGGCGTGCCGGCCCAGAACGGCGAGAACGAGCGCCAGCCGATTGCGATCGATCCCGGCAACCACGCGCCGTGGCTGCTCGAGCTCTGAGGGCGAGACCAGCGCCTGCACCTCGACCAGCAGCGGCCGTGTGCCCTCCATCGCGCACAGCACGACGCTGCCCGCCGCACGGGTGGCCTCGGCGACGAACCGCGCCGAGGCATCCAGTACCTCAACCAGGCCGTCATCGCGCATCTCGAACACTCCGGCCTCATTGGTCGAGCCGAACCGGTTCTTGATCGCTCGCACGGTCCGGTAGGTGCGCTCGCGCTCACCGTCGAACTGCAGGACGCAGTCAACCAGGTGCTCGAGCACACGGGGGCCCGCAAGCGCGCCGTCCTTGGTGACGTGCCCGACCAGCAGCACCGCGATGCCGTTGACCTTCGCGACGCGCATGATCTCGGTTGCGACCTCCCGGACCTGCGCCACAGAACCCGCGGCGCTCGTGAGCTCCGCGCAGTTCAGCGTCTGCACAGAGTCGACGACGCAGACCTCCGGCCGCTCCCGCTCGAGCGTTGCCAGCACGGTGCCGAGGTCGGTCTCGGCGATCACCGGTATCTCCAGCGGACTGCCCGCGCTGAGCCGCTCGGCGCGCAATCTGATCTGCGCCGGGGACTCCTCGGCTGAGACGTACAGCGTCCTGTGCCCGGCCGCCACCAGATTCGCGAGCGCCATCGTCGTCAGCGTCGATTTTCCGACCCCCGGTGACCCGCCGATCAGCACCAGCGACCCTGGCACCAAGCCGCCCCCGAGCACGTTGTCGAGCTCGCCGATCCCGGTACTGAGTCGCGCGTGATCGGCCGCTGCCACGCTCCCGAGCGGCACCGGCGTGGCACTCAGGCTCGCACGGGATGCGCCTGTCGCGCCAGCCCGGCCTGAGCCGCTCGGCCGCGCTCGAAGCTCCTCCACGAGCGTGTTCCACTCACCGCAGCCGGGGCACTGGCCCGACCAGCGTGGCGACTCGTGCCCGCAGGCCGAGCAGACGTGCAGAGATCTGGAGGTGGGCATGTACTGAGCGTACGGTCGCGGGCTGACGTAAGACCCGATTTGTGCCGATAACGGCACAGATGGCCACGATCGCAAGTCGCGCTGACGGTCGCGCGTCCACAATCACCCTTGCCGGCATCCGCCTCCGTCTGTGGGTCGCGGTGATCTGGTCGCGCCTGATCGTGCGTAGCCGGCGGCATCGCAGGCGCGACGCTGGGTACGCGCGCTGCAGGCTGGGCGCAGTTCGACCCGACCAGGACCAGCTCGCACCTGGGATCGATCGGCAATCTGCTCGGGGCAACCACGGTCCGCTGGGACTCGATCCACTACCTGCAGATCGCCCATGACGGCTACAGCAGCGCCGGCAACACCGTCTTCTTCCCGATGTATCCGCTCCTGATCCACACCGTCTCCTGGGCGGTGGGGTCGGACGTCGTTTCAGGAGTGCTGATCAGCGCTGTCGCTTTCGTGGTCGCGCTGGTACTGGTGCATCGGCTGACCCGCGAGGAACTCGGTCCTCGTGCGGCCGATGCAACCGTGCTCCTGCTCTCATTCGCTCCGCTCTCGCCCTTCTTCACCGCCATCTACACCGAATCGCTGTTCCTGGCGCTATCAGTCGGCACGCTCTACCTCGCTCGCCGGCAGCGCTTTCTGGCCGCGAGTCTCGTCGCGACCGCCGCGACATTGACTCGCATTCCCGGGATCCTGCTGCTCGCTCCGGTGGGGATCATGTACGTGCAATCACACGGCCTCCAGTTGACGCGAGGCTTCGGGAACGCTCGACGGGTTGGGCGGGCAACGCTCGCGGCCAGTCCTCTCTTGCTTCCCGTGACCGGCCTCTGCGGATTCCTCGTGTACCTCCACGCCCGCGGCTACGGATGGCTGGCGCCGGTGACGAACCAGCTCACCTCCGTCCACGGACACTCGATGGCGGGGCCGATCGTGACCCTCGCGAGAGGAACCGTCGATGGCCTCGCCGGGCTCGGAGCGACCCTCAGCGGGGGCCGACTGCTCGCGCCGGATGTGGCCGACCCGTTCACGATCGGATTTCAGAACCTCGTGTATCTGGTCGTCCTTGCGATCTGCGTAGCCGCGCTGATCGCAGCTTGGAAGCGCCTGCCCAAGGCCTACTCGGTATATGCCGCGCTGGCGCTGGGCGTGTGCATCTGGAGCCCGGCACCGGACTTTGCGCTGCGCTCGATCGACCGCTACAGCCTGGTCATGTTTCCCCTCTGGATGGCGGCCGCGGCGAAGCTGTCCGAGCGCCGGCTCATCGCACCCGTGATGCTCCTGAGCTCAGCGATGCTGTTGTTCTACGCCTACGAGCTCGCCTGCTGGGTGTTCGTTGCATAGGACCATGAGCGTCGACGCCAACACCAGACGCTGGACCTACGTGCCGGAGCTCGACGGGCTGCGCGCGCTGGCAATCGTGGCGGTGATGCTCCACCACCTCGTGCCGATGAGCTTCAACGGCGGCTATTTCGGCGTAACCGTCTTCTTCGTGCTGTCCGGCTACCTGATCACCGGCCTGCTGATGACGGAGTGGGATCAGCGCGGTGGCATCGACTTCCGCGCGTTCTACACCCGGCGCGCGTTGCGCCTGTACCCGGCGCTGCTGGCGGTGGTCGTGGTCTTCACGCTCGTCGCCGCACTGGTGGGGCATCCGGGCCTGAGCAACCAGCAGTTCCTGGTCGGCGACGGCACCAGCCTCGTCTACGTGAACGACTTCATCCAGGCCGCTGGCGCGCTCGGCGGGGGCGCGCAATGGTTCGCCCCCACGTGGTCGCTGGGAGTGGAGGAACAGTTCTACCTGCTCTGGCCGATCGTGCTGCTGGTGGTACTGCGCAGGGCGGACCGGCAACGTGTTCTGAGCTGGCTGATCGTTGCAGCCGTGGCGGCCGCGACGCTCTACCCCGCAACCGTGAGGGTGGTCGGAACCGGGTGGATGTACTACTCGCCGCTTGGCAGCCTGCTCCCCTTGATGGCAGGGTGCGGCGCCGCGTTCACCCGGCGCCGCACCAGCCCGATCGTCGCCGCACTCGCGGCTGCGTTGCTGGTCGCCACGATGCTGGAAGCGCCATTCGTGACCGATCCCTCACTGTGGAACGGGTTCATCCAGGCGGTCACGCTGGCATCGGTGGGTGTGCTCCTGTTTCTCACGCGCCCGGGCGGGTGGGCGCCGATGCGCTGGGGCCCGCTGGTGTGGCTGGGACGCCGCAGCTACGGCGTGTACCTGATCCACATGCCGATGCTCTATGTGTTCCTGAGGCTGGTGCCGTACCGCGACCCGTGGGTCTACGCGCTCCTCGTGGCCACGACCAGCATCCTCGTGGCAGCTCTGCTGTACCGCTGCGTCGAGCAACCGTTCCTCGCGCTCAAGACGACTTTCGTGCGTGCGGCCGCGCAGCCGACCACGACGGTCCCGCGGCAAGATTCAGCGGTGGTCGTGGTCAGCGGACCACGACCACCGGAAAACACCTTCGCCTAGGACTCTTCTCCGGAGTCGGCGGCGTCGTGCGCGTCTGCGCCCTCGCCGTCGTGCTCGTCCTCGGAGGAGCCGCCTTCGGCACCGACGCCGACCGGCGTCGGCTTGGGCGCAGGCTCGATCACCGAGAGCCTGACCTCGGCAGTCTCGATCGCCCTCGCCCGAGGAGGCTGAGTCGTCGCGCTCGACCAGCACGGTCGAGCCCTCCGGCACCTGTGAGCGCAGAACGAAGTCCGCGAGCGGATCCTCGATGTAGCGCTGGATCGCGCGGCGCAGCGGACGGGCGCCCATGGCGGGATCCCAGCCCTTGTCGACGAGCAGATCCTTGGCGTCCTCGGAGAGCTCGAGCTGCAGCTCGCGCTCCGCCATCGACTCGCGGATCCGCCGCAACAGCAGGTCGACGATCTCCTTGATCTCGCCCTTGGCGAGCTTGTGGAAGACGATCACGTCGTCGATACGGTTGATGAACTCGGGCCGGAAGACGCGCTTGAGCTCGCCCATGATCCGGCTCTTCATCTCGTCGTAGCTGACGCCGGTCTCGTCGTCGATCGTCGAGAACCCGATCTGGAAGTTCTTGGCGATCTCCGACGCGCCGATGTTCGAGGTCATGATCACGATCGTGTGACGGAAGTCCACGGTGCGGCCCTGAGCGTCGGTCAGGCGGCCATCCTCGAGGATCTGCAACAGGATGTTGAAGACGTCGGGGTGGGCCTTCTCGATCTCATCGAGCAGCAGCACGCTGTAGGGCTTGCGCCGCACGGCCTCGGTCAGCTGACCGCCTTCGTCGTAGCCGATGTAGCCCGGAGGCGAGCCGACCAGACGGCTGACGGCATGCTTCTCCATGTACTCCGACATGTCGATGCGGATCATCGTGTCCTCGTCACCGAACAGGAACTCGGCCAGCGTCCGCGCGAGCTCGGTCTTCCCGACGCCCGAAGGGCCGAGGAAGATGAACGAGCCGGTCGGCCGCTTCGGATCCTTGAGGCCCGCACGGCTGCGCCGGATCGCCTTGGAGATGACCTCGACCGCGGCGTGCTGGCCGATGACGCGCTTGTGGAGCTCTTCCTCCATGCGCATCAGCTTGGCCGTCTCGGCCTCGGTCAGCTTGAAGACGGGGATGCCGGTCCACATCGAGACGATGTCGGCGATCTCCTCCTCACCGATCGATGGACGCTCGGTCGCCTCGCCGGCCTCCCACTGCTCGGCCAGCTCCCGCTTCTTCTGCGTCAGACGGCGCTCCTGATCGCGCAGGTTGGCGGCCTTCTCGAACTCCTGCGCCTCGATCGCTGCCTCCTTGGCGCGCCGCGTCTCCTCGATCTGGTCCTCCAGCTCGCGGTAGACAGGCGGCGAGGTCATCGACTTGATGCGCATCCGCGATGCGGCCTCGTCGATCAGATCGATCGCCTTGTCGGGCAGGAAACGGTCGGAGATGTAGCGGTCGGCCAGGTCAGCCGCAGCAACGAGCGCCTCGTCGGTGATGTTCACCTTGTGGTGCTGCTCGTAGCGGTCGCGCAGGCCCTTGAGGATCTGCACGGTCTCGTCCTTCGACGGCTGATCGACGACGATCTTCTGGAAGCGGCGCTCCAGTGCGGAGTCGCGCTCGAGGTACTTGCGGAACTCCTCGAGTGTGGTCGCACCGATCGTCTGCAGCTCGCCGCGGGCGAGCGCCGGCTTCAGGATCGAGGCCGCGTCGATCGCGCCCTCGGCTGCGCCGGCACCGACGAGGTTGTGGAGCTCGTCGATGAACAGGATGATGTCGCCGCGCTGGGTGATCTCCTTCATCACCTTCTTGAGGCGCTCCTCGAACTCACCGCGGTACTTGGAGCCGGCGACCAGGGCAGCGAGATCCAGCGTGTAGATCTGCTTGCCCTTCAGCAGCTCGGGCACGTCGGCGTTGGTGATGCGCTGGGCGAGGCCCTCGACGACCGCGGTCTTGCCGACGCCCGGCTCACCGACCAGCACCGGATTGTTCTTGGTGCGGCGGCTGAGGATCTGCATGATCCGCTCGATCTCGGTCTCGCGACCGACGACCGGATCCAGTTTGCCGTCGGCGGCCAGCTTGGTCAGGTTGCGCCCGAACTGGTCGAGCAGCTTCGAAGACTTCTTGCCCTCAGCAGCTGAGCTCCCGGCGCCGGCTGCGGACCCACTGCTGCCACCGCTGCGCTGGCGGCCGCCGGGGCCGGACAGCATGCGGATGACCTCGTTGCGGATCTTCTCGGAGTCGGCGTCGAAGTCCAGCAGGATGCGGGCGGCGACGCCCTCGTTCTCACGGACCAGGCCGAGCAGGATGTGCTCGGTGCCGATGTAGTTGTGGCCGAGGCTCAGTGCCTCACGCAACGCGAGCTCCAGCACCTTCTTGGCCCGCGGGGTGAAGGGGATCTGGCCCGAGGTGACCTCTTCACCGGAGCCGACGATGCGGACAACCTGAGCGCGCACGCGCTCCACGGTGATCTCCAGCGACTCGAGCACGCGCGCAGCGAGACCTTCCTCTTCACGGAGCAGGCCAAGCAGGATGTGCTCGGTGCCGATGTAGTTGTGCTTGAGCGTCCGTGCCTCTTCCTGGGCAAGGACGACCACTTGGCGGGCGCGTTCTGTAAATCGCTCGAACATTTCTAAATCTTTCCGTCGCGGGACGACAAGATAAGACGGGTCGGTCGATTCGTTGTCCTGGACTGTCGGCTGACTACCCATACTAGTAATCCGCCATGAGGCCGAAACTCGGCACCTGTCGCGCTCCGGACGGAGCCGAGTCAGGCTCTTTCTTGAGAGATCCGGTCGAGCGGAGGCCATGGCTCAGTCTAACACTCGATCCACCGCGCCCCGGGCCATCGGCCTGGCCGCTAGCCGGCCACAACGAGGTCCGTCGCATGGCTTTCATACGGGTGGCTTTCATACGGGTGGCGGTCCGCTGACCGCCACCCTGCCGAACCGTCGCGCAGGGTCGTCACCAGGCAGAAGCCCGCAACGAGCCAGGCGACCGCAACCTCACGACCGGTAGCTGTCGTCGACGGCGGGCAGATCCACATCGCGCAGGGAAGGAACCAGACTGCGTCGAGGCGCGGGCGCGCGAGTGCCAGCGGCACCAGCAGCAGCACGAAGTAGTGGCTCCACACAAGCGGTGACGCCACCAGCATCAGCGCGACTGTGATGATCATCGCATCGCGCTCCCGGCGCTTGACGAAGCCCAGGTACACCAGGCAGCACGCAAGCGTCACGGATCCGATCCCGAGCAGCACCTCGCCGACGCCACGGCCGAAGCCGAGATGGTGCGCGACCGCGAGGAGGCTATACCCGCCACGCCACAACGCGTCCGTCACCTGCCGGGAGAGCCGGAGGTAGGTATCGATCTGGTTGAAGCCGACCATCGCCCAGGCCAGCAGGTTCATGACCGCGCCGGAAAGCGAGCATGCAGGCGGCCGCGCGCCAGCGCCGGGTCGCGAGCAACCACAGCGCCAGCGGCCAGACGAACGGCTTCAGGCTGATCGCGAGCGCAGTGATGCAGCCGGCAACCACCGGCCGGTCCCGGTATCTCCAGGCCAGCATCACCAGACAAGTGAGCGGCAACGACACGTTGCCTCCCTCCCACCCGAGCGCAATCGGCGCCCAGAGCAGCGGGAGTCCGTACACGCGCCAGTCGCGCACCTTCGCAATCCATAGGGTGGCCGGAACGAGCAGGAAGCACAGAGACACGTACAGGTAAACCGCGAGCGAACGCCCGAGCAATCGCGAGCGGCGCGAAGACCACGGCTGCAAGGGCTGGGTAGACGAAGGCGATGCCGGCAGCGATGTCACGCTGCGGGACCGCGTAGGGACTGGCGCCACTCAGGAGGCGTTGCGCCGCCGGAAAATACGCGTAGTAGAAGTCGGGAGCCAGGCGGCCGTTGGTCTTGAAACGCCGTGATCGCCACCAGCACCGCGAGTGCCACCAGAACGCCCCGCGAGCAGTAGGTTCGTGAGGACGCGGGCACGATTGTCGTTGCGCTCCGCGACGAGGCTTTCGAGCAAGGATCTCACGGAGCTACCCAGCGCCGGGAGGTCCGGGTGACGCTGACGAGCACGGCTCCCGCTACCCCCCAGGCCAGTAACTCCTCCCATCCAAACACAGGCTGCCGTGGAGGCATCGGCCACATCAGCAACGGGAGCGCCCAAACCGGGCTGAGGCGAGGGCGCCGCAGTGCGACCGGCACGAGGAGCAGCGAGAAGTAATGGCTCCAGAGCAGCGGGGAGGCGAGCAGCATCAGCAAGATCGCCAGCACCAGCGCGTCTATTTCGCGACGCTTGATCGTTCCGAGGTAGACAACCCCGGCTGCTGCCGCCGCCGACGTTGCAAGCAGCAGGCCGTCACCGACCGTACGACCAAAGCCGAGGTGGTGGGCGACAGCCAGCATGCTGTAGCCGCCCTTCCAAAGCGCGGCAGTGACCTCGCTCGACAGATGCAAGTACGTGTGGATCTGGTTGTAGCCCACGACCGCCCAGGCCACCAGATTTATCGCGGCGCCCCACGCCAACGCCCAGGCGGAGGCCTTCCAGCGGCCGGTTGCGAGTAGCCAGAGACCGATCGGCCAGACAAACGGCTTGAGGCTGATCGCGGCGGCTGCCAGCAACCCGCTCACCAGCGGTCGGTCGCGATACCTCCAGGTCGAGTGCGACCATCAGCATCAGGGGCAACGTGACGTTTCCGCTCTGCCAGCCGACGAACACTGGCAACCAGAGCATCGCCAGTCCATATACCCGCCAGTCCTTGACGTTGAGGACCCGCAACGTGGCGGGGACGCAGGCCAGGCAGAGCAGCATGTAGAGAACCTGGGAGACGCCCCGTCCGATCAGGGCAAATGGCGCGAACGCCACCGCAGAGAATGCGGGATAGACAAACGCGGTCCCCGCGACGATCTGCGCGTGGGTGATGGCGTAGGGATTGAGCCCACTGAGGAGGCGGCGGGCCGCGGGGTAGTAGGCGACGTGAAAGTCGACGGCCACCGCGTGAATCTTGAATTGGAAGACGATCAGCGCCAGTGTCGCCACGATCGGCACAACGCCAAGCAGGCCGTGCTCGGCGGCGCGCTTCAGCCCCTCCTGGCGGGTACGCAAAACAGGTTTGCGCCGCCGCGCCGTGATCGTGCCCGAGCTCATGCCGGCACCTGCCTGCTGGCGGCCATCCTGGCGCACGAGTACATAGAACATCGCAGCACCGGCGGCCCAGGAGAAGAGCACCTGCCAGGCGTGAACCGACATTCCCAGGGGCGAGACCCACATGAGTACCGGCATCAGCCAGACCCAGTGCAGTCGCGGCCGCAACAGCGCCAACGGCACGATCAGCAGCGCCAGGTAATGACTCCAGAGCAGCGGCGAGGAGACAAGCGCCAGAGCGACCGTCAGCGTGAGCGCTCGAAGCTCGGCGTGCTGAACGAATGCCGCGTAGATGAGCCCGCCCGCCAGCGCGACCGACAGAGCGAGCATCAGAATCACTCCCCCTGTGAAGCTCACGCCGAAGTGTCCGAGCAGTGCCGGGACGCCCCAGCCCGTGCGCCAAGCGGCGGTCGTATCGGCTGACGCGGCGTTCAGATAGCGGGTGATCTGCCCGAAGCCGATGAGCGACCATGCCGCAACGTTGAGCACCAGACCAGAGATCAGTGCCGATGCAGAGGCTCGCCACCGCCGGGTCGCCAGCAGCCACAGGATCAGCGGCCAGAGCAGCGGCTTCAGGGAGATCATCGCGCCCGTGATCAATCCGGAGACGAGCGGGCGGTCGCGCCAGCGCCAGACGCAGGCGAGGCCGAAGACCAAGAACATGGTCTCGTTTGCGGTCTGCCAAGCGGCGTAGACCGGCAGCCAAAGCAGTGTGATCGCGTAGACCCCCCGGTCGCGAACACCCAGCAGACGCAGCGTGATCGGCACCAGCGCAATGCAGAGCAGCATCGACAGCACCGATCCGGCACCGCGCGGGATCAACGAAAGCGGCGCGAACAACACCGCGGAGAGCGCTGGGTAGACGAAGATGATCTTGTTCACCACCTGGGCCTGAGTCCACGCGTAGGGACTCGTTCCCAGGATCACGTGATGCCCGGCTCTCCAGTAGGCGTACTGGAAGTCGAACGCGACCCAGTGACCGCGCAGGACGTGCCAGACCATGAGCGCGACGGTGGCAAGCGCCGCCGGCAGCAACAGCTGCTCGAGCGAGCGCGCGAACGGGCTGGGTTGACTCGAGCCCACGGGTCGAGACGCCGAGATCACCGGGGTGCTCATGCCCGCACCTGTGTCCGCCGCCGCCAGGACGGCCTGGCCAGCGACGGTGTGCGCCGAGGTTCTGCCCGCAGGAGTGCGACGAAGATCAGGCCCGCGACGATCCAGAACACAGCCTCCTGCCAGAGATGGAGGCTGGCATCAGGCGGGGCCACCCAGAAGCAGGACGGGCAGCGCCCAAATCCAATCGAAGCGCGGTCGCCGCAACGCGACCGGCACGAGCAACAGAGCGAAGTAGTGGCTCCAGAGCAGGGGTGAGGAGACGATGGCCAACGCCACTGTCAGCGTCAGCGCCTGGACCTCGTTGGCTCGCACGAGACCGCTATACAGGACCGCCGCAAGCAGCCCGGCTGACAGGATCATCATCAGCGCGAGGCCCGCTGTCCGGCCTGCTCCGAGGTGGCCGAGCACAGCCGGCACCCCGAATCCCAGCCGCCAGTTGAAGCCCGCGTCGACGCTGACAGCGTGCAGGTAGGAGCCGATGTCGCCAAAGCCCAGGACCGACCACGCGGCAACGTTCAAAACGATCCCCCAGACCAGTGTCTGGGCCGAGGCTCGCCAGCGACGCGTGACAAGCAGCCACACAGCAAGAGGCCACAGGATCGGTTTGAGTGAGATCGCTGCGGCCGTGAGAAACCCGGCGACACCAGGGCGGTCGCGCCACCTCCAGACCCCAGCAAGAGCGAGCGCCATGACGAGCGACTCGTTTCCGGTGAGCCAGCCGGCACAAACCGGCAGCCATACGAGCGTCACCAGATACACGCGCCAGTCACGCACGCGCATCAGTGCCAGGGTTGCGGGAGCCACGCACATTCCCAGGAGCGTGACCGCGACCGACCCCAGTGACCGGGTGAAGAGTGCCGTCGGCGCAAAGACCAGCGCGGACAGTGCCGGGTACACGAACGCCACGCCCTCTCGAAACTGGGCGGACGTCCACACATAGGGGTTACCGCCCACGAGCACCCGGTGACCGCCGAACCAGTACGCGTCGCGAAAGTCCAATGCCGAAAACGGACCGTGAAGGACGCTCACCACCAGCACGGCGACGAACAGGACCGGCACGGTGACGAACAGCACATCGGACAGAGCGCGGACGTGAGGGTTGCTGACCCCTGACCGCCACAACTCACGACCCACTGGATCGAACCGGCTAGCGCTCATGCGTGTGCTCCGCCACCGTTGAGCGCGATGATGTCCTTTCGGGTTCGGCTGATCAGCTTGACGTGCGAGCGGTGGAGCAGGATCCGATTCACGCTCCGGTTACCGGGATACAACATCCAGATCTGGAACTCGTCGTCCAGACCTCGGGCCGCGTTCGTCTTGGCGGCGAGGTCGGCGATCGCAGAGAGCTGCCTTGTCGTCAGCAGCTCGAAGCTGGTGTCGTAGGCGACCCGGCCGCTGAACAGCCGCGGGTCCTCCCAGACCAGCCAATCTGCGTAACGCACATCGGCTAGGACCTTCGCATCCGGATCCCGAGCGATCAGCGCTGCGCAACGTCGGGATCGCCCTTGTCGGATACGTGCTCGTGAACCAGCCGGATGGACGCCCGAGGACCGCAACGGTCGCCATGACGGCAACGACCATCATCGCGATCGCCAGCATGCGGTTGGCGCGCGAGCGGCGCAAGGGAGCCGGCTTGCCGCCCTTGGCCTGGGTGAGGATCGCCGGGAACAGCACCACGAACGCGAGCCCGAACCAGGTCACGTTGCGTACGGCCATGACCGCACCGACCGCCAATGCCGTCAGTGCCAGCACATCGAACAGCGCCGGGCGGGACGCCGTTGCCGAGCGCGCCCGGATCAGCACTCGCACCACAGCGGCAAACGTCACCGCAATGAGCACGAACAGCGGTATCGCCAGCACCGGCACCGAGACGACCGGCTTCCATTCGGTCACCATCCGACTGAACTGCGGATTCATCAAGGTGACGCTGTAGTAGTGCAGCATGCCCGTGCCATAGGGCGTCGCCAGCAGCGTCAACGGGGAGATCACGATGAATGCCAGCGCACGGCCGTCGGCCAACCCGCGAAGGCCCTGGCCGCGCAGGTTCCGCATCAGCAACACCAGGCCGTAGAGCACCGCCAGACCGACGCCCAGGGTCACGGAGCCGTGCAGGTTGCCCCACAGCACCAGGATCGGAAAGACCCAGTAGACGCGCCGCCGGCGCGTCGGCCCACGTAGCTCCGAGGCAAGCAGCCACAGTGTCGTAACGAACAACGGATAGGCGAGTCCCTGCGTGCGGATCGACAGCGCCGTCACGAGGTAGAAGAAAGCTCCGGGCACCGTCGCCACCAGCACGTGCAGATCCTCGGCGCCGAGACGGCGCGCCGCAGCCAGCGCACCGGCAAAGGCCGCCACCGTGACCAGCACGTACAACACGCACAGCAACGGCAGTCCGCCGAGGTGTTGCACCTCATACATCGCCAGCTGCGCGAGCCACTGCTGGTCAACCCAGCGCACGCCGTGAGTCAGGTACGCGAAGTAATCGTGCTGCGGAACCCCATGCGCTGCGACCGTGCGACCCGCGATCAACGCCAGCCAACCGTCCTGGCTCAGGTGCCGCGGAATCCCCAGCAGGCTGATGATGAGCACGGCACTGACGGCGATGACAAACATCGCACGCGCCTGCAGCCAGTCCGTGACACGTCTGCAGGTTCAGGTCAAGCTGGCCGCTCACGCCCGCCAGTGACTGCCGGACGGGCTACGGATGCCGCAGTTGCTGTATCGCCGAGCGCATCCGAGGGCATGCGGTGTGTTTCGTCATTTCCCAGGCCCGGCTTGAGCAGTGTCAGTTCGCTCCTGCAGCGTGGCTGGTCTCGGCGCCATACATACGTCCAGATGTGTCCAACGCCCGTTTGAGCCAGGAGCACGCGCCACAGACAGCGTTTAACGCCTCTGTGCAGGGCCTTTCCTGACGTTGATCCGCTATCCGGTCCAACAGGCGTCCAGCTTTTCGGAGTGCAACGCTCAAGTCGGGCAGAAATTACACCGATGGAGTCTCCACGATGCCTGGAAGCGGCGTCGGTACGGGACTATCAACAAGCTTCCAGACCTGACGCTTGCGTCACGGAGGAAAAATTTGCCCACCCGAACTCACTGGGGGGAGGTGACAACTACATGCTGAAGCTCTTCATCAACATGAAGCTTGCTATTGCTCGCCTGATGGATGAGGACGAGGGACAGGGTCTGACTGAGTACGCCCTCATCCTCGCGCTGATCGCCATCGTCGCGATCGTCGCTCTGCAGTTCCTCGGAGGCAAGGTGAACGATGCCCTGTCGACGGTTGGCAGCAGCCTTAACACCTGAGTTCGGAACTCAGACCCACTACGTGTGACTCGTGACTTCACGGGGCCGGTCCCAAAAGGACCGGCCCTCACACGTTTAAGGGGTGATGTCACCGCTCCCCAGTGACTCTCATCAGGCGAGATCGGCCAGAGCCCTAGTGTCCGCCTGACACATCCGTTCACCACGTCCGACCCGTCACTCGGGCGGGCAATGGGTCGACATCGAGTCGGCTCTCCCACGACGCCTGTCAGGCGACTCAGCTGACATCCCTGCGGCGGCGGTTGGACGCGACGCGGCGGTTGGACGCGACGCAGCGGTTGGACGCGACGCGGCGGTTGGACGCGACGCAGCGGCTGGACGCGACGCGCGTTGGACGCGACGCAGCGGTTGGACGCGGACGCAGCGGTGGGAGGCTGCGTGCGACGCGAAGCGGAGCGGTCGCCGGCCACGCGAGAGATGGCGACTGCCGGAGCTCAGACACTGCGAGAGCCACCGATCAGCGCCAGCTCGAGGGGATGGCGCTCAGCGCCGGCTCGAGGCGACGGCGCTCAGCGCCGACTCGACAGGACGCAGCGCCGGCCGGGCGCCGATCCCGATCTCACAACCCGTGCAGGTTCTTGATCAGGTTGATCACGGCGGGCGTCATCAGCACGATGAAGATCGCCGGGAAGATCAGGAAGACCAGGGGAAAGAGCATCAGCACCGGGGTCTTCTGCGCACGCTCCTCCGCCTGGGAGCGACGCCGAGCCCGCATCTCGTGCGCGAGGTTGCGCATGATCTGCCCGAGCGAGATGCCCATGCGCTCGCCCTGGGACATCGTGCGGACGAATGACCTCATGGCGGGAGTGTCCGCTCGGTCGCGCCAGGTGTGCCAGCGCCTCGTCCATAGACAAACCCATCGTCTGTTCCTGAAGCGTGAGGCGAAGCTCGTCGCTCAGCGGCGGTCCGAATTGGTCCGACGCGAGCCGCAGCGACTGCGGGAATGAGAGGCCCGCCTCGATCATCACGCACATCAGGTCGATCAGGTCGGGGAGCGCGCGATCGAGCGTACTGATCCGCAGGCGCGCCTTGCGCTGCACGTATGTCAACGGAAGTACCCAGCCGGCGAACGCCGCCAGGCAGATGATCAAGACGCTCAGGATGCTGTGCAGACCCACGAGCAGGAATGCAAGCACCGGCAGGGCGATGGTCAGCAGGACTCGGTAACCGATGATCGTCGCGAGCGGAGATCATGTACAAGCCGGCGGCCATCAACTGCTCGCGGATCGCCTCTTCGCGCACTGTCGTCAGGCGGCCTGAGAAGAGACCGCCGAGGCGCGTCGCGATCGCCAGACACGAGGCTCTGACTGGGCTCGTTGTCCAGATAGACGCTGATATCGGTGTCCATCGGGGTACGACCCGCCTTCGAGCCCGTAGTCGATGACCGACTGCACACGGTCTACCGCCGAGGACCTGCGGCCGTTGCGCCGAGACGAGTGCGAACACTGCCACGCCCGCACAGATCGCAGCGAGAACCAGATATACGTAGGGGGACATCATGTGTCAGATCTTGATCTGGATGATCTTGCGGATGACAAGCACGCCGGCGACGACGAGACCGAGCGCCACTCCGAGCGCGATCAGTCCAGTCGTCGTGTGGAACAACGGGTGCACGTAAGTCGGGTTCATCGTCGAGATGAAGATGCAGCAGACCGACGGGCAGCATCGCGAGGATGCCTCCGGACAACCGGCCCTGAGCGGTGAGGCCCCGGACCAGCCGCCGGATCTCGATCCGCTGCGCGCACCGTCTCGGCGACAAGCTCGAGCACCTCGGCCGTGTTGCCACCCGTTTCGCGCTGCAGCGAGGCGACGATCGCGACGTGCTGGAAATCCTCACTCTTCATCCGCTCGGTCACCTGCCCCAGCGCATCGGTGAGCGGGATGCCGAGCTGCTCGTCCATGACAGCCCTGCGGAGCTCGCGCTGTGACGGCTCGGGAGCATCCTCGAGCACCGCCTTGCAGCGCACCGACGAACGTCTGGCCTGAGCGCATCGCCGATGCGATCACCTGCAGGTTGTCCGGCAGTTGCTCGGAGAACTGCGCGGCGCTGCCGGGCGGCCGAGCGTCCTGATCGCGACCTGCGCGACAACAGGCACGAACAGTGCGAGCAGTGCGCCAAACGGGCTGTGGGTCTTGACGGCAAGCAACCAACCCACGAGGACGGTCGCGAGGACCACGAGCACCGCGAGACTGCTCGAGACCCGACCTTGATCTCGGCGACCTCCATCTCGATCCGCAGCTGCGTGAGGAATGGCGAGCGCGCGATCTTGCGCGCCTGCTTGTCGCCCAGGGCGCGCTCGATCAGGGACTTGTTCGATTCAGGGTCGTCGCGCCGCAGGGTGACGTACGCGCTAACTCGGTCAGCCACCGTCTCGCCGCGCCCGAGCAGCATGAATATGGAAACGCCGAGCAGCAGCCCGGCGCCCAGCGCTGATCGCTGCCGCGACGACGGAGCGAGTCGATGCTCATCGGCCGTTTCGCCTCTCAACCCGTCCGGGTCGGATGCCGAAGTCTCCAGGGGTCGCGGCGACCGCCAGCGGTACCGGTTGCCCGGCGACCGGGCGCTCTGCGCCGAAGCTGTGCTGATCCATGTAAGCGGGCAGGCGGACCCCGTTGCGCTCGAACTTGCCGCAGGTCGGCCGCAGCCCTGTGTAGACGAGCTGACCAGCCGTCGCCGTCGGCCTTGTCGAAGCGGTACTCGAAGATGTCCTGCAGCGTCACGGTGTCACCCTCCATGCGCTGGACCTCGGTGATGCTGGTGATCCTGCGCGCACCGTCGCTGAAGCGCTCGATCTGCACGATCAGGTCCAGCGCGCGCGACAGCTGCTGCCGGATGGCACGCATCGGGAAGTCGATGCCCGGCCATCAGCACCATGCTCTCGATACGGGCGACCGCGTCGCGGGGAGTGTTGGCGTGGCAGGTGGACATCGACCCGTCATGGCCGGTGTTCATCGCCTGCAGCATGTCCAGCGCCTCGGCGCCGCGGGTCTCGCCGACGATGATCCGATCCGGTCGCATGCGGAGTGAGTTGCGGAGGAGCTCGCGGATCGGCACCTCACCCTGACCCTCGACGTTCTTGGGCCTGGATTCCAGCCTGCAGCACGTGCTCCTGGTTCAGTCGCAACTCTGCTGCGTCCTCGATCGTCACGATCCGCTCGTCGGCAGGGATCGCACTCGAAAGCGCGTTCAGCAGTGTCGTCTTGCCCGAGCCGGTACCGCCGGAGATCAGGATGTTGAGTTCCGCCCGGATGGCGGCGTCGAGGAACTCCTTGGCTGCGGGGGTGAGCGAATTGATCCCCACCAGATCGCCGAGATCCCAGCGCTTCTTGGAGAACTTGCGGATCGTGAGCAGCGGCCCGGTGAGCGAGAGCGGCGGCAGCACGGCGTTGACACGGCTGCCGTCGGGCAGGCGCGCGTCGACCATCGGCGAAGACTCGTCCACACGCCGGCCGACCTGCGCAACGATCTTGTTGATGATCCGCCGCAGGTGGTGTTCGTCGGTGAACCGCACGCCAGTCTTCTCGAGCCTTCCAGCTCGTTCGACCCAGACATCGGCCGGACCGTTGACCATGACCTCGGTGACGGTGTCGTCCTGCAGCAGCGGCTCGATCGGACCATGCCCGAGCGTGTCGTTGGCGATCTCCTGTGTCAGCCGCTCGCGGTCGGCGGTGGCCAGACCGCGCTCCTGGGCGAGTCGCTGACGTACGTCCGCAAGGACCACGTCACGCAGCGCGCCCTGGGAGAGCGCTTCGTTGTAGAGCCGCGGCCCGAGTTCCGAGATGACGGCGGTGTGAATGCGGTCCTTGAGCTCGACAAACGAGTCCGACTGAGCCGTTTCCGGCGCCGTCGGGACCTGGCTGCCGGCGAGCCGCTCGCGCAGTTCCACGGTGACCCCTACTGACCGCTGGCCGGCTCAGGCGAAGCCGTCGTCGCAGGCTTGCGCCGGAAGAAGCCGCGTCGAGCGCGGACCTTGGTCCGCACTTCGGCCACCTGCGCAGATTCGACTCCCGGATCCTGCAGGAACATCTCGGCAAGCGAGTGAACCGCGAGCGCAGCCGGTGAGCGGCTGCCAGACAGTGTGATCGGCACGCCGTCGTTGATCGAGACTGGGATCTCGCGGTCGCTGGGTACCAGCACGTCCGGCCTGCGCCCGAGGATCTCGACAGCATCGCTGTCGGAGATACCGACGTTGGTGCCGGCGCGATTGAGCACAATTCGCACCTGGTCAGCCGGATGCCCCATCAGCTCGAGCGTGTCGAGCCCCAGACGGGTGTTCTTGAGCGATAGCGCGTCGAACATCGCGACCATGCAGATCCAGTCGGCGACATCGACCGTCGCGATGACCTCAGAGGTGAAGGCCGGCGGCGTGTCGACCACGATGAAGTCGTACTCCTCGCGCAGCAGCGAATAGACGGTCGTGATCATCTGCGCGGTGACCGACACGGCCTGATCCGGACGCGCCGGGGCAGCCAGCACTCGCAACCCGCTCGAGTGTCGCAACATGAAGTCATCGAGCTTGTCGCTGTCGAGGCTGCCGCCGGACACCGCCAGATCGAACAGCGTCGTCTCCGGAGCCAGGCCGAGGGCCAGCGCCACGTCCCCGAACTGCAGATCGAGGTCGATCAGTGCGGTGCGGCGTCCGCGGGTGGCGAGCGCCGCCCCGAGGTTGGTCGCCGAAACCGTCTTGCCGACCCCGCCCTTGGAGCCGAGCACAGCGATGAGCGTGCCGGCTTCGGTACCGCGATCGTTGCCTGTGCGGTTGCGCGTGACCGCCTTGCGGATCGCGAACTCGACGTCTCGACCGATCTGCTCGGGGATGTACGGTCCGGGGTGCATCACCATGAAGTCATCAGCACCGGCCTCGAAGGCTGCCTGTACGAACTCCTGGTCGCTGCCGTGTGACAGCACGACGACCGGTGTGCGACTGCGCACCGTATGCCAGAGCCGGACGAGCTCAAGGGCCGATCCTGAACCTTCCCTGCACGCCACGAGCAGCAGATCCACGTCCAGCCCGGAGGATCGCGTCGGCGTTCAGTTCGAAGGTCGTGAACTCCTCGCCCACCTCGATCCCCGAGTCTTCCGGGATGTGCTCGCTGATCAGACGGATCGGAGCCGTCTCGTCGTGCGCGACTGCAGCGGTGATTCGGCGTGCCATTTCGCTAGCTCCCCACGGAATAGACTGGAACAGAGTTCGCGGCGTTGAGCGCCGGCCTCAGCGACAGCCAGAGGCTGCCATTGGTCGTCGCCGCAGTCACCAGCAGCGCCTGCTTGTCGGTGAGCTTCAGGACAACCAGTCCCTGCTCGTTCTCCAGCACCGCCACGTTCTGGTCGACAAGCTCAGTCTTGTGCGTGGCTCCGTTGACCACCATCACGTCGACGGTGTCGCCTGCGGCCAGCCAGGTGGTGAGGCCGTGCTCACTGTCGAACGAGAATGCGACAGCTCGCTGGTTCTTCGTCAGGTCCGCGGAGAGTATGGCGGGCGTGCGCGTGAAGTCGGATGCGGTCACCTGCTGGTCGGCCGCGATCGCAGTCGAGGTCGCCTCACCGGCAACCACCGAGGGATCCGTGATCGCGCCCGGCACTGCCTGCGTGACCGGGACCTGAACAGGCCTTGAAGTCGCCCGCTGAGGCGATCGCCGACTCGGGTGTCCCCTGCGGGATCGTATGCGTGGCTTCCCACACAGTCACCGCGAGCGGGGCCGTCGGCTGTGCCGTGTTCTTCTTGTAGTGAGTGACGAACAGATAGATCAGTGCAGCCGCAAGCACGGCGGAGAGCACCGCGATCAGCATCGAGTTCTTACGACTCGACAGACCGCGAGACCCGCCTCTTCCAAGCTTGCCGAAATGACGATGGGCTTCCATTTACACGCGCTCCAAGTTGGTTCGGTAGCTGCTATCGGCTCGATCGGCGACGAACTTGATTCGTGGACAGGAAAGTCGACCTTGCGTGCATCAGACCGCACCGTTGCCTAGGACGTACAGACCGGAGTGAGGAATGGGTTGGTGCCGGTCAAGGCGCCCTCCACGCGCATGGTGGCGTTCGCACCGATGCTCGATGACAGGTTGCTGACATGACCGGTGATCAACTTCAGCCACGAGAACGACGAGCCAACCTTGACCTCGATCGGATCGCCGGTCGTATACGTGGAACTCGCCGGGGAGGTGCTGGTGGCGATGTCACCGACGCAGACGCTTGTGCAGCGTGGGCCCGCCCATCTGGCTCGACTCGCACGTCGCCCACGCGCTCAGCGTGGTTTCCGTGGTGGTCCCGCACATGGCATAGGTGGTCGTGCCGACCACGGCGGCCTCGCGCACGGCGACGTTGGCGATGTTCGTGTCGGAGTTCTGCTGGTTCAGGGCCAGCCCGAAGTCCACGATCGCGAACAGGAACATGCAGCACAAGTGGAATCACGAACGCGAATTCCACGAGCGCCTGCCCGTTCTCTGCCCGAAGCCTCTTGATGTGCCTGCGCACGGTCCGAGATGGCTTCGGCGCCTACGGGCAGATTGCTTTACCGAGTCACCCCGGAAAACAGATCAAACGTTGACGGGCGCCCCGCGGGCGCCATCGGCGCTGCTAATCGCGCATCGCCGGGAACAGCACGACCTCGCGGATCGTGCGCTGTCCCGTGAACATCATCGCCATGCGATCGATTCCGAACCCGATCCCGCCGGTCGGCGGCATCCCGTACTCGAGCGCCTGGATGTAGTCCTCGTCGTAGGGCTGCGCCTCCTCGTCGCCGCTGGCGGCAAGCGCACGCTGCTCCTTCGAAGCGCTCCCGCTGGTCATCCGGATCGTTCAGCTCGGAGAAGGCGTTGGCGACCTCCATGCCGTTGATGAACGCCTCGAAGCGCTCCACCATCCCCGCTTCGCTGCGATGGCGCTTGGCCAGCGGCGAGATCTCGACCGGGTAGTCGAACAGGAACGTCGGCTCGATCAACGTCGGCTCGACATGCTTGGAGACGAGCTCGTCGACCAGCTGCGGCCAGGTATCGGTCTCCGGCACCGGCAGCCCCTTGGCCGCCATCGCTGACGGCCAGCGAATCTCGATCGCGGTGGGCGCGGATATCGATTCCGGTGCGCGTCTCGATCGCGCCGGCCAGCGTCTCGCGATGCCACGGGCTCTCTGAAAGTCGATCGGCCCGTCATAGCCGATCTCCGCTGGCCACGAAGCGCATCAGCTGCCTCGAAGTGTTCGGCGACGTCCATGTAGTCGGCGTAGGCCTCGTACCACTCGATCATCGTGAACTCGGGGTTGTGCTTGTGCGACAGGCCCTCGTTGCGGAAGTTCTTGCCGATCTCATAGACGCGCTCGAGCCCGCCGACGATCAGGCGCTTGAGGTAGAGCTCGCTCGCGATCCGCAGGTACAGGTCACGGTCCAGCGCGTTGTGGTGGGTGGTGAACGGCCGTGCGGCGGCGCCGCCGTAGAGCGGCTGCAGGATCGGCGTCTCGACCTCGATGAAGCCCTGATCGTCGAGGTAGCGCCGGACCGCCGAGATCATCCGCGCGCGCGTGATGAACACCGCGCGCGTCTCCTCGTTGGACATCAGGTCGGCCTCGCGATGGCGGAAGCGCGTCTCCACATCGGTGAGTCCGTGGTGCTTGTCGGGCGGCGGGCGCAGCGACTTGGCCAGCAGCTCGAAGTCCGTCACGCGCAGCGACAGCTCGCCGCGCCGGGAGTTGAAGGCGATGCCGTCGACGCCGATCAGGTCGCCGAGATCGAGGTCGAGCAGCAGCTGCATGCGCTCCGTCGCCGAGCTCGTCGACCCGAGCCTGCAGCTGGATGCGGCCGGAGCGGTCGACGAGGTCGAGGAACGCCATCTTGCCCTGGCCGCGGCGCGCCGCCAGACGGCCGGCGACGCGGTGGGAAGCGGTCGTCTCCTCGCCCGCCTCGAGGCCGCGCGTGCGCCTCGCGCACCGAGGCGATCGGCTCGACACCCGAGAACGTCGTACGGGAACGGCTCGACGCCGGCCGCACGCAGCGCCGCCAGCTTCTGGCGGCGCGCGGCGAAGACGTCGGGCTGCTCCTCGCCGAGCCTGCTCGTCGCCTGGGTCGCTCACGGGACCAGGCCCGGCGGCTCAGGCGACTTCGATCTTGGAGATCTTGAGCTGGCGCTCGCCCCGGGGCGTGGCGACCGTGACGGTCTCGCCCTTCTTGCGGCCCATCAGCGCCTTGCCCACCGGGCGACTCGTTCGAGAGCTTCATCTCGGCCGGCTTGGCCTCCGCAGATCCGACGATCGTGTACTTGTGCTTGCCGCCGTCGCCGTCGACGACGTGCACGATCGTGCCGACGCGAACAACGTCGTTGTCGAGCTCGGATGCATCGATCACGGTCGCGGAGCGCAGCTTCTCCTCGAGTTGAGCGATCCGCGCCTCGAGCATCGCCTGCTCGTTCTTGGCGTCGTCGTACTCGGCGTTCTCGGAGATGTCGCCGAACTCACGCGCCTCCTTGATCCGTGCGGCGACCTCACGCCGGCGCACGGTCGACATGTGCTCGAGCTCAGACTTGAGCGTGGTAAGACCTTCGGGGGTGAGAATGACGTCCTTGGGCATGTGCTGATAATCCGTCGATAGGACAGAAAAAGCCCGCAAGTGCGGGGAGTCCACGGCACGTTCTGTTGCGTGGGCGGGAGAGTATAGACCTCCCGGTACCAGGTTCCCGGCGCACGGTCCTCACAAACTGAAAGCGGCCCCGCTGACCACGGTTGCCGCGGCCCCAAACAGCTCGCGCGCGTGCTCGATGCTGTCGGCCTGCTGAAGCGCTGCCTGCAACGCCGCCTGCTCGGCACGGGTGCCGCCGAGACGCTCGATGTACCACGGGTAGAACTTGCGTAGGTAGCGGTTGGCGCGCTCGGCGCCCATGTGCTCGACCGCGCAGTCCAGCACCCAGTTGAGCTCCTCGACGATCTCCTCCTGCGTCGGCTCGTCGACACGCAGCCCGACGAGCTGCTCGAACACCCACGGGTTGCCGAGCGAGCCGCGCGCAAGCAGGATCGCATCGGCCCCGGTGCGCTCGAAGGCCTCGCGCGCGAGCTCCGCCGAGCGCAGCCCACCGGAGAGCAGCACCGGCACAGGCAGCTCCTGCACCAACTCGGCCGCGAGCTCATAGTCGGGCTTGCCGCTGTGGCGCTGCGAGGCGTGACGGGGATGGATCGAGAGCCCCGCGACCCCGCCGCGCTCGGCGAGGTCGCGTGCCACAGCGACGCCCTTGCCGTCGCCCGGCCGCAGCCCTGTACGCAGCTTCACGGTGACCGGGAGGCCGCTCCCGTTTGCCGCCGCGCGCGCAACCGCCACCGCGCGGTCTGGATCCTCCAGCAGCGCGGCGCCCGCGCCGGTCTTGCAGACCTTCGGGACCGGGCAGCCCATGTTGATGTCGATCAGGTCGGCGCCTGCGGCGGCGACGCGCTCGGCGGCCGAGGCCATCACATCAGGGTCGGCGCCGAACAGCTGTACCGACACCGGATGCTCGTCCGGGTGGATACGCAGCAGCTCCCGGCAGGTTCGCTCGTTGCCGTAATGCACGGCGTGGCTCGAGACCATCTCCGACACCGTCAGGCCCGCGCCATAGCGTTTGGCCTGGAGGCGCACGAACCAGTTGCCGATCCCGGCAAGCGGCGCGAGCACGACACGATTCGGAATCGTGATCCCGCCGAGCTGCCACGGCTCGGTGAGCGATCGGGGAGGTGTCTGACTCGTGCCCATCGCGTTCATGGTACGAATCCCGGTGTGGATCCAGATGCCGTGATCGCGCCGTGGCTGCAGGTGATCCGTGATCAGGTGCCCGGCCTGCAGCTATTCGACGCCCACACCCACCTCGGGGAGAACGACCCTGACGGTATGCGCCAGAGCCCGGAGGAGCTGCTGGCCGGGCTGCGCGTCGCGGATGCATGTGGCTGCTTTGTCTTCCCGATGCACGAGCCGGACGGATACCAGCCGGCCAATGACTTCGTGATCGAGACGGCAGCCGGCAGCGACGGCTTGTTCGTGCCGTTCTGCCGTGTCAAACCGGGCGATCGGGCGCTGTTCGAGGCAGAGCGGGCGCTCGCCCGGGGCGCGCGGGGAATCAAGCTGCATCCACGCGCGGAGCAGTTCACACTCGACCATCCGGACGTGCCCCGGCTGTTCGCGCTCGCGCACGATCGCACGCTCCCCATCCTGATCCACGCCGGACGCGGGATCCCGGCGCTTGGTGAGCACGTGATCGGGTACGCGCGTGACTACCCGAACGCCCGCGTGATCCTCGCGCACGCGGCCGTGTCCGATCTGGCGTGGATCTGGCGAGCGTGCGTCGACCTGCCCAACGTGCTCTTCGACACCGCATGGTGGATCTCGCAGGACCTGATGGCGCTGTTCGCCCTGGTGCCGCCGGCACAGATCGTGTTCGCCTCCGACGCCCCCTACGGGATGACCGGCGTGGCAGCGGCCTCGCAGCTGCGCCTGGCGCTGCAGGCCGGTCTCACAGCCGACCAGGTTGCGCTGATCGCATCGGGCCAGTCGCTGCGGCTCGCTCGGGGACAGAGCCTGGCGGTCGCCGGCCCCGCGGTGGGTGAGCGCGAGCGGGCCAGCCACCTGCTGCTCGACCGCGTCGCCAACTACCTGCAGGTCGGCGCCCTGCTCGAGTTCCGTACCGGTGACGGCTCGCGAGCTCGTGGCGCTGGCCGAGCTCGCCTGCGAGGTGCCCGACGAGATCGACGATTTCCCTGTTTTCGTCGCGATCAAGCAGCTGCTGCACGCCTACGGCCTCGCGCGGGCGGCCGCTCCCGGGAGTCGTGCCAGCCGCGGGCTCCTGCAGCTGGCCGCGGCGGTGGCGATGTCGCCAGACGTGCCGGTGCCGGCGGCCGGTATTTAGTGCCCTCAGACCTACCTGTTTCGCTCCCAGATCAGGCGCAGGCCCGTCAGCGTCAGGACCTCGTCGACCTCGTCGATCGTGTCCTTGATGAACGGGTACATCACGGTCGAGAAGCCGCCGGTTGCGATCACCCTGGTGCTCTCACCCAGCTCCTCCCGCAACCGTCGGACGATGCCCTCGACCTGCCCGCCGAAGCCAAAGGCGATGCCGCTGCGGATCGCCTCGACGGTCGAGCGCCCGATCACGGCCCGTGGCTCGGTGAGCTCGACGCGCGGAAGCTTGGCCGCCCGCTCCGACAGCGCGTCGAGTGAGATCTCGATCCCGGGAGTGATGATGCCGCCGAGGTATTCGCCGTCGGCGGAAACGGCGTCATACGTGATGGCGGTGCCGAAATCGACGACCACGCAGGTCGAGCCGGTCCTCGCATAAGCCGCGACCGCGTTGACAAGTCGGTCAGCCCCGACCTCGTGCGGGTTCTCGGTACGGATCGGCATGCCGGTCTTGAGCGCTGGTCCGACGCTGAGCATCTCCACTCGCAGATAGCGATCGGCGACCGCAGCCCACTGCTCGGAGAGCTGCGGCACCGTCGACGAGACGATCGATCCGCCGATATCGGCGAAGCTGAGAGCCGCGCAGCGCGAGCAGGCCGGCGAGCAGCGAGGCGATCTCATCCGCGGTCGAGTCGCGCACTGTGGCGAAGCGCCACTGCTCGGCGATGCTCTCCGAACCGTGGTCGAACGACGCCGAAGTGGGTCTGGGTATTTCCCACGTCGACCACCAGCAGCTTGCCCTGCGCGCTCTGCTCTGACATCGGGGCTGGACTATATGGAGAGCGGCGGTCCGGCGACGCGGACCTGCTGACCGCCTCCCAGCGCGGCGAGCGAGCCGGCGAGCCGCTCGCCGCCGGGCAACGTCACTTCCGGATCGAGCTCGAGCAGCGGCACGAGCACGAAGCGGCGGCTGGTGACCTGCTCGTGCGGAAGCGTGAGCCGGTCAGATTCGTAGTCGAGATCCCCGAGCAGCAGCACGTCGACGTCGATCACGCGCGGGCCGTGGCGCGGGCCGCCGGCCGCGCGGCCGACCTCGCGCTCAACCTCCTTGCAGGCGTCGAGCAGCTGCGAGTGGATCATGCTCGGTCTCGATCTCGATACACGCGTTGAGGAACTCCGGCTGGTCGAGGATCAGCCCGACCGGCTCGGTGTCGTAGGTCGAGGAGCGAGCGCAGCACGCGTCACGCCGTGGCGCGGCAGCGCATCGACGGCCGCCTGCAGGTTCGCGCGGCGGTCGCCAATGTTCGACCCCAGCCCCAGCATGCCCTTCCTGCCTCGTCTGGGGCGGCGAGGCGGGGGTGGGCGGAGGGACTCAAATCGCCGACTGACTCCGGCGAACTCACGCCTCGCGCCAGACCTCGACCGAGACCTCGCCCACGGTGAGCGCGATCGGCGGCTCCGGCTTGGCGGCCTTGACCCAGACGGCATGCACTTCGTAGCGTTCGATCAGGCGGTCGGCGACGGCGGCGCAGAAGCGCTCGAGCGTGCGGTACTCGCGCTGTTGCGCGACCAGGTTGACGAGCTCGCAGACCTGGCCGTAATCGACCGTGTCCTCGATCCGATCGGTGACGGTCGCGTCGCACTCGCCGATATCGAGCCGCAGGTCGACGAGCAGGCGCTGGCCGATCTCGCGCTCGGCGGCGGTGACGCCCATGTGCGTGTAGAGCGACAGCCCGCTGATCTCGATCGTGACCTCGGGCTCGGGGTGGCCCTCCGTCCTCGTCGTCCTCCTCGAAGTCTTCGTCGTCGTCGAGCTCTGACGGCTCCTCCGGCTCGAACTCCTCCGGCTCGTCCTCGGTACTCATGGCGCGAGCACTCTAGATGATTGCTTCCACGGCCGCGTGGAATCAATCATCTCGCTCCAGCGCCGCCGCCGTCACCGTCAGCGCGTCGCATACACGGCGCCACGTCGTGCACGCGGAAGATGCGCGCCCCGCGCTCATAGGCGATCACGTTGGTGGCGATCGTGGCGGGCAGGCGCTGGTCCGCCGGCCGGCCGGTGATCTCGCCGAGGAAGCCCTTACGGCTCGTGCCGACGAGCATCGGCCGGCCGAGCGCCACGAGCTCGGGCAGGCGCCGAGCAGCTCGAGGTTCTGCGCCACGGTCCTTCCCGAAGCTGCCGCCGCCGAAGCCGGGGTCGAGGATGATCTTCTCCTCCGGGACGCCGTGCGCCACGGCAAACGCCATGCGCTCCACGAGGAAGCGCTTGACCTCCGAGACGATGTCCGCGTAGCGCGGGGCGCCGGCGGCTGGTTCGGAGGGTTCTGCATGTGCATCAGGCAGAGCTCGCGCGCCCGCCGCGGCCGCGAGCTCGGCGATCTCCGGCGCGGCGCGCAGCGCGGTCACGTCGTTGACGAGCGTCGCGCCGGCGGCGAGTGCGCGCTCGGCCACCTCGGCCTTTATCGTGTCGACCGAGATCTGTGCTCGCACGCCCGGCGGCGACGAGCGCCTCGATCACCGGCACGACCCGGCGCGACTCCTCGTCCGCCTCCACCGGGTCCGCGCCCGGGCGGGTCGACTCACCGCCGACGTCGAGGATCGAAGCCCCCTCCGCCTCGAGCGCGAGCCCGTGCTGCACGGCGGCGGCCGGATCGAAGTAGCGGCCGGCGTCGCTGAACGAGTCGGGGGTCACGTTCACGACCCCCATCACGTCGAAGTCACGGGTCGGCGCGGCGTTCGGGTTAACATCGCCGTGCATGGTCGCCCCCGCACGGTACCGATGAGCGAGCAGGCCACGATCAGCCGTCGGCAGCTGCTCGCCCGTGGCGGAGCCGCAGCCGCAGGCGTCGCCGCCGACCGGCGCCTACGCTAGCCTGCCGGCGTGGGCGCGGACCTTCGCGCGCAGCACGAGCGCCCTGCGCAGGCCGGGATCGCTGCCGTTCCCGCATCTGCCGGCCGGTCACCCGACTCCTGGCCTCGAGCAGATCGAGCACGTCGTCGTGCTGATGATGGAGAACCACTCCTTCGACAACCTGCTCGGCATGGTTCCCCACCAGGTGACGGGGCGGACCAAGGTCGACGGGCTGACCGTGAAGGGCGGGCGCGTCGTCAACTCCAACCCGAGCAGCGTCGCGCCGTACGCGATCAAGGGCCCGCAGGTCGTACGGCGCGACTCGCGAGCTCGCCCTGCCAGGAGTCGGGCCACCCCACTCAGGCCTGGAACGCATCGCCATCTGTCCTGGAACAACGGTCAGAACAACGGCTTCGTGCAGGCCTCCACCGCGGTCGCGATGTGGTACTGGGACAAGCACTCGCTGCCGACGACCTACTCGCTGGCGCAGCACTACCCGATCGGGCAGCGGTACTTCTGCTCGGTGCTCGCGCAGACCTACCCGAACCGGCGCTTCTTCTTCTGCGGGACGGCCTCCGGGCTGACCGCGACCAACAACTACGCCTTCACGTACGACGGCGGCCAACGGCACGATCTTCAACCAGCTGCTCGAACACAACATCAGCTGGCGCAACTACGTGCAGCAATATCCGGAGAGCAGCGCACTGATCGTGCCCGAGTTCTCGCTCTCACCGGGTTGCGCCGCGAGGATACGTCCGATGAGCAGCTTCTTCAGTGATGCGGCGAGCGGCAGCCTGCCCGCGTTCTCGTTCCTCGACCCGAACTACGACGTCACCTCGGAGGAGAACCCCCAGGACATCCAGGTTGGCGAGCGCTTCGTCGCTCAGGTCGTCAGCGCGCTGACGCGGTCGCGGCTCTGGCACAAGACGGCTCTGTTCATCACCTACGACGAGCACGGCGGCTACTACGACCATGTGCCCCCGCCGGCTGCGATCGCGCCCGACAGCATCGCTCCGATCACCAATCCGGCCGCGCTCTCGAACCCGAATGTGCCGCTGGCCCCGGGTGGCTTCAACCGCTATGGCTTCCGTGTGCCGCTGTTCGTGATCTCGCCGTGGGCGCGCAGCAACTACGTCTCCAACGTGGTCCAGGACCACACCTCGATCCTCGCCTTCATCGAGCGCAAGTGGAACCTCCCGGCGCTCACCTACCGCGACGCCAACGCCCACCCGATGACCGATTACTTCGACTTCACAGCGGCCGGCGTTCGCCGATCCTCCGAAGCTCGCGGCCGCGCCCGCGATGAAGCCGGGACTCGAGCTCTGCAAGCAGGCCGGGCTCGAACCGCCCGCGGGCACGCCGGGGCTCGCCGGCGTCTTCGGCTAGCTGCGGACTGCCGGCGCAGGGCTATTCCTCGTCGGGCCAGTGGCCCGTGCGGCGGAAGTGCTCGCGCGCGTCGTCCTCCTTGGCGCGGTCACCTGCCTCGTCGGCGTTCAGCCGCAGCATCCAGCCCAGCAGCACGATCATCAGCGCGATCGACGATGGCGGCCACGCCGACCGCCGACAGCATCGAGTCGCGGTCGGTGAACGTGATCGTGATGAAGACGTTGGACTCCGACGCGTTGTCCTGTACGCCCCGTCAGATGACCGTGGGCCAGCAGGATCATCACGATCCCGAAGATCACGAAGACCAGCGGCACCCCCCACCTGATCAGCAGCACCAGCGGGCCCGAGTCGGGCCGTCTGCGGATGTGCAAGACCCGGCCGCACTGGGCTGCGCCGCGCTATTCGGCTGTGCCGCCGGCGTAACCCGGCCGCGGGAACAGCTTCGGGCTCTCGCCGCTGCGCTCGGGCGTGGCGGGCGGCATCGGCAGCTGCGGCGGCGGTGGCGCCTCCGAACCGAACACCTCCTCCTCGCTGTCGCCGTCGAGCAGCGCCACGAACTGGTCGCGCTCGATCGTCTCGCGCTTGAGCAGGATCTCGGAGATGCGGTTGAGCGCCTCGCGGTGCTCGGTGAGGATGTCGCGGGCGACGCGTGTGCGCCGACTCGACGATGCGGCGGATCTCCAGGTCGATCTCACGCGCGATCTCATCGGAGTAGTCCGGCTCGGCGCTGAACTCACGGCCGAGGAACGGCTGGCCGTGGTCGTGGCCGAACACGCGCGGGCCGAGCTTCTCGGACATGCCGAAGCGCATCACCATCTGCTTGGCGGTGGCGGTGACCTTCTCCAGGTCGTTGGAGGCGCCGGTGGTGATCTCGCCGAAGACGATCTCCTCGGCGGCGCGACCGCCGAGCGTCATCGCCATCGTGTCGAGCAGCTCCGCGCGCGTGGTCAGGAACTTGTCCTCACCCGGCAGCGAGATCGTGTAGCCGAGCGCCTGGCCACGCGAGATCACGGAGATCTTGTGGATCGGGTCGCTGTTGGGCAGGTAGTGGCCGACGATCGCGTGACCCATCTCGTGGTAGGCCGTGATCCGGCGCTCCTTCTCGCCCATCACGCGGGTCTTCTTCTCGGGGCCCGCGATCACGCGCATGATCCCCTCTTCGAGCTCGACCTGCGTGATCTCGCGCTTGCCGCTGGCGGGCGGCGAGCAGCGCAGCCTCGTTGACGAGGTTCGACAGATCGGCGCCGGTGAAGCCCGGGGTCTGGCCGGCCAGCGCGTCGATGTCGATCTCGCGCGCGAGCGGCTTGCCGCGGGTGTGGACCTCGAGGATCTTCTTGCGGCCGACGCGGTCGGGCCGGTCGACGACGATCTGGCGATCGAAGCGGCCGGGGCGCAGCAGCGCCGGGTCGAGGATGTCGGGACGGTTGGTGGCCGCGATCAGGATGATGTTGTCCTTCATCTCGAAGCCGTCCATCTCGACGAGCAGCTGGTTCAGCGTCTGCTCGCGCTCGTCGTGACCGCCGCCCATGCCGGCGCCGCGGTGGCGGCCGACGGCGTCGATCTCGTCCATGAAGATGATGCAGGGCGAGTTCTGCTTGGCCTGCTCGAACAGGTCGCGCACGCGCGATGCGCCGACGCCGACGAACATCTCGACGAAGTCGGAGCCGGAGATCGAGAAGAACGGGACGCCCGCCTCGCCCGCGACAGCGCGCGCGAGCAGCGTCTTGCCGGTGCCGGGAGGCCCATAGAGCAGCACACCCTTGGGGATCCGGGCACCGAGCGCCTGGAACTTCTTGGGGTTCTCGAGGAACTCCTTGATCTCATGCAGCTCCTCGACCGCCTCGTCGACGCCGGCGACGTCGCGGAACGTGATCTTGGGCGAGTCGACCGACATGCGCTTGGCGCGCGACTTGCCGAACGACATCACCTTCGAGCCGCCGCCCTGAACCTGGTTCATCAGGAACAGCCAGAAGCCGATGAAGATCACGAACGGCAGCAGATAGGTCAGCAGCGAGAGCCAGCCGCTGGTCGACGTGTCCTGCACGTTGGAGCGCAGCGCCGCCCTCGGTACTGCGGACGTCGTTGATGATCGTCGAGACGTAGTTGCTCGGGTAGCCGGTCGAGTACTTCTCGTTCGCCGTCGTGACAACAGTCATGCTGTTGTCCTTCTGGTCGAGCGTCGACGCTCTTGACGTCGTTGTTCTCGATCAGCGTCATCGTCTGCCCGAAGGTCGGCACCGTCTTCGCTGTTGGTGCTGCCGACGAGCTTGGACGCGAAGAACGCGAGCACCACCACGATCAGGATGGGAAAGGCTGCGCTCTTGAAGAAACGGCTCATGGTCTCAGGCCTCACTCCTGTTTGCCGCCAACTCGGCACGTGCGGCGCTCAGGCGGGGAAAGGCCAAGCGTAGCATCAAGAGTTCGCTGGCCAAACCGGTGCACTTCCACGCCCACACGGGTGCAACCCCGTGTGTTCACGGGGATATTCGACCGCCCGGGCACTACGCGTTGAGCACCGCGACGTAGGGCAGCGCGCGGTAGCGCTCGGCGTGGTCCAGGCCGTAGCCGACCACGAACCTGTCCGGGATCTCGAAGCCGACGTAGCGCGGCTGGATCGGAACCTGGCTGCTGGTGGGCTTGAGCAGCAGCGCGCAGACCTCGAGCGACGCCGGCTTGCGCCCGGCCAGGTTGCGCAGCAGGTACTGGAGCGTCAGCCCGGAGTCGACGATGTCCTCGACGATCAGCACGTGGCGACCCTCGATCGCGGCGTCGAGGTCCTTGAGGATCCGTACG
Organism: uncultured Actinomycetota bacterium; assembly: GCA_963846395.1. Lineage (GTDB taxonomy): Bacteria > Actinomycetota > Thermoleophilia > Solirubrobacterales > Solirubrobacteraceae > Palsa-465. Next base: position 222,922 of record CAWJVT010000004.1, on the reverse strand, counting down.
ACGCCTGAGGACTTGGTCGATGAGCCGTACGAGGAGATCGCCATGAAGTCGACCTCGCACTCGATATCCAGCGCGCGCATGAAGTCGGCGAGGAAGAAGATCGCGCCCTTGAGCACGCCGATCAGGAGCAGATCCTTGTCGGCGTAGTCGCTCGAGACCTGACTCGCGAGCTCCTTCACGCGGCGCTGGAGATCATCGGACTCGACGATGATCTCGCCCAGGTTCAGGTCTTTCGTCACCGCGAAATCGAGTTTATGGATCTGCGGCCGATCTGCGGCGTGCGAGCAAATCTGAGCACGCCGTCGAGCGCGCTCGCGCGAACGCCGCCAGGCAGATCGACATGCGCGGCGCCGCTGTCGCGCAGCGCCAGGATGTCCTCCAGACGGCGGCTCGTCCCGGGCGTCGGCCGCTGGTGCACCTGGTCCGCCAGCCGCTGCACGATCAGCCGCGCGATCGCCGCCGGCAGCTGCACGCAGGCGCGCGAGCTCGATCTGCTCGAGCCCCGCCGAGCTCGCGATCGACGAGCGCATCCAGGACGTCGGCCTCGTCGCGCAGCGTCGGTCGGCCAGCGCGAGCACGTTCTGCTCGGCGCCCGGGTGGATCTCGCGCAGGGCCGGCACGAGCCCGTGGCGCACGCGGCCGCGGGCGTAGGCGTCGGTGTCGTTGGACTCGTCGTCGCGCCAGCCGAGACCCCGCTCCAGGCAGTAGGCGCCGGTCTGCTCGCGCGTGAATCCGAGCAGCGGCCGGATCAGGTTGCCGTCGCGCGGACGCATGCCGAGCAGCGCTCGGCGGCTCGGCGAGGACGCCAGCCGGTAGAGGATCGTCTCGACCTGGTCGGTGGCGGTGTGTCCCGCCGCGATGTCCGCCGCGCGCGAAAGCGCGAGCAGCGCGGCGGCGCCGTAGCGCAGCTCCCGTGCCCAGGCCTGCATGTTCCCGGACGCCGGCGCGCCGGCGCGTTCGACTGTCGAGCTCCACACCGAGGCGCGCGCAGAGCTCGCGGCAGTGGCGCTCGTCCTCGGCGGCGCCCTCGCGCAGGCCGTAGTTGACGTGCAGCGCGCTCACCGCCTCCGCGCCACTGACCTCGACGGCCACGTCGAGCAGGCAGGTCGAGTCGCGTCCCCCCGAGAGCATCACGACAACGGGTCTGGCCGGCCGCGAGCAGCCCCTCGGCGCGGACGCGATCGAGGATCGTCTCGACGGTGCTCACGCGCCACTAGTCCCGCCGAGCACGCGAAACAGCTCGGTGGGCTCGCTGAAGCCGCGCAGGCGCACCTCGGCGAGCGGCTCGAAGCTCAGCTCGGCACCACTCGCCTCGACGACCGGCCGCGTGACCAGCACCTCGCCGGCGCCCGACTCGCGCCTGCACGCGCGAGGCGAGGTTGACCTCGCGCCCGAAGTAGTCGCCCTCGCGGTATTGGGCGTAGCCGTAATGAACGGCCGCGCGCGGACGCGGGCTCGGACATCAGCCCGCCGAGTCGCAGCGCCCACGCCGCCAGCGCCGCCGGGTCCGGACCGACGACCATCACCTCGTCGCCGATCGTCTTGATCACGCGCGCGTCGTCGGGCAGCGTCGCGGTGACGTTGGCGATGAAGCGGTCGACGACGTCGAGCGCGTGCAGATCGCCCAGCGCTTCGGTCAGCTGCGTGTAGCCGGCGAGGTCGGCGAACGCGATCGCCACGCGCATGCGCCCGACCCCCTCCTCGTCCGGCGGAGAGCTCGGTCTCCATGTGGCCGACGACGTCCTGATCGATGAAGTGCATCAGCATGCGCCGGTGCAGCTGCTCGAGCAGCGGCGTGCTCAGCGGCAGCAGCCCCTCGGCCACGCTCAGCATCGCGTCGGCCATCTCCCCGGCCGAGCCGCCCGAGCGCATCAGCGGCTCGTGCACGTACAGGTGGACGAGCCGCACCTCGGCGTCGGCGATCTGGCTGATCGCCTGCGCGTAGACGCGAGTCAGCTGCTGCATCGCCTCGGCGCGGCAGCCCGGCCTCGACAGCGGCTGCGACGTAGCTGAGCACCTCGAGCGCGACCGCGTCGAGCGGCTCCTCCGGCCCGACCCAGAGCCCCGCCGCGACCCGCTCGACCGTCTCGTCGTCGAGCCCGGTGCGCGCGCGCTGCCTCGCTGCGCGTGTAGGCTCGCGCCGCCGACCTCGAACAGCTCGAGGATCCGCCCGAACGCCAGCCGCCCGTCCTCGGTCGCGCTGACGGATCTGCGTCGAGCGTGTAGCCGCGGTCGCGCAGCCGCCGGATCAGCCGCGCCTTGCCGAGCGCGGCAGGCGTCCAGGCGCCGTCGTATTCCGGCACCACGCCTTCCCGGACCCAGCGTCTCAGCGTGTCCAGCGAGACCCCGACCGCAGCGGCCGCTTGCTTAGCTGTCATCGCAGGGCGGGAGTCTATGGCCGGCCACGGGTCTAAGCTCGCCGCGCGCAATGCGCAACCTGGTTCACATCCATCAGACCGCCGAGCTGGCCGAGCGCGTGCTGCTGCCCGGCGACCCCGGCCGCGCGCTGCGGCTCGCACAGGAGCTGCTCGAAGCTCCGAAGATGCTCAACCACAACCGCGGGCTGTGGGGTTACACGGGAACGGCGCCCGACGGCGCGCCGCTGAGCATCCAGAGCACCGGCATGGGCGGCCCGAGCGCGGCGATCGTCGCCACGGAGCTGATCGAACTCGGCGCGCGGCGGCTGCTGCGGATCGGGACCTGTGGCGGCCTCGTCCCGGAGCTCGAGCTCGGGCAGCTGCTGGTCGTCGACCCCGGCGCTCGCCGACGACGGCACCAGCCGTGCGCTCGGCGGCCACGCGCCCGCTGGCGCGGGTCCGCGCGCCGGGAACGCTGACCGAAGCGCTCCTGTCAGACGAGCTGCATTCCGCGCGCACGCCGTGGCCGTCGTATCCGCAGACCTCTTCTACGACGGTGACGATCGCGTGCCCGACTGGATCGCGGCGGGCGCGCTCGCGGTCGAGATGGAGGCCGCGACGATCTTCACGGTCGCCGCCAGGCGCGGAGTCGAGGCCGGCTGCGCGCTGCTCGTCTCCGACATCGTCGCCTCGAAACAGCGCATCGAACCCGAGGCGCTGCACGCGGCCGAGCTCGAGCTGGGTCGGCTGGCGATCGCTGCGCTGGTGTCGTGATGCGGAAATTCGGGGGCAGGACTAGCTCGGCTCGCTGACCTTCTTGTCGAGCCGCGTCAGCGTGCGGTCGATCGAGGCCAGACGCTTCTCCATCTTGTCCAGGCGCTGGTCGAGGTCGGCCGTCTGGCGGGAGCTGTCGAGCCGCTCGGTGATCCGGTCGAGGCCCTCCTCGAGCCCCTCGATCCGTTGCGAGACCGATCGCAGCCGGCGCGTGAGCCGGTCGAGGTCTGCCGCCGACGGCAGATTCAGCGCGGTCATCGCGAGTTCCTGAGCGCGGCTCGCGCGCTCGCGCGCGTCGAATGCTGCGGTGAGCGTGCCGCGTGACGAGCGGGCTCTTCAGCAGGTCCTGGGCGAGCTTGCCGATCGCCTCCTCACCCTGCTTGGTGACACGTCCGCGAATCCCGTCTCCGTCGCCGTTCATATTGCCGATCCTACCCCCTGCGGCGACTCTTAGACTGCGGCTCTTGCCGCTGTTCGCCTTCAGCCAGATCGAGGTGCCCTGGCCGCTGGGCCCACCCGACGGTCGCTATCTCGTACGAGCCGAGAACAGCCATCCGCAGGCGCAGCCCACGCACGTGATCTTGTTCGCAACGCTCGGTGCGTCGCGGCGGCGGCGTTTCGCCAGGCGCAACCGTCCGGCACCGGCAGACCCCTCGCCGACGCAGGTCGCCACCGGACGCGCAACGGTGATCGCGACCTCGGCGCCGTTCCCGGACGCGGCGGCGGCCGCCCGCTGGCTGGCCGCCGCCGGCGAGGAGGAGCTCGCGGCGTACCTGCGGGTGCTCGAGCGCGCCCTGCACGCCTTCCGCGTGGTCACCGCCGATCCCTACGACGAGCCGCTCTCACGCGATCGGCTGCTGGTGGCTCGGGTCGGCTTCGGCGAGGGCGAAGAGGTGGCGCACGGGCGCTGGAGCAAGGCGCGCGAACTGCTACCGGTGCCTGAGTCGCGCAGGCGCAGCCGCATCCTCGAGCCGCAGGCGCGGCTTGCCGGTGTGCTCGGGGGACGCGTTCCGGTGCTCGTCTGCGAGGAGCTCGCGCTGCGCGCACGCCGCGACCTCGACGCCGGCCGCGGCCGTGCAGCGGCGCTGCAGCTGCGGATCGCCGTCGATGCCGCGCTCACCGAGCTGGCGACCGACGGGCGACTCGCCACACGGCTCCAGGCGCTTGACGAGCTGAGGCCCAGCCGTCGAGGCAGCGGCGGACGCCGCGCTCGCGCGGGAGCTGACCGCGGCCGAGCTCGAGGCCGTCAGCTCGGGCCTCTCGCGTCTGGATGCAGTGCTCCGGGCCCGCGCCGCGTCACTTACCTAGCGCGCCAGCCCCGGCGCGCTCCTGACGCTGAAACCGATGGAACCAATCAGCCGATCCGGCTGGGCGACTTTGCCGTTCCCCGGACCGGAAACCCCCCAGCACGTATCGGGGAAGCGTTTTACGTCCTGGGGACGTAAAACGCTTCCCCCATCCGGGTTGGTTGCGCGATCGGTCCGCGGCGCCACGGACCCGCCTCGAGCGCTGCTACGCTTGACAAGCGATACGTAACGATATATCTTTGACGTGTCGTGATACACACAGAAAGGAAAACCATGAGAAACGAACGTTTCTTCTACAGAGCGCGGGGACTTCGGTCCAGGACCGCGCCAACGTTGGGGCGGCCCCGGTTTTGGGCCGCGACGAGTTCGGGCCCGGTCGCCATGGCGGCCACGGTGGCCCGCGCAGGCGCCGTCGCGGTGATGTACGTCTGGCGCTGCTGATGCTGCTCTCACTCGAGAGCCCGCTGAACGGCTATCAGCTGATGCAGGGGCTCGAGGAGCGCAGCGACGGTCGCTGGCGGCCGAGCCCCGGGTTCGGTGTACCCGGCGCTGCAGCAGCTCGAGGACGAGGGCCTGATCCACTCGGTGCAGACCGAGGGTGACAGCGGTCGCTCCTTCGAGCTGACCGACAAGGGCCGTGAGCACATCGCCGAGCGCGGCTGAGCAGAAGGCGCCGTGGGAGCCGGATGCCGACGAGGCAGGCAACCCGCGCGGACAGTTCAGGCACGCGCTTCAGGGCCTGATGCGTGCCGTCATGCACGTTGGTCAGGACGGAACTCCCGAGCAGGTCGAGGAGGCCCTCAAGATCCTCGAGGAGGCTCGCCGCAAGCTCTACCGCCTGCTGGCAGGCGACGAGTGAGCCGTAACCTCCATGCCATGGGAGACACGGCCGAAGCTGCGATCAGCGTCAACAACCTGAAAAAGCAGTTCGACGAATTCGAAGCCGTCAAGGGCGTCAGCTTCGAGGTTGGGGCCGCGGAAGTCTTTGGCTTCCTCGGCCCCAACGGCGCCGGCAAGAGCACGACCATCAACATGCTCTGCACGCTGCTGAAGCCGACCTCCGGCGAGGCCCGGGTCGCCGGACACGACATCGTGCGCGAGCGCGACGACGTGCGCCGCAACATCGGCCTGGTGTTCCAGGACCCGACACTCGACGGCTACCTGACCGCCGCGCAGAACCTCAAGCTTCACGCCGAGCTCTACGGGGTACCGAAGGAGCTCGTGGCGCCGCGCATGGAGCAGGTGCTGAGGATGGTCGGGCTCTGGGACCGCAAGGACGGCCAGGTGCTGACCTTCTCCGGCGGCATGCGCCGCCGGCTCGAGATCGCGCGCGGCCTGATGCACTCGCCACGGGTGCTGTTCCTCGACGAGCCGACGATCGGCCTCGATCCGCAGACGCGCCGCTCGATCTGGGCATACATCCGCGAGCTGCAGGAGCGTGAGGAGATCACGATCTTCATGACCACGCACTACATGGACGAGGCGGAATGGTGCGACCGGATCGCGATCATGGACAAGGGTGAGATCGTCGCGCTCGAGACACCCGAGAAGCTGAAGGCGGACGTCGGCGCCGACCGCGTGACGATCCACACCGACGACAACGACGCCGCGATCGAAGCGCTGCGCGAGCACTTCGGCGATCGAGGCGAAGATCTCCGAGGGAGCCGTCAGCTTCGGCGTCGAGGGCGGCGAGGAGTTCGTGCCCCGCCTGTTCGCCGAGCTCGACCTCCCCGATCCGCGGCGTCAGCGTCTCACGCCCGACGCTGGATGACGTCTTCATGTCGTTCACCGGCTCGACGATCCGTGACGCCGAGGAGGACCCGTCCAAGCATCGCAACCGGGTGATGATGCAGATGATGGGAGGAGGTGCACGCCGATGACCGTCGTAGAGGAAAAGCCGGTCGAACCGATCGAGGTCGTCCGCGTCCACGTGCCGAAGCGCAGCTTCGCCTCGGAGCTGCGCGCGATCAAGATCGTCTGGCGCCGCGAGCTGATCCGCTTCAAGAACGACCGGATGCGGATCGTCACCTCGCTGGTGCAGCCGTTCCTGTTCCTGTTCGTGCTCGGCGCCGGACTTCAACAGCTCGCCAGCGGCCGGGACACACGGCGTCAACCTGAAGACCTTCATCTACCCGGGCATCCTCTGTATGACCGTGATGTTCACGGCGATGTTCTCGGCCGCGTCGATCGTCTGGGATCGCGAGTTCGGCTTCCTGCGCGAGATGATGGTCGCGCCCGTCCGGCGCAGCTCGATCGTCATCGGCAAGTGCTTCGGCGGCGCCACCGTGGCGGCCTTCCAGGGCGTGATCGTGCTGGCGGTCGCCTGGCTCGTTGACGTCCCCTACTCGCTCGGGCCTGATCTTCGGCGTGCTCGCGCTGCAGCTGTTGCTGGCATTCGCGATCACGGCGTTCGGCCTGAGCGTGGCGATCCGGATCAAGCAGATGCAGTCGTTCATGGGCGTCATGCAGATGATCGTGATGCCGATGTACTTCATCTCCGGCGCGCTGTTCCCGGCAGCCGGACTGCCGCTGTGGCTGACGATTCTGAACCGCGTCGACCCGCTCGCCTACGCGGTCGACCCGATGCGCCGGCTGGTGTTCAGCAAGCTCGACATCTCGGCGCAGGCCCGCCATGTGCTCGATCCCGGCATCACCTGCTGGGGCTGGCAGATGCCGGCGGTGCTCGAGGCTGCGGTGGTGCTGCTGCTCGGGCTGGCACTGCTCGGTGTGGCGATCTGGGAGTTCTCCTCCACGGAGTAGAGCGGGCCGCCGCTAGACTGGTCCTCCAGGGACGCTTCACGGACCTTCGCTGGACGGCAGTCACCGGATCGCCCGAGGTGGGCGATCGTTATGTTCATGTCCACCACCGCCCACGCCGACCGCAGCGCCTTCGCGGCGCTTGATCGACGCCAAGCCAAACCGGTTTCAGCTGAAGATCATGTTCGTCTCGGGCATGGGCTTCTTCACGGACGCCTATGACCTGTTCGTGATCGGCATCGTGGTCAAGATCGTCACCGACCAGTGGCACCTGGACAGCTCCCAGACGGCTCTGCTTGCCTCGTCCACCCTGGCCGCCTCAGCGGTCGGAGCGCTCGTGTTCGGGCGGTCGCCGACATGTTCGGTCGCAAACGGATCTATGGACTCGTTTTTTTCTTCTTTTCTCGGGCGCAAGCGATCTACGGATCTCGAGGTCCTGATCCTCGCGGCCGGCGCGATCGCCTCAGCGTTCGCCCCGAACATCACCTGGCTGATCATCTTCCGGTGCATCCTTGGCATCGGCATCGGCGGCGACTACCCGGTCTCCGCCACGATCATGAGTGAGTACGCCGGCACCAAGAGCCGCGGCCGGTTGGTCGGACTGGTGTTCTCGATGCAGGCCGCCGGACTCGATCTTCGGGCCGCTGTTCGCCGTGCTGTTGCTGGGCCTTGGGATCAAGGACGACATCGTCTGGCGCATCCTGCTCGGCTTCGGAGCTGTGCCGGGGCTCGCCGTCTTCTACCTGCGCCGCCAGATCCACGAAACGCCTCGGTTTGCGATGGCCGGGGGCGATACAGGACGAAATGGCCGCAGCCATCGCGCAGGCCACGACTGGAGCGGGCCGGCCCCGAAGGGCGAATCGAAGGCCGTCGTGCGACAGAGCTTCACCGAAGGCTGGGCCAAGCTCGTGCACAACTCGACGTTGCTCAAGTGGCTGGTCGGCGCGGCGATCTGCTGGTTCCTGCTCGACTTCGCCTACTACGGCAACACGATCGCGCCCCTCGGAGATCGTCAGCAAGCTGATCTCGCCGACCGCGACGCTGATCAATCGACGCTGATCACGCTCTGCATCTTCGTCGTGTTCGCTCTGCCCGGCTACGTCGTCGCGATCGCCAAGATCGAGACGATCGGCCGCAAGAAGATCCAGACCGTCGGCTTCGGGGTGATGGCCGGCATGTTCTTGCTGATCGCCGTCGTCCCGAGCGTCTCGGCAATGTGGTGCCGTTCGTGCTCGTCTTCGGTATCAGCTACTTCTTCACCGAGTTCGGACCCAACACGACCACATTCATCTACCCGGCCGAGATCTTCCCGACCGAGGTCCGCACGACAGCACATGGCATCTCTGCCGGAATGGGAAAGATGGGCGCGTTCGTGGGTGTGTATCTCCTGACCGACAACCTCAACGCGTGGGGCATACGCACGGTCGAGGGCGTCTGCGCCGCCGTCGCGCTGGCAGGTCTGTTGTTGACAGTCGCTTGCCTGCCGGAGCCCGCGGGCAAATCGCTTGGAGGACCTGGAAGCCGAAGCGAACGTGGACTTCAGACGGGTCGCAGCTGTGCCCGCCGCCACCTAGGCTCGGCTCAGATCTGAGCGGGAGGACGATGTGAGTTACCGGATCGTCGTTGGTGTCGATGGGTCGGAGAGCAGCACGCGCTCTGCGTCGAGCAGGGCGGAGGCCGACGTGACGCGCGCTCGTTCGCCTGGCGGAGTTTCCCGCTGATCGGCATCCCGGGGGCCTTCGATCGCGAGCAGCTCGAGCAGCAGGCCAAGGCGCTGATCCTTCACGGACGTTGCCGCCGTAGCGGGCGAGCGGTCGAGTGCGGGTCGAAGCGGTGATCGCCAATGGCGACGCCGGTGCCAGCCTGGTCGCCGCATGCGAGCATGCCGCTGCGGATCTCCTGGTTCTCGGCTCGCGGACTCGCAAAGGTCTCAGCAGAGCGTTCCTCGATAGCGTCGGTGCAGCAGTGCATCGCGGAGGCGCCGTGCCCGGTGCTGATCGTCAAGGACAAGGCCGCCGCGACCGCCTGAGCGCTTCAGCCGTGGCGGCTGCCCAGCGGGGCGGCCGCCACGGATCCGCCGCCCCGCGCGTCTTTATTGTTCGACGCAGTGGGATATGTGCCTGATCAGGTGGTGCTCGAGCGCTACGCGCGGTTGCTCGTGGAGTTCGCGCTCGGCGGGGGCGACGGGATCGAGCCGGGCGACGTCGTGCAGGTCAACGGCAACGATGCCTGCAAGCCGCTCTACGTCGAGGCGTGCAGGGCCGTGTGGCGCGCGGGCGGTCACGTGATCCACGCCTACATGCCATCCGAGGACGAGTACGGCGACGTGCAGCGCGGCTTTTACGAGCTCGCCAGCGACGAGCAGCTCGAGTTCCTGCCAGAGACATACGCGCGCGCGCTGGTCGACCAGGTCGACCACGACCTGCTGCTCTTGAGCCCGACCAACCCGCGCTCACTCGACGGCATCGACCCGGCCAAGCAGATGCGGCGCGAGCAGTCGCGGCTGCCCGTGCGCCTGTGGGAGCAGGAGAAGGAGAACCGCGGCGAATACAGCTGGACGGTCGCCGGGTATGCCACGCCGGGCATGGCGGCCGAGGCGAGGATGTCGGTCGAGGAGTACTGGGCGCAGATCACCAAGGCGTGCTTCCTGGACCAGGAGGACCCCGTCGCGCGCTGGCGCGAGGTGCGCAGCACGATCAGCGTCACCCGCGACCGGCTGAACGCGCTGGCGATCGACCGGCTGCACATCCTGGGCCCCGATGCCGACCTCTGGATCTCGCTGGGCGAGCAGCGCCAGTGGAAGGACGGCGTCGGCGCCAACCTTCCCAGCTTTGAAGTCTTCACGTCCCCGGATTGGCGCGGAACCGAAGGCTGGATCCGCTTCAGCGAGCCGCTGTACGCCTTCGGCTCGCTGATCAGCGGAGTCGAGCTCGAGTTCAGAGGCGGCCGGGTCGCCCGCGCGATGGCCGCCGAGAACGAGCCGCTGCTGCACGAGATGATCGGCACCGAGAACGCCGACCGCGTCGGCGAGTTCTCGCTGACCGACGCTCGCCTCTCGCCGATCGACCGCTTCATGGCCGAGACGCTGTACGACGAGAACGTCGGTGGGCCGTTCGGCAATACGCACCTGGCGCTCGGCAACGCCTACCAGGACACCTTCGACGGCGACCCGTCCGCGCTCGGCGAAGAGGACTGGGAGCGGCTCGGATTCAACCAGTCGGCGATCCACACCGACATCGTCTCCACCAGCGATCGCACGGTCACGGCGGTGCTGCGCGACGGTTCGGAACGGGTGATCTACACCGAGGGACAGTTCCAGCTCGAAGACGTCGTGATCTCCGGCTCGGCCAGTCCCTAAGCTGCGCGCATGAGCTACGAGCCAAGTGAAGAGATAGTCGACCGCTACGCCCGCCTGCTGGTGGATTTCGCGCTCGGCGACGGAGACGGGATCAAGCGCGGCGACACAGTGCGCGTGGTTGGATCGGAGGAGACGAAGCCGCTTTTCGCCGAGGTCTGCCGGGCGGTGTGGCGCTCCGGCGGCAACGTGATCTCAGAGATGTCGCCCGCGCAGGACGAGCGCTTCAACCTCGAGCGCGACTTCTACGAGCTCGCGGATGACGCACAGCTCGACCACTTCCCCGAGAAGTACCGGCGGGGTCTGCTCGATGAGATCGACCACCTGATCTACATCGACGGCAGCGACTACCCCCAGGCGATGAAGGACGTCGACCCGCAGAAGATGATGCGGCGCCAGGCCGCGTTCATGCCGATGATCGCCTGGCAGCAGGAGAAGGAGGCAGCCGGTCTGCTGCATTGGACGATCGGGCTATGGGGCACCGCCGCAATGGCCGCCGAGGCGGGGCTCACCGTCGAGCAGTACTGGGACCAGATCATCAAGGCCTGCTTCCTCGACGACCCCGACCCGATTGCGCGCTGGCGGGAGACGCTCGAGTCGATTCACCACTACCGCGATTGGCTCAACTCGCTGCCGATCGAGCGCCTGCACCTGGAGGCAGAGGAGCATCGACCTGTGGCTTACGCTGGGCGAGCGTCGCCAGTGGATCGGCGGCAGCGGCCGCAACATCCCGAGCTTCGAGATCTTCACGAGTCCCGACTGGCGCGGCACCAACGGGCACGTCAAGTTCAACGAGCCGCTCTACAGCCACGGGATGATCGCCCGCGGGGTGCGCCTGGAGTTCACCGACGGCCTGGTCACCGGCGTGAGCGCGGATGAGAATCCGGAGCTGATCGAGCAGATCGTCGCCGCCCCGGGTGGCAACCGCCTCGGAGAGTTCTCGATGACCGACGCGCGACTGTCGCGAATCGACCGCTTCATGGCCAGCACGCTCTACGACGAGAACGTGGGCGGCCCGTTCGGCAACACGCACATGGCCGTCGGCATGTCGCTCGCCGACACCTTCGACGGAGACGCAACCGCGGTCAGCGACGAGGAGTGGGAGCAGCTCGGCTACAACCTCAAGGCAGCCGTCCACAACGACATCGTCTCGACCACCGATCGCACCGTGACCGCGGTGATGCGCGATGGGTCCGAGCAGGTGATCTACGCCGACGGGCGCTTCCAGGCAGATAGCTGAGTCGGCCGCCGTCCGGACCGCCAATCGCTGCGGCGTGCCCGCGTTGCGCTCACCGTTCGCATCTGTCACGTTACGCGGGGGGTGGATTTGCGACCTGGGACAGGCCAGAACGGAGTTGACGGACGCGCTCCGCGCCTCCGGTGTGGTTGGCAACGACCTGCTGGCCGTCGACTGGGATCAGACCCCGCTCGGACCACCGGGCGAGTGGCCGAGCAGTCTGCGCACGATCGTGCGGGTCGTGCTGGGGTCGCGGTTCGCAATGTGGATGGCGTGGGGCCCGGAGCTGACGTTCTTCTGCAACGACGCCTACCGCCGCGACACGCTCGGCGAGAAGTACCCGTGGGCGCTCGGGCGTCCCGCACGTGAGGTGTGGGCGGAGATCTGGCCCGAGATCGGCCCCAGGATCGAGCACGTGCTACAGACCGGAGAGGCGACCTGGGATCAGTCGCTGCTGCTGTTCCTCGAGCGCAGCGGCTACGAGGAGGAGAGCTATCACACCTTCTCCTACAGCCCGGCCTACGACGACGACGGCGCCATCGCCGGCATGTTGTGCGTGGTCACCGAGGAGACCGAGCGCGTTATCGGTGAGCGACGGATCGCAACCCTGCGCGACCTGAACAGCGTCTCCACGGCGGCCGTGGACGAGCAGGCGTTCCTCGAGGCCTCGGCCGAACAGCTGGCCGGCAACCCGAGGTCGCTGCCGTTCGTCTGCGTCTACACGTTCGGCGCCGACCGTCGCGCCCGACTGGCCACCACGGTGGGGACCAGCCCCGGCGATCCAGTTGCTCCGCGGATCATCAGCCTGGACGACAGGGACCAGGTGTGGCCCGCACGCGCACTCTCGGCCGGCGAGTCGGACTGGATCCTGGTTGAGGGGATTCCCCAGAGATTCGCCTGGGTCCCCACCGGCGCGTGGCCAACCCCACCGTTCGACGCGGTGGCGGTGGCGCTCCCGGGTCCCGCCGATGCCCCTCCGGTCGGATTTATGGTCGTCGGCGTCAACCACTACCGGCCCGTCGACGACGTCTACCGCGGCTTCATCGGCACGATCGCGCAGCGCCTCGGCGCGGGTGTGACCAACGCCCGCTCGTATTCGGCAGAGCGGGCGCGAGCCGAGCAGCTGGCTGAACTCGATCGCGCCAAGACCGCCTTCTTCTCGAACGTCAGCCATGAGTTCCGCACGCCGCTGACCCTGATGCTCGCGCCCCTTCAGGACGCTTTGCAGGGTGAAGCCGAGCTCGCGACCGACCAGCTGGAGCTCGTGCACCGCAACGGGTTGCGCCTGCTCAAGCTGGTCAACGCGCTGCTCGACTTCTCGAAGCTCGAGGCCGGTCGCCTGCAGGCGACCTTCCGACCCGTCGACGCGGCGGCTCTGACCAGCGAGCTGGTGGGAACCTTCAGCGACGCCTGTGAGCGCGCCGGGCTGACCCTCGAGGTCGACTGCGACGAGTTTCCCGACAGCGTCTATCTGGACCCGGACCTGTGGGAGCGCGTGGTCCTCAACCTCGTCTCGAATGCCTTCAAGGTCACGGTGAGCGGCGGCATTCGCGTCTCCGTTCGGAGAAGCGGGGAGACGCTGGCGCTCTCCGTCGCCGACACGGGTCCGGGAATCGCGCCCGAGGAACAGGAACGGATCTTCGAGCGCTTCCACCGTGTCCGCGGAATGGACGCCCGCAGCTATGAGGGCACGGGCATTGGCCTGTCACTGGTCCGCGAGATCGTGGAGCTCCACGGTGGGCGCATCAGCGTCCACAGCGCGCTCGGCGAGGGTGCGGAGTTCGTCGTCCAGATTCCGTACGGCCGGGAGCACCTGCCCCCCGAGCACGTCGTCGAGGAATCCGCCGACGTCATGCCGGGGGTCGCCGATCTGTTCGTACAGGAAGCGCTCAGCTGGCTGACCGGCACGGACGCGGAACCCGCGCCGGTCCCGCCCGAGCTCGATCCGGCCAGCGGTGGCGCGCGCGTTCTGGTCGCCGACGACAACCCCGATCTGCGGCGCTACCTGACCCGGCTGCTCGCCCCGTTCTGGACGGTCGACACGGCCGAGGACGGCCAGCAGGCGCTGGAGATCATCCGCCGTGACCCGCCGGATCTAGTGGTGACGGACGTCATGATGCCCCGGCTCGATGGGTTCGGGCTGCTGCAGGAGCTGCGCAGCGATCCCGGAGACCCAGGAGCTGCCGGTGATCATGCTGTCGGCACGGGCCGGCGAAGAGGCCTCGATCCAGGGGCTCGGAGCCGGCGCCGACGACTACCTGGCCAAGCCGTTCTCAGGCCGAGAGCTGGTGGCACGCGTGCGGGCCAATCTGGAGCTCTCGCTCGCCCGACGCCAATCCTCGGCCGACGTGCGCGCAGAGCGCGCGATGCTCGAGCAGACGTTGACGCAGCTCCCCGTGGGAGTTCTGCTGGCAGAAGCTCCCGAGGACAAGATCGTGTTGGCGAACGCAGAGGTCGGAGTGATCTTCGGGCGTGAGGGCATCCGGCCGGAGGAGATTCGTCCGCTGATTTACCAGCGCATGTACCTCGCCGACCGAACCACGCTCGTCGGCCAGCCCGGACTGCTGACGCGGGCGATGCACAACGAGGTGATCGAGGGCCTGGAGCTCACCTTCCGCAGGGATGACGGGCGCTGGCGGACGGTCCTCACAAGCGCCGCACCCGTCGTCGACGAGGACGGCACCGTGGTCGCCGCCGTCGCAGTGCTCGAGGACATCAGCGAGCGCGTGCTGACCCAGAAGCTGCTTGCCGGCCAGCGGGACGTGATGGCGATGATCGCCCGGGGCGAGCCGCTCGAGATGATGCTCACCGAGGTCGTGAGGGTCGTCGAAGGCATCTCGCAGCGCGGGGCGATGGCCTCGATCCTGCTCGTCAGCCCCGACCGTCAGCACCTGGTGGGCAGTTTCGCGCCAAGCCTCCCCGAGGCCTACAACAAGGCGATCGATGGGATCCCGATCGGCGAGGGGGTCGGCTCCTGCGGCACTGCGGCCTACCGGCGCGAGCCGGTGCTCGTCACGGACATCCAGACGGACCCGCTGTGGACGGACTTCAGGGAGCTGGCTGCCGAGCACGGTCTGCGCGCCTGCTGGTCGACGCCGATCTTCGCCACCGGCGGCCGGCTGATTGGCACCTTCGCCATCTACCACTCCGAGCCTGATGTGCCCACGTCCGACGACCGTCAGGCGGTCGAGCTGCTCGCGCGCACCGCCGCGGTGGCGATCGAGCGCTCGCGCGACGCGGAGCTGCGCGCCAACCAGCTCAGCGAGCTGCAGACCAGCCTGCTGCCCCGCGCACTGCCGGACGTTCCCGGGCTGCAGGCGGCCGCGTCATTCCATTCGGGCGATCGCTCGCTCGAGGTCGGCGGTGACTTCTACGACCTCTTCCCGCTCGACGATGGGGTATGGGGCCTGGTCGTCGGCGATGTCTGCGGACACGGCGCCGAGGCAGCCGCGGTCACGGCGCTCACACGCCACAGCGCCTGGAGCCACGCGCGCATATATGAGGACCCGGACCAGGTCCTGGCCGGCGTCAGCGAGGCGCTCCTGGCGCGGGGCTACGACAGGCACTGCACGGCCATCTACGGTCGGCTGCAGCGCGTTGACACGGGCACCCGGCTGCGGCTCTCGGTCGGTGGGCACCCGGCGCCGATAATGCGCCGTGCCGACGGTGCGATCCAGATCCTGCGCGAGCACGGTCCGTTGCTCGGCGTGTTCAAGGACCCGGGCTTCCCGGTCACCGAGGTCACGCTGGAGCCGGGCGACTCGCTGCTGCTCTACACCGACGGCCTGATCGAGCGCAACCCGTGGGTGAGCGGCGAGGAAGCCCTTGCCCAGATCTTCGCCCGGCTTGCGGACACAACCGCCGAGGAGCTGCTCACCAAGCTCGAGGATGCGGCGCTCGGACCCGAGCCGCGCCGACCGCGAGATGACGTCGCGATCCTCATCGTCAAACAGCCCCTCGCGTAGTCACTGCGCGCACATAACGGGGGCCGGTCCCGCAGGCCGGCCCGTAATCTCGTTACTGCCTCGGAATCTCGTTACTGCCTCGGCAGCAGCGTCTCGCGCGCGATCACGAGCCGCTGGATCTGGGCGGTGCCCTCGTACAGCTGCAGGATCTTGGCGTCGCGCATGAGCTTCTCGATCTTGTACTCCTTGATGAAGCCGTAGCCACCGAAGACCTGCACCGCGTCGGTCGCAACCTCCATCGCCGAGTCGGCCGAATAGCGCTTCGCGTGCGAGGACTCGAGCGTGTTGCGCTTGCCCTGGTCCAGCAGCGTCGCGGCGTTGTAGTAGGCAAGCCGGCTCAGGTGGACCTTGGTGGCCATGTCGGCCAGCATGAACTGGATCGCCTGGTGCATCGCGATCGGCACGCCGAACTGCACGCGCTCCTTGGAGTAATCCATCGCCATCTCCCAGGCGGCGCGCGAGACACCGGTCGCCATCGCCGCAACGCCCGGACGGGTGCGGTCGAGCGTCTGCATCGAGAGCTTGAAGCCGTGATTCTCCTCACCGACCAGGTGGTTCAGTGGGATCTCAACTTCGGGGAAGGTGATCGTGGCGGTGTTCGAGGCGCGCTGCCCCATCTTGTCCTCGTGCTTGTCGACGACGACGCCGGCGTCACGCGGGACGATGAAGCAGGAGATGCCGCGGTGACCGGCATCCTTGTCGGTCTTGGCGAAGACCGTGTACCAGTTGGCGTACTCGCCGTTGGTGATGAAGCATTTGGAGCCGTTGATGACCCACTTGTCGCCCTTCCTGGTGGCGGTGGTCTTCATCCCGGACACGTCTGAGCCGGCGTCCGGCTCGGTCAGGCAGAAGGACGCCAGCAGCGGCGCCTCGGACAGCCGCCCGAGGTACTCCTTCTTGAGCTCCTCGGAGGCGCCGAGGGCGATCGGCGCGGTGGCCAGACCATTGCATGAGAGCGAGGTGCCGATGCCCGAGCAGCCCCAGGCGATCTCCTCTTCGATGATGCAGCCGTCGAGGTAGCTGAGCCCGGGCCCGCCGTACTCCTCGGGGAGATGGCCGTTCATCAGCCCGAGCCCCCAGGCCTTGTCGATGATGTCTTGGGGCCACGTGGCGTCGCGGTCGTAATCCCACGCGACCGGCCGGATCTCCTTCTCGGCAAAGTCGTGCGCCATCTCGCGCATCGCGAGCTGCTCGTCGTTGAGCGTGAAATCAATCACGTGCAGTTTCTCCTTGAGTGATTCCCCTGAAGGCGCGCCCCCGACTAACCGGTTTGGCGCCCGCCCGGCCGGGGCTGGCCAGGCGATTGACTAGTCAGTCAATACCCGTCGAAAGGGTATCGCAAGCTGCTCGGTAAATGGATAGGCTGCCGGGCATGGCCGATTCAAACCGCGTCGAACTCGACGAGCTCATCAACCGCCCAGGCACCTACTTCAACCCGCAGACCGAAGTTCTGATCATCGTTGACGACTCGCCCGAGATGGACAGCGAGATCTTCAACATGGAGGAGTTCGAGGGGGCCGACTGGGTCCGCATCTCCGACGACGTGCCCGTCGACGAGGACCGCCGTGACGAGATGCTCCAGCGCTTCCAGATCCACCTGCACGCCGGCGGCGTGTCGGAGCTGGACGAGGACGACACCGACGACGAGCTCGAGGAGGACGACCAGGAGGCCGGCCGGGAATAGGTTCTGCTGACTGGGCGGGCTCGCCGCTGCTTCGCCCGCCTGTGCCGCTGCTGCGCTCAGCTCCCGGCAGCGCCGCGTAAGGTGCTCACATGCTCCGACCTCGCCTTATCGGCAGCCGTGACTTCCGGCTGCTGTGGGTCGGGGAGACTCTGTCCGAGCTCGGATCGCAGAGCGCGATGGTCGCCTACCCCCTGTTGGTCCTGTCGCTGACCGGCTCACCGACGAAGGCTGGCGCGGTCGGGTTGGCGAAGTGGCTTCCGTTGGCCCTGTTCTCCCTGCCAGCCGGTGTGCTGGCCGACCGCTTCAACCGCAAGCATCTGATGATCGCCTGCGACGTGCTGCGGATGTTGGGAGCGACCAGCATCGTCGTTGCGCTCGTGCTCGGCCAGCCGGCGTACGCGCAGATCGTGCTCGTCGCCTTCCTCGACGGCACCCTCTACATCACGTCCTACATCTGCGAGCGCGGCGCCCTGGCTCACGTCGTCGAAACCGACCAGCTACAGGATGCGGTCGCGCAGAACGAGGCACGCCTGTACGCCGCCGGGATCGTCGGTCCATCCCTCGGCGGCGTGCTGTTCGCCATAGCGCAAGCGCTGCCATTCGCCGCGGATGCGGCGTCGTTCATGTGCTCGACGGCTGCGATAACCGCGACGAGGACCCGTTTCCAGACGGCCCCGTCAGGCGGCTCGCGGACGTGGCGGGCGCTGCGGACCGAGGTGCGCGAGGGCTTCTCGTGGCTATGGTCGCGCCCGTTCTTCCGCACGACCGCACTGCTCTTTGCGATCGGCAACCCGGTCTTCACGAGCCTCTACCTGCTCGCGATCCTTCTGGCGCGCCTGCACCACGCTTCAGCCGCGATGATCGGCGTGATGTTCACGATCGGAGCTCTCGGTGGCTTGCTGGGCGCCTTCCTCGCCGCCCCGGTACGCCGGGCCGTGGGTGTCAGGGGCCTGATCGCGGGTGGGCCTTGGCTGGTGCTCGGGGTGGTGCTGCTGATGCTGGTCACGCACGACCCTGTCGTGCTCGGCCTGCTGCTGGGGCTGGCGGAGTTCTCCGCACCGCCGACGAACGCCGTCGTCGCCGGCTCCCGCATCGCCGCGGCGCCCGACCATCTGCGCGGGCGCATCCAGGCGGTGGCGTCGACACTGTCGATGTCGCTGGCCTGGCTCGGACCGCTCGCGATCGGCTATCTGTTCGAGCAGTCCGGACCGACGAGCACGATCCTGGCGGTGGCCGGGTGGACGCTCGCGCTCGCGCTCGCGGCGACGCTGGCGCCGTCGATCCGGCACTACGCCGCGAACGTGCGCGTGGCCGCCGCCGTCCAGAAGCCGTGAAGCCGATCAGCCCCGGCTCGCGTTCTGGGCCTTCTTGAGCGCATCGAAGACCACCCGCGCATAGACCGCGCGAGCCGCGATCGAGGGGTGCACGCCGTCGACCAGCATCGCCTGTGAGCTGTGCGCGTACCAGTTGGCGATCACAGCCTGTGGCCAGGATCGCACGTAGCTCTTGAGTTCGCTGTTGACCTCGTTCTGCCAGCTGCGCGCCAGGCGGACGTTCACGAGCACAACTCGTGGAACGCCCCTGAGGACCTTGCGCAGGTGCTGCATGTCGGCGTACCAGACGGGACCGTTGTCGCCGATCTGCACGATGACCGTCGACGGCAACCTGCCCGCTGCGCGGTACTGCGGCGAGCCGCCGATCGTCACCTCGGCCTGGCGACCGACAACCGCGTCGACCCGGAGCCCGCGCCCGATCAGTTGCTCGAGATCTGCGGCGCAACCGAGCATCACCGAATCGCCGAGCGCGAGGACCGGCCCCAACGGCGGCGCGCGGTGTCTCTGACGCACAGCCACGCCGGGCGGCGCGATCGCGCCACTGGGGTCCCGAGCTGGCCGTCGCGGCGACCGTCGGGCCGCGCGACGGGTTGGTCGGCGCGTCAGTGTCTGCCGCGCCGAGGGCGTGGCCGTCGCCTGAAGCGCGGAGGCCGCCGTCGGCCCCGGCAGCCCGAAGCCGACCCCGCCGGCGCAGAGGATCGCACCGGCACAGCGCGGACACCCACGCGAAGCGCTCACGCGGGGTGTGGCGGTCCAGCCAGACCCGCAGTCGGCGCTGCGCCTGTCCGTGCGGATCGGCATCTCGACGTAGCGATACGAGAGCGCAGCCGCCCCTATGGTGGCCGCTGCCTGCGCGACGATCAGCGGTGCTCCGTGCAGCGCGACGTCAACGCCGGGGCGGGTGAGCTGCATGATCGGCCAGTGCCAGAGGTAGATGCCGTAGCTCCGCACGCCCAGCCAGCGCAGCGGGCCGCAGCCGAGCAGCCGGCCGAGGATCGCGCCGGGTCGGGAAACCGCCACGACCAGCACGGACGCCACGACCGCCATCAGCAGGAAGCCGCCGCGGTACAGCCAGGGGTCGTAGTCCTGCACGCGCACGAACAGCACGAGCACCCCGGCCAGCGCGGCCACACCGATCGCCTCGCTCGCGACGCCGACCGCTCCGTCGCCTGTGCCGGACAGCGGCACGGCCAACGGGCCAGGCGAAGGCGACCAGCGCCCCGGCGAGCAGCGTGAACGCGCGCGTGTCCGTCCCGTAGTAGACCCTCGACGGATCGCCGTCCGGGTTGTAGGTCATCCACATCAGCGCGCAGGATCCGGCGGCGAGCAGCGCGGTCAGCAGCGACCGTCCCGGCGCGGCGCAACCAGCGCAGGCCCGCGATCAGCAGCAGCGGCCAGAGCAGGTAGAACTGCTCCTCGACCGCCAGCGACCAAAGGTGCTGCAGCAGCGAGGGACGGCCGAACTGGTTGAAGTACGAGTGGCTGGCGATGATCTCGTGCCAGTTGGTCAGATAGACGAGCGCGCTGAGCGCGTCGGCGCGGGTGCGGCGCAGGTCGTCGCGCGCGATCGTCAGCGTGGCCAGCAGCGCGAAGAGGATCACGACCGCGACAGCCGGGAATAGCCGTCGCGCGCGGCGGCCCCAGAAGGCCCTGAGCTCGATCGATCCGCGCTGCGAGAACTCGCGCAGCAGCAGTGATGTGATCAGGTAGCCGCTGAGGACGAAGAACAGATCGACACCGAGGAAGCCGCCGGGCATCCAGCCGACGTTCGCGTGGTACAGGAACACGCCGGCAACCGCCATGGCCCGCAGGCCATCCAGGCCGGCCTCGTGGCGGATTCGCTTGCGGTCGCGACTTCTCGCCCATGCGCTCGTCCACTCTATGTCCGTAGTGCCTCAACGCGGTTCTCGTGTGACACGAGCGACCGGCTAAGAACGGAGGTCGGCGCCGGTGACCTCGAGCCGACCGCCACAGGCGCCGCCTCAGGGCGTCGTGAGCAGCTTCGCGCACCGCTGCATCTTCGAGACGTCGCCCTTCGCGGCGGTGATGCAGTCGGTGTAACTCGGGTTGGCGTTCGCGACGGTGCTGGTGCCCGACTGGATGGTGCCGGTGAAGCCGTTGCCGGTCGTACTCGTGATCGTACCCGTCGTGCTGGTGCCGAGACCGGACTCGATCTCCTGCAGGAAGGTGGCGACCTCGGCGCGGAAGGCGCTGTAGGGCTGAACCGAGCTTGGCGCCGTGATCGTCTGCGGCTGGTTCAGGTGGCTGTAGCCGAGGTCGAGGGTCACGGCGGCGCTGGTCATGCCACCGAGCTCCGTGCTCGCGGCTCCGCTTACCGGGATCGTCGCTGAAAACGTGAGCTTGCGGAGGACCTGGTCGCTCGTCCCAGTCCAGATGTCCAGACGCGGTGAGCGCAGCGCCTTGGCGATACTGCGCTGCTCGGCTGCGGAGATGCCCGGCCGCAGCGCGCCGGTGGCGGCCCGCGCCGGTGACCGCGCTCGCCCGGCCGGCCAGCCTACTCAGATCGCGCAGCAGCGCTGCGGCATCGACACGGGCGCTGATATGTGTGGTCGCGGCTCCCTCGACTGTGTCGTTGCCTGCGATCTTCGGGTCCTTGACCCAGGCGAGCGGCCGGATGCCGAGCGCTCCGAGCGTGTCCGAGCCGGACTTTGCGGAGTTCGCCGGCCAGGGAGCCGAGCCGGACTTGAGCTGCGAGTAGCTCGCTGCCGGCAGCTGGTAGCTCTGCCCTGAAAGCGTGATGTAGCCCTTCCCGCCCGCGGAGATGACCTGAAGATCGCCGGTGTGGCCCTGAGCGGAGAACGCGATCGTGAAGTCGGACTGCGGCAGCTTGCCTGCGCCCGAGCTCGTGAACGGGCCGCCGACGGAGAACTCGATCGGCTGGGTGATCGTCGAGGAGCCGCTCGGCACGACCTTGAGACCAAGCGAGACCACCCCGCTCTTGATCGTGTGATGCACCCTCGAAGGTCTCGACCAGCAGCCTGTGCGCCGAGCTCGATTCGGCGGTGAGCGAGGCGATGCCCGGCGAGCTGCCACCGCAACCCGCGACGAGCGCCGCGGTTATAAGCGTCGTGGCGATTATCGATGCTCTACGCAAGATCGGTCATGGTTCGGCGACGCACGGAAGCGTGCAGAAAACCCGCCAGCCGAACATATCATCGCCCTCGATGCTCAGACGCATGCCGCTCGACCGTCGCGGCGTGTGTCCTCGCGGTCCTGGGGGTGTCCGCCGGCTCGGCGCAGGCGGCCATGGTGACCGTCTTTGACCACAACGGACGCACGCACGTCGTCGACAACCCGTACCTCGCGGGCGCTGCCGCCGAACCCGAATCTCCCGGCGATGCCGGTGGCCGGCCCGATCCTCGGACGCCCGCGGCCGGGCTCGCGATCTCCCCGACGCACGCAACTGCCGCTCGTCCGCGTGGCGCGGGCCGCGCGCCTGGCAGCGCGCACAAGGCGAAGCCCAAGAAGGCCAAGACACGTCACCTTTGCGCAGGCGCTGCTGCGAGCTGCAGCGGGGCGGCGCGCTCACGACCGCCGCCTATCGGCTGACCTGCGCGCGTGGAACCAGGCCCTGACCGAGCAGAAGCACATCGCCAAGTGGCGCGCCAACGCAGCTCGGAGACGTCACCGCCACGCTGAACGAGATGGCAACCGCCAAGCAGGTGACGGTCGGCCGCCTGCCGGTGCTGATGCTCACGCTTGCGAACAACGCGAGCTACTGGCGCACCGGGTCGGCGCTGGCAAACGGCGCATCGGTGCAGTTCCAGGGATCCGAGCTCGTCTGGGAGTACTACGCCGGCTCCGGGATCCAGCTGCAGGTGCTGCACACCTTCGGCGAGGGCGACGGCTACTACGAAGCCGGCCCCGCCGACTACCCGAAGCTCGTGACGCTGATGAGCGAGATGGTTCCGCTGGCCGTGCAGACGCGGCGGAGGGCTGGCCTGGGAGTACTACTTCAACTGGGAGGGCGGCGAGCCGCCGTGGGTCAGCGCGATGGCGCAGGCGACCGGTCTGGAGGCGCTCACCAACGCGTATCTCGCGACCAAGAACCAGCAGTACCTCAGCTGACGCACACGACGCGCTGCCACTGCTCGAGACCAGCCCGCCGACCGGCGTGGCGGTGAAGACGGCGCTCGGCACCCGCTACCTGCAGTACTCGTTCACGCCACAGACCGACATCATCAACGCGTTCCTGCAGACGCTGCTCGGGCTCTACGACTACGAGCAGGTGTCGCTGGACCCGGCCGCGAGCGCGCTCTACAACGCCGGCAACCTCCAGGCGCAGGCCGAGCTGCACTCGTTCGTCGTCGGTGGCTGGTCGCTCTATCAGCCTGGCGACGCTGACCCGCTCGACTACCACACGCTGGTCACGGGCTTCCTCAAGCTGCTCTGCCAGAAGACTCAAGCTGCCGTCTACTGCACGACCTACGAGCAGTTCGCCGCCGACCTGCTGACCAGGCCGCAGCTGACGTTGCTGACGACCAGGCCAGCGGCGGGTCACAAGTTCAACCTGCAGTTCAAGCTCTCCAAATACGCCGCCGTCGGCGCGACGCTGAGCGCGGGCGGCAAGAACTACCTCTACGCCAAGCACAGCTTCTTCGCCGGCACGAACGCCGTTCATCATCCCGAAGCTGAAGGCCGGGAACTACAGCCTGACGATGTCGGTCACCGACCCGGCGGGCCATTACGCCAAGCTGAGCACGACGCTGCCGGCATGCAAGGGCAGCTGCCCCGCGCCCGCGTACGAGATCGATCCGACAACCGGGCCCGTCCCGACGGTCACCGTGCCCGCCCCCAAGCCGACGACAACCACGACGACGCCGACCACCACGACGACGCCGACCACCACCACAACCACGACCGTGCCGACGACCACGACGACCCCGACGACCACGACCGGCACGACGACCACGGGCGGCGTACCGCCGTGACCGCGGTCGGGTAGTAGCTTTGGCGGCCTTGACGCCGCGCACGATCCTCTACACCGGTAAGGGCGGAGTCGGAAAGACGTCGGTGGCCGCCGCCACAGCCATGCGCTGCGCCGCGAGCGGTCGGCGGACGCTGATCCTCTCCACGGACCCAGCGCACAGCCTCTCCGACTCTCTCCAGGCCGAGCTCGGCTCCGAGCCGACCATGGTGGCGAGCAACCTGGACGCGGCGGAGATCGATGCTCAACATGAGTTGAGTCGCCACTGGAAGGGCGTCCAGGATTGGTTCGGCGAACTGCTGATGCAGCGCGGACTCGACCGCATCTCCGCCGAGGAGCTGACCGTGCCGCCGGGCGTAGATGAGCTCTTCTCACTGCTGCGGCTCAAGGAGCATCACGCTGCCGGGCAATGGGACGTGATCGTGATCGACTGCGCGCCCACGGGCGAGACGCTGCGCCTGCTGTCGTTCCCCGGTGCGGCGCGTTGGTGGCTCGAGAAGATCGTTCCGCTCGAGCGCGCGATCGTCGCCGCGGCCGCACCGCTGGCGCGAACCGTGCTGGATATCCCGCTGCCCACCAGCGAGGTCTTCAATGACATCCAGCGCCTGTCGGCGAACCTGATCGCGATGGACGAGATCCTGCGGGACACGGCGCACAGCACGATCCGGCTGGTGATGGCTCCCGATCGGATGGTGATCGGCGAGGCGATGCGCACCTTCACCTACCTGAACCTCTACGGCTACCTGACCGACGCGGTGGTCGTGAACAAGGTCTTCCCCGCAGACGTCGGCGGATACTTCGCCGGCTGGCGCGAGCATCAGCAGGAGCAGCTCGTGCTGGTGCGCTCCGCCTTTGACCCGATCCCGGTACTCGAGGTGCCGTACTTCGATCGCGAGGTGATCGGTAACGAGATGCTCCAGCTCGTCGCCTCGGAGCTCTTCGGTGACGGCGACGACCCCGCCGCGATTCTGCACGACACGATCACTCAGTCGATCGAGTCCAGCGAGCACGGGGCCACGCTGCGCCTCGCCATTCCATTCGTGAACAAGGAGGAGATCGGGCTCAAGCAGATCGGGCTCGAGCTGATCGTGACCGCCGCCAACCAGCGCCGCACGATCATGCTGCCCCCCACTCTCGCTGCCTACAAACCCGTCTCGGCAACCTACGTCGATGGAACTCTGGAGGTGACGTTTCAGTCGTGATGAGTGAAGAAGACGGCACGATGCCGCCGAGCGGTTGGGAGATCCCGCGGCAGCAAGAGCAGGAGCAGGAGCAGACGCCCGACCAGCTGGCCCAGCTGATCGAGCAACTGCTCGCATTGGTGCCCGACGAGCTGCGCGTGCGCCTGACCGAGGCGGTACGTCAACTGCTCGAGGCACTGCGTGCGCTGATCGATTGGTGTGCCTCACGGCTCGAGCACCGCCCCGACGAGCCGATCGAAGTGCGCGACATCCCGATCATCTGACGCGGCCGACCGCGTTCATCTCCCTATATTTGGGGCATGCCCAACAGCCCGAACTCCGTGCAGGACGTGGCAGACGGCCTTCGGTCGGTCGGGTATCTACCCGGCAGCTCGACGGCGCTCGTCTCGTTCCTCGCAGCGAAGCTCGGAAAGCCGGTGCTCGTCGAGGGTCCGGCGGGCGTGGGCAAGACCGAGCTCGCGAAGGCACTCGCCAAATATCTGGACCGCGAACTCGTGCGTCTGCAGTGCTACGAGGGCCTCGATGAGGCCAAGGCGCTGTACGAGTGGAACTATCGCAAGCAGCTGCTGCGAATCCAGACCGAGTCCGGTGATACCGGCTGGGACGAGGTCCAGGACGACATCTTCGGTGAGCAGTTCCTGCTCGCGCGGCCGCTGCTGACGGCGATCGCGTCGCCAGAGCCGGTCGTGCTGCTGATCGACGAGATCGACAAGACCGATCAGGAGTTCGAGGCGATGCTGCTCGAGCTGCTCTCAGACTTCCAGATCACGATCCCCGAGCTCGGGCGGATCGAGGCGAAGACGCACCCGGTGGTGCTGCTCACCTCCAACAACAGCCGCGAGCTGACGGAGGCACTGAAGCGCCGCTGCCTGTACCTGTGGCTCGACTACCCGGAGCTGGAGCACGAGCTCGAGATCGTCCGGATGCACTCGCCGGATCTCTCCGAGACGATCGCGCGCAAGCTCGTCGAGGTCATCCAGATGGTGCGTCAGCTCGATCTCAAGAAGCCGCCGAGCATCGCCGAATCGATCGACTGGGCTCGAGCGCTGCTGCTGCTGGGCGCAACCGACATCGACCAGACGACGTTCCGCGAGACGATGAGCGTGATCGTCAAGCACCGCACCGACCTGGACACGGTCGCCGAGCGGGTCGGCGTCAAGCTCGAGCCCGCCCAGGCGGCCTAGCGGCAAGCGAAGGTCGTTGACGATGTCCGGCGAGCAGGTCGACTTCGACGGGCAGCTGGTGGCGTTCGCCGAGGATCTGCGCTCGGAGGGGGTGGCGGTTGGAACCTCCGAGATGCTCGACGCCTTCAGTGCGCTCGAGCTCGTCGACTGGAGCGCGCCGGCCGAGTTCCGCGAGACGCTCGCGACCACGATCGCGAAGTCCCCCGAGGACCGCCGGGTCTTCGACCTCGTCTTCGACCGCTTCTTCTTCCGCGCGACCGAGCTGCAGGCGGTGCGGCTCGAGGTATCGGAGCCTCAGACGCGCGTCGGCGGCGACGAGGTCGACCTCGAGGAGCTGCGCCGGCAGATCGCGCAGGCGCTCGAGGATGGTTCCGAGTCGGATCTACGCGACCTCGCGCGGCTCGCGATCGCGGCGTTCGGCAAGGGCCAGGGCTCGGGCGTGCTGGGGGTCGACGTACAGCGCATCCGCCGTGCGCTCGGCCTCCGTACCGAGCCACAGCCCGACCTGTCCCCGGATGACCCGCGGCGCGACGGCATGTCCCGCGACCAGCTGCGGCGCTTCGAGCAGGCGCTGCGTCGTGAGCTCGAACGGGGACAGATCGAGCGCAATCAGGCGCTGCCGCCGAAGCGGGCGCTGACCGACCTGGACCGCTCACTCCCAGGTGGCCCGGTGCAGGATCTGGCGGCGGTGCATCGCGTCGTCGCGCAGCTCCGGCGGCGGCTCGCCTCCCAGGGGCGCGAGCTGCGCGGCCACAACCGCCACGCGCACGTCGATGTGCGGGCGACCATGAGAGCGTCGTTACAGACCGGTGGCGTGCCGGTCCAGCTGAAGTTCCGGCCGCGGCGGCCGCGACGTCCCGAGCTGTTCGTGCTCTGCGACGTCTCGACCTCCGTGACGAGCGCCAGCACCTTCTTTCTGAGCATCCTGCACGCGCTACACGACGTGTTCCGCAAGCAGCGCTCGTTCGTGTTCATCGAGCGCATCTCGGAGGTCACCGAGGTATTCCAGCGCGAGCGCGACTTTCGTGCCGCAGCCGCCGCGATCACACGAGATGCCGGCGTCGCTGACATCTCCGGCTACACCGACTACGGGCGGGTGTGGAGCGAATTCCTGAGCGAGATCGAGGATGAACTGCACCCGCGGGCCACGGTGATCGTGCTCGGTGACGCACGCACCAACGGACGGCCGCCGCGCGAGGACCTGTTCGCCGCTATCACGGCCAAGGCCGGGCGCACGTTTTGGCTGAACCCCGAGCCGAGGCTCTACTGGAATTACGGTGACAGCGTGATCGCCGCCTACGAGCAGTACTGCGAGGCGTTCGAATGCTGGCGGACGGATCAGTTGGAGGAATTCGTCAAGGCGCTCACGAGGCCCAACGTCAGCTGAACGGCGCCTGTCGCTTTGCGCGCAGGGTCACGCTACATTGCAGCGCCGTGCGCGCGACCCACCAGACAGCGTGAACAATCGTCGGAAATTCCTGCAGACGGCCTCCGGAGCCGTCGGCGGTTTCGTGTTTGCGTCGGCGACGGACGCCAGCGCGAAGGAGCCGACGGTGACGATCCTGAACGGCGGCCGTCCGCCGGCCAAGCGCGCGGGAATCGTCGGAGACTTCTATATCGATACCCGTTCCCACTCGATCTACGGGCCGAAGCGCACGAGCGGTTGGGGGCGTCCGACCCAGCTCATCGGTCCGCGTGGGCCGGCCGGAGCTTCCGGCGGCGCCGGGTCCAATGGTGCCGCCGGAGCGTCCGGAGCGTCCGGACAGGGCTACGCGATCCTGAACGGCAGCGGTCCGCCGGGGGCCAATATCGGAGCCGACAACGACTTCTACATCGATACCGCCGCCACGCAGCTCTACGGTCCCAAGAAGGGCGGCGTCTGGGGATCGCCGATCTCACTGACGCCGGGGGCCAATCTGAGGACGAACAATGATGGTCTGGTGGGCGCCACGCTCGCCGAC
The DNA here is from genome assembly GCA_963846395.1 of uncultured Actinomycetota bacterium. Classification (GTDB taxonomy): domain Bacteria; phylum Actinomycetota; class Thermoleophilia; order Solirubrobacterales; family Solirubrobacteraceae; genus Palsa-465. The sequence goes on along the minus strand of CAWJVT010000004.1, from coordinate 194,857 downwards.
CTGGCCCTCGTCACGAGTGCGAACTCGGGCTACTCCCAGAGCAGCGGGGTACTGATGATGACCTCGTGCCGGGTCGACGCCGCGGCAACCAGGGTTGCGTTTGAGGTCGACTCGCCGGGATCCGGTCTGACGCCGGGCCAGAACTTCATCGGGATCTACGACACCGGTGGCAATCTCGTCGCGGGCACCGGCGATCTATCTGGGACCTGGGGTAGCGGCCCCGTCGACAAAGTAATCGTCCTGAACCTTTGGCAGACGCTCGAACCTGGCGCCTACTACGTCGGGGTCCTGATGAATTACACCGGTAGCAACACATACCTGACCGGGGCGCGTTGCCCGATGATCCCCGAGATCGGCACCGGGTTCTCCCCCGTGCCGCGTGCCTGTTTCAGCAGCGGGACGTACAACACGCTTCCCTCGAGCGTCAACTGGTCGGGCGATGGCTTCACGTCCAACCCATGGGACTTCGTGACTTTCATCGGGTTCCTGCCGTAGGGACGCGTCAGCCATCGCCGTCGCGGAGCAGCTCCGATCTGGGAGGATGTGGCGATGCCCAGTTGATCGAGTTCGAGGGCGTTTCGCGAACGTTCGCGGGGCGTGGCGGCGAGCCGGTGCAGGCGCTGCGCGACCTATCGCTGCGTGTCGGTGCTGGAGAGACGGTCGCCGTTGTTGGCGCGAGCGGCTGCGGCAAGACCACGCTGCTCGAGTTGCTCTGCGGTCTGCAGCAGCCTGACGCCGGGCTGGTCTCGAGCGCCCCGGCGGCGCTGATGCCCCAGCGCGATCTGCTGCTCCCGTGGCTGCGCGCCGATGACAACGCCGCGCTCGCGCTGCGCATCCAGGGGGTCGCGCGCCAGCGGGCGCGCGACGAGGTGAAACCGTGGTTCGAGCGCTTCGGGCTCGGCGGGTTCGAGCAGGCCAGACCGTACGAGCTCTCGGGCGGGATGCGCCAGCGAGTCTCGTTCCTGCGGACGCTGCTCGCCGGCAAGCCGGTGCTCGCGCTCGATGAGCCGTTCGCGGCACTGGACGCGATCACGCGCGCCGAGATGCAGGGCTGGCTCGCCCGGATGCTCGAGCAGGAGCAGCGCACGGTGGTGCTCGTGACCCACGACGTCGAGGAGGCCGTACTGCTCGGCGACCGCGTGCTGGTGATGTCGCGACGGCCCGGCCGGATCGTGGCTGACCTGCCCGTCGGCTCGAGCCGGCCGCGGGAGCGTACGGATCCCGACGTGGTGGCGCTGCGGACGCGAGCGCTGGAGGCACTGGGGATGGCAGCGTGAGGAGATTCCTGCTCCCGCTGCTCGCGATCGTCGTGCTGCTGGGGATCTGGGAGCTGTACGTGAAGGCCGACGGAGTCAGCTCTCTACTGCTGCCCGCCCCGCGCGACGTGCTGCGAGCACTGATCGACGATCGCGGCACGATCTGGCACAACCTCAAGCCGACCGCGGTCGAGATCGTCCTCGGCCTGCTATTGGGGTCGGCGCTGGCGCTGCTCGTTGCCGTGGCGCTGCATTTCTCGCGGATCTTCCGCGAGGCGTTCTACCCGCTGCTGGTCGCCTCGCAGGCGATCCCGATCCCGATCCTGGCGCCGCTGCTGGTGTTGTGGCTCGGCTTCACAGTTCTGCCGACGCTCGTCGTGGTCGCGCTCGTCTCCTTCTTCCCGATCGTGGTCACCACGCTCTCGGCTCTGGAGACCGTCGATCCCGACCTGATCAAGCTGCTGGCTACATTTGACGCCGGACGCCTGCAGACGTTCTGGCGGGTCGAGTTGCCCAGCGCCCTGCCGGGGCTCTTTGCCGGCGCCAAGCTTGCCGCCGTTTTCTCTGTGCTTGCAGCGATTCTCGGCGAGCAGGCGGGTGCAAGTTCGGGAATGGGGGAACTCCTGACCATAACCGAATCAAATTATGAGCTGGCCGAGGCGTTTGCCACCGTGTTCGTACTGTCAGCCTTCGCCATCCTTCTGTTCGCGCTGCTGACGCTCGCAGAACGACGAGCGCTCCCCTGGGCCTACCGACTGAGAGAAACTGAAGCAAGATGAGATTCCGACGTCCCCGAGCCTCCTTCGCTCGGACGCTTGCCGCGCCCGCGCTGACCGCCGTGGCGCTGGCCGGTTGTGGAGAGATCAAGAACACGATCAACCCGCAGCGGGGCACCGCCAACAATGTGACGGTTGCGCTCGCCGGACAACCGAACGCGTTCTACATCGGGCTCTACGAGGCTGAGGCGCAGGGCTACTTCAAGCAGAGCGACATGAACGTGCACGTGGTCGTGCCGGCAGCCGGCCAGGACCCGCTGACGATGGTCCATGACCGCCAGGCGCTGATCGGGATCTCCTCCGAGCCCTGGGTGCTGCTGCATCGCAACGAGGATCAGCCCTTGGTCGGCGTCGCGGCCCTCGTGCACGCGCCGCTCTCAGCGATCACGATCCCTGTGCCGAAGGGCGGTCCATCGGGTGGGGCGACGCTGACAACCGGCACGACGACCACGGGCACGACAACGACGACCCCGCCCACCAAGGCGAAGCGGCGCAGGCGGCCCACCAGGCGCACAACCAGCACGCACACGACCACCACGGTCACCACCACGACGACCGCGGCGGGCACCACGACGACGACAGCGCCCACCACCACGACGGCGAGCGAGCCTGACGCAACGTTGTGGCCCGAACAGCTGCAGCAGCTGCTGAGCAAGCCCGGCTACCCGACCTACGATGGGCTCGTGGTGGTCGTTCGCAAAGGCACGATCGTCCAGCATGCACCGCTGGTCCGCCGGTTTGTGCAGGCTGTCGCGCGCGGGTACCGCGCAGCCCGCGCCGACCCGGCCCAGGCGGTCTCCAACCTGGTCACCGCGGTGCCCTCGCTGGCCCCTCAGGAGCCGCTCGAGCTCACCACGCTGAACGCCGCCATGCCCTACTTCTTCCCCGCCGGGCTGAAGGTCTGGGGCTGGCAGCGGCAGGCACAGTGGAACGCCTTCGGGACGTGGCTGACCCAGCACCATCTGCTCAGCAACCCGAACGCGATCAGCGACGCGTCGACCAACGAGCTGCTGCAGGGTCAAGGCGTCTGACCGGGCGCCGCCCTTCAGGCCACCATCGGGGTCTTGACCACACCCCCGACCCGCAGTGCATAGCTCGCGGCGAGGCCCTGCCAGCGGCCGAAGCGGGCAAAGAAGTCGCGCACCTGCTGCTCATCGGCCCGCGCCCAGGGGTCGCCACCGGAGAGCAGCCGGCCGACCAGCTTGATCAGAGCAAGGTCGCCGGCAGGGATCTGATCGAGCCTGCCCTGCCCGCTCAGGGCGAGGATTTCCACCGTCCAGCTACCGATGCCGGAGATCGTGCGCAGACGGCGCCAGCCGGCCTCCTGAACCTCAGGGTCCGCGCTCTCCAGATCGACGCGCCCGGCCGCCACGTCGCGGGCGACCTTGACGAGTGCCAGCGACCGCGAGGCCGAGAGGTCGAAGGACTCGAGCCGCGCCGGCGCGGTACCGGCGAAGACCGCTGCGCTCGGCGAGTTGCGCAGCCCGCTGACGCCATCCCGGCGCCCGAGCGCGGCGACCATGCGCCGCTGTATCGCCGCGGCCCGTTCGTACTCGATCAGCTGCTCAGTCACCGCCCAGGCAAGCGCCTCGAAGGAATCGGGGCGCCCGGCGGGGCGCAGCGTCGGGTTGGCGCGCACAGCTCCGCCAATCAGCGGGTCGTCGCGGAACTCGTCGTGGAAGGCGCGCAGCTCGAGGTCGACGCCGAGCGCGCGGCGCATGCGGACGATCGCCCGTGCCCCCAACTCCCGGTTGGCAGCACGCGCCCCGATCATCACGCTGCCGGAGCTCAGCTGCGCGACCCGCACATGCACGGGCTGCTCGTCCTCATGGAGGCGCTCGTGAAGCAGGCGGTGCAGGACACCGCGGCGCACCGGGCTCAGGCCGTCCATACCACTGCGGCGCGTCAGACGGAACGGCCAGGCGGGCCGAACCTCGAGGCGTACCTCGACGCTCATCCCAGCTGGCGCACGTGCACCACGAAGGTGCGGGCTTGCCCCGAACGCTGCGGTTCCAGTGCCGGCGCGGGAGCTGAACGCTCGAGCCGCGCCTGCCCATAACGGCGCAGCAGCGCCATCGTCGCGGCCCCTGCGACAAAGCCGGTCGCTGCCGCCACCGCGGTCTGCACCCCTGGCTGCGTCACCCGCTGGGGCAGCGGCTCGGTGCCGAGCTGCTCCAGCTGGCGGTCTGTCTGCGGGACGAGCTCACCGTCCAGCACCTCGATCGCGTACACGTCCTCCTCGGGCATCGGTGGGATGGTGACAGCGCTGGCGGCGCTGTCAACCTGCGCCGTCATCAGGCGATTTCGTACGATGGTTTCCCGGATGACCGCGATCGACGTTTTTGCGAAAGCTCGGGAGTACGAGCGCCTCGAGCAACTCCGCGCCGCCCGCGAGATCGGCGCCGTGCCGTACTTCCACGTCCTTGAGGGCCCGACCCTGCCCATCGTCGAGATGGAGGGTCAGCGCCGGATCATGCTCGGCTCCAACAACTATCTCGGGCTGACCGGCGACGAGCGCGTCAAGCAGGGCGCCCGCGACGCGCTCGACCGTTACGGCACCGGCCTGACGGGCTCGCGCTTCCTCAACGGCACGATCGATCTCCACGTGGAGCTCGAGCGCGAGCTGGCTGAGTGGTTCGGAACTGAGGATGCGCTGGTCTTCACCACCGGCCATCAGGCCAACCTCGGCGCGCTCGGAACGATCCTCGGCCCGCAGGACACCGTGATCGCCGACTCGGGCGACCACGCCTCGATCCTCGATGGCTGCCTGCTCTCCCAGGCAAAGCTGCGCCCGTTCCGCCACAACCGCCTGGATCTCCTGGAGAAGCGGCTGCAGGCCGCCCAGGCGGACGGCGGCGGCATCCTGGTCGTGGTCGACGGCGTCTATTCGATGGAGGGCGACGTGGCGCCGCTGCCCGAGATCGTTCCGCTCTGCAAGCAGTACGGCGCGCGATTGATGGTCGACGAGGCCCACGGCTTCGGCGTGCTCGGAGCGCGCGGCGCCGGGACCTGCGAGCTCTTCGGGGTCGAGTCCGACGTGGACCTGCGGATGGCGACGTTCTCCAAGTCGCTGGCGTCGTGCGGCGGCGTGATCGCGGGCTCAGCCGAGGTGATCGAATACCTCAGGATCGCAGCGCGCCCGTTCATCTTCACAGCCTCCGGCGTACCGGCCGCGGTTGGCGCGACGCTCTCCGCGGTGCGGATATGCCGCTCGGACGAGGGCCGCGACTTGTTCGCCAAGGTGCTCGACAACGCCGCCTACCTGCGGCGAGGCCTGGGGGAGCTCGGCTACTGGGTGCTGCCGCCGGCGCACATGGCCGACGGTTCGGAGATCGTCACCCCGGTCGTCCCGGTCGTCGTGGGCGACGACTGGAAGGCGGTCTTCCTCTGGAAGGCGTTGTACGAGGCGGGGGTCTTCGTCAACGTGGCCATACACCCAGCTGTTCCGCCCGCGGGCGCGCTGCTGCGCACCAGCGTCATGGCCACGCATGATCGGGTTGTGCTCGACGAGGCGCTCGAGATCTTCAAGCGGGCCAAGCAGAATTTCGAGGCCGAGCACGGCCCGCTGCTCACCTCGGGCGAGTAGCGGCCGTTCGCTGCGCGGAACCGCACCCTGGACAGCGGCTCCGGCTGGCGCCGAAGCAGCGGCGAGGCGCCACAAAATTCACGCTATGAGCACACGGTTCGAATTTGTGACCTTGCTGTTACGGGGCTCGGGGCGGTAGCTTGCCCTCTGGTCAAAGAGGGGTCAGGAGGCACTGGCCTTAGCGGCTCGCCGAGAGGCCGCTGAGGGTCCAGTTGGTGGCGCAGGGGCGCTGCCTACCGGAGGAGATGGAAAGTCGTAAGAAGCACCCGCTTGGGTGGTGACGCTGTGCGCCCTCGAGCGGTTACGCCAGAAACAACCGCCTGATCAGGGCAGAACCATTGAAAGACAAGAGGACGTCGATGACGGACACGACACGAGTGCCGACCGAACCACAGCGACTCCGGGCCCTGGAGCACGCTAACGCGATCCGCCTGGCCCGCGCAGAGCTCAAACGGCGCATCGCGGAGGGCGAGGTGTCGGCAGCCAATGTGATCCTCGAATGCCCTGACGCCGCTCGCCGGTGGACGGTCTCGGAGCTGCTGCTGTCGCAACGGCGATGGGGTGGCACCCGTTGCCGCAAGTTCCTGGAGCGCAACGGCGTTAGCGAGATCAAGCTGATCGGTGCGCTGACCGATCGCCAGCGCCACCTGCTGGCCGAGCAGCTGAGTGGGTGCCCCGCCGCAGCCGCCGCGAGCGCACTCGAGGCTGATCGCGAGCTGGTCTACGCCTGAACCGACGGCTGCAGGGGCGTCCGGCGATCGGGCGTCCCTGCGGTCTGCCGGCCTACGCCGCCAGTCGAGCGTCGGTACCTACGCGATCAAGGTTCATACCGAGTGGCATCGGGCTCGCGCCCGCGAACAGCAGAAACCAGACGCCGAACACGACGATCGCCACGCCGGCCGCCGCGATCATCACCGACTCGAGCATGCGGTGTCCGGGATCGTCGAGACCCCGTGCGATCGCATTCGCGCGGTGGACCTGACTGAGCCTGCCGAGCAGCCCCGCCAGCAGCCAGACTGTGATGAGCACACCCACGGCCATCACCAGCAGCGCGAGACCGATGCTCGAGGTGCTCCCCTGGATCTGGGAACCGACCCACAGCCAGAGCAGCGGGGTGCCCAGCCACAGCACGAGGCTGCCGACGAACATGATCGCGACCGCCAGCAGCGCGCCCGCGCCGATCCGGAAGAGCTCCCTCATTGCCTCTCAGATAGCACGCCCGACAGCACGGCTGTGAGCGCTGAGGCCCGTTCCCAGCGGTCGCCGATCAGCAGCCGGCTGACGGTGCCGCCGCGGCGGCGACCTCGATCATCGGACAGACGGTGACGCCGTAGAGCTGCGCGACGGCTGCCGTCGAGTCGTAGGCCACTGGGATCGTCCAGTGGTGTTCGTGGACCAGCTTCAGAGTCGCGGCCTTGCTCGCACCGGCGGCGACGGCCGCGAAGGTGAGTTGCGGGAATCGCTGGGCGATCTCCTGGAGCGCGCTGACCCCCTTGATGCAGGGCTTTGCGCCGAGCGCGAAGAACGCCAGCACGATCGGCCCGCGCCCGCAGACGTTCAAGCCCGCGTCTGGCCGGCCGCGTCGGGTCGCAGCGCGGGGAGACGTTGGCCGGGGCATTCAGGTTGCTGGTCGCCAGCGGCGCGACGAAATGCTTGAGCGGCTGTCCGGCAGCGACGCCGGGGTGGGTGCCGCGGCCGCCGTTGGCGTAGAGGTAGATCGAGAAGGCGACGACCAACAGCAGCCCGACTGCCCCGATCATCACCTGGTAGCGGCGCGTGTCGATCATCGCGTCGGTTCGAGCTCTGGTTGCGGCTGCGGTCTGCTCCGCGATTCGGGCTCGGTCTTCGTCACCGGCCTCAGGTCGATCAGGCCGAGTGTCGCCGGCAGCACCACCATCACGCCCACGAGCGAGACCGATAGGTCGACCAGGGCCAGCAGACCGAAGTCGCGCAGCATCGTGATGTTCGAGACGGTCAGGACCGCGAAACCGGCGATCGCCGTGAGCGCTGAGGTGAGCACGGCGATACCGGTGGTGCGGTAGGCGTCGTCGATCGCCTGCCGTCGTGTCATGCCAGCCCGCAGCTGCCGGCAGACGCGCTCGGAGAGCAGCACGCTGAACTCGGTCGTGATCGCGATCACGAGCGTGCCGAGGGTGGCAGACATCGGGTTCAGGGGGATGTGCAGGAGGTAGACCAGAAGCGCCGACCAGCCCGTCGCGAGCGCGATCGGGATCAGCGGGACGAGCACGCGGCGCGGGCGCCTGAGCGTTGCCAGGAGCGCCGCCGCGACCAACACCAGGCTCAGCACGAGCATCAGCACACGGTTGGGGCCAGAGGCGAGAGAGCCCTCAGCGTCTGCGGCCAGCACCGGCAGACCGGCGAGCTCAGCTCGGACGCCGGATGGCGGCTTCAGCGCCGCGCGCATGCGCTCGATCACCTGGCGCTGGCGGCTGAGCGGCATCAGGCGGATGCCGAACGCCAGCAGCGCGAAGCGGTGGTTCGACGTGAGCACCGAGCGCTGGAAGTATCCAGGAACGGCAGTGAGCGAGCCGCCCGCGGTCTGGAGCAGGCTCGGCAGTGACAGAGCCGGACACAGAGTCGCCGTCGCACAGCCATTCGAATGCGCGCCGCCGAAGCGGTTCGCCATCTGGCGCTCGTAGCCGGCCATCCAGCTGACGGCCTTGGCCGAGGTCACGTTGCTGGCGCTGACCAGGACGTCGACCTCGCCGGAGGTGCCGGTCGTCCTCTCCAGCGTGTCGAGGTGACGGAGCGCCGGCATGTGCGCAGGCACGAGCTTGGTGATGTCCGACTGCACGGCCGTGTGGGTGTCGAGCGCCCAACCGGCGAGCGCCAGCACGAGTGCGAGGGCAAGCACGCGGCGGGGGTTGCGGGTCAGCACCGGCAGCCACCCGCTCAGGATCTCTCCGGCGCCGTATACCGACGCGAGCAGCGCGTGGGGTACGAGTCGTGACGGGCTCAGATGACGCCCGGGACGATCAGGGATCGCGCAGGCGGCGACGCTGAACGCGATCAACACGCCGACCACGAGGAGCAGTCCAAAGCCGCGCACCATCGGCACCGACGAGACCAGCAGCGCGAGGAAACCGGCCGCTGTGGCCAGCGCGGCGACCGCCGTCGCCCCACGCGGGGTGCCGGAGCGGAACTGAACGCCGTAATCGACCGCGAGGCCGAGCATCACCGGGAACACCGCCACGTCTGCAACCGTGAGCGCACCACCGAACACTGCGGTCAGCCCGAAGGTGATGGCGACCGCTCCCAGGGCCGTCGCCAACGGCAGCAGGCGCAGGCTGCGCCGGAACACGGCGAGCAGGACCAGCGCCATGACCGCGATCGCAACGGCCAGCAGCAGGGCGAGCTGGCCGCCGATCTCACCGCTCAGGTCGGCGAGCAGCACCGGCTCACCGGCAACGGTGTAGCTCAGGCCTGAGACGTGGAAGGCCGGCGTGTCGACGGCGGCCCGGATCCAGTCGATCGCCTGCTGCTGCTGACGGTCGCTGAGGCCGGCCCTGAGCCTGACCTGGATCACAGCCGCGTCGTCGTTCGGGAACAGGTATGAGAAGCGGGCCGAGGGCTTGGACGTGTCGGTGGCGGAGCCGAACACGATCTGGCGCAGGAAGGCGGGGTCGTTGATCGAAGGCACGCCGGCGAGCAGGGCCTGGGCGCCGGTGGCGCCGGTGCCGGCGGTGCTGGTGCCGGTGGTGCTCGAGGTCGTGCCGGTTGAGGCGAGCTCATGCTCGAGCGCCAGCGTGCCCGCCGCCTGGATGGCGGCGCTGGTCTCGGCCGCGTCGAGCTTCTTGGCCTTGGCGAGCGACCTGGCGGCCGCTTCGGCAGCCCGGATTCCCTCGACGGCGCTGACCGTGAGCGAGCCCACCTCGGTGTTCACAGCCGCCACGGCACGGTTCAGGAAGGTCGCCGGCCCGTAGACGACGGTCGCGGCGCGCTCGCGCATCAGGCTTCCGCAGGGCGAGTTCCAGCCCCCGTACGGTCTGGCCCCGGTCGCCGGGATCGGGACGTAGGCCTCGAGCTTGGGGTCCAGCCGCAGCTGCTGGCCGCCGAGGCAGGCCTCGAGCCGGCTCAGGGTTCTGACGTTCGCCTCGCTGAGCATTCCCGTCAGCGGGCCGCGAACGAGGACGACGACCGGATCGCTGCCGAACTGGCGATACATGGCCTGCGTGGCCGCGTAGTCCGGCGAGGACGAGGAGACGAACGTGTTCAGCGCCGTCGATGGCGTCAGCGTCAGCGCGATGCCTGCACCGGCCAGCGCCAGCACGACCACGACGATGACGCGGACCCGCAGCGCCCCGGCGGCCAGCACCCGCGCGCGCAGGCGCTCGAGTCCCGCGACCCGTGGCACCTTCAGTCCATCGAGAGCGGGCCCTGCGCGTCGCCCGCGAGGAACTGCCGGATGAACGGGTTGTCGGAGTTGAGCATGTCCTCGGCCGGACCTGCCTCGACTATCCGCCCTCTCCAGAGCACGTTGATGTAGTCGGCGACGCGACGCGCGCTCATGATGTCGTGAGTCACGACTGCAAATGTAGGCAGGTACTCCTTGCCCTCCGCCTTTGCCTCCTCGACCATCTCGCGGTGGATCTCGAGGATCAGCTCGCCGAGCAGCGCGGTGCGAACCGGATCGAGCCCAGAGTCCGGCTCGTCGAACAGCACGATGTCCGGCCCAAGCACGAGCGCCCGCGCGAAGCCCGCACGTTTGCGCATGCCGCCGGAGAGCTCGTTGGGGAAGCGGTCACGGGCGTTGCCGAGTCCAACCTCCTTGAGCCGGCGCATGACGATCTCCTCGATCTCCTGCTCGCTCTTCTCCGTGTGCTGACGCAGTGGAAAGGCGACGTTGTCGTAGAGATTCATCGAGCTGAACAGAGCCCCATCCTGGAACAGCAGCCCGAACTTCTTGCGCATCTCAAACAGGCGGTCGTCGGTCATGTTCGGGACCGACTCGCCGTGGACGAGCACATCGCCCGAATCCGGGTAGAGCAGCCCGACCATGTGCTTGATGCAGACCGACTTCCCTGTGCCGGAGGGCCCGAGGATCATCGAGACCATGCCCTCGGGGAGCCCCATGGTCAGACCACGCAGGATCTGGTTTGGCCCAAAGGACTTGTAGGTGTCCTTGAACTCGATGACGTCGCGGCGTCCGGACGGATAGACCTTGTAGCTGTGGAAGTCGTAGTAGTCGTCCGGGACGCCGGGCGGGAGGTCGGGTCGTTGTGGTTGTTCGAGCGCGGACATGGTTATCCCCCGATCGGGGCTCTCGGATTGGCCCCCCAGAACAGCTGCGTGCCGAGCATGCTGATCAGATGGACGCCGACGAGGTTGAAGACCATCGATTTTGCCGTGGCGGTACCCACACCGACTGGCCCACCACTTGCGTTGTAACCGTAGTAGCAGCCGACGAGCACGATCAGCACAGCCATGGCCATCGCCTTGAGCAGGCTGAAGAGCACGTCGGGTGGATTCTGGAACTCCCAGAAGATCAGGAAGTAACCGCCCGAGGAGACGTCGCCTATCTGCTGGACCACGGCTAAGTAGCTGGCGAAGAAGCCCGCGCCGATCGAGCACAGGTAGACGAACGGCAGCACCAGCATCATCCCCACGAGCCGCGTGGCGCACAGGAAGGTGATCCCACTGATGCCCATCACCTCGAGCGCGTCGATCTCATCGGAGATCCGCATCGATCCGATCTCCGCGACGATCCCGGTGCCCACCTTGGCGGCCATCATGTAGCCGAAGCACAGCGGCACCAGCTCGCGCAGGTCACACCAGGCCGAGAACACGCCCGCATACTCGGGGGTGCCGATGCTGCGATCGAAGTACGCGCCCTCGATCCCGCACTGCAGGCCGATGATGAACACCAGCCCCAGGATCACGAGCGTGGATGAGACGATCAGGATCCCGGCCTGACGCAGGGTCTCGCCGAAGTACTTGAAGACGCGCAGGTTCGCCACGTCGGCGAGCACGCGCGCCGAGAACCGCACGATGTCGCCGAAGGACTCGAGCCAGGTGCGGGGATATGCGAAAAACTCATCCACTGGGGTTGCTTCTCTCTCCGGTCCTGGCCCGCTGGCCAGGACCGTCGCTGTCGCGTCTACTTCACGATCGTCGTCAGGGCCGGGTGTGTCGCCAGCAGCACCTGGGTGAACACGTAGTTGAACGCGAAGATCGCAAGGAACGCGATCACCACCGCCTGGTTGACCGCGCGGCCGACGCCCTCAGCGCCGCCGGAGGCGGTCATTCCCTTGTAACAGCAGACGATCGCGATGATCGCCCCGAACAGCGCCGTCTTCACCAACGAGCCCCAGAGGTCGGTCGTCGAGGCGTTGTTGAAGAACGTCGCCCAGAAGGGCCCGAGTGGCGCGTGGTTCACGAGCGTCGCCAGCACCCCGCCGAAGACGCCGAACAGCAGCGCGTAGATGTCGAACAGGCCCGTGACCAGCATCAGCGCGAGGAAACGAGGCACCACGAGGTTCTTGATCGGGTCGACGCCGAGCACCTCGAGGGCGTCGAGCTCCTCGCGAATACGACGCGCGCCCAGGTCCGCGGTGATCGCCGTGCCGGCGACCCCCGCCAGCGACGATCGCATCAACAAAAGGGGCGAACTCACGGATCGAGGCGAGCACGAAGAACCCGCCCAGGCGGTCCAGCGCGCCGAACAGCACCAGGAAGTTCGCGGCCTGCAGGCCGGGCGCCTCATAGCCGAAGGCGACCGTCGAGATCAGCAGCGGAAGCCAGCAGAGGCGCAGCGCGAACATGAACTGGGAGACGAACTCCGGCCCGTACGGGTACGGAGGCGTAACCGCCGAAACGATCGTGCGTCCAGTGAGGATCACCATCTCGCCCGCCTCTTCCAGCACGCCACGGGTGGGCTCGAACGCACGGTCGACGGTTGTTCTGATCACACTCTCTGCTCCTGATCCGGCAGCGGCGGCGTCAAGCCGCGTTGCCAGAGCGCAAGCGTACGCGACGGTATGGCGGACTGCGTGCCGCCACCGGAAGAAGGGGATTTGCAACGGATACCCCGCCTGTGCCCTGGGTATGCTCGAATCCGGTGAGTGGACGGAAGGTCATCGTTGCGGCCGCGCTCGCGATCGCGAGCCTGGTTGCGGGCTGTGGCGGTACCGAGCAGAACGCCGGGGAGCCGCATGGGCGCTTTCCCGTGTCCGTGATCAGCTCGTTTCCGGCAGCCCAGCTCCTGGCAGAGCGGACCAGCTTCACGGTGCGCGTCAAGAACGTCGGCAGACGCGCGATTCCCAATGTTGCCGTCACCGTCCTGAACCCGCAGGTACGGCAGCGCCGCCCAGGCCTTCGGCACGCTGATCCCGGCCAACGGCCCAGGCCAGCCAATCCTCGCCAGCCGTTCGCGGCCGGTGTGGATCATCAACCAGGCGCCGGGCCGGTGCGGCTACAGCTGCCGCAACCGTGGGCCCGGAGCGGGCCGCCACCGCCTACTCCAACACCTGGGCGCTCGGGCGTCTGGCTCCCGGGCACTCGGTGGCGTTCCGCTGGAGAGCTGACGGCTGTCGCAGCCGGCCCTCAGACGGTCGAGTACGAGGTGGCGGCCGGCCTGAACGGCTACGCCAAGGCGGTGTTCCGCAACGGCGCACCCGCGCGCGGGCGGTTCGAGGTCCTGATCTCACCGAAGCCGCCACGCGGTGACCGTTCAGAGCGACGGGCAGGTCACGAAGGGACCTGGTGGCGCGAGTCGCCTGAACTGAGCCTGAGCGTCGTGATCGTGGTGGCGATGCGGGCGATCAGGGCGTAGGGCCTGTGGTCGATTTGGCGGGCGGTGATGCGGATGACGTGGTGGCGGGCGGCTGTGAGGTGTTGGTCGCGTAGCCGGTCTGTTTCGAACTTGTCGCGGCCGCGGTGGTATTTCCAGCCGTCGAACTCGAACACCAGCTTGAGCTCGGGCCATACGCCGTCGACGAACTCGCCCGCGACCCAGGTGTTGGTGATCGGTAACGGCAGCTCGGCCTGTTTGAGCAGCTTGAGGAGTTTGCGCTCATAGCTGGAGCGGGTGTCGTGCAGCGATTCGGGCTGCTCGAGTAGCGAGCGAAGCGGGCGATGCCCTTCGCATACGGGTTGCGGGTCATCACGTCCTCGAGCTGCGGTTTGCGGACTAGGCTCTTGCCGAACGCCAGCGACAGCACCGCTTCGAGCTCCAACTCATCCATGCTTGCTGCCAGGTCCAGGATCGTGCGAGCCGGGGCGGTGACCGGGATCCCGTTACGCCAGCGGATGTCGGTTGCGGGTAGGTTCTGGTGCTGACGAACGCGATGCCCGGTCGGGGCTTGTAGCTGCGGCCGACAAGTAGAATCATGGGCGGTCGTCCATCGGACTGCTGCGTCGTGTCGAGTAGCCCCCAGAGAGCTGCGGCATCAGCCCGCACACGACTGCATAGCCTCGAAGAAGAGTGCTCGCTGCCATCGCGCGTCCCAAACGATCTCGCGGGCGCACCAGCGACGCGATACACGCTCGGGAAGGTCTCATGCAGTAACCCGCGACCAAGCCGATGCGCGATAGCGCCACGACCTATCCCAGCGTCGCGTAGCTGCAGACGATGCACGTGACCGTGCTGTAGCTCCGCGAGACGCATGACCTCAGCATCGCCTCGCCCTCGGACCTGTTCAAAGTGACAAATCGCGACGCTCGAGCGCGCTTTGCCGCTAAACGCTCGGATTCGTGCGCCTCGGAGCACATCGCAGAATCTCCGACGATTTGTCACCCTGAACACGTTCGGAGCGCTCATCAGCCCGACTATGAACCCGCCACCCCTCCCAAGCCCAAAAACGACACAGACTCGACACACATCCCAGGCCCGCCAGTGCCTGGCCGCCGGCACAGCGACAGCGTGACCACCAGGCCGAAGCCACGAACCCACGCCCCCGAGTCCCGCACTTTGGACATTTGGATAGTGACCAGACGGGACGGGTCTTATAGCTTGAAGTGGCCGCGTTCCCCCGCGGCCGCATAGCCACGCGCGTCTCCGCCGCCGAGACGCGAACAGGAAGGAACAGACAAACAGATGTCCCGAATCCGTCAGCAGAACGTGTTCGCAGCACAGTGGACCCCGAACGGGGGCGCATTGGGCGCGCCGGACCTCACGGTCGCCGACAACCAGATCTTCGGCGAGAACGTCTTCAGCGAGGTCGTTCAGCGCCAGCGCCTCCCCAAGGAGGTCTACAAGAAGCTCTCGCAGACGCTCGCCAGGGGCGAGGCGCTCGACACCTCGCTGGCCGACGCCGTCGCACTGGCGATGAAGGAGTGGGCGCTCGAGAAGGGCGCGACCCACTACGCCCACATGTTCCAGCCGCTCACGGGCCTGACCGCCGAGAAGCACGACAGCTTCTACGCCCCCACCGGCGAGGGCACGGCGCTCGCCTCGTTCTCCGGCAAGGAGCTGATCCAGGCCGAGCCCGACGCCTCGAGCTTCCCGACCGGCGGCATCCGCGCCACGTTCGAGGCCCGCGGCTACACCGCCTGGGACCCGACCAGCCCGGCCTTCATCCTCGAGAACCCGAACGGCGCGCTGCTCTGCATCCCGACCGCCTTCGTCTCCTGGACCGGCGAGGCGCTCGACGCCAAGATCCCGCTGCTGCGTTCGATGGACGCGCTCTCCAAGTCGGCCGCACGCGCGCTGAAGCTGTTCGGCAAGGACACGAACCGCGTGTTCACCACGGTCGGCCCCGAGCAGGAGTACTTCCTGATCGACGAGCAGTACTACTTCGAGCGCCCCGACCTGATCAATACCGGCCGCACGCTGTTCGGCGCCAAGCCGCCGAAGGGCCATGAGCTCGACGACCACTACTTCGGCTCGATCCCGGAGCGCGTGCTGGCCTACATGCTCGAGTGCGAGCGCGAGCTGGCCCGCCTCGGCATCCCGATCAAGACCCGCCACAACGAGGTCGCTCCGGCCCAGTATGAGATCGCGCCGATCTTCGAGAACTCGAACGTCGGCTCCGACCACCAGCAGCTGACGATGCAGATTCTGCAGAACGTCGCCCGCCGCTACGGACTGGTGGCGCTGCTGCACGAGAAGCCGTTCGCCGGCGTCAACGGCTCCGGCAAGCACAACAACTGGTCGATGGGCACCGATGAGGGCGAGAACCTGCTCGAGCCCGGCGACACCCCGCACGAGAACCTGCAGTTCCTGTTCTTCTGCACGGCCGTGATCCAGGCGGTCAACAAGCACCAGGGGCTGCTGCGCGCATCGATCGCCTCCCCCGGCCAGGACCACCGTCTGGGCGCGAACGAGGCACCGCCGGCGATCATCTCGATCTTCCTGGGCAGCGAGCTCGAGAAGCTGTTCGAGGCGATCGCCGCCGGCGCCGCCGGACAGTCGACGCCGGAGTCGTTCCTCGGCCTCGGCACGCCGGTGCTGCCGCCGCTGCCGCTGCACAGCGGTGACCGCAACCGCACCAGCCCGTTCGCCTTCACCGGCAACAAGTTCGAGTTCCGCGCGCTCGGCTCGAGCCAGTCGCTGGGTCTGCCGAACACGGTGCTGAACACGATCGTCGCCGAGGCGATCGACTACCTCTCCGAGGAGCTCGAGAACGGGCTCAACCAGGGCAAGTCGCTCGAGGACGCGCTGCGACCGATCATGCAGCGCAGCTACACGGAGAACAAGCAGGTCGTCTTCGGCGGCGACGGCTACTCGGAGGAGTGGCACGCCGAGGCCGAGCGCCGCGGTCTGCTGAACCTGCCATCGACGCCGGACGCGCTGCCGTACCTGATCAGTGACGACACGGTGACCGCCTTCTCCAACTACGGCGTGCTCAGCGAGCGCGAGCTGCACGCACGCTACGAGGTGTTCCTCGAGCAGTACGTGACCAAGCTCAACATCGAGGCCGAGACGGCTGCCTCGATCGCGCGCACGATGCTGCTGCCGGCGGCCGTCCGTTACAAGGCCGAGCTGCTGGGCGCCGAGGAGCCGGAGCTTGCCAACGAGGTGGGCGAGTTGATCTCCTCGTTCATCGACGAGATCAGGGCGCTCGAGAGCGCCAACCTCAAGGAGAACACTCCCGAGGACACGCTCGAGGAGCACGCCCGCTACATGCACGACGTGTCTTCACCGCGATGGGCGAGCGTGCGCGAGGTGGCCGACCAGCTCGAGAAGACCGTGGCCGACGACCTCTGGCCGCTGCCGAAGTACTCAGAGATCCTCTTCATCAAGTAGTTCGCGCAGCGCGCCGATGATTAGAGCGGCCCGGGTCCCGGTAGGGACGCCGGGCCGCCATGTTTACGCCGCTGCCTGGGATGGAACCTGCAGCGTCGACTGCGCCGGACGTGCGATAACCCGTGTACCGGGATTGCCCGTACGGGGCTTCCCGGATCTCCTCCGCAACTTGATGCGACCAGACGGGTTTCGAACAGCTGTGAGGCAAGTGTGGGTCAGGCTCGCTGTCGCGGGCGTGTGCGCGGCGGCGCTCGGACCCGCGGCCGCAGTCGCCGCTGGCCGATGGCGGTGACGGAGGCAGCGGGCTGGCTGGCGCGACGACAACCGTGGTGACGGCACCCGACCACCACGCCGCACCACCACGCCCGGCTCCACGGTTACGACCACGACGCCCGTGCAGCGGCTCCGTCGGGACCTCGTCGACCACGGTCGGACCCGCTACCACCACGACCGTTCCGACGACGGCGACCGTCACGACGGCCGAGACCACCACGACCGTGGTGCGACACGACCACCACCGGCACGCTACACCGACCACCACCCCGGTCACGACCACCGTGCCCACGACGACGACCGAGACAACCCCCGGCACCACGACGGTCACGATCACCCCGCCCTGCGCGACCAAGGCGCCGGCGCCGAGCACGATCGCCGTCCCCAAGACCAACCCCTTCAAGGGCCGCGCGATGTGGATCTGGCAGCTGGCCTACAGCGACGGAGGCAACGTCGCCGCGATCATCGCGCAGGCCAAGCGCTATGGGATCGGAGCGCTCTACATCAAGAGCAGCGACGGCACCAGCTATTGGCCGCAGTTCTCAAAGGCGCTCGTCACCGATCTGCACGAGGCGGGAATCAAGGTCTGCGCCTGGCAGTACGTCTACGGCATCCAGCCGGTGGCTGAGGCCAACCTCGGAGCGCGGGCGATCAGGGACGGTGCCGACTGCCTGGTGATCGACGCCGAATCGCAGTACCAGGGCAGGTATCCAGCGGCGCAGACCTACATCGCGCGGCTGCGCAAGCTGATCGGCAACAGGTTCCCGGTCGGGCTGGCCGGTTTCCCCTACGTGGGATATCACCTGACCTTCCCCTACTCCGTCTTCCTCGGTCCGAATGGCGCCCAGTACAACCTTCCGCAGATGTACTGGGCGGACATCGGCACGTCGGTGCAGAGCGTGTACGCCGTCACCTACGAGTACAACGAGATCTACCGCCGCCCGATCTTCCCGCTGGGCCAGCTCTGGAACAGCGGCCGGGGGATGTCCGCGAACTCGATCGAGCAGTTCAATCTGCTCGCCGACCAATACGGCGCCACCGGCGTCAGCTGGTGGGACTGGCAGTCGCTCGCCGCTCTCGTACTGGGGCGCGATCACCAGGACGGCGCCGCTGCTCGTGGGTTACGAGACGAACCGCACGCCCGCGAGCGTCTTCCGCGGCAACCAGGGCGATCTGGTGATCTGGGCGCAGGAGCACCTCTACGGCGCCGGATACCGGATCGCCGTCGACGGTCAGTTCGGGCCGGAGACCCAGAGCGCCGTCGAGGTCCTTCCAGCGCAAGCACAACCTGGCGGCCAGCGGCGTCATCAACGGTCCCACGTGGGATGCGCTGGTCAAGGTGACTCCGGTGACGGTCAAATGGACGCGCGAGAAGAACCAGACCGTGGCCGTCATCGCGCGCAAAGGCCGGATCGCCGGCCACGGCGCGGCGCGCGAAACGCTGGTCGAATCGGTGCCCGCCTGGATGAAGCGCGTGCACTCACACGACGAGCTTCACGGCGATTTGGGAGCCGGCCGGCCGCCCAGGCCCGACACGGCCAAGCGCTGATTCTTGTAGGCGGGGTCATCGGTGACCTCGCGCCCGAACCAGTACGGGGCGACGAACGCCTGGCGCCCCATGGATCGTCGAACTCGACCTCGGCGACCATCAGTCCGGCCAGCGCGTCCTCGTAGACGTCGAACTCGATCGTATGGCCGTCCTGCGCGCGAATGACGTGGCGTCGCTTCACCAGGCGAGCGCCCTGCGTCGCCGGCCAGAGCGCCTCGAACTGCGCTTCGCTGAGCTCGATCTCGTGTTCGTCGCGCACCAGGCCGCTGCCCGACTTCACCGTCAGATAGCGGCGCTCGCCACGGCGGCGGACCCGCGTCTCTGCGCCGTCTGGCCCGATCGTCAGATAGCCCTGCTCGATCCGGTCTGAGGGTGCCGACAGCGCCTCCTCCGGCGCCTCATCGACCAGCCACTTGCGCTCGATCTCGCTGCCAGGCATCCGCTACTCGAGCACGGTGCCGTCGTCGATGCGCAGGCCCTCCGGCGGGGCGTCGATCTCGACGTCACCGCGTACCACCACACCGGCACCGAAGCTGACGTCGCCGTTGACTACGAAGCGCTCGGCTTCGCGCAGCGACGGCGGTCCCGCCGGCATCCGCGCCTCGAAGTCGTCGATCATCCCGAAGTACTCCTTGTCGAGCGCGACGAACGGCAGATGGCCGCTGGTACGGTCGGCACAGCTTCTACGCGGAACTCGTCGCCGAGGCGATAGGCATCGGAGCGCAACAGCAACAGGTCGTCGGTGGTCTTCACCGGCACGAATCTGGTGCGCGGCACCTGTAACAGGCTGGCGCCCGGGAAGCTGCCGATCGCGGCTCCCATCGCGCTCTCCAGCTGCAGCACCGGGGGTGAGCTCTTGTCGCGCGGATCGACCGTCTTGCGGTTGACGATCACCGGCAGCTCGAGCCCGCCCTGCTCCGCGAACCGCTCGGCGATCGCGTCGAGGTCGATCCACAGCGAGTTGGTGTTGTAGTAGCGCCAGCGACGGTAGTCGCGGAACGACTCCTCGTCCTCGGGAGGCGTCTGCGCGGTCTCCCGCAGGATCAGCTGTCCGTCGCTCAGGCGCCGGGCGATGTGGCCGCCCTTGCGGTCCGCCGCCGTGCCGAGCACGACCTCCATCAGGAAAGGGATCCGCTCGCGCACCATGTGGCCGGCGATGCGGGGATCGACGCTGGCCCCGAGGTTGTCGGAGTTGGAGATCATCACGTAGCGGAAGCCGTGCTCGCGCAGCGCGTCGAGCATGCCCGAGCCGACCAGTGACGTGTACACGTCGCCGTGCCCGGGCGGGCACCATTCGAGCTCGGGGGCTGCCGGCCAGCGGGCCGGCAGCAGCGTCTCCGAGTCGAGCTTCGGCACCATGCTCTGCAGGAAATCCTGAGCGATCTCCGGCGTCGCGAGCTCCGGGAAGCGCGGCCAGCGCGTCGTGCGTCGGCGCGCGCGTGGCCTCGCTGTTCATCAGGACAAGCGGCAGGCGCACGCCGTGACGGTGGCGCAGCGCCGAGTACCTGACCGGCGATGATCTCGAGGAAGGTCTTACCGTCGCGGGCCTCGAGCAGCGACTTGGGCTGCTGCAACCCCATCGAGGTGGCGAGGCCGCCGTTGAGCCTGATCATCGCCAGGCGCTCGAGCACCGCGGACGGGTCTACCTCGGGCAGGCTCTCGAGCACCGGCACGTCCAGCGCCGGCTCGAGTTCGGAGCTCGGGATCATCGTCTGCGCGCCGCTCTGCACGCGCTCGAGCGCGAAGCTGAACTGCCGGATCGCAGCCTCGCTCTGACCTGCCTCACGCATCTTCTCGGCGGCGGCGGCGACCGGATCAGCGGTCATCCTGGAGACCTCTCTCGAGTTCGGCGAGCCAGGTCGTGGCGTTGCCGTCGCTCGGGGCGCGCCAGTCACCGCGCGGCGAGAGCGAGCCGCCGGAGCCGACCTTGGGCGCATTGGGAACCGCCGAACGCTTGAATTGACTGGTCTGGAAGAAGCGGTGTAGGAACACCCGCAGCCACCTTTCGATCTGCTCGAGGCTGTACTCGTTGCGGCGCTCGAGCGGGATCAGATCCGGCCAGGAGCCGCGGTTGCGGTCACCCCAGGCCTCGTGCGCGAGCCACGCGACCTTGCTGGGCCGGTTGCCGAACCGCAGCACGTGATACAGGAAGAAGTCCTGGAGCTCATAGGGGCCGACGGTGTGCTCGCTGTTCTGGTGGGGTGCGTTCGCGCTGACATCGCCGACGGCCGGGATCAACTCGGGAGAGATCGCGGTGTCGAGCACCGCTGCGAGCACGCTGCCCGCCTCGGGCCCGAACTCGTCGGTGTCTACTGCCCAGCGCAGCAGGAACTGAATCAGCGTCTTGGGCACCGAGGCGTTGACGTTGTAATGGGACATCTGGTCCCCCACCCCGTACGTGCTCCAGCCGAGCGCCAGCTCGCTGAGGTCCCCCGTGCCGAGCACCAGCGCGTTGTGGAAGTTCGCGAGGCGGAACAGGTGAGAGGTGCGCTCACCCGCCTGCACGTTCTCATAGGTGATGTCGTAGACGGGCTCGCCGCTCGCCGCCGGGTGCCCGAGCGACTCGAGCATCCTCTGAGAGGCTGGGCGGATGTCCAGCTCGTTGGCGGTCACCCCCAGCGCCTGCATCAGCTCGCGCGCGCTCTGGAGCGTGCGGTCGCTGGTGCCGAATCCGGGCATCGTGTACGCGAGCACGTTGGTGCGCGGCAGCTCGAGCCGATCGAAGGCGCGCACAGCGACGAGCAGCGCATGGGTCGAGTCCAGGCCGCCGGAGACGCCGATCACGAGCTTCTCGATGCCGGTCGCCTCGAGCCGCGTCTGCAGCCCGCTGACCTGGATCATGTAAACCTCTTCGCACCGCTCGTTTCGCGACCGAGGATCGCTCGGCACGTACGGGAAGCGCGGGATCTCGAGCGCCGGCCCGATCGCCCGCCGCGGCGGTGTCAACTCGAACTCGACACGGCGCAGCTCACGTAGGCGCTCCCGGTGGTCGTGGATCGAGTCCCCCACGAGCTCTGCTCCGCCCGGCCGGATGCCAGGCGGTCGAGGTCGATATCGGCGCAGATCAGGTGGTCGTCGAGCGGGTAGCGCTGCGCCTCGACCAGCCGGTCGCCGTTCTCGTAGATCATCGCCTGGCCGTCCCAGGCCATGTCCGTCGTGGACTCGCCGCGGCCGGCGGCCGTGTAGATGTAGGCGGCGATCGTGCGAGCCGAGTGCCCGGCGCAGAGCACGTGGCGATACTCCGACTTGCCGACGGTGATGTTGCTTGCCGACAGGTTGGCGAGCACCGTGGCACCGGCGAGCGCCCCGTAGGTGCTCGGCGGGATCGGCGCCCAGAGGTCCTCGCAGATCTCGACGTGCAGCGTGAAATCGGAAATGTCCGAGGCGCTGAACAGCAGATCGTTGCCGAACGGTACGACGACGCCGTCGATGTCGATCTCCGGGCGGAGCAGGTCGCGCGCGGCGCGGAACTGGCGCTTCTCGTAGAACTCACGGTATTCCGGCAGGTAACTCTTGGGGACTGCCCCGAGGACGCGGCCGCTGTGCACGATGACCGCAGCGTTGAACACGCCCTGCTCGCTACGCAGCGGCGCACCGACCACGATGACCGGTGTGAGTCGCTCGCTGGCGATGCGGATCTGCTCGATGGCCTCGAGCGTCGCGTCAAGCAGCGCGTCCTGGTGGAAGAGGTCGTCGGCGGTGTAGGCGGTCAGACCGAGCTCGGGGAAGACGATCAGCGCCGCCGCCTGTTCGTCGGCCTGCCGCGCGAGCTCGACGGTGTGCTCGGCGTTGAAGACGGGATCGCCGATCCGCACACGCGGGACCGCCGCGGCCACGCGCACGTACCCATGGCGATAGATCGACTCGAACGGCAGCTGCCCGATGGCCGGCTTTGTCGGCATGTCCAGGAGTATTGCGGCCGATCCCGTCAACCGCCGCAGCGAACGATGCAGGACCGGTGCTTCCACCACCGACAGCAAACGTGCCAACCACATTGCGACCGGTGACCTCCCACCTGTAAGTTTTGAGTCCGTGAGCGAACCGATCAAGATCGTGATCGCCGATGACCATGCGATCGTGCGGCGCGGTCTCAAGCAGCTGCTCGAGAGCGAAGACGGCTTCGCGGTAGTCGCCGAGGCGGAGGACGTCGATGCCGCGCGCCGCTACCTGCGCGGTCACCACCCGGACGTGCTCGTGCTTGACCTGAACATGCCGGGCGAGTCGAGCATCGAGGCGATCCCGCAGCTGCGCCAGGAGTTCCCCGACACGCAGATCGTCGTGCTCACGATGCAGAACGAACCGGCCTACGCGCGCAGCGCGCTGGGCGCTGGGGTGCTCGGCTACGTGCTGAAGGAGTCCGCCGACGCCGAGCTGGTGGAGGCGATCCGCGCGGCGGTCGCCGGCGAGCAATACCTGAACCCGCGCCTGGGCGCGAGGGTCGCGGCCGAGCCGCCGCCTGGGCCACCTGACGGGCTGTCCGAGCGCGAGCTCGAGATCCTGCGGCTGATCGCGCTCGGGTTCACCAACTCGCAGGTGGCAGAGGAGCTGTTCCTGTCCGTTCGCACCGTCGAGACGCACCGGGCCCACATCCAGCAGAAGCTGGGCCTGAGCGACCGCGCGGAGCTCGTGCGCTACGCGCTGGACCGTAAGCTGGTGTCGTAGCCCTGCCCGTCCCAGTCCTTCCCTCACCGGAGCCGATGCCATGATCCTGCTTGCCTACGACGGTTCCGACGACGCGAAGGCCGCGATCGAGCAGACCGCCAGACTGTTCCCCGGCCAGCAGCTGACGGTTCTGAACGTCTGGCAACGGTTCATCGACACGATGGCGCGCGTCGGCGGGGGACTGGGCGTGGTCGTCGACTACGACGAGATCGACACCGACGCGGAGAAGGCGGCCCGTGAAAAGGCTGAGGAGGGCGCGACTCTGGCGCGTGAGGCCGGACTCGATGCCGACGCGCGGACCGCGGTGGTCGAGTCGACCGTCGCCGAGGCCATCCTCAACGAGGCGGCGGTGGTGGGCGCCGACGCCGTGATATCCGGCAGCCGCGGGTTGACGCGTGTCAAATCGCTGATGCTCGGAAGCGTCTCCAACGGCCTGCTGCACAACGCCGATCTGCCGGTGGTCGTCGTGCCTTCTCCGGCGGTCGCGAAGGCCCGGGCCGAGCACCGCGCGAGTCTGAAATAGGCGCAGCCCAGCGGGATAGGCTCGGCCTAGCGGGCGCCAGCGGGCGCCCGCTGCCAGACCCGCACGTACGACACGCGCATGGTGTCGGGCTTCGCCACCTCGGGCGCCTTGCTCGAAACGGTATTGACGAGCACGATGTACATGGGGTCCGAAGTTATCCCGCGGTTGGCGTGTGCCACCTCGATGCCGTCGTAATACCACGTCACCGATCCCGGTTCCCAATCCGA
The DNA here is from genome assembly GCA_963846395.1 of uncultured Actinomycetota bacterium. Lineage (GTDB taxonomy): Bacteria > Actinomycetota > Thermoleophilia > Solirubrobacterales > Solirubrobacteraceae > Palsa-465. Next base: position 170,799 of record CAWJVT010000004.1, on the reverse strand, counting down.
GGAGACGATGTGCCAGCCGGGCGTGAATCCCGGGTCACAGGTGCCAAGGTTGCCACCGGGAGCGAAGCCGGGGCTGTGGAAGCGGGAGCAGACCACCCCGTCGAGGTTCTCCATGATGTCGTCCTCGCCGTTGCGCGGCCAGACCTGCCCCAGCGCGATCACACCGGGCCAGTCGGCGACTCTCGACCCATCGGTGGCCGGCAGGAAGACCTTGGCCTCGAGCACCCCGTAGCGATAGGTGAAGCCGCCGCTCGCTCTGCCGTCACGAGGGTTGCTCGACAGCACGGCACCGGTGAACGGCCGGGTCTCATTCGCGCACGTTGAGCGCTCCCGGGTGATCACCAGCTGCAGCGGCCCGTGCGCCGGCAGTTCGACGTTTTTGGTGCTGTAACAGGCCGACTCGTGTTTGTTGATCGGTCCGGTGATGACGTTCGAGCTGAACCATCCGGGACGCCACACCCCCGTGTCGAGCGGCTTACCCCCGCCGAAGTCGGAGTTGAGGATCAGCTTCCAGTCGCCAGCGATGCCAACCGGCTGCAGCGAGGAACTGGAGCGACCGCCACCGTGCCGGTGTCGAGGCGGGCTCGACCCTGGCGGATCGTGCGGGTTCGCGAAGTCCGAGTGCACGCCACAACCCACGCCCAACAAGGCCGCGAGTACCATAGCCAATCCGAGGCGTATCGCTGGCCAGAACCGAGTCCTGCGCCTACTCAAGTGATCTCACTGCCTCGCAGCATGGTCTCCCCCATGGCGGAACGGTACACCGCTCGGGGGCGGCAAGAGGCATCAAATAATGCAATATGAATGTGGAAACGGCTGAGACGAAGCCAGCGAGCGTGACGGTGCGCAGCGCCCCGGCCCGGCCCTCCGCCGGAGCGCTCGCCGTGCAGGCGATCGCCGCGTCGGCCGGTGTGTCGCTGCTGTGCGCGATCGTGGGGCGTGCAACCCATGTTGAGGCGCTGGCGCTGATCGGCGGGTATGGCGTGGTCTTTCTGGGGATCGGTGCTGCTCCGTTTCAGCTGCGTATTGGGCTCGATCTGTACGCCCGGCTCACGGGCGCAGTGCTCGTCGGCTTCTCGGTGTTGCTGATCGCCGGCGGGTTCATGGCCGACATCCAGGGTCTGTGGGATCCCGTCGTCGCGGCGGTGTTGATCGGCGTGCCAACGATTCTGCTGCACGCGATCGGCGTCATCCGCACAGAGACCATGAGGCTCACCCATCCCCTGAGCAGGGGCCTTGCCGCGGACGAGCCGTCTGGCGGGGAAGAGGTCCAGTGGGCTGATCCCAGCCGGAGACAGCTGAGCCTCGAGCTGACACTGGCCGGTACCGCCCTGTGGCTGGTCTCGGCACTGGTCACGCGTGATCCGCACCCGGGCTACTGGGGCATGCTCGGCATGATCACCCCGGCCTGGTACATCGGCCTCGTGCTCGTGCTGATCGGCTTCGCGCTCGGCCGCCGCAGCGAGCTGTCTGCGGCTGCGGCGACGTTCTCGTTCGGGCTGGCCACCGTCCTCACGCCCGCACTTGTCTACGGGGCACCGCGCGAGGAGACGGCCGCCAAGCAGATGCAGATCACGCAGTACATCCTGCTGCACCACCACATCGACGTGACCGCAGGGATCTATCAGGCCTTCTCCTCCACCTTTGCCGGGGTCGGGGCTCTGAGCCAGCTCCTGGGCATCCACGGAATGCTCGGGCACATGAGCCTGTGGAGCGTGGCCACCTACTGGCCCGTGCTCCTGGTCTTCATGCGGATCGCCGTGCTCCGGATGCTGACCGGGAGGCTTCTCCCCACAACCGGGCGCCGCTGGACAGCGGTGATGCTGGTGCTGCTGGTCGACTCGCTGGGCAACGATTACTTCTCGCCGCAGTCGATCGGATATGTGTTGTCGATTGGCGTGCTCGCGTTCGCCATCAATGGCTTGCAACCGCGACCGCTCGATAACCGCCGGACGTTCTGGCTGCTGCTGCTCGTGGGAGTCGCCCTCGGGCCGACGCACGAGCTCAGCCCCTACATGGCCGCGGGCGCGCTGCTCGTGTTGGCCCTGTTCGGGCAGGCGCCTTTCTGGACGTGTCTGCCCGTCGGGCTCCCGGCGCTGGCCTGGGCCGGGCTGGTGCACAGCGCGATCGGCCATAACTTCAGCTTCAGTCAGCTGTTCAGCCTGTCGAATTTTCGGCCACCGGTCACCTTGGCCACCAAGGGTCTGTACAGGCTCTCGGTTGTCGGCACCCAGTCACACATCCTTCTGCTCTCGCTGTTCATGCTGATCGTGCTTGGCTCGCTGGGCTTCTTTCCCAACATTCGTAAGAAATGGGCCTGGGCCTACGCGCTCTGCCCGATCGTCGGCCTTGGCTTCATCGCCATCAACCCGTATGGCAACGAGGGGATCTTCCGCGCCACGCTGTTTGCGATCCCCTGGATGGCGGTGCTGGCGATGAAGATGCCGGAGCCCGGCCGTCGTCTGCGATCGCTGAGCATCCCGGGCGTCAAGACCGTGGCGCTGAGCACCTGCCTCCTGGCGCTGCTTTGCACGTTCCTGATTGCGGCTTACTCGATGGATGGGACCATGGTGCTCTCGAGTAGAGACGTGGCGGTCGTCGACTACCTGATGCGACTCCCGTCACGCAACGCCTTTGTACTGAGCGTCGGATCCGCCGACAATCCCGCAGACGGCGCGAACTTCATGCTCAACTACACCGCCCTGGAGTGGAGTCAGGTGGCCAATGCCCCCCTGCTCCAGCAGCTGCACCCGTCCGCGGTCGCCGCCACCCAGCTGGCCGATCGCTACGGCATCGTGGCTGCGGCCAACGGCGCCACCTCCGGCAGCCCGCTGTATCTCATCTGGGCCGACTCCTCGTTGCTGTATTCCAACGCGTACGGCCTACAGGCCCCGTCGCAGATGCGCGAGTGGCTCAAGCTGCTCAAGACCAGCCCCCAGTGGCACCTGGTCGATCACGCGGGCGGCGCCTACCTGTTCCATCTCACCGCCGGGTGATCCGCTCACGCGCGCCGTCAGCGCCTCCGCGACCCACGCATCACCCGTCCCCGCAGCCTCTGCATCGCTTCTGGTCGAGCCAGGACCCCCAGCTGGAGGAAGAACACGAGCACGGCCGCCACGGTCACCACCGCACGCAGCACGAGCCAGACGCCGTCCGATGGCACCGCTGCCGACGCGATGCATGCCGCCATGCCGGTCACAGCCAGCAGCACCGGCCACATCCTGGTGGCTGGCCCAGCGGCGCCGGCGATCAAGCGCCAACCGATCGCACCCAACAACAGACAGAAACAGGTGATCCCGGCCGATCCCTCGATGCCGAGAACCGGAACGAGAAGCAGGTTGAGAAGCAGGTTCAGCAGCGCCACGGTGACCGAACCTATGGCAACCACCCGCGTTCGACTGCCGAGGATCAGGACCTGCTCGTAGATCATCGAGTCAGCCACGGGTAGCGCACAGGCCGATACGAGCGCCGTGACCAGAAGCAGCGTCTTGGGGTGGTAACTGGGCGGAGCCCAGAGAAAGAGGAGCAGCGGGGAAGCCGCCACGAGCGCGAGCGCGAACGTCACGGCGAGTACGTGCAGGCCATCCCGGCTTGTCGAAAGCACGTTGCGGCGGGCCACTGCATCCTTCATCGCGAACAGACGCGGCATCCAGACGTAGCTGACGAGCGTCAGCAGCACGAACGCGAAACCACCGATGTTCCTGGCGACCGCGTAGCGACTCACGGCCGATGCTCCGAGGTCACCATGGATGACGATGCGGTCTGATGCATCGAAGAGGAAGCTGGCGATCGCGGCCGGAACCAGCGCCGTCGAGAATCGCAGCGCGTTGGTCATGACGGGCAGATGAACTCGCCGCGGCAGCTGGGGGCGCGCGATCGACAGCGCGATCACGACCGTCACCACCTCCCCCAACAGCTGGCCGAGCAGATAGCTCGAAGCGGTTGCCGCGACGAACACGACCAACCCCAGGGCGAGCGCCTGAGCGAAGATCGACTGCGCAAAGCTGGCCGCGACAAACCCACGGAGATGGTCCCTGCTGCGCAGCAGCCCAAGCGCCGGCGCCGTGATTGCACACATGACCGCCCATAGCACGGCGTAGCGGATCGGGGCCGGGAACGGCCCCAAGCCGAACAGGGGACTCCACCAGCGGCCGGTTCCGTATGCGATCGCCCCGGTGAGCAGCGCCAGACCGATCGCGACCGAGACCAGCCGTCGCGCATGCGCCTCGCCATCCTCCTGTGCGTACGCCCTCTGCACGGCGGTGTACAGGCTGAAGCTGAACAGGCAGGTGAGCAGCTGCATGACCGCTACGCCGGCGGCCGCCTGGCCAAATGCCGTCTTCGGCATCAGACGCGTGGTCGCCGGCGTCAGAGCTGCCGCCAGCACGATCTGCATCGCCCAGAAGCCCAGGTAGATCATGTCGCGGCCGAAGAGGCCGCTGACCGTCGCGGACTCCTCCCCTATCGCCGGACCGGCCGTATCAACGGACTGGTCGGTGCTCGTCACGATCTCACCAAGTTAGCCTTCGTGTGGCATGCTGCATGCGCACGAAAGTAGAGCAGCCGGCTTAAGCGGGCTGCGCTGGGGGTTGAATGGATGCGAATGTCTCTGTCTGATGGCGTACCAGCCGATTCGACGCCGGTTGCGGCTCGCTCCATTGATGATCCCGCCACCGACGGCGTCCATCCGGCCCTGACCAGCGTGGGAAACGGGGCGCACACCGGCAGGCCCTTTTGGCTTGAGACCGAGCCTGAGCCGATCTACGGCGTGCTGCACATGCCGGAGGGGGAGGGACCACCGCGAGTCGCTGCGCTGATCCTGCCGATGTTCGGGTGGGACAGCGACTGCTCCTACCGCGCCCGCCGCGCCTGGGCCACGAAGCTTGCGGACTCGGGTGTGGCCGCCGCCCGCTTTGACTTTCCCGGGACTGAGAACAGTGTCGGCTCGCCACTGGCGCCCGGCCGTCTCCAATCATGGATCGACGCAACGGCCGACGCCGCTCGCTGGCTGCGCGAGGCGTCCGGATGTGAGCGTCTGGTCGCGATCGGCATCGGAGTCGGTGGGCTGGTGGCCTACCAGGCCGTGTTGCAGGACGCCCCGATCGACGATCTGGCGCTCTGGGCCACTCGCGCCGGAGGGCGTGCCTACATGCGAGAGCTCCGTGCTTACTCGAACGTCGCCTCCGGGGATGCCAACGACGCGCCGCACGCGCCGAGGACTGACGGCGTCCTCGGCTTGGCCGGCCACCTGATGAGCGAAGAGACCGCTGAGGATCTGGCCGCCCTGAAGATCGCCGGGACGGAGCTCCCACACGCACGCAGCCGCCGGGTGTTGCTGATCGGTCGCGATGCCCACGGGTTCGACGGCAAGCTTCGCGACCACCTGGCGGACTCGGGTGCTGAGCTGACGTTGCTCGAGGCGGACGACTTCCACTGCCTGGTGGCCATCTCCGAGCTGCGGATGACGCCGGACCGGACCATCTCCGCAAGCATCTCGTGGCTTCAGGACGGCGCCGGCGTCAAGCTCGACCCCATCCCCCGTGCTGACGACCGAGCCGTTCCGAGCGCCACGGACTCGATCGAGTTCACCTATGCCGGCTCCCGTGTTCGTGAGCGCATCTGTGAGGTGCACACGGCGGCGGGGCGCGTGGTCGGGATCGTCTCCGAGCCGTGCGAAACCAAACGGGCACCGTATTGTCTTGTCAGCACCAACTCCGGGGAGCTGAGGCACACCGGGCCAAACCGGCTGTTCGTGGAGGTCGCACGGCGCGCCGCGGCGGAAGGGGTGCCTGCGGCCCGTTTCGACCTGCCAGGGCTCGGTGACTCCGATGGCGACACCGCCAGAACGTTCGAGCGCACGATTGCCAACGATGCCGACACGCTGGCTGTCACGAACGAGATCTACGACCATCTCGAGGGGCTCGGCGTGACTGACCGGTTCGTCCCCGCCGGGCTCTGTCTGGGAGGCTATTTCGCAATCCGTACGGTGCTCGACAATGAGCGAACCGTCGGGGCGATCGCGATCAACCCGCCGACGTTCAAGTGGAGAAGTGAGCACCAGAGCACCATTCGCAGGGGCCTCGCAGTGCTCGCGCCCGAGCTGATCGCGCCGCCCGAGCGACGTGAGTGGCTGCCCCGACCGCTCCGGCCCGCCGCCGCGCGAATCGAGCACCTCGTCCGCTCGCTCGAGCTGGAGGCAAGGCGGCGGCTCGCTCATTGGGGGCTCCTGTGGCGCTTCGTACGCCGAGGCGAAGCCGCGGATACGTCAAAGACGCTCGACCTGCTGGCGGCCAGAGAGGCGCGGCTGTTGTTCCTGCTGGCCGAAGCCGAGCCTGTCCTCAAGCAACTGGATCAGCCGAAACTGGCGGAGAAGCTCAGGCAGTACCCGCTCATGGAAATGGAACGGCTGCCCACCCACGACCACATCCTGCGTCCGCTTCCCAGCCAGGAAGCCGCGCTCGAGCAGATCTCCGAGGCGCTACGGTCCGGGCTTCTGTCAGTTCCTGAGCGGTAGCGCCTCGTGGAGCAGTCAAACGGCTTCCTGCCGCTGGCACCACTGTCGCACGCCGATCCCACCTCCGTCGGCGTTTGCGACCTCGACGGCGGCTCAGGCCTCACACGCCCGCTGGACGGCCCTGCCGAGGACGCACGGGACCAGCTGGTGCTGGTGCGGCTACACGAGCAGCCGCTCGCGATCGTTCACCTGGTGCAGCCGCCGGGCGAACACGACCGCGACAGTGTCATCGACGCGGTCTGGGGACAGGCAAGCGACCGCGTCCTCGAGCACATCGAGACCTGCGGCTGCATGCCGACACCGCACAGCGCGGCCGAGTTCAGGGCAGCGCTGGTTGCCGAAGATGACCGCTGTGCCGGTCGGATCCCACCCCGTCCCGAGGGGAAGGCAGCAGTCATCCTCTGCACGGTCGGAAGGGAGCGCGTCCTCGAGCGCAGCCTCGAAACGCTGTCGCTGATGAGCTGCGAGAACTTTGAGATCGTCGTGGTGGATAACCGTCCGTCGGGGCCCGACACCCGCGCGATGGTCGAGCGGTTCAACTCCGAGGTCCCGATCCGGTACGTCGCCGAGCCGCGGCCGGGCCTCGCCGTGGCGCGCAACACCGGAGTGGCCAGCGCAGCGAGTGCCGCGTACGTCGCCTTCGCCGACGACGACATGATCGTCGACCGCCATTGGCTGTCATGGCTGCTCGCGCCGTTCGATGATCCCCAGGTCGAGGCCGTCACGGGGCTGGTGCTGCCACTGAGCCTGCAGTCGGGCACGGAGAAGCGCTTCGAGCGCTACGCGGGGTTCGGCAAGGGCGTGCAGCGCGAGTCCTACGACATGGCCCAGCACCGTGCGACGGACCGTTTCCTCTATCCCTACTGGGGAGGCCTGTTCGGATCTGGCAACAGCATGGCGTTCCGCCGTGATGTACTGCTTGCCGTGGGCGGCTTTGACCCGGCACTCGGGGCCGGGACGCCGACCGGCGGCGGCGAGGACATCGCTGCCTTCACCGATGTGGTGCTGGGCGGGGGCCGCCTCGTGTACGAACCGCGCTCGGTCGCCTGGCACGAGCACCGTGACGACGAGGAGGGGCTGCGCACGCAGGTCCGCAACTATGGGATCGGCCTCACCGCTGTTTTCTGGCGGTACTTCTGGAGCGACTGGCGGTTTACGACGACGCTTCTGCGGTCGCTCCCAGCGATCGTGCGGCTCGCACGGAGCCGCAACGAGGAGCGCCAGGATGACAGCCTGCCCGCCGACCTGGCGCGGCTCGAGCTCCGCGGGCGGTTGCTGGGACCCTGGCTCTACATGGTCAGCCGCCGCAGGGCGAAGCAAAGCAGTCGATAAAAAGGGCGCCGCCAGCCGGAACTCCGGCGGACGGCGCCCAGATGTGCGTCAGACCTGGTGTCGTGGGTCGGAAACTCGCAAGCAGTCTCGCGACTCTGCGTCAGCCCTAGGACCAGACGCGTACGTAATCGACCTTCATCTGACCGGCGGCGCCGGACACGATCTGGTTGCCAGGGCCGTTGGTGAAGATCAGCATCTCCGGCTGGCCGTTGTCGTCGGTGGAGTAGGTTTTCACGAGCGTCCCGTCCCAATAGACGTTGCAGTAGTTCGGGCCGCGATAGATGCCGTAGGTGTGGAAGCCACCGGCCCAGGTACCCGAAACGGTGCCCTGGTTGTGGGCGCCAGAGGGAGAGTGGTAGTTGACCGTCAGGTCACCGAGACCCTCGGCGATGTCGCTCTCACCCGCGGCGGGCCAGTTCGGGCCGGAGATCCACCATGCGGGCCAGTTGTCGATCTGCGTGCCGGAGCCCGCGAACTCGACGCTCGCCTCGGCGAAGTCGCCAACCCCAACCACCGCTGCGTTGCTCTCGACCTGGGCGCCGGTGTTGCCGGATCCGACCTGGAGGATCAGGTCGCCACCGGACTCACTCACGTTGGCAGCCTTCGAGCCGCCGCTCATGTTGTTGTTGGTCCAGCCGGAGTCGTTCCAGGTTGAGGTATTCACCGACGTGCTGTTGAACTCGTCGTCGAAGACGAGGTTCCAGTTGCCGCTCATACCGGTCGGTTGCACCGGCCCGTTGGAGTTGGAGGTCGTCGGGGTGGTGGTCGTCGGCGTGGTGGTCGTGGGAGTCGTGGTCGTCGGCGTGGTCGTCGTCGGCGTGGTGGTCGTGGTCGTCGGCGTCGTCCGCGTCGTAGTCGTGGTCGTGGTCGTCGGCGTGGTGGTCGTCGTCGTCGGCGTCGTCCGCGTCGGGGTCGTCGGCGACGTGGTAGTCGGCGCCGTGGTCGTCGTGCCGGTGAGCTTCTTCGTCGGCTCCGGCCGGTGGCGGCGGTGGTGCTGAACCACCGCGTGACTCGCCTTGGTCTTGTGCTGACGACGCTTCTCACGCCGAGCGGTCTTGCGGCTGTGTTCATGCTTGGCGACATGTGCAGCCTTTGAGTAGGTCGCCACCTGAACCGAACTGGCGGAGGCGGTTGCTACGCCGGCGGTGGTGCCGGCTGCCAACACGGCCGCTGCTGCGGCGGCGCGGAAGGCGAAGGGCATAGGGGGCATTGAGCTTTCCTTTGGGGAGGGAGAGGTAAGCCGTCGTTGCCGAGCTGGTCGGTCGACTCAGCTCTCATCGGTTCGCCCTTGAGACCATCTTGGGAAATCGCGCCCAACTGGACGGATGGTCCACCCCTCAAGCCGGACCTGAATCCGGTGCGATGCGTTTTCTCGCGAACCGGCTAAAACCAGCTGATAAATTTGCTGGAAATCAGTGGGGTTGCCGGACGCGCGCAGATTGCGTGCCGCCAGGTCGAGGCACCGCTGTTGGCTCCATACTGAGAGGCAATCGGTGCCCGAAACTACGCGTCAAAACGTGAGCATCATCATCTGCGCCTACACCGCCAGACGGGAGCAGACTTTGCGGGCAGCGGTTGCGGCCGTGCGCCCGCAGTTGGTCGCCGGAGACGAGCTGCTCGTCGTCGTCGATCACAACCCCGAATTGCTCGATCTGATGCAACGGGAGCTGCTCGAACGTGAGCCCGCAGACGCGGCGACAGATGCCGCCATCCGGGTGATCGCCAATGAGAACCTCCGCGGACTTTCTGGCGCACGCAACGCCGGAGTCGAGAGTGCCCGAAATCTGCTTGTCCTGTTCCTGGACGACGATGCGGTCCCACGGCCCGGCTGGCTGGCAGGCCTAACCGAGCCGTTCCGCGACCCTGAGGTCGTGGGCGTGGGCGGAGTCGCGGCGCCGGCCTGGGAGAGCGAGCGACCGGCCTGGCTGCCCGAGGAGTTCCTGTGGGTGGTGGGATGCTCGTACCGGGGCCTACCGCGGCAGCTCACCCAGATCAGAAACCCGATCGGGGCGAACATGGCGTTTCGGCGCGACGTGATCCGTCAGGTCGGTGGTTTCACCGATGGGATCGGGCGGGTGGGCCGCACGCCGCTGGGCTGCGAGGAGACGGAGCTGTCGATTCGGGCCACGCGCGCAACCGGCGGGCGCATCGTCCAGCAGCCGTTGGCGGTGGTCGATCATCTCGTGCCGGCCGAGCGTGCGCGGGTCGGGTACTTCATCCACCGCTGCTGGGCGGAGGGCCTCTCAAAGGCGGTGGTGTCCCGCTTGATGGGCGGTGACGCCGCACTGGCGAGCGAGCGCCGGTACACGACAAGGACGCTCCCGCTGGGCGTGCTCGCCGGGATTCGCGACGGGCTCGCCGGCGATGGCGCCGGCTTCCGTCGGGCCGGCGCCATCGCGGGGGGCTTCTCCGTGACGGTCGCCGGATACCTGCGCGGTCTGGCGGAGCGACACCACCACCGGTCCGTGGGGCCGCAGAGGCCGACCGCTCCGGAGCGGAACTTCACGCCCGTGTGGACCGGGGAGCTCGACCTCGCGGCACCAGCGCTTCCGCCACGACTAACAGATGAGGAGGGCACCGCATACGAGCGTGCTCAAATCCTGATTCGAGCTGCAGGAACCCCGCTTGGGTTCCTGCAGCTCGATACGCCCGGCGGGGGCGTCGACCTCACGCTCGCCGTGGATCTGGCGCGAGACGAGTTCGCCACCGCGATACAGCCCGCGACCTCCGCCGTCGATTGGACAACGGACGCTGACCGCCGCGTGTCGGTCGTCCTGTGCACTCGCAACCGATCCGACGGCGCGCGTCGCACCCTCGAGTCACTGCTTGCCGTGCGCCACCGCGACGTCGAGATCATCGTCGTCGACAACGCGCCGGCCGATGACTCGACGCAGGTGATGGTCGCGGAGCTGATGGAGCGCGACTCGCGCGTGCGATACGTGCGCGAGCCGAGGCAGGGCCTCTCCCGCGCACGTAACCGTGGTCTGAGTGAGGCCACTGGCGAGATCGTCGCCTTCACCGACGATGACGTACTGGTCGACCAGCTCTGGGTTCACGGCCTTCTGCGCGGATTTGCCAGCGACGCGGCGGTCGCATGTGTCACGGGCTTGGTAGCCAGCGCGTCGCTGAGCCGACCGGCAGAGCAGTACTTCGATAACAGGGTCTGGTGGTCATCCAGTTGCACACCACGCCTCTTCTCGTCACGGCGAAGCGAACAGGACTCACCCCTTCACCCCTATATGGCCGGGATCTTCGGGACGGGCGCCAACTTTGCCGCGAACGTCGCCGTGCTCAGGGCGATCGGCGGCTTCGATGAGTGCCTCGGCGCAGGCTCACCGACACGCGGGGGCGAGGACCTCGACGCCTTCGTTCGGCTGATCGCGGCGGGCCACAAGCTCAGCTATCAGCCGTCTGCACTCGTATGGCACGAGCATCGGGTGGACGATGACTCGCTGCGCAGCCAGATGTACGCCTATGGGCTGGGGTTGACGGCGTATCTGACCAAACACCTGCTCGCCCCGGAATCCCGGGGCGCGCTTCTCCGCCGTGTTCCGGGTGGTCTGTGGCATGCCGTGCGGCTCCTGCGTCGCTCCCGTCACGCAGTTGATGTCGCGAGCCTCGAGGGAAGCAACATGACGGGCATCGAGCTCCGCGGAATGCTGGCCGGGCCATGGGCATATCTGCGGGCACGCCGAGCCCAGAGCCACGAACATCTGCGTGCAGCGGCCTCCGGGCAACCCTCGGGATGAAGGCGAAGAGCAACCAGCACCGAAAGGCGATCCAGCCACACCGCGTGGCAATATCGGTTAGACCAAAAAAGGTACGGCGGCCCTCGCCAGGCCGCTGACTTGGTTACGTTGTCCGGCGAACCTCTTTTTCATGGGAGCAATATGAGCCACGTTGCCGGTCCTCCGCACTCAGAGAACCAGTCAACCAGCGAGAGGCTGGCTGAGATCGCTCAGCGCATCGGCGAGACCGTCGCCGGCCCGGCCGCGTACGACGTCGACCTGCACGCGCGCTTTCCCTCGGAGGCCATTGAGGCTCTCAAGAACGAGGGGGTGCTTTCGTCGCTGGTTCCCGTCGAGCAGGGCGGGATGGGAGCAACCCTCACCGATCTGAGCAATACAGTCCGGGTGCTCAGCCACTACTGCGCCGCCACCGGCTGCGTGCTGGGCATGCACATGGAGCAGCTGTTCATCCTGCTCAAGCACGGGAACACCCCGGCGCTGCGTCGACTGGTCGGTGACATCGTCGAGAAGCAGCTGCTGATGGCCAACGCCAACAGCGAGGTCGGTCTCGGCGGCGACGTGTCGCAGAGCATCGCCGCGCTGGAGCCGGAGGGCGACGGTTTCCGCTTCGACAAGCAGGCACTCGCTGCGTCCTACGGACGCCATGCCGACCTGATCCTGGCCACGGCACGCATCTCGCCGGAGGCTGCGGGCACCGAGCAGGCAGTGACCCTGTTCCGGACCGCGGGCTTCACGCTCGAGGACACGACCGGGTGGGACACGCTCGGACTGCGGGGCACGTGCAGCTCCGGACTGCACATCGTCGGCCACGTGACGTCGGATGACATCTTCCCGGTGCAGTTCGCCGAGGTCGCCAGCCGTGGCGGCGGGCAGGTTCGCCACGTGTTGCTGACCGCTGTGTGGATGGGCCTTGCCGAAGCAGCGATGAGGGAGGCTCACAAGGCGGTTCGCGCAGCCGCGAGGCGCGAGATCGGCACGACGCCACAGTCCGCCATACGACTCGCCGAGATCATGGCCGACGTGCAGTCCACCCGCAGCACCCTGGCGGATGCCTGCCGGCAGCTCGACGATGCAGTCGCCAACGACACGCTCGAGGACATCGGTTTGATCATGTACCTGCGCAACGTGAAGCTCGCGACCTCCACCACTGCTCACCGCAGCGCGACCGCGGCCCTGCAGATCTGCGGCATCAACGGTTTCAGGCGCGGCCCCGATCGTCCCCTCGAGCGCATCGTGCGCGACGCCTGTGGCGCCCTGATCATGGTCAGTAACGACCGCTATCTGCATGAGAACGCGCAGATGCTGGCGGTGCGCAAAGAGATCTGAGCGGGATGGCCTCATCGACGCCGCCTCGGCTGCCGCTGCTCGCCTACGTCTACCACCCGCTGTCGTTCGCACCGCTCTCGATCACGGAAGCGGCGGCCGGCGTTTGTGGCGTCCTCTGGCTGGTCGACTGCTCGAATTCCGATGCGGCCACCACCGCACGATTGCTGCGGAGGTTCGGTCCCGTCGTCGACGTCGCCGGCTGCACGCCCGAGCAGACCGTGGTCGCGCTGAAGGAACACCGGCCTGACGGCCTGGTGTCACTGCACGACTTCGATCTCGTCTGGACCGCGAAGCTCGCGGCGCTGCTGTCGCTCCCGTTTCACAGCCTCGAAACCGCGCTGAAGCTGACGGACAAGCACCTCCAGCGACAGGCTCTGCGGGAGGCTGGACTCGCGGTGCCCGACTTCCGGATCATCGCCGCTGACGCTGACCGAGCTGATGTCGACCAGGCGCAAGCCGGCTTCAGCTATCCCGGCGTGCTCAAGCCGCGCTGCGGTCAGGCGAGCCGTAACACCCTGCCGATCTCATCACGCTCGGAGCTGCACGACACCATCGAGCAGCTGCGCGAGGAGGGCGAAGCTCAAATCGAGGACTACGTCCTGGAGGGATTCGTGCCCGATGCGAGCGCCGAGCTCGGCGGACCCGGATTCGCCAACTTCGTGTCCGTTGAGAGCGTCGTCGAGGACGGCCATGTCGAGCACGCGTCGATCAGCGCGCGAACCCCGTTTCGCTGGCCGTTCCGTGAGACCGGTTACTTCACCCCGAGTGCGCTCGCGGATGAACTCGTGGGTCAGGTGCTGACCGTCGCGACAGCTGCCGCCCATGCGCTTGGCGTCACCGTCGGGTGCCTGCACACTGAGATAAAGCTCACAGATGACGGCCCGGTTGTGATCGAGGTGAACGGCCGTCCGGGCGGCGGTATGTCTGAGATGCTCGAGCGTGCTTCAGGCGTGAGCATCCTGCAGATCGCACTGCGCCTCGCCGTCGGCGAGCGCGTTGGTCTACAGGGCCTGGTTTCGTGCAGCCGGGTTGCCTACCTCCTGTACGTCTTCCCGGAGACCGAACTGGACACGATCGACACCGTCGACGGACTCCAGGACCTACGTCAGCTCCAAGGCGTGGACGAGCTGGTTCTGGTCAGAGGCCCGGGCCAGCGGATCGATTGGCGCGAGGGCTCCGAGGCCCACGTATTCCATTTCGCCGGCACCGTCAGCGACCATGACGAGTTGCGAGGACTGATCGCCGCCATACCGCGCGTCGTGCACATCTCGGGGCACAACGCGGGCAGCGCTGCTTAGACCGCGACCAGCTGAGCCTCGACCGCGGCCTCGACGGTGTTCAGGGCCCTGACCAGGGTCTCGTCGTCGATCGTCAGCGGCGGCAGGAACTTGACCACCTCAGAGCGGGCTCCAGCGGTCTCGATCACAACCCCGTTCTCAAAGGCCTCACGGGAGACACGCGCCCCGAAATCGGGGTCGCTGAGCGATCCAAGGCCTTGGAAGAGCCCGCGCCCGCGTGTCTCCAACTCTCCGGGATGTCGCGCCACGATCTCAGTCAGACGGTCGCGCAGCAGCTCGCCCTTGCGCCTGACCTCCAAGCCGAAGCTCGCGTCGGTCCAGTAGGTTCGCAGGGCGGCGGTTGCGCCGACAAAGGCGAGGTTGTTACCCCGGAAGGTTCCGGTGTGCCCGCCTGGCTCCCACACGTCCAACTCAGGGCGCAACAGGACCAACGACATCGGCAAGCCGTAGCCCGATAGCGACTTGGACAGCAGGACGATGTCGGGCACGACACCGGCCTCTTCGAAGCTGAAGAAGTCTCCAGAGCGACCGCAGCCGGCCTGAATGTCGTCGACGATCACCAGGATCTCGTGCTCCGCGGCGAGGTCGAATAGGCGCCGTAGCCACTCGGAGCTTGCGATGTTGACTCCACCCTCTCCCTGAATCGCCTCGACGAGGAAGGCGGCCGGCCTGTCGAGCCCGCTGGAGGGATCGGCAAGCTGCTTGGCGAGGAGGGCGATCGTGTCCACGTCCGGACCGAAATAGCCCTCGAACGGAGCGAAGGTGACTCCGCTCAGAGGCATGCCGGCGGCTGCACGGTACTGGCGCGCCGCGGTCGCCGCGAGCGCGCCCAGGCTGAGCCCGTGGTAGCCGTGGGTGAACGCGACCACGTTGGTGCGGCCGGTTACCAGGCGCGCGACCTTGATCGCGGCCTCGGCGGCGTTGGTACCGGTGGGGCCCGTGAACTGAAGCTTGTAGCGCAGCCCGCGCGGGATCATCACCAGATCCCGGAAGGTTTCGATGAACTCACGCTTGGCCGGAGTGGCCAGGTCCAACGCATGGACGATGCCGTCGCGTTCGATGTAGTCGAGCAGCGCGCGCTTGAAGATAGGGTTGTTGTGGCCGTAATTGAGCGTCCCGGCGCCCGCGAAGAAGTCGATGTACTCCCTGCCTTCCTCGTCGATCAGCAGCGCGCCCCGCGCGGTGGCGAATGAGGCCGGGAAAGACCGTATGTAGCTGCGGACTTCCGATTCCCACTCTTCAAAGACGTCTAGGTTCATTGCGCTTCCCCTTGGCGATAGCAGCTCGAGCGTGCTCGGAGGCGCCCTGCGCACCCCGCGACCGAACCCTGAGCGTTCATTGCGGCATGACCGCCAGACGGCGGTTGGAGAGTCCGTTGATCGCCCCGGCCAGGGTAGACGCGAAGCCGGGTGGCCATTGGTGCTTTCCGCCGAGGATCGTGTTGAGCGTGACCGTCACGCCGGATCCACACTTCTTGTACCGGGTGAATATGTGGCCCCCCGCGCGACTCACCGACGCTGATCTGGCGCAGTGATCGACGGTCGCCCAGCGCTGCACGGACGCCGATGCGGACAGCACCGAGGCGGGGCCGCCGGAACCGCTGAACGTGCCTCCGTCATAGGGAATATTGGGGTCGGCGGTTGCGTGGACCTCATACACGGTCACCGGTCGCGCGGGCTGGCAGCTGCCAGAGAATCTGGTTCCGATCTGTCCCTCGACGGGCACGACCAGCGTGACCTCGCCGCCGATCCTGCACCCGAGCAGCTCGACCATGATCGCGCCGTTTGAGATTCCCGTCACCACCACGCGCTTCATGTTCACGGCGTAGCTCGACTCGAGCGTGTTCAGGACCGCCTTGGTGAAGCCGATGTCATCGACGTTCTCGGCCTCGGCCGCCGGGTCGCCCGTGTCGTCGTTCCAGGTCTCCTGAACACCCTGGAGGAATGCGAGGATCATGCTGCCGTGCTGCTCGTCGTAGCTCAACAGGCCGGTCTCACTGGTCGTGTTCTGCGCTGTGTCGCCCGCCCCGTGGTAGACGAGCACGAGCGGGAGGGGGTGTGTGCTCGAATCCGCTGACGGCACGTACAGGAGGTAGTTACGGACAAGGCCGCCGGCGTTGATCGTGAGCGACTGCAGCTCGTTCGTACCCTGCGCCGAGGCACCGGATCGGGCCCGCGCAGAGGTCTGGGCCCGACGCTGGGAGCCGCTCGCGGTGTTTCCGCAGCCGACCACGCAAATCGCGGCAAGCGTCGCCGCCGCCAGCGCCAGCAAGATCCGGTTCATGCCGCGGTATCGAGGGAAAGTTTGCGTCCGCTCACCAGGCAGATGGTAGGAGGCCCGGCGTCGACGTCGCATCAGTTGCGGTTATCGATCGCCAGCCGGGTACGCACGGCATCGGGCCACGCAGCCGGATCCAGGCCGTGGGTGCGCAGCAACGCCAACACGATCCGGTCCTGCCCGAAAGCCGCGCAGGCGCTGTGCGCGATCGTGCCGTCGGCAAGGGTCAGGTTCCAAACGTCGCCGAAATGATCGAGGGCATAGTTGAACGAAGCGCAGGCGGTCGGCTCATCCCCGGCAATCGGTACCAGCAGCTCCCACTTCAACTCCTCAGCCTTCTGGTTGTTGGCGAGCAAGGTGCCGACGCGCCCGAAGAACGGGTCGTTGGCGTTCTCGAGACGACCGTCGAGGCCGATCTCCGCGAACAGCTCGACGCCGCGCTTGGACCAATCTATGCGCCACTGCTCGACCGCGGCAGGCTCGCCGATGCGAACGACCTCGTGCATCCGAAAGATCTGCCGCCTTGCCGGATCGAGCGAAGGCTCGTGCCGGAAGACCCAGGAAGCGCCGATGTCGAGAGTCACCCCTCCGGGCTGGAGAGGCCCGCGTGCGGCAACCGCCGGATAGACCGGCTGGCACGCGGCAGGGAGCATCATCAGATCGGTCTGTGCCTGGAATTCGCTCCAATCCTCGTGGGCCGCCGCGCGCGCGCCCTGATCCCTCGCATCGGACTCAGAGCCATGAAACCCGAAGATGCTGCCCGTCAAGTGCGGAAAGTTGCCGATGTAACCGGTGGTCTCCAAGTCGTGACGCGGCATGATCGGCGGGAAGCTGAACTTGGACGCCCCGTCCTCAGCGGCGAGTTCGCTGACCACAGCCAGCAGCCGTTCCCGGACGTGCTCGTAGGCCTCACCGTGCCCGTAGACCCCCGGCACGCCGGACTGGATCAGGAGGCCTGCGTCAAACAACTGCTCCAGGAACTCAGCCTGATCGGCTGTGGGCGGGCTTGGTTGATCAGACACCCAAAATCACTCCTTCATGTCGTAGCGAGGCTGACTGGGAGGAGCCCCGCGCGCGGTCGCACCGAGACCGGCTTCCGATTCGCTCCGGCGCGCTCGGCATCATATGGACGTGAGCGTGTGCCATCGACCTCCGCGGGAGATAGACACGCTATACCCCGTTAAACGGATGCAAGCCAGATAACTGTAAGCAAGACTGGGATTTTGCCTGCATCCGTCCATCGTCGATCTTTCTGTAATGGAGCTAAGTGATTTGGACGACAAGATCCGAGACATCCTGGACGCGCATGCTCGCCTCATGGCCCCCGCGGCCTCGCTGGCAGACACCGACGACCTCTACGCGGCGGGCATGAGCTCGCAGGCGAGCGTCAACGTGATGCTCGCCCTGGAGGACGAGTTCGACATCGAGTTTCCCGACCACATGCTGAAGCGAAGCGTGTTTGAGAGCGTCGCCGCAATCCGCTCGGCGATCACCGAGCTGCAGCGCGCAGCTGTCTGACGCTCTCGAGCCGACCGATAGCTAGACGCTCAGGACCGCTCCCCCAGCGGGAGCGATCATCGGCGTCCCGACAGCGGACGGTGCGAGTTCGACAGCGACTGGAGCAGCTTGGCGGGCAGGCAGGACATCGCCCACCTCGGCGAACTGCGGGCGCCACGCGTCGCCAGGCTCGGGCATCCGCGTGAACCGCTCACGCATGATCGCGGCCAGCGCCCGCCGTCCGTCGCGCCATGCGTTCAGGTTGCTCAGGCCATGGATCCGGTCGTGCTCGAGGCTCGGTACCTCCACGACGTTGAGGCCCGCCTTGGCCGCGCGTACGTTGATCACGGTCTCAACTTCAAATCCGTCGCAGGTCACGTAAAGCTGCGGCAGGCACCGCCGCCAGAAGGCGCTGTAGCCGTAACAGAGGTCGGTGTAGTTCGTCCCGAAGAGCACGTTGACGCTCATCCCGAGGGCGCGGTTCCCGGCGCTGCGCAGGCGGGTGATATCGGTGCTGCCACCGCCGTTCAGATACCGCGAGCCCTTCACAAAGTCGGCCCCCTGAATCAGCGGCGAGATGAACGCCGGAATCTCTCCCGGATCCGTCGAGCCGTCCGCGTCGACCGTGACGATGATGTCGCCGCGAGCCGCCGCAAAGCCGCAGGCGAGCGCATTGCCCTTGCCGCGCCGCCCTTGCAGGACGATCCGTGCATCGGGCCGCAGGCGGCGCGCGACTCGGACGGTCTCGTCCTTGGAATGACCGTCGACCACGATCAGCTCGTTGACCCCGTTGGGGAGCCGGCTGAACACGTGCGGCAGATTCTCTGCCTCATTCAACGTCGGAATCACAGCCGTAACCGTCGGACGGTTCCGATAGTCGCGCCGCTCCCCCTTCTTGCGCGGGCGCGCTGAATACTCAACACCGCTCTGATAGCGATGACCGCTGCGCGGACACGGCCGCGCCTCACCCCTGGCGTCCATTCCCTTACCCCTGAACTTTCAGTGTGTCTGTCTTTCCCCCACGCCCAACCCCGGGCCTAGAGCCTTCCGCGCCGTGCAGCTTCCCGACCCCCCGCTACACAGCCCAAATGATCGGTACAGAGTACAGGCTTTTTGGCGGTGTGCGAGCGACTTGTGGGCCTTTCATACCCATTTTCGGTCGTCTTAAGCACCACCTAACGGACCGGCTTCGGCGGCCTTTCGTCAAATCGTCAGTCTCAGATGGCAGTCGCTCAGCCCTAAGGGGTCGCAACGGCCGCGCGCACGGCGCGGGCGAAGTCATCGACGTCGTCTTCCGTGGTATCCCAGGAGCACATCCAGCGAACCTCGCCGGTGACGTCGTCCCACTCGTAGAAGTCGAACTCCTGCTGCAGGCGCTCGCGGGCTGCCCGCGGCAGCACCACGAAGATGGCGTTCGCCGACGACGCACGGGTCACGGTGAGACCGTCGATCTCGGACACCGCATCACAGAGCCGGCGCGCCATCGCGTTCGCGTGAGCGGCATTCGCGAGCCATAGGTCGTCGTCGAGCAGCGCATCGAACTGGGCGGCGATGTAGCGCATCTTCGACGCCAGCTGCAGGGTCTGCTTGCGCAGGTGCAGCATCCCAGGCACCAGCGCGCGATCAAAGACGATGACCGCCTCTCCGAGCATCAGCCCGTTCTTGGTGCCTCCAAAGGAGAGCAGGTCAACGCCGCAGCCGGCCACCAGCTCGGGTAGGGAGACCCCAAGCCCGGCAGCCGCGTTGGCAAAGCGAGCCCCGTCGACGTGCACGCGCAGGCCATGAGCGTGAGCCAGCTCGGCCAGGGCGTGCAGCTCGTCAAGCTGGTAGATCGTGCCGAGCTCCGTCGACTGTGTCAGTGAAAGCAGACCGGGCTTCACCGCGTGCTCGTCGTTGGGCCGCTCGACCAGCCGGCGGACTCCGTCGAGGGTCACCCTCCCGTCCTCGGTCTCGGCCACCAGCAGCTTGACGCCGGCGATCGCCTCGGGCGCGCCGACCTCGTCGGTCTCCATGTGCGCGTTGGCCGACACGATCGCCGCCTCCCACGGCTTCAGCGCCGCCCGCAGCGAGAGCACGTTCGCGCCTGAGCCGTTGAACACGAAGAACACCGACGCATCAGGCGCTCCGAGCGCCGACGCCAGTCGCCGCTCGACCTCGTGCGTGTACGGGTCGTGCCCATATCCGAACGCGTGACCGGCGTTCGCGGCAGCGATCGACTCGAGCACCCGCGGATGCACGGTGGCGGCGTTGTCCGACGCGAAGCCGCGCCGCGCACCGACGACGGTCATGCCGGCGCCAGCGCGCCCTGGAGGGCGGTGTAGAAGATCGACAACGGGAACTCGTCGGGCAGGACCTCGTCGCAATAGGGCCTGGGGTCCGCGACCTCCTCAAAGTCCCGCACGCCCGCAACCCACTTCGAGCCGGATGCGGGCGGGACGAAACGCGCTACGAGGTCGTGCGCAGCCGACCAGTGCTGCAGCTTGGTGCGGTCGATGCCGGCGCGGTAGAGCGCAAACACCTCGTCACGCAGCGCAAGCACGCCCTCAGCGACGCGACCCCATTCGAACGTCAGGCGGTTGTCGGTCCAGTGCAGGTAGCCGCCGGCGTGCAGGAAGGCGAAGAGCAGCTGACCGCCGAGGCCGTCGTAGTTGCGCACACGGGGCCCGGTGATCGGGAAGCGCAAGAGCCGATCGAACAGGATCGCGTACTGCACGTTCCGGGCGAACGCGAGGCCCTCTCGCTCGAGCGTGACAGCCTCACCAAAGGTGGTCAGATCGCAGCGAAGCTCCTCGAGCGAATACATCCAGTAGGGAGCGCGCTGACGGACCATGAACGGGTCGAACGGCAGATCCCCATGGCTGTGCGTTCGATCGTGGATCAGGTCCCAGAGGATGTACGCCTGCTCCGAGGTCTCGGGGTCGACCAGCAACCGCGCGGCGTCCGGTGGCAGGTTGATCTGGAGCAGGTCGGCAGCGGTGGTCGCCACCCGCCGCAGCCGTGCCGATTCGCGGTCGCAGAAGATCGCACCGAAGTTGTTGGGCTGCCGCTCGGCGACCGCGACCTGTTCCGGGAAGAGCACGGCGCACTCGCTGTCATAACCACGGGTTGCGGCAACCAGCTCGACCGGCACATACTTCGGGTTGTCGTAACGCGTGGCCTCGAGCTCGGCGATCCAGCCCGGCCATGGAACCCGCACGAGCACGGCCTCGAAGCATGTGTCGGGCGAGCCGTTCTGCTTGTACATCGGGAAGAACGCCAGATGCTTGCGGCCGTCCTCGCGACCCTGCTCGGGACGGAAGGCCGCCAGCGACCGAGTGAAGTCGGGCTTGCCGTATCCGCCGCCGGCCCACGCGCGCAGATCCTCGGAGGCCGAGACCAGGTTCGGATACTCCGCAGCGAGCGCGGCAAGCGCCTCAAGGACGGCATCGACCCGCGCGGCGGCCTCCGCACGGTCGGCGTCCTCGCGCAGCGAGCCGTCAGGTGCCTGGAGCTGCGCCAGCGCGTCGGTGGCCTCGATCAACCGCGCCACGCCCGCGTCGCCCGAGTCCTGGCGCGCGGCGCCATCGAGAGACCGGCCCGGCGAGTCAGCGGACCGCCGGGCCGACCAGGCGACGATGTTCAACCACAGGGCGACATGGTCGAACGAGTCGATGCAGTCATCGCCGAACAGGTCTGAATCCGCCAGCACCACCACGCGTCCCAGGCCGTACTCGGACGCGACGATCAAGGGCGCCCCAGGCACCGACGCCGAGCGGTGCGTACGCGCCAGGATCCGGGCGCCGTTGCGGCTCTCGATCGTGGTCGCGCGATAGAAGCAGGCCGCGCTCACGCCGGCCAGCAGATCCCCACCGCTGCCGCGCCCGCCGTCCAGCAGCTCGCCATGGATCCAGGTGGGCGCGCCGTCGCAGTGCTCGTAGTCCTGGACGGTGTCGCTGCGCAGGCGCAGGTCGAACCGGCCGAGCAGCTCGTTGACGTTGTTCCCATACTTTTCCTGCTCGGTCTCCCCGAGCACGACCAGGCCACCGCCGCCACGCACGAACTCGTGGATCGCATCCTGCTCGGCCTCGCTGAGCTGCGGCGAGCCAACGCCGGTGGTGCTCTCCCAGCGCGGATCCGAGGGGTGCGCGATCACGAGCAGGTCGCAGCCGTCAAGCACGCCGCTGTCGAGTGGAGCGGTGTTGGCAGAGACGCTGAAGGAGTGATCCGCGAGCAGCGACGCCGCTTGGGCATAGGACGCGTCGCCCGGATGCACGGGCTGCATCTGCCCCGCCAACTCTGGCCGAATCGTCCACGCCTCGCTGTGAGCCTCGTCAAAGATCACGCTTACGCCATGCACAGAGGCGAGGTTAGTCGACGCCCTGGTCGCCCCGATGGACCAATAACGGGTCGGGCCTTGGACACAGCGGGTAAAGCCTCGCGCGCGAGCGCCGATTATTCGGCGCGGCATGGGCGCCTGAGAACTTCTAAGAGCGGCTGTCCACAGCGCCCACGCGCTCGGACTTTGCGCCCGGCCGCGGGGGCAGCTTGATCGGCGTGGAGTGGATCGCACGCAGCCTGATCTCGCGCCAGGACATCCCCTCGCGCAGCAGCGCGGGCATGCCCAGCAGGATCGCGGTCGTCACCTCGACCGCCTGCAGAATGACGCCGTAGGCGACGCCGGTGCCCCAGCTGATGTGCCAGCCGGTCGCCAGCACCGTGGCACAGGCAGCCTGGAAGACGCCGAGGTTGGCCGGCGTCACCGGCACCACCGCCGTCACGTTCACGGCGAACAGCACTGCCGCGGCCGCGCCGAAGTCGGTCCGGCTGTCGAGCCCGAGTGCCATCAACAGGAAGTAGCAGGACACGCACTGCAGCGCCCAGGCCGCCAGCTGCGTCACGGTTGCGATGGCACCCAGTCGCGGCTTGCGAAAGACAACCAGGCCGACGCGGACGCGGCCCAGCGCTCGCTGCGCCTGCTGCAGCGCCCTGGCGGCCCGCGAGAAGCGTTTGGTGCCCGAGCCGTAGCGCAGGATGATCGGCGCAACGAGCACGAATGCGAGCAGCACTGCCGGAGCGACCGCCGCGATCAGGAGCGCGTTCTGGTGGCCGCTGAAGAAGTCGACCGACGAGAACATGACCACCCCGAGGATCATCAGCGCGACGATGTTCAGCACCGTCTGCGAGACGACTGTGCCGAGCACGACCGGCAGGTTCTCCCGCGGGCGCCCGGTGCGACGGGCCACGACCAGCGCGCGTGACGGCTCGCCAAGGCGCGCCGGCAGCGTCGACGACATCAGCACTCCGATCATCGTGCCGCGGATCGCGTCGGCGAGCCTGATACGCGCCTTTGGCAGGGCGGCCTGCAGGATCGCGTGCCATGAGAAGCCGCGCATCACCATGGCAAGGCACATCGTCGCGAGACCGAGCAGCACGTAGGAGGGCTCGGAGTTGACCAGCGTGTTCCAGATGCTGCCGATGCCGATCTTCTTGAGCGCCATGTAGGCGAGCGCGACAACGGCGACGGTCACCCCGGCCATCGCCACCCGGCGCACATGCCCAAGTAGGCTGCGGCGCGACGCTGCAAGCGTCAGCGGGCGCTCGAGGCTCTCGAGCCGCTGGGCGCGCACGCGCGGCTGGAGATCGGCCGGTGCGAACCCGGCGCGCACCGCGACCGAGTGCATGGCACCCTCGGGCTCGGGCATCGCGATCGCGTCCTTGTAGGCGTCCATCACCTCGAGCGCAACGTGCTTCCAGGCAAAGCGCTGCACGCTGTCAGCGGCGCTCCGAGCAAGCTGGCGTCGCCGCTCCGGCTCGTGGTAGAGCTCGCGTAGGGTCTCGGCCAGCGCCTGCGCATCGCCGGGCGGAACCAGCAGACCGTCGACCCCATCGCTGACGACATCACGGTAACCGGCGATGTCCGAGGCGACGACGGTCGTGCCCGAGGCGAATGCCTCGGTCAGGACCATGCCGAAGCTCTCACCACCGAGGGACGGCGCAGCGAGCACATCCGCTGACAACAGCTCGCGATTCTTCGTCGCATCGTCCACCTTGCCGAGCGCCCGCACGCCGCGCGCGTCCATCAGCAGCGGCGCGAGCTCGGCCTCGCTGGGACCGATCACCGTCAGCTCCGTGGGGACGTGCTCGCGCAGCGCCTCGAACGCACGCAGCAGCAGCGGAAGACCCTTGCGCTCGACCGCCTGCCCAACGAACACGATGCGCAGTACCTGGTCACGAGGGCGCTCCTCGAGCGCCTGATCGAGCGCTTCCTGATCGAGGTTGACCCCGTTGGGAACCACGCGATAACGGCCCCCGTACCAGCGCTGCCCGCTCCAGGCGGCGGCCTGAGAGACCGCGATCCGGACGCGCAGGCGGTTCAACACCTGCGTTGCGCCGAAGCCGTTGGCGATCACATTGGGCAGGCGCCTTGTCGAGTACGAGTGGAACGTTCCTACGAGCGGCACACCGAACGGCAGCGTCGCCACCCAACCGACCATCGGCGCCACAGGCTCGTGGATGTGGGCGACGTCATAGCGTCCGCTTCCGAGTTCGCGTGACAGCCTCGCCATCCCGGCGGGGCCGATCAGGAGGTTCGATACCGCGCCGTTCGCGTGGAAGCCAACCGTGCGACCGAGCGGCACCAGGTAGTCCGGCTCGGACAGTTGCTGCGGCTTGGCGCCGCGGTGCATCACGGCCGAGGTGGAATCGGCAGGGTCGTGCGGCGCGAGCACGCGCACGTCGTGTCCGGCTGCGAGGTACTGCTCGGCGAGTGCCTCGATATGCCGCGTCACGCCCCCCGGATAGGACCACGAGTACGGGGACACCAGCGCGATCCGCATCCGCCAATCCTACCGACTGAGTACTCGGAGGCATCCGCTTTTGTGCGCAACGCGTCTGTTCTTCGGGGGTCGTCCCGCTGGACGACCCCCTAACTCAAGCGTTGTCAGCGGCTGGCGCCCAGCGGGGCGACAGCCCCACCAGGATCACGGCACATAGTCGTAGCTGTGGCAGGGCTGGCCGGCGCACGTGCTGACGAACGTCCCGTTCGGTTGCAGGAAGTCCGAGATCTGCAGCTGCGCCGCCGGCGTCAGCCGTGGATCCTCGTGCGGATCCTGGTTGGCCGGATCATTGGTCGGCGGCGCGAGGTTGCCGACCGGCGGGTTCAGCGTGTGGCCCGGACCGCTGTCCCAGACCTCGATCGCCGAGCCGGTGTAGCTGCCGTTGGTCGGCACCGGCCCCAGCCCGTAGAACAGGTTGGCGTTCGTCGTACGACCGCCTCCCGGAGTCAACGCCGAGGCCGGCGTGCCACCGGGCTCGTAGGCGTCCGCACCGATCGAGCGCGCCTCGGCCGCACCGGCATACATGCTGACCTGGTGATCGCCGTAGGCGATGTCCATCAGCACGGAGTGGAACGGGGTGTCCGCGAACGGATGCGATCCGAGCCCCTCCGTGTAGCCGACCGGATCGGCGCGATCCCAGAGCTGGTCCATCAGATCGAGCGTCAGCGTGTAGCGAGCGGAGTTGTTGTCGGCGTATTGGTTCCACAGCAGCCACGAGAAGGAACCGACCGTGTTGGGGGAGCCGAAATCAGTCGAGCGCTGAACCAGGGCGTTGGCATAGTCCTCGCCCGTCACGCCGAGCACGGCACGGCGTATGTCAGGCGAGACCGCGGTGGTGATCCCGCCGAAGATGCCGCCCTGGCTGTTGCCGTCGTAATAGAGCTCGCCGGTGTTCAGGATCGACTGCCCTCCGGCCATGAAGGCCGGATTGGACGCAAATCCCTGCGAGTTGTCCATCAACCTGCCGAGGAACAACGCGTTCAACACTCCCTGCTGGAGGCGACCGAGCATGACCGGGAACAGGTTCAGATCCGAGACCGCCTGCGTGTCGAAGTTCTGGTCAGGCGCGGCGAGCCCCCACCAGTTGGTGGCGCAGATCACCATGTTGTAGCCGGTCGCCAGGTCTGTCGCCGGCGCGTTGGTCACCTCGCTCATGCTGCCGAGCAGGCCGTGTCCGTAGAGCACGATCCGCGCGGGGTCCGACGGCGTGGCCGTCGATGGGATCGCGCATTCGAAGTCCGCCGTCGCAACGTTGCCCGGGGTCTGCGTCGGCGTGGCGTACAGCCCCGTCGAGGTGTAGTTGAAGCCGGTCGTCGCCGTATCGCCGCAGGTCTGCAGGTAGCAGGGGACCTGGAAGGTGCCTGTCACGAACCGGACGCCGGCGACGGTCGGGGTGTCGCTGGCGTTGGGAACGAAGGTGAAGGCGGGCGCTGTCCCCTGGACCTGGCCGTCGCCGAGGTCGGTGTCGCCGAGCTGGCTGAAGGCGGCGTTGCGGATCGCGAGCAGCTGGCCGGTCAGCTGCTTGGTCGAGGCGACCGTGAAGTCCCAGGCGGCATACAGCGTCTTGTCCTGGGCGACCTTCGCGCGCTTGAGAGCCTTGAAGATCTTCGCGTAGCGCTTCGTCTGCGAACGCTCGGACGCGGGCAGGCGCTTGCCATCGCGAAGCTTCTGGAACCACGCCGGCGCGCTGATCAGATGGCCGCCGGCGTTGCGCAGGTCCCGTAGCACGACGAGGTAGGTGTGTCCGTCCTGCCAGTTGGAGCCGGGCAGGATCATCAGGTTGCGCGTGGCGGCGGACGTGGCGTTGGCGTCGAGCTGCGCATAGATCATCTGGCGCTGACCGGTCTTCTCGTCGATCACCATGATCGGCGCGTTCTTGGCCTTGTAGGCGCTCAGGTTGAGCAGGCCGACCGCGTGCGTCTTGTTCAGCGCCGTCTGCGTGTCGAGCTGGGGGATCCGCAGCAGGATCGCGCTACCTGGGCTGAAGCCGTCGTTCTGGTTGTACGTCCCGGCGTTGATCTGCGTGTGCAGGGTGTTCACGGGCATCGCCGCCTGCGGCAGGTTCAGCTGCAGCCCGGTGGCGCTGCCGCGCTCCGGCTTGGTCAGCCGGTTGTCCGGGAAGGGGAACAGGCACGGCGTGCTCGTGTACGGCTGGCACGTCGTCGAGGTTCCCGCTGCGCGTGCGGCGGAGGCCGACAGCAGAGACAGGCCAAGCAGGCAAGCGACCGCAAGGGCCGCAACGCGGACCGGCAGCGCATCCCTCAATGCGCCGGCCGGTCCACGACGGGTACGACTGAACATCTCTCTCTCCTCAGAACGCCATCGTGGAATCGCCCTAGGCTACCCGCGACGGGCGGCGACTCACCCACGACGGCCGGCGACTATAGCGACTCTGTGACGTGTGTCACATGCGCGTCAATGGATGTTCCGCCGCGGATTCCGGCAGCTGGCATCATTGGCCCATGCCGACTCGTCACTTCGTCAAGTACACGTTCCTTCAGGTCGATCCCGCCTGGCGTCGCCTGCCCGATGAGGAGCGCGACGAGCACAAGCGCGAGTTCATCGCCGCCTGCGAGAACTTCAGTGAGGACCATCTGCTGCGCGCCTTCTCGCTGGTCGGCACGCGCGGCGACGCGGACATGATGATCCTCTCCCAGGCCGAGAACCTCGATCGCATCCACGAGTTTCACGTCGTCCTGCAGCAGAGCGGCCTGATGAAGTGGTCGACGATCCCGTACTCGTTCCTGGCGATGACCAAGCCGTCGGAGTACTCGGACGAGTCGCGGCTCGAGGTGCGGCCGGCACACGGCAAGTACCTGTTCGTCTATCCGTTCGTCAAGACCCGCGCCTGGTACAACCTGCCCGCCGAGGAGCGCTGGCGGATCATGCAGGAGCACATTCGCCTGGGCAAGGAGTTTCCGACCGTCGATCTCAACACCAGCTACTCGTTCGGGCTCGATGACCAGGAATTCGTGGTTGCCTTCGAGTCCGACAACCCGGCGGACTTCCTCGACCTCGTGCAGAAGCTACGCACGACCGAGTCGAGCATGTACACGCTGCGCGACACTCCGACGTTCACCTGCGTGACGATGTCGGTGGAGCGCGCGCTTGGCGCCCTCGACGGCACCGCTCTGCGCGCATCGGCGTGAGCGCAGATTCTGTTGCCGTAGAGCACTTGCGGGCTGCGGACCCGGTTCTCCGCGAGATCATCGACCGTTACGGCCCTGACGGCCTGAACGAACGTCGCGAAGGCGGGCAGCGCGAGCATTACGGCGCGCTGGTGCGCGCGATCGTGGGCCAGCAGCTCTCGACCAAGGCGGCGGCCGCGATCTACCGGCGCCTGGTCGACCGCTTCGGCGGACGCGAGCCCACCCCGCAGGAGATCCTTGACGACGATCCGGACGAGCTGCGCTCGGTCGGGCTCTCGCATGCGAAGGTCGCCTATCTGCGCTCACTGGCCGAGCACGTGCTCAACGGGTCGCTCGAGCTCGAACGCCTGGACACGCTCCCCGACGAGGAGGTGATCGCCGAGCTGACCGCGGTCAAGGGCATCGGCGCCTGGAGCGCACACGTCTTCCTGATGTTCCACCTGGGCCGGCCGGACGTTCTCGCCGTCGGCGATCTGGGGATCCGCAAGGCGATGATGGTCGCCTACGGACTCCCCGCGCTGCCGCTGCCCGCGGAGATGGAGAAGATCGCCGAGCCGTGGCGACCGTATCGATCGCTCGCCTGCCGCTACCTGTGGCGCTCCTTGGACAAGGAATTGACCGACGGTGGTGGTGCCGGCCCGCTGGCCGGCACCGGTGAGGCCGTTCCCGCCGTGTAACCGGGCGGGTGCCAGGCTCGGTCCCATGAAACGCTTGGTGCTCGTGTGCGTGCTCGCCTGCGCCATGGGATTGGTGGCCTGTGGCTCCTCGAAGCCGGCTGCCGCGCAGGACCAGCGGAGCGAGCAAGCAGTACGCAGCTGCCCGCTGCATGCGCGCCCACGGCATACAGAACTTCCCCGACCCTGACTCATACGGAGGCAACTCGGTCACCAGCTCACCGGGCAGCGGCACCATCACGATCGCCGGGATCCCGTTCAGCGGACCGGCATTCGAGGCCGCCGAAAAGCGCTGTGATCCGCTGGGCCTCGGCAGCCCGCGTCCACCGATCAGCGAAGCGCAGAAGCAGCAGCTGATCGCCTTCGCCGAATGCATGCGCCGCCACGGGCTCAAGCAGTGGGCCGACCCGCAGTTCCCGCCGGTCGGGGGGATCGAGCAGGGCGGCGGGCCTTACAACCGGAGCGATCCGAAGGTGGAAACGGCCGCCACGGCCTGCAACAAGCAGCGCTCAGCCGGCCAGCTCCGTGATCCGACCGCGCAGGAAGCGACGTTCGGTCTCTGACGGCGCCAGCGCCAGCGCACGCTCGTACTCGGCCCGGGCCTCGGGCAGATCGCCGCGCCGCCGCAGCAGGTCGGCGCGGATGGCGTGAAGCAGGTGATACCCGGCGAGCTCGTCCCGCTGGACGAGCTCGCCGACCAGCGCGAGCGCCGCGTCGAGGTCTCCGGCCATCGCCACGGCCACGGCGCGGTTCAGCTCGACGACCGGTGAGGGCAGCGCCTGCGCGAGCAGTGCATAGAGGTCACGCACGCGAGCCCAATCGGTCTGCGGCTGCACATGGCAGACGGCGATCTCGGCCTGGAGGCGGTAGGCACCGCTGCTGGCCAGCGGACCAGCAGCCGTGAGCGAGCCCTTGAACACCAAGTCACCCACGGCGAGAATCCGCTGGGCCTCCTCGATCTCATCGCTGTGCCAGCGGCTGCGGTCCTGGTCCTCGAGCGTGATCAGCTCGCCGCCCGGCCCGACCCGCGCGTCGCGGCGCGAGTGCTGCAGCAGCATCAGCGCGAGCAGCGCCGTCCGCCTCGGGCTCGTCCGGCAACAGCCGGCGCAGCAGCCGCGCGAGGCGGATCGCCTCGTCGCAGAGCCCGGCGCGGATCAGCGCGTCACCCGAGGAGGCCGAGTAGCCCTCGTTGAACAGCAGGTACAGCACCGCCAGAACGCCGGTTGTGCGCTCGGGCAGGAGCTCGGGTGGCGGCACGCGGTAGGGGATGCCAGCCGATGCGATCTTGGCCTTGGCGCGCACCAACCGCTTGGCCATGGTCGGCTCGGAGACCAGGAACGCGTGAGCGATCTCAGCCGTCGTGAGCCCGGCGAGCGTGCGCAGCGTGAGCGCCACCCGAGCCTCCAGCGCGAGCGCCGGATGGCAGCAGGTGAACATCAGGCGGAGACGATCGTCCTCGATCACTTCTGTCTCGTCCTCTTGGTCGTCCTCATCGGCACTCGGGATGCGGAGCGGATCGTGGGCGATCTGCTCGATCAGCTCCGCGCCCCGTGCACTGCGCCGCAGGCGATCCAGCGCGCGGTTGCCGGCCACCGTGGTCAGCCATGCGCCCGGCTTCGCCGGCACGCCGTCCCGCGCCCAGCTCGTGAGCGCCTGAGCGAATGCCTCCTGTGCGCATTCCTCGGCCAGATCCCAGTTGCCGGTGCGGCGGATCAGGGTCGCGACGATGCGGCCCCACTCGTCCTTGAATGCCGCTTGGACGGCCTGTTCGGGGGTCGCGCTCATGCCCCCCAGAAGGGCCGAACCTCGACCATGTGGAAGCGGGCGAGCGGATGCGACTGCGCCAGTTCGACCGCCTCCTCCATCGTCTCGCAGCTGAGGATGTCGATCCCTGCGAGGTACTCCTTCGTCTCGACGAACGGGCCGTCCGTGAGCAGCGTCTCTCCGTCGCGCACACGAACCATGGTGGCCGTGCTGGGCGGCGCGAGCGGAGCCCTGAGGACGCGCAGGCCGCGTGCATCGACCATCTCGATCCAGGCGTTCAGGTCGCGCCTCAGCTGCTCCTCGACCTCCTCGGACTCGGGGATGCCGTCGAGGCAGGGCATCAGCAGGTAGCGCAGCTGCTCGTAGGTCCATCCCTCGGGGATCTCGACCTTGAACCGAAACGGTCGCACCTCGATCGCGAAGTACCACGAGACCGGGTGCTTGGCGGCGACCTCGATCGCCTCGTCGAGGCTCTCGGCCTCGATGATGTCGAGGCCACCGATGAACTCCTTCGTATCGGTGAACGGGCCGTCGGTGATCAGTGTCTGTCCGTCGCGCACGCGTACCGTCCGGGCGGACTCGCGGCCCTCCAGCCCGTTGCCGAGCAGACGCACGCCGCGCCTGTCCATCTCCTCGACCCACGCGGGCGTGTGTTCCTGCATCGCCGACGCGATCTCCGGCGTCGAGACTCCGTCTGTGCAGATCAGCAGTAGATAGTTCATCTCAGGTGCTCACTTTCGTCGATCTCAGAGATCGATGAAGCGCCGGACCTCGATCCGGTGGAAGCGTGCGATCGGATGCCTCGCGGCCCAACCCACCGCCTC
Source organism: uncultured Actinomycetota bacterium (assembly GCA_963846395.1). Classification (GTDB taxonomy): domain Bacteria; phylum Actinomycetota; class Thermoleophilia; order Solirubrobacterales; family Solirubrobacteraceae; genus Palsa-465. The sequence goes on along the minus strand of CAWJVT010000004.1, from coordinate 139,580 downwards.
CTCGAAGGTTTCGCACTTGAGGATGTCGAGCCCCGCGAGGAACTCCTTGGTCTCGACGAAGGGACCGTCGGTGACCAGCGTCTTGCCATCGCGGACACGTACCGTGGTCGCGCTCTCCTGGCCCCCGGCCAGAGGTTGGCTGAGCACCCCAACCCCACTTTCACGCAGCGCTCTACGCCAGGCCTCGCCGTCACGCGCGATCTGAGCCTCGACCTCCGGTGCCTCCGCGACTCCATCAACGCGTACGAGCAGGAGTTGCTGCAGCTCCGATGAGTCGATGAAGTTGGGGATGTCAACGCCGTCCATGCCGTCGTCGAAGGCGCGCAGCTCGATCGCGTGGAACCACGAGACCGGGTGCTTGGCGGCGACCTCGATCGCCTCGTCGAGGTTCTCGCACTCGAGAATGTCGAGCCCGCCGATGAACTCCTTGGTATCCGCGAACGGCCCGTCGCTGATCAGCGGCTCGCCATTCTCGACAATCACCGTCTTGGCGCTCGCCGGGGCATCGAGCGGTTTGCCGACGACGTTGATCTTGCGCGCGACCGTCTCCTGCACCCAGGGTCCGACCTGCTGCCGCATGGCGGCGGCCGCCTCAGGCGTGTCGGTCTCCCCTTCGATGCAGATCAGCTGCAGGTACTTCATCGTGCCCACCTCCGTGGTTTTGCGTTCATGCACGTACGACGAACGCAAATGCGCCGGATGGACAGCCTGTCAGAAGCCGAGTGCTCTGAGTGCCGACTCCAGGTCGCCCACCTCTGCCGACGGTGGCGCCTGCGTTGCCGGCTCGGCGCTGAAGCCGGTGAAGCGCAGATTCACGCGCACGTGGTAGCCCCCAGGCTCGGAGTAGGTGAGGCGGATCGTGCGCACCATGCCGGTGCGCCGGTCGATCGTCACATGGGCCCGCTGGTCCGGCACGTTCGCGGTCGCGTCGCGTGCGGTCTGGCTGAGCACCGTGGCGGGATCCAGCGCAGTGAGATCGAGCTTTGCCGTGTCCACCTCGAGCCAGGTGTCCGCGGTGGACAGCTGACTGGCCAGGAGCGAGGGCACCCGCACGTAAGCATCGTGCCCCACCAGCAGCACCCGTGTGGGCAGGGCGCCGACCAGGCCGAGCAGTCCGGGAAGCTCGACCGCGACGTGGAGCGTCCCGGTTTGCGAGTCCGGGTCGAAATGGCCACTGCCGGTGGCGGTGAGGGCGCCGCCACCCAGTTGCGGCAGCCTGATGGTGGCGCTGATGCGAGCCTGGAAGCCCGGCTTCGAGGCCGTCAGTGACGCCGCTCGCCTGATCGCGCTGGGCGATGGCGGGGTCGCCGTCGGTCGCGTACCGGCACGGCGAGTCGTGGTCGGGGTGACGATCGTGGTGCTGCGCACCGCTTGGGTGCGTGTGGACGCGTCCGTGCGCTCGGACACGTGCGCGCCCGAGCCGCCGCATGCCGCCAGAGCGAGCGCGACACACGCGGCACTCGTGGGCGCCGTCAGGCGCCGCACGCGCTGCCGTCTCAGACGGCTGAGACCTCTTCCTCTTCCGCGACGCGGAAGGAGGAACCGCAACCGCAGGCTGCGATCACGTTGGGGTTCTCGACCTTGAAGCCGGCGCCCTGGAGGCCCTCTACGAAGTCGATCACCGAGCCCTGCACGTACGGCAGGCTCGCGCGATCCACCAGCAGACGGATGCCCTTGTCCTCGATGACCGTGTCATCGTCGCGCTGCTCGTCGAAGGCGAGCGCATACTGGAAGCCTGAGCAACCGCCGCCGCGCACGCCTACGCGCAACCCTGCGGTCTCGGCGACAGCCGCCTGTGAAGCAAGAAATTCCTGGACCTTCTGGGCGCCCTTGTCAGTGAGAGTGATCATGCTTCATTCAGTATAGCTTCGGGTCCCCACTCGCTACGCTACCTGCAGTGTCTGTTTCACCCGATGAGTTGAAGGATCGCATCGAAACCGCGATCCCTGGAACCCGCGCCGATGTCTCAGGCGACGGGCACCACTTTGAGGCGGTCGTCGTAGGGCCGGCGTTTGCCGGCCTCACGCGCATCGCCCAGCACAAGCTTGTTTACGACGTGTTCGGCGCCGAGCTCGGCGACCGGATCCACGCCCTCTCCCTCAAGATCACTCCAACGGAGGCCTGATGAGCGACACGTCCAACCCAATGCGCGAGGCGATCCAGAGCGCGATCTCCGAGAACCCGGTGATCCTGTTCATGAAGGGCACCCCCGAGGCGCCCGCATGCGGGTTCTCGGCCCGGACGGTGGCAGTGCTCGAGTCGCTGGACCAGCCGTTCGCGGCCGTGAACATCCTTCCCGATCCGGTCATCCGCCAGGAGCTTGCAGGAATCTCCGGCTGGCCGACGATCCCGCAGCTGTTCGTCGACGGCGAGCTCGTCGGCGGGTGCGACATCGTCACCGAGATGTACCAGACCGGCGAGCTGCAGAAGCTGCTCGGGATCGAAGGCCAGGCTTCTGATGAGGGCGCGGCTGCGTCCGAAGCGGCTGCCGAGCCGGCGCCGCTCAAAATCGAGAACCTTCTCTAGCGCCCTGAGTCGCTAATTCGGCTGTGTCGCGGCATCCCGTCACGCGGCACGCCGTGTCGTGGCACCCCGTCTCGCGGCATCCCGTCTCGCGGCACGCCGTGTCGTGGCGCCCCGTCTCGCGGCACGAGCCGGTTTAGTAGGGTCACCGGGCGTTGTGCCCGTTGCGCTCGTAACCGATACCTGCCATTACCTCCCGCGCGAGCTCGCGGACCGTTGCCAGCTGCACCAGGTCAGCCTGTATGTGCACGGCGACGGAGAAGACCGGCGTGAGAGCGAGATCCTCGACTACAACGCCTATTTCGAAGGTCTCGCCAGGGCCACCGAGCTGCCGACGACGTCGCAGCCGTCGATCGGTGACTTCCTGGCGGTGTATAAGCCGCTGATCGACTCAGGCCATGAGATCGTCTCGATCCACCTGTCCGGTGGCCTGTCCGGAACAGTGCGCTCGGCCGAACAGGCCCGGGAGCAGCTTGGCGACGCGGCCGAACTCGTGCACGTTGTCGACTCGGAGACAGCGTGCGGGGCTGAGGGTCTGATGCTGCTGGCGGCCGATGCCGCCGTTCGGGCCGGCGCGGACGCACCTGCCGTCGTGCAGCGGGCACGGGCAGCGCGTGCCGAACTGCAGTTCCTGTTCTCGCTCGACACGCTCGAGTACCTGCGCAAGGGCGGCCGCATCGGCGGCGCCCAGGCGTGGCTGGGCTCGGCCCTCAAGATCAAGCCGATCCTTTCACTGGAGTCGGAGATCGGCGCCGTCGAACGCGTGCGCACCAGCCGCAAGGCCTTCGAGCGCCTGGTGGCACTGATCGAGAAGATGAAGACGGACGGCTGCGACGGGTGGGTGGTGCAGCACACGCACAACCCAGATCAGGCGCAGGCCCTGGTCGCGCGCGGCCGCGAGATCTTCGGGTCGGAGCCCGTGTTCGTGTCCGAGATCGGGCCGGTGATCGGCACCCACATCGGGCCCGGCCTGCTCGGAGTGGGCGGCACGCGCCGCTCGTTCCTCGAGTGACGGCGGCCGCTACTTGCGGCGCTTCTTCTTGCGGCCGAAGAGGACGTTGAGCGTCCCTCCGATACCGCCGGCAAGAACGAACCCGGCTGTCACCGCGGCGACCTGCAGGTTCTTCTCGTTGCGCTTGACCTGACTACGCCAATCGGTCAGCTGGCCGACCTCGTCGCGCAACAGGACCAGCGACGTTCCGAGCTCGTGGCGGTTCTGCTCGATCGAGGCGCGGATCTCCTCAGGTGTGCGACCGGGCATCAGATGTCTCCCGCCGAGTCCGAAACCGTGTCGCGGATCTTCTTGGCCTCTTCGATCGCCATCGTCGGCGTGGGTGGCCCGACCTGGAGCATCCTCCAGGCCACGATGAACGCGATGGCGGCCAGGAGAATCAGGGCAACTGTGACGATCGCGAAGCCAATCCAGATGTCACCCACGCCGTTGACCAAGATGGCGTCCAGCGCCCACGCGATCGTCACGAGGCTCATGCCGATGGCGAAGATCCCGAATACCGCTCCCGCGGCGGACGCCGCCACGCCGCGCAGCACGCTCAGGCTCTTCCGCTTGACCTCAGCCTTGGCGAGCTCGATCTCGTCCTGAACGAGCTTGCTCAGGTTTTCCGAGACCTGGGTGATCGCCGAGGCGATGTTGTCGTCTTGTCGGTTATCGACGGCCAAGGCGTTTCAGGATGGTTGCGATTGCGAGGCCGCCCGCAAAGGCGAGTCCGACCCCAATCTCGGGCCGCTGCTTCACCAGAGCCTGCAGCTTCCCAAGCGGGATCTTCTCGACCAGTGACGCGGCGGAGCTTGACACCTGCCCGGACCTTCCCGCCCGCGACGGTTCGGAAACCGACGGGCCGGGATCGGAGGCCGACGGGCCGGGGTCGGAGGCGGCCACGGGTGAGCCCGGGAAAGGCGGCTGGCTGGGGAAGGACGATGACGCAGGCCTGCGACTCGGCACCTCACCGGCACCGGCGGAGCCGGAGCGCAGCGAGCTGGGACGACGAGCCCGGCCCGCCTCGGTGGCAGGGGACGGTTCGGCCGGCTGCTCCGACCCCGGGCCGGGCCCTGCGGACCCTGGAGGGTCGGCCTCGGAGGCTATTTCCGACCACCGCGGCCCGGCGGCAGGCTCCGACCAAGCAGCGGGCTGCTGCTCGCCCGCGGCTTCGGTCATCTCGTCGCCAGGGCCGTCCCGATCCTCAGTTTGATCGCTCACTCAGGCGGATCTTCGTCGAAGATTCTTTTCCAGATCATTGCGGCGGCGCGTGTTGTCACGATGCTTGAAAGCGCGCCAACGCCGGCAAGCAGGCCCGACCACATCAGGCGTTTGACCAATGGACTCTCCTTCATCACAGCTGATTCAACCAGATGAGCGAGCTACTACCCATTGAGATGGTTGATTCCACGGCCACGCGGCTGTGGAATCAACCTGGAGGAGATCGACTCCACGACCGTGGAGTCAACCATCCAGGCCGCCACAGATCATCTCGACTATCTCTGTCTTCACGCGCTCGAACCCCTCCGTCGAAACCGGCGGGCCGCTGAAGATCCACTGCGTGAGCACCTGCTCGATCAGCCCATAGAACGCCTGCGCGGCGAACAGCGCGTCGACATCGGTCCGGAAGACGCCCTCCTCCTGTGCCTGCTTGACGATCCGCGCGATGCCCTCGTATGCGTCCATGATCTTGTCGACGTGGGTGCGGCCGAAGGTGTTCGCGGCGCGCGTGACCTCGACGACGATCACCTTCATCACATCTGGGTCGTGGCGGTAGGAGTCGACGATGAACGAGGCGATCCGCCTCAGCTTCTCGCGCGGGGTGAGCTCACTGGCCTCGGCCTCCGCGATCGTCGCGAGCATCACGTCCCAGCGCTCGAGGAACAGCGTGTCGAGGATCGTCTCCTTCGACGGGAAGTAGTGGTAGACGAGGCCGTAGGCGACGCCAGCCTCATCGGCGATGTCGGATACGCGGCAGGTGTGAAAGCCCTGGCGGGCAAAGACGCGGACGGCAGCGTCGAGGATCACGCGGCGCTTGTCGACGGCTGCGGTGCTCATTTGGGCTGCGCGCCGGCCTGACGCTGGTAGATCTTCGGGTCGCGGCGATGCGTGAGCGCCGGCAGGCGCGTGCGCACATCGGCGAGCAGGGTGAAGTCGAGCTCGGCGACGATCGCGCACTCGCTGTCCGCGGCGGTCGCGAGAACCACACCCCACGGGTCGATGATCATCGACCGGCCACCGGAACGATGGCCCGGCGGATGCGCACCGATCTGGTTCGCGGCGATCACGAAGCACTGGTTCTCGATCGCGCGCGCCCGCAGGAGGGTTTCCCAGTGGTCGCGGGTGGTGGCGAGCGTGAACGCCGCGGGAACGGTGAGCAGCTCGGCGCCGCGCTCACTGAGCGCGCGGTAGAGCTCGGGGAAGCGGACGTCGTAACAGATGCTCATCCCCAGTGTGTGGGGATTCTCGGTGGCGGCCTGGATCGTCGTCGTCGTGACCTGCTCGCCCGCCTGCTCACGCGCCGACTCGGCGTAGACGGTGCCGTCGACCTCGACGTCGAACATGTGCAGCTTGCGGTAGGCCGCTTGGATCGTGCCGTCGGGGGCGACGTGCAGGCTCGTGTTGGCGGTCTTCGACTGGCTTTCACGCCGCTCGACGAAGGAGCCGGCGATCAGGTCGATCTGCAGTTCGCTGGCCGTCTGCTTCGCCCACTGCGCCGCCGGCCCGTCGAGCGTTTGGGCCTGCTCCTCCATGACCTCCGAGCGGCCCAGCACGGTCCACTTCTCGGGGAGTACGACCAGCTGCGCGCCCTGGCCGGCGGCATGCCTGGTGAGACGATCGGCGGTCTCGAGGTTGCGCTCGACGTCCTCGGTGGCGTTGAGCTGCACCGCGGCTGCGCGTAACGTGGTCTTGGGCGCCATCCGCAGAGGATACTGATTGACTGGTCAGTCAGTCGGTTTTCGTGGATTTGGGTTGCCGGGGTTCTTGGGTGGCCGGTGTTGTCTGGTTGCCCGGGGTTCTCGGGTTGCCGGCGTTCTCGGGTTGCCGGCGTTCTCGGGTTGCCGGCGTTCTTTGTTGATCCACTTCGCCACTGCGAAGCCAGCTCACAGAGTTGCCTCGTGTTGGCGTTCTTCGTGACCAATGCTGGCCCACGGCCTATGGCGCTCACAAGAAACGCGATGGAGAGGGCCTCAACGTTGCGTGGGTGAGGAGAGGCCGAGCAATCCACGGGCCTCGTCCACAGTCGCGGCGCGGCGTCCCGAATCCTCGGCCATCTGCCGTGCCTTTGCGATCAGCTCGCCGTTGGAGCGCGCCATCGTGCCATCGGGGAGGTAGAAGTTGTCCTCGAGCCCGGCGCGGACCGAGCCGCCCAGGGAGAGCGCCGCGGCGATCATCGACCACTGGCCGCGGCCGATCCCGATCACGCCCCAGTGGTTTCGAATTTGCGCCTGCCCCCCACCCCCGGCAACCGGCAGGTTGTCGGCCATCGCGGCAAGGTTGCGCGCCGTCGCCGGGACACCGCCGAGCACACCCATGATGAAGTCGGCGTGCAGCGGTGGCTCGAGCAGCCCCATGTCCAGCAGCGGCTCCAGCGAGCCGACGTGCCCGATGTCGAAGCACTCGTGCTCCGGCTTGATGCCGAGCCGCCGCATCGCCTCGAGCAACTCGACGATCTCATCAAATGGGTTCTGGAAGACGAACTGGAAGACAAACGCCTTGCGTGAACGCGAGTACTTGGCGTAGTTCAGCGAGCCCATGTTGAGCGCTGCGACATCCGGCCGGCCCGCCTCCAGGTAGGCGACGCGGTCGGCCACGCTCACGCCGATCGTGCCGGTCGAGAAGTTGATGATCGCCGCGTCACCGACCTCCTCCACGATCGCATTGCGGATCGCGACGAAGTCCTCCGCTGCGCTGGACGGCGTCCCGTCGGGCCGGCGCGCGTGAATGTGAATGTGGACGGCACCCTCGTCGACGGCTCGGCGTGCCTCGGCCGCGTAGTCGGCGGGCGTGTACGGGATCGCGGGGCACTGGGACCGATCGGCGAGCGCGCCGGAGATGGCGCAGGTGATGACGGCCGGATCGGCGAGGCTCACACTGGCACCACCGAGCCGCGTCTCGCGGGGCGCTCGACCCGCTTGCCCGCGGAGAGCTCGAGCGCGCGGCAGATCTGCCAGCGTGTCTCGCGCGGGTCGATCACGTCGTCGATCATGGCGTTGCGGGCGGCGATGTAGACGTCGATGATCTGGCGGTAGGAGTCGATCAGCTCGGCGCGCTTGGCGGCGGGGTCATCGGCCTCCTCGACCTGCTTGCGGAAGACGATCTCCACAGCCCCCTCAGCACCCATCACGCTGATCTCCGCGGTCGGCCAGGCGACGATCAGATCGGGCTCGAAGGCACGCCCACACATCACGTAATAACCCGCGCCGTAGGCCTTGCGCAGGATCACGGTGACCTTCGGGACGGTGGCGCTGGCGGTCGCGTGCAGCATCTTCGCGCCATGGCGGATGATCCCCTCCTGCTCGACCTTGGTGCCGACCATGAAGCCGGGCACGTCGACCAGGTAGACGAGCGGCAGGCCGTAGGCGTTGCAGAGGTTGATGAAACGCGCCGCCTTGTCGGCAGCGTCGTTGTCGAGGATCCCTCCCAGGTGCTTGGGCTGGCTCGCGATGATCCCCGCGGGTCGGCCGCCGAAACGCGCGAGACAGGTGATGATCGATCTACCCCAGTGGCCCTTCAGGTCGAGGTAGTCGCCATCGTCGACGATCCGGCGAACCACCTCATACATGTCGTAGGCCTGGCGATTTGAGTCGGGTAGGACCTCGAGCAGCTCCTCATCCGCGCGCTGCACCGGGTCGTCGGACTCGGCGATCGGAGCGGCCTCGTCGCAGTTCTGTGGGAAGTAGGCGAGGTACTGCTTGATCATCTCGATGCACTCCGGATCGTCGGCGACCTCCAGATCCGCGACACCCGACCTGCGCGTGTGCACACGGCTCCCGCCGAGCTCCTCGGGGCTGACGTCCTCGCCGATAGCGGCCCGCACCAGGTGCGGTCCGGCCAACGCCATCGAGCCGCGGCCCTTGACCATCAGCACGAAGTCGGCGAGCCCCGGGATGTAGGCGGTACCGGCCGCGCAGGGACCCATCACGGCGGCAATCTGCGGCACAACCCCGCTCATCATGACCTCGTCGTGAAACAGCTGGCCGGTGCCGGCGAACAGCGAGCCGACCGCCTCCTGGACGCGGGCTCCGGCCGAATCCAGCAGCCAGATCAGCGGTATGCGCTTGGTCAGCGCCAGCTCGCGCAGGCGCGTGACCTTGATCTCTCCGGTCATGCCCATCGCGCCCGCCATCACGGTGAAGTCGTAGGCGACGACTGCGACGTGGCGGCCGTTCACCTTGCCGTATCCGGTCAGCACCCCGTCGGCGGGCGCATCGCGGCCGGTCATCGCGGCTTGAGAGAAATGTGGCTGGGCGTGGATCCCCAACTCGACCCATGTGCCCTCGTCCATCAGCAGCGCGAGCCGCTCGCGGGCGGTCAGCTTCTCAGCGGCGTGCTGACGGGCGATCTTCTCCTCGCCGCCTCCGAGCTTGATCCGCTCGCGCTGAGCGTGGAGGTCCTCGACCAAAGATCGCATCATCGACCCCGCATGGTCCGCATCATCGACCCCGCATGGTCCGCATCATCGACCCCGCATGGTCCGCATCAGCGGCCCTTCCACTGCGGCTCGCGCTTCTCGAAGAACGCGGCCACGCCCTCCTGAAGGTCTTCGGTGGCGAGCGCCAGCGTGAGCTGCGAGCGCAGGTGCTCGAGCGCCTCGGCAAAGGCCATGTCCTGCGAGCTGAACATCGCGTCCTTGCCCAGCCGCAGCATCAGCGGCGACTTGCCGGCGAGCTTGAGCGCCCAATCGCCGACCGCCTGATCGAACTCGTCGTCGGGCACGACGCGGTTGACGATCCCGATGCGCTCGGCCTCGGTGGCCGAGATCTGCTCGCCCAGCAGCAGCAACTCGGCCGCCTTCTTGCGCGGGACATTGCGGTAGAGCAGCGCCGTAACCATGAACGGGAACAGACCTACGTTGATCTCCGGTAGGCCGAAGCGCGTGCTCTGCCGCGCGACGATCAGGTCGCAGGCGAGCGCCAGCCCGAGCGCCCCCGCCAGAACATGACCTCCGGCGGCGCAGATCGACGGCTTGCCGAGCTCACCGAGCAGCCGGAAGAGCTCCGGGAAGCGCTCGTTCTCACGATGCTTGTCGATCTGTGAGACGTCGGAGCTGAAGGCGGCGAGGTTGCCGCCGCTGGAGAACACGCTGGCGTGCGTGGAGGCCAGGACCACGACCCGAACCTGGTCGTCGTCGCGCGCCTGCCGCAGTGCCTCCAGCAGCTCCGCCAGGAGTTGCGGGGAGAGCGCGTTCCGAGTCTCCGGCTGGTTCAGTGCGATGGTGGCGACGCCGCTTTCAGCAGCTTCGTAGATCAGCGTTTCGTAGGCGGGCATCTCACTCCTCGGGTGGAAGGCTACGGCCGCGCGCAAGTACGCTCCGCTGCATGAGCACCGCAGACGCCATCCGGGCCGAACCGGCCACACCACGCCGGCACTTCATCTTCTCCGACGAGCACGATCAGCTGCGCCAATCGATCCGACGGTTCGTCGCCGCCGAGGTCCTGCCTCATGCCGATGAATGGGAGGAGACCACCTTCCCCGATTCGATCCTCAGGCGCATGGGCGAGCTCGGCTTCCTCGGCCTGGATAAGCCGGCTGAGTACGGAGGGCAGGGTGGCGATTACTACTGCTCATTGGTGCTGGCCGAGGAGCTGGTGCGCGGCCGCTCCGGCGGGCTCACGATGGGGGTCGCCGTACAGACCGACATGGCGCTGCCGCCGATCCTGAAGTTCGGCACCGAGGAGCAGAAGCAGCAGTGGGCCGCGGGCGCGATCACCGGCCAGAAGATCCTCTGCCTTGGGATCACCGAGCCGGACGCGGGATCGGATGTGGCGGGGATCAGGACCAGGGCGGTGTACGACTCGGTGACCGACGAGTACGTGATCAACGGCTCGAAGACGTACATCACCAACGGCCATCGCGCCGACATGATCGTGCTCGTGACCAAGACCGATGTGAATGTGAACCCACCCACCCACCCCCCAACCACCCACGACGGCTTCACGCTGTTTCTGGTGCCGATGGACCTGCCCGGCGTGATCCGCGAGAAGCGGCTCGAGAAGCTCGGCATGCATGCCTCCGATACGGCGCTGCTGGCCTTCCAGGACGTGCGCGTGCCGGCGAGCGCCGTGCTCGGCGAGGTGGGCAAGGGCTTCTACCAGATCATGTGGGAGCTCCAGGGCGAGCGGCTGATCAGCTCGGCGGCAGCGGTCGCCTCGGCCCAGGAGCTCTTCGAGCGGACGCTCGAGTACGCCAAGCAGCGCGTCGCCTTCGGCCGGCCGATCGGCAAGTTCCAGACAACCCGCCACAAGTTCGCTGAGATGGGAACGAAGATCGAGACCGCGCGCCAGCTCGTCTACACCACGGCCTGGCGCTTCCAGAACGGCGAATACCCGGTCCGCGAGATCTCGATGGCGAAGCTGTACGCATCACGAATTGCGTGCGAGGTGGCTGATGACTGCCTGCAGATTCACGGCGGCGCCGGCTACATGCGCGAGTACGGGATCGAGCGTGCCTGGCGCGACCTGCGGCTCAACCGGATCGGCGCCGGTACCGACGAGGTGATGCTGGAAGTGATCGGCCGCTCCTACGACCTCTGACCGCGGCTGCCGGTGACGCGCGCACCGCGTGCCAAGATTGAATGGTGGATTCAGTTCGCGGCCAGTTGCTGATCGCAGGTCCAGCACTCCAGGACCCGAACTTCTGGCGAACCGTGGTGCTCGTGGTCGAGCACAGCGACGAGGGTGCGCTTGGGCTGGTGCTGAACCGGCCGTCGGAGTCGAGCGTCGGTGAGGCGGTGCCGCAGCTGATCGAACTCGCCGATCCCGAGGACGAGGTGCTGGTCGGCGGACCGGTCGGCCAGTCCGCGGTGATCGTGCTGGCGGACTTCGAAGACCCCGACGAGGCGGCGCTGATCGCGTTCGACAACGTCGGCGTTCTGGCCGGTGGCGCACCCACCGATCAGCTCGGCGCCGGCGTGCGCCGCGCGCGAGTCTTCGCCGGGCATTCCGGCTGGGGCCCGGGCCAGCTGGACGGCGAACTCGAGCGCGGCGACTGGATCCTCGAGCCTGCGCGCTACGGCGACGCCTTCACCGAGACGCCAGACGATCTGTGGACCTCGGTGCTCGAGCGCAAGGGCGGAAGCTATGCGCTGGTGGCGCGGATGCCGACCGACCCATCGCTCAACTAGGGCCGTGATGCGCGCGGACTCCGAAGCACGCAGGTTGAAGATCGCACTGGCGCTGATCCTGCTGTTCATGGCGGCTGAGATCGTCGTAGCGCTGCTCGCATCATCGCTGGCGCTGCTTTCGGACGCGGCTCACATGCTCATCGACGCCGCGGCCCTGGCGGTGGCGCTGCTCGCCGCCCGGCTGGCGGCACGACCGGCTCGTGGCGCGATGACGTTTGGCCTCGGCCGCGCCGAGATCATCAGCGCCAACGCCAACGGCATGACGCTCCTGGTGCTGGGGCTGCTGATCGTCTACGGCGCGATCCGCCGACTGATAACGCCGGTCGACGTGCAGGCGGTGCCGGTACTGATCGTCGCCTTGGTGGGGATCGTCGTGAACCTGATCGCCACGCGCGTGCTCGGCGGGCACGGACACGCGCACGGACCGGGTCATGACCATGGACACGACCACACCGCCCACGACCACGACCACGACCGACCCCGCCGTAGCCTGAACATCGAGGGCTCCTACCAGCACCTGCTCACGGATCTCTTCGGCTTTGCCGCGACCGCCGTAGCCGCGATCGTGATCCTGGTCACCGGGTTCCATCGTGCCGATGCGATCGCCTCGCTGCTGATCGCGGCGGTGATGCTGTACGCCTCCTACGGTCTGATCCGAGCCTCCGCGCGGGTCATGATGGAGGCCGCCCCCGAGGGCATCGATCCCGACGCGATCGGACGCGCGCTCGCCGCGCATCCAGGCGTCGCCGAGGTTCATGACCTCCACATCTGGGAGGTCACCTCGGGCTTCTCGGCCATCTCGGCCCACATCGTGGTCGACGCCGGTCACGACTGCCACGAGATCCGCCGCGCGCTCTCCACGATGCTGCGCGACCGCTTCGACCTCGCGCACTCGACGCTGCAGGTCGAACACGCCCGTGCGCCTCAGCCGCCGATGCAGATCGAGGTGGTCGCCCATGGCGGCAGCGACTGATCCGGTGGGCGCCGACGAGGAAGGAAGCTTTCGGGGCTTCCGCGCCCGTCACATCGTCTGGCAGAGCTGGTCGCCAGCGGGCGACCAGCAGCTCAAGGGCGTGGTCACAATCGCGCACGGATACGGAGAGCACATCGGGCGCTACCAGCACGTGGCGGCCCGGCTGACCGAGGCAGGGTTCGCGGTCTACGGACTCGATCATCACGGGCACGGACGCTCGCAGGGCAAACGCGGGCGCGTCTCACTGCGCCGGGCCGTCGAGGACCTCGACCAGCTGATCGTCACGGTGTCGCGGGCGCGAAACCGCGAGCTGCCGCAGTTCCTGCTCGGCCACAGCATGGGCGGCGCGATCGCGCTGCGTTACGCGATGGCACACCAGGACCGGCTGACGGGGCTCGCGCTGTCGGCACCGCTTGCGGCGGTGGAGGGCGGCCCGGCGCTGCACACGTTCGCGCGGGCGCTCGGCACCGTGCTCCCCGGCGCGCCGGTGTCGCGGGTCGATCCGCGCCTGGTCAGCCGTGATCATGCGGTCGTCAAGGACTACATTGCCGATCCGCTGAACCACCACGGGCCGATCCCGGCCGGCGTTGCCCGTGATTTCATCGACCACGCGGGCACCCTGGCGGCCGATGTCAGACGGATCACGCTGCCGACGCTGCTGATGTGGGGCACGGCCGACCGGCTGTGCCCCCCCGCCGGGAGCGAGCTGGTGGCCGCCAATATCGGCAGCGAGGACCTGACCGTCAAGCCCTACGAGGGCCTGTTTCACGAGATCCTCAATGAACCCGAGCGCGATCAGGTCCTGGACGATCTGGTCGTATGGCTGGACGCGCACTGCGTCACGGCCGCCGGCGCTTAGCGCTCGGCCAGAACGCTCTCGCGCGCGGCCGAGGCCGCTCGCTTCGGACCGGCCTGCTCGAGCTCCGCGTGCATCCTGCGGATGCGTCTCAGGATCTCGTCCGCCGCGGCCTGCTGCTGCTCGCGTGTGGAATTCTCGACCGGCTCGAAGCGGATCGGCTTGCCGTAGCGCACCACCACTTTGGGGAAGCGCAGCCGCTTCCAGTTTCTGACCTGATGGGATCCGAGGATCGCCACCGGCACGACCGCAGCGCCCGACTCGATGGCGAGCCTCCCGATCCCGCGCCGCGCCTCGTCTCCGACCTGACCGGAACGCGAGCGTCCGCCTTCCACGTACATGCCGATCGCGCCGCCGCGGCGGAGAATCGTGAACGCGGTGGCGAACGCCTCCTCGTCGGCAAAGCCGCGACGCACCGGGAATACCCCGCCGTGGTTGTAGATCCAGCTCATCGGATGGCGCCCGAAGAGCTGCGACTTGGCCATGAACTGGATGTGACGGCGGATGAACGCTCCCCCGAAGAAGTGGTCCATGAAGGAGGCGTGGTTCGGGGCCAGGATGAGCGGCCCGTTGGGCACGTTCTCAGCGCCGTAGCCCTCCGCGCGGAAGAGCGCGACCGCGATCCAGACGGTGATCGCACGCACGAGCTCGTACGGCCACTCCGGGCCGTGGCGACGCACGCGGGCGTGGTAGCGGCTCGAACAGCTCAGCCGGGCGCGGGTCCTTGTAGACCTGCTCGCGGATCTTGACGTCTTCAGCCATACGGCGCGGGTCAGCCGCTCAACGGCAGCACCAGGGCGGGCTTCTCGATCGCGTGATCGTCCCGTGTGGGGATCACGCCGGTTGCGATCGCCATGAACTCGATCACATGCGAGCCCCACCCGTGCGAGGCCTGATTCAGGCGCACGCCGACCAGGCCGCCGGCCTGGAGCGCCTCGGCCTCGGCCTGCATGCGGCCCATCGCCAGTTCGCGTGCTTCGTACAGCGCCTGGGTGAAGTTCGGTCATCTCCATGTTGCGGCCGATCTGCCGCATCGACTGCATCATTCCCTGGCGCGCGACGTGGTAGACGCAGTTGCCCATCACAAGGCCGACGGGGCGATAACCCGCGCGCAGCAGCGTCGAGAAATCCTGGCCGCTGAGGTCGGAGGTGAAGGGCCGGCCACCCGGGGCTCGGTGGAGCTCGCCCCCGGCGTGCTTGACGGCGGTACCGACCGCGATGAACTCGGCCAGGTCGGCGCCCCAGTCGTAGCGGCCGATCGTCAGGCGCACGCCGACGACGCCATCGGCGCCGAGCTGATCGGCCTCCTCCTCCATGCGCGTCATCGCCAGCTCGCGGGCGTGGTACATCGCCTGTGTCAGAACCTGCATCTCCATGCTCCGGCTCCAGTTGGCCTGCTGGTAACCGATGTGGTAGATCGAGCTGCCGAGCACGAGCCCGAGCGGCTCGAAGCCGGCCTCCTTCACGAGCAGGAACTCGTTCACCGACAGGTCGCTGGTGAAGAAGCCGCGCGCGATGTCCTGCTTCATCCGCTCCAGGCGCTCGCGACCTGACGCGGGCAACCCCTCGAGCGACCCGGCCTGGTACTCGCCCGATTGCTCCGGGGCTGTCTGCTCAGGGCCGTCGGCCTGATCAGCCGGGCCGGCGGGTGCCGATCGTTGCGCCGGGTCGCTGCGACGGTCGAGAAATCCCATCGGTGTTGCCCCCTACCTTTCGAGCACGATTTGCTGGAGCGCGAGGCGCGTGCGCTCGCTGCGCTGGGCCTGCGCCGCCACAGCAGTGGACAGCGCCGACAACCAGGCGTCGATATCGAGCGCCTCGGTCTTGATCACAATGCCGCCGGAGATCCGGCAGCGGGATGTGGTGACCTGGGCACCTTCGCGGTGCAGCTGAAGCCGCTCGTCGCCGGTCTGCACGACGATCTCACTGACGAGCTTCGGGCCGCGGAACCCACTGCGTGTCCGCGTGACCTGTGCGATCCCCGGCAGCGCCAGTTCGAGCCGCGTCGCCAGACCCTCGACGAATGCGGCTATGTCGCTGAGATCGGCGCGCAGCGCTGCCGCGACCAGGTCCAGGTCGGTGGACGAACTCTCATCCGATGTCACGCACAGCAGGGTACGACAACGGATGGGCTGAATGTCACCGTGCCGAGCGCCGTGCCGGTCCAACAAGCCGACCAAACATCCAGAACAGGTTCTGCCTGCTCCAGAAGCGACCTGCGGACCGTCGCCGAGCAAGCTCCCGACGACTACACGAACTCACGAACAGCCCTGAGCCATCCATAGGTGTCCCCGATATCGACGAAACAGCCGAATCCAACATCAGGTAGTCAATAACAGTGCTCGGACGGAAATCGCAATTTGCGGGAAAGTAGCCGAGCTTCTGACGGCGTCAGATCCGCGGCTGACACCCGCGACTCGCCCTCAAATGCGCCCGGTATTCTCGTTGCGAGTTGCGGGCGCCGGCCACGCCAAGCCGCTCGTCAGTTCCCTGACCAGTTTCCATCAGAACCTAGGAGAGCCAGTTGCCTGACGTCGAAGCCCACATCACCGGCACAGTCTGGAAGATCGAGGTCGAGGTCGGCGACACCGTCGAGGAGGGCGACTCTGTGGTGATCCTCGAGTCGATGAAGATGGAGATGCCGGTGGAGGCTGAGGACTCGGGCACCGTCAAGGAGATCCGCTGCGTGGAGGGACAGGCGGTCTCCGAGGGCGACGTGCTCGTCGTGCTCGAATAGCGCTATCCGCGCGTCGCGCCGAGCGTCGCCGCTATTCGTCCCAGGGCGTGAAGTCCACCTTGCGGGCACCGCAGACCGGGCAGAACCAGGTCTCCGGGATGTCCCCGAAGGCGGTGCCGGCGGGGATGCCGCCGTCGGGATCGCCCTCCTCGGGGTCATAGATGTACCCGCAGGATTCGCAGATGTACTTCACCGGGCCGAGATTAGCTGACCGCCTGACACGGAGTCCTGGCCGGGAGGCGGACGGCGCGGAAGCGACATCCGGGCCCGAGCGAGCGCGCTAGGGTCGGAGCGTGACTCCACGGCCAGCCGCCACCGTCATCCTGCTGCGCGGAGCCGGCCTCAGGCTCGAGTTGCTGCTGGTCCGTCGAACCCCCGCAGCAAGGTTCATGGCCGGCCATTGGGTGTTTCCCGGGGGCGCCGTCGATCCGCAGGATGGTGAAGGGCAGCTGGGCCTGCGCGCGGCTGCGGTACGAGAGCTCGAGGAGGAGGCTGCCGTGGCGCTGACGCCGGAGACCGAGCTGGTCCCGTTCGCTCGTTGGATCACGCCCGAACAGTCGCCGATCCGGTTCGACACGTGGTTCTACCTGGCCAGCGCCCCCGCTGATGCGAGCCCTCGGGTCGACGGCGTTGAGATCGTCGACTTTCGCTGGCTGACGCCGGCGCAGGCGCTGGGCGAGCACGACGCCGGCGGGTTGGAGCTGGCCTTCCCGACTCTGAGGCAGCTCGAGCAGCTGAGCGCGTTCGGCTCGGCCGAGCAGCTGCTCGAACATGCTCGCGCCCACGAGAACGAGATCAGACCGGTTCAGCCGCGCATCGTGGGCGTCGGCGAAGAGGCCCGCATCATTCTGCCGTGACATACGCGGCACACGCGCGTCACAGACTCGACACACATGTGCACCCCCAGCCTGGGGTTTAGCACCGCAGACGGTCAGTCGGACTCTTCGTCGGCGATCACGTGCAGGACTGAGTTGATCAGCGCCAGGTGCGTGAACGCCTGCGGGTAGTTGCCCAGGTGGCGGCCGCTGCGCGCGTCGAGCTCCTCGGCGAACAGGCCGAGCGGCGAGGCGTGTGAGAGCAGCCGCTCGCACAGCATCGTCGCGCGCTCCCGGTCGCCGATCTCGGAGAGCGCCGAGACCAGCCAGAAGGAGCAGATCAGGAAGGTGCCCTCCTCGCCATGCAGGCCATCGTCGGTCTCGTCGGTGCGATACCGGAGCACGAGTCCCTGCTCGGTCAGCTCGTCGGCAATCGCGAGCACGGTGTTGCGGACGCGCTCGTCGTCCGGTGGCAGAAAGCGGTTCAGCACGATCAACAGGGTCGAGGCGTCGAGCGCATCGGTGTCGTAGTGCTGGCGGAAGACTCCGCGGTCGGAAACGCCCTTGGTGAGGATGTCCGCGCGGATCTCGTCCGCGACACCCTGCCATTCGGTGGCAAGCTCCATCTCGCCCTCACGCTCGGCCAGGCGGGCGCCGCGATCGGCCGCCACCCAGCACATCAGCTTGGACGACACGTAGTGCTTGGGCTCGCCGCGCGCCTCCCAGATGCCCTGATCGGGCTTGTCCCAGCAGGCGATCGCGCATTTGACCTGGTCCTGGATCACGCCCCACAGCCGCTGCGGGATGTGTCCGCCCGTCTTGGTGTGCAGGTAGATCGAGTCGAGCACGGCCCCGAAGACGTCGTTCTGCTTCTGGTTGTAGGCACCGTTGCCGATGCGCACGGGTCGCGCGCCCTCGTAGCCGCCGAGCTCGTCAAGCGTCGACTCCGCCAGGTCGCGCTCGCCACCGACTCCGTACATGATCTGCAAACCGCCGTCCTCGTTGCGATCGAGGTCGGCGACGAACTGCATGAAGTCGTCGGCCTCCCAGTCGAAGCCGAGCGCGTGCAATCCCCAGAGGGTGAACGTGGCATCTCGCATCCAGCAGTAGCGGTAGTCCCAGTTGCGCTCACCGTGTGGGGTCTCTGGAAGTGAGGTCGTGAGTGCGGCGATCGTGGCGCCGGTCGGGGCGTACGTGAGGCCCTTCAGAGTCAGCGCGGAGCGGTGCAGGTGACCACGCCAGCGATGGTCCGGGAAGCGTCCCCCGGCCAGCCAGTCGCGCCAGTAGTGCTCGGTGTACAGCAACCGCTCCTCAGCATCCTGGAGGTCGCGCGGTCCGCCGATACCGCTGGACCAGCCGAGCGCCACGAAGCGCTTCTCGCCCTCGACAAGTGTGTGGCGCGCGCGACAACGACTGCCCTCGATACCGAGACGCAGATCGGAGCGCAGCGCAAGCTTCTCCCCTGTCCAGCAGGTCGCCGCAGCGGCGCCCAAGTCGCCGGCCTCGACCGCCCACTCCGCCGGATCGCTGCCGTAGGCGAACATCGGCTCGCAGATCACCTCGACCTGGACGCTGCCCTGCACGCACTCGATCAGGCGCACCAGCATGTGGTCGGCATCCTGGTCGGTCGGGGGCCTGGTGCGCTTCTCGTCGCCGCTGGCATCATCATCTCGCCAGGGCCCGATCGTCAGGCCGTCGCGCACGACCATCCAGCCCGACGGAGTCAGCCATGTCGTCTCGAGCACCATCGTGCCCGGCACGTAGCGCACCGTCAGCGGTACGACCATGCCGTAGGGGCCGACACGGAACGAGCCGGCCCGACGGTCGAGCAGTGCGCCGAAGATCGACGGGGCGTCAAAGCGCGGCACTCCCATCCACTCGACACTGCCATCGGGTGCGACGAGTGCGCCCGTGTGGCAGTTCGACAGGAACGCGTAGTCGGCGATCGCCGGGAACGCCGACCTGCCGGTCAGCGGCGTGTCATGCGGTGGGATCGGAATCGTCGGCGACACAGTCGCCGCAAAAGACTACCCGGCGGTGCGTAGTCCGAGGTACCGACCGAGGACGGCGAAGCCCGCCAAGCAGGCGAGTGCGTCGGTGATCCCGCGCAGCGCCCCGTCGTATGGGTCGGCGGTGAGAACACCCGCCACGGTTGCGACGACCACGATGACGAGCGCAAGCAGCATCGCAACGCGTGCCGGCGTGAGACCCGCGGGCACCCAGGAACCGAGATCATCGATCAGGTCGCCGGGACGTCCATCGACATCGGGCCGCAGTCGAATCCCGGTCACAACGGCCGGCAGCGTTGCCACAAGGGCGGCGATCCCGACAGCGGCGATGATCCACGAGAAGGCCGTCCAGGTCGGTCCCGCCGCGCGTGGGAACGCAACGGCTGCCGTGGGCAGGGCCGCCAGCGTCACGGCGCCCGCGAGCAGTCCGAGCGCGGAGCGGCGAGCCAGGATGGTTGCGTCGGAGCCACTGATCGTGCGCTCGCGCCGCAGGCGCCATGCGCGGAGCAGCGCCAGGCACCCGGCAGCAAGCGCCACCTGCGCCGCTAGCGCAGCGACAAGCATGATCGGCGCCGCCCAACTCGGTGTCGGAACGTGGGTGCCGCCCTCAATCGTGACCCCGCGCATGCGGCCCACCGCGAGGAACATCACCGCCAGAGCGATGCCGGCGACCGCAAGTACGGCGAAGACTCGGAAGGCTGCATTGCGTGCCGCCCGCGTCCCCAGCTCGTCGGCGAACTGGCGCGCCAGATCGTGCGGGGCACCCAGTTGAGCGTTCGCATCCTCGTGCAGATGGTCTGCGAACTCGGCCAGAATCCGCGCGCGTCGGTTCGCCGGGACGCCGGTTGCTCTGAGCTCGGACTCAAGCGCGTCGAGGTAGTTCATGCCAGAACCGCCTCGATCGTGTTCGCAAAGAGACGCCAGCGTTCACGGCTGGCGCCGAGCTCTTTTACCCCGCGCCTGGTGATGCTGTAGACACGCCGGCGCCGGCCGGACGCGGTTGACCACTCGCTCTTCAAGAGCCCGTCCTCCTCCAGCCGGTGAAGCGCCGGATAGACCGTGCCCTCGGGCAGCGCGAGGCTGCCTCCGCTGCGTGCCTTCAGCGCCTCGATCACCGCGTATCCGTGCAGCGGCCCGCGTGAGACCACCGCGAGGATCAGTCCGTCCAGATGTCCTTTGAGCTCTTCCGCTTTCATACCTAGCGATCCTATACCTCGGATTGCTAGGTGTCAAGGTCAGGATGGCGTCACGCGGTACACGTGGGTGGCCCATCCGGAGGGACCGGACGGTAGGAAGAACACCGATCCCGACGATGCCACCGCGGGGCCACCGGCAAATCCCGGATCGGGCAATGCATGCGCAGCTCCGGTGGCCGGATCCACGCTGCGAAGACGGAGCGGGCCGCCACCAACGCAGTAGATCCCGGCTGCTCCGCTTCCCGCGATCGTCGTCGAGCCCTCGCCCATCTGCACGCAATTCCAAGCGCTAGGGAGCACGCGCGGCTGGATGGCCGGAGCCGCGGCGGGCCCGTCAAGGCGCCACAACCTCGAGGGTCCGCCGTTCTCAGCTACATCGAGCCAGACACTGTGCCCGGCGGCGACCAGCCAGTTCGCGCCCCACGTCCGCAGATCGAGGGCTCGCTGCGGCGAGCGCATGCCTGGCGCCACGCGGTAGAGCGAGTGGTAGTCGATGCGCTGGCCCGCTGGCACGTGTGCCGGCTCGCCGCCGAACAGCGATTGCGCGATCCAGACACCATCGCCGTCCACCGCCAGCAGCCCGCGCGTGAAGGTCGGCATCGGCCAATGCTGAAGGACGCGGCCCGTGCGCTCGGAGATGCGGAACAGTTCGCCCGTGTTCACGGCGCGCGGAGAGGCCAGCGGCGCGTACAGCCACAGAGCGCCGTCGCCGTATATCCACTCGATGCCGCAATCAGAGCATTGCGGGTAGCGGACGACGATCGGTCCGAGCCTGTATCCGTGGCGAGCGTGTGGCGCGACCGTCGCGATCCGCAGCGCGATTGTGTTGAGACCCATCGCGGGCGTGATCGTCCGAAGCAGATACCTGACCGGCGAGACCCGCTGTCCGTAGACCGCGGGATCAGCGCAGCTTCCGCGGGTAACGGAGAGCACGCGCAGGCTGAGCGGGTCGACCGTCGCCGAATTGCAGGTGCCGGTGCTCCAGTACCCGTAGCGACCCGTCACGATCAGGCGCCCGCCGACCGCCTCGAGGCCCGCGTAATGCCCACCGGCGGGCAGCGCGCCGGAGCTGATCACGACCCGTGAGCCGACCGCTGCGGCCGAGCCGCGACTGCCGGAACGGAGCCCCCACCCCCCGGCGGCAGCGGCGATGCAGACGAACAGGGCAACGAACAGATACCGGCGCCGGCGCCGACGCTCGAGCTCGCGCGCCTCGCCGAACAGCGCGTCCAGCAGTCGCCTTCGTGGATGGTTTGCGCGTCCTACAGCCATTGAAGCTATCATCGTTAGTCTCATGAGCGATGTCAACCGTGCGGGCGAGCTTTCGCTTGCCGCCGCCGACCGCAGTGATCCGACCCCGTTGCACGAGCAGGTGGCGGCCGCCATCCGCCGTGCGATCAGCGAGGGCGAGGCCGGCCCGGGCGACCGCATCCCGCAGGCGCGCGACCTGGCGACGGTGCTCGGCGTGAACCGCAACACGGTGTTGCGCGCCTTGCGGCTGTTGCGCGACGAGGGCCTGCTCGAGATGGGGCGCGGACGCACGATCAGGGTCACCGGCAGCCCCGAGCAGGGAGCGGTGGTCGATCGCGTCAGGGAGCTGATCGAGTTCGCGCGACGGCAGGGCTACAAGCGGGACGAGCTGATCGGCCTGGTCGAGCGGCTCTCCTAGCGCGCTGCAGCCGGTCGGTTGTCCAGCTGGGCGCCCGAGCCAGCAAGCCGGGCGCCCCGGAACCGCGTCACGTGTCCGGATTGAAGTTCGGCAGCCCGAGCGTGCTCAGCCAGTTGCTGACGTGCTGGTTGAGCACCGAGAACTGATCGGTCCAGATGAGGATGCCCATGCCGATCAGGATCGCGCCGCCGATGCCGATCACGATCGGGTAGTGGCGCTTGACGACGTTCAGCGCGGCGGTGGCCTTGCCGAAGGCGAGGCCCGTGATCAGGAAAGGCACGCCCAGCCCCGCACAGTAGATCGCGAGCAGGAAGGCGCCGTGGAAGGCGCTTGAGGACGTGCCGGTGGCGGTGATGATCGCGCCGAGCGTGGGGCCGCTACAGGGCGTCCAGGCGATCGCGAAGGCCGCACCGGTGAGCACCGGGCCCGAGTGGCCGGCGCGCTGCATCAGCGATTGGACGTGCCACTCGCGGGCGAGCCTGGGGATCAGCGGACTGAGGACGAAAAGGACGCCCATCAGGACGATGATCGCGCCGCAGACCTGGCGCGCGGTGGCGCCGGTGAGCGCGCCGCGTAGCGCCTGCTGGCCGAGCAGCCCGAGCGCGATGTAGATGGCTGAGAAGCTGCCGATGAACGCGAGCGTCGGGCCGATCACGCGCCGGGCCTTGAGCTCCGCGGTGTCGCGCACGCCGGCGACGGCAGCCATGTAGCCGGGGACCAGCGGCAGCACGCACGGCGAGAGGAAGCTGATCAATCCGGCGCCGAACGCGACCGGGATTCCGATGCCAGCAGCTGGATTCATGCGCGATCAGCGTACCTCGGGGTCTAAATGCGTGGTTCGGGGGGGTTAATTCGTCGCCCCCGATGCCTCCATTAAGTGTGCGCAGCGACAACCGAACCGGGAGCGAGGGGCCAAAACCACATCAGGGTGTGGTTTTGGCCCGCCGGATTGAGGAGATCGCGAGGTGGCAGGGCGGGCATGTGACGCGAGCACAGCTCTACGCGCTGGGTCTTTCGCGGCGAGCGGTGGAACATCGGATGGCTAATGGGCAGCTGATTCGCGCGCACCACGGCGTCTACGCCGTCGGCCACCTTCCTACCAGCCCGATAGACCAAGCGCACGGGGCGCTGCTGGCGGTGGGTGAGCGATCGGCGCTGGCGGCAGAGACCGCGCTCGCGCTGTGGCGCGCTGACCGCACCTGGCCGCATCCGTTCGAACTGATCAGCCCGCGGGACATCCGGCTGGCGCACCTCACCGTGCACCGCTCCTCGACGCTGCTGACCAGAGACATCCGTCGGGTTCAAGGCCTGCGCGTGACCAGCCCGGCACGCACCGCGCTGGACCTCGCGCCGCGCTTCACAAGCAAGGAACTGACCGGGATCGTCAACGATCTGCGGGTCGTCAACAAGCTCAAGGTCCACCAGCTGCGCGACGTCGTCGCCCGCAACCCACGCCACCCCGGCGCAGCACACCTGAGGGACCTGCTCGGGCGACAGCCAGGCACAGCCAACGAGATCCGAGCTCGAGAACGCGTTCCTGAGACTGATCAAGCGCTACCGGCTCCCCACACCACTTATCAACGTTCACGTTGGCGACGAGGAGGTCGACGCCTATTTCCCGGACCACGAGCTGATCGTGGAGCTCGATGGCGGCCCTGCGCACGCTGATGACTGGCGGCCCGCGTTCGAAAGGGACCGAGCGAGGGTCGTCGATGTGATGCTCAGGACGGGGCTCCCGACGATCCGCTTCACATACGACCAGACCAGACGCCGCCACAGGGAGACCGCGGCGAAGCTCAAGGGAATACTGGACGCCCGCGCTCAACGCCCTCTGGAAGGCGGCCCTCCGCAGAGAGCTTCTCGAGGTGCGCCTCGAGCGTGATCGCGGCAGCTGGCCGGAGCGCCTCCGGCGCGTCCCACCACACCGCATCGAGAAGATCGTGAATTGTGCGCTTGCCTTCGGCAAGCGCGGTAACCAGAGCGGCTTCACGGGCCAGGCGGTGGTCTATGTACTGCTCGAGCTTGGCCGCGGGGTCCTCCACCACCGGCCCGTGCCCCGGAGCGATCAACGAGAGTCGGTACCCCTGCAGTCGCCGCAGTCCGTCCAGGTACTCGGCGAGCTGACCCATGACGAACACGCTGCCCTCACCGAGCACGGCGTCGCCGGTGAAGGCGATCCCCTCGACCACGAACGCGAGGTGATCCGGCGCGTGCCCGGGCGTCGCGACCACCTCGAACGGGCCGACCCGGTCACCATCGCTGAGCAGCGTGGAGACCGGGCCGCGAGCAGCGGCGAGCGGCACTGGTGAAAAGCGTCTGACGATCTCCGGGACGGCCTCTGCGTGGTCGATGTGGTCGTGCGTGAGCAGTACCGCTCCAAGCCCGCCGCGTTCGTCCAACTCCTCGCTGACCGCGTCAAGATGCTCTGGCAACGCCGGACCGGGGTCGATCAACCAGGCCGGTTCACGGCCGTAGATCCAGGTGTTGGTGCCGGCCAGCGTCAGTGGCCCGGGGTTATCAGCGCGTATGCCCACGGCATCGCGCCCAGGTAGCTGCAGCCGGGACATGGGCGCAGGATGACAGGATGATGAAGTGATCCGCGCGTGACAGCCGATACAAAACCCGACGCGAAATCCCCGGATCTGGGCCTCACCGATGCCAAGGCGGCCCGAAACCTCAAGCACGGCCTGATCTCGCTGGTGATTCTGATCGCGATGGCGGTCGGTCTCCTGCTCGCGGTGCCCGGCCTGCACGACGTCGCACACGCCATCCTGCACATGCCGATCGGCTACGTGCTGATCGCGATCGGCCTCGAGGTGATGTCGTGCGTCAGCTATGTGGTCTGCTTCCTGTTCGTGTTCGATCGCGCGCCGAAGCGCTTCGGAGCCCGTGTTGCGCTGAGTGAGCTCGCGTTCGGGGCGGCGGTTGCGCTCGGCGGTGCGGGCAGCGTTGCGGTCGGCGCCTGGCTGCTGATCGAGAAAGGGGCAAAGCCCGGGCTGGTGGCCGAGCGCTCGGCCGTGCTGTTCCTGCTGACCAGCGCCATCAACGTGCTCACGCTGGCGCTCGCCGGCTTTGGGCTGTGGTTTGGTGTGCTGCCGGGCACGTCGGATGTCTGGCTCAGCCTGGTGCCCGGCCTGGTGGGTCTGGTCGTGTTCTTCGGCTTCCTGTCCCTGCCCTGGATCGCAGAACGCCTGATCGTCGACCGCCATCACGGGCGGGTGGCCAGATGGGCGTGTGCGATATCCGACACGATCCGCGAGACGGCGCGGCTGCTCTTCAGCTTCGATTGGCGGCTTCTCGGCGCCTTCGGTTACCTCTGGTTCGACATCGCCGTCCTGTGGGTCTGCTTCAAGGCACTGGGCCACACGCCGCCGATCGCGAGCCTGGTGCTGGCCTACCAGATCGGATACCTCTCGAACCTGATCCCGATCCCCGGTGGTATCGGCGTGCTGGACGGCAGCCTCGTCGGCATGTTCGTGCTCTACGGAATCAACGACACGCGCGCCACGTCGGCGGTCATCGTCTACCACGCGATCTCGCTATGGGTGCCCGCGACCTGGGGGACGATCGCCTTCCTGCTGCTGCGCCGCACCCGCAACCAGCCCGTCAACTGGCTGCCACCGAGGGTCCGCCGCAGATCGGCCTGATGCGTGCGCGAACGCGCGCACGGGCAGTTCCAGGACGGAGGCCAGCTAAGGTGTCCTGAATCTCGGAGCCAGCTTCACCAGGATCCGTCCTCGCCCTGATCCGCTCGGGGGAGGCGACCACCCGCAACGAACTAGCCGAGCGACTTGGGGTCGCTCGGTCCACCGTTGTGCAGCGCCTCGGTGTGCTCACCGACGCCCGTCTCGTACTCGTCGCCGGCGATGCGCAGTCCAGCGGCGGCCGTCCGGCCTCGATCTTCGCGTTCGACGACAACGCGGGGCTTGTCCTGGTCGGAGACCTCGGGCAGACCGGCTGCCACCTCGCCGTGTGCGACCTCGGCGCGCAGCCGCTGGTCGAGCTCACCGCATCGCTGGAGATCGACCAGGGCCCCGAGGTCGTGCTCGACTGGGTCAAGGCCCGCTTCACGGAGCTGCTCGCGGAGACCGGGCGGAGCTGGAGCGACGTGCTCGGCGTCGGCATCGGACTGCCCGGCCCGGTCGACTTCGACACCGGCCGGCCGGTGAGCCCACCGGCGATGCCGGGCTGGGATGGCGTCGACGTGCCGAGCATGTTCACGGACACCACCGATTGCCCTGTGCTCGTAGACAACGACGCGCGGATCATGGCGCTCGGCGAGCACCGCGTCGCGCGCCGCAACGACCAGCACATGATCTTCGTGAAGATCGGCAGCGGGATCGGCGCCGGGCTGATCTCATACGGGCAGGTGCTCCGCGGCGAGCGCGGCGCTGCCGGTGACATCGGGCACATCGTCGTCGATCCCGACGCACACGAGGTCTGCCGCTGCGGCAACGTCGGCTGCTTGGACGCGGTGGCCGGCGGTTGGGCAATCGCCCACCGCATGGGCGATATCGCGCCGACACCTCCCGATGTCGTGCGCCTCGCGCGCGAGGGGCATCCGGAGGCGACCGGCCAGGTGCGCCGCAGCGGGCGGCTGGTCGGCGCCGCGGTGGCCAACGCCGTGAACCTGCTGAACCCGACGTCGGTGATCATCGGCGGAAAGCTCGCCGAGGCCGATGAGCAGGTGTTTGCCGCGGTGCGCGAGGTCGTCTACCGACACGCCACCCCGGTCGCCTCGCGGCACCTGGAGATCGCCATCACCGAGCTCGGCCACATGGCCGGGGTCATCGGCGCTGCGCACATGGTCATCGACCACGTGCTCGAGCCCGACCGGGTCGAGCATCTGGTTGAGCGGCGCGCCGGCCGGTTGGCAAGCTAGTTCCGACTCACAGGGCTGGGCGCCCGCCACCGCACTGGACGCCGGCCACCGGTCTAGGTACCGGCCGGGACCGAAGTACTCGTGGCCGCCGTGGCCTCTGCAGCCAGCGCCCTGATCAGATCCCATTCGCGGGCCGCGATCAGGTCGCCGGGCACCATCCAGGAGCCGCCGATGCAGACGACGTTGGGAAGCGCGAGATAGCTGTGAGCCCGCTGCAGGTCGATGCCGCCCGTTGGGCAGAAGCGCACCTGCGGGAAGGGGCCGCCGAGCGCCTTGAGTGCGGCCACACCCCCGCTGGTCTCCGCGGGGAAGAACTTCATCATCGGGATACCGAGCTCGAGCAGGCGCAGGACCTCACTGGCGGTGACGGCCCCCGGCAGGAAGACGCCACCGGCGTCCGCGGCGGCGCGGCTGAGCGCGTCGGTGCAGCCCGGCGAGACGGTGAACTGCGCGCCCGCGTTGCGGGCGTCCAGCAGTTGCTGAGGTGTGAGCACGGTGCCCGCGCCGACGACAGCACCTGGGACCTCGGCGGCGATCCGGCGGATGGACTCGAGCCCGGCCTCGGTCCGCAGCGTGATCTCGAGGACCTGCAGGCCACCCGCCACAAGCGCCTCGGCGAGCGGCACCGCCGTTCCGGCATCCTCGATCGTGATCACCGGCACTACGCGGGTGGTGTCGAGGAGTGCCTCAAAGCTGGCGGTCATCGCCGACCCACTGTGTCACGCGGCGGCGAACGCCGCCACGGACGGGGGCTCGTCGGACACCCCAGGGCCTTCACCGAGAGCGCCGAAGATCGTTGCCCCGGAATCGGCACTCGAGACCGCGTTCCGGAAGAGCCGGAACAGTTCGCGCCCGGTGCCCTGGTCACCGACGTGCGGAGCGGGCACAGCCGGCCGCTGAGCGAGGTCGACCCCGAGCACGTCGAAGCGGCTGGAACGCGTGTCGATGCGGATCCGGTCCCCGTCCTGGATGCGGGCAAGCGGCCCGCCGTCAGCCGCCTCAGGTGTGCAATGGATCGCGGCGGGCACCTTCCCGGATGCTCCCGACATGCGCCCATCGGTGACCAGCGCGACGCGCAGGCCCCGACCCTGCAGGACCCCGAGCCCGGGCGTCAGGCGGTGAAGCTCCGGCATCCCGTTGGCCTTGGGACCCTGGAAGCGGACGACGACCACGACGTCTCCGTCGAACTCTCCGCCCGCAAACGCGTCCAGGAACTCCTGCTGATCGTCGAAGACGCGCGCCGGCGCCTCGATGACGCGGTTGTCGCCAGAGACCGCGGACACCTTGATCACGCCCCGGCCCAGCGACCCCTCGAGCACGCGGATCCCGCCGTCGTCCGCAAAGGGGTGGTCCGGTGAGCGCAGCACCGTGGGGTCCGCCGCGCCCGCAGCCGGCGCGGGCGCCCAGTCGAGCTCCCCCTCGGCCAGCTCAGGGACCCGGCAATAGCGGCTCAGACCGGGGCCGACGACCGTGAGCACATCCTCATGCAGCAGACCAACGTCGAGCAGTGACTTGAACAGGCTGGCGGTCCCGCCGGCCTCATGGAACTGGTTGATGTCCGCGCCGCCGTTGGGGTAGATCCGCGCGAGCAGCGGCACGACCTGCGAGAGCTCCGCGAAGTCCCGCCAGGTCAGCGTGATCCCGGCAGCGGCCGCCATCGCGACCAGATGCATCGTGTGATTGGTCGAGCCGCCCGTGGCGAGCAGCGCGACGACCGCATTAACGATCGCGCGCTCATCGACGATGCGCCCGACCGCGGCGTGCTGCTCGGGGTCGGTGAGCTCGACGATGCGGCGGCCGGCCGCCTCGGTGACGGCCCGCCGCAGAGCCGTGCCCGAGGTCACGAAGCTCGCGCCCGGCAGGTGCAGGCCGAGGGCCTCCATCACCAGCTGGTTGGTGTTGGCGGTTCCGTAGAAGGTGCAGGTCCCGGGTGAGTGATAGGAGCGCAGCTCCGACTCCAGCAACTCGTCGGTGTCGACGTGACCCTGAGCATGGAGCTCACGGACGCTCGCCTTCTCGGCGTTGGGCATACCCGAGGGCATCGGGCCGCCGGGGACGAAGATGCAGGGCAGGTGGCCGAAGCTGAGCGCTCCGATCACCAGACCGGGGACGATCTTGTCGCAGACGCCGAGCAGCAGCGCCGCGTCGAACATCTCGTGGGCGAGCGCCACCGCGGTGGCGAGCGCCACGACGTCGCGGCTGAAGAGCGAGAGCTCCATCCCGGGGCGGCCCTGGGTGACGCCGTCGCACATGGCTGGAACGCCGCCTGCGAACTGCGCCACGCCACCAGCGCGCAGGATCTCCTTCTTGAGCAGCGTCGGATAGCGATCGAGCGGCTGATGGGCGGAGAGCATGTCGTTGTAGGCCGAAACGATCGCGATGTTCGGGACCTGCTGGCGTGCCAGCAGGTCCTTCTCCTCGGCCCCGCACGCCGCCGCGCCGTGGGCGAGGTTGGCGCAGCCCGCGTGCGCACGGGGCCGCCCCTCGCGCTGGTCCTGCTCGATCCGGCGATCGACCCGGTCGAGGTAGGCGCGGCGGGCCTCGCGGCTGCGGCGGGCGATCTGATCGGTGACCTCGGCGACGGTGAGGTGGACGTCGCGGGACGGTCGCGGTGGCGGCCAGTTGTGCATGTTCCGAGCTATATCTAACTAGAGTTATGCTTGTCAAGCATCAAAAGTTTTCTTAGATATGCCAGCGTTTGGTGTTAGTGTCCGGAGGAGAGGGATGAGCACGACGATTCAGGATCAAGCACGGTTCTGTCAGGACGACTGCGCGGCGGTCGTGCTGGCGAGTTTCGCCTGCAGGATGTGTCTTACCGGCCCCGAGCTGATCACCCTCAAGGGGCTTCCGGGCGAACGTCTGGGCAGTTCCCGGTGCCCGCACTGCGGCACGCTGAACCGCGTAACGATGAGCGATGCCCAGGCCTTCCAGCTGTGGACGCTGCAGCGCGGCAACACGTTCGTGCACTTCGCGCCCGAGTACTGGTAGCCGGAGAGCAAAATTGTCTGCATGTCGTCAGGGCGACATGCGCATGACGCGAAGTTCGAGGACCGCCGTGCCGCCGGGCGGTTGCTCGCCACGTACCTGAGTTCTTACGCAGGGCGCGCAGACGTGGTCGTCCTCGGGCTTCCGCGTGGCGGCGTGCCCGTGGCCTACGAGGTGGCACTCGCGCTCGGAGCGCCCCTTGACGTTCTGCTCGTGCGGAAGCTCGGCGTGCCCCGACACGAGGAGCTCGCCTTCGGCGCGATAGCCAGTGGCGGCATCCGGGTGCTGAACGAGGAAGTGGTGGCCGAGGCGGGGCTGAGCTCGGAACAGATCGCGTGGATCGCCGCCGAACAGGAGCTCGAACTCGATAGGCGCGAACAGCTCTATCGCGGTGGCCGGCCCCCACCGAAGCTGGACGGACGAACCGCGATCCTGGTCGACGACGGCCTGGCCACGGGCGCGACCATGCGCGCGGCCGTTGGGGCCGTGCACGCGCGAGGCGCACGCGCGGTGCCCGCGGTCCCCGTCGCTCCGGCGCAGACCTGCACTCAACTCGCAGGCGTCGCCGAGGAGGTGCTCTGCCCGATCACACCAGAGCGGTTCGTCGCGGTCGGTCTCTGGTATCGCGAGTTCTCGGCCACCAGCGACGAGGAGGTGCGCGAGCTGCTGGCCCGCGCGTGGGCGCGATGACGTAGGATCGCCGCTTCCATGGCGCAGATCACGACCTCAAGCGGCCTGGCGTTCGAGTACGAGACGTATGGCTCGAGCGCCCATCCGCCGGTGCTGATGGTGATGGGCTTCGGGGCGCAGCTCGTGTCCTGGCCGCGGGAGTTCTGTCGGGAGCTGGCCGCCGCCGGCCGCTACGTGGTGAGCTTCGACAACCGCGACTGCGGCCTGTCGGCGAAGCTCGACGGAGTCGATGCGCGGATCGGGGAGGTGCAGTCCGCGGTCGCCTCGGGTGAGTTCGAACGCGCTCGAGAGCTGGCCCCGTACACCCTGAGCGACATGGGACAGGACGGTCTCCGGCTGCTCGACCGCGCTGGGTATCGAGCGCGCGCACATAGTCGGCGCCTCGATGGGCGGGATGATCGCGCAGACGATGGCGATCGAGCATCCCGAGCGAGTGCTGACGCTCACCTCGATGATGTCGACGACGGGCGAGCCCGAGTTCGGCCAGTCCACGCCAGAAGCCCTCGAGGCCCTGCTCGCCCCAGCGCCGACCAACCGCGACGATTACATCGCCTCCGCCGAAACGTGGCTGCTGTGGCACTCAAGGCGCTATCCGGAGCTCGAACAGGCCCAGGCGATCGCCGCCGAGAGCTACGACCGCTCCCGGTATCCGCAGGGCACAATCCGGCAGCTGGCGGCGGTACTGGCCAGCGGATCACGCGCCGAGGAACTCTCCAAGCTGCGAACGCCGACGCTGGTGATCCACGGGCTCGACGACACGCTCATCACTCCAAGCGGGGGTCGGCGCACCGCCGAGCTGGTTCCGGGGGCGAGGCTGCTGTTGATCGAGGACATGGGCCACGACCGGCCGCGCCCACTATGGCCGGAGATCCTCCAGGCGATCCTTGATCACACGGCCGCTGCCGGCGATGTCGCGGCGCCGGCCGTGACGGCCTGAGACCGCGCCGCCTCAGGCGACTGCAGGCAGGTGGCGCATCCGCGCCGAACGCGTGGCTGCCTTGGCCACGTACATGAGCTTGTCGGCCCGGCCAAGCCAGGTCTCGAGCTGCTCCTCCGCGCGGCGCTCGGCAACGCCGAATGACCAGGCCACGCCGCTCTCATCGTGCATACGAGCGATCCAACGCGTGGCTTCCACCGCCGAGAGTCCGGGCAGGATCGCGATGAACTCGTCACCGCCGATGCGGGCGACCAGGTCGACGCCGCGCACCGAGGTCTGCAGCTCGGTGGCGAAGGTGACGAGCATCTGATCGCCGGCCAGGTGGCCTGCATGATCGTTGACCAGCTTGAGCCCGTCGAGGTCCATCACCACAAGGCTTGCGATCCCCGCAAAGCGGCGAGCGGACCAGAGATCGTTCAGCGCCATGTCGAGGCCGCGGCGATTCAGCAGGCCGGTCAGCAGGTCATGCCGTGCCTCGTGGCGCAGGCTGTTCAGCACCTGCGAGAGCATTATCGAAAGCAGCGCCGCACCCGACAGCATCGGGAGCGCATCGACCGCAGTGCGCAGGTGCTCGCCGTTGATCGCGATCGCGGCGGCGATCACCGCAACCTCGAGGCCAAAGGCATGAGCGGCGCGGTTCGGGAAGAAACCGGTGGCCCAGAGCGAGATCCAGATCAGGCCGGCGCCTCCGAACAGCGTCGCGCCTGCGCTCTGAGACGCGGCGAGCACGACGCCGACGACGATAATGCGCACGCTCGCAAGGCCGAGCAGGGTCCTGTCGCTGACATGTTCTCCAAAGGCGACCAGCCCTGCAGCGATCAGGATCAGCACCACGCCGCAGACCGCGTACAGCTTGGTCGGAGCGGCACCGCCGAGTGGAGCCGCGGCGATCGCCGCAAGGCCCACGGCAGAGGTCCCGTGCAGCAAAGCCAGTGTCCAAGTCTTGGCCGGCAGCGACTCCGTCATGTGAGCCCTGCGGCTGATTTCAGCCCAATTCATATCCATGCTCCATCCGTCAGATCCGGTCATCACTCCGGAAACCGCTATCTCATCGGCTGGGGGCTCGAAAGGCTTGAGCGATGTCGACCGCTTTGCGTGGGGCCACTCGCCGCAGCGCAACGTGGACATCCTCGGATACGCAAGGACAACGGCCGCGCCCAGCGGGGCGCGGCCGTCAGCCATCCACCTATGTACTGCCTAGGTCAGTCGCCGCCGATGAACATCGCGGGCAGCTTGCGCCCCGGCACCTGGTTGGGCGCGTAGATCTTGGGATCGCCCGGATAGGCGATCTTCCAATCATGTGCCGAGTACCAGTCATACCGGTTCAGCTGCTCGGAGTTGACGCGATCCGGGCCGTTGAAGTGACCCTTGGCGGCCTGCTGGCGGATCCAGCTCTGCCACGCCCGGTAGACCCGCTTGTCGCCGGCCGCGATTGCCCCCTCCGTGCTGACCGTCGCCTTGGGGTCGACCTTCCTGATCGCGGCTGACTGCTTGACCGACGGCGTGAACGTCGTCGGGCCGTCGGGAGCCCCGAGGTTCAGCGGGATGATGTTCGGCTCGAAGTTGTACGGGGCGAAGTTGCCCGTCTCCGTGAACGCTCCGTACATCGGCTCGGCCGCGTAGTCCTCCTGGTTCATCGCGTGGATGCCGAGGATCTGCTCGACCGTCTTGACCATGTTGAGCTGCGTGTAGTACTGGTCGTCGACGCCCGGCTTCGAGTACGGGCTGATCACGAGAGTCGGGGCGCGGTGCCCGTCGACGTGGTCCACCCCGTTCTGCGTGTCGTCCTCATCGACGAAGATCGCCGTGCTCTTCCAGAACTTGCTGTGGGAGATCTGATCGACGACCCGCCCGACGGCGAGGTCGTTGTCGGCGACCTGAGCGACCGGGTCGGGAACGTTGGTCCCGGTGGTGTGATCGGTCATCAGCCACATGAACGTCAGCTTCGGCATCGTTCCCGTCTTCTCGTCATTGCGGAAGTACGGGAGCCACTGATCCACCCGGTACTGGTCCGGGATCGTGAGCTGGAAGTTCGGGAAGCACGGCGCCGAGATCGCCTGCAGCGACGGTATGTCGGACTGCACCCGTGTGTACTGGCACGGTTCGCTGATCGGCTCCGTCCCCTGATGCCCATCCTCCATCCACTGGGACTGCGCGTACCAGGTGTCCCAATCTGGGGCATTTGACGGCAGGTTGTAGGGGTTGAAGATGTACTCGCCGAAGTTCTGGACGCTGACGCCGGCCTTCTCGGCAGCGTTCCAGAGGAACCCGTCACGCTGGTAGGCGAGCGCATCGCCGCCCTGCGACGGATAGGAGCGGTAGAAGGCCCCGAACTCCTTCTCGAGGTAGTCGTTGGCCTCAGCCTGAACGATCCAGTTGTGGCCGTCGGCCGAGAGCTGTTCCCTCGTCATAGAAGTTGTCGAGGTCGCCGAAGCGCGTCGCCAGCGCGTGCGCGTTGGGCGTCACCTCCGCGCCGAACTGTGCGTCCGCCGGGTCACCGTTGCCCTCGCCGAGGTCGCCGAGGACCTGGTCGTAGGTGCGGTTCTCCTTGATGATCACGACGATGTGCTTGATCGCCGACGACCCGCCGAGCTGCTTCGGGATCACCGTCGGGACTGTGTCGTAGGCACCGTCGTTGATCGGCTTGATCTGGTTCCAGTCGTTGTCACGGAAGACGGTATTGGTGTCCTTGGCGAGATCCGCGCTGCCGGTCGGCATCGTGAACAACGTCACGCTGCCGGTGTCGTCGTAGGTGTTGTGCCCGGTGGCGTCGGAGGTATCGGCACCCTTGTTGATGGTCGACTCAGGCCCCTGGGCTCCGATGCCCTTGTCGTTGGTGACCACGACCGTGCCGGCGCCGAGTGCGGGATCGGACTGCACCTGCACGGGGTACCAGTCGGTCGGCAGCAGGCCCTTCAGATGCATCGGCGAGTAGACGCCGTTGTAGCTGTAGTCCGCGATCGCGTTGTCGCGGCCGATGCTGACGAGCACGTTGTTCGGATCGGACATGCTGATCGCGTTCGCATAGCTGCCGACGGTCGCGCCCGGCACAGGATTGGTCCGCACCGTCTGGGTTACCTTGTTGGTCTCCTCGTTGATCACGGAGAGGCTGTCGTCATTCGAGTTGGCGACGAACAGCGCGCGCCCGTCCTGGTACAGCGCCGTCGGCTGCAGGCCGACCGGAATCTCCTGGGTCTCGGCGTTTGTCGCCAGATTGACGACTGACACCGTTCCCGTGATCGCCGCGCCGGTGGACGGGCTGGAGACGATCGGCGTTCCGTCGGAGAGGTTGGTGAAGTCGGTGGTGTTGGCCGGGCGCCCACCTTCGTTGGAAACGTAGGCGGTCGAGCCGTCCGGAGAGATCACAACCTGGCGCGGGGCGTTCCCGACCGGGATCTGATCGATGAGCTGGTCGTCCGAGGTGTCGATGACACCCAGCGCGTTTGAGCCGTTGAGGGCGACATACAGCTTGCTGCCATCCGCCGACAGCGCCATGCCGGCCGGAATGTCTGAGCCGTCGGTGACACCGGGGCCGTAGGTGTCGCACGCAGGTTGGGCGGTGGCCTGGGTTCCGCTGTTGCAGAGCCAGATCGCGTCCGCCTGGGACCAGGAGCTGGTGCTGGAGTTGTACGTGTACTTGTCGACGTAGTCGGTCTGCGGCACCCAGATGGTGTTGCCATCGGGGGACCAGAGCGGACCGTCGGTCCCGACCGTGCCGTCCTCATTGGCGTACGGGTCGGTCGCTCCCGTCAGCGTGTAGCCGTTGTAGAGCGGATATG
The DNA here is from genome assembly GCA_963846395.1 of uncultured Actinomycetota bacterium. Lineage (GTDB taxonomy): Bacteria > Actinomycetota > Thermoleophilia > Solirubrobacterales > Solirubrobacteraceae > Palsa-465. Next base: position 104,188 of record CAWJVT010000004.1, on the reverse strand, counting down.
CCTGGCTCGTGCCGTTGGTGAGATTGACGAGCGTCAATGTGGTGGAGTAGTTGTCCCACGTGAGCGCGGCCAGCGTGTGGCCGTCAGGGCTGATCGAGCTGGTGAGGATTCGGGCGTCGTCCAGGAAGAGCCGCGTTCCGAGCGGAGAGATCCACTGGTTGGTCGGCAGCAGCACGCCATTGGCGTACGTGCCTCCGACCTGCTCGCCGCCGAACGGGTTGAACGCGAACACGGCCGCGGTGGCGGCGCCGACCGTGGCCAGGCAGGCAAGCGCGGCGATCAGCAGTACCCGGCTGGCACGCCGCGGACGCGACCCCCGCCTCTGACGCTGCCTCCTGCCATAGGGCAAGGGGAGAATGCTCACGAGAACCTCCGGTTGGTATTGATGGCCCCGTCGGGCGAGCCTATGGCCAGCGGGCTCTTCGGAGATTCTTACCGCGTTGGCCCGGCGCGTTGTGAACGAATCGGTCCTGAGACGTGACTTTGTCTGCTTTGTCAGCAGGGGTTGACGCGGCAGGGCCCCGCATTCACAACTCATTGACCAGCGGCCAGACGATCGGCCATATATTTGCAACGTGGTAGCGGTACGCACGACTGGATTGGTCAAGCGCTTCGATGCAACCGTGGCGATCGGCGGGGTGGACCTGGCGGTCGACGCAGGCGAGGTTCGCGGCCTGCTCGGGCCGAACGGTGCCGGCAAGACCACCCTTTTGCGGATGCTGCTCGGGCTGGTCCGGCCGGATGCAGGCGCCATCGAGCTGTTGGGCCAGCCACTGAGCGGATCCGGGATCCAAGCACTGCATGACGTGGCCGGCTTCGTCGAGGATCCCACCTTCTACCCGTACCTCAGCGGACGCGTGAACCTGAGCCTGCTCGCACGGCTCGACGGCGGCGCTGCAGCGGCGACGGAACGCGAGATGGGATCTGCGATTGACGAGGCGCTGGCGCGTGTCGGCCTGGAGCAGCGGGCTGATGACCGCGTCGGCGGATACTCGACCGGGATGCGTCAGCGACTCGGGATCGCAGCAGCGCTGCTGCGCTCGCCCAAGCTGCTGCTGCTCGACGAGCCCACGAGCGGCCTTGATCCCGCCGGCGCGCGGGCTGTCGCGGCACTCGTCCGCGAGCTTGCAGGCGAGGGCGTCGCGATCCTGCTCTCCAGCCACCAGATCGGCGAGCTCGAGCGCGTCTGCACAAGCTTCACGTTCCTGCGGGACGGTCAGATCGTGTGGGACGGAACGGCGGCCGAGCTCGATGTCCAGGCGCCGGTGTCGGCCTTCGAGCTCGTCACCAGCGACGACGATCGCGCCTTCCGGCTGGCGCTCGAGCAGGATGGATTGCGCGCGCAGCGCTCTCCGCGCGGCGGTATCGCACTGACGGCCCGGCACGGCCTGCTGGACGGCTACGTGCTCGCGCTCGGCGATGCGCGGATCGCGATCCGGAGGCTCGAGCTGCGCGTCAGTCCGCTGGAGAGCATGTTCTTCGCGCTGACATCAGATCTGCCGGGGCTCGACGATCTCGAGCCGCACGAATTCGCCGAGCGGGTGCTGGCAAGCGCATGACGAGCATTGCCGCAGGGACCGCGCGATCGTTGGAAGAGCGTCACTCGTCGGCCGTTCGAGACGCTTACACGACCGAGTTGCGGAAACTGCGCGCGCAATTGCCGACGCGACTGATCGCGCTGCTGGCCGTGCTTGGACCATTCGCGTTCGCGGTGCTGCTGAACGTGCAGAGCGGTACCCCCGCCGACGCTCTGTTCGGCGCCTGGGTCCACACCTCGGGATTTGCCGTCTCGCTGGTGATCCTCGGCTTCGCGGGGAACTGGGGCTTCCCGATCATCGTCGGCGCGCTGGCGGGCGATCTTTTCGCTTCGGAGGATCGCTACGGCACCTGGAAGACGATCCTCACGCGCTCGTGCAGCCGTGAGGACGTCTTTGTCGGAAAGGTTCTGGCCGTGGGCACAATGGTGGCCGCGATGGTCGGCCTACTGGCGGCGTCCAGCCTCGTCGCGGGCGCCGTGCTCGTCGGGTTGCACCCGGTCGTCAATCTCAGCGGCGAGCTGACCGCGAGCGGACGCCTGCTCGCGCTCACGCTCGTGAGCTGGCTGTACTGCCTGCTCCCCGTGTTCGCGTACATGAGCGTCGCGATCCTCGTCTCGGTCACGACGCGTAACGGGATTCTCGGCGTGCTCGCGCCTCTGATGCTGGCGCTCGTCACCCAGTTACTCGACCTCGTCGGTCGCGGCGTCGTGGTCCACACGCTGCTGATCGGCTCGGGCTTCGACGGCTGGCACGGGCTGTTCGTAACGCACCCGTTCTTCGGCCCGATGGCGGTGTCTGCCCTGGTCTCCCTGGTCTGGATCGCCGTCTGCCTGACCGTGTCCTGGCGCGTGCTGCGACGACGTGACTTCGTCACCGGCACGGGCAGGATGAGCTGGGCGCTGCCACTCAGGGTTGTCGCCGTGACGGTCGCCGTGATCGCGGCACTGGCGCTCGCAGCGGGATTGGGACCCGGCGCGGTGACCGGCAATCGCGTCGCAGGCTCCGTCGGAACCACGTTCAACAATGCGACGCTGCTCCAGCAGGCGCTGATCGGTCGCTACGCGCCCGCGAGTGCGCGCCTGCGCGTGCTTCCCAATTGCAACAAGCGCGGAGCGGCCGACGCAGGGCCCGGTGACTGGCTGTGCAACCTCTACGTCTACGTGCCGCAGCCCAAGTCGGTGCCGTTCCAACAGATCAACGTCGAGTACGACGTCAGCGTCCAGTACAACGGCTGCTGGAAGGCCTCCTCGCCGCCGTCGTTCGTCGGCGGGCAGACGATGACCGACAAGGCGGGCAAGCAGGTCACCAACCCCCTGTTCGTCGTCTACGGCTGCTTCAACGTGCTGTGACACACCGCCGTGCTGCGCGCTCGGGCGCCGCGGCGGGGAGTGGTCGCGTGAGCGTTGTGTCACGAACGTGACTCGCGTGAGCCCTGTGTCACGAACGTGACACAACAGGTGTCGCGCTCGTGAGCGACGTAGCCGCCGCGCGGGCATAGCTTGTCTGCATCGCTTGACCCACGACCCAAAGGAGACCGGCGATGCATAGGACATTTACTCTCTCTCATTCGCGTCTCGTCGCGGCGGCCCTGGGCACGATCGCGGCGCTGGCGCTTGCCGCGGCGGTCAGTCCTCCGGCGCAGGCGGCCACCTCAACCTGCAAGCCCGGCGGTGTCGGCTGGAGCAGCATCCCGTTCACCGCCACCGAGACCGCGACCTTCTGTGACAGCGGCGGCACCAGTGGCTCCGGGTATTGCGTGAGTCCGCAGGTGCACTACACGATTCCGGGCTGGGCCTCGCCATTCGTTTCGGTCACGGGCATCCAGGCGGGCTGCTACCACGTCAGCAGTTACGGCGGAGCGGAGTCGATGTGGGCAAATATCTCGCTCGCGGTGACGGATCCCTTCGAGCCCTGGAACGTGGTCCACGGAACGGTCTGGCTGAGGGTCGCCATGAACAGCGGCGGAACGTTCTACAAGCAGACCGGAGCGTCAGCGAACGTCCTCGATTTCCTTGGGCTGATCGTGAGTGCCTTCTGATCGCGACCGGTAGAACCCAGGCTGAAGAGCGGTCGGCCGCGGATGCATCCGCGGCCGACCGGCTGTTGGTCAACCAATCGTGGGTCTAGGTCCCCCGACCCGGCGAAGTCCACTCACCAGATCAGCTCGGCCAGCCGGTCCCGGTCGAGTACGGTCGTGGAACCGCGCGCCAGCCTGACGGTGCCGCGTACGGCTTCCTCGCGTAGGATGCGGTTGACGGTCGCGCGCGAGGTACCCGCCAGGTCGGCAAGATCCTCCTGCCGCAGCGGTATCACGACCTCGTCGCTGCTCTCGTCGTAACGCTCGGTGAGCTCGAGCAGACGCTTGCGCACGCGTGACTCGGCGGGCAGAAAGAGGGCATCGAGGAGCTGGGAACTGAGCCGCCGCACGTGTTCGGACAGCAGCGCGATCAGCACTTCGGCGACCTCCGGATGCTGACCTCGTAGGCGCTGGAAGTCGACGTCGTAGATCGAGTGGGTGACCACCGGCTCGATTGCCAGCACGGTTGCGCTCCGTCGTGCGGGAGGCCCGACCAGCGCCAGCTCCCCGAACGCTTCTCCCGGTCCAAGGACCGCCAAGGTGGCCCGCTGGCCGTGGCGGTTGGCGACCCGGACGGCGACGCGTCCGCGTTCGATCAAGTGAAGGCTGTCGGCCGGATCTCCTTCGTGGAAGATCACCTCGTCGCGCTCGAACGTGCGCCTGCGCGCCATCTCGAGCGCACGCCCAACCCCGGCATCGTTCACGTCGTCGAGCAGCCGCCAGTGCATCGCCAACAGTCTGCCCGATAGGGTGACCCTGGTGTCAACTGCCGATCGGCTGGGCTTGGCGTCTGCGTCCTCGCAGAGCCCGCGTCGTCGCCGGCCCGGACGCGGGCGGCGGCTGGCGCTGCTGGCCGCGACAGCGACCGCAGCCGCACTCGCCGGGGGGATCGTGAGCTGGACGAGCGTGTTGGGGCGCGTCGAGAACGACACGCTCAACGTGCGCTTCGCCGTGCGCGGCCGGCAGCACCCCGGACCGCTCACCATCGTCGGCGTCGACGACAAGACGCTCGCTGCCCGCGGGATCCCGCGGTGGCCTTGGCCCCGCAGCCTCCAGGCCAGGCTGGTGCGAGCCGTCCACCGGCTCCACCCCCGCCTCATCGTTTACGACATCCAGATCACCGAGCCGACGACAACCGGGCAGGATCTTGCGCTCTATTCGGCGATTTCGGCGGCGCGACCGGTGGTGATGGTCACGAGCGAGGTCGGTCGTCACGGCACCACTCAGATCTTCGGAGGCGATGAGAACCTCAGGAGGGCCGGCGCGCTCGCTGCCTACGATGGCGTCCCGGACAACAGCGACGAATTGGTCGATCGCCTCGACGCCGGCTTCCGCGACCTGCCGTCGGTTCCTATTGTTGCCGCGCGCGTCCTCGGGCGCCCGGTGCACCTGGCGTCGAGCGCCACGCCGCTGATCGATTATCCAGGTGGACCGCACTCCGTACCGGAGGTCTCGGCCATCGACATCCTTCACGCCCGCGTGCCGGCAAGCAAGGTGCGCGGGCGCATCGTTGTGATCGGCGTGCCGGCCGAGTCCGTCGGCGATCTTCATCCCACGGACGCCGGGGGCGGCAGCCTCCTGTCCGGCTCGGAGATCCAGGCTGACTCAATCGAAACCGCGCTCGCGGGCTTTCCCCTGAGAGGGGCGCCCGGCTGGCTCGACGCGGGAATCGTCCTCGTTTCCGCCCTGCTCGCGCCGCTGGCCGCGACGACGGACATCGCCTACCTCGGCGTCGGGGTCGCGCTGGTGTGGATGTGCGTGCTCGCCGTGATGGCCCAGCTCGCTTTCGATGGCGGTTACGTGCTGGCGCTGATGCCACCGCTCACCGCCGCGTTCGTGAGCGCGTTCGGTGTTGGGGTGGTCGACCTGATGACGGTGCGCCGTGAGCGGGCGATTCTCGCCGCCACCTTCGCTCGTTACGTACCCAGCGATCACGTGCAGCGGGTCGTCGACCGTGCCGAGCAGGAGGCCGGGCTCGCCGAGGAGCTCGACGCAACGGTGATGTTTTGCGACCTGCGCGGTTACACCGGCTTCGCCGAGCGCCTTTCGGCACCGGAACTGCTTGAGGCACTGAATACCTATCTCGGTCAGGTCTCTGACGCGGTCATGGATCAGGGAGGAAGCGTCGTGACCTTCCTCGGCGATGGCGTAATGGCCGTGTTCGGAGCGCCGCTCGCGACCGAGGACCACGCCACCCGCGCCCTGGCGGCAGCTCAAGCCGTGGTTACCGCCGTCGGCGCCGATCGGGTCGGAGTCGGTCTCTCGTCCGGGCCGGTCGTCTCCGGCACCGTCGGGTCCGGGCGTCGGATGGAGTACGCGGCGATCGGCGACACTACCAACGTCGCCGCGCGCGTGCAGGCGCTGACTCGGGACGTCGACCGCCCGATCCTACTGACTGAGGCAACGGCCGCGCGCCTCGCTGATCCGGACGCTGTGGAGAGCCTCGGCGAGTTCAAGCTCCGGGGTCGGGAGGAGCCGCTGGTCCTCTATGGGATACGCGGGCCGGGCGAGCCTGTGTCACCAACGTGACACAGGGCGCGTCGCACATGTGCACGACACCTCCGCGGCGCGCGCGTAGCTTGGCTGCATTGCTCCCATCACGTTAGGCGAGCCCGAGGGCAGCGATGCACGCCGCCTTCAATCCCGCCAACATCTATCGGGAGTTAGGCTAGCTCCCCGACCGAAGCGAAAGGGCGCCATCATGCACGGCACGATCAAACGCACCGCCCTGGCTCTGCCGCTAGCGCTCGTCGCCGGGGCCGGAGCTTGTGCCAGCGCCAGCGCCGCTTCGGGACACCTGCGCCCGGTGCTCACAAAGACGGTGATCGTCTCCGCGGTTCGCTCCCCCATCACCGTTGAGCAGCCCCACGCGCACCGGTTCGTTCGTGTCGTCGGATCCGTCGCGCTTCGGGTCGGCGGTTCGGTGGACGCGAGCGCCGGCATCGCCGGCATCGAGATCGCGACGCCGACGAAGAAGTGGTTCGCCCGACTCTCGCAGGGGAGCGCGCAGGTTATCCAGCAGCGCTCAGGCACCACCACGTTCAAGCTCACCGGAGCGCTCGCCTGCGCGAGCGCAGCCGCAGTCACCACAGTCGCCAAGCACAAGCCACCCCGGCACCGCGAGCTGTGGGTGAAGGACAACGGCGGCCCGTTCGCCTCGCAGGGAGATTACGCCGCCGCGGGCGCCCGCGGCACCGAGTGGATCACCACCGACTACTGCGGTCGGACGACGATCAAAGTCGTTCAAGGCGAGGTCGCAGTCGACAATCTCGCAACGCATCAGACGGCCACCGTGACCGGGGGCCGAAGCTACACGGCCGCAACCGGAGCTCACTTCAGGTGGACAGGTCCGGAGCCGATCAGCAATGGCGGCCAGTTCGCATCCATCTCGTGCGCGCCGAGCGGCTTCTGCGCCGCCGTCAACAACAACGGCGACGTCGTCACCTCCTCGAACCCCGCCGGGGGCCCGAACACGTGGAAGACGACGAGCCTCGTCTCCGACATCGGGCTCACGAGCATCTCCTGCCCGACCAACCAGTTTTGCGCGGCGACCGACGGCCTCAGCGGCGACGTGCTCGTCTCGACCGACCCCACCGGCGGCGCGAGCACCTGGCAGGCGTTCACGCTGCCGACTCAGGGGGTCCTGAATCGAGTCACATGCACTGCGGCGAGCTTCTGCGTCGCTGTCGATGGCGGCGGTGACGTGTTCACCGCGACCAACCCAACGGGTGGCGCGGGCGCATGGCAGGAGGCGAACGTCATTGCGGGCGAGCAGCTCGGCGACGTCTCCTGCGTGGGCAGTTCCCTCTGCGTGGCGGTCGGTGTCGGTCTGGCCACGTCGACCGACCCCACCGGCGGCGCTTCGGCGTGGCGGAGCACGACGGCGATCAGCGCCGACTCGGTCTCCTGCCCAACGAGCACGCTGTGCGTTCTCGCTGGCGACACCGGTGACGTGACCACGACGACGAACCCGACCGGGGGGCCCTCGGCGTACAAGCACACCCCGGGAATCGACCGCCTCCACCCATTTCAGCCGGGACAGGACGTCTCCTGCGTCGCGGGCGGTCCGTGCGTGATCGTGGGCGGGAGCGGCGATGCGATCACCACGCTCGACCCCACCGGCCCGGCGAGCGCCTGGAGCGCCACCGCGATCGACTCGAGCAGCGGCCTCGCCGGCGTTTCGTGCGTGTCCGCGCACCTCTGCGTCGCCGTCGATGAGACTGGCAACGCGCTGATCGGGACAAGGTAGTCGACAGACGGCTGCTTCAACGTGCTGTGACAGGCGGGGGATCTGCCGCCAGTGTCGGCTGCGATTCAGGCGGCTCCACCAGCCGCCGGCCCAGCAGATAGCTCACCAGCGGGACCGCACACAGCACGGTGAAGACCGCGCTGGGACCATGAGCGTCGGCCAGCAAACCGAACAGCGGCGCTGTCGCGCCGCCCGCGCTGACCGAGAGTCCGAGGGTCACGGCCGAGGCGGTCCCGGGCCGGTTCGGGAGGTAGTCCTGGCCGAGCTTGACGAGCACCGAGAACGGTATGCGCAGAGCCAAGCCGGCGACCAGAGCCCAGACCAGCGCCAGGTACGGGTCGGAGGAGAGCCGCAGCAGCACCAGTGGAGGCAGGCAGACGAGCGCTCCGATCTGCGTGGTGCGGACCATCCCCACGCGGTCGGCGATGCGGCCGCCGACCAGTGTCCCCACCACCCCTCCGCCGAGCAGAAAGCCGAGTGCGAGCGCGGCGAGTGCCCGGCTGGAATGCAGATCCCGCAGCCAGTAGAGCTCGATGAAGGTGCTCGCTCCGAAGAACATGATCGAGCGCGACACCTCGACCGTCGCAAGCCACATGAACGGACGCCAGCGATCGTCGCCCTTGGCGACGGAGCTTGAATGCCCGCGCGTGAGCGCCAGCCGGCGTCCATGGCGCCACGTGACGTAGGCCATCGCCCAGGCGGGAATCACGAACCAGATCAGGCCCGCGAGACCGAAGCCCGCGAGCATCGGTGTGAGCAGTATCGGGGCCAGTACGAAACCGACATTGCCGCCGGTGGCGAAGATGCTCATCGCGGATGCGCTGTTGCCGGCGAAGCGCCTGGCGAGGCGCCCCGCGGCCGGATGGAACATCGCCACCCCGAGTCCTGTCACGAGCAGCAGCAGCCAGGTCAGGGCGTAGCTCGATGCCACTCCCGCGCCAGCCGCTGCCGCGGCGGCCAGCGCGATCCCGCTGTAGACGCACCATGGTCTGTCGCGGCGATCGACGAGCAGCCCGAACAGCGGCTGCGGAACCGCGGCGCCGAGCGTCGCCGCCAGGCTGAGCCCGGACGCCTGCAGATAGCTGTAGTGGCGGTCCAGCACGAAGTACGGGATGGCGGCCGGTACCGCCCCCTGGAAGAAGTCGATCGCCGCATGGGCTGCGGCCCAGAGCCGCATTCGCGACCAGTTCGAGCTCGTTGAGGACACCACTGGCAAGCTAGCCCGGGACTCGACGTCCGACTACCGATAATCTGCCCTCTTATGTCGGCAGTCCGCCATGCCCTTCCCGCAACCACGCGACGGCCGTTGCAGGCGGACGAGCGGATCGAGTGGCACTTCCACGATCGCTCGCAGCTCATCTACCCCGGACGCGGAGTGCTGCAGGTCTTCACCGAGGCAGGCTCGTGGATCGTGCCGCCGCTCCGCGGGGTCTGGATTCCCGCGGGCGTCGCACACGCGCATCGAGCCCGCGGGCGGACCGACCTGCTGTCGGTGGCCTTTCCAGCATCGGCCGACCCACTCGGCGAAGGCGGCCCTGTGGTCGTCGAGGTCTCGCCGCTGCTGCGCGAGGTGATCCTCGCTCTGACGGGCGGCCCAACGATGCCGCCGGCGTCACGCGCTCTGCTGCGGCGCGTGGCATTCGATCGGCTGCGCGGGCTCGCGATCCTGCCGATGGCGCTCCCGCGCCCGCGCGATGACCGCCTCGTGCGGATTGTCGATCAGCTCTCCACCGATCCGGCCGACCCGCGCACCCTGGCGCAACTCGGCCGCGAGGTGGGCGCCAGCGAACGAACCCTCAGCCGCCTGTTCGGACGCGAGACCGGAATGTCGTTCCCGCAGTGGCGCACCCAGTTACGCCTCCACCATGCGCAGTTGCTGCTGGCCGGCGGCGGGTCGGTCACCAGCACGGCGCACGCCTGCGGATACCGCAGCACGAGCGCCTTCATCGACGCGTTCCGAGCAGCGTTCGGGGCGACGCCCGGGCAGGCATTCGGGCCGCACGAGCGCGCTCGTGGACGCTGAACATAAGGCCGCCCCGGCCCGCAGCGACCGAAAGTCCTCCGCTTGGTGGAGATGTTGCTGCGGGCCGGGGCGACGGTATCGGGGCGCCCGGATTTGAACCGGGGACCTCACCGACCCGAACGGTGCGCGCTACCAAGCTGCGCCACGCCCCGAGTCGGTCCATTGTGGCACGCCCTCTGGGAATTCGCCCGCCGGTCGTCGCATTGTGTTTATGTTGTGTTGCGTCTGTCTGCGGGCAGCGCAATACTGTCGCTCATGTACTGATCGTCACAAGGAGGCAGGGACCAATGTCTAATCACCTGACGCCTAGCGAGCTTGCGAAAGAGTCCGGACTCGAACGCAGGGAAGTCATCGTTAAGTGCGTCGAGTGGGGTGTCCCGATCTTCAACGGCAAGATCGACAAAACCCTCTTCCACTTCACTATGCAGGAGATGAGCATCAGCTCCGTGCAGACAGTGAGCGTCTGAAGCGAACCTAGGGGGTTCGATCAGCAGGATCAGCCAGAGACCTCACCGCGCGATCAGTCAGCGCGCCCTTACGAACCTTAGGCGCCCCAGCCACGGGCGCAGCGCCGCCTGGCAGAGCAGGAAGCCGTCACATCAGCGTCTACGACGCAGGCTTCCTCCCAGGCGGCGCATGACGACGATTTCTCGAGGCGGCGCACCTTTGGCGCCGCCACTGTTTTCTTAGCGATGTGCCCTGCCTCCTGAGCCGCATGCGCCGACCGGTCGCGAAACTGGCCGGCGCCGCCGTCGCGGCGATCGCGTTCGGAGCCGTTGCCGCCGTCGCGGCCCTCGCCACCCCCATCGCGACTCTGGGCCCACCCCGGCTGCCGTACGGGATCCGTCCCATGTCAGACGTGCCACCGCCGATGGCACCGCGCTCGAACGCGCTGACAAGGTTGCAGCGAACGCTGGCGTCTGACCTGAACCGCCAGGGCGGAGCAAACAGCGCACTCGTGGTCGACGAGACCGCCGACCGCACCCTCTGGGCTTACAACGACACGGTCGCCCGCCTGCCGGCGTCGGTCGAGAAGCTGTGGACGACCACGACCGCCCTGCTGGAGCTCGGCCCTTCCGCAACCTTCCAGACCAAGGTCTCAGGTAGCGGCAGGCTCGAAGGCAACGGCACCTTCGTCGGAACGATCTACCTCCGTGGTGGCGGCGACCCGACGTTCGGCTCGGGAACCTTCGACCACATCGTGTACCACGCCGGCGCGACTGTGCAGAGCCTGGCCGCAAGCCTGAGGCGGGCCGGGGTCAGGCGCATCCAGGGGCGGATCGTCGGGGACGAGTCCTACTTCGACTCGCTGCGCGGCGGTCCGGACACCGGTTACCAGCCGAACCTGGAGACCGAGGGCTCGCTCAGCGCGCTCTCCTTCGACGCCGGCTTCACCGACCTGCATGAGGACCAGCTGGACGCAAACCCGCCGCTCGTTGCCACCCAGGCGTTCGCCTCGGCGCTGCGTGCCGCCGGAGTCAGCGTCCCCGCTGACACGCCGATCACGACGGGTCTCACCCCGCGCTCGGCCACGCCTCTGGCGAGCGAGAACTCGCCGTCGCTCGCCAAGCTGATGTTCCTCACCAACAGCCCCTCCGACAATTTCTTCGCGGAGATGCTGCTCAAGGGCCTCGGCGCTCGCTTCGGCGGCGGCGGGACGACCGCTCGCGGCGCATCCGTCGTTCGTAGCCTGATCGGCCGAGCCTTCAATCTGCACCCGCGGCTCGACGACGGCTCAGGGCTGTCCCGCTACGACCGCAGCAACGTCAGCCAGATCGTGTTGCTGCTGCGCGAGATGCAGAGCCAGCCGGCCTTCTGGAACTCGCTCGCCATCGCCGGAGTCCGCGGGACGATGATCGACGAGCTCCGGCATACCCGCGGCGCGGGCAACTGCCGCGGAAAGACCGGGACGCTCCACGATGTGGCCAACATCGTCGGCTACTGCCGCGCCGCCGATGGCCATCGGATCGTGTTCGCGTTCATGATGAACGGGCTGACCGACTCGACGGCTGGGCACGAGCTCGAGGACCTGGACGCCGAGGCGCTGGCCAACTACCGCGGCTGAGCGGGCCGCGGCGGCCGCTCACTCCTCCGGGCTCTCCTGCGATAGCGACTCGAACATGTCGGCCGCCCGGTTCAGCACCCTTGCCGCGGTCGTCAGCTCCTCCGGAGAGAACTCGTCGAGTGCACCCCTCCAGCGCTCCTCCATCTGTTGCTGGCGCTCAGCGACGATCGCGGCGCCCCGCTCGGTAAGAACTGAGAGGACCACGCGGCGATCCTGATCGGAGCGAGTGCGCGTCACCAGGCCGGCAGCCTCGAGGTGCTCGAGCATCTGCGCCACGGTCGCCGGCGCGAGGTCCGTGTGCACGGCGAGCTGACGGGCCGAGCACTCTGAGTGCCCCGACAACCCGTGCAGCAGGCCGTATTGCGCGTAGCTGAGCTGCCCGATCCGCTGGGTCTCGCGACCACGCAGCCTGCGTACGGCGACCATCGCGCGTTTGAATGCCAGACCCACCTGGCCGGTCGGTGTGGACTCGATGACGCTCATGCGAGCGCCTCCGCAACGGCGCCGCTGTCGACTGCGACGCGGTCAGGGTCAGGGTCGTGGCGGACCGCGGCCCGGCGTCGGGCGTCCTTCTCCGCACGCATCAGCACGATGCACGGGATCACCGCTAGCGCGACGATCGCGGCTGAGCACCAGAAGGCCGTACCGAAGGCGCTGGCCGACGCGCTCGGCGTGTGCGCGCCGACCAACGCGTTGGCCAGGACGACCGCGAGGACCGTCGTTCCGATCGAACCACCAACGCGGTTGAGCACGTTCAGCTGAGGCGTCGCGTGGGACACCTCGCTGCGGTCGAGCGCCGCGAAAGCGGCCGTCATCGCCGGCATGAAGCTGGCACCCATACCGGCGCCACGCAGGAACATCGCACCGCACAGGAACGCAACCGAGGTGTGAGCGCCGATCAGACAGAACGGAATCGTGAACAGTGCCGTGGCGATGACACCAACGAGGGCGACCGGCCCGCCGCCATAGCGGTCGGTCATACGCGCCGCCAGCGGCATCGTGATCGCCATCCCGAGGCCCTGTGGAGCGGTGAGCAGACCGGTGTCGATCACGCTATAGCCGCGGAGCTCCTGCCAGTACAGCGGCATCAGGATCATCGCGCCGAACACCGCAGCGCCCAGCGCGAACATCACGATCGAAGCGGCCGAGAAGTGGCGGCGGCGGTACAGGCGGAGGTCGAGCAGCGGGTACTTGATGCGCAGCGCGTGGACGGCAAACGCCACCACCAGGACCACGCCGACCAGCACGGGGACCCAGACGTGAGCGTTGTTGAATGAGGAGTAGGTCCCGGCCTCGGCCAGGCCGTAGGTGATCGCCACGAGGCCCGTCGACCCCAGCACGAGTCCGAGGAGGTCCAGTGTCTCGCCCCTCTCCCTGCCCTTCGACGTGGAGGGAAGCAGGCGGAAGCTGAGCGGGATCGCGAATGCGCCAACCACGATGTTCACGAAGAAGATCCAATGCCAGCTGAGCGTCTGAATGAGGATGCCGCCGGTCAGCGGGCCGAGCGTCGGGGCGAGCATCATCGGAACGGCGACGAGCGCCATCACACGGCCCATGCGCTTCGGGCCGGCGGCCTCGGCCATGATGATCTGCGCGAGCGGCATGATCATGCCGCCACCGATGCCCTGCAGAACGCGGAACAGGATCAGCTCGGTGTCAGACGTCGCGAGTCCACACAGCAGCGAGCCGATGGTGAACAGCGTCAGCGAGATCAGGAACAGAGGCTTGGCACCGAAGCGGCGTGAGGCCCAGCCGGTCACCGGGATGACCGCGGCGAGGGCAAGCATGTAGCCGGTGATGACCCACTGGATCTGGGCGAGACTCGAGTGCAGATCCTTGCCGAGGGTCGCGAGGGCGACGTTCACGATCGTCGTGTCGAGGATCGACATGACGGCGCCGAGCATGGCGACGCCGCAAATGATCCACACCTGGCGTGGGATCTTGTTTGGGTCTGCCGCCACCCCGGCGGCTGCGGTTGCATCGGATGTCATAGGTCAAACGGTAGCAAATGATTAGGTACCTCGTCATTAGCCACCTCATCAGCTACTGATCCACGGTCTGCTCCCCGGGTTGGACGATGCCGGTCTCGTAGGCGAGCACCACCGCCTGAACCCGGTCACGTAGGCCGAGCTTCTGCAAAACCCGCGCGACGTGCGTCTTCACCGTGGTGCCCGACACCACCAGCCGCTCGGCGATCTCTGCATTCGACAGTCCGCGGGCCATGAGCGCGAGCACCTCCCGCTCACGCTCCGTCAGCTCTGTGAGAGCCGCTGGCGGGGCCGCGACCCGAGCGCTTCGCACGAACGTCTCCACCAGCCGACGCGTGACCGTCGGGGCGAGCAGCGCCTCACCGTCGGCCACCGAACGAATGCCGGCCACCAACTGCTCGGGCGGAACGTCCTTCAGCAGAAAGCCGCTGGCACCGGCGAGCAACGCGTCGTACACGTACTCATCGAGGTCGAAGGTCGTCAGCATCAGCACCCTGGGCATCTGGCTGTTCTTTGCACGCCCGACCTCTCCCAGGATCCGGCGCGTCGCCTCGAGGCCGTCCACCCGCGGCATGCGAATGTCCATCAGCACGATGTCCGGGCGATGCAGGCGCGCGGCCTCGACGGCAGCATCGCCGTCAGCTGCCTCGGCAACCACCCGCAAGTCCGGTTCGGCCTCGATGATCATCCGAAACCCCGTCCGCACCAGCGTCTGGTCGTCGGCGATCAGCACACCGATGCTCATCAGGCAAGCACTCCGACAAGAGGGAGCTGACAGCGCACCAGGAGTTGCTGCTCCTCAGCATGCACCTCAAAGCGCCCGTCATAGAGGGCGACGCGCTCGGCCACGGTATGCAGGTCGCCGGCACTCAGGACCGGTCACTCCATCGGCGGTGACCTCCAGACTCAGCGCGCGCGGCCCGCTCTGCAGATTGATGCGCGCGCTCCGGCCGCCGCGATCGACCACATCTTCGAGCGCCGCCTCGAGCACGCGGTAGGCGACGAGATCGATCCCGGGAGTGAGCGCTGCCGGGGGACCGCCCTCGATCACGCACGTGAGCCCGCGGCTGTGCATCTGCTCCGTGAGCTCATCCAGCTGCGCGAGTCCGGGCTGCGGTGCGAGCGCCCGCGGGTCGTCGTCACGGCGCAAGACGCCGAGCAGGCGGCGCATCTCGGCCAGCGCCTCACGCCCGGTCTGCTCGACGGTCAAGATCGACTCCCGAGCCCGCTCCGGCTCGGCGACCAGCAGACGCCGCGCTCCCCCGGCCTGCACGACCATCACGCTGACACTGTGGGCGATGATGTCCTGCAGCTCGCGCCCGATCATCGCGCGCTCCTCGGCGATTGCGGCGCGCTCACCCTCGGCCCGCGCGGACAGCGCGCTTCGCTCAAGCTCGGTGAAGGCATCCGCTCGCCGCGTTCGCTCGCGCACCAGGCAACCCACCACCCAGGCGGGCACCAGGAAGAAGAAGCCGAGGGAGATACTGCCGGCCCAGCCGGGCGCGCCGGGCGCGCCCTGCACCGTCGCGACCGCGCCGGTGGCATAGAGCATCGCGAAGGCGGCGGTGAGAACCACAGCGCCCCGACGAATCTCAACCCAGGCACCCACACCGTAAGCGCAGAGAATCGGCACGAACACAGCGGCCTGACTGGGCAGCGCCGTGACAAGCTGTCCGTGCAGCGCCTGCTGGAGCAGCAGCACGCCCAGGCTAACGAGCAGGGCGCCGGCCGGCCACCTGCGGCGCACGGCGACCGGCGCGGCATACGGCACAGCCATGAGGATCGTCGGCAGGCGGCCCCCGGCGGGCAGACCGGAGGCAAGCGCGGCTTCGGCGATGTAATCGGCGGCGAGCAGGCATGCAACGGCGATATCGAGCCACCACGGGTCAAGTCGACGCGCGCCGAGCCTCATCAGCTCGCCAGCCCTTGGAGCGGGATCCGGGCCCGCACGGCAAAACCGCCGCCAGGGATCGGACCGGTCTCCACCTGGCCCCCGTGCAGCGCCGCGCGCTCGCGCATGCCGATGATCCCGTGACCACCGGAGTCGAGCTTGATCTGCGCCGCCTGGCCCGGTCCATCGTCAGCGACCTCGAGCTCCAGAGCATCTCCGTGCCAGCGCACCGAGACCTCGGCCCGCGCGGCCCCGGCGTGCTTGATCGTGTTGGTCAGCGCCTCCTGGACCACGCGGTAGACGCAGAGGCTGAGTCCCGGCGGAACTGCCACGGGTCGGCCGCTGACGTTGATCGATGCCTCGACCCCGGCCGTGCAGGTCCGCGCGATCAGCTCGTCGAGGTCCGCAAGCCCCGGCTGGGGCGCCAGCTCCCGCAGTCGCTCGCCCTCCCCCAGCACACCGAGCAACCTGCGCATCTCCGCAAGCGCTTCTCGGCCGGCTCGTTCAACGGAGAGCAGGGCATGTTCGGCGCGCGCCGGCTCGCCGTCCATCACGGACCGCGCACCCCCGGCCTGAATCACCATCACCGAGACGCTGTGCGCCACGACGTCGTGGATTTCACGGGCGAGGCGCGCGCGCTCGGCAAGCGCGGCGACCCTCATGTGCATCTCGTGCTCCGAATCCAGTCGCTCCGCTCGTGCGCGGGCGGCCATGGCTCGGGCATTGCGCTCACGCATCATGCGGCCGACGAACCATGGGAGCGCGGCGATCGCGATGTCATCCCAGATCAGGTTTGGGGCGACTCCATCGTTGGCACCGATCGCGATGACCGACGTGATCGCAATCCCGATCATGAGGGCCACGATCGAGCGGACACCCCCCACATAGGCGCCCGCTCCGTAGAACAACAGCAACGCCATCAGCGACCCCTCGATCCCGCTGGGGCCGTTCACACCGTGGTCTCCGTGCAGCACCGCCCTGGCCGCCACGGCGCCGGCCACCCCGACCAACGCCCACAACAGCCAGCGGCGCCGCACCGCCACTCCAACCGCGACTGCCCCCGACACCAAAGTCGCCGTGACCGGACCGCGGGCCGACGACGCGCCCCAGATGTCAACCAGGCTGATCGCCAGCAGCACGGCCGCGACGAGCGCATCCACCCCGATCGGCCCGACCCTCCCCAATTTCTCCCCCAGGCGTGCATGCATAGGGCGTAAACCTACATCTGCGGCAGTGTCAGGTCGTCATCCGTCGCGACGATCCGCGGTCATCCGCACGGCCGACTGGATTGCTCGCACGACGCGCTGCGGATCATCCTGGCGAGCAAGGCAAATCGCCTGCGCGGGCGACGACAGCGGCGCGCGCCCCCCATAGCTTGACGTTCATCTCCGGAGCACTCCGGATCAACCACATCAAGGGGGACGGAAAATGCAAAGACTGAGGTTCGCGCACGTCGTATGCAGCGGGGTGGTCGCCGCCGCCGTCGCGCTGATCATGGCCGCAGGCGCGTCAGCTTCGGAGCTGCCGAAGCTGACGCTGACGGTCACGAAGCAGAGCATCAAGGTGGGCGGTCAGCAGGTCTCGGGTGCGGTCGACATCGCGACGACTGTGAAGGGCGAGGCCGAGGACAACCCGACCCTGTTTCACCTGAAGCCTGGTGTGACCGCCAGCCAGTTCCTGAAGTTCGTCTCCCACCTTGGCGAGAACGGCGACTTCGACGCGGTCGATGCGCTCGGAACACTCGTCTTCGACAGCGGGGACAGTCCCGCGAACCAGACGACACACGCCTTTGTCGACCTGCCGGCCGGCAACTACCTCGCCCTCAACAACGGAAACGGGCACACCGCCTTCACGATCACCCAATCCTCGTCGCCCGCCAGCCTGCCCAGATCGCAGGCGACGGTGACCTCGATTGAGTTCGGGTTCCGGGGTCCGACCACACTCCACGACGGCGAGCTGGTCAGCTTCCACAACGAAGGCCATCTGATCCACATGTTCCAGGCCGCACAGGTGGCGAACACCGAGAACGCGACGCTGGCCGAGGCCCAGCTTCTGGCCGGCAACACCACCGCCGCCAAGCAGTACGTGACCGCACCACTGATGATGCTGGCCGGACCGCTGTCAAGCGGGGCCAGGCAGGAGTCGGTGATCAGCGCGCCACCCGGGGTCTACGTGCTGTTCTGCTCGATGGACACACAGGACGGACGCGAGCACTTCCAGCTCGGCATGTATCGGACGATCACGATCGTCAAGTGACTGTCCGGGGCGGGGGTCACGCTTGACCCCCGCCCCGCCGCAGCTTTACCCGGCCTCGTCGAGAAGTGCCCGCAGCCCGGCCTCGTCGAGCACCGGCACGCCGAGACGCTCGGCGTTGGCGAGCTTCGATCCGGCGCTCTCACCGGCCACGACGTAGTCGGTCTTGCGTGACACCGAGCCGGTGACCTTGCCGCCGAGAGCCATGATCATCGCGGTCGCCTGCTCGCGCGTGAGGTCAGGCAGCGTGCCGGTGAGCACGAATGTCCGGCCGGCGAGCGGCCCCTCGCCGGGCGGCGGTCCCTCCTCCTCGAAGGTCACGCCCAGTTCGCGCAGCTCGGCGATCAGCGTGCGCATCGATTCGTCCGCGAGCTGCGCATGGATGATCCGCGCCATCTTGGGGCCGACACCCTGGGTCTGTTCGAGCGCCTCCGGGTCGGCGTCGAGCAGCGCGTCGATCGTGCGGAACTGCTGAGCGAGCGCGCGTCCGGTCACGTCGCCGACCTCCGGGATGCCGATCGCGAACAGCACCCGGCCAAACGGCTGAGCCTTTGACGCCTCGATCGCCTCGAACAGCTTCCGCGCAGAGATCTCACCAAAGCCGTCGAGCGCCAGCAGCTCGTCCGCACGCTCGTGCAGGCGGTAGATGTCAGCCGCGGTCTCGATCCACCCCAGACGCATGAACAGCGCGACCTGCTTTTCGCCGAGACCATCGATGTCCATCGCACCGACGAAGTGATTGAGCAGCTGGATGCGCCTGCCCGGGCAGGCGAGGTTCGGGCACATCGTGAAGACGGAACCCTCGGGCTTCACGGTCGGCGTGTCGCAGATCGGACAGCGCTCGGGCGGGTGCGGCTTCGACGGACGGTCGGTGCGCTCGGCCACGTGGGGTGCGGGAGCCACCACCTGGGGGATCACGTCGCCGGCGCGCAGCACGATCACCTGCTCGCCGATGCGGAGGTCCTTGCGGGCGAGGTCCTCCTCGTTGTGCAGCGTCGCCTGCTTGACGGTCACCCCGCCGACGTGCACCGGCTCGAGCATCGCAAACGGGTGGAGATCTCCGAACTTCCCGGGGTTCCAACCGATGTCCAGCAGGGTCGTCACCGCGGTCGTCGGCGGGAACTTCCAGGCGATCGCCCAGCGCGGCTCGCGGCCCACGACACCGAGGCGGCGCTGGAGCTCGAGGTCGTTGACCTTCACCACGACGCCGTCGATCTCGAAGTCGAGCGAGCCGCGCCGCTGCTCCCAGCCCTCGCACTGGGCGACGACCGCATCCTCGGTGTCGAGCACCCGGATGTCCGGGTTCACCGGGAAGCCCAGCTCGCGCAGCCATTCAAGCCCGTCGTACTGGGTCTTGAACTCGACCCCCTCCGAGGCGACGCCGACCTGGTAGGCCCAGAACGACAGCGGGCGCCCGGCGGCAAGCCTGGGGTCGAGCTGGCGCACGGTGCCGGCGGCTGAGTTGCGCGGGTTCATGAAGGTCGACTCGCCGGCCGCCGCCCGACGCTCGTTCAGCTGCTCGAAGTCCCTGAGCGACATGTAGACCTCGCCGCGCACCTCGAGCAGGGGCGGCGGATCCTCAACGTTCAGCCGCAGCGGGATCGACGCGATCGTGCGCAGGTTGTGAGTGACGTCCTCACCGATCTCGCCGTTGCCACGCGTGACGCCCCGAACGAGCAACCCGTTCTCATAGATCAGCGACATCGCCAGGCCGTCGATCTTCGGCTCGGCGACGAACTCGAAGACAGGGTTCTCGATGCCCTCGCGCGCGAGGAAGTTGCGCATGCGCTGAATCCACGCGCGCAGCTCCTCGGCGGAGCGGGCATTGGCCAGTGACAGCATGCGCTGCAGGTGGCGGACCTTGACCAGGTCAGACACCGGCTCCTCGCCCACCCGCTGCGTCGGGGAGTCGGGTGTGATCAGCTCCGGGTGAGCCTCCTCGATCGCCTTCAGCTCGTTGTACAGCGCGTCGTACTCGGCGTCGCCGATCTCCGGGTCATCGAGGACGTGGTAACGGTGCGAGTGGTAGTCGATCAGCTTGCGCAGCTCGGCCGCACGCTCGGTGGGGGCGGGCGGGACCGAATCGAGAGTGCTCATGGTTGCTCCTTGACCGGCTCCTCCAGCAGGCGCTCGAGGTCGCGTTCGATCAATGCCTGCACACCGTCGTGGTGGGTGAGGTCGAAGTGCAGCGGCGTGAGTGCCACACGCCGCGACTCGACGGCGGTGATGTCGGTGTCGAGCTCCTCCTCGTTGCCCGTGGCCTCTTCGCCGTAGACGCGGTAGAGCCGGCGGTTGGGAAGACTCGGATCGGCTTCGACCAGCTCGAGCTCGTCGCGGTAGAAGCGCTTGCCCAGTCGCGCAACCTCGATGCCCTCCGGCGGGCACCCGGGAAAGTTGACGTTGAGCAATGTGCCCTCCGGCAGCGGCGCGCTCTCGAGATCGCCGACGAGCCGCGCGGTGAAGTCGGCTGCCGCGTCGAAGTCGAACGCCGACACCCGACGGAAGTCGAGCTCGAGCGATTGCGACTGCTGCGAGACGGCGATCCCGGGCAGGCCAAGAACAACCGCCTCGAGCGCCGCTGCGACGGTGCCCGAGTAGGTGATGTCGTCACCGATGTTCGTCCCGTGGTTGATGCCGGAGACGACCATCTCCGGATACCACTCGTCGATCAGGCCGAGGTGCGCCAGCCGCACGCAGTCGACCGGTGTCCCGTCGGTTGCGAAGCCGGTCGTCCCATCACCGAAGTCGACCTCCTGCACCCACAGCGGCCGGCGCGTCGTGATCATGCGAGCCATCGCCGAGCGGTTCCCATCGGGCGCGATCACCCGCAGATCGATGCCCGGCGCCACCAGCAGAGCACGCCGAAGACGCTGCAGTCCGTCGGCCTCGATCCCGTCGTCGTTGGTGAGAAGTACGCGCACGCCGCTGATGCTAGAGCCCGCGGCGGAGCCCAGCCACGTGCCCGTGGCGTCGGTTAGGATCCCCCTGACGGGATAAAGGTGCACTAAACCAAAGGGGGCAGCATGCAGCTCTATGCGATCTTGCGTAGGGACGGATTCGTCGATGGCCCCGACCTCCAAGAGGCCGCGGCGCGCTCGACGAAGGTCGGGGACGAGGAGATGCCGGATCAGGTCCGCTGGATCCGCAGCTACGTCCTCAGCGAGGAGAGCGGGCAGGTGGGCACGCTCTGCATCTATGAGGCGGCGAGTCCCGGAGGCGATCCGCGAGCACGCGAGCCGCGCGTCGCTGCCGGTCGACGAGATCATTGCCATCGCCGACACCGTCGTCGTGCGCCCGGACCCGCAGCCCGCGGGCACCGGCAGTTGATATACGGGGAGGATGCGACTTCATCGAATCCTCCTTACAGCCTGTGGTGCGGCGGGCTTGGCGCTCTGCGCGGGGCCGGTCTCGCAGAGCGCCGCCGCATCGCTGTCAGCCCCAACGATCCATGAGAAGTTCACACTGCTGCCGTGCCCGAGCAAACCGACGACGACGCTGCAGATCGAGGGCTGTGCCGAGCACAGGGTGGTCGCAATCGACCGGACGATCGACGCGCTCAACGTGAAGGTCTTCGCCAGGCTCAGCAAGTCAGGGCGCGGCGAGTTCATCACGACCAACGGCGATTGGGTGCAATACCGCGATAGCTCGTGCGCGACCGAGGCGTCGATCTACAGCGGAGGCAGCATCCAGCCCGTCGCCTACGCCACCTGCCTGGTCTCGATCGACGGCTCGCATGTGGCCGAGCTGAAGCGAATGCTGATCGCGCTCAGTCCGGGCGGCTGAGCAGCCGCTCACCGCGGTAACCGGCGCCCGCGAAGTACAGCCCGTGCGCGGGCGCTGTGAGACCGGCTGCCGGGCGCGGAGCGCCTGCGAGCAGCCGCGCGAAGTGCCCGACCGAGAGGCGGCCGCGCGCGACATCCAGCATCGTCCCGACGAGCGTGCGGTTCATGTGGCGCATGAACGTGTCGGCCTCGATCCAGAACTCGAGCAGGTCGTGGTCGACACCTCGCCCCGCCCGCCAGCCGGCCGAGTAGCACCTCGCGCTCGAAGCGGACGTGGTAGGTGTCGGTCGGGGTGAAGGCGGTGAAGTCGTGCGTACCGACCAGCAGGGCGGCGCACTCTCGCAGCTTCGCGAAGTCGACCGGATAGCTCCAATGCAGAGCGTGCCCGCGCTCCAGCGCCGAGCGCCCCGGGCGGGCGAGGACGCGGTAGCAGTAGGCCCGCGACGTGCAGTCGTGACGCGCGTTGAAGCCGTCGGCCACGCTCTCCGAGGCAAGGACCGCGACATCCGGCGGGAGCAGGGCATTGAGGCTGCCCAGCGGGGCAGCCTCACCTTCATGTGAGGCCACCTGTGCCCAGGCGTGGACTCCTGCGTCGGTGCGACCCGCGACGGTGAGTGCCACGGGACGGCGCAGTACGGTCGCCAGAGCGGCCTCGAGCTCCCCCTGGATCGTGCGCTCCCCCGGCTGGAACGCCCAGCCGGCGAAGGCGGTTCCGTCGTACTCGATCGTCAGGCGCGCCGTCATCGACGGCGGTCGTGGGACTCTAGACGAGCTCGAGCAGAACCATCTCGGTCGAGTCGCTGCGACGCGGACCGAGCTTGAGAATGCGGGTGTAGCCGCCCTCGCGAGCGCTGTAGCGGGGAGCGACCTCCTCGAACAGCTTGTAGACCGCGAACTTGTCCTGGCCCAGCGCGGAGAGCGCCTGGCGCCGGGCGTGCAGGTCACCGCGCTTGGCGAGCGTGATCAGCTTCTCCAGCTCGGGCTTGACGGCCTTGGCCTTGGCCTCGGTCGTCTGGATGCGCTCGTGCTCGATGACCTCCTTGGAGAGGTTCATGAGCAGCGACTTGCGGTGCGAAGCGCTGCGGGAGAGCTGATAGCGATTACGTTGATGGCGCATGGGGTGGTTCCTTTGCCTGCAGAAGCTTAGCCCTCGCGGAGCGCAAGGCCACGCGCGTGCAAGGTTTCGATCACCTCATCGATCGACTTCTTGCCGAAGTTCGGGATCGCGTTGAGCTCACCCTCGCTCTTGGAGACGAGGTCGCCGACCGTCTGGATGCCGGCGCGCTTGAGGCAGTTGTAGGAACGAACACCGAGCTCGAGCTCCTCGATCAGGATGTCGTCCATCGCGTTCGGGGCGCGGCCACCGTTGGCGCGGCCGGCGTCGGCACCGACCAGGCCGGCATCGAGGATGCCGCCGGTGTGGGTGTCGCGCAGCTCGATCACGCGCTCGGCGTCGGTGAAGATCGCCAGCTGCGAGATCAGGATCTCGGCAGCCTCGCGCAGCGCGGCGTGCGGGTCGATCGAGCCGTCGGTCTCGATGTCGAGCGTGAGCTTGTCGTAGTCGGTCTTCTGGCCGACGCGGGCCTGCTCGACGTTGTAGGCGACACGGCGAACCGGCGAGAAGATCGAGTCGATCGGGATCACGCCGATCGGCTGATCGGCTGACTTGTTCTCCTCGGCGGGGCGGTAGCCGCGGCCGCGGCCGATCGTCAGGTAGACCTCGAGCTTGGTCTGCTTCTCGAGCGTCGCGATGTGCGCGTCCGGGTTGAGGATCTCGACGCCGGAGGGCAGATCGATGTCCTTGGCGGTGATCTCACCCGGGCCGCTGACGACCAGCGGCGCCTCGACCTCGGTGGCGTCCGAGTGCATGCGGCAGACGATGCCCTTGAGGTTCAGGACGATGTCGGTGACGTCCTCCTTGACACCCTTGATCGTCGAGAACTCGTGCGCGACACCCTCGATGCGAACGCTCGTGACCGCCGCGCCCGCGAGCGAGGAGAGCAGCACACGGCGCAGCGAGTTGCCGAACGTGTAGCCGAAACCGCGATCGAGTGGCTCGATCGTGAAGGAGCCGCGGTTCTCTTCAACGGACTCGCTGGTGATTCGGGGGACTTGGAAGTCAAGCATCGCGCGTTCCTAACATCGGGGGTTCGGGCGCCGGATGGGCGGGCCCCATCGGCGTTTCAAGGCCGCGCGCGATGGGACCGCCCACCCGCGCGCAGCGAGCAAATTGGTTTACTTCGAGTAAAGCTCGACGATGAGCTGCTCTTGCACCGGGGCGGCGATCTCTCGCCGCTCTGGCTTGCGAAGCACCTTCGCCGTAAGCGAGTCGTGGTCGGCCTGCAGCCAGGCCGGGACCTGGCCAGTCAGCTCGGTCGCGTCGCGGATCACCTGGGTCGCGGTGGACTTCGATGAGATCGCGATCACGTCGTTGTCCCGCAGCTGGTAGCTGGGGATGTTGACGCGGCGCCCGTTGACGGTCCAATGGCCGTGCAGGATCAGCTGCCGGGCCTGACGCCGCGAGGCGGCAAAGCCAAGCCGGACCAGGACGTTGTCAAAACGGCACTCGAGCGTTCGCAGCAGGTTCTCACCGGTGATTCCCGGCTGGCGCGACGCCTTCTCGTAATAGATCCGGAACTGCCGCTCGAGCACGCCGTAATAGCGCTTGGCCTTCTGCTTCTCGCGCAGCTGCAGGCGGTATTCGCTCTGCTTCTGACGGCCGCGTCCATGGTCCCCGGGCGGGTAACCGCGTCGCTCGACGCCGCACTTGTCGGTGAGGCAACGCTCGCCCTTGAGGAACAGCTTCTGGCCCTCGCGGCGGCACTGCT
This sequence comes from uncultured Actinomycetota bacterium, assembly GCA_963846395.1. GTDB lineage: Bacteria > Actinomycetota > Thermoleophilia > Solirubrobacterales > Solirubrobacteraceae > Palsa-465. The sequence continues at coordinate 79,494 of CAWJVT010000004.1, read as the reverse complement.
TGCACTGTGGTCCAGTGTCTCGAGCCATGGTTAGACCCTCCTCCGCTTGCGTGGCCGGCAGCCGTTGTGCGCCTGCGGGGTTACGTCCTTGACGCCGGTCACCTCGAGGCCTGCAGCCTGCAGCGAACGGATCGCGGTCTCACGGCCGGAACCGGGACCCTTGACGAACACCTCCACCTTCTGGAGGCCATGCTCGATGCCCTTGCGCGCGGCCGCGTCGGCGGTCACCTGCGCGGCGAACGGAGTCGACTTGCGAGAGCCCTTGAAACCGGCGCCGCCGGCGGACTCCCATGCGATCACGTTGCCTTCTCGATCCGTGAGCGAAACGATCGTGTTGTTGAAAGAAGTCTTGATGTGGGCCTGGCCGATCGGGATGTTCTTGCGGACCCGGCGGCGGCCGCGCTGCGGCCTACGAGGAGCGGGGCTCATGGATTACTTCTTACCTGCCTTCTTCTTGCCGGCCACCTGCATGCGCTTGGGGCCCTTGCGCGTGCGCGCGTTGGTCTTGGTGTTCTGGCCGCGCACGGGCAGGCCGCGCCGGTGGCGCAGGCCGCGGTAGGAGCCGATCTCCTGCAGGCGCTTGATGGCCTGCGAGCGCTCGCGCCGCAGGTCACCCTCGACGACAACGGAGTTGTCGATCACATCACGGAGCTTGACGACCTCTTCTTCGGTCAGATCGCGGACCTTGCGATCCGGCTCGATCCCGGTCTCGGTCAGCAGCTTGTTGGACATCGGCCGACCGATTCCGTAGATGTAGGTCAGGCCAATCTCGACACGCTTGTTGAGGGGGATGTTGACCCCGGAGATACGTGCCATCTAGCCCTGCCGCTGCTTGTGTCGCGGGTTCGAGCAGATCACCAGCACACGTCCGTGCCGGCGGATAATCTTACATTTTTCGCACATCGGCTTGACCGACGGTCGTACTTTCACGTCGCTTCGCTCTCGTCGTGAGTTATTAGCTCTGGGTCCTCGCCTGCGGCTCTGGCGACCGGTGCGGTCGCCGCTACCGAGGCGGGAGTCGCGCGCAGCACAAGCGATGCGCTGCAGGCGCAAAATCGGATAGTAGCAACAAGGCGCGGTACCGCGCTCTGCCTCGCTTTAGGAATTGATTGATGCCGGCGTCAAGCAGCTGCGCGGCCGCCCGTGGCTTCGTGCCAGGGGTCAGGATGCGCGGGCCTTCGGCGGTGACGGCGATCGTGAACTCGAAGTGGGCCGCCAGCGTGCCGTCGGCAGAGAAGATCGACCAGTTGTCATCAGCCAGCCGCACCTGGTGCTTGCCGACGTTGACCATCGGCTCGACCGCCAGCACCATCCCCTCCTCCAGCAACACGCCGCTGCCCGGCTTGCCGTAGTTGGGAATCTGCGGATCCTCGTGCATCTCGCGGCCGATTCCGTGCCCGACCAGGGTACGCACGATCGAGAAGCCGTTCTCATCCTCGACGTAGTGCTGGATCGCGTGCCCGATGTCACCGAGGTGGTTTCCGGCAACGCACTGCGGCACGGCCAGCTGCAACGCCTCCTCGGTCACGGCGAGCAGCTTCTGGGCGATCGGTGAAACCGGACCGACCGGAAAGGTGCGCGCCGCGTCGGCCACCCAGCCGTCCTTGACCACACCGATATCAACGGACAGGATGTCCCCGCGCTCGAGCCGATAGGCGCCCGGGATACCGTGGACGACCATCGAGTTGGGCGAAGCACAGATCGAGCCGGGGAAGCCGCGGTAGCCCTTGAAGGCGGGTTCGCAGCCCTGCGAGCGGATGAACTTCTCGGCCGCCTGATCGAGCTCGAGCGTGGTGACGCCCGGCCTGATCTTGGAGGCGAGCAGGTTCATGGTCTTGACCAGCACGTCCCCGGCCGCGGCCATCTGCTCGATCTGCTCTGGGCTCTTCTTGATGATCGCCATCGCTTCTGTGAAGCGTAGATGACCGGCATGCGATCGCGGAAGCTGGACGGAGAAAAGGGACGACCCCGTGCTCAGACGGGGTCGTCCCTTGTTGTTACTCAGGACTCCATCCGGGGACGGAGTCGTCCAGCTGTGCGGTTATCAGGACTCCGCACCCGCCTGGGTGGCACCGACCTGGTAGTTCTTGAAGTAGACCGATGCGCTCGGGAGGATGCCGAGCTGGTAGTACAGCTGCTCCTGCGAGTACCACGGGCCTGTTGCGTCGCTCTTGTCGATCATGGCGATCGGCAGTTGGAGAACCGAGCTGCTGCCGCTCTTCAGCTGCTGCTGCACGTCGTTGACGTAGAGCTCGATCCAGCCGTTGGCGGCCATGTCGAAGTGCCAGGTGAAGCGGTACCACTGGCCCTTGACGACCGGTGCGGTCCACGCCACCTGGAACGGATTGGTTCCGACGCCATTGCGCTGGAAGCGGAAGGCACCGTCATTGATGGAAATGGTCGCCGGCGGAGTTCCGCCGAACGGGGCGCCGTAGACGGCGGACTCGAGGCTGATCCAGCCCTTGGTGGGGAGCGTCAGGGTCTGGGGGATGTAGACCTCGAAGCTCTCCCAGTACTGCTGGCCCGACTGGAACAGCTCGGGAGTGTCGAGCTGCGAGCGCGGGTTGACCGTGGGGGTCAGCGGCGCAACGTCGGTGTTGTAGGTCGTGAACTGCTGGACCATGCCGGGAACACCGGCGGGATCGGGCACGAGCTGTACGCGGGTCGGCACTGCCGACTGGTTCATCCACCAGGATGAGATCGGGTTGCCGCTGAAGAAGATCGTGCCGAGGCTGGCCGATCCGGGGTTCGAGGTGGGGCTGGGGGTGGTGGGGCTGGTGGTCGTAGTCGGGGTGGTCGAAGTGGGGGTGGTCGAAGTGGGGGTGGTCGAAGTGGGGGTGGTCGAAGTCGGGGTGGTCGAAGTCGGGGTGGTCGAAGTCGGGGTGGTGGAAGTGGGGGTGGTGGTCGAAGGCGGCTCGACCTTCTTGGTGGGCTTCTTCTTCTTGCTCTTCTTGATGCTGGTCTTGGCCTTGCTCTTGGCCTTGCTCTTGGCCTTCAGGGAAGCGGCCTTATGGGGGGTCGACTTCGCATGGACGGCGGCTGTGGCGTGGTTCACCGCGAAGAGCAGCGAGAGGGTGAGGACAGAGAGAAAAGCGAGCACATTTCGCACTCGCCGGTGGTTGAGACGACTGGGAGTCGTTGCGGAGGGGAAGGACTGCATACCTCCTCATCGGGGAGGGCAGTCACCCCTGTGAACACCACCGCCGGACGTGGACGAACGTCCAGGATCAAGTATTGGTTGACCTGTACAAACGTCCAGACGGTCCACACGCGCCGAGGGCCATCGGCTACGCGGCGTCCCGCTAGATCGACTCCTCCAGCAGGAGCGTGGCGATCAGGGCGCGGATGTGATCGTGGACCTCGACCGGCGCGCGGGTCCCGTCGACGCGGCGAAGCAGTCCGCGCTCGTCGTAGAAGTCGACGAGCGGCGCGGTCTGGTCGTGGTAGACGGCGAGTCGCTTCTGTACGACCTCGGGTCGATCGTCGTCGCGCTGGATCAGACGCGAGCCGTCCTGGTCACAGATGTCGGGGATCTTGGGCGGGTCGTAATCCACGTGGTAGTTGTGGCCCGCCTTGACGCACACGCGACGGCCGGCGATGCGCTTGATGATCTCCGCATCGGGCACCTCGAGGAGCAACGCCGCCGTGATCCGCCGGCCCTCCGCATCGAGCTGGTGCTCGAGCGCTTCGGCCTGCGTCGTCGTGCGGGGAAAGCCGTCGAGGATGAACCCGTCCTGCGTGTCGTCCTCGTCCAGGCGCTCCGCTGCCATGGCCACGATCAGATCGTCCGGGACCAGGCCGCCCGTGTCCATATGCGCCTTGGCGGCCTTGCCGAGCTCGGTTCCGTCCTTGACGTTGGCGCGCAACATGTCGCCGGTCGAGATGAACGGCAGGCGGAAGTCCTCCTGCAAGCGTTCGGCCTGGGTCCCCTTTCCGGCACCCGGTGGCCCAATCAAAATCAGGTTGAGCTGGGGCGGCATGGGGTCGTGATGTTATCGGGGACGGTGGAGGCCCGAGCGTACGCAGCGATAACGCCGACCGAAGCATCAGGGCGGCTGCCCAAAATGCACGGTCAGGCGGGGCGCGGCCTCAGCTGCGCACCAGCTCCAGGCGCGGCCACTGTTGAGGTACCGGTCCATGCGCAGTCGCCGGCTCGGGGCGACGCCCCCGGCCCAGGATGCGCGACTCGACGACCCGCCAACTGGCGGCGGCAACGGCGATGCTGAGCGCGATCGTCAGCAGCGCGTTCAGATAGATCGAGTTGTTCGGCATGTAGTGGTAGACGACGTTGCGCATCAGCAGATGGAAGAGGTACAGCGCGTAGCTGATGCGCCCCAGGAAGCGCAGGGGCGCGCAGGCGATGGCTCGGACAAGCAGACTGCCGGGCGCTCCGACGAGGTTCACGATCAATGGGACCGCGAGCAGGCAGGCGCGAAGGTAGACCTGCTCGGTCGTGAGCTGGTAATTGAAGAGCAGGGTGGCGAAGAGATACGCGAGGATGCCCGCCGAAAGCGCGCGCCACAGTCGCCGCTTCTCGAGGGTCGTCCGCACACTCGCGGGGAGCCTCGCCGAGAGGCCGGCGGGAGTGCGAATCAGCCGGTGGCGCCAGATCACCGCGCCGAGGCAGCCGAACAGGAGCTCGGCGGCTCTCGCCGCTGGCGAGTAGTAGATCGCGTAGTCATGGCCGGAGCCGATCGGTGCGGCGGCGATCAGCAAGCCGATCGTGACGAGCAGCAGGGCCGCCACGAACTGCGGCCGGATCCCGCGGCGCAGCAGCAGCATCAGCACGAGCGGCCAGACGAGGTAGAACTGCTCCTCCTGCGCGAGTGACCAGGTCGGGTTCAGGCTCCCGAGATCTCCGGCGTGTCCCGTGGCGGCCAGCCAGTTGTTGACGAACAGCAGCGAGGTCAGCGCCTTCTTCAAAAATGGCCAGCCGGTCATCGGATAGCAGAGCAGGTCGACGATCAGCGCGGCTGCAATCAGCAACCCCAGCGCCGGGAGCAGGCGACGCGCACGGCGACCGTAGAAGCGACGGAGAGAGATCCGTCCGGCCTTGTCCCACTCCTCGTAGAGGAGCGTCGTGATCAGGAAGCCCGAGAGCGCGAAGAACAGGTCGACGCCGACGTAGCCGTTCGGCAGGACGCCTGTGTGGGTGAGCATCACAAGGAGAATCGCGATTCCCCGCAGCCCATCTAGGACCGGTCGATGCCCGAGCCGCCGTGGGCTCTCGCTTCTCGTATCCATCGCTTCATGGTTACCCATGTTGAGATCAGGCTAGCGTCAGGTGTGTGAGATGCTAAGCCAGTGCTTAGCTGACGCTTATCCTCTCTTTAGCTGCATCGACGGCAGGCTGCACCCGCTGGACGCAGAACTGCGGATTCGGTGCAGGTGCCGGTGGGGACTACCAGTCAGAACACGCAAGCTGCAGCTTCGATTCGCAGGTTGCTGACGAGCGTGCGATTTTCGGGACGCAGCAGGCAACCTGCGGCAGCCATCGCAGGATCGCGTGGTGGCCGCTGGGGAAGGCCGTGCGCCGAAAACGCACGACCCAAAGTCACTTGAGGAAGCCCTCGTAGTTGCGCATCATCAGCTGCGCCTCCAGCTGTCTCATCGTGTCGAGCGCGACCCCGATGACGATCAGGATGGAGGTGCCGCCGAAGGCGAAGTTGGCGCCCGTCTGGGCGATCAGGAGCGTAGGCAGCGCGGCGATGAACGCCAGGAATAAGGCGCCCCAGAAAGTGAGCCTGGCCAATACTCGGTCCAGGAATTCGGCGGTAGGTCGCCCGGGTCTGATGCCCGGGATGAATCCCCCGTACTTCTTCAAGTTCTCCGCCTGGTCCACCGGGTTGAAGACGATGGCCGTGTAGAAGTACGTGAAGAGGATGATCAGGATGCACTCGCCGACGACGTAACGCCAGCTTCCGGGCGAGAGGAACGTGGCGAGGCTGGTCCCCCAGTTGTGGATCTGGTTCTTGCCGATCAGCTGGCCGATCGTCGGCGGGATCGACATGACCGTGGCGGCGAAGATCACGGGGATGACGTTCGCCATGTTGACCGTCAGCGGGATGTACGTCTGCCCGCCCTGGGTCATTCGTTGGCCGATCACTCGTTTGGCGTATTGCACTGGGATGCGGCGCTGGCCGGTCTGCACGAAGACGATGCCGGCAACCACCGCGAAGACGATGAACGGCATCATCACCTTGAACGACTGGTCCGGGCTGTTCCACCAGGACTGCACACCGCTCGGGATTCGCGACACGATCGACGCGAAGATCATCAGGGATATGCCGTTGCCGATCCCGCGTTGGGTGATCAGCTCCCCCATCCACATGACCAGCATCGTGCCGGCGGTCAGGGTGATCGCGATCAGGAAGACCTTGCCGATGTTGAAGTTCGGGATCAGATTGACCCCTGCCTGTGTCTCCAGGCTCTTGAACAGGAAGACGTAGCCGATCGACTGCGCAAACGCCAGCCCGACGGTCAGGTAGCGCGTGTACTGCGTGATGCGCGCCTGCCCCACCTCGCCCTCCTTGGAGAGCTTCTCGAGCGACGGCACGACGACGGTGAGGATCTGCAGCACGATCGACGCCGTGATGTACGGCGTGATTCCCAGACCGAAAATCGCCACGCGTGAGAGCGCGCCGCCGGAGAATGTGTTGAGCAGGCCCAGCACGCCGCTGCCGCCGACCGCCTGCTGGATCGATTTGAGCGCGCTCGTGTTGACAGCCGGCGCCGGGATGTACGCGCCCAGCCGATAGAGGCCCAGGAGCGCGAAGGTGATCAGCACCTTCTTGCGAATCTCCGGGACTCGGAAGGCTCCGAGGATCGTCGAGATCATGTGGTCGCTCTTGGGGTCACCGCGGCGACGGTAGCAGTGCTGCGTGTGGCGGGGGCCACCGGCGTGTCAAGACTTGGAAGGGGTGCTCTCGATGAGCTGAACCGTGCCGCCGGCCTTCTCGATCGCCTCACGCGCGCTGGCGCTGACGCCGTGCACATTTACCGTGAGCGCCTTGCTCAGCTCGCCCTTGGCGAGGACCTTGACCGGGATGTCTCTGCGGGTCGCGAGGCCCTTCTGCTTCAGCGACTCCACATCGACCACGGCACCGGCGTCGAAGCGCTCCTCGAGGTCCTTGAGGTTGACCGCCTGCGTGTGCGTGCGGAACGGCTCGAACGGCATCGACTTCTTCATGTGCGGGCCGCGCAGCTTGCGCATCCGCATGTGAATCGGCATCTGGCCGCCCTCGAAGGCCGCGCGGGACTTGGAGCCGGTGCGAGAACCAGCGCCCTTCTGGCCGCGGCCGGAGGTCTTGCCGGTGCCCGAGCCTTCCCCACGCCCGATGCGCTTACGCGGCCTGCGCGAGCCCGGGGCGGGCTTCAGATTGTGTAGGCCGATCTGCTCGGCGGGGACTCTCTCAGTCTTGTCACTCATGCTTCGTCAACCTCAACCAGATGTCGGACCTTGTGCAGCATGCCCCGCATCTGGGGCGTGTCGTGGACCTCGACCGTCTGGCCGATGCGACGCAGCCCGATCGAGCGGAGCGTGTCGATCTGCCGCTTGTCCGAGCCATTCTTGGACTTCAGCTGCTTGACCTTCAGCGTGGCGCTCATGCCGCTGCCTCCGCGTCACCGTCAGCAGCCTCGACCTTTCCATTGACCGGCTCCTCGGCGCTGAGGCCGAGGACGGCGTTGATCGAAAGGCCGCGCAGGTCCGCGACCTCCTCGGGAGTGCGCAGCGACTCGAGCCCGGCCATCGTCGCCTTGACGAGGTTGATCGGGTTCTGCGAGCCCAGCGACTTGGAAAGGATGTCGTGGATTCCCGCCAGCTCCAGCACGGCGCGCACGCCGCCACCGGCGATCACGCCGGTACCGGGCGCAGCGGGCTTGAGGAACACGCGACCGGCTCCGAAGATGCCGGTCGTCTGGTGGGTGATCGTCGAGCCGTGCTTGGGGACCCGGTAGAGGTTCTTCTTCGCCCTCTCGACACCCTTCTGGATTGCAACGGGAACCTCGTTGGCCTTGCCGTACCCCACACCAACCACCTCGCGCTCATCGCCGACCACGACCAGCGCGGTGAACGAGAAGCGACGGCCGCCCTTGACGACCTTTGCGACGCGGTTGATCTCTACGACTCGCTCCTGAAGGTCGAGCCCTGCTGCGGAAACTGTGCGATCTCGTGCCATGAATTCAGTCCAGAGTAGCGTCCGGAGGGCGCTTAGAAGATCAGCCCGCCCTCGCGGGCACCGTCGGCGAGCGCCTGCACGCGCCCGTGGTATTGATAGCCGCCGCGGTCGAAGACCGCGGACTGGACGCCGGCTGTTTGGGCGCGCTGCGCAAGCAGTTCGCCGGCCTTCTTGGCCTGCTCGCTGCCCTTGAGGTCGCGCAGTGGCGCCTCGATCCAGTTGACGGCAGCCAGCGTGCGGCCGGCATCGTCGTCGATCAGCTGTGCGGCGATGCCGCGGTTTGAACGGAACACCGCGATCCGGGGACGCTCGGCCGTGCCGCGAACCTTCGCGCGTACCCGACGGCGCCGCTTGAGGCGCAGTGCTTCCTTCGTCTTGACGCTCATGCTCGCTTACCGACCTTCCTCGCGACGTACTCGCCCTCGTAGCGGATGCCCTTGCCCTTGTAGGGCTCCGGCTTGCGCTGCTTACGGATCTGTGCAGCGATCTCACCGACCATCTGCTTGGACGCACCCCTGACGGTGATCCGGGTCGGCTGGGGGACCTCGAACGTGATCCCGTCCGGCGCCTTGACCTCAACCGGGTGCGAATAGCCCAGGGCAAGCTCCAGGTCGCGGCCCTTGAGCGCGGCTCGGTAGCCGACGCCCTGGATCTCCAGATTCTTCTGGTAGCCGGCGGTGACACCGGTGACCATGTTGGCCACGAGCGTGCGCGTCAGGCCGTGCAGGGCACGATGCTCGCCACGATCGGTCGGACGCGAAACGACCAGCTGGTCGCCGCCGTCGGCCGCGGTCTGCTCGACGGTGATGTCTCGCGAGATCCGCTCCGAAAGCTCGCCATTGGGGCCCTTCACGGTCACGAGCTCAGGCTCGATCGTGACGGTCACGCCACTGGGCACGGGGATGGGTTGTCTACCAATTCTCGACATTGCTGCTTGGTCCTCAGGTCTACCAGACCTTGGCCACTACCTCCCCACCGATACCGAGCTGACGGGCATCGTGGCCGGTCATCACGCCACGCGAGGTGGAGATGATCGCGGTGCCCATGCCGCCCTGGATCTTGGGGATGTGTGTGTGATCGACGTAATGGCGCTGGCCCGGACGCGAAACGCGCTGGATGCCGCTGATCACGGGCTTGCGCTCCTTTGTGTACTTCAACGTGACGGTGATCGACTCACCCGGACGCTCGGCACTCGCCGGCACCACGTCGTACGCCTCGATGTAGCCCTGCTCCTTGAGGATTCGCGCGAGCTCACGCTTGAGCTTCGACGAGGGGATCGAGACATCGTGGTGCTGGGCCTTGGCGCCGTTGCGCAGGCGCGTCAGGAAGTCGGCCACAGGATCGGTCATCGACATACGATCACCAGCTCGACTTCGTCATCCCGGGGATGTACCCGTTGTGCGCCAGCTCGCGCAGGCAGATCCGGCACACGCCGAACTTGCGGTACACGGAGCGAGCCCGGCCGCAGCGACGGCAGCGGGTATAGCCTCGGGTTTTGAACTTGGGGGTCCGCTGCTGGCGGACGCGTTGTGAGGTTTTGGCCACTGTTGTGCTTCCTAACTCTGTGCCAGGCCTTGCGGCCGGCCGCTCTTGGCGAAGGGCATGCCGAGGGCTTCGAGCAGAGCGAAGGACTCCTCGTCAGTGCAACGGTTGGTGGTGATCGTCACGTCGAGCCCACGCGTCTGGTCGACCTCGTCGTAATCGATCTCGGGGAAGATGATCTGCTCGCGGATACCGAGCGTGTAATTGCCGCGTCCATCGAACGAGCGCGGACTGACACCCCGGAAGTCACGGATCCGGGGCATCGCCACCGAAAACAGGCGGTCCAGGAACTCGTACTGACGGTCACCGCGCAGTGTCACGGCCAGGCCGACGGGCATGCCCTCGCGCAGCTTGAACTGCGCGATCGACTTGCGCGCGCGACGCACGTTGGGCTTCTGGCCGGTGATCTGCGCAAGCTGGTCGGCAGCCGCCTCGAACAGCTTCGAGTCCTGCTTGCCCTCGCCAACACCCATGTTGACGGTGACCTTCAGGACCTTCGGAGCCTGCATCGGCGTGTCGTAGCCAAAGTGTTCGATCAGCGCGGGCCGAATCTCGTTCTCGTACCTGGTCTTCAGACGTGCAGCCATCAGTCGATCCTCGTTCCACTGCGCCGTGCGACGCGAACGCGCTTGCCGTCCACAACTTCCACGCCAACCCGCGTCGGCTTGCCGTCCTTCGGATCGATGAGCGCCACGTTGGAGACGTGGATCCCGTTCTCCTTCTCGATCACGCCGCTGGTCTGCTGCGCAGTCGGGGAGGCCGAGCTGGCCTTCTGATGCCGCTTGATCATGTTCAGCCCCTCGACGAACACGCGGTCGTTCTTGGTGTCGACGCGCAGGACACGGCCCTGCTTGCCACGGTCCTTGCCGCTGATCACGATCACCTGATCGTCGGTCTTGATGCGCGCGGGCATGGCTAGAGCACCTCCGGCGCGAGCGAGACGATCTTCATGAAGTTGCGCTCGCGCAACTCGCGCGCGACCGGCCCGAAGATACGGGTGCCGCGGGGGTTGTTGTTGTTGTCGATGAGCACTGCTGCGTTCTCATCGAAAGCGATGTACGTGCCATCCTCGCGGCCGTGCGCCTTCTTGGTGCGCACGACCACCGCGTCGACAACATCGCCCTTCTTCACCGCACCACCGGGGCTGGCCTGCTTGACGGTCGCCTTGACGACGTCGCCAACGCCCGCGTACCGGCGGCGATGGCCACCCTTGACACGGATCACGAGGATCACGCGGGCACCGGTGTTGTCGGCGACGCGCAGCCTGGTTTCGTTCTGAACCATTACTTGGCCCTCTCAACGACCTGGACGAGGCGCCAGCGCTTCAGGCGCGACAGCGGCCGCGCCTCACGCACGACAACGGTGTCGCCGATGTGTGCGTCGTTGCTCTCATCGTGAGCGTGCAATGTGTTGGAGGTACGGACGATCTTCTGGTACTTGCGATGACGCCGAGCGACGTCGATGCGCACCGTGATGGTCTTATCCGCCTTGTCGGAGACGACAACGCCCTGGCGTGTCTTCTGCTGACCGGTCTCGTGCTCACGTGCCGGGGTGGCGGTGCGCTCGTGCGCGCCGGCCTTCCACTTGGCGCGCTCGGACGCGCGACCCGTGCGGCGAGCAGCGGCCTTCTTGGCCCGCTCTACGACGCGCTCGGCGTGCCGCTCCTCCGGAGTCCGGGCAGGACGCGGACCAGTCTTGGCGGACTTGCGAGCCTTGATCGCAACCTTCCGCTCCTTCGGCGTCAGCAGAACCTGGGGCTCGGCCGGAGCAGCGGGCTCGGCCGGAGCAGCAGGCGCCGCCGGAGCAGCAGCTTCGGCTTCTCCAGCTTCCTCAGCGGCAGGCGCAGCGGGAGCCTCGGGCGCGGCCTCGGGCTCAGGGGCCTCAGCCTCGGTGTCGGCAGGAGCAGCCGCGGGCGTGGAGTCCGCTGCGGAGGCAGTCTGTTCGTTTATCTCTGCCGGAGCGGCGGACTCTACGTCCGCGGATTCGACAGGCGTCTCTTCAGTTTTCTCTTCGTCAGCCATTGGTCTCAATTCCACGTTCATTGGCGATCGTCAGTGCCCTGGCGATCTCCTTCTTCGCACGCCGCATTCCCGCCGTGTTGTCCAGCTCGCCGGTGGCGTGCTGGAAGCGCAGGCCGAGCAAGTCCCGGCGCGCTGTCTTGATGTGCTCCGCGAGCTCGCGCTCGTTCAGATCACGCAATTCGGTCGGCTTCATGATCAGCCCTCTTCCCGCACGACGAACTTCGTACGGACCGGCAGCTTGTGTCCGGCCAGGCGCATCGCCTCACGGGCGAGCGGCTCCGGCACACCGGCCAGCTCGAACATCACACGGCCCGGCTTGACCACGGCGACCCAACCCTCAGGCGAACCCTTGCCGGAGCCCATGCGGGTCTCAGCAGGCTTCTTGGTGAAGGGCTTGTCAGGGTAGACGTTGATCCACACCTTGCCGCCACGACGGATCTTGCGGGTCATCGCGATACGGGCAGCCTCGATCTGACGGTTGGTGATCCAGCCGGCGTCGAGCGCCTTCAGCCCGTACTCGCCGAACTGCACCTTGACCTGCCCGCGCGACAGCCCGGCACGACGGCCGCGATGCTGCTTACGGTGCTTTACACGCTTGGGGGCGAGCATCAGCTGTTACCTCCAGCGGGCGCAGTACCACCGCCGGCGTTGCCGCCGCCCTGGTTGCCGCCACCCTGGCCGCCGCCCTGCGGGCGCGGGCCACGGTTCTGCTGTCCGCCGCCGGGGCGCGGACCGCGCCCACCGGCTCCGCCTTGCCCGGGACCACCGGGACCACGACCGGGACCGCCTGGTCCACCAGGACCACGACCGCCACCCTGGCCTGGACCGCCGGGACCACGACCGGGACCGCCTGGTCCACCAGGACCGCGACCGCCACCCTGGCCTGGACCGCCGGGACCACGACCGGGACCGCCTGGTCCACCAGGACCGCGACCGCCACCCTGACCTGGACCGCCCGGACCACGACCGGGACCGCCGGTCCCCGACCGGGACCACCTGGCCACGACCGCGACCGCCACCCTGGCCGGGACCACCCTGACCGGGGCCACGCCCACGACCACGCTGACCCGTTCCAGGCCCGCCGGGCCCACCGGTACCGCCGGTACCACCCGGACCGCCCTGGCCTGGGCCACGTCCACGACCGCGACCGGCGCCGCCGGGACCACCGGCGCCACCGCCGCGGCCACGGTTGTCGCGGCGGTCGCGACCATCACGGCCACCACGGTCCGATTGCTGCGGGGAAGGTGCGTCCATGATCGTCAGGTCGGCGCCGCTGTAACCCTCGGGCATGATCTCGCCCTTGTTGATCCAGCACTTGACGCCGATGCGACCGAAGGTCGTCTTGGCCTCATGGAAGCCGTAGTCGATGTCGGCGCGCAGCGTGTGCAGCGGCACGCGACCGTCGGAGTAACTCTCGGTGCGTGCCATCTCGGCGCCACCGAGGCGACCGGAGACCTGCACCTTGACGCCCTTGGCGCCCGAACGCATCGCGCTGGTGAGCGCGCGCTTCATCGCGCGGCGGAACGCAACACGGTTCTGCAGCTGCTCGGCGATCGACTGCGCGACCAGGCGCGCGTCGAGCTCCGGACGCTTGATCTCGAGGATGTTGACCTTGACCTGCTTGTTGGTGATGCGATGCAGGTCGCGGCGCAGCTGGTCGACCTCGGAGCCGGACTTGCCGATCACGATGCCCGGACGCGCCGTGTGGATGTTGACCTCCACCTCGTTGGCGTTCTTGCGGATCGTGATGTCCGACAGGCCGGCGTGCGAGAGGCGTCCGACGATGTGCTCACGGATCTGCGTGTCCTCATGCAGATAGTCCGCGAAGTTCTTCTCGTTGAACCAGTTCGACTTCCAGTCGTGGATGTAACCCACGCGGATCGATTCAGGATGAACTTTTTGACCCATGGATGTTTCTCTAGTTCTTCGGAGTAAGGAGGATGGTCAGGTGCGCGGTGCGCTTGCGGATCTTGGTCGCGCGACCCATGGCGCGCGGACGGAACCGCTTGATGGTCGGACCCTCATCGGCGGACACCGCCTTGATGACCAGATCCTCGCCGTCGAGATCGTGATTGTTCTCAGCGTTGGCGACCGCTGACTCGAGCAGCTTGCTCCAGTCGCGAGCGACCGCACGTGGCGTATGGGCGAGGATAGCGCGCGCGTCCGTAACGCTCTTTCCGCGGATGTTGTCGCAGACGAGGCGGGCCTTGCGCGCCGAGGAACGAACGTACTTGGCCTGCGCGCGAACGACCGTGCGCGGCAACGGGCTGCTCTGGCTGCTTGGCGGCGCGCTTTCGCGCAGGCTCCGGCTGCTTGGAGGCCGCCGCGCTTTGGCGCTGCCTTGGCGGCCGCGGGCTTCTCAGCCACGGGGGCCTCGGCAGCCTTCTCAGCCTTGGGGGCCTCGGCAGCCTCTCAGCCTCGGGCGCCTCAGCGGCTGCCTCCTCGGCCTTCGGCTTGGCCGCACGCGGCTTCCGCGCCGGCTTCGGTTTCTCCTCGGCTACGGGCTCATCACCCTTCGTCTCCGACTCAGCGGCAGCAGCCTTCGGCTTCGCGGCACGCGGCTTGCGCGCCGGCTTCGGCTTCTCCTGCGGCTTCGGCGCCTCAGACGAGAGCGTTCGGCCCGGAGTCGGCGTCTCCGGGCTCAATGTTCTCGTGTCTCGTCACTCATCGCTTCTTACCAGTACCTGCATGGCCGCGGTAAAGCCGCGTCGGCGCGAACTCGCCAAGCTTGTGACCGACCATCGACTCGGAGATGAAAACCGGCACGTGCTTACGGCCGTCGTGGACGGCGATTGTGTGGCCAACCATGTCCGGGAAGATCGTCGAGGTGCGCGACCACGTCTTGAGCATCCGCTTCTCGCCCGACGCGTTCATCGCCTCGACACGCGCCATCAGGCGCTCCTGGATAAACGGGCCCTTCTTGCTCGAACGACTCAACGCTTCTTACCCCTCTTACGGCCGCGGATGATGTACTTGTCGGAGGCCTTGCCCTTCTTACGGGTGCGGTACCCGAGGGTCGGCACACCCCAGGGCGTCACCGGGTGACGGCCTGCGGTCGTCGATCCCTCGCCGCCACCGTGGGGATGGTCAACCGGGTTCATCGCAACACCGCGGGTCTGCGGACGCACGCCCATGTGACGTTTACGTCCGGCCTTACCGATCTTGACGTTCTGATGGTCGGAGTTACCGACCGTTCCAATGGTGGCGCGGCACTCGGCACGCACCTGACGCATCTCTCCCGAGGGGAGGCGCAGCGTGACGTAGTCGCCGTCCTTTGCCAGCAATTGGATACCGATCCCGGCTGAGCGCCCAAGCTGGGCGCCGCGACCGGGGGTCAGCTCGACGTTGTGCACGACCGTACCGGCCGGCATGTTGGCCAGCGGCAGGGCGTTGCCAACGCGGATATCAGCGCTCGGGCCGGACTCGACGGTCATGCCGACGGTCAGGCGGGCGGGCGCGATGATGTAGCGCTTCTCGCCATCGGCATAGTGCAGCAGCGCGATATAGGCGGAGCGATTCGGGTCGTACTCGATGTGCGCGACCTTGGCCGGGATCGCGTCCTTCAAGCGCTTGAAGTCGATCTTGCGGTACAGACGCTTGGCCCCGCCGCCGCGGTGGCGCGAGGTCTTGCGGCCGTGGGCGTTACGCCCGCCCGACTTCTTCAGACCTTCGGTCAGCGACTTCTCCGGCTCCGAACGAGTGATCTCGGCGAAGTCGGGATAGCTGACGAAGCGCATTCCCGGAGAGGTCGGCTTCGGCTTACGAATGGCCATTTACTCAGCCCCTTCCAGCCCGGCGAAGATCGGGATCGAGTCGCCCGCGCGCACCTGCACGATCGCCTTCTTCCACTGACGCGTGCGCCCGGAGGTCTGACCCCGGCGCTTGGGCTTCGATTTCACCGACGAGGTGCGCACGGCAACGACCTTGACGCCGAATACCTCCTCGACCGCCTGACGAATCTGGGTCTTGTGCGCGCCGTCGGCCACCCGGAAGGTGTACTTGCCGGCCTCGGCCAGCACGTACGTCTTCTCGGAGACGATCGGACGGATGATGACCTGCGTTGCGTCCATTACTTCTCACCGTCCTCGGAGGTTCCGTTGGCGCGCGCGACCAGGGCCGGCAGTGCCGCCTCGGAAACGAGCAGGCGTGCGGCGCCGATGATGTTGGCCACCCCGGCGTCCTCGACGGGCAGTACGACCAAGCGGTCCAGGTTGCGGAACGACAGGCCGGCGTCGCGCTCGCTCTCGGCGAGCAGCACCAACGTCGTGACCCTGGGTCCACCGACGCCCCAGCCGGTGAGCAGTTCCTTGGCCTGCTTGGTCGCCGGGGCGCTGAACGCGCCGGCGTCGAAGACCGCGATGGAACCGCGCTCGGCATGCACGGAGAGCGCGCTTCGCAGCGCGACCCGGCGGGCCTTGCGGTTGACCTTGAAGGTGTAATGGCGCGGCGTCGGACCGAACACGGTTCCGCCGCCGGTCCAGATCGGGCTCCGCGAGGAGCCGGCGCGGGCGCGGCCCGTGCCCTTCTGCTTCCACGGCTTGGCGCCGCCGCCGCGAACGTTGCCGCGAGTCTTTGTCGCGTGCGTGCCCTGACGGCGTGCAGCCTGCTCAGCGCGCACGGTCTCGTGCACGAGCGCCATGTTGAACTCGGCCTCGAAGGCCTTGGCGTCGAGCTTCACGGTGCCGGTGGCGCCGAGCTTCTGTGCGGTACTAGGCATCTGTGCGCACCTCCACGATCCCGCCCTTGCCGCCGGGGACTGCCCCGCGCACGAGCAGCAGGTTCTGGCTGGCGATCACGTCGACCACGGTCACGCCGCGCTGGGTCACGCGCGCGTCACCCATGTGGCCGGGGCCGCGGATGCCCTTCATCACGCGTGCCGGCCAGGCGGACGCGCCGATCGAACCCGGCGCACGGTAGTTGTGCGACCCGTGGGTCTTGGGACCGCGGTGGAAGTTGTGGCGCTTGATCGTGCCCTGGAAGCCCTTGCCCTTGGAGGTGCCGGAGATCTTCACCTTGTCGCCGGCGTTGAAGGTCTCGACGGTGACGGTGTCACCCATCTGCAGCTCGGCACCCTCGTCGCGGAACTCGACGAGGTGCTTGTGCGCCGAGGCGCCCGCCTTCTTCAGGTGGCCGAGCTCGGGCTTGGAGAGATGCTTCTCCTTGGTCTGACCAAAGGCCAGCTGCACGGCGCGGTACCCGTCGCGCTCCTCGTCGCGGATCGCGGTAACGGGGCACGGGCCGGCCTCGAGCACGGTGACGCGCTCGACCTTGCCGTCCTCCTGGAACAGCTGGGTCATCCCGATCTTCTTGGCGAGAATCGCGGCCATGGCTCTAGGAGGCGAGACGGATCTCGATGTCGACGCCGGCTGGAAGGTGATCCAGACGCTGCAGCGAATCGACCGTCTTCGGGGTCGGCTGGTGGATATCGATGAGACGCTTGTGCGTCCGGATCTCGAAGTGCTCGCGGGAGTCCTTGTCCTTGAACGGCGAACGGATCACGCAGTACACGTTCTTCTCGGTTGGGAGCGGCACGGGACCAGAAACGGTCGCGCCGGTGCGCGTCGCCGTATCGACGATCTCCTTCGCCGCCGTCTCGATCGCCGAATGGTCGTAGCTCTTGAGACGGATTCGAATTTTGTTTTGGGCGATAGTTGCCACGTCTAGCTCTTGACTCTTCTCGTGTTCAGAGCGGGCCGGCCCCGGAAGGCTTCAGCCCGCCCCTATTCGTATGTGCCGCGATAGGTACTTCGGTGCTGGGTTAGAAAGGGGCGGTTCAGCGGAACCGCCCCTCACCCTGCGTCACTACTCGACGATTTCGGAAACGACCCCGGAGCCGACCGTACGGCCGCCCTCACGGATCGCGAACCGCAGGCCCTGGTCCATGGCGATCGGCTGGATCAGCTCGATCTCCATCTGGACGTTGTCGCCGGGCATGACCATCTCCGTGCCCTCGGGCAGGTTGGCAACGCCGGTGACGTCAGTGGTGCGGAAGTAGAACTGCGGACGGTAGCCGGTGAAGAACGGCGTGTGACGGCCACCCTCTTCCTTCTTGAGGATGTACACCTCGGCCTTGAACTTCGTGTGCGGCGTGATCGAACCCGGCTTGCAGAGAACCTGCCCGCGCTCGATCTCCTCGCGCTTGGTGCCACGCAGGAGGCAACCGACGTTGTCGCCCGCCTGGCCCTCGTCGAGGATCTTCTTGAACATCTCAACGCCGGTGACGACGGTCGAGGTCGTCGCCTTGACGCCGACGATCTCAACGGTGTCGCCCGTGTGAATGACGCCCTGCTCAACACGACCGGTGGCGACGGTGCCGCGGCCGGTGATCGAGAAGACGTCCTCGACCGGCATCAGGAACGGCTTGTCCAGATCGCGGACCGGCTGCGGGATGTAGGAGTCGAGCTGCTCAGCGAGCTCGAGGATCTTGGCCTCGTACTCCTTGTCGCCCTCGAGCGCCTTCAGCGCCGAACCGACCACGAACGGGATGTCGTCGCCCGGGAAGTCGTACTCGGACAGCAGGTCGCGGATCTCGACCTCGACGAGCTCGAGGAGCTCGGGGTCGTCGACCATGTCCGCCTTGTTCAGGAAGACGACGATGTAGGGCACGCCGACCTGACGCGCGAGCAGGATGTGCTCGCGGGTCTGCGGCATCGCGCCGTCAGCTGCCGAGACGACCAGGATCGCCCCGTCCATCTGGGCGGCGCCGGTGATCATGTTCTTGACGTAGTCGGCGTGACCCGGGCAGTCCACGTGCGCGTAGTGACGGTTGCTCGTCTCGTACTCGACGTGGGAGGCGGCGATGGTTATCCCTCGCGCCTTCTCCTCGGGGGCGTTATCGATCTGGTCGAACGCCTTTACCTCGCCGGTGCCGAAATGATCATGCAGCACCTTGGTGATGGCGGCCGTCAGCGTCGTCTTGCCGTGGTCGATGTGACCGATGGTCCCGACGTTCACATGGGGCTTATCGCGCTCGAACTTGGCCTTAGCCACTTTGTGGTGCTCCTTCTACTCAGATGAATTCCGTTCGCCCATTGGGCGAACCTCAAGAATCTATCGGACTTCCGTCCGATCGGTGTGCTACTTGCCCTGCAGTTCGCCGATGACCTTCTCGGCGATGTTTGGCGGAACCTCGTCGTAGCGCTCGAACTGCATCGTGAACGTAGCTCGGCCCTGCGTGTTTGAGCGTACATCAGTTGCGTATCCGAACATCTCGGCGAGAGGCACGACTGCCGTGACCACCTGCGCATTGCCGCGCGGCTCCATGCCCAGCACCTGCCCGCGACGGCGGTTCAGGTCGCCGATCACGTCGCCCATGAACTCCTCAGGAGTTACGACCTCGACGGAGAACACGGGCTCGAGCAGCACCGGCTTCGCGCGCTGCGCTGCCTCCTTGAAGGCCAGCGAACCGGCCACCTTGAACGCGATCTCCGAAGAGTCCGTGTCGTGGTACTTGCCGTCAACCAGCGTTACCTTGACGTCAACCATCTGGTAACCGGCCCTCGGGCCATTGCTGAGAGCCTCCTCGACCCCCTTCTCAACGGCGGGGATGAACTCGGTCGGAATCGAGCCGCCCTTGATCTTGTTGACGAAGTCAAAGCCCTCACCCGGGTTCGGCTCGATGTCGATGTAGACGATGCCGTACTGGCCCGAGCCACCGGTCTGTCGCACGAAGCGGCCCTCGACCTTATGCGCGGTGCCGCGGATGGTCTCGCGGTATGAGACCTGCGGACGGCCGACGTTGGCGTCGACCTTGAACTCGCGCATCATTCGATCCACGAGGATCTCCAGGTGCAGCTCGCCCATGCCGGAGATCTCGGTCTGGCCGGTCTCCTCGTTGGTCTGGACCTGGAAGGTCGGGTCCTCCTCGGCCAGGCGCTGGAGGGCGACGCCCATCTTCTCCTGGTCGATCTTGGTCTTCGGCTCGATCGCGACCTTGATCACGGGCTCGGGGAAGTCGATCGACTCGAGCTTGATCGGCGCGTCGACGGCGCACAGCGTGTCACCGGTGACGACCTGCTTGATGCCGACGCCGGCGGCGATGTCGCCCGCGTAGACCTGCTGGAGCTCCTCGCGCTCATTGGCGTGCATCATCAGCAGGCGGCCGATGCGCTCGGACCTGCCGGTCGAGACGTTGAGCACGCGACCGCCGGCCTCGAGCTTGCCGCTAGTAGACACGGAAGTAGGTGAGCTTGCCGACGAACGGGTCGGCCATGATCTTGAAGGCCAGAGCGCTGAACGGCTCCTCGTCGGAGGCGTGGCGCTCGGCCGGGATCTCGTTGCCGTCCTCATCGGTCTTGTTGGGCAGCGACGCCGTCGATCGCAGGCACGTCGAGCGGCGTCGGAAGGTAGTCGAGGATCGCGTCGAGCAGCGGCTGCACGCCCTTGTTCTTGAAGGCGGAGCCACACAGCACCGGAGTCAGCTGGCTGGAGAGCGTCGCCTTGCGGATCGCGGCCTTGAGCGTCGCGACCGGGATCTCCTGATCCTCGAGGATCATCTCGACGAGCTCGTCGTCGTAGTGCGAGACCTCCTCGAGCAGGTGCTCGCGGGCGGCGGCAGCCTCGGCCTGGAGCTCAGCGGGGATCTCGGCGACCTCGTGCTCCTTGCCGAGGTCGTCCTTGTAGATGATCGCGTGGTTCTCGACCAGGTCGATGATGCCGATGAGTCCGCCTCCGCGCCGATCGGCAGCTGGATCGGCACCGGGTGGGCGCCGAGGCGATCGATCATCGTCTGCACGGCGTGCTGGAAGTCTGCGCCGATGCGGTCCATCTTGTTGATGAAGGCGATGCGCGGGACGTGGTACTTGTCGGCCTGACGCCAGACGGTCTCGGACTGCGGCTGCACGCCGGCGACGGAGTCGAACAGCGCGACGGCGCCGTCGAGCACGCGCAGCGAGCGCTCGACCTCAGCGGTGAAGTCGACGTGGCCCGGCGTATCGATGATGTTGATGCGTATGCCGTTCCACTCGCAGGTGGTCGCGGCCGAGGTGATCGTGATGCCGCGCTCCTGCTCCTGCTCCATCCAGTCCATGACGGCAGCACCCTCGTGCACCTCACCGATCTTGTAGGTGCGCCCGGTGTAGAACAGGATGCGCTCAGTCGTCGTCGTCTTACCGGCGTCGATGTGGGCCATGATCCCGATGTTGCGGGTGTTCTGGAGGCTGAACTTGCGGGGCATTCTCTTCTTCGCTTCGTCTTTTGAGCTGGCTTCTGGTGCGGAGGCGGTGCATCACCCGGACGGCTGCGGGCGTGAAAAAGGGCCCCAGGGGCCCTGACACGACGCAGATTGTCGCCAAGGGCAGTTCGTCTAGTTCTGCAGTGTCTCCATAAGGCAGGTGGTTCGCCCGGACCATGGCGCGCGTTCGCGCAGGCCTCATCCGGAGCGGCCAAGGAATATAGCAGGACCTTGGCTCCGGGAATCAGCCGCTCCCAGGCGCCCGCCAGGGGTTCTGGGCCACCTGGCGACGAGGGAGGAAACGCGAGGGTCGCCCACCGCACGGGACCGGGGGCTGCAGTGGAACAACCCTCGCGTGGAAAGAGTGTACAGGCAACCTGCAGATGACGGCACGACGCATTACGCAACCGTAATGCTGGCCCGCCAGAACGAAGAAGGGCGCCCAGCGGGGCGCCCTTCGAGAAGATCAGCGGTGGAGCGGTGCGCTCTACCAGCGGTAATGCGCGAAGGCCTTGTTGGCCTGGGCCATGCGGTAGATGTCGTCCTTGCGCTTGAACGCGTTGCCCTGCTGCTGCTGGGCGTCCAGCAGCTCGTTGGCGAGACGCTGAGCCATGGTGCGCTCGCGGCGCTGGCGGGCGAAGGTGACAAGCCAGCGGACCGCCAGGGTGCGGGAGCGCCGCTGCGGAACCTCCACTGGAACCTGATAGGTGGCGCCGCCGACACGGCGGGAGCGAACCTCGAGCACCGGGGTGAGCGCCTTGACGCCCGCCTCGAGCGCTTCGAGCGCCGGCTTCCCGGTGCGCTCCTCCATGATCGCGAGGGCGTCATAGACGATCGCCTCGGCGACGGACTTCTTGCCGTCCAGCATCACCTTGTTGATGACCTGCTGAACCAGGCGGTTGCGATAGACGGCGTCCGGCTCAACGGGCCGGATCTGTGCGGCTGCGCGACGCGGCACTTAGGACTCCTTACTTGGCCTTCACGCCGTACTGCGAGCGGGCCTTCTTGCGGTCCGACACACCAGCGGCGTCGAGCGTCCCGCGGATAACCTTGTAACGGAAGCCAGGGAGGTCCTTGACGCGGCCGCCGCGAACGAGCACGACCGAGTGCTCCTGAAGGTTGTGGCCCTCGCCCGGGATGTATGCACCGACCTCCATGCCATTGGTGAGCCTCACACGCGCAACCTTGCGCAGCGCCGAGTTCGGCTTCTTCGGCGTGGTGGTGTAGACGCGTGTGCAGACGCCGCGGCGCTGAGGCGCAGCGACCTTCTTCTTGCGGCCCTTGCCGGACTTGAGGCCCGGCGTGGCAAGCTTCTTGGCGGGCTTCTTACGGCCCTTGTTAATTAGCTGGCTGGTTGTCGGCATTCGGCGTGCCAATGTAGCAGGGTCGCGTCAGCGCGGCTTTCTAACGCGACCGCCTGTTTGCACCGTCGTATTCGGGGGTTTATAAGTCGCTAGGACGGATCGAGCGAGCGGGCTGAGAGCCGGTCAACCGCGGAGGGGGCACGAGGGGATGAGCGCGAGAAAATCGCTGGGCCGAGGTATTGCGGCGCTGACGGCCGTCATGGCAGCACTGGTATTGGCGCCCGCAGCGCTTGCGCAGGGTGTGAGTTACACGTGGACGGGGACCGGCACGACGCAGGCTTGGGCCGACACGGGAAACTGGACGGCGAGCGACTCGAGCACGACCGCGCCGTCCGCAACCGTCGGGACGTTGACCTTCCCGAACCTGACCTGCGGCGGGTCGCCAGATCCCTGCACCGGGTTCGATGACGTCGGCCCCCTGTCAGCCGACGAACTCGTGCTCGACACGAGCACCGACTACCAGCAGTATGAAAGTGGCAGCTACGGCAGCGCACCGATCACGTTGGGCGGCAATGGAGCGCTGCCGAACGTCGGCCTCATCACGACCTACGGCAACTCCGGGGCCGCAGGGAGCAATCCCACCGCCGTGTTCGACCTCCCGATCTTCCTGACAGGGCCTGCACAGCAGTGGGACGTCGCCCAGGGAAATCTGTACGTCACGCAGATCAGCGACGCGTCCGGTCAGAGCACTCCGCTCACGATCAACCTGGGTGCGAGTGGTAACTACGGGTACCTGGAGGCCGGCGAGATCACCACGTCCGGAACGCTCGCGGTTCAGGGCATTGGCGACTTGGGGCTGGCCTACGGCAGCGGGCTGCCGAGCGCGTCGGTCCCGGCGGTCACGCTCTCCGGCACCACGGACCTGACCGTCGCGACCACCGCGACGTCCGGCGCGATTGATGCAACCGGCGACACCGGTGATGTCCAGGTCTACGGGACACCGGGCTCGGTGCTCACAATCGGCAGCGGGAACCTCACCCTGGGTGCGAACAGCGGCGTCGACCTGGACGTCGACGGCAACTCCGCCAGCCTGTCCAACAGCGTTGCCGTCGCCAACGGCAGCGCAGTACTCGGCGGCGCCACGCTCTCCCTGTATCAGAACGAACAGACCCCCTACACCACCTGCAACGCGCTCACACCGGGCGCGACGGTCACGCTGCTCTCGGCCAGCCGCGGGATCACGGGCTCCCTGGTGGTGGGAAGCCAGACGATCACCCGCGGAGGGTCGGCGACCGAGCCGATCACGAACGAGTGCGCTGGCAGCACGGCGACGGCGATCATCAGCTACAACGCGAACTCGATCACCGCGACGATCGCCGGAGCCCCGGCGGTGGTGTCCGGCCAGGCGCCACAGATCAGCGGCGTAACCACCGTCGGTGACACGCTCACCGCCAGCACCGGCACCTGGACGGGCGGCCCGGCGCCCACCTACCGCTATCAGTGGCTTGCCAATGGTTCGGCGATCAGCGGCGCGACCAACTCCAGCTACACGCTGACCAGCGCGGAGGCTGGCAAGACGATCACCGTGGCGGTCACGGCGACGAACACATACGGCAGCGCGACGGCCGACTCGAACGCATCGGGCCGGTTAAGGCGGCGAGCAGCACGACCACCACGAGCAGCACCACGACCACGGGCAGCACCACCACCGGAACCGGCAGCACCACCGTGACGATCACGCCCGCTGCGGTGCTGTTTGCGCTCACCCGCCTCCACCATCCCTCGGGCAAACACGCGATCAGCCTGCTGCTCAAGCACGGACTGTTCAAGACGAGCTTCCGCGCACCTGGCAGCGGCACGGTGAACGTCGTATGGAAAGCCACCGTGAGGACCGGCAAGGGCAGGCACGCCAAGCGCCACAGTTACGTGGTCGCACGCGGTACGGCACATGTGGGCGCCGCCGGCACGGTCACCCTGACGATTCGCCTCACCGGCGCCGGCAGGAGCGTGCTGCGCAAGCACCGGTCGAACCTGCGCACGACAGCGAGGGAGCGCTTCCTGTCCCCCGGCACCGGTTGGACGACGATGACCAAGCGGTTCACGCTCTAGCTCGCGGCGGTTTGCGTGCCGCCGCCACCGGGCCTATTGTCCTCCCGACACGCATCTCAATACGGACCGGAGGGGTGCTCAGGGATGATGTTCCCGAAACGACTACTTGAGGGGCTGGTGGTGGCTACGGCCGCCGTGGGGGCGCTGGCGTTTGCTCCGGCCGCGCTGGCGCAGACCAATGCGACATGGACGGGCGCGTCGCCAAACTCCACGCTCTGGAGCGATGCGCTCAACTGGAGTGGTGCAACCGCACCAGCCGGTGCGATCGGCAACCTCGCGTTCGGCGACCTGCCGTTCTGCGACGTCGGAAGCGCCGTCGCCGGTGCGGCCTGCTACACGAGCGTCGACAACCTTGGGCCCGACACGGTCGACGAGCTGACGATCGGCGGCGGGCGGCTGTACCAGATCAATCCGACGAGCTTCGACACCCCTGCGGACACGATCACGCTCGAAGGCAACGGCGGCACACCGAACGTAGGGATGAGCGCCGCGAACTTCAATGGGAACAACCAGCTCGCGAGCTTCGGGATCCCGATCGCTCTCGGCGCTCCACAGGAGTGGGACATCGCCGGGGGGATCGTCTACCTGAGCTCGATCAGCGGCGGCTATCCACTGACCCTGAATCTGAACAACGGCTATCTCCAGGCCAATGACGTCGACAACCCGAGCATCACCATGAGCGGCGCGGGCGAGCTTCAGCTCGCCCAGTTCAGCGGCAGTCCGGAGCTGCTTCCAGCGATCACGATCAACGACGCAAACGGAACGAGGACCGCGCTCGCAGTCACGACTCCGAACGCCACCGAGAACGGGTCGCTCACGATCCAGGGAACGAGCAACAACCTCAGCGTTCTGACCGGCCACGCCCCAGGTGAGACCGTGCTTTACGTCAACGGCGGCGTGACGCTCGATTCGAGCACCAACGTCCAGTTCGACCTCGATGGAAACAACACGACGCCGGGCATCGACTCCTCGGAGCTGAGCGCGTCCGGCACGGTGAACCTCAACGGCGCAGCGATCTCGCTCTGGCAGGCCGAGAGCAACGGCAGCTGCGCGACGCCCACCCCGGGTACCACCTACACAGTTCTCTCGGCCGCGTCGCTGAACGGCAACATCGTGGTCGGCGGCCAAACGGTCGCGCCGGGCGGTTCGGCAACGGAGACGCTCAGCACGAATCAGTGCAGCAACGTCACCACCAAGGCGATCGTCACCTACGGCACGAACTCGATCACGGCGACGATCGCGGGATCGCCCGCGGCAGCGGGCCAGGGACCACGGATCAGCGGTGTCCCGGCTGTCGGTAACGCGCTCAACGTGAGCAGCAACGGCACCTGGAGTGGCGGGCCGGCGCCCACGTACGGTTACCGGTGGTACTCGTGCGGGTCTAAGTCCTGCTCACCGATCAACGGCGCCACCAAGTCCACCTACACGCCGACCAGCGCCGACATCGGTAAGACGGTCGAGGTGCAGGTCACGGCGTCCAACAGCTACGGCGCCGCGAACGCGTTCTCGAACACGCTCGGCCCGGTCACACCCGCAACCGTGATCAGCCCCGCACTGAAGATCCTGATCAGGGCGGATCTGAACCGTCTCGCCCACCCGCGCGGCAGACGGGCCCTGGAGCTGCTGATCAAGACCGGCAGATACCGAACGCGCTTCACGCCACCGGGTGCTGGGACGCTGACATCGTCTGGAGCACCACAGTCAAGGTCGGGCGCGGGAAGCACGCCAAGCACCGGACCGAGGTGATCGCTCACGGTATTGCGCGCGTATCCCGGACCCGCCCGGTGACCGTGACGATCTGGGTTATCGGCGCCGGGCACACGCTGCTGCGGAAGCATCCGCTCAGCCTGCGCACGACCGCACGCGAGCGCTTCCAGATGCCCGGCCATGGCACGACGACGATCACCAAGAGGTTCACGCTGTAGGCGTGCTTGCGCCGGTGAGCTGACTCTCGCCGCCGCGGAGACCCCGCTTCGCTCATACCTGTGTCGACAGAACCGGGGGTTTTCGCCTGGTTTCTGGATTTTCGGCCCGGGCTGCCGATGAGGCATGGCTATGACCCTCAGCCGTGGCGCCTGCGCCCTCTCGATCCGCGTCGCCGCACTGTCGCTGGCGCTCCTCATCTTCGCCGCCCCCGCCTACGCCAAGCCGAGCCAGCGTCGCGTCTCCGCGAGCTACGTGAAGCGCGTGACCAGGTCGCAGTCCAGTTCCATCGCGAGCGCGCTGCGGCAGAGCACCGGGCTGAAGCCGAGCCAGGTGGCCACCAAGGGCGTTTGCGACACACCGCGCAAGGGCCATGCGGTCTGCAACCTCGAGGTATTGGTCAACCGTAGGACCCACAGGCTGCTGCACCCGCACGTCGCGAAGCAGCACGTACATCTCACGCGAGTAACCAAGCACGGACGCCGAGCCCATACGGCCGCCACCGCGGACGCCGCTCCGGCCTCGGCGTCCGAACCCTCGTCGGGCACACCCGAATGGCTGCAACAGGCCTACGACACAACCTGGCTCTCCGCGAACCGCGGGACCGGCGACACCGTCGCCGTGGTCGACGCTTACGACGACTCCACGGTCGCGAGCGATCTGGCCACGTATCGCTCGCACTTCGGCCTGCCGGCCTGCACCCTGGCCAGCGGCTGCTTCACCGTTATCAACCAGGAGGGTCAGACGCAGGCGAACGCATCGAGCTGGCCCGCAGCAAACAACGGCTGGCTGATGGAGACCTCGATGGATCTCGACGCCGTCTCGGCGATCTGCCCCAACTGCCACATCGTCCTGGTCGAAGCCAACAGCGACAGCTGGAGCGACCTCGTCACCGCCGAGGGCGCTGCCGCCCATTACACGGGCGTCGACCAGATCTCCGACAGCTGGGGAGTGATGGTCCCGGGGGCACCCTCGCCGCTGGCATTCGGCTATCCGAACGTCTCGATCGTCGCCTCCTCAGGCGACACCGGCTATGAGAAGACCGCCGGCCCTCAGTACCCGTCGTCGGTGCCGAGCGTCGTCTCCGCGGGCGGCACCAGTCTTTCGACCGGCAGCATCAGCGGCTACCGCGGCTTCACCGAGACGGCTTGGACCGGAGCCGGCTCGACCTGTAACACATACGAACCCAAGCCGAGCTGGCAGCACGGCGCATGTACGGGCCGCGCCAGCTCTGATGTCTCCGCGGACGCCGACCCCAACACGGGGCTCGCGCTCTACGTCGATGGCGGCTGGACGCAGGCCGGGGGCACGAGCCTCTCGTCTCCACTCGTGGCCGCGTTCGAGGGGCTCGTCTCGCCCACGGCGAAGACGGGCCAGTGGGCCTACAGCAACCCAGCCCTGCTCAACGACATCACGATCGGGAACAACGACTCGACGAGCGGTGAAGACCTCTACGGCACATGCAGCGCCACGCTCACCTATGTCTGCAAGGCCGGCGCCGGCTACGACGGCCCCACCGGCAACGGCTCGATCGACGGCGACATGGTCCAGGGTGGCCCTGGGATCGGCGGCCCCGACGTCTGTGCCGCCAACCGCTGCACCAGCGGATCGACCGGATATGTCTCGGCCGACACGGCGACGACGGTGACGTTCAAGGCCGCGATCTTCCCGAACGGCCTGGCCACCACCTACTACTGGCAATACGGCACATCGAGCGGTTTCGGCAGCCAGACCACGGGCTTCGACCACAAAGGCGACCTCGGCGGGGGTTGCGTCGACGATCAGCCTTTCCGCTATGACGCCCAGCACGACCTACTACTACCGCCTGGTGGCAAGTAACGCCGACGGCACCGTCTACGGCTACACGTTCTCCTTCGCGACAGGCGCGCTCCCCACCAACACAGTCAGCCCGAGCGTGACCGGGACCGCCCAACAGGGCAGGGCGCTGAGCGCCAGCGTCGGCAGCTGGACGCCGACCCCGACGAAGTACAGCTATCAGTGGCAGCGCAACACCGGCAGCGGCTGGTCGAACATCAGCAAGGCGACCGGCCAGACCTACACGCCCGCCACGGCCGATCTGGGGGCTACGTTGCAGGTGATCGTCAGCGCGACCGACGCCGAGGGAACGGCCTCGGCGACCAGCGCCCCCACCGCCGCAGTGCTCTCAGGAGCGCCCGTCAACACCGTGGCCTCCACGATCACCGGGACCGCGCTCAAACAGGGCGTGGCATTGAGCGTCGCGGTCGGCACCTGGAGTCCGGCTGCGAGAGCTACAGCTACCAGTGGCAGCGCAATTCAGGCAGCGGTTGGGTCAATATCGCCGGTGCGACCGGCAACTCCTACACCCCCGGGACCGCCGACCTCGGCGTTCATCTGCAGGTTCAGGTCACCGGCCACAACGCGTATGGGACCGCGACCGTCACGGCCTCGATCTCAGGCACCGTCGCTTCCGGCGCGCCGGTCAACGCCGTGCCGCCGACGATCAGCGGCTCGGCCACGCTCGGCGCCAAGCTGAGCGTCAGCACATCGACCTGGTCGCCGACCGGGACGCCCAGCTATCAGTGGCTGCGCTGCACCAGTCCTTCGAGCTGCAGCGCGATCAGCGGCGCGACGGCCGCGAGCTACGTGGCAGCCCAGGCCGATGTCGGCGACTCGCTGGAGCTGGTCGTCACCATGACCAACACCTACGGGCACACCTCGGTAACCACAGCCCCGACCGCCACGGTCGCGAGCTGACCTCGGGGCGGGCGGCCCGCTGGCTCGCCCGCCCCGTCCAACGCCGCGGTTTAGCGTGATGAGCCTGGTCTGAGCTGATCGTTTGATGTACCTTGCGGGCGCAGACCGGATCACAAAACCGCGAGGGGAACTGAGATGGTCGACAGGGACGTCGTGCCCAGCAGGCCGAAGCGGGCGCATCGGGTCGTTGCCCGGAGGCGTGGGCGCGTTGCTGCATTCGCCGTGACAATCGTGGTCGCGGCGCTGGCGTCGGCGCCGGCCACTCTGGCCGCGGGAACCAATTACCAGTGGACGGGTGGCGATGCGACCTCACCCAACTGGGCGCAGACCGACAACTGGCTGGGCGGCGCTTCCCCGACGGGCTCGATCGGGACGCTGAGCTTCCCGGACCTGGGGGCCGCCTGCGATGCCGGCTCGTCCAGCGATGCCTGTTACGCCAGCAATGATCAGCTCGGGAGCCTGACGGCCGATCAGCTCGACATCGACGACGACCAGGCCTACGCCGTGTCCGCGGACGCTTCTTCCACGCTGACCCTGGATGGCGGTCTCAATGCGGCGCCGACTGAGACCGCCAGCGACAACCTGAACGGCGATCCGACCCTGAGCCTCCCGATCACGCTGGGCGCAGACCAGACCTGGGACATCGACGGAGGTGTTCAGGGCGGTTTCTACGGCATCGCCGTACCGCAGATCAGTGGCAGCCACACGCTCAGCCTTTCCTTCACCAACGACGGAACGCTCACCACCACCGCGATCAGTAACACGGCGATCGTCGCGAATGGTCTCGGCACGCTCGTCGTGCAGCCGGGTGGCGACTTCGGCTCGGGAGGCACCACGATCGAAGACGACGCCTCGCTGGTTGTCGAGGGCGCGATGTCGCCGAGCGCATCGGAGGGACCGTTGACCGTGAGCGGCACCCAGGACTCCCAGCCGACGGTATCGATCGAAGCGGGCGCGGACCCGGACGCCAAGCTGGTCGCGAGCAACGTGAGCCTCGACGCGTCGACGAGCCTCTACCTCGAGCTGGACGATGACGACAACACGCTGGACGCAGCCGGTAACCCGCAGGGCTTCTCGCAGCTCGCGGCCGCGAACGTGAACCTGGGCGGCGCGACGGTGTTCCTCGACCAGGGGACGGCCGACCAGAGCGGCGACTGCATGACGCTGAGCCCTGGGGACGCGTTCCCTGTGATCACCGCCACGGGCACCCTGAGCGGTGATCTCACCTACATCGATGACAACAACAACTTCGACACGCTGGCGCCCGGCCAGACCAGTCAGCCGCTGTGGGTCTCGTACCCGAGCAACTGCTCAGACGGCGCTCCCGACACCTCCGCCCTGGCGACGCTGACCTACAACGCAACGTCGATCACCGCGAACGTCGTCCCGTCCTCCGACGGCTCATCGACGTCGACGGGTGGCGGAACGGGTGGCGGAACGGGTGGCGGAGGAAGCTCGCCCACGTCGGCAACCGGCAAGACCGCCGCCCAAGCCAAGGCCGCATTGGGCAAGATCGGCCACCCATCGGGCGCCCGGGAGATCAGGGAGCTCACCAAGACGGGTGTGTTCAAGGTGCGCTTCGCCGCCCCGACGGCCGGCGAGCTCAGGATCATCTGGACGGCAACTGTCGTGAGCGATGCGGACAAGCACAAGAAGCGCAGGACCGTCACTGTCGCAGCCGGCTCCGGGCATGCACGAGGCAAGGGCGCCATCGACGTGACCGTGCACCTGACGGCGGCCGGCCGAGCCCTGCTGAAGCACAAGCCTCACCGCCTGGCGATCACCGACACAGACAGGTTCAAGCCCAAGGGTGAGAGCTGGACGACGGTGACGCGGCACTTCGACCTCTGAGACCGGAGCGTCGCTCAAAAAGGGGGCGGAGTGGGTCCCGCCCACTCCGCCCCCACATTTCAGCCAGTGGGTGAGACGGGAACTAAGCCGCGACCGGAGCGAGGCCGAGGGCCTCTTCCGGCGTGACGTAGGGGACGCCGGCGACGTCGGCGACAGCCTCGTAGGTGACGGCGCCGTTGGCGACGTTCAGGCCGAGGCGGTGCCCCGCGTCACGGGCGATGAAGGCGGCGGCGCCATGGCTGGCCAGGTCGATCGTGTACGGCAGGGTGGCGTTGGTCAGCGCGTAGGTCGAGGTGATCGGCACCGCGCCCGGCATGTTGGCCACGCAGTAGTGGGTGATGCCGTCGACCTCGTAGGTCGGGTTGGTGTGCGTGGTCGGCCGGGAGGTCTCGAAGCAGCCGCCCTGGTCGATCGAGACGTCGACCAGCACCGCCTGCTGCTTCATGATCGAGAGCTGCTTGCGGGTGACGACGTGCGGCGCCTTGGCGCCGACGACGAGCACGGCACCGACGACGAGGTCGGCCTCCGGCAGCATCTCCTCGACCGCGAGCGTCGAGGCGAAGAGCGTGTCGGCACGCCCGCCGAAGGCGACGTCGAGGTCGCGCAGACGGTCGAGGTTACGATCGAACACGGTCACGGTCGCGCCCATGCCGATCGCGACCTGGGCCGCGTGGTAACCGACCACACCGCCACCGATCACGAGCACGTTGGCGGCTGCGACGCCGGGAACGCCGCCGAGCAGGATGCCACGGCCGCCGAGCGGCTTCTCGAGCATGAAGGCGCCGGCCTGGGTTGCGATCTTGCCCGCAACCTCTGACATCGGGGCGAGCAGCGGCAGGCGGCCGTTCTTGTCCTCGACGGTCTCATAGGCGATGCAGGTCGCGCCGGTCTTGGCCAGCCCGTGCGTGAGCTCGACGTCGGCGGCCAGATGCAGGTAGGTGAACAGGATGTGGCGCGACTCGAGCATCGCGACCTCGACCGGCTGCGGCTCCTTGACCTTGACGATCATCTCGGCCTCGGCGAACACGGCGGCTGCGTCGGGAAGGATCTTGGCGCCCTGCTTGATGTAGGCCTCGTCTGAGATCGCCGAGCCCAGCCCTGCGCCCTGCTGGACGTAGACCTCGTGCCCAGCGTCCACGAGCTCGCGCACGCCCGCGGGCGTCATCGCCACCCGGTACTCATCGACCTTGATCTCGGTCGGCACCCCAACCTTCATACTCCAGCCCTCCACGTAGTAGTTTCTGGGGCAATCATGGTGAAACTTCGAGGATCAGCCAAGGATTTCGAGAGAAGTCTGTGGATTCCGCCTCGCTAGACGACACGGACTTCCGGATCCTCAACGCCCTGGTCGCTAACGGAAGGATGTCCTACGCGGATCTGGGCAAGGAGGTTGGCTTGAGCCCGCACGGTGCCGCCGACCGGGTGCGCCGCCTGGAACGCGCCGGCGTGATCAGCGGCTTCACCGTGCTCGTCAACCTGGCCAACGTCGGACGATCGCTCGACGCCTTCATCGATGTCGCGCTGATGCCCACGACGCCATCTGAGAAGTTCGAGAAGAGCGTGCTCGCGATCCCAGCCGTCCAGGAGATCGCCTTCGTGACCGGGCGCTTCGACTACCACGTGCGCGTCGCGTGCCGCAGCGCCGACGACCTCGACCACACCGTTCGCGCGATCCGGGCCAGGGTGTCGCGCGCAGCGAGACCCGCATCATCCTGCGCTCGGCCAGAGGGCTCGGGACGATCGCGTGAGCCGGTCTCGCTGGCGCTCACTGGGGTGAACTAGCCGATGGAGCTGTAATACGTTCCGTGATACGATCAGGCGATGGCTCGGACTATTCAGGCACGTCTCGATGATCGCGCTGAGGATGACCTCGCCTTGCTACGCAACGAAGGACACAACGACTCGGATGCCGTCCGTTTGGCGCTGCATGAATCCGCCGACCGGCGGCGACGGAGGGCATCACTACGGGCTGAGGCTGAGGATGCGGCAGCGGAGGAGGCGGATCTGACCGAGGCTCGCCGCGGTCCGTGCCGAGATGGATGCGCTCGCGGCTCCGTGGCCTGGAAACTACGGCAAGTTGGTTCGCGGCGAAATTTGGCGACTGCGTGCACCACGCGTTCGCCGAGGCGAGCCGTATCGCCAGGACCGGCCAGCGGTTCGCGGTCATCGTCCCAAGCTGACGAACTGTCTGGCGCTGAGCACAGTGCTGGTTGCGCCGACATCGCGCTCCGCACCGGGGCGCTCATTTCAGCCCGACAATCGAACTCGAAGGTCGCATGATCACGCGGTCGATGCGTCGTTGAGCAGGACGACTGCAGTCAGTACGGACCGGCTCGGCGATTCCGTGGGCAGGCTCACCGTACACGAGATGCGAAGTCTGGACGAGGCCGCTCGCCGTCGTGTTCGGCCTCTAAATCGACCGCCCGTAAGCGACGCCACGGCCCCTCTACGAGGTGAGCTCGCGGCCGCGCAGCGCCAGCCAGAACTCGATGCGGTCCCGGGCCGATGCCAGGTCCCGCCCGGTCAGTTCCTCGACGCGCCTGATCCGGTAGCGCAACGTGTGCCGGTGGCAGAAGAGCCGTTTGGCCGCGCGCTCCCACTGGCCGTTCTCCTCGATGAACGCCTCGAGCGAGCGCATCAGCTCACCGCCGTAGTACCCCTCGCTCTGCTCGATCGGACCGAGGATCGAATCGCAGAAGAGCTTCAGCGCCTCATCGTCCTGGAGTGAGAGCAGCAGCTGGAACGAGCCGAGGTCGCGATAGGTGGCGATCTTGGCCTCGCGTCCGCCGAGCCCGAGTGAAAGCGCTTCGAGCGTGCAGCGAGCCTCGTGGTAGCTGCGCCGCGCCTCGGCCCCGGCGACGGCGCGGCCGACGCCGACGCGCACGTGCTGGCCCGACAGCTCGCCGCTGACACGCTCGGCCACGCGCTCGGCCAGCGCGAACAGCGCCTCCTCGTCCATACCCGGGATCAGCGCGACGACCTGACCGTTGGTGGCAACAAGCGCGGGCGTCGCCTCGGCGCGAAGCGCGGAGGCCAGCGCCGCCTCGGCCAGCTGGAAGCTCGGCGCGCGACCGTTGCCGTTGCTGGCGCTGCCGGGCTTTGGCAGCGCCAGCACTGAGACGCTGCCGGGGAGACCGAAGGGCTCCAGTCGCCGCTGCAGGTCGGTGCCCGATAACTCGCCGGCAAGCAAGCCGGCGAGCACGTCCCCAGCCAACCGGCGCTCGGTGTCGCCGGCCACGCGCTCGCGCAGCAGCTCGAGCGCGACGATCGTGACCGCC
Organism: uncultured Actinomycetota bacterium; assembly: GCA_963846395.1. Lineage (GTDB taxonomy): Bacteria > Actinomycetota > Thermoleophilia > Solirubrobacterales > Solirubrobacteraceae > Palsa-465. Next base: position 45,378 of record CAWJVT010000004.1, on the reverse strand, counting down.
TGGCGCAGCGCGAGGCGGTCGAAGTCCGACAGCGGGGCGTCGTCCTTGACGGCAACCAGCCAGGCCTCCGGCGCGGGCACGCCGCTGCCGACGCCGCCCTCGGAGGCGACCGGAATCGCCAGGCCACGGCTCGGATCCTCGAGTCCCGGCATGAACTGGACGTGGTCGCGACGGCCGATGCGCTCGCGCACGCCATCGCGCAGGATGGTCAGCTCCTCGGTCCCGAGCTGACGGCGGAAAGCGTGCTGCACGAGCAGCTCTCCACGCGCGTCGAAGATGTGCACGCTTGCCCCGACGAGCGTCGCGAGCGTCCCCGCCAGAGCCTCGAGCCCACGCTCCGACAGGACCACGCGCTCGAGCCGCTCCTGGGCGGACAGGGCGCGGCGCAACACGGCGTACTGCTCGTTTACGAGCTTCGAGAAGGCGGCCTCGGTGATCGCGATGAACGGCGTCTCATACGGGACCTCGAACACCGGGAACTCGAGTTCGACGGCGGCCTGCACGAGCGGCTCTGGCACCTGCTCGTGACCGAAGCCGGTGCCGAAGCCAAGGCCCGCGATCTGATGCTCGGCGAGCAGCTCGACGAACTCGCGTTGACGCGCAGGCGTGTCGAGCTGCATGCCGGTGGTGAGCAGCACCTCACCACCGGACAGCCACGGCGTCGGATCCACCAGCTCGGTCATGTGGACCCAGCGGATCGGGAGATCCAGATTGCTCTCCCCGGCGAGTAGACGGACGTCTAGGTCACCGAGCAGCTCTCGAACGCTCAGCATCTGCTTCGCGGTCCCGGTCGGGCTCTGCGCTACTGGCCGTGAACTTTCATCCGCCGGCCCGCCTCCTCGAGCACCGGGCGCAGCACAGCCTCGATCTCGTCGAACTGCTGCTGGTCCGCGATCAGCGGCGGCGAAAGCTGGATCACCGGATCGCCACGGTCGTCGGAGCGGCAGATCAGGCCGCGGCGGAACATCTCACCGGAGAGGTAGCCGCGCAGCAGGGTCTCCGACTCCTCGTCGGTGAAGGACTCCTTGGTCTCCTTGTCCTTGACCAGCTCGATCGCGTAGAAGTAGCCCATCCCGCGCACGTCCCCGACGATCGGCAGGTCGCTGAGCGACTGCAGCATCGCCAGGAACTTGCCGGCGTTGGCGTTGACGTGGTCGAGCACGTGCTCGTTCTCAAAGGCGTCGAGATTGGCGAGCGCGATCGCGGCGACCACCGGGTGCCCGCCCCAGGTGGCGCCGTGCAGGAAGGTGTTGGTCCCCTTCATGAATGGCTCCGCCACGCGGTCGGATGCGATCACCGCGCCCATCGGGGCGTAGGCGCTGGTGATGCCCTTGGCTGTCGTGATGATGTCCGGCTGGTAGCCGATCGCCTCCGAGCCGAAGTACGTGCCCAGCCGGCCCCACGAGCAGATCACCTCATCAGAGATCAGCAGGACGTCGTACTCATCGCAGATCTCGCGGATCGCGGTCGAAGTAGCCGTCCGGCGGCAGCAGGCAGCCGCCGGCGTTCTGCACCGGCTCCATGATCACAGCGGCGACGGTGTCGGGGCCCTCGAACTCGATGCGCTTGGCGACCTCCTCGGCCAGCTCGAGCGGATCACGGTTCTCCGGGTAGCGGTACATGCTGGTGTTCGGCACGTGCGAGACGCCCGGCAGGAGAGGCTCGAACGGTGAGCGGTAGTCCGGGATCCCGGTGGCCGTCATCGCACCGAAGGTGGTGCCGTGGTAGGCGATCTCACGCGCGATCAGCTTGTACTTGTTCGGCTTGCCGGTCAGACGGTGGTACTGGCGCGAGAGCTTCATCGCGGCCTCAACCGACTCGCTGCCGCTGTTGGTGAAGAACACGCGATTGAGGTCTCCGGGCGCGAGCTCGGCCACGCGGGTTGCGAGCTCGATCGTGCGCGGGTGCGCGTAGGACCAGCTGGAGAAGTAGCCGAGGTCCTTGGCCTGATCGGCGCCGGCCTGCACCAGGTCGTAGCGACCGTGACCCAGCTGCGAGCAGAACAGCGAGGCGAGGCCGTCGAGGTAGCGCTTGCCGTGCTCGTCGTAGACGTAGCAGCCCTCGCCACGCACGATGATCGGGATCTCGTGCTCATCGTCGTACTCACCCATGCGGGTGAAGTGCATCCACAGATGGCGAAGCGCCTGCTCCTGAAGCGTCGACGTCTCGCCACGATTCTTGATCGGCGCGCTCGTCGGGCCGGTTGCAGTCGACATTACCTCTCCTGTTGGACGTGATGCCGGTTTGTACAACGGTAGCTGCCGGCTGGGCCGCCGTGTACTGCCACGTGGCAGATCTCACGTGTGCGCGGTGTACAAGATGGACGACCGGGCACCGCCCGGCCCAGACCTCAGCGGGAGCTTGGGCGCTGGCGGGTGATCTCCGCGACGGCGTAGTCAAGCTGCTCACGACGCAGCCACTCAGCCAGGAAGGGTTCGACGATCCGGTAGTCACCGTCGGCATCGGTGCCGACGATCTCCTTGGTGAGCAGGGATCGCAGCGCCGTCTGAAGCGTCGGGGTGGCCGGCAACTCGTGGCGCTCGTGGTAGGCCCGGGAGTAGACGCTGGCGCTCGGCTCGTCGGCCAGCGCGAGCATGAGCAACCGCTGCGGGTGGGAAGCCTCGTCCCACAGCGCGGCGAAGTGGTTGTTCTCGGAGCGGAGCACGCGTGCGACGGCGTTTTCGAGGTCGGCGACCGTGGCCTGCTCTCCGGGAGCCACGATCTCCCACAGGAAGTAGGCCAGCTCCTGTGTCCCGTAGGGATGGCCGGCGCTGACCTCGAGCAAGCGGTCGAGAGCCCCGTCGGCTATGCCCTTACCTGAGTCCCTGAAGCGGTCGCGGATGAAGGGTGCGAACTTCCCGGCTGGGATCATGCCGATCTCCAGCTGCTTGGCGCTCCGCCAGAATGGTTCGTTGCGATCGCTGAATATCCGCTCGAGGATGTGGCGCTTGCTTCCGAGGTAGACGTGGCTGACCTCAGGCTGCGCCTGGAAGACGGCGCGCATCAAGTTCGGGAACTTGGGATCGAGCGTGAGGATCTCCTGGAACTCGTCGAAGATCATGACCACCCGTCGCTTGCGCTCGGCGGCGAGTTCGCCGAGCAACTCGAGGAGCCGCTCGATCGTGTCGTCGATGTCGCTTCGCCGTCTTCCGGTCTGAAAGCTGAAGCGCAGTGAGCCGTCGCTGGGATCGACCTCCATCGTCGGCAGCACGCGCAGCCCGCGGAACAGATCCGCCGCGCGCTCAAACGCCTGTCCAATCGGTGAGGCGATATCTGCGTAGATCGTTTTGGCGAGCGCCGCGGCAAGCCGCTCCTTGGTCGGCGTCTTCATCAGGTCGCAGTAGCCGACGAGCGCCTTGCGGCGCAGCGCCCCCTGCGCCGCGCGCAGCGTCAGTGAAGACTTGCCATAGCGCCGGGGCGCATAGACCAGGACGTTCTGACCGTTGCACATGTCGGAGACGAGCTCCGCCACCTCGTCCTCCCGGTCGGTGAACGCGTCGTCCAGAGCCAGATCGCCAAAGGTGAAGGGGTTCGTGGAAGCCATATGCCAACCACCATTATGCACCTTTGCATAGCGGCTTGACTTCAGCGGTCAAGAGCCTCTATGTCTGAATGCATTATGCGTCCCTGCATAGAAAGGCCAGCGAGTCATCACTCGCGGCCACGCCCGAACCGGCCGCGATCAGGCGACGGCGGGGACTGCGGCGACCGCACGCGCGGGCGCGGGCGTGAACCAGGCGGCGACGATCACGAGTGCGAAGGCGGCGACCTGGATCGCGATGCCAACGCCGCTCGTGGGGAACGGGTCACCGAATACGACCAGCCCGCCGACGATTCCGGAGACGTTGGCCGCGGTGCTGGTGACGGCGATCACCGGGACCGCCTCACCGTCCTGCAGCGCCTTTGCCGAGGAGAAGAACGCGACGATCGAGGCCAACACAATCACCGCCAGCCACGGGTCGGCGAGGCCGGCCAGGCCGTGCGCACCGATCGTGCCGGTGAGCGCCTTGATGCCCACGTCCGAGACGCCGAACAGGATCCCGGAGGCAGCGCCCAGCATCACGCCGTGGTGATGGACCGGAGCACCGATTCGCGGGCCCATGATCAGCAGTGTGCCGATCACGATCAGGGCGGCCTCGAAACCGATCATGCCGGGAACCGAGTAGCGCGAATGCGCGCCGTGGACAACCGGCAGTGAGATGCCGAGCAGGACCAGCCCAAGGGCGGTCATCCCAAGACCCGCCCACTGACGCCTTCCGACGCAGGCACCGTAGGCGCGCTCAGCCATGATCGCCAGCAGCACGATGCCGCCGGCGAGTACCACCTGCACGACCGAGAGCGGTACCAGAGCCATCGCCCCGATGTGAAAGATCCAGGAGCCGCAGGCCACGAGCATGCCGATCGCGAACATGCGCGACGAGAACAGCTGACGCGTCGACCAGAACGGACGCCGGAAGTTGACCGCCGGCGCGGCACGGGCGCCGCGATGCTTGTAGAGGAAGCCGAGATTCGTCGTGAGCGCGCAGCCGAGCGCGAGGGCAATGCCCAGGATCAGTGTCATTGAGCGAGGAGAAGGTGTTTGGGTTTCCCGGTGCCGTCCGGTTCAGTGCCGGATCGTTAGTTGAGCTTCGGCATCCGGGAGTGCCGGCTTGAGGCCGCTGGACACATTTCCTCGCGGCTCATGCTCATCCTGCTTCCGAGGGTGGCGGCCCCGGCTTAAACGCCGCTAAGCGGGCTGTAGGAATCAGGTTGGCGGCAGAGTGCGATCGATGATCGCTACTGCACTGCACGCCTGACGGCAGCGTGCCGTAGGCCCGACCGGACTCGCCAAGCCGCGAGGCGCAGAATGCGTCAGAGACGATTGACGGCGCGTGGCGCACCAGCAACGAGGCCTGCAGCGCCAGCGCCAGGTCCTCAACCGTGCGGCGGGCGCCGAACTCGCTGTGCTCGAGGCTCTGCAGCCGGTCGAGGTGGGCGTCCAGGCGGCGATCGGCGCCACGAGCGAGCTCGCACTCCGCCTGGAATGCGGCGACGGCCTCGGGCTCGCGCGTCAGCGCGCGCAGCACGTCGAGCGCCGCGACGTTGCCCGACCCCTCCCAGATCGAGTTGATCGGCGCGGCGCGGTACAGCGCGGGGAGGCCCGAGTCCTCGACGAAGCCATTACCGCCGAGACACTCGAGCGCCTCGGCCGCGTGGACCGGCGCGCGCTTGCAGATCCAGTACTTCATGACCGCTGTCGCCAGCCGCCGGAAGGCGCGCCCGTCCTCTCCCTCGTCGTACGCCCGTGCGACGCGCATGGCGGCAGCTGTCGCGGCCTCCGAGTCGAGCGCGAGGTCGGCGAGCACGTTCTGCATCGCCGGCTGCTCGACGAGCCGTGCCCCGAAGGCGCTGCGGTGCCGGGCGTGGTGGATCGCCTCGGTGACCCCGCGCCGGTATCCACTCACCGAGCCGAGCATGCAGTCGAGGCGGGTGTGATTGACCATGCGGATGATCGTCTGCACGCCGCGCCCCTCCTCCCCCAGCAGCCGTGCGCGTGCGCCACGGAACTCGACCTCCGCGCTCGGCAGCGAGCGCGTGCCGAGCTTGTCCTTCAGGCGCTGGAACTCCATGCCCGCTCCGCGCTCCACGAGGAAGCAGGAGAGTCCGGCCGGCGCCTGAGCGAGCACCAGGAAGACGTCGCACGGCGGGTAGGAACAGAACCACTTGTGACCGTGCAGCTCGTACCACCCCTCCCCCGCATCCACAGCACGGGTGATGTTGGCCCGCACGTCGGAGCCGCCCTGGCGCTCGGTCATCGCCATGCCGGCGAGCGCGCCGCGCTCGTAGTCGTAGGCCGTGAGCCGCGGCTCCCACTCCGCGGCGAGATCTGCGGATCCGTCGCGCAGCGCTGGAACAGCCGCGTAGGTCATCGAGACGGGACACATCACACCGTCGTCGAGCTGCCCCCAGAGGGTGAACATCGCCGCGCGTACGACGTGTGCGCCCTGCCGCTGACTCGCGCCAGGGGAGGCCTGACATGCCGCGCTCGATCGCCCCGCGCAGCAGCCAGTGCCAGCTCGGATCGAGCTCGACCGCGTCGATCCGGTTGCCGTAGCGATCGTGAGTATTGAGCACCGGCACGTTGCGCTCCGCGCGCCGGGCGTGCTCGCGCGCCTCGGTGCCGCCGGCCACGGCCCCCGCCTCACGCACGCGTTCGGTCCCCCAGTCGCCACCCTCCCGCGCGAGCGCCTCCTGGAGCGCGAGGTCGAGCTCGAACAGGTTCACGGGCTCGAGCGGCGGAGCCTGGTTCAGTACCGCGCGCGATGGGTCCTGCTGCTCAAGCATTGGTCACTAGTTTTCCGAACTGCGCGATGCCGAGCCCGCCGCGGATCTCCAGGCGGGGGATGTCCCGCAGGTTGCATTCCAGGTCGGCAAACCACTCGTCGATCGTGTAGGCGTAGTCGTAGCCGGCGGCGACGGCCAGGCTCGGAGTCGACTCGTCCGTCGATCCCTAGGGATATGCGATCCGGGTCACCTGCCGCCCCAGCCGCTCCTCCAGCTCGAGCCTGCTGCGCAGCATCTCGTCCATGACGGTGGCCGGGTCAAGCCCGGCGAGGCGGCATGATTGACGGTGTGAGAACCGATCGTGACGGTGTCGCGCGGAAGATCGAGGATCGTCTGCCAGTCCATCAACGGGTAGCTGGGAAATCCCGGCTTCTCCCAAGCGTTGGTTCTGCCGACGTGGCCGGTGACGATGTGCATGTCGGCCCGGAAGCCATACGCGATCAGCAGCGGTAGGGCGTGGTCGGCAAAGTCCTGGAGACCGTCATCGAATGTGATCAGGACACGACGGCCAGGCAGGGCGGCGTCGTTGGCGACGCTGGCCGCCCACTCGTCAATTGACACCGACTCATACCCCTGGTCGCGCAGCCAGGCAAGCTGCTCCTCGAACGCCCACGGGGTAGTCGCCCACTGCGCGCCGGCTTCCGGCGTCTCGGGCGCGATCCGGTGATACATCAGGACCGGCAGGCTGGCGGTGGTGTAGAGCGTGGAGGTCCGGTCGACTGCGTCCTGCTCAAGCATGGATGTTCTGTGTCTCGACGCGGGCGGTCGCGCGCGCTGCCAGAAACAACTCGGCGAGCATGGTGGCTGAGCGACGCACGTCGAACTCACGCTCGACGCGTGTCCTGGCGGCCCGGGCCATGCGACGCGCTGAATCCGGATCGGCAAGCGTCGCCGCTATCTGTGCCCGGAGACTGCTCGCGTCACCCTGCACGGCGAGGCGTCCCGTTTCTCCGTCGATGACGAGCTCCGGTATTCCGGAAAGTTTGCGTGGCGACGACGGGAGCGCCACTCGCCATGGCCTCCATCAACACGACCGGCACCCCCTCCATGCGGCCACTCGCGGCGATCAGGCTCGGGAGCACGAACAGGTCGCAGTTGGCCATCAGCTCCGCGACCTCGTCCTCACGTCTGGCACCCACGAACCGCACCCGCTCAGATAGGCCCGCGGTCCGCGCCGCGACCTCGAGGTTCTGTCGTTCCTCCCCCTCGCCGACGACCGTCAGGTCCACACGATCGAGCTGCGGGTCGGAGAGCGCCTCGAGCAGAACCCTGTGGCCCTTGTGCTCGATCAGGCTGCCGACGGCCAGCGCGTGGATGGGACCGTCCTGCGGCAGAGTGCGCTCCCGGTAGGGGAAGTCCTCGAGGACGATCCCGGCCCTGATCACCGAGATGGGCGGGGCGACACCGTTACAGAACCGAGCGAGAAACTCGAGCGTTGAACTCGGAGATCGTGACGACGAACTGAGCTGCCCGGATACGGGGCCTCAGGAACTCGTTGTCCTGGTAGAGCTCGTACGCGTGGGCCGTCACGCTGTAATTGATCCCCGTGAGCCGCTGGATGACCCATGCCGCCGTGGCCGGATGCCCGACGAAGTGGGCGTGCACGTGCTCGATGCCCTCCCGCTGCATCTCCTCAGCGAGTTGGCAGCCGGCCAGCATCGCCGCCAGTGAGGCGACCAGCTGCCGCGGGCGGCGCGCAAAGCCCCACACCAGCATCGACGCGGTGGTGGTCATCCGCAGCGGCCGGCGCAGAGTCCACCTGAGCGCGGCCGCGAGCGAGGCGACTCGGTCCGCGCGCCGGACCTGATCGACCCACGGCTGCGCGCTGGGATGAACCACCGCGGCGCCCTCCCGGGGTGGGAACACCGAGTAGAGCTGCACGTCGATCTCGGGGTTCGTCGCGACCTCATTGAGTTCGCGAACGACGAACGTCTCCGTGGTCTTGGGGAACCGCGAAACGAGATACGCCAGCCTCAGGGGTGTCTGTAACCGTTCAGTCGCTGACATCTGGCGCTGCCGGCGCTCGGTAGCCTTGCGCGAACATGACGACCAACCGGATGCACGCCTCCCTGAACATCAGTGGCCAGGGTACAGCGAGAGCACACGCATGACAGCGTCGGTCATAACCGTCACCTACAACTCCGGGGATGACGTCGCGGGAATGCTGCAGTCGCTGCCGCCGGACGTTGAAGCGGTGGTCGTGGACAATTCATCGTCGGACGGCAGCCCGGAGATCGCTCGGACCGCCCGACCGGGGACCGTGGTGGTGACGCTTCCGAACAACCGCGGATTCGGACACGGCTGCAACGTCGGCGCCGGTGTGGCGTCGGGCGACGTGCTCATCTTCCTGAACCCGGACGGGCGCGTCGTGGACGATGCCCTGGCCGTGCTTGAAGCCCACGTCGCCGCAGACCGGCGCTCAATCTTCGGCCCAGCGTTCACACAGCAGGACGGAAGCCCCCGCTACACCGTGCGTCGCCGGTCGCAGCCCTACCACGAAGCGGTGGAGCTCCTGCCCTCCGCCAAGCGGTGGCTGCGCGGGCCGTTGCGACGCAACCTTCCCAGGGGTGACGTCCGCTACAGCGCGGGCGGAGAGGTGTCCTACCTACAGGGCGCCTGCCTGGCGATCGACCGACAGCTCTTTCACCGACTCGGTGGGTTCGATGAGGACTTCTTCCTTTACTCCGAGGAGGAGACGCTGTGCGAAGCCGTGCGAGCTGCCGGTGGCAAGTCCGTATACGTGCCTGAAGCGGTGATCCAGCACATCGGCGGCACATCGACCGCGCGTGTCAGCGACCTTGCGACGCATCACTTCTACCGCAGCCGGGCGATCTTCTACAGAAAGCGCTACGGGAACGCCGGGGGTCTCGCCGCCGCGGGGCTGATCGGACTCGGGCTGGTGATCAACGCCTGCCTGCACCCGATCGTGAGGCGTTACGGACACAGCGGCCAGGCCGGGACGCAGTTCCATTCAGGCTCGGCGGCATTGTCAGGTTTGTGGCGCGGGAGTGTCACGACCCTCAGGCGGTGAGTCTCCGTGGAGGACCGCGGCGCCGACACCGATCGCCGCTGCGACGGTACAGACCCCGGTCACGGCAAAGAAGCTCACCAGCGTGACCGATGTGATCATGGTCAGCACGCATGCGCCCAGCGCCCCCTGCGCATAGAGCCTGCGCTCTCCCCGCAAAGCCCTGGACTTCAGGACCAGCATCACGGCTGTGACAACCAGCGACAGGTAGTAGAGCACCGCCCCGACCACCCCCATCATGATCACCACGTTGAACACGCCAACGTCGGAGTTGTAGATGCTGTTGAAGGGGAGGTTGATGTCCGGCTGGTCCCGCGGGTCTATGAAGCCCAGGCCGAAGACGTACTGACCTCCGAGCCGCTGCTCGAGCAGATGCAGCTCGTAGCTGCGCTCCGCCACGGTCGACGTGTACGTGTTTGTCGAATTCACAGCACCGATCGCGGATGCCGCGCGATAGGTCACCTCATTGATCCCCTTTGCGATCCCCGAGCCCGAGGCGAACACGAAGATCCCGGCGATCACGACCGCCAGCGTCGCGAACACGACCATCAACCGCTTGATTGAGGCGCGCGAATCAGCACCGCTCATGTAGACCAGCGCAGCGACCAGCGCCCCGCCGATGCAGCCGTAATAGGACGCACGCGTCTGCAGCAGACCCACCGCCACAACGGCGAAGATCGCGACCAGCGCCGCGAACCACCGCTGCGCCTTCTTCGTTGACGCCAGCAGAAATGGAATGGCGAACATGAGCGCCACCACAAGGAGATCTTCGGCGTGCACGTAGAGCCGGGTGAGCGTGCCCGTCTGCTTAACGGTCGTGACGTGCAGGAGCTTCAGAGTGAACGAGCTCTGATGAATGGAGCCGAGGATGCTTGCCCCTGAGATCACCAGCGACCAGGCACCGGCCACCACGAACAGCGCAGTGCGCGTGTCCCGGCGCTGCATGCCGGCCGCGAAGAGCGGCGTGAGGATGGCTATGTAGAGGAATGGCCGACCGAAGTTCGCGGCATGGTTTATGTGAATGCCGAAGATCCAGCTGGTGCGGTAGAGCGTCAGGACCCACCACGCCAGGTTGAGCACCGCGAACACCAGCAGGGCTTTGCCCAAGCCACGTGAGAAGAAGGTCCAGAGCCGGTAGCTGTAGATCTCCCATCCCAGCAGGACCATCAGTGCGTAGACGAGGAAATCCTGCTCGTAGATCCCGTTTGTGACGATGTGCTGGGTCAGGTCGGGCCCGGGCAGCCCGTCGACAGCGCCGATCATCGCCACGGCAATCAGTGCTCCGGCGCGATACCGGCGCGGCACAGCAACGACCAACACAGCGATCGCGGCGATCGCAGCTATGAAGACCAGCGCACCCCCGACGGCGACAGCCGCCAGGACCGCGACGATGACGACCGCCACGCCCGTGACGGCGAGGTCGGTTGGCGCTCGCCGCCATCGGCCACCGTCGCGGGCGATCTCCACCATGTCAGCTCACTGGCTGAAGTGCACCGCTCTTTTGCAGCGCGGCGCGGAATCCCGCAGGAAGTGCCACGAGCGTTGCATTCGCCGGTCCCATTTGAACGAGCGTATGTGCCGCGACAGCAGCGTCCCGTCGCCGCGTCTCACCAAGGGTCACGAGCAACACACCAACGTCGGCCGCCTTGACGAGCTGCGCCAGCGCGGAAAACTCGCTGGGGCGCTCGTCGATCACGACTATCACCCTGTAGGTCTCACGGAGCTCCGCCTCCAGATCGCGCGCCGCGGCTCCGCTGAGCAGTGCCCGCGGTGACACGTCGGTCGCCTCCACGCCGTCCATGAGCTTCGTCCGCGTGAGCTCAGCAGGGGAGTCGCCGGCCGAATCGCTCGACTTTGCGACTCGCACGATGCCAGCGCTCAGGCCGTTGGCAGCGGCAGTCTGAGCCAGGGCCAGGGCCAGCTGCCGAGCGGATTGCACATCCTGCGGCTTGCCGGCCGAGGTGATCGCGATCAGCTGTGGAGGCGAACCGTCCGGACGCCCCGCCGAACTCAGGAGCCGTCGCGTGAGACCCGTCGTGGCCTCATAGCCACCCTGCTTCGGCAGGTCCTCAGGTGCGATCACCAGCAGACCAGGGAAGTCGTCATCGCTGACATCCCGAAGCTTGGGATCGAGCCAGTCGAACAGCAGCGCAATGATTACTCCAACAATCGCGCCAAGCAGGAGACCCTCAAGGGCCTTGGTCTTGGCCTTGTTGCTCACGATGGTCGCGGAGCTCGCGGTCTGAACAACGTAAACGTCGACGGGATTCGCCGCGGCGATGCTGGCCAGGTTCCCCTTGGAAACCGGTAGGGTGCCAGGGCCGACACCTGCGTGCTTGCGCGCGGCGATCGCGCGCTTGAGACCTGCGATCCCCTGCTTCAGCTGTTGTTCTTGTTGCTGCTGCTGGTAAAGGACGGCCTGAGCCGCGTATGCGTTCGCGACCTCAATTGCGTCCGCTGGGGTGACCGACTTAGCCTCCACCCCGACGAGGTTGGTTGATCCGTTGGTCACCGTGTTCACGTCGACGCCGCCGGGCGGGACGTGAGCCCCCAACGCCTTCTGGGTGTTGATACTGATGGCCGGAAGCCCCGCCAAGCTGGCGTTGGTTGCCTGGGTCGCCGTGGAGAGGCCGGCCGCACCGCTTGGCAGGTTGAGCACCGACAGCACGGTCTGGTTCGTGCCGAAGAGAAGCTGCGCAGATGCCTCGTAGCTCGTGGGCTTCGAACTCGCGTGCTGGTAGGCCACGGCAGCGCCCACAACCGCACACAGGAGAACGAGCCAGAGTCTCCGGCGAATACGTTTGAGCATCGTGCTCGTCTGTGGGTCTGTCGGTTGATTCAAACCAAGGTGCGATCGACGACGGCTGACAATACCTGCGCTGTCCAGCAAGAACCAGCACTGCACCAACATGGTCACTCGCCTGGGCCCTTATCGGCAGGGAATCGACCCGATATGAGAAGAAGCTCAGGGAAGGCGAGCAACCTCGGCGCCCCGGTTCAACTGCCCAGAAAGTGGACATTCAGGCCCGAAAATGGCCCCGGGTCGCTACATCGGGCGCGCAGCCCCGGATAGCCACACTTCTCGCGTATCGGGTCGGCAACGAGCCGGGACGCCGACAGCGACGTGGTCGGCGGGCACGTCCGAGGTGACCACTGCGTTTGCTCCGATCATGGCCCGGTCTCCCAGCTGGATGGCGCCGAGAACTCGTGCTCCGGGTCCGATGAACACGCAGTCGCCGGCGGTCGGAACACCTTCGTGAAGTGCACCCACGGTCGTCTGGTGACTGAGTGTGAAGTTCTCCCCGGCCCGGAAGCCCCCGTGGACGATGATCGGCCCGTGGTGGTTGATCGCGAACCCGGGGCCGATCCTCGCACTGGTGGGAAGGCAGATGCCCGTGCCCAATTCGACCAGGTGGCGAGTGAGCCAAGTGACCGGCTTCCAGACCGAACGGAGAGCTGACCGCTCGGCTGCCTGGCGCAGCCGGTACTCGACGATCGCCCACACTTCGATCTTCTCCACGACCGCTCGGGCGATCTCCCGCGGGGTGGGGTCGGCGGTCTGGTAGGTCGACTGGTAACGAGCCGCCCGCCTGAGGTCAGCGCGTAGCTCGCTCAGCATCAGAGCCCTCAGCCGACCGCCAGGGCTTCCGTCGTCGCGATGCGGAAGTCCCTGAAGTAAACGGTGACCTGTGGGAACGCGTTGTGCTTGTAGTAGACCGAGAGCTGCGAGAACCACGGTCCCCGATAGTTGCCCGGGTCGAGGACCGGCATGGACAGGGTGTCCGACGACGTCGCTCCGTCGGCGAGCTCGACCTGCTGATTGTTCATCCAGAGCTGGACAAGGCCGCTCTGCGAGAGCAGCACGTGCCAGGTGAATCGGACCCACTGGCCCAGGAGGACCGGCGTTTGCCAAGCGATCTGCCACGGATGGGAGCCATATCCGTCTCGTTGAAACCGGTAGTTGCCGTCAACGATTGACAGTGCGACCGGTGGCGTTCCTGTCCAGGGTGGACCGAAGGCAGGACTGCCCAGCGCTATCCAGCTGTGGCGGGTCCCGGCGAGAGGAAAGTTGCTCGGTAGGTATACCTCGAAGCTCTCCCAGAACTGACCACCAGCCCTGACGGGGAGTGGCGTCACGAGCTGAGCACGAGGATTGGTGGTGGGAGTCAGCGGAAACACGTCTCCGTTGTAGGCCTGGAACCGCAGCGCGCCACCGGAGCCGTTGCTCGGATTCGGGACTCTGCGGACTCGTGTGCTCGTGGCCGACTGATCCGTCCACGCAGTCTTGTTGGCGCCGTTGAACAGCAGGCCGGAGCGCGCGTGTGTGTCGCGGGCAGCGGCAACAGCTGTGACCACAAGGGCGAGAACGCCCAGCAGGACTGCGCGTCTAGCTAGCGCCATAGACCGTTCTCACGATAGCGTCGGCATATAGGCCGCACATAGTTTCTGATGAGAAGAGACTTAGCTGGCGAGCACGCCCGGCGGTGCCGAGGGCCGATCGCAACCTGCCGTCGGCTGCGAGCTTGCCGATGGCGGTGGCGAGGGCCACGGAGTCGCCAGGGGGGACGACGATCCCGACGTCGGAGGTCACCACCTCCGGAACCGCGCCGGCCGCCGTTGCGACGACGGGCAGGCCTCCGGCCATCGCCTCAAGGACGATGTACGGAAGTGCTTCTCTGTCGCTCGTCAGCGCCAGCATGTCCGCCGCGGCGATGACCTGGGGCATGTCCTCACGGCGGCCCAGGAAGCGCACCTGAACCTCCGCGTCTTGAGCCTGTCTGCGCAGCTCGGCCTCCAGGGGGCCGCTGCCAGCCACCAAGCCCACGATCGACGGATGGTCCCGCTGAGCCAGCGCCAGCGAGCTGATGAACAAATCGACCCGCTTCTGCGGCTCGAGCCTGCCCGCGAGGAGCACCGCAACCTCTCCGTCGGCGAGCCCGAGTTCCCCCCGCTTCGCGGCTCGGCCCGTGCCCGCATCCGCGAAGTCGGTCCCGTTGTGGATCACGTGAATTGCGTCTCGACGTATGCCGAAGCCCTGCAGCTCGGGAACCTGGCTATCGCTCACCGCGATGACCGCATCCGCCAGCGGCAGGATGCCGCGCAGCAGCAGCCTTCGCCTCGGAGCCAGCGAAAGGCCATCCGGACGGTGCCAGTTGGCGATCCACTTGGTCGGTCTCCTCCTGGCAGCGAGCATCCCGAGGCCGTCCGCGCTCGTCGCGCGGGTCACGATGACGTCGGCGTCCGCGGCCCTCAGCGATCGCAGCGCGGCAACGGAGGCGCGCCTTCCGCGGTCGGCGAAGCAGGTGACGGGAATCCCTGCCCGCTCGAGAACCGAAAAGAACTCGCCGCGACCGTCGAGCGTGACCAGGCTGACCTCTATCCCGAGGTCACGGAGCCCTGGCAGCAGGATCGACCAGTGGCGCTCGGCACCCCCGCCGTCCAGGTTGGGGCACAGGAAGAGCGCCTTCATGAGCGACCAGCGAGCTCTGCATAGAAGCGCATCGTGGGCTTGGCGGCCGCGAGCCAGCTGAGCTCGCTGCGCGCCTTCTGATGCACGGCGTCACGCAGCTCGGGCCCGTGATCCAGATTCCTCACCAGGGCTTGCGCGAGCGCCTGCGGATCGCCGGGTGCGACCACCTGCGAGGAATCGATGACCAGGGTCGGGAGCGCTCCAACGTCGGTCACGATCGCTGGGATGCCGCGCGCACACGCGAGCGGAATGACGCCACTCTGACTGGCCTCGGTGTAGGGGGCCACGAGCAGTTGGGCGTCGCGGAAGAGCTGGCTCACCTCCGCTTCTGGAACGTAGCGGGCGAGCTTTCGTATCCGTGGGTCATCATCGGTCACCTCGGACTCCGCCTGTCCGCTCCCGGCGACAACCAACTCGGCGTCGGGCCGCACCTCCCAGACCAGCGGCATCGCGTCCATCAGCACTCGCAGACCCTTGTATGGCTCGAGGCGCCCGAAGAACAGAATGTTCGGCCGGGCGGGAACCGGATCGGGCCGCTCTTCGGGCCGGACACCATGCGGGACCACCGCAACCGGTCGATCACCGACTCTCGCCTCAAGCAGCGGGCGAAGGTCCTCGCCATGGACGATGAACCCCGACGCTTGACGCTCCCATGCGCGCTCCATCACCCTTCTCGGCACGTTTATCGGTGTCTGACCCGGATGCGCGACCACATCATGGACGGTGAGCACCAACGGGACGCGAGGGGCAATCGCCACCATGAAGAGCGCCGGGGACACGTTGGGGTGGGCATGCACGACGTCCGGATGCCAGCGGCGCGCCTGCCGAGCAACACCCACGGCATCCCGCAGCGCGCGGGGGCCGGTGCCGGAACCCTGAATGACCCACGGTGCCCTACCCGTCGTGACGGTCACCCGCTGAAGGCACTCGTGCCATTCCGGCTCGTTGCCGGCGAACTCCTCCAGGTTGTCCCGACACACCACCTGCACATCCGCACCAGCCTCAGCCAGGCCCGCGGCCTGCTCGGTTACGTACTTCAGGAACCAATTGACGACGATTAGAACCCTCATAGCGGTGCAACAATACCCCCGGGCCTGAGAGCGCCCAGCTGTATGCTCGAAGTGCATGGGGGACGGAACCTCACCGGGGGGGAGGGCGAGTTGACGACGCTGCTCATTGCATCGGGCGGTGGGCACCTCGAGCAGCTGGCCGAGCTCGCACCGAGGCTCCGCGGTGTCGATGACGACTTCATCTGGGTGACCTGGCGGTCACCCCAGAGCATGTCTTTGCTCTCAGGCAAGGAGGTGGTCTTCGTCAGGCCGACGCGACCACGGGATCCGATCGGGACGTCCAGGAACTTCGACTTTGCCGTCAAGCTGCTCGGTCGACGTGATGTGACGGCGGTTGTCACGACCGGTGCGCAGGTCGTGATCCCGTTCCTGATCGTCGGCAGAACGCTGAACAAGAACTGCCACTTCATTGAGAGCGCCGCCCGATGCGATGGGCCGTCTCTCTCAGCGAGGATGGCCCGCATGCTTCCGGGGATGCACCTGTACTCGCAGTACCGAGCCTGGGCGGACGACACGTTCAGATACGTGGGGTCCGTGTTCGACGGCTACAGGACCGCACCCTTGGAGGAAGCCGCCGGCTCACCGACGTCTCGGCCCTGGAACATCGTCGTCACCCTCGGCACGCTGGAGAACTGGGAATTCCGGCGACTCGTGGAGGCCTGCATCAGGGTGATTCCCGATGGCAGCAACGTCCTCTGGCAGACCGGCGCCACAGACGTCGGGGGTCTACCGATTGACGGGCGGGGGCTCGTGGCAAATCGGGAGCTGGGAGATGCCATCGCCGCCGCGGACGTGGTCATCTCCCACTCCGGAGTCGGCTCAGCGCTGACCGCGCTCCACTGCGGGAAGCGCCCGATCCTCGTACCTCGGGACCCCGCGCACGGTGAGCACGTGGACAATCACCAGCGGCAGGTGGCGATCGAGCTATCGAGCCGAGGCCTCGCGCTGTTCCGGACCCCAGAGAACCTGACCGCGGCTGATCTGGAAGAGGCGCGCCAGATGCGAGTGGAGCGAGTTATGACCCCGCAGAGCCTGCCACCGATTAACCTGGCGACGCAGCGCTAACCGCCCTTCCCCAGTTACGTGCGTCCTCCCCAAGGATCGTTGCGAGTCTTCCCGCAGGTTCGCTCGTCGCTGATCGATGACCTGAACGCAGAGTCTCCGCGTCCCACGCTCTTCTTGGAGCTCTACTACGAGGCGGCAAGCCACGAGCTTCCGGACGATTGGGAGCAGGTCTCCAGGCTCCAGGCGCTGGTCCGGGTCTGGCGAGCCCCGCCGGAGACGCTGGAGCTGTTCGAGCCGCTGTGGTTCCACTACTTCCCATTCTGGGTCGCGCTCGCAGCCACACACAGACTTCGCACCGTGGGCTCGCAATCGCAGCGTGTCTTCTTCGCCATCGAGAACAACGACCTCGAGGCGATCGTTCCGCGCGGACAGCGGCTCCGCGGCCTCCCGGCGAAGTTCGTCAGCCTGATCCTGCGGCTGTTGATCCCGCTGCTCGTCGACAAGATCGCCTACGGAAGCGAGGCGTCACGCACGCTGTACGCCCAGTTCACGGGGGCTCGGCCAACCACGAGACTGATCCCTCAGGTGCGCGCCTCCCGGCTCACCGCCGCGCCGACCAAGAGCGAGGGGACGGTGGCGTTTGTCGGGGTCCTGCACGAGCGCAAGGGTCTGCCGTTGCTGCTGCGCGCTTGGGAGGCAGTCGAGGACGATCTGCCGCACGGGCATCTGACGATCATCGGGGGTGGCCCCCTGTCCGACGACACAGCAAGATGGGCGGCAGAGAAGCCGGAGCGCCGGACGTTTCGCGGCCAGATCGACCGCGCACAGGTGATTGAGATCCTCACGCACACCTCGCTGATCGCGATCCCCTCTCAACGCTGGGGCCACTGGCGTGAGCAGATCAATGCGGCGATCACGGAGGCGCTCTCAGTCGGCTGCACGGTGGTCACCACCACCGAGACCGGCCTCGCGCCCTGGCTCCAGGCACAGGGGCACACCGTGCTGCCGGCGGATGTGAGCGCGAAGGAGCTCGGGGCGAGCATCGCCTCGGCGCTTCGCTCACCGCTGGATCCCGCCGCCGTGCTCGAGAGTCTTCCGCCACGAGACGGGCGCGTACTCGCCGACCAGTGGCTGCACACGCTCGGCGGAGACCATTCAGACTGACAATCTCGTCAGCGGCGCCGGACGCGACGCTCAGATTTTTCCCCGCGCCACCGGGCCATCTGTTTAGGCTTCGACTTTCGACAAATGGCCGGTGTGCGTGATCGGGGGCATGACGTATAGTCGTCGTGCTGGTCAAGGGGTTCGACGTTTAAGGGGTATTCCGCAGGGGCCGGGGCAGGTCCCTATCGGGAAGTCACGACTGCGTATAGCAAGGAGAGCCGTCGCGGTGACCAATAATCAGGGTGGTTTTGAGGTGTCGCTCGCCGGGACCGAACCGGAGCGCATCGAAGCCAGGCGCGAGCGCCTGCGCAGACAAGCACAGGTACTCGACCTACCGGTCAGGGAGCGCGAGCACTGGGCTAACCGGCGGTTCGCCGCGACGCTCGACATTCGTGACAGCGATCACGTGGCCCGACTCAGGTCGGTGGACGTCGCGATGCAGCGCGAGAAGTTCTACCGGCGGAGTCTCGGCGTCGCCGACAGCGTCGCAGCGCTCGCGACGATCGGGATCACATCGCTGGCTTGGGGCCGGCCACTGCATTGGCTGTTCCTGCTGATACCGCTCGCCGCGGTGCTGATCGCCAAGATTCAGGGTCTCTACGACCGCGACGACATGGTGTTGCGCAAGACCACGATCCATGAGTGGCGAGCGGTCCTCAGGTCCGACGCTCTGACGGCCGTCGCGATCTACCTGGCCTGGTGGGTGACGACGACGTCACTGCCGGACCACGGCATCCGCGTTTTCTCCTTCATGCTCGGCGTTCTCTTCGCGCTCTCCATGGTGGCGCGCACGGCAGCACGACGCATCGCCCGCCGGTTCACAACACCGGAGCGGTGCCTGATCGTGGGCAGGACCGCCCAGTGCATGCAGCTGGCAGAGCAGCTCCGGGACGTGCCCGGGCTCGACCTGATCGGCACCGTCCCTGACGACGACGTCGACTGCTCGGTGGCAGGAGTCCACGAGCTGGTCGAACAGCTCAACGTGGAGCGGATCGTGTCGTGCCCCACGCAGGTTGGGGAGAGCGCGGGAGCCTCAAGCTGATCCAGAGCGCCAAGTGGCTCGGAATCCGCGTCAGCCTGATGCCGACGGTGATGACGGTGGTGGGTGCGGCGACGACCGTCGATGAGTTCGACAGCATGATCCTGCTCGGTATCCCCCGGTTCGGTCTCTCGCGCTCGTCCGTCGCGCTGAAGCGCGCGCTTGATCTGGCTCTCGGATCGGTCACGTTGCTGTTCGCCCTCCCGGTACTCGCTGGGGTTGCGATCGCGGTCAAGCTCGATAGCGCAGGACCGGTGCTCTTCCGCCAGAAGCGGATCGGCCGTCAGGGGTTGCCGTTCACGATCTACAAGTTCCGCTCGATGGTCACCGGCGCGGAGAGCATGCAGAAGGATCTGCACGCGATGAACGAGACGAACGGTCTGTTCAAGATGACCGATGACCCGCGGGTGACGCAGGCTCGGGCGGTTCCTGCGGCGGACCTACCTCGACGAGCTTCCCCAGCTGTTCAATGTGCTGAAGGGCGACATGAGTCTCGTCGGGCCGCGACCGTTGGTCGAATCCGAGGACGCGCTGCTCGAGGGCTATGACCGCCATCGCTCGCGCCTCACGCCGGGCATGACCGGTCCGTGGCAGCTGCGCGGTCCGATGAACGCGAGCCTCTCAGAGCTCGTCAAGCTCGACTACATGTACGCGTCGAACTGGAGCATCTGGGCCGACGTGGACATCCTGCTGTCCACGGCAGCACGCGTCTTCAGCCGCCACGGTCGCTGACCGGCGGTTTCAACCAGACCCGATCACCGCTGAGGCCATGGATGGCCCGGCTGTTTGCCGTCTGCGTCCCGCGGACAGTGCGAGCGCCCTATCGGCGATGACCGCGCGCGCCGGGGAGCGGGTCGTCAGGGCCAGCTTGGTCACCCTCGTCTCGATGTCACAGCCGCGTACCTGCGATCGATCGATCCTGAGGATCTATTGGGCGGATCAGCGACCGCACACGGCCGATGACCGATGCTGCGCTCACCCCCAAAAGCGGTAGGTGGCCGCAAAAGGAAACTTTGCCCGGTTCGCAAGCCGGATTACTGTAAGAGTCGTAGACTCCGCTGGGGGGCGGAAGACTAATGCGTATCCGGTCGTATGAGGGGGCTGTGCCGCCTTGGCGCAGCGGGGATTATCGGTGTGGGCTGGTCTGGCCGTGCTGCGACCGGAGACGCGCTGCCCGATGTGCGGGCATTTCGTTGCCCGCGGGCACAGAGCGTCCGTTCGGGCTGGCTCGCGTCAACGTGAATCCTTCGCACAACGGGCAGCAGTTCACGCTTCGATCGCCGGATCGGCGTTGAGCGCCGCCTCAAGTCTGTCATTGCCGCGCAAAGTCTGTTGTGGGGTAGGTCGGCCAGTCCGCCCGTGCACGCCTGCCGGCATGACACTGCTGAGGACCGACCGAACGTGTTCGGGCTTGGTGCGGTATCTGACCGACTCGTAGCAGGGCCGGAGGCCGCCAGCGGATGGGATCTGGTGCCGATGAGGCCGCGAGGGCATGAGCCCCGAGCGACCGGACACGCGGGATCTCGGTGCTGGCCTTAAAGCAATTGTGGGTGAGCGGCTTCTGCCGCCCACCCACCTCAACCGAGACTCTCGCTGAGGTCTTAGCTCACGCCTGCGGCGTGACGATGAACGTGAGGTCCGTCGTCTTGCCCTTGTCGTCGGTCACGTCCACTTGGAACGTGAGGGTCTTGATCTTGCCCGACGTGAGCTCCCACGCAGGTAGTTGCTCTCAATCAGCACGTGGTTCATCAGGTAGGTGAGAACCTTGGCCTGGCCGGGGCTCAAGCGTGACCGTGAGGGTCGTCTTGGTCATCTTGAGCGACTTTAACCGCTTCACGAGGACCAGTTTCGAGTTGGCCCCGAATGTCAGGCCGTCAGGCAGTATCAGCGTGAACTGCTTGATGCCCGGCGCGCCGTTTATGCCCTTTTGCAGGTTGAACTTGAGCGCCGGACCACGCCCGGGGGTGCCCTTCGCGCCCCACAGGAACCAGTCATCGACCGTGGGCGGACCCTGCGGCTTTACTCCGCCACTCGGCTCACAGTAGTCCCCAACCCTGCTCGTACCCTGCGGGCACTCGCAGTAGTCCCCTACCTTGCTCGTACCCGTTGGGCAGTAGCACGAGTCGCCGACCCGCTTTTGGCCACTCGGGCAGACGCAAGAGTCGCCGCTCTTCGTCAGGCCAGTTGGGCAGCGGCACGAGTCGTCGACCCGCTTTTGGCCGCTCGGGCAGGCCTTCCAGTTTCCGGTGCGTGCAGACGCAGCGGGTAATGCGGCCAGGGCGCCAAAGCCCAGCAGGGCTATGACCACGGCCACAATCTTGTTTTTCACCGAACAACCTCCTCGACCATACGGTCTGGCAATCTTGCGGCCCCCGGTTGGGGTCCCTGATCGCTTATACGCACGACACCGCGCTTTGCTGACATTGGCTTCGAGATCTTTTCGGCACCGGCGACCAGGTCATTGAGTGCCTGCCTTGTCAGCTTGGACCTCGCTCATCCGTAAAAGAACATGATGGGTCGACTTCTCCGCGCAGCCCCGCTCCTCTGCGCAGTCATCGCGCTCGGGACACTGGGCCTGATGAGCATGCCCGCTACCGCGCTCGCCAACGGTAAGGGAACCGTCGCGCCCCCGGGCAACTCGGGCGTGAGCCAATACGTGGAGGACGTGCCCACCGTAAAGGGCAACAAGCCCTCCAGCAGCGTGGTCGTGCCAACCCATGGAGGCGGAGGGTCGGGTCCAGGCAGCTCAGCCGGCCCCTCGAACGGCGACCGGGTCAGCGGTTCCCGCAGCAGTCACCCGGCAGCTCGATCACCGCGGCACCGCCGGCAAGTCCACGGCCGCCCTGGCCGAGGCCACGGCGCCTCCGCTATCGAAGCGCAGGCCGACCGCAAGCAAGGCGCCTACCGCGCCCTCGACCGCGGTGCTCAAGTCGCTCACCGGCTCAACCGGAGGCGGTGGCATGGGTGCATTCCTGCCGGTCTTCCTGATCGCGACGCTCGTGATCGTGAGCGCGATCGGAATCTTCCACCGGAGGCGCTCGACGTGAGCCCCGTTGCCGAGGCAACCGCGCTTCGAGACGTGGCGCCATCCCGGAGGGTCCCGTGGGACATCAACACGCGGGCGGTGAGCGCCTGGGTCCTGTCGCTGGCTCTTGTTCTGTATTTGGCAATTGATGGCGGGGGCTACGCGCTTGCGACCCATAGCCAGGTCGGCATCGCCGTCTGGTGGGTGGTGGTGGTCGCCGCTGCCTGGGGACTCCTACCAGCAGCGCGACTGACCCGAAGCGCCAAGTGGACGGTCGGCTGCTTTGCCGCGTTCACGGCATGGACGGCGCTGGGCATCACCTGGTCGATCAGCTCTGGGCGAAGCTTCCAGGACCTCGCGCTCGTGACCTGCTACCTGGGGATCCTCGTCCTGGGGGTGGCGATCCATCGCGAACGCGGCGAGGCGCTGCGGCACACGACCGCCGCGGTGGCAACGGCGATCGTCGTGGTCGCTGCACTGGCGCTGGCCTCACGTCTGTGGCCGCACCTATTCCCCGCGTCCCAGCAAACGGCGCAGTTCCTGGGCGGGGCGCGCCAGCGGCTGTCCTGGCCTCTGAACTACTGGAATGCGCTGGCGGCGCTCATGGCTGTGGGAGTGCCCCTGCTGCTGGCCCAGGCCACATCGGCACGGACGCTGAGAATGCAGGCTCTCGCAACGGCGAGCATCCCGATCGTCGCGCTGTGCGATGCCTTGACGCTCTCACGCGGGGGCGTCATCGAGGGAGTTGCGGCGGTCATCGTGTTCATCGCCTTGGCCCCCGAGCGGATTCCGAAGCTCGCGACCGCGGCCGTGGCCGCGGCGGGCAGCGCCGTGGTCGTCTACGGCGGTCTGCACCGCCATGCCATCCAGCAGGGCCTGAGCAACGCTGCCGAGCACCGTCAGGCAACCAGCCTGTTGATCGCAACCTTGCTCACCTGCGTCGGCGTCGGCGTGATGCAACTGGGCATCGGCCTACTGAGTCGTCACGCGACCCTGCCGCGGTTCTTAACAGTTAGCCGCGCGCGCGCGAGAATCCTGTCGGCGGCCGCAATCGTGGTGCTCGTGGCTGCTGGCCGTTGCTGCTGGAGCTCCACACCGTCTGCAGCACGCCTGGACCGACTTCAAGAACCCGCACAGCTCGATCTCTGCCACCTCGACCAGCCGCTTCGGATCGAGCAGCGGGGAGGGCCGCTACCAGTACTGGGTCGCAGGGGTGAACTCCGCCACAGCCGCACGTTCTCATCGGCTCAGGTCCGGGCACCTTCCAGCTTGACTGGCTGCCGCGCGCGCCGATTCAGAGCTACGTCCAGAACGCTCACTCGCTCTATGTCGAGACCTACGCGGAACTCGGGCTGATCGGACTGGTGCTGCTTGTGGCCTTCTTGGCGGCCGCGCTGGTCGCCGTACTCAGCGTGGTTGCACGAAGCAGCTATGAGGAGCGCACGCGCGCCGCCGCTGTCACCGCCGCCCTGGTCGCCTTCCTCATCGGCGCGGCGTTTGACTGGCTGTGGCAGATGCCGGTTGTCCCTGTCGCTGTCCTCCTGCTCTTGGGTGCCGCGCTTGCGCCGGCGGCACGAGACGCGACCGGCGTACGAACAGCCGGGCTACCTACCCAGGTGGCTGCCGTTGTGGTCGGCCTCGGCTTGCCTGGTCGCGATCGCGTTCCCGCTTGCGACAAGCAGCGCCGTGACAAACAGCCAGGCGGAGGCCAGCGCGGGTAACCTCCCCGCCGCCCTGACCGACGCGCAGAGCGCAGTCAGGCTCGAGCCGGGATCCGCCGAGGCACAGATCCAGCTCGCGCTCGTCTACGAAGCAGAGCGGAAGTACGCGCAAGCAGTACATGCGCGCCCAGCATGCCGTGCGCGACGAGCCGCAGAGCTGGAGCAACTGGCTGGTGCTCTCGCGCCTGCAGGCGGAGAATGGCGATGCTCACGCTGCGGTGGTGTCCTACCTTAAGGCGAAGTCTCTGAACCCGCAGTCGTCCCTGTTTCGTGAATCGTGATGGTTGAGCCCGAGGACAACCTGAGCCCTGAAGACCGGATGGTCGCCACCGCGCTGGAGGCGCGCCGGCCCTCACCGACGCCCGCATTCCGCGGCGCGCTCGGGCGGCGGCTGACCAGCCTGGACCCGGGCTACGGACACAGACCGGCGCGACTGCTGGGCTCATGCGGGAATGCTGGCTGGCGTCGGAGCGCTGATCGTGCTGCTGGGCTTGCTGGTCAGCACCGGGGTCATCTGAGCATCGCGATGGTGAGACTCAAGCGAGCGGCGTCGGCGGCTGCTGGCAGCTTGCCTGCTGGCCACCTTCGTCTGCGGAAGCGCGTCGGCGCACGTCGATCCAGTGCCGCGGGCAAAGGCGCTCGCGCCGCTGACGCTGGGGTTCAGCGGCGGCGCCGACGTGGCACTCGCTTCCGGTAGCGCCTCAACGCAGGCGCGCTGGGTACCGCGCGCCGATAAGGAAGGCGCGCAGATCGTGCGCCTCGAGCGTCTACTGGAACCAGGTGGCACCAGCGACGCCTGCCGGCCGGCTTCGACGCAAGCAACCCGTCGGATCCGAGCTACAACTGGACCCAGGTCGACGAGCAAGTGCGCGAGCTGGCCGCCGCCCATTTCAAGATCATGATCACGATCGAGAGCGCGCCGAGCTGGGCCGAGGGGCCTGGACAAGCCCAAGAGCGCGGTCGCCGGCACCTGGAAGCCGAACGCTACCGACCTCGGTGCAGTTCGCGCGAGCCATCGCCACCCGATACGACGGCTCCTTCGCCGATCCCACCACGCCGGGAACGTCGCTTCCGCGGGTGAGGATCTGGCAGGCATGGGACGAGCCGAACCTCCCCGATTACCTTTCGCCGCAGTGGAGCCGCTCCAGCTCCAGCGGCTACCAGCCGGTCAGTCCCGACCTCTACCGCAGCATGGAGAACGCCTTCTACTCCGCGGTCAAGCACGTCAATCGCTCCAACTACGTCGTGCTCGCTGGCCTTGGCACCGTATGGCGACAGTCCGAGCACATCCTGCCACCGCACGCATGCGGCCAGTCGAGTTCGAGCGCGAGCTGCTCTGCGTCACGCAACAGCTCACGCGTCAGCCCGGTTGCAGCGGCCCAACGTCCTTTGATGCGATCGACTCCCACCCGTATGGAATCGGCGGACCGAACTGGCACGCTTACTGGGCGGATGACGTCTCGATCCCAGACGTCCACAAGCTCGTGAGCGTGCTTCACGCGGCGGAGCGGCTCGGAACATCGATGCCGCACGGGCCGAAGGGCAACTGGGTAACCGAAACGTCGTGGGACACGGACCCGCCCGACCCCCACGGGGTCCCCATCAATGAGCAGGCACGGTGGCTCGAGCAGGCGCTCTTCAACCTCTGGAAGCAGGGCGTCAGCACCGTGCTCTGGTGGCAGATCGTCGACTGCTCCACCCATCCCGAACTACGCCTCCACCTACCAGGCAGGCGTGTACTACCTGAATGGGCGGGCGAAACCCAGCGCCACAAGCTTCCGCTTCCCGTTCGTCACCTGGCGGACCAACTACAAGACGGTGATGACCTGGAGCCGAGCGCCCACCAGTGGTGTCGTCTCGATCCAGGACCGAACCGCTGGCGGCTGGAAGACCTTGGCGAAGAGTACGCGTCTCAGCCCATCAGGTCTTCGAGGTACCTCTCGCACCTGATCTTCAGGGAGACGCTGCGGGCGAAGATCGGCAGCGATACTTCGCTGCCCTGGGCGCAGAGCGGCTAGCGCGTCGTGACCGCAGCTCGTAGCGCCTCCGAGGCACACGCAAGGCATGAGACAGCAAGACGACGCCCGGAAGGCTCGATCCGACCCCGTACGGCTGGTCTCGAGGCCTGCTGTTAGCACTCGGTGTCCCTCTACCACAGAGCACGCGCGGGCCTCACGTCCGGTCTGAGGCGGCAAATCGATAGTTGAGGCCCGCAGTAACGAGAACTAAGGCCACGCTCCGGGAGAAACACCAGCTACGCCTCAGGCTTAGATGCAGCGAGCCATCGACTAGGGATGCGTCTGGGGGGCTTCTGCTAGCAGTGCCCGTAGCCGCCGCAGAGCTCGGGACAGGATCTGCTGAACGTTGGCGAGCGACAAGCCTGTCAGCCGTGCGATCTCGGCACCGGTGAGATCAGCGCCGAAACGGAGGGCTATCAGCTCCCGCTCCCTCTCGCTGAGCTGCTGCAGTGCCGCATGTAAGTCAGCCCGCTCGGTGAACTGCTCCTCGGGGCCAGAGACTTGCGGAAGCCGGCGCTCATCGATCTCTCCGGGCAGTTCCGGCCTGTCTCGGCGTTGGTAGTCGATGAGCAGATTGCGGGCTATAACCAGGAGCCAGGTCCGCTCCGACGCCTTTCGCGGATCAAACCGGGGCCATGCCCGGAGGGCCCGTTCAAATGTGGCTTGCGTGAGATCCTCGGCCGTATCGCGTTCTCTCACTCGATACGCCAGAAAACCATAGACCTGCCACAAGTGGGCCTCGTACACCCTGGTAAACTCGGACTCGTCGCTGCTCATAAGTAGGTGCCCCGCGCGTCCTTGCCCCGCCGACGCGCAAGGTGTAAGGCTACCCTGGCAGTCACTCCGCCGCATGGTGTCGTGGTCAAGAGCGCCGGGCGGCTGCTTGACACCCAGACCTCTAGCGCTGACCTCTGCCGTGGTCCGGTACTTTCGCAGCAGCCATTGGCCGAGCGTACTGGGCGAAGGGCAGCGCGGCTGGGCCAAAGTCCAGTCGGCGGTCAACAACTACAAAGCGGTTGGCCGAAAGTACAGTCAAAGGCCGAGCGGTTGGGCCAAGACGTACGTTCGCAAATCCCCCGACTCGAACCATAATGACCTGAAGCGACGTGCCGGCGAGCACTGGCACTTTGCTCAATTCCCAACAAGCCCCGCGAAACGACTACACTCATCGGCCCGAGCCCAATAATCCGTGTCATGAAGTGAAGAGCGAAGAAATGACCTCTGAGCAGCTGCCGGATCGGACCACGAGTCGCTCCGCCATAGTCTTCGGCGGCGCCGGCTTCATCGGAACACACCTTGTGCGGGCGCTTTTAGCACGCCGTTGGGCAGTAGTCGTGGCGGACTTGTTGCCTCCGTGTGAACTACCCCAAGGTGCTCGTTTTGAATACTGCGATGTGCGTGAGCCCATCAAGCTTGACGGGGACCAGCTTTCGACGCCATATACAACCTCGCCGCCGTTCACCGCACCCCTGGACACGAGCCTCACGAGTACTACGAGACCAATGTTCGCGGTGCGCTGAACCTCGTGGACTGGCTTCAAAACAGGGACGCGCAGGAGCTTTACTTCACGAGCTCAATCGCCGTTTACGGTCCGTCTGAAGACCTAAAATCCGAGGCGACGCCGCCCGCGCCAGCCTCTGACTACGGTCGATCAAAGCTACTGGCCGAGGAGATCTTCCGGCACTGGCAGGCTGCCGCTGCGTCTCGCAAACTCGTGATCATCCGGCCCGCAGTTGTCTTCGGCCCCGGGGAGGGAGGCAACTTCACGCGTCTCGCAAGGGCTCTCAGGCGCCGCGCGTTTGTTTATCCCGGCCGCAGCGACGTGATCAAATCTGGGGGCTACGTCAATGATCTTGTCAAGGCGCTCTTTTTCGCGTCAACTCAGCCAGACCGCTACATGATTCTCAATTACTGCTATCCGCATCGGTCCACCCTTGGGGAGATCTGTCAGGCGTTCCACGATGTCGCCGCGTACCCGCTGCCTCCACGCTGCCGCCACAGTTCGCGAGTTCTCTGACGAGGACTCTCAAAGTGATCAACCCGACTGAGAAGGGCTCACTCTCGGCAGCACGCGTCAGGAAGCTGACGGCGTCAACAAACATCGCGCCGGACGAGCTGGTCAGGCGCGGGTTTGAGTGGGACACTGACATGGAATCTGCGTTGGGCGCGTGGCACGAAGTATCAGCTGGGGGCTTTAGTAAACTGTGTCCGCGTGCGTTGACACACCTAGCCTGCGTGTCGCAGTGGTTCATGAATGGGTCGATGCCTACGCTGGTTCCGAGCAGGTTTTCGAAGCGATAGCCCAGGAGTTCCCGAGCGCAGACCTCTATGCTCTTACGGTGACGCCAGGAATCAATCTGAGCGTCGGCGGGAGAGTCATTCACACTACCTGGCTCGATCGACCACGTCTCCGAGACCGTCGGTGGCTTACCTTACCTCTTATGCCGGCCGCCTGGCGGGCTCTGGGGTGCGGGAATTACGACCTGGTCATCTCCTCTACGCATGCATTTGCGCATGCCAATCAGCTGGTCCGCAAGGGCGGCGTTCATCTATCGTACGTACACAGTCCGGCCCGCTACTTGTGGAGCGCCGACATTGACGGTCGGGGCGTCTCTCCATACCCGAAGCCAGCAAAAACGGTGCTTCGCCACTTGGACTTGCGGGCAACTCGGTCTGTTGATGCTTATGCTGCAAACAGCTCCACAGTCGCGGCGCGCATCAAGCGTTTTTGGGGTCGCGATGCGACGGTAATTCCTCCTCCGGTCCGAGTGGAATTTTTCGGGCAGCATGGAATACCACAAGCTCGCGACTACCTGTTGGGAGTTGGTCGGTGGATCCCTTACAAGAATCTCGACCTTGTTATCAAAGCCGGGCAGCTGATCGGTATGCCAGTGAAAATCGCTGGCCGAGGGCCCGATGGAGATCGCCTTCGCGTCTTGGCGGATCGGGCAACCGTTGACGTCGAGATTATCGAGTCTCCGAGTGATCACGAGCTCCGTGACCTTTACGCCAATGCGGCTTGCCTTTTGTTTCCCACCGTCGAGGATTTCGGAATCGTGCCCGTAGAAGCGCAGGCCGCGGGCACACCGGTGATTTCTGTGTCCCACGGCGGTGTACTGGATACGGTGGTCGACGGTGAGACTGGCTGCTTGGTGACCGACCTTAGCCCGATTGCATTCGCGACGGCCGTCGCCGAGGTGACCAGCTTGAGTTCTGACGCATGTGAGCGGCACGCCGCCAGGTTTGGCAGGGAGCGCTTCGGCCGTGACGTCCGCGATTGGGTCAACCGGCAAGTCGTTGCCGAACATGGCTCCGCCTCGCCAGAGACGCTACGGTCAGATCTAAGAGCGACCGTCCACGCGCGAACCCGAACCAGACTTGACGGACAGTCCCGCCCATTCCCCGTACTCGGAGACTCTCGACGGCCGATGATGTTCTCGGTCTACGCTCGCGCGGGTATACCGCCGCCATGTATGCTTACGCCGACAATGACGAGGCTAGCCGGCCGGCGGCTGAGCTGTGCCGCACATCGGTGGGCCGCGTTGTCGCGCACCCGTCTTTGTGATCTGACCCATAACCAGTCCAGTGGCTAACACACAAGGAGAGATCGTGGGCTCTGGCGATTCGGTTGATTTTCTCCTGCGAACCCTTCGGCACTGGAAGTTGGTGCTGGGGTGCGTGATCGTTTGCGTGGCGGTCGCGGCCGCTGCAGCGTTCACCGAGACCGAGAAGTACACCTCGCAGGTCCAGCTGTTTGTTTCCGCCCAGGACACTACAGCCGCGAGCACGGCGGCTGATGTATATAGCGGCGACCAGTTCACCGCTGCTCGAGTGCAGTCTTACATCGACTTGGTGTCCAGCCCGGAGATTTCTGCGCCGGTGATCCGTCGGCTTGGACTTCATATGACTCACAACCAATTCGTTGCCGCGGTGACCGCTGCGGCTCCCGCGAACACGGTACTTTTGAACTTGAGCGTCAACGACCCGAGCCCCAAGCGGGCGCAGCGCATCGCCGCCGCGACAGCCCAGCAGTACATCAAGGTTATTTACCAACTCGAAGCGATTCCGGGCAAACCTTCACCGGTCCGTGTTTCCGTATCCAGTCCAGCAAGCTTGCCGCTAACGGCATCGTCGCCAAACAAAAAGTTGGACATTGCGATCGGCGTCCTTTTGGGGTTGCTTATTGGGATCGGAGCCGCCCAGATCTTGGAGCGCCTCGACAACACGGTCGCGGACAACGACGACGAGATCAACAATGAGTTTGGGCTCCAGGTTCTAACTCATGTCCCTTACGACAACCATGCAAGTGAGGGCTTGGCCGGCCTCAGGAACCGCGAATCAGCTGCCCGGATAGAGGCATTTCGCCGCCTGCGGACTTCCTTGCGGTATCTCGACGTAGATAATCCGCCCCGCGTGATCGTGGTCACATCTTGCGCACCGAACGAAGGCAAATCGATAAGTTGTGTCTCACTCGCGGCCGTACTCGCTGATCAGGGACAGAAGGTTCTCCTGGTGGAGGGCGACCTTCGTCGTCCAAGGCTCGCTAGGTACACGGGGGTTGACCGCAGCGCCCAAGGCCTCGCTGAAGTGCTTGCCGACGGCGATGACCCGCAGGAACACGTGATTACTGTCGAAGGCCCAGCGGCCCCCGATGGACTCGGAGGCCTGGATCTCCTAAGCTCCGGTTCCGTAGTTCCAAACCCATCCGAACTTCTCGGGTCTCAGCGGATGAAGACGCTGATCGAGGACGTGGGTCAGGCATACGATTTCGTGGTCGTAGATGCACCGCCGCTGCTTCTCGTCACGGATGCCGTTCTCTTGCCACGCTCGCCGACGGAGTATTGATGGTCTTGGATCCAGGCTCGACAACTCGGCACGGCCTACGCCGAGCTCTCACGGCTCTAATTCAAGTGGACGCACGCATTCTCGGCGCCGTACTCAACAAGACCGCGCGGACCAAAGACCGGTACGGCTACGGTTACGTGTCGCGCGCCAGCGAGCACCATGCTGCGACTTTCCCCGCTGCGGTCGAATAGCTCGGCTCGTCCTACGGCCTGGCATTCCACGGTGGCCGCGGCGCCTCCTCCCGGGTGACGACATCGGCCGATGTGCAAGCCGCGTGACAACACCATGACTAAAGAGAGCCGTGAGAAGAGTAACTTTTACGAATGCGCCCAACCGCGGCCACTGCTACAAATCCCAGACCTATCCGAGGTCCGGAAGGGTTCGCCTCGGCGTAATGGCTACGCGGACGAGCGGCTGCCGGGAGCGGCACTTTGAAGGAAGAATCGGGTGGTCTCGCCATAGGCCTTGGCCCACGAGCGACCCGACGCCGGATCGCACTTGCTTCCGTTGCGATCGGACTTGCTGCCGCCGCCGGGTTACTCGTCGCCTACGACCCGCGTCTCGCAGTTCTCGGACTGGTGTTGTCGGTCGGCTACGGAGTGACGATGTGGGCATGGTTGACGTCGACCGCAAAGCATAGAACGCTAGCCGAACACACGGGCCGAGCCCTGACCATCAGTTGGGCGTGGCTCTGGCTTGCGCTCAGCCTTGTGACGATCCTGATCCTGCGCCCATGGATCGTGGCCCTCGGGGCTTGGAACGGGTCCCTTGCAGGTCTGTATTTGGTCATCTGCCTGCTGGGATTTGTACGAGGCTTTAGCCCCGTCTTGCGGCCGGTCCAGACCGTCTGGTTCTGCTTCCAGTTCTCATGGATGGGGGTCGCACCGATCTACTTGGTGTCGCACCACGTCGCAGCATGGGGAGACAACGCCATCTGGGCGCAGTCTGGTGCTGTCCGCACCGCGTTTGAGCTGAACCTTCTGAGCGCAGTTGTAGCCGTCGTGGCATTCGTCTCAGCGTCAGCCCGGCCGAAGGTTCGTAGAGCAACTCGAGAAGTAGCAGTTGATCGAACATTCGTCCGGTGGCTCTATCTCGGACTAGCTATTCTGCTCTTCCCGCGCGCCGTCTCAGTCGCTGGTGGGATCAGCGGGTTGTTCCAATCGCGCGCGGCGTATAGCGCCCAACTAGTCTCAGCAGGGCTGTCGGCCCCAAGCCAGGCGTTCTCCGCTGCTCTGCCTGGGATAGTTGCGATCGCCGCAGCATTTCTGTTCCTTCGGCGCGTAGTCGAACAGCGGTTACGTGACCAGCGCGTGCGCCGAGCCGACGTGCTCGGAACAATAGTCGCGGTCAGCCTCGCATTTGTTCTGAATAACCCCTGGGCCTATCGCCGTGCGGACGTTGCGGCGGCGCTCGGGCCTTTGGTCATGGTCATCTGGCGTCCCCGCGGGTCGCGCGCAGGCTTGATCTTCGCAGCCGGGGTTTTGTTCGCGCTTCTGATTATTTATCCGTTGTCGAAGGCCTTCAGTGGCGGAGGTTCGACGGGAGCGATCGGGACGGCTGCGTTTGCCAGCGCGGATTTTGACGGCTTCCAGCAGCTCGTGAACACCGTCCTGTACGTAGGCTCAGTAGGACACACAGCGGGAGCTACTTCCTTGGCGGCGATTCTCTACTTCGTCCCGAGAGCAATCTGGCACGCGAAATCCCGCCCTGCATCCTGGCTCGTCGCCGGACACGCGGGCTACTCATTCGTTGACCTCTCGATGCCTGTCCAGTCAGAGATGTATCTTGAGTTTGGGGTGATCGGCATGGTGATTGCGATCGGAGTGATTTGCTGGGGCTTGGCTAGACTCGACGACGCATGGTTGTTCGCGCCGGAAGGTCGTCTGGCGGCGCTTGTCCCATATGCGACCTTTGCCGTCCTGTACTTGGTCCGAGGGCCGGCGGGTACTTCGACTCCGATATATGTGACGGCTGCGGCTATGCTGTGGCTGGGGTTGCGCAGGGCTCGGCTCAGAAGCGACGACCCGGTGCCCGCGTCGGTCGCGTCCCCAGGATGACGCGTGTGTGGCGGCTGTTCTCTTGTGCAAAGAGTCAACAAGCCATACGGACGTCGCGGGCAGAAAGTTGAAGGCGACCCACCGCTGCCCTCGATCTATTCGCCCCGGCTTGAGCACTTCGGATCGGCCCGTCTGGCGTCGGGAACTTCGCTGCGAGCTACTCGAGCCCGTGCCGGTACGTACGAGGTGATTCGCCTAACCATCAAGCTCGCTGGGTAACTACTTGTCATCTGCTGAACCTCCTGCTAGACCGTTATGGCGCGATGGCCCCAAAGCCGGGCCGACCACGCCTTCCGTTCAATCCGGTCTCCCTTGGGGATGAGCTCGCTGGTGCCGACTACGATGTTCTCGTTTCAGCCACTCTGCCTTGGCGACGGGCGGTCCGACCCAAGCCCCAGGGCTCGCGTACGTAATGCGACAGAGAAATACTCTCGGACTTTTTCACCCGGGCGCCTAACCCCTCACAGGGCCGCGCCGTGCCGACTAAGGCGGCGCGTGCGGACGTCGGTTAGGCTTGCTGGATGCACATCGTGCCGGTATGCCAGAGCAGCACTTCCGGCGGTGCTGAGCGTTATCTTCGAACCCTGTACTCAATCCTTGCTGCACGCGGAGAACAGGTGACGTTGATAGGTTCCATTCCTGGTGGGATCTGCCGTCATGCTCGATTAACCTGGGCCCGAAGTGGGGCAAGCGGACCATCGCCCAAGGGCTTTTGCGGACACCCGCCGAACGCCGCCGTGTGTCCAGCGCTGCATCAGCGCTCCGCGGTGACATCTACCACTTGCAGTTCAAACGCGAGCAGATCGGCTTTACTGCAGCCCTATCGCCTCACGCGCCGGTGATTTGGACCGAGCACGGCAGATGGGCCGCCGGATCTTGGGGCAAAGCGTTGGGGGTTGGGTACCGACGCGCGGCCCGACGAGTAGGAATGATCGTGTGCGTATCTGACCTGGTGGCGGCGGATGTCACTGAGGTCGTCCAAGGTTCTGCAGAGGTCCGAGTGATCCCCAATGCGATCGACACCACAGTGCTGCGGCCACCGACCCCGGACGAGCGATCGCTGGCTCGGGCTCGACTCGGTGTCGGCGATCAGCCGGTGCTGCTATGGGCGGGCCGTGTGACCGCCAGCAAGCTTCCGATTACAGCTGCGGAAGCAGGCCGCCGATTCGAGGGGACTATGTTGATGCTCGGCGATGGCCCGATGCTCGTCCAGATTCCTCGCGATGACCCGACGGTTCGGGTTCTCGGCTATCGCAATGATGTCCTCACTGCCTATCACGCTGCAGATGTCTTCCTGTTCACCTCAACTGGAGCTGGCGAGGGCGCCCCATTCGCGATCCTTGAGGCAGCTGCGTGCGGGCTACCGATTGTGGTGAACGAAGGTTCCGGCCTTGCATATCTCGCGAGCGCGATGGGAGCGCTGGTTGCCGATAACGATGCGACCGCCTTAGCCGAAGCTGCTGATCGCGCGGTCGGCGTGTCAGGAGCCACGAGTCGCGACTGGGCTACTAGGAACGACATTGCGCTCTGGGCAACGCAGCACCTTGACGTCATGCGGACACTCGCCAGCGAAAGGTGAACCACATAGCTTTCTTGGTGGGTGTCTGGGAGCCAGCCGTGCCAAACCACAGGCGAGGCATCGTCGTCACTCAAAGCACCCGCCACACAGCTATGGCAAGCACCACGCACTGGAGCAGGAACGCGATGCCTAGACCGGCTGCCGCGCCCACGGCACCATCAGAGGCCGCGCCAACCACGAGCGCTAGGAGCGTCACGAAACTGAAAACGACACCACTACCCGCCACGAGCCGTTCGAGCCCGTGAGCCATTAGAAGCGAGCCGAGCGGCGTGGACAGTGCGATGAAAGGCGCGGCTATTAGTGCTACGCCGAGTACTGGCACCGCACTTCTGTAAACCTCCCCGAACAGCGTCACCACTGCCCACGACTCCAATGGCAACACAGCAGCCAATACCAGCGCAAGCCCAACCGCCGATGCGCAAAGGTACAGACCGGCCCTCTTTGCGTCAGCTTTTGTTCCACGAATGGCATTAGGCAGCACCAGACTTGTCAGCGTCCCCGGTATGAGCAGAAACGGCGCCACGATCCTGGTCGCTGCCGAGTAATACCCAGCTTGGGCGGCCGACGCGATTGCAGCCACAATGGGCGCGTCCAGCAGGCGTGTCTGGTACGTGGTAGTCGTAATCCAGAACGGGACCGCTTCGCGGAAAGTAGCGCGCCACGGGTGATCGGCTCCCGCCCCTCCAGACCAGCGTCGTGCGATAGGTCGCGCATGGATCTGTCCGAGGACTTCTGACAACACCCAGGCCAGCGAAAATGCAAGTGCGGCTGCAACACCCAAGGCGCCAAGCAGGACGAAGAGCGCCAGCCAAGAGATCCGTCGTATGAGTATCGACGCCGCCGAATAGCCGGTGGCACCCTGGGCGACCGGTATGGCACACAGAGTTTCGACGTTCTTGTCGATCGCGTTGGCAAGCGTCACAAGCAAGGGAACCCCGAGGGGTAGATCGTGCCCGAAGACCAGCTCCATCGGAATTGCACACGCAATACCTAGCAGGATGGTTGAGACAGTGTTGAGCCTGATTGCCGTCCGCACGCGCGCATGATCTCCGTGCACGTGATACTTCGCTATGTACGGCGTCAAGCCGATATCGAAGACCGCGGCCGCCACCGTGGTGATGCCGTTGATCGCCGCAATCCATCCGAAAATCGCCGGCGACACATTGCGCGCTAGAACCACGAAAGCGACTGCTTGGATGCCCGCAGCAGGAATCCGCCCGGACAGCTGATACATAGCCTGTCGATGCACCGAGCGCTTAGGGGCAGGCCCGTTGACAGACTGGCCTATGGCCGACTTTTGCGCGCTCCCCCCTTTTTGATCGCCCGCAAGTGCCATCTCATTCACGGTACCTAAGGTCGGGACGTGTGCTCCGCAGCCGGTCGGCCGCTAACTGCGCGGTGACACCCCTAGCCCAACGCGTCGTGATGTCATCTCCAGTCCCGCAAGAAATCATGTCGCACACCGAGAGAGCCGTGTGGGCGGCGCGGGCAAATCCTCCGCGTCGGTACCCAATCCTGCTAGCCGTGAGCTGGGACGTGAAACACGCCCTCCGGTCGTCTGCTTGACCTTGAACCATTGTATTGGCGGCACCCCGGACCGAAGCGAAGCTGTTCATGGTCTGAGTATCGGGTGCACCATGGCGCGCACCGCCTCACCACGACTGACCCAGCTGTGTCGACGTGCCATGTCCATCCGAGCTTCGGCTTCAGACTCCGAGAAGGTCATCACCGCGGCTGCGACAGCATCGGGAAAGTCGACGCTCTCGCAGATAGTTACACCGCCGATGTCGGCTCGCCGAATCTCGGGCAGTGGCGTCGCTACGACGCTTAAGCCAGCAGCCAAGTACTCATACAGCTTCAGGGGACTAACGCCCGCAGTATAACTGTTGAGGGGATAAGGAATTAGGCCAACCGCTGACTTCCAGTACTCGCGCGCTAGCTGACGAAAGTCTAGATGCCCTAAATACTCAACCCCTGCGGCGGCAAGTCTATCGATCGCCCTCTGATCCGCTTCTGTGCCGACCGGTCCGGCCAAGGTCACCTCTAGGCCGGCTTCGACGATCGCATGCACTATCGCGAAGTCAATTTTGTCGGCTGTAAGCCGCCCAGCGAAAATAGCCCGCCCGCGCCGATCTGGCGCACTAGGTCGTTCCTGGCTGATAGCCGTCGTATCCGCGACATTTGGCCAGTACTCAACGTGATTGAAGCCAATGCCTTTGAGGTGCTCCACAACAACGCGACTCGATCCGATAGCTTTGACGCCCTGTCTCGCTAGGTTGCGCTCGGCTCTGTCTATCAACGCCTTATCGATACCCACCACCTCGGCAAGCAGATCGACGCAGTGATACACCGTGAGATCGGCGTAGGCCTCTAGGCCATAAGTGACCGGGCTGTAAGTCCAAAGAAGTCGAGGCGGTGGGCTGTCAAGCCATGACTTGACGGCCACGTGGAGAAGCCGCTGGTTGACGTCCCGGGTGGCACGAACGTGAACCGGAATCACCCTCGGAGTTATGACTGTAACGTTCGGCGGTACAAGACGCCCGATATTCGGTAGCGCACGCGCAGGCTTGAGACGCCGCGCGATCCGCGTCAGGTCGCTGGAGGAGAGCGTTGGGCGCCGCAGACCGATCGACTCGACGAAAAGCACTTTGTGTGCCCGCGCAAGTTCCCGGACCACATAGTGCTGGTTCGTCGCTATAGGCTGGTTCCAATCTGCGGTACCAAGCACGAGCACGGGAGAGTCACTCACTACCGCACAAAGCTGGCTCGCTCAACACCGGGCCAAGGCTATCCGTTTGCAGCCCAAAGCGGAAGCGATTCCTCCGGGCTTCACGAGCTGGAGTGTCTGGGAAACCGTGAGCGGTCGGACACGGTGCCCGGATGACGCGGCGGCTCCTCCTGGCCTCGATCGACAACGACCAAGCCAGGTCCACCGACCCCTGGACGCTCCGCCACCGCCCTCAACAGGGTGCGTTTCAACCGGCGAAGGTGGGTGAGTCTTCCACCGGCGCCAACAGGTGGTCCAAGTCACCGAGGGTTTCCGCCTGGGATGCCATCCCGCCCGCGAACTCTAAGCGCCTCAAGGCTCTGGCAGCGACGGGGGTCGCCGGGCCACCGCTGCCTTCGCCTCCGACAGCCGGGAGGCCATGGCGCAGTCTGAGTCCACGAAGGTTCGGTGCCATTGCTCAATCAGGAAAGCCAACAGGAGCGGTTCTGCTGTCCGCGGATCATTGACCGGTGGATCAACCCACGACTGGAGGCTCTGAGAATCGAACAATCCCGCGATTGCGCGCCCGTTCGTCAAGAAGCGCATCGCGCACACGCTCGCGGTTGTGCACAAGCCATGCCGAACTGCCGGTTCTGAAAAAGAAGCGTTTTGGACGGTCGATGATCGCGTCATCCACGAGCCCTCGACTGACACGACGAAGAATCTCCTTGCCGGTAAAGCGACGCATCCGCCGGCTGTCGTCGAGAGCCAGGCAGAACGAAACGAGATTGTGGTCGGCGAACGGCACGCGAACCTCAAGGGATGCAGCCATGGACATTTTGTCGAAATACAAGAACATCAAATCGGGCAACGCAGTCTGTAGGTCGAGTTTGAGAAGAGATTTCATGGGTGTGTCGCGCAGCCCCCCGGACCGGATCTCCTTCAGGGATCTAAGCGCGAGCGCGCCCGGGTCGGCCTGGCCGCTGAGGGCAGGTCCCGCCATCTCTGCATAGAGCTCTGGTGTTACGAGCCTGCTCATAGCCATAAGCCTTCTGTGCTCATCTTGCGCGCCCAAAG
This sequence comes from uncultured Actinomycetota bacterium, assembly GCA_963846395.1. Lineage (GTDB taxonomy): Bacteria > Actinomycetota > Thermoleophilia > Solirubrobacterales > Solirubrobacteraceae > Palsa-465. The sequence continues at coordinate 7,249 of CAWJVT010000004.1, read as the reverse complement.
ACGCCAAAAGCCGGTGAATGGTTCCCCGTTCGTCTGCGAGCTTCGCCGCCCGCTCTAGCCCGGTCCTTGCCACGGCCGGGACGCGCGAGACGCCGTTGGCAAGCCAGGCAGCACGATGTTTGGGGTATCCACCGAGCAGCTCGTCCGCGGCCTGTCCGCACAGAGCAACGGTCACCGTTTCGCGGGCAAGACGACTCAGCAAAAGAAGGCCGAGGAACGAGAGATCTGCGATCGGTTCCTCGAGGTGCCAAAGCGCCTCGTCGAGGAGCCCCCAATGCTCAGTGGCACTCGTAAGTAGCTCGTGATGCTCCGAACCGAGCCTCTCTGCAGCCCGCCTTGCCCACAAGAGTTCGTTTCCTTCTTGATCTTCCTCGAATCCGACCGAAAACGTACGGATCTGTCTGGGTGATGCCTCTGCCATGAGCGCTGCCACAAGGCTCGAATCGAGCCCGCCGCTGAGCATCACCCCCACAGGAACGTCGCTGACCATCCGCGCTTGTACCGCATGCCTGAGTAGCTCGAGTAGGTGCTCTTCGTCTTCCTGCCACGACCCCGGTGCAACCGGCGGAGGCTCGTCGGGAGTCCAATACTGCTCGATGCCCCTCAGTGCCCCGTCTTCCCACCTGCAGTATCGACGCCGGCGGAAGCTTCTTGACATTCGCGAAGATGGTCTGTTCGCCAGGCGCGTAGCCGAAAGTGAGAAGTAGACGGAGAGCATTGAGATCCAGCTCGGCCGAGACCAAATCCGACGCCAGAAGAGCTTTAATCTCCGAGGCGAAGCAAATCCCTGACGAAGTAATGGCGTAGTACAGCGGCTTCACCCCGAGACGATCCCTCGCGAGAAGCAGTTTCCGACGTCGCGTATCCCACACGGCGATCGCAAACATGCCGTGGAGTTGACGGGGAAAGTCCTCCGAGTAATCCTCATATAGGTGAACGATGGTCTCTGTGTCGCCCATCGTTCGAAGTTGGTGACCACCGGCAAGAAGTCGCTGACGCAACGCCCGAAAGTTGAAGATCTCGCCGTTAAACACGCAGACAACGGTTCCATCCTCGTTCGTCAGCGGTTGGTGACTAGCCTCAAGGTCGATTACGCTAAGCCGCCGCATGCCGAGCGCGGCACCAGGTCCTAGGTAATAGCCATCCTCGTCCGGACCTCGGTGCGTGATGACCTCGGTCATCAGTTGGAGGCAGCCGAAATCCACCGGCGGCGCACCCGGGTCGGCGCCTGCTACTCCACAAATCCCACACATCGCGCCTCCCGAGATTAGCTGTTCCGCTCGCCGTCCACCTGCAGTCCGCGGACCGCGAGTCTAGACGTCAGTGCGTCGCTCAGGTCGGCCGCCATGCACGGGTCAATACCACTTTACCATTATTCAGAAGTTGGCGGCCTCGGTGCCTCTCACCGGATCTCCTCAAAATGACAAGGCAAGGTTGCTAGCGACGCCTCGCTGAGCCCTAACCAGGCTGGCGCCTTGTGCGTTGTACGCCTCGGCGAAGGCGTCGGAAGAGCCAATGCGAGGTTTTGTACACCTCGGTTAGGCCCGCACGCACAGACCACATGATCTCCGCCGTATCGGGCGCTGAGGGCAACGCCACCGCGAACTGCGACGCCGCTCGGTTCCTTGGGTAGCGGAACCCGCGTGCTTCGTTTGAAATGTTTTTACCGTGTATGAACTGCATCCACATTGGGATGCCCGGAAGCTGTTTGACGGGGCCCAACGTGTCAGCAAGGTCATGCCGAACGGAGAGAACGGTTAGTGGTAACTGACCGGGCTGACGCTCTTCGACGAATGTCAGAAATGCGCAGCTCGGATCCCAGCGGCGGAGCACATAGCCGCTACTGGTGCATGCGAGGCCGCTGAGTGGATTGATAAACCCATCCCAACCTTCAGCAGCGCGTGATACGCGCTCGACATAGCTCGGGGCAAGCGCATCGTCGTTATCAAGCCTGGTTGTTAGGAGTCGGGATCGCACGTTGGGCACCAATCGATCCACCTCTGCTCGCACACGGTCGTCTGTCAGATGCCCGGCGATCGGAATCAGAGATGCCTCGCCATCGCAAAGCTCCTGATCCTGGCAAGCGCGAGCTTGATCGGTACGGGCGTCGATGAAGATCATCCAGCCAAATGGACGCATGGTCTGCGAACGCACGGAGGCGAGCGCCCACTCGCGAAAGATTTCAATCCTCGCATCGAGCCAGGTCGGATCCAATCCCTGCCCGGGCGGCGCGCATACGGGATCTCTACGTCGAACCTGGTCAGCAGCACGTGAACCGTGCGAGCGTCAGGTTCACTCATGTAGTCGGCGTTTCGATGCATCACGGCCTGCTTCCATTGCCAGTGTCGAGCCGCTGCTACTCGGTGGGACAGACTCATCGTCGCCACGTTCACGCAAACGGGTTCCGACTAGACGCCTCTGTGGCGGCCTGCAGATGTAGAGAGCGTAGCCCGCCGCATCAGCGAGGTCCCTAATCGTGGCCCCAAGGGTCCTGGCGGCCGCGACGGTCTCTGACACGTCGCCCCTGCTCCGCAATATCGCGACACACGCTTGAGCGTTGGATTCAATTGCTTCGTGCACCGCGTCCAGTGCGCGTGCAGCGGTTTCGCTTAGTCGAACCTGGCGAGACGCTGCTTCCGAACCACCCGTTGGTCGCATCCGGAACGTTCGCAGTGGCTTGATCGTTCGACACGGACGTCTCGCTAGAGCGTCCGGGCTGTTTCGTGAATCTGCTCATCCGGGGTCCTCAATTTTGCATCCTCCTTGCAATGGCGGCCAGGGCCGCTGTCGCTTTATTGTGTCGCGTAGCCGGAGGCAGACGAACCATACCGATCCACGAGCCACCTCCTCGGCATCAGCTAGCCCTAACCCAACTTTCCGCTGTGCCCTGCCGGGCCGGCGGACGCTCAAGGATATCGAGGTATCGAAGCCGGAGTCTGTGCGCCGCGTCCCGACTATCAAACTTCGTGGCTACTAGGGCTTTGGCAGCAACACTCATTCGATCCTGCCGTTCGGAATCACCGAGACTTCCTCGAAGTGCATCCGCCAACGCGTTGGCATCCCCGTCCCGGACCTGGATTCCGGTCACCCCATCGACTATGGCTTCACGCAGACCGCCCGTGGCAGTCGCAACGACGGGTAAGCCCATGGCCTGGGCTTCCACCGCGGCGAGCCCGAAGCCCTCGGCCTGGCCGGACTCAAGCACAGTTGAAGTCGCGCAAAAAACAGTTGCGCGCGCGAGGAGGTCTCGGGCCACTGTCTGGGATTGAGCACCACGAAGAGTAACAGGCAGTCTGTTGTCGCTCGATGAAGCCCTGCAAGCGCGAGCGCTCGGGACCGTCGCCGACGATCTCAGCCGTGAAGTCGACGCCCCTGGTCTGCAGCAACCGGAACGCCTCCAGCGCGAGACTCATCCCCTTCACTGGGACCAGCCGCCCAATCATCGCAACGAGACGGCCCACTTTCGGGTCGCCTCCGACCGTCGAATGTGTCACGATCCACCCCGAGGTAGTGTGTCGCGCTCTTCTCGGACGGACAGCCGAGCGCGACTACCCTGTCCCTGAGCCAATCCGAGCACGCAAGGACCATCGCTGCCTGATCGAACATGGCAGGCCGACGCCGCAAGTGCGTGCGTGCATATAACCCCGATCCGTCCCCGAGCCACGCGTCCCAGCCGTGGTCACTCACCACGAGCGGAATTCCAAACTTCGCGCGACTCCCGCAATCTCCGTTCCGCCCGGCCCAAAGTGGGCATGAATCACGTGCGGGCGGAAGCTCGCGACCAGATGCTCAATACGCGGACTACGCTCGAGCCCTAGCAGTAGCTTACCTTCGAGCTTTCCGAACCGCGCCTCGTCTAGCACAAGTCGATTAAGGCCATCAACATCGATCGAAGATCCGCACGTGCCGGCCGACGAGCCTGACCGCGGTATTGGGGAGCTGGGTCGCGTGCAGGTATGCCCACGGCTGCGAAACGGGCAAGACGTGGGGGCAATAGATCACTACGCGAAGCGGGGAGCTGCCGTCGTCCAAGCCAGCGCTCGTTGTCATAGCCGATAGCCGCCGGATATCCGAATCAGGGTGTCGCTATCGTCGGCTACAAGTCCCAGAACTGAGAGACCAATTGTTTCGTGTTGCGGATGTTCGTCGCACTTGATGCCCCGAAGACGATCGCCTCGATGTTCGGCTGAGCGCAGATCCACGAGATCGCCTCGTCGGGCGGGATGGCTCCCGACGCAAAGACCGACATTGCGACAGCACGGAAGGACCGTTCGCGCAGTGCTTCCTCGTAGGCCTGCAGACCACCAGTCATACGGAATCCGTACTTGTTGATGTTGGCGCAGACAATCGGATTTCGACGCCTTGCCGGTCCAGTGTGTCGAGTAGCGCCGGCAAATTCATCGTAATGAAACCCGGCTCCGCGCCATAACGGCTCGCAACATGGTCGGCGAAGATCTTGAACGCCTCTCCGAACCCCATGCCAAGCAGAAGGTCGACTACGACATTCTGCAAGAAGACGACAGGCGCACTCACGTTTGCGAACATCTTCATCTCGGCGTCGATGAGCAGTGTCGCCAGACCTTCGATGTCTTTACGCGCGACGGCGCCTCCGCCCCGCATCGCTGCGTCAAGAAAACCTTCGCTCGGCAAGAAGCGGCGAACGGCTCCGAGGAGCCCTTCGTCGGTTACTGCATTAGCGTATTTGTGCGCGTAAGGCATGCACGGATAGAACTCGTAGCCCGCGTACTTTGCGGGCGCCGCCGCGACACGGTCGCAAATGCTCGCAACGCGGTCGTGCGTCGTGCACATAAAAGTCCGAATCCCTTCCTCATACGCCGCATCCAATACCCGCATGACCTCGTCGAGATCCGCAAACTGCATCTCTTGTTTACGTGCCTTTTCCTCGGACATATGGTTAATCCCGAAGAACTGGTTGTCGCCGAAGAGTAGGCGCTCCATCAGGACCGGCCCCCTAGAGGTCGGCGTCGCAACCGGAACCGCGCGGCCCGCTTGCGGGCAGCAATGGCCGCGAGGGCTGTGCCATGGGCTCTGTCTCTGCGTCGCCGGCTATTAAGGCCAATCCCGCGTGAATCGCGGAGGCGCTGGCAAAGCAGTTCTCGCCATCCCTGCGGCCCTCGGCAATACTGCGAGCGAAGTACTCCAGCTGAGCGGTGTATTCCTGCGCCGGAGGTAAAACCCAACGGGCTGTGTGAGCTCGGTGGTGTATTTCACGTTCCAGCCGGGCCGGTAACCGCTAAACGTGGGAGCGGCGGGCCGCAAGAAGACCCTGCATTCCTGCCGATCTGCGTACAGCGTCCCCGTCCGTTCCTCTCGCGGTTATCCACGTCGACATCTTCCGATACGCCTCGTCCGACCAGTTGACCGAGATCTGCGCGCTCTGCCCGGGTCCAAAGTGCAACGTGCTTGCTACTTGATCCTCGGTCTCGGAGGAGAATAGCCGTCCCAGCGAAGTTCCACCGGCGGCTACGGGCGGCCCCATCAGCCAGCAGATCAGGTCGACTACGTGAGCGGCATAGTCGTACAGAGCGCCGCCGCCTTCTGCAGCCTTGCCCCTCCAGGTACCGCCGCGTGCCCTCAACACAACCGGACCGTACGCCTCGCCAAGTATGTGGCTGATCTCGCCGAGCGCGCCTTGGCAATCATACGCTTAGCCTCTAGGAAAGATCCGACAAACCGGTAGTGGTATCCGACCTGGGTGACCGCACGTTTCGTCTCGGCGAGCTCCGCCAAAGACTCGGCATCCTCACTTGACAGGGTAAATGGCTTCTCGCAGAACACGTGTAGGCCGCGTCCAGCGCGCTCCGGACGAGCGCAGCGTGCGAGCTCGATGGGGTAGCGATAAGTACGGCGTCGAGTCGTTCAGCCCGTAGCAGCTCATCGAAGCTCTTGTATCCCCGATCCCTGTGTACCGCTTCAGAACGTCGAGCACATAACCCGAGTGATCGCACACGGCGACCACGTTGAAGTCTGGTAGGCCGTTCGCGACTGCAAGGTGGGAGAGGCCCATTTTTCCGAGGCCCACGACGGCGAGCCGCACCGCCGTATCATCGGTTTCCATATCGGCTAATGATTTCCTTTCGGGCTACTCGCCATGTGTGAACGTGGCGTGTTCAGAGCCACGCAGGGCAACCTGCTCGAGGTCAACGCGGCAGCAACACGTCCGCGCAGGTCCTGTTACTTTTCAATCGCAAGCCGGTTTCGTCTCCTGGCATGAGAGCTACGCTCGCGCCAACGAGAAGCCGGCTAACAGCCCGAGACCCAAGTCAACCTTATCGTCTGGTCGAGTCGGCGACGCAGGTGGGGCTGCGGGACTGATGTTCCTTGCAGAAACAGTGGTGTGCCGCTTGGCGATGGCCGGGACACTACTGCGATGTACGCAGCAGTCTGCTTCGCTGCGGCGTTTGCGAGTTCAGCCGCGCCGTTCGCCGTCCCAGAATCCATCGTGAGCTTCACCAGGTCCGTGTTGAAGGGCACCGTCACCGTCAACCTGTCCCGGAGAGTCGGCACACTCGCCGAGACACGCGATTGCCGCGCGACGCGTTCCAGCACCCAGGTTGTCTGTGGAAGCTGTGCGTATGCGTTCACTGAATCCACCGTCATGAAGGACCCTTGTGTCGCAGCCAGGAAGAGCGTCGCGGTAGACGAGTACACCCTTGACTGCGTCCGTCCGATCGCCACTCCCGCGACAGCGCCCACGACGAGGCAGAAAGCGACTAGGTACCAGCGTCGCCGGTAACGGTGCCCCAACGTACTCGGTCTTACATACCACGGGTCGGCGGGCAATGGGGCGCGCCCTAGATCGCCTTCCAGCTTAGTTTCTGCCATGGCAAATCAGTAGCGCCCGGATTTGCAGAGAGTACGCCGCTCGCGCGCCTTGGGCAGGACAGCGACAGCGCCCGGTAGTGACTCTCCCCAGGTCAACAGCAGACATTTCGCGCGATTCTAGCAAAATGGTCTGAGACGGACTCGGACGCAGCGCGCTGGAGGCAACTAATATTGACTTCCAGACCCCACCTCAGCCACGGACGGCCTCACTTTCACATGGCTCGCGTCGACCTGAGCGACCGCGGCCGATTCCGTCGGCTTGTGGTAGCGTTCGCACCAGTGGCCAATGCAGGACTCAGGTTGAAGATCGCGTCGGGTCTTCGCGGCGTGCCGCTCCAACCTCAACCTCGAAGCAGTCCCGCCGAGCACTGGGCTGGCCTGTCGTGACGACTCTCACGATGCG
>CAWJVT010000003.1:0-28355 GCA_963846395.1 uncultured Actinomycetota bacterium | reverse complement strand
AGCAGGAGAGTCGTCATGGTCCATGAGATGCCTCTCGCGCGATCGATGCAGGTGTCGGCGTCAGTGCAGCTGGCGTGCCGAGCCAGCAGGACCCGGACAAAGGCTCGACGCGACCGCCGGTCCCGCCCTAGCGCCGCCTGTACGCCGGGCCTGCGTTCTCCCGGGTAGAGGATGGGCGCGACGAACGGACCGAGCCGCGGAGCGGTTTCCATGACTCCCCGCGCTCGTTGGCGGTGGGCAACACTCAAGGGATCTCGTGGCGTCCGTTAATCGAAAAGTACACGCGCCGCGGCTAGGGTGTGGATGCACGGACGGGCTGAGCCTCCGGCCCAGCCGAGAGCGCGCGAACCTGGGTGAGATTAGACCGGGGCGGGCGCTAGGGCGAGTTCGACGGCCCGGTGAGCGTGCACGACGGTGGTGTCGAAGACCGGCACGTCTGCGTCCTCGGCGCTGACGAGCAGGCCGATCTCGGTGCAGCCAAGCAGGATGCATTGGGCGCCCTGTTCGACGAGGTTCGCGATCACTGAGCGGTAGGCCGACCTCGAGCTGTCGTTGATCACGCCCACGCATAGCTCGTCGTAGATGACGTTGTGGACGATCCGACGCTCGTCGGGGTTGGGCAGTAGAACGTTCAGCCCGTGCATGTCGCGCAGACGTCCGACGTGGAAGTCCTGCTCCATCGTGTAGCCGGTGGCGAGCAGCCCCACGGTCGAGAAGCCGGCGGCGTGCACCACCTTGGCGGTGGCGTCGGCGATGTGGACGAGCGGGATGCTGATGGCAGCCGAAATACTGTCTGCCACCTTGTGCATGGTGTTGGTGCACAGGACGATCAGCTCGCTGCCGGCGGCCTCCAAGGTGCGGGCTTCGCTGGCCAGCTGCTCGCCAGCCTGTGGCCATGCGTCGAGGCGTTGCAGCTCCGCGATGTCGGCGAAGTCGACGGAGCGCAGAATGCAGTCGGCGGAATGGAGCCCGCCGACCTGTTCACGTGTCGCCTGGTTGATGAGCCGGTAGTACTCGGCTGAGGACTCCCAGCTCATTCCCCCTAACAGGCCGATGCGTCTCATGATCACCAGAGTGTCATAGGCCAGCGCGGCGGCCGCGGCGCTTGCCGTCGGGCGCTAGCAGCGGATGGCCTCGCTGTGATGAGTGCCGAGGCGGCGGTGCAGGCCAGCAATCGGATCCTCGGAGAGGTATGGCGGTAGCCGAAAGCAGGAGCCGAGGGGCTTCGCTCAGTGCCAGCACGGTTGCGGTAGCGGGTGATCGCTGGGCCCATGGAGCGATCGTTGGCGTGGTTAGGGGAGTAGTTCGTCGACGAGTGGAAGAAGCCGCGAGTCCTCGAGTGCTGCGGTGCGATGGCCGATGCCGGCCAGGTACGCCGGGTTTGCCGCAAACGCGAAGAAATCAGCCAGGCTTGTCTGGCGGATCAGCATGGCTAGATCCCATCTCTCCTCTGCGGGTCCGACGAAGTAGTGGCCGCCGGTCGCGAATAGGGAGACAGAGCCACCAGATTGCTCGAGGAAGGGAATCGTGTGACGCACGTACAGGTCGTACGCGTCCCGCCCCGAGATCGGCTGGGACGGAGCGAGTTCCGGAAACGCCGAGTAGTCCGCTTCCTCCCGGAAGCGCAACAGGTTCAACATCGAAACTGGACCGTCGATGCCTCGCCGCAGCAGCCGACGCGCACCGTCATCTGTTGGCTCGAGATGCACGCGCGGACCGTCAGGTGCTGGTGGTCGCTTGGAAGCGGTCGCGGTACGCGGCGGGCGGGATACCGATGTGCCTGTGAAATGCGCGGCGGAGAACTTCGGTGCTGGCGAAACCGGCGGCTTGGGCGACGGCCTCGAGTGATGGCGCGCCTGATTCGAGGAGGGCGCGAGCGTGTTCGATCCGGAGCGCCTCGACGTACGCTGCTGGGGTCTGTCCGACCTCGCGGCGGAATGCTCGTGCAAACGAGCGCTCGCTCATGATTGCGCGGTCCGCGAGTGTGCTGACAGACAGGTCTTCGTCGAGGTGGCCGGCTATCCATGCTTGGAGCTCTCGTAGTTCCGGTCGTGCGGCCTGTTGTGCTGAGAGCGCGTTGCTGAATTGCGACTGTCCTCCGGGGCGCTTGAGGAACACGACGAGCTGGCGGGCGACCGCTAGGGCGACGTTCGGACCGAGGTCATCTTCGACGAGCGCGAGCGTGAGGTCGATGCCGGCGGTGATCCCGGCGGAGGTCCACACGTTGCCGTCGCGGATGAATACGGGGTCTGGCTCCACGTGGACGTTGGTGTAGGTCCTCGCGAGGGCGTCGCAGTATTCCCAGTGTGTGGTCGCGCGGCGATTGTCGAGTAGGCCGGCGGCGGCAAGGAGGTAGGCGCCGGTGCAGATCGAGACCGTTCGGCGCGCTCGTTGGGACGCGCGCGTGATCCAGTCGATGAGTGCGGTGTCTGTGGTCCCCTCGCGCGCTCCAGCACCACCCGCAATGACCAGCGTGTCGTGGCGCGGTGGTGGTTCGGGGAGCGGTGCGACACCGAGCCGCACGCCGCTGCTCATTGCGATCATGCCGTTATCGGTGGGTGCGATCAGCTCGACGCGGTAGGCGCCGGGAACCTCGAGTAGTGCGTGATCGAACACCTCAATCGGCCCGAGCACGTCGAGTGACTGGCATCCATCAAGCGCCAGGACGAGGACGTGACGAGCTGTTTGCATGGCCACATCTTGGCGTTAGTCATCCACGGGCGCCAGGTCAGATGACCCACGCTTACGGCCATAACGCGCGAGTGTTGCCGGCCACGCGAGGTTGGCGGGATTCGTGGGGTATCGGACATTGGCGACACGGCTGGTACGGGAGAGGATGGGTTCACCTTGCGCTTGGGGCTGGCCGCCACGGTCAGCAGCTCTAGCGCTGCCAGCCAAACACCATCGAAGGGACCGACCATGAATGCCATTGCGGGAAATGCTGTCATCGACAACCACGCCAGCTCACGACCGAGCGACGCAACCGCACCCTGGGCGCGACGAGTGCTCTGGGTCGGCGGACTTACTCAATGCGCCTTCGGCGCGTTCTGGCTTGTGCGAGGAAGCGCGACAATCGGCGGGGTCGTCGGGCTCGCGCTGCTTAGCCTCTCTGCGCTCTTCCTCGTCGGCCTGTTCACGTACGCACGTCAAGCCGCCCGAGGCACTGCACCGCGACCATCGGGGACTCGCCTGGCCAAGAGGGTCGAGGTCCAGATCACGGTCGCCACCGTGCTCGAGTTCGCTGCAGCGATCATCCTGCCGCTGGTCGTGAGCGCGGCGGGTCATGCCGACTGGACGCTGCCGTCAATCGCGATCACGGTCGGACCGCTGCTGCTCTGGCTCGATTACCGAGTTCGGATTCCCCGCTACCGGCCTGTCGGCTGGGCCCTCACGATCGGCCCATTGTTCCTCGTTGCGGTGATGTCCGGAAACGCCCTGGTGGCGACCACCGGCCTCAGTGCAGGGCTCCTTCTGCTCGCGACTGCGTTCGTGGGCTTCCGCGAACTCTCAGCCACCAAACTCGAAGCCCGAGGTGGCGCTACCGCACCGGGCCTGATCTCAGAAGGACCTTCAACGATGTATGACCGTGACCTCCATGTGGTGTTCGGCGCCGGCCAGGTCGGACGCGCTCTCGCCACCCAATTGGCCGAGCGTGGCCTGGCGGTGCGGGTTATCTCACGGACCCGTCCTGTGAACCTGGCCGGCGAGATCGAATGGCGCGCAGCCGACGTGACCGTCCCTGGGGCCGCGGCAGCGGCCGCAACAGGCGCCTCTGTGATCTACCAGTGCCTCAACGCGCCCTACACCGACTGGGAGTCTCGGTTCCCGCCACTCCAGCGTGCCGTCATCGACGCGGCAGAGCACACCGGTGCCCTGCTCGTGAGCCTGGAGAACCTCTACGGCTACGGCCCGACGACAGGGCCGATGACCGAGGATCTCCCGCTCGCCGCCACGACCGTCAAGGGCCGCACCCGGGCACTCATGACCCAGGAACTGCTGGATGCTGCGAAGGCCGGACGCATCCGGTTCGCGATCGGCCGCGCCTCTGACTTCTTCGGCGCGGGCGTCACCGAATCATCTCTCGGGGAGCGAGTGTTCGCGAACGCCGTGAAGGGAAAACCGGCGGACTTCGTCGGCAACCCGAACCTACCTCACACCTACAGCTACGTCCCAGACATCGCTGCCGGCCTGGCGACCCTCGGCACCGACGAGCGAGCAATCGGCGGCACGTGGCATCTCCCCGGACCGGAAACCGTCAGCACCAAGGCTCTACTCGAGATCGTCGCCAGCGAACTGGGGCACCCGGTCGGCGTTCGGGCGCTCCCCAAGCTCGCTGTCCGCGCGCTCGGGATCTTCAACCCCACGATCCGCGAACTCGTTGAACTGACCTACGAGTTCGACGCACCGTTCGTGCTTGACACGACCAAGTTCCAATCAACCTTCGGAACAGCGGGAACACCCCTGGCCGATGCGGTCAGGGCCACGCTGGCCTGGTACCAGCAACGCGACAGCAACCTCCCCACGACACGAACCCGAAGCGCTCACGCAGAACTCGCATCGACACAGACGAACGGCAGGAAGACCGTCGCAAAACGCTTCGGGGGAGGCCGGATCACGGGCCTCGCGCTGATCGCCCTCCTCACGCTCGCGCTCGGCTACCTCCACTTCGCCGGCGGTTCCACGGCCGTCTCCGTGCCAGCCGGCGCGCATGCAGGCCAGCTGACGACGCTCAAGAGCTGTACGTACAACACCGAAAACGGCGCCTACGCCGCGGATTGCGGGACGCTCGTGGTGCCCGAGAACCGCGCATGATCCGCACTCGCGCCTGATCGCACTGCCGGTCATCGTGATCCGTGCGCACTCGGCCCATCCGGGCGTCCCGATCTTCCGCCTGCAAGGCGGCCCCGGCATCACCAACATGGTGTTCCCGGACGCGAGCCGGTTCACCGCCAACCACGACGTCGTGCTCGTCGGCTACCGCGGCGTCGACGGCTCCGTCCGGCTCGACTGCCCGGAGGTGAGCTCGGCGATGGAGCACTCGGCTGACCTCCTCAGCGAGCAGTCGTACCGCGCCGTCGCCGCGGCGTACCGGTCGTGCGCCGACCGGCTCCGCAGCGATGGTGTCGATCTCGCCGGCTATTCGATCCCCGAAGAAGTCGACGACCTCGAGGCGGCCCGCCGCGCCCTCGGCTACCACCAGATCGACCTGGTGAGCGAAAGCGCGGGCACCCGCGTCGCGATGATCTATGCCTGGCGCTACCCCAAGAGCATCCATCGCTCGGTGATGATCGGCGTCAATCCACCCGGCAACTTCCTCTGGAACGCAAAGACGACCGACGAGCAGATCCAGCGCTATTCCGCGCTCTGCGCCCAGGCGACGAGCTGTCGTAGCCGGACGCCGAATCTCGCCGCGTCGCTGAAGTCCTCGGTCGCTCACGTTCCCAGTCACTGGCTGGTCCTGCCGATCGAGAAGGGCGACTTCCAAGCCGCCGCGTTCTTCGGCCTGATCAACGAGACCTCCGCCGGCGGCGGCCCGATCGCCTCGCCACTGACGATCAACTCACTCCTCTCCGCCGACAAGGGCAACGCAAGCGGTGCGTGGTTCCTGTCGGTGATGGCACGGCTCACCTTTCCGAGCGCGTTCGTCTGGGGCGACCTGGCGGCGATCGGCCGCAGCGACGCCACCTACGCGAAGCACTTCTACGCGTCGGGAGCAAACCGTGGATCCGATCAGTGCTGCCGGCAACAACCTGATCTGGGCCGGCGGCCGCCTCCTCAACGCCTGGCCGGCGAACCCGGACGAGAACGAGTACACCCACGTGCAAAACTCAAACGTTCCGACGTTGCTGATCGGCGGCAACCTCGACTTCGCAACGCCGCCCGAGAATGCAACCCGCGAGCTCCTGCCCCACCTCGCGAACGGCCGTGAGGTCGTGCTCTCGAACCTCGGCCACGCCGACGACTTCTGGCCCTACGAACCAGCAGCCGGCACCCGCCTGATCAACACCTACCTCAACACCGGCAAGGTCGACACATCCCTCTACACCCACAACAAGGTCGACTTCAGCCCAAGCTCCAGCCAAGGCGCCTACGCCGAAGACGGCCTCGGCGCGATGATGGGCCTCGGACTCCTCACGATCCTGTCACTGCTACTGATGTGGCGCCGGGCGCACAAGCGCGGCGGCTTCGGGCGCAAGGCGAGCGCGATGCTGCGCTCCGTCTACCTGCTGGTGCTCGGCCTCGGCGGATGGTTCATCGGCCTGATCATCGTGCTGGTGGCCTTGCCGACAGTGCCCCTCAACAGCGAACTCATGGCTGTTCTCTCCATCGGCACGCCGATCGGCCTCGGCACCTACTGGGCCTGGGTCAACCGCGACCGGCCGGCCAGGGCCACGAGGATCGGCATCTGGGTCGCGCTGACGGGCGCCCTCATCGGCGCGCTGCTGGGGTTCAACGCAACAGCCGGGATCATGGCGGTCATCACCACGATCGTCGGAGCAGGTTGCGGTGCGAACCTCGGCCTGATCGCCCTCGACGCCGCACGAATCGGCGAGCCGCTGGAGACCGTTCCGGGCGAGCGGCCGGAGACCGTTCCGCCCATCGCCATTCCAGCGTTCCGACACTGACCGGTCGATCCAATCCCGCGGAGCGTGTGGCGGTGTGAAGACGCCGCCACACAAACGCCGCGAGCGGCAATCCCCGCGCCAAAACAAAAGCACGTCTCGACTCCTCGCTTCCCGAGAGCCTTGCAATTCGCCAAAACCGCGCATCTGGCGCATGAGCCGCGGCCCAGCGACCGCTTCCGAGTCACCGGGATCAGCAAGCCGAAGAGAGACGCACACCCAGAAACGACGAAAGCCCCGCTGTGCGGGGCTTTCTGAGTGGGCCGTGCAGGAATCGAACCTGCAACCTTGGGATTAAGAGTCCCCTGCTCTGCCAATTGAGCTAACGGCCCGGGGGAAAGACGATGTTAGCGGCGTGACACGGGCGCGGTGGCCTCACGGGAACGCGCCGGCCGCCGCGGTTTTAGCAGTTCGCGAGCAGAGTCTGCTGCGCGGTGGAGGCGGAGGACTTGGCCTCCTGGAACGTCGACTTCTGCGTCAGGCGCTGGAGCTTGGGGGTGAGCGCGAGGGCCTGAGCCTGTGCCAGCTCGCCCTTGGCCGTCTGCTTCGCGGCGTAGGCCGAGAGGGCAAGGCAGTAGTAGGGCTTCAGCCGGTCCGCGGTGGACGCGCTCTGGGCCGCGTAGTTCCAGGCGTTGGTCTCATTGGCCCACTGGCCGAGGTTCTGATAGATCCGCGCCGCCAGGATCGCATTGTTCAGCGACGGCTTGCTGCCGCTGACCGTGACGTACTGCTGCCACGCGTCGGCGCCCTTCCGAAGCTGGGCCTTGGCAGCAGCGGAATAGACACCCGTGGTGTTGTCGAAACCGTTGCCCGCCGCGCTGTAGCGAGCCGCCATCAGAGCCGCCCAGTTGGCCGCCGAGGGGTCCTTGCTCACGGCCTTGATCGCACTCCTGAGCTGCGCGTTATTGAGCGAGTTGCCATTGCTGCTGCCGCCGTTGCCGCCCGCATTGAGCAGACCACCGGTGCTGCCGGTGCCGATCCCGAGGCCGACCAGGCCAACCACCATCACGACCGCGAGGAGGAGGTAGATGACGCGAACGGCGCCGCGGCGCTTGCGGCTGCGTAGATCAAAGAGCATGGGCGGGGGAATGCGAAGTGGTAGTGGGCTCAGCTCGCGCTGGATGAGTCGCCGGCAACGTTGGCAGCCTTGGCGGCGTTGGCCGCCTCGGCGCGGGCGCGCCGTTGGTTGCGATATTCGACCGATTTCAGTAGCACGATACTCAGGACATAGAGGGCGACGAGTGGCAGGGTCTCCATCGTCATGGTCACCGGATCCACCCCCGGGAGCGCGGCGACGATCACCGCGATTAGGACCGTAGCGTAGCGCCAGTTGAGCGTAAGAGTGCTTGCGCTGATGGCTCCCACACGCTGCAAACCGAGCGCCAACAGCGGCACCTGGAACGCCAACCCGATGCCCATCATCAGCATGATCTCGAACTTGTAGTAGGAGCCGGCCTGAATCAGCACCTGGAACTCGGTGCTGTTGTAGCCCTGCAGGAAGTGAATCGCGGGCGGCAGCACGGCGAAGTAGGTGAAGACCGCACCGGCGAGGAACAGCAGCGGCGCCGCAACCACGGTCGGCGTGGCAACGCGGCGCTCGTCCTTGCTGAGTGCCGGGATCACAAAGGCATACACCTGGTACAGGATCAACGGCAAGGTGATCAGCAGCGCGAAGTACGCAGCGACCAGCATCGTCACGACGAACCCCTCGCCGACCCCCAGAACGATCGGCTTCTCCTGCCGGTTCACGTAGGCCGGGATCTGCTTTCCGGCGTTCAGCATGTCGCGCGAGATGGCGTCGGCCACCTTTGCCCCGCCAGGCTTCAGGTAGGGGCCGAGGTCAGCGGTCTCCACCGACAGGCGCTTGAACACGTCGCTGATCGCCGAGTTGACGCGCTGCTGGTTCGCGATCCCGTGTGTGGACGAGTTGGGCAGCGCCCGGTTCAGGACGTTCAGCAGTGCGTGGTTCTGCCAGAAGCACACGCAGAAGGCGACAAGCAGCGCCGCCAAGCAGATCAACAGGCGCGAGCGGAACTCGTCCAGGTGATCGATGATGCTCAGCCGGTCTTCATGGCCTATCGGCCGCAACTTCATAGGCTGACCTGCCGCGCGGGCGCTTAGGCGTTGGTGTGCTCAGAGGTGGCGCTGCTGGTCGACGCTTCGGGAGCGGCGGTGCTTCCGGTCGTGACCGGCGCAGCGTCGGCGCTGGACTCGAGCTCAGACTTCTCCTCCGAGCCAGTGGCGTGCGTGATCCCGCCCTTGAACTCCTTGATGCTCTCCCCTATCGAGCGGCTAAGCGCCGGCAGGCGCTTCGGGCCAAAGAACAGGAGAACGATGAGTAGCACTACTACAACGTCCTTCCAGGGACTTAATCCGAACATGCCGATTTCCTCGCGATTGCTGGTGTTCGAAGGTTAGCGTTCCCATCCGTTCTCTGGCTAGTCCTGCTGAGCCGCTGGCGCGCTGAGCCCTTCGCGGCCCGCGATCCTCGCAAGGTCACACACGCAGCGACCGCCCAGCCAGAGCAGTCGGTGCGTGGCGTTGACACTCGCGGCCACGGTGTTACGCACCAACTCAAGCCCGCTCCGAATGACGCCGATAGGGGTTGTGTCGCAAGAAGGACTCCAAAGATGAGCCAACACCCTCACGAAAAGCACGCGGTTCGCCGCATCGTCCTCCCCAGCGGGCGCACGATCGAGGTGATCCGCTTCAACGACGCCGACGTCGACCGCCGCGAGCTACACGCCTGCTCCGGTTGCGGTTCGGACCTGGTTCAGCCGATCGCATGGTCAGAGACGCCCGACGGACGCTGGGACCTGATGCTCGAATGCCCGAACTGCGGACGCTCGGAGTCCGGGACCTTCACGCGCCTTCAGGTCGAGCGGCTCGAGGACCATCTCGATGAGGGGTTGACGGAGATGATCGCCGATCTCCAACGCCTGACACAGGCCAACATGGCCGCGGACGTTGATCGCTTCGTCTCCGCGCTCGACGCCGGACTGATCCTTCCCGAGGATTTCTAGGCGTCCCGGGCGTCGGATATGAAGCCCGCCGACGCCCCTGAGGATTGGCAGGCGTCGATCCATCCAGAGCTGACGCAAGACGCGGACTCCGTCGTGGCCCGAGCTTCGAACGGACGACGCTGGCTGCTCGCCGGCTGGATCGTGCTCGCGCTCGGTCTCGCGGGGTCGGTGACGGGAGCCTCGCTCTGGCACTCGAGCGTACGAGCGCAGAACAGGGCGACGTTCGACGCCGCTGCTGCGAATGTCTCGGCCACGCTCGGCCAGTTGCTGCGCGGCGACATCAGAACCGTCGAGATGCTGCGTGCGGCATACCGAATGGAGCCGCAGATGGCCGCCGGCCGATTCGGCAGATGGGTGGGCCAGCTGGACTCGCTGCTCTCGACGGCGACGACCGCGAGCGGGGGCGGGCGGGGCTACTGCCTGCTCGGCGGCGAAAGCACCGGGGGCGGAAATCTCGAACCTGCAGGCCGTCCGCTGAACGAGAGCTGGTGTGATCCGCGCTCGACGGTCGGCCGCAGCTTGATCTCGCAAATGACCCATCCGTCTGTTGAGGCGCAAACGATGGACACCGGCCGCGTGCTGGCGTTCAGCGCTCCCGGAGGCGACGCCCAAACTGCATTCGTGGAGGTGGCCGTATACCGGCGCGGCGCTCCGCTTGGGTCGGTCGTCCAGCGCCAATCAGCCACGCTGGCGTGGATGGCGAGCTCGTTTGACGTGCACTCGCTGATCACATCGGCGATCGGTGGCAACGCCGATCTTGCGGTGACGATCTTCCACACGAACCGGGGCCAGGCAGCAGCCCTGCTCGGGGCGGGCGGAACGCCCCGCGGGAACTTCGCCCGCACGCGCGTCCTGCAGGCCGAGGGACCCTGGGTCCTCAAGGTGCGAGGGGCCGCGGTCACCAGCGGCCTCTCCGCCGAGGCACAGGCGCTGATCGTGCTAGTCGTCGGGGTGCTGGTGAGCCTGCTGCTGTTCGCCGTGTTGTTCACACTCGCCCGCTCCCGCGAGCGCGCGCTCCGCCTGGTCGCGCAGAGAACCGGCCAGCTGCGGCATCAGGCGCTGCACGACGCACTGACGGGGTTGCCCAATCGCGTGCTGGCACTCGACCGCGCGGAGCAGATGCTGGCTCGAGCGCGGCGCTCCCGCGTTCCGATCGCGGCACTTCACGTCGACCTCCACGGCTTCAAGCAGATCAACGACACCTTCGGCAATGCCATTGGCGACGAACTGCTGCGCATCGTTGCCCAGCGCCTGCGCAGTATCGTGCGCCAAGGCGACACGGCGGCGCGTGTGGGCGGGGATGAGTTCGTCGTGCTGCTCGAGGGAGCCACCCTCGATGCCGGACCTGAGCTGGTCGCCGAGCGGCTGCTGGAGGTCCTCAGTCAGCCATACGACCTGACTGACCAGGGCGCCCGCGAGCTGACACTCAGCGCGAGCGTGGGGATCGCCGAGGGCCTGCGCGACAGTGCCGACGCGCTACTCGCCGAAGCCGACGTCGCGTTGGACGAGGCGAAGGCGGCCGGCACGAACCGCTGGGTCAGGTTCGAGGCCGAGATGCAGACGGCGGCGCTGCGCAAGCTCACGATCGAGCTCGACCTTGGCAGTGCGCTCAAGCGCGACGAGCTGTTCCTGATGTACCAGCCGATCTTCGATCTGCATTCGCATACGGTCGTGGGCGTCGAGGCGCTGGTGCGCTGGCAACACCCTGAACGCGACCTGGTCGCCCCCGATGAGTTCATTCCGATCGCGGAGGGCAACGGCCTGATCGTCGCACTCGGCCGCTGGGTTCTGCGGGAGGCCTGCCGTCAGGCGTACGCGTGGCAGGGCGCAGGCTATGAGATCGGCGTATCGGTGAACGTCTCCGCCTGCCAACTCGACGACGCGACGATTGTCTCCGACGTGGAACTGGTCCTGGCCGAAACCGGTCTCGAGCCCACCCGCCTCTCGCTCGAGGTCACCGAGACGGCGCTGATGCGCGATCCGGCTGCCACCGCTCAGCAGCTTCACGCGCTGAAACGGCTCGGCGTCGGGATCGCGATCGACGACTTCGGCACCGGTTACAGCTCGCTCGCCTACCTGCGCCAGTTCCCCGTCGACACGCTGAAGATCGACCGCTCGTTCATTGCTGACATCGCGAGCTGTCGCGAGTCCGACGCGCTGATTCACACGCTCGTGCAACTCGGTAAGTCGCTCGGCATCGAGACGCTCGCCGAGGGCATCGAGGACGAGTCACAGCTGGAGGCGCTGCAGCGCGAGGGCTGCGACCACGGCCAGGGCTTCTGGTTCTCGCGACCGCTCGAGGCGCCCGCCCTGGAGGTCCTCTTGGGCGACAGCGACGCACGCACCGCCCAGAGCGCCTAGTGCCGCTACGAGTAGCGCTCGACCACGCCGTCGGCGACCAGCTCCAGCGCTAAGCGCTGCACCTCCGAGAGCCCAGCCGGCAGCGACGACTTCGCGTCGGCCACCACCGACAGCGCATGGTCGCGAGCGAAATCGAGGGCACCGGTCGCCTCGATCTGGTCGCATACGGCGGCCGCCTGCTCCGGGTTCTCGACCGCTCTCGGGTCGAGCAGAGCCAGCTCGGGGTTGCGCTTGCGCGCCTCTATCAGCGGCAGCGTGACCGTGCCGTCGAGCAGGTCGGCTCCGCGGGGTTTGCCGGTGCGTTCAGGCGGGCCAGTGACATCGAGGATGTCGTCGAGTAGCTGGAAGGCGACGCCTATGTTCTCGCCGAAGCGGCCCAGCGCATCGACGGGAGCGCCACCGGCAAGCGCGCCGAGCTCACAGGAAGCACGGAAAAGGACGCCTGTCTTCAGCCGGCAGCGCTCCAGATACCGCTCCTGTCCTACAGCGGCGTTCCAGGAATCGTCGCGCTGCATCAGCTCACCCGCCGCGAGCGCCGACGTCGCCGCGGAGAGGATCCTGATCGGCTCGATCTCGCCGCCCGCCGCCAGCTCGGCAAAGGCTCGCGAGAACAGCAGATCGCCCGTCGCCAGCGCCAGCAGTCGACCGCCGGTAGCCACAACCGTGGGGCGCCCACGACGCAGGTCGGCGCCGTCTATCACGTCGTCGTGAACCAACGTGGCCGCGTGGACCAGCTCGACGGCCACTGCGGCGCGCACGAGCGCCTCGCTCTCTGCCACCGGAACGCCGGCGGCGATACAGACCAGCAGCGGGCGCAAACGCTTCCCGCCGGCTGTGATCGTCTCGGCGCCGTGCCGCGCGAGCAGTTGGCCGTGCCCTGACACGAGTACGACCATGCGGTTCTCGACGCGGGACATGACCCGAGTCGTGCCGGCGCCACCGGCCTCGACAACGGCCTCGACTGCCTCAGCCCCAGAAATGGTCACGCCACCACGGTACCGACGTGGAGCGCGATGATCCCGCCGGCCGTGAGCACGTAGCGAATGTCACCGAACCCGACGTCGGCCATGCGGGCCGCGAGCTCCTCAGGGCCGGGAAAGCGGCGCACCGAGTTGGGTAGGTAGGTGTACGCGTCCGGATCGCCGGCCGCGCGGCCGATGACGGGCACCACCCGGTCGAACCACAGCTTGAAGAACGTCGAGAGCGGAGGCCTCTGCGGGGTCGTCATTTCGAGGATCACAACGCGACCTCCGGGCCGCACGACCCGTGCGAGCTCACGCAACCCCTGATTGAGGTCGGAAAAGTTACGCACCCCGAAGCCGACCGTGGCCGCGTCGAACTCGTCTGTTGCGTGCGGCAAGAGCAGCGCGTTGCCCTGCTCGAAGCGGACCGGGGCACTGTGCGGTCCGGTCGATCCCGCCGCGGACTTTCGGCGGGCGATCTGCAGCATCTGCTCTGAGAAGTCGGCGGCCACCACCTCGCCCTCGGGCCCGATCGCGTCTGCGAGCGCAAACGCCATATCCCCGGTCCCGGTAGCCACATCCAGGACGCGGCTCCGGGGCCCGACCTGCGCCAATTCGACCGCACGCCGCCGCCAGCTGTGGTGAAGCCCCGCCGTCATCACTGAGTTGAGGCGGTCATAGACGCCGGCGATGCGATCGAACATCGCGCGCACCTGGGGTTCGGCGAGCGTGCCCGAGTCAGGGCGTGGAGTTGCGGGATCGGCCATTGCCGAGAGAGTACCGGCCGAAGCGCCAAGGACAGCGGCGGGTGGACGTCCACCAGCCGGCAAGGCTCTCCGCCGCTGCAGGACCAGCTACTGAAGCTCGGAAAGGAACGTGACGAGATCGGCGAACTTCTTCGGCGAGCTCTTCGCCAGGCCGGCAAACGACGGCATCGGCGCCGTCGGGTTCTTCAGCGTCGACGCGATCGCAGCCGCGTCGCGCTTGGAGCCCTCGTACGTGAGCGGTGGCCCGGGACCGTTGTTGCCGTTCGAGCCGATCTCGTGGCAGCCCTCGCAGCCGGACTCGCCGACGACGATCTCGCCGGCCGCGAAGGTCGCACGCTCGGCCTTGGTGAGGCCGGGCGGCGGCGGCAGCACCACCTGGTTGGGCGAGCCGGTGTTGGCGCCGGAGTAGGTCAGGTAAGCGATGCAGGCGATTGTCGCGAGGCCGGCGGCGAGCGCGATCGGCCGGCGGGTGATCAGCCGCTCCGGGCTGCGGTCGTACAGCGGCAGCAGGAACAGGGCGATCATGCACAGCGTCGGCACGCCGATCGTCCCCAGCGGCGTGAACTTCGGGACGTTGCGCATCACGCGCAAAACCTCGAAGAGGAAGAAGAAGTACCAGTCGGGGCGCGGTACGTACGTGGTGGTGGTCGGATTGACCTTCGGCCCCAGCTCTGCGCCGAACAGCAGCGCGAGCAGCATGATCACGATCATGACGATCACCGCCATGGCCGAGTCCTTGGCGACCGCGTACGGGAAGAACGGTTTGCCCTCGTTCTTCAGCAGCGCGTATTCGCGGAGGTACTGCTCCTTCTCGGCCTGGTTCATCGCACTTGCCTCAGACCTCTACGGTCTCGACCGCGGCCTCGGGCTCGTGCGCCTCGAGCCACGGCGGCGCCGAGATCCCCAGCTTCGTCACGAGGTAGAGGTGGAAGCCGATCAGAGCCGCCATCAGGCCGGGGATCAACATCATGTGAATCGCGTAGAAGCGCGACAACGTGGTGGCTCCGAACTCCGGTCCGCCACGCAGGAAATCGCCGATGTACGGACCCAGCAAGGGCGCGGTGTTGTTGATGTTCACGCCCACGATCGTGGCCCAGTAGGAGCGCTGATCGAACGGGAGCAGATAGCCCGTGAACCCCATCGCCAGCGTGAGGATCAACAGCACCACACCGATGATCCAGGTCAGCTCCCGGGGGTACTTGTAGGCCCCGAAGAAGAACACGCGGGCCATGTGGAGGAAAATCAGGACGATCATCACCGACGCGCCCCACTTGTGCATGCCGTGCACGAACTGGCCAAGGAAGACGTTGTCGTTGATGTTGCGGATCGACTCGTAGGCGCCGCCGTTGACGTTCGGCTCGTAGTACATAGCCAGGAACACACCGGTGACGGCCTGGTTCAGGAAAGCGAACAGCGTCGCCGAACCAAGCGTGTAGGCCCAGTTGATGCCCTTGGGCACCTTGCGGAACATCAGCCAGCGCAGGCCCTGCGAGAGCTGCGTGCGCTCGTCGATCCAATCGACGACGGTGAGGCCCGCCTCGCCGGCGGCCTCCACCGGATGCATCGGCGCCGGCTCGCCGGGGGCCGGCGGTGCGGGACGCTTGAGCAGTTTGGGCATTGGCATCAGGAACCAGTCCCGGGTACCGGCGGGGGCAGTGGGAGGTTACTCAGCGACGGCCGCACGGGGGTGTCGAAGCGCGACGGGTACAGGTACTGGCCGATTCCGTCGAGCGGCTCGCCAGGGTCCCGCGGCGAGAAGCGCTCCAGCTCGGAGTTGACCGAGTAGCGCGGGCCGAGGTAGACGTAGCCGTGGCCGGGGTGCCCCGGCGGCGGCTCATAGGTGTAGAAGCGGTCTAGCGGGCGCACCGGCGGGCCGCCGGCCACCTGGCCGCGGAAGTTATACACGCCTCCGTGGCACGGGCAGATGAAGCGCGCGGCGGCCTCGACATAACGGACCGGGCAGCCCAGGTGCATGCACCGGTTCGACAGCGCGACGTACTGGTCCCACTGGTCCTGGGGGCCGATGTCGTCGATCGCCGGATCGCGCCTGCGCACGTAGGCGATCGACTTGCCGGCCTCGCCGATGCCCTCGACGATCGTGATCACCTTGGTGACGTAGTTGGTCTCGGTGAAGTCGGCAGGCGTGCCGATGATCTGCCACGAGAACGGCTGGCGCTTGAAGATCGGCCCGAGCGCAAAGCCCAGCGCCGGAAGGGTGAAGGACGCCACGGCAACGAGTCCGGCGCCCTGAGCGCCGAGATTGATGAAGCGGCGTCGCGTGACGGTCTCGCCCTCGAAGGCGCCCGGCATTCCACGGTCCGCGGTGTACTTGGAAGATTGCTTGTGGCGGTCTGCTGGCATCTACTTCTGCTTGCTTACTTCGCTCTTCACGGGCGCGGCCCGTAAGCCTACATTCATTCGCGTTCAGGGGCGCTGTCCCCCGCCGAGGCGCCGCTCGGCGGCCGTCAGAAGCTCGTGTGCCGCAGCGCCTTCACCGTCAGCGTGCAACTGCGCCACGCGCGAGATCAGGTCCGCCAGCCGCGCGGTCTCCTCGATGTCGCCGATCGCGGCGAGCTTCGCCAGGCCGCTCGCGTAGCTCTGGTCGCCGAGCAGCAGGTCGAGGTCCGGATCCACGGACTCCGCGTTCTCGTAGTGCAGCCGCGCACCCCGGACGATCTCGGCGATCACGTCGGCATAGGGATTGCCGGCGCTCACGAGCCGAGCTCCCTCAGCACATCGGCTGCCGCCTCGACGGTCAGCTCGATGTCGCGCTCGGAGTGCGCCAAGGAGGGAAACCACGCCTCGAACTGTGACGCCGGAGGATAAATCCCTCGCGAAATCAGGCCCCGGCAAAAGGCCCCGTAGGCCTCCTGGTCGGTCGCCGACGCGTCGGCATAGTCCTGCACCGCCTCCGCACCGGTGAAGAACGGCGTAACCAATCCGTTGACGCTCTGCACGAGCATTTGGCGGCCCGCGCTCGCCGCGGCTTCGCGCAGGCCTAAAGCGAGCCGCTCAGTGAGCTCGGAGAGCCGCACGTAGGCGTTGGCGTCGAGCTGCTCGAGCGTCGCGAGCCCGGCGGCGACCGCCAGCGGGTTGCCGGACAGCGTCCCGGCCTGGTAGACGTCGCCGGCGGGCGCGATCCGCCGCATCAGCTCACGGCGGCCGCCATAGGCTGCCGCTGGCAGGCCGCCGCCGACGATCTTGCCCATGATCGTGAGATCGGGGTCGAGCGCCAGCAGCTCCTGGCCGCCGCCACGGGCGACGCGGAAGCCGGTGATCACCTCGTCGGCCACGAGCAGGGCGCCGTTGCGGCGCGCTCCAGCCGCGAGGCTGGCCAGGTAGCCAGCCTTAGCGGGAACCACACCCATGTTGGCCGGGACCGTTTCGAACAGCACCGCGGCGAACTCGTGTTGGATGAATGCGCTCTCGAGCGCGGCCTCGTCGTTCCAGGGGATCGTGATCGTCGTGGCGGTCGCGGCTGCGGTCACGCCGGGGCTGCCGGGGATCCCCTGGGTGGCGACGCCAGAGCCCGCCTGGGCGAGCAGGCCGTCGACGTGGCCGTGGTAGGCGCCCGCGAACTTGAGCAGCTTCTCGCGGCCGGTGATCGCGCGCGCCAGGCGGATCGCACTCATGGTCGCCTCGGTGCCGGATGAGGTCATGCGCAGCATCTCGACCGACGGCATGCGCACGGAGATCTCCTCGGCCAGCAGCACCTCGCCTTCAGTGGGTGCCCCGAAGGTGCTGCCCGACGCCGCGGCGCGCGTGATCGCGTGCAGCACGTGGGAGTTCCCGTGGCCCAGGATCAGCGGCCCCCAGGAGCACACCCAATCGATGTAGCTGTTGCCGTCGACGTCCTTGATGTGCGAGCCGCTGCCGGAGGCGACGAAGATCGGATCGCGGCCGATCGAACGCATCGCCCGCACGGGCGAGTTGACCCCGCCCGGGATCACACGCTGTGCGCGGCCGTACAGCGAGCTAGACGCCGCTGTACCGACGTTCCCAGTTGCGGTAGTCATCCGTGAAGTACAGGAGTCGGATCTTCTTGAATTCGGTTGAGGAGTAGAGCGTGGCGCGCTCGGTGATGCCGGTCTCCTCAGCGATCGAGTCCAGGATCGCGTCGCACTCCTCCTTCGAGCGCCCGTGAGCCATAGTGAAGACCGAGTACGGCCAGTCGGCGTAGGTCGGGCGCTCGTAGCAATGGGAGATCCCGCGGAACCGGGACATCTGCATGCCCATCTCCATGACGCGGTCGTCCGGCACCTTCCAAACGCCCATGCCGTTGGCGCTGAAGCCGGCGCGGCGGTGAAACAGGATCGCGGCGACACGGCGCAGGAGCCGCCGCTCGACCATCCCCTCGAGGTGCGCGAGCAGCCGCTCCTGAGGGATGTTCAGCTGCTGTGCGGCGGGTGCGAAGGGCTCCGGGATCACCGGCATGTCGCCCTGGGTGGCGCGGATCACCGCCTTGTCGAACTCGTCGTAGGGCTGCGGCTCGGTTTCGGCCGGAGCGACCGCGTCGGCCACCTTGTTCGCGAGCGTGTCCGTGCCCTTCTCCATCTCCAGGTCCATGCGGATCTTGAACAGCTTGAGCGTGGGCAGCTGACGGATCGACTCCGCCCCGGCGAGCTCGCCGAGACGGATCAGGGTCTGCTCGAGGCCGAGCGGAGAGTCTGGCTCGGTCGCGATCGTGAACCAGATGTTGAACTCGTGGTTGCGCAGATAGTTGTGCGAGACGCCCGGGTGCTCGTTGATCACGTTGGCCGCGCGCCACGGGTTCTCCGGATCGACCTTGGCGGCCACCAGCATCGAGCTGTAGCCGAGCGCACGCGTGTCGAAGATCGGCGTGACCTGGCGGATGATGCGCTCGTCGAGCAGGCGCTGGACGCGCTGCATGACTTCATCCTCGCGTTACCTCAGCCTCGCTGGCAACGTGCTGGTAGGGCCGCGGGGCGATCGGGAAGCTGCCCTGCATCAGGTTCAGCAGCCGCTTGTCGAGGTCGTCGAGCGGGACCGCCGCGCCTTCCTTGCGCGAGCGCAGCTTCGGCCCGAAATTCGTGTCGGTTACTTCAGCCACTGCGCTGCATCCTTTGCGTGGTAGGTGATGATGATGTCGGCTCCCGCGCGCTTGATGCCGGTCAGCGCCTCGAGCACCGACTGGCGCTCATCCATGTAGCCGGCCTCCGCGGCGGCCTTCAGCATCGAGTACTCGCCGCCTGTGTTGTAGGCGACCAGCGGCAGCTGTGTCGCGTCCTTGACGCGGCGGATGATGTCCAGGTACGGCAGTGCGGGCTTGACCATCAGCATGTCCGCGCCCTCCTCGACGTCCAGCAACGACTCGCGCACCGCCTCGGTGCCGTTGGCCGGGTCCATCTGATAGCTGCGTCGGTCGCCGAAGGCGGGCGCCGAATCGGCGGCGGCACGGAACGGTCCGTAGAAGGCCGAGGCGAACTTCGAGGAGTAGGCCATGATCGGCGTCTCGGTATAGCCGGCGTCGTCCAGCGCTTCGCGGATCGCGCCGATGCGACCGTCCATCATGTCGCTCGGGGCGACGATGTCCGCGCCCGCCTGGGCCTGCGAGACGGCTGTGCGGGCGAGCAGCTCGAGCGTCTGGTCGTTGTCGACCGACCCGTCCTGAGCGGACGACCGCCGCAGTGGCCGTGGTCGGTGTACTCGCACAGGCAGAGGTCGGTGATCACGATCAGCTCGGGATGCGCCTGCTTGATCGCGCGCGTGGCGAGCTGGACGATGCCGTCCTCGTCGTCATAGGCGCCGGAACCCTCGGCGTCCTTGTGCGCGGGGATCCCGAACAGGATCACAGCGGGGATACCGAGCGCCGCCGCGCTGCCTGCCTCGGCCACCGCCTCGCTGACCGAGAGCCGGTCGATTCCCGGCATCGTCCAGATCGGCTCGCGTGCCTGCGATGCCCTCGGCCACGAACAGCGGGTACACGAAATCAGACGCGGAGAGCTGAGTCTCGCGCACGAGTCCGCGCAGCTCGTGCGTGGCCCGCAGCCTGCGCATGCGGGTCTTGGGGAAAGCCATCGAGCCTCCGAGGATACGCCCACTCGTCTGGGCCGTCGCCGAACGAGCTCGTTGCTACACGAGCTTCCAGGGCTCGACCGTCCGCTCGACCACCAGCCCGGCTGTCACGTATGGATCGGTGTCGGCCCAGGCTTCGACCTCCTCCTTGGTCAACCCCTTGACCCCGATCACCGCCCCTGCGGGAGGCTCGCCGAAGGCGCCGGCGACGATCAGCCGGTCGGCTGCGCGCAGCGCCTCGATGCGCTGCAGGTGCGCCTCGCGGTATGGCGCGCGACGCTCGAGCATGTCGGCGACGTAGGTGTAGAACAGCACGTGGGTGTACTCCGGTTCTGTCATCGCGTAGACGCTAGGTCTGCCTGCGTCGACGCTAACCTTTGCGCATGCTGGAATCGAGAAGCGCGGTGACTACAAGCCTCGCAGCCAGCGCGAGAAGGAGGCCTACCGGCTCGCGGTGGCCGGCGCGGGCACCGGCGTGGCCGGAATAGTCACGCTCGCCTTGGCGGTCGTTGGGGTCACCAGTGCGATCTGGCCGATCATCCTGCTGCTGATCAGCGTCTTCTGCGTGTGGCGCTTCGTGCGGGTCACAGGCCAGCGCTGAGCCTGCTGCAGATCATCTTCCTGATAGCGGCGGGCCTGCTCGCCGCCATGCTCGGCACCGCCGGCGGCATCACGTCACTGATCTCCTACCCGGCGCTGCTCGCGCTCGGGCTACCGCCACTGGGCGCCAACGCCACCAACCTCGTCGCGCTGAGCGTCTGCTGGCCCGGCTCCGCCCACGGCTCCAAGCGCGAACTGGCAGGCCGCGGGCCGTGGCTGAAGCGCTGGCTGCCGCTGGCGGCGGCGGGCGGCGCCACCGGGGCGCGTGCTGCTGCTGCTGACGCCGCCCGGTGCTTTTGCCCGCGTGGTGCCGTTCCTGATCGCTGCCGGCTCGCTGGCGCTGATCGCCGAGCCATGGATGCGGGCGCTGCCACCGAGCCGTGCCACGCGCCCGGATCGCCGGCGCGCCGTTTGGGCTGGCTCGTCGCGCTGGGGCTGGTCGTCGATCTACGGCGGTTACTTCGGCGCCGGTTCCGGGGTGATGACGCTCGCGCTGCTGCTGGTGACGCTCGAGCGCGACCTGCCCACCGCCAACGCGCTCAAGAACATGACTCATCGGCGCGATCACGCTGCCGGCGGCGATTCTGCTCGCGATGCTTCGGGCCCGTGCACTGGGCCGCGGCTGCCGCCGCTCGCGGCGCGGGCGCTCTGGTCGGCTCACGCATCGGACCAGCCGTCACGCGCGCGCTGCCGCGTTACCGTGATCCGCTGGTCGGTGGCGACGCTCGGGCTCGGACTTGCGGTCTGGCTCTGGGTGAAGCCGAGCGCCTGAGCGCTCAGAGCCGCGGATGGCCCTGTGCTCCACGGTTCGAGCACGAGGTGCCTGCGCAGGTAGAGCGCGGTGGCGCGGATCATCGTCGCGACCGGCAGCGCGAGCAGCGCACCCGGTATCCCGTACAGCTGGTAGCCGATCAGCAGCGTGAGGATCACGAGGATCGGGTTGATTCGCAACGAGATGCGGAATACCTGCGGCGCCACCAGGTGGCCCTCGATCTGCTGCAGCGCGACGAACACGACCAGCAGCCATAGCGCGGCGATCGGCTGGGTCGCCAGCGCCACGATGATCGGCGGGATCGGGCCCAGGATCGGGCCGATGTACGGAATCAGCTCCATCAGGCCGTAGAACAGGCCGAAGAACACCGCGTAGTGGGAGCCGTCGCGGAAGATCCCGAGCAGGCCCATCAGCTCCATCAGCAGGGCGGCGCTGCCGCCCATGATCAGGCTGAACAGCAGCTGTCCGCGGACATAGCCGGAGACCGCGTGCTGGATCAGCAGCGGGTAGTCGTCGGCGGGCGTGCCGTCGCCCGACGGCATCCATCGACGCACCAGGTCTGCCGATTTCTCCGGCGTAGACCAGCATGTAGACGGAGAGCACGAAGGTCAGGATCAGGTCGACGGAGATCGTCACCAGCTGCCCGAGCACGTCGCGTGAGAACGACAGGATCGAGCCCGAGCTCTTCAGGACCTGCTTCTGCA
The DNA here is from genome assembly GCA_963846395.1 of uncultured Actinomycetota bacterium. Taxonomy (GTDB): domain Bacteria; phylum Actinomycetota; class Thermoleophilia; order Solirubrobacterales; family Solirubrobacteraceae; genus Palsa-465. The sequence goes on along the minus strand of CAWJVT010000003.1, from coordinate 6,507 downwards.
GCGTCTGCAGCGCGCTCTGCCCCTGCTGCGCGATGTGGACCTTGATCCCGTGGCTGTTGAGGAAGTTCTGGATGTTCAGGAGGTCACGGTTCGCGCGTTTGACGAAGTGCGGAAGGTTGTTGGCGAAGTGACTCAGCTGGTCGCTGACCGGCGCTGACAGCAGCGCACCGATCCCGGCAAAGATCAGCAGGATCACGAGGTAGGAGAGCGCGATCGCAATCCCGCGTGGCACAGCCCGCTGGAGCTGCTTGGCCAGCGGGTTGAGGATCACCGCGATCACGCCCGCGCCGACGACGACCACCATCAGGGTCCCCATCGCGCGTCCGAGCTCGAACAGCCCGAGCAGTGCGAGCGGTAGCAGCACCAGCTGGATCCAGCGCGGCACCAGCACCGGCGCGACCAGCGCCGTGGAGATCGGGCTGATCGGCCGCCTCCGAGCTGCTCGTTGCTGTCGGGCGCCTCGGTCCTGATCGGCGGCCGACTGCGGACCCGGTTCGGCGGCGGTCGGCTCCGGCTGCACCTCGGTCTCTTCCATTTTGGAAGAGTATGCGCACATGCGCGACGGAGTCCGGATCCTGTTCGTTGGTGATGTGGTCGGAAGTGCCGGCCGCCGCACGCTGCAGTCGGTGCTTCCCCGTCTGCGCGAGCGCACCCCGATCGACTTCGTGGTCGTCAACGGTGAGAACGCCGCCGGCGGTCACGGGATCACGTCGAAGATCGCGCGCGAGATGTTCGCCGCCGGGGTCGATGTGATCACGCTCGGCAATCACACCTACCGCCAGAGCGAGGTCTACGGCTACCTGGATCAGGAGGAGCGGATCCTGCGCCCTGTCAACTTCCTGCGCGGTCAGCCGGGTCATGGCACCTGCGTCGTGACCAACGCGGCGGGCGACGTGCGGCTGGGAGTCGTCTCCGTGTCCGGCAACCTGTACATGAACAGCTCGCTGCCGGCCTTCTCAGAGGCCGACGCCGCGCTCTACGCGCTGCGCGGCAAGGCCGACCACATCCTCGTCGACATGCACGCGGAGGCCACGAGCGAGAAGGTCGGGCTGGGCTGGCACCTCGACGGGCGCGTGACCGCGGTCGTCGGCACCCACACGCACGTCCCCACCGCCGACGCCCGCGTGCTGCCGGGCGGCACCGCCTACATCACCGACGTGGGCATGACCGGAGCGCGCGGCGGCGTGCTCGGCGTGAAGCGCCAGCAGGCGATCGACGCCATGCTGACTCGCATGCCGGTGCGCTTCGAGGCCTCCGACGAGGACCCCTGGCTGCAGGGCGCGCTGATCGAATGCGCCGCCGAGCCGATGCGAGCGGTCTCGATCGTCGGGGTGCAGGAGCCGCTTTCGGGCCGAGGTTTGAGCGGATCTTGCCCGATTTCGGGCAAAATCCTTGGCATCTTGGCTCAGATTGCCGAAACTTACTAGCGATGGCGCCTGAAGAGCTGACCCCGCTACTCGACCATCTCGAGCATTCCGGCATCTCCCGAGGCACCGCCGCGCGCGTCGTGGCCGAGGTTCTGGCCTACTTCTCCGAGACGACCGAGGAGTTTGTCCGCCGCCGTCACCGCGAGCTGCAGCGTGAAGGCGTGGCCAACGCCCGGAGCTTCGCCCTGATCGCCGGCGAGCTTGCGGGACGCCGAGTCGCCGGACCGCTCCTGTCCGAGCGCCAGATCCGGCGCGTCATCTACGGCTAGTGACGGCAAGGAGTCCGCATGTGTGGAATCGTCGGCTATGTCGGCCGCCAGGATGCGGTGCCGGTGCTGCTGGAGGGACTCGCGCGGCTGGAATATCGCGGCTATGACTCGGCGGGCATCGCGGTCGCGCGCAACGGGTCGCTGCGGGTGCACAAGCAGGCCGGCAAGGTGCGCGACCTGGCCGCCAGAATGCCCAAGCGCTTGACCGGGCAGGTCGGCATCGCCCACACCCGCTGGGCGACGCACGGGCAACCGAGCGACGCCAACGCCCACCCGCACACGGATATGAGCGGGCGGATCGCCGTCGTACACAACGGCATGATCGAGGACGCCGGATTGCTGAGGCAGCGACTCGAGGCCGACGGCATCGAGTTCACGAGCGAGACCGACACCGAGGTCCTGGCGCACCTGATCGCGCTCGAGGATGCAGACGACCTCGAGGAGGCGGTGCGCCGGGCGCTGCACAAGGTACACGGCGCCTACGGGCTGGCGGTACTCGACGCGCAGCAGCCCGACAGGATCGTGCTCGCCCGCAACGGCAGCCCGGTGCTGATCGGCGTCGGTGATCGGCAGATGCTCTGCGCGTCGGACGTGGCGGCGCTTGTTCGCCACGCCCAGCAGGTCGTGCACCTCGAGGACGGCGAGGTCGCGACGGTCACCGCAGATTCGTTCTCAACTGCCACGCTCGACGCCCGGCCCACGTTCAAGACCGCCACCAACCTGCAATCAGCAGCCGAGGACTATGAGCGCGGCGAGTTCGAGCACTTCATGCTCAAGGAGATCCTCGAGCAGCCGGAGGCGATCGAGTCGACCCTGCGCGGGCGGCTCGACACCAGGTTCGCCACCGCGCGGCTGGGCGGCCTCAACCTCTCCGCGCGCGAGCTGCGCGCGTTCCGGCGGGTCCACGTGATCGCCTGCGGTTCGGCGCTCTACGCCGGCATGGTCGGAGCCGGCATGCTCGAGTCGCTCGCTCGCGTACCGGCAGCGGCCGAGCCGGCCGCCGAGTTCCGCTACCGCAACCCGGTGATCGAGCCCGACACGCTGTATGTGGCCGTGAGCCAGTCCGGGGAGACCGCCGACACGCTTGCGGCGGTCGAGGAGATCGTGCGCAAGGGCGGACGCGTGCTCGGGATCGTCAACGTCCCAGGCTCGAGCATCTCGCGCGTGGTCGACGGCGGCATCTACCTGCACGCCGGCCCTGAGATATCGGTCACCTCGACAAAGGCATTCACCTGCATGGCGGTCGCCTTTGCGCTGCTCGCACTGCACCTCGGCCGTCTGCGCGACCTCGGCCCAGCCGACGGCCAGCGTCTGATCGGCGGGCTCGCCGAGCTACCTGGGAAAGCAGCTGAGGTGCTCTCATCCAGTCAGGAGATCCAGCAGCACGCGAGCTGGCTGAGCTCTGCCCGCAGCACCTTCTTCATCGGCCGGGTCCGCGGCTACCCGGTCGCGCTGGAGGGCGCGCAGAAGCTCAAGGAGGTCTCCTACATCCACGCCGAGGCCTATCCCGCGGCCGAGCTCAAGCACGGGCCGCTGGCGCTGATCTCTCCGGAGCTTCCGACCGTGGCGATCGTTCCCGATGACGAGCTGTTCGAGAAGAACCTCGCCTCGCTCGAGCAGATCCGCTCGCGCAGCGGCCCCGTGCTTGCGGTCGCCAACCGCCCGCTCGGCGAGCTCGCCGACAAGCTCGTGCAGGTCCCCAAGAGCGAGCCCGAGCTCGACCCGATCCTGCTCGGGCTGCCGCTGCAGCTGCTCGCCTACCACGCGGCGGTCGCGCTCGACCGCGACATCGACCAGCCGCGCAACCTGGCCAAGAGCGTCACGGTGGAGTAGGCGCGGCCAGCAGGCCGGCCCGGATCTCCCTCGCGATCCGCACGTCCTCGGGCTCCTGCCGCGGGTCCGGGTGCGCCAGCACGAGCGCGATCACGACCAGCGGGAAGAACCAGACGATGTAGAGGTAGAACCAGTAGGTGATCCCGCACTGCAGGGCGATGATGATCGCGGCGCCCAGCGCCGCGACCTCGACGTGCGTGCGCTCCCCGCGCGGCAGGAAGGGCGCCGCGAGGCCGAGTGCGACCGCCGCGCCGAGCACGATGTGCTCGGGCAGGTGCAGGGTCTGGTGGTAGCCGCCCCAGAGACCCCAGATCGAGAACGGCGCCGGACGGGTCGCCTGGTACTCGATCGTGTTGGCCCAGAACTAGTGCCAGTCGTTTGACAGCAGCACCGGCAGCATCGCCAGCCCGATCGCCAGCCCATACGCAACGGCAAACGTCACGAGGCTCCGCTTCGGCGGCCACGGACCGACGCCGCGCCACAGCAGCGGCGCGAGCCCCAGCGGCGCGAACTTCGTCAGCCCGGCCATCGCGCCGAGCACCCCGCGCATCGCGGAAAAGCGGATCACCACGAGCGAGGCCACGATCAGCAGCGCCACGAGCGCGTCGTTGGAGTTCGACATCAGCACGAAGGATGTGAACGGGTACGCGGCCCAGAGGTAGGCGAGCACGACCCCGGTCTTGAGCCCGCGGAGCGTCCAGCCGAGCACGAACAGCCCGACCATCGTCAGCAGGTCGAAGGTGATCGCGGCGGCGTGCGCGGCGGGAAGGCTGTCCCACACCCCGCTCCAGCCCCAGATCAGGCGGAACGGGATGTAGGCGAAGTAGTTGACCGGACCGTAGGTGTCGCCTGCGGGATTGTCGGGCGGGAAGTGGCCGTACAGCTGCATGCCGTGGATCAGCTTGTCGGCGCCGATCACACCGGCGTAGCCGACGTCGATCACGTTGGAGTTGATGACGTTGAGCCCGATCCTGAAGCCGACCAGGAAGATCAGCGCGATCGCGAGCCAGACTGTCGGGATCACGACCCGCAGCGGCTGGCGCGGACGCCCGCGCCCGGCCGCCAGCAGCAGCATGCGCACCAGCAGGTAGAGCATGAACGGGTAGATCAACGGCACCGACAGGCCAAGGTTGGCGTTGTTGAAGAAGGCCAGCGAGATCGAGAAGCCGAGCAGCATCAGCAGGTCCAGGTGCCAGAGCGTCGGCCGCCGACGCCAGGGAATGAACGGCAGCAGGAAGACGGCGCACAGCGGCAGCCAGATGTAGAGCGTGTTGATGTTGCGCCGAAGGCTCCGGGATAGCCGCGCGCCATCGTCCAAGCGACCTGGTAGCCGGTCCAGACCTGAGTGACCTCGCCGGTCTGGTCGGAGACGTACAGCTGCAGCATCTCGATCTGAGGCGCGGCTCGGCGGCGGCGTGAAGAGGCTCACCTGCCAGACCCCGAACCCCTGCGTGTACACGTACGGGACGAGGTGCGGATGCTTCTTCAACTCCGCGATGTAGACTGTGTTTCTTGGCGTGTCGCCAGCACCTGATTGCCGGTCAGGCGGAAGCCAGAAGGCGGCTTGGTCATCGCCGCCAGCACGCCCCTGGATGGTCCGGCCACAGGTGCGACGCCCGGCGGCGCCGAGAGCGGCGCCGGTTGCCCTGGTGGGTTACCGGCCGCGCGCGCCGGCCGGCAGGGCCGCGCGACCACCAAGCAGAGCACGGCGCACAGCGCCGCACACACGTCGCCGGCCGCCGGGCCGGCGGACGCGACCGCGGCTCAGGCCTTGAAGCTCCAGAGCTTCTGGACGACGAAGGAGACCGGAGTCGCGATGATCCAGGCGATGCCGTCGGCCAGGGTGTGCTGTGAGATCCCCGGTGTGGACGAGCAGCCTGTAGATGCCGCGAGAACAGAAGCACGAGGAACGATACGAAGAAGAATCGCAGGGCCTGGCGGCCGGGGTGGTCCTGCTTTGCCCGGAACGTCCAATGACGGTTCCAGAAGAAGTTGTTGGTCGACGCGATCACGGCGGCGAGCACGAACGCCAGCGTGTCAGACGCCGAGAACGGATGAACGAGGATGAAGAACGAGACGAGGTTGACGCCGTAGCCGGACGCGCCCACGCACAGGAAGCGCACCGCTGCTTGTGGTTCTCCGGGTGGCGGACCTCGTAGGAAAAGCGCCGGTAGGCGCTGCGAATCGGCTCAGCGCCCGAGCGGAAGGCGGGAGCTCGAGCATGGACGTCATTTCGTCAGGCACTTTTCACAATCCTATCGACAAAGCTGTATTTCGGCGCAAGCCAGGCGGGCCCCGAGGGAATCCCCGTAGTCGCGAGCCCCGTTATCGCGCCAAAACCGCTGTCCAAAGGTCTCGCCGCCGAAATGTGACCGGATCATCGGCGTCACATCACGTAGCGACCACTGCTCGCGCGCGCCGCGCGAGCCGGGACCGGTGCCGCACCAGAGTAGCGCCCCGAGTGAATCCGTACGGTGCAGCGACCGTGGCTGCCGCCGCCGACATGGTCGGCGCCGCCCCAATCGACGAACTCGTAGCCCGGCGCCGCCGAGAGCAGCATATCGCCGGCGTTCTCGCAGCGCAGCGCCGACCACACGCGCGCGAGCGCGTCCGGATAGTCGGGCGGAGAAGCGCCGTCCTCGATCCGCGCGGCGAACGCTCAGGTCGCCCTCGACATTCCAGCGCTCACCTCGCAGATCACCGAGCTCGCCACCTGGTGAAAAGCGCAGCTCGGCGCCGCCGGCGCGCGGATCACCGCCTCGGGGGGGCGCTATCGGGATCGCTCAGCCACATCGCGAGGTCGACGCCCTCGAGCTCGATCACCGCATCGACGGCGCGCCGCGAGAGCTCCTCGCGGCGCTCAGCTCCAGCGCGTAGATCATCGCCGCGCGCTGGGCCGGGCTGAGCGCCAGCTCTGCCCCGACCGAGGCGCTTGCGCTGGGCGTCGCCACGTGGAAGTCCTCAAGCGCCAGATCGAG
>CAWJVT010000002.1:0-92667 GCA_963846395.1 uncultured Actinomycetota bacterium | reverse complement strand
GCGATGTCGACCGGCTGATTGACGCAATTAAAGAACCTCATATGCATGCTGGAGGTGAGGAATCGATTTAGAGGAGAGGCAGCAAGGGAAAGGCTAGTCGATCGGTGCCGATCATGGTCGTGCTGATGCTGATCGGGCAATCGAAGAAGCAGATGGGCAGCTACACCATCAGCTTTCGACATCGCTTCTTCGGCTGGGCAGCGACGCTGGTGATGGCCGTCGCCGTCGCCTTCATGCTCGCGACTTCTCTCTAGAGCCTGCCAATTCCCCGGAGCGATCGCGCCGCTCCGGCCGGCGCGGGCGCCTCGGCGAGCCCGTCGAGGATCGGACATTCCGGCCGCGCGTCGCCATGGCAGGCAGCGGCAGCCGCTCCAGCGTGCGCTTCATCGCCTCATTCGCTCGATGCGGCGCTCCAGTTCGGCCGACATGGTCGAGCGCGATGCGCTTGACCTCGCTGCTCGCGCGGCCGTGTCCCGCCACAGCTCGAGCAGCTCCCGATCTCGCTCATCGAAAAGCCGAGCTCGCGGGCCCGGCGGATGAAGCGCAGGGTGTGGACGTCGCGTCGGTAGAGCCGATAGCCGGCCTCGGTGCGGCCGGCCGGCGCGGCATCAGGCCGAGCTCTCGTAGTGGCGGATCATCTTGGCCGAGACGCCGGAGCGCGCCGCGCCTCGCCGATGTTGATGGCGTGGCCGAGGCAGTCTCGGCGGTCATCGCGCGGCTCCTGCCGCCAGCGCCGCAGCAGCAGCGCGTTGGTGACCACGCTGACGCTGGAGAACGCCATCGCCGCGCCGGCCAGCATCGGGTTCAGCAGGCCGAACGCGGCCAGCGGAATGCCGACCAGGTTGTAGACGAACGCCCAGAACAGGTTCTGCTGGATCTTGCGCGTAGGTGCGGCGCGAGATGTCGATGGCGTCGGCGACCAGCGCCGGATCGCCGCGCATCAGCGTGATGCCGGCCGCCTGCATGGCGACGTCGGTGCCGGTCGCCATCGCGATGCCGATATCGGCGGCGGCCAGCGCGGGCGCGTCGTTGATGCCGTCGCCGACCATCGCGACGCACGCCGGCCGCTCGGCCTTCAGTCGCGCGATCACGCGCGGCCTTGTCCGCCGGGCAGCACCTCGGCGTGGACGTCGTCGATGCCGAGCGCGCTGCGCGACCGCCTGCGGCGCTGCCGCGGTTGTCGCCGGTGAGCAGCACGCTGCGATGCCCAGCGCCTGCAGCCGCGCGATAGCGGCCGCGCGCGGTCGGCTTGACGTGTCGCCGAAAGCGAGCAGGCCGAGCACGCGCGGCTGTCGGCGCCGGTGCTCGCGCCAGCCAGGACACGGTGTGGCCCTGCGCCTCCAGCGCCGCCGCGCGCGTCGGCCAGCGGCGTGCGGCACGCGACGCCGAGTTCGGCCAGCAGCGCGCGTTGCCCAGCAGCGAGGGCGCGGCCGTCGACCACGCGCCGTCGACGCCGCGCCCGGCCAGCGCGCGCAACGTTGCTGGCCGTGGCCGCGGCGCAGCCCGCCGCTGCGGCCGCGGCGCCAGCACCGCCCGCGCCAGCGGATGCTCGCTGCCGCGCCTGCACGGCCGCGGCCAGCGCCAGCACGCTCGGCCGCGTCGACGCCGTCGACCGGCATCGACGCGGTCACCGCCGGGCGGCCCTCGGTCAGCGTGCCGGTCTTGTCGAACGCGACGATCGTCGACGCCGATGCGCGCGTTCCAGCGCCTCGGCGTCCTTGATCAGCATGCCGTGCGCGCGCCGCCGACGCCGGTGCCGGCCATGATCGCGGTCGGCGTCGCCAGCCCCAGCGCGCACGGGCAGGCGATCACCAGCACCGCGACCGCATTGAGCATCGCGCGCTCGCCAGTCGCCGCTGCCGACACCAGCCAGCCGAGCAGCGTCAGCAGCGCAATCGCCAGCACCACCGGCACGAACACCGCGCTGACCCGGTCCACCAGCCGCTGGATCGGCGCCTTCGTCGCCTGCGCGCCTTCGACCAGGCGGATGATGCGCGCCAGCGTGGTCTCGGCGCCGATCGCGGTCGTCGTCGACCAGCAGCACGCCTTCGCCGTTGATCGAGCCGCCGGTGACCCGGTCGCCCGGCTGCTTCGCCACCGGCAGGCTCTCGCCGGTGATCAGCGATTCGTCGACGTGCGCTGCGGCCCTCGACGCACCACGCCGTCGACCGGCATGCGCTCGCCCGGCCGCACCACCACGACGTCGCCGACCCGCACCTGCGGCGATCGGCACCTCGCGCTCGGCGCCGTCGCGCGCGCAGCGCGCGCGCGTGTCCGGGCGCAGCGCCTTCAGCGCGCGGATGGCGTCGCGTGGTCTGGCGCTTGGCGCGCGCTTCGAGCCATTTGCCGAGCAGCACCAGCGTGATGACGACCGCCGACGCTTCGAAATACAGATGCGCGGCCATGCGCCCGGGCGTGCGCCAGCAGCTGATACACGCTCAGCCCGTAGGCCGCCGAGGTGCCGAGCGCGACCAGCAGGTCCATGTTGCCGCGCGCCGGCGCGCAGCGCCTTCCAGCCGGCGCGATAGAAACGCGCGCCGAGCCAGAACTGCACCGGCGTCGCCAGCGCGAACTGCAGCCAGCCCGGCAGCATCCAGCGCGCGGCCGAACAGCAGCGGCGAGCATCGGCAGCGAGAGCGGGGCGGACAGCAGGGCCGCCACCAGCACCGGCCAGCCGGCGCCGTGCGGCGCGTCGCGACGGCGGCGCGGCCGCGTCGCCTCGATGGGCCCGGCGGGCACTGGCGCTGCATAGCCGGCCTTCTCGACCGCGGCTCGAGGCTGCCGAGTGCGACCGGCGCCGTCGGTGCGCACGCTGGCGCGCCTCGGTGGCCAGGTTGACGCTGGCTTCGGTGACGCCGGGCACCGCGGGCAGCGCCTTCTCGACCCGCCCGGCGCAGGAGGCGCAGCTCATGCCCTCGATCGGCAGGCGCAGCCACTGCAGCATCGTGCGTCGACGGGCACGCTCGATTCGAACGGAGGAAGAGCGAGGGCTCGGTGTGTTCATGTCGGACGGAAGTGTCGACCTTGACATGATGGCAAGGTCAAGCGGCACGCCTTCCCCTTGTGGCGAGGCAGGGTTCATCACGGGCCTTGACCTTGCCACGACGGCAGGCTTCAAAGTGAGGCGCTTCGGAACCGCCCGCGAGAGACAAAAGCATGACCGAGTTCAAGGTCGAGAGCATGAGTTGCGGCCACTGCGTCGGTGTCGTCACCGAAGCGCTGAAGCGCGCCGACCCCGAGGCCCGCATCGATGTCGATCTGGCGCAAAAGACGGTGCGCGTAGGCATCGGCGCGGCCCCGCGCCGAGCTCGCCGGGGCGCTCAGCGCCGCGGGCTACGCGCCAGCGTGAGTCGGCCCTCGCGGCGCCCTCAGATGCAACGGCCACCATCCACCTCCAGGGCAACGCCCGTGATCATGGACGCTTCGTCGCTGCAAAGAAAGCAGGCCGCGGCGGCGATATCTTCCGGCGTGGAAAAACGGCCGATGGGGATGGACGCCAGGAATTTGGCGCGGATTTCCGGCGTGTCCTCGCCCATGAAGGTGGCCAGCAGCGGGGTTTCGCCGGCCACCGGATTGATCGCATTGACGCGGATGCCGAAGGGCGCAAGCTCGACCGCCATGGCGCGGGTGGCGGTGATCATCCAGCCCTTGGAGGCGTTGTACCAGGTGAGGTTGGGCCGGGGACTGACGCCGCCGGTGGAGGCGATGTTGAGGATCGCGCCGCGTTTGCGCGCCTTCATGGCGGGCACGATCTCGCGCGCGGTGAGGAACAGATCGATTTGGCGTTGATCGCCAGGATGCGGTCGAACTCTCCTCGGACAGCGTGTCCAGCGCCTGCGGCTTGTGGCCAATGCCGGCATTGTTCACCAGGATGTCGATCTCGCCCAATTGGCGCGCACCGCCTGAACCAGGCACTCACATCGGGTCCGCGCGACGTCGGCGCGGATGGCCAGCCCGCCCAATTCCTTCGCCAGCTTTTGCGCCGCGTCTTCGTTGAGGTCGGCGATCGCCACGCGCGCGCCTTCCTGGCGAAACGGCGCGCGATGCCTTCGCCGAAGCCCGACGCGCCGCCGGTGACGATGGCGATCCTGCCGGCGAGTCGCATCGGGTTGAGCTCCGAAAACGCCCGCGCTTCAGGCGAGCAGGTTGTGAAAGGGCTTGCGGTTCTTCCAGCGATAGGTGCGGAAGTCGCGCTCGTCGGTCGAGAGGATGCGGCCGTCGCCGAGGTGCTCGGCCAGCAGCACCAGCGAGGCGTCGGCCAGGTCCATCGGCAGCCTGGCGTAACGGCGCATCAGCGTCGGCAGATGCGGCCACTGCGCGGCGGCCGGCTCCCACACGGCGAGGCCGCCGGCGGCCACATCGTCCATCAGCGCGGCAGCGAATTCGATGCCGACGCTGATTTCGGCCTCACTAGAGTAGCGTCCCCGGTCCGGTCGCCGGCGCTGGATTGCCGGGTCTGATCTTGGCAAGCGGAGGTCTTCTCGGCTGGTGGCGCAGGAAGCGTAAGGCTGAAGCGGCTGCCTGATCGTTTAGCGCGCGACGCAAGCAAAGCCCCGGGCGAGTACCAAAAATATTGCTTCATGGCATGACTGGATTTTGGGCTCATTCCTGCCCCAGGGTTTATGCGGCTGCATTTCCGGTGCCGACGAAAGCTGACGGTGCCCTAATTGAGCATCAGCTGGTTCCTTGGGACAGTCTTTGTTAGTTCAATTTGCCCGCTGCCGGAACTGGGTGAGGCCAGTGCTTGATAGGCCCGCGTTTTGGGGGCTGCGTGAAGTCATTCTCTGAACGGCAAAGCCACCTTCCGGCCTGCGGAGTAAGCGCTCACGTTGGAGGTTGCAGGTGGTAGCCCTAAGTGGTAGCCCTCCGCACGGCAGGCAGCGAACTTGTTCAGTTTTATCGAGCTTCGGCTGCCCCCGTCGCTTCCCGTAGGGGACGCCAGGGACAGCGCAGTCCGATCAGGCAGCGAAATTGAGCCCAACGTCACTTGCGCTTCTTTGCGCCCTTCTGCGGGCCAAACATCGCCCGACAACGGGGGCTTAGGGCTCCGAGATCGCACATGCAGGATTTGATCGCATCCTCATCGGGAATGTAGTTGCTGCACAACCATCGGCCTTCATCCGCGCATGCGGCCCGCTGCTCCCGGCGTTCCCTGCGCGGCGACGCGAGGAGCAGCACAGCCATAAGCGCAAGGCCCGCCGGCATGGCGAGGCGAAGCACGAGCTGTCGAGGCGAGTAGTGGTACTGCGTCACAAGTTGCCCCTCGACGTCATTCCGGGGCGCAGGAAAATCGGCCGTGCCGATTTGCCTGCGAGCCCGGAATCTATAACCCCAAGCAGTAATGTGTGCCACCGCAGCGTAACCACTTTCATCACTGCACGGCCTGTGGTTATGGATTTCGGGCTCCGCTTGCACTCGGACGGCGCGAAGCGCCGATCCGAGCGCTCGCGGCCCCGGAATGACGGGCTAGAGTAGTTTGCGATGCAGTACGGTTAGAGAGGAGAGTTTGGAGCGGTCGCTGAGGCGGCCTTGGCAGGGCATAACACCCTCCGGCTCCTCGTGCGTACCGCAGAGGTAACGTGCTGCCGCGTTCTTGGCTCAGGGAAGAAGGCACGGCTTGGCGACGGCACCACCAGGAAACGGCTACACGAGCTGGGCGATTAGGCTGCTCCCGCCCGCGACCTTAAACTCACTGCTCTATCGCGTCCCGCTGCCTGCTGGGCTTCCTTCGCCGGTCGTGCGGAGCGCTGACATCACAGTGTCCACATTCGTGACAGTCTTGTGCACCCCGTACACGAGCAGAACCAGCATTATCACCAAGAGCACGATGATGCTGACGAGTGCGCTGCCGCTCCATGCACTACCGGGCGCAGGTGCCGTCCAGCTCGGACGCGCCTTGGCAGCGCGAACGCCGTAATGCCCTTTGGTCATAGGCGCGCTCCCTGTCATTCCTTCTTCTTCGTACCTATGGTTGCGGTTTGGGCTTTCCAGTGGCGGTGGCGCACAGACGCGGCTCCGTCCACAGCTTTGACGACCACCCGCGCCATGCATTTTTTCGACGACGAGCCGACCGAAGTTCCCGCACTCCGCTACCGCTGTTCGGCCTTGGTTTGGACACCAGCGCTAACCATTCTCTCTGAGAACGGGCGGGTTGGTCGGAGTGCGACCGATGCGTTGTACAGCGTGTGGCGCGGAGTTGATCCTGACCGTAGCGGCGCGAGGTCTGGGCGTCAGTTGTGCCCAGCCTCCCTCACCGCCAACAAACGATCGCTCCCACTGGACGCCACTGTCCTCTGGTCGAAAGTCTCATAAGACGCATCTTCTTCAATGAGCGTTCGTCGAATGTACGCGACCCGCTCGGTGGGGTCATAGCCTCTGACCGCCGCTACTGGTGCCTTGTATGCTGCCAGCCCGAGATTGGCGATCTGGCGGGGCTGAAGCATCTTGTAGAAGCCGAACGCGAAGAGGCCGTACACCAGCATACAGAAAGCAAGGTACAATGTAATGGACGCTCCGGTGCTCCTTGGGTAGCTCGTGCGCATGATCCCTGCTCCGTCCAAGCCTCTGCTTCGCATCGAGAGCTGCCACCAGGCACCTCGGCTTTCCGAGCAAAGACCTCATGTTGGCGACGCTCGTGGGATTTGCTTGCGCAGGATTGCGGGGAAGATGCTGATCTTGCGCTAAGCTGATGTGATCGCGGCTCCAACGCTCGTTCTCGCCGCACCGCTCGCAAGGGAATAGAGATGCGACATCTGCACGCGCTTGGTGATGAAGGTCGCGAGCTGCTGGAAGGCTGTGGAGGCTCAATCTTGATGACGAGCCGACCGAGGTTCCCACACTCCGCTACCGCTGTTTGGCCTTTGTTTGGACATCAGCACTAACCATTCTCTCTGAGAACGATGGGTGTTGGTCGGAGTGCGACCGATGGGTTGTACCGCGTGTGGCGCGGAGTTGGTCCTGACGAGCGTGGTGCCGGATGAGACAGCTCGTTTCCGCGGCTGTGAACACCACACCTTCATTTGCTCCGCATGCCACGCCACGGAGCGGCGCGTAGTCTTCACCAGACATGGGCGCGAGGACGATGGCGTGGGCGAGCCTGTTGAAACGGCTCCCCGCGCTTTGCGTCCGATGCCAGAGCACGAGGAGCACGTCGCCCCACCGGGGCTCCTTGGGCGCGTGGTAGCGAGGCTACGCGGGCACTGAGCGACCGCAAGCAGGCATGCCGTCTGGGGCTGCTGTCGTTCGTTTCTACCCGTTAAGACGATTGAACCGGCTTGGTGAGCCAGTTCCTACGCCCTTGCGAGGATATTGCTCACCGTCATCGGCTGCCAGCGCCCCAACGCGCTGTAGCGACGCCGCGAGCGTTCAGGGCCTTGGCGATGGCGCACAGCGACTTGGCGCCAGCCCGCTGGACCATGAGCCCTGAAATGAAATGCACGTCCCGGCTGTCGTTCGACGGCTGGAACAACGACGAACGACGAACGCCATGACGACGCCACGTTCGCCACGGGAAGCCCTAATTATTTTGCGACTGCCTTGGGGGCGCGTTCGGGTAGTATATGCCGCTCCTCTTCCAGCGCGGCTTCCATCAAGATGTGGGATAATTCAATCAGCTCTTTTGGATGTCCGGCTCAATCGCCTGTTTGGACTACCGTCATCTCTGGTGACGAGAGTCCCCTGCCTGACTGCAAGAGGCTGGCCGATTAGATCTGCTTTACCCGGTGTATGCACGGATGATCGAGCGAAGCACCGCGTCCAGAAGGCCCCCGACATAATACCAAGAACTGCCGTTATGGAAGCGCGTAAACGGCGTTCAAGGCGAAGCCACCATAGCCTTCCATTACCGGGTCCACATCGGATGCGGTTGAAAAGTTGTTTGCAGGTCGGACTGAGTTGACCGTTTTGACTTGAGGCAGGAAATCACCGCACTCTGATTGGGTATTGCGGCAAAACACAGCCTGAACGCATCCTGCTCTAGCAATTGACCCCAGTTCTTAAACTAATTGACTTTGTTGTATTTTTGTTCTACGAGTACTTGCCAAGCTGATCAGTTGGGCTGTTACACATCATGGTTTTTGTAGATTGGAAACCGAGATGGCCAAGAAAAACTCAAAACGACGTGAATGGACAAAGACGGACGTTCGCGAATTAAAAACACTTGCTCGGGGAAAGACGCCAGCGGGAAAAATCGCCAAGGCACTCAAGAGGACCGTAGGGGCCACTCGCCAGAAGGCGTTTAGCCTGGGAGTATCCCTAGATTCTCGTTCCTGACTGCAAGAGGCCGGCCGATTAGGTCAGCTTTACCCCAATCACCCGACTTTGGCGGTGCCGCATCGGCATTTCGCGTTTGTGCCGTAACCGGACTCATGCACCGCAGCAAAAGGTGGTCGCGGTAGGGATGCGAGTTACCTCGCGCCCCCCGCACAGATCCGTACGTGCAGCTTTCCCGCATACGGTTCCCACCTTGGGTATCCACGGCAACTATATGCTGCCGTATGCGAGCCAGCATCTTTGACACGCTTATGCGGCGCTGAGTCCGGCGCGTGCGTTGCTGGTCCGCATTCCCCTTGGTCTCCGCCCTTCGCTCCACCGGCTCCGCAGCGGATCGCTCCGCTTTGTTCGTCGGCTTCACAGCTACTATGGCGGAGCGCGACTTCTCGTGCCCGTGCATCATCGGCTACGGCTCCTCACCTTCCCGATGCGGACCGTCCCTCGCACTCGACGCTGACGGCCAGTCACGAGATATCCCAGCTTCCGACGCGATCCTTTTGCGCGTGATGTGGCCCTCGACCCCGGCGGGACGACAATGCCTCGCATAACGGCATTGCACATGTTGCGTTCGACCATGAAGACAGTCTCCGCTCCCGCGAGTTCATCATTTCGTGGCTCACTCCCACACCCCACGCAACCGCTGTGTACGCTTCGTGTTCGGCGTCGCCGCCGCCTCACGCAACACTCGCTTCCAGGCGGCTTGCTAGGCCTTACCTGGGCCGGACTTACACCGGCTGATCGCGCCAGCTTCGCTGGCGCCTTCTCTCATTCGATCACCTCGTCGGCGCGCAGCGAGCAGCGTCGGCGGCACTGTCGAGGCCGAGCGCCTTGGCGGTCTTGAGATTGATCACCAGTTCGAACTTGGTCGGTTGCTGCACCGGCAGGTCGGCCGGCTTTGCGCCCTTGAGAATTCGATCGACGTAGGCTGCTGCGCGCCGATACTGGTCGGGTATATCGACTCCATACGAAATAAGGCCGCCAGCGCTCGCGAACACGCGGTACGCATAAACCGCCGGCAAACGATCGCGTTGCCCAGGGACTCGCCATGAGTTTGCCAGGCGCCCGGACGGTGCGTACCAGACGGATGCCTCAGCCCGGAATCGACTCGAGCGGGGCGAGCCCGGGCGGACTCCAGAGCCGCGGCGGCGCAGTGGAGCCCGCGGACGATCAACGTCGGTTCGAGCAACAGCTCGCGTGCCGGGGAGCGGAGTCGTCGGTCAGCTGCTCGAGCAGCAGATCCGCGGCGGCGTAGCCGATCTCGCGCTGCGGGACGTGCACTGAGCTGAGAGGCGGCCGCAGGCGATCGATGAACGCCATGTCGTTGAAGCCGATGATGGAGACGTCGTCGGGACAGCTGAGACCCAGCTCCTCCCAGCGTGTCGTAGCACCCGATCGCCAATCGGTCATTGGCCGCGATGATCGCCGTGACCCCGGGGTCGGCCCGCAGTACCTCGGCGCTGGCGCTCTTGGCCGCCACCTCCGCGAAGGCGCCCGCGAAGCTGACCCGCTCGGACAGAACGGGCAGGCCCGCCGCCTCCATAGCCGCGGTGAAACCCAGATAGCGCCGGTGTCCGGTCGAGACGTTCTGAGGCCCGGCGACGTAGCCGATGCGCTCGTGCCCCAGCTCGACCGATGTGCCGGACTGCCAGCTCGCTGCCCTTGCGATCGTCGATGGTGCAGGCGGAGATCGAGCCGTCCTCGAAGGTTCGGTTCACCAACACGACGGACAGGCCGCGCGCCATCGCCACCGCCAGTGGCCCTGACATCGAGCCGCGCCGTTGCGGCGATGAAACCGTCCACCTGGCGAGCGAGCATCGCCTCGATGCTCGCTCGCTCACGCTCGGGATCGCTGCCTGTGTTCACCAGCAACGGCGTGTACCCGTCAAGCGCCAGGCGGTCACCGATTCCGACCATGATCGGCGGGAACAAAGGATTGGTGATATCCGGGAACCAGCACCCCGATCGCGAACGACCGGCTCGTCTTGAGCCCGCGTGCCATCGAGTTCGGCCGGTAGCCCAACTCGTCGGCGGCGGCAAGCACACGCGCGGCTGTCTTGTGGTTGACGAGGCTGCGCGTCTCGGGATTCAGCGTCCTCGAGACCGTGCCCGGGTGGACATCAGCCAGTCGCGCCACATCGCGGATCGTGACCGGCGTCTCCATGGCTGCATTATGGGCGCACGATTCGGCGGCTAGCAGGACACTAGGCGCATCCTCTATGGCGCCGACGGCGCCGCTTCTTCGGCGACTCAGCGAGTTGCTCGAGTCGCCGCTGGCGTTGCTACTCGTATCACGTGGCCGATCACCGCCTTCGGTAGCGTGGCGCCGGCGGCCGCGTCGTTGCTGGAGTTGTCGCCGTAGGCCAAAGCAACCGCGACAGCGGCGGCGATGACGATGATCGCGATCTTTCGCGGCCCCGCACGACGAACCTGCTCGACAACCCTCCCCCACATGCCGCAGCGATTGTTGCAGCACGGCGGTCTGTTCGGCGTCAGCCCCACGAGGTCTGACTCGCGCTCGACTCGCTACGAGGGCGCCGCCGCGACGGCCCTCGCATCGCTCTTGGTGCACGGAAGCGGTCACCCTCCCTTTGACGCTACGAGCCTGGCTACAGTTGTTGACCCCGCCCTCTTAGCTCAGCTGGTAGAGCACTTCCATGGTAAGGAAGGGGTCGTCGGTTCGAGTCCGACAGAGGGCTTACAAAAGCTCCGCGCCAGGGGCTGTTGCGCAAAGGTCGCCGTGAGGCGATCTTTGTCGTTGAGAGGGAGAACGGCCGATCTGAGAGGCCGCGTGTTTTGGGATGTCTCGCCGGTTTAGGTGGCGAGGATCGCTCGGTGGAGTTTGAGCAGGTTGTGGGTGGCTGTGATCAGTCGCCACTCGGCCTGGCAGGCGGCTAATCCGCGTCTGTGGAATCGGCGGATCCCGCGGTTGAACTTGGTGTTCGCGAAAACTGTCTCGATCATGTGCTGGCGGCGGGTGTAGAGCGCCTTGCCGTCCGGTGTTTCTAAGAGCCGGTCGATCCGCTCGGCCTCAGGGCCCTGCTTCGGTGACAGCTTCCTGGCTTTCGTTCTGGTCGCTGAGCGGGTCGGGACGATCACCTGCATCCCTTCGTCACCCAGCGCGACGATGTGCGGGTTGTTCCAGTAGCCGCCGTCGGCCAGCACTGTGCCGATCTCAGCATCGATGCCGGCGGCGGTGAGCGTCTCGACGGCTTGGTCGGATCATCGGCTCAAGCTGCCCGGAGTCGTTTGATTGCTGAGTGATATCCGCGGCCACGATGATCTGGTTGCCGGTGGCGACCGCCTGCGCGTTGTAGCCCTGCACCGCCCGACCTCCCTCTCGGAGAATCACCCGTGAGTCGGGGTCGGTCACGTTGATCGTGCGCTTGCCCAGCCCGTCAGGATCTGGCGGGAACGGCTTGCGGCCCGTGATCTTGTGGCCATGCTCGGCCTCCCACTCAGCACGCCACCGCAGGTTCTCCTGGTAGGCAGCTTCAGCTTTGGCCTGCTCGGCCTCGAGCTCCTCCCGGCAGCGACGCAACCGCTCAAGCCTGGAGCGGCGATCGACCAACTCGGCCGGCAGCTCATCACCACGCGCATCGCCATAGAGCGCATCCTCGCGGGCGTCGACCTCCGCAGCCTCGCCGAGCATCCGCTCGACCTCCTGACGGATCGACTCGTGCGAACGGGTCGCCTCCCGTGAAGCATTCGCGCTGATCGCGGTGCCATCAAGCGCGACAACCCCGACAGACACCAGACCCGCCCGGGCGCACAGCCCGAGGATCTGAGTGAACAGCCGCGCCAAGCGCCTGCTCATGCCGGGCCCGGAACCTCGCGATCGTGGTGTGATCCGGCACCCGGTTAGAACAGATCACCCGGGTAGGGACATCCTCCCGGCACCGCCGCTCGATCGCCCGCGAGGACCGCTCCCCGCACGCGTAGCTATAGAGCAAAAGCGCGACCATCATCGCCGGGTCGTGCGCCGCCCGCCCGTGCCCATCAGCGCGATAGGCCCCGTAGAACTCCGACAGATCCATCGTCTCCACCGCGTCCAACACGAACCACACGACGTGATCCTCACCAAGCCAATCCCGCAAGCTCGGCGGCAACAACAGCTCCTGCTCACGATCACACGACAGAAAGTTCTGAGCCATGCCCGGCAGTCTTAACCCCACCCCGGACACAACAAAGCCCGCTCACGCGGGCTTTGTGCAACAGCCCCGAATCCGGGCCTTTTTGAGTAGCGGGGGCAGGATTCGAACCTGCGACCTTCGGGTTATGAGCCCGACGAGCTACCAGACTGCTCCACCCCGCGGCGGACTACTAGTGATAGCAGATTTCAGCCAGTTTCCGCCGGCGATGACGGGCTGTCTGCGACGGCGATCCAGTCAACAGACGCGCTCCTTTCCAGGGCATCAATAACACCCGGAGCCGCCCCCATCACGTCTGGCAGACCGGGCACCAGTACGTGGTCCGGCCGCCGATCCGGGCGCGCTGCAGATCGTGACCGCAGCGCGGACACAGATGGGTGGTGCGTCGAGCCGGGATGAACTCGCCCGTGTGGACGCCGCCCTTCCGGATCGCGGTGCGTATCGCCGCCCGGAGCTCTCGCCGCAGACGGTCGAGCTCTTCGTCGGTGAGTGAGCCGGTCAGCCGGGCTGGCGCGATCCGGGCCTGCCACAGGGTCTCGTCGGCCAGAAGGTTGCCGACGCCGGCGAGCGCCCCCTGATCCAGTAGCCGCGCCTTGATCGCGGTGTTGCCGGCACCGACGCGGGCACGGAACTGTGAGCGTGAGATGTCGGCCGCGTCAGGCCCGACGTGGCTGAAGTCCGGATTGAGGATCGCGCGTCCCAGCCTGCGCCTGTCCTCCAGGGCGAACCATGTCCCGTCGTCGAACTCGACGGTGAACCGGTCCCACCTCTCATGCTCGGCCCGCCCGTTGAACACCATGCGTCCCGCCATCCCGAGGTGCAGTCCGAGCGTCGGGCCGTCGTCGGTCTCGAGCCAGAGGAACTTGCCGCGTCGGTGTGTCGAGACGAAACGATGCCCGGTCAAAGCGGAATCGAACTCACCGGGCTGATGCGGACGGCACACGTAGGTATCGCGGTCATCAACGTGGGCGATCGTGCGCCCGATCGTCTGCTCCAAGATCAACCGCGCGCGTTCGGCCTCGGGCAATTCGGGCACGTCTTGATGTTACGAGCGCGCCGGCTCTCGGTTCACCGGGACCCGTGCGACTTCGCACGTTGAGAGCGCCCTCACTTTCTTCCGGGCTCGATGCACGCGGCCCCCGTGCGGCTGCACTTGCACCAGTCCCGCAGGGCGTTGGCGGTCATCTCTGGCCCGTTGTCGCAGCGGTCGAGCTCTCGTCGTCGACCCTGCTCATGCGTTGATCCAGTCTAGCACGTCGTCTACCTTGTCGCCGTCTATGCGTCTCTCTTCCTCCATCTCCATCTCCTCTCTCTTGTACTCGTCTACGACGTATAGCAGCTTCACCTCTCCTCCGTCGTCTGTCACGTCGAAACGTTAGTCAACGCCCACACATGATCGGGCCGCTCCGCCCGTAGCCGGTCACCCGGCACCGTCGATTCCCCGCGCCGCAGCCGTTTGCGTCGCTTTCTCCTCACACTCATCCCTTCCTCTCTCCACAGCCTCTGCACCCTCTTTCCTTTCTCCTTTCCAACTCAGATCTATCAGATTCTGATTCTCCTCTCTTTAACCCCACCTCTTCCTCTTTCTCTAGAACTCACTCAACTCCGCCCCCTGATGAGCCAGCTGTCACAGAGTCGGCACACATTCGTCGCACTTCCTCCACAAACGTGTCTTGTTCCGTCACATACCCCGGCCGCATCATGCCTGCCATGGCACCAATCGATCGGAAGCAGCTCGCGGAACGCCGGATCTTGGCGTTGTTGGAGGACAGCGGGCTGCCGCTACCAGACGAGGTCGAATACGGGACCGCTTGCGTTCGCTTCCTCTGGCTCGATCGCAAGGTAGCCGTCGTGGTCGACCTCGAGGAGGATTCGGCGAGGCCGAGGCCAACGGCGGCTACACGCGGGAGGGCATTACGGCGTGAGCATGGAAGCTCACAGCCTCCCGCCCCGAACCCCACGGGTTGCCCCACCCGTAAAGGCTGGTCAGCAGCCGCCGCCGGAGGCGGCGGCTGCACCGCCTGCCGGTGCGCCGCCCGAGCCGGGCCAGACCGGGCACGACGCAGTGGCAGTAGCGGTACTCCTCCTGGAAGCCCAGGCTCGCAGTACAGCGCGATGCCGGCCGCGTTCTCGCTGAAGACCTGCAGGTAGGTCAGCGGCGCCGTCGTGCTGCGCGAGCATCGCCGCGCACCAGCCTCTTGCCCAGGCCCTGACGGCGCTCGTCGGGCGAGACCGCAATGCAGAACAGGCCGACGATGCCGTCGAGCTCGACGCTGATCCCGCACGCGCGGTTGCCGGCGTGGGCGAAGCGCGCCGTCCCGGCCATCCGCGGGAACACGCGTCTGCACGTGCTCCTCGACATCGGTCCGGCTGATCGCAGTGAGCCCAGGCCGCGACCCACTCGGGCGTGGCGTGATCGGTCACCGGCAAGCTCGAGCTCCGGATCAGCAGCACCGGCCGAAACCGTCTCGGTGTCCCCCGTCATCACGACCACCGGCTGCTGGATGTTCCAGCCACGCACCGACAGCTCGTCCAGCAGCGGCATGTGGATCTCAAGCGGACTGACCTGGACGCCGCAGTCGATCCCGTGCAGCCGACGCGAACTCGGCCACCCGGGCAAGCGCGCCGTCGTACTCGCTGCGGTCGAGCGGTCGCGCCGGCGTCAGCGCGTGGTTCGAGCGCCCGCGGCCGGGCAGGCCGGGCGTGGCGCGCAGACCCAGCCGTCGGCCGTGCGCTCGACCACGCTCGGCAGGCCACGCGTGGACGCTGTGCGCCTCGATCTCGCGCGACCAGTTCGAGCCCGGGTGCGGGCGCGAGCTCGCCCGTCACGCCCGAGCAGGGTCCGTCGGGCCCTGCGCCCGCAGCACCGCATCGAGCAGGCCCGGGAAGCGCTGCTCGAGCTCGTCGGAGCGCAGCCGGTTGAACCGGCACTTGCCGTCGACCCGCTGGGCGACGACACCGGCCTCGCGCAGAACGCGGAAGTGGTGCGAGCAGGTCGACTTCGCCACCGGAAGGTCGAGGCTGCCGCAGGTGTGCTCGCCGCCGTCGGCGAGCTGGGAGACGATCCGCAGCCGGACCGGGTCGCTCAGCGCGTGCAGGATCGTCGCGCAGATCGAGCGCGTCGAGGCTCGCGGGAACCAGCGGGTCGACGGCTGGCGTCGGCCACTCTCGCCCTCGACAACGAGGCCGATGCAGCGTCGGCGCTCGACCACGAGCGGCGAAAGTCGCCGTCGACCTCACAGAACGAGCCGCCGGATCCGTTTCATCTGTGAGCGACGTCATGGCGCAAAGCATAGTACGAGAGATGTCGAACGGTGTGTTATAGTTCGATAACTCGTCGTACCGAGGAGAGGGACACGCCGGAAACCGCCGACCGGAGACCGCCGAATGACGCACAGACCACTCAAGCAGCCCGCAGAAGTCACATCTCACCGCCACGCTGATCCTGGCCTGCCTTGCGCAGTTCATGGTGATCCTCGACGTCTCGGTGGTGAACGTCGCGCTTCCCTCGATCAAGCACGCGCTGGACTTCACCGAGGACGGCCTGCAGTGGGTCGTCAACGCCTACACGGTCACGTTCGCCGGCTTCCTGCTGCTCGGCGGCCGCGCCGCCGACCTGCTCGGCCGCCGCCGGGTCTTCGTGTTCGGCCTGGTGCTCTTCTCGCTCGCCTCGCTCGCCGGCGGTCTCGCGGACACCGCACCGTGCTGATCGTCGCGCGCCTCGTCCAGGGCCTCGGCGGCGCGGTCGTTGCGCCGGCATCGCTCTCGATCCTCACCAGCACCTTCACCGAGCCCGCCGAGCGCAACCGCGCGGTCGGCATCTGGGGCGCGATGGGCGGCGCCGGCGGTAGCGGCCGGCGTGCTGCTCGGCGGCGTGCATCACGGACGCGCTGAGCTGGCGCTGGATCCTCTTCATCAACCTGCCGATCGGTCTGGTCGCCGCCTTCCTCTCACAGCGGATGCTGCTCGAGGGCCGCAACGAGCACGCGACCCGCAACTTCGACTTCGCCGGCGCGCTCACCGCGACGGTCGGCCTGTCGGCGCTCGTCTTCGGAATCGTGCGCACCGACAGCTCCGGCTGGGGCGACCCGACGACGCTGCTCTCGATCGGCGTCGGACGTCGCGTTGCTGCTGGCGATCTTCCTCGTTGCTGGAGGGCTGGATCGCCAAGGCGCCGCTGATGCCGCTGCGGATCTTCCGCTCGCGGCAGCTGTCGGCGGCCAACCTGATCATCGGCGGTGGTCGGCGCCTCGACGTTCGCGATGTGGTTCTTCCTCTCGCTGTACCTGCAGGACGTGCTCGGATACTCGCCGATGAAGACCGGGCTCGTGTTCCTGCCGATGACGCTCGCGATCGTCGATCGGCTCGACGATCGCCTCACGGATCACGCATGCGCTTCGGCGCCAAGCGGCTGCTGGTCCTCGGCATGGCGGTGCTCACCGATCGGGCTGGCTCTGTCTCAGCGACATCGGCGTCCACACCGACTACCTCGGTGAGCTGCTCGCGCCCAGGCCTGCTCGCCTCGTTCGCGATGCCGTTCGCGTTCATCCCCGGCGACGATCTGCGCGACCTCCGGCGTGAAGCCGCAGGAGGCCGGGCTGGCCTCGGCGGTGGCCAACACGGCGCGGCTGTTCGGCGGGGCGCTCGGACTGGCGATCCTCGCGACGCTCGCGACCATCGCACTCAAACGCGCTGCTGCGTCATCCGACGGCCGCGGTGCACACCGCAAACCAGGCGCTCGTGAGTGGCTTCCAGCTCGCCTTCTGGATCGCCGGCGGGCATCGCCGCGTTCGGCATGCTGGTGGCGCTGTTCGGCATGCCGAGCGCCCGTCCGCCAGGGAGCGAGGCCGGTTGCAGAGCCCAGGGAGCCGTCGCAGTCGAGATGTAGGGACAATGCGCGTCATGGCGCGCATCTTCGTTACGCGC
Source organism: uncultured Actinomycetota bacterium (assembly GCA_963846395.1). Lineage (GTDB taxonomy): Bacteria > Actinomycetota > Thermoleophilia > Solirubrobacterales > Solirubrobacteraceae > Palsa-465. The sequence continues at coordinate 75,322 of CAWJVT010000002.1, read as the reverse complement.
GAGCTGCCCGGTCCGGCGCTCGCGCAACTCAAAGAAGCCCACGACACGACCGTCTGGCCCGAGCACGCCCCCACCGAGCTACGAGGAGCTGCGCGAGCACGCGGCCGATGCCGACGCGCTGCTCTCGCTGCTCACCGACCGCGTCGACGCCGAGCTGATCGCGGCCTCACCGAAGCTGCGGGTGATCGCCAACTACGCGGTCGGCTACGACAACATCGACGTCGACGCGGCCACGCGCGCGCGGCATCCCGGTCGGCAACACGCCCGACGCGCTGACCGAGGCCACGGCCGACCTCGCCTTCGCGCTGCTGATGGCGGCCGCGCGCCGGATCACGGAGGCGGCCGCGTTCGCCCACAGCGGCGAGTGGCAGACCTGGGAGCCCGGCGCTTCCTCGGCGCCGACGTCTCCGGCGCGACGCTCGGGATCATCGGCCTCGGCCGCATCGGCCAGGCGGTCGCCCGCCGCGCCGCCGGCTTCGGCATGGAGGTGCTCACGACCGAGACCCGCGACCAGCAGCAACCTCGAGCACCTGCTGCGCCGCTCGGACTTCGTCTCGATCCACCTGCCGCTGACCGCCGGGACCCGCAACCTGATCGGCGCCGAGGCGTTCGCGCTGATGAAGCCGACGGCGATCCTGATCAACACCGCGCGCGGCGCGATCGTCGACCGCGACGGCGCTCGCCGAGGCGCTCCACACCGGCCAGATCGGCGGCGCCGCGCTCGACGTCACGCTGCCCGAGCCGCTGCCCACCGGACGATCCGCTGTGGCAGGCGCCGAACCTGCTGGTGGTGCCGCACATCGGCTCGGCCACCTGGACGGCGCGCGAGCGCATGACGGAGATCGCCGTCGAGAACATCCTCGCCGGCCTCGACGGCAGGCCGCTCCCCTACCAGGTCCCCGCGCAGCTCTTCGACTGACCGTGCGGATCGCGGTCGTCGACGTCGGGACCAACACCACGCGGCTGTACCTCGCCGAGGTCGACCGACGGCCAGGTGACCGCCGAGCTGACGCGCATCAGCCGCGTGACCCGGCTCGGCGCCGGGGTCGACGCCAGCGGCCGGCTCGCCGACGACGCGCTCGCGCGGGAGTACGCGGTGCTCGAGGAGTACCACCGGCTGATCGAGGCCGCCAGCCCGGACAGGGCGGTCGCCGTGATGACCAGCGCCGTGCGCGACGCCGCCAACGGCAGGCGACTTCGCCGACGACGTCGTCGAGCCGCTTCGGCCTCGACGCGCACGTGCTCACCGGCGATGAGGAGGCGCAGCCTCACCTACCTCGGCGCCACCGACACGCTCGACGACGAGCCCGGACGGCGAACCGACGCTCGTCTTCGACATCGGCGGCGGCTCGACCGAGCTCGTGATCGGCCACGGCGACAGGCTCGACTTCCACGTCTCCACTCAGGCGGGCGTCGTGCGCCAGGCCGACCGCCACATCACCACCGACCCGCCGACGCCCGACGAGCTCGAGGCGGTCGCGCGAGGACGTCCGCGACGATCCTCGACCGGGCCGTCCCGCGCGACGTACCGCTCCCACCCCGGCCGGGCGCTCGGCGTCGCCGGCACCCCGACCTCGCTGGCGGCGATCGCCCAGGACCTCGACCCCTACGACCCTGAGCGGGTGCACGGCTACGTGCTGACCGCGAGCGAACGCGACGAGATCTTCGAGCGCCTGGCGGCGATGCCGCTCGAGCAGCGCCGCACGTCACGGGCCTTCACCCCGACCGCGCGATCGCGATCCTGCCCGGGCATCGTGATCCTGACCGAGATCATGAACCTGTTCGAGCTCGACGCGATCGAGGTCTCAGAGCACGACATCCTGCGCGGCGCCGCGCTGCACTACTCGCGGACTGAGCGCGTGCCAGTGCCGGGGGCCAGCGGGCCCACCGGCACTGCTGAAGCGCCCTCAGGAGCCGGCAGCGCCGAGGCGGCCGGTGATGTCCGCGCACTCGAGGCAGACCGCCTCCGGGATCAGCCCGATGCGCATCAGCACCGCGAATGCCTTGCAGCCGAGGCAGTAGCCGAAGATCGACTCGAGCCCGGCGGCCGGGATGAACAGCACGAGCACGACGTCGGCGAGCCGTGTGGTCGCCGAGGATCAGGCCGAACAGCAGCGCCAGCGACGCCATCACCGTGCCCATCCCCTGCGCGAAGCGCTTGGGCGGGCCCGGGCACGTAGACCTTCTCCCCCAGCCGCGGCGCGATCACGTTCATCGCGGTCCAGGCCAGCGGGCTGAGCTTCGGGCCGGCGAGCACGCGCGCCCAGAAGCCGTAGGTGATCGGGATCGTCAGCCAGTACCAGCCGGTCGCGAGGATCACGATCACCCGATCAGCACGACCGCCGCGACCGTCCGCGCGGCCTTGTCGTTGACCGGATTGGGGAACGAGAAGAAATCCTTCACGCTTCTGAGTTTATCTACACCGATTCAGTTGACTTAGCCGCCCTTCGCGCGACCCCGCCCTCACAGCTGTGGGGATCGGCCCCGGAAACATCGGCAACGGATACGTTGGGGGACGTGAGCGACACCTACGACGACGGCACGATCGTCTGTGGTCCCGACCGGCTGGAGATCCACTCCTACTACTTCCCGTACGGCACCAAGACCATCCCGTACTCCCACATCAAGGGCCTGCAGCGCTTCGCCATCAACGGCGTGGGGTCGGGCCGGTACCGCATCTGGGGAACAGGCAACCCGCGCTACTGGGCAAACCTCGACACCAGCCGACCGAAGAAGAAGGCAGGTTTCGTCGTCGACTTGGGCGCCAAGATCAGTCCGATCGTCACACCCGATGACCCCGATGCGTTCGAGCGCGTGCTGCGTGCCCGAACGAACCTCGCAGCCGCGGACGCCCGCGAGATGAAGGGCCCGTTCTTCTGAGAGCTAGGCCAGATTCGAGCGGCGCGGATACGCGACAGACGGGTCCGTCAGCACGTTGACCAGCGCCGGCTTCCCAGACGCGAGTGCCCGCTCGAAGGCCGGCCGCAACTCTCCCGGCGAGCGCACCAGCTCGCCATGTCCGCCAAGCACCTCGACCACCTGGTCGTAGCGCAGCTCCGGCTGCAGATCGGCAGCGACCGAGTAGCCGTAGACCATCTCCATCGGGTGCTTCTCGAGCGCCCAGATCCCGTTGTTGCCCATCACGCCGATCACCGCCACGCCGTGGCGCACGAGCGTGTCCCACTCCATCCCGGAGAAGCCGAAGGCGCCGTCGCCCTGCAGCAGCACCACCTGCCGCTCGGGATGCGCGAGCTTGGCCGCCAGCGCGTAGCCGGGCCCCGAGCCCAGGCAGCCGAACGGCCCCGGATCGAGCCAGCAGCCGGGCTCGTACGAATCGACGAGACGCCCCGCGAACGAGACGAAGTCACCGCCGTCGCCGATCACGATCGCGTCGCGATCGAGCAGCGGCGCAAGCTCGCCGTAGACGCGCGCCGGATGCAGCGGGAGCGCTCATCCAGCAACCACTCCAGCTCAGACTCGCGCGCCTCGATCTCAATCGCCCGCAGCGACCCCAGCCAGTTCCCGCGATCCTCGACGAGCGAGCCATCCTCCAGCGGAGCCGCCAGACGCAGCCCATCCAGCACCGAGGGCAGCGCCCCGTAGAGCTCGCCTGCCAGCGGGCGTGGCGAAGCCCGCAGCGGCTCGGCTGCGTCCACGAACACGACGGCCGTCTCCTCACCGAACACCGCGCCGAACCCGAGCCGGAAATCGAGCGGCACGCCGATCACGAGCGCCACGTCGGCGCCCTTCAGAGCGGCGCTGCGCGCGCGTGAGAAGAACAGCGCGTGATCGGCAGGCAGGCACCCACGGCCCAGCCCGTTCAGGAACACCGGGCACCTGCAGCGCCTCGGCGAGCTCGCGCAGCGCGCCCTCGCCGCGCCCCCAGTACAGCCCGGTCCCGGCCATGATCACCGGCCGCTCGGCCTCGCGCAGCAGCGCACGCCGCCTGCTCGATCTCGCGCGACTCAGCCGGTCGCGCGCGTGCAGCGGAGAGCTCCGCGCGCGAAGCGGGCGCCTCGCTGTCGGGCGCGAGCGAGAAGACATGGTCCAGCGGGAAGTCCAGGAACACCGGCCCCGAGTGGGGCTCGAGCGCCACCGCGATCGCCTCATCGACCAGCTCCTGGATCTCAGCGGCGGAGTCGGCCGTTGCCGCGAGCTTGACCAGCGGGCGCACGAACGGGACGTGGTCGATCTCCTGCAGCGAGCCCTGCCCCCAGCGCCATGCCGGCGCCCGCCCGCCGAGCACCAGCAGCGGCGAGTTGTTCTGCTGCGCCGAGCCGAGCGCGCTCATCCCGTTGGTCACGCCGGGACCGGCGGTCAGCGCGCACACACCGAGCTCGCGCGTGACCTTGGCCCAGCCCTCGGCCGCGAAGGCCGCGGTCTGCTCGTGGCGCACATCGACGATCTCGATGCCCTCCGCGCGGCAGCCGTCGTAGATCGAGAACAGGTGCCCGCCCGAGAGCGTGAACAGCTTGCTGACGCCATGGGCGGCAGCCGCTTGGCGATCAGCCGCCCCCCGTGAAACTCTTCTGCGCCCTCCATTAGCGCCAGCATCCTACCCCCCGCGTGGGGGGTTGACGTTCACGCGGCCCCCGACGCCGCCTCGGCCCGGGCGTAGGTTTGTGTCCATGCTCACACAGCAGCCACATCCAGACCAGCAGTGACCAGGACCGCTTCAGCTCGCTGTGCGCCGAGCTCGAGGAGTACGAGCACCTGCCCGAGCTGACGCCCGGCAGCCACGACACGCGGCTGATCACCGACCAGAGCCACGAGGACACGATCGACGAGTCGATCCTCGCCGGCCTGACCAGCTGTAGCTCGCTACCGGCCCCGCTGGGCCGGTAGCACCCGACCCTCAGCCCGCTGGCAGCAGCGGCGCGTCCATGAGCCCGTGCGCGGCGCTGAACGCCAGCGCGGCGATCACCGCGTTCGGCCCGTCGAACCAGTGCGTGCCGATGCTGATCGCCGGCGGCGACTTGACCCCGCGCAGGCGGAAGGCCGCGGCTGGTCGCGTCAAGCGCGCAGATCCAGGCGCCGATCGTCGCGCGGCCGTGACCGCGGCATCCGGGTTCAGGCCGGCGACCGCGGCCGCCTCCTCGATCACCGGCATGCTGCCGATGTCAAAGCCGCCGCAGAAGGCGAGCCGCAGCAGCGCCAGGCTGAAGGTGGCGCCGTCGCCGGCATCGGCGGCAAAGGTCGCGGCGCGGGCCGCCTTGCGGCTGTCCATCGGGAAGCGGTGGGGCTCGACCAGCGGCAGCTCCAGCGCGGCGGCCTCGCGCTCGGCGAGCGCCATGCGCTCGCGGGCGCGCTGCTGCGCGCTCTTCGACCGAGGCCGTCGACCGGTGCGGTCTGACAGCGGACCGAAGCACCGGAACCCACTCGATCGGGCCGAGCGCGCGCTCGACGCGCTCGGCGGCCAGATACGAGAGCGGGTCATTCGAGCGCGAAGAAGAAGCGCGCGAACTCGCCGGCTTGGCCGGGAACGGTCCGCCATCCGTTCCGACAGTTGGATCAAGTCCCCCATGCCCATCAGTATCGGCAGGAAGCCCGCACCGAACCTTCAGTTCCTGTAACCAACTCGACACAAATCAGGCCTGCGACAGGCCGGTGGTCGTTTTTCAGGTGGAACGGATGGGCGTAGCCCAAACCGCCAGTTAGTCGGTGCGTTTCGCATTTTCTTTCTGACAGACTGCCGATCAGGCGTAGACTCGGCCTGATCTAGTTCGACCGGATGGAGGCGCAAGATGCCCCAAGTCCCACCGCCGAAGCGACATCCCTACGACCAGTGGTCGCCGGATGCGCGAGCGCTGGATCTAGTCGGCGACAAGTGGACGCTGCTGATCGTCCGTGATCTCGCCGCCGGCCCTCGCCGGTTCGTCGAGCTCCAACGGGTACTGCCCGGGATCTCGACCGAGCAGCTGCGCTCACGCCTGAACCGGATGGTCGCCGACGGCATGCTGACACGGAAGCGGTACCGCGAGGTGCCGCCGCGAGTCGATTACGAGTTGACGCCGCGGGCCGAGATCTGATGCCGGTCCTCGCCGAGCTTGCGCTCTGGGGGTACCACTGGGCCTGGAGCCAGCCGCGCTCGGGCGAGCGGATCGACATGGGCGCGATCCTGCGGCTGGTTCCGGGCCTCGTGCACGGCCAACGGGCAGCACGGCGAGATCGAGTGCACGATCACCGACGGGCACCGCGACGGCGGCCCGCTGACGCTCACCGTCACGCTCGAGGAGCGACGCAAGCCGACGTGATGGAGCAGCCGGCCGACCACGCCGACGCACGCATCAGCGGCGACACACGCGCCTGGGTCAGCGCGTTCTCCCCCGGCGGCAGTACCGGCTCGCTGCAGATCAGCGGCGACCGCGAGCTTGCCGAGCACCTGCTCGGGCAGCTCGCGCGCGCTGGAGATGCAGGCGATGGAGGCGATGGACCGGGCAGTGGCCTGAGCGGCGGGGGCTGCAACGGGACCACGTAAGGGCCGCCGGCGAAGGGACGCCTCCCCATAGCCACCTCGCCGGCGGCTAGTAGCCGCGAACCACCCACGCGCCGCTCCGACGCTGCGGGCCGGAGAGCGGCGATATACCCGGGGCGGGGATCGAACCCGCAGTGCCCTTGCGGGCAGCGCTTTTTAAGAGCGCCGACTTTGCCAGTTTGTCTACCCGGGCGCGAACTGATCGGCGGCTGATCTTACCCTGGCAGGGCAGCGGTAGATCGCGCATATTTGTGCCGCATCTGGACATATTCCGACACGTGCTGCACACCCAACCGCAACTTTCCCGCTGCTAGGTTGTTCTCATGGGTCTGGAAGCCGAAATGGAAGTTTCTGCGCTCAGATACTCAGGGGGGACGGGCCTGCACGGCCGCTCGCCGCTGCTCCGGCTCCAGTCCGATGAGCGCCTGGTCACGCTGATCCGGCGCGGCAACCAGAACGCCTTCGAGGTGCTGGTCGGCCGCTACCACAGCCGCCTGCTCGCCTTCTGCCGGCACATGCTCGGCTCGCGCGAGGACGCCGAGGACGTGCTGCAGGATGTGCTCACCGCCTCCTACAACGCGATGCTCGCCGACGAGCCGGCCGATCAACGTTCGGCCCTGGCTCTACCGCATCGCGCGCAACCGCTGCCTGAACCATCTGCGCCGCAACAAGGCGGTCGGCGTCGACTCGATGGACATCCACTTCGCCGAGCACGGCGCCACCACCGCCGACAAGGTGCACGAGCGCGAGGAGTTCCGCCAGCTGCTCGACGACATCCGCGACCTGCCCGAGACGCAGCGCACCGCGCTGGTCCTGCGTGAGATGGACGCGCTCTCCTACGAGCAGATCGCCGAGGCGATGGAGACGACCGTCTCGAGCGTCAAGTCGCTGCTCGTGCGCGCCCGCGTCTCGCTCACGGAGGCCGCCGAGGCGCGGCTGCTGACCTGCGACGAGGTCCGCGAGGAGCTCGCCGAGGTCGCCGAGGGCATGCGCCGCAAGCAGAGCGCGTCGGTTCGCCGCCACGTCAAGAACTGCACCCGCTGCGAGGTCTTCCAGGGCGAGATGCGCAAGACCAACCGCGCGCTCGCCGCGCTGGCGCCGATCGGTCCGCTGGCGTTCTTCCACAAGCTTCTCTTCGCCCACGCCGGGCACTCAGCCGGCCGGCTCCGCGGGCGCCGCCGGTGCCACGGGCGCCGGTTCCGCAGGCGCCGGTGCTGCCGGAGCGGCAGGTGCCGCGGTGCCGCGGGTGCCGCGGGTGCTGCCGGTGCCGCCGGCGCCGCCGGCGGCGGCTCTGCCGGCCTTGTCACCGCCGGCGTGGGCGCGGTCGCGACCAAGGCCGCAGCCGGCCTGGCCGCAGCGGCGCTCGTGACCGCCGGCACCGTGGCCGTCAGCCAGAGCATTCACCACCATCCCCAGGGCCCGTCGGCCGGCACGCTCGTCTCGCGCTCGGTGAACTCGGGCCTGCAGAACGCGATCGGCGGCACCAAGCCTCGGCGGCTCGGTCGGCGCCGGCCCAGGCCTCACCGCCGCGCCCCGTCGTCAGGGCCACGGCGGCAGCCTCGAGTCAGCCGAAGGTCACGCAGCGTGCAGCTGAGCACCGGTGCCGTGCGCACCCACGAGCACCGACCACGACCCCGACGACGACGACCACGCCCACCAAGGCCGACGACCGCCGCACACCACGACAGTCGACTCGACCCCGGCGAGCTCGACGGCAGTGATCACTCCGCCGGCCACGACGCTGCCCGCCTCGACGGTACGCCAGCACGACCACCACCACCGGCGGCGTGAGCCCGGTCGCGCCCGGCACGACGTCGACGCCGACCACCACCGCGCCGACCGGCACGATCTCCACGCCGACCACGACCACGGCGACCGGCACGGCACCACTCACGACGCACGAGCACGTCGCCGACCAGCACGTCGCCGACGAGCACCTCGCCGACACGAGCACGACCACCGCGCCGACCGGCACGACCACCGCACCGACCGGCACGACCACCGCACCGACCGGCACCACCACGGCACCGACCGGCACGACCACGCCGCCGCCGAGCACCGCCACGCCGGCGCCGTGCGACCGCTCCGGTCGACCGCCCCGGCCGACACGACGCCGACGCTGCCCTAGCGTCTGGCGCCGCCGACCGGATGCGTACCATCCGGTCGTCTTGAACAAGATCGACATCGACCACTTCCTCAAGGTCGACATGCGCGTCGGCCGCGTGATGGCCGTCGACGACTTCCCGGAGGCGCGCAAGCCCGCCTGGAAGCTCACGATCGACTTCGGCCCGGAGATCGGGATCAAGCGCTCCTCCGCGCAGATCACGACCTACAGGCGCGAGCAGCTGCTCGGCACGCTCGTCGTGGCCGTCGTCAACTTCCCGCCGCGCCAGATCGGCCCGTTCATGTCAGAGGTGCTGGTGCTGGGCGCGCTCGACAACGAGCTGGGCGTCGTGCTGCTGCGGCCCGACCAGGACGCCGAAGTCGGCTCCCGGATCGGCTGACGGCGCGCTGTGGACCGCTGGTGGCCCAGCGGGGCCACCAGCGGGACTGAGCACCATACGGCACAGCAGCGAACCTTCAGGCCGTGGTGGCGTCTGCCCCGGGTCGAGCACGACCACCTTCGAGCTCGTCTGCGACTCGACGTCTGACTTGAACGCCTGCGCGTCGGTCTCGATCGCCGGGAACGTGTTGTAGTGGCAGGGGATCACGGTCTTGGCGCCGATCAGCTCGGCGGCGTCGACGGCGTCGAAGCGGTCCATCGTGTAGTGGCCGCCGATGCACATCAGCGCGTAGTCGATCGGGGTGCGCTTGCCGACCAGCTTGAGGTCGGAGAACAGGCCGGTGTCGCCGAGGTGGTAGACGACCGTGTCCTTGAAGTTGATCAGCAGGCCGGCGGGGGTGTTGACCGTGCCCTTGGGCGTGGTCGAGGTGTGCCAGGCCGGCACCATCTTGACCCAGCCCCAGTCGAACTGGACCGTGCCGCCGATGTTGATGTCCTGGGCGTTGACGCCGTCCTCCTCACCGAACTCGCCCGCGAGCTCGACGATCGCGAGCACCGGCGCGCCCGTGCGCTTGGCGATCGGCACGACGTCGCGCGACGTGGTCGCCGTGGCCGTGGGTGACGAGGATCGTCGTCGGGTTCAGGTCGTCGGCGGCGATCGTCGCCTTGGGGTTGCCGGTCAGGAACGGGTCGATCAGAACGGAGGTGTCGCCGTCGGCGAGCTCGAAGGTGGCGTGGCCGTAGTAGCTGATTTCCATCTCTGTCAGTCCTCCAGATCGGTGGCTGTGTCAGAGTCCTCAGTCGGAGCCTGCGCCGGATGCGGCGTGGCCAAGCTCCCTGGCGAGCTCGAAGCCGACGGCGACGCCGACGAGCATCGTCAGTCGCGTCTCCTCGGCAAACAGCGTCCGCACCGCCACGAGGCGGTCCTCCGGGTCGCTCGGCGCCGACCGCGTCCTTGACCGCCGCCTCGTGGGCGGTGTCGAACCAGCCGCCCTCGTGCAGCGCGCTGCCGAGCACGCGCTCGCAGACTCGGTGCCGCGCGGCTCACGAGCGCCTGCGCGGCGTCCAGCCGCCCGGGCTCGCTGAGCGCGGCGATCGCGGCGTCGATTTCGGCATCGGAGAAGCTCACTCCGCTCCCAGCTTCGCAGATTCGTGCTGTCCTGCGGTCGGCCTCAGTGGATGGATGCGCGTCAGCAGCCAGCCGAGCACCAGCCCGGCGACGGCGCCGACGCCGGCCGCCACCCAGCTGGCGCTCCGTCGTGGCCAGCGGCATCAGCGCGATCACCGCGGCCAGCACGCCCGTGCCGATCAGATCGCCGTCGAAGTCGTGCTTGCGCAGCAGCAGCATCAGGTCCGGAACGGCCCAGGCGCACAGCAACGCCAGCGCGGCGCCGTTGCCGCCCAGGATACAGATCGCTCTGATCAGCTTGCCGCGCCACCGCGAGCCCGCCGGCGCCGCCGACCAGCGCCAGCGCGATCACCACCACGGGCCCGTGGCGGCGCTCCATCAGCCATCCCGTAGATCGCGATGATCAGCAGCGCGATGACCGCGTAGCCGGTGTTGTCGTAGACGAACGGCGCCGTGAACACGCGCCACCACTGGTCCGACGGGTTGCCGACGACGACCAGATCGAAGAGGCTGATGACGCTGGTGCGCCAGATCAGGCATGCCGACGACGCCGAGCAGCACGAGCAGGCCGGTCGCGTACGGGTGGCGCCTCGTGACGGATCCCGGGGATCTCCCCACGGCGCAGGCGCGGGAGCGACGGCGCCAGTCGGCCGGCGGCTGACCCGCTCGGCGATGCGCCCGTTGCGGTCGATCTTCGGCGCGCGCTTGCGCAGCCGCGTGCCCGCAGTACGGGCACTCGGTTATGTACGGGCTGACCTCCGATCCGCAGTTCTTGCAGACGACGAAGAGATCTGGACCACCCGTACTCACGACCATCAAGTGTAAAGCCGTCAAGAAGCTGGCTACGGGCACCGATACGCGGCCGCGGCGAGCCAGGATTAGACTCGCAGAAGACACGTTCCACGGAACCCGGGCAAAGGGGGACTACATGGCTCTCGGATATCAAGGAAAGCTGTACATCCTCGCGTTCGACCATCGCGGCTCCTTCCAGAAGAAGATGTTCGGGATCGAGGGCGACCCCACGCCGGAGGAGACCGCAGACGATCTCCGACGCCAAGCGCCTGATCTTCGAGGGCATGCTCGAGGCCGTCGAAGCGCGGCGCCGAGGCCGGGCGCGACCGGCGTGCTGGTCGACGAGCAGTTCGGCTCGGACATCCCCGGCCGTGCGCGACGAGGCCGGCCTGCGGCTCGCGATGCCGGTCGAGAAGTCCGGCCAGAACGAGTTCGACTTCCAGTACGGCGACGACTTCGGCGCCCACATCGAGCGCTTCGACCCCGACTTCTCGAAGGTGCTCGTCCGCTACAACCCGGACGACCCCGACGCCGAGATGAACCGCCGCCAGCTCGAGAAGCTGAAGCGCCTCGCCGACTGGCTGCACGAGCACGACCGCAAGTTCCTGTTCGAGCTGCTCGTGCCCGCGACCGAAGCGCAGCTCGAGTCGGTCGGCGGCAGCGCCGACCGCTACGACGCGGAACTGCGCCCCGAGCTGATGCGGCGCGCGATCGAGGACATCCAGAACGCCGGCATCGAGGTCGACATCTGGAAGATCGAGGGCGTCGACGAGCAGTCCGACGCCGAGATGCTCGCCAGGCAGGCCCGCACCGGCGCCGGCCGCGAGGGCGTCACCTGCGTGCTGCTCGGCCGCGGCGCCTCCACCGAGAAGGTCGAGCAGTGGCTCGAGGAGGCCGCGCCCGTCGAGGGCTTCATCGGCTTCGCGATCGGCCGCTCGATCTGGTGGGACGCGCTCAAGGGCTTCCTCGACAAGTCGCTCGACGCGAGCCGAGGCGGCCACGCTGATCGCCGACAACTACCTGCACTTCGTGAGCGTCTACGAGGGACGCCCTGGTCCGCTGATCGGCCCGCGGTCGTCGCGGGCCGCGCAGCTCGTCCGCCTGCATGCAGGACCGTCACATTGACGGCAGCGTTTAGCTTTTCCCGCTAGGGTTATCCACCGATGTCGGCGATGAAGATGCGTCAGAGCCTTGCTCAGCTCGAGCAGGAGTTCCTCCGAGCACAGCGAGATCGAGGAGCAGCGGCGCCAGCACCTGCAGCGCACCGCGGCAGTCGCTCGCGCCAGCGCTGGCATGCCCGTGAGCGCAAGCGCGGCTCGATGCGCTTCTACGTGCTCGCGCTGTCGCTGGTGCTGACAGCCGTGCTGGTGACCGTGGCGATGTTCGCCACGCTCTACCTGCTGCTCACCTAGCTCAGCCGACGTCGGGCTTCGCGCCCGACGGTGGAATTGACCTGGTGCAGGCAGGCTTTGTGGCAGTGGCTGGGCGGGCTGAACCCGCCCCGCGCTACTCCGGCGTTGGTGTGGCTGCGGGCTCGCCCAGCCCCTGCAGGGCTGCATCAACCTCGGCGACCACGTGCTCCGGCTTCACGCCGTCGCGGCGCTCGTCCTGGATCTCCAGGTAGACCTCCTTGCGGAAGACGGGCACGTCTCGCGGCGCCTGGATGCCGATGCGGACCTTCTCGCCCACGATCGCCAGCACCGAAACCTCGATGTCGTCCCCGATCATGATGCTCTGATTTGACTTCCGTGTGAGTACAAGCATCCTTCTTCTCCCCGGCTAAGAGGTTGGCGTGGGATGCCTGAGCCCAGGCACACCGTCCCGGCCCCGGGCGGCCGGACAACCCCGTGGTGAGCATACCCAGCTGTGTAGTTCGCTTTCAACTATTTCCGGGCAAACTTTCTTACCACTACCGCAAATGGCGTATTGGCGAGCTGGGTGGCAGCTCACGCGTCAGCTGGCCGCCGGGGCGCGATTGACATCGCGCAATGTGCCATTTAGAGTAGTACATTGCTGTGGCTGTTCAGACTCCTCCCGCGATCCCGCCGGCGCCCGTCCCAGAGATCGACGCCGGCCTCATCGAGGACGCTCGGGCCCGCCAGCGGCGCCACAGACGTGCTGGTGCTGCCCTCCTGCTTGCTGTGCTGATCGCCGGAGCGTTGATCGCCGGTATGTCCGGCGGCGGTGGCGGCAATGGTGGCCGGCACGCTGGGCAGAAACCTTTTGGATCCGGGCAGGGTCCGGGCTCGGCTCACGCCAGCTCGAGCACGAGCTTCCCGGGCGCCCCGGCCACACAGAAGCACGGCTACGGCGTCTCGTCAGACATCTGTCCGCTGGCGCCTTCAAGTCGCTACCTGCCGCCCCATTCGGGCTGCGTCACGGTCAGGCGCGCGGACGTCAATGGCGACGGGCGGCCCGACCTGATCATCGTCTACTCGCGACTGAGCCGGAAGGAGCTGATCTCGCCTGGCGGAACCCCGCCAAGCTTCAGGCACGACTTCGGCGCTGAGGCTGCGTTCCTCAAGGTCGTGCTGGCCGGCGGAAACAGCGTGACCGCGCGAATCCAGGGAGTCGACGGGGCCAAGGCCGCCGCGGTTGACGCCATCGGTCACGTGAACGCCGACCTCGGTGACGAGATCTTTCTCGAGGTGGCGCGGATCTCGAGCGGGGCAACCGGTATCGCCTACGGCCTCCATGACGGACGGCTGGTTCCGGCCGGGGTCTACCTGTCCTACAACGGAGATTCCGGGGTCGAGGCCGGGTTCAACTGCCTGCCCGGCAACCCACCACGCCTGATCCAGCGGTATTTCTCGTTCGTCGGTCCAAACGAGTTGACGCGTTCCTGGAGGGAAACCGTGGCGGTCTACGCCTGGCACGGACCGAAGCTCGTGCCCCTCAGCAGGCACACGTTCAAGCAACTCGTGTCGCTGAAGTTCAGGCCACCGTCTTCGCTGAAATCCAACGAGACGGAGATCGGCAAGGGCTGCTTGCGCGGAGTGAGCTGAGTCGGGCGGTGGCGAGGCCCCCTCCCGCTGTATCCTCCGCCTCTTATGCCAAGACGATCTTTACGACCGGAGCTGAACCGGATCCGCGGCTGGGTGCGCCAGGGACGCACCGACGCGTGGATCGCGCACCAGCTCGAGGTCACCGTTCAACAGATCCAAGCCTTCAAGCGCGAACAGGCGCTGGAGCCAGACGCGGATCCAGACACGCCTGTCGCGGTCTCCGACTTTGATGACGAGATCGACCTGCGTGCCGAGGATGATGCGCTGATCGCCGCCCAGCTCGACGCTGAGGCGCAAGCCGCCGAGGCCGAGGCCGAAGCGGAGGCGAGCAGGACCAGGATGAAGACGGGGACAAGCCCAAGCGCCGGCGTGGCCGGCGTGGCGGTCGCACCACGCGCACCAAGCGCAAGGCCGGCGGCCCCTGGGAGGCCACCTTCGACCACGGCGAAGAGGGCATCGGGCTCTGGCTCGACCCCGCCGTACAGGACGATCCGGTCTACGCCGAGTCCTGGGCCGGGCACCGCCCGGTCGAGGTCACGATCGAGGAGGACCAGATCGTGATCCGCCGTGCCGGCGCCGAGGAGTCCGAGGACTCTCAGGACTCCGACGACTGATTCTTCGAGTGAGGAGGGCCGGTGGGCGTATGCTCGCCGGCCCTCACTCCTCTCGCCTCCCACCTCACGCCGCCGCCCCAGTCGATCGCGCGGCGCGCATAGCGGGCGAACGCCGCCCCCGCGACCGTTCCCACATCCCACGCCTCCGGCGAGCTCGGGGCGAGGTGTAGGCGATCTGAAAGCACCAGTCCGTGCCCTCGCTGAGGTAGTACTCGGCGAGCTCGTCGGTCGTGAACTTGCCGCCCAGCCGGCGGCGGAGCTCCAGATAGATGTCGTCGACTGACGCGCTCGAGCACGCGGCGCTCCGCGGGCTCAGCCTCCTTGATGCGCCGCTGCCCGTCCTCCCACATAGCCCATCAGCACATCAAAGTCGTCGGCCATCTACGGGCGTCCCTTCCCGCACGCTGACGGCGGAGATGCTCAGTGGCGCGGCTGCACGTACACGTAGGCGCGCTCGCCGGCCTGGACCATCCCGAGCTGGCGCGCGTCGCGCATGATCGTCGCCCTCTGGTGCAGCGCCCGCTCCTGCGCCAGCAGCTGGCGTGCTGCGCCTCCAGCGAGCTGACCAGGCTGGTCTCCTGTGCGGCCTGGGCGCGTGCCGACATCAGCGCGAGTCCGGCCTTCAGGCCGATCCAGCCGACCATGCGCGACCACCACCAGCATCACGAGCCGGAACTTGCGATCCCAGCCGACCTTGGAGATCGGCAGGCGATGGCGACCTGCCGCGGGCGGGCATGCGTGCTGTGCGACCTTGATGTGCGCGCGTTCCGTGCGGCAGCAGTGTGACTTCTGGGCGGCATCCCTTTCGCCCTTCTTCGCCGCCCGCGATTCCTTCCTGCTGCAACGCGCTCTCTCAGCCGCTGCAACGTCAATCCCACGCCCCGCGTCGCCCGCCAGCTACTGGTTCGCGGCGCGGAACGCCTTGCGGCCGGGATACTCGGCGTCGGCGCCGAGCGCCTCCTCGATCCGCAGCAGCTGGTTGTACTTGGCCACGCGATCGGTGCGCGAGGGAGCGCCGGTCTTGATCTGCCCGCAGCCGGTGGCGACCGCCAGGTCGGCGATCGTGACGTCCTCGGTCTCACCCGAGCGGTGCGACATGACCGCGGTGTAGCCGGCCTCGCGCGCCATCCGAATCGCCGCCAGCGTCTCGGTCAGCGTGCCGATCTGGTTGACCTTGATCAGGATCGAGTTGGCGACGCGCGGCGTCGATGCCGCGCTTCAGCCGCTCGGTGTTGGTCACGAACAGGTCGTCGCCGACGAGCTGCACGCGGTCGCCGATGGCCGTCGTCAGCGTGCCCCAGCCGTCCCAGTCCTCCTCGGCCATCCCGTCCTCGATCGAGACCACCGGGTAGCGGTTGATGATGTCGGTCCAGTAGGCGCTCATCTCGTCGGCGCGTGAGCGTGCGGTTCTCGTGCTCGAGCTCGTAGGCGCCGTCCTTGTAGATCTCCGAGGTGGCCGGATCGAGCGCGATCGCGATCTGCTCGCCGGGGATGTAGCCGGCCGCGCGGATGCCGGCCATCAGCACCTCGAGCGCCTCCTCGTTGGAGCCGAGGTTCGGAGCGAAGCCGCCCTCATCCCCGACGGTCGTGCTGAGTCCGCGGTCGTGCAGCGTCTTCTTGAGGTTGTGGAAGACCTCCGCGCCCATCCGCAGCGCCTCACTGAAGGTGCGGGCGCCGACCGGCACGATCATGAACTCCTGGAAGTCGATGCTGTTGTCGGCGTGCGCGCCGCCGTTGAGCACGTTCATCATCGGCACCGGCAGGATGTGCGCCGTCTCGCCGCCCAGGTACCTCCACAGCGGCATGCGCTCGCTCCGCCGCGGACGCGTGCGCGGCGGCCAGCGACACGGCGAGGATCGCGTTGGCGCCGAGCCGCGACTTGTTGGGCGTGCCGTCGAGGCTGATCAGCGTGCGGTCGAGCGCCGCCTGCGCGGCGGCGTCCATCCCGCGGATCGCGGTCGCGATCTCACCGTTGACGTTGTCTACCGCCTTGCTGACGCCCTTGCCGAGCCAGGCAGCGCCGCCGTCACGCAGCTCGGTGGCCTCGAACTCACCGGTGGAGGCACCCGATGGGACCGCGGCCCGACCCCAGGCGCCGGACTTCACGCTGAGCTCGACCTCCACCGTGGGGTTGCCGCGGCTGTCAAGGATCTGGCGGGCGTGGACGTGCTCGATCTGGCTCATCTGTGGGTTGGTCTCCTCGGGAGTTGGCCGCTAAATCTGGTGGCTGCGTCGGGTCACTCTTCGCTGAGGCGCGCCTGCGCGTAGAACGCAAGCTGCTCGTCAGCGGTGAGATCGTTCCAGTTTCGCCCGTGCGGATGCGGCGAGATCAACCCCGGCCTGCACGCGACCGCGGAAGCGGTCGGCCGAGGCGCGCAACGCGAGCTCGGGATCGAGCTTCAGCTTGCGCGCGACGTTGACGGCCGCGAACAGCACATCACCGAGCTCGTGGAAGCGCTCGTCGTCGGTCCGCGCGGCGATCAGCTCGTCGAGCTCGTCGCGCACCGACTGCAGCGGCACCTCGACACCGTCGAAGTCAAAGCCGCTCGAGGCGGCGCGGCGCTGCACCTTGCGCGCGTAGAGCGGGCCGGGCAGGTTCTCAGGCACCTCGCCGAAGACACCCGGCTCGCGCCCGGCCTCGGTCGACTTGATCGCGTCCCAGTTGCGCAGCACCTCGGCGGCGTTCTCGACCTCCACCTCGCCGAAGACGTGCGGGTGGCGGCGGATCAGCTTCTCGCTGGCGTGGCGCGCGACCGCGGCCAGATCCCCCGCCCCGCGCTCCTCGAGCAGCAGCGCCAGGAAGTGCACCTGAAACAGCACGTCCCCGAGCTCGTCGAGCAGCTTGGCATCGTCACGGCGGTGCGCGGCGTCGGCCAGCTCGTAAGCCTCCTCGACCGTGTGCGGGACGATCGTGCGCTCGTCCTGCTCAGCGTCCCACGGGCATTCGACCCGCAGGCGACGCGTGATCTCGTCCAGCCGCCCCAGCGCGGCGGTGATCTCCGGATCGCCGGAGGTCACCGCTCGAATGCCGCAGGACTTGCGGACGGGGGCACTAGCTCGTGGTGCTGGTCTTCGTGGCCGTCGTGGCCGTCTTGGTCAGAGTCGACGTCGTCGACGTAGTCGGCGTCGAGGTCGTCGGCGTCGGAGTCGTCGTGGTCGTCGTCTTCGGCGCCTTGTAGTTCACGCAGACAGCCGCCACCGCGTACAGATTGCGGCAGGTCGACACCTTGAAGTAGGCCGCCTTGGCCTCCTTGGTGACCTTGGTCTGCGCAGCAGTCTGCCCGGTCGAGGTCAGACTCGACTTGATCGCGGCCGTCGCCTTGGCCAGCGTCTCCTGCACCGCCGGAGTGGCCTTGGTGACCTGCAGCACGTAGTAGCCGAAGATGCCCTTGATCGGACCGACGAGCTTGTTGACCGGGTTGGCGAAGATCGCCGTGTTGACGGCGCTCTCCTCCTCGCCGGGGGTGACGCCGGAAAGCTGGCCACCATCGGCCTTGGAGGACGCGTCCGCAGCGTAGGTCTTGGCCACCGTGTCCCAGCTCTGGCCGCTCTTCAGCGCGTTCATCGCAGCCTGTGCCTGCGCCGGCGGTCTTGGTACGGACCAGATGCAGGTCGCGGCTCGCGGGAGTTCCGAACGAGGACTTGTGCGCGCTTGAAGTAGAGCGCGATCGCAGCCGCCGTGACCGGCTTCTCGTAGCGCTTGACCAGCTTCGCGTAGAGCGTCTCGACGCGGAACTGGAAGAGCAGGTCCTGGCGCGGTCTGGCCGCTCTCCTTCAGATAGGTCGAGAAGTCGGCTGTCGGTCGGGAACTGCCTTCTTGACGTACTTGTTGAAGTCCTTGTTGATGGTTCGGTGCCTTGATGCCGAGCTTGTGAGCCATCGCCCTGGAACCAATAGCCCTCGATCAGGAACTGCATGACCTGGGCCGAGCTCTCGGTGAAGAGCTGCTTGCAGTCGTTCTTGAGCGTGGCGTCGCTCGCCGTGCGCAGAGTCGGTAGCCGGCGCGGACGTCCTTGATGCACGTCGTGAACTTCGTCGGGTCGTTGGAGACGATCACCGGCACCGTCTCGCCCTGCTGGGCGGCCTGCGCGGCCTGGTCCTTCGCCGCCATGTACATCCAGTGATTGAAGGCCTGGAGTGTGACTCGGGTTTCCGGCGACGGTCGCCACCGAGTTTCCGGGGATCGAGCTGCCGCAGCCTGCAACAGCGGCCCCTACCACAAAAAAGGCGGCCAGCGCCGCAAGCTTCCTAGAGATTCGCATCGGAGGCGATGGTAGCGGTCAGGCAGCGACTTGGCGGTGCGGTGGCCGGGGTCTTACGAAGTTCTTGGCCCGCGACAACACGGCGCCAATGGGCTATGCCGCGGCCGGCTCCGCCTCGGCGGCCTGCATCACCGACAGCAGCACATCGGCGGCCCGCACGACCGCCTCGAACTGCGCATGGGGCTCGCCTGCGACGCGCATCGACAGCTGCGATTTGCCCGACTCGTAGAGCGCCTCCGGCATCTCCGCGCGCAGCGCCTTGACGCGCGTGGAGTCGAGCTCGATCGGCGTCACCGCCAGGCGCCCGCCCTTGAAGGACACCGCCGTGGCGCCCGCCTGGCCGAGCTTGATCCGCGCGATCTGCAGCAGCAGCAGGTTCTCGAGCGGCTCGGGAACCTCGCCGAAGCGGTCGATCAGCTCCTCACGCAGCAGCCCGATCTCGGCGACCTCACGCGCCCCGGCGATGCGCCGGTGCACGTCGACCTTGGCCTGCTCGTAGGGGATGTAGTCGGCGGGCACGTAGGCGTCGACGCCGACCTCGAGCCGCACCGGCTCCCACTCCTCCTCCTCGGCATCGCTTCCGGATGCCGCCGCCTGGGCGGCCTGCACCGCCTCGTCGAGCATCTGCATGTAGAGCTCGAAGCCGAGCGCCGCGACGTGCCCCGACTGCTCGTCACCGAGCAGGTTGCCGGCGCCGCGGATCTCGAGGTCGCGCATCGCCACCTTGAAGCCGGCGCCGAGCTCGGTGTAGTCGCTCAGCGCCGACAGGCGCTGGGCAGCGTCCGAGGTCAGCGCCGCCGAGGACGGATACAGCAGGTACGCGTACGCGCGCTCGCGGCTGCGGCCGACGCGCCCGCGGATCTGGTAGAGCTGCGAGAGCCCGAACATGTCGGCGCGCTCGACGATCAGCGTGTTGGCCTGCGGGATGTCGATGCCGGACTCGATGATCGAGGTCGCGACCAGGACGTCGGCATCGCCGCGCAGGAACGCCATCATCCGCTTCTCGAGCTCGGCGTCGTCCATCTGCCCGTGCGCGACCTCGAAGCGCATCTGCGGCACCAGACCCGCGCAGCCGCTCGGCCGTCTCGTCGATCGACTCGACCCGGTTGTGCAGGAAGAACGCCTGTCCCCCGCGCGCGTGCTCGCGCAACAGCGCCGCCTTGACGAGCTCCTCGTCGTACTCGCCGACGTAGGTCTTGACCGGTCGCCGGCCCTCGGGCGCGGTCTCGATCACGCTGATGTCGCGGATCCCGGCCAGCGACATCTGCAGCGTGCGCGGGATCGGCGTGGCGCTCATCGCCAGCACGTCGACCTTCAGCTTCAGCTGCTTCAGCAGCTCCTTCTGCTTGACGCCGAAGCGCTGCTCCTCGTCGATCACCAGCAGTCCCAGGTCCTTCGCGCGCACGTCGCGTGAGAGCAGCCGGTGGGTGCCGATCAGGATGTCCACCTCGCCGCGCGTGAAGGCGGCGATCGCCTCCTTCTGCTCCGCGGCCGGGCGGAAGCGCGAGATGTGCTCGATCCGCACCGGGTAGTCCTTCAGGCGCTCGGCGAAGGTCCCGTAGTGCTGTTGCGCGAGGATCGTCGTCGGCACCAGCATCATCACCTGCTTGTCGTCCTGCGCAGCCTTGAACGCGGCGCGCAGCGCGACCTCGGTCTTGCCGTAGCCGACGTCGCCGCAGATCAGCCGGTCCATCGGCCGCGCCGCCTCCATGTCGGCCTTGACGAACTCGATCGCGTCGCGCTGATCCGGGGTCTCGGTGTACTGCGAACGCGTTCTCGAACTCGATGCTGCCACTCGGTATCGGGCGGGAACGCGTGGCCCTCGCGACGCTTGCGCTCGGCGTAGAGGTTGAGCAGCTCCCCGGCCATGTCCTGGGCGGCACGCCGCGCGCGTGCCTTGAGCGTGTCCCAGCGAGTGCCGCCGAGCTTCGAGAGCGTCGGCCCGTGCTCGCCGCCACCGCCGACATAGCGGCTGATCTTGGCGAGCTGCTCGACCGGCATGAACACGCGGTCCGAGCCCGCGTACTCGAGGTTCAGGTAGTCGCGCGTGACGCCCGCGACGGTCTTGGTGTCGAAGCCCGCAAAGCGCGCGACGCCGTGATCCTCGTGCACGACGATGTCGCCGGTACGCAGCTCGGCGAACGAGCGCAGTGCCCCGCGGCGCCCAACCCTGACCGGCCCCTCCGGCGCCCGCCGCCGTCGGAACAGCCGGTGCTCGGGGATCACCGCCAGGTGGAACTGCGGCGCGATGAAGCCCTCACGCAGCCGCGCATGCGCGAATGTCAGAGCTTTCTCCGCTGACGGGGATCTCGCTTGATCCCCGTCATCACCAAGCCAGGCCACCTTGAGCCGACCGAGGTTGTACGCGGCGCGCTCGCCCTCGCCCTTGACCGCGAAGGCGACCACGGTCCGGTAGCCCGAGCGCGTCAGCTTCTCGAGCTCAGGCTCGGCGTCGCGGATGTTGCGGGCACCGATTTCGGCCGCCTGCCCGCGGAACTGGAACGGCTGCTCCTGGTCGATCGACGACAGCCGGATCCGCGCACGGCTGTCGAGCTCGGCAGTGATCGTCTCGGGCTTGACGTAGAGCTGGTGGGCCTCGCTGTCGTGGAAGGCGGCGCAGACGTCCTGCCAGTTGTCGGCGAGCGCCGGCTGCACCTCCTCCTCCGCGGCCAGCAGCACGCTGGCCTCAGGGTCGATCAGCTCGAGGAACGTCTTGAAGTCCTCGACCGGCAGCAGCTCGGTGATGTCGGGACGGTTCTCCTCCTTCTCGAGCGCCGCGATCTCGGCGAGCTCGCGGTACTCGGCCGCGAGCTCCGCGGCCGGCGCCACCTCCACCTCGTCGGCGTCGCCGAGCGAGCGCTGCGTGAAGGTGCTGAACCACCTGAGCGACTCGATCTCATCGCCGAACAGGTCGACGCGGACCGCGCGGTCCTCGGTCGAGGGGAACACGTCGAGCAGACCGCCGCGGATCGCGAACTGTCCGCGGTCCTCGACCTGGTCGACGCGCTCGTAGCCGGCTGCCACCAGGTCGCCAGCCGTCTCGTCGAGGTCGAGCAGCTCGCCCTTGCGCAGCGTGAAGCCGTGCGGGCGCAGCGACGGGTCCGGCACCTTCTCGGAGAGCGCCACAGCGCTGACGACCACGACCGGGGCACCACCCGTGTTGCCCGCACCTACCGCGTCGCGGGAGGCGTTTTCCGTGCCTAGGACGGAAAACGCTTTCTGAGTGGCGGACGCGTCGTCGAGCAGCGCGTCGAGCGCCGCGATCCGCTGACCCGTGAGGTGCGCCGGCGGCGCCAGATGCGACTCGTAGGTGACGCCGCGGCTCGGGTAGTAGCGCACGCGCCGGGGCGCCAGCCACGCCCGCAGGCTGCCCGCGAGCTCGCGCGCCTGGCGGTCATCGCCGGCGACGACGATCGCCGGTTTGGTCTGATCGCGGCCAAGCAGGGCCGCGATCAAGAAGGGACGCAGCGACAGCGAGACGAACGCGCGCCCGCCCTCCGCGTGCAGGCGACCGGTCTGCGGATCGTCGTCAGCGTGATGAAGCAGAGAGGAGAGCATCGCTCTCTCTACTTAAGCAGGGTTCGACGGCGTCGGCGGCTGAATCGATCAGCGCCTGAACGTCGTCCTTGGGCTCCCTGAATTTGCCCAGCACGAAGGCCGCGACCAGCTCCGGATCGGTCGTCGGCGGGCGGCCCACGCCGACGCGCACGCGCTGGAAATCCGCGGTGCCGAGCGCCGCCTTGATCGACTTCAGACCGTTGTGGCCGGCCAGCCCACCGCCGAGGCGCGTGCGGACATCTGCGAACGGCAGGTCGATCTCATCGTGGACGACGATGATGTGGTCGGGCTCGACGCGCAGCTCGCCGCGCGCCGGTCCCACCGACTTGCCGGCCTCGTTCATGAAGGTCTGCGGCGTCAGGATCGCCACGCGCGGCCCGCCGACGCCCGTGCGGCCGTCGCGTGATCAGCCCGCGGTACTTGGACTTGGGCTTGCCGAGCTCCCAGCGCGTGCGCAGGCGCTCGGCGACCTCGAAGCCGATGTTGTGCGGGGTGCCGTCGTAGGCGGCCCCGGGGTTACCGAGGCCGACTATCAACCAGTCGACGGGTGCGCTGCGGCGATGCAGCAGCGACATGCGGTAGGCGACGGCTACTCGCCGTCGGAATCAGTGGCGTCACCCTCGTCCACAGCCTGTGAGGCTACTCGCCGTCGGCGGCGGCTTCTTCGGCCTCGGCCTCGGCCTCATCCTGGGTGTCGCCCTCGCCGACCAGCTCGGTCTCGAGCTCCACCTCGTCGGCGGCGTCGGCCAGCATGCCGCGGGAGGTGCGGATCGCGGCGATCACGAGCTCGGGGTCACCGATGATCGTGACGCCGGCCGGAGCCTTGAGCTCGCCGAGCGTGACGGTGCCGTTGATCTCGAGGCCCGCGATGCTGTGCTGGATCACGTCGGGGATGTCGTTCGGCTTGGCCTCGACCGTGACCTCACGGATCGTGTTCTCGAGGACGCCACCGGTCTTGACGTCGGACTCGTCGATGTCGATCAGCTCGACGATCACGGAAGCCTCAATCGACACGTCGAGGTCGACGCGCAGCAGGTCGACGTGCATGGTCTCCCCGCTGACGGGGTGACGGACGCGCTCCTTGAGCACAACGGGTTCAGCGGTGCTGTCATCGATCTTGAGATCGATCACGCTGCCTGCGCGCGCGAGCGCGTTGCGCAGCACGAGCGAGCGTCGATCTGGAAAGAGACCGGATCCTTGCCGCCACCGTAGACGGTGCCGAGGACCAGGCCCTCGCGGCGGAGTCGTCGCGCCTCGCGCGAATGACCGGGCTCGCGGCTTGTGGCGAGAAGGCTTGTGGACTGTTCAGACATAGATGCGCACGATGGTAGCGAGCATTGACGTTTTACGAATTTCCCTCTTCCGCTTCCGCGCGACGGCGGTACTCTGTGCCAATGACGGAGTTTCAGCTGATGCTGTTCCTCATCGGGGTGCACATCTTTGGCTTCGTCGCGGTCGGATTGCTGATGCTTCCGGTCCTCCGCGATGACCCGTCAGAGCCCGACGAGGACGGCGGCAGCTCCGACGACGGCTGGGGCAACCGCCCCAACGTCAGACCCGATCCAAGTCGCTGGCCTGGCGGCGGGATTCCGCTGCCTGACGCCGAGCAGTCCTCGGTGCGCCTGCGCGAGCCAGGTCGCCTCGGCGACAAGCTCACGTCGGCCCGAGCGCCGGCCCGCCCGCGAGCCGGTTCCGAGCAAGCCGGTCCGCGCGAACGATTAGCGACTCAGGGCACTAGGCGACGCCTGGCGCGAAGAACACGCGCCACGGGCGAATGTTCACCTCGAACAGGCCTGAGCTGACGCTGGCGTCCTCGCGCGCGAGGCGCTCCGCGTCCTCGAGCCGTCCCTCGCCCGGCAGCTTGAGGATCGTCATTCCCGACCCGTCGTGATCGAGCATCGGACCGGCGGCCACGAGGTAGCCGGCCTCCTCCATCTGATTGAGGAAGGCGATGTGGCCGGCGAACCGCTCGTCTTCGAATACCGCCGCGCCCTGGCCTTCAGCGGGGGTGAACAGCAGCGCGGCCCACGTGGCCGGCGCAGGCTCGGCGTCATCGGCTTCCTGGCCGGCGCTGGCGTAGGCCCCGATGACCGTCGCCCAACCACCCAAGTAGTTGTTCCGTGACGCGACCGCGTCCTCGTAGATCTCCCATCCGGTGTGCTCGAGGATGACCAGCGTCTGGTTGCCGTAGGGGGTGAAGCTGACGGTCACATGGCTGGCCTGGTCCTCAGGGCTGCCGGGATGCCAGGTCATCGCGACGCGCTCCCCCGGAACCCAGTCGGTGACCTCGCCCCACGCGGAGCTCTCATCCCCCCGACGCTCCAGCAGCTTGCCGTCATCGGTGAACGCCACCGTGGCGCCGCTCCCGTAGACGCTGAAGCTCTCGAACGGCCACCACTCGCCGATGCGACTCGTGAAGAGCTCGAAGGCCTGCTGCGGATCCAGGTCGACCGTCACCTCGTGATGCAACGGCGGAAGTGCAGCCACGACTCACTCTCCCCTCAGCTCGTGCTTCCCGCCTCGACGAGCGCGGCGTAGGCCTCGAGGCTCCAGCCGTCTGGGCCGCCGACGGCGTCGCGCATGCCCTCCCAGCCTTCGCCGTGACGGTCGAGGTGCTTGTGCTCGAGCTCCACGCGAGTGCTGGTCGGGGTCTCGCTGAAGAAGCGCACGTGCACCTCGCTCGTGCGCGACGGATCGGTCTCGATCTCCCAGGTCGGACTGATGTCCCAGCTGAAGGCGAAGTGATTCGGTGGGTCGTAGGCGAGCACTCGGGCCCACGTGCAGCTGGCACCGTCACGTCCGCGATCGGTGATCCGGCCGCCCTCGCGCAGGTCGACCTCCATCTCCTCAAAGCCCTCGACCATGTGGTGCTCGGGGTCCCACCACGCCGCCATGTCCTCGGTGAAGGCCTTGAATGCTCGGTCGATCGAGGCCGAGACGGTCACTGCTCTACGCACCGACGTGTGCTCCGTGTTGATGCTCATGACTTCTCCTCCGCGGCCGCTTCGAACGCGGCCAGCGATCGCTGCCAGAACGTGTCGAGATAGGCGCGCAGCTCGGCGAGACCCGACGGGCTGGCCGCGTAGATACGTCGCGTGCCCTTCGCGTGATCGCTGACGAGGCCCGCTTCCCTCAGCACTCGGAGGTGCTGAGAGACCGCCGGCCGGCTGACCGGCAAAGTGCTGGCCAGTTCACCGACCGACAAAGGCTGGTCGATGATCATCTCGAACACGCGCCGGCGTGTCGGATCCGCCAGAGCCTCGAGCACTGCGCCTGGGTTAGCCATCGCTTACGTAAGCTATCACTAACCGATGGAGGTCTGCAACGCGAGATGTCGAGTTGCGTCCAGCGCGACTCATCATCCGCGCGCCGAGTGCCGATACTCCGGTTATGAGTTCAGCAGCAATAGGTGGGGCCAGCTCTCAGCTCGCCTCCGTAATGGCCGCAGCGGCGCTCGAGGGCAACCAGCTCGGTCTCGCAGAGGCGCAGATCAACGCGTCTGCAGCAGCAGGTGGCGGCGCACCGGCCGTCAGCTCGAGCGCCCAGGCGCCGGGCACCCTCGAGGTCTACGCCTGATCCACAACTGACAGGCCGGCCCTGCGGGCACGACCTCGTCAAGAAGCGGGCCCTGGGCCACACCACGGTGTGATCCAGAGCCCGCGACCTGTTCCAGCTCAGCTGTTGTTGATCAGCTCCATCATCGCTTCCGGATAGCGCGCACCGCTCACCGCATCGTGTGAGATCGCGCTGTCGAGCTCGGCGACCTCGTCGTCGGAGAGCTCCACGTCATCAGCGCCGGCGTTCTCCTCGAGCCGCTTCGGGCTCTTGGTGCCTGGGATCGGCACGATGTCCTCGCCCTTGGCGAGCACCCAGGCGATCGCGAGCTGCGCCGGCGTCACACCGCGGCGCTGCGCCAGCTCGCTGACGATGTCCGCCAGGCGGATGTTCTCCTGCAGCGCCTCCTCCTGGAACCTCGGGTTGGTGCGGCGCCAGTCGTCCTCGGGCAGGTCGTCCAGCGAGCGGATCTGGCCCGTGAGGAAGCCGCGTCCAAGCGGCGAGTAGGCGACGAAGCCGATCCCGAGCTCCCGCAGAGTCGGCAGGACCTCATCCTCGGGATCGCGCGTCCACAACGAGTACTCGCTCTGCACCGCGGTGATCGGGTGGACCGCATGGGCGAGGCGGATCGTCTCCGGCGATGCCTCCGAGAGGCCGAGGTAGCGAACCTTGCCCTCGGTGACCAGCTCGGCCATCGCCCCCACCGTCTCCTCAATCGGGACGTTGGGGTCCACGCGGTGCTGGTAGTAGAGGTCGATGTGATCGATGCCCAGGCGCTTCAGCGACGCGTCAGCCACGCGCTTCGCGTTCTCCGGGGTGCCGTCAGTCCCGCGGCTGCGGGGATTGTTCGGGTCGATTGCGAAACCGAATTTGGTCGCGACCTCGAACTGATCGCGGTTTCCCGCGATCGCCCGCCCGACGAGTTCCTCGTTCTTATAGGGCCCGTACGCCTCGGCGGTGTCGAGAAATGTGATGCCGAGCTCGAGCGCGCGATGGATCGTCTGCGCGCCTGACTCCTCGTCACCCGGGCCGTAGGCCCAGCTCATGCCCATGCAGCCGAGCCCCTGTGCCGAAACCTCGAGGCCCTGACTGCCAAGTTTCCTTCTATCCATTGATCCTGTCCTTGTAGGTAGTGATCTTCCGGTCGATGAACGCCAGATGACCCTGCACCTCGTCCAGTTGCGCCTGGACCGCCGCCCGATGCTTCTCGAGCAGCGCCAGCCTTGCCTGCCAGTTCTCTTCGTCTGATCGCGCGAGGTCCGCATAGCGGCGGATGTCTCGTATGGGCATGCCAGTCGCGCGCAGGCATTGGAGGACGTAGATCCAGGCGAGGTCTTCGTCGCTATAGCGACGATGGCCCGATGCAGCCCGATCGACATCACCGATCAACCCCGCGCGTTCGTAATAGCGCAGGGTGTGGGCGCTGACACCACTCGCCTCGGCTGCTTCCGCGATGCTCAGGCCGGTCGTGACGCTCATCTATTCGAGCATAGGAGTTAGAGCGCGCTCTAAGTCAAGCCCGAAGGTCGCGCGTCAACCTCCAGGCCCCCGACGACTTCGCGGGTGCGTAGAGCGCCGCTCAGGCGGACGGCTTAGTCACCGCCGTCGCCGCCACCGTCGTCGCCGCCGCCACTGTCGTCGTCTGATCCCGAGTCATCGCCGCTGCCATCTGATCCGGAGTCGTCGCCACTGGCATCGGAGCCTGCCGATTGCCCGTACGACTCAGCCTCGCCGGCTTCAGCCGACGTAGCGCCCGATTCCTCGAGTTCTGCCGCCGAGGGCTGCGCTCCAGCCGTGCTTGGGGCTCGCGCCGCCCCGATACTGCCTCCCTGAGCGAGTGACAGCGCGCTGTAGTACCAAAGCGGCACCCAGAAGCCATCCGCCGTCTGACGACAGTTGCCGGTTTGCGCCTGACAACTCGGCAGCTTGGCGGAGCCTGAACCCGAGATCCCAGCTATGCCGACCCCGATGACGAGCACCACGAAGCAAGCCACGGCGATCCGCACGGTGCGTCCCTGACGCTGCTGCCAGACAGCCCGTGTCAAGCCGCGCGGGCGAGTCATGTCGTCGAGCCGATCCTCAGTCTTCTCGAACTCGGCCTGAGATAAGCCGCCCCCAGATTCGGAGTCGTTGTGGTCCATGTAGACGGGCCGATCGGGCATCGGCCGACGATCCTCTCAAAAACGGCGGCGTTGTGAGAGCGCTCGGCGGGTTCAGGCCGCGTCTGAGAGCTGCAGGAAGCGCTCGACCGAGGCCTCCTGGTGAGCGATCTGCTCGGCCAGGCTGTGCGCGTGCCGGGCGGAGCGTTCCATGAAGTCGACCACGCAGCCCTCGGGGTCCTCGGCGAGCGGGTAGACGTGTGCGATCTCCTGCTGGATACAGGCGATGCCGACCGGTGGCTGACCCTCGGCCAGCGTCCGGGCGTTGCACACGGGCGTGACCACGATCTGTGACTCGGGCGCGACCAGTGCCGTCGGCATCAGCCGCGGAAGCGGGGCACGTGCCGGCAGGCCTGCCGACATCTTGATCACGACGTTGCCGAGCAGGTCGGCCAGCGCCTCGCGCCAGAGCTCGAGCACGACGTCGGCACCGAGCACGGCGTCGCGGAGCGTGCGCGCCTGTTCGGCGTACAGCCGCTCGGCATCCTCGCGGTCGGCGGCATCCGCCAGATCGAGATCGCACGGCACCCGCAGCAGCTCTGAAGGCGACACGGTCGAGCCGGCGCCGCGGCTCCCGGGTGTCAGGTACGTCTGGAGCGTGCCGAGGTCACGGCGCGCGTAGAAGATCACGGTCACGGCCTCGCTGACCGGAAGACCGTCGATCCGCAGCGAAACGCTCACGGCCGAGGCCGCATCGAGCAGCGCGCGCTTGAGTAGCTCCTCGGCGTCGCCGTTCCGGTCTGCGTCGACTTCATCCTGCATGTCACACCTCCAAGCTGCGAAGGGTGTATTACATACCCATTTATGCAGCTTTCCCGGCGGATGCCGTTAGCTCATTTATCGGCTCGCGTTAGGCGGAGATTGAGGCGTTCATCACAAATGGCCGAAAGCCGCAGGCTCGTACCCCCATTCGGTAGCCTGCGCTGAAGATGAAGAAGCTCGTCTACACGCCCTTCTCGATCGTCTTCGGGGTGCTCGGGTCGCTCGTCGGCAGGCGGCTCTTCAACGCGATCTGGGAGCGGGTCTCCGCCGATCCCAAGCCCTCGGCGCAGGAGCCGGACGTGAGCCTCCGCCGGGTCGCGGCCTCCGCCGCGCTCGAGGGCGCGACGCTGGCAGCCGCCGCCGCGGTCTCCCGCCAGCTCTCCGTCCGCGCCTTTCACTGGGTGTTCGGTGTCTGGCCGGTGAAGCCCAAGAAGCCTCCGGTCGCCGAGAGTGACTGACGAGCTGGTCGAGCTCGAACGAGCTCTTTGGCAGGCCGAAACACGCTTTGACCCCACGTTCATGGAGCGCGTTCTCGCCGACGACTTCGGCGAGTTCGGCAGGTCAGGGCGGGTGTACTCGAGAGCCGAAGTGCTCGCGGTCAGCGACGACACGATCGAGGCGACACTGCGCGACATCGAGGTTCACCAGCTTGCCGATGGTGTGGCGCTGGTGACCTATGTGAGCGAGGTCCAGCACGAAGTGCTGGACCTCGCCAACCGGGCGTCGCTCTGGGTGCGGCGCGACGGGCGCTGGCAGCTGCGCTTCCACCAGGGCACGCCGACCAGCTAATCGCGGTCGAGCAGCGCGCCCAGATCCGCCGGCGGTGTGGCGCCCTGGACGCTGCAGGCCACGGCCGCCACGCGCGCCGCGAACCTCGCGGCCTCGGCGACCGCATCCGCCGATCCCGATCCCGGCCGCACCCCCGCCCTCGACCCCGACGCGGGAAGCGTTTTCCGTCCTGGGGACGGAAATTGCTTCCCCGAACGCAGCACGTCCGTGTGATGGCCGAGCCAGTGGGCGAGGAAGCCGGCGCTGAAGGCGTCCCCGGCGCCGATCGTGTCCACCACCTCGACTGAGACCGGCGCGATCGGCACGACCCCGTCGGCCGGTGAAAACCGTCGCGCCGTCAGCCCCCGCGGTCAGCAGCACGACCCGCGGCCCGCGCTCGAGGAACCGGCGCGCCGCGACGACCGAAGGCTCACCCGGCGCCAGCCACGCCAGATCCTCGACGCTCAGCTTCAGGACATCAGCCAACCCCAGCACCGCATCCAACCGAGCCAGATAGGCGGCCCGATCGCCAATCAGGGTCGGGCGCACGTTGGGGTCGACCATCACGAGCGCGCCGCGCGCGCGGGCAAGTTCCACCGCCCGCAGCCCGGCGCTTGCCGCCGGCTCGAGCACCAAGCCGATGCTCCCCAGGTAGAGCGCATCAAGCCGAGCCGGAAGGAGCGCCTCCACCTGATCAGGCCACACGTCAGACATCGAGGTGTCGGTGTAGAAGCTGTACTGCGCCGCGCCCACTGCGTCCAGCTGGGCCAGCGCCAGCGTCGTCGGGCGCTCGCTGACCACGACCAGGTCGAGTGCGACACCGGCCTCGACCAGCTGCTCGCTGAGCCGCTGACCAAGCGGGTCAGCGGCGAGCGCACCAAGAAATCCGACTCGAGGCGCCGAGACGGCCGAGCCAGCGGGCGGTGTTGAACGGCCCGCCCCCGGGGTGGATGCCGAGATCGCCCGCCGGAGTGGGGATCAGGTCAATCAGCGCCTCTCCGGCGACGACGATCATCGAGAAAGAGCGGGGCGGGCGACACGCGCCCGCCCCGCGATCACGTCAGGTCAGCAGCTGCTCTTGTAGATGTAGCGGCTGTCGGCCTTGAGGTTGGAGTTGGTCAGCACGGCCAGACCGGTCAGGATCGACTTGGTCGGCTTGCCCTTGATGGCGTTCACGGCCTGCTGGACGCCGTCAACGCCCTCCTGGTAGGGCTGCTGGGCGACGAGCGCCTGGACGACACCCTTCTTCAGGTCGGCGATCTGCTCGGGGTCGGCGTCGTAGCCGACGATCTTCACCTTGCCGGCGGCACCGGTTTGCTTGAGGCCGGTGTCGACGCCCTCGGCGACCAGAACGTTGGTCGCGAAGACGCCCGAGAGGTTCGGGTTGGCGGAGTACAGCGCGTCGATCTTCTGCGCGGCCGGAGCCGGGCTGTCGCCGGTGTACTGCGTCGGCAGCACCTTGATGTTCTTGTACTTCTTGATCTCCTTGTCGAACCCGGCGATCCGCGCCTCAGTCGTCGAGACACCGGACTGCTCGTTCATCACGACGACCGAACCCTTGTCGTGGATCAGCTTCGCCAGGGCGTCGGCCGCAAGCGCGCCACCGCGCGTGTTGTTTGACGAGATCGACGCCGAGGCGATCGAGTTGTTCGCCACGTGGGTGTCGACCTGGATCACCTTGATGCCCGCGGCCTTCATCTGCTGCATCGGCGTGATCAGGGCGTGCTCGTCAGTCGGCGCGATCAGCACCGCAGCCGGCTTGGAGGCCGTCACCGAATGCACGATCGGAATCTGCTCCGAAGCCGAGAAGTCGGTCGGGCCCTGCACCGAGATGTTGTAGCCGAGCTTCTTGGCCTCGGCCTTCGCGCCACAACCCATCGTGACGTAGAAGTTGTCGGCCTTGGTTCCCTGGATCAGCACCAGGTTCTTGTTGCTGGACGCGGCGTTGGCACCTGCCGTCGCCAAGCCCATCGTGAGTGCCGTCATGACCGCCACGGCGGTGCCCGACCTTATGCGCTGCATTGCTGTCTCTCCTCCTCTTCCTGCGGCGCCGGTCACTGCCGGCGCCCGG
The DNA here is from genome assembly GCA_963846395.1 of uncultured Actinomycetota bacterium. Taxonomy (GTDB): domain Bacteria; phylum Actinomycetota; class Thermoleophilia; order Solirubrobacterales; family Solirubrobacteraceae; genus Palsa-465. Next base: position 43,669 of record CAWJVT010000002.1, on the reverse strand, counting down.
TGTATGAGCCAACGACCAGCCGGTCATTGCCGCGACCTCGCGCGACGACGGAGCTGGTCGAAGTAGACGGCAGCGACGAGGATCACGCCGATCATCACCTGCTGCCAGAAGGACTGCACCCCGACGATCACCAGACCGCTGGCGAGCACGACGGGGATGAACACGCCGACGACCGTGCCGGCCATCGCGCCGACGCCGCCGAACAGGCTGGTGCCGCCGATCACGACCGCGGAGATCGCGGTCAGGTTGTCGGTCGTGTGACCGGAGATCGTCGTCGTCGTGAAGTACGCGAGGCTGAGCACCCCGCCGAGGCCCGAGAGCAGCCCGGCGAGCGCGTAGACCTTGATCAGATGGCGGCTGACGTTGATGCCGGCGCGCCGCGCCGCCTCGGCGTTCGACCCGATCGCGTACGTGTAGCGGCCGAACCGGGTCGTGTGCAGGATCAGCCCGAACACGATCGCGACGATGCCCGCGATCAGCACCAGCACGGGAATCGGACCGACGCTTGCCGGCCCCGATCGTATTCGCCAGTTTGTTCGGGTACGCCGCTCAGGTCGACGCCGCCCGTGAGCACGTCGGCGAGGCCGAGCGCCGCGCCGAAGCTGCCCAGCGTCACGATCAGCGGCGGGAGATCCAGCAGCGCGATCAGCACGCCGTTGAACAGGCCCCAGCCGAGGCCGACGGCGAGCCCCGCGGCGATGCCGAGCGAGGATGATGCCCCAGCCCGCATTGGTCGACGCCGTGTGCGCCGCCCGCGAGCGCCGCCATCACCTTCAGCGCGATCACGCCGGAGAAGACGAGCACCGAGCCGACCGACAGGTCGATGCCGGCGGTGATGATCACGAACGTCATCCCGACCGACAGCGTCAGCGCGACCGACGCGTCGATGAAGATCGACTTGATGTTGTAGGAGCCGAGGAAGGCGCTCGGCTTCATGATCGAGAAGACGACGACGATCAGGATCAGCGCGAGGAAGATCCGAAGCGATCCCGAGGTGGATGTGGCGGCTCGCCGCAGCTTCGCCGCCCGCGAGCTCGGCTCGGCGGCGACGGCTCGGCGCGTCGGCTCGGACCGCTGCTCTGCGCTCGTCGGCTCGCTGATGCCGCTGACTCACTGCGCTCTCCTCCTGGACGACGGCGCCGGTCATCGCCCCGACGAGCGACTCGAGCGTCGCCTCCCCGCGCCGGAAGACCGCCACCCGGCGGCCGAGCCGCAGCACCTCGATCCGGTCTGCGACCTTGAGCACGTCCGGCATGTTGTGGCTGATCAGCACCACCGCCACACCGCTGTCGCGAACGCGCCGGATCACGTTCAGCACGTTCTCGGTCTGGACCACGCCGAGCGCGGCCGTGGGCTCGTCCATGATGATCACGCGACTTGCCCACGACGCGGCCCGCGCAACAGCAACGCCCTGACGCTGGCCGCCGGAGAGGTAGGCGACGGCAGCGTCGGCGTCCTTCACTGCAACTCCAAGGTCCCTGAAGGCGGTCTCGGCACCGGCCTTCATGGCGCGCTTGTCGAGCACGCCGAGCTTGCCGAGGACTCCCGGCTTGAGCAGCTCACGGCCCATGTAGACGTTGGCGGCGCCGTCGAGGTCCGGCGCGAGCGCCAGGTCCTGGTAGACGGTCTCGATGCCGAGCTGCTGCGCCGCGGCGGGCGAGCCGATCTCGACCGGTCGGCCGTCGAACAGCAACTCGCCGCTGTCGGGGCGGATGACGCCGGAGATGATCTTCGTCAGCGTGCTCTTGCCGGCGCCGTTGTCACCGATCAGCGCGACGACCTCGCCCGGGTAGACCGTGAAGCTCGCGCCCTCGAGCGCGTGCACGTGCCCGTAGGTCTTGACGATGTTGCGCGCCTCGAGGATCGGCGTGGCCTCGTGCCGATCGAGCATCGGCGTGGCGGCGGTGTCGGTCATCGCGCCTCTCCGGTAGCCGCCAGCGGGGGCAACGCGCGAATCGCGCTGCCACTCCCGACAACGTTGTCATGCCAGCGCCGAAGGGAACCAGCGACCGCCGTGCCGCGAGACAGCCGCAGCGGTTCGTGACCCTCGCGTGGAGAGCGTCAGCTCGCCGCCGGTGCCGATCACGATCGAGAACTGCGGCTGGAGCTGGAGCGGCTCGCCGGCCCTGACGGTGAGCTGCTCGGCGCGGAAGAAGGCGTCGGCCTCGGGCGGAAGCAGGCGCTTGATGCTCGACCCGCTTGGCTCGACCGTCCTGGCTGGGATGTGGATCGGAGGCGTCGACCTCGGTCTCGGCGGCCGGGAGGATCTGCTCCCAGCCGAGCTGCAGGTGCTCATCGCCGTTCGTGACGCCGGCGTGGCGCCACTCGATCACCACCGACATGTCGCTCGGCTCCTGGAGCTCGATCAGCGTGATCCCGGCGCCGATCGTGTGCAGCGTGCCTGCGGGGACGAACAGCACGTCACCGGCGCGCACCGGCACCTTGTGGAGCGCGCTCAGCATCACCTCCGAGTCCTGCTCGCTGACCCAGCCGCGCAGGGTCTGCGAGGTCGATCGGCTCGCGCAGTCCGAGGTGCATGTGCGCTCCCGGCTCCGCCTCGAGGATCAGCCACGCCTCGGTCTTGCCGAAGTCGGAGTGCAGGTGCTCGCGGGCGAACTCGCGACCCGGGTGGAAGTGGACCGACAGGCGCTCGCCGGCATCGAGCAGCTTTACGAGCACGCCGGGGTTCGAGCCGAGCGCGGCGACGTGCTCGGGACCGAGGAAGCCGATTGGATCCTGCGTCGATGACGTCTCGCAGGATGCGGCCGTCCGGCAGTGCTGCGAGGCCCTCGGTGTCGTTGCCGAACGAGGTGGTCGTCGAGGCGACCCAGTCCTCGGGCGCGCCCGGGCCGCTGCCGGGCGTCAGGCCGCGGAAGACGTCGATGCCGGCGCCGCCCCTGTAGAAGCGGAACACCGGGTTCGGGGGCAGGAGTATCGGCCCCGGGGCGATCTGTGCAGCCGCGGCTGCCCCGTCGATCGGCGCAGCCTCGTCCGCTGCCGGGCCGGTCGGCGCAGCCTCTGCCGCTGCCGGGCCGGTCGGCGAGGTCGTCGCCTGCCAGCCCGTTCGCCGCGGCCTCATCGGCTGCCGTACCGGCTGGCACAGCGTCGGCCGCGGCCGCGCGCGCGGTTCCGCTCTCGTCTCCAATCACGGCCCGTGCATCGTCGAAACGGCGCAGAGCCTCTTCCCTTTCCTCACTCATCCTCGGGTTGTAGCCTAATGACAACGTTGTCAAGCTGTCAAGCGACAACGTTGTCAATTTGTTAGGACGCGGCATTCGCCCGCCGAGCCGCGTACGTTTCCAGCGCACACGCCAATGGAGCCGCAGATACCGATGGAGCCACCGCAGATACCGCTGGAGACCCCGCGACCGGAGACCCAGAGACCCCGCGACCCTGGAGACCCCGATGGAGCCGCAAGCATCGGAATCACCCGCGGCCGGCCGCACTCAGCGCGAACGCCGCCCGCAGACGACGATGAACGACCTCGCGGTCGCTGCCGGCGTCAGCCTCAAGACCGTCTCGCGAGTGATCAACGGCGAACCCGGGGTCACCCCCGCGACGCTGAGCAAGGTCGAGGCGGCGATCGAAGCGCTCGGCTACGAGCGCAACGACCTGGCGGCCAGCCTGCGCAGCGGCGTCGGCTCCAACACGATCGGGCTGGTGATCGAGGATGTCGCCAACCCGTTCTACGCCCGTGTGGCCCAGGCGGTCGAGGACATCGCGCGCGAGCACTCGAGCCTGCTGATCACCACCTCCGCGCGTGAGGACCCGGCACGCGAGCGCGAGCTGGTGACAGCGCTGCTGCGCCGCCGTGTCGACGCGCTGCTGATCGTGCCCGCCGGGCCCGACCACCGCTACATCGCCCGGGCGGGCTTTGTCGGCCACACGGTGTTCCTCGACCGCCCACCGGCGAAGACCGACGCCGACACGGTGCTCGTCGACAACTCGGCCGGCGCGCAGCTTGCCGTCACGCACCTGCTGCGAGCAGGGTCATCGGCGGATCGCGATCGTCGCCGACAGCCACGGGCTCTACACGGCCGGCGAGCGCCTGGCCGGCTACGCGCGCGCGTTCGAGCGCGCGGGGCTGACGCCGGCGCCCGAGCTCATCTCCATGGGCCACAGCACCTGGGAGTCCGCCCACGCGGCGGTGCTTCAGCTGCTGGAGCTGCCGCCCGAGCTGCGGCCGACGGCGATCTTCGCGGCCAACAACCGCTGCACCGTGGGCGCGATGCACGCGCTGCACGGCGGGGATCAGGATGTCGCGCTGGTCGGCTTCGACGAGTTCGAGCTCGCGGACCTGCTCGGCGTCACCGTGGTGCGGACCGACCCCTACCGCATCGGCCAGGTCGCAGCTCAGCTCGCCTTCAGCCGCATCGATGGCGACGAGCGTCCGCCCGCAGCGCGTGATGCTGCCGGTCGACCTGATCGTGCGCGGGAGCGGCGAGCGCGGCGTTTGAAGGGGGCCCGGGGACGCTGTGGCAGAGCGGCCCAAGCAGCGGCGGGGCCGCTCTGGGCCGAGGCTTAGACCTCGAGCGTTCTCGCCGCGGTGCCGCCCTGCACTCGCAGCGCCACCGCGACCACTGCCACGGCGATGCACACGACGGTCAGCGCGAGCGCCCAGGTCGATCCGCTGTCGGTCCCGGTCGCGAGACCGTGCGCGACCGCCAGCGGCCAGCACGCGTACGCGGACCAGTGCATCAAGCGCCAGGTGCGGAAGCCGAGCCGGTTGCGCAGCAGGCTGGTGACGATGAGCGCGATCATCAGGTCGAAGGCGAGCGCGCCGAGACCGGTCCAGAACGGGTCGAAGGACGAGCCGAACGGCAGGATCGCGGCCGATAGCGGCACCTGCACGTAGCTGTCCATCACGATCGTCACGACGTGGATCGCGACCACCAGCAGTGCCAGCAGCGAGACGTCGCGGTGCACGGTGCGGATCGCATAGCGCGGCCAGAGCTCGTGGGACACGCGCAGCGGCCCGAGCACGCCGAGCACGATGATCGCGGTGAGCAGCACGAGCGCCACCATCCCGGTCGCCCGCGAGAAGTACCAGGCCCAGGTCGAGGCGTTGGCGGCGGCGATGATCACAGGTCATCGCCATCCTGCGGCCAGCCGGCGACGTAGGTGACCGTGCCGTCGTGCGACACGAGGCGGGTGGGAAGCTTGTTGGCCTCGAGCCAATCGAGCGCGTCGGCGCCGAGCACGATCGCCGCGGTGCTGGCGATGTTGGCGTCCAGGCAGGAGGCGGCAGTCACGCTGGCGGTCCGCCAGGGACCATCGACCGGTTGACCCGTTCCGGGGTTGATCAGATGGCTGAACGAGTCGGCGCCCGTGCCCGACCGGCGCACCGTGACCGACGAGGTGGCCAGCCCACCAGACTCGATCGCGACCGTCTGTCCCGGGGCGTCGCCGCGGCGGTGATCGTCGGTCACGCGTATGCCCCATCCGCCCGACGGGCGGCTCGCCGGCGACGGCGATGTCGCCGCACAGCCCGACCAGCACCCCGCAGCCGGCGGCCGCGCGCGCCGCATCAGCCGCCATGTCGGCGGCGAGTGCCTTCGCGGTTGCACCGAGGTCGAGCTGCGCGCCCGCCGGCAGCCTGATGCTGCGGCTCTCCTCGTCGAGTCTCACGACCGCGTAGCCCGGGACCGATTGGATCCGGATGGGCTGATCGCTGAGCGGCGGGTTGATGTGATGCGCGACGAGCACCTGTCCGACCGTTGGGTCGACGGCACCGTCGGTCAGCCGCGCCGCCCGCAGCGCCTCACCCACTGCATCGAACAGCAGCTTGCTGACCACCACGTCCTCGCCCGGGGACTGGTTGAGCAGCGCGAGTTCGGAGTCCTCACGGAAGTTCGAGCAGCTGAGGTCGAACGCCGCCACCGTGCGCTTGACGCGCGCAAGCGCGGCCGCCAAGCCCGAGCGTTCGGTCACAGATACGACCGCCTGGCCGCCCCAGAGAGGGAACTCGGCCCGGCCGAGTGTCTCCGCTGCGGCGGCCGTGGGCAATTACGAGCCTCCCGAGACCACGCCGCCGCCGCTGCCGGAGGAGGAACTCGGAGGCGAGCCACCGCCGAACAGACTCTGGCCGCTGCCGCCGGAGTCCCCGCCGTAATTGCTCGAGCCGTAGTTGCTCGAGCCACCGTAGTTGCCGGCACTGCCGCCATAGCTGCCCGAGCCGGTTGACGAGGTTCCGGTGGTGGTGGAAGTCGAGCGCGTGTGAGCGCTTGCGTCCATGTAGCCGACCAGCACGCAGGTCGCAGCGACCACGCCGCCGACGACCAGCATGCGCATGGCAGAGATCCGCTCAAACACCTGCTGGCGACGCAGGATCGCCTGCTTACGCAGCTGCTCTCGCCGGGGATCGGGCTGCTTTGCGGCGGTGGGCATGAGCAAAGACTGAGGCGTGCGCCTGAGAAAATGGTAAGACTCGCTGAGGGCCCTGCGGCGGCTCTGTGGAGAGCTTATGACACCGCGGCCGGCAGCCTGCTCGGCGCACACTCTTTCACAGCCTCAGCCGCTCGCGGCTGGGCTCAGATCAGAAGAGCTGGTTCTCGCCGCCGAACACGTCCGACAACGAGCCGTCCGTGAAGATCTGGCGGATCGAGCTCGTGAGCAGGTCGCCGACGGACAGCACCTTGACGAAATCTGGGGAGCCTGGTGGCAGCGGCACGGTGTCGGTGACGACCACCTGCTCGAAGCCCGAGGCGATCAGGTTCTCGTAGGCGTCGCCGGAGAAGAGGCCGTGTGTGGCGGCCGCGTAGACGCGGCTCGCGCCCGCGTCCTTGACCGCGTCCGCGGCGGCGCGAAGCGTTCCGGCCGTGCCGATGATGTCATCGACGATCACGGCGGTCTTATCGCGCACATCACCGATCACGTAGTTGATCTCAGCCACCTGCTGGGCGGGGCGCTCCTTGTTGAGGATCGCGAGGTCGGCGCCCATCTTGGCGGCGAAGGCCTTGTTCAACTTCACGCGACCTGCGTCTGGGGCCACCACCACGAGGTCATCGAGGCCCGAGGTCGGTGAAGTACTGGGTGAGGATGAACATCGCGGTCATGTGGTCGCAGGGCTTCTGGAAGAAGCCCTGGATCTGGCCGGCGTGGAGGTCCATGGTCAGGATCCGGTCGATGCCCGCCGCCTCGAGCATGTGCGCGACCAGGCGCGCGCTGATCGGCTCACGCGGCGCTGACTTCTTGTCCTGGCGCGAGTAGCCGTACCAGGGGCAGACGGCGATCACCCGGTGAGCAGAGCCGCCCACGGCCGCGTCGACCATGACCAGCAACTCCATCAGCGCGTCGTTGGTGCTCAGCCCCTCCTTGGGGTTGCCGATGATCGGCTGCACGATGAACACGTCCGCACCGCGCACCGACTCTTCGTAGCGGCAGTAGACCTCGCCGTTGGCAAAGGTCTTGGTCGTCACCTGCCCAAGCGCCACCCCCAGCCGGTCGGCGATTCGTCCGGCCAGAACTCGGTTCGCGCGCCCCGAGAAGAGCATCAGACGCTTTCCGGGATTGGCGCGCATCTCAGTGGATCCCAACGGCATTTCGGCGACGCTCATCGCCCCGAGCATGGTACGCGGGGACGAGGATGAAATGTTCCAGGGCCCACGCTCAGGGCTGATCGGGTGGGTCAGCCGCGTGCCGCTCGCGCACGCGGTCGGCGTAGCCCTCGATGTTCCGCTGGCGCTCGCGCGCGATCCCCAGGGCGCCGTCAGGGACATCCTTCGTGATGACCGAGCCGGCACCGATCCAGGTGTCGTCACCGATCTCGACCGGCGCCACGAAGGTCGTGTCGACCGCCGTATGCACACGCGAGCCGATCGTCGTGTGGTGCTTCGCGTAGCCGTCGTAGTTCGCGGTGATCGTGCTGGCAGCGAGGTTCGTGTCCTCGCCGATCGTGGCATCGCCGATGTAGCTCAGATGCGGCACCTTGGTGCGCGCGCCGACCTCGGTGTTCTTCATCTCCACAAAGGCGCCCACCTTCGAGCCTTCGTGCAGCACCGTGCCCGGGCGCAGGAAGGAGAACGGGCCGACCGTGACGTCGTCCCCGATCATCGCGCCGGTGGCGTAGCTGTGCAGCACCTCCGAGTTGGAGCCAACGGTGACGTCGGTGAGCGTTGTGTGCGGTCCGATCACGGAGCCCTCCCCCACGCTCGTCGTCCCATGCAGCGCTGTGCCCGGATGGATCAGCGTGTCGGGGGCAAGCTTGACCCCGACGTCGATCACCGTGTGGTCGGGGTCGATGATCGTGGCGCCGCCGCGCATCAGCTCCTCGTTGATGCGGCGCTGGGCCACTGTGCTGACGGCGGCCAGCTGCACGCGGTCGTTGACACCGAGCGTCTGCTCGACGTCGTGCAACTCGAGCGCGGTCACCAGGTGACCCTGAGTGCGCAGCAGCGGCAGCACATCCGGCAGGTAGTACTCGCCCTGGGCGTTGTTGTTGCCGACCCGCGCGAGCGCGGGCACCAGCGCGGCGCCCGAGAAGGCGTATATGGCGACGTTGATCTCCTTGATCTTCAGCTCGTCGGGCGTGGCGTCGTCTGGCCGCTTGGTCTCGACGACCTTTTCTACCGTGCCGTCTGGGCCGCGTACAACCCGCCCGTACCCGGTCGGATCCTCGAACTCTGCGGTCAGGATCGTCGCTGCAGCGCCGGTTTCGCGCTGCGCTCGCGCGAGCGAGGCGATCGTGTCGGCCGTGACCAGCGGCACGTCGCCGGCCAGCACGACGACTGTCGCGTCGTGATCGACGTGCGCCTGCGCAGCCCGCAGGGCATCCGCGGTTCCGAGCGCCTGCTGCTGGACAACGCTGGTGACGTCGTCGCCGAGCACCGCCTTCAGCGGCTCACCGGGCGCATCGACTACCACGATCTTCCCTGCGCCCGCCGCCCGCGCCGCGGCCACCGACCAGCCGATCATCGGCAGGCCGCAGACCTCATGCAGAAGCTTGGGCGTCTTCGAGCGCATCCGCGTGCCCTGACCGGCGGCGAGGATGACTACGACTGGACCGCTCACGAGGCGTGATGCTAGACGAGGCGCGGACGCGTGCACGAGCCGAGCTACGTGCTCAGATGAACAAATCGACAGCGATTTCCGCGATTTGTCCGTAGAGCGCTGATTTTCGTGCTCATACGGACAAATCGACGTCGGCTCGGTCGATTTGTCCGTTTAAGCACCCTCCGAGGGGGCGCAGCTGCGCGACCCGCTCGATCTCAGCTGGGGAGCCAGGATTCGAACCTGAACTAAGGGCTCCAAAGGCCCCTGTGCTGCCGTTACACCACTCCCCAGTGCATTGAGTCGGAACCCGGATGGACGTTACCGCAACGCCACGAATTCGAACCCGGACCTCACGCCGAGAGCCCCCTACTTCCTCCCCAACGCCCTCGCCACCGCCTCCGGCAACATCGGGTCGGCCAGCGCCGCCCGCACGTCGGCCGGGCGGTGTAGCGCGCGCTCACCCCGCAGCACCCCGACCTCCAAACCGGAGCGGGCGGCGGCGATCAGCACCTGGTTGAAGGAGTCGGGTCCCCGCCAGAGGTGCTCAGGCAGCGCGAACAGGGACGGCACCGGGCGCGCCAGGGCGATCAGGTAGAAGCCGCCGTCGAACACGGGACCGAGCACCAGGTCGGCGCCGCCCGACAAATCGATGCGGACAGCCTCGGCGTGGACCTGGCCGAAGCGCGCAAGGTCGGGCCAGACGATCGCGATCGGGCCGGAGGAGTGGGCCGAGACGCGACCGACGGCGTCGGCCACACGGCCGGCGATGCCGTCACCGTTCTGGGGGAAGAGGATCGCGTCCTCACCGGCAAGGCGCTGAAGCTCGCGGCCGGCGTCGGCCGGATCGTGCGCAACGTACACCTCGCGCGGGGACAACGTCCGCGCCCAGCGCAGCGCCTCGACGAGGAGGGCCGTCTGCAGTGCGACGCAGCCGTCGAGCCCGATCAGCGGCTCGAGCGCGTGGCGCACCTCACCGCGCCGCGGCGCTCGCGCCATGATCAGCACCGCCGGCAGGAAGCTGCTCAGAGCCTCGGCCCGCGACCCGGCGCGCTCGGTGCTGGCCGCCCGCGCCATCACGGCGCCTGCTCCAACTTAGAGGCGAACCTCACCACCGTGCCGGCAGCCGCTGGTGGTGATTCCAGGGAAACGATCCGCGGCAGCGCCTCCCGCAGCAGCGAAGCGAACACCGCAGATGACCGCTCCACGAGCTCGAACAGCGTCGTAACCGGCGTCGGCTCGCCCGGGACGACCTCATTGGCGTAGTCGGTGACGAAGCCGACGAGCGCGAAGGGCAGCTCGAGCTCCCCGCACAAAACGGTCTCCGGGCCGCCGGTCTGGCTCACGGCCGACACGCCGACCGCCGAGAGCTGTGCGATCTCCACTGGGGTGTTGAAGCGCGGTCCATCCACGTGTCCATATACCCCGCCTGCCTGGAAGGTGAGCCCAGCGTCAAGCGCGGCGGTGGTGAGCACCTCGATCAGCTGCTCGGAATACGGGCTGCCGTGCAGCACCCAGTGGCCGCGTTGTGGATCGCCGATCTGGTCAAAGAACGTGCACAAACTCCCATCCGGCAGCCGGTTCGAGCCGAACAGCAGGTCATCGAAGACGACCACCGACCCGAGTTCCAAATCAGGATCAACTGCCCCGCAGGCCGTCAGGCCCAGAACGCAAGAAGCACCGCGCTCGCGCAGCGCCCAGACGTTCCCCCGATGATTGACGGTGTTGGAAAGCCGTGCGTGCCCCGAGCCATGACGGGCGATGTGGACCACATCCACCCCGTTCCAGCGCCCCTCCGAAACCTCGACGTCGCCGAAGGGTGTGGTCACCAGCACGGCCACTGCTGCCTCGAAACCCGGCAGCGAGTAGGTCCCCGACCCGGTGAGAATGCCCGACACGCATCAGCGCGGTACGCGTCCGCCTTCAGCTCCGGGCTCGCTGGCGGGACCGCGCGGCGCGGCGATCCCGAGCACGCGCATCGCCTTCAATCCGAGCGACAGCTTCTCGCGTCCGTCGGTCGACTGCACGTCGAGCCCGGTGAGCTCGCGCACACGCTCGAAGCGGTACCGCACCGTGTGCCGGTGGGTGATCAGCCGGGCAGCGGTCGCGTTGACGTTCGCGTCGCAGTCGAGGAACGTCGCGAGCGTGCCGAGCAGATCGGTCTCGTACTGCTCGTCGTAGGCGACGAGCGGTCGCAGTGTGTCGTCGTAGAAGCGCTTGAGCTCGGCCGGATCGCTCATGTAGGGCAGCAGCAGCTGATAGGTGCCGGTCGCATCGAACGCGAGCTCCGAGGATTCAGGCTCACCCTCCACCACATTCGCGGACAGCATCGCCTCGTTGCCGGCGCGCTGAAGGTCGCGGGGATCCTCGACGCGCCGCGAGCGTCCGATCGCGAACACGAACCCGGCCAGCCCCGACTCGAGCTCGCGCAGGATCGCAGCCGAGACCCGGCGAGACGTCTCTCCGTCGGCGTCGGGTACCACCACCAGCACGGTGCCGGCGTCCTCGTCGCTGGGAGCCGCGATCGCCCCGGGCGCGATCGAGCGCGCCCCGCGCCCGGCAACCGCCAGCAGCCGCCTGCGCCAGTCATCCTCGGTCGGGTTGCGCGGGTGCGCGCGCACCACAATCGCAGCGGCGCCGTTCGAGACGTCCGTCCCCAGTTCCTTGCCGCGGGCCACCAGGTCATCGCGGTCCGCGATTCCCCGCCGCAGGACGGCGCGCAGAAACGCAGTCGCCGCCTCCTCGGAGGCACGCTCGGGCGCGCGCACGCGCTCGACCTCGGAGGCGATCAGCGTGGTCACGAGGCTGAGCATCGACGGATCGGGCTCGCCCTCGCGAGTGCGCATTCGCAGATGCCCGACGGTCGTGTCGCCGACCCTGAGATCGATCGTGTCGACGTCCTCGCCGTCACGCATCAGCGAGCGCTCATCGGCAGGCGAGCGCGCCGTGACCGCGAGGATCGAACCCGTCCGGTCGATCAGGATCAGGCTCGCGTCGAGCGCCCGGCCGGCCGCCCGCAGGACCTCCGGCAGCCCCGCCCCACCCTGCACCGCCTCGGTGATGGCGGCCAGCGCCGAGAGGTTCGGCCCCGTGCCAACGCCTGAGCTGATCGCTTCGCCGTCAGTCATCACGACCGGATCCATGGGCTGGTCAGAACCAGTTCGGCCACTGAAGAACGATCCATGCGCCAAGCACGACACCGATCCCCACAAAGGCAGCAAGCACGTAGCCGGATAGGACCACGACCGCCACTCGCTCCCAGACACGACGGTGGCTCTGCAGCGCCGGAGCGATGACCAGGGTGATGAACGCGATCAGCGCAATCACTGCGCACCCGCCGCCAACCAGATATGTGATGTTGGTGTTGCTCATACCCGTAGTTCAGGCCATCAGGTTAACGATGGCGCGGCGTATTCAGCAGTCACCGGCTCCGCACCCACCGCCAGCGGGTACCGATCACGCAATTCCTGCGCTGCCGAGAACGCCCGTCCCACGGCGCCCAGACCCCACCAAATCCCCACAACCGTGGGCCCTGAGCCCGACACCATCGCGTGCGCAGCGCCCACCGCGCGAAGCGCCTCAAGCGCGTCGCCGCACCATGGGCAGAGCGATATCGCAGCTGGCTCCAGATCGTTGACCAGAAGCCGATCAGGCAGCTCCGAGTCGGGCGCCAGAGAAGCCACAAGCTCGTCGTATAGCCCGTCAAGCGCAGGATCTGAGCGCTGCAAACCCAGCCGATCGGCCTCCTGGAACACCTCTGGTGTCGACAGCGAGAACTCCGAGGGCAGCACCACGAAGGCGTGCTCCGCCAGCGGCTCGAAGCGCTCGACGATCTCACCTGCTCCGGTCCCCAGCGCAACCCCGGCCAGCAGCTGGCTCGGAACGTCGGCGCCGAGCTCGACCGCGATCTGGTCAACCTCCTCCGCGCGCCCGGGCGCGACCGCCATCGCCAGCCGCAGGGCAGCCGCCGCGTCGGCCGAGCCGCCGGCCATCCCGGCCGCCACCGGGATCCGCTTCTCGATTGTGATCCGCACCGGCGGACCATCCCAGCCCCGGGCGCGAAGCCCAGCGAGCGCCCGCGCAGCAAGGTTGTCCCCGTCCACTCCCGGGCAGACGACCTGGTCCCCCAGGCCCTCGATCACCTCGAGCTCGAGTGCGTCGGCCAGCGACAGCGACTCGAAGACTGTGACCAACCGGTGCCGCCCGTCCTCCCGGGTGCCGCCCAGGAACAGCGACAGGTTCACCTTCGCCGGCGCCAACGCCCGAAGCCTCATCCGTACAGTTTCCCGGCGAGCTCGACGAACTGCTGCGGCGTGAGCTTCTCAGCCCGCACATCGGCTGGCAGACCCATCTCGACCAGCGCCTCGCGCGCCGGCTCGCGCATCCCCGGCTGTGAGAGCTGCAGCGAACCCGCGAGCGCCTTGCGGCGGTGCCTGAAGGCGTCGTGGACAAGCCGTATCTCCGTCGTGCTGGCCCGCTGGCCCGCACGACGGCTGAGACCCAACAGCACCGAATCCACATTCGGGACGGGCCGGAAGACCTGGCGACTCACCGGCCGCAGCACCTTCACGTCGCACTCGAGCTGCGCCAGTACCGAGGGCACGCCGTAAGCGGAGGAGCCGGGCTTGGCCGCGAACCGCTCACCGACCTCGCGCTGCACCATCACGACCCAGGACTGGACGCTCGGCAGCTCCGCGATCGTGCGCAGGATCACGGTCGCCGCGACGCCGTAGGGCAGGTTGGCGACCATCTTGGTGGGCGCCGGCTCGAGCGCGCCGAGGTCGAGGTCGAGCGCGTCGCCCATGTGCAACGTCACGTTCGGATACGGCTCGAGCAGTGCGCGCAGGTTGCTCTCGAGGCTGCGGTCGAGTTCGACCACGTGCACGAACGCGGCCCGCTCCGCGAGGCGCTGCGACAGCACCCCAGGGCCGCCCCCGACCTCCAGCACCACATCGTCGTCCGAGAGCGCGGCCAGCCGCTCGATCACGCCGAGGATGTTGCGGTCGACGAGGAAGTTCTGCCCGAGCCTTACCAACCGAACACCGCTGCTGAAGCGGCCTCCACCTCCACGTTGAAGTCGTGGTAGCTGACTCGCCGCTCGAGTGCGATCGCCTGGGCGGTGAGCACGACGTTGGCGGGCACGTTGCGCTTGCCGCGTACCGGCTGGGGCGAGAGGTACGGGGCGTCGGTCTCCACCAGCAGGCGGGCGGCCGGGACCTTGAGCATCGCCGCGCGCAGATCCCCGTTCTTGGGATAGGTGACGTTGCCCGCGAACGAGAAGTACCAGTCGGGGTGCGCGAGGCACTCGTCGACGCGCTCGGCCATCGAGAAGCAGTGCAGAATCACCTTCACGCCCTTGGCCTGCTCGTCGAGCATCGCCAGTGTGTCGTCGTCGGCCTCACGGGTGTGAATCGAGAGCGGCTTGCCGACCTCGCGCGCGATCTCGATCTGCGCGCGGAAGGCGCGGGCCTGGTCCTCGTGCGGCGCGTACTCGCGGTAGTAATCGAGCCCCGTCTCACCGATCGCCACGCACCGGGGGTGCTGCGCGAGGCGCTGAAGCCCGGCGTAATCGCGGTCGCTGAAGCCGGTTGCCTCGTTGGGATGCAGACCGACTGTGGCGTACACCTCCGGGAAGCGTTCGGCGGCGGCGAGCGCCAGCGCGGAGTTCTCGACGTCGGTGCCGATCGTGACGATCCGTGTCACGCCGGCTTCGAGTGCCGCGGCGACGAGCTCGTCATCAGACGGCTCGCAGCTCGATAGGTGCGTGTGGCTGTCGACCACAGTTGGCGCTCAGGCTGGACGGTCGTGCTTGGGGAAGAGCGGCGGGATCGGCTCGAGCGGCGTGGCATCAAGTGCCGCCAGCACGGTGGCGCTCGCGTCAGGGATGAAGGGGGTCAGCTCGACCGTCACCGCGCGCAACCCCTGATGAAGCGACGCCAGCACCTGTTCCAGGTGGGCTGCCTGGGACGGATCGCGGGCGAGCTCCCACGGCTTCTGCTCCTCGACATAGCGGTTCAGTCGCCGCACGCGCTGCCAGATCACGTCGAGTGCCTGGGTGACCTCGAAGACGTCAAACCGCTCCGCCACCTCCCGCGCCAGCACGTCGAATTCAGGCGCCAGCTGCGGGTCGATCGGGGATGTCGGCACGATGCCCTGAGCAAAGCGGGCGATCATCGTGATCGTTCGGCTGGCGAGGTTTCCGTAGTCGTTGGCGAGCTCGGTGTCGTAGCGCGCGTGTACGCCGTCGAGTCCGACGTTGCCGTCCTGACCGAACTGGACCTCGCGCATCAGGTAGAAGCGCAGCGCGTCAGTGCCGAACTCGTCCATCGCCTCAAACGGGTCGAGAACGTTGCCGAGCGACTTGCTCATCTTGCGCCCGTCCTGCGCCATCAGGAAGCCGTGCGCGAAGACGTGCTCCGGCACCGCCAGTCCGGCAGCGAGCAGCATCGCCGGCCAGTAGATCGCGTGGAACTTCACGATGTCCTTACCGATCACGTGCACCTGCGCCGGCCAGTAGCGATCGGTCAGGTCCTCCCCGGGCCG
Source organism: uncultured Actinomycetota bacterium (assembly GCA_963846395.1). Taxonomy (GTDB): domain Bacteria; phylum Actinomycetota; class Thermoleophilia; order Solirubrobacterales; family Solirubrobacteraceae; genus Palsa-465. Next base: position 28,138 of record CAWJVT010000002.1, on the reverse strand, counting down.
CGCGTAGCCGAGCGCCGTGTAGTAGTTGAGGTCCGCGTCGAACCAGACGTAGAAGACCTGACTCGGGTCCCAGGGAACCTTGATTCCCCAGGTCAGCTTGGAGCGGGAGAGCGAGACGTCTCGCAGGCCCTGCGCCACAAACGCCTTGGCCTCATTCATCGCCCGAGCGGGCATCACAAAGTCTGGGTGCTCTGCGAACAGCCGCTCGAGCGGCCCCTGGAAAGCGGAGAGCTTGAAGAACCAGTTCTCCTCCGACTCGCGGGTCAGCGGGATCTCGTGTATCGGGCAGAGGTTGCCCTCGAGGATCTCGTTCTCCACCTTGAAGTCGGCGCATCGGGGGCAGTACCAGCCCTCATACAGGCCCATGTAGACGTAGCCGTTGTCATGGATCCGCTGCATCACCTCTTGGACACGCGCTTCGTGCTGTGGATCGGTGGTGCGGATGAAGAAGTCGTTGGAGATGTTCAGCCGTGGCAGCAACGCCTTGAACCGCTCGGCATTGCGGTCGGCGAGCTCCTGTGGCTCGATCCCCAGCGCATGTGCCGCGTCGGCAACGGGTTCACCGTGCTCGTCGGTGCCGGTGAGGAAGAACACGTCCTCACCTCGCTGACGCATGTGCCGCGCGATCACATCGGCAGCGATCTTCTCGTAGGCGTGGCCCAGATGCGGCACACCGTTGACGTAGTCGATCGCAGTGGTGATGTAAAAGGACATCACCCTGCAGACTAGATGAGGTCGAAGTCACGCAGTTGCGTCGGGGGGCGGCCCGGCGGGCCGCCCCCCGTATCTCCCGCCTCAGCCGTGCTTCTTGGCTGAGCTCTTGGTGACCGTGACGCTCGCAGACCTGATGGTCTTGCCCCCTGCCTTGATGGTCATCCTGACCTTGAGCGTCCCGTACCGCTTCAGGAGCCTGGTTCCGTTCTTGTTGAGCTCCACGGTGATGGTCGTCGACTTGCCCGGCTTTGCCGTGCCGCCGCCCCTCGCGACCGTGAGCTTCTTCGCGGTCCCGAGAATCGTGAGCCTCACGCAGGCCTTGCCCTTGGCGCATGAGACTTTCACCATGATCTTGGCCGCGCCGCCGGAGACCTTGGAGATCTTCGGCTGCTTGCCGGCGGCCGAGCTCGCGCTGCCGTAGATCACGCCCACGTACGCCGGGCTCGCGGTCTGCTTCGAGTAGTCGGCCCTGAAACCGCCTGTGACAGTTCCGAAGGTGCCGGAGAAGCTGCCGATCTGGAACAGCTGGAACTCGGTTCCCGTCGTCGGCGAGTAGCCGCTGAGCGTTGGGGCGAGCGTGCCGCCGGCCTTGAACACGCCGCCGGCGGTCATCGTGAACACGCCGTAGTCGCTCGCGCCCGCGATCCCGATCCCGAGCGTGCCCGCGTTGGTGAAGGAACCCCCCTGCACGATCCAGTCACTGCCGGGGCCGACGTTGACGGTGCCCTGGTTGGTCGTCGGCGTGCCGGCGGTCTGGTAGAGCTTTCCGCCGGTGAGGTTGACCGTCCCGCCCGTTTCGTTGACGAGCGGCGACAGGATCGTTGTCGTGTAGCTGGGATCGGAGACCGACGCGTCGACAGTGCCGTAGTTGTCCAGCTCGGCGCCATCGACCTGGGCGCTGCCGCCGCTGGTGTTTCCGCTGCCTGACGCGTTCAGCACGATCGTGCCGCGGTTGACGACTGGGGGCGGGTTCGAGCCGGTACCGAGCGTCATGGCCGACTGCTGACCCTGGTTCCCGGAACAGTTGGCCGTCGCACCCTGCACCATGACAGTCTGGCCCTGCGGAATCGTGCCAGTGACGTATCCGCCGCCGCAACCGTCGATCACCTCGAAGCCACCCGCTCCGGCGGAGTCCTGGAGCGTTTCGCCCCCGGTCAGCTGGATCGGGTTACCGGACTCCGAGCCTCCGCTCTGGATGAAATACATCGAGCCGCTCAGGGTCGTCGCGCCCTGGTTCGAATAGGAGCCGTCGTTGGTGAACGACGATCCGTCGCCGGCGTTCATCGCGATCGCGGCACCCGGGGCCACGTTGAATGAGCCGTTGTTGTTGATCAGCATCGGGCTCGTCCCGTCGAGGTTCAGCGTGCCCGATGACGCGTTGATCGTGCCGGAATTGATCAGGTCCGCACCGAACTGGAGATAGTCGCCATAGCTACCGTCGGTGGTTGTCGCATTGATGGTGCCGCTGTTCGTGAACGGCACGCTGTTGCCGGTGGCCATGATCACGTAGGCGCTGCCGCCTGGCGCATCCCCGGGATTCGGGGTCGTGGCCGAGTTCCCGGTCGCCTCCAGGTCCAGCGTGCTGCCCTGACCGATCGTCAGCCCCCCTGTACCGATCCCCAGTTCGGTGAAGTTCAACCAGTTGCCCTGGTTGCCGCTCGCCTCCCCTTCAACCACAAGCGTCGCGCCGCCCGAGATCGTCAGTCCATTGACGCCGGCGCCGTTGTCGCTGCCGAAGTGTTGAGTGGTCGTCGAGAGCGTCACCGTGACAGGCGACGAGATGACGGCGTTACAGCTGGAGGACGGCTGGCCGTTGCTCCAGTTCGTGTCGGTGTCCCAGTTCCCGCCGGATGACGCGATCCAGGTGGTGGTTCCGCTGGGGCACGGGTTGAAGGCAGCGCTCGCGCTGCCTGTGCACGCGAGCAGGAAAAACAGAGATGTGATCAGCCCTGCGCCGAGGCGCGGCGCTGATGTTTGACGTAAGCGGGAGATATGCATCGCCGCAACGTAAGCGGCGGGTGTGAGATGAACGTCACACGGGCGCGAACCGGTGCGCCTCGCGGTGGACTAGGTCGTCAGCGCCTTGTAGAGCTTGTTGGCACTTGCGCCCGTAAGGTCGGAAACAACGTGGGCGGCCACACGGGGCTTTGCGCCCGATTCGACGAGCTTGCGCACCGCCTCGAGCGCGGGACCAAGGTCGGCGTCGGTTGGAGCGGGTGCTGGCCCCACGACCAGCGCGACTTCGCCCCGTGGCGGCTCCTTGGCGTAACGGGCGGCCAGCTCGTCAGCGGGACCGCGTACGACCTCCTCGTGCACCTTGGTCAGCTCGCGGCACACGGCCACGGGCCGCTTCGGATCGAGCTCGGCCAGCACCGCCAGTGAGCCCGCGACGCGGCGCGGCGACTCGAATGCGACGAGCGTCTCGGGACTGGCAAAGACGGCCTCCAGTTCGCTGCGCTTGCGCGGCAGGAACCCGGCAAAGCGCCAGTGATCTGCCGGCAGAGCGCTTGCGACCAACGCCGCGAGCGCGGCGGATGGGCCGGGTAGTACCTCGACCTCGAGGCCGGCGGCGACGCAGCCACGCACCAGCACGAAACCTGGATCTGAGACCAACGGCATGCCCGCGTCTGAGACGAGCGCAACGACCTCCCCGTGATGCATGCGCTTGACGAGCTCCGCGGCCCGGGACTTCTCGTTCTGCTCGTAGTAGCTGATGAGCTTGCCGGAGACGCCGTAGTTCTTGAGAAGCGTGCCGGTGCGGCGGGTGTCCTCGCAGGCGATCAGGTCAGCCTCGCGCAACGCCGCCAGCACGCGCAAGGTGATGTCGTCGACGTTGCCGATCGGAGTCGGGCAGACGATCAGCTTGCCCGGAGGCATCAGAGCTGTTCCTGCCTGGCCGCCAGCCCGTCGAGCGCGAGCGCGGCAGCACCGACCATGCCGGCCTCATGGGCGAACTCGGCCGCGACCACCTTGACGACGTCACGTGAGGGCGGCAGCGCACGGCTGAGCATCTCTGCACGGGCTGGTTCGAGCAGCATCTCACCGGCGCCCATCACGCCGCCCCCGACCACGACGAGCTCGGGGTTGAAGATGTTCACCAGGTTCGAGATCGCCACGCCCAGGCGCTTCCCGATCAGCTCGAGCACGGCGCAGGCGGCGGGATCGCCGTCGTGGGCCAACTCGGTGACAAGTGGGCCGTCCAGATCCCGACCGTCGCGCAATGCACGCTCGAGCGCGGTTCCCGGCTGCTCCTCCGCGATCCTGCGCGCCTCGCGCGCGAGCGCGGTGCCTGATCCGACGGACTCAAAGCAACCATGGTTGGGACAGTTGCCCTGGCAGGGCGGCCCGTTCATGTCGATCACCATGTGGCCGAGCTCTGCACCCGAGCCGATCCAGCCGCGATAGAGCTCGCCATTGAGGATCAGCCCACCGGAGATCCCAGTGCCGAGCCCGATCAACACCATGTGATCCACCCCCATGGCGGCCCCGGCGCGGTGCTCGGCGAGCGCTGCCAGGTTGCCATCGTTGTCGACGAATACGGGCAGATCCAGGCGTTCGGACATCAGTGCGCCGAAGCGGACCTCCGCGAGTGGCAGGTTGACGGCGATCACCGAGGTCCCGCTGCGCCGGTCGATCAATGATGGAATGCCGAAGCCGACCGCACCGATCTCCCCAGGAGCCGTGTTAACCAACTCTTGAACCGCGCTGGCAATAGTGTCGAGCAGAGCAGGGGTGTCCTGGCCTCGCATCGAACGTTGTAAGCGTTGATGGATCTGCAGGCGATCATCGACCACTCCGGCCGCTAGCTTCGTGCCACCGATGTCGACGCCGATCACCAATCGCGAAGGCATCCCGCCACTATAAGCAGCCGGTCTCAGGATTCAGACTCACCGAAGCAATGTCAGATTTCCACGAAGACGAGAACCCTCCACGCCCGCGCGGGCCTCGCCAACCCGACGCCGACCGCGGTGGCCAGACCTATGCCGGTCGCAGTGGTCGTAGCTCGCAGGAGCGCACCTACAACGTGTATCGCTCGACGCCCCGCAGCCTGGGCTCGCGGTTGCGTGGTGAGACCGACGCCGAGCTTGCCGCCCAGGCCGAGGAGCTGTCGCGCAAACAGCCACCGCGGCCGCCACGCGGTAGCGAGGCGGCCGGCGGCCGAGGGGGCCGGTTCGGCGGTCCTGGAGGGCCCGGGCCGCGCCGGGGTTGGCGCAGGATCCCCGGTTTCGGACCCTCACTGCGCCCGCTCTGGCACCCGCTGCGGCTGCTCAAGTACCTCGTGATGTTCTGCGTGTTCTGGGTCGCGCTGTCAGCCGTGCTGTTTGCGATCAGCGCATCTGGCGGCAACCTGCCGGGTGGCAGCGCGACCGAGAATGCGCTATCGAGCGCCGGACCGATCCTTTTCACACCCAACAACATCCTTGTGGTCGGGCTGGACGCACGCCCGACAAGCGGCTACAGCTCGCACGAGGGCGGCCTCACGGCGGCGGATCACAGCGAGGCTGACGCCCGCACGGACACGCTCATGATCTGGCGCGTCGGCGGTGGCACATCGCGCAAGCTCTCGATCCCGCGCGACACGCTCGTCAACATCCCGTCCTGCGGCTACGCCGCCAAGATCAACGCTGCCTGGTCCTGCGGTGGCCCGAAGTCGACGATCCAAGCGGTCGAGGCCCTGACCGGACTCAAGATCAACCACATGATCGTCGTCGACCTCGGCAACTTCGTGAAGTTCATCGACGACATCGGCGGCGTCACCGTCAACACGCCGCGAGTCTGCTCCAAGATCTCAGGCGGCGCGGCCGACGGCGGCTACTCGCTGTTTCTGTCGCGAGGCACCCATCACCTCACCGGTATTCAGGCGGTGACGCTCGCGCGTACCCGCGACAACCTCTGCAACCCCGCCTACACCGACATCAACCGCGAGAAGATGCAGCAGGGGATCATGAACGGCATCAAGAGCCAGCTGTTCTCGGCGCACGCGTTCATCCATCTCCCCTGGGCCTCGTGGGACGCCCCCAAGGCGATTCAGACCGACATGGGTCCGCTCTCGCTTCTGCAGTTGTTCGGCGCGGCGGAGATCGGTGGCTCCTCGCCTGCCCGCACGCTGCAGGAGACCGGCAGCTACTACAACGGCCAGGACGTCCTCAACCCCAACAGCGCCGACGTTCGCTCAAAGGTCAACCAGCTGCTCAATGGCTAGAACCATCGAGCTGCGCGTCAAGGCCTGACCGCGCCAGCGGGCGCGGTCGGAACGGATCAGGCCGCTGCAGCCTTGCTGTCTGACGACTTGCTATCGGACGCTTTGCCGTCGGAGGACGACGACGAGTTCTCCGACTTGGTGCTGCTGCCGCTGTCAGAGGAGGTCGAGGAGGACTCGTCAGAGGAGGTCGAGGAGGACTCCTTGTTGTTCTCCTTCTCCCGCGCGCGGCGCTTGGTGCCGTAGTCGGTGTTGTAGAACCCCGAGCCCTTGAAGTGGACGGAGACGGGGTGGTAGACCCGTTGAACGGGCGCACCGCAGACCTCGCACTCAGTCAACGGGTCGTCGCTGAAGCTCTGCATCGTCTCGAACACATGGCCCTTCTTGCACTTGTATTCGTAGATCGGCATCGCTTCCAAATATAGCTTTCCGGGGCGATGACATCTTGGCACTCTCCAACCCAGAGTGCCAACGGCGGTCACTGGAGCGGCGTCGCTAGCATGCGCCGCCTATGGCGAGTGACGTTGTGACGATGGAGAAGATCGTGTCGCTGTGCAAGCGGCGGGGCTTCATCTTTCCCTCGAGCGAGATTTACGGCGGCATCGGTTCGAGCTACGACTACGGCCACTACGGCGTGCTCTTGAAGAACAACATCAAGGGCCAGTGGTGGCGCTCGCTGCTGCAGGAGCGCGATGATGTGGTGGCGCTCGATTCGGCGATCATCCAGCACCCGCGGACCTGGGAGGCGAGCGGTCATATCGCCGGATTCACGGACCCACTGGTCGACTGTCGCTCCTGCAAGCTGCGCTTCCGAGCCGACAAGCTCGGGGACGCCCGGTGCGGGCAGAAGCCGTCGCTGCACCCTGGCGAGGGCCCGAACTGCGATCTGACCGAGGCCCGCAACTTCAACCTGATGTTCCAGACGACGGTCGGTCCGGTCCAGGAGGAGGGCTCGACCGTTTTCCTGCGGCCCGAGACGGCCCAGGGCATCTTCCTGAACTTCAAGCACTACCTGCAGTTCGCGCGCAAGAAGCCGCCGTTCGGCATCGCCCAGGTCGGCAAGAGCTTCCGCAACGAGATCACGCCCGGCAACTTCATCTTCCGGATGCGTGAGTTCGAGCAGATGGAGATGGAGTTCTTCGTTCCGCCGGCCGAGGCGGACAAGTGGTACGAGTTCTGGAAGCAGGCGCGCTACGACTGGTACATCAACCTCGGGATTCGCCCCGACCATTTGCGACTGCGCGCACACGACGCCGACGAGCTCTCGCATTACTCGAGCGGCACCAGCGACGTCGAATACCTCTATCCGATCGGCTGGCAGGAGCTCGAGGGCATCGCCAACCGTGGCGACTTCGATCTCACCCAGCATGCCGAGTACTCGCGCCAGAACCTCGAGTACGTCGATACCGCCAGCGGCGAGCGCTACCTCCCGTATGTGATCGAGCCGGCCGCCGGCGCGGATCGCGCGACGCTGGCCTTCCTCTGCGACGCCTACGACGAGGACGAGATCGAGGGCGAGACCCGCACGGTATTGCGCTTGCACCCGCTGCTCGCACCGGTGAAAGCTGCGGTGCTGCCGTTGGTCAAGAAGGACGGGCAACCGGAGCTCGCGCGCGAGATCATGAGCGGTCTGCGTGAGCGGATGCAGATCGAATACGACGAGGGCGGCGCGATCGGGCGGCGCTATCGCCGTCAGGACGAGATCGGCACGCCCTGGTCGATCACCGTCGACCACCAGACGCTCGAGGACCGCACCGTGACCGTGCGCGACCGCGACAGCCTTGCTCAGGAGCGGGTTGCGATCGACGCCCTGCCGGATGAACTCGAGCGGCGCCTGCGCACGCCCTGGCGCTCACCGAAGAAGGATTAGCGAGGTCGCACGGCCGTTGATTGGACCGCGGCCGGAAGGGAGGTCCGGCCGCGGCCCTCTACGCGCCCTGCCGCTGAGCGCGAAGCTCGATTACCAGCCGCCGCCGCCACTGCCGCCGGTGGAGGACTTGCTGTTCGCCATCGGCGAACCGTTTGCGGTGAGCAGCCACCAGGTGCCGCCGAAGCTCTTCAGACCCTGGCCTGAGGCCGACCCGGCGCTGTCAGCCGAGTAGGTGTAGAGCGGATGACCGTTGAGCGTGACCTGATTCATGCCGTTGTGGTGCCAGATCGCGACCTTGCCCTTGACGCCCTTGCCGAGCGTCGGCTTCATGGACTTGCTCCTCACGGCCGGCCAGGCGCTCAGGCATTGCGCGCTCTTGCACTCGGGGTGTGACTTGCTGTCGCCGGTGAGCAGGTAGATGGGCAGGCCGGCAGAGTTCACCAGCACCTTGTGCGACGAGTTGCTCGCGCCGGACTGCACCTGGACGCTGGCGACCTTGATGGCAGCAGCGCTCGCTGTACTTGCGGTCCTGGCGGCGGCGCTCTGAGCGGCCATCGCAGCCGTGCCACCGGCGGCGACCGCGACGGCGGCAGCGACGGTGATGCTCCTAGATCTAAACACTGGGGGGTTCCCTTCTGTTTGGTTTCGGTGTCGGGGCCTATCAGGGCCGGTTGAATAGAAGGACGCCGCGTCAGTTCATTTTCTTCCCATCACCGCGCCCCGGGGTTATGAATGCGATACCGGCCGGGTCCGGCTTATGCTGGCGCGGGATATGACTGAGGGTCACCAACTCGATCCACAGACGCTGGGCGACCACGTAGATCGCCTGTATCGCGCTGCCTGGAGCCTCTGCGGATCACGCGAGGAGGCCGAGGACCTGGTGCAAGAGACGTTCACCCGCGTCCTGCTCAAGCCCCGCTTCCTACGCAATGACGACGACATCGGCTACCTGCTGCGGGTGCTGCGAAACACCTTCGTCAGCAGCCGGCGCGCCGCCTCGCGCCGCCCTCAGGCCGTCCCGCTTCCTGATGATCTGGCCTTGATCGAGGATCGATCCGCACCGCAGCCCGAGGCCCATATGGAGGCGACCGAGCTCTACGCTGCGATCTCGGCACTACCGGAGCAGTTCCGCGACGCGCTGGTGGCCGTGGATGTCGTCGGCCTCTCCTATCGCGACGCAGCGACCGCGCTGCGGGTGCGCGAGGCGACCCTGACGACGCGGGTCTACCGCGCCCGGCAGCGGCTCGCCGACGCGCTCGGCATGTAGACCACGCCGAACCGTGGGAGCTAGCCCAGCGGCTTGCGGAATCCGTGGAACGCCAGCTGCCAGAGTCTCGCGGCCGACATGCCGCGACTGCCCGTCAGCAGGCAGGTGTGCCCGGATTCCTCCCAGATCACAGTGGTCCGGCCCTGTCGCGACAGGGTGGTGTAGGTCTGGGCGGTGTAGGTCTCGGGCGGGAGGGACTGCAGCGCTCGCCCGCTCTTCATCGCGAGTGTCGGCGAGGACACGATCGAGTAGATGACGTGACTCGCACCGTTCGCGTAATACACGGTCGTCGCCGTCCGGTTGCCGATGTGATCGAAGCGCTGCCCCACGGCGCGCCAGCCGCCGGCGCTCTCCCAGTTGGGGAAGTGCAGGGTGCCGACCTTAGCCGTCAAGAGCTTCGTCGGAGCACGCGGGTCGGTGGCCGGTGCCGGTGCCGACGGTCGCAGGTTGGCGATAGCCGCGGCTTGCGCGAGTGACGGCGCGCCTGCTCCGCTCAGGGCCACGACCAGCGCGACGACGGCTGCAGTGAGAGTCGCGGTCCCAATGCTCACGAAGCGGAAGACCGGCTGAAAGGTCGGCCTGCGGCGCCGGCGTGTGGCCGCCTGCGCGCGCATGCTCGCCACCTCGGCGCGCAGCGTCTCGGGAGCGCGCTCGCGTTGCGCAGCCGCGTGCAGCAGGTTCACAACCTGCTGTTCGCGATTCGGGCTTTCGTGGTCAGAGGACATTTTGTGATCAGGCGCAGTGGCAGTTAAAGCTTAAGGACGCCGAAACCGGTCGCGATCTTCCCGGCCTTGAAAGTTTTTCCAAAATAGACACTAGACGTGTGCCGCCACCGGAGGTGAGGATCCGCCCTCATGCCACGCGTCCCCGAACCACGAAGCGAACGCCTCCAGGCACCGTCGTGGCAGCAACCGACTGGACGCGTACCTGCGGGTCGTCGTAGACCGTGAGCGTGGCAAAGGCGCCGAGCAGCCCAGCGGGAGCCACCACGAGCTTGCCGTCGCGGGCGGCCACGACGACGTCGACCGCGGCGTTCACACCGAACACACTCGCGCTGCCGCGCAGCACGAGCTGACCGCCCGTGTCCTGCACGGGCGTGAGTGATCGGACTACCGGCAGCGCCGCCCGCAGGTCCTCGAGCTCGAGCCTTCCAACTCCCTCCATCTCGTCACCCTGCTTGCTGAAGCTGACGTCGCGGAGTGTCAGCAGGCCAGTGTGGACGACGCCGATCGAGACCTCGAGCTTGCCGACTCCCTCGGCCTCATCCAGCAGGCTGTGCAGCTGATCGGGCGGCGCGCTGAAGTCGGCCATGCGTGCCGTGACGCTGTCAGCGCTCTGCCAGAGCAGCTCGACCCAGGGAAAGGCGGAGACCCGCACACTGATCACCCTGCCGTGCTGGGCCAAACGGTGACGAAGCACGGTGGTCGCGATCGCCGGGACAAGCATCTGACCCCCGACCAACACGACGACGAGGCCAGCTCCGACCGAGATCGCGACGCGACGTGCTCGGTCGGATGTGAACCTCGTAGCGATCGAATCCGGGATCGCTTGGGCCTACGGGTTGGCTGAGCCGTTGCCCGAAGTCGGAGCCGGCGGGGAGTATTGGAACTCCTCCTCCGAGCCGAAGAGCGCGTCGAGCACCTTGTTGCGCGCGTCCTCGGACAGCACGAGCGCGGCGGCGCCGCCGACCACCAGCAGGAACAGAAGCTTCCTGCCTCGCCGCTTCCTCTTTTTGGGCTTCTCCTCAGCCTGTTCCGTCTCCGCCTTGCGCTTTCCCATCTCGTCTCCCATGGCTCGTCGTCACCAACGTTCGCCGGAGCATAGAACTCCGGGCGCCGCACACCAGTCTCAGATCACGTACCGCGCCCCCTCGGTGGCCATCTCCACAGCAGCACCGAACGTTCCTTCGGCTGCCGTCCGCAGCTCCTCGGCATTGAGCGTGTCGGAGTAGTGGGTCAGCAGCAGGCGCGCGGCACCCGCGCGACGTGCGAGCTCGCCCGCCTCGGCTGCCGTCAGATGGCCGCGCAAGCCCCCACCGATGTGCGGGCCGGCCCCCTCAGTCGCCTCGAGCATCATCGTGTCGGTGCCCCGGGCCAGATCGACGATCGCGTCGTTGGGCCCGCAATCGGCGCCGAAGGTGAGCCGCCGGCCTTCTTCGGAGCGCAGGTCGCAGCCCCAGGCGCGTATGTAATGCGGAACCTCTGTGAAGTGCACGGTCAAGGGTCCGAGCTCGAGTGGCCGGTCGGGCTCGTATTCGGACAGCGCGAAGCCATCCTCGATCTGTGCATCCATGCCCAGTGACGACGCGAACGTGTCAAGCGCGGATCGTGCGCCCGGGGGCGCCCACAGCGCCGGACGCCGCGACTCCTCGCCTCTCAGGTGATTTTCCAGAGCGAAAGCGTACGAGAGCAGGTCGAGCGTGTGGTCCGCGTGAACATGGCTTATCAGAACGGCGTCGACTGCGGCCGGATCTGCCAGCGCCCTCAACTTCGCAAGGACGCCCCCGCCGCACTCGAGCAAGAGCGTGAAGCCGGCCTGAGTGATCAGATAGCCGCTGTGCGCGCCGCCCAGGTCCGCCATTGCCGGCGACTTGCCAAGCACCAATAACTCCACTGCGCAGGCACACTAGATGATCGCCAACATAGGCGGCGCAGGACGCTTCTCAGGCGTGAAGCGCCACCTGCTCGCTGGGCGAGGGGAAGGCCCACGCAACCTGCAGCCGCCGCTCCTGGCGGAAGTTGAAGCGCAGCTGGCTCGGGGGTCGCAGGCCCTCCGGACGATTCGGCCGATAGGTGGCGCACGGACCTGACTGCGTCACAGCGCAGAGCATGTTCTGCTTGAAGAAGCAGCCATCGCACGAAACTTTGCCCCCATGGGGACGACCGCCAGTAGCCATCGAAGACCAGACACCTCTCAGTTGTGGAACCTTGCCGGGGCGCCCCCAGCGCTCCGAACGACAACGATCAAAGCGCGTTAACCCCCCCGATGCGAGCCCGAATCCCGGAAAACGCAACACTTTCGTCACAACTGCTTTTTCTGCTATTAGCGGGGATTTTGTGATGCCCAAGGGAAATCTCCCGCATTTTCCGTAGCTTTGAGCAGCGGATGCGCATCCTGGTAACAGGCATCACCGGCGCGATTGGTAGCCGACTCGCACCGCGTCTTCTCGACGCGGGGCATGACATCCGAGCACTGACTCGCAGACGCGACCATCAGGCGCTCGTACAGGTACCCGCGGGGCTGCAGCTCTACAACGGAGATGCCATCTCCGGCATCGGGCTCGCCGAGGCTCTCGATGGCGTCGAGGTGGCCTACTACCTGATCCACTCGATGGAGCCGGGCTCCGAGGAGCACTTCGGGGTGCGCGAGCGTCGAGCTGCTGAGACCTTCTCCCAGGCGGCCGTCGCGGCCGGTGTCAGGAGAATCGTCTACCTCGGCGGCCAGGTGCCACACGAGTCCGCATCGGAGCACCTGGCCAGCCGCCTGGACGTCGAGCGCGTGCTACTTGGAGCGGTCCCCGATTCGGTCGCATTGCGGGCACCGATCGTGATCGGCGCCCGCTCGCGCTCCTTCAGATTCCTTGTCCGCCTGCTGGAGCGGATGCCGGTGATGATCATCCCCGCGTGGGGCCAGCATCGCACTGCCCCGGTCGACGAACGAGACGTGCTTGGATGCCTCGTCGCCGCGGCCGACGCCCCGCAGTTGGGCGGCCGCTCGCTCGACCTGGCCGGACCGGATGTCGTCACCTACCAGGAACTGATCGAGCGCATCCGCGACCATCTGCTGCTCAACCGACCCGCGCTTCAACTGCAGCGCCTGACGCTCACGCCGATCGCCAGTCGAGTGTCCGCTGTCATCACAGGCGAGGATCATGCCCTGATCGGTCCCCTGATGGCCGGTTTGGAGACCGACCTGCTTCCTCGCCCAGAGCTGGTAACGGACCTGCTCGGGATCCGCCCGCACACACTGGACGCAGCGATCGAACGGGCGCTGCGGGATTGGGAGCTGACCGAACCGTTGGCCGGGCGCTAGTGTCGTGAGTCGAATTACCCAGTCAGCCGATGAGTACCGTTCACGTTCAGATCGACATCGACGCGCCACCACAGACTGTCTGGGACACGGTCATGGACCCCAGCAGGCTCGGCGAGTGGGTGACGATCCACCGTTCGGTCACGGTGAAATCGCCGGACCCGCGCGAGCCGGGAGCCCGCATGGACCAGATGCTGCAGATGCTGGGAGTCCCGTTCAAGGTGCATTGGACACTGGACTCGGTGGTCGTCCCGCGTAGAGCCGAATGGCATGGCCGGGGGCCTGCGCTGTCGCGAGCGCTGATCAGCTACGCACTTTCCGGCAAGCCTGACGGCCCGACACACTTCGATTATGTCAACGAGTTTCACCCGCCCGGCGGGCCACTCGGCAATGTCGCCTCCCGGGTATTGATCGGGCACGTGCCGGAACGCGAGGCGCACGAGTCACTGACAAGGCTGAAAGCACTGATCGAAAGCCACTGACACCCGTTATGGTTAACGGGTGGGGACGCCGCTGGCGGGCCCTTACCTGACACAAAGGAGCCTTTATGGCCGGCTTTATTGACGCGGCTGTCCAAGACATCGACAACCGCTTGAAGGAACTCAAGGAGGAGCAGAGCCGGCTGCTTGCGGCGCGTGCAGCGCTGGCCGGCAACACAGCGCCCGCCGCGCCCGCGCCCGCGCGACGCGGCCCCGGCAGGCCGCCGCGCAGCGCCTCAACCACCTCGACGACCAGCACACGCCGGCGGCCTGGCCGCCCACGCGGGCGTCGCGGCGGCAACACACGCTCCGCGCAGGCGCTCGAGCTGGTGCGCAGCAAGCCCGGGATCACGATCCCGGAGATCGCCACCGCGATGAAGATCGAGCCGAACTACCTGTACCGCGTGATGCCCAAGCTGACCTCGGACGGTCTGGTGACACGCGACGGCCAGGGCTGGAATCCGGTCGCGCAGGCAGCTAAATAAGCCGTACCTCAGCTTAACTGGCTCGGGCCGCGCAGTACGCGGCCCGAGGCAGTTAACAGTAACTTGGCGCCAGATCGCGCTAGATCAGCCCGAGCCCACTGACCGCCTCGCGCTCCTCTGCGAGCTCGGCCACAGACGCGTCGATCCGAGCCCGTGAGAACTCGCTGACCTCCAGACCCTGCACCACCTTGAACTCGCCGCCTGAACACGTCACTGGGAAGCTCGAGATCAAGCCCTCCTGCACACCGTAGGAGCCGTCGGACGGGATCGCCATCGAAACCCAGTCACCCTCGGGCGTACCGAGTACCCAGTCGTGCACGTGATCGATCGCGGCACTCGCGGCTGAGGCTGCGCTGGAGGCCCCGCGGGCCTCGATGATCGCAGCACCGCGCTTCTGCACGGTCGGGATGAAGTCGCCCTCGAGCCACGCCTGATCGTTGATCTTCGCGGCAGCGCTCTCGCCGGCGAGCTTGGCGTGGAAGATGTCCGGATACTGGGTCGCTGAGTGGTTACCCCAGATGGTGACGTTGGTGATGTCCTTGACCGCCGTACCAGTCTTCTTCGCGAGCTGCGCGATGGCGCGGTTGTGATCAAGGCGCGTCATCGCTGTGAACCGTTCGGCCGGAATGTCAGCCGCGTTCTGCTGCGCGATCAACGAGTTGGTGTTTGCCGGGTTGCCGACCACCAGCACCCTGATGTCGGAGGCGGCGTGCGCGTTCAGCGCCTGGCCCTGCGGCTTGAAAATCCCGCCATTGGCCTCGAGCAGATCACCCCGCTCCATGCCTGCCGTACGCGGGCGTGCGCCCACCAGCAGTGCGATGTTCACCCCGTCGAATGCCTTGTTCGGGTCGTCGCTGATCTCGATCCCGGACAGCAGCGGGAAGGCGCAGTCGTCGAGCTCCATCGCGGTGCCCTCGGCGGCCTTGACAGCCGCGGGGATCTCGAGCAGCGAAAGCTGAACGCGGGTGTCAGGGCCAAGCAAAGCACCGCTCGCGATGCGGAACAGGATGGCGTAGCCGATCTGACCGGCAGCCCCGGTGACGGCAACCTTGACGGGTGTCTGACTCATTTTCTCTCCGTGGTCTAGGTGATGCGAAGGGGAAATTCAGGCTACGCCAACTCGAGTCCGTACACGTCTCCGAGCTTCCTGCGCAGGTGGCCCACGAACGGCATCACGCTCACCGGTCCCCCGACGATCCGTTCGAGCAACTCACGGTCGGTGAAGCGGGAGCCATGCTGGTACACCTGCTCACGCAGCCACTCGCGCAGCGGCTGAAGCTGATGGGACGCTATCTGCTGGTCGATCTCAGGCATCTGAGCCCGCACCTGCTCCCACAGCTGACCGGCGATCAGATTCCCGATGGCGTAGCCGGGGAAATAGCCGATCAACCCCGCCGACCAGTGCACATCCTGCATCACGCCCTCGGCGTCTGATGGCACCTCGACACCCAGGTACTCGCGCATGCGGGTGTTCCAGGCCTCCGGCAGGTCCGCCACGTCGAGGCTTCCGTTCAGCAACTCGCTCTCGAGCTCGAAGCGAAGGATCACGTGCAGGCCGTAGGTGGTCTCGTCGGCCTCGATCCGGATCAAGGACGGCTTGACGGCGTTCACGGCACGGAACAGAGCATCAGGCTCGAGACCGCTGAGCGCTCCCTGCGAGTGCTCAACGACCGCCGGGGCGAGCGACGTACAGAATGCCCGGCTGCGCCCGACGATGTTCTCCCACAGGCGGCTCTGCGACTCGTGGATTGCGGTGGAGCGGATGGTGCCGAGCGGCGTGCGCTGCAGGGCCGGATTGATGCCCGCCTCGTAGAGACCGTGGCCGCATTCATGCATCGCCCCGTACAGCGCCGTCGGGAAGTAGTGCCCGATGAAGCGCGTGGTCAGCCGCACGTCCGTGACGGCGAAGCTCGCCTCAAATGGGTGAACGGTGTCATCGAGCCGCCAGCTGGCATCGTCAAAGCCCATCCAGCGCAGGACCTGGTCGACCAGCTGCCGCTGGCCGCCGACCGGGTAGTTGACGTGCAGCGGCGCCACATCGACCTCACGTCCCGAGAGCTCCGCGATCAGCGGAAGCAGCTGCTCGCGCAGATCATGGAACAGGCTGCTGACCTCTGAGGCGCGCAGGTCGGGAACGAAGTCATCGAGCACCACGTCGTAGGGATCCTCGTAGCCGTCGAAGCAGGCGACGTAGTCGCGCGCCAGCTGGACGTTGCGTTCCAGAGCCGGCGCGTACGCGCTGAAGTCGTTTTCAGCACGCGCCTTGACCCAGACCTGATAGCCGTCGGAAGCCGCCTTGGCCCGCTCTGCCGCGAGCTCGATTGGCACGCGGTGATCCTTCTCATAGAGGCGCCTGGCCTCCGAGACAGTGCGCTGCTCGATCGGATCCGGAGGGAGCCCGTCGAGCTCCGCCTCCGCAGCTTCGATCAGCTCGCCGGTACGGGCGGAGGTGAAGCGCTCATGGGTGATCCGCTCCAATGTCGCCAGGCGCTCGGCACGCGGCGCAGCGCCCAGCGGGGGCATCATCGTGTTCTGGTCCCACTCGAGCACCGCCAACGCGCTGCGCAGATCTGAGATCTCCGCCAGCCACGTACCAAGCTCCGACATTGCCTTAGCCATCTATCACTCCCAGTCGCCGAACGCTACCTGTGCCACCATTGCAGCATGTTCAGGGGCTCACGCTCACTCAAGCTGATGACGATCGCCGGGATCCGGATCGGCGTCGACGCCACCTGGTTCGCGATGCTGTTCCTGCTCATCTTCCTGCTGTCGGGGTCATTTCGCGATGCGCTGCACTCCTCGGATGACATCGCCTACCTGACCACCGTCATCACTGTCCTGCTGTTCTTCGTCTCGCTGATCATCCACGAGATGGGCCACGCGATCGCCGCACGCCGGGAGGGCATCCAGGTGCAGCGCATCGAGCTGTTCGGGTTCGGCGGGACCACCTATATGAGCCGCGACTCGCAGTCCCCGGGCGAGGAGTTCCGCATCGCGGTGGCAGGGCCGATCGGGACCCTGCTGTTCATCCTCGTGTGCCTCGCGGTCGACCTGCTCTTGGTCGGGCCTCATCGCTTGATCCACGCGATCCAGCTGGACGGCACGGTGCACATCACGCCGGTGCTGCTGGCGCTGGCCTGGCTGCTGCCGATGAACATCCTGATCCTGATCTTCAACGTCGTTCCCGCCTACCCGCTCGACGGCGGACGCATGGCGCGCGCGGCGATCTGGAAGGTCACCGATGACAAGTTGCGCGGAACTCGCAGCGCGGCCCGTCTCGGTGAGGGCTTCGCGGTGCTGCTCGGCGGCTTTGGGCTCTACATCCTGCTGCAGAGCTCGAGCTTCGTAGGGCTCTGGTTGATGCTGCTGGCGTTCATGATCTGGCAGTCGGCGCGCATGGCGCTCAACGGCACAGCCGCCGCCTCGCGCGTGCACGGGGTGCTCGTCGCCGACATCATGGATCACGAGCCCGTGGTCGTGCGCGGCACGAGCACCGTCGAGCAGGCTCTCGACGAGTCGTTCCTGCGTTACCAGAGTGAGTGGCTGCCGGTCGTCGACGGAGACGGCCGCTTCATCGGCATCGCCCGCCGCGACCGGGCCGAGGAATTGGTGCATGCGGGAGAGGGCAGTGCCACCGTCGGCTCGATCCTCGAGCCGGAGACTGCCCGCCTGACGATCCTCGAGAACCGGCCGTTGACCGATGTGCTGACGCTCGAGGCACTCGGACGGCTCGGAGCGATAATCGCCACCGACGAGGACGACACGCTCACCGGACTGGTCACGATCGATCAGGTCCGCCGGGTGCTGCAGACCGTGCTCGCCCAGCCGGCGTCGCCCTAACCCAGTCTGACGCGGTTGGCTGCCGCAATTCGGTCTAGTAGCCTCAGCGCCATGGGGGTGCCTACGAGGAGGGGCCGAAGCCTGCTGCTTGCAGCCGGGCTTGTTATGAGCAGCCTCCTGAATGCTGGCTGCGCTGGCGCGTCCCAGGCCGCGCTTACACCCCACGCACTCGCACGGGCGACGGCAACCGCCACTGCGCACGGATTCAGGATGAACGTGGCCATGAGCGAGGACGTGGATGGATCGTTCGTTGCCTTTCAGGCGAGCGGGTCATTCGCGGCCGGGATGCACTCGGGTTCGATGTCAATGGACATGACGAACCCCACGTTCGGCTCAGGCGGATCGATGCGGGTCGTGATCGCCAATGGCACGATCTACGAAAGGCTGCCGTTCGAGCTCCAGAGCATCATCCCGGGGCGTAAGCCGTGGCTCTCGGTGAGGCTGGCGCAGCTGAGCGCGCTCAGTCAGCTACCGGGCCTGAACAACTTCATCAGGGAGACCCTGACGTTCGAGAACCCGATGCCCTACGCCGCTTTCCTCGGTGTTGCTCCCGCGGGTGCTGCTGCCAAGGACCTGGGTCAGACGACCGTAAACGGGGTGCAGGCGACGCAGTACCAGACGCAGCTCAACATCACCAAGCTGCTTGCGCAGACGCCCACTCCCGATCCTCAGGCAGCCCAGCAGCTCGTCGGCGTGCTGAGAAGCCAAGCCACGATCCCGACCGCGCCGATTGACGTCTGGATAGATCACTCCGGCGATGTCCGCCGTATTCAGGCATCCGTGAAGGGAAACTACTCCGGCGAGCCTGTCTCGGTCTCGATCACCGAGAACATCACGAGCTACGGCCCACAGCCGACGCCCACCGCTCCGCTCCCAGGCAACACGACGAGCCTGTTCTCGTTGATACAGGGCTTCCAGCCCTAACAAGGGTTCTAGGCAGCAGCCTGGTGGCGCTGCGGCGCGACCAGGTTCTCGGCAATCAGCAGCTCGGCGATCTGAACCGCGTTGGTGGCTGCGCCCTTGCGCAGGTTGTCGGCAACGACGAACATCGCCAACCCGTTGGGGTGCGTCGGGTCGCGGCGCACCCTCCCGACGAAGACCTCGTCCCGCCCCTCCGAGCGCAGCGGCGAGGGGACATCCTCGACGATCAGGCCGGGAGCCTGGGCGAGCAGCTCGCGAGCCCGCTCCACGGGGAGATGCTCGCGCGTCTCGAGGTTGACCGATTCGGAGTGGCCGACCCGCACCGGGACCCGCACACAGGTGACCGCGACGGCGATCTCCGGGTCCTCGAGGATCTTGCAGGTCTCGAACATCATCTTGCGCTCTTCATCGGTGTGGTCATCACCCTCGGCGAAGTTGCCGGCGGCGCCGATCACGTTGAAGGCGATCGTGTCCGGGTAGACCTCGGGAGCCGGCGCGTCCGCGCCGTCGAGCAGCGCCCGTGCCTCCGCGTCGAGCGCCTGTATCGCCTTCACCCCGGTGCCTGAGACCGACTGATAGGTCGAAACGACCAAGCGCGCGATGCCTGCCTCGCGATGGATCGGCGCGAGCGCCACCATCAGCTGCATGGTCGAGCAGTTCGGGTTGGCGATCAGACCGCGGTGGTCGCGCAACGCGTGCGGGTTCACCTCGGAGACGACCAGCGGGACGTCCGGGTCACGGCGGAAGGCCGAGGAGTTGTCGATCACCGTCGCACCGGCCTCGACGAAGCGCGGCGCCCATTCCTTCGAGGTGCCGCCGCCGGCCGAGAACAGCGCGATATCGATGCCGCTGAGGTCGACGCCCGGCTCGAGCGCGCGCACGCTGCGCCCGTCGATCACGCGTCCAGCGGAGCGCGAGCTGGCGAAGAGAACGATCTCATTGCCCTGGTCGAGCCCGCGCTCCTGCAGGCATTGCAGCATCACCGTGCCGACAGCGCCGGTGGCACCCACCACCGCGATGCGGTAACCAGAGCTCATCGGGACTCCGCTCCGAGGGCGCCCTCTGCCTGGATGTCGTCGTCCCCGAGGTCAAATGCGCCGTGCAGGGCGCGGACCGCCTGCGTCACCGAATCGGCGCGGATCAGGCATGTGATCTTGATCGGCGAGGTGTTGATCAGCTCGATGTTGATCTTCTCGTCGGCGAGTACGCGGAAGACCTTTGCAGCGACACCTGGATGCGATCGCATACCCGCGCCGATGATCGAGACCTTGCCGACCTCGGGATCGGTCTCGAGCTTGGCGGTACCGAACTCCGCGATCACTGGCGCAAGCGTCGCCTCGGCGCTACGCAGATCCTCGGCGGCGCAGGTGAAGGAGACCTCCGCATCGACCCCATCGGTGCGCGGCTCGTTCTGCACGATCGTGTCGACGTTGACATTCGCGTCGGCCAGCGCCTCGAAGATCTCGGCGGCGGCACCGGGGCGATCGGGCACACCGACGACCGTGATCCGAGCTTCCTCGGTCGAGTGGGTCACGGCGGTGATCAGGGGATGCTCCATGGTCTCGTCTTCTCCAATCACAAAGGTACCCGGACCGTCTTCAAAGCTCGAACGGCAGTGGATCTTCACGTCGTGGGTACGCGCGTACTCGAGTGCGCGCAACTGCAGCACCTTGGCGCCGGAGGCGGCCATCTCGAGCATTTCCTCGAACGACACCAGCGGCAGCTTGCGGGCGTTCTTGACCACGCGCGGATCGGCACTGAAGACGCCGCTGACATCGGTGTAGATCTCGCAGACCTCGGCACCGACGGCGGCCGCCAGCGCCACGGCGGTGGTGTCCGAACCGCCGCGCCCGAGCGTGGTCACGTCACGGCTCGTGGAAACGCCCTGAAAGCCTGCGACGAGCACGATCATGTCCTCATCGAGCGCCTGGGAGATACGGTCGGCGCGCACGTCGAGGATGCGCGCCTTGGTGTGCGAGGTGTCGGTCACGATCCCGGCCTGGGAACCGGTGAGCGAGATCGCCCTGTGCCCGAGGTCGTTGATCGCCATCGCGCACAGCGCGCAGGAGATGCGCTCGCCGGTCGAGAGCAGCATGTCCATCTCACGCGGGTCGGGATTGGGCGATACCTCGAAGGCCGCCTTGATCAGTTCGTCGGTCTCGAGTCCGCGTGCGGAGAGCACGGCCACGACGCGCTTGCCGGCCTCGCGCTGGGCGACGATCCGGCGGGCGGCACGCTTGATCCGCTCGGCATCGGCCACGGAGGTGCCGCCGAACTTCATAACGACTGTGGATTGGGGCAACATCGACCCTGAGGTTACGTGGTCACGCCCGGCTTTGGACGGCGCGCAAACGGACTGTCAGAGCGCCGCGGCGGCCGGAGAAGGCGCGACCGAGCGTGAGCTCATCGGCGTACTCGAGGTCCGCACCTACGGGCAGGCCCGAGGCCAGCCGCGTGATCGACATCTCGGGCGTGATCGCGCGGATGCCGGCGGCGATGTGCAGCGCGGTCGCCTCGCCCGTGGTGGTCGGGTTGGTGGCGATCACCACCTCGCGTACGCCGCCATCGCGCACGCGTTGGTAGAGCTGCTCGATCTTCAGGTCCTCGGGATCGATGCCGTCGATCGGTGAGAGCGCGCCACCGAGCACGTGGTAGCGACCGCGGAACTCGTGCGTGCGCTCGATCGAGATCACATCGACCGGCTCCTCGACGACGCAGATCAGATCCGCCTCGCGCCGCTCGTCCTCACAGATACGGCAGCGCGGACCCTCGGCGAGGTTGAAGCAGATCTCGCAGAGGCCGATCCTCTGCTTGACCTCACGGATCGCCTCGGCCAGCGCAAAGGCGTCCTCCTCGCTGGCGCGCAGTAGGTGGAAGGCCAGCCTCTGAGCCGTACGGCCGCCGACGCCGGGGAGCTTCGACAGCTCGGTGATCAGCCGCTGTAGCGGCGGCGCGTAGGTACTCAACTCGGTGTCGGGATGTTGATTGCGGTCGTCGAGAAATCGAAAATGATAATGATTCTGAGAATCATTATCGTTTTGTGTTCATCCGGGGGCCGGCTTCCTCTACAAGCCCGGGATCCCCAGGCCGCCGAGGCCGCCTGGCCCAGCGAGCCCGCCGGTCGCGGCGCCCAGCTTCTGCGCCTGGAGGTCCTGGGCGGCCTGAATGCCCTGATTGACCGCGGCCAGCACGAGGTCCGCGAGCATCTCAGGATCGTCCGGGTCGACCGCCTCCGGCGCGATCCTGATCGACTTGAATACGAGCTCGCCGCTGACCTCCACGGTCACGGCACCGCCTCCGACGGTCGCCTCGACGATCTCGGACTTGAGCTCCTCCTGCGCCTTCGCCATATCGGCCTGCATCTTCTGGACCTGCTTCATCATCTGCTGCATGTTGGGCATGCCGGGCTGGGGCATCAGCTCTCCCCCTCTGGGTCGTCTTCCGGGTCTCCTTCAAGATCTCTTCGGCTCCGAACTCTTCCACGAACTTCTGAACCAGCTCATCGTCGCTCATCGGGCTGACCTCCGCCAACGGCTCGGACTCGATCGGATCCAGCGGTGCGTCGGAGAGCTCGTAGCGCAGCGTCAGCGCCATGCCGGTGACGTTACGCACGGCCTCGGCGGTCGTACGGCGGTAATCGTCCTGCTCGGCCTTGCGCTTGTAGAAGGCGGCCTCGGGCGGGAAGCTGAGCACGAGCTCGCGCTCGGTCACAGCTGTCGGTCGAGCCGACTCCAGCAAGACGCCCAGCATCGCGTTACCGCCTCGCACCAGCTCGACCACGGCCGGCCACATGCGAGACATGTCGCTCACTGCTGCGGATGTGCCGTTGCTGGGTGTGTCGGTTGCCGACGGCGCGGGACTATCGAACGGATCAGCGGTCGGCGGTGAGGGCACTTCGCTCAAAGCCGGTGGGGCCGGCACAGCAGCGGACTCACTCTCAAGCGGCTCGAACTCGCGTCGGTGGTTCAGGTTCCCATGCCGGCTCCGGCGCGGCAGTCGGTGGCGGCGGAGGTGGGCTGGCCACAGATCGCAGACCGCCTCGTTCAAGGCGCTCAATGCGGGCAAGCAGCGCGGACATCGAGGGGTCCATCTCCGGCGCGGCGGCCTTGATCAGGACGAGTTCGAGCTGGATGAGCGCCTGGGCGCCGTTGGCGGTCGCCTCGAGCGCTGCCGAGACGAGCTCGAGCAGGCGCACGGCATCGGTCTGCGCGAGGGTCTGAGCCTGCTGTGCCAGACGTTGGTCGCGCTCGGCGGTGACCCGTAGCTCGGCGGTGACCTCCCCCAGCACCTGCACGGTCAGGAGCTCGCGCGCGTGGACCTCGAGGTCGCGCAGCACCTGGCCGGGGTCGCGTCCCGAGGACGCCAGCGCGACGGCGGCCCGCAGCGCGGCGCCGGGGTCGCGCGCGACGATCGCATCGACGGCAGCGAACAGCTGCTCGGCGTCGGCGACGCCGAGCACGGAGAGCACGTCATCGGGCGTGATCGTGGCGTCGCCGGCATAGGTCACGAGCTGCTCGAGCGTCCCGAGCGCGTCTCGGAACGAGCCGGTCGCGTGGCGGGCGATCAGCGCCGCGGCACCCTCGTCGATCGCGATCGACTCCGCGGTGGCGACGCGCCGGACGACGGTCGCCACCTGCTCGGCCGTCGGGCGTCCAAAATCGAAGCGATGGCAGCGGTCGACGACGGTCGGCAGCACCTTCTGCGCCTCGGTCGTGGCGAGCACGAACACCGTGCGCGGCGGCGGCTCCTCGAGCGTCTTCAGGAAGGCGTTCCAGGCCTGCGTCGAGAGCATGTGCGCCTCATCGAGGATGTAGACCTTGTGGCGCCCGGAGACGGGCGCGTAGGCGACCTTCTCGCGCAGGTCGCGGATGTCATCGACCGAGTTGTTGGAGGCGGCGTCCATCTCGATCACGTCGAGCGACGTGGCGCTGGCGATCGAGACGCACGAGTCGCAGACGCCGCAGGGTGTGATCGTCGGCCCGTTCACGCAGTTCAGGCAGGCGGCCAGGATCTTGGCCATGCTGGTCTTGCCGGTGCCCCGCGAGCCGACGAACAGGTAGGCGTGGTGGATCTGGTCGCGCTCGACGGCGTGCGAGAGCGTGCGCACAACGTGCTCCTGGCCGACCACGTCGGCGAAGGTGCGCGGCCGGTGGCGGCGGTAGAGCGAGGGACCTGCTGACACCTCGTCGAGTCTAGGGACTCCGGTCCGCGACCTCACCGTTCTATGTGAGTGGCATAGCCCATGGACATATAAACGGCACATAGAACGCGCGCGGTCCCGGTGTGCGACCCTCCAAGTGTCGGATGTCCCTGCCCTCCGACTCACGACCTTCAACGACGACGAGGCGCCACCCGGCGCTAGCCCGTACCTGCCGGGCTATGGGCCGACGACCGACGTCGCGATCGTCGACTACGACCCGTGGTGGCCCTCGGCCTACGCGCAACTCGCCGCCAAGGTCCAGGCGGCGCTCGGGCCGCAGGTCCTGGCACTGGACCACGTCGGATCCACCTCGGTGCCCGGCCTCAGGGCCAAGCCCGTCATCGACATCGACCTCACCGTCGCCGACGGCGCAGACGAGGCGGCCTACGTGCCACAGCTCCAGCATCACGGCTTCGAGCTCGTGATCCGCGAGCCATGGTGGTACGGGCACCGGCTGCTGCGCCATACGGATCCGCGGTGCAACGTGCACGTCTGGTCGCCCGACTGCCCCGAGCCGGCCCGCCACCTGATCTTCAGAGACTGGTTGCGCGCAAACGAGGAGGAGCGCGACCTCTACGCCCGCACAAAGCACGCCGCCGCCCACCGGACACGGATATCGCGGGGCAACGTGATCGACTACAACGAGCGCAAGCGCGACGTGATCCGCGAGATCTATGCGCGGGCGTTCGCCGAGTTGGGCCTCGCGTAAGAAGTTGGGCCTCGCGTAAGAAGTTGGGCCTCGCGTAAGAAGTTGGGCCTCGCCTAAGAAGCTGGGGCGCGCGTAGCCCCACTCAGGCGACGGCCCGCACGATCACCGCGGCCGTCTGACGGCGCACCGCCCCGCCGGGCTCCTCCACAGCCACAAAGCGCTCCATCAGCGCAGCCTCGAAGCGGCTCCGCTCAGGGTCTCCCAGTGCCGAAACCACGGGTCCGAGCGGCGTTCCGAATACGCCCGCGGCCACCGTCGCGCTGTCCGGCCAGCTGACCTCGAGCTCGACCACGCGAGCGTCGACCTCGGCAAAGTCCGCCGCCTCGAACAGCGACCGCACCGCTTCGAGTTCCATCGTGTAGCTCTCGCCGTCAAAGGCCCGCGGGAAAGGTGGCTCAGCTCCGATCGCAGCCAGCTCGTCGAAGTAGAAGCCGAACGGCTCGAGCGGGTGTCCCGCTGCCCACACGGCCACCCCGACGGCGCCGCCCGGGCAGACCACGCGCCGCATCTCCTCGATCGCCGCCTGCTGCTGCGGGAAGAACTGCAGCCCCTGCTGGCAGAGCACCACGTCAAACGAGCTGCCCTCAAAGGGCAGCGCGTCCGCCGCCGCCTCGCGGAACCCGATCATCGCCGCATCATCCGAGGTGGGAACGGCGGCTGAGCGGGAGAGCATCGCCGCGCTGACGTCGCTGGCCACGACGAGTCCGTCCCCGCCGGCCCGGCGAGCCGCCGCGCGCGCGACGACGCCGGTACCGCTCGCGATATCGAGCACGCGAGCCCCACCAGAGATCCCGACCGCGTCGAGTAAGACTGCCGCCCACGGCTCGAACAGGGCCGGAACGAGATTGCGCTCGTAGGCGTCCGGAACGGACCCTGACGTGAAGGCCGAGGAGCGGTCACCGAGTTCTGCGTCGGACACGCGGCAACACTCTCATAATTGACCCCAGCATGCAGGAGGAACAGATCGTCAACCTCAACTTCCACGGGATCGGTAGACCGATCGGTCGCGACTTCGGTCCCAACGAGCGCGACTTCTGGGTCACGCCCGAGACGTTCGCGGCGACGCTCGACGCCTGCATCGGCCGCGACGACATCAGCCTGAGCTTCGACGATGGCAACTGGTCAGACGTGGAAGTCGCCCTGCCGGTGCTTCAGCCACGCGGCCTGCACGCGACCTTCTTCGTCGTGCCGAGCTGGCTCGGCGAGCCAGGGTTCATGAGCAAGCAGGACCTCAAGGAGCTCGTCGCCGCCGGCATGACGATCGGCAACCACGGCCTGCAGCACCACGACTGGACGACCCTCGAGCCCGACAAGCTCGAGCACGAGGTGACGCAGGGCCGCAGGCTGCTCGAGGAGCTCACCGGCACCGAGATCCACACGCTCGCGATCCCGTTCGGCGCCTACAACGACACCGTCCTCGACACGCTGCGCAGGCAGGCCTACGAGCACGTCTACACAAGCGACGGCGGCACCGCGGATCCCGAGGCGTGGCTGCAGCCGCGCGAGCACGTCAGGGCCGACTACGACCCTGCCAAGATCGCGGCTCTCCTACAGCAGATCTAAACGACAGCCGGAGCAGGCTGGGCAGCGCCGGGCGCCAGGCCCACGGGCCCGTTCAACCGTTCCCCGGTCTCGGCGTGGAACACGTGCACGCGTCCCGGCTTGGCAACCAGCGTGATCGAATCGCCGAGCTGCGGATACGCGGCGCCGCTGACGCGCGCGACGATGTCCACGCGCTTCCCCTCGGTCTCGCCGTGGGCGTAGATGTAGCCGTCGGAGCCGAGCTCCTCGACCAGGTCGACACTCGCCGCCAGGCCCTCGCCACCCACCCCGCCAATCACGAGATCCTCAGGCCGCACGCCGACCAGCGCCTCTGGGCCGGCGTCGTCCAACGCGGAGCGCTCGACCGGCACCACGACCAAACCGACCTGCACGCCGCCTTCGACCACGCGCGCGTGGAATATGTTCATCGCCGGGCTGCCGATGAACCCGGCAACAAACACGTTCTGCGGGCAGGAGTAGAGCTCGCGCGGGGCGCCCACCTGCTGCAGCAGGCCGCTCTTCATCACCGCGATGCGGTCGCCCATCGTCAGCGCCTCGACCTGGTCGTGGGTCACGTAGACGGTCGTCACCCCCAGCCGCCGCGTGAGCGAGCTGATCTGCGACCGCGTCTGCACGCGTAGCTTCGCGTCGAGGTTCGACAGCGGCTCGTCCATCAGAAAGACCTGCGGGTTGCGCACGATCGCACGCCCCATTGCCACGCGTTGGCGCTGGCCGCCGGACAGGGCCTTGGGCTTGCGGTCGAGCAGCTCCTCGAGGTCGAGCAGCTTGGCCGCCTCGACCACCCGCTCCCTCCGCTCCTCCTTGTGCACGCCCGAGATCTTCAGCGCAAAGCCCATGTTGTCGGCAACCGACATGTGCGGGTACAGCGCGTAGTTCTGGAACACCATTGCGATGTCACGGTCCTTGGGCGGCATGTTGGTCACGTCGCGATCGCCGATCAGCACACGACCATCGCTCACCTCCTCGAGGCCCGCGAGCATCCGCAGCGACGTCGACTTACCGCAGCCCGACGGCCCGACCAGCACCAGAAACTCGCCGTCGGCGATGTCGAGGTCAAGCGCGTTGACCGCCGGCTCCACCGAGCCCGGGTAAATCCGGGTTGCGTGATCGAAGACTACGGTTGCCATGCAGTTCTTTCCTCCTTCACATCGCAGTGCAACCTGCGCGTGTGGTCCACAAATCTTGCCTGCCCGGTCAACTCGACCGCCGCCACCAACCGGATGTCCGCGCTGGAGGCACCGAGCCGCAGCTCGAGCGTGCCGGGTTCGACGATCCTACGCCCATCGCGGCCGCTGAACGAGCTCATTTCAGCGGGAACGTCGAAGGTGACGCTCGCACTCTCGCCCGCGTCCAGCGGGACGCGGGCGTAGCCGATCAGCCTGTTCACAGGCCGCACGACGGAAGCGACCGGGTCGTGCAGGTACAACTGGATCACCTCAACACCGGACCGCTGGCCGGTGTTTCGGACTGTGAGGCCGACGCGGAGGGCCCCGTCGGTGGGGGCGCTCGCGACCGGGACGGTGAGCTCGCTCCACTCGATTGCGGTGTAGGAGAGTCCGTGGCCGAAGGCGTAGCAGGGCGTCGGGTCGAGGCTCGAGGTGCCGCTGCGCTGCGCGAGCGGGGCGCCGAGGTAGGTGTAGGGCTGACCGTCCGGTGTCGCGGGAACGCTGACGGGCAGGCGACCCGAGGGTTCGACGCGGCCGCTGAGCACGCCCGCGAGCGCGCCGGCGCCCTCTTCACCAGGGAAGAACGAAGCGACGATCGCCGCCGCTCGCTGCGGTGCGGTGCCGAGCGAGTACGGGCGGCCCTGCACCAGCGCGGTCACCACCGGGGTCTGGCTGTCGAGCAGCGCCTCGAGCAG
>CAWJVT010000001.1:0-200907 GCA_963846395.1 uncultured Actinomycetota bacterium | reverse complement strand
AAGCGGGTGCGCGAGAACGTGGCGCTCGGCCTGCGCGGGAGGACCGCCTCGCAATCGCCGAGGCGGCGCTCGCGGAGGTCGGTCTCAGCGACCACCTGCGCGCCTGGCCGCTGACTCTTTCCGGCGGCGAGGCGCAGCGGGTGTCACTGGCTCGTGCGCTCGTGCGCGAACCGGAGCTGATGTTGCTCGACGAGCCGTTCGGCGCGCTCGACGCGCTCACCCGCTCTGACGATGCATCAGCTCGTGCTCGACCTGTGGGAGCGGCACCGCCCGGCGATCTTGCTGGTCACCCACGACGTCGACGAGGCGCTCGCGCTCGCCGACCGCGTCGTGCTGCTGGCAGACGGGCGCATCGCCCATGAGGAGCGCATCTCGCTCCTCACGCCCGCGCGAGCGGGACCACCGGGACCTAGTCGAGAAACGCAATCCGCCTGCTCGCTGAGCTTGGCGTCGATGCAGAAAGGTGCAGTGCATGTGAGGTATCTCGTCATCAGCCGCGAATCGCTGGGGTATCGGCGGCCGGACCATCTCGGCGGCGGCGCTGGCCGCCGCCGCGGCTCGTGCATCGCCGACGCCGGCGCGAAGGCGACCGCGCACGCGGCAGCGTCCACCACTCCGTCGGCCAAGGTTGTCGCCCCGGCCAAGAAGCTGAACGGCGTGGTGCTCAACGTCGGCGACCAGGCCGGCACTGGCGCCGAGGCCGTGCTTGAGGCCGCCGGGCTGATCAATGTCACAACGGCGTGCTCAAGGACGGCCTGCACGTCAAGTGGGCGGACTTCACGTCCGGTCCACCGATCCTGCAGGCGATCGCCTCCGGCTCGCTCGACATCGGTGGCGTCGGTGACGCGCCGCCGGTGTTCGCCGACCCGGCCTCCAAGGAGGTCATCGTCGGCGTGCTCAAGACCAGCCCACGCAACGCGGCGCTGCTCGTGCCCGAAGAACTCGCCGATCACCTCGGTCAGCCAGCTCGCAGGCAAGACGATCGCCGTCGGCACCGGCACCTCGGCCGACTACCACTTCCTGACCGTGCTGGAGAAGGCCGGGCTGCAGCCCAGCCAGGTCACGGCTCGACAACCTGTCAGGCGCAGCAGGCCTCGAGGCGCTGGAGGCCGGCGACGTCGCCGCCTTCGACACCTGGTCGCCGTGGGTCGAGGACGCCGAGGCACACGGCGACCGCGTCATCGCCACCGGCAACGGCCTACGGCAGCCCGTACTCCTACCAGGTCGCCTCTGCGGCCGCGCTCAAGAGCCCGGCGAAGGTGCTGGCGATCCGGGACTACCTGACGGAGCTCGACAAGGCGTACGTGTGGGTCAAGACGCACCCGCACTTACTGGGCCAAGGCCTGGGCGAGCGTGACCGGCCTGCCGCTGAACGTGATGTCGCAGGCGACGCTCGACGACCCGTCCACGCCGATCGCTGTGACCAGCAACGCTGTCGTCCAGGAGCAGGGTCTGGTCAACGCCTTCGCCGCGATCGGGCGAGATCCCCGCGAAGTACAACTTCGCGCCGTACGTGACGAGCGCCTTCTCCGACTCGGTCACCGGCAAGTGGCCGGCCGCACGACCACGAACGAAGAAGAAGAAGTAGTACGGAGTCACCTGACCAAGACCGACACGACGCATCGATCGAGGTAACTGATGGCAGTTACTCGGAAGTGTCTGACTACGAGCACATCACCGTCCGCCAGGTCGGCGGGAACATCGGCGCCGAGATCGGTGGAGTCGTGGCGTCGGGCGAGCTCGCGGACGAAGTCGTCCGCGAGCTCCGCCGGGCGCTCCTGCGCCACCGCGTGGTGTTCCTGCGCGATCAGGACGGCGTCGATGCCGACGCTCAGCTCGCGTTCGCGAGCCTGCTCGGCACGCCGACCAAGCCGCACCCGACCGTCACCGGTGACGGTCGCGCCGTGCTGCCGATCGACTCGGAGCAGGGCAAGGCCAACAGCTGGCACACCGACGTCACCTTCGTCGACCGGATCCCGGCGATCAGCGTGCTGCGCGCCGTGACGCTTGCCGCCGTACGGCGGCACCACGGTTTGGGCCAATACTGTGCGTGCCTACGAGACGCTGCCGGACGCCCCTGAAGGCGCTGGCCGAGCGCCTGCGGGCGGTGCACTCGAACCGCTACGACTACGCCGGCCACCGCGGCGAGCAGCGGATCGGCGGAGTCGACGTCAAGGAGCAGGCGTACCGCGAGGAGTTCGAGCAGCTCGAGTTCGATGCCGAGCACCCGGTCGTGCGGGTGCATCCCGGAGACGCGCGAGCCCGCGTTCGTGCTCGGGCACTTCGTGCGCGGCCTCGTCGGTCTCAGAGCCCCCGACTCAAGCGCGCTCTTCGATCTCTTCCAGCGGCACATCACCCGCCTCGAGAACACCGTGCGCTGGACCTGGGAGACCGGGTGACATCGCGATCTGGGACAACCGCGCGACACAGCACTACGCGGTCGCCGACTACGACGACCACCCGCGGCTGATGCATCGCATCACGCTGGCCGGCGACATCCCGGTCGGCCTCGACGGCATCCCCGGCATCGCGCTCAAGGGTGACGCTTCGCAGTACTCGGTTGTGGCGGCACCGCCGATCCGAGCAATTGGCCGCAGTCTGACCGCTGACCGGTGGTCCCGGCCCGCTGGCCGGGACCACCGCTGCAGCGTCACGCGACCGACGTCTCGGGCGCGAGCTGCGCGGCCTCGGTGCGGTTGCGCACTCCGAGCTTGCGGTAGAGCGCCGCGGCATGCTTCTTGACCGTCTCGGCGCTGACGTGCAGCGCCTCAGCGATCTCGCGGTTCGTGGCGCCGGTGCTCAGCAGCATCAGCACCTCGCGCTCGCGCGCGCTCAGCTCGGAGCGGTCTGGGCGGTCGTGCTCGGGCTGCAGCGGCGGCTGCCTCCACGAGCGCGAGCTTGACCGCCTCGACCACCTCTTCGACGCTGTGGCCGGGCGTGATCAGGCCAGCGACGCTGCGTCGGGCAGCGGCAGTTTGAGCGCCGTCAGGCTCGTGCTCGCGGGTGCTGAGCAGCATCGACATCGCCGGGTGCGCCTGGCGCAGGGGCGCGATGTAGGAGCTCGACAAACGGGCCCGCGTCGGTCACGTCGACGATCGCGATGTCGGGCTTAGCCCGCTGCGGCCAGCGCGACGGCCTCCTCGCGGTCGCTGCTGAGCAGGCAGCGCTCGATCCAGGGCTGGCTTCGCAGCAGCAGGCCGAAGCCGATGCGGGACGCGGCGTGCCGTTCGAGCACGAGCGCCTGCGCCGACCGTCCGCTCAGGTCGATCGCGACGCTCAGGCGGTTCCGGCAAGCTCACGATCGCGCGTACTGGCTCGCGTGGGCGCTCGAGCCCGTAGTGCTCGCGCAGCGTCGTGCCCTCGTACTCGTGGCGGAACAGACCGCGGCGCCGCAGTTCGGGGATCACGTGCTCGACGAACGTCTCGAGGTCACCCGGAAGCGCCGGCGGCATGATGTTGAAGCCGTCGGCCGCGCCCTCGCTGAACCACTGCTCGATCGTGTCGGCGAGCTGCTCGGGCGTCCCGACGAACGAGCGGTGGCCACGCCCCCAGCCGAGCTTGGCGAGCAACTGGCGGACGGTCAGGTTCTCACCGTGCGCGAGGTTCGCCACCAGGCTCGAGCGGCTCTTGAAGCCCTCGATCTGGTCCTCCGTCAGGAACCTCGGGCAGCGGAGCGTCGAGATCGGCGCCCGTCAGATCGACGTCGAAGTACTTGGAGATCTGGTAGCAGCCCGTACTGAGGGATGATCTGCTCGTCGAACGCCTGCTCGCGCTCACGCGCCTCGGCCTCGGTCGAGCCCAGGATCGGGACGATGCCCGGGAGGATCACGATCTGCTCGGGGCGGCGGCCGGCCGCGACTGCGCGTCGCTTCATGTCGGCGTAGAAGGCCTGGCCGTCCTCGAGTGAGCGCTGCGTGGTGAACACCGCCTCGGCGTGGCGCGCGGCGAAGCCGCCGGCCCGACTCCGACTGGCCGGCCTGGACCAGCAGCGGGTAGCCCTGCGGCGATCGCGGGGCGTTGAGCGGACCGGCGACCCGGTAGTACTTGCCGCTCGTGGTCGATGCTGTGGATCTTCGAGCCGTCGGCGAACACGCCGGCCGCCTTGTCGCCGATCGGCGCGTCGTCCTCCCAGCTGTCCCACAGCTTCTTGGCGACCTCGACGAACTCCTCGGCGCGCTCGTAGCGGTCGGCGTGCAGCGCCCGGTCGTCGAGGCCGAAGTTCAGTGCGGCATCGCGGCTGGCGGTGGTGACGATGTTCCAGCCCGACGCGGCCGCCGCTGATGTGGTCGATCGAGGCGAACCGGCGCGCGAGGTCGTACGGCTCGCCGTAGCTGGTCGACGCGGTCGCGATCAGACCGATGTGCTCGGTGCTGACCGCCAGCGCCGCGAGCAGCGTGGTCGGCTCGAGGAGGCCGATCGGCCGGTAGCGGGGATCGTTCTGCAGCGATGGCGAGTCGGCGAAGAAGATCGAGTCGAACGTGCCGGCCTCGGCGATGCGCGCGAGCCGGATGTAGTGCTCGATGTTGACTGTGTCGAACGGGCTGGACTCCGGCAGCCGCCACGCCGCCTCGTGGTGGCCGATGTCGTGGAGGAAGGCGTTGAGGTGGAGCGAGCGGGAGGTGTGCATGGCTCAACGATAGTCAACTGTTTCGATTGAGTTTACGATGACAATGTGAGCGCCCCTTACCCGTTATGGGTAACAACCCGCAACTGCGCGACACGGAGGGTCGATGGGCATCAAGCTGCACTGGTATCTGCCGACCCATGGCGACGGGCGGACGCTGATGCTGGCCGGCGACTCGTCCCAGACCGACTCTGCTGACCCACAGCCGGCCGCGCACGTCCCGGGCATCGCCGCCCACGCTCGACTACCTCGGCCAGGTGGCCCGCGCGGCCGAGCAGTCCGGCTTCGACGCCGCGCTTACCCCGACCGGTACCTGGTGTGACGACGCCTGGATCACCTGCGCGGCGCTCAGCCAGCTGACCGAGCGCCTGCGCTTCCTCGTCGCGTTTCGCCCGGGCAGCGTGACACCGACGCTCGCCGCCCAGCAGGCCGCCACCTTCCAGCGCCACACCAAGGGGCGGCTGCTGCTCAACATCGTCACCGGCGGCAATGACGTCGAGCAACGGCGCTTCGGCGATGATCTCGACAAGGACGCGCGCTATGCCCGGACCGACGAGTTCCTGACGATCCTGCGGGGCGCCTGGAGCGGTGAGCCGTTCAGTTTCCGCGGCGAGCATCTGTGGGCCGACGGCGCGACGGCGCTGCGGCGTCGAGCAGCAGCCCGAGATCTACTTCGGCGGCTCCTCGGAGGCAGCGCTGCGCGTCGCGGCCCGGCACGCCGACGTCTACCTCACCTGGGGCGAGCCGCCTCCGCAGCTCGAGCCGCACCTCGAGCGGTCCGCGACGCTGGCCGCGGACGCCGCGCGAGGCGAGCTGCGCCACGGGATCCGCCTGCATGTGGTCGCGCCGCGACACCGCCGAGCGAGGCTTGGGCGGCCGCCGAGGCGCTGATCGCCGACGCCGACGACCAGGCGATCGCCGAGGCGCAGACGAAGATGACGCACGCCAGCGCAACCGGCAGCAGCGGATGCAGGCGCTGCACGGCGGCAGCCGCGAGGATCTCGAGGTCTATCCGAACCTGTGGGCGGGCCCCGGCCTGCTGCGCGGCGGCGCCGGTACGGCGCTGGTCGGAAGCCACGAGCAGGTCGCGGATCGGATCGCCGAATACCACGGCTCGGCATCGACGAGTTCATCTTCTCCGGCTATCCCCACGTCGAGGAGGCCTACGCCTTCGGTGAGGGGGTGCTGCCGGTGCTGCGGGAGCGCGGCCTGCTCGACGAGCCGGCGCTCGCGCCGACCGCCTGATCTGGCCTGACCGGGTGACCGCCAAGACCCCAGCGCACACGTTCAGATCAATTTTGGGTTTGATCTCCTGAGATAAGCGGGTAGCCGTCGCACGCCTGGTGCCGCGCACGGGTGGCGTGGCCCATCTCACATAGGACGTAGAGAGGAATCCTGCGATGGCGATTCAAGTTCGAGACACTGAATCGAGCGGCCCACCCCGCAAGCCCAAACGCAAGCCCGCGTCGTCCAGCGTCCAAGGCGACCGCGAACGGCAACGGAAGCGGCTCATGCGACCGCCGCCGGTGGCCCGAGCGCGAGCTCGGGAGCGCGCCGATCTTTCGGAGCTGCTCGAGGCTCTGCGCGCCGCACGTAACGGCGACTTCTCGGTCCGCCTGACCCCGCGCGGCGACGACGAGCATGCCGAGGTCGCAAGGGCCTTCAACGAGCTGCTCGATCTCAATGACCGCATGTCGCGGGAGATCTCGCGCGTGGGCAAGATCATCGGCCGCGAGGGGCGCATGACCGAGCGCGTCTCGCTCGCCGGAGCAGACGGCGAGTGGGCGCGGAGCGTCGACTCGCTGAACGCGCTGATCGACGATCTCGTGCGACCGATCACCGAGGTCGCGCGCGTGATCGTCGCTGTGGCCGAGGGCGACCTGAACGAGAAGATGGCGCTGAAGATCAGTGGCCAGCCCGTGAAGGGAGAGTTCCTGCGCATCGGCACCACCGTGAACACGATGGTGGAGCAGCTGCGCTCGTTCTCCGCCGAGGTCACGCGCGTGGCGCGCGAGGTCGGTACCGAGGGCAAGCTCGGCGGCCAGGCCGAGGTCGCCGGCGTCTCCGGCACCTGGCGCGACCTGACCGAGAACGTGAACCTGATGGCCGCGAACCTGACCGATCAGGTGCGCAACATCGCCCAGGTGACCACTGCAGTGGCGCAGGGCGACCTGAGCCAGAAGATCACGGTCGAGGCCAAGGGCGAGGTGGCGGCGCTGGCCGACACGATCAACTCGATGACGGACACGCTGCGCGTCTTCGCCGAACAGGTGACGACCGTGGCGCGCGAGGTCGGTACCGAGGGCAAGCTCGGCGGCCAGGCGGCGGTGCCGGGAGTGGCCGGCACCTGGAAGGACCTGACCGACTCGGTGAACTTCATGGCGGCGAACCTGACCGATCAGGTCCGCAACATCGCGCAGGTGACGACGGCGGTGGCGCAGGGTGACCTCTCCCAGAAGATCACCGTGGACGTGAAGGGCGAGATCCTCGAGCTGAAGAACACGATCAACACGATGGTCGACCAGCTCTCCTCGTTCGCCGATGAGGTCACCACCGTGGCGCGCGAGGTCGGTACCGAGGGCAAGCTCGGCGGCCAGGCCGAGGTGGCCGGAGTCTCCGGCACCTGGCGCAACCTGACCGAGTCGGTGAACGGCATGGCGGCGAACCTGACCGATCAGGTCCGCAACATCGCGCAGGTGACGACGGCGGTGGCGCAGGGTGACCTCTCCCAGAAGATCACCGTTGAGGCCAAGGGTGAGGTCGCGGCGCTGGCCGACACGATCAACACGATGGTCGACCAGTTGCGTTCGTTTGCCGCCGAGGTGACGCGCGTCGCGCGCGAGGTGGGCACCGAGGGCGAGCTCGGCGGCCAGGCTGAGGTGGCCGGTGTCTCCGGCACCTGGCGTGGCCTGACCGAGTCGGTGAACGGCATGGCGGCGAACCTGACCGATCAGGTCCGCAACATCGCGCAGGTGACAACCGCGGTGGCGCAGGGCGACCTGAGCCAGAAGATCACGGTCGACGCCAAGGGTGAGATCCTCGAGCTCAAGGACACGATCAACACGATGGTCGACCAGCTCTCCTCGTTTGCCGCCGAGGTCACGCGCGTCGCGCGCGAGGTGGGCACTGAGGGTGAGCTCGGCGGTCAGGCTGAGGTGGCCGGTGTCTCCGGCACGTGGCGCGACCTGACCGAGAACGTAAACCAGCTCGCCGGGAACCTGACGACTCAGGTGCGTGCGATCGCCGAGGTCTCCACCGCTGTGACCCAGGGTGACCTGACGCGATCGATCTCGGTCGAGGCCCAGGGCGAGGTCGCGGAGTTGAAGGACAACATCAACCAGATGATCGCCAACCTGCGCGACACCACGACCCGTAACCAGGAGCAGGACTGGCTGAAGACGAATCTGGCGCGGATCTCAGGCCTGATGCAGGGTCAGCGCGACCTCACGACCGTCAGCCAGCTGATCATGTCGGAGCTGACTCCATCGGTCACCGCGCAGCACGGCGCCTTCTTCCTGCTATCGAACGTCGATGACGCGAGCGACCCCGAACTGCGACTGATCGCAAGCTACGGCTACGAGCGTCGCAGCGACGTGCCAAAGAGCTTTGCACTGGGCGAGTCGCTGGTCGGTCAGGCGGCGCTCGAGCGCAAGACGATCAAGATCGACGACGCTCCCGAGGACTACATCCGGATCAGTTCGGGGCTCGGCGCGACCCGGGCGGCCAGCATCATGATCATGCCAGTGCTGTTCGAGGATCAGCTGCTGGGTGTGATCGAACTCGCCTGGCTGCGGGCTCCGAGTGAGATTCACCGCACCTTCCTCGAGCAGCTGATGGAGACCCTCGGCGTCGTGCTCAACACGATCATCGCCAACATGCGTACCGAGGAGCTGCTCGAGCAATCCCAGTCGTTGAACGCGGAGCTCGAGCAGCAGGCGCAGATGCTCGAGGAACGCAACCTCGACATCGAGCGCAAGAACCGTGAGATCGAGCAGGCAAGGATCGGCCTCGAGGAGAAGGCCGAGCAGCTCGCCCAGAGCGGTCGCTACAAGTCCGAGTTCCTGGCGAACATGAGCCACGAGCTGCGCACGCCGCTGAACAGCCTGTTGATCCTCTCAAAGCTGCTGCTCGACAACGAATCGGGCAACCTGACCGACAAGCAGCTCGAGTTCGCTCGCACGATCCGCGCGGCCGGCAGCGACCTGCTCGAACTGATCAACGACATCCTCGATCTCTCCAAGATCGAGGCGGGCAAGATGGACCTGTTGCCTGACGAACTGCTGGTCTCGGACGTCAGCGCCTACGTGCGCAGCACCTTCGAGCCGGTGGCTTCGGACAAGGGGCTCGCGCTCGACGTCGTGCTGGCCGACGATGTGCCGCCGTTGATCGTCACCGATCAGCAGCGGTTGCAGCAGATCCTTCGCAACCTGCTCTCGAACGCGTTCAAGTTCACCGCCCAGGGTGGCGTGACATTGCGCGTCGCGCGCGGGGGAGACGATTCGATCACCTTCGCGGTGACAGACACCGGCATTGGCATCGCGGAAGACAAGCTGGCGGTGATCTTCGAGGCCTTCCAGCAGGCGGACGGCACGACGAGCCGCACCTACGGCGGTACCGGTCTCGGTCTCTCGATCAGCCGCGAGCTCGCGCTCGCCCTGGGCGGCGAGCTCAGCGTGAGCAGCGCGCTCGGGGTGGGGAGCACGTTCACCCTCACGCTCCGGCTCGATGCGGCCGCCAAAGCAGCGGCGGAGGCGGCCGCGAGCAAACCCGAAGCGAGCGCCGCGGCAGCGGTGCCGGCGCCGCGCCCGCACGCGCTGCAGACGACGATTCGGCTCGTGGTCATCGACCGTGACGGCGTCACAACCAATGCGATCAGGGGCCTGATCGGGCGCAACCATGCGGTGGATCTGAGCGTCCACGCGGATCCTGAGGAGGCTCTGCCTGCGATCCGCGGTTCGCGCCCCGACTGCGTCGTGGTCGGACCTAGCGTGTCTGAGGCCGAGTTGTTCGAGCTGCTCGACGCAGCCGCGAGCGAGCCCAAACTGCGGCATCTGCCGGTGATCCTGCGCCCAGCCGGCAGCCTCTCCGAGGACGTCGACTTGAGGCTCCGCGGTTACCAGCGCGATCTCACGCCGCGCATCGCCCACACCGATGAGGAGCTGGCGGCTGAGGCGGCTCTGATCCTGCACCCCACCACGGGCATCGCGGTTGCTGCGCCCTCGGGCAACGCCGGCGGCGACTCCTCGCTACCCATGCTGAACGGCCGCATCCTGCTGGTCGACGATGATGTACGCAACCTGTTCGCGCTCGCCAGCCTGCTCGAGGACCGCGGGCTTCAGGTGGTGTTCTCGGAGACCGGTCACGGGGCGCTCGAGATCCTCGATGCAGACTCCGACATCGACCTGGTTCTGATGGACATCATGATGCCCCAGATGGATGGCTACGAGACGATCAAGGCCGTCCGCACCCGGCCGGCGTTGCAGTCGTTGCCGATCATCGCGGTGACCGCCAAGGCGATGCAGGGCGACCGCGAGAAGAGCATCGATGCCGGGGCCTCGGACTACATAACCAAGCCGGTCGATCCGGACAAGCTGATCACGATGGTCCGGGGCTGGCTCCATGCCTGAGTACCAGGACCGGCCCGGGACGATCCTGCTGGTCGACGATCACCGCGAGAGCCTCACCGCGTTGCAGGCCGTGCTCGAGCCGCTCGGCGAGCCACTGGCGCTGGCCGAATCCGGGGAACAGGCGCTCAGGGCGCTCCTGCACATGGAGTGTTCGGTGATCCTGCTCGACGTGCGCATGGCCGGCATGGACGGCCTGCAGACGGCCCGCATCATCCGCTCGCGCCCTGGCACCCGTCACATCCCGATCATCTTCATGACCGCTCAGTCGAGCGAGCTCGATCAGATCACGCGGGCATATGAGTCCGGCGCTGTCGACTATGTGGTGAAGCCGTTCGAACCGGAGATCCTGCGCGCAAAGGTTGGCGTGTTCGTGCAGCTTCACCGCGAGCGAGCCGAGCGCGTGCGCGAATCCCGCGCTCGCGCCCAGGCGGAGGCGGTGGCGAGGGCCGTGCGCACGCTGCAGGTGCTTTCGGACGCGGCGATGACCTACCTCGACCTCGACGAGCTTTCAAGCGCGCTGACGCAGCGCAGCGCTGAGTTGTTCGGCGCCGACGCGACCGCACTGCTCTTACGCGACGAGAAGCTTCCGGGACTGCACGTGCGCGCGCAGGCCGGGAACATGCTCGGCTTGCACAGCCGGCCGGTGCGGCTGGGTGAGGGCGTGCTCGGAGAGCTCGCTGCCTCACTCGGCGGCGCGATCCTGCAGGCCGGCAACCTCAGCGACGACGATCGCATCCAGGCCGCTTTCGATGAGCAGCTGAAGAGCGTGCTGGTCGTCCCGCTGATCTCCGCCGGAGAGGTGATGGGCCTGCTGCTGCTCGGCGCACGTGACGAGGACCACTTCGACCAGCGCGACGTGGAGCTGCTCACGCTCGCCGCCGAGCGAATGGCGCTGGCGGTCGACCACGCGCAGCGCTATGCCGACGGTCGCCTGCTGGTGGAGACTCTGCAGCGGAGTCTTTTGCCCGAGCGGCTACCGCTGCATCCGCGCATGCAGCTGGCCGCGCGCTACCTGCCGGCCGGGCTCGCCCCGCAGGTCGGCGGTGACTGGTATGACGCGGTAGAGCTCGACAACAACCGCACCGCGGTGATGATCGGCGACGTCGTGGGCCATGGCATCCGCGCCGCGATCACGATGAGTGAGCTCCGTAACGCGCTGCGCGCCTTCGCCGTCGAGGGCCATAGCCCGGAGGAGGCCCTGCGCCAGCTCGACCGCGTCGTCCACGCGACCCGGGGCCCGGGCATGGTCGCCACGCTGCTTTTCGTCGTGATCGATGCCGGCGAGGGCACCGTCACCCTCGCGCGCGCCGGCCATCCGCCGCCGGCGCTGCGGGCGGTCGACGGCGGCGTGTGCTTCCTGGAGACCAGGCGCACGCTGCCGCTGGGGGTCGATCTCGACAACGTCCCGAGCCAGGAGGTGTATCCGATGAAGCCGGGGGAGACCCTGCTGCTCTTCACGGACGGCCTGGTCGAGCGGAGGGGCGAGCCCATCACCGACAGCTTCGACCGGCTGCTCGACGCGCTCTCCGAGGCTCCGGCTGAGGTCGACGCACTATGCGAGCACGTGCTGCGCAGGACCGCGACCGAGCAGGGCCGAGACGACGATGTCGCCGTGCTCGCGGTGCAGCTGATCGACTCCAAGGTCGGTTCGCTGGAGCTGAGGCTGCCGGCCACGGCACAGTCGGTGACCGTCGCCCGGCACCGCCTCCGTGCCTGGCTCGAGGAGAACGCTCCCGAGCTCGACCCGGTCGCGCGCGCCGACCTGGAGGTCGCCTGGAGCGAGGCGTGCAGCAACGTGGTGCGCCACGCCTACGGTCCGGCCGAGGCCTCGTTCGAGGCCACCGTCGCCCGCGACGATGACCGCGTGCTCATGAAGGTGCGCGACACCGGGCAGTGGCGCCCTCCCGGGGATCGCTCCGGCGGCCGTGGGCTGCCTTTGATGGAGGAACTGTCCGACGAGCTGATGATCGATCGCCAGGACGAGAGCACAACCGTGACGATGATCCGCCAGCTCCCGACGTAGGACCAGACCGAGAGCCAGCGTGTCGATGACCGAACAGGGGGAGCCTCCAGGCAGGGAACAGTCCGGCCACCCGGGTTCGCAAGAGCTCGCGTCGGTCAACGCCGCCCTGCACAGCGGCGCGCTTGTCGTGTCGATCGCAGGAGAGGTCGACATCTCCAACATCGACGACGTCGCCGCCGTCATCTACGCCCAGCCGAACAGCGAACACGGACTGGTCATCGACCTGGCGCAGGTCAGTTATCTGGACAGCAGCGCCGTCTCACTGTTCCACGACCTGGCGATGCGGCTGCGCGGCCGTGCGCAGCGGTTGATCGTCGTCAGCCCGCCCGGTACACCACCACGTCGCATCCTCGAGCTCACCGCGCTCTATGTGAACGCGCCGATCGCCGACACGCTCGCCGGGGGGATCAAACTGCTTGTTGATAGCGCGCTACCGTGAACCCCATCAGGGTCGGCACGTGAATCGCGAACACGAGCAGTGACAGTGTCAGCACGACCAGGGTGCCGCCACGCACGCCATTGTGAATAAACACGAACTCGAGCATGCCGGCGATCACGAGATAGGCCAGCAGTGACCACCGGGCCACAGCGAAGAACTGCTCCCATGCGAAGTCCTTCACCCGCGTGATCGAGAACAGGTTCCACGCCATCAGCAACGCCGAGAGCGCCAGCAGTGTCACCGCAGGACCCAATGGCACATGCTCGGGCAGGTGTGCCGACAGATAGATCCCGCCCGCGATGATCAAGGCCATAGACGTCATCGCGAGTTGGGTCACGGGTGGGTAGTTCCGCTCGTCCATGACCGTCAACTTGCGGCGAGCTTGGTCATGATCACGAACGTCGCGATCTGCATCAGGCCGGTGATTCCAGCCGCATAGATGAACCGCTTCATCAGCCGCTCGATCACCTTCGGATTCGGGCGCGGCTTCTTCAGCTCGATCAGCACCGCGATATTGGCGGGCTCGAGCAGCCCGAGCGCGATAATCGCCATCACGCCTACAACGATCATGCTCGCAACAACCCAGCTGTGCTGTGGGTAAGTGGTGAGGTTGGTGCCCAGATGGGTTGACAGCTGCCACCCGGCGACCAGGGTCGCCGTGACGATTGCGGGCATAAGCACAACCATCTTGGGCATGAACCTGGTGGTGAACTCGATGCGCGCGGGCACCGAGAGGCTGCCGAGGATCGGTCCGATGACGAAACCGAGGAACAGGTCGATGACCGTCCACCCAGCACCAAAGGCCACGTGCATGAACTCCAGCGACCAAAGTCCTCCGGTGGCTACTACAACGATCAGTGCCACGAGGATCGCCCCCGCCAGCACGAGCCCGACGCGCGGCACGATATCGAAGTCAGGGATCGAGATTGGGGGACCGGCGGGAGCAGCGCCAGCGGGCGGCTCGGTTGGCTCCGACGTAACTGAGACCATTGGCTGATCCTATGCCGCCAGCACGAACCAGCGCAACTAATCGGCACGAGCGCGTCAGCATCGCTGCTGCGCGGCGCATTGCGTTGGCCGCCCAAGGCTTCTCCTCCGGCCCCCGGCCCGCTGGCCGGGAGCCGGGCCTGGCCGCGGTCACCGCCGCCGTCCGCCGTCTCGGTCTGCTGCAGCTGGACTCGGTGAACGTCTTCTCCCGGGCCCATTACATGCCGCTGTTCTCGCGGCTTGGCCCCTACGACCGGCGGCTGCTCGACCGCATCGCTGCGCACGGCAGCGGGCCGGTGGATCGCCGCCTCGTCGAGTACTGGGCACACGAGGCGTCGCTGATCCCGGTCGAGTACCGCCGCCTGTTTCGCTGGCGCATGGACGAGCGAGAC
The DNA here is from genome assembly GCA_963846395.1 of uncultured Actinomycetota bacterium. GTDB lineage: Bacteria > Actinomycetota > Thermoleophilia > Solirubrobacterales > Solirubrobacteraceae > Palsa-465. The sequence continues at coordinate 186,815 of CAWJVT010000001.1, read as the reverse complement.
CGCATCTGGGCGGGCATGCGGCGAGTGCTCAACGAGCAGGCCGATCTGATCGCGCAGACGCTCGAGCTGGTGCGCGCAGAGGGCCCCGTGCGCTCGCGCGATACCGGGCACGAGCGCAAGAGTCCTACGGCAGGTGAGATGTGGAACTGGCACGAGGGCAAGGTCGCCCTGGAGGCGCTGTTCTTCACGGGTGCGGTCGGCGCCTGGCGGCGAATCAACTTCGAGCGCCACTACGACCTGATCGAACGGATCCTGCCGCCGGCTGTACTTGCGCAGGAGACGCCCTCGCGGGAGGACGCCCATCGCGAGTTGGCGCGCTTAGCGGCTCGCGCGCTCGGCGTTGCCACCGTCGCGGACCTGGCCGACTACTGGCGGATCTCACCGCGCGAGCTGACCCCGCGCATTGCCGAGTTGGTTGCCTCGGACGAGCTGCTCCCGGTTGAGGTGACCGGTTGGGATGCCCCTGCGTATCTCTGGCACGAGGCGCGCCGGCCTCGCGCGCTTCCGGCGCGGGCACTGCTCTCGCCGTTTGACTCGCTCGTCTTCTTCCGGCCGCGGACAGAGCGGTTGTTCGACTTCCACTACCGGATAGAGATCTACACGCCGGAACCCAAGCGCGTGTACGGCTACTACGTGCTGCCGTTCCTGCTCGACGAGCGCCTGGTCGCGCGTGTCGACCTTGAAGTCAGACCGGCAGGCGGGGGTGCTGCGGGTGCAGGGCGCGTTTGCCGAGGAAGGCGTCGACCGCGTTCACGTGGCGCGCGAGCTCGCTGCCGAACTCGAGCTCTGTGCCGGTTGGCTCGGGCTCACCGGCGGGGTGTCGGTTGGCGACCGGGGCGACCTGGCCGGCGCGCTGAAGCTGGCGCTATGACTCGGCTCCGCCACGCAGGAGCTCGCCGAGGTTGGCGACGGCGCCGATGTGCGCAAGCTTGTCCGGATTGACGACTGACATGACGCGCCGGATCTGCCCGTCGGCGACCTCGAGTGACAGCACCGCCGCTATGCGGTCCTGAGCATCGAGCACGAGCGCGCCGGGACCGCCGTTCACCTCGGCGAAATTGAAGGTGACGCCGCCGACGATGTGGCTGCGGGCCCTGGACCAGTTGCTGAGCACCTTCGCCACGCGGCTGCGTCCCCGCAGTGAGCGCGCCAGCGCCGGCGCCTTACCGCCGCCATCGCCGGTCAGCACAACGTCATCGGCCAGCAGTGCCTCGAGCTCGGCCAGGTCGCCACTGTCTGCGGCCCTGAAGAAGCGGCGGGCGAGTTCATCCTGATGCTCGCGCGTGGTCTGAAATCGCGGGCGGTGCTCGGCGATATGGCGCCGGGCGCGACTCGCGAGCTGGCGCACGTTCGCCTCGCTCTTGCCGACGATCGGGGCGATCTGCCGGTAGGGATAGTCAAAGGCGTCGTGCAGCAGAAACGCGGCGCGCTCCTCGGGGCTCAGGCTCTCGAGCAGCAGCAGCATCGCCATCGAGATCGAGTCGGCCGTCTCCGCCTGGCGGGCCGGATCGTCACCGCGGTCGGTCACGATCGGTTCAGGTAGCCACTCGCCGACGTATAGCTCGCGCCGAGCGCGAGCCGAACGCAGTTCGTCGATCGCGAGCCGGGTGCTCACCGTCGTCACAAATGCGCGCGGTGAGACGATCGCTTCGTCACCGTCCAGCGCCTGGTGTGTGCGAAGCAGCGCCTCCTGAGCGACGTCCTCCGCCTCGGAGACGCTGCCGAGCATCCGGTAGGCGACCGAGAAGGCCAGTGGCCGCAGCTCATCGAGCAGTTGCTCACGGTCACTCATGCCGCCGCCCGGTCACGCCTTTGCTGCCAGCGCCTGGTCGACGATCTGCTCGACCCAGGGGCCGGTCATCTGCCGCGTCGCCGCGTTCAGCCGGTTGAAGGCGTTGATCGCCGCGATCGACACGACCAGCGCGGCAAGCTGAGAATCGCTGTAGTGGCGCGCCGCCTCGTCCCAGATCGCATCCGAGACTCCCTCCGGGTTGTCGGCGATCCGCGTGGTCGCCTCCGCCAGCGCCAGCGCGGCACGCTCGGGCTCACTGAAATACGGCGTCTCGCGCCACGCCGCGAGCGTATGCAACCGCTCGCTGGCCGTGCCCATGTGCTCGAGTTCGCGAGAGTGGATGTCGGCGCACACGCTGCAGCCGTTGATCTGGCTCACCCGCAGCTGAATCAGCGCCAGCGTCTCGTCGGATACCTCGCCGGTGCGAGCGGACATCCCAAAATCGCGCAGTCCGTCGAGCGCGCCAGGAACGCTGAGCGCGGGGTTATTGATCCTTGCCTGCATGTCCTCCGTCCTTTCCGGTCATTCGTTGCTCCTGCACCTTTGACGGGGCAGGACCACCGAACGTGACGCGACACGCTGAAGACGAGACGACGGCAGCGGAGGGGGCGGGATTCGAACCCGCGAGACCCTTGCAGGCCTGCCGGTTTTCAAGACCGGTGCATTCAACCGCTCTGCCACCCCTCCAGGACGTGGAGGGCGGAGGCTAGCAGGCCCGATCCTCAGGCGTTACGGGCGATTCCCTCGTTGCTGAACGGGCTGTCCCTCCTCGTGGGTTGCCGCGTTTGCAGCATCGTCAGCGCCCCGCACCGGCGCCGCGACGTCGCTAGCAGCGCTCCCGGACGCCGCGGTGAGGATCAGGCAGGGCCTTTGGGCACCCGGCCGGAGGCCGCACCGTCAACCGCGCGCATCGCCGCCGGTAACGGAGCTTTGACCGTTGCCAGATCTGCGAACACACCGATGCTCCCGGCATCACTCAGTAGCGAGCCGTACGGGGTGCTCGGGACCGCCCGGCCGTCCCAGCCACGCAGGTAGACATTCGGGGAAGTCTGCGCGTGCTCTGTAATCAGACCGGCGAGTTTGGCCGCGAAGTCATAGAGCCGCGCGTCGTGGTTTTCGGAATAGAGCGCCAGCACCCCGCGGATCAGCACCGAGTCGTACTGCGGTCCGTCGGCGAACGGCGCGAGCCACTTGATGTCGTCGCGGGCACGTTTATCGGCTTCGGTGCACCACGACTGCTTGCCGGTCGCTTCGCAAAGGGCGGTCATGGCGGCGACCATCGCGCCCTCCCCGTCATGCGGCATTGCGACGCGCTTGGGGCCGGCGCTGGCCTGCTTCTCGGTCGCGGCGCCTGGACCGGCCGTAGCCGCGCTGCTGCCAGGCTCGGTCGTGTTGACGCTCGCACGGCCACGCGTGAGCCGACCCGGCTTGCAGTTCTCGCCGTTCGAGCACTTCCCGTCGGCGCCCCCCGGCCGATTGATCGTGCTGCCCGGCTTACAGCCCTTGGCTCCGACCGCGCACTTGACGATCACGAGCGTTCCCGGCTTGCAACTCTTGGAGCCGGCCTTGCACGGCGTAACTTCAGTCGAGTCGGGCTCACAGGTCCCGCTGCCTTCCAGACAGATCTGAGGGCCCGACCCGCCCGTTCGACGGCGATTTACATATGAGTCCGGCTCGATCAGGTAGGGAAATGGTGTGCTCGCCACGGGGAGATAGACGCCCTGCGGCGTAAGCAGGTTCTTGTTGGCCCACCCGATGTACCTCTCAGCGGCGGTTAGGTAGTGGGCTTGATTGGTGGCTTGGTAGAGCCGCGCGGCCAGGTCTGACGCCGCCGCAAGCGCCTCGCCGGAGAGCCACTGGTGCTCGGTGCTCCACCACATCCCGCCACCCTGTTTGGTGTCCCACCCGCCTGCGGCGATAAACGCGTACGCGCGCTCGGCATCAGTGACGTAGGCGTGGTTGCCGGTGGCGCGGTACGCGTCCAGGAACGCGATGCCGATCCAGGCGTTGTCGTCGTACCAGGTTGGCTGTGAGGATCTGCGCTCACCGACCCGCGGTGAGTAGCCGGGGACCGGCCTCAGGTTCGGGTTCCAGTAGCGCTGCTCGTCGCGGGCGAAGGTCTCAACCGCCGCCTTGGTCTTGGTTGTGGGATCGGCGATCGCGATCTCATCAAGCGCTTCGAACATCCCGTTGCTGTCCCACAACGTCACTTGCGCGCGGTTGGGGTTCGACCCGAGCTGGTCATCGAACCAGTTGGCCCGACGGTCCCACCACCCCGACGTCTTCTCGATCCCGGCCTCGGCCAGCCCGACATACAACCGCGATGCCACGGGCTCCTGACCGGAATGTCGAGAAAAGTCGGCGCGGGCCGCAGAGGTCCCCGACACCGCCGGAGCGCCGAGCGACGAGAACGGGAACTCCGTACTGGGACCACCCGCCGCCACTATCAACACGACCACAGCGACGACAACCACCGCAAGGAGGACAGCCGCCCTGGCGTAGGCGCGGCTCGGTATGTGGCCTTTGGAGCGAAGCAAGCGCAGCCACTGTAGCTACGGCGCGATTACACACAGGTTACGAGCAGCCGGCCGGTGCAGCTGCCCGCGGATCGTGGCACGAGCCGCGGCAGCACCCTTGGGTGGAAGGCGATCTGAGCCGAGATCTGCTCGCACCAGGATCAGACCTAACGTCAAGTGATCTGATGAACACGTGGCGTCAACATCGCCGAATTACGTTTCTTTTCGTGAGCGAGCACGATTACCTATGTGGGGCGTGCGGTTGCCCGGAGCTGCGACAGGACCCGAGCGCCGACTTCTGCCTCGCCCATCAGCAGGAGATTCACGCCTTCCAGCGCTGGTTAGAGGCACCGAATGAAGGCTGTTCCTCAGCTGCGCCGTCGTTCGACCTCGAGCGCAGCTATTTGAGCGTCCGGCATCGACCGGCCTGATCGCCTGGCGACGACGCTGAAGCTTTGGATCGTGTTAGGCGTCGCTGCTGCAAAGGGCCGCTTTAGTCAGCCGCTGTACGGTCGTTAACAGGGAGGCAGGGGCGTGACGCGCAATGCGATGAGTCGCCCGCATGATCTTGACAACCGCTACCGCGTAGGCCGACCCTCGTGACTCTTGAGCTGCACCCGCAAGACCCCGTTTGTGATGACGGTGTTGAACGCGACTTTCGCGTCTCCTTGATGCGCCGCCGGATCGCCGTCAGCGTCGCGGGGGCAGTCGTCGTGGCCGCTCTGCTGGTCTACGTGTTGGCCGGGCACGGTTCGCAGTTCAGTGCGGCCCTGCAGACAGCCCCACTCACCCTCGTCGGTCTCTCGGTGCTGCTTCAGATCGGCGCGCTGCTGAGCCGTACCGAGGCGTGGACGATCTGCGTGCGTGCGGCCGGCGGCACGGTCAGCCGCCGGGTGCTGTTTCGCTCGGCCGCGTTCGGATGCGTCGCGAGCATTGTCAACGGCTCGGTTGGGATGGCGGTACGGATCGCGTCGGTACGTCGGTCCGCGCCACTGACGACGCCGCGGGCGCCGGCGCTGGTGGCCGCGGAGGTGCCGATCATCACGGTCGAGTTGGCGCTCGTAGCGCTGTTCTCGTTCACCCTGGTCGCGCCGCTCGGCGTGCCGTTGTGGGTGCCCGCGATCATCGTCACGCTGATGGTAGGCCTCATCGCTTTGCTGACACGCGTCTCGGACCGGCACCGCACCGGGGTGGGAGCCGGACTCGCCGTCCTGCGCATGCAGAGCCGTGGCCGCCTGATCACGTTCGCGCTGCTGGCGGTTTGCGCCCAGGTGCTGCGCAACTGGCTGATGCTCGACGCGATCGGCGTGCACGTCTCGATCTTCGATGCGATGGCACTCCTGATCGTCATGTTCACCGTCGGCCAGCTACCGATCGGCCCGAGCACCGGACCTGCGGCCACCGTCCTCATCCTCGGCGCGCACGGTGTCGCCGCCGCCGCTGCCGCTGGCGTCTTGGTGACGCTCACTGGCATCATCGGCTCCCTCATGTTCGCCGCTTGGGCGGCCACCGACAGCATCGCCAGCCGCCGTCGGACCATCGCGGCACCGCTGGCCGTGCCGTCGGTACTGACGCCGCCGGTCGTCGTGCCGCCGGTCATCGTGCCGCAGACTTAGCGTCCCTCGCTGATGCCGGGCGGCGAGTGGGTGCTGGCGGGGGTTATTCCGCTCGAGGATTGACTTGCGATATGAAACCATCGATACTGGTTTCATCGCGATGGAGAGTTTCGTCGAAAAACGGGTTTGGCAGTCAACGCGAGCACGTGATCGCGAAGGTCCACACCCGCTACGCGCACGAGACCTACGCACCGCCGAAGGGGGTGGCCATCGACGGCTCACTGTTCTACATGGACCCCCCGACCAACACCGGCCGCGAGCTACGTGGGGTCACGCCGCACTAGCCGCACAGCGCCGCCCGCGCTCGGTGTTTCACTGCGCGAGAAGCCGCCGCCAGAGCGCGGCGAGCGCGGCGATAGCGTCGTGACGGTTGTCGGGCGAGTCATCGCCGCTGCCGAATTTGTCGAGCAGGTATGCCCGGTGGGTCGCCATCAGTAGGAGCGCGAACTCGCGCGGGTTGGACGGCGGGTGCGGGGCGTCGGCGACGAGCGTCTCGAGCAGCCGACGTGGACCGACGAGGGCGCGATCGAGCGCGGCAGCGACGTCCGGGTTCGCGGCGGCGGCGGCGTCGAGTGCGCGGAGCCAGCGGCCATTGTCCGCGTACAGCTCCACCAGGCCGGTGATCATGGTGTCTATGAGGTCTTCCGGCGCGCCGCGGAGGACTTGGTCGACGAGCGGGTCCCCGGAATCGGGTAGCAGTTCGGGGGCTAGCTGCGGAAGGCCGTCGAAGTGTCGGTAGAAGACGGTGCGCGTGAGCCCGGCCCGGGCCATCACATCGCCGACCGTCAGTGCCGCGAACGGACGGTCCAGCAGCAGTTCACGCGTCGCGGCCAGGATTCGGAGCCGCGCTTCGTCAGCCGGGATGCGCGGAGATCGTTGCGACATCCTGTCGCAGAGTATGCGATCATCTTGCGACATGATGTCGCAACCAGAGCTGAGGTCTCACATCGAGCTGCCAGGCGGCCGCACACTCTCCTACCTGCTGGCCGGCGCCGACGCCGGCCCGGTGGTCACCGTCCTCGACGGACCCTGCTCGCGTGGTCTCGGACGAGTTCTCGCGCCGACCGCGCGTGAGCTCGGCATCCGCCTGCTGATCCCCGACCGTCCCGGGATTCACGGCAGCGACGCCAAGCCTGGGCGCACGATGGCTGACTGGCCAGCCGACCAGCTCGCACTGCTCGACGCACTTGGCATCGAGCGCACCGGGGTCGTGACCCAATCAGGAGGCACGGGGTACGGCATCGCAGTCGCCGCCGTGGCGCCGCAGCGCTTGACCGGGCTCGCCCTGCTCGGCGCACTCGCCCCGCTGACCAGCCGCGACGCGCGAATGGATGCCGGCAAGCAGATGCGGACCGCAACGTTTCTCGCGCGCAAGGCGCCGTTTGTGCTCAAGGCTGGCCTCAGGCAGACGTTCAAAAAGCTGCCGGACTCCGCGATCGCCCAGGTGCCCGCCGCCGATCGCCCGTTTCTCGATGACCCGTTCATCCGCAACATCCACCTCAGGACGATGCGCGAGTTCCTGGGCAGCCCGGAAGCGGCTATCGAGGAAATCCGCCTCGTAGCCAGTCCGTGGGGTATCGCCACACCGCCAGCCGGCGCGATACCGACCGCGCTGTGGACGGGCGAACTGGACGAAGCGCACCCGCCCGCTCACGCCCGCCGCGTCGCCGCACTGCTGGGCGGGGACCCGCCCGTGACCGTGGTGCCCGGCGTCGGTACCTTCGGCCTCGGCCGCGTCTTCGCGGACGTGTTGCGGTTCGCTGTCGGTCGCTAACCGAGTGCGCTTAGGCTAGGCGGCGGAGCCAGCGCAGGAGCGAAACCCGCGCGGCGGCGGCGTGGCGGGGTGCGAGGACCGTGTGGCTGCTGGTGGCGGTGGTGGCGCTGCGCACGATGCGGTTGTGGTCGGCGGCTCGGTGCAGGTCGGCGTAGTGCTGTTGGGCGGCGATGAGGGTGAGTTGGGGACCCATGGCTGACCTCTGTCTGGTGGTGGGGCAGCCAATGTGATCCGCACCGGTTGCAGCCGGCTTGCTGTCCGGTAAACGCCTCGGCCCGGACACTGCAGCCGCGGGTCGAACGCCGTCGGCGGTGTTCGGTCGGCGGAGTCTGGCGGGGATCGGTACGGTCGCGAGGGCGTATGCGTTTCGGGATCCTGGGTCCTTTGCAGGCAGTCGGTGACGATGGGCGGGAGCTCGCCCTGGGCGGGCGGATGCCGCGAGCCGTGCTTGCTCTGCTGCTGCTGCGGGCGAACGAGGTCGTGTCGAGCGATCAGCTGGTTGAGGAGCTGTGGGCGGGTGCGCCGCCGGCGAGCGGCGTCAAGGGGTTGCACGTGCACGTATCGCGGCTACGCCGGGCCCTTGCCGGCGACTCAGATCCAGACGGGGAGCGGCTGGTCACGACTGCAGGTGGCTACGTCTTGACAGTCGGGCCCGACGAGCTCGATGTGCAGCGATGCGAGCGCCTGATCGGCGAGGGCCGATCGCTGCTGGCGGAGGGACAACCAGATCAGGCACTCGCCGCGCTGAGCGGCGCGGTCGAGCTGTGGCGTGGCGACGTCTTGGCCGACTTTCAATACGACGCGTTCGCGCAGGCGGAGATCGCGCGGCTGGGCGAGATGCGCGCTGCCGTGCTGGAGGAGCGGATCGCGGTCGAAATGCTGCTGGGCCAGGAGGCGCAGGTGCTGGGCGAACTCGAGCGTCTCGTACGCGACTACCCGTACCGCGAGCGTCTGCGGGGCCAGCTTATGCTGGCTCTGTACCGGACCGGACGACAGGCGGAAGCGCTGGCCGCATACCGTGCCGCACGGTCGGCGCTGGTCGACGAACTGGGGATTGAGCCTTCGGTCGAGCTTCGGCAACTGCACGAAGCGATCCTTGCTCAGGACGGGGCGCTGCTCCAAACCAACTCAGGCCAGCCGGCCCCGCCCGCCGCCGCGACGGCCGTCACGGCCGTGACGGCCGTGGGCCGTGCCCATCTGCCCGAGCAGGCGACACCCCTCATCGGCCGCGAGCGCGAACTTGCCGAGCTGATGACGCTCGCTGATTCGCGCCGGCTGATCACCCTGACGGGAACCGGTGGGACGGGCAAGACCCGGCTCGGGATGGCGCTTGCGGCGGGTCTCGCCGACCGGTATCCGGACGGCGTGTGGTGGGTTCCGCTCGCCATGGTCAGCGAGGCACGGCTGGTGCCGGCGACGATCGCGGCGGTGCTCGGCGACATCGTGGATCTGCCGATGTATCTGCGGGGGCGAGCGCTGTTGCTCGTGCTTGACAACTTCGAGCATGTGATCGAGGCAGCTCGCGCGGTCGCCGAGCTGCTCTCCGGCGCGCCTGGTTGCGGGGTGATCGTGACGAGCCGGGAGCGGCTCGGGGTAGCCGCCGAACAGGAATACCCGGTGGCGCCGCTGTCGCCCGACGCTGCCGTCGAGCTGTTCACCGCGCGGGCGCGGCAGGTGGAGCCGGGCTACGAGCCGGGCGCTGAGATCGACGCGATTTGCGAGCGACTCGATCGACTTCCGCTCGCGCTGGAGCTAGCGGCGACGCGGGTCAAGCTCCTCTCCGGGCAGCAGCTCCTCACCCGGCTGGAGCAGCGGCTCCCGCTCCTGGCCGGTGGGCGCCGCGACCTTCCCAAGCGGCACAGCACAATGCGGGCGACGATCGCCTGGAGCTACGACCTGCTGAGCGGGCCCGAGCAGCGGCTCTTCACACGGCTGGCGGTGTTCGTCGGCAGCTTCGAGCTGGAGGCGGCGGAACAGATCTGCGGCGCCGATCTCGACGCCATGCGGTCACTGATTGACAAGAGCCTCGTGCGCTACGGCGACAACGGCCGGCTGTTCCTCTTGCAGACTACGCGCGAATACGCACTCGAGCAGTTCGACTCGAGCGACGAGCGTGACGAGATTCGCACCCGCCACGCACGCTGGTATTTCGCGCTCGGTGTCGCCGATGGAGGCGGCCTCCGGGAGGGCACCGATGACCTGATTCGGCTGCGCCAGGACGCCCCCGATGTCGGACTCGCGCTCGCCTGGGCGCTTGACCACGACATCGTCGCTGCTCTCCCGCTCGCCGACGCCCTCTTCACGCCCTGGTTAGGGGCCGGACGCATACGTGAATTGGAGCGGTGGTATGAGCGCGCGCTGGCCGATCCGACCGCACTGCCGCCGGAAGACCGCGCCAAGGCTCTCGCCGGGCTCGGCCACGCGCTGGTGTTCCTCGAGCGCCTCGATCAGGCGCGGGCGGCACTGACAGAGGCGCTAACGCTCTACCGGGACGCCGGCGATGAACGCGGCGAAACCCTCGTGCTGCATCACCTCGGCGCCGCCGAGTTCATCGCCGGCGCGCCGGAGAGCGCCCTCGCATGGGCGGAGCAGGCGCTTCTGATCTACGAACGCCTCGGCGACACGCTGGGGATCGCGCACACGTTGCACTCCATCGCTGAGGCTCTCCGGGACCTCGGCGATTTCGAGCGGGCCGCCGAGCTGTTCGCCCGTTCCATGGAGATTCGACGCGCAAACGGATTCGGCAGTAGTGCGGCAACGGTGCACAGCCTCGGCGACCTCTATCTCGACGCGGACGACATCGCCACCGCTGAGCGCTACTACCGTGAGGCGCTCGCAGTCGGTCTGCAAGAGGGTGACGTGCGGTTGGGGGCGTACTGCCTCGCGGGTCTCGCCTGCGTCGCCGCGCGAAACGAGGACGCAACGGCGGCCGGCCGCCTGTGGACTCTCGCGGAGCGGCTCGAGCACGAGATCGGCTTCCGGATGGTCGCTGCCGAGCGAGTCCGCTACGAGCGGAACCTGACCCCACCACTCACCAACACCGACGAGTACCGCGCCGGCATCGCCCACGCAGCAAACATCGACCCGCTCACCGCAGCCGCCGAGATCGTCCACCCGTAGTGCGACAGACGCAGTCGAGAGAGCAAGTCGATCGCGCCGGCCGAACACGAAAGCACTCGCCGCGACTTCGCTCAGTGGATGTGAAACGATCTTCCGATGTCGCAGAATCCGCCCGACGGGCTACCGCGATACCGACTGCTTACCGGGCCGGATGACGACTCGTTCTGCCGCCGAGTGAGCGAGGCCCTTGCGCTCGGCTATGACCTCTACGGGTCTCCCGTAGCCGCGGTCGACGGGGAACGGGTGATCGTCGGTCAAGCGCTGCTCTGGCGAGCCTCGTCCGCTCGGCAGCCGGAGTAGCAACAGCGGCCGAGCGGGTACGCCGCCCTGACGGCGCTGAGCAGCGTCTGGGCGCGACTTGTCACCGAGCCCGACGCTCCTGCGTTTGAGCGACCACCCCGGGACTGCTCTAAATCGCGCTGGCGGCGGGAGTCACGGGGCCGGATGGTTCCTGCGCAGATGGAACGGCGACCTTGAGCGCTGTTCGCGGCTTCAGGCCGAGGTCGAGGAAATCCATCACGGTATGCGCGTTGGCGTCTCGGTTTGTCAGGGCTGGCAGGTTCCATTTGGCTTCGATCGTGGCTAGAACCGATGTGTGGTCGTGGAGGACGCTGGTCACGCCCCCTGCAGCTGAGTAAGGGGAAACCACGACTGCCGGCACGCGTGGTCCGTAGAGGTTGTAGGCGCCCGGCAGGTCGCCGGTCTTCAGGTTCGGCGCGATCGCATCGGGCGCGATCGCGGCTGGAGGCGGGAGGTGATCGTAGTAACCGCCGTGCTCGTCGTAGATGTAGATCAGGAGCGTTCGCTCCCAGTTCTTCGAGTCGATCACGGCTTGGACGAGTTTCGCCGCCCACGCCTCCCCCCAATACATGTCTTGGGGGTCCTCCTGGGTCTCAGCGGGAGCCTGTTTGTTATCGAAGTCGACCCCCAACACATTGAGCGCGCTCTTCACGGCCGCGGGCAGCGATTTGAACGGCGCGCCGATATCGGACATCAATCCGATGCGGGGATCGACGATGCTGACAGCCGGCAGCGTTCCGGCCTCGCAGTCACGGAAGAACTTGTCGATCGATGCGAGGTGGCGGAGGTGCTTGAGGATGATCGACGGGATCACCGCCGTCATCGGTATGTCACTGAAATAGTTGCACCAGTTGACGTTGTGATCTGAGAGGAGATCGCAGATCGTCCCGTGCGGCGGCGGCGGGTCAAGGAACGTGTCAAAGCCCGTGTGAATGCAGCCGTAAGCAGTACCAGCAAGCAAGAAACGACGATTGGGATAAGTCGGTCCCGGCATGGAGCAAAACCACCTATCGCCGATCGTGAACTCCGTCGCGAGCGAGTAGGCGAACGGGAGTACCGTCGCGGGATAGAACCCCATCGGTTCCCGGGCGCCGTTTGAAGAGGTCACGAAACCGTCCATCGCGCCGCCGTTGATCTGCGCGTGCGTCGCATCCCAACTCTGCGTGACGTGTCGGTTCTGCGCAGTGTTTCCAAACGGAAACGCGTTGACGCGCCCTCCGGGAGCCGCAGGACCCGGGTTGCTATTGGTGGGGTTGCCCGAACCGTCGAAGGACAGCGTGTCGACGTCGCTTCTGCTCTTCCCCAGCTCTCCGAAGAGGTTGTCAAACGAATGGTTCTCCATCATCACGACGACGAGATGGTCAAACGGCATGTCGGCATTCACGGTCCCGGCGGGCTTCCCCGGGAACGGCAACATCCCAGCGCGACGCGCTGTCGCTCCAACCCCAGCGGGCCTAAGCTGCGCGCCCATGCTCTCTACCACTCCGGTCACCCCTATAACCTAACCCCTCGCGAACACCCGGTGCGACAGATCGCGGAGACCCCGGCGGGGCAACCTCACGGAGGGATTCGTCGCAAATCCGATGGTCCGCTCTGCGTAGCTCGGGATAGGAAGTGATCGCCGGCGGGACGCCGGCGCAAAACCCCACCGAGCCCTCGTTGCTGCTCGACATCGATCCGGCGACGGGTCTGGCCGACGGGCAGGTGGAGATCTTGGTCGAGTTCGCTGAGCGCGTGCCCGTCAGACCGTAGGCCGACCGGCGACGCCACGAGACCAGTGCTTCCAAGTAAGGGTCGAATCGTCGCCGACTATCGCGTTGGCTACCGAGCGTCCGTGGTCCGGCCTCTGGTCAGTAGGCGCTGGTCGGCGGCAGCCTTCGATGCCGGTCACTGGTGGTGACCGCCCAACATTGAGTTCGTCGCGGACTGGCGGCTAGAGTGGCCGGCGACGGAGGGCCACTAATGACCGACACGCCGGAGAATCCGAAGGTTGGGAAGTACATCGAGGGGATGCACGCGTGGCGCGCCGAGCTCGAGACCCTACGGCCGATATTGCTTCGGGCCGGGTTGCAGGAGGAGTTCAAGTGGTACAAGCCGTGCTACGCCTACGACGGATCGAACGTCGTTATCTTCCAGCCGTTCAAGGAGATATGTGCACTGCTGTTCTTTAAGGGCGCGTTGCTCAAGGATCCCGACAGGGCGCTGAGGGAGCAGGGTGAAAACACCCGCTCCGCGCTGCGCCTCGAGTTCCGCTCCGTCGCAGACATCACCAAAACGAAGCGCACGATCGTTGCGCTCGTTAGGGACGCAATCCGCGTCGAGCAGGCCGGATTGTCGCTCCCCGACCGCAATCGCGCGGTCGAAGATCCCTATCCCGAGGAGCTCGTGATGACGCTCGACGCCGATCCAGGTTTGCGCGACGCCTGGGAGCGCTTGACCCCCGGACGCAGGCGCGGCTGGCTACTGCACTTCAGCGGCGCCAAGCAGTCCAAGACCCGCTTCGCGCGGATCGAGCGCGCCACGCCACAGATCCTGGAAGGCTTCGGGATGCACGACTACGCATGACGAGCGCTTTCGCTGGCGCAAGGCTTCCTCGCTGAGAATCGGATCGGCGACATGGTGAAAGCTGTACTAGTCACCCGGGCTTTGGCTCGGCGAGTATTTCGGGGCGATGAATGCGCTGAGCAGACTGAGAGAATAAGTGCCCTGATCTCGGTAACACAGACCGTTGTAATTCTCGTTGCGTTCCTCGGTTTCGCAATTGATGCAACAGCTCTAGTGTTGGCGCTGCCACGGCTGACCTCTGGTGGGCGCCGTTCACCAAGGACTTCAAGGCCGATCTATCCGATGCAAATGGCACAGTGGCGCTCGACGCGCAGTTGAGCGTCAGGGCCGTTGGAACTTGTCCGGAATTCGGCGACGCGGAATTCCGGGCGCGGAGGACGGTGGCCGCGAGAGCTGACTTCGACACGAGGTCGTGGTGATCCGTGAGAGCGGTCAAACTCAACAGGCACAGATCAACGACGTTGAGGGGATCACCGCCTCATACCTGGCGCGTACAACCTGGGTAAACACCTTCCGGGAGACGCCGTCAACTCGATCAAGGCGGGTTGCGGCTGCGGTGGCTTCGGCCCGCCCAACCTGTCTTAGCCCCCTGCACTCACACGTCGCCGCGTAGCATCGCGTCGAGTTCGGGATCAAACCCGATCTCCCGGACCTCCTGCGCGCAGCGGCACGCCTCAGCCACCTTCGCAGCCCATTTCAGCGCCTCCTTGCGCGAGGGCACATCGATGACCGTGATCCCGCTGATGGCGTCGGGATTCGAACCGTCGATTACCGTCCCATCGGGAGCCACGATGCTCGCCGGCTGGTCTTGTAGCCCGCCAGCTAAGACGTACACGCCGGCGCTGATGGCCTCTTCACAGACGGCCCGCGCCGCCTTGGCCACCGCCGGCATGTCCTCCCCAGGGATGTGGTTCATCGCGTGAGCATCGAACAAGATCAAATACCGTGTCATCGCCTGACTCCCTTGTCCCGACAACCTGACCCGGCTGCCCTGGACCGTTGTACACGCCCCGGATCGGCGCGGCTCCACAGCCGCGGTCCCTAGACTGGCGCGACCTTCCGTCAGAGGAAGGCAAGAAGGCACCAGTTCTATACCAGCGCGATCGCTTCCACCAAACGACCGAGTTGGGTGAGCGGCTGCCCTGAATTTTGAGTCTGCTCTGTTCGTCGTGACGTCGTGGTTCGTTGTGATCGAGAGCCTCGAGGTGCTGGTTCTCTGTTTTTGGCAGCGTGAGTGCGGCTGTTGCCGTCGCCTGCTGGATCTGAGGTCGTCGGTCGCGTTCAGTGCAGCGTTGCAAGCCCGTAACCGTGCCAGGACTGTGAGGAACTCGTCTGCCATGCCAGCGGCTGTAGTCGTAGCGTCCAGCGGCGCCGCTGTGAAGGAGCCGGCCGGATCGTGAGGAGCCGTCGGCGTCTGGTGCTGCGGTTTGGACCAGCTTGGTCGGCTGGCCGATGAGTGTGCTCCAGCGCCCGAGGTTGTGCGCGAGCGCGGCGATCACGGTCCAGCACTGTTCACCGAGTAGATGCCGGAGGGAAGTGCGCCAGCGCCTGGTCTTTGAGGTCACGGATCCCGAGCTCGATCACCGCGTGGTCGCGATGATCGATGTCAGCGGTGAGCGTGGAACAGTCCGGTTGGTCGCGAAGCAGTGGTGGCGCCAGTCGGCCACAACTCGGCCTGCTCACCGACCAGACGGTGCGGCGCACGATCACCCGGAATTGCCCGAGCATCGTTTCAGCGATCTGAGCCTCACCGGTGTCCGGTAGTCAGCGATCGCGATCCAGTCCTGCTCGGGGATCTCGGCGATCAGCGCGCGCCGTCTTTTCTCTTCAGCACGATCGAGAACTCCACACGTCACGGTGAAGTGCCTTGAACTGCTTGTGGTTCTCAAAACCGGAGTCGGCGCGGATCACGACAAGGCCTGTGTGGCCGGCACGGCGACACGCACGAGCAACTCCTCGATGAATTGCTCGAACCGCGCTGTATTCGCTGAGCCTTAGCAGTTCCGGATGTGGATGACCTCACCGTTCTCTGAGCGGATAGCGAGCAACGGTGGTAACCGAGACGGTGCGTGTAACCGTAGCAGCGCCCTGCTTCTGCTCACCGTAGACCTCGCCAACGAAGCTGTCGATATCGATCACCAACGGCAGATCACCAGGCCCAGCACCGGCCGCCCATGCACGCGCGAGCGCGACATCCAGAACACGGTCGAGTTGGCGGACGTGCCCGAAGCTGAACGCCCGCAGAAACGTGCCCAAGGTCGAAGGAGCCATCACCCGGTGCCCCAGGATCTGGCCGGTCAACCGGGCACGCAGCTCCATGTCGTCGATGCTGTCTCCCCGGCGAGCATCCCGTGCAGCAGCGTCATGACCTTGCAGCCCGGCAACCCGCCCGGAACCTTGTTCCCGAGCCACACCGACTCATTCACCAACTCCTCGAGCCCGAGCCGCTCAGCCAACGTCGCGCACAACAGCAGCCAGCGTCGCTGATCAACCGCTGATCATCGAACCTGATCGCCACCGAATCCAAGCTCCGCGGCCCGCGTGAACGTCCGCCCTGACCTGCACCATATGAGTGACCTCCTGGACAGGGCCCCAACTGCGCACACAGTCGTACAAAGTCCTGTTCAGAGGTCATTTAAGACTCACCACCGGACGGAACCCACGCCCGAATCCCGCGCCTGCTCCGCGATCGCATAGCCATGCAAAGGGCCGTCGATCAAAGCGGCCAAGGCGAAAATAGCTCGGCGGTCTCAGCTCCATAACACCAGCATACGTCGACACCCGACATATAGCGGGTCGGTCACTTCACCGACCGGCTCACGGACCCAGCGGATCGCGTCCGTCGTTAGCCGCCACTTATCGCCGACTATCCCGATGGCGACTTAGCGTGGAGTTGTCAGGTGACTTCCTTGAGGTCGCGCTCTAGAGCGTGTTCGAGTTTGTGGAGTCCGCTGTGCCCGGGCAACTTCGCCGCCTCGTCGGTATGCAGAGTGTCGACAGCGCAGGCCAGGAAGCACGCGGCCCCGAGCGCCGTGTTCCAGTTCGCGGCGGCTTGGTCGATGATCGAGCCGGTTGACGGAACGACGTAACCGGCGATTGCGGAGATGCCGAAGAAGATGCACCCGAGCAGGTTGACCGACGGCTGCCACCACCCCGGCCCTCCGCGCGCGGGAAGCCACCCGTTGCGGGGCGACGCGCGGTACGCGATCACACCCGAGACGAGGAAGCAGATCGAACCCCGCCAGTCTGGTCGCCAGACTAGCCTGTCGTACTCGGAGCCGGTCACGGCGTTGTGCATAGCCTGATACGTGGTGATGTTGAAGAACAGCGTCCCCGCAGATTGGATCGCCGACGACCACCAGCCCGCGCGGCCCTCGCCCGGCGAGCGTCTTGCCGGCCACGCGAGCCAGCTCTGAAGCCCCCCGCCGGTCGTGAACAGGATCGATCCGACAAAGAACGTGACGGCATCCGCGCCGTCGCCGACCAGGCTCGCATAGCCAGGAAACGGTCCGATCAGAAAACAGACCGATCCGAAGCCGAAACAAAGCGCCATCCAACGCCCGCGAGTCATGCCCTCGGACTTCGCAACGCGCCGCGCGAGTGGGTCGCTGGCATGCCACTGGAGTATCGGCATTGCAACCCTGACGAACATCATCCCGACGGGGTGATTGACCGCTCAGCTGCCGCGTTGGGGGGAAACTGCCTGGTGGTCGAAGAGCCTCCAGTGTCCCTCGGAGACGACCTCAACGGCACCATCCACCACCTTGATGGCCGTTTGGTCATCGACCGCGTACCCAGGCACCGGCACGCGCGCGGCCCACCTCTCGGCGTCGGCCATGGTGTTCTCCGGGCACATCACGTTGTCCAGGTGCGGGAAGATCGAGAATCCGACGATGCCCAGCGCTCTGTCGCCGCCGGCAGCCGGCTTCCAACCGACGAACTCCTCCCCGACGTGCGGGGCCATCACCATGCTGCCGGCGCTCAGTCCCACGTAGACCGTCTCGCTCAGCGAAGGGAATAGATCCGCCAGGCCGGATGCGCGCATCCAGTGGTGGAGGTACAGGACGTCGCCGCCGCACACCAGCAAGGCGTCGGTCTCCCGGACGGTGGAGACCCAGCTCTCCTCGTCGATGCTGGGCAGCGCGGTCAGCTCCAGCATCCCCACGGACTTCCACCCGAGCTCGACCATGGGGGTGGGGGTCTGCCCGGCGATCTGCCGCCACGTCATGACGGCGGTCCCGGGCATGCCATACATCGCTGTGGGGATGCACAAGGCGGTGGACTCGGCGATGGGTTTGCCCAGCATGTCGACGAGCGCGTCGCGGATGCTTTGGTTGCTGACGCCGCCGGAGGTGAGGAGAAGCTTCATGGCGCCTTCCTTGTCCATGGAGAGTGCGACACCCCTCTCGTCGAGCTCACCATCTCTAGCCTACGCCAGGGGGAAGCCACGCGAAGTCGCGCGGGAGAGCTGCCGTGGTGCTTGCATATATGATGCGCCGAGATACGGTGTAAAGCAGGATTCTGGGGGAGTCGCAGATATGTCCTATCCCGTCGCGTTCGAGATGGAGTACGTCGATCGCCGCAGCCGGCTGAGCACGTTCTTTCGGTACATCCTTGTGTGGCCGCAGCTGTTCTTTGCATTCTTCTATTCGATCGCGTTCTACGTGGTATGGATCGTGTCGTGGTTCGCGCTCATATTCACAGGACGCTGGCCTGACTCGCTCTACGGGTTCAGCTGTGGGTTTCTGCGCTACATCACACGCGTTACCGCCTACCTGTACCTGGGTGTCGACCAGTACCCACCATTCAGCGGCGAGGACGACGACAACTATCCGGTGCGCGTCCACATCGCTCCGGCGCAACCGCGCTACAGCCGTCTCAAAGTTCTATTCCGTCCGCTCTACGCGATCCTTGCCGTGGTCATCCGTTACGCGATGAGCATCGTGATCGCGTTCGTGTCGTTCCTGTCATGGTTCGCGATCGTGATCACGGGCCGTCAGCCCGAATCGCTGCAGGACGCACTGAAGTTCGCGCTGTCGTACACGATGCGCGCGGACGCTCTGCTCTTCCTGATCACCGAGACGTACCCACCGATCAGCGAGAACAGCTAGTCGTCCCGACACGAATCGTGGCGGCCTAGCAGCTAGGGTCTCTGATGCCGCACCGACTCGCTGTCCAGCCAAGGAGGTCGCATGTCCCGTTTTGCGAAGGTGAACCTGCTCGAGGTAGAGGACTCCGTCGGTGAGCGGGTGGAGGGGCTTGAGGGCCGCTTCGGTCGAAAGCACCTGGAATCCCGCGACCTTGGGGTCAGTCTCTTTCGATACGCCCCGAATCTGCGTAGCGCCATGGCTCACAGCCACAAGGAGCAAGAGGAGGCCTATGTGGTCGTTGCTGGCTCCGGCCGGATTCTGCTTGACGACGAGACTCAGGAGCTCCGGACCTGGGATGTCGTCCGGGTCGCGCCCGAGGTGGTACGCGCATTCGAGGCGGGTCCCGATGGGCTCGACATCATCGCCGTCGGCGGCCCCAAACCCGAGGGGGGTGATGGCGTTCGTGCTACGGCGACCTGGCCGGACAGCCAGTAGTCGCGACATCCGCTCGCGGCATCCAGATCAGGATTTGACCAGCGGCGAGTCGAGCGGCTAGCTTTGGCTCAGGCGTCTTACTAAGGGGGCAGAGTGGCACGCGCTGGTGAGGTGATCGAGAACCCCGTGACGGGGCAACGGCTGGTCTTTCTCGTGACCTCAACCGACCGACGTGAGCTGCTTGCCGCCGAGGGGATTTCCGCCGGGCGGGTTCGCCGGAGTTACTCACATCCATCCGCATCAAGACGAGCACTTTGAGGTGCTCGCTGGCGAGGCGGTTTTTGAAGTAGGCCGCAGCCGTCAGGTCCTGGGAGCAGGGGAAACCATCGACGTGCCCGACGCACCAAGCACACCTTCGCGAACGCGGGTCGGGCCGAGATGCGTGTGCGGTTTGAATTCCGGCCCGCGCCCCACCTGTTCGGAGACCGCTGCCACTGTCGCGACCTCCGCCGAGTCCTCCCGAAGAGTCGCCAGACGCATTCGCAGTACGTCTCCCCGACAACGAGCTCGCGGGCCGGCACCAGCCCGTCTCGACTGTGTTACAGACCCCGAACGGGACCGATCGGGCGGAGCACAGGCAGTCAGACCAGACCACTTGCTTGACAGTGACTTCGCGGCGCGCGTCGGGCGTCGACGCGAGATGCGGGCCTATTTACTGGGCGCCGGGTCGAAGCCGTCTGCGTACTTGAGCAGTCGGGCCGTGAAGTCAGGTGATCCCGGGGCCGACCGGCCGGAACCGGCCGCTGCACCTAAGTGCGCCACGCTCGGGCCGCTTGAGCGCCGCCGCAAGCTGCGAGCAGCAAGATGACGGAAACCGAGATGACGGACGTGGCGATGAGTGTGCGGTGACGCATGCCGGACGGTCCCTTTGGTCGGGCTGTCACGACCTGATCAGTCGGGTTCAACACAGCATGGCAGCAGAGCGTGCGTCACGAGTGCTTGTCCACGCGAGCGCTTGCCTTGGGCGGACAACTACGCGGAAGGATGCTTGCGCGGTCAATTAGCCTTCCGCGGAGTTGCCCTCGTGAACCACATGCCGCATGCAAACCACGATCCGAAGCGCGAGCCCTCCTTTGCGCGTGGCGAGCGTGACCGTGAGAAGCAGCTAACCGGGGTCGACGACGATGATGTCGCCAATGTTGCTGTCGAGCCGCATCTGCTTGAGCGGCGCATACTCGGGAGACTCGTACCAGCGCATCAGGGCGTCGCGATCTTCGAATCTCAAGATCGTGACCGACTGGGGGTTCAAGTTTCCTTCGAGGACGTGAACCGCTCCCCGCGCCACGAGCACCTCGCCTCCGAACTCGTGGATCTGGGGAACGGCCAGCTGGCTGTAGCGCTTTGAGGTCGCCTCATCAGTGATCTCGCTACGGGCATAGATGAGATATGCAGCCATGGAGCCTCCTCGGCAAACTGGGTCACGGGGGGCGTAGTCTCTGCGGTTGTGTCCAGCTCCGCAAGCGTTCTGGGATCGATCCTGCGGGTCCATGCGTTCGTGTATGAACACACCGACGGGCTCATCGGTCACCGCGTGCTCGGTGTGCCGTGTCTGATGCTTCGCACGACGGGTCGAAAGAGCGGACAGACGCGCGTCAACTCGCTGGTGTACGCCAAGGACGGAGACCGATACATCGTCGTTGCGTCCAAGGGCGGCGACCCGAAGGCTCCCGCCTGGCTGCTCAACCTGAGGGCCAAGCCGATGGTCGAGGTGCAGATCGGACGTACGCGCTTTCCGGCGAACGCTCTCGAGATCGGGGCTGGTGATCCGGACTACGCCCGGCTGTGGAAGCTCGTAAACGACAAGAACAGCAACCGCTACGACGGCTACCAGAAGAAGACGACCCGCCCGATTCCACTCGTCGCGCTGACGCCCGCTGCCTGAGAGCACCCCGCCGCCATGCGCGGATAGACATACGGAGGAGAACCCGTGCAATCAGGACCCGAAGATCGAGTTGCGCTGATTCGGCGCTACTACGAGGCCTATGACGACAGTGACCGCTCCCTGATCGAGTCAGCCCTCCACACGCAGTTCACGTTCAGCAGCCCCAACGACGACGACAACATCGATCAAGCCGAGTACTTCACTCGGTGCTGGCCGAATCACGAGGCGATCAGACACTTCGACCTTCTAGACGTCTGCGCCGATCGTGACCATGCGTTGGTCAGGTATCACGCGAGCACGCTCGAGGGGGCTGGGTTCATCAACGTCGAGCATTTTGAATTCAGGGACGAGCTCATCGCGCACGTCGACTGCTATTTCGGACCGCCTGTGCCTGACCAGACGACGTCAAATTGGGGGGCGAAATCTGCGTAGCCGTGGTCGCCGGTGCGATTGTCGCCGCGCGCACTCACCCGCCGTTCGGCGCGAGCCAGGCCCAGGTGTCGTCGATGGGTGCGTAACCGATCTGACGCTCGGCCTCTCCGAGTTCAGAAATGCGGTAGCGGTTGGCCGAGATTCCGTTCACGACGACGAAGCCATCATTCTCGGACTCGACTGCCGCTTGGATGAGTCGCGTGCAATCGCCGTGACTCAGCCACGCTGAGAGGTTGCGGGGCGTGGCCTGGTCACCAGCTGGCGGCTGCTCGGAGAAGTAGCCAATCCGGATTGCGACAACTGATGTGCCAGAACTCGCCGCGACCCAGCCGCCCAGCGCTTCTGCCCAAGCCTTGGTCGCACCGTAGAGATTCGCCGCGAGGGGAGCATCCGCCACGCGCCGCTGCAGAGCATCTGGATAGGCCGAGACGGCCTGCACACTGGAGGCAAGCACAAGCCGCCGGACCCCACACTCGCGCGCCGCCGCGGCAACCGCGTAGGCACCGTCCACATTCGGTCCGCTCAAGGCACTCCACTCGGCATGTGGGTTTGGATTAGCGGCGAGATGAACCACCGCATCCGCGCCCTGGAACATCGCCAAGCAGCGCTCGAAATCGGTCACATCGAGCTCTTCGATCCCGTCCGCAGATTCCAGGTCCGTCGCACGGATATGCCAACGGGAGGCAAGCGCGTCGAGAACCACCGTTCCGATCCGCCCAGCCGCGCCGGTCACAACGACACGTCGATCAACAGACTCAGACATCGCCACGTTATACAGACGAACGCCGCGGTCAGCGACCGTCTCAGCTTTTGATGCAGCGTCCCAGGCCGCAAGGTTGCCCCTCGCTCCTAGCGATAGCCCCAGTTCTCGCGAGTCTGGGATGCTGTTGTCAGCAATGAGTCCCCGTCCCTTAGTGCTGGTCCCGGGCGCGTGTCTGGGCGGCTGGGCGTGGCGAGAGGTCGCCGGCCAGCTGCGCGCCCTCGGTCACGATGTCCACCCGGTCACCCTCACCGGCCTCGGTGACCGCGCTCATTTGGCCGACCGGAGCGTGGATCTTGACACCCACATCGCCGACGTTCTCGGTGTCCTTGACTACGAGGACCTACGCGATGCCGTGCTCGTGGGGCATAGCTACGCCGGCGTGGTGGTCGCCGGTGCCGCCGACCGCCGGCCCGAGCGGCTCAACGCCGTCGTGTATCTGGACTCCTCGCCGCTACCCGACGGCACCGCGATCGGCGACGTGCAAACCTCTGAACAACGCGAATCTCAGCGCTCGGCAGTCGAGCGTGAAGGCGAGGGCTGGCGCTGGCCGGTCCCCGACCGCGCAACGCTCGAGTCGGGCCAGTTCGGCAGCGCGGCAGGACTGACCGACGAACACTTCACGGCGATCGCGGACCGCGGCACGGCGCAACCGTACGCAACTTTCACCACGCAGCTGCGACTCGAACATGAGAAGCCGTCAGGCGTCCGTCGATCAGTGATCTTCTGCACGGCGGGCGGGATTACCGTCGCCGCGGTCAAGGAGCTGATCGCGCACGGAGATCCTCGTGCCGCCCCGTTCGTCGATCCAGACTGGGACCTGCGCGAACTCCCGACAGGACACTGGGCGATGTTCTCAGCCCCCGACGAAGTCGCCCAGTTGCTGCACGAAATCGCCGGCTGACTCCCCGGTTCGGTCGGTAACCGATGCGGCAACCTGCTCCCGTAGCGCCTCGCGGTTCAACTCTCCGGCACGCTGCACACCGCTCGCCGTTATCGACGCCAACGGGAGATGCGCTACGCTGACACAGTCAGACAGCGATGGCAACAAGAGGGCGAGACCTTCATCTGAATGTCCCCTTCCCGCGAGAGCCGCCGGATCTTCTGATGGCCGAGAGTCCACTTACGGGTGGGCTTTCCGCGTTAACGGCGTCGCGGCGCCTCAGGGCAAGATGTCGTTCAGCGTTGCCTTGAACTGGTGACCCGACTCCTCGAGCTCGCCCTCGATGTGCAGTTGCGCCGCTCCGTTGTCGGTCCACAGGTCGAGAAAGTAGGCCCAGCCCGGCAGATCAGGATCGTCGGACTTGGTGATCGCCTCGACCTGGTAGAGCTCCCTCGGCGGCAGCACCAGCGACTCTGGGCAGTCGTCCTCGATGCGACGGCGCAAATCCTCGACTTCGAGCCGGTTGTCAGACGCGGCGCGGAGATCCTCGTACTCGCCGTCAACTACGAAGCCGACGATGTCCTCAAGTGCCCGATACATCGGCTCGGGCATCGGTTCGAGCGTCTCCACGGGTGCTTCGGGTCCGCCCAATTTGTGGCTTGGCGTCAGCTCGAGCCGGCCGTAGAAGTAGTCCTCGCACGCCGCACGCGCCTGGCGGTTGATCCCCTTTGACAATCCGGCGGCGCCGAGCGCGACCACCGCGGCATCGATCGCTTCCTCGAGAGTCCCATGCCGGCGCGTCAGCTGGGCTGTGACGGCGCGACCGTGCTCCGTGTCGCGCGCCAGCGATGAGCCGTCCAGCAGGATCGAGGGAGCTTCGTGGCGGCTGTAGCCCACACAAGCCCGCACCGCAGAGTGCATGACGATGAGGTGATCGCCCATTACGCCCCCGCAGATGACCGGCCGCCGGACATCGTCCGCCTTAGCCGGCTCTCCAGACACATTGGTATTAGCGCTGCCACGAGGTGCATCGTACGAAGAACAGATGGCGAGGACCGAACCGATCCTGATTTCACGGCCTCAGCCGGGACGGCGCGCCGGCGAAGCGCGTAAGTGGCCGGAGACGCCGACGACCCCGCCGAAGCGGGGTCGTCATCCACTTGGCCTAGAGATCCCGCTCGGCGCCGGGATCGTCTTTCTCCTGCCTCAAGACTCGGCAGCGGCCTGCGTGGTGCCAATCGCGTAGTTCTTGAAGTCGACGGTTGCCGACGGATACGCGCCGTGCTGGTAGTAGACCTGCTCCTGTGAGTACCAGGGGCCCTTGGAGTCGGTTGCATCCAGCATGGCGATCGGAAGCCGCATCACCTGGGTCTTACCGTCGAGCAGAGGCTCCTGCACGTCGTTGACGTAGAGCTCTACCCAGCCGGAAGCCGACAGGTCGAAGTGCCAGGTGAAGCGATACCACTGACCCTTGACGACCGGAGTGGTCCAAGCGATCTGGAAGGGATTGCCCCCAAGGCTGGTGCGCTGGAAGCGGAAGGCCCCATTCTCGATCGAGAGGGTCACCGGTGGCGTTCCATTGAAAGGCTTCCCGTAGACCGCCGACTCGAGGTAGAGCCAACCAGTCTTGGCAAAGTTGAAGCTCGTCGGGACGTACACCTCGAAGCTCTCCCAGTACTGCTGCCCTGACTTGAAAAGCTGGGGAGTGCAGAGCTGCGAACGCGGGTTGTTGGTCGGCGTGAGCGGCGCGACGTCCGAGTTATAGGTCGTGAACTGCTGGACGGTGCCCGCAGCGCCGCTGGGGTCCGGGACGCTCTGCACGCGAGTCGGGCTCGCCGACTGGTTCAACCACCAGGATGAGATCGCAGAGCCGTTGAAGAGAACCGTCCCCGCGACGGTGCCGGTGGTGCTCGCAGAGCTTGTGGTCCCGGTGACTGATCCGGCCGTGCTCGAGCCGGATCCAGATGTTGACGTGGCTTGCTTTGTGTTGTTCTGCGCGCCCGACGCCTTCTTGACGCCGTGCTTCTTTGAGCGCTTTACCGCTTGCTTGGCGCGGGTCCTCTTGTGGTGCTTGTGCGACTTGATCTTCGAGTGCTTCTTCGGCTTGGCAGCCTTGCGCCTGTGTGAAGCCTGATGCGCCGCAGCTACGGAGCCGGTCGCCGCCCTGCCTGCACCCGAATGACGGGTGCGGGCGGCGGCCTGGCCCACGAGGGCGAGTTGAGCGAGGATCAGGGCAAAGGAAACCACGAGCACGGTCCATGCTCGTGGGCGGTTATTCAGACGCTCGCGCGTCCATGTATACGTATGAGGCATTACTTCTCGGGTCGTATGAGGGCAGGACATCTCTTCCAGCAACGTGCGAATTCGAACAAACGTCCAGGCGAAATCCAGTCAGAAATCTGGATTAACGTCAACTTTGGGAACGTCGACCTTGCCGGCGACGGATGAGCGAACTTCCTCGATGAACACGGCGACTCCAGCTCCAACGATCTCAGGCTCAGGGGTGCGGGTTCGTCCATGGGTTCTCGCGGATGCTGCGTCGCTGGAGCCCGCCTGTGGCGACCCGGACATTTGCCGTTTCACTACCGTTCCCCACACGTACACGACGAGGGCGGCCAAGGACTGGATCACGCGACAGCACACGCGGATCGCTGATGGCGCCGCAGTCGTGCTCGCGATCGAGCCGGCATCGACAGCGGAGCCGGTGGGGATGGTCGGAGTTTTCGGGCTTGACGAAGCAGGCTCCGCTGCCCGCTTCGGCTATTGGCTTGTGCGAGAGTACCGCCGGTGCGGGCTTGCCAGCGAAGCCGTCCGCCTGCTTGCTGCATGGGCGTTTGACCATCTCGCCGTTGATGCCCTGCATATCGATGTCGAGCCGAAGAACGAGCCCTCGCAACGAGTCGCTCAGGCTGTCGGTGCCACGCGTGAACGGCAGCTAACCCGCCACATGGCCGGTCAGGACGTAGTGCTCGACCGTTTCACCATGACTCGACACTCGAGCTGAGTCGGCACCGCAGGGTGGTGGACAGTCGTTCCCGTTGTTGGAGATCTGACGTTCCGGAGCCCGCGGCCCGCTCGATCCAGTCGTGCTCGGCTTGAGTCCCTGTTTCGTTTCCGGAGTCGAGAGGCGTTCAGCGAGGCGCAGCTTCCGATCCTGGCGCTCGACTGCACGGGCGCGTCCCAGCACCTCCTGATCGGTTGCAGTGCCTGCTGCGATCGTTGCCCTGGCTGGAGTCGAGCACCAGGCTCGCAGGGGTCAATCCGCTCTCAAGCTGCCGCCCTCGTCGGGGTCGAACAGGTGCAGCCGCGTGGTGTCGACCGTGAAGTCGACCGCCTGATTGGCGGTGATCTGGCCGCGGGATGCGATGCGCGCCACTCCTGCGCTTGCGGTCGCCGTCCCGATCTCGCCCGCATCGAGTAGACCCTCCGTCTCCTCTTCGTCGCCGGCCAATAGCTCGTCGCTCGCGCTCAGTCGCTCGGCGTCGATGTGAAAGTGAACGAGCTTCTCGGCGCCCAGTTCTTCGACCAGATCGACCGTGCCGTGAAGTCGCTGACCCGTTGCGCTGCCATCGCCGAGTGCCGCGTCGCCGAGGTCCTCGGGGCGAATCCCGACCACGATTCGTTCGTCCGCGGTAGCGACCGATGACAGCCTCGTCAGTCAAGTCAGGCGGGCAGTGAGAGCCGCTGATCGCCGAGCGCGATCGATCGCCCCTCGGCGTCGACGGTTGCCTGGTAGAGGTTCATCGCGGGTGAGCCGATGAACGCTGCGACGAACAGGTTCGCAGGGCTGGTCGTACAGATGCTTCGGGTGCCGCGTATTGCTGCAGCTTTCCCGCACGCATGACTGCCACGCGATCCCCCATCGTCATCGCCTCGACCTGATCGTGCGTCACATATAGCGTCGCAACGCCGAGGTGTCGCTGGATGCGGGAAACCTCGGATCGCATGTGCACGCGAAGCTTGGCATCGAGGTTGGAAAGCGGCTCGTCCATCAGGAAAGCGGCAGGCTCTCGCACGATTGCGCGACCCATTGCGACCCGCTGGCGCTGGCCACCGGAGAGTTGCGCAGGCTTACGGCGCAACTGGTCGGTGAGGCCGAGCACACGGGCGGCATCCTCGACCTTCGGGCCCACCTCGGCCTTTGGCAGCTTCTGCATCTCGAGCGAGAAGCCGATGTTCTCGGCCACCGTCATGTGCGGATACAGCGCATAGTTCTGGAAGACCATCGCGATGTCGCGTTCGCGGGGCGACAGGTCGTTGACGACGCGGCCACCGATTTCGATTTCGCCGTCCGTGACGTCCTCGAGTCCGGCGACCATTCGCAGGGCGGTCGTCTTGCCACAGCCAGAGGGGCCAACGAGCACGACGAACTCGCCGTCTTCGACGTCGAGGCTCAGATGACTCACGGCCTCGACGCCGTTGGGGTAGACCTTCGAGACGTCGATGAATCGCAGTGGAGCCATCAGCGGAACGACCCTGCGGTCAGGCCCGAGACTATGCGCCGCTGGGCAAGGAGGACGAGCAGCGCCACGGGGATCGTGATGATCACGACAGCCGCGTCGATGCGGTTGTAGAAGACCTGGAATTGGCTTTGCCCCAGGTTCACGATCGCGAGCGGCGCGGTGAAGTGGCTCGGAGTCTCGAGGAACGAGACGGCAAACGCAAAGTCGTTCCAGGCGAGGATGAACGCGATGATTCCTGCCGTGAACACGCCGGGGATCGCGACCGGAATCACCACCCGCCGGAGCGCGACGAGCCGAGTTGCGCCGTCGACCAGCGCCGCCTCCTCCAGGTCCAGGGGGATCTGCATGAAGAAGTTGCGGAGCAGGTAGGTCGCGATCGGGAGCGTGTAGACGAGGTACACGATGATCAGCGGCCAGATGCTGTCCAGGAGGCCGAGATTCCGCAGTACGAGGAAGAGTGGGCCGACCATCGCCAGCACCGGGAAGAAGCCCGCCACCAGGATGAAAACGAGGATCGCCCCGGCGCCCCGGATCGGCATCCGCGCCAGCGAGTAGCCCGCCAAAGTCGCGACCACCAGCGTGATCAGCGTCGTCAGGCCAGCGACGATCGCGCTGTTGATGAGCGGCCTGAGGAACCCCTGCTGGGTGAAATCCTCGCGGTAGGCGGCGCCAGTCAAGTGCGCGGGGATGATGCCGTTCGGCCCGCCGACCCCCTGGCCAACGGCTTGATCGGAGAGCAGCGACGTGCGCAGGATCCAGTAGAACGGGAACAGCGCGATCAGGATCACCACCAGCACCGCGAGGTAGAAGCAGACCTCGCGCACGATACGCCGTACACGCGGCCCGCTCGAGCGGCGTCGGCGGGGCGCGCGACGCTGCGAGCGGGCCTGTCGCGGCGGACTCGGTGGTCATGTCGCGTTCCTCGTTCGCATCAGTAGGCCGACCGATCCCGGCCGCGAGCAGGCAGAGCACGACGAGCATCACCGAGATCGCGCCGCCGTACGCCGAAGTCGGTGTTTACGAGGAACGTCTGCCAGTTGAGGAAGGACAGCGTCTCCGTGCTGAGACCAGGGCCACCGCCGGTCATGATGTAGATCACGTCGAAGATCAGCAGGCCGGACAGCAAGCGGAAGATCACCGCGACGGCAAGCGCCGGCTTGAGCAGAGGCAGCGTGAGGCGACGGAACGACTGCCACCACGTCGCGCCGTCGATCCGCGCGGCCTCGTAGACCTCGGTCGGAATCACCTGTAGGCCGGAGAGCAATATCAGCGCGATGAACGGGATGTTCTTCCACGCGTCAGCGACGAAGATCGCCACCCAGGACGTCCAGATTCCGGCAGAGCCAGGTTGTATGCAGGCCGAAGATGTAGTCGACGAAGCCTGAGCGCTGGTCGAACATCGTCTTCCACAACGTCGCCGAGACGACGGTCGGCACAGCCCACGGGATCAGCACTGCGACCCGCAACAACCCTCGCCCTCGGAACTTGCGATGAAGCATCAATGCGAGACCGAGCGCCAGCACTGTCTCGATCGCAACGGAGATACCTGCGAACGCGAGCGTGCGCAGCAGCGCGTCCAGACACTCGGACGACTGGAACATGCGGGTGTAGTTGTCGAACCCGACCCAGCCGCCCTGCCCGGTGATCTCGCTCAGGTTCTCCGCGTGGAACGAGTTCCACAGGTTGTACGCAAGCGGGTAGGCGGTGACCGCCAGCAGGAGCACGATCGCCGGCGCGACCATGAGGTAGCCGAGCCGGCGATCCGCCCTGACCCTGCCCGAGGCCGGCGGCCGCTTGCGACCGCCGGCTCGGAGCGCTGGCGCCTCAGTCGCCATCGCAGCAGTCTCCGCTACTGTGCTAGCCGTTCGCCGACGAGATTTGCGACGCCGCGCTCTTCATCGCGGAGGCGGGAGAGCTCGTGTTGGCGAACACCGCTGAGAAGGCATTCTGCAGGTCAACCGAGATCTGCAGATACTTCGGGCTCACGGGACGCGGTTGGGCGTAACCGTTGAGCACCTTGACCTCCTTGAAGTACGGTGCCTTCGCGTAAAGCGAGCTCGTGTACGCCGCCGGCAGCGACGGCGGGTCGCCGGTCGCGATCGCGCGCTTGGTCTCGACCGAGGAGCTGGTCAGATACTGGATCAGCTTCCAGTCGGCGGAGACGTTCGCCGACTTCGCGTTGATCGCAAGCATCTCGCCGCCGAGTGCCGAGCCTGGCCGCCCGCCCTTGGCCGGCGGGAACGGGATGTAGCCGGTGTGCTTGTACGCCGGGCTGCTCTTGGTCGACGCGTCGACCGACGCGACGAACGGATAGTTGATCGCAAACGCAGCATGTCCCGCCGTGAACTCCTGCTGGACGTTGCCCTCCTGCCAGCCGGTGACGGCCTGAGGCGCGATCTTGTTCACATAGATCGCGTCGTGCAGCCACTTCAATGCCGCCACGTTCGCCGACGTGTTGACGCTCTTCGCCGTCAGGTGCCCACCAAACGCTCCGTCGACCGTCATGAACGCGGTGATCGCTCCCTCGTACTTCGCGCCCTCGAAGGCCAAGCCCTCCTTCAGCGACTTGTCCTTCTTCATCGCGGCCTGCGCATCGCTGACGACCTGTGCGGGCGAGGTCGGGGGCTTCTTGATCAGGTCGGTTCGATAGAAGAGGCCCTCGGGGTTATCGAACCACGGGATCGCGTAGGTCTGCGCCGTTGTAGGTACCGGCGGCGACCTCGGTCGAGAAGAACTGCTTCATGTTGGGGTGCAACGACTTCAGCGACTTGATCCATCCCGCCTGCGCGAACTTTGCCGGATAGGTCACGTCGGACTCGAGCACGTCAGGAGTGCCGGATCCGGCGATGAACCGCTGCTGGAGCTGCTGCAGATACGTGGTCGAGTTCGGCGACAGCACGTCGATCTTGACCTTGATCGATGGATTCGCCTTTTCGAAGGCGTTGATCGCGGCCTGCGTCTGCTGTCCCTCGGTGCCCAACCCCGACTCTGCGAACTGAATGGTCGTCGTTCCCGACGCGGCGCGGGCCGAGGTCGTAGGTCGCCTCGTGGTCCCACTAGAGCTCGCTCCGTAGCCCACCACGGCCACAACCACCAGCACAGCGATCAAGCCCGGTACTCGGGAACGCCAAGGTCGCATCGACACAGCTTCACCTCCAGAGCCATCGGCGGTTGTGCCACTCGGGGCGCAGTCGCCCAGTTTGCGTTCGGACGCGTCTGGGGTTTTCGTTGCCCGGCGCGTCACCTTGATGCGGATGAGCCGGTGTCACACGCCGGCTATCCGACAAGGGCATACCCACGTGATCAGGGGGCCAATCCAGTTGGCCTCAGCATCCGCGTTCACCGCTCGAACAGCCGACCCTGGGCGCGCGGCTTGACACGCAGCCATCTGGCTGCTTATTATTGGCAGCCAGATGGCTGCCTATTTACACCTGGATGAGGTCTTCAAGGCGCTCGCCGACCCGACCCGCCGTTCGCTGCTCGACAGCCTCAATGAGCGCAATGGCCAGACGCTGCGGGAGCTGTGCGCGCGGCTCGACATGGCTCGCCAGTCGGTGAGCAAGCACCTCGCCGTGCTGGAGGCGGCCAACCTCGTGATCACCGTTCGCCGCGGCCGGGAGAAGTACCACTACCTCAACGCGGCTCCCATCAACGACATCGCCGAGCGCTGGATCACGCGCTACGAGCAGGACCGCGTCAACGCGCTCGGCGACCTGAAAAGAGCACTGGAGGACAGCCCCATGGAGCCCGAGAAGCCTTCATTCGTCTACGCGACGTACATCCGGACGACGCCGGAAAAGCTGTGGCAGGCGCTGACAGAGCCAGCGTTTACGGAGCGCTACTGGTCGATCACGTTCGAGACCGATTGGAAACCCGGCTCGCCGATGACCTGGAGAACCCGCGGCCTGGCGATCGCCGACCCCGAGCAGGTGGTGCTCGAGGCAGAGCCCTACCGTCGCCTGTCCTACAAATGGCAGACGCACTCGCCGGAGTGGGCGCACGCGCTCAATCTGACCGAGGAGGCCGGCGACCGGCTTTTCTCCGAGCCGCGCTCGAAGGTCACCTTCGAGATCGAGCCGCTCGGCGATCAGGTGAAGCTGACCGTGATCCACGACGATCTGGTTCCCGGAGGGCTGACCGGCTCGCTGGTCAGCAACGGCTGGCCACGGGTCCTGGCCAACCTCAAGACGCTGCTCGAGACCGGAGAGACGCTCCCGGACGTACAGCTGAACACGCCAACCAAGCTCGGGCTGACGCGATGAACGCCACACCGATGAGCGGCGTGACGATGGCCCTCCCGTTTTGCGTGGTGATGATGGCCGCGATGATGCTGCCGAGCGCGATCCCCGCAATCGTGCGCCGCGGGCGTGACAGCCGCGGCGCGCTCTCGGTGCCCCTGTTCGCCGGTTCCTATCTCGGTGTCTGGGCGCTCGCGGGTGTCGCGATGTGGCTGCTCTATCAGCGACCCGGACCGGCCGCATCCGGAGCGTTGCTCATCGGCGCCGGCGTCTACGAGCTCACGCCGCTGAAGCGCGAATGCCGACGCCGCTGCCGTGACCGCATCCGCTCGGGCGCCCGCTTCGGCGCCCTCTGCTTCGGCTCGAGCATCGGGCTGATGCTCGTGCTGGTCGCCATAAACGTGATGAGCATCGCGCTGATGGTCGCGATCGCCGCCGTCGTCTTGGCGCAGAAGCTCTTCCCGCCACACCCCACCATCGACCTGTGCCTCGCGCTGGCAATCGTCGCTCTCGGCGTTGCCACCGCCGCAGCCTGAACAACCACCCCAGGAGACCCCGCATGACCAACACCACTCACCCGACCGGCACGCGCGAGCAGTGGCTCGCGGCCCGTCTCGACCTGCTCGATTCCGAGAAGGAGCTGACGCGCCGCAGTGACGAGCTCGCCCGCCAGCGCCAGCAGCTCCCATGGGTGGCTGTCGAGAAGGAGTACCGCTTCGACACCGACGATGGCGACGCGTCGCTTGCCGATCTGTTCGGTGGGCGTTCGCAGCTCCTCGTCTACCACTTCATGCTCGGACCGGGCTTTGAATCGGGCTGCCCGTCGTGCTCGGCGATCGCCGACGGATTCAACGGCTTCGCGGTCCACCTCGAGAATCACGACGTCGGTCTGATCGCGATCTCACGCGCGAGCATCGACCAGATCCAGGCCTACAAGCGCCGTATGGGCTGGACGTTCCGCTGGGCCTCCTCGCACGACAGCGATTTCAATTACGACTTCAACACGTCGTTCACCGAAGCGCAGCAGCGCTCGGGCGACACTGAGTACAACTACGCCGCGAGGGACATGCGTGGCGCGCTCAGTGCAGAAACGTTTCCGCATGCCGCGATGGCCGGCACGGACAACGCCACCTTCCTCCTCGAGGCGCCCGGCATGAGCGCCTTCGCACGCGAGGACGGCGTCGTCTACCACACCTACTCCGCATACGCGCGCGGCCTCGACTCGCTGTGGGGCATGTATCAGTGGCTGGATCGCGCGCCGCTGGGGCGCAACGAGGACGGCGCCTGGTTCCGTCACCACGACCGCTACTGATCGCGAGGTAGTCTCGTGCCACGAACGACCCCACGCTAACCGCGGAGGTACGCACCGGCTACCGGCCGCCCGTCCTGGGGCTGCTGGTCGCGGTCCTCGTCGTCTCAATCGCCGCCTTCATCGCGCTGACGATCGCGGTGACCTCGAGTTCGCCGCTGGCGCCCGACTCGCAGGCATTCCACATCGCCGCTCAGCTGCGGGCACCCTGGCTCAACCATGTCGCCCGCCTGATAACCACGCTGGGGCTGCTCGTGGTGGTTGCTCCGGTGATGCTCGTCGGTGCCGCGTTGCTGACCAGGTGGCGACATCGCCGGCGAGCGCTTGCCTTGGTCGCCGGAGTGGCGCTGACGTGGCTCTCCGTGTGGATCACCAAGACCGCGGTCGACCGCCCGCGGCCGCCAGCGCCGCTTGTGCACACCGCCGGCCAGAGCTTCCCATCGGGCCACGCCGCCAACGCCGTCGGCTGGCTGGCCCTGGCGATCGCCCTGAGTGCGGTGATCCCGGCCCGCGCCGGTCGCATCGCCGCAATCGCCTGCGGAGCGCTCCTGACCGCGCTTGTCGGGTTGAGCCGGATCTACCTACGCGCCCACTACCTCTCCGACGTGCTCGCGGGTGAGGCGCTCGCCACGGCCATGTACGCCGCGACCTCGATCATCGCGCTCACCTGGCGTCGGGCGGGTTAGCTGTTCGCAGAACCGCGACGGGCCGCGGCGCTCTGCTCCACATCGCGGCGGTACTCATCGCTCATCTTGCTCGTATCGCGGGGCTCGACGAACGGTTCCACCTCCGGCGGCAATCCTTGGGCTATCGCCCGCTCGCGCTCGAGCTCTGCATTGACCTCGAGTCCGAGCAGCAACGAGACGTTGGTGAGCCACAGCCAGACAAGGAAGACGACCACGCCGGCGAGCGAACCGTAGGTCTTGTTGTAGGAGGAGAACTCGGCGACGTATAGCGAGAAGAGCGCCGAGAGCACGAGCCAGAGGATCGTGGCGATCGCGCCGCCCGGGCTGATCCACTTGATCCCGCCCTGCTTGACGTTCGGAGCAGCCCAGAAGAGCACGGCCAGGAGAAGCGAGGTCAGCAACGCCAGGACTGGCCACTTCGCTATGTCCCACACTGTGACAACGGTGTCGCCGACGCCGATCGCGTTGCCCACCGAGCGGGCCACCGACCCAGTGACCACCACCAGCGCAGCCATCACCACCAGCATCGCCACCGCAAAGAGGGTCACCGCCAGGCGCAGCGGCGCCGTCTTCCACATCGGCCGGCCCTCCCCGATGTCGTAGACACGGTTGGCGGCGCGCATGAACGCTCCGACGTAGCCCGAGGCCGCCCACACGGCGATCACAAAGCCGGCGATCGCAGCGATACCGGCACCGCTCTGATGCTGCTCCGCCTGGTGGATGAGCGTCTGGATGATCTTCGCCGCCGACCCTGGGGCGACACTGCTCACCTGTGCGGTCAGCTGCTGCGAGTTGGCGTTTGTGAGCCCCACGATCGCCAGCAGGACGATCAACCCCGGGACCACGGCCATCAGGCCGTAGTAGGTCAGGGCGGCAGCCAGATCGCCGACGTTGTCATTTCCGTACTCGACGCGAACGCGCTTCAGAACTGACCAAAGCGACGGTCCGCTCAGATCGGCGGGGCTTTCGGGCTCCTGAGTCGTCATGCCCGTTGCCGTACCCCGGCATGGGGGAGGCAGAAACCGTCGGGCGTGTAGCCCGCGGCCCGGGGTGCCACCAAAGCAAGGTGGCACCCCCAGAGCAGCGGTGCGGCTACAGCCCGGGGAGGACCTGGGTGCCCTCCTCGCGGACGGCCTGCAGGTCGTTCGGGCTCAGCCCGAGCAGTTGCAGGACCGTCGGTGCGATCTGAGTGTTCTCGACCCACTTGTCGAAGATACCCGGCTTGAGATTGCCGGGTGAGTAGACGACCAGCGGGACGTCGCGGTCGTCGGGGTTGTCGCCGCCGTGCTCGGCGATCTTGCTCCCGGTCGTGTAGATCGTGCCGACCTGCGAAATCCCGAAGACGTCCGGGTGATGAGGATCGGAGTTCGCCACGCCGAAGAACGACGCCGACTCATCGCCGGCGTAGATCTTGGACAGGCCCGAGTGCTCGACGGTGATCGTCTGTCCTGCGTAGTTCACTGCCGGCGCGGTGTGCGTCCACAGGTAGTTCTTGACGAAGTTGGCCGCCTCCTGGGAGCGATCGGAGAGCCACCACAACAGCCCGTCATCATCGGCCTCCTGCACGACCAGGTTCGGGTTGCTCGGATGGAGCGCCGCCCAGGCAGCGTTCACGCCCGAGATGATTGGACCGTCGTCGATGCGCTGGAGTTCGCTGCTATCGATAGGCGATTGGCCGTGCTTGGCGGTGAGGATGATCGCCGTCGACTTGGCCTCACCGTTGGCCTCGATCGCATTGATCATGCGCTGCAGCGAGTCGTTGACGTAGCCGAGTGCGCTCTGCAGCAGCGGGCCAGGCACCGAGACGCCATCGACGGTCTGGTACCCGCCGGCCAACGACGGGCCCTCGGTGTAATCGCCCTGGGCATTCGGCCCGATCAGCACCGCCGGGGAACTCTTCAGCTTCTCGGCAGTCGACACGGTCTGGAAGTTCATGCCGTAGATCGCGGGGGTGCCGACCTTCGGGCCCTTGCCGGAGTGGTCGTATCCGTCGATCCAGTTGATCACCGCGTGGACCTTGTATGAGTCGTACTGCTTGGTCGCAGCATTGTCTGCCGTCCACGCGCCGTCAACCGGATACGGCACCCCGTTCGGCTCAACCGCCTGCGAATCGATCTCCGGCCCGAAGAAGTCATCGATGCTCATGCCGTCCGAGCCCGGGCCGTTGAACGACGAGTAGATCGCGTGCTTCTCCGCGTATGCGGTCCTCATGCCGGCGTTGTGAATCACCTGGAAGATCGTGTTGACCCCCAGGAAGTCCCACGGCTGAATCGGCTTGCAGGTCTTCGGGTCGACCGGATATGTAGCCGGGTTCAGGCCCGACTGCGGGTGATCGCTCAGGTTCATGATCTTGCCCGGATCGGTGTCGTCACCGCTCGGATAGATCGAGCCGCCCTCGTCGAAGGACGGGAACGTGTTTCCACTGCCGTTGTTCAGCAGGTCCGGCACGTTGGCGAGCTTGTCGTCCGGCGAGTCGTAGATGACGTCGCCACCCGGTACGGGTCCAGAGCAGTTCGTGGTGCCGGCCGGGAAGACGTCGTGGCTGTACTCGTCGTCGTAGTAGATGCCGGTGACCTTCGGGTCACCCCCGGTCATGATCGCCGTGCCGCCCGGATCGGAGTCGGACGGATCCGAGGTGTGGTTGTTCGTGTACTCCTGCCCACCGGTCGCGAGCTTCGCGAGCGCCGAATTCGGGTGGGTGGATACGTACCAGGCCAGGTCCGACTGATGCATGCCGTCGACCGAAATCAGCAGCACGTGCTGAATCTGGCTCTTGCGATCTGCGGAGGCGGTTGGCGCCGACAGGGCGATCGCCCGCTCCGATCGCAGTAGCGGCGATGGCCACCGATGCGACCTTCGCGCGTACTTGCATTCTTGCCGCTCCTTGATTAGGGATTGGAACGACGCGAAGCTACCCCCGTTACGCAGCCGAACTGTGACCTGGTTGGGGCGTGGATGTGAACCGGCCGTGAACGGTGAGAGAACTCTTATCGGCGGCGTCTACACGCCGGTCTGGGCGATGAGCCGTCCGGACTTCACGGCTGCGGCGAATGCCTCGTAGTCCTTTTCGTTCTGGTCGGCGTAGGCCGCGGAGAAGTCGGCGATCGCGCGATCGAAGGAATCTCCCTTGCCCAGGTAGGAGGCGATCGCGATCCGGTCGCCCCAGCGGGCGTGCGCGCGAGCGAGGGTCGCGCCGCAGATGCGCGCGTACAGCGCGGCGCCGGGCACGAGCATGCTGTCCACGTCGGCGCTGCCCTTCCAATCCTGAAACTGGCGCACGTAGTAGTCGCGGGTCACGCCGTCGAGTCCCGTGATGCGGATCCACCCCAAGAAGATGTCGGTTGCCGCCTGCATCAGCCGCTGGCCGGCCACCACACGCTGGCCATGGTGTCGGTAGGTGCTCTTGGGCAGGAAGCGTTCCAGCACGGAGGCCTGCGCCTCCTTGGTCTGCAGGAACAGGGGGTCGTCGTTGTCGCGGCCGAGCATCAGCATGATGTAACAGCGGGTCCCGACGCTGCCCACGCCGACCATCTTGTAGGCCGCATGGACGTAGCGGTACTCCTCCAGCGGATGGCTGTGTGTCCCGAGGGTCCGCCGGTAGGCGCTGAGCAGCTTCTTGATCAGCGGCACCGGGTCCTCCCACTCTGACCCTGGCTCGATCAGATCCTCGATCGGGATGATCACGCGGTGGGTCCGCGACGATCCGCAGCTCCCCGTCGAGCTCGGCAGTGCGCCTGGTGAGCACCCGCGTGTTGTCTCTGGCATATGCCTTGGTCACGTCCCGTTTGAGAGCCCGTGCCTCGGCTTTGGTGACCTGTTTGACACGTACCTGCTGGCGGACCAGCTTGAGCAGCATCCCGACTTCGAGGTGGTCGTACCAGGCCTCCAGGGCTCCCATATCGGCAGCCTGGCGCATCCGATCGCGGTACTCGTCCACTCCGGCCATCACGATGGCGCGGCGGTCGGCCCGCGAGAAGCCGCGGTCGCGCCCCATGATCTCGAAGCTGGCCGCCAGGCGCTTGACGTCCCACTCCCACGGGCCGGGCAGGGTCTCGTCAAAGTCGTTGATGTCAAAGATCATCTGCCGCTCGGGCGTGCCGAACAGACCGAAGTTCGACAGGTGCGCGTCACCGCACAGCTGCACCGTCACCCCCGACACGGGCGTGCCGGCCAGGTCAGAGGCCATGACCAGCGCAGCGCCCGCGGTAGAAGGCAAACGGCGAAGCCAGCATCCGCCCGTAGCGGATCGGGACCAGCATCGGCACCCTCGTGGCCGCCTGCTCCTCCAGCAGGGTCACCGGGTCTGGCCGATCCGGCGCCGGCGCCCAGCGGCCATGGGCCGATCGTGGCGCGTCAGTGCGGGCTGCTCGACCTCGAGCCACCCGCTGATCCAACGACAGGTGCGCCCGCCGCCACGCTGACGCGAACGGCGGGACCCGTGTCCCAGCCGTCTCAACCAGGCTGGTGTCCTCCTGCGGAGCTTGACCTGAAGTCATCACGACCTGCCCTCACCTGCGCCTTCGGAGACGTTCCTCCAGCGCTGAAGTTCGCTGGCGCCCTAGTGCAGATCATACGGTCAGAGGTCAAGCGGCTTTGGCAGATGACGCCCGGCGACATCCCCGGGCTCGACTATGGCGGCGCAATCCACTACTTTAACGTGCAATAAACGGGGGCCGCTGGGGTCTCCGACGAATCAGGGGAAGCCTACATGCGTAAGAAGTTCCGACGGAGCCCGTCTCCGGCGCTGGTGGTATCGATCGTGGCGCTTGTCCTGGCGGCGTCCGGCTCGGCCATGGCCGCGAGCAAACTCGTGAGCGGCAACAGCTTGATCAAGGTGAACTCGCTTTCCGGGAACCGCCTCAAGAGCGGCTCGGTAACCGGCAAGCAGATCGCCGTGAGCACGCTCGGGAAGGTGCCGAGCGCGGCCAAGGCGGACTCGGCGACGACAGCGGCGACTGCGACGAGCGCAACCACTGCGGGTTCTGCGCCGATCTCGAACGTCACGTACGTCACGACCAGCGCCACTGTTGCGTACAACTACGGGTCGCCCGCACAGGCGGTGACGGCAACCTGCCCGTCGGGAACCAACGTGATCGGCGGGGGCGCAACCGTCTCCGACGAGACCTATGGCGCTGTGGTCGATTCAGCTCCCAGCGGCCAGACTGCTTGGACCGCCCACATCTACGACGGCAACAACGGCGAGACCGCCACCGTTACCGCGATCTGTGCGCCGGCAGCGGCCACAGCGGGCTGATAGACCGAAGCCCCGGATCACGTTTGATCCGGGCAACGACGTGAGCCACGGCGGTCCCGATTTGCTTTTCGGGACCGCCGTCCACAGCTCGCTCTTCTACTGTGCGGCCGGACGCCATGCAACGGATCGCCTTCGCCACCTGCTCCGTGTTTCCGCACGGAATCGACGACGACCAGCTCCTGGCCGAGCTCGTCGGCGCCGAGTTCCACGTGTGGGACGACGCGTCCGTCGACTGGAACGCGTATGACCGCGTGATCGTGCGCTCCACGTGGGATTACACGGGCAAGCTCGATGACTACCTGGCGTGGGCCGAGTCGATCGGGCCTGATCGGCTCCAGAACCCGCCCGCTCTGATCCGCTTCAACGCGGACAAGCGCTATCTGACGCAACTCGAGGCACCGACGGTTCCGACCACCTTGCTCGAGCCCGGCGATGCGATTCCGGATTACGACATCGAGGTCGTGATCAAGCCCAACATCTCGGCGGGCGGCCGCGACACAGGCAGGTTTCAACCCCATGCCTCTGATGAGGCGTTAGCGCTCGTGGAGCACATACACGCGACCGGTCGCGCCGCGCTCGTGCAGCCCTACCTGCCCGGCGTCGATGTCGACGGCGAGCGTGCCGTCGTGTTCTTCGGCGGGGAGGTCTCACACGTTCTGCACAAGCGCGCGGTGCTCCGAGGTCCGGGTATCGCGCCGCTCGCGGACGCGGGTCACGGGCCGGCGGCGGTCATGCTCGATCCCGACCTTGTGGTACCAGGAACAGCCAGCGCTGAGCAGCTGCAGTTGGCTCAGCGCGTCCACGCGGAGATCGCGGCGCGCTTCGGCCCGCCACTTTACGCCCGTGTCGACATGGTTCCGGGGCCCGACGGCGCGCCCGTGGTGATCGAGCTGGAGGCGATCGAGCCGCGGCTCTACTTCCACCTGATCCCCGGCGCGGCCGAGCGCCTGGCCGCGGCGGTGCGAGCCGGCCTCTGATCGATCAGGTATCGCCAGGAGGCGGTCCGAGCCGGTCCGGGCGTCGGGGCAGGAGCCGCAACCGTAGTCGGTTAGCCTTTGGGCATGCCTGGCACAGAGGTGGAGGCGGAGACGATCGGCGCGGCCTGGCTCGGCGTCGCCCAGCGAATCCTCGACGCCGGCGCAGAGGCGGCCTACGACGCCGCTCCGATCCTGGAGCTCGAGCGCGTCACGCTCAGCGTCACCAGGCCGGCGAGCGTCGATCCGATCGTGAGCGAGCTCGGGGATCCTGAGCGGCTGGCCTGGATGCATACGAACTTCACCGACCACGCGCTGGTGGCAGAGCTGGGCCACGCGCGGAGCTATGCCAGCCGGCTCTACGACTACGCCGCCTCCGGCCGAGACCAGGTGCAGTGGGTGATCGACCGGCTTCGCGCCGATCCGACGTCTCGCTCGGCGACGATCACAACCTTCGAGCCACTGCTGGACGCGACGTACATCCCGTGCGTGAGCCTGCTCGACTTCTGGATCCGTGGCGGGCAGCTGCAGGCGCTCGTCTATGCCCACTCGATCGACTTCGGGGCCAAGGGGTACGGCAACCTTGTTGAGCTCGCCTACCTGATGGAGCGCGTGGCCGAAGGGCTCGAGTTGGAGGTCGGCCGGCTCGATTTCATCGTGAAGTCGGCGCACATCTACGACCCCGACATACCGCTGATGCGCGGGGTGCTCAGCGCCCCAGCGGCCTGAGCCTCCGTACCCCGAGCCGGCCGACCGGCCTGCGCCGGCGCGAGGTAGCGGGCCGGCCGCTTGGGGGAGAGGAGAGAGTCACTCAAGCGACCGGCCCGGCATCCGTTGGCTGGCAACACGCGTTTACGCCTTCGCGGATGCTCCTGTCACCGCTGACCACGGTAAGCATCCGGAGTGGCAATGTCAAGTAACTTGATTGACTTGATTTGCTAAGCTGTCACCCGCCAAGACGCTCGTACCCACCCAGGGCCTCGGAAATGCGCGAGGCCCCGAATAAGATTGCCCGAGGCCCATGAGCACGATCGCCGGTCCACTGGCAGAGCTCGCCGACGCGGTTACGGAAGTGCCGCTGGTCGACGGTACAAGCACGCGGTTTGTCAACTTCGACTATGCGGCCAGCGCGCCGCCGCTCGCAATCGTGCATCGCGTCGTGACCACGGCGATGGCGCACTACGCCAGCATCCATCGCGGCCAGAGCTACCTGTCGCGCGTCAGCACCGCGGCCTATGAGCGCGCCCGCGACACGGTCGCTGCGCTGACCGGCGCTCAGCGTGATGGGGACGTCGTGATCTTCACGCGCAACACCACGGACGCTCTGAACCTGCTTAGCAGTGCGGTACCAGGACGCATCGTGCACCTCGACATCGAGCATCACGCCAACCTGCTGCCGTGGCGCAACCGGCGATATACGCCGGTGATCGCCTCCGACACCGTCGAGGAGACGCTGCACGCGCTCGAGCTCGAACTGGAGCGCGAGCCCGTGGCGCTCGTTGCCGTCACCGGCGCATCCAACGTCACCGGGGAGTGTCCGCCCTTGGATAGGCTGGCCGAGCTCGCGCATCAGCATGGTGCGCGTCTGGCGGTGGATGGGGCGCAGCTTGTGCCGCATCGACCGGTCGATCTGGCGGCCACCGGGATCGACTACCTCGCCTGCTCGGGCCACAAGCTCTACGCCCCGTATGGCGGCGGTGCTCTGATCGGGCGCCGCGACTGGCTCGATGCGGCGCCGCCGCACCTGCTCGGAGGTGGCGCCGTTGTCGCCGTCGGCATCGACTCGGTGGAATGGAAGCTGAGTCCCGCGCGC
This sequence comes from uncultured Actinomycetota bacterium, assembly GCA_963846395.1. GTDB lineage: Bacteria > Actinomycetota > Thermoleophilia > Solirubrobacterales > Solirubrobacteraceae > Palsa-465. The sequence continues at coordinate 144,853 of CAWJVT010000001.1, read as the reverse complement.
CATGAGGGCGGCACACCGAACCTCGTGGGCGCGGTGTCGCTGGGGGCGGCGTTCGAGGCGGTGAACCAGATCGGGTTCGACGCCATCGCCGAGCACGAGGGGCTCCTGTACGCGCGGCTGCTCGAAGGGCTGGCCGAGCTTGGGATTGAACCGCTGCGGATCTGGCCAGAGCACCGCGACCTCGTGGGCGTCGCCAGCTTCAACGTGCCCGGCTACCGGGCCGACCTCGTTGCCGCATATCTGTCGGCTGAGCACGGAATCGGCGTGCGGGGCGGCAAGTTCTGCGCTCATCCACTGCTGCAGCGCTTCGGTCTGGGCGATGTCGGTGCCGTGCGGGCCAGCATCGGCCTCGGCACCAGCAGCGACGATGTCGACGCGATTCTCAGCGCGATCGGCCAGCTGGTCAGGCACGGACCGCGATGGACCTACGCGGCCGTCGACGGCTACACCTCACCGAGTCCGGATCCACGGCCTGCGGTCGATCTGTCCTGCGCCGATACAGGCTGCTGATCGCAGAAATTCACTGGCAAGGGCTGCATAACCCGTGGTAGCGTATGGCGTCAGCGTCATATAGACGCAGTTGTCTTGTCCGCCTTGGTCGTGCGGCTTGTGGGGGCTAGCTCAAGGGCCCGGCGGACACTGTGTGGTTGCCCGCTTACGGCGGGCAACCACACGTGAGTCCCTGGACGTGACGGGTCGGAGTTGCCCGCTTCAGCGCCGCCTGGCAGCGGCCTGCAGGGCGGGCTGCGTCCAGCCGTTGTCGGCGTGATTGACCGTCACGCCGGGCGGATTGATCGCATCGATTCGATCGAGGACGTCGTCCGACAGGACCACGTCAGCGGCAGCGAGTTGCGACTCGAAGTGTTCGATCGTCCGCGGGCCGATGATGGCGGCCGTCACCGCCGGATGGCGCAGGACGAAGGCGATCGCCATCTCGACCAGCGTGATCCCCGTCTGCTCGGCGAGCTGCGCAAGCTCCTCGACGACGTCGAGCTTGCGCTGGTTGGCGGGCAGCGACAGGTCGTAACGGTTCGGCAGGCGCTCGGAGCGCGTGGAGGACTGCTGTCCGGTCTCCTTGCGCCAGCGTCCTGACAGCCAGCCTCCAGCCAGCGGGCTGTAGGGAATCACGCCCATCCCGTAGTGCTGGCACGTGGGCAGTACGTCGTGCTCGATTGCGCGCACCAGCATCGAGTAGGGCGGTTGCTCGCAGCGGAACCGCTCGCGACCGCGGCGCTCAGAGGTCCACTGCGCCTCGACGATCTCCGAAGCGGGGAAGGTCGAATGACCGAAGTAGCGGATCTTGCCCTGATGCACGAGGTCACTCAGCGCGCCGAGCGTCTCGTCGATGTCGGTGTCGGGCTGCGGTCTATGGATCTGGTAGAGGTCGATCCAATCGGTCTGCAGGCGCCTGAGCGAGTTCTCGACCTCGGCGACGATCCAGCGACGTGAGTTGCCGCGGTGGTTGGGCTCATCGCCGAAGGGAAAGTGCACCTTGGTTGCCAGGACAACGTCGTCGCGCCGGCCCTTGAGCGCCTTGCCCACGATCTCCTCAGACTCGCCGGCTGAGTAGACATCAGCGGTGTCGACGAAGTTGATGCCGGCGTCGAGCGCGCTATGGATGATGCGGATGCTCTCCTCGTGATCCGGATTGCCCCAGGCGCCGAACATCATCGCGCCCAGGCAGAGCTTCGAAACAGAGACGCCGGTGCGGCCCAGCATGCGGTGCTCCATCAATGACCTCCGGTCTGGTTGAGGTGGGCACCGGCCAGCGGGCCGGTGCCAGCGGATCAGTCGACACGCGCTCCGGCGCTGCCGTACTCCTGGTCACTCACGTGCCGACCCCAGCTCACGACGCTTCCCGAGTCGTCCTGCTGCTGCATTGCCACATGCGCCATGAACCGGTCCGGTGCGGCGCCGTGCCAGTGATTCTCACGGGGCTCGAAGAAGACCCTGTCACCTGGCCGGATTATCTCGACCGGGCCGCCCGCACGCTGACACAGGCCCACGCCCTCGGTGACGAAGATCGTCTGGCCGAGGGGATGGGTGTGCCAGGCGGTCCGGGCGCCCGGGGTGAAATGAACCAGTGCCGCCGCGAAGGTGGAGCTGCCGGTGGGAGCGGCCACGGCGTCCACGTAGACGTCACCCGTGAACCAGTCGGCCGATCCCTTGGTGGTCTCGATGCCCGATCGCGTGATTTGCATCCACCAAGCCTACGCCCGGATGGGCGCACGCTTCACGACGAACTCCTCTTCTGCGACCTCGCCAGCTGCTGGTCCGCCCTGCGCCACGCGGTAGCGCGCGGTTGCCTCGGCCAGGCCGGTCGTGAGCGCGTCCAGGTTCTGGGCCGCGTTCTGCGAGCGGGTCGCGCCGTCGACGAAGCTCGAGGTGGTCAGTTCGAGGTCGTTCATCGTCTCGGCGATCTGCTCCATCCCGACGCTCTGCTGCTCTGCGGAAGCAGCGATCTGCTCGGCCGCGGCAGAGGCCCGCTGGATGGTGTCAGCCAAGCTCTGGATGCCCTCGCTTGCCTGCTCGGTCAGCTCAAGGCCGTGATCGACGACCTGGGTGCCGGCCTCGCTGGCCTTGACGGCACCGAGCGTGGCGCTGCGGACCTCGTTGAGGATCGCCTCGATCCGGCCCGTCGCCTGCTTGGACTGCTCGGCGAGCCCGCGGACCTGGTCGGCGACGACGGCGAAGCTGCGTCCGTGCTCGCCGGCGCGCGCCGCCTCGATGCCGGCGTTCAGCGCCAGCAGGTTGGAGCGGTCGGCCAGCTGGTTCACGGTGGCGGTGATGTCACCGATCTGCTGGGTGCGCTCGGAGAGGGCTGCGATCTCTGAGGCGATGCTGGCAACACGGTCGCGAATCTCCTCCATCGCACCGGCGATCGCGGTCAGCGCCTTGCTGCCCTCGCTGCTGACCTTGACGGAGTCACTCGCCTCGCGTGCGACGTCCTCGGCGTGCCGGGCCATCTCGTCCGCTGCGGCACGCAGCTCCTGAACGGTTGCCGATGCCTGCGTGACGGCGGCCGACTGCTGGGCGGCGCTGGTGCCGTGGGCATTGGCGGACTCGAGGATGTCACTCGTCGACGTTCCGATGGCACGTACGCTGGTCTGGATCTGGCCTGAGATGTCGGCGAGGCTCGAGACCATGCGGTTCAAGCTGCCGGCCAGCTCGCGGAGATCCTTATCGCCCTGGGGCTCGACCGTCGCGGTGAGATCGCCGTCCGCCACCTGCGCGGCGAACACCGAGTAGCTATGCACCGCACGCTCCAGCACCTCGCGGGTCTCGCGCTCGGTGGCAGCTGCCTTTTCTAGGAACTCGCGCTCGCTCGCCGCCGCCTTTTCGAGCGCGTCGCGCTCAGTCTCGGCGGCACGCGCGAACGCCTCGCGCTCAGCTTCCGCGGCACGTTCCTGGGACTTGCGCTCGGCCTCGGCCGCGCGAGCTTGTGAGTCGCGCTCGGCCTCGGCGGCGCGAGCCTCCGTCTCGCGCTCAGCCTCGGCGGCGCGAGCACGCTCCTCCTCTCGCTCCTTCGCGAGCTGCGTCATGCGCTGTAGCGCCAGGTAGAAGCGGACGCCGGCCGCGACCAGCGTGGCGGTGGCGAGCGCGATCGTCACCTGCGTCGTGTCGTTGTGGTGGATCGATGCGACAAACAGGATCACGAGCGCCAGGACTGAGGCGATCGACGGCACGAGGAACCCGGAGGCCTTCGATTCACGAGGGGGACTGGAGGCCCCTGGTGCAAGCCACACGGCCGCAGAGATCAGGAACAGCGATCCCGGCCAGGCCATCGCGTTGACCACAAAGCCAAGGTCGGTGGCGCCGATGCCGCCGAACAGCGCCGAGGTATCACCGGCCGCGTTGAGCAGACCGCCTGCGGCGATGAGCCCCCAGCGCAGACGTTGACCGCGCGGAAGCAGCGTGAAGCCGATGGCAGTCAGGCCGAAGAGGAGCAGGTCGCCGACCGGATAGATGAGGTTGACCACCACGGTCTCAGTGCCACCGCCGGCGGTGTTGACGAGCCAGTGGAAGGCGAAGGCCGCCAGCATGGTGAACGTGATCAGGGCGGCGACCACGCCATCGAGGTAGTTCGCGGACGTCAACTTCTGGACGTCGCGCTGCATCAGCATCATCACGCCGAGATAGGCGAGGGGGAAGAATCCGTACCACAGGAAGTTCGCGGGCGAGAGGGTCGCGGGAGTTGCGCCGTGCAGCGTCTCGATCGTCATCGCGAAGTCGCCCAGCGCCCAGGCAAGTCCGCCGAGGCCGAGGAACAGGCAGTACCTGCTGTTCTTCCGGCTCACGAACGCACGCGCGATGATCATCACGCTCATCAACATCTCGAACGACGCGACGCCCCAGCCGTCAAGCCAGGTCCAGCCGACTCCGTTTCCGCGCGCGAAGAGCAGGCACGTGTACGCCAGGACGGCAGCGCCGCAGACGCCGTAGAAGAACTTCACGCCAGGCCCCGCGCCGGTACGCGGTGCCCTTTCCATCTCAATGGTCGTCGCCATCCCGGGTCCCCTTTTCGTATCCCGATCAGACATGCAAGTGCTGAGTGCTGTTAGCAACAAGGTGTCGGCATCTCGCGCGCGGATATTGAATGTTTTTGTGCAGATCGGGGTGACGTTGCGCGGGCTTGACGCTCGACTCAGCTCGGGAGCTTCGGCGACTTTCTCTCATGCTCGTATTGCGCCCAGACGCTCGGTATGCGAGCATTCGCGGAACGGGCTTGTGCCCAAGCCGGGAGGCCGCCCGCGACGCCGGCGGCCGTGCCATAGAAAGGGGCCTCGTGCCCCTGAGAGGAGGAGGAGTGCTCGTGCAGGATCCACAGACGCAGCGGTGCCGCTCAGTGCTGGGCCGCCGCACAGCCGTTGGTCGCAGAGCGAGGATTGCGACGTCAGTAGCGCTTGTGCTTTCGGCGGCGGCTATGACTGCCGCGTCGGCAGGTGCATCGACGGCCGGTTCCAGTGTGACCATCGCCGGCAAGAAGATCACGACCAACGCAACGCTCGCAGCCAGTGTGCCGGCGAAGGTGCGGTCCATCGGCCTCGCCGACATCACATACAACAATGCTCCGCCGGATGAGCAGGTGGTCAACGGCACGAACGTGGGGTGGGAGATCGACCTTGGACGGGCCGTCGCGGCCGAGCTCGGGCTGAAATGGAAGCTGACCACGTCAGGCAATTTCGACGGGTTCATTCCCGGATTGCAGAACGGCCGCTACAACTCGTCGTTCACGTCGTTCATCCAGACTCCGGCACGGTTGAAGCAGATCGACATCGTCACCTACTACGACGTCGGTACGGGTTTCGCGGTCAAGAAGGGCACCAGCATCGCGATCAAGAAGCCGACCGACCTCTGTGGCCATACGGTGGCCGTGCTGGAGGGCTCCGCCTTCATTCAGCAGATCGAGTCGATCAAATGCAAGGCAGCCGGGAAGGCCGCCATCACGGTCCAGTCGTTCCCGTCAGACTCCGCGGCGGAGCTCGCCGTGAGCAGTGGTCGCGTGCAGGTTTACTCGTCGTCTGAGGATCAGCTGTCCTATCTGATCCAGAAGACCGCGCATCAGTTCGTGCTGCAGCCCCTGAACTTCGACCCCGTTCCGGAGGGCGCCGGGGTCACCAAGGGGCTTGGGCTGACCAAGCCGATCGCGAACGCCATGGATGCTCTGATCAAGTCCGGCGCGTATGCGGCGATCATGAAGAAGTGGTCCCTCACGTATGGGCTCGTGAAGAAAGCCACCGTGTACAGCGACGGCAACTAGGCTCAGCTGCACCGAAGTGACTCACGCCGTGAACCGCAATCTGGGAAGCAATGAACGCGACCAGTCGTGAGTCCGGTGACCTCGTGACGGCGCTCGACGGTCACGTCGAGCGCCGTCCGAAGACCACGCGGGCCAGCGTTGCGATGCAGGTCGGTCGCTGGCTCGTGCGGCTGGTCGTGCTGGTCCTGGTTGCCGACGTCGTTCGCATCCTGATCACTTCAAAGACGATCGAGTGGGGTCAGGTCGGCCACTACCTCAGCTACAGCGCGATCATCGACGGGGTCGAGGTAACGCTGCTGCTCACCGTCTGCGGCATGGCGATCGGGATCGTCCTGGGCGTGGTGCTGGCGCTGATGCGCCTCTCCTCCAGCTTCCTCATGAACGGAGCGTCGTCGCTGTATCTCTGGTTCTTCCGCGGCACCCCGCTGCTCGTCCAGATCCTCTTCCTCTACAACCTGGCCTCGTTCATCCCGCGGATCACAATCGGAATCCCGTTCGGTGGCCCAACCTTCCTTTCCTGGAACACCAACTCGCTCATCACAGCGCTGGCGGCCGGCATCTTCGCCCTCGGTCTCAACCAGGCGGCCTACATGTGCGAGATCGTCCGCGCCGGAATCCTGTCGGTCGACGAGGGCCAGCTCGAAGCATCGCTGGCCCTCGGGATGACCCGCGGGCGTGCAATGCGGAGGATCGTGCTCCCGCAGGCGATGCCGGTGATCATCCCGCCGACCGGCAACAACGCGATCGCGCTGCTCAAGGACTCGAGCCTCGTCAGCGTGATCGCTGTCAAGGAGCTGCTCTACCAGACACAGCTCATCTATGCGGCTGACTTCAACACGATCCCGTTGCTGGTGGTCGCGTGCATCTGGTATTTGGCGCTGACGACTGTCTTTTCGATCGGCCAGCATTTCCTCGAGCGTCGCTTCGGGCGCGGGACCAGTCGCACTCCACCACCGAGCTTCGGGCGGCGGTTCGGGCGCAACCTCACCTCGATCTTCCGGCCGGCCGGAAAGCTGGGCTCGGGCGGCGACATCGCGGCGGCACTGAGCGCGGGCAACGACCCAGGACTCGGCGCATGACCAACGTTGCGACCCCAAGCCAGCCGCTGCTGCGCCTATGCGGCATCCAGAAGTACTTCGGGAGCAACCACGTCCTGCGCGGTGTGGACCTCGAGGTGATGGCCGGAGAGGTCGTCTGCCTGATCGGCGCTTCGGGCTCTGGCAAGACCACGCTGTTGCGCTGCGTCAACCACCTCGAGGTCCCGACGGAGGGCCGGGCGATCCTCGAGGGTGAGCTGCTCGGCCAGTACACGCACCGCGGCCGCTTGGTTGCGCTCCCCCCACGCGACCTCGCCGCACAGCGCTCCGCTGTCGGGATGGTCTTCCAGCATTTCAACCTGTTCGGGCACAAGACCGCGCTGCAGAACATCATCGAGGCGCCCACGCAGGTCGGCGGGGTGTCGAAGAGGGAAGCAACCGAGACCGCGAGGAAGTTGCTGCAGAGCGTGGGACTGGCCGACAAGGCCGACGCCTACCCGCGCCAACTGTCCGGAGGCCAAAAGCAGCGAGTGGCGATCGCCCGCGCACTGGCCATGTCCCCGAAGCTGATGCTGTTCGACGAGCCGACCTCCGCACTGGATCCGGAGATCGTGGGTGAGGTACTCGATGTCATGCGGCAGCTCGCAGCTGATGGCATGACGATGCTCGTGGCCACGCACGAGATGACCTTCGCGCGCGACGTCGCGGATCGCGTGGTCTTCATGGACGGCGGCGTCATCGTCGAGCAGGGGCCGCCGAGCCAGGTCCTCGCCGCACCAACTCACGAGCGCACCAAGCGATTCCTCTCCCGCCTGCTGTGACGGGGTGCCGGATCGATGTTGATGCCAACCCGGCCACCGGCGACGCAACTCGCTGCCTCTAATGAAACGAAGGAGCTTTCATGACATTTCGCGGTAGTTACACCGTAACCATCACACCGTTCACTGAGGACGGCAGCGCGATCGACATCGACGCCCACCGTCGCTTCATCGACTGGCAACTCGCATCTGGCGTTCCCGGTCTCATCATCCTCGGCTCCACCGGCGAGTTCCTGACCGTCTCCGATGGAGAGCGCAGGGAGCTCGTGAAGGCGACCATTGATCACGTGGCCGGGCGAGTGCCTGTTCTGGTGGGCACGATGAACGCGTACACCGAAAACGCCGTCCGCTACAGCCGTGAGGCCGAGGCGCTCGGCGCTGACGGGCTGATGATCGTCCCGCCCTACTACTACACGCCGACCGACGACGAGGTCTTCGGCTACTACCAGACGATCAGCGAGGCTGTCTCGATCCCGATCATGCTCTACAACAACCCGGTCACGTCCAACGTGGACATTTCAGCGGCACTCGTCGCGCGCCTGACCAGCGAGCTGGAGAACGTTCGCTACATCAAGGAGGCGAGCCTCGACGTCGCGCGCGTGTACGACGTCGTCGAGCAGACGCACGGCGTGATGCAGGTCTTTGCCGGGGAGCGGATAGTCGAGTCGTTCCTGCTTGGGGCCGTCGGCTACGTGAACCCGTTCGGCAACTACGTACCCCGGGTATCGTCGGTGATCTGGGACCTGCTCACCTCAGGCAGGATCGACGAGGCCAAACAGATCGAGCGCAAGCTGGACCAGCTCAACGCGATCATCGCAGCGGGCCATCCGACGTACGGCCACCAGTGCTATTCCAAGGCGCTCGCTGCAGTTGCGGGATACCCGGTCGGAGATGTGCGCCCGCCGCTGACCACGTTCAGGAGTCTCGGTGCCGAAGGCGCGGAGCGTGTCCGCAGGATCACGCCGATCATGCGGGAGCTCGACGAGCTCGCTGATCGCTTCGCCCCGGGACCCGCGGTGGCCGCATGAGCGTGGCGGCGGCCTCGGCAATTGTGCGGCCATGACTGATCTCACAGGCAGGACGGCACTCGTCACGGGGGCGTCGAAAGGCATCGGCGCGGAGATCGTCGCGGCGCTGGGACGTGCCGGCGCCTCGGTGATAGCCGCCTACAACTCCGATCATGAGGGGGTTCGGAGCGCGACAAGCGACATCCCGGAGGAGCGCAGGCATCTCCTGCGGCGCGACCTCGCCCAGCCTGGGGCCGGCCGTGATCTCTGGAGCGAGGCGTGCGCCTGGCGCGGCTCAATCGACGTACTTGTCTGCAACGCAGCGGTGATGCTCGACTCCCCGCTTGATGCGAGTGACGCAGAGTGGGACGAGGCCTGGCGGAGGACGCTCGCCGTGAACGTGCTGGAACCGGCAAACCTGATGCGCTGTGCCGCGCGCGACTTCGTGGGCCGCGGTGGCGGGATCTTGATCGTGCTCTCGAGCTGGGCAGCTCAGCGTGGCTCCGGGAATCCAGACCTGCTCGCGTACGGCGCCTCCAAAGCCGCCGTCAAATCGTTCGCGCAGACGCTCGCGCGCGCGCACGCGAAGGACGGGCTCTTGGTCTATGTGATCGCGCCTGGGATCGTCCGCACGCGGATGTCTGAGATCTCCGCAGAGCGGCTCGGCGGCGAGGACGCCGTTACCGCGACCCTGGCTATGGGCGAGTGGGTTCCGCCGGGAGAGATCGGCGATTTGGTGACGTTCCTTGCCTCGGGCTCGATGCGACATCTCAGCGGCGCGACGTTGGATGTCAACGGTGCGACCTACATCCGCTGAGCCCCACGCAAGCTCCCGCAAGGCGCCAGAGCAATGCGAGGTGCTCGTGGTGGGCGGCGGAATCACCGGCGCCGCGACGGCCTGGAATCTCGCGCGCTCTGGCGTGGAGGTGCTACTCGTGGAGCGCGGGGAGATTGGTGCAGCGGGGTCGGCCGCGAATGCCGGCAGTCTTCACGCACAGATCCAGCACAGCCCCTTTGTCGAGCGCGGCATGAAGTGGGCCGAGGCCTACGCCCCGGCAACTCGTTTTCTGCTGGATTCGATTCGCGTGTGGCGCGGCCTGGGTGAGGAGCTGGGTGAGGACCTGGAGGTCTCCCTCACGGGAGGGATCCTCGTCGCCGACTCGAGCGAGCAGATGCGTGCGATCGAGCGCAAGGTGGCGGTCGAGCACGACCAGGGCCTGACCTCGGAGCTGCTGTCCGCGGCCGACCTGCACAAGCACGCTCCGTACCTCGCGGCGGAGATGGTTGGCGGCGAGTTCTGCGCTGATGAGGGCAAGGCGAATCCGCTGCTGGCCACTGCGGCCCTGGTAAGAGCGGCAACTGAAGCCGGCGCACGCGTCATGGCCCGGACCGAACTGCGGGCTTTGACGCAGGAGGACCAGGGGTTCAGCGCCGTCACCAGCGCGGGCGAGGTTCGCTGCCGCAAGCTGATCAGCTGCGGCGGGGTCGAGGCGGGTGCCATCACGGCTCTCGTGCAACGTCGCGTGTCGGTGGGCGGCGAGCCGATTCAGGCATCGGTCACTGAGGCCGTGGCGCCGATCATCGGGCACCTGATCTACTACGCGGGCGCCCCGCTGACGCTCAAACAGGCCCGGGCCGGCTCGATCCTCATCGGTGGCGGCTGGCCGGCGCGACTCCGTGGCGGTCGTCCGGATGTGAGCCGCGAATCGCTGATCGGGAACCTCGCCGTGGCCGCTCGCGTAATGCCTGAGATCAGGCACGCCCGCCTGATCCGAACCTGGGCCGGATTCGTCAACGCGACCTCCAGCTGGCTGCCGGTGATCGGGGAGCTGCCTGGAGCTCCCGGCCTGTTCATCGGCGCGTTCCCCTACATGGGGTTCACGGCGGGCCCGCTGCTCGGGAAGGTTCTCGCAGATCTCATCCGTGGGAGGCAACCTGAGGCGGACATAACGCCGTTCACCCCATGACGCCGAGCAGGTCCGCGACCTCGACCGGACGCGCGGGGGGCGATGGCGCAAAACTCGATAGCTCTCCGAGCCGCTCGCCCGTGCTCCGGGCAACCATCGCCGCGATCAACGGGCCGCAGTAGCGACCCTGACATGGTCCCATCCCGGCGCGCGTCTCCCGCTTGACCGTACCGATGTGCCCCGCACCTGCGGCCAGTGCTTGTTCGACCGCCTGCCGCGCGACACCCTCGCAGCGGCATATGTGGGTTTCCGGCTCAGCCAGTTCGTCTGTCAGGTGCGGTGCTCTGTACACGTCAGCAAGCGCATCCTGGAATCGCTGGTGACGCGCAGCCGACCGCTCGGCGTGACGCTGACGCTCGGACGGGGAACCCGGCGCCGTCCGGTCGAGGCCCCGGAGCACGTCGAAGGCAGCCAATTCGCCCTGGGCCTGCGCGTGGCGAGCTCCCCGGATGAGTGCGCCGTCGCCGATCACCCAGATCCGGTCGACGGAGGTCGCACCGCGATCATCGACGACGGTCACGAGATGTCCGGCATCGCTGGCGTATTCGTGCCGGCATCCGAGCGACCGAGCAAGCTCGGAGGACGGGATGAAACCAAGCCCCACGCACACAGCGTCTACCTCGAAGCTTCGCCGGTGGTCCTTCTGAAGGCCGCCCGTGGCGTCAACGGAGGTCACCACGGCCGCCCGCGCCCGTTCCGTTCCTTCCACGTGCGAGACCACCGAGCGGTACATGACCGGTACACGAGCGCGCGCGAGGACCGCGCGGTAGCGGAGGCCGTCCCGGATGAGAGCGGGATCCGCGCGCGCCAGTCTGGACAGGGCCGGAAGGCGTGCCGGCATCGGTGCCGGAGCCAGCTCGGCGAGACCGACGACGGTCGCACCACCGGCTGTCAATTCGGCCGCCACCTGCATGTTCAACGGGCCGTTCCCGGCGATCAGGACGCGGGTCCCCGGCGCGACGCCATAGCTGCGCCACAGGGTCTGTGCGGCGCCCGTGGTCATCACGCCGGGAAGGGTCCACCCGGGAAACGGGACGGCTCGCTCGTACGCCCCAGGCGCAAGTACCAGGGCGTCGCACCCGAACCGCCAGCGACCGTCGGCTGCGACGGCACAGATGGCGTCGCGGCCGAACGCCCCCCACACGGACGTATCACTGCGCACCTCCACGCCGGCCGCCCGCACCCGCTCGATGAGAGCTTTGCCAGCCGCGAACTGTGCGTCCGCCGGACGCTTCGAATCGATGCCCGCGGGCTGCTTGAAGTACTGGCCGCCGAGCTTTCCGCGCTCATCGAGCAGGACCACGTCGAGGCCCGCCTCTGCCGCGACCGCAGCGGCAGACAGACCGCCGGGACCACCGCCGATCACGAGCAGATCGCAGTGGCGCTCATATTCCAGCTGCGGCATTGGCTCTGGCGAAGGCGCCTCTGGGGGCGCAGGCGCGTCCTCGGGCGAAGGCGATTGATCCAGCCGGGGGAGCGCAGGCGAACGCTGGACCCGCATCCCCGGTCGCGCCGACGTCATGCAGGCACGCTGTGAAGGCTTGCCGTCGACGGCCACCAAGCATTCCTGACAGACACCCATTCCACAGAACACCCCACGACAGTCGCCCTGCCTGCTGTTCTTCAGGGCGAGCTCACCGGCGGCCGTCAGTGCGGCTGCGATCGTGGCGCCGGCAGCGATCGGGATCTCCCGCCCCTCAAACTCGAGGATGGGCGCGCACATCGGGCCAGCTTCGGTAGGACTCAGAGTCATGTTTGTACGTATATCGCGCAAGCGCTCGAATTGCGAGCAGGGTTACGTCGGGTCGGCTGGCGACATTAGTCGCTGGACACAAGGGGGTTACGTGTGCAAAAGTTCGCATAGCGGGCGACCGACCGCATTCCGAGCAACTCCACATTGGACTATGAGCGCATCCACCCACACTGAATCCCGTAGCGAAGCCGACCGCAAGCACGTTTTCCACCCTTTCAGCGTTCTTCAGCGTCACGAGCAGAGTGGCCCACGGCGGATGATCGTCCGCGGCTCCGGTTCGACCGTATACGACGAGGATGGCCGCGGCTACATCGATGCGATGGCGGGCCTCTGGTGCGTCAACGTCGGCTATGGACGCCGCGAGATCGCCGATGCGTTGCACGAGCAGACGCTCCGGCTTCCCTACTACCACTCCTTCTCGTCGATGGCGACCGATACGCCGGCGATGCTCGCCGAGCGGCTCATCGACATCGCCCCTGATGGCATGTCGAAGGTGCTCTACGGCACCAGCGGTTCCGACGCCAATGACACGCAGGTCAAGCTCGTCCGGCTCTACAACAACCTCCTCGGCCGGCCTCGGAAGAAGAAGATCATCTCGCGCCAACGGGGTTACCACGGCGTGTCGCTCGCCTCGGCGAGCCTCACGGGATTCGCGGCGATGCACGACGGGTTCGATCTGCCGATCGACGGGATCATTCATACCACTCCGCCTTACCGCCTGCGGGAGGCGCGACCCGGGGAGAGCGACGCTGACTTCGTCGTGCGTCTGGCCGCCGAGCTCGATGCGTTGATCGTGGCCGAGGGCCCGGAGTCGGTGGCCGCCTTCATCGCCGAGCCCGTGCAGGCGGCAGGCGGCGTGATCGTTCCTCCGGACGGTTACTTCCCGGCGATCCAGGAGGTGCTTCGCAGGCACGACGTCCTGCTGATCGCGGATGAGGTCGTTTGCGGCTTCGGCCGTCTTGGAACCTGGTTCGGCAGCGACATGCTCGGGATCAAGCCCGACCTGATGACCGTCGCCAAGGGCATCACCTCCGCCTACTTCCCCTTGTCAGCCTGCATCGTGTCCGAGCGTGTCTGGCGGGTCCTGTCCGATGAGAGCGGAGAGCGCGCGTTCGGCCACGGCTACACCTATACCTCGCACCCGCTCGCCGCCGCCTGCGCACTCGCGAATCTCGACGTGATCGAGCGCGACGGCCTCGTCGCTCAGGCCGGTGAGCGCGGCGACTACCTCAACGCACGTTTGCGGGACGCGTTTTCCGGTCATCCGCTGGTCGGCGAGGTACGCGGGCGTGGCCTGATTGCCGCGGTCGAGTTCACCGCGGGCACCGAGCCGACTCAGCTCTTCGACCCGATCGGAAAGGTGGCGGCCCGGGTCGACGCTGAATGTTTGGAACGGGGCGTCATCACGCGGGCGCTGCCGGATTCCGACACGATCTCATTCTCCCCGCCGTTCGTTGTCACAGAATCGGAGATCGATGAGATCGTCGCCGTCGCACGTGAAGCGGCAGATGTCGTTGCCGCGGAGATGGCCTAGCGCGATGACTGACGCGGGTCCCTCGCGCCCGAAGCTGGGGATCATCGTCAACCCGATCGCGGGGATCGGAGGCGCCGTCGCGCTGAAGGGAAGTGATGGCGCCGAAACGGTCGCCGCCGCATGGAGCCGCGGCGCCGTCCCGCAGGCGTCCGCCCGGGCCTCTCGCACACTGCGGGCGCTCGCCGCCGCATGCGGCCGAGTGGAGCTGCTTGCCGCACCCGGGGCGATGGGCGCCGACCTAGCACGGGAGGCCGGCTTTACCGTGAGGCCCACGGCGCCGACCATCGCGGAGGTGACCACCTCCGCCGACACCCGTGCCGCCGCCCTGGCGATGAGGGACGCGGGCGTGGAGCTTCTCCTGTTCGCCGGCGGCGATGGCACGGCGCGCGACATCCATGCCGCCGTCGGCTCAGAGATGCCGGTGCTTGGAATCCCGGCCGGGGTGAAGATGCATTCCGGCGTCTTCGCTCACAGCCCGGAGGCGGCAGCCCAAGCAGGGGCTCAGTTCCTCAGTCGCGGAGCCGGAAGGCGGCTGCGGCTCGCGGACATCGCCGATGTGGACGAGCAGGCCGTCCGCGAGGGACGGGTGTCAAGCATCCTCTACGGCAGCGCGCGGGTGCCTGACCTACCGCGCCTGGTCCTCTCCGCCAAGTCGGGCTCGCGCACGAGCCCCGGCCGAGCGTTGGAGGCGCTTGCGCGGAGCGTCGCGGCAGACCTCGACCCTGACTGCCTGTATCTGATCGGCCCGGGCAGCACGACAGCGCTGCTGCTCGCCGAACTCGGAGACAGGGGGACGCTGCTCGGAGTCGATGCCGTCCGCGATGGCCGGTTGATCGGCCGAGATCTGACCGAGGAGCAGATCGTCGCGTTGATGGGGCAGAGCGACGACACCCGGTTGATCGTAGGCCTGGTCGGTGGGCAGGGTGCCCTGTTCGGACGCGGCAACAAGCAGCTCGGGCCGCGGGTGCTGGGGGGCATCCCCCGGGAGCGGATCATGATTCTGAGCGCTGCCGACAAACTGCTCACGCTCGCTCCGCCAACGCTCTGGGTGGATACCGGAGACCCAGAGCTCGATGCTCGGCTGAGTGGGTACATGCGCGTCGATGTCGGCCCGCGCCAGCAGATAGTCATGAAAGTCTCGAGCTAGCAACGACGAGGAGCAGCGGTGACCAGCAGAGCCCATCCGTACATGGCCAACTCCGCCCCAGAGCTGCGAGAGGAGCTCTGTGCTGCGGTCGGCGTGACTAGCCCAGACGAGCTTTTCGCCCAGATCCCGGCGGATCACATCACGCAGGCGGCGATCAATCTGCCGCCCGCTCTGGCGTCAGAGGTGGAGCTGTCCCGCCATCTGCGAAGCACGCTGGCACGGAACGTCGACTGTGAAGCCATGCTCAGCTTCCTGGGTGGCGGATGCTGGCAGCACCACGTACCGGCGATCTGCGATGAGATCGCAACGCGCACCGAGTTCCTGACACCGGTTTGGGGAACACCATCCTCTGATCACGGCCGAAATCAGGCCTGGTTCGAGTTCTCCAGCCAGCTCGGCGAACTGCTCGAGCTGGATTTCGTCGGTCTGCCCGTCTACAGCTGGGGCTGTGCCGCCGGTCACGCGCTGCGCATGGCGGCGCGTATGTCCGGCCGCACTGAGGTGCTGATCCCCGAGCTGATGGACCCAGAACGACTGGCCGTGATCCGCACGTACTGCGAGCCGCCGGGCATGCAGGGACACATCGAGCTGCGCACGGTTGCGAGAGATCCGGCAACCGGCACGCTCGACCTCGAAGTGCTCCGGGCCGCGATCACCGAGCGCACTGCCGCCATCTACTTCGAGACGCCTGGCGCGCTCGGTGTGATCGAGCCGGACCCCGAGGGGATCGTGGCGTTGGCACACGCGCATGGCGCAGAGGTGGTCGTGGGAGTCGATCCGATCTCACTCGGGGTGCTGGCGCCGCCCGGACAGTACGGCGCCGATATTGCTGTTGGTCCGACCCAGCCGCTGGGTGTGCACATGAACTGTGGCGGCGGGGTGGGCGGCTTCATCGCCAGCCGCGACGAGGAGCGCTACGCGCGCGAGTACCCGACGCTCCAGGTGAGCCTGTGTCCCACCAGCGAAGAGGGCGAGCACGGATTCTCACTGACGCTGTTCGAGCAGTCGTCCTACGGCTCGCGCGAGCTCGGCAACGACTGGACCGGGAACTCCGTCTACCTCTGGGCCGTCGTGAACGCGGCCTACATGTCGCTGCTGGGGCCCTCCGGCTTCAGCGAACTCGGTGAGCTGATCCTGATGCGCAGCAACTACGCGGCGGCAAAGATCTCCGAGGTTTCCGGCCTGGCCGTCCGTTGGCCCGGCTTCTTCAAGGAGTTCGTTGTCGACTTCAATCGGAGCGGGAAGACCGTCTCTGAGGTCAACGCTGGGCTGAGAACCAGGGGAATCTTTGGGGGTGACGACCTCTCCTCCAGTCACCCGCAACTAGGCCAGTCGGCGCTGTACTGCGTGACCGAGGTTCACACCCAGGCGGACATCGACCGCCTGACGACGGCGCTCGCGGAGGTGCTGGCATGAGCACTCCGAGGCTGCGCCGCTATCACGCGGCGGTTTGGGACGAGCCGATCGTGCTCGAGATGGGACGCGAGGGGCGTCGCGGGATGCTCGTCCCGGAGCCCGAGGCTGACGTTCGCGCCGCCGGAACAGTCGATGCCCTGGTACCGGCCAACGCGCGCCGCCAGCAGGCGCCGGAACTCCCGCAGCTGACCGAGTTCGAGGTCCAGCGACACTATCTCCACCTGTCCCAGGAGACGCTGGGGATGATGGGCGTGAGCCTGTTCGGGACCTGCACGATGAAGTACAACCCCCGGCTGAACGAGCTGCTCACCGCGCGGCCGTGGCTCGCCGAGCTTCACCCGGGCCAGGACGAGGACACGCTCCAGGGCGTGCTGCAGATCGTCGACTCGTTCAGCGAAATGCTCTGCGAGCTGTCCGGGATGTCCCAGTTCGTATTCCAACCGGGAGGCGGCGCCGACGCCGCATATACCCAGGCCTGCATCACGCGCGCGTATCACGAGCACCGCGGCGAGTTGGCCCAGCGCGACGAGGTCATCACGACGATCCAGGCGCATCCGTGCAATGCCGCCACCGCCGCCGCCGCCGGGTTCAAGGTGATCACGCTTCCACTCGAGGACGAGGGCTATCCGTCGGTGGCCGCGTTGGAGTCTGCGGTCAGCGAGCGCACTGCTGCGTTGATGGTGAACAACCCCGACGACATGGGGATCTACAACCCGCACATCAAGCGCTGGGTCGAGATCGTCCACGACGCGGGCGGCCTCGCCTTCTACGACCACGCGAACTTCAACGGAGTGATGAGCCGGCTGCGGGCCCGAGAGCTGGGCTTCGACGCCTGCATGTTCATGCTGCACAAGACCTTTGGGGCGCCGAAGGGCGGCGGGGGGCCCGCCGTAGGCGCCTACGGGTGCTCGCAGGAGCTGGTGCCGTTCCTGCCGCGCCCGCTGGTGCGCCGCGAAGGCGACCGTTACACGATCGAGCAGGACGCGCCGCTCAGTATCGGGCGGGTGCGGGAGTTCTGGGGGAACGTCCCCCAGGTCGTCAAGGCCTACTCGTACACGCGGGCGCTGGGCTCGGAGGGGATCCGTCAGGCGGCCGACCTCTCGGTCCTGGCCAACAACTACATGGAGTCTCGGCTCCTGGCCATCCGCGGGGTGACCAAGTCCTTCCCCGAGCTGACCGCACCACGGCTCGAAATGACGCGGTACAGCCTGGGGAAGATGACGGAGGAGACCGGCGTGACCGTGCTGGACGTCCAGAACCGCATGGTCGACTTCGGCATCGACGCGTTCTGGCTGAGTCACGAGCCCTGGATCGTGCCGGAGCCCTTCACGCCGGAGGCCGGCGAGTTGTGGTCGAAGGAGGACATCGACTACTGGATCGACGTGCTCGCGACAGTAGTGGCCGAAGCCTACGAGGATCCGGAGACCGTAAGAACAGCACCCCACAACCAAGCGATCCACAAGGTCGACGGATCTGGCGCCGACGACCCCGAGCGCTGGGCCACGACATGGCGCGCCTATCAACGCAAGCGCCGGGCGGTGGTGGCCGCGTGATGCTTCCTCGGGTCGCGGTCATCGGGGCGGGAAGCATCGGCACCAGCTGGGCGATCGTCTTCGCACGCGGGGGCCATCCGGTCGCCGTGCACGATCCCGATACCGAGCGCCTGGCTGCCGCCGTGGAGGAGATTGCAGTCCGCCTCGCCGAACTCGAGGCGGCGGGACTGCTGGTGGAGGCGGGGGCTGAGGTCGCCGCGCGTGTGACCATGCACGACCAGCTCGGGACAGCGCTAGTCGATGCAGTCCACGTTCAGGAGTGCGCTCCCGAGCGGATCGAGCTGAAACGGGAGCTGTTCGAGTCACTCGATGAGCTCACCGATGCCAGTGCGGTACTTGCGAGCTCCTCGTCGGCACTGACGATCTCAGAGACCGCGGCTCATCTGCGCGGTCGCGCGCGCTGCCTCGTCGTGCATCCGGCCAACCCGCCTCATCTGCTGCCGGTTGTCGAGCTGGTTCCGGCGCCGTTCACGGACCCGGACGTCACCGAACGCACCTTCGAGCTGCTGAAGGCGGCTGAGATGTCGCCGGTCCATGTCAGACATGAAGTGCAGGGCTTTGTCTACAACCGGCTGCAGGGCGCGGTGCTGCGCGAGGCCTACTGCCTCGTGCGGGATGGCGTGATCTCGGTGGACGACCTCGACCGTGTGATGCGCGAGGGCCTCGGACGGCGGTGGGCGGTGATCGGCCCGTTCGAGACCTCTGACCTGAACACGCGAGGCGGCATCGCCGAGCACGCCATGCGCATGGGGCCGGCTTATGCGCGGATGGGAGCCGAGCGCGGCCAGGACGATCCCTGGGACGATGAGCTCGTCGCCGAGGTGACCGCACAACGGCGGGCGCTGCTTCCACTGTCCGATTGGGCGCAGAGGGTGGACTGGCGCGACCGCGCCCTGATCGCACAGGAGCAGGGACGTCGCCTGCTTGACTCCGACGCAGCCTCTGATACCAAACTGGCGGGCCAATCAGCCCGACCCTCCCAATAACATCGCGGGCCGTGGTGAGTCAACCCCTCTCTGGAACAGAAGACGAGCTTGAGGCGGAGGAGCCGCAGGAGCGCTCCCGCGACTTCAACCAGTCCGTTGCCCGCGGGCTCGAGATCATCGAGACGTTCGGCGCTGCCACCTCACGCCAGACTGTCAGCGAGGTCGCGGCGAAGACGGGCCTGACACGCGCAACCGCGCGGCGCTTTCTGCTGACGCTGGTCGAACTCGGATACATGACGACCGACGGCCGCACGTTCGAGCTCTCCCCACGCGTTCTGAGGCTCGGCTATTCGTACCTCTCAGGACTCGGGTTCCCAAACGTCGCACTCCCGCACCTCGAGGCGCTCGTGGCGGAGGTGGACGAGGCGAGCGAGGCGTCGATCCTCGATGGTCACGATGTGGTTTACGTGGTGCGCGTTCCCGGCACGAGACTGATGACGATCGCGGTCAACGTCGGCTCGCGGATGCCGGCGCACGCCACCTCGATGGGACGCGTGCTGCTCGCCGGCCTGCCGGATGGTGAGCTCGAACGGTATTTGGCCTCGGCGCGACTCGAGCGGTTCCTGCCGCACACGGCCACCGATCCTGGCACGCAGCGAGAGCGGATCCTCAAAGCGCGGGCCGACGGATTCGCGATCGTCGACCAGGAGCTCGAAGAGGGGTTGATCGCCGTCGCGGTCCCGATCCACGACCGCATGAAGCGCGTCGTGGCAGCCGTGAACCTGTCCACGCACGTTGGTCGCCATGACGCCGAGTCGGTCCGCCGCGAGCTGCTGCCGGCCCTGCAGCGTTCCGCGAGGTTGATCGAGCACGACCTGGCCAACGTGGTGTAGCGCCGGCCCGCTGGCCGGCGCTCCTCAGTAGCGGGTCTCAGTCAGAGCCACGAATGTGGCGTCCGGCTCGGCGAAATAGGCGTAGCTCCAACTTCCGCCGCCACTGAGCCTGATCGTCTGCGGGTCGCACAGGAGCTCGATACCGGCGCCACGCAGGGCTGCGGCAGCCTGCTCGATGTTGCGCACGCCGATTGCGAACTCGAAGCTGCCCAGGTGTCCCCATTCGCCGTGCATCTCCGGGGACGGCGGCGTGTGCTGGACCGGCTCCATGCCGGCGCCGTGAGGATTGGTGAGCAACATCATGTGCTGGCTCGGCGGAGTGCGGGGCGCGTACCACGGATGCATCGGCTCGAAGAACCCGTCGCTCTCAAACAACATGCCGGTGAACCCGAGGTCCCGATAGAACGCGCGCGTGCGCTCGAGATCGGCGACGCCAAACGCCACATGATTAACGCCCTGGGGACCGTCATCGACGGGCCAGCCGGCCTCCAGGTCATGCCACTCGATCATCTCGATCTTGGTGCCGTCAGGGTCGGCGATGTACGAGAGACTGCACAGCGTGTCGTAGGGCGGAAGCGGCGCCTCGTTCGGCTCCATCAGGCCGATCACTCCGGTCTCGGCGAGCAGCCGGCGGTACGTACCGGCCTCATCCTTCACGTGAATACAGACCTCGCAAACGCCCGGCTCGCCCCAACCGATGCCCTCCGGGATCGGTGGTGGCGCCTGGTCGGTGGTCGATACCAGTTTGACGGCGGCCATCCCGAGCGCCGTCGGGCGGCCTGGCCTCAGCATGGCCACCCGCGCCCTCACCGTCGGACGGCCGGCGACATGCTCGAGACCCGGGAGCTCGAGCTCCTCATCAAAGGCGACCTCGGTGAAGCCCAGCATGGCGTAGAAGGCCAGCGACGAATCCATGTCGGAGACCCCGACCCCAATGTGATCCACCCCCAGCGACAGGCCCGGGCTCAGAACAGAGGTCATCGTGGTCTCCCTTCGTGATCGAATTGTCATGAGAACGGCGTGGGCCGACCTCCGCAGCGCCGCGAAGAATAGCCGCGCAGCTCCGACTCTGTCCACTCTCCGAGCAAACGTACGCTTGACGTGCAACGTCCCGGTTGATTGACTCAAGACGTGCTGATCGGCGCCAAGCTCCAGAACAGCGGACCGCTTCCGATGGAGCGTGGCATCCCGGAACTCGCCACCACGCTGGAGCAGAGCGGAGCCGACTCCATATGGGTCTCGGATCACGTGGTCATGCCGCGGGAGATGAAGTCGCCGTACCCGTTTGCCGCAGACGGCCGCGCGAACTGGCGCAGTGACACGCCGTACGTCGAGGCGCTGGTCGCTCTGACGCTGGCCGCGGCCGTGACCGATCGGGTGCGGCTCGGTACGGCCGTGCTTGTTCTCCCGCTCCGCAACCCCGTGATGTTCGCCAAGCAGGCCGCATCGCTTGACGCAGCCAGCCACGGCCGGCTCGAGCTCGGCTTGGGGGCCGGCTGGCTGGCCGAGGAGTTCGAGGCCCTCAACGTCAAGTTCGCACGCCGCGGCGCCCAGCTGACGGAGTGGATCGCGATCGCCCGTGAATGCTGGACCGGGTTTCCGGCCGAGCGCAGGTCCGAGGATTACGTCCTGCCGGCGGAGACGCTCTGCCTGCCGACGCCCGCACACCAGATCCCGATCCTGCTCGGCGGCCACTCATCACGCGCACTCGGTCGGGTCGGTGCGATCGCCGATGGTTGGCTCGGGCAGCAGTCCGCTCCGGAACTCGATCCGCAGCCGATCGTTGAGGCCAGGACGAAGGTCATCCAGGCCGCGCGTGACGCCGGGCGCGACGGGTCAGCGATACGCACGGTTCTGCGCATTGTCGAATCCGCGGGGCGGGCTGAGACCGTGGCCAAAGCGCTCCCGGCACTGGCGGCCGCGGGAGTCGACGAGGTGATCGTCGATTTGAGCTGGGAGGCGGACGACCAGGCGGAGCAGCTCGCTGTGCTGCGTGCCGCGGCGGAGGCCGCGTGAGCGCCGGGGTCGCGATCTCCTTCACCGGCAAGCGCGCGCTCGTCACCGGGGGCGCCAGAGGACTTGGCGCCGCAATCGTCGAACGCTTCGCCGAGGCGGGCGCCGCCGGGGTCAGCATCGATCTGACCGCGACCGGGACCGTACCTACCGGCTGGCACTTTCTCGCCGCCGATGTGCGGTCCGAGGAGCAGATCGAGCGCGCCTGCAAAGCGGCCGTGGAGCAACTCGGCGGTCCGCTGGACCTACTCGTGGTGGCTGCTGGGGTCGTTCCGCCCTGGCGGCACGTCGCGGAACTCGACCTCGGCGAGTGGGACGACCTCTTTGCGATCAACGTGCGCGGCGTCGCCGGGACGCTCAAGCACGCGGCGCCGCTGATGAGTGACGGCGGGGCGGTCACCGTGATCGGCTCGCTCAACTCGTGGCGGGGCGACGGAAACATCACCGGCTATGTCGCGAGCAAGCACGCGGTGCTGGGGATCGTGCGATCCGCCGCGATCGACCTCGGGTCACGGGGGATCAGGGTCAATGCCATTGGTCCGGGTCCGGTCGCCACCGAGGCGCTGCGCGGTCGCATGGCCCGGCGCGCGCGATCGGGCGGACCACAGCTCGACGCGGCGCTGGAGGCGGCGGCTGCAATGACAAGCCTCGGGCGCATCGCGACGAGCGATGACGTCGCCGGCACGGCGCTGTTCCTCGCGAGCGATCTGGCGGGCGCCATCACCGGCCAGCTGCTTGCGGTGGACGGTGGACTGCCGTGAGCGATGAACTTGAGGGCCGCGTCATTCTGCTCACCGGCGCCTCGGGTGGTATCGGCAGCGTGACCGCATCGTTGCTGCTTGAACGCGGAGCGCATCTGGTCGCCCATTACGGCAACAATCGCGATGGCGCCGAAGCTGCCTGCGCTGGTGCCGCGGATCGCGCGCTGCTCATCCAAGCCGACCTCGGAGAGCAAGAGGCGACCCGCGAGCTCTGGAATCAGGCGCTCGCGTGGCGGGGACAGGTCGACGTGATCGTGGCCAACGCGGCGGTGGCCCTGAACCTTCCTTTCGACGGCGCCGACCAGGAGTGGGACGCCGGTTGGGAGCAGACCTTCCAGACCAACGTGTTTTCCCCGGCAAATCTGATTCGCGCTGCCCTCCCGCACTTCATCGAACGTCGGAGCGGGATCCTGATCGCGATCTCAAGCTGGGCGGCGCAGCGCGGATCGGCGCTACCCGGTCACACAGCGTATGCGGCCTCGAAGGCGGCGCTCCAGAACCTCACTCAATCGATCGCCCGCAACCACACCTCCGATGGGGTACTCAGCTACGCCGTCGCGCCCGGGATCGTGCGGACGCCGATGTCGGAGATCTCGGCCGCAGCCCGGGGCGGGATCGACGCGCTCAACGCGATGCTGCCGCTGGGAGAGATGGTGCCGCCGCCTGAGGTGGCCGACCTGGTGGCATATCTCGCCACCGGGAATCTGCGTCACCTAAGCGGCGCCACGCTGGACCTTAACGGCGCAGCAAATATCCGCTGATATCCCTGGTCCACAGGTTAATTGCCGCCAGCCGGCCAAGACATTTTGTCCACTGGGCGGCTTGACAGCATTATCTTCACCGTTCACTATGCGTACATGCAGTCGCTATCCGAGCAGCTTTGATGCTGATTCGGCGTCATGTCCAGCTCCGACACCGACACCCCCTTGGTAGACGAAGCAGTCATCCCTGCTCGTCCCCACGTGCTCGGTGAGCCGGTTGTAGTGATCGAGGGGCTGCGCAAGTCCTTCGGCGCTCGGGAGGTTCTCTGCGGCATCGATCTGTGTGTTCGCGCGGGTGAGCACGTGGTGATCTTCGGCCCGTCCGGCTCCGGCAAATCCACGCTGCTCCGCAGTATCAACCTGCTCGAGGAGCCGACCCGCGGCTCGCTCAAGGTCTTCGATGTCGAGTACGGACCGGACCACGAACCCGGGGTCCGCCGCGGTGACCCCATGGAGCTGCGGCGCACCGTCGGCATGGTGTTCCAGCAGTTCAACCTCTTCCCCCACATGACGGCGCTGGAGAACGTGGCGCTGCCTCAGCGCGCGGTGCGCCGCACCAAGCGTGCAGAGGCGGAGGAGCGCGCCGCCCAGGTATTGCGCCGCGTGGGGCTGCTGCGCCACGCCGCGCACTACCCCAGCGAGCTTTCGGGAGGTCAGCAACAGCGTGTGGCGATCGCGCGCGCGCTCAGCCTGGACCCAAAGATCATGCTGTTCGATGAGCCCACCTCGGCGCTCGACGCAGAACTCGTGGGTGAGGTGCTCCAGGTCATGCGCGAGCTGGCTGAGGACGGGATGACGATGGTCGTCGTCACTCACGAGCTCGGCTTCGCGCGAGAGATCGGCGACCTCAATGTGTTCATGGACGAGGGCCTGATCGTCGAGTCGGGGGACCGCACGCTGTTCGACAGCTGCATGAATCCCCGGCTCCAGAAGTTCGTCTCGGCAGTCCTATGATCGCCTCCGCCGCAGCACTCATCAACTGGAGCTACGCGTGGGACAACCGCGGCGCCCTGCTTCACGGGCTACTGGTCGCCGTCGAGGTTTCCGCGCTGAGCCTCGCACTGTCGGTGATCATCGGTCTGCTGCTCGCGGTCATGCGGATGTCCAAGCCGCCGCTGACGTGGTTCGCCACGCTGTACATCAACATCTTCCGTGGAGTACCTGTGATCGTTACGGCGCTGTGGGTCTACTTCGGCTTGTCGGAAGCCACAGGCCTCAACTTCTCGGTGTTCGTCGCCGGCGTGATCTCGCTGACGTTGCTCTACTCGGCGTTCATCTCGGAGATCTACCGATCGGCACTCGAGGCGGTCCCACGCGGCCAACGCGAGGCCGGGCTCGCGCTCGGCATGAACAGACTCCGGGTCTTCGGCTCGGTGATCCTGCCGCAGGCCACGAAGATCGCGATCCCCAACATCGGCAGCATGCTGATCGGAATGATCAAGGACACCTCGGTGCTCTTCGTCATCGGGATGGCCGAGGTTGTGGCGACGGTCCAGAATCTGGCCAGCGTCAGCTACGAGTACTTCACGCTTTATACCGCGGCAGCGATCATCTACATCGCCGTCGCGTTCACCGTCGACTTCGCCTTCCGAACCATCGAGAAGACGATGCAGACACCGCCGCGCGGACGACTCGCTCGCGCGGCGAAGGGCCGGCGCCGGCGCCATGTCGAAGCTGTCATGGCGCGCATCGAGGCCGGCTGGCAGCAAGAGGGTACGCCAGCACAGTGAGTCCATCCGGGCACACGAAAAGAGATAGGGAGCTGTTGCAATGTTCAAGTTTGGTAGAAGGGCCACGGCGGCGCTGGGGAGCGCCGCGGCTGTCGGGACCGCGGCGGTGATCGCGGTATCGGCGCTCGGTACGAGCGCTGCCAGCGCGTCGTCAGGGCGTGCGGCGGCGAGCGCACCCCCCGGGCTGATGACCAACGGTCAGCTGGTCGTCGGCATGTCACTTCAGTTCAAGCCCGAGATGTATCTCAACGGCAGCACGCCGGCGGGCTATGACGTCGACCTGTTGCATAAGCTCGCGGCCTACGCGCACGTGAAGCTCGTGATCAAGAACCTCGGTTTCAATGGCCTGATCCCGGGCCTGCAGACGAAGAAGTTCGACATGGTCTCTGTCGGCCTGTCGCCGACCGCGGCGCGTGAGAAGGTCGTGAGCTTCAGCAACGCCTACGTGCCGTACGCGCTGATCGTCGGCGTTCCGAAGGCCGATGGAAGCAAGATCACGAAGGTCTCACAGCTCAACACGCCGAACGACACGATCACCGCGCTGCTCGGTTCGACCGACAACGCTCTAGCCAAGTCGACGTTCCCGAAGGCCAAGATCAACGCGCTTGCCGATCAGAACTCGGACTTCTCGCTGGTGGCGACGGGTCGGGCGAACGCGATCGTCGTTGAGGACTATCTGCTGGCCGCCTACAACAAGGCGAACCCCGGCAAGCTCGTCCAGGCCAAGATCAAGCCGCTGAATGTCCAGTACGGCTCATGGGCCGTCCAGCACGGGAACAGCGCGCTGACCAAGTACCTGAACAAGTTCCTCTGCACCGAGGCCAAGAACGGCACGCTGGCCGCGCTCTACACGAAGGACATGGGCGTGAAGTCCTTCCCCGGAGTGCCCGCCTGCAAGTGATGACGCTCCCGCGCTCGACGACAGATGTGCTCGTTGTCGGGGGCGGGCCCGCAGGAATGGCGGCGGCCGTGCAAGCGGCCGCCGCCGGCCTGTCGGTGACGCTGGTGGACGAGCGCGTCACCCTCGGCGGCCAGATCTTCAAGCGCATGGGGCCCGGCTTCCAGGTCGAGAACCAAAGCGCGATCGGCCGCGACTACGCGGCCGGCGGTCAGCTGATCGCGAGCGTGAATGCGGCCGCGGTCGATCTGCGGCTCAGCACAGCGGTCCTCGTGATTGAGGGCATGTCAGCGATCGTCTGCGAGCAGGAATGGCGTACATCAGCGATCGATGCACGACGGATCATTCTCGCCCCCGGCGCCTATGACCGTCCCGTCGCATTCCCCGGCTGGACATTGCCCGGTGTTCTCACGGCCGGCGCGGCGCAGACACTCGTCAAGACCCAGAGGGTGCTCCCGGGCGAACGCATCGTGTTCGCCGGCAGCGGCCCGGTGGCGCTTGCGTTTCCCGCGCAGCTGCACCACTACGGCGCCAACATCGCGCTTATATGTGAAGCCGGACCCGCGCCCGGGCCGGCTGATGTCGCTGCGATGCTGAGGGCGGCCCCGGGCAACCTCTCCCTGCTGCGGGATGCCGTCGGTTACCGGTACGAGCTGCTGCGCGCTCGGATTCCCCTCCGATACCGTCGGATCGTGATCGCCGCCGAGGGCGATGGGCGGGTCGAGTCGGTCGTGCACGCCGCGGTCGACCGCAACTGGCGCGTGATCCCGGGCACGGAGGAGCGGGTCGCCTGCGACACGCTCTGTCTCGGTTATGGGTTCCTGCCGTCGGCGGAGCTGCTTCGCCTGGCGGGCTGCGCGCTGGACGACGACGAGGATCGCGGCGGCGCGGTCGCGCGTCTGGACCATTGGATGCGCACGAGCGTCGAGGGGATCCACGCGGCGGGTGACGGCACCGGTGTGGAGGGCTCTCTGGTAGCGATCGACGAGGGCCGTCTGGCGGCAATCGGCGCAGCGCTCGATCTTGGCTCACTCACGCCTGCGCAGGCCGAAAGCGAAGCGGCGCCAGTTCGGCACCGGCTTCGCCAGCGCAGTAACTTCCGCAGGGCGCTGAGCCGCATGCACCGTGTCGGGGCAGGCATCTACGAGCTCTCGACCGATGCCACGGTTATCTGCCGCTGCGAGGAAGTGACGCGCGCAGCGCTCGATCCCGCACTGGCAGCGTCAGCCGATCTCGGTGTCGTGAAGGGCCTGACACGCGCGGGCATGGGCCTGTGCCAGGGCCGCAACTGCCAGCGGACGGTCGCCGGCCTGATCGCGCAGGAACACGGCGTCGCCCTTGGCGACTTGAGCTTCGCAAACCCACGGCTTCCCGCTCGCCCCGTCCCGCTCGGAGCAATCGCCGACGAAACGATCGAGGATCATGGCTTCTTCACCGATGCCGCCGCACCCCGGTCCTGATGACGCAGCACACGCGCCTGTCGCGTGGCTGCCGCTGAGCGAGACAGGCGCGGAGCTGCCTGCGGAGACGGACGTGCTCGTGATCGGCGGTGGCCTCTCGGGGTGTGCACTCGCGTACTACCTCGCACGCGACGGCGTCACAGTGACGCTTCTGGAGCGCGACGACCTCAACCGCGCAGCCTCCGGCACGAACGCGGGCAGCTTCCATCTGCAGATCGCGATCCATCAGCTCACCGGCCTCGAGGTGGACAGCCTCGCCGGTCGGCTGCTCACCGAGATTCGCCTCTATGTCGAGGGCGCGAAGCTCTGGGAGGGACTCGAGTCCGAGCTCGAAGGGTCGCTCGAGATGCATACGACCGGTGGCCTGATGGTCGCCGAAACCGATGCCGAGCTCGGCGCTGCTGCGCGCCAAGCAGCGGATCGAACAGGAGGCTGGCCTCGAGACTCACGTGCTCGAGGGTGAGGAGCTGCGCTCATTCGCGCCGTTCCTGGCGCCTGACCTCAGGGGTGCCACGTACTGTCCCGCGGAGGGTCACGCGAACCCCCTCCTGGCAGCGCCGCTGTATGCGCTGCGTGCCGCGCAGGCAGGTGCAGCGATCCGCACAGGGGCCCAGGTGCAGGCGGTCCAGATGGGTGAACGCGGCGGCTTCACGGTGCGCACGAGCCGAGGCAGTATCCGGGCCTCGCGGTTGGTCAACGCTTGCGGCGGCTGGACGAATGAGATCGCGGCGATGGTCGGGCTGCAGCACCCGGTCCGCCGCGACGGGTTGCACGTCAACGTGACCGAGCCGCGCGAGCGGCTGCTGACGCCCTTGGTCCAGCACATCGGCCGGCGGCTGACGCTCAAGCAGGCGTCGAACAACACGTTCATCATCGGCGGCGGCTGGCCCTCGCTGGCGATCGATGCCGACGGCAGCTACCGCACCGTGTGGGAAAGTGCGGCAGGCAATGCGGCTGTCGCAGTCCGTATCGTTCCCGCGCTCAGCGGCGTTCGCCTGCTGCGCACATGGTCGGGCGCGCTTGCCTTCACCGACGACCTCGAGCCGCTGGTGGGGGCATCACAGCGGGTCCCGGGCTATTTCACCTGCATGGCGACGACCGGCTTCACGCTCGGTCCGCTGATGTCGCGGATGCTGGCCGAGGCACTCGCCAACCCGGCTGCCCGTTCGCCCATCCCAGACCACTTCGCTCCCGACCGCAGCGCCCCGGCAACGGCGGCGCACACCTGAAAGGCGGATCAGATGAATCGCAACGACGTGTCATGGCGGGGATACTGGGCAGCGTGCCCGACGCCCTATGGTGAGGACGGCGACGCTGCGCCTTGACCTGCTCGAGACCCTGCTCGAGCACTACATCGCTCACGGTCTCCATGGACTCATGATCAACGGCACCACTGGCGAGTGGTTTTCTCAGAGCCACGACGAACGCCGAGCAGTGGCGGAGGCGGCGATCCAGTGCGTGGATGGGCGGATCCCGGTCGTGGTCGCCTGCAGCGACTACACCGCCAAATCCGTGATTGAACTGGCCGACCACGCGATGACGGCCGGCGCCTCGGGCTTCGCCGCGAGCGCTCCTGCCTACAGCCGTCCGCTCGAGAGCGAGATCATCGCGTTCTACGAGGACCTCTCGAACGCACTGCCCACGGCGCCACTGACGCTCTACAACTGGCCGAGCGGTACCAACGTCGACTTCAGCCCGGAACTCTGCTCACGTTTGGTGGACATTGACTCCGTTGTGGCGCTGAAGAACAGCACTGGCGACTTTGACAACTTCGTCGAGTCCACCCGGCTGGTCGTCGATCGCGCACGCGTGTTCGGGCCGTTCATGTCGAGCGCCGGATACAGAGCACTGACCGAATTCGGCGGCGATGGCTTCATCGGCGGTGGGGCGATCCTTGATGACGACGATCCGCGCTTCTGGGCGGCACACTGGGCCGGCGACACGGACTACTGCGAGGCGCACGCCGCGCGCACCGACCGGATCTTCGAGAAGCTCTGGATGCCAGGCGGCTGGCGTGGGCGCTACGGGCATTATCAGAGCCAGTTGAAGGCGATCATGGCGATGATCGGTCAGCCGGGAGGATCTGTCCGGCGGCCTCGGCTTCCGATCACAGATCCAGACGCTCTGCGCCAGATCCGGGCGATCCTGGTCGAAGAGCAGATCTTGGCTGAATCGAGCGAAGTATCCGAGGCTGCCGCATGAGTCGAGCCCCGCTTCCAGCGGGAGTGCGGCGTGGGGCCGCGGTCACGATCAGAGTGGACGGCGCACCACGTCAGGCGCACCTCGGCGAGACCGTCGCGGCCGCGCTCATCGCCGACGGTGAGGTAGCGATCCGGCTGACGCGTGGCGGGTTCACGCGCGGCCTCTACTGCGGCATGGGAGTGTGCTTCGAATGCCTCGTCGTGGTGGACGGCGTGCCGAACACGCGCGCATGTATGACCTGGGTTCGTGACGGCATGGAGATCCGTCACATGGACGGGCTCGCAGCGGCTGAGCCCACAGAGGAAAGGACTGACCATGCTTAGCTCGAGCAGCCTGTCGATGGAGGCGGGCACACTGGTTCGCGAAAAGCTCTACATCAACGGCGAGTGGATTGACGGTGGGGCCGAGCCCGTCGACGTGCGCGATCCTGCAAGCGGCGAACTGCTCGCATCCGTTGCAAGCGCGTCGGCAGCCCAGGTCGAGCAGGCCGTTGCCATGGCGCAGGCCGCGTTCGGAAAGTGGTCAAAGCTTGTCGCGCGCGAGCGCGCTTCGATCCTCCGCCGTTGGCATGACCTGATCGTCGAGCATGCGGACGAGCTCGGGCGCATCGTCACCGCCGAGCAGGGCAAACCGTTCGCGGAGGCCCGTGGCGAGGTCATCTACGGGGCAGGCTTCATCGAGTGGTTTGCCGAGGAGGCCAAGCGCGCATACGGTGACGTGGTGCCGACCAATCAGCAGGGACGGCGGACGGTGGTCATCAAGCAGCCGATCGGTGTCTGCGCCGCGATCACGCCCTGGAACTTCCCTTCGGCGATGATCCTGCGCAAGGCGGGACCAGCACTCGCGGCGGGCTGCACCATGGTGCTGAAACCGGCGAGCGAAACCCCTTTGTCGGCACTCGCCTTGGCGGAGCTGGCCGAGCGAGCAGGCATTCCGGCGGGTGTGTTCAACGTCGTGCATGGCCCTGCCCAGGAGGTCGGCGCCGTTTTGACGTCACACCCACACGTGCGCGCGCTCACCTTCACCGGCTCGACGGCGGTGGGGAAGCTCCTGGCAGCGCAGTGCGCGGCAACTGTCAAACGGGTGCTGCTAGAGCTTGGCGGCAACGCTCCGGTCATCGTCTTTGATGACGCTGACATCGATCTGGCGATCGCCGGCACGATGGCGTCGAAGTTCCGCAACGCGGGACAGACCTGTGTCTGCGCGAACCGCATCCTCGTGCAGGCTGGAATCCATGACGAGTTCGTCGACCGTCTGAAGGCAGAGACCGCCGCGCTCGCCGTCGGCGCTGGTCACGAGCCCGATGTCACCCAGGGTCCCCTGATTACGCAGGCCGCAGTGGAGAAGGTCGAGCGCCACGTCGCCGACGCGATCTCTCGGGGCGCGCAGGTCGAGACGGGCGGCCGGCGCCACTCCCGCGGCGGAACCTTCTATGAACCGACCGTGCTCACCGGCGCCACGGACGAGATGCTGCTCGCACAGGAGGAGACATTCGGGCCAGTGGCAGCGGTCTTCAAGTTCACCACTGAGGAGCAGGCGGTGGCACTCGCCAATGCCACCGAGTCGGGGCTGTCCGCATACTTCTTCACTCGCGACCTCGGACGTGCGTGGCGGCTCGGGGAGGAACTCGAGTACGGCGTCGTCGGGATCAACACCGGCCTGATCTCCTCCGAGGCTGCGCCTTTCGGCGGCGTCAAGGAGTCGGGACTTGGACGCGAGGGTTCAAGGCACGGACTCGATGACTACCTGGAGCTCAAGTACCTCTGCTTCGAGGGGCTCAGCTAAGACCCAAATAGCGACGCAACCTGAGCGCGATAATCGAGCCGATGTACGTCGGGGCGCTGGAGATAGAGATTCACCTCCCGGCGGCCAGATCGCTGAAGGCGAAGCGCTCGGTCGTGCGCCACCTCGTCGAGGCCTCCCGCCAGCGTTATGGCGTGTCTGCCTCCGAGGTTTCACATCACGAGCGCTGGCAACGCGCCGGACTCGGTTTCAGCGTCGTCGCTCCGTCCGCGGCGCACGCGCAGCACCTGCTCGAGCAGGTTGAGCGCTTCGTCTGGTCGCACCCGGAGCTCGAGGTCATCTCGGTCGATCGGCACTGGGTCGAGACCGGGGACTAGCTGAAGCTACTGAACGCCGCCATTAGCGAACGGAATGGATGCGCGGAGCCTCGGCACGGACGATCTGTGAGCCCGCTGTCAGGCGGCGCACGCGATCAACCGCCTCGGAGGACTGACATGCAGACCCATGTACAAGCAGTTACCGACACTGACTTCGCCGCGCGAGTGCTGGAGTCAGACCGGCTCGCCGTGGTCGATTTCTGGGCGGTGTGGTGCCCACCGTGCCGGGCGATGAAGCCGGTCCTCGATGAACTCGCGGACGAGCGTCCCGACCTTGCCTTCTTCTCGCTCGACGCCGACAGCAACCGGCAGACCGTGATCGAACACGGAGTGCTGTCGATGCCGACCTTCCTGGTATTTCGGGACGGGGCCGAGGTCCTGCGGCTCGTCGGTTCGCGACCAAAGCGTCGGCTTGCCATCGAGCTGGACGAGGCACTCGCGCTGGACGCTGCCGCCAAGTAGCTTCAGAGCCCGTGGAGCTACGTCAGCTCGAATATCTCGCGGCTGTGGTCAGCCACGGCAGCTTCGTGCGCGCCGCGCAGGAGATCTATGTAACCCAGTCGGCGCTCTCGCAGCAGATCGCCCGGCTCGAGGAAGAGCTCGGTTTGACGCTTCTGAACCGCGGGCCCAGGGGTGTCGAGCCGACGCCCGCGGGCCTCGAGTTCCTCGATCACGCACGCGCGATCCTGGGGCGCGTCTCCGAGGCCCGCGCGGCGGTCGACGACCACATCGGAGCGGTCCGCGGAGTCGCCCGCGTTGCGGCGACGCCCTACGACACGCGGGAGCTGCCCGACGCGCTGACCGCGTTCCATCGCGCGCATCCTCAGGTCCAGCTCGCCTTTCAGCAGGAGTCGGCGGCCCAGATCGCGGAGCAGCTTGCGACGGGCACGATCGACGTCGCCGTGCTCGCGCTCAGCGGCGACGTGGCGACGTTGCCGGGCTCGGTGGCTGTCCATACGCTCGCGGAGGAGCCGCTATGTCTGCTGGCCTCGGGCGACGACGCGCTTGTCCGGGGCGCCGCCCCCGGCGGTGCGGAGATGACGATCGACGATCTGCGTGGGCGCCCGGTAATCATGCCGAGCCGCGGGACGGCGCTGCGAGCGCTGCTGGATGACGTCTTTGGGCAGGTCGGCTTCAGTCCGCTGCCACGCTTTGAGACCAGCGATCCGCAGATGATCCGCCAGCTGGTCAGCGCCGGATTGGGCGTCAGCATCGTCCCGCGCGGATGGCTGCTCGACGGCGGACCGGCAGTCGCCACCGTGAGCCTCGGCCAGCCCATCCCGAGCTACCGCATCGCGCTGCTGGCAACGACGCAGCCTCGCCTCCCAGCCCGCGACCGCCTGGTCGAGCACCTGAAGGTAGCTCTCGGTCGGCCCGAGGGCGGGGCGTAACTCAGGCCCGTGTGAGCTTCAGCGCGTAGAGCGTTGCCGCCACCGACGTCGCCAGGTTGAGCGATGAGACACCGGGCGACATCGGCAGCGCCACGCGGCGCGCGGCCTGCGCGAGCAACTCCTCGCTGATTCCGTCACGCTCGGTGCCGAACGCCAGTACCGCGGCCGCCGGCAACTCGTCCGGAATCAGGGTCTCCCCGTCGGGGTCGAGTGCGATCAGCTCTCGCTCACCGCTTCTGACCGCGCGAAGATGGTGGACCGGTAGCGCGAAGTGCAGCCCCGCGCTCCCGCGTAGCGCGTCGGGGTGCCAGGGGTCCTGGCGTCCGGTGGTCATGACGCCCGCGGCGCCTGCAGCCGCGGCGACACGCACCACCGCGCCTAAATTGCCCAGATGCCTTGGGTCCTCGAGCAGCACCACGTGGCCGGGGCCTGCCAGGACCGTGTCGGGATCCGGCTGGGCCGGCCGCCGCGCCACCGCCACCACCTGCGCGCGCGGCACAACCACCTTGAGCGCCTCGAGATCCACGACCTCAGCCGCGATCTGCAGGTCCGGGGCCAGCCGGGTGCGCAGCGCCTCGAGCTCCTCCGCATCGGCGGTCCAGACGCCGAGCAGCTCAGCATCGAAGCGGATCGCGTGCTTGATCGCGTGGAAGCCCTCGAGCACGACGAACTCATGCGCCCGTCGGGCTCGGCTGACGTCTGCGAGCTCCATCGCTAGGCGAGCTCGCGCTTAAGGCGATCGAGCAGCGCCGCCACGATCACGGCGTCGGTCACACCTGCCTTGCGTATCGGGACCGGCATCGAGTAAGAAAGCTACGACAGCGGCCAGCGAACACGTCAAAGCGCAAGTTTGACTCGGTCAGGTAAAGTCCGAACCAAGATTCGGACTCGGAGTAACCGGGCGCGTCTCGTGAGAAGAGGAGAGTTGGATGAGGGTTCTGGTGATCGGCGGCGGAATGGCTGGGCTCAGTGCGACACTTTCGTTGCGCAGCGCCGGCAGCGAGGTGGACGTGATCGAGCGCGATCCGGCTTGGGGCGTGTACGGCGTCGGCATCATCCAACCCGCCAACGCCCTGCGCGCGCTTGACGTGCTGGGCCTTGCCCAGGCCTGTGTCGAGGCCGGACAGCCGATCCGGGGGGACCGCACCTGGCTCGCGGATGGCGCGACGCAGATCGCCGCGCACGACTGGCCGACGCTGGTCGGGGGCCTACCTCCCGGCAATGGGATCACGCGCCCGAAGCTGCACGAGATTCTCAAGGCGGCGACCATCGAGTCCGGTGCCAACGTACGCACCGGTGTCACCGCTACTGAGATCGAAGACACGGGCGACCAGGTTGAGGCCGCGTTCTCCGACGGCAGCGAGGGGACATACGATCTCGTCGTCGGCGCCGATGGGCTCTACTCCCAGACCCGCGAGCGCCTCTTCGGTGCCCACCTCAAGCCCGAGTTCACCGGCCAGGTCTGCTGGCGCTACAACCTGCCTCGGCTCGACGGCCTCGAGGAGATCTGGGTGTTCATCGGACGCGAGGGCACGCTCGGCTTCGTCCCGATCGGCAGGGACCTCATGTACGCGTTCCTGATCGAGGCGCCGCCGGCCGACCAGGCCGCCGCGATTGCGCGCGAGGGCGCCGCCGCGATCATGCGCCAGAGGCTGGAGGGCTTCGCCGGGCCGATCGCGCGACTGCGCGACCAGATCGTCGACGACGACGCTGTCGTCCTGCGCCCGATCGAGGCGATCCTGTTGCCGCAGCCGTGGTACAAGGGTCGCATCGTGCTGCTCGGAGACGCCGTTCATGGCACCTCGCCGCACGCCGGCCAGGGCGCGGCACAGGCCCTCGACGACGGCATCGTGCTGGCTCAGGAGTTGAGTCGCGATGTGCCCCTGCGAGGAGGCGCTCGAGGCCTTTGTCAGCCGCCGCTACGAGCGCTGCAAGATCGTGGTCGACGGCTCGCTGGCGATCGGCCGCTGGGAGCAGGATCACTCCCTGCCGATCGACCCGGACGCGACCCGAGCCCAGATCGGGATGTCGGCGGCGATGCCGATCTGACCACAGCGCGTCAGTGTGATCGCCGGCCCGCTGGCCGGGTGATCACCCTCACGTGAACCCGGGTTCCGTTTTATCTACACGCCCCTCAGACTGCGACAATCGATACAACATGACAGCCACTAGCCAGACGGTCCGACCGCCCAAGCAAAAGCGCAGCCGCGAGTCCTACGAGCGGGTTCTCGATGCCGCGCACGGGCTGCTCGAGGAGAACGGCTTCGAGGGTTTCACAGTCCAGGAGGTCGCATCCCGGGCAAACGTCTCCGTCGGTGCGATCTACGAGCGCTTCGGTAACAAGGAGACACTGCTGCGAACCGTGCACTCGCGGCTGATGGACACGATGGCCGCGTTCGACGCCACCGGTCCGCTGGCCGAACCCACCTCGGCCGCCGAGGTGATCGAGCTCCTGGTGCGGCGGGTCGCCGCGACCATGAGCGCGCACCGGGACGTGCTGCGCGCCTTCATGCATCTGGGTGCTCTGGACGAGGTGATCTCCCACCGTGGCTCGCTCGAAAGCGTCGCGGTGAGTCGCCTCTTCAAGGAGGCGCTCGAGCCGTACGCCTCCGAGTTCAGGCACGCCGATCCTGCGGTCGCGCTCGATGTCGCCTTCAGGCTCACCTATTCGACACTGGCCCGGCAGGTGATGTACGGACCGGTGTTCGAGTCCGAGATCGAGCTCGGCTGGGAGCGGCTGACCGCGGAGCTCGCCGA
This sequence comes from uncultured Actinomycetota bacterium, assembly GCA_963846395.1. GTDB lineage: Bacteria > Actinomycetota > Thermoleophilia > Solirubrobacterales > Solirubrobacteraceae > Palsa-465. Next base: position 108,948 of record CAWJVT010000001.1, on the reverse strand, counting down.
CGCCTGCACCAGTTATCTGCTCTGTTGAGCCCCAGCTGGTGCGATGGGCGCACCCGATCAAGGGTTGACGCCACAACCATCGCTCGCTAGATTATGAATCCGAATATGGATTCTGACTTGGCGGCAAGCGCCTGGTCTGGCAGATGGATGAGGAGAGGTTGAAGATGGGTCCCACGCTGTTGTCGCAGCTGGCGCACGTCGAGCTGACGACGCCCAAGTTCGAAGAGTCGCTCAAGTTCTGGACTGACGTCGTTGGTCTCGAGGAAACCGCGCGGGTTGGGGAGACGGCGTATCTCCGAGCGTGGGGCGACCGCTTCCACCACACCCTGCAGCTGACCGAGGGCCGGGAGACCGGCCTCGGCCACATCGGCTGGCGCGCCGCGAGCCCGGGGGCGCTCGGGGACGCCATCGAGCGCCTTGAGGCTGCCGGCGTGGCGGAGGGCTGGTTCGACGATGCCGTCGGTCACGGGCGTGCGTTTCGTTATCGCGGCCCGGGCGGGCATCTGCACGAGGTCTTCTGGGACGTTGAGCGCTACGTGCCGCCCGCTGGCATGGAGTCGCCGTTCCCCAACCGTCCCCAGCGGTACGTCCCACGCGGAGCGGCGGTGCGCTGCATCGACCACGTCACAGTCACCACCAGAGATCCTGATCGTGACGCCAAGTGGTACCGCGACACGCTCGGTCAGCGCTACATGGAGTACACGACGATCCCGGACCGCCCTGACTTCCCGGTTTTCTGCATGAGCTCGGTCTGCGAGCGCTCGCACGACCTCGGGCTCGTCTGGGATCCGACCGGCGACCATGGACGCGTCAACCACTTCGCCTACTTCGTCGACTCGCGCGAGGAGCTGCTGCGCGTGGCCGACGTGTTCCTCAATCAGGACGTCGCGATCGAGTTCGGCCCGGGTAAGCACGGTATGGGCGAACAGGACTACCTGTACGTTCGCGAGCCCAGTGGCATGCGGCTCGAGATCAACGCCGGTGGTTACCGCAACTACGAGCCGGACTGGGAGACTGTGCGCTACGAGCCCCAGCAGGGTTCGAACGTCTTCTACAGGAACGGCGCGCTGCCCCCGTCGATGTTCCAGTCCTTCCCCGATGTCGCGATCTCTCAAGACGACGAGAAGAAGGCCCAGGAAGACACCGGGCTGTTCGTCTGAGCCGAGACCCCAACGCTGACGCGATGACAACCACACAGGCACCCGACCTCGAGGCGGGTAAGGACTGGCTTCGGGTTCGGCTCGAGCGCCGCGTCCACCCACTCGACCACCTCGAACCCGAGGCTGCAGAACGCGCCATCGACGCGCTCACGGGTCTTGGATCCCGAGGCTTGGACCAGCGCCTGGGGCGGCCTCGCTGACGAGTTCGCCGCCAGGGCCGAGGCTGCCGAGGGCGCTCCTGAGGAGCGGCACCTGTGGGCGCAGGCTTACCAGGCCTCCTTCCTGGGTCGCTATCCCGTTCCCAACCATGAGCTCAAGATGGAGCAATACGCGCGGGCACGGGAGTTCTTCATGCGCGCAGGTGCGCTCGAGGACCCGCCGATCGAGGCCATCGAGCTGCCGTTTGACGGCCACGTCGGTGAGGGTGACCGGCTGCGTTTCTACCTCACGAAGCCGACCGGCGGCGCCGACCGTCCTCCGGTGGCGATGGCCTGGGCCGGGATCGACACGTGGAAGGAGGAGATGCATCTGCGGATGGGGGCGCTGCTGCGCTCCCGCGGGTTCGCTGTACTTCTCATCGACATGCCGGGCGTGGGTGAGTCGCCGGTGCTGGCCTCGGTCGACGCGGAGCGTCAGTGGACTCCGATCTTTGAGTGGCTGCGGACGCGTGACGACCTCGACGCATCACGCTGCGCGGCGATTGGCGGCTCCTTCGGTGGCTACTGGGCGATGAAGCTCGCCTATACGCACCGCGAATATCTGAGCTGCGCGGTCAACTGGGGTGGGGGCGTGCACATCACCTTCACGCCCGAATGGCAGCAGAAGTCGCGCAACGCGTCGTCGTACCTGATGGACCTGATGAACGCGCGGGCGCGAATCTTCGGTGGTGAGACCTTCGAGGACTACGTCGCCCGCTGCCCCGAGCTGTCGCTGCTCGACCAGGGTCTCCTGGACCAGCCGAACGCGCCGCTGCTGCTGACCAACGGGCGCGACGACCTGCAGAACTCGATCGACGACGTCTACCTGAGCCTCGACCACGGCGACCCAAAGGCGGTCCGTGTGTTCGACGGCGGGCACATGGGTGAGGGGCCTGTGGTGCCGACGATCGTCGAATGGGTCTCGCGCCAACTGCGCGTCGTCACGTGATCTGGCAGCCGCGCGTCGTGGCGTGATTTGGGGAGTCCGCGAAGTAGAGTGTTGTGGCCCTTAAACGCGCTGAAATGGAGATTGCCTGATGCCAGATCCTGTGAACCTGACAGGCGAGATCGCTGCTGCGATCGACGGTGCCGTGCTGCGCGGCCATCCGCTCGCCGTGTCGTTCGTTCGAGACGACGGGAGCCCTTCAGTCTCCTTCCGCGGCGGCGCCTACGTCCGTAGCGCGGACCAGCTCGCGATCTGGGTGCGTAAGCGCGACAGCGGCCTCGCGGCAGCAATCGTCCAACGCCCCCGGGTCTCGCTGGTGTTCCTCGAGCCGGATGGGCCTGGAGCGCGCTATCTGGCGATCGAAGGCCGCGCCCGAGTTGCTCCCGAGCTCGACCAGGAGGTCTACGACGCGATCGTCGAGCGCGAGCGTCAGCAAGATCCCGAACGTCAGGGCGTGGCGGTCCTGGTTGACGTCGACAGCGTCACCGGCGCTGGCGAGAGCGGCTTTTTCCAGCAGGGGGACCAATTCCAGTCGTGAGCTTCCGCGCTCGCGAGAGGATGTAAACGCCAGCGCGGCAACGCCTCCATGCCTCCTCGCAGGTATTGACACCGGGGTTACGATTCGACCGATTGGTCTGGACCACATTGGTCTGGACCAGCTATTTCCTACATTCCAACCGAAGGGTGGAGAATGGGAGTCCTTAGTCTGCGCGGCAAGCCGCGCTGGGCGGCGGTCGGATCGTCGGCGCTGCTGGCGACCTCGGCGCTGATGCTGTCGTCGCTGGCCTCGGCCGCGCCGGCAAGCGCCGCGGTCGGCGGGAACCAGGGCCAGCCAATGCCGTACCGGGTCTTCGCGCCGTACTTTGAGACGTACGACCTCACTGCCGGGGGCCTCGGCGGCCAGTCGCAGGCGTCGGGGGCCAAGTTCCTGTCCCTGGCGTTCCTGGAGACACAGACGGCCGGCTCGTGCGTGGCGGACTGGAACGGTAGTTCGGCCCAGCCGATCAGCCACGCGATTTTCGGCAACGACATCGCCGCCATCCAGGCGCGCGGAGGTAACGTAATCCCGTCGTTCGGTGGGTATACCGCTGACACGACCGGAACTGAGATCGCCGACAGCTGCACGGATGTGGGCGCGATCGCACGGGTCTACGAGAGCCTGATCACCACCTACCACGTGTCGCGCATCGACATGGACGTCGAGGCGGACTCGCTGAGCAACACGGCGGGGATCGACCGGCGCAACAAGGCCATCGCTCTGACCGAGGCGTGGGCGGCCGCTCATCACCAGCCGATCCAGTTCTCGTACACGATCCCGTCGACCGCCGTGGGGCTCACGGCAGCAGGCCTTGCCGTCCTCCAGGACGCGATCGCCGACGGCGCCCGCGTCGACACTGTCAACGCGATGACCTTCGACTACTACTACGGCACACCGCAGGACATGCTCGCGGACACCGAGACCGCTGCGGCCGGCCTCTTCAGCCAGCTGCAGACGCTCTATCCGGGCGCCTCAGCTCAGGAGCTGTGGCACATGATCGGCGTGACCGAGATGCCCGGCATCGATGACTACGGTCCGGACGAGACGTTCACGACGGCGGACGCGGTTCCATTGCGGCAATGGGCCGAACAGCAGGGCATCGGCTTCCTGTCGTTCTGGGCGCTTCAGCGCGACAACGGCAACTGCCCCGGCACGCAGGGTGCCGGTGACTGCTCAGGCGTGAACCAGTCGCAGTGGTTCTTCAGCCACGAATTGGAGCCGTTCACCAGTTAGGCACACAACGATTAGTTGTATGGAGTCGCGACGCTCGGACGCGACTCCTAGCACGCCGCATCGAAGGGGCCGGGTGATCACCAGATCGCCCGGCCCCTTCTTGTTGCCTGGCAGACGCCGTCGCGGCACTCAGTAGATCGCTGAGTTGACATGTAACCATTTGGTTACGTACGATCTCAAATTGTGGACGACAACCTCGTGTTCAAGGCGCTCGCCGATCCGACTCGCCGCTTTCTGCTGGACCTTCTGTTTCAGCGCGAGGGGCGGACTCTGAGCGAGCTCGATGCGGAGGTGGAGATGACGCGGATCGGCGTCATGAAGCATCTGCGGGTGCTGGAGGAAGCGGGGCTTGTCGTCACACAGCGGTCGGGCAGGGAGAAGTTGCACTTCCTCAATCCGGTGCCGATTGCGCTGATCCACGACCGCTGGATCAATAAATACACGCAGCGCCAGGTCTCGGCGCTCGTGGAGCTCAAAGCTGACCTGGAGGCACAGAGATGACCGCAGCAACGCCGCAATCCGAGACGGTCCAGATCTATCGCGTCTATATCCGCGCGACCCCCGAAGCGATCTGGGAGGCGATGACCAAGCCCGAGTGGACCGTGAAGTACGGCTACGCCCCGCTTCTGGACTACGAGATGAGGGCCGGGGGTGCCTTCCGGGCGCACGCGAACGAGGGGATGTTGGCGCTCGGTTGCCCCAAGATCATCAGCGATGGCGAGGTGATCGAAGCCGATCCGCCGCGCAGGCTGGTGCAGACATGGCGCATGACGATGACGCCGGAGCTCGCCGCCGAGGCGTTCACACGGCTGACGATCGAGCTCGAACCCGTGCGCGGCGGGGTGACGAAGGTGACGCTCACCCACGACGTGAGCGGCGCTCCACTGTGGGCCGCGGTGCTCCGAGGTGAGCACGAGTCAAGCGGCGCCGGTGGCGGCTGGGCGGAGATCCTCAGCGGCCTCAAGACGCTCCTGGAGACGGGTGAGCAGCTCCCGTTCCAGAGCGGCCCGGAATAGGCCGCGTGCGGAGCGGTGCCGCGTGCGGAGCGGTGTTGCGTGCGGAGCGGTGTTGTGTGCGGAGCGGTGCCGCGTGCGGCCGTGGCCGCTCGCTCATTCGGAAGTCGTGGCGCTGTCCTGCAGGTAGGTGCCGTCGCCCTCGATCACCAGCGGTCCGTCGAACCTCAGCACCTCGTTGACCAACCCGCCGTTCTGGTTGCGGTAGTTGATCACGAGCGTGTGGACGCCCGTGTAGACGGCAACCAACTCGAAGTGGAGATCGGGGATCAATCGGATCCCCTCGCTCCAATACGCGCGTAGTGCGGCCTTACCACTTATGACTCCGTCAGAACCCTCGACGATCCGGGCGGCAACTGGCGACCTGAAGGTCACGTCGTCTGCGAAGTGCGCGAGCACGGCGTCCACGTCGTGTCCATTCCACGCCGCCAACCAGTCCTCGACGAACGCGTGCGCCTCGGCTTGCTCCATTTGCCGGCAGGCTAACGAACTCGCGCGGTGGCTCGCGCACGCGCCTCGGCTCGGGCTCCACAAGTAGTAGTAGGACGGTGGTTGGTTGGGGATGGATCATCGTGCTGGCTCCTGTTGATCGCCTGGTTTGGTGGGGCTCATCGAAACGACGAGCGCGTTCTCCTCAGATGGACAGAATGCGCGCAGAAATTTATGAAACCGGTTGCAAAGCACTTCAAAAAAAGGGGTTCAGGTCGATTGCCGGACAACCAGCTCCGCTGGGATCGAGACGTGCCCTACGGCGCCCGTGCGCAGCTGTTGAATCAGACTGTCTGCGAGCAGCCGGCCCGCGAGTGGCCCGGCCTGCCGCACGGTCGTCAGCGGCGGGTCGGTGTGCGCCGCGAGCGCGATGTCGTCGTAGCCGACGACGGCAACGTCGTCCGGCACGCGCAGACCCTGCGCGCGCAGCTCCTCGATCGCAGCGATCGCCATCACATCGCTGCACGCGAACACTGCGTCGATATCGTCGTGGCGTTCGAGCAGATCACGCATCCGTGCGGTGGCCGATTCCGAGCTGTACCACCCGTATGTCACGAGCGACGCGTCGACCTCGATGTCGACCTCTCTCAGCGCCGTCGCGTATCCGCGGTAGCGATCCTGTGACTCCTGCTCCGTATCGGGCCCGCCGACGAAGGCGATCCGGCGCCGCCCTTCTGCGAGCAGATGCCGGGTTGCCATGCGCCCGCCCGCGTAGCTGTCGCCGCTCACGGTGCTGTAGGCATGGGAGGTGGAGTCCAGGCCCCATACGACAAAGGGCGCCCCGCGCAGCTCGAGCGCCTCAAGGTGCTTTTTCGTGCAGCTGGCTGACATCAGCACGAATCCGTCAACCCGCCCGGAGTCGAGGTAGCGGGAAATCCAGCCCGTATCGCGCGAGTCGATCTGGATCACGAGCATGTCGTAGCCGCGGGCATGCAGGCCGGCGGCGAGGCCGCTCATGACCTCCAGCACGAACGTGTCCGGCAGCTTGTCAGCCGGGACGAACCCGTCCGGCACGTTCTCACTCGGCCCGAACGGCTCATAGGGGTAAGTCGCGAGCGCCACCACGTTGCTCTGACGCCGGCTCAGACTGCGCGCGGTGGCGTTCATTTCGAAGCCGTGTTGCGCCGCGATCGCGCGCACACGGTCGCGTGTCTCGGCGCTCACGAGGGTGCTCTCGTTCAGCGCACGCGAGACTGTCGCCTTCGAGACGCCGGCCAGCCGCGCGATGTCGGCGATCGTCTTTACGCGTTCGGTGGTCATTGCAACCGGTTGCAGCTTAGCTCGCTGCGTGCTAGTTTGCAACCGGTTGCAGAACGAGCTTGCCGAATCGACGCCTATGCCTGCTGAAGCCGCCACACCCAGCGCGGCAAAGCTCGACTACACGCTCAGCGGCCGCAGGGCGGTAGTGGCACTGGGGGCGCTCGCCGCGTCAGCGACCTGTTTTCTGACGGCTGAGAACCTCCCGATCGGACTGTTGCCGCAGATCTCGGCGAGCATGCACACTTCGCTCTCGACGACCGGGCTGCTGGTCACGATCTACGCACTGCTGGTCGTGACGACCACGATCCCGCTCGCCCACGTCACCCGTCGCCTGCCACGTCGCTATCTGCTCGCGGCGGTTGCCATGGGACTGGCGATCGGCTCGCTTGGTTCGGCGCTGGCGCCGAACTTCGGAACGCTCGTCGCGGCACGGATCTTCACCGCGGCAGCTCAGGCGATCTTCTGGGCGGTGGGTCCGACGGAGGCCGCAAACATGATTCGGCCCGAGCGGCGTGCCCGGGCGGTCACGGCGGTGTTCACCGGAAGCGCGCTCGGTCTGATGATCGGAGTCCCGGCCGGTACAGCGATCGGTCACGCGGCGGGCTGGCGGGTCGCTTTTGCCTCCCTGGCGCTCGTCGCCGTGGTGCTGCTGGCAACGATCCTGGTGGCGCTGCCGAGCCGCGCGCCGCGCGTTGACCACGTGGACCGACGCGGCGCGGCCGACCGCACGCGTTACCGGGCGCTGATCGTGTTCACCGCGCTTGCGGTGACCGCCAACTTCGCCTGGTACACGTACGCCAGCGCATTCCTCGTGAAGGTCAGCGGCCTGCCGAAGGGCTCGGTCGCGCTCGTGCTCCTCGCTGCCGGACTCGCATCCGCGGTCGGTCTGAGCACCGGCAGCCCGCTCTATCTGCGCCATCGGCGTGCGACGATTCCGCTGGCGGTCAGCTTTTCGCTGCTGGCCCTGCTCGGCCTGTTCGCCTTCGCCAAGGTGACGCTGCTCGCCGCCGCCCTAATCGCGCTTGCCAGCCTCGGGCAGAGTGCCTTCACGGTCGCCGGCTCAACCGCGGTGATCGAGCTCAAGCCATCGGACGGCAGCGCCTGGTACTCGACCGCTTACAACATCGGCATCGCAAGCGGCCCGCTGGTGGGCGCCGTCGCGCTGCAGGAGTGGGGGTTGCGTTCCGCGCCCCTCGCCGGAGCGGCGATCGCAGTGGCGGCGGTGGTGCTGATGGTCGGCGCTGAGCTGCGTCTGCGTCAGCGGTGAGCTGCGTCTGCGTGAGCGGTGGGCTGCGTCTGCGTGAGCGGTGGGCTGCGTCCGCGTCCGTACAGAGCTCAGCCGGCGGGGCCGAGCACCTGGCGCAACACCGTCAGCGCGCGTTCACGATGAGCGTCGAGCTGTGCGACGAGTTGCTCGGCGTCGCGCTGTCGCAGGGCCTCGATGATCCGCTCGTGGGCCTCGACGGCGCTGTATCGCTCGTCTTCCAGGTTGTAGTAGAGGGCGCGGTAGGCCTCGGTTGAGTCCCACAGGACGCGGATCAGCCGCATCGTGTGCGGCTGATCGGGGGAATCGAGGATCGCCAGATGGAAGCGGCGGTTGGCGGCCAGCTCGGCCAGGACGTCGCCGCTCCGCACCGCCTGCACGAAGTCGCCTGCCGCAAGCTCGATCCGCTCGAGCCCGGCGGTGTCGAGATTCCCCAGCGCCAGGCGCGCCGCTCGACCCTCGAGCAGGGCACGCAGGCCGTAGATCTCCTCGAGGTCTGCGATCTCGAGCTCGGTGACGAAGTAGCCGCGTCGGGGGAGGTAGGTGACCTGTCCCTCCTGCTCGAGGATGCGAAGCGCCTCCCGCACGGGGGCGATGCTGACCCCGAGCTGGCCGGCAAACTCCTCCTGCCCGATCCGCGAGCCGGGGCGGAGCTCCCCCGCGACGATCGCACGGCGCAGAGCATCGAGCGCGTGCTGGGTGGTGGTGCTCGGCCCGGGTCGCGATCATGACGGCCTCAGCGGAAGGCCTGGTGGCCGGTGAGCGCGCCGCCGATCACGAGCGCGTGCACGTCGGCTGTGCCCTCGTAGGTGACGACGGACTCGAGGTTGTTCATGTGCCGCATCACGGGGTACTCGAGCGTGATGCCGTTGGCGCCGAGGACCTGTCGCGCGGTGCGCGCGACATGCAGCGCAGCGTTGACGTTGGCGAGCTTGCCCATGCTCACGTGCTCGGGCGCCAGACGCCCGGCATCCTTCATGCGCCCCAGGTGCAGGGCGAGCAGGATGCCGCGGTTGACCTCCGTCGCCATGTCGGCGAGCTTTGCCTGTTGCAGCTGGGTTGCTGCGATCGGCTTGCCGAAAACGAGCCGCTCCTGGCTGTAGGAGAGCGCCGCCTCGAAGCAGGCGCGGGCCGCGCCGATCGCGCCCCAGACGATGCCGTAGCGCGCCTCGTTCAGGCAGGACAGCGGGCCGCGCAGCGAGGTCGCCTCCGGCAGTACAGCGTCGCCCGGGAGCCGCACGTCGTCGAGCAGCAACTCGGAGGTCACCGATGCCCGCAGCGAGAGCTTCCTGTGGATGTCCTGGGTGCTGAAGCCCGTGGTGTCCCGGGGGACCAGGAAGCCGCGGATGCCGTCCTCGGTCTGAGCCCACACCACGGCGACGTCGGCGATCGAGCCGTTGGTGATCCACATCTTCTGCCCGTGCAGGATCCAATCGCTGCCGTCGCGCCGCGCCCGTGTGCGCATCGCACCCGGATCAGAGCCCGCATCGGGCTCGGTCAACCCGAAACAGCCGATCGCCTCGCCCGCCGCCATCGGCGGAAGCCACTGCTGCTTTTGCTCCTCTGACCCCCAGCGGTGGATCGCGTACATCGCCAGCGAGCCCTGCACCGAGACAAGGCTGCGCACACCGCTATCACCGGCCTCCAGCTCCAGACACGTCAAGCCGTAGGCGGTCGCGCTCGCCCCAGCGCAACCGTACCCCTCCAGGTGCATGCCGAGAACGTTCAGCGCACCGAGCTCGCAAGCGAGCTCGCGCGGGATCGTCCCCTGCTCGAACCAGTCTCCGACGGCCGGCACGACCCGGTCGTTGACGAACGCCCGCACCACATCGCGGATCGCTCGTTCTTCATCGGAGAGCAGCGAGTCGATGTCGAGGAAATCCTGCGGCCTCACGCGCGCCGCCCCTGTGTCACTCGCCATCAGACGTCTCCTTGATCCTAGATCTTCGAATATCTAGGATTGAACGCACGTGAACGACGAGAAGCACAAATCTGCTCTGCCCGGCCTGCGCATCCTCGACTTCTCGCGTGTGCTCGCGGGTCCGTTCGCGACGATGCTGCTCGCCGACCTTGGCGCCGAGGTGATCAAGGTCGAGCGTCCCGGCAGCGGCGATGACACGCGCGCGTGGGGGCCGCCGTACGACGCACGCGGCCAGTCGACCTACTTCGACGCGGTCAACCGCAACAAGCAGTCGATCGTGATCGATCTTGCGACACCGGAGGGGCTAGCTCGCGCGAGGTCGCTTGCCGCCACGGCAGACGTGCTCGTCGAGAACTTCCGGCCGGGGCTGCTCGACGGTCTCGGCCTTGGCTACTCCGATCTCACTGAGGCCACTCCGGCTCTGATCTACTGCTCGATCACCGGGTTCGGCGGCACCGGGCGCGGTGCGGCACTACCCGGCTACGACCTCCTGGTGCAGGCGATGGGAGGCCTCATGAGCATCACCGGCGAGCCTGGCGGGGAGCCGCAGAAGGTGGGGGTGGCACTGGTGGACGTGCTGGCAGGTCTGTTCGCGACGGTCGGGATCCTCGGGGCGCTCAACCACCGGCACGCGACCGGCGAGGGCCAGTTGATCGAGGTTGACCTGCTCTCCTCGCTGCTGGCGGCGCTGGTCAACCAGGCCTCCAGCTTCACGGTTGCCGGTGTCGTACCTGAGCGCATGGGCAACGAGCATCCGAGCATCGCGCCCTATGCGGTCTTCCAAACGGGCGCCGGCAGGCTCGTGCTGGCGGTCGGCACCGACCGGCAGTTCCAGACCCTCTGTGAGGTTATCGGTGCGCCGTCCCTCGCCCAAGACCTCCGCTTTTTGACGAACCCCGCCCGCGTGGCCAACCGCGATGCCCTCCGCGTGGAGCTCGAGGCGCTGCTCGCTGCGCGTCCTGCGGCCGACTGGGCCGCGGCCCTCACCGAGGTGCGCGTCCCTGCTGGCGTCGTCAATGACATCGCCTCGGCGTTTGCGCTGGCCGAGGAACTCGGCCTCGACCCGGTCGTCGAGTTGCCCAGCCCTGACGGCTCGAACATCCGGCTACCACGGAACCCGATCCGTCTGTCACGCACACCGGCCAGTTACCTGACAGCCCCGCCGGAACTTCCCGACCGTTAGGGCCCAGTGCTCACGGGCCAGAGCAGCGTCAATCGCGCGAAAACTGTCAACTTGCCACGACAAATTTCGTCAACTGCTGAGGACGAACGGTGGCATACTTTTCGGGAGTCCAGGCGTTTTAGCTAAGGGCACCCGCCCTCGAAGCCGATAGACCCAGCAGCGGCCCCACGCACCACACGGGCCATTGCCAGGCGGACCGAATGCCCACCTGGTCCGCCTTCCGACAAAGGGGCCTGCTCCCCCCGGCAGGCTCATGACGTGCCAGGAGGCCAACCATGGTCAAGCATGCGCGTGCCATCACTCCGGTTCTGGTCGCAGGTCTGTGCGTCCTTGCGACCGCTGCTGGCGCGTTTGGTGCAACGCCTCGACGCCAGAGCCGTATCGCTGCCCACAGCAGCGCCCGGACCCCGCTTGGTGTGCCCGGACAGTGGCGCCTCGTCTTCGATGACGAATTCAATGGCGACGCTCTCAACCAGGACACCTGGGACGCCCGCAACGGGTGGACCGACCAGAACAACGTCACCGACCACCTCAGCAACATAAGCGTAGGCGGCGGTGACCTCGTCATGCGGCTGGCTTCGGCGGACTCAGGTGCTGAGCTCGCCACCAACCACTTCAGCCTGGCGGTGGGCGAGTACGCCCAGGCCCGCATCAGGTTCGCCGGCGATGGCGGCAGGATCGACAACTGGCCGGCCTGGTGGATATCCGGGCCGAACTGGCCCTCCGGCGGCGAGAACGACATCGCCGAGGGCCTCGGCGGCTCCTTGACGATCAACTACCACTCACCGGCTGGAACGCTCAACACCGGCTCCGTGCGTGGCGTCTGGGCCGACGGCTTCCACACTTACGGGGTCTACCGCGGGGCTCTCTACTCGCGCGTCTTCTGGGACGGCCGCCTCGTTCGGACCTACCGGACCGACGACGACGGTGCGCCCGAGCTGCTGATTTTCACGATGGGCTACGGCCGGGACGGCAGCACCGCCTACACGGGCGCCTCCGGCGAGATGGTCGTCGACTACGTCCGCGCCTGGGCTCACGCCTGACCGTCGTTACACGTGGGCTGATCGCCTTCGCGCTATCAGCCTGAACGCGGTGGCGCCATGAGCGTGCTCGTGACGTCACTGCGTTCATAGTTATGCAGGTGCGTGTCATGAGAGCGACGCTGATAGTGGGCCTGGTCCTGATCGCGGCCGCCAGCGCGGCGTTGGGCGTCAACGCTGCCACGAACGCTCCCGGCAGTGCCGCAGCGCCGTCCCCTGCCCTGCCCGGCAGCTGGAAGCTCGTCTTCGACTCCGAGTTCAACGGCAATCAGCTCAACCGCAGCGTGTGGAACGCCCACAACGGCTGGAACAACCAGAACCGCGTGACCGATCACCTCGGCAACGTCGCTGTCCGCAACGGCCACGTGATCCTGACGCTTGCGTCGCAGAGCTCGGGAGCGGCGATCGCAACCCGCCATTTCCGTCTCAAGGTTGGCGAGTACGCCGAGGCCCGCATCGACTTCGCCGGCACGGACCACACCACCTACAACTGGCCCGCGTGGTGGGCCTCAGGGCCCGACTGGCCTTACGGTGGCGAGAACGACATCGCCGAGGGCTTCGGCGCCCTGACCATCAACTACCACTCGCCGTCTGTCACCCACTCACTCGGACCCATCCGGGGTTCCTGGGCCGGCGGATTCCAGACCTACGGCATCTATCGAGGACGCTTCTTCTCCCGTGTGTACTGGGACGGTCGGCTGCTCGAGACCTACCGGACAGACGACGACGGCGAACCCCAGGTGCTGCTGCTGACGCTGGGAGCCGGAAACACGATCCGGACCGGTGCGGCAGGCGCGATGGTCGTCGACTTCGTCCGCGTCTGGGCTCCCGCCTGACCCGTCAGCGCGGATTGACCGCAGCGGCCTACCACGGGGCGATAAATGTGCCATTTGGCACATCCGTGGCTCGGGATACTCTTCGCGCAGCACGACCGTGGGAGGCGGCGTGTCGCGCGCGCGCCGCGCAGCTGACCCCTCCCGCCACGAGAGATGGAGGGACCAGGAGTGTCTACCGGGATGAACCCAGAAGATGGTGTGGCCGCTGCTGTTGCCGGCGGGACGGGGATGCTGACCGATGACGAGCGCCTGGCGCAGCTTGGCTACAAGCCGCAGCTGACGCGCGTGCTTGGCCTGTTCTCGAACTTCTCCGTGGCGTTCACGTACCTGTCGCCGATGGTGGGCATCTACTCGCTGTTTCTGCTCGGCGTCGGCACGGGCGGTCCTGCGTACATCTGGCTGACGCTGATCCCGCTGATCGGGATGCTGTTCGTGGCGCTCGTGTTCGGCGAGCTCGCGAGTCACTATCCGATCGCCGGGGCGCTCTACAACTACTGCAAGTTCTCAGTGGGCGCGGGCTATGGCTGGTTCGTCGGCTGGTTCTATGGCATCGCGCTGCTCGTCACGGTGGCATCTGTGGACACCGGTGTGGTCGGCTACTTCACGACGCTGATGCACAACTGGTTTGGCTGGAACATCAACCCGGCTACGCACACCACCATCCTGCTGGTGACGGTGGTGCTGCTGGCGATCCAGACGTTCCTGAACATCACCGGAACCAAGGTGATGGCACGGGTCGCTCGCATCGGTGTGTATGTCGAGCTCGTTGGCACGATCGGGATCGCGATCGTGCTCGGCATCAACGGCTTCCACCACGGTCTCGGCTATCTGTTCACGAGCCAGGGCGTCGAGCACGTGAAGACGAACCCGCTCGCACTCAACTTCCACGGCAGCTGGCTGGGCGCGGCGCTGGTCGCGGTGCTCGCTCCGGTCTACATCTTCTACGGGTTCGAGTCCGCCGGTGATATCGCCGAGGAGACCAAGGACGCGAGTCGCCTGATCCCGCGCGCGATGCGCCTGGCGCTGATCTGGGGCGGCATCGCCTCGTTGATCCTCACCGGTGGCCTGCTGCTGGCCATGCCCGCACACCACGGTGTCGCCGCGACCGTCGCCGGTGGCGGCGTGCCCTTCATCCTCGGGCAGCTTCCCCAGTGGCTGCAGGATGTCGCGCTGCTGCTGATCATCTACGCCTTCTTCTCGTGCGGGACCTCTATCCAGGGCGCGGGCTCGCGGCTCGCGTTCTCCTATGCGCGCGACGGCGCGCTGCCGGCCTCGCGCTGGATCTCAAAGGTCAGCGACCGGCACCGCGTCCCCGTCAACGCGCTGCTGGGCGGCGCCTTCGTGACCGTTCTCTTCATCCTGCTCGTGTTCATCTCGCCGAAGCACAACACCAGCATCCTGTGGTTCACCTACCCGGCCAACACCAGCGCCCTGATATCGCTCGTGTCGTTCGGTGTCAGCGGCATCTACCTGTCGTTCTTCATGACGGTGATCGCCTCGATGATCGCGCGGGCACGGGGCTGGATACCCGAGGGCGCCTTCAGGCTCGGCCGTTGGGGTTGGACGGTGTGCATCATCGCCGCTGCGTACCTCGGCCTGATGTTCATCAACGTCGTGGTGCCGAGCGGCCTCGCCAACGGGCGGTCCTACTTCAACATCGACTGGATCACGCTGATGGTGATGGTCGTGATCGCGCTCGTCGGCGGCATCTACTTCGTGATCGGCCGGCCCGACCGCGCGCTCAGGCAGCACCTACACGACGAGCTCGAACCGAGCGGCGCGGAGCGTATCGTGTGAGTCATGGGCAAGCTCTCAACGCTGAAGATGTACCTGCATCGGCCGCAGCAGCTCGACGAGCCGACCGATCTGTACACCCATAGGGTGACGCTGCTTGACGGCGGCGAGCTCGACCTGGCCAGCTGGCGAGGCCAGCCGACCCTGTTCGTCAACACCGCCAGCAAGTGCGGCTTCACCCCGCAGTACGAGGGGCTGCAGTCGCTCTACGAGCGCTACCACGACCGCGGGCTGAACATCCTCGGCTCCCCGTCAGGAGACTTCGCCGACCAGGAGTTGGATGACGGGCGTGAGATCGCCGACTTCTGCCAGATCAACTACGGGGTGCAGTTCCCGCTGACCGAGCGGACATCTGTGCGCGAGCAGCCTGACCCGCTGTGGCTCGACCTCACCAGCCAGCCGAAGTCGGCGCCTCCGAAATGGAACTTCACCAAGTACCTGGTGGGCGCCGACGGCCGGCTGATCGACCACTGGGGCTCGATGATCCGCCCTGACGGTGAGCAGATCACCAGCGCGGTCGAGCGCGCGCTGACGGGCACCGAGCCCGACCCAGCTGCCTAGGAAAGGGTCACGCCGACCGAGCCCCGCCCGACGCCGAAAGCGTCAGGCGCTCACCGCGTTGGCGCGGTAATGCTTGCGCGCCCGCTGGCGCACCGCCTTATGAGCGGCGACTAAAACGCTTTAGTGAACGGTACCAAAGCCGTTCCACGCATCAACGTCTTCTGGATGTCCAGCTACGCGCTGGCTGCCGTGAAGCTCTCGCACGTGCTCAGCCGTAGGCGCGTGAAGGCCGTGATCGACCGCTTCTCCGGCCTCGTGCTGGTCGGCGTCGGCATCCGGCTCGCGATCGAGCGCTAGTTAAGCCATCAGCGCCGCGCGGATCAGCGCGAGCGCGGCGTCGGCAGCCACGCGCATCTGAGTCGCGTCGGTGCGTACCTGCGAGAGCAGCAGGCCGCCCTGGAGGACGGCCAGCGTCTGCGTTGCCAGCAGCGCTGGATCGGCCTCGGGCTTCAGCTCACCTCTGGCGGCTATCGCCTCGAGCCCGGTGCGCAGGCCTCTCTCCCAGCGATCGAGCCCCGTGGCGAGGATCAGGCGCGACTGCTCGTCATGGCTGGCCAGCTGCCCAGCGAGGGATGCGATCGGGCAGCCGCTCGGACGCTCGAGCTGCACCTGGAGGTCAACGAGCGCGGTCAGATAGCGCTCGATGCCTGGCAGCGAGTCGAACCCTGAGAGGATGTCTGCCTGGGTGTCGATCACGCCGTCGCACGTCGACACAGCCACCTCGCGCAGCAGCGCCTCGCGGTCCGGGAAATAGAGGTAGAGCTGACTCTTTGAGACCTGCGCCTGCGCACGTACGTCGTCGAGCGACGTGCCGGCGATGCCCCGCTCCGAGATCAGATCGGTCGCGGTCTTGAGGATCCGCTCCCGCGTCGCCCGGCCCCTTGCTGTTCTCGGCGTGGTGCTCATGGCCTCCAGGATAGCTGAACTTGGACCAATTAGTCCAAGTCGTGCTACTCTCGCCCTGAATCCAAGATGGACCGTCTGGTCCAAGTTCAACAGGAGCGAGACAATGAGCTTTCAAGGAAAGACCGTGCTTGTCACCGGCAGCACCTCTGGAATCGGTCGTGCGGCGGCTGAGCAGTTCGGGCAGGGCGGCGCGCACGTGATCGTCACCGGGCGCGATCAGAGACGTGGCCACGAGGTGGTGGCCGCGATCGAGTCCGATGGGGGGACGGCAGAGTTCATCGCCTCCGACCTCTCCGCGCCAGATGGCGTGGGCAAGCTGGCTGGCTCGGTCGAGCGGGTGGACGTGCTCGTGAACAACGCCGGCATCTTCCCGTTCGGGGCCAGCCACGAGATTCCGATCGAAGAGGTCCGCGAGGTCTTCGACTTCAACGTGATCGCTCCGTTCGCCCTGGTAGCAGCGTTCGTGCCGGGAATGATCGAACGCGGATCTGGGGCGATCGTGAACGTTTCGACGATGGTCGCCAGCTTCGGCAACCCGGGCATGTCCGCCTATGGTGCCTCCAAGGCGGCGCTGGAACTCCTGACCAAGGCTTGGGCGGCTGAATATGGGCCATTGGGGGTGCGTGTCAACGCCGTCTCGCCCGGACCGACCCGCACGCCGGGCGTGGCTCAGGCAGGCGACCTCATCGACCAACTCGCCGGAACACTGCCACTCAGGAGGCCGGCGCAGGCAGCCGAGATCGCCGACGCGATCGTCTACCTCGCGTCCGACGAAGCGAGCTTCATCACGGGCGCCATCCTTCCGGCGGACGGAGGCCGGGTCGCCGTCTAGAGCTCAGCGCGGAAGAAGCCCGCCGTAGCAGCAAGCACGGCGGGCTTGTGAAAGGCCGGATCCTCGTGGTTTGCGTCCGGCAGCACCAGCATCTGTGAGTCGCGCCCGGCCTCGAGCAGGGCGCCGTGCAGTGCGTGGCTCTGAGCGACGTTGATCATGCCATCGGCGTCGCCATGAAGCAGCAGGATCGGACCGCGAGCCTCGGCGACATGCCTGAGTGGGCTCGCCCGCAGCGCAAGCGCCAGGTTGTCGCCCACAGACGAGAGCCCCAGAAGGGCGGCCTCCGCGTCCGGCACCGCGCGGCCGTGCATGAACGGCGGCAGGGGCAGCGCGGCGTCCTCGCGTTCCATGGCCACCATCGTCAGATCGGTTGGCGGGAACCAGGCGCAGGCGGCATCGGCGCGCTCGGTGCCGGGCCCGGTGAGCGCGAGCATCAGCGCGATCCAGCCGCCGGCTGATGCTCCCCAGGTGCCGAGGCGCTCGGTCCGCAGTCCATAGTCGGAGCCGTTCTGCCGCAACCAGACGAGCGCCGCACCCGCATCCTCGAGCTGCGCCGGGTAGGTGGCGACGTCGGCGAAGCGGTAACTGATGCTGACCACTGCGATCCCCTGCGAGGCCACGGGCAGCAGGCGTTCGTCGACATTGTCCTTGCGCGACCCGCGTGCCCACCCGCCGCCGTGGAAGTAGGCGACGCAGGGCACGTCGCCGTCGGTGCTCGGGCGGTGGATGTCAAGGAACAGGCTGGCGTCCTCGACCGCTCGATACTCGATGTCGTTGAAGCTCCGGACCTCGCGGCTCAGCTTCCCACCTCGCTTCCGCGCCCCGTGAATGCGGGCATCACGTCGGCAGCGAACAGAGCAGCTGTGCGCGACGCCTCCTCGAAGGTGATGCCCCCAAAGGCGACGTCCATCGTCATGTAGTTGATGCCGGCCACCTCGAACTGCTCGGAGATGTACTGGCGGGCGCCCTCAGGGGTGCCGACGAAGGCAGTTCCGCGATCGATCAGCTCGCTGAGCGTCTCGGGGTAGATCGGTGGCCGCGGCTGGCCGCGCAGCACCCACAGGTAGTCGATCGACTCCTTGAAGCGCGGGTAGACGCGCTCGGCGATGCGCGTCGCCTCGACCTCGGTGTCGGCCAGCACGATGTGGCGGTTGACGCCCAGGTGCGGCAGCTCGGTCTCGTCGCGGCCGAGCTCCTGCCAGCGCTCACGGAAGCCGTCGGTGGTCACGCGCGTGCGCTCGGCGTCCACCAGCGACATCACGTTGATCGCGCGCTCGGCACACCAGCCGGCGCGGTCCGGGCGCGAGGCGCCGAACCAGAACGGCGGGTGCGGGCGCTGCAGCGGCCGCGCGGTGAGCGGCATCTCAGCGACCTGGAAGTACCGGCCGTCGTAGCTGAAGGTCTCCTCGGCGGCAAAGGCCTTGGTGATCAGATCGAATGCTTCTGTGAAGCGCTCGTGTGTGCTATCGCCGTCGATGCCGAAGAACGACGCCTCGATCGGCGAGGCGCCACGGCCGATGCCGGGCTCCAGGCGACCGCCGCTCAGATGATCCAGCAGGCACCACTCCTCGATCAGGCGCAGCGGGTGATACAGCGGCAGCACGTTGATCAGTGCGCCGAAATGGAGCGCTCGAGTGCGCTGCGCGACGGCCGCGAGGAACAGGTTCGGCGAGCCGACGATCCCCAGCGGCGTGCCGTGATGCTCGGCGACGTGGTAGGCGTAGAAGCCGTCGCGGTCGTACTGCTCGACCAGCCGCAGACGCAGTTCGAGCTGCTCGGCGCGGGAGAGACCCGAGTCGTCGATGTGATCGAAGATTCCGAACCGCATGGCCCGGCGACTATAGATCTCCGGCTGGCCGCCGCCACCCGATGCTGTCACGTCCGGCCAGGTGCGGCGGCGATCAGTCGATGTCGCCGCGGCCGATGCGGAACCAGCCGATCAGGATCGGGATGCCGATCCAGACCGCGAGTGTGGCGGCCACATGCGCCCACTCCGTGCCGTTCAGCGCGTGCAGTGTCAGCGGGTTGAGCGTGTTGCCGCTGTCGAGCCAGCGGGCCACGCCATCGAGTCCGTGGATCCCGCCGATGATTCCGTTCCAGACCACGGGCAACAGCAGGTAGGCGACGATCGCCGGCGCGCTGACGAGGACCGCGGCGCCGAACGCGAGGCCCATGGCCATGCCGGCGGCGAGCTCCAACCATCCCTGCAGGATCACCTGCCACGGCAGGCTGCCCGTGCCGCCGGGAGCGTGGCCGAGAGCCGATGCGAACACGACGGTCAGCAGCAGGCACACGATCAGTGCGATCGTCGAGACGATCACGCTGGCCCCGAACTTTGCGGCGATGACTCGCCACCGACTGGGCACGAGCGTGAAGGTCGTCAGGGTCGTGCGCTGCGACCATTCGCCGCAGACCAGCAGCACGCCCATCACCGGCAGCAGGAATGCGGCGGGCCGCGATGAGATGTTGAAGATGTGGATGAAGGTCGCGCTGGTGCCTCCGTGGTTCGTGGATCCGACGATGGCCACCAGCAACGTGAGCAGCGCCACGGCGATCGGCACCCAGAAGCCCGAGCGTGTGTTGACCATCTTGCGCAGCTCGACGGCTGTCAGCCGTCCGAAGCCGGGCCGAACGTCTTTTGTCGAACGACGGACGGGCCTGCGGTCCATCGTGATTGCTGTGGCGCTCATCGGACTACCTCCTCCAGGTCGCGGCTTTCAGGTTCGGGTTGCGCGTCGGCGGTCAGCTCGAAGAAGAGCTGCTCCAGGCTGGCGCCGTCGCTGGCGGTGCGCAGCTCGGCGAGGGCGACGCCCCCTCGCATGGCAGCGCGACCGACCGCTTGCGGTTCGGCATCGGTCACGAGGCTTCCGTCGGGCCCTTCGCGCAGCACGATCTCGAGCTCGGCAAGCTCGCGCCGTAACACGCGGTCGGCCGCTGGACCGTCGGCGGTGCGCACCGTCGTGCGGGGGGTGGCTCCGGTCAGCTCGCCGGGCGTGCCCTGCGCGACGATCTCGCCGCGGGCGATGACGATCAGGCGGTCGGCGATGGCCTGCACCTCGCCCAGCAGGTGCGAGGACAGCAGCACCGTTCCGCCGCGATCGGCGAAGTCCCGCAGCAGCGCGCGTATCCAGCGCATGCCCTCCGGATCCAGGCCGTTGGCCGGCTCGTCGAGGATCAGCACCTCTGGGTCGCCCAGCAGCGCGTGCGCGAGGCCAAGGCGCTGGCGCATCCCGAGGGAGTACTTGCCGACGCGCTTGCGGGCGGCGGCACTGTCGAGATCGACGAGCTCGAGCATCTCCTTGACGCGTTTGCACTCGACGCCCATCAGCTGGGCGGAGGTTGCGAGTGCCTCGGCCCCCCGGCGACCGCTGTGCTGGGCCGTGGCGTCGATGAGCACGCCCACGCGCCGCCCTGGGTTCGGAAGCTCGTGGAAGGGGGTGCCGAGCACCGTTGCCCGACCATCGCTCGGCAGGGCGAGCCCGCAGAGCATCTTCAACGTCGTTGACTTGCCGGCCCCGTTGGGGCCGAGGAACCCGGTCACGGTCCCGGGTTCGCAGCGGAACGAGACGTCCCGCACGGCGGTACGCCCGCCGTAGCGCTTGGTGAGTGAGTTGGCTTCGATCATGTCCGGCAGCATCGCCGTCACCCGTGCCGTGGCGCTACGGCCGAGGGTCCACGCTTGCGGCGACCAAATGTGGGTTCGTCCTGGCCTTTGGATCGTCCGCGAGCGACTTAAGTTGGTGGCGTCGCGGGGGACTTCGTCCTACCGTCAGGGTCGTGAACACCTCTGCCTCGCCCGATCTGGGAATTCCGCGCTGGCAGCGCTGGCTGTTGCCGGCGGTGGTCGGCATGGAGGAGGCGGAGCGCGACGAGCATGGTGGCACGACCGTCCCACGTTCCGTGCGCGACTGGGTCGTCGACTTTGTCCTGTTCGGGTTTGCGCTGATCGTCTGCTTCGGCGAGCTCTGGTCCAACCATCGCGAGGTCGGCACGACCCTGTTCGTGATCGATTCGGTGCTCGGCATTCCGTGCTGTTTGCTGCTCTGGTTGCGCCGGCGCAATCCACTCGCGATCGGTTGGGTGATCGTCGCCTGCTCGACGCTCAGCGAGGCGGCCGGCGGCGCCGCGATCGTCGCGCTGTTCACCGTCGCCGTTCACTGCCAGCCGCGCCGCACCTTTCAGGTCGCGTTGCTGGCGGCGTTCGCCGGAGTCACCTGCGCGGTCCTCTACTCGCACCCGCACCACTTCCACTTCAACTACGGCACGCTCTTCTTCTGGCTGGTCGTGACGATCGCCGTGGTCGGCTTCGGCGCCTACGTGCGCGCCCGCCGCGAGCTGCTGCTGTCGCTACGCGAGCGCGCGCGGCGTGCCGAGGATGAGCAACACCTGCGCGTGCGCGAGGCCCAGCTGGCCGAGCGCGCGCGAATCGCACGCGAGATGCACGATGTGCTCGCTCACCGGATCTCGTTGCTGAGCGTCCACGCGGGCGCGCTCGAGTTCAACCCCGGTGCCTCCGCGGAGGAGATCGCTCGGGCCGCCGGGGTCATCCGCGTGAGCGCCCGGGCGGCGCAGGAGGAGCTGCGCGAGGTGATCGGCGTGCTGCGCGCGGGTTCGGAGCTCGAGGACCTTCAGCCACCTCAGCCGACCATCACCGACCTTGCGACACTGGTGGCGGAGTCGCGCGCCGCCGGTATGGACGTTTCGTTCAAGGACACGCTGCAGGACGGATCGCTGTCACCGATCCTCGGCCGGACCGTGTACCGGGTCGTACAGGAGGCACTCACCAACGCGCGCAAGCACGCGGCCGGGCAGGTCGTGACGATCACCCTGGAGGGCGATCCCGCTGACGGTGTTCGCGTCGAGATCGTGAATCGTCCCTGGGTTGGCCAGGGGGACGTCGACAGAGACAGCAGCGTCCAGGTGGAATCGGGCATGGGGCTCGTCGGCCTGACCGAGCGGGTGACGTTGATCGGTGGCGAACTCCTGGCAGAGCCGCTCGCCGGCGGTGGTTTCAGATTGCTGGCGACGCTGCCGTGGAGTGACCTGGATGAATGACGCCGGACTGATTCGCGTACTGATCGTCGACGACGACCCGCTCGTGCGTGCGGGCCTGACGATGATGCTCGGCGGCGCCGCCCGGTATCGATGTCGTGGGTGAGGCCGCCGACGGCAGCGAGGTGCTCGGCGCGCTCGATCGCCACCACGCCGACGTCGTGCTGATGGACCTGCGGATGCCGAAGGTCGACGGGATCGCGGCGCTTGGAGCTCGTCCGCCGTCAGCCACAGCCGCCGGCTGTCCTGGTGCTCACGACCTTCGACACCGACGATCAGGTGCTGCGAGCGCTGCGCCGTGGCGCGGCTGGCTTTCTGGTCAAGGACACGCCGCCCACGGAGATCGTGCGCGCAATCGAGCTGGTGGCCGCGGGGGAGAGCATGCTCTCGCCGACCGTCACGCGCCGTCTGATCGACCGTCTCGCCCGCGATGTCAACGCCGACCTGCGCCACTCCGAGGCGGCGACCGTGCTGAACGAGCTCTCACCGCGCGACCGGGAGATCGCGGCGGCCATCGCGCAGGGCAAGTCCAACGCCGCGATCGCGGCCGACCTGCACCTCAGCGTCGCGACTATCAAGAGTCACGTCTCGGCGATGCTCGGCAAACTGCAGCTGGACAATCGCGTGCAGATCGCCCTGCTGGTGCAGGACGCCGAGCGCGGGTGAGTGAGGAGCCCACCAGTTGCGCGACACGATCCCTTCAGACCTGAGCGAGCTCGGCGTTCTCGACGCTGCTGAGCTGTTGCGCGTTCGCGCGATTTCGTCTGTCGAGCTGCTGCGCGCGCTACAGGCGCGGATCGCCGTCGTCAACGGTGGCCCGCCGAGCGAATACGGATTCAAGGACGCGATCAACGCCTGGGTCCGGCTCTATCCGGAGGTGGCGGAGGAGCAGGCGCGCGAGGCCGACCGCCGGCTTGCCCTGGAGCACGACGAGGCGCCTCTGCTGTGTGGCGTGCCGATCGGACTGAAGGACCTGTACGCAGCCAAGGGCCTGCCGGTCACTGCCTCGAGCCGCGTGCTTGAGGGCAACGTCGCCGACGCCGACTGCACCGCCTGGGCGCGCCTGCGCGCCGCGGGCATGGTGCTCGTCGGGCATCTGCATACGCACGAGTTCGCCTGCGGTGGCACCACCGACCAGGTGGGTAACCCGTGGCGCACAGAGCTCACGGCCAGCGGCTCCAGTGGCGGCTCCGCCGCGGCCGTGGCCGCACGCATGGCCCCGGTCGCCACCGGCACCGACACGGCCGGCTCGATCCGCGCTCCCGCCTCGATCTGCGGCGTCAGTGGGATCAAGCCGACGACCGGGCGGATCCCGTTGGACGGCGTGATCCCACTGGGACCGACATTCGACACGCTGGGGCCGCTGGCTCGCAGCGTCGCTGACTGCAGCGCTGTGCTCGCGGCGATGGCCGGCGGGTCTCCGGCGTTGGTCGCACACGCCGTGCCCGCCGGCTCGCTCGGCGAGTTACCGCTGAGCGCTCGGAGTGGGTCGCAGCCGCTCGAGGGATGCACGATCGCAGTGACGGACCGCTTTGCCGCCTTCGAGCTCGATGGCGACGTCCAGG
This sequence comes from uncultured Actinomycetota bacterium, assembly GCA_963846395.1. Lineage (GTDB taxonomy): Bacteria > Actinomycetota > Thermoleophilia > Solirubrobacterales > Solirubrobacteraceae > Palsa-465. The sequence continues at coordinate 85,158 of CAWJVT010000001.1, read as the reverse complement.
CCGGTTATGCGGGCGCGCTCGAGGCGGTGCAGGCACTCGGTGCCCGGCTCGTGGAGCTGCCGGCGCCGGTCAAGGCCTTCACCCTGGATTCGCCCGAGTTCGCGCTGGTGCTCGTCGAGATGTGGGCCTACCACGAGCAGCTGTTCGCCGATCGGGAGGAGCTTTACCGCCCGCAGTTGCAGCGCACGCTGCGCGCGGCGCGGGACGTGATGCCCGCCTCCGAATATGCGCGCCTTCAGCTGCGGCGCGCCGAGTACGCCGCAGCCTGGGAGAGCTGGTTCGACACCAACGCCGTGGACCTGATCCTCGAGCCAGCGACCCGCACCGTCGCCTACGCGCGTGGCGACGGCTACGACTACACCGACTACAACCCGCTCGCGGACATGACACTCGGCTGGAACGTCACCGGCCATCCGGGTGTCGCCCTGCCGTCCGGGCTGGGACGCGAGAGCGGACTGCCAACGGGCATCCAGCTGATCGCCCGCCGCGGGCCGCGAGGCGGACGCGATCCAGGTCGGGATCGACCTGCAGGAACGCGAGTTGCCGCCGCTGCGGTGGCCCGGGCCGCCGGATCACCTCGGGTAACGCTTGTCGCTGATGCGTCGCGACATATGGCACACCCTGGCTTGAGGCTACGTTTCCGCCGGTCGTTGCGGAGCCGCAGGACCGATGGCCGAGCTCCCCAAAGTGAGACCTATGTCGCGACTCATGTGAGACACATGTCCCGACTCATCACAGAGCGGAGAGGAGGGGATTCGAACCCCTGATGGAGATTTCTCCCCATACTCGCTTAGCAGGCGAGTGCCTTCAGCCACTCGGCCACCTCTCCGGAGTGCCCGCTCCGGGCGTCGGCGTGAGTGTAGAGGAGGTGGGCGTTTCGGGGCGCTCGCGCCCAGCGGCGGCGAACGCCCTGCAAGGCTCATGCTCCGGCCGCCAGGTGCCGAAGGACGGACGGGGCGGTGGGGTCTGCTCGCCCGCGGAAGGGACGAGCAGACCCTGGCCCCGTTTTCAGCTGCCTGACGAGTCGGCGCGCTCGATCTGGGGCTCCTCGCTTTCGAGATACGCGGCTGTGAATCTACGATGCCGACTTGTAACTGTTTGCCCTCTGCGTCTTGGAACTGACCGAATGACCCCGCCGTGGCTGATCGAATCGGAGTAATCGGCGCGGGGATCCTCGGTCTCGCGGTCGCTCGGAGGCTCGGCGACGTGGCGGACGGCGCCGAGCTCACGGTGCTCGACAAGGAACACCAGGTCGGCGCGCACCAGTCCGGGCACAACAGCGGTGTCGCGCACGCCGGCGTCTACTACACGCCGGGATCGCTCAAGGCCAAGCTTTGTCGCCGCGGCATCGAACTGCTGAAGCCCTACTGCGAGCAGCATGGCATCGCCTATGAGGAGTGCGGCAAACTGATAGTGGCCCGTGACGCCGCTGAGCTCGGACGCCTCGACGAGATCGAGCGCCGCGCGACGGAGAACGGCGTGCCCGGACTCAGGCGTCTCGGCCCAGCGCAGATGGTGGAGATCGAGCCCTACGTGCGGGGTGTGTCGGCCGCTGCATTCGCCGCACACAGCGATCGTCGACTTCAAGGCGGTCACGCGAGCCTATGCCGATGACGTGCGCGCGGCCGGCGGCAATGTGCGGCTCGGCTTCGAGGTCGCAGGCATCGCACGCGCGAAAGGGGAGGTGCGCGTCCGCAGCGCCTCCGGTGAGGAGCTCGCCTTCGACCGGCTGGTCGTGTGCGGTGGCCTCCAGTCCGATCGCCTGGGCCAGATGGCGGGGGAGGGGCGCGAGCCGTGGATCGTGCCGTTCCGCGGTGAGTACTACAAGCTCATCCCGGAACGGGAGGAGATGGTCAAGGGCCTCATCTATCCGGTCCCGGATCCCGCGTACCCGTTCCTCGGCGTGCACTTCACCCGCCGCGTCGAGGGCGGCGTCGACATCGGCCCCAACGCCGTGCTCGCGTTCAAGCGCGAGGGTTACCGGCGCACGGACTTCTCGGCCGCCGACCTCTTGGACACGCTCAGGTCAAAGGGCTTCCGCCGTCTCGCGCGCAAGCACTGGCGTATGGGTGCTGCCGAGATGTGGGGCTCCGTATCGACGCGGGCGTTCATCGCACGCGCGCGCGACTTCATCCCGGCGCTGACCATCAGGGACGTCGAGCCGGCTGGGGCCGGCGTGCGCGCCCAGGCGCTCGACCCCGACGGCTCGCTCGTTGACGACTTCCGGATCACGCGGGGCGGGGGCCTGGTGCTGGTCCGGAACGCACCCTCCCCAGCGGCCACCTCGTCACTCGCGATCGCCGAGTACGTCGTCGATCAACTGCGCGCCGAGAGCTGAGAATCGCCCTCTGGTAGCAAGAGATCAGCATCTCCGGAATCGTTGGTCGCGGCTCGCTTTGCGGCGCCCAACCGGGCCGAGGCCCGATCAGCTAGCGGTGGACGGCGGGCTTCTTCGGCGCGGTGCCGAAGACGTGATCCCAGAACGGGGCGCTGACGCCGTAGCCCGTGTGGCCGTCCTGGAAGTGGTGGCGCATGTGCAGCTCGCGCATCAGCTTGCCGAGCCGCGTGGTGGCCGTGCGATGGTGCACGTGGTAGTGCAGCATGTCGTAGCCGAGGTAGCCGGCGAGGAAGCCGGCGCTCAGCGGCAGGAAGCCCGGCGAGCCGAAGACCAGGTAGAAGACGTACACGAACAGGGCGGCCAGCGGGACGCTCACCGATGGGGGCATCACGAGCCGCATGGGGTCGTTCGGGTGGTCGTGGTGCACGCCGTGGATGATCCAGTGCAGGCGCGCGCCGATCCCGTGATCGGGCTCGAAGTGGAAGACGATCCGGTGCAGCCAGTACTCAGTCAGCGTCCAGATCACGTAGCCGCCCGCGATCCACGCCAACGCCCATACGCCGACGCCGTGGATGAAACCGAGCACCAACATCACGATGATCGTGGGTACGAAGATGATCAGCGGCACGGTCCAGTGCACGCGCGAGCACCTGTCCAGCCACTTGATGTCGAACATCGTGGGCGAGGCCCGGAGAACCTCACCACGGCTCATGCCTGCGAGCTCTTCTGGATGCGGTGCGGGCACAGCAACTTAGGATACCCAAACAATGTCTGGAAATCGGTCACGGAAAGCAGCTGGGACGCGCTGGTGGGAAGTCCGCAGGGCACAGAACCGCAAGCCGTCCACCTATCGCTGCCCGCTCTGCGGCGAGCTGCTGCCGTCACTCAGCGAGCACATGTTGCTGTTTCCGGAGGGCGACCACAGCCGCCGTCGCCACGCGCACACGGCCTGCGTGATGCGGGCGCGGGAGCAGGGGAGGCTGCCCACGCGCGATGAGTGGGAGCGGTCGCAGCCGGGCTGGCAGCCGCGACCGACACTCTGGCAGCGGCTGCGGGGTCGCTAAGGCCAGAGGTCATTCGACGCCAATGGCGTGCTGACCGCGATCAGGCCGGCGGCCAGCTTCTGCGCGATCAGCGCGTGGGCGTCGCAGATCTGGCCCAGATGCAGCAGCGACTCGGTCTCCGCCGCCACCTCGCCGTCCCCGAGCCGCAGCACGAGCGGCACGCCGCTGCGGACGTCTCTCGCCGCGAGTCCGATCGAGACGTTCGCGAGGTCGTCTGAGGTCACCGCCGCGACCGCCGCACAGCGATGGATCCCGAGCAGCTCCAGCATCTCACGGTCATCGCCACGACCGATCGCGACCGGGATGCCCGCACGCCGTGCGAGCCTCACGCAGGGCGCGTCGACATCGCGCTCGAGTGCGACCACCGGAATCCCGCGTCCCTGCAGCTCCTGCGCGAGGCGAAAGCCGATCTGCCCGAACCCGATGAGCAGCACGTGGTGGCGTCCCGGGACGCGCCGCGCTCCGAACAGCGTGGTCAGACGCGGGCGGCTCAGCCTTCTGACCAGCGCGGCGGTGAAGACGGCGACCATCACCACCGAGACGATCGTGACCAGCGTCGAGATCAGCTTGAACCAGGCGGGCGAGAACTGCGCGCGAGGCGAGTCGGCGACCGTCGCGAGCGCGCGAGTACTGAAGTACAGAGCGTCGACGACCCCGTCGTGCAGGGAGATCATCGTGATGATCATCTGAACCACGAGCGTGATCAGCAGCGTCGTGCCGGCGATGACCATCAGCCGCAGCGCGTCGTCGACGATGCGCACGCCGGCTGCCAGATGAAGACTGCGTCCGCGCGCCGACATGCTGGACGTGGTCGGCGAGCTCGCGCGCGACCATGTCGGCGGTCGGCAGCACGTTGACCGACGGGACGATCTCATGCAGCTGATGCACGATCGTCCGGTCGAAGAGGCTCACCCAGAGCGGCAGGTCGGGCCGGATCTGTGCGCTCAGCAGCGTCAGGCGCAGCGCCAGCGCGTCATCGTGGGTCAGCACCACCACGGCCGTCCACTCGGACTCGGTGAGGCGAGAGGTGACGGTGCTGTCGTTGGCGCCGAACGCAGTCGATGCCTCGGCGCCCAGCTGCGTCAAGCGACGCGCGAGCGCCTCGCCGAACCCACCGGCATCACCAAGGATCAGTACGCGTGCCGCCATCGCCAAGCGCCTCGGTCTGTGGCCTGTGATCTACGCGGACTCGCGCGGGATGACGCGGCCGATCCTGATCTTCACGTCGCTGGTGTCGAGGCCCAGCGCACGGCGCGCGGCGAGGCGTCCGTGGCCCTCCGCGTCGGCGGTCAGGGTGGTCAGCGTCGGCGTGAACATCTCCGCGTACTCGGATTCGTCGAAGCCGATCACCGCCCAATCGCCAGGCGCCGTCAGACCGAGCTCGCGCATGCCGGCGAGCACCTGCAGCGCGGTGAAATCCGAGAAGCCGGCGATCGCAGTGATCTCCGAGTGCTCGTCTCGGAGCGACGCGAGCCTGGCTGCGACCTGCTCGAGCGACTTGGGGATCACGCAGAGCGTGACCGTGGGCAGCTCGAGCATCTCTGCCACCTCCTGGCTGAAGTGCGCGCGGACGTCTGCCAGCGGCTCTCCCTCCGGGAGTGCGAGCGCGATCTGCCGGTGGCCGCGCTCCGCCAGATAGCGGAACTGCAGCAGCACGTGGGCGGCCATCCCGTTCTTCCAGCCGCCGCCGAAGTCCTCGAGCTCGTGGCCGGTGAGGTAGGCCTCACCGAACTGCAGCACCGCCCGGGGGGCGATCACGTTGGTGATCTGCTCCGCGTCGCTCTTCGACGGGTGGCCGTGACGGACGAGCAGGGCGAAGCCGTAGAGCGCCAGTTCCTTGTCTAGCCCGCGAATGAAGTTGCGCGAGTAGTTGCCCTCGCGGTTCGCTCGATGTTCAGCACGACGATCCGCGAGGATCCCTCCATCAGCGCGCGGGCGATCCCATGCGGCACGTAACTGAGGTCGCGGGCTGCGCTGCGAACGCGGTCGCGCGTCGCCGCGGAGATCGTCTGGTTGGGCACCTCGTTCAGAACGAAACTGACGGTCGACTGCGATACGCCGCTCGCCTCGGCCACGTCCTTCAGCGTGACTCGTCGTGTGGCCCGGGTGGTCGGCACTGAGCGCATTCTACTGGTACTAAAACAGCCCTCGATCCCCGTGGCAGCAAGCTGAAACGCTTTAGCAAATGCAGGAGTAAGGAGAGTCCCCCGGCGCCAAGCCGTTTGCAGCACACACGCAGGGGAGTTCGACGCGGTCGACCTGAGCTAACCTCTTGCCAACACGGGCGAAGGCCGGCCGTTTCGGCATGGCGACCCGGCGTCAGGCTCGAAACTCTCCGTCAGATTTGAGCTCAGGCGCACGCGACCGATTACTCGGGAGCGCCCGACTTGCCGGACCGTGCCGGAAACGAGAGAAAGCTAGATCGAATGAACAACCGAGATTTCCTGTTCACGTCCGAGTCCGTGACCGAGGGCCACCCGGACAAGGTTGCGGACCAGATCTCCGATGGTGTGTTGGACGCGGTGTTGGCGCAGGATCCGTTGGCGCGTGTGGCCTGCGAGACGCTGGTGAACACGGGGCTCGTGGTTGTCTCGGGTGAGATTTCGACGAGTGCTTACGTCGATATCCAGGAGATCGCGCGCGAGACAATTCGTGGGATCGGCTACATCGACGCGGGGCTGGGTTTCAGTGCCGACTCGTGCGCGGTGATGAATACGATCGACAAGCAGTCGCCCGATATCGCGCAGGGGGTGGATCAGGCGCTCGAGGCGCGCGCTGGTGGCGAGGTCGATGAGCTGTTGAGCGCGGGTGCGGGCGATCAGGGGATGATGTTCGGCTACGCGACGAACGAGACCCCGGAGTTGATGCCGCTGCCGATCTCTCTGGCGCATCGTCTGGCGCAGCGCCTGGCGCAGGTTCGCAAGGATGAGACGCTCTCGTATCTGCGGCCCGATGGCAAGACGCAGGTCAGCGTTCGCTACAGCGGTGGCCGTCCGGTTGAGATCGAGAAGCTTTTGATCTCAACCCAGCATGACGAGGGCTCGGAGAAGCTGATCCCTGAGGATCTGTGGGAGAACGTGGTCGTGCCGGTGCTTCCCGAGGACCTCTACGACTCCCACAAGCTCCGTGAGAACTTCTTGGTGAACCCGACCGGCCGTTTCGTGATCGGCGGTCCGGTGGGCGACTGTGGCCTTACGGGGCGCAAGATCATCGTCGACACATATGGCGGCATGGCGCGTCATGGCGGTGGTGCGTTCTCGGGTAAGGATCCGTCGAAGGTGGACCGCAGCGCTGCGTACGCGGCGCGGTGGGTGGCCAAGAACCTCGTCGCCGCCGGCCTTGCCGACCGCTGCGAGGTGCAGGTGGCCTACGCGATCGGTGTGGCTCACCCGGTTTCGGTGATGGTCGAGACCTTCGGAACCGAGAAGATCGATCCGGACAGGATCGAGGAGCTCATCTCAGAGCACTTCGATCTGCGCCCCGGCGCTTTCCGCCGTGAGCTCGATCTGCATCGTCCGATCTATCAGCAGACCGCTGCCTACGGTCACTTCGGCCGCAGCGGCCCCGACTTCACCTGGGAGAACACGGACAAGGCTGCGCTTTTGCGCGAGGCCGCCGGTCTCGGCTCCGCGGAGGCAGTCTCGGCATGAGCATCACGGTCGTCGGCTCGATCGCATACGACGCTGTCAAAACCCCGTTTGGTGAGCGCGAGCGGATGCTCGGCGGCGCCGCCACCTACTTCTCACTGGCCGCCTCGCTGTTCGACACGGTCCGGCCCGTTGGCCCGGTTGGTGGCGACTTTGCCGAGAGCGACCTCGAGGTGCTGGGCACCCGCGGCACGCTGATCGACGATGTGCAGATCGTGCCCGATGGCAAGACCTTCTTCTGGTCGGGAGAGTACGGCTGGGACCTGAACACGCGCGAGACGCTGTACACGCAGCTTGGCGTGTTCGCCGAGTTCGAACCGCAGCTCAGCGAAGCCGCCCGTGACTGCGACGTGCTGTTCCTGGCCAACATCCAGCCGACACTGCAGGCATCGGTGCTCGATCAGTGCCACAACCCGCGCTTCACGGCGCTTGATTCGATGAACCTGTGGATCGACATCGCCCGCGACGATCTGGTCAAGGTGATCGAGCGGGTCGACTGCGTTGTGCTCAATGACGCCGAAATCCGCCAGCTGACCGGCAAGCCTTCCCTGATCGCGGGCGGGCAAGAGCTCCTGACGATGGGCCCATCGCGGTGATCGCCAAGCAGGGCGAGTACGGCGCGGTGCTGATCTCCTCCGACGGCTTCTTCTCGCTCCCAGCCTTCCCGCTGGAGTCGGTGGTCGATCCAACCGGCGCCGGTGACACCTTCGCTGGTGGTGTTGTGGGCTACATCGCGTCACAGCCTGGGCGCCAGGTCGACCACGCAATGCTGTCCACGGCGATGGCCTATGGCACCGCCGTGGCGTCGTTCAACGTTGAGGAGTTTGGTACCGAGCGTGTCGCGCGGCTGACCTTCGACGAGGTGAACGCTCGCGTCGGCGATCTGCATCGGATGACCCAATTCACCTATCTGTCTGTAGAGGAGACCGTTTCATGAGCACCACCGCCGCAGAAGCTGGACTTCAAGGTCGCTGATCTGTCGTTGGCCGAGTTTGGTCGCAACGAGATCCGTTTGGCTGAGCATGAGATGCCCGGTCTGATGTCGACGCGGCGGGAGTACGGTGATTCGAAGCCGCTCGCGGGCGCGAAGATCATGGGCTCGTTGCATATGACGATCCAGACGGCGGTGCTGATCGAGACGCTCGTGGCATTGGGCGCTGAGGTGCGTTGGGTGTCCTGCAACATCTTCTCGACCCAGGATCACGCCGCGGCTGCGGTCGTCGTCGGCCCCAAGGGCACCCCCGAGGATCCGCAGGGTGTGCCGGTCTTCGCGTGGAAGGGTGAGACGCTCGAGGAGTATTGGTGGTGCACCGAGCAGGCTCTGAACGGTTTTGACGGTGGCCCGAACATGATCCTCGACGATGGTGGCGACGCGACCATGCTGGTCCATAACGGCCGCGAGTTCGAGCAGGCCGGCGCTGTCCCGGACCCCGCGACCGCCGACTAACGAGGAGTTCACGGCATCATCCTCGAGCTTTTGACCCGCTCCCTGGGCGAGGATCCGGAGCGCTACACCAAGATCGCCGCCGGTATCCGTGGGGTGACCGAGGAGACGACCACCGGTGTGCATCGCCTCTACCAGCTCGCCGAGCAGGGGGAGCTTTTGTTCCCCGCGATCAACGTCAACGACGCGGTCACCAAGAGCAAGTTCGATAACAAGTACGGGTGCCGGCACTCGCTGATCGATGGGATCAACCGTGCGACCGATGTTTTGATTGGCGGCAAGGTCGCGGTCGTCTGCGGCTACGGTGATGTCGGTAAGGGTTGCGCCGAGTCGCTCAAGGGTCAGGGCGCGCGTGTGATCGTCACCGAGATCGACCCGATCTGCGCGCTGCAGGCCGCGATGGATGGCTTCCAGGTGACCACGCTCGAGGACGTGATCGGGGCCGCTGACATCTTCATCACCACGACCGGCAACAAGGACGTGATCACCGCCCAGCACATGGGTCAGATGAAGCATCAGGCGATCGTCGGCAACATCGGCCACTTCGACAACGAGATCGAGATGGCGCAGCTCGCGCAGGTCCAGGGGATCAAGCGCACCACGATCAAGCCGCAGGTAGACGAGTGGGTGTTCCCCGACGGCCACTCGATCATCGTGCTCTCCGAAGGCCGGCTCCTGAACCTCGGCAACGCGACCGGTCACCCGAGCTTCGTGATGTCCAACAGCTTCACCAACCAGGTGATAGCCCAGATCGAGCTCTACAGCCACCAAGATCTCTACGAGCGGCGTGTCTACACGCTACCCAAGCACCTCGACGAGAAGGTCGCACGCCTGCACCTCGACGCCCTTGGCGTGAAGCTCACCAAACTCACCGACTCGCAGGCCGCTACCTCGGCGTCCCCGTTGAGGGCCCCTACAAGCCGGACCATTATCGGTATTAGCCCGAAGTTGTCCCCGGGGCGGTTGGGCCGGCTGGCCCAACCGCCCCGCTGACGCGGCTCGCTGGCTAACCCCCGGCGCCGCCCGGCTTGCCGGCTCGGGCGGCCCGGTCCAGCGCCGCGGCGCGGCGCTGATCGGCGAGCAGGATCCGCTTGGCCTTGAGGCCCAGGCTCAGGCGCTCGCGTCCCTCGGACTCGTAGGGCGAGAGCCCCGAGACCTCCTGGATGCGGGTCAGGCGATAGCCCACGGTGTGACGGTGCAGCTGCATGGCGTCGGCCGTGTCCGTGGTCGAGCCGTGGTGGGCGAGGAACCGTTCGAGCGTGGCCACGAGCTCCGTCTCGTGCCCAGCGTCGTAGGTCTCAAGCGGCCCGATTGTGTGCTCGCGCAGGGCTCGAAGCTCGAGCGGGTTGTGGATCAGCACGCTGACCAGCAAGCGGTAGGTGTCCTCCTCGGCTGCGTCGATCACGAGTTCGGTGTCGCGCAGCTCCGAGAGCAATGAGGCGGCAGCGGCCGAGCGGTGGCCGTTGCCGGCATCGGGTCCGGCGCTGAGCTCCGCCTCGGAGATGTCGTCCGCGAGGCGGTGGGCCTCCGCCACCAAAGCCTCCAATCCGGCGATCGAGGCTTCGACGAGCGTCAGTGGGGTGGTGGATCGGGGGGCGGCGTTAGCCGCCCCCCGAAGGTCACCCTCGTGTGCGCTGTGCTCAGACGAGCGAGCGTCAGCCATCGTGGCGTGACTCGGACGTGTGAGTGCCAGCGCCGTACATCAGGCCGTCGCGGGGACCGCAGCCGGCACCTCCTGATACGCCCCGAGCGACGGAATGTCGGACGGGTACACCTCGTGGCCGTGCTCCGCCACATCGCCGATCTCCATGTTCTCGGTGGACATCCGCAACGGCATGAACAGGCCGATCACCTTCAGGATGATGTATGTCGCGACAGCCGACCAGGCGATCACGAACAGACCCGCGAACAGCTGCCATTTCAGCAACGTGGCGTTGCCGAAGATGAGACCCGCCGTGGTCCCCTCCGGTATGAACTTCTTGCCGACGTGGTCATAGAAGACCGCCATATTGGGGTCGGCGAAGACACCAACGAGCAGGCCGCCGCAGAGACCCGCGACACCGTGGGTGTAGATCACGCCCAGGGTGTCATCGACCCTGCGCAACGGACCCCACGAGCTCGCGTAGTTCATCGCGAAGTACACGATCACCGAGGCGATCGCACCGCACGCCATCGCACCGTATCCGTTGACGAAGCCGGCCGCCGGCGTGATTGCCACGAGACCGACGATCATGCCGTTGACGCCGCCGAGCAGGCTCGGCTTGCGGCGCGTGACCAGGTCGCACCCGACCCACACGAGGAAGGCGACCGCGGTCGCGAGGTTGGTGTTCAGAACCGCAGCGCCGGCCGAGTTGGCCGCCGAGTACGGATCGCCGCCGTTGAATCCGTTCCATCCGAGCCACAGCAGTCCGGCCCCGACCGCCACCATCGCGACGTTGTTCGGGGCGTCGATTTCTCGGTCTCGCTGGAGTCTTGGCCCGATCACAGCGGCCGCGACGAACCCGGAGACACCGGCGGAGAGGTGGATCACGTAGCCGCCGGAGAAGTCCAGCGCACCGTGATGCGCGAAGAAGCCACCACCCCAGAGCAGGAACGCGTCGACCACATACACGATCGAGATCCACAGGACCGAGTAAACGCACCACGCCTTCCAGTTGACGCGTCCGAGCACCGACCCCAACGACAGGATCGGCGTGATCGCCGCGAACACGAACTGGAAGTAGACCAGCGCGGATTGCGGGAAACCGAAGACGGACGCGGAGCCGTAGGCGCCGGGTACCGTCCCCTGGCTCTGCAGCTCATGCGGGCTGAGCACAGGCCCCGGTTTGCCGATGAACGCATTCAGGAAGCCGGGATGCGCACTGCTGAACCACGGCTGCCCGAAGCCCATCTTGAACGCGTACAGGACCCAGATCACAAGCACGACGGAGAACGTCAGGAACGTGAGCATCATCGAGTTGATGCTCCAGCGCTTCTGCATCACGCCGCCGTACAGCACAACCAGGCCGGGCACGCTCATCAGGCCGACGAGCGTCGCTGCCGTCACCTGCCAAGCGGTGTCTCCCTGGTTCAGCCAGGGAAGTGCCTCAGTTGGCATACATCTCCTTCTTCTTCTCGAGGGCATCGCCCGCGGACGAGCGATGGCTTGATCCCCTGATCAAGCTGACCTGAGAAGGGTCTTCGACGTCGCGGGCCCGAGCTATGGCCAGCAGTCCAGGGTTGCCATCGGGCCCCTAGACATTTGGATAACCGCCTGGCCCTATGGCCAAAGGACTACGAACCGCCGGTTGGGAGGCCCGCCTTGCGGCAGGCCGCGTACAGCTCGGTCTGATAGTCGCCGTCGATGCCCTTCCTGCTGGGCGGAGTTGCACACAGCGGTTCGAGCCTGCGAGCCGCACTTGTACAACTCTGCGCCGCCGATCATCGTCGAGTAGTTGAAGTCGATACAGCCGTTGCCGGTCTTGCGCTGGTGGTTGGTCAGCGAGAACACGACCAGTCCGACCAGCACGAGCGTGACGACCGCAGCGCCAAACACCGCAAACCGCTCACGCCGGCTGCGGTAATGCCGGCGCGTCGCCTGCTCCGCAGTCTGCTTGAAGTGGCCGGGCGCGTAGACCATCGGCGGCCAGTGTAGTCAGGCAAGGCCCTGCCGCCCAGACGGGCCAGGCTCAGAAGTTGGTGCCGATCCAGTCGACCGGCTGGGATGCCCGAACCGGCCTGCCCACCGCCAGCTGAATCGCGGTGTGCTCGGCGAGCGGGATCGCTGCGGGATCTCCGTGCCAGCGCGTTGCCGTTCACCGTCGCTGTGACGCGGCCGTGCGCACCGGCGACACGCCGGGGGCTCAACGGCTGGTTCCAGATCGCAAAGAAGTCCCCGAGCGTGAAATGCCGGGGGACGGGGGACTCGGCCTCGATCAGCCCGTCGGCCGCACGCGTGTGCAGCCAGTACATGCACGTGTGAGTCCCGTAGAAAAGCCCGCGCGGGGTGATCATCGGGTTCTCATCCACCAGTCCGATCCCGCCCGGAAGTGCCCGCGATTTGCCGTGGACGTAGATCTGCAGGTGGGCATAGGCCGTGTAGGCGAGCTGTGCCAGCGGTTCGCACTGGATGCCCCGGATGATCGCGCCGAGGCGCGTGGTCGTCGACGCGGCCAGGAACGGGCCGGTCTCGATCGGGAAGCCGTTTGGCCCGAGGTAGGACCGCGACGTGGGCGTCGCGATCGTGCTCGTCGGCGTGGTCGTCGTCGTCGAGAACGTGAGCGGGGCGGTGGTCGGATCGGTGTCACCGCTGCCGGTGGTGCCGCCACCGCACCCCGACAAGGTCAAGGCCGCGCCCACGAGGAGCGTGGCCAGAACCCAACGTCGCACGGGGCTAGGACGTCACAGCTACAGGCCCGCCACGTCGCACGGCTTAGCGGCGCGATCCCGCCGCCGAACAGGCTCAGGAACAGCAGGAACACGTTGAAGATGTCCAGGAAGATGCTCGCCGCGATCGGCACGGCGCTCTGATACTTGCCGCTGTTTGCCATCCGATTGAAATCGAAGATGGTGAAGCCGCCGAACACAATCAGCATCAGGACGCAGTAGATGATGTTGGAGGCTGGGATCGTCACGAACAACGCGATCAGCCCGAACAGGAACACCACGCCGAAGGCGATCAGCAGCGGCTTTATGTACGGCGAGAGATCGCGTCGCGTCGAGTAGCCAAACGTCCCGAGTACGCCGGTGAAGAGTCCGGTGGCCCCGGCGGCCTGCCAGACGACGGATGGGTCGTACTTGACGTAGTACGAGATGATCGGCGCGATGAACATCCCCAGCAGCAGCGCCAAGCCGAATAGGAGGGCGATGGCAAGCTGCTCGTGCCCGCGTGCGGTCGCGGCCTGCAGGCCGAAGATGCAAGCGATGGCACCGATGAAGAAGATGAAGCCGCCGGTTTGGACGTCACGCGCGATGTAAGCGCCCAGGGCAGCAAAGCCGAGGGCGAAGGCGACGAGGCCCATCACCTGCCCGAAAACCGCTCGCGCGCGGTCGCCTGTGAGTGCGGCCCCCTGGCCGAACCCGAGCTGTTCATACGTGGGCATTCAGTTGCTCCTCAGAAGGTCTCCGAAACCAATTCCCCCAAATGCCCGCCGGCCACGTTCGGTTCGGCGGGCAAAACGGAGGACTTTGCTACAAGGAAAGTTAGACTATCCGGTGGCAGCGCCACCGAAGAAGACCTTAAACCAGCCCGGTTTTATTTGGTGCTAAAGAGTTGCGATGCTAAGCCGCGTGATGCAGCAACGTGCTCTGGCGCAACGCCGGATCACGATCTACTGCCTCAACCAGGCCCTCAGCAATGGATTCGGCATCCAGGCCGAGAAACTTCGCAAGCTCCATCACGCGTTCGCGGTGGGCCAGACCGACGACGACCGTACGCCGATCGGTTGGCACCCGCACTAGAGAGATCCGTTCCATGTCCCTTTCACGCATCATCGCGGGAAAAGTTGCTAAGCAACTTTCCCCTCTTTCGCTTTTCTTCATTTCGAGCGTAGAAACCCGCAATCAGACCTTTTTCCCCTTATTCCGACTGGGCTAAACAGACGAGGGCGAGTTCGGATAAAACTGAAGGCGTGAACGAGACCGTCGGGCCGCTGGCCGGAATCAGGGTGCTGGAAGTCGGCGGGATCGGCCCGAATCCGGTCACCGGGATGCTGCTGGCCGACATGGGGGCCGACGTCATCCGGCTCGACCGCGGTGTGGGAACCGGCTTCGGCCAGGCAGGTCCGTCAGATCCTTCGCTGCGCGGGCGGCAGACGCTTGCGGTCGATCTCAAGAGCGATGCCGGCAAAGCCCTTGCTCTGGCACTCGCCGAGCGGGCCGACGCCCTCATCGAGGGCTACAGACCGGGGGTCATGGAGCGTCTCGGGCTTGGCCCGGAGACGCTGATCGAGCGCAACCCGCGACTCGTCTACGGCCGCATCACCGGCTTCGGGCAGGACGGGCCGCTGGCCGCACTGCCCGGGCACGACATCAACTACGTCGCGCTCAGCGGCGTGCTCGGCGCATCACGGCGAACGGGGGATAAGCCGATGTTCGCGATCAACACGGTCGCCGATTACGGCGGCGGCTCGATGCTGCTCGCGTTCGGGGTGGTGTGTGCCCTGTTCGAGGCCCGCAACTCCGGCCACGGTCAGGTCGTCGATGCAGCGATGGTCGATGGCTCGGCGCTGCTTCTGACGATGGTCCACGCGCTGCGGGCGGCGAAACTGTGGAGCGACACGCCCGGCACCAACATCCTCGACAGCGGCGCCCACTTCTATGAGGTCTACGCCACGGCTGACGGTGGCCACATGGCCGTCGGAGCGATCGAGCCCCAGTTCTACGGCCGGCTGCTCGAGTTGCTCGAGCTCCCCGCCGACGAGTTCCCGCAGTGGGATCGCGAGCGCTGGCCCGAGCTGAAAGCCAGGCTGGCTGAGGTCTTCGCCTCCAGGCAAACCCAAGAGTGGTCTGACCTGCTCGAGCACGAGGAGGTATGCGTGATGGCCGTGCGTGGGCCGTTCGAGGCGCCGCTTGACCCGCACCTGGTCGCCCGCGGCACATTCGTCGAGCTCGACGGCATCCGTCAGCCCGCCGCGGCGCCGCGCTTCAGTCGCACCCCGGGATCGGCGCGTCCGGCGACGGCCGATCCCGAAGCGGCGCTCAGGCGCTGGGGCGTCGAGCGGCCGGCCGACTGATTAGGCCTCGACGCCGAGCGGGTTCGCCGTCACGGGGGATGGGGCAGCGCTGCGACGCGCCTGTGCGAACGTTACGAGCTTTTCGCTGCGCTCGTCCCAGAGCTTGAAGCGCACCGCCCGCATGCCGTCGGCGATCGTGATCGTCGGCACCGTCGCAAAGAGCGGATGCGAATCGTGCGCGCGCTGCAGGTTGTAGTTCGGGATCTTGCTGTTCAGGTGATGCACGTGGTGCAGTCCGATGCTGCCGCTGAAGAACTGCAGGATCTTCGGCAACTTCAGGTAGGTGCTGCCCTGCAGCGCTGCGTCTGCGTAGTCCCATTGATCGCCGCTCTGCCAGTAGGCGTCCTCGAACTGATGCTGGACGTAGAAGAGCCAGATTCCGGCCGAGCCGGCGAGCAGCGCCGACGGTGCCCAGAAAGCGACCACGAACTGCCAGCCGAGCAGCCAGAACATCAGGCCGAAGACGACGGCGAGGGCCGCATCGGTGGCGAGCACGCTCTGACGCATGCGTGGACGGGCGTCCTTGCCGATGATGCGCGGCCCGATGATCATCGCGAAGATCGGTCCGATCCCGAACATCACGATCGGGTTGCGGAACATCCGGTAGGCGAGGCGGCTCTTCCAGGGCTTGGCCAGGTACTCGTTGACCGTCAGCGTGTACACGTCGCCGACGCCGCGGCGATCGAGGTCCCCCGACGTGGCGTGGTGGACGGCGTGCTCATGGCGCCAACGCACGAACGGCGTGAGCACGAACATCCCGAGCACCGCACCCACGCGGGCATTGGCCTTGCGTGAGGGCAGCAGTGAGCCGTGGCAGCAATCGTGGAACACGACGAACGTGCGCACGAGAAAGCCGCCCGCCACGACCACGAGCAGCGCGGTGAGCACGATCGACGTTCCGAGCGTCAGGTAACCGGCGACGGCGAGCGTGAGGTAGGGCAGTAGCGAGGTCGCGACCTGTGCCAGGCCTCGTCGCGTCTGCGGCTGTTCGTACGGTCGCAGCGCGTCCTTCCATGTTAAGGGTCCAGTGGACATCTTCTTTATTCCTCCGGTTCGTGTGAAAGCCAATCGGAGGGTTTCCTACCGGCCCGATCTGGCCGCGAACGTAGCATCACTGAGTAAAGGTTTCATGGTGGGCTACGACCGAATGACTACCTAAGAGTTATCGGCTGAAGCGGAATGAGGCTGGAGTCGAACTCGGAAAGCAGCACGGAAGCGGACGACACTGTATTGCTCGCTCCGGCGGATCCGATGCTGTGGGCCAGCACTGCGAGCGTAGTCGCTATGGGCTCCTCACGGTCAGCCAGGGTTGCAGCGTCGTCGCGCTTGGCCAGGCGCTCCCCCCTGGGCCCCATGACGAGTGGAACGTGAGCGTACGCGGGGGTTGACAGTCCGAGCAGTCGCTGCAGCAGGATCTGGCGCGGCGTGGAGTCGGCCAGATCGGCGCCGCGGACGACCTCACCGATCCTCTGCGCGGCGTCATCGACGACGACGGCCAGCTGGTAGGCGTGCACGCCGTCAGCCCTGACCACGACGAAGTCGTCCACCCTGAAGCGCTGTGGGCCGAGGAGGAGATCATCGAATTCGATGACCTCCTCCTCGGCCCGTAACCGCAGCGCAAAGCGCTCACCGGACTCGATCCGGCGCCGCCGTTCGGCGGGCGGGATGTCTCGGCAGGTGCCGGGGTAGAAGCCCTCGGGCAGCTTCCCGTGCGGAGCTGACGCGGCCTCGCGGATCTCGGCGCGCGTGCAGAAGCAGGGGTAGAGGCGCTGCTGGGCGTGCAGCTTGGCGAGCGCGTCGTCGTAGAACCAGGTCCGCTCGGACTGGCGCACGGGCTCCTCGTCCCAGTCGATTCCCAGCGCGCGCAGATCGTTGAGCTGCGACTCCTCGTACTCAGGGCGCGAGCGTTGCGGGTCGAGGTCCTCGATCCGTACGAGGAAGCGAGCGCCCTGTGAGCGCGCCATCAACCACGCCACCAGGGCGGTGCGGAGACTGCCCAGGTGCAGCGGGCCTGTAGGCGAGGGAGCAAACCGTCCGTCGTGAGTCACGCGGCGATTGTGACGGTGTTATCGGAACCACCCCGCCCGGCCAAAGCAACGCCGGCCCCAGCGAGTTACAGCGTTGGGTCGCTCGTCCGCGGCGGCGGCTTGACCCGCCCCTTGTTCGGTGTGCGACCCAGCACCTTCAGGAACGGGTCATGCTTGTCGACGACGCGCTCCTTCATCGGGATGATCGCGTTGTCGGTGATGTGGATGCCCTCGGGGCAGACCTCGGTGCAGCACTTGGTGATGTTGCAGAGGCCGATACCGCCCTCGTCGGCGATCTGGTCGAGGCGGTCGACGCCGTCGAGCGGGTGCATGTCGAGGCTTGCCATGCGGAGCATGAAGCGCGGCCCGTAATAGCGGTTGTGCATACGCTGGTCGCGCAGGATGTGGCAGACGTCCTGGCACATGAAGCACTCGATGCACTTACGGAACTCGCTCATGCGGTCGGTGTCGGCCTGGTCGATCAGGTAGTCGCCGTTGCGGAGGTCGACGCCCTCCTTGAGGTCCTCGCGCGGCGTGAACGGCGTGATCTGCTCGTTGACGCGGTAGTTCCACGAGACGTCGGTGACCAGGTCGCGGATCACCGGGAACGCCTTCATCGGCTCGACTGTTATCGGCTCGTCCGGGGGCAGGTGATCCAGCCGGGTCTTGCACATCAGCCGCGGCTTGCCGTTGATCTCGGCACTGCAGGAGCCGCACTTGGCGGCCTTGCAGTTCCAGCGGACCGCCAGATCCGGGGCCTGGCTGCGCTGGATCTCAAGCACCGCGTCGAGCACGACCATCCCGGGCTCGGTCTCGAGGTCGTAATCCACCAGCTCGCCGCTCGTGAGGTCCCCGCGCCAGATCTGCAGCCTGCGGGTCCCGACTGCCATCGGCATCATATGAATGTCACTCATGATGCTTTCTCAGCCTCCTTACGGGCCTCGACGAGATCTTCCAGTTCGTCGCGCGTCACCACAGGGGTTGGGGTGAGCGCCATGTCCTGCTCGCCGTCGCGGTGAACGACGATGTTGTGGGCACCCCAGTAGTCGCTGTAACCGGTGAAGTCCAGGCGGCTGTGGGCGCCACGGCTCTCCTCGCGCATCAGTGCGCCGCGGGCGATCATCTGCGAGACGGTGAGCATGTTCTTGACCTCGCGGCAGAGTTGCCAGCCTGGGTTGTAATCCAGCCGATTGGAGGGCGCTTTGAGGTTGCCGACGCGGGCCTCGAGGGCGTCGAGTTTGGCGATCGCCTCGGTCAGGTCCTCCTTGTCGCGGAAGATCCCGACGCCGTCGCCCATGATCTTCTGCAGATCCGTGTGCATCTGGAACGGGTTCTCCGTGCCGGATCCGTTCAGGAAGTTGTCGATCTCGGCCTGCGCCGCGGCCACCTCCTCGGCGGGCAGTGAGACCGTGCCGGAGAGGTTGGCGGTCTCGGCGGCGCCTTCCCCGGCGCGGCGACCGAACACGAGCAGATCGCCGAGCGAGTTGCCGCCCAGACGGTTGGCGCCGTTCATGCCGCCGCTCGCCTCACCGGTCGCGAACAGCCCCGGCACACGCGACTCGCCCGTGTCCGGGTCGACCTTGACGCCTCCCATGAAGTAGTGGCAGGTCGGTCCGACCTGCATCGGCTCCTTGGTGATATCGACGCCGGCCAGCTCCAGGAACTGGTCATACATGCTCGGGAGCTTGCGCCTGACGTAATCGGAGTCGAGGTGGCTCACGTCCAGGAAGACGCCGCCGTGGGGGCTGCCGCGCCCCTCCTGGACCTCGGTGTAGATCGAGCGCGCGACCACGTCGCGGGTCGAGAGCTCCATGCGCTTGGGGTCGTACTTCTCCATGAAGCGCTCACCCAGGGCGTTGCGCAGGATCCCGCCCTCGCCACGGACCGCCTCGGTAACGAGCAGCCCGGCGACGCCAGGCGGGTACACCATGCCGGTCGGGTGGAACTGGATGAACTCCATGTCGACCAGCTCGGCACCGGCCTCATAGCCCAGCGCGTAACCGTCGCCGGTGCAGTCCTGCGAGTTCGACGTGATCTTGTAGATGCGGCCGCTGCCGCCGGTCGCGATCACCAGCGCCTTGGCGCTGAAGCTGATCTGCTCACCGCTCGCTCGGCGGTACCCGAACGCCCCGACGACCCTGTCGCCGTCCTTGATCAGGCGCGTGATCGTCGTCTCCATGAAGACGTCGACGTCCGAGTGCACCGTCCTGTCCTGGAGCGTGCGGATCATCTCAAGGCCCGTGCGGTCGCCGATGTGCACCAGACGCTTGTAGGTGTGCCCGCCAAAGGCGCGCTGCGACATCACGCGCTCCGGGGTGCGGTCAAAGACCGCTCCCCAGCGCTCGAGCTCGCGGGCGCGGTCGGGGGCCTCCTTGGCGTGCAGCTCGGCCATCCGCCAGTTGTTCAGGTACTTGCCGCCGAACAGCGTGTCCTGGAAGTGCGTTGACCAGTTGTCCTCGGGCGCGACGTTGCCAAGCGACGCGGCAAGGCCGCCCTCGGCCATCACGGTGTGCGCCTTGCCCAAAAGCGACTTGCAGACCAGCCCGGTCTTCGCGCCCGCCTCGGCTGCGGCGATCGCGGCCCGGAGCCCCGAGCCGCCTGAGCCCAGCACAAGGACGTCGTAGTCGTGGTGTTCGATCGCCATCAGAAGATGTGGTGCGGGTCGGTGAACACGCCCGAGGACGCCAGCCAGATGTAGAGGTCGGTCCCCCAGACGGTGAACATGCTGATCCAGGCCCACTGCATGTGCTTGCCGTTCAGGATCGAGACCTTCTTCCAGGCGGTGTGGCGCGTCTGCGCCGAGGTCGTGCAGGAGAAGCAGTTGAGCTTGCCGCCGATGATGTGGCGCCAGGAGTTGCACCCGAACGTGAACGCCGTCAGGCAGATCACGTTGATGAACATGATCCCGTTGCCCACACCGATCCCGAACGAGCCGTTGTAGAAGAGCCCCCGGATCGCGTCGTACCAGAGGAAGGCGATCACGATCGCCGCGAAGTAGAAGAAGATCCGGTGCAGGTTGTTCAGCACCAGCGGGAACTTCGTCTCGCCCGATATACTTGCGACGGGCGACGCCGGCGACCGCGCACGACGGCGGCGCCAAAAAGAACGAGCGGTAGTACGACTTGCGGTAGTAGTAACAGGTCGTCCGCAAGCCGAGCGGCGACCACAGAACCAAAAACGCCCAGGGCAGATTCGTGTTGAACGAGAAGATCCCAGGGAGGTCGGGCGAGAAGAACGGTGACTGCAGATGCCCGCCATCAGTGGTGATCGCGTAGTGCTTGTTGACGATCACGCGGACGATCGTGTAGATCCCGAAGAGCGACAGCGCGATCACGACAAGGACCGGCTGCACCCACCAGAGATCGCGCCGCATGGTCGCACCAAGCCGACGCGGGGGAGTGGCAACAGTTGTCATTTAGAGGAAGCTGAGTCGGGGAGAGTTAGTGGCAAGACTCACGGATTATCGGCTTTTTAGCGGTCGGCTGACGTCACCATGGGTTTCAGCCACGGGCTCCGGGGGATAGCCTCGGGACGATCTTGGAGCGCGAATTCGACGTGATCGTGATCGGTGCGGGACCGGCGGGAGAGGTTGCTGCCGGGCGACTGGCGACGCGTCGGTAAGCGGTCAGTGGCGATCGTCGAACGGGACCTCGTGGGCGGCGAATGCTCGTTCTACGCATGCATGCCGTCGAAGGCGCTGCTGCGGCCCGCCGAGGTGCTGAGCGAGGCGCGGCGAGTGCCAGGAGCGGCCGAGGCAGTCTCGGGTTCGCTGGACGTCGAGGCTGCCTTGGCCCGCCGCGACGAGGTGATCCATGACCTCGACGACTCCTCCCAGTTGCCGTGGCTCGAGGACCGTGGGATCGAGCTGTTTCGGGGAGCTGCGCGCCTTGACGGTGAGCGGCGCGTGGTCGTCGGCGACGACGTCCTGATGGCGCGCGAAGCGGTGATCCTGGCGACCGGCAGCACCGCGTCGATGCCGCCGATCCCAGGCCTGGCGGAGGCGGGCGCCTGGTCCAACCGCCAGATAACGACCGCGAAGGAAGTTCCCGCGCGTCTGCTGATCCTGGGCGGCGGCGTAGTCGGCGTCGAGATGGCGCAGGCGTGGATGTCGTTTGGCTCGCACGTGACGATCATCGAGGCGGCGGGCTCGTTGCTGACGAACGAGGAGCCGTTTGTCGGAGAGGAGGTCGGGCAGGCGCTTGGTGCTCTTGGCGCCGACTTGCTGTTCGGCGCCAAGGCTGCAGCGGTGCGGCGCGACGGAGATCGGATCTCGGTCGAGCTGGAGAACGGGCGGACCGTGGTCGGCGACCGGCTGCTCGTCGCAGTGGGCCGCCGTCCCGAACAGCGCCGGGCTCGGACTGCCGAGCGTTGGGCTCGAGGATGGTGGCTTTGTCGACGTCGACGACGGGCTGCAGGTGTCAGACCTGCCCTGGCTCTACGCGGTCGGGGATGTCAACGGGCGCGCGCTGCTGACGCACATGGGCAAGTACCAGGCGCGGATCGCCGCCGATCGGATCATGGGTGAGTCCCAGGCGCGGGCAGTGGCCGATCGCCGCGGATCGCCCCGCGTGGTCTTCACCGATCCCGAGGTCGCGGCGGTCGGCATGACTCTGGCCGCCGCACGCGAGGCGGGAGTTGACGCGCTTGCGGTCGACCTGCCGACGGGCAGCGCGGCGGGGGCGAGCTTCGTCGGCCGCGGCTCCTCCGGGACGTCACGGTTCGTCGTCGACCGGGGTCGTTCGGTGCTCGTCGGCGTCACCTTCGTCGGCCCGGGCGTGAACGACTTCCTGCAGGCGGCGAGCGTCGCTGTCGCCGCTGAGGTGCCGTTATCCCGGCTGGCCCACGCCGTGGCGCCCTTCCCCACCCGCAGTGAACTGTGGCTCTGGTTCCTGGAGGCGTACGAGCGCCA
This sequence comes from uncultured Actinomycetota bacterium, assembly GCA_963846395.1. Classification (GTDB taxonomy): domain Bacteria; phylum Actinomycetota; class Thermoleophilia; order Solirubrobacterales; family Solirubrobacteraceae; genus Palsa-465. Next base: position 63,016 of record CAWJVT010000001.1, on the reverse strand, counting down.
GGCGGGGGTGAGCGTCCACTCGGGCTGAAGTGCGGGTATGCACTTACACGTGGGGGTTCGCGGGTACGTAGGCTTGTGTGATGACGCCGGATGAAGGTGAGCGACGGGAGTTCCAGGTGGTCATCGCCGGCGGTGGCGTGGCCGCGCTGGAGGCCGCGCTAGCGCTGCGGGAGCTCGCCGGCGATCGCGTGGCGACCACGATCGTCGCTCCCAATGCGGAATTCCGCTACCGGCCGCTGCTGGTGCATGAGCCGTTCAAGCCGGCGGTGACCGCCGGCTACAGCGTTGCCGAGATCGCCGAGCGCGCGGGCGCGCGGCTGCTGGCGGAAAGCTTCAAATGGCTTGACCCCACAGATCGCGTGCTGCACACAGATCGGGGGAACAGGCTGAACTACGACGCCGCGCTTCTGGCCGTCGGCGCGCGGTCGCACCCTCGCTTCAGAGACGCAGACGTGCTGACGCTCGACGACCGCCGGATCGACGAGCAGCTCGCGGGGTTCGTCGAAGCCCTCGATCGCGGCAGGCTGAAGCGCGTCGCCTTCGTGGTTCCCTCGCTGCCGATCTGGTCATTGCCCGCCTACGAGCTCGCGCTGATGACGGCCAACCGCTCCTCAGCGCATGGCAACGACGTGGCGGTGCTGCTGGTTACGCCCGAGGACTCGCCGCTTTCAGCGCTCGGCATCAACGCGAGCTCTGAGGTCGGAGAGCTGCTCGGGCGCGCCGGGATAACGACGATCACCTCGGCGACCTGCCAGATTCGCGAGCACGGGAGGATCGATCTCTATCCTCTGCGCAGCTCGATCCTCGTTGACCAGATCATTGCGCTGCCGGAGCTCTACGCGCCCTCATTGCCTGGTGTACCGACGAGTGCCGAGCGTGGCTTCGTGACGATCGACTCGCATGGAGCCGTGCACGGGCTCACTCGCGTGTACGCCGCCGGCGACATCACCGATACGCCCATAAAGCACGGTGGGCTGTCGGCCGATCAGGCCGACGTGGCGGCGCACGCGATCGCCGCCCTCGCCGGCGCGCCGGTGGAGCCGCGGCCGCTGCGGCCGGCGCTGCACCTGATACTGCTCGGAGCCGAGCGGCCGCTGTTCATCCGTTCGCAGATGCTCGGCGAGCACGGCGTCGACCTGGAGCTGAGCAACGACCCGCTGTGGCAGCCGGCTCAGAGATTGCACAGCGAGTACCTCGGCCCCGTGCTCGCCGAGCTCGACGCCGCGCGAGCGAGCTAGGCCACGTCGGTCGCGTCCGCGAAGACGCTGCGGTCGCGGCCGGCTTCCTTGGCTCTGTAAAGCGCCCGGTCGGCGCGGGTGAGAAGCTGCTCCGGCGTGTCGCCCTCGATCCGCACGGCGATGCCTGCCGAGCACGTCTGGTTCGCCGGCATGCGCGCCCGCAGCCGCTCCACAAGCGCGTGCACTGCGCCGCTGTCCTTCCCCCTCAACAGCAGGGCGAACTCCTCACCCCCTACGCGAGCGAGGAAATCGCCCGAGCGAGTCTCTGCCTTCCACGCTGCCGCTCCCTCCCGCAGCAGACGGTCCCCGGCCGGATGCCCGTAGGAGTCGTTGAACAGTTTGAAGTGGTCGATGTCGAACATGGCGACGGCCACCGGCTCACGGCTGGTCTTCATGGCCTGGGCGAGCTGCACGTCCCATGCCCGGCGGTTGGGCAGACCTGTGAGCGCGTCGGTCAGAGCCTCGTCGGTGAGCTGCTCGATCATGTCGGCGCGTTCGATCACGGCGGCGACCTCGCGCGCGAGCAGTGAGGCGACGATCACCCGCGTGTCGCCGGCCTCGACGCGCTCGCCCCAGCCGACGAACAGCACGCCTACCGCGTTGTTGTCCGCTAGCAGTGGCCGGTAGAGCAACGAGCTCGGCGCGCCCTCGGCTCGCCACAGCTCGACATTTCCGACGTGTGCCTCCGCGTCGTCGCTGATCAGGCGCTGGCGCTTGGAGCTGAACGCGTCGTGTATGGCGCTGCCCCATCTGGCAGGCGTGCCGGCCGCAATTCCCTCGGGTGAGCCAGTGGTTGCCGTCAGCAGCAGGGCCCTGGTCATCGGGTCCGGCTCGTAGAGCCCGACCACAAGCGCCTCACTGACCTCTTGCACTGCCCGGCAGGCGTCTTGACGAGGCTCAGCGCTGTGATACAGCTGCTGCACGGTCTCACTCACGCGCACCAGGATCCGCTCACGGCGGCGTGCATCCGAGGCGCGATGGCGGATGTCGGCCACCAGCCGATGCGTGACCAGTCCCACGATCGAGCTGACCGCAATCGCCAGCAACGCGCCGCGGTAGCCGCTTGGGGGGTAGTCGGGCGAACCAATGAACAAGAGCGGCGCCAGATAGAAGGCGGCCACGCCTCCCAGCACGATCCACAGGCCGAGCCGATCGCGCACGTAGAGCGCGGTCTGGACCACGGGCAGCAGCGAGATGATGCTGATCGCGGCGACGCTGCCTCCGACCGAATCCCGCGCCAGCGCGAGCGCCGCCAGGAAGCCGAGCGAGCCAAGCACCGTGCCGCTCAGCATGTGTCCGCGGACGCCCGCCGTGACGCCGTATGTCCACGAGATGGCCAGCAGCGCCACAGAAATCCCGTACTCGGTCCAGTTGACGCTGGTTCCGATCAGCACGGTCACCCAGGCCGCGAGTGCAGTCACGGCGAACGGCCCCAACTGCCGCAGGGCGGCTATGTAACGTGCTCCGTTGTCTGCTCTCACGTCCCTGAAGAGCCCCGGTGATCGGCAGTCATTAATTTAGAAGATGCCCAGTTGCGGCTCAGAGGAGCCGAGGCTCAGCGGTCATCTCGCCGCCCGCGTCCCCGGTGTTGACGGTCCCGTCAGGCTCGATCAACAGCACCTCAGTCTCCTCGGCGGCGTCGGGGCAGTGCTCGACGCCGCGTGGCACCACGAACAGCTCGCCCGGGTCGAGCTCGACGTCGCGGTCGCGCAGGTGAATCGTGAGATGACCCTTCAGCACCAGGAAGAAGTCGTCGGTCTCGTCGTGCCGGTGCCAGACGAACGGTCCCTTCACCTTCACGACCTGGAGTTTGTAGTCGTTGATGAAGCCGACGATCCCTGGCTCGTACGGCCGCTCCAGAAGCGCGAGCTTCTCGGCGAGGTTGATCTTGGGGTTCACAGGTTCGCGTCTCCGAACTCGAGCATTGGCCAACGCTACATATTCAAGTAGACGTTTGACCGGGTGAAAACGACTTCTGGCAGTTTCGCGAGTAGCCGTCGGGGTTTTCAGGTAATAGGCAGGGCATGGCCAATACCCAAGACCATGCGTTCGGGACGGGAACCCCGTTCTCGTTGGGCGCCGAGGAGGAGCTCTTCCTCGTCGACCCCGTCAACGGGCGCATGGTGAACAGCTCAGCTGCGGTGACCGAGCGTCTTGCCTCGGCGATGGGCGGTATCGAGCGTGAGCTTCACGCCGGCATGATCGAGTTCGTCAGCGACGTCTGCCAGAAGGCGCCCGACGTGATCGGCCAGCTGGCGCACCGCCGCGCGGCCTGCCTGGGTACCGGGGTCGGTTTGATGGGATCTGGGACACATCCGACGGCCACCGACGACGAGGCCCAGATCTCCGACAAGGAGCGTTACGAGAGGGTCTCCCGGTTGCTCGGTGCAGCGGTCGCCACCCCAGTCGCCGGTCTGCACGTGCACGTTGGCATGCCGGACGCGGAGACGGCGATAAAGGTGTTCAACGCGATGCGCACTCACCTTCCGTTACTGCAGGGTCTCGCGGCGAACTCACCGTTTCGGCGGGGCATGGATACGGGACTCGCATCCGCCCGCGGTGTGACGATCAGCAGCTGGCCGCGCTCCGGCATCCCCCGCGCGCTGGACGACTACGCGGACTTCTGCGCGATGGCCGACCTGCTCACCCGAGCCGCTGGAGTGGATGACTACACGTGGTTCTGGTGGAAGCTGCGGCCGCACCCCAAGCTCGGCACAGTTGAGATCCGCACGCTCGATGCCCAGAGCTCGCTCCGCGACACCGAGGCGCTGGTTGCGCTCACGCACTGTCTGGCGCGAGCAGCGGCAGATCAGGACGCGCCCGTCGACCTGCCCACCGAGCTGCTGGACGAGGGTATGTTCCGCGCCACCCGCTTCGGCGTGCACGCGCGACTGCCCGATGCGCGAGGAGGGCTGCACGAGTTCCAGGAGGTCCTGGATGCGGCTCTGGAGCTCGCCGCTCCCCATGCCGCCGAGCTCGGCTGCACGCAGGGACTTGCGCGCATCCCGGCCATCGTGGCCGGTGGTGGAGGCGCCGGTCGCCAGCGAGCCGTGTACGAGCTATCAGGGATCGACTCGCTGTTACGCGACCTGATCGCGACGACGGCGGAGACCTCGCGGATCACTCAGCACTGAGCAGCGCCACGGCCAGGTTGGCCAGGCCGATCGCGAGCGCGTCCTCGAGCAGCGCGGCGAGCAGCGCCGGCATCCTCGCGGTGGCGGCTTTGCGCGCGTGGTAGAACCCGACCGTCGCCGCAGCGCTTGTCCCCGCTCCCACCAGGGCACGGGCGTTGCCGCCGGCGACTCGCCCGCAGAAGGCTCCGCTGGCGACCCGACCGATGAAGGGGACGGGTTGGATGCGGGCCGGACTGGACGGGAGCTTGTCACCGACGAGCTCGCCGAGAGCTGCCACGATGATCGCTCGGCGGATCTGCGGGTTGACGGCGAGTCGCGCGCGTGCAGTCAGCACGGCCAAGGGCGTGAAGGTTCGGCTGCCGGCCGACTTGCCGAGCAGCGCTGCGGCGAAGGTTGTTCGGTCGATTGAGTACATCGCGGGACTAGCTCAGCCCAGCGGCTCAGCCCAGCGTCGCCTCGAGCGTGATCTCCGGCACACCCGCGAGCGCGCGGCTCACGGGGCAGCCCGCCTTGGCGCCGTTTGCAGCCTCCTCGAACGCAGCCTGATCGATGCCGGGCACCACGCCCACCGTCTTCAGCGCGATCGAGGTGATCGTCGGGGTGCCGTCGACCATCCGCAGTGTCACGGTGGCGTCCGTCTTGACCGAGTCGACGGGTGTTCCGGCCCGCTCGAGCGCTGCCGAGAGTGCCATCGAGAAGCAGGAAGCGTGCGCCGCCGCGATCAGCTGCTCGGGGTTGGCTCCGGCGCCATCCTCGAAGCGCGACTTGAAGGTCACCTCGCCGCTGATCCCCTCGCCGGCGGTGAATGTGCCGCCACCCGTCTGGAGTCCGCCCTTCCACTCAGCTGAAGCGTTCGCCGGCATCGCCTTCATCTCCTTGGGTTCGATCTCGACAGGTTCGCGGATCATAGGCATCATCAAGGGATGAACGTCACCCACGACACGAATCAGAGCGCAGGACAGCTTGAGCTGCAGGTCGTCAGCATCGACAATCCCGAGGATCTGAATCTGATCCTCGGGCAGTCGCACTTCATCAAGACCGTCGAGGATCTGCACGAGGCGCTCGTCGGAGCTGTGCCTGGCCTGCGGTTCGGAATCGCCTTCTGCGAGGCCTCCGGCCCGAGGCTGGTGCGCCGCTCGGGAAACGATCCGGAGCTGGTCGAGCTGGCCACCCGCAACGCGCTCCAGATCGGTGCCGGGCACTCGTTCATCGTGTTCCTGCGCGAGGGGTTCCCGGTCAACGTGCTCAATCAGGTCAAGCTCGTCCCCGAGGTGTGCGGGCTCTTCTGCGCCACTGCGAACCCCGTGCAGGTGATCGTGGCCCAGACCGAAGCCGGGCGCGGGATCCTCGGCGTCATCGATGGCGGGCCGCCGCTGGCGGTTGAGACCGAAGCCGATGTCACCGCTCGGCGAGATCTCCTGCGGGCGATCGGTTACAAGCTTTGAGCGCCGAGCCGTCTGAGCGCCAATCCGCCCGGGACCGTTCCCGGTTCTAGGGGGCTGGGATGACCGTGGCCGGGACGACGGCGCGGATCAAGGTGCCGTGACCCTTGGCATCGATCGTGAGGGTGTTGATGGAGAGCGTGCCGCCGACGGCTTCGATGCGGTCGCGCATATTCCGCAGGCCGTGGTTGTCAGCAGTCTGTTCCGGCCTGAACCCCTTGCCCGTGTCGCGGACTTCCATCGTGAGCTCGTTCCGTTCCTGGCGCAGGCGAATCGACGCCTTCGCTTTTGGTCCCGCGTGCTTTGCGACGTTCTGGAGCGCTTCGAGGCAACAGAAGTAGACCGCGACCTCAACGTCCTGGCGGTAGCGGCCAATTCCGCGCGCGTCGACGGTCACTGGCTCGGGGCAGCGGCGGGCGGCCGATTTGAGTGCTTCGTCCAAGCCCCGTTCGGCCAGCACGGCTGGGTAGATCCCCCTGGCGAGCGAACGCAGCGCTTCGAGCACGTGGTCCATCTGCAGCCCCATGGAGGCGATCATTCGCGCGCCGTCGCTGGGGTCTTCTTTGACCGCTTCGGCGACCATGTCGAGTTTGATCCGCAGCCCCACGAGGTCCTGCTGAACGCTGTCGTGGAGGTCTCGCTCGATTCGCCGGCGCTCGGAATAGGCGGTCTCGACCAGGCGCGTGCGGGACGCGGCGAGTTCGGCGGTCGAGGCCTTCAGACGCGTTCGGGAAGCAGCGAGCTCGGCAGCCGACGCCCTGAGCTCGGCCTCGAGCTTGAACCGTTCCAGACGCATCACCGCGGCCGCGCCCGCGGCGTGTACGAACGGCTCCTGGTCCGCCAACTCGGCGTCGTAGGTGATTGCGGCAACTGGAGACTCCTCGCGCTCGATCCACGTCACCGCGCGCTCTGGGTCGGAGTGCGGTGGCGCGATGGGGGCTCCCGACAGATCTACGTAGCTGCCGGTTTCAGACCGTTGGTATGCGATCTGAAGCGAGGGATCCCGCAAGGCAGTGGCGATCAGCGACTGCGGGTCGGCCCAGGGTAGCCGCGCCATCTCATCGAGGAACGTCAACAGCGCGCGACCCATGAACAGCCGCTCCAATGCCAGACCGAGCAGCATTGCGAAGGGAATCGCGAGCACCAGTCCCACATAGGCCGAGCCGAGCGAGGGGGCAAGGGCTGACTTCGCGCTGTAAGCGACCAGATACAGGAAGAGACACAGCGCATTAGCCGTCGCCACCAGCTGGATCGGTGGCAATGAACGCTTGACCGGCCTGGACACGGACCGCGCCCGCCGAGCTATCAGCAGAGGCGTACCGCATGCCATCACCAGCCAGACCAGCACCAGCAGAGCCCTGATCACGTAGGTGCCGGCACCGAGCGTCACGCCGGTGAAGAACTCGCCGCTCAGACAGTGCGGCGAACACCTGACGAACGGGCTATGCATCGGAGGTTGGGCTGCGGTCAGGATCGCCAGCAGCCACAGTGTCGACGCACACGAACCGAGGACAACCGCGAATCGTCGCTCCGACTCCGAGCGCAACCGGCCGGTTGGATACGCCAACAACAGATACGCAAACACCCCTGGCGCGAGGCCCGAGAACAGCACACCCACGCTGAACGCGAACCGATCAGTGGCGCCATTCAGAAGCCAGAGCGCTGAAAACAGGCCGCTCCCCAGCAGCAGCAAACCCATCCGCTCGCGTCCCCGGATCGTCCATGCATACGCTCCCGCTCCGACCAATCCGCCGATGATCGCCACGCGTACCCACACCGGGCCGGCCTCGCGATTGCCCGCAGATAACAGCCCATCGCCGGCCGCCGCCAGACCACCGACGAAGCAAACGCCAAAGATGGTCCACTCGGTAGCGCTGAGGCGCGGGAGCGCCTGCCGCCAACTGCGCTTCGGTGCGCGTCTGGTGCTTCCAGGCGGACGATCTGCAACGACCGTTGCGACGCCGTCGCCGCAAACGATTGCAGCTGACGAGTTCGACCCAAGAGTGTTAGCGGCGCTCGTTTGAACTACGCGTTCGCTCATGGTCTGCGCACCCACCGCCACCAAGCCAAAGTTCCCACCAGGTCGTTCCGGTCCCATCCGGTCCGAACCGATCTGACGGTTTACAGGCTAGGGCCACGCCCTCGGGGGGGAAACAGTAGAAACCCGAAGGGAGTCGCGAAGCGTCGAACATCCGTCCGGAGCCCGTGTGGGACCAGACCGAACATCTGCCGTGCGACCGGCCGGCTCGGTCTACATTCAACGGGCGGTGGTGCATGCCTCAATGGCTTTGTGAGGCGCGCGCCCTTGCGGTTCACGTGCGAAAGGCGGACGATGGTTGGGGCTAGAGGCGGACCATGGTTGGGGCTGAGACCGTGTCGCGACCTGTGGTCCGTATCGTCGGCGAGGTAGCGGAGACGGAGAAGATGAGCACTCAGGTCCCCCGAGAGCAGACTGGGCGCAACTCAATCGCCGCCCCAGATGCAACGCGTCCTCGGGCTCTGCCGCACGCTCGAACGCCTGTCCACAGCGAGCGCGAAGATGGCAGTGCGCCGATCCGCGTCGTCCTTGCCGAAGACTCGTACGTGATCCGCGAATTCCTCACGATGGCGCTGAGTGGCGCCCCCGAGGTAGAGCTGATGGCGGTTTGCTGCAATGGAAAGGAGCTCGAGACGGCGATCGGCACCTGGCACCCCGATGTCGTCCTGACCGATATCCGGATGCCACCCTCCGGAGCAGATGAAGGGCTGCGCGTCGCGGCGCGCCTGCGGGAGACCAACCCTGAAGTTGGTGTGGTGGTGCTCAGCCAGTACGCCGAGCCGGCCTACGCCCTCGGGTTGCTCGACAAGGGCACAGGCGGTCGCGCGTATCTCCTCAAGGAGCGGATTCGGGACAAGGCCGAGCTGCTCCGCGCGATCGAAGCTGTGGCGCGGGGCCGATCCGTAATCGATCCCGCCATCGTCGATGTGCTGATCGAGGCTCGATCGCGTGCGGCGCAGTCTCGGCTCTCCGAACTGACCCCGCGCGAACGTGAGCTTCTCGCTGAGATCGCCAAAGGGAAGAGCAACGGCGCCATCGCTGAGTCCCTGGTGCTCACAAAGCGAGCCGTCGAGAAGCACGTCAACTCGATCTTCGCGAAGCTGGACCTTCCTGAGACCGAGGACGTCAGCCGTCGCGTGAAGGCCACCCTGATCTTCCTCTCGGAGGAGGAGCAGGGCGCGTTTGACCGCGAGTAGACCGCTCAGGCCTTCACCTTCTTCAGAGGATGCGAGCGCGGCCGAGGTCGCCGATACTCGCCACACCTATGGACACTGTGTTGCTCCTGTCCTTGCTGGCGTCGCTGAATCCGACGCTGCTCGCCGCCACCACCGTGATGCTGCTGCTGCCGAGTCCGGCGAGGCTGATGCTCGGGTACCTCTGTGGGGCGCTCATGACGAGTATCACCCTCGGGCTCGTGATCGTGTTCTCACTATCTGGCTCGAGCACCGCCAAGACGACCAAGACGACGCTCAGCCCCGCGGTCGATATCGCGCTCGGCGGGCTCGCACTGGTCATCGCTTGGGTTCTTGGAAGTGGGCGCTACGACCGCTATCGAGAACGCAGGCGCGAGCGTAAGGCGGACCGGCCCGATAAGGGCCCCCCGCGCTGGCAGCAGCAGCTGAGCAAAGGGTCGGCACGAAGCACGTTCGTGGTCGGGGCGTTGCTCACGCTCCCGGGCGCGTCCTATCTGGCGGCACTGACCGCAATCCACCGCCTGAAGTACTCGGCCTCGGTGACAGTGCTGGTGGTGATCGGGTTCAACCTCATCATGCTCTGGCTGCTCGAGGTTCCGATCGCTGCATATGCAATCGCTCCGGCGAAAACCCCGCGGGCCATCGATCGGGCCAAGCTGTGGGCGGGGCGGCATGCCCATACGTTTGCCCTCCGCGGATCAGCAACCATCGGAGTGCTGCTGGTCGTCAAGGGCACGGTCGGACTGATCGTCGGATGATTCGCTCCGCGTCCGGACGTCCAGGCGGCCTGGTGCGGCGGAGGTGAGGCGCGAGTGTCCGCGTTATTGCACGCCATGGTCGTCGTGCTGCTGATCGGGCTCGGCGACTCACTGAACCCAACCACGCTGGGGCCCGCGCTTTACCTGGTGACGATCGATCACCCGCGCCGCAGGCTGATCGAGTTCCTGGCCGGCGTGCTGGTGGTCAACCTGCTGGGCGGGCTCGTGATCATGCTGGGTCCGGGGCAGTTGCTGCTTTCACTCGTACCCAAGCCGGACCCGACAACCAAGCACATCATCGAGCTCGTCGCGGGTGCGGCGCTGATCGTGATCGCGGTCCTGCTCTGGTCTGGTCGCCGGGCGCTCGGCCGGCGCAAGCCTCCCGAATTCAGTGGGAACGGGCGCTCGGGAGTGATGCTCGGCGCGGGAATCGCCGCGGTGGAGTTCCCGACCGCACTTCCCTACTTCGCGGCTATTGCGGTGATCGTTGGCTCCGATGCGGCGATACCGGGACAGGTTGTTGCCTTACTTGTCTACAACGCCGCGTTCCTCGCCCCGATCGGCGCGATGCTGCTCACATTGTTAATCCTGGGGGATGCCGCGAAGCGGCCTCTGGCCCGCGTTAACCACTGGGTGCTCGGACACTGGCCAACTGTGTTGGCTGCCCTGGCGTCGCTTGTCGGCGTTTGCATTTTCGTGCTCGGCCTGGCGGGTCTGCTGAACGCGTAACATCCTCACCCGTTCTGGATGACGCCATTTCAGTGCTGAGGAGAGACGATCGGTTCCGATACGGATCCGAGGCGATTGGAGGCAGATGAAATGGTGATTGCGGCCCAGTACCCGTTCCTCAGCATCTTCTGGACGATGCTGATCCTGGTCGCGTGGGTGATCTGGATCTGGATGGTGATAACGATCCTGGTAGACGTCTTCTCGCGGAAGGACATCTCTGGCTGGGGCAAGGCCGGTTGGACGGTGTTCGTGATCATCCTTCCGTTCGTCGGCGTGCTGATCTACCTGATAACTCAGGGTGGGGAGATGGCGGAGCGTCGTGCTCATTAGCTGCGCTCGGCCCGGGCGCGGCTTTCGAGGCGCCCCCCGAAGCTCTCTGTTGCTGGTGATCAAGTAAAGAGACGTTCAATAACGGTGCGGCAACCATCAAACGACCGACCGCATAAAGCCAGCCAAGCACGACGAAGGACACTCCCAGCGATCCGTAAAGCGAGGACTCGTGGTCGAGCTTGGGACCGATCAGGTTTGCCGTGACGGCCTGGAGCAGCGCAAAGCCCACCCCGACCACGACGGCGCCCGGCACGAGCGCCTTCCATCCCACCCCGCTGCGGCGCGGCAGCAGCCACGATGCCCCAAACCACATCGTGCCGGCGACGGCGGCCATCAGCACGGCGGCCCCCAGACCCACCGCGATGCCCTCTTCACTACGCAAGCGGGTAGCAAGGCCTCCGCAGGCGAAGCCCACAACCACCGCACCCAGGAAGACGATTCCCGCCAGGCTGCGGCGTCGCCAGCGAACTACAGGCACGCCCCAGGCGAGCGCGTGGATTGCTCGCAGGGTAGCCGTGGAGGTCCGTGCTCCGCTGAGAACGCCCCACACTCCCCCCAGGAGGACCACGGTCCGGCCCGGGTTGGTCAACGCGGAGGAGTGATTGATTGTTGATGCCAGCACGCCCTTGATCCCAAACTGCTTCACCACGTCGGATGGCGTGCCGCCCTCGACCCTCAGATAGCCGAGTCCCACGACGGCGACAAGCGTCAGCGGCAGCAGTGTCAGGAAGAAGCGGAAGGCGAGGGCGCCCGCGAGCACGGAGGCAGCTGTTTGACGGCTGCGATCGGCGATGATGAACGCCAACGCGACCAGGTATCGCCGCTCACGCTCATACTCGAGCCTTTCCTGAGCCTTGGCGCGCGCTTCGTGTACGCGCACGATGACGGAGTGGCTCGTCCGGGGACGCTTATCGGGCTCTGGGAGTTCCACGTCGTCCACCTGAACCACGCTAGGCGCGCCGGTGGGTGAGACGCTCATCCGATCCGGGTGATGACCCCTTTCGCTCCGCAGCGCAAGCTGAGCCTCGGCGTGAGTGTCACGCTCGACTCGGCGGACCTGACCGGCGCCGGGCCAGATCTGCAACAACCGAAGGGAGAGCCGGAATGGCAACGTTGGTTGCGATTGGCTACCCGGATCAGACCACCGCCGACGAGGCGATGGGGACGGTCCGAGGGCTCGAACAAGACCTCATCATTCAGGCCGAGCAGGTCGCCTCGATCTCGCGTGATATGGAGGGTAAGTACCACGTGCACACAACCCACGGCGGCGCCAGTGCCGGAGGCGGCGCGGTCTGGGGTGGGTTCTGGGGCCTGCTGTTTGGGCTGCTGTTCCTCGTCCCATTCGCCGGTTTCGCGGTGGGTGCCGGACTTGGGGCGTTGTTCGGTCACCTGGGTGAGAAGGGGATCGACAAGGAGTTCCAGAAGCAGGTGCGCGACTACGTCAAGCCGGGCACGTCCGCTCTGTTCATGGTTATCGAGCAGGTGACGCCCGACAAGGCGATCGCGGCCCTGTCGCAATACGGAGGCACGGTTATCAGGACATCGCTCTCCGACGAAGACACCCAGAGGCTCCAGGAGGCCCTGCAGGTACCGCCCTCGACCGCCAGTGCTGGCGTCTAGGGCCGTGACTGTTCTGTGCAGCTGCTGGCCGGTCTTCCCTGCCGGCAGCTGCATGACCCTTTATTGAAAGGAACATCAGATGGTTGTGGTCGGAGCTGATACCCATCAGACGCTGTCCAGTCTCTCGGTGGGCGACACGGACATGCTTGAGAAGGCGATCGGCCTCCGCGAGGTCAATCGCGAGGTCACCGGGCTCGATGGGCGCACCTTCGCGTTGGTCAAGATCGCCGCGATCATCGCGCTTGACGCGCCGCCCGCCTCCTACGCCTGGCAGATTGCCAACGCCATCGAGGACGGCGCGACACCGGAGGACATCCTCGGCGTGTTGCGGGCAATAGCGCCGCAGGTGGGTGGGCCAAAGGTAATCGCGGCCGCCCCCGAGATCATGGTTGCGCTTGGTTTGGCGCTCGACGGGGAATAGTGGTGTCGTCATGCCACTGATCCGACGTCGTCGTCCTCTTCTTCGTGCCGCCGCTGTGGGAGGCGGTGCCTACGCCATGGGAAAGCACGTTCAGCGTAAGCAGGAGGACCAGCAGGGGCAGGCCTACTACGAGGGCCAGCAGGACGCGGCCGCGCCGCCGAGCGGCGGCTCGAACAGCGGGCTCATCACCAGTGAAGCGACCCAACGGCTGGGCGAGCTCGGGAAGCTGCACGAGCAGGGCGTCCTCAACGACGATGAGTTCGCCGTGCAGAAGGCAAAGATCCTCGGAGCGGCTTGAACCCGCTCCGAGGCCATGCCATCAGTCCGTTAGCGTGTGCCCCGGGGGCGTCAGCGTACGCCCCCGGGCGGAGCGGGCCAGTACAGAGTCAGATCGATCTTGGCCAGTTGGCCCTTCTCCACGGGCCCAAACGCGCCGCTCGCGTCCCCGTCCAGGTACCGAGCGGCATCAGCCCCGTCGGCGGATACGAGCAGTACGGCGACGGCCGGGTATCGGGCTCGCAGGTAGGAGGCGACGACGCATCCGCTCTCGTCCTGGAGTCTGACATCGAGCAGGACCGCGTCCGGAGGTTGGCTGTCGATTGCCCCAATTGCTTCGCTTACGGACCCTGCTTCGCCGACGATCGAGTAGCCACGATGCTCCAGCAGTTCGCGAGCTGCAGCTCGGAACGGGCGAGAATCATCGACGATCAGAACGCGGACTTCTGGGCGGGGGAAATCAGGGACATCCGCTGGCATCGATTGGGTGTGACTGAAGAGATAGGACGGTGAGTTAGCGATCATGCGACCCCGGCTGCGAGGCGGCTCTAGCTTTGAAACCCGTAAATATGAGGGTCTGGTCCCACTTTGCCTATAGCCCGTTTGCGCGATTCGAAACGTGTTTCAGGCACCGGCAGCGTTCGTGGTGGCTTGCTCCGGGCGCGGTTGCGAGTCGTGGACACACCCCGACGATCAGGATGCCGACCTTGTTGGCGGGGCGATGCGCCGATGAAATCCTTAGCCTTGAGTGACCGAGGTTGGCCAAATAATCGGCGCCATGCGAGCGCTCGCGTCGGATCTGGTGGCGGAGCGGGAGCGAGGACGAGCGTTGCTACGTGAGAATCGAGAGCTGCGGGACCAGCTTGAGGCTCTCCGCGAAGCGAGAGTCTGCCCACATTGCGGCCTGCCACCGTACGAGGTGGCCGCCGGCCTGCTGGAGATCGACTCCTGCCGGCACCGCCTAACTGATGCGAGTGCCGCTGCCAAGACGTTCCGCTCCGCCGCTCGGCACTAAATCTGCTCGGCCGCCTCTTGCTCTTGGAGCACCAGGCCCTCGGCCAGTGACATCGCAACCAGCTGAGCCCGTGAGCGGGCGCCCAGCTTCGTCATCGCGTTTCGCACATGCGTACGAATCGTGTTGTGCGTCAGTTGAAGATCAGTGGCGATCTCGGGTCCGCTGGCGCCGAGCGCGACCAGACGGACGATCTCAAGTTCGCGGTTGGAGAGTGCTCCTGCCTTGGCGGTTCCGGGGGTGCTCTTGTGGGCGCGCGCTCCGGTCCGGCTGATACTCAGCGCGACGAACAGGACAAGCTGCTGTCCGGTCGCCAACGCAGGGTGACCGGCAAACTCGATCCTCACCCGTCCACCGTCGGCGCGGCAAAGGTCAGCCGAGCCGGCAAAGCGCTCCTCTCGAAGCACAGCTCTCCATTCACGCTCCGACATGATCGGGCCCCCGATCACAAAGTCAGAGATGTGGCGGCCGGTGATCGCTGAGCGCTGATAGCCAAGCAGCTGGACAAAGGCACCGTTGATCTCCACGACGCGGCGCCGCGCATCAAGCAGGACCATCGCATTGGTGGAGCCTCTGAACGCCTCCGCAAACAGCGATCTCCAACCTGAATCAGGTGCCACGCAGTCACGATGACACTCGAGCACCATGCGCTCAATGACGTCCGCCCGTGTATTTGTCGCGTGCGTGCTCGACTCGAGGCAGTGCGGTTACGCGGGGTCATCAGCAGCTCCGCTACCAAGTAACAGCAGAGCCAGGCCGGCCAGAGCGACTGCTCCGATGATCGTGAATTCGGCGACCGTCAGGGGCCGGTGGCCGTGAGCGCTTGGAGCGAACAGCAACAGTGTCACGACGGCCAGAAGCTGAACGGGGATCTGGATCGCGACAAATCGCAGCAGCGGCCGCGTGAACACGGACGGCTGCATCCAGCTGCGCCATGGCAGCCCGAGCGTCAACGCCGACACCAGATGGACCAGGTGCACACCGGCGAGCAGAAGCAGCAACCGCCAGCTGAGCGCTGCTGAATGGCTGAGTTCACCGACAGCCAGGAACACGATCAGAACCCAGGCGAGCAGAAACTCGGGCGCCCAGGCAGCCAGCAGACTGAAGATGATGCCGACGGCGAGCCAGCCGCTTGTCCCAAAGACGACGAGGGTCAGCAGGGTTCCAAGGATCGCCAGCGCGCAACGGACTGCGACGGCGGGGATGCGGGCACCCGTGGCCGGTAGATCATCTGGCGGAAGAAGTTCGCGGACGTTCATCGCTGCGCTCCCGCTGATCCGAATCGGCGCACCGGGCGGCTCAGCCGCGACAGGCGCGCCGCCAGCGGCAGCGAGTCGCGCTCATCAGACCAACGCAGCAGCTCGACCCCTCGCGCCCGCAGCAGCCGGATGCGGTCATCACGCTCCATCAGGACCATGCGGTGTGCGAAGCGGTCATATTTGGTCGTGCGAGCGAATCGCGCGGGCGGCAGTACATCCACCGCGATCACCCGATGCCCGTTGCCCAGCCAGGTCAGCGCAAGATTGATCGGCCGGTCATCGAGCAGGCTCGAGAGCAGGTACACGAGCGCCCCCGGAGGCACGATCGGTGGCCGCTGGTGCGCGTACGCGACCCGCGAAGGGGCGGTGACCTCGATCGCCCGCTGCAGCCGCCAGAGGTGACGGCCCCCCGACGCGTGCGGGATCATCCGAGCTCGACTGGAGAGATCCTGGAATCCGACGCGGTCGCCGCCGGCGATGTATGCGCCGGCGAGCGAGCTTGCCGCCTCTCGCGCGACGTCGAGCGAGCTGAGTCCCTTGTGGACCGGAGCGTTTCGCTTCCACTCGGCCACCTGTTCGCCGACGTCGTCCCGGCTGTCCATGATGATCACCACGGTGGCATCAGCCAACGCGTTGGTTCGGCGAACGTAGAGGTCAGCGGCACCCTGGCCCCGCCGCGCAGTGGCCTTCCAGTCGATCCGGCGGAGGCGATCGCCAACCGTGAAAGGATGGATGTCGCGAAACTCACCACCGTCGCCGATCCGTGCCGATTCATGCGAGCCGGTCATGGCCTGAAGTCGGCGCGGGAGTGGCAGCGCGCGGATCGTGGTCTGGTCCGGCGCGACCACGCGCTCGCCGACGACGGGCTCCTGAGGCAGGCTTGCCGCCGTCGCATCCACGGCGAGGAAGCGGTAGTCGAAGCGGATCAGCTCCTGCGGACCGGAGTGCAGCAATGGAATCGCTCCCGCAAGCTCGCCGGCCAGCGGGCCGGCGACGACCACTTCGTGTGGTGCGCCGGCGAGGACGCTGTAGCGCAGGATGATCATCTCCGCCGCTGAAGGCGTGGTGATGTCGAGGCTGTAGGCGACGGTGGAGTCGCCCGAATCGGCGAGGGACAGCGTCACGGACGCCTGCTCGTCGGTGACCGGTCGCCGGTCCCAGCTGAGCGCAACCGCCGCCACCAGAGGAAGCGACAGCAGCGCGATGTCGATGCGCCCGGCGATCAGCCCGATCGCGGCCAGCAGCAGCCCAGTGGTACTCCCGGCCACGAGTGCGGGCGAGCGGGTCCAGCGCTGCGTGGTGGTCGCGGCGACCTGGTCCTCCGGCCGCTCCGAGCGGTCGTTCACCGCGGAGCGGCCGCCGAACGCAGGCCCACCGTGGGCGGCCCGGCTATCTGCGAAACGATCCCCGAAACCACGTCGGCTGTACGCGTTCCGTCCGCCCAGGCCTGTGTGGTCAAGGAGAGTCGGTGCGCGAGCACCGGCACCGCCACCCGCTTGATGTCCTCCGGAACGACGAAGTCGCGACCGTCGATCACCGCCAGGGCGCGAGCCACCAGCATCAGGCCCTGCGACCCACGTGGTGAGGAGCCGACCTCGATGGTGCTGTTGCGGCGAGTCGCTGCGGCGATGTCCACGCAGTAGCGGGCAATGTCGGGCTCGACGTAAACCCGTTCTATCCCTGCCTGCATGGCCGCCAGCGTCGCCGAGTCGATCACCGGCTCGACCGTTGCGACCTCGTGGCGTCGCTCGATGCGGTTCAGGAGGATGCTCGTCTCGCCTTCGCGGTCGGGATAGCCAACGGCCAGGCGGACCATGAACCGATCCAGTTGGGCCTCGGGCAGCGCATAGGTGCCCTCGTACTCGATCGGGTTCGAAGTCGCGATCACGTGGAACGGCGATGGCAGCTTGAAGCTCTGTCCCTCGACGGTCACCTGGCCCTCGGCCATCGCCTCGAGCAGCGCTGACTGAGTCTTGGGAGAGGTCCGGTTGATCTCATCTGCAAGGAACAGACCCGTGAACACAGGACCGGGGCGAAACACGAACTCGGTGGTGGCAGGCGAGTAGACGAACGAGCCGGTGATGTCAGCCGGGAGCAGGTCGGGTGTGCACTGCAGGCGACGGAAGTCGAGACCCAGAGCGGACGCGAGACTGCGCGCTGCGAGGGTCTTGCCGAGCCCAGGTACGTCCTCGAACAGAACGTGACCGCCGGCGAGGACGCTCGCCAGGGCCAGTTCGACGGCGTCGCGCATGCCAACCACGACGGATCCGACGCGGTCCAGTACCAGCGCTGCCAGTGGCGCGATCTCGCTCACGGACAGCCCTGTCAAAGGTTCATCGTTCACTGGCTCTCCTGAGGCTCGATGAGATGGGTCGCGGATTCCGGCGTCGCAAGCCTGGCTCCGGTGCCGGGTAGTGGGTGGAGTCGATCGCGTCGAGCGCGTCGAGGCAGTAAAGGAGCCTTCCGAGTCTCAGCCGCCGCCCCTGGCGGCGGTTGAGGATCCGGTAGGCACTTGTGCCGATCAGTTGCTCGATCGCAGGCTGATTGTCGGGATTGCGAAGGTCGAGGCCCTCGAGCGCCAGACGCCGGCGAGCGATCTGGTTGAGGTGACGCTCGGCTGTGAGGCCCACAAGCCCCCAACCGACGTGCAGTGATGAGGACAGGCTGGCAACATCGTTACGAGACCCGTCGTTGCTCGCACGTTTGCCGGGACGCCAGCTGAGGTCGCGCGCGTCCGGGGCAGAGCTTCCAGCGGCGGCGGCAAGCGCGGCCACCGTTATGGCGCAGCCGAGCAGGATCGCGTGCCAGACATCCACCCCGAAGTACCAGCAGATCGCGGCGATCGACCAACCTGCGGCGAGCGTCCGGATCGTCTCGCGGCGCGTGGGCCAGCGAAGCATCTCTATGAGCGTTCGCCAGTGCACTCAGTGCGCCCTGGTGGTGGGTGCGGCAGCAGGTGCGCCCCAGGTCGACACCAACTGCGCAAGCGCCTCGCGTACCATGTCGACGTCATCGGTGGTCACCGGGTGATCCCCGAATCGAGTTCGCAGATAGAGCCGCAGTAGCGTCCGGAGGGCCTGGTCATCGGCGAACGCGCTGCTCAGGATCCGGGAAGTGAACTCCGTCGGGGTCTCGGAAGCGGCGCGCATGATCCCGGATTCTTCAGCTGTCTCCTGCAGGCCGAGCCACGCGCGCACGACCGCATCGGCAGGTTCGCGCTGCTCATCGAGTGCCTGCAATGCAAGCCCGATGCCCGACAGCAACTTCTCCGGCTCGGCCTCCGGCTCGGCAGGAACCAGCTGTGTCACATGCATCGACGACGAGTGAAGTGACGGAGCCGCGGGCATCCGGCGCCTGCTCCACCAGCGCCATAACAGCGCCGCGAGGCCCAGAGCGATCAGCACGAGCACCAGAACGCCGACCCACCATGGCAGAGACCCCGAGCTGCGCAGCGCTCGGCGCTTGGTCGTCGGCGGGGCGCTGCGCAGGATTGCGCGGTGAGTTGTGGGTGTCGCAGCGCCGCCTCCGAGGTGTGGGAACCACCGAGCCCCGGTGAAGTGCGACGTGCCGCCGATTCCGGCAGCCAGGATCACCAGCACGACCAGCAGCACAGCGAAAGGCAGGATGCGACTAGATCCCGTTCGTGCCTTGGCGCGTAGCGCGTTCCGGAGCTCTGCAGGCACGGCCCCAAAGCTACCCGAAGGCGTGATCACACGGCGCAGGGCGGCGCGGCACCAAACGGGTGGCGCCGGCCCCAGATAAACCCCACCGAGCCGGGCGGGGGCGACATAATATGCCGCCCCCGTTGTTGGAGCAACGTGAAGATCGCACTCACGAGGTGAAGCGGCAATTCAGTAGATAGTCGGAAGCGAAGAAGATCACAGCAACAGGGAGGTTCGGGACCGTGGCGCTGTCGGTGATCATTCTGATCGTTGTCATCATCGTCCTGCTGCTGGTGCTGCTCATGCTCTTCGAGTTGCGGAGGCGTGGGTCGGCGACTGGCGGTGGATCGACATCCGGCGGGTCTACGGCCGGCGGGTCGACGACGACCATCCCTGACACTGTTGACGGCGCTGAGATCGGGTCGCTGCTTGCTCCGCGCCTGGCCGGGGTCGCGGCAGATGGAACCGGAACGGTCGCTGAGGCGGTAGGTCAGGTCGTGTGGGTCGACCGAGGTGACGAGTTGCTCGTCCACCTCGACAGTCTCGCCACGGAGATCAGCGGCCAGACCGTGCTGGTATCGATTGACGTGGAGTGCGACCAGGCGGGGCGGACGCCGCTGGTGGTGGCGTTCGCCTTGGGTGACAGCCAGGAGGCCGGCCTGATTGTCGCCACGGATGAGTATCCCCGCGGCAACGGCCTGCTCGCCTCCCGCTGGGGGTCGGCCGTACAGGCTGCCGCGTGGAGCGCGATGCTGTCTCTGGCGAGCGATCACGCCACCGAGCGCGCGCTTGCGCCGCGTGGCCTCGCGATCATCGGCGGCCAACTGCATCTGCTACCCGGCCCACCGTTGCGGATCGGGTGAACGCGTGGACGTCGCGAGCCTCGTCGGACCGACGCTTGCCGACGCCGCCCGCGCGCTTGGACTGGTCGACAGCTCCGGCGAGATATCCGGCGAATTCTTCGCAAATCCGCTCGAGAAGCTCGAGAGCATCCTCAGCGATCCGACGCAGCGCGAGGGGTTGCTCGACCTGCTCGATCAGGTCCTGCCGCCGGCGACGGTACCCGACGCTCCCAGTACCCAGAAGTGGCATCCGCTGCTGGGTGATCAGACCGCAGGCAACGTCTATGTGACCGTCGACGACTCCGCCGACCCGACGGTCGTCGTGGGCCTGGCCGGCCGCTTCAGCGGCGGCAGCGGATCGTTCACAGCCGATCTCCTGGCCGAGCTGCCGATCGCGGAGCTGTCTGGCACCAGCTTCACCGCACTGGCCGGCGCCGGCCAGGGCCCGCTGACGCTGACGCTCAATATCGATCTGGGCTGGACCGCGCCGCCGGAGCCGATCGCGCTCGCGGGCGTTGCCGTCGCGCTGCGCCTGGCGCCGCTCGCCAACCCGGCCATCGCTGACGTTCAGGTGACGTTGCGCGGCCTGGACCTCGACGGCAAGGGCGCACACGACGTGGCGCTCACGCCCGATGACCTTGGCAGCGAAGCAGGGCAGCTGATCCTCGGGCTCGTTCGCTACGAGCTTGAGCAGCTCGGCGGCGGCGCGGCCGCCGATGCGAAGGCTCTCGCCGACCACTTGATCCCGCTGCTCGGACTCGACGGTTCGCTGCCGGCATTCCCACTCGACGCCGTGGCACATGACCCGACGGCGATCGCAAACTGGCTGCGAGCGCTGACCACCGGTGCATCGCCCCCGATTGTGACCTGGCTCGGGCACCTCGCCGGGTTGCTGGGCGTCAGCGCCCCCACCGTGACGACGACGGCCGTGGGGGCCGCCACCAGCTGGTCGGTCCAGGTCTACGAGGACGGCGGCTCTGCTTTCTCGGTGGTGCTCGGCGAGGCCGTCGCTGCCGACGGCGTCACCCCGGTGATCACCATCGGCGCCGGAATCCAGCTGGCGCCGTCCGGTACCACCCCACCGGTCGCGTTCGACGCCGACATCACCGTGCTTTCGCTACCGCTCGCCGGCAGCGCGGGGCCGGCGGCGTTCCCGGCGGCGTCGATGACTCTGATCGCGCCCGGGACACCGGGCACGCCGCTGATCGCGCCAGGTGGCGCGTTCTCGATCGGCTCGGCGCAGGCCGGGATCCGCTGGGACGGCAGTGAGATCCAGCCGCTGCTCGAGCTCGAGAGCGTCGTCTTCGAGGGGACCAGCTTCCCAAAGATCGACCTCGCCAACGCCAACACGGCGCTCACGAGCGCGATCGACGCTGCGCTGTCTGCGGCGCTCGGCACGACCGGTGCGGGTGCCGATCTCGGCGTGCTCCTGGGAATCACCGAGCCGCCCGGCGACCCCACCGCGCCGCTGATCGATCCGGTGCAGCTCGCCACCCATCCGACGCAGGCACTGGCACAACTGCATCGCAACGCACTGCTCAGCAGCGGCGCATCCATGGTCGAACTACTTCACCGCGCTGGCCGCTCTGATCGGGCTCCCCGCCGCGACCGGCAGCGGCAGTGCGGCCGACCCCTGGCTCAGCCAGATCGCCGTCGACGGACCGCTGACAATCAGCCTCGCCGCCTGGAACGCGCAGACCTCCGGGAATGCCGCCGACCCGCAACAGCTCCGGATCGGGGTGCAGCTCGCAGCCGGAACGTCGGAGGCCGAGGCGTTGGTCAGCGCCGAGCTCTTCGGCGTCGACCTGGTGGCCAGCGGCACCAGCAAGGTCAGCGTGCTCGGCGGCTTCCGCGCTGACCTGCACCTCGTGCCCGGCGGCCCCGCGACGGTCTCCGACATCACCCTGAGTGCCACCTCGATCGACCTCGGGTTCACGCTCGCGGTCGGATCGCCGCCGCAGGTGGCAGGGACGATCGCGGCGCTGAGCCTGACCACCCCGGCCGGGACGTTCAACATCCCGAACCTCACCTACCCGTTCCCGGCCGGCTTCGACATCACCAACCCGTTGGCCGCGCTCGGGATCAACGTCGGCGATCTGGAGAAGCTGCTGCTTGGACTGCTGGCTCACGCGCTTGTCGGCGAACTCGGAGGCATCGGCCTGGCGCTGGCCGCGCTCGTCGGTTGCACGAGCGGGGTGCCCGGACTGCAGGCCGACTTCCCCGTGCTGAGCGATCCCTCCGGCCCCGGCTCGCTGTTCGGGGATCCGCTCGGCGCGCTCCGGGCCTGGATAAACCAGGTGGTCACCGGCGCGTCCAGCGACGGCAGCAGCTTCGCCGCGGCGCTCGTGGCCTGGGCCGCAGCGTTGGCCGCCGGCTCGCTGCCGGGTGATCTGACGGCGGCACCGCCACCGGCGAGCGGCTCTGGGACCTATGACGATCCGTGGCTGCTCCCGATCGGGATCGGGGGCGACGCGGCGTCCGGCCTGCTGTGGCTCGAGCCCGACGGCCCGCCGGCCACCGCAGCTGCGGCCGCCGCAGCCGTCGCCGCCGCGACCGACTTCGCCGCGTTCACGACCGCCATCGCCGCGGCGAGCCGTTACATGCCGGCGATCCCGGCGTCGCTTGGGGCGGACGCGCTCGCGACAGGACTGGCGGCGCTGGCCACGCATCTCGGCTCCAGCGACGGCGTCGTGCCGGTGAGCTCGCAGCTGCCGACAGGCGGCACCTGGACGACCGGAACCGCGATCGGCTCCACGCATCATCTGCAGCCCATGGACGCGACGGCATGCAGCCAGATCCTGGCGCAGGTGGACGGCTGGGCGGCGCCCGGAAGTCCACGCGCGATCCTGCTGCTCGGCCCGGCGTTCTCCGATCACACCACGTGGGCGACGCTGCTTGCCCAGGCGGAGGCGGCGCATGCGGGTACGACCAACCCCGCCGCGACCTTCAACCTGCGTGTGCCCGGCGTCGCGCCCGCCGCGATCGACCTGCGTCCGGTGACGGTCGTCACCGACTACTACACCGCCGACCTGCAGGACGACGGAAGCGGCGACGTGGCCGGACTCGTGGCGCAGATCGGACTGGTACAGGCGCGTCTCGCGGCCCTGCGTCCCGGAGCGCCACTGATCCTCGTCGCTCACTCCACGGCGGGCCTGGCGGCGCGCGCCTACACCGCAGCCAACCCGTCCCAGGTGAAGGGACTGATCACGCTCGGCACGCCGCTCGGGGGTGCGCCGCTGACGCCGCTGACCGATTCGGCAACGGGGACGCGCTGCGCGGCTACGCGCACCTGCTCCCGTCCGGGGTCGCGGCGGGGCCGCTCAAGGACGCGCTGGGCCACCTGCGTGCAGGCGCTCGACGGCTACCTGCCGCCGGCTGCCGCGGGCGAGCTGGCGCAGCCGTGGCCATACCCGATCGGCGACTTCGCCGGCTCGAGCAGCACCGACACGGCCGGAGTGCCGGCGCTCGCGCTCGGGGGTCAGCTCGGGGGGGCAACCGGCGTCGATCTGCTCGGCTGAGATGAAGACCGCCGCGAGCGCCACGATCACCGCCTTCACGGCCGCACGCACCGACGCACCTCGCGTGCGGTGTGCGCGTGACACCGGCCTTCGGCGTCGCCAGGCACCGGTCATGGCCGCCGCGCGCTGCGGCTCGACCTCGGGCGCGCGGCGTTGCACGGCGGTGCCGCCGACCCGCCGCGCCCCGCGCACGCGCTGACCGCCACACTCTCACTGAGCGAGCCGTCCAGCTGGCTCGCCGGCGGCCCGCTGTCATACGCGGGCACGTCCGTACCCCCGTCCGACGTGCGCGTGCGCAGCGCCGAGCTCGGGCTGACGGTCGCACTGAACGGCTCAAACCTCAC
The DNA here is from genome assembly GCA_963846395.1 of uncultured Actinomycetota bacterium. Classification (GTDB taxonomy): domain Bacteria; phylum Actinomycetota; class Thermoleophilia; order Solirubrobacterales; family Solirubrobacteraceae; genus Palsa-465. Next base: position 39,200 of record CAWJVT010000001.1, on the reverse strand, counting down.
CGGCAGCGTGCAGGCGGCGCTGCAGGAGTCCGCATTCCACGGTGCGACCGCCGACGCTGTCGGCTGGGGGGACGCGCGGCTCGCCTCGATGCTTGGCGCGGTATTCGCATCGATTGCCCCGAGCGCGCCGCCCGCTGGCAGCGCGCTCAGCTCGAGCCTCGCAGCACTCCAGGCGTTCGGCGTCGCCGCCGCCGACGCTCAGGGCGTGCTCGGGATCTCGGCGGACGCGCTGGACGCACTCGCTGTCGATCCGATCGGCTTCCTGGTTCCCAAGGTGCCGGCCGGGCTGACCGCGCTCGGCTTCTCGCTCCCGGCAAGTGACGTCACGCTGCCCCTGGGCACGTCGGGCCTGGAGCTGTTCGCCGGATCGAGCCCAGGGACGATCGGGCTGCGCAACAGCGCCAGCGGGGCAATCGCGCTCGCCGACGGCGTGTCGCTGAGCTTCTCCGTCGCGCTGCCAGTTGCGGCCATGACACCGGCGTTGAGCGCAACCCTGCAGGCGGGGCCTGCGACCGTCGCCTACGCCGCGGGGACCCTGTCGGTCGCTGTCAACCCAGGGCTGCCGTCGCTCACGCTGTGGCCGACTCCCACCGCGGCGACGGTCGAGAGCGCTCTGGAGCAGGCGCTGCCGGTCTTCCTGCTGTCGACGGCCGCCTCGGCGCTCGTGGGGGCGCTACTCGGACCGGGATACGACGTCTCCGGAGTGTGGGGACTGCTGACCTCGCCTGGGCAGGCGCTTGTGCAGGAGTCGGCGTTGGGCGACGGCACGGTGCTCGACCCGGCCAAGCTCAACCAGCTGATCGCCGCGATCGGCACGCTGCCCGCTGGTCTGACGCTCGCGGCCGCGGGCAGCAACCCGACCTTGATCAGCCTCGCCACCGGTGCGCCGATCGGTGGCGTCCTCGACCTCTCGGTGGCGGTCTCGATCGACGCGACCCGCCATCTCGCCCCGAGCGGCACGATCGGGATCCAGACGCCGCTCGGCGGAAGCTGGCCGAGTCTCGAGCTCAGCCTCGGCGTGAGCGAGTCCGGGATCACACTGACCGTCACTCCCGGTGGCGGCACGGCCATCGAGCTGTTGCCGACGTTCGGTGGTGCCGCGGCGCTCACCGGTGCCGTCGCGGCGCTGCTCCCGCAGGCGCTCGATGGACTGCGCACGGCGCTGCCGGCGGGGCCGATCCTGCCGCTTGCGCTGGACCTCGCGACCGCGCTCGACCTCTACGACTCCGTGGGTGGTTTCGGCGCCCACGCCAACCAGCTCGAGGCGCTCACGAACGGCGGCTGGATGTCGTCGCTGGGAACCGCAGCGCGGACCGCGGCCCTGAACGCGGCGGCAGCGCTGTTCAACGATGTGAGCTCGCCGCTTCACGGTGAGATCCCGGGAACGGTGGCGGTCGCAGGCTCGACGATCACCTGGAGCGATGCGGTTGCGGGCGGCACCGCCGAGCTCGAGCTCGGCTGGGATGGCTCCGGGCCCACGATCGTGCTCTCGCTTGTCGATCTCGCACCCGGTGGCTCGCCGCTGACCGTATCGCTGACGGCCGGGTATGCCGCCGGGGCGCTCGCCGTCGAGGCGAGTGTCGGGGTATCGCTTCAGTCGAGTCTCGGAATCACCGTCGTCCCCGATATCGAGCTGTCGCTCAGCGGCAGCGCGCTCTCGCTCGCGTTGCAGCCGCTCGGCAGCGCGCAGGCGAGCACGCTGTCGTGGCGCTGCTGCCCGCACCGGCGGTGGTCGCCACCAGCGCCGCACCGACCGCCCTGATCGACGCCTACGCGGTCCCGCTGGTGGGCGATCTGCTGCTCGCCGCCACCGGTTCCGATCTGAGCTCGGCGCTCTGGCACGGCGGGCCGACCGCCGAGTCCGTGCTCAGCGACGCCGGCCTGATCACGACCGGGCCGTACACGCTGAAGACGCCGCTGCCGGACGTGGACGCGATCCTCGGCGGAGTGCTGCAGTCGATAGCGCCGGTCACGATCCCGCTGACCACGACACCGCCGCTGTCGCTCGAGTTCGTCGACGATTCCGGCAAGGTCGGCGTGCGGCTGCTCGGCTCGATCCCGCTGTCGACCGGTGCGCCCGCAGGTATCGGCGCTGTTCGGAGCGCCAGCGCTGGGCTCGGACCCGAAGCCGGGGTGACGCTGTACCTGCTCACGATCAACGGCGCGCGCTGCAGTTCACGCCGAGTCGACGCTCGCGGTCTCGGCATCGGCGTCTGCCGGACGCCGGCGACGGCCCGCTCTTCGAACGCGTCGGGCTTCCGGCTCGGCGCGGTCGACGCCTACCTCGCGCTTCGACATCGACCTGCTGACCGGCGCATGTCTCGGGCTCGGCGGCGGCGTCGAGATCGACCAGCTCGGGTTGCCGCTCAGCCTGCTCGACTCGAGCTCGAGCAGCAACCCCGTCGCGTCGAGCCTGCTCGGCTCGGACTCGAGCGGGTCAGGGCGGCGGGCGATACCAGCGCCGTCAACCCGGCCGTCGACGTGATCGCCTACTACCTCGACGGCGCGCTCGCGATCGAGTTCGCCGGCACCAGCGAGCCGGTCGTGATCCCGTCCACGCCAGCTTCGGCCCGCTCTACATCGACCAGATCGACGTCGCGCTCGAGCGGCACCAACACGGTCAGCTCGGCGTCGACGGCAGCGTCACGATCGACGGGCTGAACGTCGAGCGTGATCGAGCTGGCGCTCGTCATCCCGCTGCAGCTATCTGCCTCACCGGAGCACTGGTCGCTCGACCTGCAGGGCCTGGCGGTCGCCTACAGCCAGGACCCGATCGAGATCTCCGGCGGGCTGCGCAAGAACCCGGGGCCGCCGATCGAGTACGACGGCATGCTCTCGCGTGCAGATCGAGCAGATCGGGACTGACGGTCGTCGGCTCCTATGCGCGGCCGAGCGACGCCCAGGGCGCAGTACACGTCGCTGTTCATGTTCGTCTCGCTCGGCGCACCGCTCGGCGGCCCGCCGTTCGCGTTCATCACCGGCCTCGGCGGCGGCTTCGGCTACAACCGCGAGCTGCTCGTCCCCGACGGACCTGAACGAGATCGACTCGTTCGTCCTCGTCGCGGCGATCGACGACGACAGCCTGGCGAACGATCCGCTGGGCGCGCTGCATGCAGATGGGCACAGCCGATCCCGCCGCGGCGGCGGCGCGTTCTGGATCGCCGCCGGTGTCCGGCTGACCACCTTCGCGCTGATCAACAGCGTCGTCGTGGTCTCGATCGCGCTCGACCGCGGCCTCGAGATCGAGATCCTCGGTGTCAGCCGGATGGCGCTGCCGACCGAGGACGTCGCGCTGGTCAGCGTCGAGCTGGCGCTGCAGGCGCGGTTACAACTCCGAGGAGGGCGTGCTGTCGGTCCAGGCGCAGCTCACCGACAACTCCTACCTGTTCAGCCGCGACTGCCAGCTCACCGGCGGCTTCGCGTTCTTCATCTGGTATCCCGCAGGGCCAGTTCGTGCTGACGCTCGGCGGCTACAACCCGGTGTTCACCAAGCCGCCGAGTTCCCGGACGTGCCGCGGCTCGGCTTCAACTGGAGCGTCGGGACTTCGTCGTGATCAAGGGCGGTGCGTACTTCGCGCTGACCAACTCCTGCGTGATGGCGGGCGGTTCGCTGAGCGCCACCGCCGACTTCGGCCCGGTCAAGGCGTGGTTCGACGCCTATCTCGATTTCCTGGTCTCCTGGGATCCGTTCGCCTACGAGTTCGACATCGGCGTCGAGATCGGCGCGTCGCTCTCGATCCAGATCTGCTTCTTCGGCTGTGTCACGATCGGCGTCACCGTCTCGCTCGGGGCGCTCGCTGGCGATCGCCGGGCCGCCGTTCCACGGCACCGCCTCGATCGACGCCTACGTCACGACGATCACCGTCTCGTTCGGCAATCCGCCGGCAGCCGCCGCCCTACATCACCGACTGGAGCGTCTTCGCCGGCAAGTATCTCACCGCGGGCGACCCGAACGACACGCCGGTCTCCATCCAGTGTGAACGGCGTGCTCACCGCCGATCCGCCGGGCGCGCAGCCGCAGCCGGGCACCGCGAGCGCAGCCGTGGCAGGTCGGCATCGAGTTCTCGCTGCAGACGACGACCCGCATGCCGGTCATCGCCGACGAGCGACTTCGTCTACGGGCGCCTCGGCCGATCCGCTCGCCGGCTACAACAACGCTCGACGTCGCGCCGATGGACCTCATCGCCGTCGATACCGCACCACTCGCTGACGCTCGAGCAACAGCAGACCGACGGCTCGTGGTCGCCCGCGACGCTCGATCGACCCCGGCGACCACTTCACGATCACCGCCGTCGACCGGGCTGTTCCCGGAGGCGACCTGGCACTGGGTCGATCCGGAGCACATTCCCGCCGCCGCCCGCACGATCTCCGCGGTCGCGGGTTTCACGATCGACGCGCACGTGGTGCTCAACGACCAGAGCGCGCTGATCCCGATCTCGACGCTGGTCGAACGACCAGCCGGCCGTACGCGATGCCGCTGCCGTTCGCGACCACGGCGGACGTGTCGCCGCTGCTTCAGGTCTATGGCGCCGCGGCCGAGTCGCTGGCAGCCGCGATCGCGCCGGCCGCTCGGCTCGCAGATGCTCGCCGCCAGCGCGGCGATCCTCAGCGGCAGCGGTGTCTTCGCCCAGAACCGGACCTCGTTCGGGCTTCCGCCCGCCGGGCTTGCCGCCGCTTGCCGGCCAGGCGCTGCAGCGAGGCCGTTCGCGCGCCGCCGCTCGTGGCGCCGCTCACGACCGGCCTGACGCATGAAGCCGGTCGGCCTGCCGGCGCCGAACCGGCGCCGAGCACGCTCGCGCCGGTGCAGTCCGTGCTGCTCGAGCAGCCGCGGCTGCGCGGCGATGCTGCAGCCGCAGCCGCAGCCGGTGGCCGACGCGCCGCGCCGGCACATCCACACCTCAGTGACCGGAGCGCGAGCCGCCGGCTGCGCGCGGTGCCGCGCATGGCGCCGCCGCGCGCCACCCGTGGCCGTGCCGGGCGCCCGGCTCGTGATCGTCGCCCGCGGCCGCCGCGCCGCGCCCGACCCGGCGCGGCGCTGCGACCCGCGCGCGATCCGCAACGCCGATCTGGGCGCCGCGACCGGCCCGGCGCAGCAGCAGGCGTTCAGCGCAGGCGGCGACGGCGCTCGCCGCCGCCGGTGTCACGCTCGGTGCCGGTGCCGCGCATCTCTGGGACCTCGCCGTCGCCGGCGCGAGCTTCACGGTCACCGGCGACGGCTGCGTGCGGATCGTCTGCACCGATCGCGGCGGCGCGGTTATCGCCGACATCGAGTTCGCGGCCGCCGGCAGCGTCGCGCTGCCGGTGGCCGCGGGCACTGAGATGGTCCTGGTCCAGGCGCTCGGCCAGCTCCCGTCCTCGAGCACCGCCTCCGGCTGCGGGTTTCGCCGCGCTGACCAGCCTCTTCGCCCCGGCCGGCCAGGCCCCGGCGGTCGGCTGGCAGACCAGCAGCACGCTGTTCGCAGCTCGGCCCGTCGCGCTTCGCCGCGCGCGGCGCGACGCTGCGCGTCGCCCAGGCCGTGTCGACCCGCCGCAACGGCCAGTCCGCGAGCTACGGCACGGTCACTGCCGCCGACGCGCTGGCCGGCCAGCTCGGCGTCGAGACGCGGCTGCCGGCCAGCGTCAACGTCGTGATCATCGCGCTCGACCTGGCCGACCCGACCGCCGCGGCAGACGGCGACCTGGCGCTGGGCCTCGACGGCGGCACGCTCGGCGCCGCCCCGCAGCGCGTGATCACCGGCAACCGCCGGGTGCTGTTCTACGACGTCGCCTCCGTCGACCCCGGCGCCCGGCGCTCACCGTTTCGGTCGCGAGCGCCGCGGCCTGGACGGTCGGCGCCGTGATCGGTGTGCGCGGCAACGCGCTCGAATGGGCGACCCTGTTGGCCGGTGGCATCCCGGATCATTTCGTCCCGGACGGGCCGATCGCGCCCGGCGGATCGCTCACCGTCAGCTACGACGCCGGAGCCGCGCATGACCAACATCCAGGGAGGAGCCCGCGGATGACCGCCCCGCCGCCACAGGGCCACATGTACCTGTTCGACTCGGCCACGCCGCCGCTCGAGGACGGTTCCTACCGGCTGACCGCCGAGACCGACGTCACCTATCGCAGCACGCGAGCCAGAGCTACTCGTCACAGCAGCTACTTCGACGTCGTCGGTCCACGCTTCTCGGTGCCGCCGGCGATGGTCGCAGCTACCTTCCCGCCGACCAACGCGCACGGGTCCTTCCAGGACGAGCTGCCGCACATCGTGCTCGTCGCGCCGCACGCTGCCGTGGGAGCGCGCGCTTGACCCGCAGGGGCTGATCCCGGACACCCGACCGTGGCGCCTGGCGACCCGCCGCCGCGCCGCCGGTGCCGACCCGTGCCGTGGGTGGCGCTGCTGGTCTTCGAGGAGGGCGAGTACACGCTGCTGCGAGGCATCCCGCTGCAGCAGGCCGTGCCCGGCCGACGTGTTCACGCGGCTCGGCGCTCCCGACGGGTATCACCTGCGATGCCGTCGAGGCCGAGCTGTCGCTGATAAACGTCCATCATGCCGTCTGTCGAGGAGCTGTCAGCTGCTGGCCCACGTCCGCTGGGTCAACGTCGACGACCGTGAGCTGAACGCGGCCGGCGGCGACGGCTTCTTCTCCGTCGTGGTCGCCAACCGGCTTCCGGCCCCGGACGCCCAGTGCCGCGCGATCCTGGTCTCGCTCGAGGAGCGTAGCTGACCTGGTGCCGGCCAACGCGCCGCCCGCGGCGGCCAGCCAGCCCGCGGCCGCCGATCCTGGAGGCGGCGACCGCAGGCTCGCGCTCTCACCGAAGGCACCGCCCAGCGGGGCGGTGCCGGAGCAGCGGACGTCCGACCGGGGAGGTCGTCGACCAGCTGCCGAATCCGATCTTCGGGCTCTCGCAGCCGCCGGTTCACGAATTCGCGTCCGATCGTCAGACCGCCGATCGTGATCGTCGGACGGCTGCGCGCGCGACTGGTGGCGCTCACCAGCTGGCAGTTCACCTGCGAGGGGCCCGGCACCTTCCGGGAGCTGATGCAGAACCTCGACGTGGCGATGATCGGCACGGTCGCCGACGTCGGCCACCCGCGCGCTGACCGACACCGGGCACCTGCAGCTCGCAGCTGCAGGATCGCCTCGGCGCCACCGAGCAGGCCTGGTACCGAGGTCCGCTCGTCCCCTACAACCTGACGCGCGACTCGCTCGGCCCCTACCACAGCGCCGACCAGGCCCGCCGCGTCGACGCCGGAGACCGGCGCCGAGGACATCTCGTACGCGGCCGCGTTCGAGACCGGGCGTCTGCTGGCCGCGGCCGATCCTCGATTCGCGCAAGCGCTCATGAGCTGGCGGCGCGAGTCCTACAAGCAGTCGGCGCGGGTCGAGCACGATCACGTCGCTGACGACACGCGATGACTCTCGAGTCTGCCGAGCACGCTGGCCGAGATCCTGCACACCGCCGATCAGCGCCGATCGTCGGCACCGCGGCGAGCGCAGCGGTGGTCGAGAGCAAGCCGCCGCAGGCTGATGCGTACGGACTCGGCAAGGTCGCCGCGGCTCCGGGGCTACAGGCGAGCAACCTCGCGGCGGCGTGGGGTCTCGCCTCAACCGACCGATGCCGAGCAGCTGCTGGGAGCCGATCCCGGAACGCTCGGGGCTGTCGGTGACGCCGCCGGCCGAGTCGGCGCGCGCCGACACGACGCTCGGCGCCGTCGCATCGGACACGGCTGCGCCTGGACCGCCTCGCTGCAGCGCGTGCGCAGGCCGTGACCAACGCCACCACGATCCTCGAGGAGGGGTGATGCGAGCCAGTTCGATCACCAACCCGGCGGCGCTCGTCGAGCGCATTAACGCCAAGGAACAGATCGATGCGAGCATCCCGGAGTCGACGCTCCCGGGCTACCTCGAGCTGTTCCTCGCGCACCTGCGGCTGCTTATCGGGGTGCCGTTCGAGTACCTCATTCCCGACGCGCGGCTGCTCCCCGATGAGTCGATCCGCTTCTTCTACGTCGACCGCTCATGGACCGATCGGCTGGTGGACGGAGCGATTGCGGTCGGCAAGCTGGGCACGCGCGAGCAGGCGCATCACCAGGCGCACGCTGCCGACGTGCAGTCCCAGCTCGACCTGACCGAAAGGGTCGTCCGCATCCTGCAGCGCGGCCAGCCGCGTCCGCAGGATCCCGATGACAGTGAGGCCCGCGTGATCACGGGCTTCCTGCTGCGCTCCGCGGCGGTCACCGGGTGGCCGTCCATGGACGTGCGCGCCTTCTCCTCGGTGCTGGCGCCCTCACCCGGCGACGACACGCCGGCGGGCCAGCAATGGGACGCGGCGGCGGCCGCGGCGCAACTGCCCACGCTGCGCCTCGAGTTGCTCTCACCATCGGTCCTGCTGGCGCTGTTCGACGGCGTCCCGGAGCTCGTCTGGTGCGAGGAGCCCCACCACAACATCGAGTTCGGCGTCTACACAACCGATGAGCAGAACTTCCTGCTCGACCGCCACGGCCCCACCGGCGCGGTGGAACAGGGTGCGGCGCAGGTGCCGGTGCCGATGCGCGCGACCGGGCAGCGCGTGGTGGCGGTCGCCGAACTGCGCAGCCGCCTTGCCGGCCTCGGCGACCCGAATCTTGTGCCGCAGACGGGCAGCGCGGCGCTCGCGATCGAGTTGCTCGACTACCCGTGGCGGCAGCGCTTCGAGAACGCTCAATCGAAGCAGCGTCAGAGCAACGGCGCGTTCGTCTCCGAGTATGAGGTCGCCAGCGTGATCACGGAGCCGACCGTCCGGTCGGCCGTCACGGAGCTTCTGTGATGGCCGAGATCGGGGTGCGATCAGTCAACGCGCGCAATCCTGCGCTGGTCTCCATAGCCGCCGCCAGCGGCATCACCCCGCGCACCGTTGCGACCTGGTACCCGCAGCTGGTGCGCACGCCACGGGTGCTCGTACCGATCGAGCTCGATGTGCTGATGGTGCGCGACTCGCAGCTGACGTGGGCGGCCACCGGCATGGCGGTGCCACCGGGCGGTGAAGACCATGAGCCCGTGCCGGCGTCGTCGCTGATGCCGGCTCCATTCACGGACCTGGCGGAGTCCCGGCCCCGTGGCGCCTACCTGCAGTGGTACCTGCCCAACGGCCTGACCGGCGGCACGGTTGACAACGCCACCGGCCAGGCGAGCTTCCCGGCGATCCCCGACCGCTGGTTGGTCCTGCGGATCGCCCCGGGGACGCAGATCGGGCGGCGGGCGGTACGCGGCTGGGTGCTGGACGGCGGAGGCGAGCCGGCACAGGTCTTCGACCTCGACGGTTGGACGGAGACGGGCGCCGCGCCGGATGTCGAGAACCCGCTGACCGCGCTCGGCCACGGCGACGTCTCCTGGGCCGGGTACTTCGACAACGTCGTCAACCGTCTCGGCTTCTACGACGGCACCCTCGACGACGACAGGATGACGGGCCCGATCGCCTACCTGGTCTGCGGTTGGTACCGGGATCCGACGGCCGATCCGCTCGGCGCCCAGTCGGTGACCTCGCTAGCGGACTTCAACGCGACGATGGCACAGCTCTCGTTCACCCTCGAGTCGGGCCAGCTGGAGGAGGTTCAGCGTGCCCGCCTGGGTTACATGACCGCGGCGTCGCGCTTCGGGCTCGTCAGCGAGCGGTTCGCAGGGATCACGGACACGGGCGCGTTCCCGACCACCAACGCCGACGGCGAGTACGTGACCGACGGCGCGTGGTGGCCGACGGCGACCGTGTACCACGGGGCGGTTGTCGGGATCAGCTGGCCCGGTGACACCGACACGGCGGAGGCCGGCGGTCCGCCCGATCCGAGCACCATCACGGTCGCGACCGGCAACACTATGGCCGAGACGATCGGCGCGATTGTGGCCGCCGCCAACTCGGCGCCGGAGCAGGCGGCGATCGTCGAGGCGCTACAGCTCGGGATCATCAACGAGCTGGACCAACCGGACGGCCGTGCCCAGCTCGATGTCGCGCTGCACACGAGCTCGTTCGCCTCGCAGTCGGGCGGGGCTTCGAGCACCGAGCCGCTGGCGATCGCACCGAGCGGGCCGCCACCCGCACCGCCTGCCAGCCAACCGACGCCGGGGCCTGGGATCTTCGCCGCCGGTGAGGCCGCGGCCGCTGGAAGCGGGGGAGGGGCTCCGCTTCAGGGCGTGCGCGCTGGATCGGTCGGGGTGGAGAGAGCGATCTCCGAGATGCACGTGCCCAGCGGTGCGAGCGCCGGTGTCGCCGCCGAGGAGACACTGATCCACGGGTCGCTCAACGACGTAATGACTCATCTCGGCGCGGGGGCGACGCTGCCGCCGACCGACCCGGGCGGAACGATCGACGCGCAGCGCCCGGTGCCACGGCGATTCATCCCAAAGGATCCAATCGTGCTCGTGCAGGGTGCCAAGCGCGCCTTCTCACACGACAGCAGCGTCCCGACCGAGGACGGCCTGGTCGTTTGCCGGCTGACACCGGTCTCGGAGCTGAGCTGGATCGGATCCGATGGCAGCCGCAGGTCGGTTGGCGGCAGCGACGTGCTCGAGCGGGGGGTCGAGAATGGCTCCGTGCCGCTTGAGTGTGAAGGGCTGCTGCAGGAGACGGCGCTGCTCGACATCGGCTCGGCGCCGGCGATCTCCGCGGCCGCGGGTGAGACCGGCAACGTCACCTCCGAGCGGAACGTGACCGTGGAGCAGACCGCTTGGTATGCGCTGCGAAACCCGGCGGTCGACCACGGACCGCTGCTCGCGCGCAGTGGCATCTCCGGCATGCTGCCATCCCCGATTGCGGTTGCGCCCCCGTCGCGGCCGTGGACGCCGATGCACCTCGACTGGGAGGTCGAGTATGTGGCCTCGCCCGACGGGGTGGAAGACTGGGAGCTCGAGCAGCTCGACTATGTCCTCGGCGAGCAGGCGACGGTCCCGGGCGCCGGGAAGGGCGTCACGTTCATTGGGCGCTCGCCTGTGACCGGCGGCGCGAGCGCGACACTCTCCTCTGCGATCAACAACGCCCTCAACCAGGCAGCGAGCGTCGGCGGCTCTGGTGGGGTGCCCGTTCCGTCGGGCACCAATCTCGCGCGGGAGCGTTTCTACTCGCCGCTGGCGCAGAACCTGGTCGCGCAGTTCGCGGCGATGCACATCGACCCCAGCACCTCCGACGATGCGGCCACGCCCGCTCAGCTGCAGTCGATCGCCACGGCGCTCTCGCAGATGGATGTTCTGTCCTGCGGGTTGGGCGGTCTGCTGCTCGATCTGCGAGGTGGCGTCCCGCCCGACGGGATATCGACGCCGCCGGGCGGGACGCTGCCGACGCCGTTCTTCGCGCTCCGGGCCGGGTTCCTGAGGCTCGTGCGCCTGCGGCTGGTGGACGGCTTCGGGCAGTTCGTCGATCTCTGCGGCTCGAGTGCGAGCGTCGCGGCGAGCGGATACCTCGTCTCCGATCCGCTGAGCGTCACCGGCGCGAGCGGTGTGCTCGGGCTGCCGCCGCGGTTCAGCAGTCCCACCCGCGCGTGGTTCCGGTTCATGAGCGCCGAGGACCCGACACAGGAGGCGGATTACCAGACGAGCCCGATCTGCGCCTACGTGCTGCCCAACCACCTGGAGGGCTCGCTCGAGTTCTTCAACGCCGACGGCGGCGGCGCCGGATCGCTCGCACCCGATCCCGGCGGTCAGGTCACGTGGTCAAACGCACCCGGCATGGCGACGGGCGCGGGACAGGATCCGAGCGGCGTGCTCACCAACCAGTACGCCATTGCGCTGGCGCGCTCGCTGCTCGACTGGGGCATCGCGGACGCCGGGCAGGACCGCGAGGTGGCCTTGAGTGCCCTGTTGCGGACGATCGACTCGACCATGTGGAGCGTCGACCCGTTCGGGCACGCCGGCGATGAGCATCTGTCATTGCTTGTCGGGCATCCGGTCTGCGTGATTCGGGCGCTGCTGCGGCTCGAGGTCGACGATCCCGTGACCACTCCCGACGGCACGCTCACCGCGGTGCCGCTGCGGCTTGGCGATCTCACACAGTGGCAGGATGGGCTGCTCGGGTACTTCGTCAACGACGATTACACAACGCTCCACGTCGCCGACGCGTCGGCTCCCGCGATGGCACGCCAGGTCGGCCCCGGTCAGGCTTCCTCGGCCCGATCAACCTCGTCCCGAACTTCTACAACTCGTTTGCCAATGATCTGCCGGACGGCGCTGTTGCCGGGGCGACGCCCGTGACGCATCCCTACCTCGACACCTCGGGGGTGGTGATGGTGCGGCCGAATCAGACGATCAACCTGACGCTGCTGGTCGAGCCGCTGACCACGCGTGCACGCGACCGCGGGCCTGGTGCCGCGCAAGGAGATCGGCGTGCGGCGTGAATGGGTGCAGGCCGGCCTTGCCGCGATCGCGCCGACCTTCCGCTTCGGGCCGGTGCTGCTCGATCCAAGCACATCAGCATGCCGATCGCGACCGACATCAACGGCAACTGGGTCTGGGACTACCGCTCCGATGCCGCCAGCTGGTCCGAGGATCCGACCACGAACGCCACCGACAACGCGCTGCTCGCCGCCGATCCGCCCACGGCAATCGAGGGTTGGCTGAAGCTGACGCCGCCGCCTGTGCCATCCGGGAGCGGGGGCGGCTCGGCCGGCGGAGGCGGATCCTCTGGCGAGGCGGCTCCTCGGCGGAGGCGGCTCCTCTGGCGGAGGCGGCTCCGGAGGAGGGGCGAGCTGATGGGTGTGCTGGAGACCATCCTGGGAGACCTGGGGCTGCTCGGATCGGCCGGTGGGTCAGCTGGGCCGGTGCCTGGCGTGGACAACCTGTCGCCTCCCCTGTGGACCGTCCTGCCCTTCACCACGGAAAAGCACGGTGCTGGGCCGCCGTACACGTGGGCCGTGGCTGCACCCACCCAGGACACCTCGGCGCTGACTGCGATCACCGCGCCGTACGCCAAGAAGGCCGGGATCGCGGATATGGTCACGCCGCTGAAGACCGCGGGACTGATCCGTGATGACCCGGGCGACAACACCAAGTTCCAGGTGAACCTCAAGGTGCAGGTCAAGTATCCGGCGATGCAGGGCAAGCCCAACGAGATCGCCGGTACCGACAAGCTTCCGCTCGTGGTGTTGAACCACGGCATGCACAAAAGCTGGGTGGCCACGTCAGCCGGCGCCATCACTGTCACCGACAGCTACCTGGGATATGGCTACTCTGCAGGACGCGCTCGCCCAGACGGGATCATCTCGATGTCGGTCGATCACAACCTCGCCGGTGTGACCGGGTCGTACATCGAGACCCGTGCCGACACGCTCATCGCCGCGCTGAATGCTCTGTACTCCGCGGCCGGCTCGACCTCCAGCCGTTACAGCGGGAGCATCGATTTCAGCTCCATCGGCATCATGGGGCACTCACGCGGAGGCGATGCCGTCGTCCGCGCCGCGAAGAAGATCCGCGCCGACGCCACGCTCAGCTCACAGTTCACGATCAAGGCGATCTGTTCGCTGGCGCCCACGGACTTCACGGGCGCTACCGCACCGGGGAGCCGGACGTCACTTGCCACCGGCGATGCCGCCTTCTACCTGGTCGTGTACGGCGCGCTCGACCAGGATGTCTACGGCGATGGTGCCGATGCGCTGACCGCCACAGGGTTCCGGCACTACGACCGCGCCGCGATCCCAAAAGCGATGGTGTTCCTGGACAACTGCTGCCACAACGCCTTCAACACCGTGTGGTGGGCAGACATACACGACTCGACCGACTCCCGCCTGGCAAGCGACACCGACCACCAGACGATCGCGGTCGACTACATCGGCGATCTCTTCCGCTGGCAGTTGAAGGGGGAGGCGCTCGCGCAGCGACTGGACGGCCGCAAGCCCAACCGTGCCGGCCAGCACGCCTCCCAACAGTGGGTGTTCGGGCAGGCCGTCCAGCAGGTCGACGACTTCGAGACAAGCCCGAACAACCTCGAGGGTGGCACTCGTGCCGTGACGACTCCCGCGGGTACCACCGTGGAGGTCAAGGACTTCGGCTCGGTCGCGATCTCCGGCAAGTCGTTGAATCCCCACACCCCGCATGAGACTCAGGTGCTTCACGCCGATCTGACCGCGCTCACGTCTAATCCGTCGAGCAACCGCGTGCTGTCGACCGACATCGTGGCCGCCGACCAGGATTGGTCCGGGTACGACACGCTGATCTTCAACCTCAGCGGCTGGTTCGATCCGACCAGTCCGGCCAGCGTGGCCGCCGCGCCGCTACCGCAGGTCACGGTCACCCTGATCGATGCCGCGGCGGCGACCAAGTCTGTCGACAACACCGTCTACGGCGCGACCCTCCCGAGCAGGCCGATGTTCAAGATGTCGGATATGGACGGCAGCAACGTCACGCTCATGCGCCTCGAGACGATCCCCGTCGCGCTATCGGCGTTCACCGGTGTAGATCTCACGAAGGTGGCGCACGTCGCCGTGGACATCGTGCCCAGCGACAAAACGCACATCTTTGTCGACAACATCAGCGTCCTCAAGCGTCAGTGAGATGCCCCTACCAACCGTCACCGACATCCAGTTCGCCGAGCCCGACCTCAATCTCCCCGGCGGGCCCTGGGCTGCCGCCGTCACCGTCAACGGCGACGGCTTCGAGCTCGGCGGGCAAGCCCTGTTGGCCACCATCGGCAGCCAGGCGATCGAGGGGATCCTGATCATGCCCGACGGCTCCGGCTTCGCCGGTTGGCTGGTCACGATGCCCAACGACGGCGATGTCCTGTCCATCGGCTACTCGGACCTCCAGCCGACCTCACTCGCTTACCACACCGGCGATATCGCTTGAGCCGGGGTAACCCAGGCCTGATCGCTCGCCGGGGCGGGTTGCTCGCCGCTGCCGGTGGCTCGCCGCTGCCGATTGCTCGCCGGGGCGGGTTGCTCGCCGGTCAGGACCGGCGCCACGTAGGTGCATCGCCAACGACGGCGAACATAGCGGGCGGGGAGTGACTGAATGCCCATTTTTCTGATCGCTCGATTCGCCCGCCGACTCCGGCGCTTCAAGGAGTTGGCGCTGCTCACGACCGCGGTCGCGATCTTGCTGATCGGGGCGGCGCTGTTCTCCTTGACGCAGCACATAAGCATCGGCGTGGCTCTGTATTGGGCGATCACGACGGCCACCACCGTGGGCTACGGCGACGTCCTTCCACACAACACCGCCGGGAGGATCATCGCCTCCTGCGTGATGCTGACCACCATCCCGCTCGTCGGCGCCGTCTTCGCATTGGTCGCGGGCGCATCTGTCGCCGGGCACATCCGGAGGTTCCTTGAGATGGAAAATCGCCTACCCGAAGGACCGTTTTCCGCCGTCTACGGCTCACACCCGACGATCCCGCGGGTGCTCGCGGAGCTCGCGCGCTCAGGTAATCCGGTCGTGCTGGTGTCGGAAACCAAGCCTGCCGGCGCTGCCCGAGGAGGTCTACTTCCTCGCCGGTGATCCGACGGAGGATGCGGTGCTTCGCCATAGCGAGCCGGCGCGAGCTGATCGTGTTCTGATCGCCTGCGAGAACGACGCTGACACGCTCGTGATCGCGGTTTCGGTGCACAGCTTGGCGCCGCAGGCTGACATTTACGTCTTGACTCAGTCCGCCCGTGTGGCGAGCGCCCTCAACGACCTGGGCGTCACCAACACGTTCGCCAGTGACGAGCTGATCGGGCACATCCTCGCCAAGAGCCTCGAGACGCCGCAGGCCGGTGACGTGCTGCTGGCGATGCTCGACACCACCAGTTACCGCATGGTCGAGATCGAGGTCGATCCGTCCGCCGTGTCGCTTCCGCTTTCGCAGGCACGCGGACGCAGCGAAGCACTCGTACTCGGCGTCTGCCGGGCCGGAAAGATCGAACTCGGCGTCAGCGACGATCCGATCCTCACCGCCGACGATCGCCTGATCGTGCTGAGCGCGAGCGTCGCGTAGGCCGTCAGTTGGGGGTAAGCCATCCTCGCCGGCGAAAGAAGAACCAGAGCAGCGCGATCGAGACAACCAGCAGACCCAGTCCGAGCGCAAAGAACGACCATGTGTGGTTCAGGACGTTGCCGGTCAGGTACGTGAAGTTCTGGCCAAAGAAACCGGTCAGAAATGACAGGGGCAGGAAGATCGTCGCGATGATGGTCAGCTGCTTGGATATCTCGCCCTGCCGATTGGCGACGGTCGAGAGATACATGTCGGTGGCTCCGCTCAGCAGGTCGCGATAGGAGTCGACGAGGTCTGAAGAGCGCACGAGCGTGTCGTAGAGGTCGCGGAAGTAGGGCTCATCATCGGGCTTCATCCCCGGCAGGTGGGCGATCTCATCGGAATCCCGGGCGAAGAAGTCACGCATCGGTGTGATCACGCGTCGCATGGAGATCAGGTCGCGCTTCAGCGAGAAGATCTGCTGCAGGGACTCTTCGCGAGGCTTTTCGATCACCGCCTGCTCGATCTCGTCGATCTCATCATCGACCCGGTCGAGCACGGGCATGTATGTCGACAGAACCGTGTCGAGGATCTCGTACGTCAGCGCCAGCGGACCCCGGAACTCGACGGCCTGGAGCCGTTTGTGCAGCGAATCGATGGTCCCAAACGGGCTCGGGTGAAGCGTCACCACCCAGTCCGCGGAGACCAGCATGTGCACCTCCCGTAGGAGCGACTCGCCGGCTTTGGCGTCGGCGTCGACGCCGTAGACGACGAGGCTGACGTAACCCTCGTAGTGCTCACGCTTCGGTCGCTCGGAGAACGTACTGATGTCTGCAAGTGTCAGCGGATGCAGCTTCAGCAGCTGCCCAAGGTGGTCGATCTCCTGCGGAGTTGGATCGTGGAGCTCGAGCCAGAAGAATTCCTTGCGCTGCAGGTGGCCTGGGACGTCGTTCAGGTCAGCGCGATCCAGGCATAAACAGGGCGTTTCTCCGTTTTCCACGCGATCAGGCTACGCCCCCGGAGTCAGCGGAGCTGCAAGCGGGCCTGCGCGAGGCCCCGCTGTGCCTGTCGCCGCGGGCGGAGCGGTCTGCTCGGCGGCCAATGACCGGCGCCAACCAGCGAGCACCGCGTGGACGTCGACGGCACCGACGATCGGTTTGTCGGGCAGCGGCAGCTCGACCGGATGCAGGATGAATGGCCGGGTCTGGGGTCCGCCGAGTCCACCGTGAAAGGAGATCAGCTCCTCGAACGCGCAGCCCTCCTCGAGCTGATCGTCGTAGAAGCTGTTGATCAGGATGTCCGGCGCATGGGTGAAGCGGCTGCTGCGGAGCAGATGGGCCGCAGCGTTCGGAGAGAACGGCGCCAGCGGGTCATCACCCTCGACGCGATCGGACTGCAGGAACCGCGCGCCCGCGGTACCGAGCACGACCGGTCCATCTGCCGCGGAATGGACGAGCACGAACCCGATGTTCGGGTGGGTGCGCAGCGCCGTGACGAGATGGGGGTGGCGCTCGTCGATCTCCTCGAGCGTGAGCCTCCGGTTCGCGTCCATCAGGTAGATCAGCCCGAGGTTGCCGGACCCGAGCACGACGACCTCTGGCTCGCGTAGCTGCGGCTGATGGTCATCTGGGCCCAGCCGTCGTCCCGTGGCCTCCGAGAAGGCATGCTTCGCCGACGCGTCGTTCTCGTCGCCGCCGCCGACGCCGGTGACGGTTCCTTCTTGGAGCGAGCGCTCGACGAAGGCTCTCAGGTCGTAGCCGTTGCGCTGCTTGAAAGTTGCGCCCTGCGTCTGCCCGTGGTCTGAGAGGACGACGAGCTTGTACGGGCGGGGCGCGTAGCGGCGGGCGCTCTCGATGCGACCGAACTGCTCGTCGAGCTTGCGCAGCGCGGCTAGCGTATCGGCGCGCTCCAGGCCAGAATGATGGGCCACCTCGTCATAGCTTGAGAACGTCGCATAGACGGCGGGACGGCCGCGCATGATGTCGGTGAGCACGCCGAACACGATGAGGTCGCGGATCGCCACGCAGACGGTTGCGCGGATGAGCGGATAGCGCCCGCCGCGCACGCCGCGTGGCCGGACATCACGTCGCCGCTGCGCCACCGCGGAGGCCCACTCGATCGCCATCTCCCAGGCGAATAAGACGAGCATGCGGGTGACGTTGAAGCCATTGGCCAGAAACGAGCGGTAGCCAGGATTGGCGCGCTTCTCCTCATCCATTCGGCTCACGGTCAGGATCACGGCATCCGCGTCGCCGGAGAAGAGATTGCCGCGGCTGGCGCCGTCGTCGGTGAGTAGGCCACCGCCGGTGCTCAGCCGGCGTTCCATGTCCGCGCAATCGCCCGGGGACGAGCAGGCGATCACGCGTCCGGTGGCCTTGTCGGCCCAGCGAAACGCCGGGATATCGTCGTTGTTGCCGAGCAGGATCCCGGCCTGACTCGCCCCCGTCTGCGAGCTCAGGTCAGTCTCCCACTCCGCCAGGTGGTGCGAGCCCGCCTGCAGCCACCGTGCCATGTTCGGCGCGTTGCCGTCGCGCATTGCGCGCTGGAGCACCGGCAGGGCCAGCCCGTCGATCTCCAGAAACAGGATTCCCGGCACGTTCGTCCGCGCGCGCAGGCCCTGGCGGCGGGCGATGCGACGGATCACCCTCAACGAATAGGTGTCGTCATCGTCGGCGCCGATGATCGTTTCGACGACGATCATCGCTGCGGCGATGACCACCGCGGCCAGCAGTGCCCAGCCAAACGAATCGACGCGGATGGTCCGCGTCGAGATGTGCGAGGTCAGCAGCAGGATGAGCGCGTCGATCACCAGGACGAGCGGGAAGCCGATCGCGAGCGTGAACGGCAGGCGCAACGCGGCGATGATCGGCGGAATGATGGCGTTGAGCGTCGCGATGAGCGCCGCGGCGACGACCGCGTCGCCGAAGCTCCCGACGCTCAATCCCGGGAGGATCTCGGCGGCGATCAGCACCGCAACGGTCGCCACCAGCCAAGAGGCGAGGAGGTGCAGCGGTCGAAGCCTCGGCGTCTGCGGCTCCCAGGCAGCGACGTGGCCGTACTCGCGCACGATCGTTGCGGCTTCGGGGGTTGCATCTGCGGGGACGTGCTGGGGCATTTGGATGCCGACGCACGATCGCCGATTGATCCGCCCGGCGCCTCACCCCTATCGGACGATGACTTGACGCGCGAACGGCACTCTCATGGGCATGTGTCGGACGAGGCTTCGCAAACGCCTGCGGTCCCCGCCTCGCCGCTGCTCGGCGGGGGGATCGGCGGGCTCGTCTGGCTCGGTCACTCCACCGTGCTCATCGAGCTCGACGGCGTCCGGCTGCTGACCGATCCCGTGCTGAGCGACCGGATCGGGCCGATCGTACGGATCGCGGCCCCGGCGCGCGCCGAGGACGTCGGCGTCGTCGACTGCGTGCTCCTGTCCCACCTGCATGCCGACCACGCCGACCCTGCCACGCTGCGCACGGTGCGGCGGTCCGGTCCGATCATCGCACCGGCGCCAGCCCGGCGGTGGCTGCAGGTACGCGGCCTGAACCCGGTCACTGAGGTGTCAGCCAACGACGAGGTCGTCGTCGGGGCCGTGACGGTGCGGGCGGTTCCCGCCGTGCACGATGGTCGTCGTTGGCCGCTTGGGCCAGCGCCGACGCCGGTCGGCTATCTCGTGCGTGGCTCCCGGTCGGTCTACTTCGCCGGCGACACCGATCTCTTCGACGATATGGCCGAGCTTCGGGGTTTGGTCGACGTGGCGCTGCTTCCGGTCTGGGGATGGGGGAGAGGGGTTGGCGCGGGACACCTCGACCCGCGGCGCGCGGCGGAGGTCGTGGCGATCGTGGAGCCGGCGGTCGTCATCCCGATCCACTGGGGGACGTTTGCGCTTCCGAAGGTCGTCCGTCCGGCGACCGATCCCGCGTCGCCGGCACGCGAGTTCGCTCGCCTGGTCGCAAGCCAGGAATCCGGCGTCGAGGTCCGCCTCCTCGCTCCCGGAGAGGCGACCGAGCTGTGACGGCGCAGGACGCAGAGCCGACCTGCTTCCTGGCGGTCCCGTTTTCATCGCCCGATGGGGCGGAGGATGCTGCCGGCGAGCTGCGCGCGCTGAAGGATCTGGCCGTCCGTGATGTCGCCGTCGTCCTCTGCACCCGGCACGGCCGTATCGAGCTCCAGCAGACACGGGAGACGGCCCCCGGCGAGGCCCTCGTGGGCGTCGGAACGGCCGGCCTCGTCGCCGGGCTGCTGCTCGGGGTGCCGGTGGTGGGTGCACTTGTCGGCCTGGCTGGAGGCGCTGTGATGGGGGCGCGCGACCACGGACTCCCCGACGGCCGCATGCGCGAGCTCGGCGAGGATCTCAAGCCGGGGCAGGCCCTGCTGTGCGTCCTGGTGGATGCCGGAGCGACCGCTCAAGCGCGCAGCGCTCTCAGCCGCTATGGCGCCGTCACTGTGGTCGAGCTGTCGTCCGGCAGCGAGCCGTAGCGCCTGCGGAACAGCAGGTAGGCGATCCCGCCGGCGGGCAGCGGCAGCCAGAAGGAAACGAGTCGGTACGCGAGGGTCGCGACCAGGGCGTCCTGGGCGCTGACGCCCGCGGCGACGAGCATGGCCGTCAACCCCGCCTCGACGAACCCGAGGCCGCCGGGCGTGATTGGGATCTGGGCCAGCAGCGCGCCGGCGATGTACGCAAGCAGCACGAGCGAGGGGTCGGGGCGCACGCCCACGGCGCCCAGGCAGCAGACGAGCGCCAGGTAATCAAAGCCGACCTTGCCGATCGCGCCCGTGAGCGCTATCTGCCACCGCCGACCGAACGTCGTCTTCATCCGGTCGCGCTGGGCGAGTAGGTGCTCGGGCAGATCAGCCGCGGCGTCGTGGCGCACGAGCCGGATCACCCACCGCGCGGCTCGGCCGGTGATGAGCAGCGGCCGGTCCCAGCTGAATGCGGCCGCCGCGAGCACCGCGACGGCGACGAATGCCGCCACCCCGATGTAGAGGGCTTGGAGCAGGCCGTCGGGCGCCGCCGCGCCGCCGAGGATCCCCGGAACCGCGAGGATCGGCATCGCGCATACGGCGGCCGTACTGGCGATCGCCGAGGCCGCGAGCCCCGCTCCGACGTCCGAGGCTGGTACGCCGGCCTTCGTGAGCATCTGATAACCGACGGCCCCGGCGGTCGCGGCCCCCCCGGGAACGACGCCCCCGACCGCCCCGCTCGCCAGCTGGGAGGTTCCGACGGAGAACCAGCTGGTCGTGTGCAGCGCGACGCGCTGCATCGCCCACAGTGAGAGGTAGCTCATCATCTCGAAGCCGAGCGCGAGCAGCAGCCACCCGGGTTTGAGCGTCTTCAGCTCCGGCCAGGACGTGAGGACCGACATGATCTTGGGAGCCAGCAGGTACAGCGACAGCCCCCCGAGGAGAAGCATGAAGATCCGGCCGGCGATCCGGAGCCAGCCGTGGCCACCCGGTTCGGTCCGCGCCGCGGACTCCGCCGTCTTGGGCCCGGTGGCGCTCATGCGCTGTCGATGCCGCCAACCGCGGTTGGCGGAGCGCGGGTGTCGGTCCCGTTCTCTGCGGTCGGCATCTCCTGACGGAGGTCCTGGTGGATCCGGACGGCTGCCGAGATCAGGGGTGCTGCGAGCACCATCCCGGCAACACCGAACAACGTGCCGGCGGCGATCGTGACGCTGAACACGACGAGCGGATTGAGCCGCAGCGCGGCGCCATAGACGACCGGCTGCACGATCTGCTGAAGGGGGCCATTGGAGAGAAAGACGATCAGAGCCATGATCAGCGCGGCCGTTGTCCCCTTGGTGGCGAGCGCGAGCGCGAAGACGAAGATGCCCGCTGTCCACGCACCGATGATCGGCACATAGCTCGTGAGGAAGGTGATGACTGCGATCGTCCCGAGCAGCGGCAGACCGACGATCAACGAACCGATCACGACCCCGGCGGTGCTGATCCCGGCAATGATCGTCAGCCCGAGGAAGTATCTCCGCAGCGCCCGGATGATGTCGCTCATCACGACGCGCGCCTGGGTCGGTGGGAGCCCCATGTGACCTTCGATCCAGCGTCCGAGCGCGGGCGCGTCCTTGACGAGGAAGAAGGTGGCAAACGCGGTGAATCCGAGAAAGACGAGCAGCGATGCGAAGCCCGAGATGCCGTGGATGACGCCGGTCAGCAGCGTGTGGCCGGCGGCGGGTACGTCGTGCTTGATCTGATCGACGGCGGTCGACGCCGAGTGGATCCCATTGGCCTGCGCCCAATTCTGAACCTTCTCGAGGGCCTTCGACATTGAGCTGGAGATCTGGGCGGACTGCGAGCTGATAGCCGTCAAAACGAGTACGACCACCAGCACCGACAGGGCGATCACCAGCACAACGAGGAGTCCAGCTCCGGCCGCACGCGGCCATCCGCGCGCCTCCAGGCGGTCCACGAATATCCCGGCGACGGCCCCGAAAATGAAGCCGACGATCAGCGGCTCGACGATCGTCGCCGTCTTACCAAGCAGCCAAACGGCCCCGACGAGGACGAGCACCATGCCAACGACGAGCCACGAGCCGATCCCGGCGCGTCGAAACCACAGGGGAAGCGATGAGAAGGCCTTGTCCACCTCTGGCCTTGAAATGGTGGCGAGATTCCGGCGCGCTGCGTCATCCATTCCGGGTGAGTGGCGAATGCGCGGAGCGGCGATCTGAGCTACGCGCTCTCTGGCGCTTCTTGACAGCCTCGCTCCCGACTTAGTATGGTCACTGACGAAAGTAAGTCGGCAGCAGGTGGTTGCCGCGACTTTTGGCGAGGAGAGAATGACCAAGACACAGCTCAGCGAGCGGGTGGCGGGGGCGGTTGCGCCCACGCCGGACGCACCGGCCGATGCCGTCGGGACAGCCACCGACGGGACCGCGCTGCGTCGCGGCTCGCGCGAACTGCTGCGTGACCTCAACAGCAGCCTCCTGATCGAGCTCGTGCGTGAGGCGCGACCGATCTCGCGTGCTGATCTCGCCCGTCAGAGCGGTCTCAGTCCCGCGACCGTCTCCAACATCGTCGCGCGACTGATCGAGCGCGGCATCCTGGTCGAGGTGGCAACGGCGCCCGCCAACGGCGGGCGACCGCCCGTCCTGCTCGACATTGACGCCACCGGCGGTTATGTGATCGGGATCAAGCTGCGTGGCGACGGGCTGACAAGCGTCGTATGTGACCTCGACGCGCAGGTCGTGGCATCGCTCGAGCTCGCTGTCTCTCTGGTCGGCAATCCGCAGGCGGCAATCGACGCGATCGTGTCTGAGACGGCGCGTGCGCTTAGGCTCGCTGCGGTGCCGCCCACCAAGGTCCTCGGGGTCGGCATCGGCCTCTCAGGAGTGGTGGACTCCCGCGCGGGCGTCTGCCGCTTCTCACACCTGTTGCAGTGGCGCGATGTCGAGCTGGTCGAGCCACTGCGGAACGAGCTTGGGCTCCCGGTCTGGGTCGATCACGATATGAACGCGCTCGCGGTCGCCGAGAAGTGGAGCGGTGACGCCCTGGCCAACCGCAACTTCGTGACACTCAGCGTCGGGCGCGGGATCGGCCTCGGCATTGTGATCGACCGAGTCCCCTACCGGGGCGCAACGGGCGCCGCCGGCGAACTCGGACACATGGTGGTCGCGCCCGATGGTCCGCAATGTGAGTGTGGCCGTCGCGGTTGCCTCGAGGCTCTTGTCGGAGAGGACGCGATCCGCCGCCGTCTCGAAGAACGGCTCGGGCGTCAGGTCACCCGCGAGCAGCTCGTCGAGCTGACCGCGCAGGGAGACGACGCGGCCGTGGAGCTCGCGCAGGAGGCTGGGCGAACACTGGGGCTGGCCGTGGCGAACATGGTGACGCTGCTGAATCCCGAGCTGCTCATCATCTGTGGTGAGGGCACCGAGCTCGGCGCGGCATATCTCGATCCGGTCGTAACGGCTGTCCGCGAGCAGACGTTCGCCGACCAGGGCAAGCACGTCGAGGTGAAGATCCAGCGCTGGGGTGACGAGGCATGGGCGGTCGGTGCTGCGACGTTGGTACTGCGTGAATCGTTCAGCCTGCCGGCCCCCGATGACAGCGGCAAAGCGATCTGGCATCGGGCCGGATCAAGGAACTGAGGGAGCAATGGACGGAATCCGGAGCGGCCAGCGCGACGACACGATGGGGGCATCGATGCGGGCAAGTGTCGCGCGCATCCTCGAACACCAGGAACCGAACGGTGCCCTGGTCGCCTCGCACGATTTTGCGAATTACAACTATTGCTGGCTGCGGGACGGCTCCTTCATCGCCTTCGCGCTCGATCGCGCCGGCGAGCACGATGCCGCGGCTCGGTTCCATGCTTGGGTTGCAACTGCCATCGCCGGGATCGCCGACGTGATCGACGCGGCGATCGCCCGCGAGCAGCGAGGCGAGCCGCTGGATCTGGAGCGGATGCCGCCCGCACGCTTCTCGCTCGACGCGACAGTCGTAGCCGACGATTGGCCCAACTTCCAAATCGACGGTTACGGCACGTGGCTGTGGGCACTCGAGCAGCACGTGACGGCGAGCGGACAGGATGCCGTTCCCAAAGCCATGCTCGACTCCGCAACCCGGGTCGCACGGTACGTCAGCGCACTTGCGCTGACCAACTGCTTCGACGTTTGGGAGGAGCACGGAAGCTCTCGCCACGTCTCGACGCTGGCCTGTGTGTTCGGCGGCCTGCACGCCGCGGCGCGGATGCTCGGAATGGAGGATCTCGCGGCCCGCGCGGACACCGTCCGGCTGGCCGCGCGGGAGGGAACGACGCGGCTTGGCCGCTTCGTCAAGTCCACCGACTCCGACGCCGTGGACTCGAGCCTGCTCTGGCTGGCTACTCCGTTCGGGCTGGCCGAACCCAACGATCCGCATTTCATCGACACGGTGCGTGTGATCGAGGAGCAGCTGACCTTCGAAGGGGGTCTGCGCCGCTATCCGACCGACACGTACTACGGCAGCGGCGCATGGCCAGTCCTGACCGCTTCACTTGGCTGGCACTACGCGGTGGCGGGCGACCATGCGGCCGCGCGCCGATGCCAGGAATGGATTGCCGACCACTTCGACGCGGAGGGTCGGCTCGCAGAGCAGTTCGGTGGGGAACGCCGAGACCCACGCCACTACGACGAGTGGGTCGAGCGCTGGGGTACACCAGCAGCCGACCTCACCTGGTCCCACGCGATGCACGTGGTGCTCTGCAAGGAACTGGAAACCCAAGCAGACGTCGTCACGGGAGTTACCGGATGACGGACGGGCGACCTGGAAGGACCCGAGCGGCGGGCTCGGGCAAGCAGTACCCGAGTGATCCACCGCTCGGGGAGGTCATTCAATGAGGGAGGTTATCAGTGCAACGTCCAGCATCCTGGACACGGCGGCGAAGTAACGCCGCCCGCCGACTCGCGGCGATTGCGGTGATCGGAGCGGCCGGAACGGTCGCCGTCACCGTGGGCACCGCGGCGGCGTCCGCAAAGGGTCACCAGGCGTCAAAGCCGGTGACGCTCCAGTTCTGGAGCACCTACAACAAGGCCGACAAGGAAGACTCGACGTTCGTCAACGTGGTGATCAAGCGGTTCGAGAAGCTGAACCCCGGGATCAAGATCAACTCCGTCGTCTATCCGTACGCGGACCTGCTGCCGAAATTCCTGGCAACATCGGCCGCGGGCGACCCGCCGGATTTGATGCGCTCGGACATCCAGTGGGTGCCGCAGTTGGCGGCCCAGGGCGTGGTGCAGAACGTCGGCAGCCTGCCGGCCTTTGCCGCGATCAAGGCAAATACCCTGCCCGGCCCGCTCGCGACCACCCATGTTGCGACCGGGGAGGAGCCCGGCTATTACGCGTTCCCGGATGACACCAACACTCAGGCGCTGTTCTGGAACAAGACCGACTTCGCCGCGGCCGGCATCAGCGGCCCGCCGAAGACGCTCAGCCAGATGTACGCCGACGCGGCCAAGCTGACGGACGCGAGCAAGCAGCAGTTCGGCCTCGGGATCGACGGAACTCAGATCTGGAACACGGCGCCGTATATCTGGAGCTCCGGTGGCTCGTTCACGAACAACAGTTACACCAAGGCCACCGGGTTCATGAACAACGCCAAGACGCTGGGGGCCGTGAACCAGCTCGTGAACCTGTACAAGGCCGGTGACATCGGCAGTGACTTCCTGGGCGGCGCCAGCGCGGTGTCCGGTGAGCAAGGGTTCCCGAAGGGTCAGTACGCGATGTATATCGATGGCCCCTGGGCGGTGCCGACGTATGCGGCTGAGAACCCGAAGCCGAACTACGGGATCGCTCCGTTCCCGTCCGGTCCGGCCGGCTCGATCTCGACCGTCGGCGGCGAGGACATCGTCGTCGCCCGCTAGCGGGCACCACCTCACGGATGCCGACAAGTTCGCGGAGTTCCTGGACTCGTCATACGCGCAGGATGCGATGGCATCTCAGGGTGACATGTCGACCGAGATCTCGGATGCCAAGAATGAGGTGAAGACCACGCCGTATTACAAGGTCTTCGCCGCGCAGCTCAAGACGGCGAAGGTCCGCGCGGTAAGTGCGGGCTTCAGCCAGATGAACACTGACTGGGAGAACGACCTAAGCGAGATCCTCGCCGGCAAGATCTCGGTCCAGGGTGGTCTGAACGAGGCCGCCGGTGCCTCCAACGAAGCGCTCCGGGGCCTGACTCCGTAGCAACCGGCAGTGAGCATCACGACCACGATGCGGCGGCGCCCGGGGCTTCCCTCGGGCGCCGCTCTTCCGTTCAACCGCCAGCGGCTCACGCGCGTGTTCACGCCGTATCTGCTGCTGCTGCCGGCGGCAGCCATGTACGCGATCTTCATCGTGTACCCGATCTATCGCCAGTTCGACATCAGCTTCTACAACTGGCACATCTTCCCCGGCGCTGCCAACCCGGGGGTCGGATTCGCGAACTACACAGCTGTCTTCCACGACCCCGAGGCGAAGACGGCAGCGATCAACACGGTGCTCTTCACGGTGATCACGGTTCCGATCCAGATGGCGCTCGGGCTCGTGGCCGCCGCGCTGCTGACCGACCGCCTGCCCGGCCGCGGGCTGTTGCGCGGCCTGATCTTCATCCCGGTGGTCACTTCCTGGGTCGTCGTCAGCTACATCTTCGCCTACATCTTCGCGGAGCAGGGCGGACTCGCCAACGCCGTGATCTCGATCTTCGCCGGCCACGCCGTTCACACCGACTGGCTCGCCCAGAAGTGGACCGGCATGGCCGTGATCTGGATGGTCAGCATCTGGAAGGGGGTCGGTTGGTCCTTCATCATGTTCCTTGCCGCGCTCGACGGCGTGCCGCGGTCGCTGGTCGAGGCCTCCCGCGTCGACGGCGCCCCCGAGCGGCGCGTCTGGCGCTACGTGATCCTTCCGAGCATCAAGCCGACGAGCGTGTTCGTCCTGGTGCTGCTCGTGATCGGCGCGAGCCAGGTCTTCGTCCAGGTCTTCCTGCTGACGCAGGGCGGCCCGTATGGCTCCACGCACGTGCTGCTCAGCTACGCCTACCAGCAGGCGTTCACCGATTTCCAGTTCAGCTATGCGGCCGCGATCGCATCGCTGATGGCGGTGGTGGTGCTCGCGATGAGCATCCTCCAGATCCGCGTGATGCGCCGAGGTGATGTCCAGTGAGCACGCTCCAAGCCGAACCGGGTCTCGTTCGGAAGCGCGGCGTCGCCCGCTGGCGACGCCGCCCGCAGCCCAACCATGAGCCGGGGCTGTTCGGCGTGCGCACCTGGACCCGTACGCGGTTTGTCGTCGCCTGCCTGTTTGCGGCTGTCGCGCTCTTCCCGCTGCTCTACATGATCTCGCTGTCGTTCCAACCGACCCAGGACATCCTGCAGTCCCATCCGACCCTGATCC
Organism: uncultured Actinomycetota bacterium; assembly: GCA_963846395.1. Lineage (GTDB taxonomy): Bacteria > Actinomycetota > Thermoleophilia > Solirubrobacterales > Solirubrobacteraceae > Palsa-465. Next base: position 11,456 of record CAWJVT010000001.1, on the reverse strand, counting down.
CGTCCCATCCCACGACGACCAACTACGTGCAGGCCTGGTCCGAGAACAGCTTCGGCCGCTACTTCTTCAACAGCCTGCTGGTCGCTCTGGGGACGGTCGTGCTGACCGTCGTGTTCGCGTCGTTGGCCGCGTTCGCGTTCGCGCGCTACCAGTTCCGCTTCAAGGAGATCATCTTCTACCTGTTCCTGGCGAGCCTGGCGGTGCCGAGCGTCGACCTGGTGATTCCGCAGTACATCCTGATGGCGCGGCTACATCTGACCAACTCGCTGCCTGGCCTGGTGCTGATCTACTCGAGTGAGAATCTGCCGTTCTCGATCTTTCTGCTGCGCGGTTTCTTCGAAGCGATCCCGAAGGAGCTCGAGGAGTCCTTCCGACTCGAGGGCGCGAGCACCCTGCGAGTGCTCACTCGCCTGATCGCGCCGCTGTCGATCCCGGCGATCGCGATCGTCGCCGTGTTCACGTTCAACTTCGCCTGGGAGGAGTTCGTGGTCGCGCTCACGCTGATCAACAACCCCTCGCACTGGACACTGCCGATCGCGCTCAACTTCTTCATCGGCGAGCACACGACGCAGTGGGGACCGCTGTTCGCCGGCTCGATGATCGCGACGGTGCCGAGCGTCATCGTCTACCTGATCTCACAGCGCTGGTTCCGCCGCGGCGTCTCGGTCGGAGGGATCCGGTGACCTCGATGCTCGCTGACCTGCGCTGCCAGTATCTGACGGGCGAGCCGATCGTGGCCTCAGGGCTTCCTACCCAGGTTGTGTCGGCCCTTGTGCGCACCGCCTTCGGCCGGACGTTCGCCGGCGAAGTCAGCGGCGGCGAGGCGCGCTTTCACGGAATACCGGTCGGGACGCACACCATCGAGCTGTATGCGGCTGACGAGACGCTGCTGGCTGAGGAACTGGTGAGCGTGCGCGAGCGATCCGGCGAGGACCCGATCCTGGGCTTCGCGACCTCCTTCGATCAGACGACCGTGCCGTCGACGTTGAGCTGGCTGACGCGACTGCGCTGCACGGTAGTCCAGATCTACGACTGGATGGAGCGCTACTCGGAGCCGCTCGGCCCGGCCGGCGTGTACCGGGACGGCCTCGGCCGCGAGATCGACCGTCACGCGCTCGAGGCGCTGATTTCCGGAATCAGGTCACGCGGCGCCGTCGCACAGGCCTACGCGCCGGTCGCCGCAGCGGACCCGGGAACCCATCGCGAGTCGCGCCTTTACCGCAGCGACGGCGCGCAGGAATCGCTCGGTGACCTGCTGGACATCATGGACCCCGGCGATACGGAATGGCAACGACACTGGGTCACGCAGTACGGCGGCGCCGCCGACGCGCTCGGCTTCAACGGCTTTCACCTGGACACGTACGGATATCCGCGCGCGCCGCTGAACGCGGAGGGCAAGCCGGTCGCGATCGACGCGGGCTATGAGTCGTTCATCGGCGCCGTGCGGGCGGCGCGCGCAGATGACGTGATCAGCTTCAACCAGGTCAATGGTGTTCCATCGGGGATAGAGCCGCCCGCGGCACTGGGCTTTCGCTACGTCGAGGTGTGGCCGCCGAACGACCGCTGGCGTCATCTCGAAGCGTTGATGGCGCGCAGCGCCGGTGGTGCGGAGCGGCAAGGGGACACGCTCGCGATCTATCCGCCTGTCTGGGAAGGCGGATCGCGACCAGGGCCTGCGCACCGTCGTCCTGACGGAGGCGATCGCGACAGCGCTCGGGATCGGCACGCTGATCTGGGGCGATGCGGCCGGCGCGCTACGCCATCCCTACTACGTCGATCACGAGCGGCTGACAGAGGCAGAGGCCGACACCGCGATCGCCTGGCACCGCTTCGCGCTGCGCTGTCGTGACCTGTTCCGCTTCGGGCAGGACACGAGCTGGTACGAGCTGGACGACGAGAACGCAGCGGTGACGGTCGCGGCTTCGGCCACAGCTAAGCCCGAGCCGGTCGGAGGTGCCCTGTTCACGCGCGTGGTGCGCGATCCAGGGACGATCGTGGTCAGCCTGATCGACCTTTCCGGTAGCCGCGAGGGGTCGTGGTCAGAGGGAACCGGGGCGGGAAGCTGCGAAGCCGCGACGGTCACGGCGCTTGTGGAACAGCCCGAGCGCTGGCGCGCAAGCGTCGCAGTGCTCGGTCGCGGCGGGGGGCGGTTTGCCCCTGTCGAGTTGGAGGTGGGCTCCCACCGGGAGGGTCGCGCGGTCATCTGTGAGGTGCCGATCGTCGATGGCTGGTCGGTGTTGCGCCTGGAGAGTCGAGAGCGCTGAATCGGCGCTGAGGAGAACGATGGCGTCGATCAGCTTGGAAGCAGTGAGAAAGGTCTATCCGAATGGATTCGAGGCGGTCCACGGGCTCGACCTGGAGATCGCCGACGGTGAGTTGATGGTGGTCGTCGGCCCGTCGGGATGCGGCAAGACCACCGTGCTGAGGATGATCGCCGGGCTTGAAGCCGTGAGCTCGGGGACGATCCGGATCGGCGACCAGGTCATCAATGACGTGGCGTCGCGTGATCGGGATATCGCAATGGTCTTCCAGAATTACGCGCTCTATCCGCAGATGAACGTCGCCGGCAACATCGGGTTCGGTCTGCAGATGCGAGGGCTCCCGAAGCGCGAGGTGGCGGCTCGTGTCGGCGATGCCGCTCGGGTGCTCGGACTGACGGAGGTCCTCGGTCGCCGACCCGGGCAGCTGTCGGGAGGGCAGCGCCAGCGAGTCGCCATGGGCCGTGCAATTGTGCGCGAACCCAAGGTGTTCCTGATGGACGAGCCGCTGTCCAACCTTGACGCCAAGCTGCGGGTTCAGATGCGTGCTGAGGTGGCGCGTGTCCAGCGACGGATCGGCGTGGCGGCGATCTACGTGACCCACGACCAGACTGAGGCGATGACACTCGGCCATCGCGTCGCGGTTATGCGTAACGGGCTACTCCAGCAGTGCGATACGCCACAGATGCTCTACGACAACCCGGCCAACACGTTCGTCGCCGGCTTCATCGGCTCGCCGGCGATGAACCTATTCGAAGGGGAGCTCATCTCCGACGGCACCGCGGTAACGGTCGGGTCGCAGCGGCTCGAACTGCCGGCGGCGTCGATCCAGGCCCGTTCCGCGCTGAACGACTTTCGCGGTCGCCCTGTGGTAGTGGGCATTCGCCCGGAGGATCTCTCGGTCGCAAACGGCCATGGTCCGCATGCTCGTCTGCTCGGCGACGTAGAGCTGGTCGAAGCACTGGGATCGGAGCAGCTCGTCCACTTCCGCACCGATGCCCCCATGGTGCCCACCGAGCGAGCCGGAGCCGACGACGACCTCGCGCCGGCCGAGGTCAGCGATGACCTGAACGTCGCACGGATCGCGCCGCGCCCGCCGGTCACGGTCGGCGACCAGATCGCCTTCGCCGTTCAGCCGGACCGGGTCGAGTTCTTCGATCCGGAAACCGGCGCTGCCATCCGGAAGTGACCGCGACGGTGGTTCACCGCCTGATCACGCTGGCTCGCCCGAGTGCGCAACCTGCGCTGCGCGCCGCGGAAGCTTCCAGTCCGGGCGGATGTAGTGGCAGGTGTAGCCGGCCGGGTAGCGCTCGAGGTAATCCTGGTGCTCGGGTTCGGCCTCCCAGAAGGCGCCGGCGGGAGCGACCTCGGTGACGACCTTCCCTGGCCACAGGCCTGAAGCCTCGACGTCGGCGATTGTGTCCTCGGCGATCCGCCGCTGGTCGTCGTCTGCGTAGAAGATGGCCGAGCGGTAGCTCGCGCCGACATCGTTGCCCTGGCGGTCCTTGGTTGTCGGGTCGTGGATCTGGAAGAAGAACTCCAGAAGGTCGCGGTAGGAGATGCGCTCGGGGTCGAAGGTGATCTCGATCGCCTCCGCGTGTGAACCGTGATTGCGGTACGTCGCGTTGGGCACGTCACCGCCGCTGTAGCCCACTCGCGTGCTGATCACGCCATCGAGCTTGCGGATCAGGTCCTGGACGCCCCAGAAGCATCCACCAGCGAGGATCGCTTTTTCGGTTGCCATGTCTCCACTCCTGAGTCTTTGGTTGCGCGGAACGCGTCATCAAAAAGCTACTCCCCCGTCGGAATCGTTTTGTGCCTGCCGCGGGTCTATCCAGGCATAACCGACTTCTGTTCGACCAAAGGACCGAAATGACACAGCTGATTCAAGGCCAGTCCGGTAGCTCAGCCGGGCTCGATCGCACCGCTCGTGCGACGTTTGCCGCAGGCTGCTTCTGGGGGGTCGAGGCGGCCTTCCGCGAGCTCGATGGCGTCCTTGACGTCGCCGTTGGCTATACGGGCGGAACGACCTCAGACCCAACGTACGAGGAGGTGTGCGGCGGCGAGACCGGCCACGCCGAGGCCGTCGAGGTGATCTTCGACCCGGCAATCGTGAGCTATCGGAAGCTGCTGTACACGTTCTGGCACATCCACAACCCCACGACTTTGAACCGCCAGGGCTGGGATGTCGGAAGCCAGTACCGCTCTGCGATCTTCTTCCACGATGCAGATCAGGAGCAGCTGGCTCTCGCCACGCGCGAGGTGGAGCAGGAGTCGCTCGTCAAGCCAATCACGACGGAGATCGTGCCCGCTACCACCTTCTATCGCGCCGAGGAGTACCACCAGCGCTACTTCGAGCGCTCAGGGCTGGCCTGCGGGGTCACCATCGAGATTCCGTCGACCGACTGATCCTGAGTTTGCCCGCTAGTGCGCCTGCTCGAGCCTGAGGTACGGCTCGAGCAGGGCGCGTAGCCGCATACGTCCGCGGTGCAGACGACTCTTGAAGGCGGCCTGACGTATGCCGGTCGCCGACGCGGCTTCCTCGGTTGAAAGCCCCTCGAGGTCGCGGAGGATGACAGCGGCGCGCAGGTCGGCGGGGAGCTGCGCCAACGCGTCGGCGAGTACGTGCTCGAACTCGCGGCCCAGTGTGCGTTCCTCGGGCCCGTTCCCGGACACGGCTGGCAACGCTGCGATCGCGTCCACGTCGTCGGACGACTGCTGCACGGCGGACGACGGGCGACGAGCAAGTTGGCGCTGGGCCTCGTTGAACGCGATCCGGTAGAGCCAGGTGGAGAACCGAGAGCGTTCCTGAAAGCGTGGAAGTCCTCGCCAGGCGCGGACGAACACCTGTTGTGCGACCTCGTCGGCTTCCTGCGCGTTCAGCCCGAACCGCCGCAGTGCGCCGTAGACGCGTGCCGAGTGCTCGGTCACGAGTTGCTCGAACGCGTCCTCGTCTCCAGCGCGGGCGCGCGCGATCAACGCGTGGTCTTCGGCGAAATCACCCGGCGGATGGCTCATGCAGCTGTCGCAGGACGCGACTGGCGATTGCAGGCCCGTCGATTGCTGGCTCTGGGGGGGACGCCGACTCGAGCAGAACGAGCATGCGCCGCAGTTCGCCGAGGACAGCACGGCATTGCGGGCATTCAGCCGTGTGCCGCTCGAGGCGCACACGCAGACGCGAACCCATTTCCAAGTCCAGGTACGCGGACATGTGGGCTTGAGTCCACCGATGGTCGAGTCGGAAATGCAGCTGGTGCCAGGTAGAGCTCATCGGTCGTATGACCCCGTCATGAAGCACATAGGTTCTCACGCCAGTTGCATGAACCGTTTCCGCAGCCGGCGGGTCAAACCGATCAACGCATCACGAAAGGGAGCAGCATGACCAGTCGTATCGAAAAGACCGACCAGCAGTGGCGCGAGGAGCTCTCTCCGGAGGCCTACGAGGTCCTTCGCCGTAAGGCGACTGAGAGACCGTTCACCGGCGCCTACGTCCACACAAAGGAGGACGGCGTCTACCGTTGCGCCGCGTGCTCCGCGGAGCTCTTCTCCTCAGACACCAAGTTCGACTCCGGCACAGGTTGGCCGAGCTTCACGGACCCCACGAACCGGGCCAACGTCGATCTGCACGAGGACCGCAGCCTCTTCATGCGCCGCACCGAGGTGACATGCGCCGCATGTGGCGGCCACCTGGGACACGTCTTCAACGACGGTCCTAACGGCTGCGATCGCTACTGCATCAACTCCGTCGCCCTGCAGCTTGACCCAACGGACGCGTAGCGATCGGCCGCCGACATGAAGTACGGCCTCAGGGGAGCGTCGTCGGCGGCCCGACGCTCCCAACCCGTGCCTCCGATGCGGGGCGGCCCCGGACGCATGTGGCCCACATGTGATCACATGACCTCTAGCGTGTGAAGTTCGTTTAGCCGGTTTATGGCTGTTCAGGCGTTGCGGGAAGACCCTAATTTCCAGGGGAACGGTCAGATTGATGGGCGCGCTTGCACGGAGTAGCCTGAACGCGGAGGGACGCGACCGAAACGCATGGAGGCGTGTTGGCGCGTTCGACGAAGTGCAACGGGAAGGGCGGGCCGTCTTGCGGCCAAGCAGCTGCCAGACACCGGAAACGGGGGCTGACGTTTGATGGCCGAGGAGTTGCTCGCGGCTGAGCACCAGACAGTGGGCCGATGAGCGTCGCGCTGAAGGAGACGGCGTCGCCCGCAGTGGCGCCCGGCGGCCGGAATCCCGGCGCTTTCTTGGAATCTGTGTCGCGGCTACTTCCCTCTGGGCTCGCACGCCGCGTGCTCGTTGCCGGCGACGCCGATCGGCGGCGCATCGAGCAAGACCTCCACGACGGGGTTCAGCAACGTCTGACCGGACTGCGGATTCGGCTCGCGGTGGCTGCTGACCGCTTCCAGGAGCGCGGGGAGACGGACGCAAGCGCGGCATTGAACGCGTTCGGAGATGAGGTCGAGAAAGCCATCGAGGAGGTGCGTGCGTTCGCGCATGGGGTTTATCCGGTGCTGCTGGTCTCCAACGGTCTGGATGCGGCACTCGTGTCCGCCGGCCGTTACGCGGCCCAGCCGGTCACGGTGTCAGCGCGAGGACTACGTCGCTGCCGACCCGAGGTCGAGAGCGCGGTCTACTTCACCTGCCTCGCGGCGATGGACAATGCAGCCAAGTACGCTGGCGCGGCGGGGATCACCGTCCGCGCCTGGGAGACCGCCCACGCGCTGGAATTCACAGTCTGCGACACGGGCTGCGGGTTTGATCCTGGCCTGACGCCGCGGGGGGCCGGACTGAGCAACATGCACGACCGCATCGCTGCCGTCGGCGGCACGCTGTGCGTTTACTCGAGACCTTCGCAGGGAACACGGCTACACGGCAGCGTCCCGGACCCCTGGCCGGCCACAACGCGGGCCGGCGACCCCCGCGGCAAGCGAGCCCGTCCGGCGCTTCGCGGCGACCATTCGGCCTAGTCCGGCCGGTGTTTGCGCCGGGCAGTAGCGACGCACCGAAGCCCGACCAGGACGCCACCCTGTCCGCTCGCGTTCGGCGGTTGGTGGACGCGGTGCGGGACGGCGATGAGGCGATGGTGGAGCGGGTGCTCCTACGGCTGAGCAGCTCCCACCGCGTGCTGGCTCCGCTGGCATTCGTGATCGGTGGCTTCGCGATGCTGTTTCAGGGGGTCAGGCTGCTGCTCACCAATTGGCGGCTGATGCTTGTCCAGGTGTTACCGGCGATGTGGATCTGGCTTGTGATGTTCGATCTCAAGGCCCACGCCTTGCACGGGAAGTCGTTTCACGTGTTACGCGGACCGGTGCTGATTCCAATCGTGCTCGCGATCGCGGCGATTACCGCAGCGAGCTTTTTCCTGAATGCCGTCTTCGCGTTCGCAATCGTGCAACCGGGAGCTCCGCGGGTCAGGCCGGCGTTCGCCGAGGCCCGCGTCCATCTCAAAGTGGTGCTGGGTTCGGGATTCGTCGTCGGCTTGCTTCTCGGCCTCGCGACCACGGTCGTGACGCGCTGGGGTCGTCCTTGGTTCGGGCTCTCGTTGAGCGTTGTACTCGGCGTGATGATGGTCTGCTACGTCGCGGTCCCGTCGCGGCTGATCGGCGTCAAGCCCACCGTCTCTCGGCGCGACAAGCTGACGGTCAGTGCCGTTGGCGGGGCACTGGGAGCGGTCGTCTGCACGCCGCCTTACTTGCTTGGTCGCCTGGGCATCCTGATGCTCGGCATCCACGTGCTGCTGATCCCGGGCATCGTGGTGATCACGGTCGCAGCGACGCTTCAAGCGGGCGCCACCGGCGCTGTCAAGACGGTCAAGATGAGTGCCAAGCTGGTCGCACCTGCCCTCTCGGAACCACACGACGTGGCGGTTCCCGGTAACCCGCCTGCCTGAGCCGTCCGCACAGCCCGTTCTTCTCGCAGCATCGGGACGCCGGACGTGGAGCGCAGACTGTCAGTGACGCTCTCCCACCCAGCGCTCGCCCGCCACCTTCGCTCAGAGGCTCATCTGCTTGCCGCTCGCTCGGGCGGGTCGTTCTGCAGCTTGCGGATCAGCTCATCCAGCGCGTCGGTGGCGGCCGCCAGTGCGTCCAGCTGAGTTTCCGGCATCGCATCCAGGTATACGCGCAGCGCCGCGAACGCCCGCGCCTTGTAGTCCTCGAACGCGGCCGCACCGTCGTCGGTCAGCCAGACCAGCACTACGCGCTGGTCGTCAGCCTGGCGCTCGCGCCGAACGAGGTTCTGCTCCTCGAGGCGCTTGACCAGCAACGTCGTGGTTGGCTGTGCGAGTCCCTCGAGTTCGGCGAGCTCCGTGATCCGCAGCGGGTCTCCGGAGAGGCTTCTGAGAACCCCGACCTCGGTACGGGTGAGTCCGCCGCTATCCATCTCCTTGCTCAAGAGGCGGATCAAAAGAGCCGCATCGGACAGGAGGTGGGTCGACACGTGTTGGGTCTGCTGAGAGCGATCGTGCTTGCTCCGCATATGCATTGACAAACTATATTTGTCGGCGATAGGCTTGTCAAGCAATGGGTTCTATGGTTCCAGGAGAGGAGCACCCATGTTTCACAACATCCTGGTCGCTGTCGACGGCTCGCCTGACGCCGACGAGGCACTGACGCAAGCGGTCGACCTAGCCGCAAGCGAACACACGCGACTGACCCTCATCACCGGCCTCGAGAAGCTGCCCTCGATCGCCTACGCGGGGCTCACGTTCGGGTCGCTTCCACCGATCGACGACCAAGCCCAGGCCCGGGCCGAGGCGGTGCTTCGGAGGGCACGCGACCGTGTGCCCGACGACATCCCGGTTACCACGATTCTCACCGGGCACCCGATCAGAGTTGCGGTGATCGATCAGATCAAGCGGGGTCAGCACGACCTGATTGTGATGGGCTCACGCGGTCGAGGGGCCGTGCGCTCCACCCTGCTTGGCAGCGTCAGCCACTACGTGCTCAACCACTCTCCGATACCGGCCCTGATCGTCCATGCGGACAACGAGCGGAGCTCGGACGTCGACCAGCCCACGCCCGTCGGCGAGCTACGAACAATCGACACCGAGGCGGCGTGAGGTCACACCGACCCGCTTGCTACTCCGTCAGAGGCGGGGACCGGCGAAGTCGCGCGGGTGTGCTTGAGGCTGGCCTAGCGTCGTTTTGGTGATGAGTCGTGCGGTGTGCACGATGCTCGCGACTGTTGCTTCGTGCTCGAGGCCGTAGAGGTCGGTGAGGGTGAGGACGGCCTCGGCGCTGATCACGATCGCGAGGTCGCGGCGGAGCTGTTCGAGCGTTGCCGGGTCGATGCCGGGGTTGTGGTTCGTTAGCGGTGTCAGCGCTTGATCGATGAGCGCGAAGCGGTAGCCCGGCCGTAGCTGCCCGGCTGTACCCCGGGTGATCGAGACGGAGATGAGTGCGCGGATCGCCGCTTGGCGCTCGAGCACCAGGTTCGCCAGAAGCTCGGCGGCGTAGGCGACCCGCTCGACCGGATCAGCGGGATCGGCGCCAGCGGCGAAAGCCGCTTCGGGGTCGGGCTCGATGCCGGCAAGCGCTTCCTCAAGCAGGGAGGCGAGGTCCGGGAAGTATCGGTACGCGGTCGGTTCGGAGACCAGCGCTGCGCTGGCGACGGCCGGCATGTTGATCTCCGCGCCGGCGGTGATCAAGCGTTGGCAGGCGGCGACGATCCCGGCGCGTGTGCGGCGCTTCTGGTTGACACGGCCACGCTCCTCGGGCATGCCCGTCGAGTCGTGGCGTACACGTGGGCTCACCCTCGTAATGATAGTGAGCTTGCAGGATGCGCGCGAATGCGGTACGGTTCGTCGTGATAGCCAACTCTCACGAACGGAGCCGCCTGTGTCTGAGGCAGCGGTCATTGGACCCCGCGAGGGGGAAATCGTTCTTCCCGGCCCCGTTGAGATGCGGATGGTCGAAGACGGCAGCCGCACCGCTCACCGTCTTGCGGTCGCCGTCCTCACCGTTCCTCCACGCACCGGTGGGCCGCCGCCTCACTGGCACCAGAGGCACGATGAGACCTTCTACGTCATCTCCGGCACCGCTCGGTTCACCGTCGGCGATACCGAGCGCGAGGCGCCGGCCGGAACTTTCATCTCGGTGCCGATAGGCGCTGAACACACCTTCGCCAACCCCGGCGATGAGCCGCTGATCATGCTCAACACGTTCACCCCCGATCTCTACGTCGACTACTTCCGCGATCTCCGCACGCTCGCAGCCTCTGGAGAAATGGGCCCGGAGGCGATTCTCTCGGTGATGGCCCGCTACGCCACATACCCCGCGGGAACACCTGCCCCCGTCAACACCGACTAGAGGCGAACATGCCCAGGAGCATCAACAACGGTTTCTACGCCGACGACCCGCAGATAACCATCGATCAGCGCGGCGAGGGCCAGCCGTTCTGCTCCTGCACGGAGGTGGTGGGCCGCCGTCGATGGGATCGCTTCCGTCCGCGCTTTCCGATGACTTTGAAGTGATGTCACCGGTGCATCCCGGCTTCGTGGGGACCCCGCGACCGGACTGGTATGACCGGATCGACGACATCGCGCTCAGCTATCTGCAACTGCTCGAGCAACGAGATTTGCGCGATGTGCTGGTGATCGGCTCATCGATCGGCGGCTGGATCGCCTCCGAGATGGCCGTGCGCGAGCATCGGCGGATCACCGGCACGGTGCTACTCAATGCGGTCGGGATCGATGTAGAGGGGATCGAGCTCGCCGACTTCTTCTCCATGACCCCACAGCAACTGATCGCGCACTCATTCCACGACCCCGCAACCGCACCCGACCCGACCCAGCTCCCCCAGGAGACACGTGACATCCAGGCCGCCAACGCGGTGACGCTCGCCGTGTACGCCCGCGAGCCTTACATGCACGATCCAAAGCTGCGGCGGCGGCTCGCGCTCGTTCAAACCCCAGTCGCGGTGATCTGGGGCCAGAGCGACCAGATTGCGCCAGAACCCTACGGACGCGCCTATACCGCCTCATTCCCCAACGCCCGGTTCGAGGCTGTCCCGCGCGCCGGACACCTGCCCCATCTCGAGCAGCCCGAGCAGGTCCTCCACGCGATTCGTCGCTTCGCGGACGAAACGACCCACTCGGCCACCACTTAGTCAAGCGGGGAAAGGCCGGTTTGCAGGCCTCTCTTCTGATGGGCACGGGTGGTTTCGAACCACCGACCTCTCGCGTGTGAAGTC